>NZ_JACDXU010000001.1 GCF_020539485.1 Fulverythrobacter ferritrahens
CATCTGCGACCAGGCCGCAAAACCCTCCTGCGCCTTCGCCGCAATCGCCGGAATATCCGATGCCTTCATCGCCTCCGCGCTGGAGGCAACCTCTCCCGTCATCGGGTTCAAACGTTCGAACTTCATCTTTCCTGTCCTTTTAGCTCGAGAGCCAGTTTGCCACCGCGGGCGCTACAGAGCGCAAAGCGACGCAAGACGCAATGGCCTCGGGGTATGAAAGCTGCCCCAGCGAACACTGTGTGCCCGGGCTATTGCCCGATCCGGGTTCCATGGAACGAAGCGAGCCCGCCTGCAACCATCTGCGCGAGGCTCAGCGCGGCGCGGTCCCAGTCCATGTCCTCGTTTTTCAGGCCCATCACGGAGGCGAGCCTCGCACCCTGGATCTGCGGATAGATATAGGTGCCGTTGATGACGGTCATGGCCAGAAACAGATCCTGCTCCGACAGGCCGGGCAGGCATTGGCGAGCGAAGCCGATCATGCGCGCGCGGACATCGGCCACCAGCGGGCGGACGATTTCCTTCGCTTCCTCCGAAGGATCGGACAGGGCCTTGCAATAGACATGGTGGCTGGCCGGCGCGGCCCCATCCTGCCGGACGGGGGCAAGCCCCGGGCGATAGAAGGCAAACAGCACGTCCACGAGCGCTGGAGCCTCCGCTGCGGAGACTGCATCCAGATTGCGGTTCTGCGCATCGTTGATGGCGCCGAAATGATGCCCGAACACATCTTCGAACAGATGGCGCTTGCCGGTCCAGTTCCGGCTCAGCGAGGCGATGCTGGTGCCTGCCCGTGCGGCGATGGCGCGGATAGTGCAGCCATCATAGCCTGCCGCGATAAACTCGCTGGCCGCCGCCTCGATGAAGCGCTCCTTGCTGGAACGATTGGCGGCGGTTGTCGATTCAAGCACAATATTCGGGGCGTGCATAACGTCCGTCCATGTAGATCAAGCCGTCCGCATTCTGGCGGAACGACGCGTCGCGGACGAGCCCCCTTATCACCATATGGCTGCCGAATGGCTCCGCATGATCCACTTCGCACACCACACTGGCAATCGCCTTGCGGCAGACCGGCACGCCAAGGGTGTGCGTTTCCCAGTCCTCAGACGAAAAGCGCGTGGTCGGGTCAGCCGTGAAGAAGGCCTGACACCAGTCCTCCCCCTCGGCCCCGATCATGTTGATGCTGAAGCGGCCGCTTTCCATCACCGCCGGCAGCAGCGAGGCGTTGCGGTTGATCGCGATCAGCATCGAAGGCGGATCGAAGCTGAGCGACATGACGGCCGTCATCACGATACCGCGGGGCGAACCGTCGCTGTCCCGGCTAGCCACCACGGTGACACCGCCCGCCAGACGCCGGAGCGCCTGGCGGAAGCTGTCGAGTTCGAAACCCGACTGTTGGACCGGAAGGGCCTGTGTCATCGGACTCAGGCCGGAAGGATGCCGGATTTCTGCATGAATTCGCGCACCTGATTCCACTCGCCATCGCGCTGGGCGATCATGTGGTCACCGATGCGGGCGCGCGTCTGGCTGGTGAGATAGAACATCTCGTAAAGCTCGACGCGGCTGCCAAGAGCGGAGCCGGCGAAGTCCCAGGCCATGCGCATGATCCGCGCACGGTCTTCCGCGGCCATGCCGTTGGAGCCGGGCAGATATTTGCGCAGCTTGTCACCGATTTCCGGGTTCTCGAACAGATCGAGCGAGGGCGTGCACAGCAGGTTGTGCCCGCCGATCACGCGGATGATCTGGTTTACGCGGGTCATCCAGCCCGGCATCACACAGCGCAGGACGGACAGGTCGCGATGAGGGAAGAAGGCGCCTGCGCCCCAATCATGCGCCCGCGCTTCGGCGGCCACGATGGCCGAGCGAGTGAGCGAGAGATAGGAGTGAATCTCGCCCAGCATTTCGGCGGTTTCCGGATAGGTGAGGCTGTTGGTCACCTTGGCGATGCTGGAACACAGATCATAGGCGAATTCGAGCTTCACCATGGCGCGGATGGCGGTCTGCTGGAGGGTGTTGCCCGGCGAGACGCCTGCATTGAGGTTGTTGTAGACGGCCAGGTCGCCATCGCAGAACACGCGCTCATAAGGCACTTCGACATCGTCGAAGATCACGAAGGCGTCCTGCTCATCAAAGCGGGAAGAGAAGGGGGCATCGGCCACGCTGGCATCGACGCCATAGTGATCGCGGCAGATCTGGATCACGCCCTTGGTATTGACCGGGATCGAGAAGATCAGTGCGTATTCCTCGGCGCCCGAGGGGATCGGCGCCGAGGAATAGACGTAAAGCTCGTCGGCAAGGGGGCCGAGGGTCGCCAGCACCTTGCCGCCACGCACGATGATGCCGTTTTCGTTGCGGCCAACCACGCGCAGCGTGAGTTCGGAGTTCATGCCCGCAAGCGGCGGGGCCGACTTGTCGATATTGGCATGGACGATGGTGTGGGTCATCGAGAGGTCGCCCTCGATCACCTCGCGGTGGAACTTCTTGAGGCGATCATAGCCTTCCGGTGCGCCCTTGGCCCAGATGTCGGCGCGGGCGGTGTGGCCCGACAGAACGACATTCACGTAATCCGGCGTGCGGCCCAGCATGCCGTTGGAATAGCGCGACAGACGCTCAAGGCCGCGGTGGCGGATCGCCAGATCTTCCTTGGACTTGGGCAGCATCAGGCTGACATTCATCTTCTCGGCGGGACGTTCCGGATCGGGAATGAGGCACTCATCCGCATATTCGTGCTGCCAGTCGAAATAGCCGGCCATGCCGTCGATCGACCCGGCAAGCTTGGGGTCGGTCGCCACGTCGATCTTGCCCTTGCCAAGCCAGACCTCGCGCCCGTCAGCCAGCGATGCCTTGTATTCCTGTCCCGTTCTTGCGGCCATGTCGCCTCTCCTTGGTATTTGTTGAAAACGCCTGTATTCACGATTCGCGAGACATGCAAGAAAAACAGACTGGCATTCTGTTTGACGGACCGAGGCGCATCCTCAACCGGTTGACGGCTGGCGGTTCGCATAATAAGAGAATGACGTTCTGTTATAGAGAACGATGAGCCGGGTCGCCGGCCGCAAGAAATGCCGGTGCAACCGGCTGGGAGAATGTGATGCAGCCACAAGGCAGGCCATGGGCGCGCCCATCGGCGGATGTGCTCGAAAATGCGCGGGAGCGATTTTCCCGCTTGCTCGGCGCTGAAGGCGTGCAGGCTGAAGGGCCGCTTTTCGCCGAGTTCCACGATCCCTTCGAGGGGCCGGACCCGGTCGGGCATCAACCCTCGCTGGTGGTGCAGCCCGCTTCGGTCGAGGAAGTGCAGGCCGTTCTTCGGCTCGCCACGGAACTGGGCGTCCATCTGTGGACCTCCTCCATGGGCCGCAATTTCGGTTATGGCGGTTCGGCGCCGGTAGTCGATGGCGGGGTGGTGCTCAATCTGCGCCGGATGAACCGCGTGCTGGAGATCGATGTGGCCCAGGGCTACGCCATGATCGAACCTGGCGTCAGCTTCGCCCAGCTTTATGACGCTTTGCGCGAACAGGATGCGCCGCTGATGATGTCAGTGCCCGATCTGGGCTGGGGCAGCATCACCGGCAATGCGCTGGAGCATGGCTATGGCTACAATGTCATGGGCGATCATGCCTCCGCCGTGTGCGGGATGGAAGTTGTGCTGGCGGACGGCACGCTGCTGCGCACGGGGCAGGGCGCCCTGCCGGGCAGTCCGCTTTGGGCCTGCCACCGGCGGGGCTATGGCCCGTCGCTCGACAGCCTGTTCATGCAGAGCAATTTCGGCGTGGTCACCAAGGCAGGCCTATGGCTGATGCCCCGGCCGGAGATATTCGTTACGGGCACGATTACCTGCCCGGGCGAGGGCGACATCGTACCGCTGGTGGACATGCTCCGCAGATTGCTGCGTGAAGGCGTGCTGCAGGGCGTTCCGATGATCGTCGGCTCGCCGAACGAGGCTGAGGGGGACGAATCCGGTGTCGGGCGTTTCACCACAGCCAATCTCAAGCAGGTGCTGCGTCCGGGGCGCTGGAGTGTGCGACTGGGTCTTTATGGCGATGCCCGCATGGTCGCGACGCGGCGCGCGATTCTGGAAAGCGCGGTTGCCGGGCTCGATGGTGCGGCGCTGGATCTGCGGACCTATCCCGGTGACGCCGGGCGCGACGTAGTGGAGCCGCGCGATCTTATTCCCGCCGGCATTCCCAATCAGGTCCTGCTCGAACGGCTGCGTTCGGTCTTTGGTGAGACACTGGGGCATATGGACTTCTCGCCCGTGGTGCCGCTCACCGGAGAGGCGGCGCAGCGCGTCGACGGGCTGGTGCGCTATACCATGGCCCGATACGGCCTGATTGCGCCTGTGGGCTTCCTGCTCAACCAGCGCAGCATGGTCAGTGCCTGCATGGTGATGTTCGACGCATCCGATGCCGCACGCGTGGCACTGGCACGCGATGCCGTGCGCGAGATGTATGACCGGATCGCCGAATGGGGCTGCGCGCCTTACCGCTCGCATATCTCGCTGGCCGATCATGTGGCGGGCAAGTTTGCCTTCGGCGGCAATGCGCTGGGTCGGACCTATACGCGGATCAAGGATGCGCTTGATCCTGCAGGCATATTGTCGCCCGGCAATCACGGCATCTGGCCGGGATCGCATTCGGCGGCTGATTGACTCTGTCATGATCGAAAAATAAGAAAACGATATTCTGTAGAAAAGAACAACATGGCGATCAGGCAAGCTGTCAGGCATACCCGCTTCTCGCCAGGATCCGATAAAGGGAAGAGAAGATAATGGGAGAAGATCGCCCCTCGATCAGTACGATGCGGCGCTATGCCTGGACCAATGTGGCCACAGGTTTCCTCGTCTGGGGTATCGCGCTGGCCGGCATCTCGATGATGATGCCGGTGATGTATGCCACCATTTCCGATGATATGGGCTGGACCGTGGCGCAGACCACCAGTTTCATGGTCATCAAATCCACCGTTTCGGCCGTGGCCGGGCTGTTCGCGGGTAGCATCTTCGTCCGGTTCGGGATCAAGCGGGTCTATCTGCCCGCTGTCTGGGCCGTGGGGCTGAGTTCGGCGGGCCTCTATTTCATCGACAGCCTGTGGGAATATTATGTGCTGGCCGCGGTTTCGGGCTTTGCCTCGATCCTGTGCCTGATCGCCATTCAGCTGACGCTGGCGCGCTGGTTCGACAACAAGCTGGGCCGGGCCACCGGCGTGGCGATGATGGGCGGTGCCGCGGCGGGCGCGGTGGTGCCGCTGGCCACGACTTATGGTCTCAAGCATTTTGGCTGGCAGGCAACCGCGGGCATTTCCGGCCTGATCGTGCTGGTCACGCTCTCGCTGGTGGTGATGTTCCTCGTCCATGAAAGACCCGAGGATTACGGCTATACCGCTGAAGAGCTGGACCATGGCGCCCGTGCCGAAGGCAAGGGCGGCGCGCCAGCCGCTGCGCGCGACCCTGGCCCGGAATTCCGCGACATCGTGCGCACGGGCCCGTTCATCCTGCTGGTGGTGGCCACGGGCCTTTCGGGCGTGATCAGCAACGGCATCAACGAATATATCCCGCTGTTCATCGAAACCCAGACCAACCTTGGCAGCTATATGGCCGCCCTTGGCTTCACCATCGTGATCGTCCTGTCCGGCCTCGGCAAGCTGCTGTTCGGCTGGCTGTTCGACAAATTCTCCACCCGAGGCGTGGCGATGTGCTGGGCGCTGTGCGGCATTGCCGTGCTGCTGGCCTTCCCGGTTTCCGGCCTGTTCACCTTCATGCTCTTCACCGTGGTGCGCGGACTGTCGCATGGCGGTATCGTGGTGCAGGCGCCGGTGCTGGGGCGGCACATCTATGGCGTGCGCCCGATCGCGCAGCTGATCGCGGTGCTCAATGCCACCTTCCACATCGGCGCGGCAGTGGGCATCGGGGCGATCGGCCTGGCGGTTGACTGGACCGGCGGCTTCACCGTGCCCTTCACGGTGGTGATGGTGATCGCCTTTATCAGCGCGCTGATGGCCCTGCGCTTCCAGCCGCGTTACTGGAGTGGCTATAGCGGGCCCAAGGGGTGAACGATGTGCTGACGCTGGCGCTGCTGGGAGGGGCATCCTTCCTGGCCGCCCTCGTCAGCGCCAGCCTCTCCATCGGGGGAGGCTATGTGCTGTTCGGGGCGACGACGCTGCTTTACCCGCTGCCCAGCGCCATCGCGCTTCAGCCCGCGCTATCCTATGCCTCGCTGGTGGCGCGGGCGGTCACTTTCCGGCAGGCGATTGCCTGGGGGATAGTGCGGCATTTTACCCTGGGTTCGCTGGCAGGTGTCGCGGCCGGGCTTATGCTCTATCATGCTCTCCCGGAACGGGCGCTGGCGGTGGGCGTCGGCCTGATGATGCTCGTGCTCGCCTGGACCCAGCTGCCGATGCGGCACGTCCATTCGCAGCCCGGTATGGCAGGCGTGGGCGCCGCTCATGCGGTGAGCGGAACAGTGCTGGGCATGGGTTCGGTGCTGCAGCCGGTGCTGCTCAATTCCGGGATCGACCGGCGCGCGCTGGTGGGCACTTTCGCCGCCTGCCTGCTGGTGCTGGAGGCGATCCGAGCCGGAGGCTACGCCGTCACCGGCTTTGCCTATGGTCCCTACGCGGCGGCCATCGCCATCGCCACGGTTGCGGGCTTTGCCGGAACATGGTGCGGCAAGCAGCTGATCGGACATATTCCGGAGGAAAAGTTCCGTATCATCATGCGCCTGCTTGTCAGCGCGCTGGCATTGCGGTTGATCTGGACCGGCGTTGCGGGGGGCGATTGACTCCGCATATGCTCGAGTCTAAAAAATACAGAATAACATTCTGTTTAACAGAACATGATCCGGCGCCGGACAATCGATCCGCCAGCCGAGGGGAGAAGACATGCAATCCAGTCCCTTGCCGACAGGCGTAGGAGCGGAGAATTTCCGCGCGGCATTGGCGGCATTTCGCGCCGCGCTTGGCGCCGATGGCGTCCTCGATCGTGACGAGGATCGCGCCGCCTATCTCGATCCCTATGCCTTTGGCGAAGGGCTCGACCATGAATCTTCCGGCATCCTTGCCCCGGCCGAAGTGGCCGAAGTGCAGGAGGCGGTGCGCATCGCCAATCGCTTCGGCATTCCGCTCTGGCCGGTAAGCCGGGGCAAGAATTTCGGCTATGGTTCGGCCGCGCCGGTCCGCCGGGGGGATATGATCCTGGACCTCAGCCGGATGAACCGCGTGCTGGATGTGGATGTGCAGCAGGCCAATTGCCTGATCGAACCGGGCGTGAGCTTCTTCGATTTGTTTGACCATCTGTGGGCCAACGACATCCCGCTGTGGATGTCCGTGCCCGGCAATAGCTGGGGCAGCGTGTTGGGCAATGCGCTCGATCGCGGGATCGGTTACACGCCGCTCGGCGATAATTGCGATGCCCTGTGCGGGCTGGAAGTGGTCCTGCCCGATGGCGATCTGGTGCGCACCGGCATGGCCGCCGTGGGCAAGGGCGCGACCTGGCGGAACTACAAGCATGGCTATGGCCCCGGCTGGGACCAGATGTTCGTGCAGTCCAATCTGGGCGTGGTCACCAAGGCGGGGCTGTGGCTGCAGCCCGAACCGGAAATGACGGCCTCGGTGGAGATCGCCTTCCCCAATTTCGACGATGCCGGCTGGGCAATCGACATTCTGGCGGATCTGCGTCGACGCGAGATCATCCAGCACAATATCGTGTTCGGCAGCCCGGTGCGCGCGGCCTCCACTCTCACCCAGCGTTCGGAATGGTATGAAGGGGAAGGCGCTCTGCCCGAAGAGGCGGAGCGCGCGATGATGGCGAAATATGGCCTCGGCTGGTGGAACGCCAAGATCAGCTTCTTCGGCCCGGCCTATATGGTCGAAGGCAATATGCGCCAGATGCGCGAATTGTTCGAAGCCAGGCTGGGCACGGAACTGAAGTTCCGCACCTGGCACAAGGGCGAACCCTACGAGGCTTCCGCGCGCGGCGTGCCTTCCACGCTGGGTCTGCAATCGGTCAATTGGTATGGCGGGCGTGGTGGCCACATCGGCTTCGCCCCGGTTATGCCGCAGGACGGGGCGCAAGTGCTGGCCTATGCCAAACGCGTGAAGGCGATTTATCGCGAAGTGGGCCAGGATTATTATTCCACCTTCACCATCGGGCGGCGCCACATCAACAATGTCAGCCTGATCCTCTATGATCGGGATGATCCGGCCAGCACCGGTCGGGCCAATGGCCTGTTCAAGCGACTGGTCGTGGAAGCGGCGAAAGACGGCTACACCGAATATCGCGGCCATATCGATTATATGGACACAATCGCCCAGACCTACGATTTCAACGACCACGCACTCAACCGGCTGAACAACCGGGTGAAGGCGGCGCTCGATCCGAAGAACATCATCGCCCCCGGGCGCAACGGCATCGGGGGGAAGAAGTGATGGCTTTCGAACGCAGCCTGACTATCCTTGGCGCCGTGGCCCTGATCGCGGCCTGCTCTGCCCGTTCCGATGCGGGTGAGGAAAAGCCGAAGCCCGCGTTGCCTTCCCAGATCGAAGCGGCGACTTTCGGCCAAAAATCCGCCGATCCGGGCGAGCGCCTGTTCGGGCGGGAATGCGCCTTCTGCCATGTTGGCCGGAACACGGGCACGATCATGCTGCAAAGGCGCCTGCCGGAGGATGTGCCTGCCCAGCTCCACCAGCGCACCGATCTGAGCGCCGATTACGTGACGGCGGTAGTGCGAAATGGGCTGATCAACATGCCCGCCTTCTCCCGCGCGGAACTGACCGATGCGGAGCTGGCGCAGATCGCGGCCTATCTGGCGAAGGACAAGAGCAAGTGAGGCGGCGCGAGGTTCTGGCAGGCGCGCTTGCTGTGCCAGCAGCGCTCGGCATCGGGTTTGGCGGAACACTGGCTTGGGCGGCAGAACCTCCCCTGTTGCTCTATAATGGTAATATGCCGCGTGCGATGCGCGCGGCAAAGTTCGCCATTGCCGGTGGAACGCTGGCCCGAGAGACGGGTGGAGAGATCGCTGCCCTGCTGCTGCGCGAACGGCTGCTTGCCGGCGAGCGACCTGTTCTGGGCATTACCGGCCATTCCGAATATCTGCTTGCTGCCGACATAGCCCGCATGGCCGGGCGGCGGGCCGTGCCGCTGATGCAGCTCGGCCGGCAGGATCGCTGGTTGGGCGATGCAGCGCAGGAGCAGTGGCGACCGCTGCTGGCCGCGATTACGGGTGCGAAGGGTGAGGGCTCGCCCGAAACCGCCTTCGCCTGGCTGGCCCTTCCGGCTCGCAACAGCTGAAAGCGGGACCGGCGTGAACGAGGCGGAATTCGATTATATCGTCGTGGGTGCGGGCAGCGCGGGGGCCGTGGTCGCCAACCGGCTGAGCGAGGATTCCGCCTGTTCGGTGCTGCTGCTGGAAGCGGGCGGGGAGGCGAGCCATCCCTATATCCGTATGCCGCTGGGCTTCCTTCAGGCCCTGCGCAACCCGCGCTTCACCTGGCAATTCACCTCCGAGCCGGAGCCGCATCTGGGCGGGCGGGTGTTCTCCCTGCCGCGCGGGCGGGTGCTGGGCGGTTCCTCCTCCATCAACGGCACGGTGCATTTTCGCGGGCACCCCAGGGATTTCGACGATTGGGTGCAATTGGGGTGCAGCGGCTGGGATTACGATTCCGTCCTGCCCTATTTCAAGCGGTCGGAAGATTTCTGGCGCGGCGCCAGCGACAGGCGCGGGGAGGGCGGCCCGATCGCCGTCCGCCCGGTCGACAATTCGCGCCTGATGGGCGCGGAACTGCGCAAGGCCGCTGCGGCCATGGGCGTGGCCTATGTCGGCGATTACGATGGCGAGATCAACGAAGGGCTGGCTGATGTCCATGTCGCGCTGAAGGACGGCAGCCGCTGCGGCAGTGCCCGCGCCTATCTGGAGCCGATCCGTTCCTCTCGCCGCAACCTTGCCGTCTGGACCAACAGTCTGGCGGTGAAGCTGGACGTTGCGGAGGGCAGGGCGCGCGCGGTGGAGATCGAGCGGAACGGGCAGCGCATCACCGTGAAGGCCCGGCGCGAAATCGTGCTGAGCGGCGGCACCTATAATTCGCCGCAACTGCTGATGCTGTCCGGCATCGGCGATGCGGAGGAACTGCGCGCGCTGGGGATCGATCCGGTCCGTCACCTGCCGGGCGTGGGGCGGAACCTGCAGGAACATCCCCGCGTTGCCAATCAATATGACGCGCGGCTCAATCACAGTTTCGCGCAGGAATTGCGCTTCGACCGGGCGACGCTGTCCTTCCTCAACTGGTATTTCAGGGGCAAGGGTGCCTTCACCAACCAGATCGCGGCCGGCTGCCTGTTGCTGCGCAGCCGCGAAGGGCTGGACCGGCCGGACATCCAGATCATGGTCAGCCCGGTGCGGGTGGATGCGAACATCTGGTTCCCCGGCATCCGCAAGGCCAAGCAGGATTGCTTCTATAGCTCCGTCTGCCTGCTGCGCCCGCGCAGCCGGGGCGCAGTGAAATTGCGTGATGCGGATTTCCGATCGAACCCGAAGATTCACCTCAATATGCTGGCCGAGGATGACGACTGGCGCCGCCTGAAGGATGGCCTCGCCCTGTCGCGCAAGCTCTTCGCGCAAGAACCGCTCGCCGGCCATGTGATCGCCGAGACGATCCCCGGCCCGCGCGGGACGGTGGAGGAACAGATCGACGCCATGCGCGCCGAACTGCTCGGCGTGGTCCATCATCCGGTGGGCACCTGCGCCATGGGCGTGGGGGAACAGGCCGTGGTCGATCCGCAATTGCGCGTGCGCGGCATCGAAGGGCTGCGCGTGATCGACGCATCGGTGATGCCGCTGCTGGTCGGCGCCAATACCAACGCGGCGGCCGTGATGATCGGCGAAAAGGGCGCGGATATGATCCGCGCCGCCGCCCGCAACTGAAAGGGATTCCAACATGACCGATAGGGCGCGTGAAGCAGCCTTCCAATCCGCGCGTGTGTGGATCGCCGGGGCAGGCGGGCACATCATCGGCGGCAAAACCATGGCGATTTCCGGCGCGACGGTGGAGGTTCTCAATCCGGCGGATGAGACGGTGCTCGGAAGGGTCGCTGAAGGCACACTGGACGACGCCGATGCCGCCGTTGGTGCTGCCCGAGCCTGTTTCACCTCGCGCGAATGGCGCGACATGCTGCCCGCCCGGCGCGAGGAATTGCTGCTGCGCTTTGCCGCCCTGGTGGAGGAAAACGCCGCGCAGCTGGCCGCCATCGAGACGCTGGACAACGGCGTGCCCTATGCCATGACGCTGATGATGGCAGGCAAGGGTGGGCCTTCCGCCATCCGTTACAATGCCGGCTGGGTCCGCCGTCTCGGCGGGGAAACGGCGGAGCCATCGGTTCCCGGTCGCTGGCATGCCTATACGGTGAACGAGCCTTTGGGTGTTGCCGCGTTGATCGTGCCCTGGAACGCTCCGCTCGCCATTGCCTGCAACAAGGTGTCGGCAGCACTCGCAGCAGGTTGCACGGCAGTGCTCAAGCCTGCGGAACTGGCGCCTTTCAGCTGCATTCGGCTGGTCGAACTGGCCCATGAGGCAGGCTTCCCGGCCGGGGCGATCAATCTGGTCAATGGCACGGGCCAGTCGGCTGGCTCGGCGCTCGCTGCCCATCCAGGCGTGGACAAGATATCCTTCACCGGTTCGACCATGACCGGGAAGGCGATCATGCATCAGGCGGCCGAACGGGTGACACGCATTTCGCTGGAACTGGGCGGGAAATCACCTGTTGTGGTGTTCGACGATGCCGATTTTGCCCGCGCGGTTCCGGGGGTGGCCATGGGCATTTTCGCCAATAGCGGGCAGGTCTGTGCCGCAGGTTCGCGCCTGTTCCTGCACGATGCGATCTATGACCGTTTCCTGGAGCAGCTCTGCGAATTTGCTGCGAAGTTGACGCTTGGCCCTGGTGAACGGGAAGGCAGCGCGCTCGGCCCGCTGATTTCCGCCGCCCAGCGGGACAAGGTGGAAGGCTATATTGCCGGCGCGCTGGAGGCAGGTGCGCGGCTGGCCTTCCGTGGGCAAGCACCTGATGGGGCAGGCTATTTCGTCCCGCCCACGATCCTCGACCGGGTGGCGCCTGATATGCGCGCCGTGCGCGAGGAGATTTTCGGCCCCGTCCTGTGTGTCCAGCGTTTTTCGGACGATGACGAACTGGAGGCGCTGGCCGCCCGCGCCAATGACAGCGAATACGGCTTGTCCGCCTATGCCTGGACCGGCGACCTTGAGCGCGCGCAGTCCATGGCGCGATTACTGCGTGCCGGATCGGTGAAGATCAACGGTTCCGGCATGGAATTCACGCTGCCTTTCGGCGGCTTCGGCCAATCGGGGCTGGGCCGGGAGAATGGCCGCCCCGGAGTGCTGGCCTTCACCGAGACCAAGTCGGTCATGCTGGGTTACTGACCTGTCCCAAAAGAAGCCCCCGCGGCTGGGCCGCGGGGGCACGGGGAAGCCAGTTTCCAGTTGTATCAGGCCGCTTCGAGCGCGGGCACGTCCATCGCATTTGCCCAGTTGCCATGCAGGCCGAAGCGCAGGCGTACCGGGATGTCGATCGTGGCGATCGGGCCCTGTTCGATGTTGGTGGCTTCGAACAGCAGCAATTCGCTGCCGCGTTCTTCCAGCCGGTTGCAGACCATCACGATCCAGCCATCGCCTTCGGCCGCATCGGGGCTGCGCGGGATGAAGCAGGGTTCCTGGATGCTGGAAACGGGGCCGCACCACCATTTCTGTTCCTTGCCGGTTTGATGGTCGACCATGCCCAGCGTGTTCATCACCCAGCCGCCCGCGCTGCCGCCCTTGAGCTCGACCGGCTGCGAGGGATCGATCACCACCAGCCAGCCATAGCGGTAGTTCTGGCCGCAATAGCGGTCATCATAGCGTGGGAACTCGCCGATCATGTCGGACAGGCGCTGTGACTGATATTCTTCTGCATTCTGGGCCATGTCGACGGTCCAGCGGGTGAGGTAGGTCGCGCCTGCCACCGGATCGAACGGGGCGTCGTTGATGTCGGGGAAGAACGGCATCATGTTGTTGGCCGCCACCGGCAGGTCCAGATGGATCTTGGTCCCATCCTGGAAGGCGTTCATCACATGGGCGGTGAAGCAGCTGGGGCCGGTGAACCAGCGAATGTCCTCGGCACTGGTCCCGGCCTTGCGCGGCACCACGGCCAGATAGCTGGGCAGGGAAGTGTCAAAGCCGAAATGCGGTTTGCCCGCCTTCAGGCGGTCCCAGTTGCTGGTCATGCCCATCACTGTGAACAGCGCATAATCCGGCGTGATCGCGAAATCATGCATCATGCAGTAATAGGGCGTTTCAAACCAGATATCGAACAGCAGGTTCCCGTCCCGGTCGATCTCGTAATAGGTCATGTCGCGGGTCAGCACACCCTTGGACGCATAACCGAAGCTGCACAGATTGCCGGTCACCGGATCGGTCTTGGGATGGGCGGAAAAGGTCTCGCCCCTCATTTTGCCATCGAAATCGGTGTAGCCGAAAGTTTCGAGCGAAGCCGGATCCATCACCAGGGCGGGGGAATCTTCCTTCAGCGCATAGAGCCGTCCGCCATGGATATAGGCATTGGTGTTTGCAGTGCCGCGAATCTTGCCCTTCACTTCCTCGTCGTCGGTCAGCGGATTGCGATAGGCACCGAACACGGCTCGGCCGGCGGCGTTTTCGAGCTTCCACTTGTCGGTCTTCGCCCAGCGCTGCCGGTAGTCGACCTTGCCGTCCTTGAAGCGGAACATGGAGATCATGCCGTCGCCATTGAAGGCGATGTCATTGCCCAGCTTGGGCGGGAACTGGTGTTCGGGCTGCACGCGATAGAACGCGCCATCGAGTTCCGGCGGGATCGTCCCGCGTAGGTTGAGATCCTGCACATCAGCTTCGACTCGCGATGGCTTGTTGAAGCCCGTGAACGCCGGAACGTCGGGGAAACTTGTCACACATCCCTCCATAATGTTCTCTTTAACAGAACATCATTCTATTAAAATGATAGGCCTTTGTCCAGCCTTCGATGGGCCTTCTGGCTCTCGTTGCATCACGCATTTGACAAAGGGCAGAATCATCGCCTAAACGAAAAAGGAACATAGTTCTGCTAGAGGGAACGACCAGTCCTAAGGCTGGCGCTGTTCGGGAGAATAAATGATGCGAAAGTGCGACCTCCGTTCGAAGCTGCTTGTCGGAATCGGGGCAGCAGCCTTGCTTCCCGCCTCCGCCTATGCGCAGGATGCGGAGCCGGTTGCCGCCGACAATTCCCATGATATCATCGTGACCGCCCAGTTCCGCGAGGCGACCGTGCAGGACACGGCAATCTCGCTGGAAGTGCTCTCGGCAGACAAGCTGGCCGAAGCCGGCGTTACCCAGATGACCGACCTGAACCGCATCGCTCCCGGCGTGCAGGTTACCCAGGGCGGCACGGCGCTGCAGATATTCATTCGCGGCGCGGGCGATTTCTCGACCACCTCCTATAACGATCCCGCCGTTGCGCAGAGCTTCGATGGCGTCTTCGCTGCCCGTACCCAGTGGATGGGCGGCACCTTCTTTGACCTCGAGCGTGTTGAGGTACTCAAGGGGCCGCAGGGCACCCTGTATGGCCGCAATGCCACCGGCGGTGTGCTTAACATCATCCCGGTCCAGCCCAAGCTGGGCGAGACTTCCGGCTATGTGCTGGCTGGCGTCCAGAATTACGACGGCTTCCTGGCGGAAGGCGCGGTGAACGTGCCTCTGGGCGAAAAGGCCGCCCTGCGCCTCGCCTATCAGGGTTCGTGGCGCGATGGCTACATCAGCGACGGCACTGATGACGACAAGCACCAGTCGGTCCGCGCACAGGTCAAGTTCGAGCCCACGCCCGATGTGACCCTGCGCCTGGCGGGTAATTACCAGCATCTGGGCGGTCGCGGCCATGGTCAGGTGATCTATGCCGAAACCGCGCCGAACGGCCCGGGCATCGCCAATTCGCAGCCGATTCTGCCGGAGGACCGCTGGACGTCGATCAACGACACGTTCAATGCCCTGACCGGCCAGCTCACTGCGCCTCCGGGGCCCTATCTGATCGACACCAGCAAGGTGCGGCAGGACATCGATTCCTGGGGCATCAGCGGCCATCTCGACTGGGATCTCGGCCCTGCCACGCTGACGGTCATCCCGGCCTATCAGCGCGTGGTGAATGATAGCCAGTCCTACCCCGCGCTGAGCTATCTCTCGCTCAATCCCTATACGGGCGAGCCGACCACTTCCGATGCCCAGACGCTGGAAGTGCGCCTTGGCAATTCCGATGGCCCCGTCACCTGGGTTGTCGGTGGCTATTTCTTCAACGAAGATCAGGCGAGCCTCAACGAAGTCGCGCTCGGTCGCGCCAGCGATACCGCCTTTGTCGCCGATCTGAATACTCGCGCATATGCGGCGTTCGGTGAACTGACCTATTCGCTGACGGACAGCTTCCGCCTGACGGGTGGCCTGCGCTATACGGACGAGACCAAGTCGGTCGATGCGCATCGCTATGCCCGCAAGGGCAGCCTTGCCTGTCCGGCTGGCGGCACCGGCCCGGGCCAGAGCTGCGAATTGCTGACCTCGGGCGGTACCAATGTGCAGGGCACCTATTCCGCCAGCCGCCTGAACTACAAGGCTGGCGTTGAATTCGATGCCGGGCCGGACAGCCTGCTATATGCAACCATCAGCACCGGGTTCAAATCGGGCGGCCAGTCCAATGCCGATCTCGATCCCTACAAGCCCGAAGACGTGACTGCCTATACGATCGGCTCCAAGAACCAGTTCCTGGACCGGACGATCACGCTCAACGTCGAAGGGTTCTATTACGATTACAAGGACCGGCAGGAAAACTTCGCCTCGCTCGATCGCGGCGGCGCCCAGGTTTCTTCGCTGTTCAACGCTGGCAAGGCAATCGCCAAGGGCGGTAGTGTGGAACTGGCATGGGATCCCACGCCGAACGATTCTTTCCGCGTCACGGCGGAATATGTCGATAGCGAATACAAGGATTTCAGCTATCGCACCTATCGTGCGGCCAATCCCGATGCGCGCACGGCCTGCGTCGTTACTCCGGTTCAGGGAGGCAATGCGCAGGTCGGTTACTGGCAGGTCAATTGCGATGGGTTCCAGCTTCCGCGCACACCCAACTGGGCCGGCTCGGTCAGCTACAACCATACGTTCGATCTCGCTAATGGTGCGCGGATCGATTTCTCGCCCAACATGACCTTCGCCAGCTCGCGCTGGCTGTCGGCCGAGATCGTCGAGAATGCGCGGGCCAAGGGTTATGCTGTGTTCAACGCCAGCCTGACCTACCGCACGGCTGACGACAACCTCTCCGTGCAGGCCTTCGTCCGCAATATCGGGAACGAGGCGGTCTACACCGGCGCGCAGCAGGCTCCGTTCATCAACAACTATGAAGGCCTCGATATCCAGGCGCCGCGTACCTTCGGTGTGCGGGTGCGTTACGGCTTCTAGGGTTCTCCCCCGGCGGCGGGAGAGGCAGCGCGAAAGCGCCGGCTCTTCCCGCCGTCCCTCGGGGCGGAGCCTCATAAATAAATAGAACAATGTTTCATCAAGAAGAATGGTGGGTTCGGCATGCGCTTGGCACGATTTGATGGCGGCAAGATTGGGCTGGTGGTGGATGGCGGCGTCATCGACGTTTCCGACATTGCCGGCGCTTCGCCCGAGGCATGGCCCGACACGGCGCCGCTGCGCCTGATCCGCGATTTCGAAAGGCACCGGCCCGCGCTCGAAGCGGCCATGCGCGAGCGCGCGCCGGTGCCGCTGGCCGATGTGCGGCTGGAAACTCCGGTTCCCTGGCCGAACAAGGTGATTGCCTATCCGGTGAACTATCATGCCCACGGGCAGGAAATGGGCGCCAGCTACCGCGCAAAGAACCAGGGTTTCTTCCTGAAGCCCAGTTCTTCGGTCAGCGGGCCGAACGATCCTGTGGAACTGCCTTCCGTACCGGGGCGCGAAGTCCATCACGAGGCGGAACTGGGCATCATCATCGGCAAGGAATGCCGCAGCCTGCCGCGCGAACGCTGGCACGAGGCGGTGTTTGGCTATGCCTGCCTGCTCGACATGGTCGTGCGCGGGCGGGAAGAACGCGTGTTCCGCAAGGCCTACGATACGTTCTGCCCGGTCGGCCCGTGGATCGTGACCGCCGACGAGGTCGAACATCCCGATGCGCTTTCGATGAAGCTGTGGGTGAACGGCGAACTGCGCCAGGCGGCCAATACGCGCGATCTGGTGCTGGATATTCCCGGCATGATCGCGACGGCCTCTGCCGTCATGACGCTCTATCCGGGTGACATCATTGCCACCGGCACGCCCGAAGGCGTCGGGGCGGTGCAGGATGGCGACACCATCCGCATCGTGATCGAAGGCGTGGGCGAAATGAACGTGCCCGTCGTGCAGGGCAGTCGCGGCATGACCGAGGTGTTCGCAGAACCCTACGTGCCCCCGATCGTGAAGCAGGAGCTCACCGCAAAATGAGCGCCGCCGCCGATCTGGAGGCGCTCTACGCCTCGTTCTCCGATCTCAACATGGAGGGCGGCTGGCATCGCAAGGTGCCCGCATTGTGGCCCGAACCGCGCGCCAATTTCCTGCCCCATATCTGGCATTACGCCGATGTCCGGCCGATCCTCGACCGGGCGGGCGAGCTGGTGGACACCGAATTCGCCGAACGTCGCAACCTGACCATGTTCAACCCGGTGGAAGGGAACATCTATTCCACCGTGCGGACGCTGGTGGCGGCCTATCAGATGGTGAAGCCGGGCGAAGTCGCCCGCGCGCATCGCCACACGCCCAACGCCCTGCGCCTGATCCTGGAAGGTCACGGCACCTATACGGTGGTTAATGGCAAGCAGGTGGAGATGCGCCCCGGCGACGTGCTGCTGACGCCTAACTGGGCATGGCACTCGCATGAAAATCTCGGCAGCGAGAATTGCTACTGGATGGATTTCCTGGATGTGCCGCTGGTGCATCTGCTGGAGCCGATGTTCTACCAGCCCCATCCCGAGGGGGTGGAAGCGTCGCCCGAACGGGTCGAGAGCGCGCCCATCGCCTTTCGCGCGGAAGATATCGACCGCGATCTGGCCAGGGCCGCACCCGATCCCGCGCAAGGCGGGCTTAGGGCGATCACGCTCGGCCCGGCGGAGCTGGCATCCATCGCGCTCGACGTGATCGGGCTCGATCCCGGCCAGACGGGCGGCGAAGTCCGCGAGACCAGCAATGCGATCTATGCCGTGATGGCCGGTGATGGGGCCATCGAGATAGACGGCCAGCGCATTGCCTGGGCCTTCGGCGACACCATCGCCGTGCCCGCATGGCGTGCCCATTCGCTTTCGGCGGGGCCGAAGGGAGCGAAGCTCCTCAAGGTTTCCGACCGTCCCCTGATGAAAAAGCTCGGATGGTACCGCCGCGTCGGTGCCGGTGAAGCGGCGTGACCGCCTCCGCTTCCCCCTTGCTCGCCCCCCAAACAAGTCTGGAGTAATTTATGGCCGATAAGCCTCGCATCACAATCGCCGGCGGTGGAATTGGCGGCATGGCTGCCGCGCTTTCGCTGCTGCGGCGCGGCTATCCCGTGCAGGTGTTCGAACAGGCGCCTGAACTGGGCGAAGTGGGCGCCGGGGTGCAGATCAGCCCCAATGGCTCCCGCGCGCTGGATTCGCTGGGCGTGTTCGAAGCGCTGCGCGCGCAATCCTGCGCCCCCAAACGCAAGGAATTCCGCCTGTGGAACACTGGCCGCGCCTGGCCCATGTTCGATCTCGGGCCCGTGGCGCTCGAGAAATATGGCTATCCATATCTCACCGTCTTCCGTCCGGACCTGCTGGCTACCTTGTATGACGCCGTGCGCGCAATCGATCCGAATGCCGTGCATCTTGGCTGCGAAGTCGTGGATGCCGAAGCGGATGACGATAGCGCCGTACTGGTGCTCAAGGACGGGCGACGCATCGAAAGCGACGTATTGATCGGCGCTGACGGCGTAAAATCCAATGTGCGCAAGAACCTGTTCGGCGACGATCACACCGAATTCACCGGCATGATTGCCTGGCGCGCGGTGATCCCCATGGAGCGCCTGCCCGAGCGGTTCCACGAAATGGTCGGCTGGACCTGGATCGGGCCGGGCGGCCATCTGGTGAATTACCCGCTGCGCGGCGGCAAGCTGATGAACATGATCGGCACGATCGAGCGCAACGATTGGCAGGTCGAATCCTGGTATGCCGAAGGTTCGATCGAGGAATGCGCCAATGATTTCGCCGGCTGGCACGAGGATGTGCAGACCCTGATCCATGCGGCGCCCAAGGTGCTGAAGTGGGCCTTCATGGAACGGCCGCCACGCCAGATCTGGAGCAAGGGCCGCGCCAGCCTGCTGGGCGATGCCTGCCACGCGACGCTGCCTTTCCTGGCGCAGGGTGCGGTGATGTCGATCGAAGACGGCGTGGTGCTTGGCCGTTGCCTCGACAAATATGCTGATCCGGTAGAGGCGCTGAAGAAATACGAGCAGGCGCGGGTGGAGCGCACCAGCAAGATGGTGCGCGGGGCGAAGGATAACACGGCCCGCTTCCACGAAGCGGCGCTCAAGACCGAGGAAGGCGCTGTCGCTTATATGGAAAGCGAATGGAGCCGTGATCCGATCAAGGATCGCTACGACTGGCTCTATCGCTATGACGTGGAGACTGCCGAAATATGAGCGCGGCGCCGGCGCCCGCGCGGCAGCTGGAGGGGATCCGGGTCCTTGACCTGACCAATATCCTCTCCGGCCCCTATGCGGCATTCCAGCTCGCCCTGCTCGGTGCAGAGGTGATCAAGGTCGAACGGCCCGACGGCGGCGATCTGGCGCGCAAGCTGGGCGCCGATCCGGCGCTGAATGAACAGATGATGGGCACTTCCTTCCTCGCGCAGAATGCGGGGAAGAAGTCCGTCACGCTCGATCTCAAGAAGCCGGAGGGCAGGGAGCTGTTCCGGCGACTGGCGGCGACGGCGGATGTGCTGATCGAGAATTTCCGTCCCGGCGTGATGGACCGACTGGGGCTGGGTTATGACGTGCTGGCGCAGGATAATCCCGGCCTGATCTATTGCGCCATCACGGGCTTCGGACAGGAAGGGCCGCTCAGCGGCAATCCGGCCTACGACCAGATCATCCAGGGCTATTCCGGGGTGATGAGCATTACGGGTGATACGCAGTCAGCGCCTTTGCGCGTCGGCTATCCCTTGTGCGACACCTTGGGCGGGTTGACGGCGTCCTTTGCCATTTCCAGCTCGCTCTACGGGCGGGACCGGACGGGCAAGGGCTGTTTCATCGACGTATCGATGCTGGATGCCACGCTTTCGGCTATGGGCTGGGCAGTCTCGAACTATCTCATCGCGGGCGTCGAGCCTCGGCCACTGGGTAACCAGAATATGACGGCCGCTCCCTCGGGCACCTTCACAGCGGCGGATTGCCAGATCAATGTTGCGGCGAACAAGCAGGAGCAGTTCGAGGCACTGTGCGAAGTGATGGGCCTGGCCGAACTGCTGGAAGATCCGCGCTTTGCCGAACGCGAGGCGCGGAAGCGCCATCGGGAGGAATTGAACGCCATCCTCAATGGGGTGTTCGCCACAAGGCCGGGCGCGGAATGGGAGGATTTACTCAACCACGCGAATATTCCCGCTGGGCGCATCCTTACCATCCCGCAAATTCTCGATCATCCGCAAACCCGGCAGCGCAATTTCCTGCAGGAAACCGGCGGGATTACCGTGGCCCGCAGCGGTTTCCTGATGGCTGATGCCCAGCCTTCCGCCGCCTGCCCGCCGCCGCGCCTTGGCGAACATAGCGGCGAAATACTCGGCTCGCTGGGTGTGGACGAAGCAGAACTGGAACGGCTGCGGGACGCCGGTGTCGTGTAATGGCGCCGTCTGACCGGCAGGGGGCTGCAAGCCCCGGTGCGTCAAGCGCCCCGGAACAGCCCCGGCTGCGCCCCCAGCATTCGCGAGAGCGTGACGACCTGCTCGGCCAGGATCGGCCCGAGTTCGGCAACCTTGGCTTCGCTGAAGCGCGAGATGGGGCCGGAAAGAGTGATGACGCCCACCAGATTGTTGCCCTGCCCGAAGACAGGCGCGGCCAGTGCGGCCATTTCCGGCGTGACCGTGCCGAAGGAGCCGACCACCAGATCATCGAGCGCGTAGGGCCCGGGGGTGTTTTCGAACTTGAGGAAGGCAGTGGCCGAAGCGCCCTTGTCCAGCGGGCGACGGTCGCCGAGACGGATCGTGTAGTCGCGGATCGTCTGGTTCCCGTCCACGCGGAACAGGCACATCTGCATTTCGGCATGGCGGATGAAGAAGCTCGCCCCCTCGCCGGTTTCGGCCACCAGCCGTTCAAGCGTGGGATGGACGAACTGCCGCAGATCGAAGGAATCCTGATAGATGCTGGCCAGTTCCAGCAGGCCGGGGCCCAACTGGTAGCTGCCATCGGCGCGCTGGACTACGAAATAGGATTTCTCCAGCGAACCCAGCAGGCGCAGGATCGTGCTCTTGTAGAGCCCCGTTGTGCGCGAGAGTTCCGCCAGCGTCATGACCGGTCGCTGGTGCGTGAATGCCTGCATGATCGCAAAGGCACGGTCCACCGCCGCTACGCCGCCCTTGGAATTCATACTACTACTCCCCGCTTCAAATACGAACCATCGTTCTGTCATGTAGAACGGTGAGTTTTCTTGTCAATAAGGCTTTGCAGGAAATTCGACCGTATGACCCAGCTCCCCGACCGCGTATTCATCAAGGAAGAAGGCCCTCGCGAGGGTTTCCAGATCGAAGGCGGCGATATTCCCACCGCTCGCAAGATTGAATTGATCGACGCCCTCTCGCAGACCGGGCTCAGTCATATCCAGATCGTGTCCTTCGTAAACCCTTCTCTGGTGCCAGGCATGGCCGATGCCGAGCAGGTGGTGGCCGGTTTCACGCCGCAGCCGGGGGTGGCCTATGCCGGGCTTTGGCTTAACGCCCGGGGGCTGGAACGCGCGATTGCGACCGGGCGGCTGGCGCTGGACGGCAAGCTGACGCTCTATGCCTCCGATGCGTTCCTCAAGCGCAATCAGAACCGCACGCCCGATCAGCAACTGGCTGCTCAGCCGGAACTGATCCGCATGTATCGCGATCACGCCATTCCGGTGCGCACCGGCTTTGTCACTGCCGCTTTCGGTTGCAACTTCGCCGGCGATGTGGCGCCCGCGCGTGTGGTTGAACTGGTCGGCCAGTTGCTCGACATTGCGGCGGCACAAGGCGAGGTGCTGGAGATCGTCGGGCTGGGCGATACGATGGCCTGGGCCACGCCGGAGCGCATTCGCCGCGTGGTGGGCATGGTGCGCGATGCCTATCCGCAGTTGGAACTTTCGCTCCATTTGCACGACACACGCGGGCTGGGCCTCGCCAACGCCTATGCCGGGCTGCAGATGGGCGTCCGCCATTTCGACGCTGCCGTGGCCGGGCTGGGAGGGTGTCCCTTCGCCGCGCACAAGGGCGCGGCGGGCAATATCTGCACCGAAGATTTCGTGCTGATGTGTGAGGAAATGGGCATTGCCACCGGGGTCGATCTGGAACGGCTGATAGAATGCGCGTTGCTGGCCGAGGATATCGTGGGCCACCCGCTGCCCGGCAAGGTCAAGCAAGGCGGCACTCTGGCACGGCTGCGTGGCAGGATCGCGGGCTGAGGCACGACGTGATGGAACGCACACTTCCGACTGCCTGGAGCAGGCTGGACGATACGATGCAGAACCGGCTGGTCGCCCTGCCGCGGTCCTTGCGGCTGATGCTGGAAAACGCACTGGGCCACGGCGCCGGGCCGGAAGTGGCGGAAGGCTTTGTCGCCTGGCTTGAAGGCCGGGGGGAAGGCCTTACCGTGCCGTTCGCCCCCACGCGCATCCTGATGCAGGATACGGCCGGCGTCGCCGCGCTGGTCGATCTTGCTGCCCTGCGGGACCGCGCGGCGCGAAGCGGGGCGAGCGTGGATGCCAGCGTGCCGGTTGATCTGGTGATCGACCATTCGGTGAAGGTCGATTTCAGCGGCACGCCCGATGCCGCGGAGCGCAACATCGCCCTTGAGTTCCAGCGCAACGGGGCGCGTTACGGCTTCTTCAAATGGGCAGAACGGGCCTTCGCCTCGCTGCGGGTGGTGCCGCCGGGAAATGGCATCTGCCACCAGATCAATCTGGAGCGCCTTTCCGCCATTGCCCGTCCGGCAGCAGATGGCAGCGGCCTGATCCTGCCCGAAGTGGTGATCGGCACGGACAGTCACACCACGATGATCAATGCGCTGGGTATTCTGGGTTGGGGCGTGGGCGGGATTGAGGTGGAAGTCGCGGCCCTGGGCCAGCTGACGGACATTCCCATCCCCCCGGTCACGCAGCTGGTGCTGGAAGGCGCGCCGGTTCCGGGCGTCAGCGCAACCGATGTGGCGCTGTCGCTCACCGCCTTCCTGCGCGGGCAGCAGGTGGTGGACCAGATCGTCGAATTCACCGGGCCGGGCGCTGCTGGGCTCAGCCTGCCGGACCGGGCCGCCATCGCCAATATGTGCCCCGAATATGGGGCCACCGCCGGGCTGTTCGCAGTGGATGCGGAAACGCTGCGCTATCTCGGCGCCATGGGCCGCAGCCGGGAGGAATTGGCGCTATACGAAACCTATGCCCGTCAAAGCGGCCTGTGGGCGGAATACCAGACCGAGCGCCACTATAGCCGCACTCTGCATTTCGACCTGTCCGGCGTGGTGCCGGTGATGGCGGGCCCTGCTCGCCCGCAGGACATCATGCCCCTGCCGCAGGTCCCGGCCAGCCTGCCCGCGCGCGACGGTAACGCCGATGGCGCTGTTCTGATTGCGGCGATCACCAGTTGTACCAACACTGCCAATCCCGTGTTGATGCTGGAGGCGGGGCTGCTCGCCCGTCGTGCGGTCGAGCTTGGCCTGCGCCCGCCCCCCTGGGTCAAGACAAGCCTCGCGCCCGGATCGCGATCCATGGCCGATCTGCTGCGCCGCGCTGGCCTGTTGCCTTATCTGGAGCAGATCGGCTTTTCGGTGGTCGGTTTCGGCTGCACCACATGTGTGGGCAATTCGGGCGAGCTCATGCCCGAGGCGCTCACCATGCTGGAAGCTGATCCGGCGCTGGTGGGGGCGGCAGTCCTTTCCGGAAATCGCAACTTCCCCAACCGCATTCATCCGCGCGTACGGGCGAATTACCTCGCCTCGCCGCCGCTGGTAGTCGCTGCCGCACTGGCGGGCAGGGTGACGGTTGATCTTGCCTCCGCGCCGATTGGCACAAATGCGCAGGGCCGTGATGTATTCCTCGCAGACCTGTGGCCCACGCCCGGCGAGGCGGCGGGCATTCTTGCGCAATTGGAGCGGGAAGGGCTGCCCGCCGCGCCGCTCGGCAATGCACATTGGGATGGCCTGCCCGCACCCCATGGCGATCTGTTCGCTTGGAAGGAGCGCTCGCTCATCATCCGCCGCCCGCCTTTCTTCGATGATCCGGCCACGCCGCCAGAACCTGCGATCCGCGATGCCGCCGTTCTGCTGTGGCTGGGAGACAGCATTACGACCGATCACATCTCTCCCATCGGCGCGATCGCGGCGGATTCACCTGCCGCGCGCTGGCTGCGCGAGCATGGCTGGCAGCGCGCCGATCATGGCGGCTATGGCGATTTTCGCGGCAATCACGAAGTGATGCTGCGCGGCACGTTCGACAATCGGCGGCTGGTGAACCGGCTCGCATCGGGCGAGGGCAATCGCGCGCTCGGTGCCGACGGGATCGAGACGAGCATTTATGACGCTGCCCAGTCCCATCTGGCCGAAGGGCGGGCGATGGTCGTCTGGGCGGGCGAGGCCTATGGCTGCGGCTCCGCGCGAGACTGGGCGGCCAAGGGCACTGCCCTGCTGGGCATCCGCGCCGTGATCGCCCGCAGTTTCGAACGCATTCACCGCAACAATCTGATCGCCATGGGTGTGCTGCCGATCCGGCTGGACAGCACCGAGGAACCGGCGCTGAGCGCGGCGAGCCTGGTGACTGTGCATGGGCTGGAGCAGGCCGGCATCCACGCCCCTCTGCGCATCGAAGTGACCGGCCCGGGCGGCGGCCATTTTACGGGCACTGCCCAGCTTGCCACGGCGCAGGATGTGGCAGTGTTTCACGCAGGCGGCATTCCAAGGATGTTGGCAGGGGCCTATCCGGGGTGAGATGTTGAGGGGCCGCCCTCACTTTGGGTTCACTCACACTTAGCCCCGACCACGCAAGGGCGGAGCCATTATCCAAGCCTAGCTTACATCCAGATCCACATGGATGCGGATGGCGTCGTGGCGCCAGTATTCCTGATCATATTCCACCACGCGGCCAGCCTCGTCGAAGCAGGTGCGGACTACCAGCAGGCCCGGCGTGCCAGCTTTCACGCCCAGTTCGTCCGCCGCACTTTTCACCAGCGCGCAGGGGCGCATGCTGACGCGGTTGCGGGCGACCGAAAGTCCGTAATTCTGGCTGAGGATCTGGGTGAGCGACCCGTCGAGCGAGCGATCGCACAGGCCGGGGGCCAGCTTGGGGTCCACCGTGATCCGCTCCACCAACACAGGCCGCCCGTCGATCGAGCGGCGACGGGTGATTACATAAAGGCGCGTTCCGGGGGCTACACGGAAGATATCCGCGATGGCCGGCAGGGCGGGTAGTTCTTCGGTAGAGAGTGTCTCTGTAGAGGGCGTACGCCCCTGTTCAGCCACATAGCTCATGAAGCTCGCCCAGCGGGTGGGATCATATGTGACCGGCGGGGGAGAGACATACCAGCCGCTGCGATCGCGCCGGTAGATCAGCCCTTCGGCTTCAAGCTGGAACAATGCCTCGCGGATAGTGCCGCGCGCCGCGCCATTATCGGTCTGCATTCGCCGTTCGGATGGCAGGCGGGAGCCGGGCGGCAGTTTGCCCAGCTCGATCCCTTCCGCGATCTGATCCCTCAGGGCGAGATATTGCGGCATTGGCGCAGCAACGGTTCGGGACGCGGCCTTGCTCCGGCTTTCGAGATTCGGGCTGGAAGTCTGGTCAGACCGTGACGGCATAGGGGGGCGGGCTTTCGCTAATCTGACCGGCAGGTGGCAGCCGGCGATGCCCGGGATAATCGAGGTGAGCGAAAGAGCCAAGACAAGAGGCGGACGGGAGCACGAGGGGGACCATCCCCGGCTTCCGCCCGCCCGGTGCGCGGGACGGCAGGCCCCGCTATTGTCGATCAAACGATCAGTAGGTGTAGCTCAGGCGCGCCAGAATGGTGCGGCCCGGCTCCATATAATCCTTCTGATAGGAAGGATTGTCGCCCTTGGTAGTGTAATATTTCCAGTCGTTCAGCAGATTGCCCACGTCGAAATCAAGCGCGAGATTTCTGGTGAAATTGTAGCGCGTGTGCAGGTCTACGCTGCGATTGTGCTGCACCCATTTGTCCACCGCATTGTCGCGCAGGTCTTCGATGAACTTGCCGCGATAATTATAGGACAGCTTCGCTTCGAACCCGTATTTCTGGAAAGTCAGCGCGACGTTGTAGAGTACGTGGGGCGTGTTCACGAGGCGCATCTTGTCGCCCGCGCGATAGTCCAGCCCGCTTTCGGCTTCACTGTGCTGCAGCGTCAGATTGCCTTCGAAACCGAAGCCGTCGAACGGTGCGGGGAGACCGTCGAAGCCCTTGATGAGGTTCATTTCCACGCCATAGACCGTTGCCGTCTCACCATTTTTCGGCTGAGTGATTTCGATCGTGCCGATGGTGGTGTTGGCGTCCACCTGGTTACCGTTGGTAAAGATGAAGTCCGTGATGTGCTTGTAATAGCCCGAGACCGAGACGATGCTCGACCGATCGGGGTAGATTTCCAGCGAAAGGTCGGCGTTATAGGCCTTGGCCGGCTTCAGGTCCGGATTGCCCCGGCTGATCGCGATGATTTCCTTGGTAGTCTCGTCACGCGTGATCGACTGGCCGGCCGAGACATTCCCATATTCCGGCGGTGAATAGCCGGTCCACAGGGCGCCGCGAATGGCTACCTTGTCGTTCGGGCGATAGGTGGCGGTGATGCTGGGCAGCACGATGGTGGATTTGCTGCTCGAACTGCCCAAGCCGCTATTGTCGCCATCATCGACCCAGAAGATGTTGTGAATGTCGCGATGTTCCACGCGGGCGCCGGTGATCAGTTTCACTTCATCCCACTTGAATGCGGCTAGGGCATAGGCGGAATAGACGCTTTCCGTTCCGCGCTTGTCGTCGCGCAACAGGTCTTCCTCGCTGACGCTGTGGGGGTTGGCGGCTTCTGCGGCGTGGATCGCGGCAATCACGGCGTCGCGGCTGAACACGTCGCCATAATAATACTGACCTCGCAGCATGCTGGTGACTTCCTTGTCTACCAGGCCCGATTTATCGAGGTTCAGGCCATCGAGCGGAGTGCCGGAGAAGTCACCGTCCCAGATCGGCGTATTGTCATATTCACGCTTGGAGCGCAGCCATTTGGCGCCCACCTGGAGATAATCCAGCGCGCCGCCGACATCGTAGCGCGCATCGAGCTTCGCGGCGAAGCGGCTGTCCGTTTGCTTGGAACGCGAATGGCTGGCGCCGTCAAAGGGCAGCAGCGAACTGTCCGTTTCTACCGGCACGGCATAGGCGGGCAGGCTGGCATGGGGGAAGCGCGGATCGTTGGAAACCCAGTCGATGCCGGTGGCGTTCAGCGGATAGGCGCATTTGTCGCAATTATAGCCGATCGAATAGCTGTCGGGGTTCTCGCGCGCGCCGCCCGAATAGCTGGCGCTGTAGTTCAACGTCAGTGCGCCCAGCTTGCTCTTGCCGCCGAACTCTACCGTGCCGAGCGTCTGGGTGGTGTCGATGGTGGAGAAACTGCGGGCGAACTGGAAGGCCTTCGGATCCCACACGCCGGAACGGCCGTTGAGCGACCAATATTGGCTGGCGGAACGGTCCGCATCGGTGATCTTGCCGTCCTGGTCTGTGTCGACGATCTGGGCGGTGGTGTAGCCATAGATATTGCCCAGCGCATCGTCGTGCCCGATGACCATGTCTTCGGGCTGGCGCAGGCTGGTGTCTTCAAGATTTACCTGCGTCAGGCGGGGGGTGGGGCGATTGCGATAATCGGTATAATCATTGGTGCCGACCAGCTCCTGCCGGGCATATTGGCCGCGCAGGTAAAGCTCCGTGGTGTCGCCGCGATAATCGAAGGAGAAATTGCCGCCATAACGGGTCTGTTTCACGCGGCGATAGTCGAGGTCGATGCCGGGCAGGTGCATGTTTTCTTCCGAGATCGCCTCTTCGGAATTCTTGCGCCAGATATGCGGTTCCCACTCGCCGTCATTCTCGGATTCCTGGCCATTGCCATGAGAAACGCCGTAATTGGCGGAGATGAAAACGCCGAAGCGATCATCGGCAAAGCGATGCGCGAAATCGGCCTGACCCTGATAGATCGCGGCGTCCTCCCCGGCTGAATCGGCCTGGCCATTGATGCCACCATTGGCATAGAGGCGCACGGTCGTGGGCTTGGCAAAGTCGAAGGCGGTGGGGGTGCGGAAATCGATGATGCCCGCGATGGCGTCGCCTTCCTGATCGGGGGTGATCGTCTTGGTCACGCGGATGGCGGCGAGACCGTTGGGCGGCAAGACGCTGAGCGAAACGTCGCGGCTGCCGGGATCGGTCTGGGCGACGCGCACGCCGTTCACCGTGACGGCATTATAAGTGCCGGAGAAACCGCGAATGGTCACATATTCGCCTTCGCCGGTGTCCTGGTTCACCACCACGTTGACGCCGGGAAGGCGCGCTAGCGCATCGGCCACGTTGGCGTCGGGCAGCTTGCCCAGATCGTCGGCCGAAACCTCGTCGATTACAGTCGCCGCATCCTTCTTGGCAGCGATCGCGCTTTCGACGCTCAGTTTCTGGCCAGTCACCACGATGTCGGAGGCGTTCGCATCTGCAGCATGGGCGGCAGTGCCAGCGGCGAGCAATGCCAGGAGGCCGGCAGAATAGAAAAGAGACCGTTTCAGAGCACGGCAAGAGACAGGATGTTCCATGTTAGCCCTCATGTTTCCCGAATAAAATATATAAAACAGGTATTTAATGCAGGTTGGGGGCGTGCGGCATCGCCTGCGGAACTTCATTCCGCACACGATCTCCCCCCGGTTCCCCTGCGCGGCGAGTCGCTGTCGTCGCTAATCTGGTATAGGCCAGATTGAATTACACGCGCGTGACAGTGCAGGGTGAGGGGTGAAAAATCCTTCTTTCAAGATCTCATAATATTGAAAAATAATTATAATTGTATGCTGCATTGCAAAAAAGAATTGTCCCGGTCGCCACGGCGTAAGGGTGGCGTAGAGCGCCCATGGCAAAAACCCGCCCAGCGCGATGTGGCGCGGGGCGGGTGGCAAATTCTGGGCACAGTAGGGTTGCAGCACTCCCCCCTTGGAGGCGCAAGGCCCGGGCGTGCCGTGCAGTGCCTTCGCGCTAAGCTCAGGCGGTAACGGATTCCTCCCGGAGAAGGGATCCAAGCAGGTCGCGATAGGCTTCCAGAGGGGGAACGATCCAGTTCGGACGCTTGCCGGAATCGTCGAAATGCCGCAGCAATATGGCCTGTTCGAAGAATGGATGGGCGCGGAAGGCGGCGGTTTCCTCGTCGTTCATCCGCCCGCCCTGAAGGCGCAGGCTCAATAGCGAGGCGCCACTCAATCCCTCTTCATAATCCGGCTGCACGGCACAGAGATAGCGCTTGGCATCCACGTGTAGTCTTACCGGTTCGGTCACTTCCGGCCCGAAGCTACGAGCCAGGAAGGCCGCTCCGGTGATCTCGTGCCGCGCGTCGAGATTGAGCTTTTCCGCCGCATTCCCAGCATCGTCTAGGAACTGGCCGATATCGTGGAGTAGAGAAGCGGCGACCAGACTGGGTTCGCAACCGTGATCCTGCGCCAGCTTGGCGCATTGCAGCGCGTGCTGCAGCTGGTTTGCATTCTCGCCGTAATGCTCGCCGCCGAACGTGTCGAACAGGGAGAAAATGGAATCGATCATCGGTCTGCAACCGCCTCGTGCATTTGCGGACAAGCCGGCTGAAGGTGGGATCGCTCCAGGGTCCGGATTGACGCAAGATTGTAGCTTTTGGACTATACCAAAAATGCTCCATCCACGTAGCGCAAGGTCAGGAGCAAGGAAAGATGATTCGCAGTTCGCGTCGGCGATTTCTCGGAATGACTGGAGGCGCGGCGATTGCCTCGCTCTATCCGAACCTGATCGAACGTGCGCTTGCCATCCCCGCCCGGCGACGCAGCGGAACCCTGCAGGATATCGACCACATCGTGGTCCACATGCAGGAAAACCGGTCGTTCGATCACTATTTCGGCATGCTCAACGGAGTGCGCGGGCTGGGTGATCCGCGCCCCCTCAGGCTGCCCGGTGGCCGCAGCGTCTGGGCCCAGCCTTCAGCCCAGCATCCGGACGGTTTCGTGCTGCCCTATCATGGGGATTCGAAGACGACCCGGTCGTTCAAGGTTGATGGCGCTGACCAGTCCCATCAGGAAAACATGGTGATCTTCAACCGCGGCCGGTACGATCGCTGGGGCCATACCGAGGAACTGCACGACAGGATGCTCCATTACGGCGCAGGCGATCTGCCATTCTATTATGCGCTGGCGGACGCGTTCACGGTGTGTGACGCCTATCACTGCTCCACCATGACCCAGACCTATCCGAACCGCCTTCATCTGTTCAGCGGGTGCAATGGCGGTGGCACGGTTGGGCGCGATCCGCAGATGCACAATTACGGCGAGGACGAGACGCCCAGCGCCGATATGCGGGAGGATCATCCGCTCGATCCGGACGCTTACACATGGAAGGCCTATGCTGAGCGGCTGCAGGATGCCGGGATCAGCTGGAAGGTCTATCAGGAATATGACAATTACGGCGACAATCTGCTGTCTGTCTTTCCTGCTTTTCGACCCTGCCCGCCGGATTCGGAACTCTATCGGCGAGGGCGCTCCTGGGTCAGTGAACACAAGGAAGGCCCGGATCGCACGCGGTCCGATGGGGAGCAGCTTGTCGAAGCGTTTCGTGCCGATATCGAGTCCGGCAATTTGCCCCAGATCAGCTGGATCGTCACGGCAGCCGACCTTTCAGAACATCCCCAGGCGGAACCCGCCAAAGGGGAGCATGTTACGGCTGGCCTGATTGCCGCGCTGGTGGACAATCCGGAGGTTTTCGCCCGGACGGCGTTCATCCTCAATTATGACGAAGCCGGCGGTTTCTTCGATCATATGCCGCCGCCAGTACCGCCGGTTGGCGACTACCTGGGGCACAGCACAGTACCGATTGACGGGGAAACCAAACTTTGGGGCCCTGACGCCGAGAAGGTCCAGGGCCCGCATCCCATCGGGTTGGGTATTCGTACGCCGACAATCGTGGTGTCTCCCTGGAGCCGGGGCGGCTTTGTCTGCTCCCAATTGTTCGATCACACCTCCGTGCTGCGGCTGATGGAAGAGCGGTTCGGTGTGAAAGAGCCGAATATCAGCGATTGGCGGCGTGCCGTTTGCGGGGATCTCACCTCGGTGTTCGATTTTGCCAATCCGGACGACCGCGTGGAGCAGATCGCTCTGCCTGACACGGCAGACTTCAAGGAACGCGTTGCCCTTTCTTTGGCTGGCACTGCCAATGCCATACCCGCAGTCCAGCAGCCGGCGCGCCAGATGGAAGGCCGCCGCCCCCATCGTCCCTTGCCCTATCGCTTTGCCGCGCAGGACCGGGTTGGGCCGGATGGGCGCCTGCGGGTTGAGCTGGTGAACGATGGGCCGGTGGGCGTGACTTTCACCGTGCATGACAATCTCGACCGCTTGGAGCCGAGCCATTTCACTATCGGCGCGGGTGATCGCCACGTGACGGAAGACTGGCAGGAATCAGCCATTCAGGCCGCCTACGACCTCACCCTGCGCGGGCCGAACGGCTATTGGCGGCGCTATGCCGGGGGGGCAGGAGCTGCCCTTGCCGAAGCAATACTTGAGGAGGACCGGCAAATGCAGGCGGTCCGGCTCCAGCTTGCCAATAATGGTGAAAATCCGCTGGTTTTCCTGATCGAGATGGCGCCCGACTATGTCGGCAAGGGACCAGCAAGGCGCGAGGTGGCGTTGGCTCCGGGCAAATCCTCCAGCCTGGCCCTGGCGCTCGATGCCACGCAGGGGTGGTACGATTTCACTGTGACATCTCCTGGCGCGGAAGGGTTCCTGCGCCGCTTTGCGGGCAAAGTGGATAATGGCGCGCCCGGCCTTACCGACCCCGGAATCGGGACGCTGCGAACGACGGTCTGAGCATTGTTGCCGTCATGAAACTGAAGTGAAACTGGCCTAGACCAGATTCACTTCAGTTTCAGCCGACGGTGATTTCTTTGATCCATCCCGCTTCGCCTCCCTCCGGGTCAAACCCCGGACGCAAGGCCGCGCTCATTCTGGGCGGCATCGCCGCCTTCAGCGCCTATTTCGCCATGTACGCTTTTCGCAAACCCTTCGCGGCGGCTACCTTTGCCGATCATGCGAGCATTTTGGGCGGGCTGGATTACAAGACTGTACTGCTGATTGCGCAGGTACTGGGTTATGCGCTTTCAAAGCTGATCGGCATTCGGGTTATCGCCGAGTTCGGACGGCGCGGGCGGGCACTGGCCATTTTGGGGCTGATCGTCACCTCCTGGGTGGCACTGCTGCTTTTCGCAATCATCCCCGCGCCGTGGAACGTCGCCTGCATGTTCCTGAATGGCCTGCCGCTGGGCATGATCTGGGGGCTGGTGTTCAGCTATGTGGAAGGGCGCCGCGTTTCCGAAGTGTTGGGCGCGGTCCTGTGCGCCAGCTTCATCATCTCCTCCGGCGCGGTGAAGTCGGTTGCCGTGCTGGTGATGGAATGGGGTGTGGGCGAGGAATGGATGCCCGCGGTCACCGGCGCGCTGTTTTTCCCCTTGCTCCTCGTTTCGCTCGTTCTGCTGGAACGTATGCCGGCGCCCGACGCTCGTGACGAGGCGGAGCGCACGGCGCGCGTGCCGATGCTGAAGAAGGATCGTGTGGCCTTCCTGCGCAACTATGGCGTGGCGATGGTTTTGCTCGTTTCCGGTTATGTGTTGCTGACGGCGATGCGGGATTTCCGTGATAATTTCGCCGCTGAATTGTGGACTGCGATGGGTTATGGCGGGGATGCCGCCGTCTTTTCCGCCAGCGAGCTGCCGGTAGCGGCGGTAGCCTTGGTGGCGCTCGGCGCGCTGATGCTCATCCGCGATAATATGCGCGCCCTGCTTGCCATGCATGCGATCATCTTCGCGGGCGCACTGCTGCTGGGCGCCGCGACGCTGGCTTTTCAGATGGGGCTGCTGGGCCCGCTATCCTATATGATCCTCACCGGGGCGGGGCTCTATTTCGCCTATACGCCGTTCAACGCGATGCTGTTCGACCGGATGATCGCCGCGATCGGCCATGCGGGCAATGCGGGTTTCCTGATCTATATCGCGGATAGCTCCGGCTATGTCGGCAGCGTTGCACTGCTGCTCTATCGCAGCTTCGGTGCAGCGAAGATGGACTGGCTGCCGTTCTACATTGATTGCGCATATTGGGTGGCGGGCGCCGTGGCGCTGCTTACGCTCTGTTCCGCGCTCTATTTCCACCTGCGTCTGGGAAAAAGGCATGCCCATGTCCTCGCCGCAGCCTGATCTGATCGTCGTCGGCGCGGGGATTGTCGGCCTCGCTCATGCGCTTACTGCAGCGCGCAGGGGCTTGCATGTGCAGGTGGTGGATCGCGATGCGCAAGCCAATGGCGCCTCGATCCGGAATTTCGGCTTCGTTACCGTCACGGGGCAGCAGCGCGGGAAGGTTTGGAACCTTGCACGGCGCAGTGCGGCCATCTGGCGGGAGATTGCTCCCAAGGCGGGTATTGCCATCGAACAGGAAGGGCTCCTGCTGGCCGCCCGCAGGCCCGAAGCAGTGGATGTGATCGAAGCCTTCGCGGAAACAGAGATGGCTGAAGGCTGCCGCTTGCTGACGCCTGCCCAGGCAAGGGCGCATTGCCCGGAACTGAGGGGCGAACTGGGCGGGGCCCTTCTGTCCTCAGCCGATCTCCGGGTGGAATCGCGCACTGCCATTCCCTTGCTCGCCCGATGGCTTGAGGAGGAACTGGGCGTGGATATCCGGCGCGGCGCGGCCGTGAGCCGGATCGAGCCGGGGCTTGTCCTGCTCGCCGATGGAACGCAATTGACCGCCCCGCACATCATCGCCTGTCCGGGTGACGATTGGGCGGGTCTGTTCCCTGCCACATATGCAGAGGAAGGAATTACCCGCTGCCAGTTGCAGATGCTGCGCCTCGCTCCGCCGGGCTGGCGGCTGCCTAACCCGGTGATGAGCGATCTCAGCATGGTGCGCTATCTCGGCTACAGCGAATTATGCGCCACCGGCCCCCTGCGCCGCCGCCTTGCGCGGGAGGCCGGGGTAGAGTTGGATCAGGGCATTCACCTGATCGCGGTGCAGAGCGCGGATGGCTCTCTGGTGGTCGGAGACAGCCATGTCTACGCCCCTACGCCTGCCCCCTTTGCCGATGCCGCGATCGATGAACTGATGCTGCGCCAGTTCGCCGAATTGTTCGGCCAGGCCCCGCCCGTGATCCAGCGCTGGACCGGGACTTACGCCAGCGGGCCGGAGCATAGCATCGTGCGTCAGCCCATGCCGGGTGTGGGGTTGGTGGTGGTCACCAGCGGCACAGGGGCCTCCACCTCCTTCGCTCTGGCTGAAAACGCACTCTCCTCGTTTCTTGAAGACTGAAAGGCTTTCCATGCAGGCAAATATCCCACCCGCGCTCAAGGCAGTGATCTTCGACTGGGCGGGCACGATGATCGATTTCGGCAGCCGCGCGCCGGTGATGGCTCTGGTCAAACTGTTCGAGGAACAGGGCGTGCCGATTACCGCGGCGGAAGCCCATGAGGATATGGGCCGCGCCAAGTGGGATCACATCGCCTGCCTGCTGGCCAAGCCGCGCATCGCAGCCGCCTGGGAAGCCGCCAAGGGAGCGCTGCCTCAGCATGAGGATGCCCTGCGCCTGTTCGATAAGATCGGCCCGGCCATGATCGCGGCCGCCCGTGAATGCGCGGTGTTGATCCCCGGAGCCGCCGATGTCGCGCGTGATCTGCGGCAGGCAGGCGTCAAGCTGGGTTCCTGCACGGGCTACACGCGGGAGATGATGGACGAGATCCTGCCGCTCGCCGCCGATCAGGGTTATGTCCCCGACTGCCTGGTCTGCGCGGGGGAAACGGCGGAGGGCCGGCCGTCGCCCTTGATGGCCTGGAAGAACCTCGTCGAACTGGGCGCATGGCCCGCCAGTGCCTGCGTGAAGGTGGATGATACCGAAGTCGGCATAGCCGAAGGGCGCGCCGCAGGGCTGTGGACCGTTGGCGTGGCGGCCAGTGGCAATGCGATCGGCCTCACACCGGAGGAACTCGCGGCTCTGGACCCTGCGGAGCGGGAGGCTCTGCTCGCCGGGGCACGGGACAAGTTGCTTGCCGCCGGCGCTCATGTGGTGATCGACAGTGTGGCTGACCTGCCGGGCGCGCTGGAGAAGTTGCCGCTGGGCTGAGCACGGCGTCATTCGTGATTGGGGGAAGGTAGGCGGGCCTCGCCGGGAAAAGGGGGATAAGTGGCGAGGCCCTTTCGTTGATGAAAGTGATTTAGCAGAGTCTTATGCAGAGGCTATCTGCCCTTTAGGGCAGGCCTGCTGATGTTCGGGTCAGAACCCCGCTTCCACTGCCAGGCGGATTGCATCGGCGCTGGTCTTCACGTCGAGCGCCTTGAGCAGGGCGGCGCGGTGCATCTTCACCGTGCGCTCGCTCAGATCCAGGGCATAGGCGATCTGTTTGTTGAGCTTGCCGGCGGACATCATCGCAAGGATTTCCCGCTGGCGGCCGGTAAGGGCGGCAATCTTCTCGCGCGCCGCGTCGCTCCGTTCCGCGCTCGAAAGCCCGGTGGCGCTGACCACTTCCATCTGCGAACCAAGGAAATATTCCAATTCGCCCGCATCGTCGAAAATCGGAGCTACCATCACCGCATTACGGAACGGCGTGCCATCTTTCTTGTAATTGAGGATTTCGACCATGACCGGCTGTTTCCGGCTAATGCCGTCCCGCAGCATCTGCGTCAGTTCAGGCTCGGTATCCGGCCCGCTCAAGAAGCGGCAATTGCGGCCCACGATCTCCTCGCGCGCAAAGCCGGTCAGCCGCACGAAAGCCTCGTTGCAGGCGATGATCGGATTGTCTGGCTGACGCGGATCGCTGATGACTGCGGCAGTTGGGCTGGCGTCTATTATGTCATGTATTGCCATGGTATGAAGTTAGCATCTCCGGGGCCAAGGGCAAGGACTGCCCTTTCGGCCATGTTGGCGCGAGCGAGCCGGAGGCGCAACCGTCCTCCTGCCCATGAGAGTCGCCCCTGCCTTCCATCCTTCCCGTTTCAATTCGGCTGGAGTCCGGCAGTGAGAGTGGGGATCGTCGGCGCGGGTATGGCCGGTTTGGCCTGCGCGGGTTTGCTGGTTGAGCAGGGCCATGCGGTCCAGTTGTTCGACAAGGGACGCGGTCCCGGCGGGCGCATGTCTTCCCGGCGAATGGAGACGCCTGCCGGTATCGCGATCTTTGATCATGGCGCGCAGTATTTCACCGCGCGCGATCCCGGTTTCGCCAGTCAGGTTGGTGAGTGGGAGGCTGCAGGCGTGGTGGCGCGCTGGCCCGACGCGCGCGATGATGCCTGGGTGGGCGTTCCGGCTATGAATGCCATTCCCAGGCACATGGCTTATGGCCTGAATATAGTCAGCAATGCTCATGTGCGGGGGATCGCGCGAGGGGCAGATGGCTGGCATCTCGCTTGCGAACAGGGTGGCGAGGGGCAATTCGATGCGCTGGTCATTGCTTTGCCGGCAGAGCAGGCTGCGCCGCTGCTGGGCCTCTATTGCCTGGACATGGCGCGCATCGCGGTTCGGGTACTCTCCGCGCCCTGCTGGGCGGCCATGCTTACCTTTGAAGGGCAGGTGGACTGCTCCGCCGTCATTCGGGACAACGGCATCGTTGCGTGGGCGGCGCGGAATAATTCCAAGGCTGGGAGGGCCGGGCCGGAGGCATGGACAATCCATGCAACTCCCGAATGGTCACGCACGCATCTGGAAGAAAGTCCGGAATGGGTCGCGCAGGCGCTGTCCAACGCTTTCCTTGGCGCATCCGGGGCCGATCGCCCTCCTCTAGCCGCTATCGCCCATCGCTGGCGTTTTGCGCTGTCGGGCACTGCCGGGCGGGAGGCACTGTGGGACAGTGCCTCCCGGCTGGGCGTCTGCGGGGACTGGCTGATCGGACCCCGTGTGGAGGCGGCCTGGCTCTCGGGCCGCCGCCTGGCGCAGATCATCCTTTCGGATGGCGCCAGCAGCCTGTGCGATCAGCCGATGGCGCGCAGTTCGGGCGTTGCCTGATCGAGCGAGGCCTCGATGATCGTCACCAGATCATCGATCTGCTGATGAGAAATCGTCAGCGGCGGGCACATCACGATCGTATCGCGGATGCCGCGAACCATCAGGCCATTGGCGATGCAGTGATCGCGCACGATCGGTCCGGCGGTACCTTCCTTGCCGCCGAAACGCTCATTCGTGCCTTTCTTGCTGACGATCTCTACCGCGCCAAGCAAGCCGATGGAGCGTGCTTCTCCAACCAGAGGATGATCGTCGAGCCGCTTCAGCGCCTTCGCCAGATAGGGGCCGGTATCGTCGCGCGTGCGGGATACCAGTCCTTCCCGTTCGATGATGTCGATATTGCGCAGGGCAACGGCAGCGCAGACCGGATGGCCGGAATAGGTGAAGCCATGGACGAAATCGCCCCCGGTCTTGAGCACTTCCACAATGTCGCTGGAAACCGCCGTGGCGCTGATCGGCAGATAGCCGGAGGATAGTCCTTTGGCCATTGGCACCAGATCGGGCGTAAAGCCCAGCGTCTGGTGGCCGAACCATTCCCCGGTGCGGCCGAAGCCGCAGATCACTTCATCCGCCACCAGCAGGATGCCATATTTCCGGCAGATCGCCTCCACTTCCTGCCAATAGCCTTCGGGCGGAATGACGACGCCGCCCGCGCCCTGAACCGGCTCCCCGATAAATGCGGCGACATTTTCCGGCCCGACTTCGAGGATGCGCTCCTCAATGGCGGCGGCGCAAAGTTTGCCGAATTCGCGCTTGTCCATGCCGAAGCCTTCGCCGAACCAGTAAGGCTGGCGAACATGCTCGATACCGGGGATGGGCAGATCGCCCTGTTCATGCATGAATTTCATGCCGCCCAGGCTGACCCCGGCCACGGTTGAGCCGTGATAGGCGTTCCAGCGGCTGATGAAGATCTTGCGCTTGGGCTCGCCCTTCAGCTTCCAATAATGGCGGACCATGCGGAACACGGTGTCATTGGCTTCGGAACCCGAGCCATTGAAGAATATGTGCTGCAGCTTGCCGCCCGTCAGCCCGGCAATACGGTGCGCCAGCAACACGGTGGCCGGCGTCGCGGTTTTGAAGAAGGTATTATAGAAGGGCAGTTCGCGCATCTGTTCGGCGGCGACTTCCACCAGTTCCTCGCGCCCATAACCGACATTGACGCACCATAGCCCGGCCATGCCGTCCAGAATGCGGTTTCCGTCACCATCGTGGATGTAGCAGCCCTCCGCATGGGTCACGATGCGGCTGCCGCCGATATCCTCGATCAGCTTGTAGTCCTGCTGGGCTGGCAAATGGTGCGCCACGTCCAGGCGCTTGAGTTCGGCAATATCGTAATTGCGGGGCATGTCTGTTCTCGCTGGGCTGAATTGGAAGAAAGGCCGCGGCAATGCGCGGCACGGGCCTTCCGTTCAGGGAGAGAAGCCTATCCGGGCCAGAAACCGATTGGTGCGCGTAACGGGCATCATTCCCCCCGCAATATCCGGCCGAGCAGCCGGAAGAAGGACTGGCTGTCCGCATTACCTTCCGGATGCCACTCTGGATGCCATTGTACCGCAAGCACGGGGGCGCTGCCAATCCTGGCGGAATAGGCTTCCACCAGCCCGTCAGGCGCGGTTGCTTCCACGCTGAGCCCGTCGGCCAGCTGGCCCACGCCCTGAAAGTGGACGGAATTGACGGTCAGATCCTGCTTGCCGAATGCCTGCGCCAGCATGCCTCCTTCCGCCAAATGGACCGGGTGGATATGATCGAACATGGCGTTGAAGGACACGCCGTCCGGGGCATGGTGGCGCAGCAGATCGTCGCTGGCGGAAACGTCGCGCCGCAGCGTGCCGCCCAGTGCGACATTGATTTCCTGAAAGCCCCGGCAGATGCCGAATACGGGCTTGCCCTGCTCGGTCATGCGGTCGACCATGCTCAGCGCGATTTCGTCCCGGCCCGGATCGAAAGGGCCTTCTTCGTCTTTGGTGCCCCCTTCGTCCTGATAGCGATAGGTTTCGATATTGGAGGGACTGCCGGTCAGCAACACGCCGTCCAGACGCGGGGCGACTTCCGCCGCCGTCATCAGATCGGGCAGCGAAGGGATGATCAGTGCCGCCACATCGGCATATTCCATGACGGAGCGAATGTAGCGCTCGATCACGGTCTGGGCCGGTTCGATGCCCACCATGCGCTGGCAGGCGATTACTCCGAGTACGGGACGGGCCATTCTCAATGCTTAATCATGACGTGGCGCGTCGTCATGTAATGTTCGAGGCAGTAGATCGACAGGTCCGAGCCATAGCCCGAGCTTTTAACCCCGCCATGCGGCATTTCAGTGGCGTTGACCGAGTGGGTGTTGATCCACGTTACCCCATATTGCAGTTGCGCGGCGAATTGCGCGGCCTTGCCGACATTGCGCGTCCAGACGGAGGAGGCGAGGCCATATTCGCAATCATTCGCCCACTCCAGCGCCTGCGCATCGTTCGTGAAGCGGGTGACGGACACAACCGGGCCGAACACTTCCTTCTGCACGATCTCATCCGTATGACGCGCTCCGGCGATCAGGGTGGGGGCGTAGAAGAAGCCGGGCCCATCCGGCGCATAGCCTCCCGTAACGATCTGCGCCGGCGTATCGGCGGCCGCGCGGGCGACGAAGCCGTCCACCCGGTCGCGCTGGCGGGCCGTGATGAGCGGGCCAAGCTGGGTGCCCGGCTGCGAAGGATCGCCCATCGGGATCGCTTCGATTGCGGATTGGAGTTCGGCCACCAGCCGATCATGCACGCTGGCATGGGCATAGACGCGGCAGGCAGCAGTACAATCCTGCCCGGCGTTGTAATAGCCACCCTCGGCAATCGCGGCCACGGCGGCTTCGATATCCGCATCTTCCAGAACGATCACGGGCGCCTTGCCTCCCAGCTCGAAATGGGTGCGCTTGATGGTGGGGGCCACCGCTTCCAATATCTTGCGCCCGGTGGCGACATCGCCGGTAAGGGAAACCATGCGTACGCGCGGATGGGCCACCAGTTGCGCGCCGACATTGGACCCATTGCCGGTTATTATATTCACCACCCCTTCGGGCAGGAATTCGGCGCAGACTTCCGCCAGCTTCAGCGCACTGAGCGGCGTGTGCTCCGAAGGTTTGAGAACCACACTGTTGCCTGCCGCGATTACCGGGGCGATTTTCCAGCTCGCCATCATCAGCGGGTAGTTCCAGGGCGCGATGCCCACGCAGATGCCCAGCGGATCACGCCGCAGCATGGATGTATGGCCGGGCCGGTACTCGCCTGCCGGAACGCCCGGCACAGTGCGGGCCGCCCCAGCAAAGAAGCGAAACACATCCACCGTGTTGCCCACATCGACTGCGCGAGCCGTGGCGATGGGCTTGCCGCAATTGGCCATTTCGATCTGCGCGAATTCCTCCGTCAGTTGTTCGATCCGATCCGCGATTTTCAGCATCTGACGGGAGCGTTCGCCGGGCGTCATGCGCGACCAGACGGTAAAGCCCTTCTCGGCAGCGGCCACGGCGGCTTGCACCTGAGCGCGGCTGGCGCTGGCGAGGCTGGCGATTTCCGAACCGGTGGCCGGATTGAACACCTTTTCGGGAGCTTCATCCCCCTGAACCGGTTGGCCGGCAATGAACTGGCTATAGATCTCACCCATGGGATTCCTGCCTTGCTGCTGCCAGACGCAGGTTTAGGCGTGAGAAACACGAGTAGGAAATACGAAAAGAAAAGCGCGGCCCATCGAATTAACCGATAGGGTCCGGCGCAGCATCAGTTCAACAGGACCACCGCGCTATCGGCGCGCCAATGCATCGAGACGCGATCGTCCCAGGTGAAGTCTTCCTGATCGCGGCGGGAGAGGTTGGGGCGTGATACGCGCAGCATCGCCCCGGTTTCGAGGCGGATGTCGTAAAGGGTGATGTCTCCCAGGTAGCTCATGCCCTTGATCTGTCCGCGCGCGAAATTGTGACCTTCGGGCGCATCCTCGGCCGCACCGCGGATCGCCTTGCCCGCGCCAGGTACGTGGAGATAGATTTTCTCCGGCCGGATCGCCACCCACACATCGGCCCCATGCGGCCCGGTGACGCCGTGATTGAGATAGACCTTGCCCAGGCCGGGACAATCGACCGCCGCCCGGTCCGGCTCGTCCAGTGTCAGGCGGCCCTCAAACAGGTTCACAGACCCCACGAAGTCCGCGACGAAGCGGTTGGCCGGGAATTCATAGAGATCGGATGGCGTGGCAAGCTGGGCGATGTCGCCCTTGTTCATCACCGCGATGCGCCCGGCCATGGAAAGCGCCTCGTCCTGGTCATGCGTCACGGTGATGAAGGTGATGCCGACATGATCCTGCAGGTCTGCCAGCTCGAATTGCATCTGCGCGCGCAGCTTGGCATCGAGGGCGGAAAGGGGTTCGTCCAGCAACAGAACCTTGGGCCGCATGACGAGTGACCGGGCGAGGGCGACACGCTGGCGTTGCCCGCCGGAAAGCTGATTGGGCTTGCGCGTGCCGAAGCCGTCCAGCTTCACCAGTTCCAGCGCCTCGGCCACGCGGCTTTCCCGCTCGGCCTTGCCTACGCCCGCGATCTTCAGGCCATAGCCGACATTGTCGGCCACGCTCATATGCGGGAATACGGCGTAGGACTGGAACACCATGTTCACCGGCCGCTTGTTTGGCGGCACCTTGGCCATGTCCTGACCGTCGATCAGAATCTGGCCTTCGGTGGGTATCTCGAAACCGGCGATCATGCGCAGCAGCGTCGTCTTGCCGCAGCCCGATGGCCCCAGCAGCACGAAGAATTCGCCCGGCATGATGTTGAGCGAGACATTGTCCACTGCTGCGACCTGCCCGAAGCGCTTGGACACATTGCGGATCGATATGATCGGTTGCTTGTCTTCCATGCGATCAGTGGCCTTGCGCGATCGTGCCCATGCGGCTTTGCATCTTGAGCGTGATGGTGGTGAGAATGACGGTAAGGGCGATGACCATGGCGGAAGCCGCATTGACCTCCGGCGTCACCGAGAAACGGACCATGGAATAGACCTTGACCGGGAAGGTCACGGTATTGGGCCCCGAAGTGAAGAAGGTGATCACGAAATCGTCGAGGCTGAGCGTGAAGGCCAGCAGTGCGCCCGCCACCAGCCCCGGCTTCATGTGGGGCAGCAGGACATCGCGGAAAGCCTGCCATTCATTGGCGCCCAGATCCTTGGCTGCTTCCTCTTCCTCGCGATTGAAACTGGCCAGGCGGGACCGGACGACCATGGTCACAAAGGGAAAGCAGAAGGTGATATGCGCGATGGTGATCGCGCCGAGGTTGAGCGGCCAGGGCAGGTCCGTGGGAAAGCCAATCTTGGCGAAGAATACCAGCATGGCAACGCCCATGCATATTTCCGGCACCACGATTGGCAGCGCCATCGCCCCTTCCGCAGCAGCCTTCATCGGAAAGCGGAATCGCCACAGCATTACCGCCGCCAGCGCGCCCAGCACGACGCTGACGGCGGTGGCGAGGGCGGCGATGGTGATGGAGTTCACCAGCGCTTCCATCAAACTGTCGTTGTTCAGCGCCTTCTCGTAATATTTGAACGTGAAGCCACGCCACACGATGTTTCGCCGACTATCGTTGAAGCTGAACGCGATCAGGGTGATGAGCGGCGCGTAGAGGAAGAACAGCACCAGCCCCACCCAGCCGCGCATCCAGAGGCGCCGCGTATATTCCAGCGGCGCGATGGGTGTGCGTTTGGGGAGGCCGATCATTGGCGCGCCTCCGCCTGCCGCGCTTTCATGGCCTGGAAGGCAATGGCGATGAAGGTTGCGTACATCAGGATAAAGGACAGGGCGGCCCCGAAAGGCCAGTCATTCGCGCGCTTGAACTGGCGTTCGATCACATTGGCGATCATCTGGCTGTCCGGCCCGCCCAGCAGGTCCGGCGTAAGATAGGCGCCCAGCGCAGGCACGAAGGTGATGATGATGCCTGAAATGATTCCCGGTGCCGCCAGCGGTGCCACGATCATCAGCAGGGTGCGCAGATGCCCGGCACCCAGATCCAGACTGGCTTCGATCAGCGATTTGTCGAGCTTGTCGAGCGCAGCATAGAGCGGCAGCACCATGAAGGGCAGGTGGACATAAACCAGCCCGAAGATCACCGCAAAATTGTTGTAGAGCAGATGCATCGGCTCATAGGCGCCCGGTGGCGGCAGGCCCACCAGCGTCATCAGCCAGCCGAACTTGTCATGCAGCCAGCCGATCGTCTGGTTGGCATAGCCTTCCGTCCTCAGCACGGCCATCAGCGCATAGGTGCGGATCAGCAGATTGGTCCAGAAGGGCAGCATGATGCCCAGCAGCAGCCAGGGTTTCCATTTGTCACTGGCGAAGACGATGGCCAGCGCGACCGGAAATCCCACCACCAGGCAGATGATGGTTGTAGCGCCTGCAACCAGCACGGACTTCCACAAGATGCCCAGATAGAGCGGCTCAAGCGCGCGGGCGTAATTGGCAAAGGTGCCCGAAATATCGATCTGGGTCAGGCCCTGATTGGTGCCGAAGCTGTAAAGCCAGACGATGCCCAGGGGGAGCAGGAAGAACAGGATAAGCCATGTAAGCGGTGCCGTCGCTATGGCGGCGAACAATGCCTTGTGGTTTTTCCAGCTCTCCATTCGCGTCCCCCCGGTTGCTGGCTGGTCCTCAGATCGTCAGGCGGCCCTGATCCTGGTGAAGGCTTCCTCGTAGAGCGGCTGGAGCTTCTCGTTGTAGGAAGCGTATTCGCACTTCGCGAGTTGGTCAGCCGGCGGGAAGATCACCGGATTACTCTTGTAGGAATCCGGCATCAGAGCCTTTGCAGCCGCGTTGGGGGTTGGGAAAAGGATCGTTTCCGCGATCTTCTTGCCCACTTCAGCGTCGAGCAGATAGTTGATGAAGGAATGGGCATTCTTCGGATGCGGTGCGCCCTTGGGGATACACAGCGTGTCCGAATTCAGCTGACTGCCCTCCTTGGGAAGCACGAAGTCGATATCGTCGTCTTCCACCATGATCTGCGCGATGTCGCCATTATATTCCATCACCACGTCCACTTCCCCGGAGAGGAGCAGGTCCTGCCCGTTATCCTCGTGGAACGTCTTGATGTTGGGTTTCTGCCTGATCATCATCGCCTCGACCTGCTTGATGATCTCAGGCGTCAACCCGTTGACGGAATGGCCCAGATATTTCGCACCCAGCCGGATCACGTCGCCCGCTTCCGAAAGGAGCGCGATGCGCCCGGTATATTCGGCGGAATCGAACAGATATTTCCAGCTGTCCGGAACGCCTTTCACTTTCGATTTACGATAGCCGATCCCGAGCGTCAGCCAAGTGTAGGGCATCGAGAATTTCCGGCCCGGATCATAAGCGACATCGATGAAGGTCGGATCGATATTCTTCATATTGGGGATCAGCGAATGATCGAGCGGCACGATCAGATCCGACTCGATCATGCGTTCCACGAAATCGTTTGAAGGCACGATCACGTCGAAGCCGGGATTGCCCGCGCGCAGTTTGGCGAACAATTCGTCATTCGTGGCGAACAGGCTCATATTCACGGAAATGCCGCTGGCGTCCTTGAAGTCATCCAGCGTGGTTTCACCAATATAGGTGTCCCAATTATAGAAGTTGAGGGACGCTTCCTCGCCCGTAGCCGCCATTTTCCCGCCGTCGGACTTGCTGCAGGCGGCCAGTCCGCCAAAGCTAATGCCAACCGCCGCGACGCCCAGTGCCTGAAGCAGCGAGCGGCGGCCCATCCCTTTGCGTGTCGGAAATTCGAAGCCGTTCATATCGATTGACCCCTTTTGCTGACACCGGCTGTTGCCGATGCTGCTCCCCTCGAAGGCGATGCTACCTCAGGCTGAGAATGCTGCAAGTGCACAATTCAGGCCGAGCGAAAATATGAAACCTCTCTATCGCCAGTTGCACCAGTCGATTATGCAAAGCGAGAGCTATCGGAAAGACAGATGAACATCACCTTCCGTCAGATTCGCTATTTCATCGCAGTGGCAGAGGCTCGTTCTGTATCGGGCGGATCAAGCGCGGTGGGCATTTCGCAATCCGCTGTCACCGATGCGATCCGCACTCTGGAGCTGGAAACGGGCGTCACCCTGTTCCACCGCCATGCAAAGGGAGTCACTCTCACCTGGGAAGGCAGCCAGTTCCTGCGCCATGCCCGTTCTATCGTCGATGCGATCGCCAATCTGGCGGGTGGTGTGGGGCAAGGGGAGGACCAGACCGAGGGGCACGTCCGCGTCGGGGTGACCCCGCTGGTGACTGGTTATTTCCTTTCGGACCTGCTCTCCCGTTTCCAGCGCCTGTTCCCGCGCATCCAGGTTTCGCTGGTGGAAGACAAACGGGCCTATGTCGAACATATGCTGGTCAACGGCGAACTGGATCTGGCGCTGCTGATCGTCTCCAATCTCGAGCAGCGCAGCGCGATCGACCATGAGGTGCTGCTGCGGAGTGAATGCCGCGCCTGGCTCGCGCCATCGCATCCTCTGGCCAATGTCGACGGATTGTCGCTCGCCCAGCTGGAAAACGATCCCGTGGTGATGCTTTCGCTCGACGAGTTGGAGGGGCTGGTGGAGAGCATCTGGTCAAAATTCGACCATCAGCCGCGCGTAGCCTTTCGCACTTCCTCCATGGAAGGGGTGCGCAGCCTTGTGGGCACCGGGGCTGGAATCACCCTGATGCCCGACCTCGTCTATCGCCCGTGGAGCCTGGAAGGGGATCGCATCCTTTCCAAGCGCACGCGCGAGACCCTGCCGACCGTGGACATCGGCATCGGGTGGCGGCGCCTGACGCGGCACAGCGATGCGGCGAACATGTTCATGGAAACGGCGCAGAACCATCGGCGGCAGTGATGCCGCAGATGGTTTTCTGAAGAATGCTCAGGCGTTTCGCAGATACCAAGCGTAATCCAGCTCAGTAACCTGGGCCATAAAGTTCGCCATCTCCACCTGCTTCACGATGGCGTAATTCTTGACGAAGCGCTCGCCCAGATAGTCCTTAAGCAGCTCTGAATTCTCGAAAGCCTCGATGGCGGCGGCCCAGTGATTGGGCAGGCGAGTTTCGGCTGCGGAATCCGCATAACCATTACCGACAACAGCAGGACCGGGATCGATCTTGTTGCTGATCCCGTGATGCATCGCGGCCAGGACGGCAGCCGTCGCCAGCGTTGGATGGGCGTCCGCCCCGCAGACGCGGTGCTCGACGTGGCGGGATGAAGGCGGCCCGGCGGGTACCCGCAGGCTGACGGTGCGATTGTTCACGCCCCATGTCGGTGCAACAGGGGCATAGGAATTGGCCTTGAACCGGCGATAGCTGTTCGCATTGGGCGCGAAGATCGCCATGGAATCCGCCAGCAGCGCCTTCATCCCGCCAATTGCATGGCGCAGAATGGGCGCTCCTTCCGGATCCTCGCTGGCGAAGGCGTTGTTCCCTTGCTCGTCGGCCATGGAAATGTGCAAGTGCATGCCGTTGCCTGCCTGATCGGCAAAGGGCTTGGCCATGAAGGTCGCCTCGAAACCGTGCTTCATCGCCACGGCCTTCACCAGCCGCTTGTACATGACGGCATCGTCCGTAGCGCGCAGCGCATCGGCCTTGTGGCGCAAGGTCAACTCGAACTGGCCGGGCGCGAATTCGGAGATGGCGGATTCCAGCGGCAGGCCCTGAATGTCGCAATAGGTGTAGAGATCGTCGAAGAAGGGTTTGAATTCCTGAAGCTCGGTCAGGCCGTAAACCTGAATTTCGCTGCTGCGGCGGCCGGTCAATTGGCCGGCTGCAGGCACCACCTTCCCGTCCTTTGCCTCGACAAGGTAGAATTCCAGTTCCACCGCCACCACCGGCGTCAGCCCGTCTGCCTCCAGCCGGTCGACCACGCGGCCCAGCACGTGACGCGGATCGAGATCGTTGGGCGTGCCGTCCAGCTCATAGAAGCTGGTGAGAAACTGAGCCGCCCGGTCGCCCAGCCAGGGCGCGCGCACGAGCGTGCCGGGGACAGGCTTAACATAGCGATCAGCATCGCCATCTTCCCAGACCAGCCCGGTTTCTTCCGTATCGCGCCCAGTAATGTCCACCACCAGCACCGAACCGGGCAGGAAGCGGCCGGATTCGTAAACCGCGATCACTTCATGCTGGCGTAGCCGCTTGCCGCGCGGCACGCCGCCCATATTGGTGAAGATGATGTCCACCGCGTCGATATCCGGATTAGCCTTGAAGAAATCATAGGCCTCGGCTGCGGAGGCGATCTTGTTCGAGCTGTAGGGCGGCTTGGTCATCCGGGTCATCCGATCAGGGTCTTTAGGCAATCATCCAGCACATTGGCCAGCCGTTCGACCTGGGTCTCGGTCGTAACAGGGCTGATCAGCGTCATATTGTGGAACGGGGCGATAAGCACGCCGCGATTGATGAGGAACAGGTGCAGCGCCTGTTCAAGCTGCCCTTGCATTGCCGCACGCGCTTCGGTGCCATTGCGGGCGGGCTTGGGTGCGCAGATGAATTCGCCGCGCGCGCCGATATGGGCGACATGCCAATCGAGCCCCCGTCCAGCGATAACCTCGCGCAGGCGGCGCGCAAGCTGCTCCGCCAGCGGCAGCATGTGGGCATAGGCGGCGGGCGTCATTACTTCGGTCAGGCAGGCGCGCATGGCGACAAGGGCGAGAGCATTGGCTGAAAGCGTGGTGCCGATGCCGGAATGGCCGGTTTCCCCTTCCGCGCGTATCCGCTCCATCCGATCGGCCACTTCGGCAGAAAAACCATAGACCGCACAGGGCACGCCGCCCGCCACCGGCTTGCCCAGCACGAACATGTCCGGCAGTGGTCCGTAAGTACCGGTATGGCCCCCATAGCCGGTGGAGATCGTGTGCGTCTCGTCAAACACCAGCAAGGTGCCGTGGCGCGTACACAGATCGCGCATGGCCTCCAGATACCCAGGATCGGGCAGCACCATGCCCACATTGGTGAGGGCAGGTTCGGTCAGGACGGCGGCAATGTCCCCTTTCGCCAGTGCGGCTTCCAGTGCGGGCAGGTCGTTGAATTCGATCACCGCCGTGTGCTGGCGCACATCATAGACCTGCCCGACAAGGCTGCGGCGCAGTTCGGGCACGCCGCCTCGCAGATCGACGAACACATCGTCCACCGCGCCATGATAACAGCCGTTGAATACCAGAATGCGTTTCCGGCCTGTAATGCCGCGACACCAGCGGATCACGGCGCGGTTGGCGTCGCTCGCGCTGGCGGTCACCTGCCAGAAGGGCAGGCGGAAGCGTGTGGCCAGTTCCTCACCCACGGTCACTGCATCTTCGGACGGCAACATGTAGGTAAGTCCGCGATCTGCCCGCCGGGCGATAGCTTTGGCCACCGGCGGCGGGGAATGGCCGAACATCGATCCGGTGTCGCCCAGGCAGAAATCGTCGAAGCGATTGCCGTCAACATCCCACAGTTCTGCACCCCGCGCGTGGTCCACGAAGAGGGGGTAGGGCGTGCCCCAGTCGAGCATCCAGTGGAACGGCACGCCCCGGTGCCAGTGGCGCGCAGCCTCCATTGCCAGCGCGGCGGACCGGGGGGTGCGCTTTACGAACAGATCGCGTTCGGTTGCGATCATGGCGGCGATGGAACGATCGGAGATCATAGCCGGTCCTTCAGGGCGAACCACAGCATACCCAGCACGTAAAGCGGGTGGCGCAGCAGCGGCCCGCCGGGGAAGGGGCGCTTGGGCAGGCTGGCCAGCAGGTCAAACCGTTCCGCATGGCCGCGCATCGCATCGGCGACCAGTTCTCCCGCCAAAGTGGTCAGCAATACGCCGTGGCCTGACCAGCCATGGGCGTAAAAGCAATCGCCGCGTCGGCCGAAATCCGGCAGTCGATTGAACGTCACTCCCACCAGACCGCCCCAGGCATAGTCGATTGCCACCCCCTGTAATTGGGGGAAAACCTGTTCCAGATAGTGTCGTACGAAAGCCGGGATGTCGCGGGGCGGGGTGGGCGTATATTTCTCCCCCCCGCCGAAGATCAGGCGGTTATCGGCACTGATGCGATAATAATTCAGCACGAACTTGCTGTCCGACACTGCCGCGCCCGAGGGGATGAGCGCGGCGGCCTCGTCAGGGGAAAGCGGCGCGGTCGCGACGTTGTAATTGGCCACCGGCATAGTCATCCGGCCCAGCCGCTTGTCAATCGAGCCCATGAAGGCATCGCAGGCCAGCACTCCGAACCGCGCGGTGATCCGCCCCCGCGGCGTGGTAACCGCCACCGGGCCGCGATGATCCACGTCCTGCGCGGGTGTGCTTTCGAAAATTCGGACCCCCGCATCCAGTGCCGCCTGTGCCAGCCCCAGCGCATAGTTGAGCGGGTGGAGATGGCCACCATTCCGGTCATAAAACCCGCCGTGATAGATCGGGCTGGCGACATATTCGCCCAGATCCGCGGCGGGCACTATCCGGCCTCCTTCATAACCCAGATTGCGCTCCAGCCAGTCCAGTTCGCGGCGCATGTGATAGAGATGGGTGGGGCGGCAGGCGGCGTGGAAATGCCCTTGCCTCAGCGCGCAGCGGATCGAATGGCGCGCGATCCGTTCCCGCACCCGTGTGCCCGCCTCATTGGCCAGCGAGACGAGCGCGCGGGCATGGTTCGTGCCGAACTTCTCGTCCAGCTCGAGCGGGCCCCAACGCATGCCGGGGATCATCTGCCCGCCATTGCGCCCCGATGCGCCCCAGCCGATGCGATTGGCCTCCACCAGTATCACAGAAAAACCGGCCTCCGCCGCGTGCAGGGCTGCGGAGAGGCCGGTGAAACCTCCGCCGACGACCACTACGTCCGCCGTAACGTCTCCCGCCAGCGCGGGCTGCTCCGCAAAGGGACGAGCGGTCGCCGCATAATAGGACGGCGCGTGCGGCGTCACTTTACACCTTCAGCAGCAGATGTTCGCGCTCCCACGAACTGATCACCGATTGATAGGCGAACAGCTCGGTTTCCTTGATCGCGTAGAACAGTTCGAAGAAATCCTCGCCCAGAAGGTGTTTTACCGGGCGGCAATGGCTGAACCGGTCCAGCGCAGCCTCCAGCGTGCGGGGCAGGGTGCGCGCGCGATTATAAGCGCTGCCCGTGATGGCTTTCGGCGGCTGCATACGCTCCACCATGCCGACATAGCCGCAGACCAGCGAGGCGGCGATGGCCAGATAGGGATTGGCATCAGCACCCGGCAGGCGGTTCTCGATCCGCCGGTCCTTATAGCCGGAAACCGGCACGCGCAGGCCGCAGCTGCGATTGTCCGTGCCCCAATGGACATTGATCGGCGCGGCCGTGTCGGGCTGCATCCGGCGGAAGGAATTGACGTTGGGCGCGAAGAGGGGGAGCACCTGCGGCATCAGGCGCACCAGCCCGGCGATATGGCTGCGAAACAGCGCGCTGTCGCGCCCGTTTTGAGTGGAAAAGACGTTCCGGCCCGTTTCGATATCAATAATGGACTGGTGAATATGCATCGCGCTGCCAGGCTGGTCCGACATCGGCTTGGCCAGGAAGGTGGCATAGACGCCATGCTCCAGCGCAACCTGTCGCACGATCCGCTTGAACAGCAGCGCCTGGTCTGCCAGCGCTAGTGGATCGCCATGAATGAAGTTCACTTCAAGTTGTGCGGCGCCCGCTTCATGAATCATCGTGTCGATGTTCAGTTCGGACTTTTCGCACCAGTCGTAGATCTGCTCGATAATGTCCTCGAACTCTCCCAGCGCCTCCAGTCCGAAAGGCTGACTGGCGGTTTCCGCCCGGCCTGACCGGCCTACTGGCGGCACCAGCGGAATATCGGCGTCAAGATTCTTGGAGACGAGATAGAATTCCAGTTCCGGTGCGATCACCGGCCGCCAGCCGCGCTTTTCATAAAGCGCCAGCACGCGCTTGAGAATCTGGCGTGGGGCGATCTCTATGGGCTTGCCATTCCCGTCAAATGCGTCGGCGATGACATAGGCGGTAGGCGTGGTGAAACCCGGCGCCTCGCGAATGGTCGCCGCATCAGGCACCAGGATCAGGTCGGGATCGTACCCCGGCATGATCCCGTCCATGTCTTCAGGATAATCGCCCGTCACCGTCACCATGAACACGCTGCCGGGAATGCGCAGGTTCTTGTCGGTCAGGCTCTTGAGAAATTTGTTTGCGGGCAGCACTTTCCCGCGCTGGATGCCATTCATGTCGGGCACGATGCATTCAACTTCCGCGATCGCGCGTTCCCTGATCCAGCTGGCAATATCGGTGGTCATGCATGTCCCGCTGTTGGGGCAGGGCAGCCCTGGCCGCCCTGCCCAGGTGCCTAGAATGACTTGCTGATGGAGAAAACCGCAGTGGCGTCGCCCAACGAAGTAAAGGAATGGGCGGTGTCCACATAATCGAGCGTGGCCGTGAAGCCTGCGCCCATGTCGAAGCTGGCGCCGACCAGCCAGTCCTTCTTGTTGTCGGCGAAACCGCCATCTTCATAGCCGAAGGTGCCGTGCAGCGTGAGCGGCGTACCTCCAATCGGCACTTCGCCTGATATGTAGACATAGGTGTTGTCCACATTGCCCAGCGCATCCTGACTGGGGGCATATGCTACACCTACGGTTACCGTAGCCGGGCCGATGCTGGTGCCGATCGAGCCGGCGAATTCCACATAGTTGAAGTCGCCATCGCTGGGATAAAGGTAATAGGTGGCGCCGATATCGATGCTGGCGCCGCCAAGGTCCGTGGCGAAGCCGACGAAGAGGTCTGCCTCTAAATCGTCTGCCCCATCCCCGAGATCGACGTTGGAGAGCCAGGTTCCGGCATAGAAGCCGGATTCGTGGGAAACCGTCACTTCCGCAGTGATTTCAGGATCTTTGCCCGAGAGGGAAACACCGCGAAAGCGATAATCGGTGAGGGCCGCGATTGCGGCATCCACTTCCCACGCGCCGGAGGCGGTTTCGCCTTCGTCCTGTGCGTAGGCCGTGCCGGGCAGTGCGGTTGCGGCCGCCACGGCCGCTCCGAGAAATCTGTGCTTTTTCATGACATACCCCCTTTCTACCGGTGAGGCGGAGATTTGCAGGCACGCGATGCGAAAGGCCAACGTGGCCCTTTCACCCTGTTGGCTATCGCCTCTGTCGGGCTGACGCCCCGAGCCTTCAAACTGCCCCAACCGCCTTTCTGTTGGGCCTCCCCAGCGGGGTATGGCCGGAAGTTTCGCGGCGGCCGCCATGCGTTAAATAGCCAGCCGAAACGAAATGCCATAATTACAGATAGTATCTTGTGCCTTATCCGCCGCAAAGGCCAATGGGATTTATTGGGGCTATGGCTATCAGCTTTTCCGATAGGACAAGGTGATATGATCCGAATAGCAGTGGCCATCGACGGCGGTTACTGTCCAGCCGAAGCCCGGTTTCCCATTTCAGGAGTCTCCATTTGAGCGAGCCCAACGATCTTTCGGCATTCTGGATGCCCTTTACGGATAATCGCGGCTTCAAAGACCACCCACGCATGTTCGTGGGGGCCGAAGGGATGCATTACACGGCGGCGGCCGGGCATAAGGTGCTGGATGCCACGGGCGGGCTGTGGTGCGTCAACGCTGGCCATGCGCGATCCGAGATCGTGGAGGCGATCCGCAAGACTGCCGGGGAAATGGATTTCGCGCCCACCTTCCAACTCGGCCACCCGCTCGCCTTCGAGGCCGCCTCGCGGTTGGCGTTGATCATGCCGGAAGGGCTGGACCGGATATTCTTCGTCAATTCAGGCTCGGAATCCGTCGATACGGCGCTCAAGATCGCGCTCGCTTACCAGAAGGCGCGCGGGCAGGGTGGGCGCTATCGCTTCATCGGGCGTGAGCGGGCCTATCACGGCGTTGGCTTTGGCGGCATCTCCGTAGGTGGGATCGTAGGCAATCGTCGCCCCTATGCCACTTTGCTGCCGGGGGTGGATCATTTGCGCCATACGCATGATCCCGTGCGCAACGCCTTCAGCCGGGGGCAGCCCCTGCACGGGGCCGAACTGGCGGAGGATCTGGAACGCCTGATTGCGCTGCATGGCGCGGAAACCATCGCGGCGGTGATCGTGGAGCCGGTTTCAGGTTCAACCGGCGTCCTGGTGCCGCCGGTCGGTTATCTCAAGAGGCTGCGCGAGATTTGCGACACGCATGGCCTGCTGCTGATCTTTGACGAGGTCATCACCGCCTTTGGCCGCGTGGGCAAGGCCACGGCTTCCGAACGTTTCGGCATCACGCCCGATATCATCACCATGGCCAAGGGGCTGACAAATGCCTCCGTACCGATGGGCGCGGTGGCGGTGCGCCGGGAAATTCACGACACCATCGTCAACAGCGCCGCGCCCGGCACGATCGACCTGTTCCATGGCTATACCTATTCCGGCCATCCGCTGGCCTCCGCCGCGGCGATTGCCACGCTGGGCATCTACGAGCGGGAGGGCTTGTTCGAAAAAGCGATCGAACTGGAAGATTACTGGGCCGATGCAGTCCATTCGCTGAAGGGCGCGCGGCATGTGATTGATTGCCGCAATATTGGCCTGATCGGCGGGATCGAGTTGGAACCGCGCCCAGGCGCGCCGGGCAGGCGAGCAATGGAGGCGTTCCATCGTGCCTTCGACAGCGGGTTGCTGATCCGCGTGACCGGCGACATCATCGCCCTTTCGCCGCCCCTGATCCTGGAACAGGCTCATATTGACGAGATTTTTGGCAAGCTGGCCGAAGTGCTTGCCAAGGTGGAATAGAACGCGCTGAAATCCCCCAAAGGAGTGCGATCATGATCGTCGGTACGGTTCGCGAGATCAAGAACAACGAATTCCGGGTGGGGCTGACCCCTGAGGGGGCGGAGGAACTGGTCCATTCCGGGCATCATGTGCTGGTGGAAAGCGGCGCAGGACAGGGCATCGGCGCATCGGACGATGCCTATGTCCGAGCCGGAGCGGAAATCGTGGCGGAAGCGGCTGAAGTGTTCGCCCGGGCGGAACTGCTCGTAAAGGTGAAGGAGCCCCAGCCGCGTGAGCGGGCAATGCTGCGCGAAGGGCAGATTCTGTTCACCTATCTCCACCTCGCACCCGATCCCGATCAGGCAGCCGATCTGATCGCCAGTGGTACGGTGTGCATCGCCTATGAAACGGTGACGGACAACGCCGGCGGGTTGCCGCTGCTCAAGCCCATGAGTCAGGTTGCAGGGCGCATGGCCGTGCAGGCGGGCGCCACCGCGCTGGAGAAAGCCCATGGCGGGCGGGGCGTGCTGCTCGGCGGCGTGCCGGGGGTGCTGCCGGCCAAGGTGGTGGTGATCGGCGGCGGTGTGGTCGGTTTCAATGCGGCGCAGATGGCCGCCGGGCTGGGCGCGGATGTGACGATTCTGGATCGCTCGGCCGAGGTTCTGGAGCGGCTGGGTATTCATTTCGAGGCGCGGGCCAAGACGCGCTTTTCAAACACGGCGAACCTTTCCGCCTGCGTGGCGGAGGCCGATCTGGTGATCGGCGCCGTGCTGATCCCGGGGGCAGAGGCGCCCAAGCTCGTCACCCACGCCATGCTCCATACGATGAAGCCGGGCGCCGTGCTGGTGGATGTGGCAATCGATCAGGGCGGATGTTTCGAGACGAGCCATCCCACCACTCATGCCGACCCCACCTATGTGGTAGACGGCATCGTCCATTATTGCGTGGCCAACATGCCCGGCGCCGTGGCGCGCACTTCCACCTATGCGCTGAGCAATGTCACCCTGCCGCACATCCTGCGACTGGCAGGGCTGGGCTGGAAAGAGGCCCTGCGGCGTGATCCGCATCTGCTGGCGGGGTTGAATGTCTGCGCGGGGCAGATCACCTGCCGGCCCGTGGCCGATGCGCTTGGCCTTTCCTATACCGATCCCGCCGCTCTGCTGGCAGCCTGACAGAAAGTTTCCCGCCTCATGGCCCAGATTACGCATTACATAGCCGGACGCCGCGTGGCCGGTGGAAGCGGGCGCAATGCGCCGGTGTTCAATCCCGCCACGGGGGAGCAGACCGGCCGCGTTCCGCTGGCTTCGGCGGCGGAAGTAGGGGCGGCAGTGCGCGCGGCGCAGGCGGCGTTCCCTGGCTGGGCGGCCACTCCGCCATTGCAACGCGCGCGTATTCTCAACCGCTTCCTGCGTATCCTGGAAGCGCGGTCGGGTCAGTTGGCAGCGGTAATTACGGCTGAGCATGGCAAGGTATTGTCCGATGCGCTGGGCGAGGTGCAGCGCGGGCTGGAAGTGGTGGAATTCGCCACTGCCGCGCCCCAGTTGCTCAAGGGGGAGATCAGCGAGAATGTCGGCCGTGATATAGATAGTCACGCCATCCGCCAGCCTCTGGGCGTAGTGGCCGGGATAACTCCGTTCAACTTTCCGGCCATGGTGCCCATGTGGATGTTCCCCGTGGCGCTGGCCTGTGGCAATTGCTTCATCCTCAAGCCATCCGAACGCGATCCCTCCGCCGCGCTGGTGATCGCCGAATGGCTGACCGAAGCGGGCCTGCCGGCCGGGGTGTTCAACGTCGTTCATGGGGACAAGGACGCGGTCGATGCTCTGCTGGCGGATCCGCTGGTACAGGCCATCAGCTTCGTCGGCTCCACCCCCATCGCACGTTATATTTACGAGACGGCGGCGCGGAACGGCAAACGCTGCCAGGCGCTGGGCGGGGCGAAAAACCATATGGTGATCCTGCCCGATGCCGATCTCGATCAGGCCGTGGATGCGCTGATGGGGGCCGCCTATGGTTCCGCCGGGGAGCGCTGCATGGCGGTTTCCGTCGCCGTGCCGGTGGGCCAGGAAACGGCCGATGCGCTGATCGAAAAGCTCGCCCCGCGTGTGCGGGCGCTCAAGGTTGGGCCCGGCACCGATCCGGAGGCCGAGATGGGGCCGCTCGTTACAGGAGCGCATCGCGACAAGGTCGCTTCTTATATCGAAAGTGGCATTGCTGAGGGGGCAAAGCTGGTCGTCGACGGGCGCGGGCTTGAACTCCAGGGCTATGAAGGCGGTTATTTCCTGGGTGGCACCCTGTTTGACGATGTGACGCCGGACATGGCGATCTATCGCGAGGAAATCTTCGGCCCCGTTCTGTCGGTCGTGCGCAGCCCCGATTTCGAGGAAGCGGTGCGGCTGGTGAACGAACATGAATATGGCAATGGCACCGCGATCTTCACTCGCGATGGCGATGCCGCGCGCGAATTTTCCTATCGCATCCAGGCCGGCATGGTGGGCGTGAACGTGCCGATCCCGGTGCCGATGGCATTTCACAGCTTCGGCGGCTGGAAGGCTTCGCTGTTCGGCGACCACCACATGCACGGCCCGGAGGGGGTACGTTTCTATACGCGGCTCAAGACAGTGACCACCCGCTGGCCCAAGGGCATTCGTGCGGGGGCAGAATATACAATGCCTACAATGAAGTAACGCGTTGGCAGGTAATGAATGTTGCCTGCCTGCCACATTGTTACGTCTTCAGCAAGATAAGCGACATAATCCATTTGCTGCAATTGTAGTCAATGAATACAATTGCACAGGTGAGAGCGATGAAACTTGCCGAAATTGTCGGCTATCAACTGGATATGGCTCGTTGCGCGACCTTGCGCAGTATCCATCGCCTGCTTGATGGCTCTGGTTTGCGGCCTGCAGACACAACGGCGCTGGCGCTGGTCCGGGAGCAACCCGGTTGCAGCCAGACCGTTCTGGGCCGGGCCCTTGCGGCCAATCGCTCCGTAGGAATGAAAGTGGCCAACCGGCTGGAGGCCCGCGGCCTTTTGACGCGGGCGGAAGGGCGCGATGGACGCAGCAAGGGGCTTTACATCACGCCGGAAGGCGAACGCATATTGGCCGAATTGCTGGATCTGCACGGAGAAGCGGAGATCCGGTTGGCGGCCCATCTTGAACCTGAGGAGCGCGGCGAGTTGCTGCGCCTCTTGAGCAAGGTTCAGCAAGCGATTGAGGAGGAGGAAGCCGAATTACGGCACTCGTCCACTATCCGTTCCGCCGGCAGTCCGGCGGGAAGGGAGACTGCCGGCCACCACGCCTGACGGAGTGGCGCCGGCATTGACCGGTTTTGTCGACATGGGAGGATGTCATGAGGTTGAAGTCAGTTGTTCTGAGTACATCGGCGTTGATGCTTGTCGCGCCGTCGATTGCCTTCGCGCAGGATCAAGCGGAAGAGAGCAAGACGGGTTCCAGCGAGATCATCGTTACCGCCCAGTTCCGCGAACAGAACCTGCAGGATACGCCGCTGGCGATCACGGCGGTCAATTCCGCAATGCTGGAGGCACGCAGCCAGACCGACATCACCCAGGTGGCCAGTCAGGCCCCGTCGGTCACGCTGAAGCCCCAGGGCGCGGCATTTGGCCCTTCCATTGCGGCCAATATTCGCGGCGTCGGCCAATATGACTTCAACCCCGCGCTGGAACCGGGCGTCGGCCTTTATGTGGACGATGTCTATTACGCCACGCTCACCGGTTCTATGTTCGATCTGCTCGATCTCGACCGGGTGGAAATCCTGCGCGGGCCGCAAGGCACACTGGCAGGCCGCAATTCTATCGGCGGCGCGGTGAAGCTCTATTCCAAGCGTCCCGAAGGCAGCAATACCGGTTCGATCCAGGCGAGCTATGGCATTCGCAACCGTATCGATCTGCGCGCCAGTGCCGATTTCAACCTTGCCGAAGGGCTTGATGCCCGTCTCGCCGGCGTGGCCAAGAAGCAGGACGGATACGTCAAGCGGCTGGATTTCGGTTGCGTCTATCCGATGGGTGGCGGGGATCGCCTGCCTTCGGACGCACCGCTGAATCCCGGTGCGGAGATCAATCCGGCCGTGGGGGGCATTCCCGCCACAATGCCCGCAGGCAGCGATTGCGTCGTGGCAGATGAAGGCAATGTCAATCTGTTCGGCCTGCGCGGCCAGCTGCGCTGGCGCCCGTCCGACACGATCGATATCAATATCATCGGCGATTATACGGTAGATGACCGCTGGCAGGTCGGTTCGGTACTGCTGGAAACCTATTATCCCAATGACGTGCTTTCGAGCCCTCATTACCCGCTGCCCGCAAACCCGCCTTACAACAACGCCTCCCCTCCGGGCCGGGACATCAATCCCTATGGGCCGGGCATTGCCTATGACACACGTTTCGTCTGTGGGCCCTATTGCAACTTCGCGAGCTACACGAACGAGGCGGACACGACCTGGCCCATCCGCGATCAGACCGACGGCCGCATCAAGTTCGAAGGCTGGGGTCTTTCGGGCCAGCTCGACTGGGATCTGGCTGACCGGTTGAAGCTCGTTTCGATCACTGCCTATCGTGAATATGTCTCCAATTTCCAGAATGACAACGACACCTCACCCATGGCGCATAGCCTTGGCTATGGGCCGCTGACGTTCCATTCTTTCAGCCAGGAACTTCGCCTCAACGGCGCGTTCGGGGATGAAGACGAGGTCGAATATACGATCGGCGGTTATTATGGCGATCAGAAGTCGGTTTATACCTCGTTCCAGGGCCTGCGCAGTTCCAACCTGCGTTTTGAACAGAGCGATCCGGTCACTCTGACCAGCAAGGCCGTGTTCGCCAATGTGACCTGGAATGTCACCGATGCCCTCAGCATCAATGGCGGCATCCGCTACACGGATGAGAAGAAGACCTACAAATATGTCCGTCGCAGCCCCGAGGGCGGGCCGCCCCCGGCTGCGCTTGCCTCGCTGGACGGGCAGGTAGGTGTGTCTGCGGGCGACAAGGTCGATTACCGTATCGCCCTGCAATATCGCTGGAACGATCAGGTGATGACCTATGCCCAGTTCGCCACGGGCTATAAGGGCGGCGGCGTCAATCCGCGCCCCTTCTATGCCCAGCAGGTCCTGCCCTTCGGGCCGGAAACGCTGCAATCCTGGGAAGCGGGCATCAAGAGCGACCTGTTCGACCGCCGTCTGCGGCTGAACCTGGCTGGCTTCTTCAGCAAATATGACGACATCCAGCTGACGCTCACCAACTGCACCGTGCAGGCCGGCAGTGGGTTCGGCGCGCCGTGTGCTCTGCCGGTGAATGCCGGCAAGGCCGAGATGAAGGGCATCGAACTCGAAACCACGATCGAGCCGGTCGATGGCTTCCTGATCGATGGTGCGCTGGCTTATCTGGATTTCGACTACAAATCTTTCGCCAGCTTCGCGACGCCGGGTGGCGGCACGGTTTCCGTGGGCGGCCCGACCAATATCAACGCCCCGCAATTCGGCGATTATCCGGCCTTCACCCCGGCATGGAAATGGAGCCTGGGTGCGCAATACCAGATCGATCTGGGCGGCAATGCGGGTTCGATCACTCCGCGTATCGATGCGGCCTATCAGGGCAAGCTCTATGCCAACGCGACCAATCGCGAGAGCAACCTGATCCCCGGCTATACCATCGCCAATGCCCGCCTGACCTGGCGTAACGAGGATGGTGACCTGAGCATCGCGGCCGAGGTGACCAACCTGTTCGACAAATATTATTATTTGAGCATCAATGACCAGTCCACGGGCGGGCAGGGTTACACCAACGCCCAGCCGGGCCGTCCGCGCGAATGGGCAGTGACGGTGAAGAAGCAGTTCTAACCCGGGGGGGAAGGGTCGCGATTACGCCTGAAATGGCGGGGTCGCGGCCCTTTTTTATGCTCTGATGTTTCAGATACTGTTGTTCGCAAAGCAAAAGAAGGGCCGGTGGCATTACGCCCCCGGCCCTTCTTCCTTCATGCACAAGGTGATCGGCGTCAGTCGATAGTAATCGTAGCCGCGCGGCGGTTCTGTGCCCATGCGGCCTCGTTGGAGCCAAGCGCCACGGGGCGTTCCTTGCCATAGCTGACCGTGTTGATGCGGCTGGCATCCACACCCAGGCTGACGAGATAGTTCTTCGCCGCATTGGCGCGGCGTTCACCCAGGGCGATGTTGTATTCGCGGGTGCCGCGTTCGTCGGCGTGACCTTCGATGGTGGCGCGCTTGGCCGGATACCGCTGCAGCCACTGGGCCTGCGCGCGCAGGGCGGCCTGATCGTCGGCATCGATATCGAACTTGTCCGTATCGAAGAAGATCACGCTGCGGCCCTGCATCTGCGCCATGAAATCGGCATTGCTGCCAGGAATCGGACCGGTGGGTGTGGGGGTGGGACGCGGAGCTGCCGTTTCGACAGTGGCAGGCGGCGGGGGCAATTCCTCCGGCCCGGACTTCTTGGAACAGGCCGCCAGCCCGGTTGAAGCGGCGACGAAAATCATAACCCGAAAGGCGCTCTTCATGTTCTTTCTCCTTCGCCAACGGATCCTGCGAGCATGGCTTTGTATGGACAGGCCAGGCGTCAGGGGCGGTTACAACGGAGATTAGGGCGCTGTGCGACGGGGCGTTAGCATGGCTTTTTTACACGGCCCGCCGCTGCCCGCCGCCTTCCTCACCGGGATTACTCCGCGCGCGGGCTTGCCTCCAGGCGATAGCCCACCCCGGGCTCCGTCAGGATTAGTCTCGGTTCGGAGGCGTCATACTCCAGTTTCTGCCGCAGCAGCGCCACATAGCTGCGCAGATACTGGCTGTCGGCATGGGGATCGTTCCACCCCGCAATCAGCAGCTTGCGATGGGTCACCACCTGTCCGGCATGGCGGCAAAGCGTTTCCAGCAGAGCAAATTCCTTGGGTGAAAGGCGGATTTCCTCGCCCAGCAACCGTACGTCGCGCGTGGCGAAATCCACCTGCAATTCTTCCGAGACGAAGCGCGTGGAGCCGCCTGGAGCGGCCATGCCCGAACGGCGTCCGGCCGCGCGGATGCGAGCCAGCAATTCCTCGATCCCGAAAGGCTTGTTTACGTAATCGTCCGCGCCCTCGTCCAGGGCGCGGACCTTCTCCGCCTCCTGATGCCGGGCGGACAGGATGATCACCGCGCGGCATAGTTCCTTCAGCTTGCCGATGATTTCGACCCCGTCCGCATCGGGCAGGCCCAGATCGAGCAGGGCGAGGTCGAACTGTTCCAACTCGGCGGCCTTCAGCGCGGCAGAGGCGGATTCGGCAGCGGTAATGCGATAGCCCTGCGATTGCAGCACGGGGCTGAGCGCCGTGACGATGGCCGGCTCGTCATCCACCAGCAGGATGTTCATCCCCATGAGCCCACCTGATGCACCGAGACATCGGTCAGCGGCAGTTCCACGGCGATCTTGGTGCCGCGCCCTTCGAAATGGGGGCTGACGATGCGGATCGTACCGCCAAATGCCTCGGTGAAGCCATTGGCGATATGCAGGCCCAGTCCATTGCCTTCCCGGTAGGTGGCAGAGCGGGAGCGATAGAACTTGTTGAACACCAGTGGCTGCTCGTCGGCCGTTATTCCCGGCCCGAAATCCAGCACTTCCAGCACACATCTCCCCGCTGCCTGAGTGACTACCACATGCACGGCCTGCTCGCTGTTGCCGTGGAGAATGGCGTTTTCGATCAGGTTGAAGATCACCTGTTCCAGCATGGCCGGGTTGGCACGCACCACTGCCAGGTCAGACTGGATGTGCTTTTCGATCTCCTGGCCGGGATAGGCTTCGCGGATCGCCGCCAGTACCACGCCCAATATCTCGATCACGTCCACTTCGATGAACAATATGTCGGGAATGCCAGCCTGAATGCGGCCCATGTCCAGCAGATTAGCTGTATAGCGGTTCAGTTTGCGGCATTGCTGGCTGATCGTTTCGAGCATCCGCGCTCGGTCGCGCGGAGTGAGGCTTTGGTCGAAGGATTGCAGACTGGTGGCGGCCGCCTCGATCGCGGTCAGCGGCGTGCGCAGATCATGCGAGACAGAAGAGAGGATCGCGCTCTTCAGCTCCTCCGATTTTTGCATTGCTGCGTTTTCCGAGAGGCGTTCCAGCAACTGGCACCGGTCGATCGCCAGCCCAAGTATGATGGCGATGCCCTGCAGGTCGGGCATGTCGTAATAGGGATCAGGCCCGCGCTCCAGCGCAAAGCGCACAAGGCCGATTTCCCCTTCCGCGCCATAGAGGAACAGGATGCGCTGGCCGATGGGCTGCTGCGCGGCATCGTCCCGCTCGGGCAGGAGGTCGGCCGTCTCCAGCAGCGAGCCTCCCTCTGCGGGCAGAAAGCCGCCATTGCGCGCCAGGAATATTTCCAGCCCCCGCAATCGCCCGAAAGGCACGCCGCGCCGGGCGATACGGGCGACATCCTCCACCCTGATGGCGCGCTGTAATTCGTCGCTCAACCGCAGGAGATGCGCGTTCTTCTCCTGTGCCGTGCGGGCCAGCCGCACGCTGTCTTTCAGCCGCCCGGCGAGCGCGCCCGATACGATAGCGCTGGCATTGAAGGCGATCAGCGGAATCCATTCATCGGCCGATGGCGTGCTGAAGCGAAACACCGGCTCGCTGATGAAGAAATTATATACCAGCGAGGCGGAGAGTGCTGCGACCAGCCCCCAGGCCAGGCCTGAACGCGCGCCGATGGCTGTCACCCCCACCAGATAGATCAGCACCGCACTGATTGGCCTGTCCCACGATTGCGCGAGGTAAGTGCCGCACGTGGCCAGGGTAAAGATCAGTGCATCGCCTGCCACCGCATTGGCATCGCGAAACAGGCTGGCAAGCCGCTGGCGGGGTGTAGGACCGGGCATGGGCACAAACCTAGCACGGGATAATCGCGAAGGGGCCTACGAGATTTTTATGCGGGAGCGGGAAAGAATGAAGAGGGGCAGCGCGGTAGAACGGTCGCACTCCGTCAGCCCCCAGCATTCGCTGGCAACAGGCCGCGCTGACCAGACCTAGCAAACGTCAAATTGTCAGAAAACCCGCCACGCGGGGTAAATGGTGCCAGAAGAGGCATCACATTCGAGCTAATTTTCTATTTCTTATCTGATAGTTACGAATTTGGTGTGTGGCAAAAAGCCCTCAAAAGGCCCGCAAAAACCGCCTAATGCATTGGTTCGATGCCTTTTTCAGGACTCGGCACCAACACTTTTCCCGTCTTGGCATCGCCAACACAAGTCCGCAAAAGCAGTCAGCGAACCAACTCCGCACAGCCATCCCATCGGGTTTTTAACCCGCAAATTCGCGTTTTCGCGAATTGCGGGATAAATCTGCGTGGAGCCTTTATTCGCCCACCGTGACCTCGTCGCGCACCGCCGGACTGATACGACGTTCGACCGCCTTTTCGGCTTCCTGCAATAGCTCCGGTGTGAGATCAGTCGTCCGCGCGGGGAGTGGCGTGCCATCGCCCATTTCGCCATTGGTCTCAATGTCTTCGATCAGCATCTTCATCTCGGCGATTTCCTTGACCTGCGCTTCGATGATGGAGTCTGCAAGTTTGCGAACACGCGGGTCGGTGATCTCAGCCCGCGCGCTCGTCATGATTGCGATCGAGTGATGCGGGATCATCGCTGACATGTATTCTTCATCGTTTACAGTCGCCTGACTGCGGACCAGCCATAGCGCCACCGCAAAAGTCAGGGCACCGGCGCCCAGGATGATGAAGTTCTTGGTCTTGTCCTTGTACATGCCCCACATGAAAAGCAGCATTACGATCATCATCATGCCGCCCATGACGAACGTCATCCAGAAGCGCGTTTCGCTCCAGAACACGTGACCGAGCTCGTAGGTATTCAAGTACATCAGGCCGAACATGATCGCGGTAGAGGTCGCTACCATCGCCATGAAGCGCCAGTAATTCCCCTCACCGCCGTGCTGCTGCTTATGCTCAGGCATCGATCATTTCTCCTGTTTCGACATGGTCTGGAAAACGAACTGCGCCGTGCAGCTGATAAGAAGGAAGCCGGTGAGGGACTCGATCCCGGCAAGCGCGCGCAGGTGCCCGGTCGGATAGATGTCTCCGAGCCCGAGCGTAGTGATGTTGATGAGCGAGAAGTAGTATAGGTCCATGGCGCTCATGGCGGGCTCCTTCTCGAAGCCGCCGAGCCCGAGACCGGCTGCACCGGCCAAACCAACCGCAAAAAGCCCCGTGACAACCAAATGACTGGCAAGAACGATGAGATACGCAAGGCTCAAGTTGAAAGTGCCGGGCGCTCTTGCCTCAACTCTGCGCTTCGCCAAGCGGATCATTCCGATGTGCAACCACAGAGCCGTGATGAACAGTCCGGCGCCGATGATTAGCGCAACCGATATGGCTCAATCTCCTATTCGCTTTCCTTGCTCCCAACTCTTCTTCATCTTGGCTTGTTCCCTGCCAATGGGTTTACCTGCCGGAGATCAGGACAAATACATTCTCAAGATTTGTTGGATTGTCCGACCGATGGCCTCGAATCCGTGTGTGCCGGCAATGCCTCAGCTTTTCCGGAATACGCACCAGTTGAAGGCTTGATTGCTTCCCCAAGGTGTGACGTGTTGCTCTCTCCAGTTTGCGACGGGCTTCAACTCAGAGCCGAGCTCCTTGGCAAGCGTCCCGGCATCGTATCTTTGAACCGGCAGGCCGCTGCATTGCTCTGGTCCCTCAGGGGCAAAGGTCGCCATTATCACCAAGCCGTGTTCCGCGAGCCCGGCTAGAAGCGCCATTCTATAGGCTTTCCGCTGCCTGGCTTCTGTCAAGAAATGAAAGACGGCGCGGTCATGCCAAACATCGAATGTTCGCGTCGGTCGCCACTTGGTGATGTCAGCTACCTCCCATTGCACAAGGTCGGATAATGGCCCCAGACGTGACTTGGCAGCGTCGAGCGCGGAAGCAGCAATGTCGAGCACGGTAAGGTCGCGCCAACCGCGCTCAAGCAAGGCATCGACGAGCGTGGATGCACCACCCCCGATGTCGATCAGTGCTGATCGTTTGTCTGCTCCAAATCGGTCCAGCGCATTCAAAGTGGGCACTGGGGTCTCTTGAAACCAACTCACGGCATCGGGGGATTTCTCGCGGTATACCGCCTCCCAGTGCTTATCCCTCTCCGAATGCGACATCTGGGTCTCCATAAGTAATCAAGTCATCTTTCTCGCCAAGCCAAGTGACACAAGCGGCACGACCACCCACATAGCGAGAGGCACGACGCCGATGCCGAATATGATTGGCATCGTCTGGGCATAGCTCCAGCCCCATTCGCTCCGCAGTGCCAGCCATTCAATTGCAGCCGTCACCGCCAATCCAATGCCCAGGAAAATCGCTGCAGGCAGCGAGCTCAAACGCTCATGCCAGAGACCGCCGCCGGTTAGGCGATCAGCGATCCATGCCGCACCAACCATGATGCCCGCATCGCCAAGAGACGCGAGCGCACAGCTCTTCGTTACTGCCCTGGCTGTCATGCCATCCATCACGTAGAACGGCATCTGGAGCATTTCCCAGAGGAAGGCGACGAGGAAGCCCTGAACGGCCAGCCACACTTCGGGATGGCTTTCGGCCTGCTCGCCATTTTCTCCAGAACCCGAAATGACCTTTACCTCCATGACCCGAAGATGGCGCCGCTAGGCGAGCTCGTCTTCGTTCGCTTCTTTGCGGCGCAGGAACAGATGCTCTCCAAAGAAGACAATTGCGATCCCCAAGGCGGCATAGAGGACGATCATCGCGTCGCTCTGCAACTTGGTCCAGGTGAAGGCTCCAAGGACGACCAGGTCAGCTGCCAGTGCTGCCAGCAGGATCTCGGCCCGCGCACCGATTTCCTTGCGAAGGTTCCGCAGGACGCCCCAGTGCACGAGCATGTCCATCACCAGGTAGAAGAACACACCAAGGGCAGCAATGCGGGAAAGGTCGAACAGGACCGCAAGGACCCCGGCGACCACCACTGTGTAGACCAGCAGGTGGCTACGCAGGCTGCCCTTCATCCCGAAATGGCTGTGCGGTATCATCTTCATCTGGGTCAGCATCGTCAGCATGCGGGATACGGCGAACACGCTCGCCACGACGCCGGAAGCGGTGGCGGTAACGGCGATCACTATCGTGAACCAGAACCCGACGCGGCCAAGCGCGGGTTCGGCCGCTGCCGCCAGCGAGTAATCGCGCGCCGCCACGATTTCGTCGATCCCAAGGCTCGCACCCACCGCAGCTGCAACGAGGAGGTAAGTCACCACGCAAATGCCGATGGCGATCATGATCGTTCGCCCGACATTGCGGTGTGGGTCAACAATCTCTCCGCCGCTGTTCGTGATCGTCGTGAAGCCTTTGAAGGCAAGAATCGAGAAGGCGACGGAGGCAACCATGCCTTCCCATCCGAAGCCAGTTGTGGGCTCTACAAAGGCTCCAGCCGAAAGCCCGCTCACCCAGAGCGCGGCGACGGCGAAGATCGCGATACCGCCAATCTTGATCGCGGACATGACAATCGAGACCATGCTCACCGAGCGATTGCCAGAAGCATTCACGAGATAGGCGAACACGATCAGAGCCAGGGCGAGTGCCGACAGCAGCAGGCCATTATCCTGCATCTTGAAGGGACGAAGCGCGTAGGAGGCAAATGTGCGCGCGACGAGGCTCTCGTTGATCACCATCGAAAGCGCCATGAGAAGCGAAGCCGCAGCGGCGACGGTGCCGGGGCCGTATGCCTTTTGCAGGATCATCGCGATGCCGCCTGAAGATGGCCAGGCGTTGGACATCTTGATGTAGCTGTATGCCGCCAAGGCAGTGACGATGGCACCGGCAATGAATGACAGCGGGAACAATGGGCCTGCGAGTTCGGCGATTTGTCCGGTGAGTGCGAAGATACCCGCGCCGATCATCACGCCGGTGCCCATCGCGACAGCGCCGCCGAGCGTGATGCTTTCCTTCGCTTCCGATCCGCCGTGTGAATTCTGACTCTCGGTGTGGTTTTGGTGCCCTTCCGTCACAGCCTTGCCGTCCGCAACCGCAGGGAGTTGAGGACCACCGAGATCGAGGATGCACTCATCGCAAACGCGGCGAACATCGGACTGATGAGCATTCCCATGACCGGATAGAGCACCCCTGCTGCAACGGGCACGCCGGCAGCATTGTAGATCAGAGCAAAGAACAGGTTTTGCCGGATGTTGCCCATGGTCGCCTGGGCAAGTCGGCGAGCGCGGACGATCCCGTCGAGATTGCCCTTCACCAGAGTGATGCCTGCGCTTTCGATCGCGACATCCGCGCCAGTGCCCATGGCGATGCCGACATCGGCCTGTGCCAGTGCGGGGGCATCGTTCACCCCGTCGCCTGCCATCGCCACCCTGGCCCCGCCATCCTGCAATTCACGAATGATGCGAGCCTTGTCTTCGGGCAGGACGTCGGCACGAATCTCGTCGATGCCGAGCCGCGCAGCAACAGCCTTGGCCGTGCGTTCGTTGTCGCCCGTCACCATGATGATGCGCAGGCCAAGCGCGTTAAGTGCCTTGAGCGCATCCGGCGTCGTTTCCTTGACCGGGTCAGCCACGCTGACGAGTCCGGCAATCGCTCCATCGATCGCGACGAACATCACAGTTTCGCCTTCGTCCCGGCGCTGGTTTGCCTTTTCGACCAGATCACCGGCGGCCAGCCCAAGGTCTTCGATCATCGCCTTGTTACCGAGCGCGACCGCGTGTCCATCGACCTCGCCCTTCACGCCCTTGCCGGTGACGGCCTCGAACTCCTGTGCCTCGACCAGGGAGATGCCGCGCTCCTCGGCACCGTTCACGATCGCTTCTGCCAAGGGATGTTCGGAGCCTCGCTCGAGCGAGGCAGCCGCTCGCAATACTTCTTCTTCATCCTTTCCAGGCTGGGGCAGGACAGCGACAAGCTTTGGCTTGCCCTCGGTCAGCGTGCCGGTCTTGTCCACGATCAGCGTGTCGATCTTCTCGAACCGTTCGAGCGCTTCGGCATTCTTGATCAGAACGCCAGCCTGCGCGCCGCGTCCCGTGGCAGTCATGATCGACATGGGAGTGGCCAAGCCAAGCGCACAGGGACAAGCGATGATCAGCACGGCAACCGCGGCGACCAGGGCATAGGCCAGGGTGGGTTCTGGTCCCCAGATGGCCCAGGCGATGAACGCGAGCACGGCCACCCCGATCACCGCCGGGACGAACCACCCAGCGACCTTGTCCGCATATTTCTGGATAGGGGCGCGCGAACGCTGCGCGGCTGCCACCATCTCGACGATCTGCGACAGCATGGTGTCCGAGCCGACCCGCTGGGCTTCGATCACGAGGCTTCCAGTGCCGTTGATCGTGGCTCCGGTGACGGAATCGCCGGCAACCTTCTCGACTGGAACAGGTTCGCCCGTAATCATGCTTTCATCGACGGAGGACCTGCCATCGACGACTTCACCATCGACCGGCACTTTCTCGCCGGGTCGCACACGGAGGCGGTCGCCGACATGGACGTGTTCGAGCGGGATCTCCTCCTCGCTGCCATCAGCACGGATGACCCGCGCGGTCTTCGCCGCAAGGTCGAGCAGCGCGCGGATTGCCTTGCCTGTCCCTTCACGGGCGCGCAGTTCCATGACCTGCCCCAACAGGACCAGCGTCACGATAACCGCTGCTGCTTCGAAATAGACCCCGACATGGCCTTCCGCATCGCGGAAGCCGTCAGGGAAAATATTGGGAGCGATTACCGCCACCACGCTGAACGCATAGGCCGCGATCACGCCCATGCCGATCAATGAAAACATGTTGAGATTGCGCGTGCGGAACGAGTTCCAGCCTCGGACCAGGAAGGGCCATCCGCACCACAGCACCACCGGCGTGCCAAGGACGAGTTCGATCCATAAGGTGATGCGTTCCCCGAAGATGTCCCGAATACCGGAGAGGCCGACCAGCGGCCCCATGGTCAGGACCAGCAAGGGGACCGTCAAAATTGCGCCAAGCCAGAAGCGGTGCGTGAAATCAACGAGTTCGGGATTGGGACCTTCCTCGACCATTGTGGCCGACTCAAGTTCCAGCCCCATGCCGCATATCGGGCAGGAACCCTGGTGCGTCTGCCGGACCTGCGGATGCATCGGGCAGGTGTATACCGTTCCCTGGAATCCTTCGGGGACGGTGTCGTAACGCCCGTCGTTTGGAGCGTCTTTGTCAGCGTGATGACTGCAATGCCCGGCGTGTTCGTGATCGTGAGCCATATCGGGGAGCTCCTCGACTCCGCGCGGTCTCAACCGGCGCGGCGACTGAAATGGTTATACAACGGCACCAGCAGGATCGCAGCATACCAGCCATAGAGGAAACTTCCCACGGCTCCGGCGATGAAGCCGGAAAGGGTCAACCACTCGAATCCCGGCAAGAGTGGCGCCCAGGCTCGGTGCATGTGCATCTGTTCAGGCGCAACCAGGCCGAAGGCGATGCAGGCCAAGTAGGTGATCAGGAGGAACAGGCTGAGCGTCCAGCCCCAGGTCCTGATGCTTTGGCCAACTGCGGACTTCGCCATTGTTCTTCTCCCCCTTGATCTGCTTTGGCGGCGTGAGGGACTTGCCCGAACAACCGCTCTTCGGAGAGAGCGAGCACCTTGATCTCATTTTCAGGCGCTCGCCCCATGTCCGTCCCCTGACGACTTAGCCGGGGGTGTGACCTTCGTGGGCCGAATGATCCTGCGGGGCGGGATCGCTCTGGGGAGCATCGGTCTGACCTTCGGTCGCGCTGGGTTGGGCGGTCTGTCCGTGGCCCATGTGACCATGGTCCATTTGTCCATGACCCATCGAGCCATGCTCCATTTGTCCGTGGTCCATCATCTTGCACGTCATCGTGCCATCTTCGCCGCGCATCATCATGCCCTGCATCCGCTCGCCGTTGTGCATCATTTCGCACATCTGCGGCTGTTCGGCTTCGGCAGGTTTTTCCTGTTCTTGCGCGGCAAGCGGTCCAGCAAACATGCTTCCTGCAGCCAGTGCCATAATCAATCGCTTCATTGTCATTCTCCTCTGGTTCTATTCGTAACTGGCAAACACGCTGCGACCGGCGCTGCCGAAAGCGATGACCTGGTAGGGTTGCGTCCGGTCGTCCATTTCCATTCCTGGCGAGCCGATTGGCATGCCAGCGACGGCCAGCCCCTCGACGCCATCCGGTCGCTCGCGCAGCAGGCGGGCAATATCCGCGGCAGGAACGTGGCCTTCGATCACATATCCATCGACCACCATCGTGTGGCAGGATCGCAATTCGACCGGAACACCTTCACGATCCTTGATCGCAGTCATGTCGGCGCTGTTCTCGACCGTGATCTCGGCCTGCATACCGGTGCGGATATGTTCGGCCCACTCTTCGCAGCACCCGCAATTGGGGTCACGGAACATGGTGTAGCTCGCTGCCTGCGCCGCATTGGAGCACGCTGCCAACAACATGAGAAGCGCCGCCGCCAGCGGGCGACGCAAGTTCGAGGGCGATTGCGGGTTGGTCATTGGGAATGCATCCCTTCCATGTCGTGGTTGGTCATGTCGTGACCTGCGTGGGGATCGGGTGTTGCTGCAGCCGGTTCGGGCGCTGCGCTGTCGATTGCGGCAGGCCGCGCGGGAACAGCGACAGCGGGAGGACGCTCTGACTGCCGGCTTGCCGCTGCCTGATCCGCGGCTGGCGCGTCGTCGGTTGCAACCACTGGCTGTGCTGTTGCCTCTTCGGCTGGCGCAGGGGCGCTCGGCGAAGGCGCCATAGGCTCCACTTCTGCCGACGAAGCCTCCTCCTGCTCAGGCGTCTCACTGCAACCGGCCACGCCAAGCAAAGCAAGCGGAATGACCAGATGGGAGAGCGCACTCGCTCGCAGATTAAAGTTCATTGTCATTTACCTGATTCCAAGATGGTTGGGGCCGAACACCATTTCTCCGCCGAGGTAACCCTGGGCGACGATAGCGACCGCAAGAACGAGCAGGACCACCCGAAGCGCGGTTCTGCGTTCGCTTCGAAACGCGAGCCATGTGGCGAGTATCGCCAGTGCGGCGATCGCAGTCCCGTTCCAGCGGTGGAGGCCAAGCGTTTCTGATCGGTCGGAAAGTCGCCAGCCTCCCGCAGTCCATCCCAAGAGCGCAGCGACTACGGCACCAGCCGCGCCACCGGCAACGAGGAAGCGTGAGGTCACCTCCAGGCCAGTGGAGGGGCGCGCCAGCAACATGAGTTCGGCGATTGCTGCGGCCAGCAACAATGCGATTGGGAAATGCGCAGCGACCGGGTGCAGCCGCCCAAGCACATCGATAACAGATGTGGCGCGGTTCTCTGCAACTGCCGCTGCCATCGCCTGCTCGGGCGTCAGACTCGCTTCGGCTGGCGCAACTGCGGGAGCGACTTCGCCATCGTGATGGTCAAGCATGCCGGTATCGTGGTGATCGTCTCCGGCATGGTGTTCGGCGTCAGCGTCGTGCCCCATCTCCACCTGCACCATTTCGGCATCAGTCATGTCCTGCTGGTGTTCTTCGTGGGCAGTGATAGGAGGTGCCAAGGCAATCGAGAGGCCAATTGCCAATACAGGCAGGACCAGTCGTCGAAATCTTGCAATCATGTTTGCCATCCCTTGGTCAGGCGAGATAACCAGTCCTACGAATGACGAGCCGCCAGCCCTCAAGAAAAATTGAGGGGCGCTGCGCCAGCATGCGTATGTCAGGGCAAGAACGGGAAGAATTGCATATGCACCATGACGATCATCTGGACAGGGCGCTCAAGTCCCTCGGCAATGTCGCGGCGCCCTCAATGTCTGGCGACTTCATGGATGGCGTGTGGCTGCGAGCCGGGCAGATGGAGCAAGCTGCGGGCCAGCGCCGCCGCCTGGCCTTGATGGCTGGCATGGCATTTATCGGGCTTGGAACGGGAATTGGCGTGGTCCAGGCTCCCGCCTCGGCTGAGCCTGCCCAGTATCAATTGATTGGCGGGGCCGACCTCTCCCCCTCTGCACTTCTTCACGTCGAACCATGAAGTTTGGCATTCTCCAGATCATTGCCGGTGTTCTGCTGGCTATAGCTGCCGGTTGCATCGGCGCGTTCGTAGCGGGTGAATGGCGTGACGGCGAACAAGGCGAGGGGTTACATGCCTTTGTCCACGACGAGCTTGTTCTTGATGCGGAACAGTCTGCGGCGCTGGAGCTTCTGGAAGCCAACTTCGCCATCGAACGCCGACAGCTGGAGCTTTCCCTGCGAGCGGCGAATGCGGAGCTCGCGGCGGCGATGGAAGAGGAGCACGAATATGGCCCGAAAGTTTCCGTGGCGATCGACAACGTCCACGCCGCAATGGGCGACTTGCAGAAGGCGACCGTGCGCCATGTCTTTGCCATGCGCGACTTGCTGACTGAAGAACAGCGGGCTCAATTCGACAGGCAGGTTTCGGCGTCCCTCACCGGCGAAACCGGCGAATGAACGGCGGTGGTAAGAGACACGCAGCCCGTTGAACGCGATCTGGTAAAGCAGGTCCAAACCGGCAGCCGATCGGCTTTTGATCGGCTGGTCACGCCGCTCGTCCCGCAATTGTTCACGCTTGCGCGCCGCATGCTGGGATCGGCGAGCGAAGCCGAAGATGCGGTGCAGTCCGCCTTGGCATCTGTTTGGGTGGCACGCACGAAACTCGATCCTGAACGTCCCCCGGCAGCCTTCCTGACCACGGTAACTCTGAACAAATGTCGCGATGTCCTGCGGCGGCGAAAGGCGGCGCGCTTTTTCGGGTTCGCTGGCAATGATTTCGATCTCGACCTTGCCGCCGATGAGCCCGATGCCGAAGAGGTCGCAGCAGATCGCCAGGCTTTGGAAACGGTTCAGCAAGCGATGGAACGCCTCCCAGTCAGGTTGCGCGAAGCATTGGTCCTGGTGAGCATGGAGGGCATGTCCCAGCGCGAAGCGGCGGAGGTCCTTGGCGTTACAGAAAAGGCCGTCGAGACCCGCGTCTACCGGGCGCGAGCGCGCTTGCGGGAGAATTTCGACGGATTTTGAGGGGTGTGTGCAAAGGCTGCGTAACAGTTGGCATGAGCACGAACCCGATAAGCATCGATCGCCGCAAGTTCCTCTCTGCCAGTGCAGGTGCAGCAAGCCTGATTGGTCTTGGCCATTCAATACCGGCCTGGGCGACTGGCAGTCACGAAGGGGCGCTGGCTCGCAAAGGCAGCGATGTGCTGTCCGGCGAACACCTGACCATGACCGTTGCCGATGCCCGGTTCGCAACCGGCAACCGCCACGGTCCTGCGGTGACCGTCAACGGCTCGGTGCCGGGTCCGCTGGTGCGATTGCGCGAGGGACAGAACCTCGTGGTCGATCTTCTCAATGAAAGCTCGATGGGCACATCTATCCATTGGCATGGTTTACTCGTCCCATTCCTGATGGACGGAGTGCCGGGTGTAACCATGGCGGCAGTCGAACCGGGCGAGCGCTTCCGCTACGAATTTCCCATCCGACAGGCAGGCACCTACTGGTGGCATGCCCACACCTTGCAGGAACCGATGGGGCACTACGGCCCGATAATCATCGATCCGGCGGGTGGCGATCCGCACCAGGTGGACCGTGACTACGTTGTCATGCTGTCGGACTGGTCGCCGATTGACCCGCACGAAGTCATGCGGAAGCTCAAGGTCGGCGAAGCGCCGTTCAATTATCAGAAGACGACCGCGACCGACGACTACCCGCTTTCGGGGGCGGAGCGGCGCATGTGGGCGCGCATGCGGATGATGCCGACGGACATCGCGGATGTCTCCGCGCCGCTCTACACCTACCTCATCAATGGCCATGGTCCCGAAGACGGGCTCGAATTCGCATTCCAGCCTGGCGAGCGTGTTCGCCTGCGCTTCATCAACGGATCGGCCATGACCTTCTTCAATGTCCGCATTCCCGGTCTGCCGATGACGGTGATCTCTGCCGACGGCCAGGATGTGCGACCAGTCGAAGTCGATGAGTTCCAGATCGGCAACGCCGAAACCTACGATGTGATCGTGGAGCCTACCGGCGATGCCGCTTTCGCCATCGTTGCCGAGGCAATGGATCGGTCCGGCATGGGCATTGCCATGCTGGCGAGCCAGCCCGGCGCGCAGGCAGGGGTGCCGCCGCTGCGCGACCCGCCGCTGCTGACCATGGCCGACATGGGCATGAGCCACGGGTCTTCCGGCGCAGCCATGGACCATGGCGCGATGGATCATGGTGATACGTCCGGGGGCGAAGCGATGGGTGCCATGAACATGCGCCATACCTCGCTGCTGCCTCCCAGCGTCGTGGTGGGACCTGGCGTGGACATGGTTTCCATGAACCCGGTGGATCGGATGGGTGACCCCGGCATCGGCCTCGACAATGTCGGCCACCGCGTCCTCAACTATCGCCAGTTGGTGGCAGCCAACATGAACCGCGACATGCGGCAGCCGACCCGCCTCAAGGAAATCCACCTCACCGGCAACATGGAGCGTTACATGTGGTCGTTCGACGGCCAGAAATTCTCTGCCGTCGCCGATGATCCGATCCGTTTCGCCTTCAACGAGCGGGTGCGCGTGAAGCTCGTGAACGACACGATGATGGCGCACCCGATCCATCTGCACGGTCACTTCTTCGAGCTGGTGAACGATGCCCCGCACGGTCACCAGCCGCTGAAGCATACCTTGGTCGTCCAGCCGGGTGGAAGCGCCCAGTTCGACCTGACAGCGAACGAGCCGGGCGACTGGGCGTTCCATTGCCACCTGATCTACCACATGCACAACGGCATGTTTCAGGTGGTCACCGTCCGACCTCTGCCAGGGGGAGAAGGCTAATGTGCAAGACCATGCTGTTGTCCCTGCCGCTTATTGTCCTGCCGCAGGTGGCCGTGGCGCAGGACCACGACCATTCCAGTCCCAATCCCGCCGAGGTAACCGCCCCAGTAGAGGAGGAGAGCGCCGACGATCCGCACGCAGGGCATCAGGCGATGGACCATTCAGGCCATCAGGTCATGTCGCCAGACGCCACTGCGGCGAGTTCGAGCGGGCAGACGATGGGTCACGCCGCAATGGGTCACGGCTCGATGGATCACGGTGCAGCGGGGGACAGCACAGATATACCGCAAGGTCTGCCGCCACCCGAAGCCTTTTCGGGACCGCTCTATGCTGCGGACGCCTTTGTCGGCGAAGAGGAAATGGCCGCTTCACGCGCGGCGGTTGCGCGTGAGGTCAGTGGCCTGCCGGTGTTCTGGTTCCAGGCCGATCGGGCCGAATACAGGGCGCGGGGCGGTCAGGATGGCTACTTGTGGGATGTGCAAGGCTATTACGGCGGCGACCTCGACAAGTTCTGGTTCAAGAGTGAAGGTGAGGGCAATTTCGGCGGCGAACTTGAGAGCGCGGAGCTGCAAGGGCTTTGGAGCCATGCGATCGGTCCATGGTGGGATTTGCAGGCGGGCGTGCGTCAGGACCTTACCGGACCGGAGCGCACCCATGCCGTGATCGGCGTCCAGGGACTGGCACCCTACCTGTTCGAGGTCGATGCCGCCGGATTCCTCTCGACTAGAGGCGACGTCACGGCACGTATCGAAGCCGAGCTGGACCAGCGCATTACCCAACGTCTCATCCTTCAACCGCGCGCCGAGGTAAACCTATCAGCCCAGGACATTCCCGAATTGGGCATCGGAGCCGGTCTCGACACGGTCGAGCTGGGTGTCCGGCTGCGCTACGAATTTGCCCGTGAATTCGCTCCCTATGTCGGCGTTGAACAGGAATGGAAGGTGGGCCAAAGCGCCGACTATGCCCGCCTTGCGGGCGAAGATCCGAGCGTGACCAACTATGTGGTCGGCCTGCGGTTCTGGTTTTGAACACCGCCTTTTGGTGTGGGCGCAATAGCGGGCCTTCATTTTCGATGTCTTTAATTTAGGATCGCTAATGAACATCCTATTTGGATGATCACGTAGCTTTTTTGGGACTCGAAACTTGATTTGCGTCTCCGTCAGGGAGTGAATGTACCGGCAGGTTCGGCGTAGCTCTTGATGCTCCTTTCGGGACGTTCATGCCAGCCGATATTGAATGCCCAATAGGTCGGAAAGAAATAGAGCGTCGAGTAAGGCAGATGCTCATGGATCCACCGAGCGAGGATCCGCCAATCGCCTTGCTCTTGGTGCGCGGCCCAGAAACTGGGAACGACCACACAAGCCATCGTGATCGGCCCCCACCGAGTGGTCCGTGTTGATTGTTAGTGCAAGATTGCCTCCGCCGCCATGGCTGGCCGCAGGTGGAGCGAAGCGGAACCGGAGGGCAGCCATGGCGGAGTCGCCGTTTCCGGGGCTGGCGGTCGGTAGCCCAGCGAGCTGTGTGGCCTGACGGTGTTGTAATGCCGTCGCCAGGCTTCGATCAGGATCTGGGCCTCGGCCAGGGTGTAGAAGATCTCCCCATTCAAGAGTTCGTCACGCATCGAGCCGTTAAAGCTCTCGCAGTAGCCATTCTCCCATGGGCTGCCGGGTGTAATGTAGAGTGTCTTCACACCGATCTGCGACAGCCATTGCTGCACGGCATTGGCGATAAATTCGGGACCGTTATCTGACCGTATGTGCGCCGGTGGCCCGCGGGTGACGAACAACTCTGCCAGCACCGCCAGCACATCTTCGCTGCGAAGCCGCCGCGCCACCGGCAAGGCCAGGCACTCCCTGCTAGCCTCGTCAATGATCGACAGGATGCGGAACTTGCGACCATCGTGCGTGCGGCCCTCGACGAAGTCGTAGGACCACACGTGCCCCGGATATTCTGGGCGCAGTCGGATACATGAGCCGTCGTTGAGCCAGAGCCTGCCACGCTTCGGCTGCTTTTGTGGCACCTTGAGCACCTCGCGTTGCCAGATGCGTTCCACCCGCTTGCGGTTCACATGCCAGCCCGCTTCGCGCAGCAAGGCCGTCACACGGCGATAACCATAACGACCATACTGCCGAGCAAGCGCGATGATGTCCTCGGTAAGCGCGGCTTCGTCATCCGCCCCGCGCGGCACCTTGCGCTGTGTCGATCGATGTTGCCCGAGCACGCGGCACACCCGCCGCTCGGATACCGGCATCATGGTCCTGATATGATCGATACAGCGCCGTCGGCGCGCGGGGCTCAGAAGTTTCCCCTGGCAGCTTCCTGCAGGATCAGCTTGTCGAGCGTCAGGTCCGATACCGCCCTGCGCAACCGGGCGTTCTCCTTCTCCAGCTCTTTCATACGCCGAGCCTGGTCCATCTTCAGGCCGCCATATTCCTTGCGCCAACGATAGTAGCTCTGCTCGGTGACGCCGATCCGACGACACGCATCCGCCACCGTGCCGCCCTGCGCCAACACGATCTCGGCTTCACGCAGCTTGCCGATAATCTCCTCCGGCTTGTGTTTCCTCGCCATTCCATTCCTCCTGACTGGCCAATTCTAAAATAGAAATTGGGCCACTCAGAAGGGGGCAGATCATACTATCGATGTGGAACCGATCTATTCGTGTTTGGCGGTGCAATGTCCATGATCGGCCAGCGTCTCGATCACCTGACAATCAGATGAAAGGCCCCCGCGGCACCGCCCGGAAACCCTGACCAACTCATCCCGCAACCGGGTCAAGTGGGAAATCTTGGCTTCGACCTGGCGCAAATGCCGCGTGGTGATGTTGTCCGCTTCAGCGCAATCACGCTCCGGGTGATCGGCGAGATCGAGCAGCGAACGGATATCGTCAATCGTGAAGCCAAGCTGGCGGGAGTGGCGAATGAAGCTCAGCCGGGACCGGTGTGAGGGATCATAAATCCGATAATTTGCCGCCGACCTGCCCGGCGCGCTTAAAAGACCAATCCGTTCGTAGTACCGGATCGTCTCGACCTGCGTGTCGGTGGCTTTTGCAAGTTCGCCAATTTTCATCGCTTGACCCTGTAGCAGCTACAGGGTGCATATAGAGGGCCGACTCGCAAATTCCAAAGAGTAGGTCATGGCTGATAATTGCTGCGCTGCCGCTTGCGGGAGCACCGAAAATCTGAACCGGCCGGAATGGCGGCGGGCCTTGTGGATTGCGCTGTTTGCCAACGGCACAATGTTCCTTGTCGAGATGGTGGCAGGTGTGGTGGCGGGCTCGCGATCCTTGCAGGCTGACGCGCTCGATTTCTTCGGCGATGCAGCCAACTATGCCGTTAGCCTTGGCGTGGCAGGCATGGCGATTGGCTGGCGTGCAAGGACCGCCTTGATCAAAGGCATGACCATTTTCGGCTTTGCGCTCGGTGTGCTTGGCTGGGCAATCTGGGGCCTCATCGCAGGTTCCGATCCGGAACCGATAGCCATGAGCGCGGTCGGTGCTCTTGCATTGCTGGTCAATCTGTCGGTCGCCGTGATGCTGTTCCGGTTCCGCAGTGGCGACGCGAATATGCAGTCTGTCTGGGTTTGTTCGCGAAACGACGCGATCAATAACGTTGTAGTTATCGGGGCCGGGGTCGCCGTCATGTTTACTGGCAGCGGCTTACCTGATCTGCTCGCCGCATTCATCATGGCTGCCATTGGACTTCACGGAGGCTGGCAGATTATCTCTCAGGCGCGCCGTGAGCTCGGTGCAACGCGAGCGTCTGCATAGTGAGTGCTATGGCATGAGCGCTGACGAGAAATCCGCACGGCTCAGCTTTTTGGCGACCGAGTATGCGCTATACACTGCGGCCCGCAGCCGGTGCGACAATGAAGCCGCCTGGGGCCATCTCGAGCGCGCGCATATCGTTGCGCAGGTTCTGTTCTGGGCGCACATCGGATCTCATTGGGAAATGCTGCAATTCGCCTGGCACGTGCGCGATTGGCGCGAGGTCGCGGGGCAGATTGCGCGACTCATGCTCGCGCCTGTCGGCAACGGTCTTGGACGCCTTCCTATTGGCAATAGCGGAAGGGCGCGTATCAGTGCTTTTTCTCCGATGCCAATTCCCGATGATCTCCGGTCTGAGATCGCCCGGTTTTCAGAAGCAGGCAGGTCATGACATGTCATGCTCGCCTCCAACGTAACATTATAACCTCATATATTGCAGATTTATTCGCAACTTGCCCGACTTCTTTGCCAATGTTAGACGCGGCGCCGATACAGTGACATTCACTCTCCGCCCTGTTGCCCTGCGCCCTCTGGCCATACTTTTGGCGCTGGTGATGCTTGTCTTTGCAACGGTGGCAGACGCCGCAACCTGCGGGACCGAACCCGCGTTTTCCAGCGACGCGGAAATCATGACCTTTGTCCATCAGGCGGAAGCACAAGGCGGCGATGATCCGGGCAATACTGACGCTCCTGTCGAGCAGCATGGCGTGTGCGCGCACGGGCATTGTCACCATGGGTCCAACGTGGAAAACGTGGTCGCTGATGTTGAGAGCCCCAGGCCTCTGACCGTCCACCTGGCGGCGCGCTTTGCCCGTCTGCCTTCGGTTGAACGCGAGATACTGAGCCCTCCTCCTCGAGCCTGACGTTCCGCGCGCACCGGGGATGCTTCCGGTGCCGTCTTCGAACGTCAGCAGAGGAAGTAATCCAAAATGTCAGCCATGTTCTGGCGGGGCGCCCTGATTGCAGGGCTGGCCTTCGCCACTTTGATGGAACCTGCCGCTGCGCAGGAGCCACCGGTCGTGTCGCTTGATGAAGCGCTCGATCTTAGCGGGGTCGCAGAAGGTTCTGAGTCATCCGACAGCAACCCGCGTCTTATCGGACCACGTGCGGAAAGCGCGGCGGCAGAGGCGTTGATCGGCCAGGCTCGCTTGCGCCCCAACCCGGACGTGTCGTTCGAGGCCGAGAACTTTGCCGGTAGCGGCATGTTTTCCGGTCTGCGCGCGACCGAATATACCCTTTCGGTCGGTCAGCGGCTCGAACTCGGTGGAAAGCGCGGCGCCCGGATCGAAGCGGCCGAGGCACAGGCCGATCTGGCGAACCTGAGAGCCAGTCTTTCACAGGCCGAGCTCGGCTATCTGGTGCGCGAGCGGTATATCACCGCCGTTGCAGCGGCATCGCGTGTCGATCTGGCCCGCGATATCGTCGCGCGCAACGAGGAGCTGGCCCGCATCGCGAACCTGCTGGTGGAGGTGGGCCGCGAGCCGCCGCTTCGGGCCTTGCGGGCGCAAGCCGCGCTCGCCGAAGCGCAGGCAGAGCTGGAGGCTGCACAAGCAGCCAGTCTGGCAGCCCGGACCGGCCTTGCCGCCTTGTGGAGTGAACAGTCAGCACCGCCCCTGGTGCCGAGCGAGTTTCCCGCAATTGTACCGCCAGGCGATGTATTGGCGGGGAGTTCACCGCTGCAGTTAGAGGTTGCGCGGGCCACCACATCTGCCGCTGCCGCCGAAATCGCGCGGGAGCGGAGCTTGCGCGTTCCCGATCCGACCATCTCGGCTGGTGTCCGGCGCTTTGAAGAAAGCAACGCGAATGCCTTCATCGTTGGCGTTTCGATCCCGCTCCCGTTCAGCAATCGGAATCAGGGCAATATCGCCGCTGCCGAGGCCAATCTGCGCGCAGCAACAGCTCGTGAAGCGGTGGCACTGGCCGATTACGAACAGGCAGTGATGCGCGCACGCTCGTCCTATCTTGCCGCTGAGGCGCGCGTTGAAACCCTTTCCACCACGTCCCTGCCCCAGGCAGAGGAAGCGCTGCGACTGGTGCAGATCGGTTACAGCAACGGTCGCTTTCCCCTGATCGAGGTGCTGAGCGCCGCTGAGGCGCGCGACGCGATCCGCCAGGCACTGATCGCCGCGCAGCAAGACCGGGGGCAGGCCGCCGCCGAACTTATCAGGCTGGCCGCACAATGAGGAATCTTTCCATGAACCGCAGAACACTGGCGATTATCGCCGGGATCGTGCTTGTCGTCGCAGCCTTGCTGTATTTTCTCTGGCCTTCAAGTGGAGAGGAACCCCACGCAGACGGTGACACTCATGCCGAAGGCGAAGCCCATACCGAAGGCGCCGAGGGTGAAGCGGTCGAAGGCCTGGTATCGCTCGACGGCGCGCAAATCGAAGCTGCGAAGATCGCAGTCGTTACGGTCCAGGCGGGCGCCGGCATGGAACTGGTTTTCCCGGCCACCGTCGCAGCAAGCCCCACCGCAAGTGCGCGCATTGATGCCCGCGCGACGGGTGTTGTCCGCAGCATTGGCAAGACGTTGGGCGATTACGTCCGTCAGGGCGAAACGGTCGCCCGGATCGAAAGCGCCGATGCCGCTGCGCTGGCATCGCAATTGAGTGCCGCACGTGCGCGCGTAACCGAGTTGTCCTCGGCTTACGATCGTGAACGGCGCTTGTTTGAAGCCAATGTCACCGCCCGGCAGGACCTTGAAGCCGCTCGTGCCAATCTCGATGTCGCCCGCTCCGAACTGTCCCGCGCGCAGGCAGCTGTCGCAGCGGCCGGGGTCAGCGGCGATGGGCGATCGCTTGCGGTAACCAGCCCGCTTTCGGGTCGCATAACCGCTGCTCCGATCGTGCTCGGCTCCTTTGTGGATGCCGGTGAAGAACTCTTCCAGGTGGTCAATCCGGAGGGATTGCAGATCGAAGTGGCCCTGCCATCACCCGACGCCGCCCGCATCGGGCCCGGAGATGAAGCGACACTGGAAGTAGGGGATGGCCGTGAAATCGGTGCGCGGGTGCGCTCGGTGACGCCTTCGCTCGACCCCGAGAGCCGCAGTGCTACCGCCATTCTTAACTTGCCCGGCAGTGCCTCCGGTCTTCAACCCGGCTCCTTCCTGCAGGCACGCATCCGGCCCTCCGGCGAGGTGGATCAGACCAGCATCGCAGTCCCCGAAGATGCCGTACAGGTGCTTGACGGCCGCGATGTCGTGTTCGTTCGCACCCAGGGCGGATTCCAGGCGCGGACGGTGCAGACGGGCAGCCGCTCGGGCGGAATGGTGACTATCCTGTCCGGTATCGAAGTCGGCCAGACCATCGCGGCGACCAATGCCTTCCTGTTGAAAGCTGAACTCGAAAAGGAGGAAGCCGAACATGGACATTGATCAGACCACGGCTCCCTCGCAGGAGGCTGCCCCCACTCACGGCAACGATGGCGGTCACGGCCTGATCGGGTTCGTTCTCGATATCGCCGTGCGGTTTCGCTGGGCGATCATCGTTCTGACCGTGCTTGCGGCGATCTATGGCGCGTTCAATCTGGTGCGCCTGCCGATCGATGCGGTTCCCGACATCACCAATACGCAGGTCCAGATCAACACCAGCGCGCCCGCGCTGTCGCCTTCGCAGGTAGAAACGCAGGTGACGTTCCCCATCGAGACCGGCCTTGCCGGAATCGAGGGGCTGGAAATGACCCGCTCGATCTCGCGCAATGGCTTCAGCCAGGTCACCGCGATCTTCGAGGAAGGCACCGACATCTACTTCGCCCGCAGCCAGGTGAACGAGCGACTTGCGCCGATCGGTGCATCGCTGCCCGAAGGAGCGGAACCCACCATGGGGCCGATCTCCACCGGTCTTGGCGAAGTGCTGATGTACACGATCGAGTATGAGCATCCGGGCGGCGAAGGAGCGACAACGGGTGGCCGGACGGGCTGGCAGTCCGACGGCAGCTTCATCACCGAACGCGGAGATAGGCTCGACAGCGAAGTGGCCAAGGCGGCCTACCTTCGTACCGTGCAGGACTGGGTCGTGGCACCGCTGATGCGGTCTATTGACGGTGTTGCCGGGGTCGATTCCATCGGCGGCTTTGAAAAGCAGTATCTGGTGCAGCCCGATCCCGCGCGGCTTACCGGCTACGGCCTTTCCTTCGACTCGCTGATTGAAGCTCTGGAGGCCGCCAACCTGGCCGCCGGGGCCAATTTCGTCGACCGCGCGGGCGAGGCATTGCTGGTGAGAGTGGACGCCCGGCTTGACGGAATCGATGCCATCAAGGAAGCCGTGGTGGCAACACGGGAGGGCGTTCCGATCCGCATCGGCGATGTGGCCGATGTCGCCATCGGCGGCGATCTGCGCACCGGGGCGGCATCGCTCAATGGCGATGAGGCCGTGGTCGGTACGGTTCTGATGCGCGCAGGCGAGAACAGCCGGACCGTGGCCGCGAACGCCGCTGCACGGCTTGAGGAGGTGCGCGCATCGCTACCCGAAGGTGTGGTGGCCGAGATCGTCTACAACCGCTCGTCACTGGTCGATGCCACCATTGCGACCGTCGAGAAGAACCTGCTCGAAGGGGCCTTGCTGGTTATCGCCGTGCTGTTTCTGCTCCTTGGCAACATCCGGGCGGCGATTATCACGGCGCTGGTCATCCCGTTCTCGATGCTGCTCGCAGCGGTGGGGATGAACCGGCTAGGTGTGTCCGGCAATCTGATGAGCCTTGGCGCATTGGACTTCGGGTTGATCGTCGATGGTGCGGTCATCATCGTCGAGAACAGCGTCGCACGCCTGGCTGCACGGCAGCATCATGAAGGGCGCTTGCTCACCCTTGGGGAACGCCTGACCGAAACCCGCCTCGCGGCACAGGAAATGATCAAACCGACCGTTTACGGCCAGGCGATTATCTTCCTTGTTTTTGCCCCGCTGCTCACCTTCACCGGGGTCGAGGGCAAGACGTTCTCGCCGATGGCGATCACGATGATGCTGGCGCTGGCTTCGGCCTTCGTGCTGTCGCTGACCTTTGTGCCGGCGATGATTGCGGTGCTGCTCAACAAGAAGCTGACCGAGAAGGAAGTGAAGCCCATTGTTTGGGCGAAGGAGCGGTATGGTCCGGCCTTGCACAAAGCGATTGCCCGGCCCTGGCCGGTAATCGGAGCCGGTGCCGGAGCCTTTGCGCTTGCGGCTGTGGTGTTCACCTTCCTCGGCAGCGAGTTCACCCCGCAGCTCGACGAGCGCGATCTGGCGGTGCAATCCCTGCGCATTCCCTCCACCTCGCTCGAACGCTCGCTCGCCATGCAGCGACAGGTCGAGGACCGCATTGAAGAGTTTCCGCAGGTCGAGCTGGTGTTCTCAAGAACAGGCACGGCTGAGGTTGCCAGCGATCCAATGCCGCCCAACATCTCGGATTCCTATGTTATCCTCAAGCCGCGAGAGGAATGGCCCGACCCCAGCTTGTCCAAGGACGCCTTGATCGCGGAAATGGAGGAGGCTCTCGGGGGTCTTGTCGGTAACCTCTACGAGTTCAGCCAGCCGATCGAACTGCGGTTCAACGAACTGATCGCGGGCGTCCGTGGTGATGTGGCGGTCAAGCTTTACGGCGACGACCTCACCGCGCTCACCGAAGCGGCAGGCGAAGTCGCCGGTGTCCTGCGCGAAGTGGAAGGCGCCGCAGACGTGAAGGTGCAGCAGGTCACGGGCTTCCCGACGCTCGACATCGCTTTCGATCGGCCCACCATCGCCCGCTACGGGCTGACCGTAGAGGATGTGGCCCAGTCGGTGGCCATCGCTTTGGGCGGACGGCCCGCGGGGATGGTGTTCGAAGGTGACCGACGGTTCGATGTCGTCGTGCGCCTCGATGCTGCCACCCGGGACGACTTCGACCAGCTTGGTGCTCTCCCGATTGTTCTTGAAAACGGCGTAACCGTCCCGCTGCGGACGCTCGCCGATTTCCGGGTGGTCGATGGCCTGGCCGAAGTGCGCCGTGAACAAGGGCGGCGACTGGTAATCGTATCGGCTAATGTCCGCGAACGCGATCTGGGCTCCTTCGTCGAAGAAGCGCAGGAGGGTGTTGCGGCGCAGGTCGAGATGCCCGCTGCCTCCTTCATCGAATGGGGCGGCCAATACCAGAACTTGCAAGCGGCGCAGGCGCGGCTCGCTATCGTCGTGCCGGTCTGCTTCGCTCTTGTGCTGTTATTGCTGTTCATGGCGCTGGGCGGATGGGTTCCCGCTCTGGCTGTGTTCAGCGCCATCCCCATGGCTCTGGCTGGCGGTGTCTTTGCTCTTGCCTTGCGAGGATTGCCTTTCTCGGTCTCGGCGGCGGTGGGCTTCATTGCGCTTTCCGGCGTGGCGGTGCTCAACGGGCTGGTGATGATGACGGCCATCCGCCAGCGTCTCGACAAGGGCATGGCGCTGGAAGAAGCCATCGTGGACGGTGCGCTGGCGCGCATCCGTCCGGTGCTGATGACTGCGCTGGTGGCATCGCTCGGCTTCGTGCCGATGGCGATCGCGACCGGGACCGGGGCCGAAGTGCAACGGCCGCTGGCGACCGTGGTGATCGGCGGGCTCATCACCGCGACCATCCTGACCCTGTTCGTCCTTCCGGCAATTGCGAAGCTTGTGCTGGTCGATCGCAACGACACACGCAGTTGGCGTCAGCAGTGGCGCGACCGTTTGCGCCGCAACGCCACGCAAGAGGAACAGGGGGAACTTGGCGAGGTTACCTAAACCTGCCCGATGCCAGCGCGATGTAGCGTGCTTGCATCGCGCTGGCGGCTACCCCCGCCCGGTCCGATCAGGAAATGGAGCGAGCAAAGGAGTGAATGAAAAATGAGCGGCGAAGGTGATCTGGAGCTCGATACAGAAGAGAAGCGGCGCACCTTGTGGATCGTGCTGTGGCTCAACGTCGCTATCGCAATCGGTTTCTTCATTACCGGGGTGATCGGCGATTCCAACGCGTTGCTTGCCAACGGGCTCGACAACTCATCAGACGCAGTAGTCTATGCGCTGAGCCTGCTGGCATTGTCCCGTTCGCGGACCTGGAAGCGCGGCGCGGCACGCTTTTCCGGTATTATGCTGCTCATTTTCGCAGGCGGCGTCATCGCCGATGCCATCCGGCGCTTTGTCGAAGGGTCCGAGCCTGGCGGCATCATGATGATGGCAATGGCAGCGGTGGCCGCAATCGTGAACCTCATCTGCTTGCGGCTGCTCAATAAAATGAGCGAGAAGGACGTCAATCTTCGCGCGGCGACGACCTTCAGCTTCAATGATTTTATCTCCAACGGCGGCATCATCATAGCCGCCATCATCGTGATGGTGACAGGCGCAAACTGGCCCGATCTTGTGGTCGGTATCGCTGTCGCCGGAATAGCGCTTTATGGCGGGATCGATATCCTGCGGGACGCCCACATGGACATCCACGATGAGGATGACACCGAGCATGAGAAGGGGGATCAGTTCAAGCTGTGACCGATGATCACGAACATCCCGGCTCGGAACACGAAAGCCACAGGCATGCGGGGCATCAGCACGGCGGCCATCACGGCCACAGCCATGGTGAGGAGAATCTGAGTGACCGTCAGCTGGTGGTCGCAGTGGCGATCAACGTCTTGCTTACTCTGGCGCAAATCATCGGCGGGATTGCCTCTGGCTCGCTAGCACTCATTGCCGACGCTCTGCATAATTTCAGCGATGCCGCTTCTCTTTTTCTGGCCTGGTTCGCGCGGAGGATCGGGAGACGGCCCGCCGATAAATTGATGACCTTTGGTTATGCTCAGGGCGAGGTTGTCGCAGCAGTGATCAACCTCACAACTTTACTCATCATCGGGTTCTACCTGATCGTGGAGGCCATCAACCGCTTCGCCGACCCTCAGCCTGTGGAAGGCTGGACGGTCATTGCCGTCGCCGGCATCGCCCTGGTGATCGATTTGATAACGGCGCTGATTGTCTATCGCGGTGCACGTGACAGCATCAATATGAAGGCCGCATTCCTGCACAATGTGTCCGATGCGCTCGCATCGGTCGGGGTGATCGTGGCCGGGGTCCTGATCATCCTTTACGACCTTTATGTCGCGGATCTGATCATCACGTTGATCATCGCGGCGTATGTCATATGGCAGGGCGTCACGCTGCTTCCGCGAACGGTGCGCCTGCTGATGGGCGCGGTGCCCGACGAGGTGGAGTTCGATGAGATCGTTGAGGCGCTGCGGTCACACGAGGGCATCGAGGGCCTGCATCATCTTCATATCTGGAATATCGGCGAGCATCGCCGCGCGCTTGAGGCGCATGTCGTCCCTGGCGATGCCTCACTGCACAGTTTCGAACAGGTCAAACGAACCGCCCGCACGATGCTGGCGAGCCGGTTTCAGATCGAACATGCGACGTTCGAAGCGTGCCTTGGCGGTGATTGTGAGGACCATCTCGTTCCTCACCATCCCGGGACCGGCGCGCAGGAATAGACACCACGCGCCCTTCATGCCGGACGAGGCCCCCACAAAATGATCGATGCACCGATCAGACAAATCGCCACCCCTGTAATATCCCATCGATCGGGCCTCACGCCTTCGGCCCACCAAAGCCACGCGAGTGCCGAAAGGATATAAATCCCGCCATACGCCGCATAGGTGCGGCCCGCATGTTCAGCCTCGACGAGGGTAAGCAGATAGGCGAACAGGCATAGCGAAAGGACGCCAGGGATGAGCCATAAGGGAGAACGATCCAGGCGCAGCCAGATCCAGAACGCATAGCAACCCGCGATTTCGGCCAGAGCCGCACCTATGTAGATCAGATAAACCATCCGACACTGCGCTTCTCATAGCGAAGCGTCTTTGACAATCTTGGCCAATGTGCAGCGTCAAAGATAAATGACCCCGTAACCGGAGACGGAAGCACTGATGATTGAGTTCTCAGGAGCATGGCCGCAATGGAGCTGATGGACTGTCATTGCAACCTGTCCGAAATCCAGGTTTCGATTTCTTCTTCGGCCCAGGCAACCGCATAGCCACCGAGCTGCACCGGCTTCGGAAACCTGCCCTCGGCCATCCAGCGATAAATCGTCGAACGGCCAAGCCCTACGCGGTGCTGGACTTCGGGCAGGCGAATGAGCCGGGTGACCCTGCGGGGCTCTGTCGCTCCTTTGTCGATCTCTTCACCCACGGTGGCCTCCCTCGGCACCGGCAAAGACGTCGCCGAGCAGCGCATCTTTGCGCTCGAGCTCATCGATATGGTCGGAGAGCAGGCGGGCGACGCGGTGCGCGGTGCCCTTGGCCCAACGCGGCTTCACGTCGTGAACCTGGTTGCCCAGGACACGCTCGAGCGCTGAAGGCAGCTCGCCGGAAAAGTCCTCGAAGAACTGCGCGAGGTCTGACTGCAACCACGCAATTGCGTGATCGCCGCTGCTGACGAGGAACAGGAGCAGGTGCGCATGCGGCGCGACGCCGCTTGCGGCAAGAATGCGCAAGGCTTCACCGAGGCTGGCTGAGCGTTCGCCGGCAAGGACGCGGCGCAGGGCATCTTTATGGATCTGCGCGTCGCGCGCGATTTCGCAGCGGGCACGGCCGCTGGCTTCGACGGCGGCCAAAAGCAGCCGGGCGAGGTCGGCGCGAACCTGTTGTTCGGCAAAGAGCGCCATGTTGGTCATCGACGAATCCTTATCTCTAGAAGTGATCGACTCACCGGCTAGCCGCGAAGGAAGCCTGTAGGAAAACAAAAAGAACAATTAGAGAACATATAGGAAGGAGCGAATCAGCTTCCTTCGACGATTCGAGCGAATCTCGGTCGCGTCCGCGCGTATTGCGGCACTCTTCGCGCTATAGTCGGCACAGTCAGCGCTGCTGCGCGATCAGCCAGCGCGAATCCCGGCCAGCGCACCTTCCGATGTCGCTTTTTGCTTGGTCGGAACCCCCAAAAATCCAGTTCCCGATTTCCTACAGCCCGGGTCCGGGGAGAGGAAAGAACATACAGCGAACGCATCGCTGGCTGATGTTCAATCCCTCGGAGTTTCCATCCATGACCACCAAGACTGCCCTTCCGGCCCTGCAGCGCACGACCAACCGTGCTCGTGGCCGTGACTACATCCTCCCGGCCTGCGTGGCGCTGGCCTGCGCCGGTGCTGCCTATGCTGGCGCCGACACCACCTTCGATCCCGCGCTGCAGAAGTTCACCGACTTCCTCGAAGGATCGGGCGGCAAGATCATCACCGTACTCAGCCTTGCGGGCGGTCTGATCGGTCTCGCCTCCGGGCGCTTCTCGCTCGGCCAGGTCGCGGTGCCGGTCGGCGTCGGGATCGGTGTCGGCACCGGCGTGCCGATCGTCACCTCGGTCGTGACCGCGGTCATCTGATCAGCGGATACGGTCACGACAGGAGGGCGGCATCATGACCGACAGGTACCTCGTTCCACGGCGGCTCGACGATCCGGAGCTCATCGGCTTCTGGACCATCGACGAGTTTGCAGGGATTCTCATTCCCTTCGCCTGGGGCATTCTCGCGCAGCATATCTTCATCGGCATCGGCCTGGCCGTCGGAGCCTGGTTTGCCTTGCGGAAGGCGAAGGCACGCGGCGCCGGTTCGGCACTGGTGCATGCTGCGTACTGGTACCTCCCCGGGAGCTTTCTCGGGCTGAAGGCCACGCCGCCCTCCCACTGCCGCCTGTTGGCGGGCTGAGGGAGGCGAACCATGCGAGCAGAATTCGCACACGAACAGGCGCAGGCCTACCTGCGGCAACGCAACCGCTTTGCCGTGTTGGCGGGCGTGCTTGGCCTGACCACGCTGGTCAGCCTCGGTGCCGCTGTGACCCGCGACGAGAGGCTCGTGCTGGTGCCGATCACCGCCGAGCGGATCACCGTCTCGAGCGGCGGGATCGACGCGCCTTATCTCGAGCTCGTCACCCGCGACACGGCGCTGATGCTCCTCAACCGGGCACCCGAAAGCCTCGACTACTGGATGGCGAACATCCTGAAGCTCGCCGATCCCGCCGCACACGGCCGCCTCAAGGCCGAGCTCGTCCGGATCGTCGAGGAACAGCGCGGCTCGGACATTTCCCAGGCCTTCGTGATCGCGGAGATGCATGTCGACCCCAGGGCCCTGACCTCGACCGTCACCGGCACGCTCAAGACCTTTGTCGGCGCGCAGGTGATCGCGAGCCAGCGCCGCTCCTTCCGTTTCCGCTGGTCCAAGCGCGGCCTCAGCCTCGCGCTCGCCGGCTTCGAACAACTTCCCACCGACAAGGAGGAACCTGGACAATGAGCCTTCTCCCATCACCATTCGCTGCTGCGCTTGCCGGAACCGGCCTTGCCTGTTTCGCGATTGGCGCAACGCGGCGCCCTGATCCCGGGCTCAAGCTGACCGGCCTTGCCGTGCTTGCCTTCGCGCTCGCGCCTGTCCCGGCGCATGCCGACCAGTTCGTGGAGGCCGCCGACAACGCGACCATCGACTGCGAGCTCGCCCGCGGCGAACTCACCCGGATTGCGCTCATCGATGACGGCTTTGCCAATGTCTCGAAGATCGCGAGCGGCTTTCCCTACAACGACTTCCAGGTGACGCACGAGCCGGTGCGCGGAGACATCTATATCTCCGTGCCCACGCAATTTGCTGCTGCCCGGGTCAGCTTCTTTGCGACCAGCAAGGCAGGGTACGTCTACAAGTTCGCCTGCCGCCTCGGCGGCGAGGAAGCGATGCAGCTTTTCATCACCAATCCCGCGCTCGCGAAAAGCGAGGCTGCGGAATGGGAGACCGAGACCGGGCCGGAGGACGCGGCGATCCGCCTGATCGAGGCGATGGCGAGCGATGCCGTCCTGCCCGGTTTCACCGCCCGCGCCGAACTGTCGGCACCGCGCCGCACCGGCGGGATCGAGGTCCAGCTGGTCGCTGAATACCAGGGCGATGAACTGACCGGACAGCGCTTCCTCGTGCGCAACCTCGGCCAGGAAAGCCTTGCGCTTGGCTCCGAGCGCGAAGGTCCGGCAGGCGCACTCGCCTTTGCCTATGGCCGCGATGCACTCGCTCCCGGTGAAGCCACCAGCGCCTTCCTTGTCTTTGCCAAGGGAGGGCTCGACTGATGGCCGAGGCAACACAGAAGGACGCTGAAAAGAGGCCTCTGCCAGGCTCGCCGGAAGCGCGTGAAAGCGGACGGCGCAACCTCAATTCGCAGATCGCGCAGCGCCAGAAGATGCTGCTCGCCGGGATCGGGGCTATCGCGCTTATCGGCGGCGGGATGTTCATCTTCGGCGGCGATGGCGACGAGGCTGGCAGTGATGCCAATGGTGCGACGACGATCGACACCGGCGGCCTTGTCAATCGCAACCTCTCGCAGCGCGAATTCGTCGCGAGCTACGGCAACCGGCTCGATGCACAGGGCCGCGCGATCAAGGATCTGCAGCAGGCCCAGTTGCCACGCCCCGAGATCGAGCAGGAGCTCGAAGCCCTGCGCAGCGAGAACGCGCAGATGCGCTCCGACGGCCAGGCGGCAATCGACGCGATCTCGGCCGAGAACGCCAATCTGCGGTCACAGCTCAGCGACGCTGCAAAAGCGCCTGCAACCGCGCCGCCGCTGCCACCGCCACCTGCCTATGGCCCCGGCGTCGGAACGGGCGGGGCCGTCCAGCCACCGCAAGGAGCGCCGGAACCGCAGGGCGGGCAGCTCAGCCTGATGAGTTTCGGCGCGGAAACGGGCAAAGACGGCAAGCCGCGTGCGGCAGAGACTGCGCCAGCCTTGCTGCTCGAAGCGAGCCGCGATTACCTTCCGCCCAACAGTTACGCTCCGGCAACGGTCATCGTCGGTGTCGACGCCTCGACCGGCGTTGCCAGCCAGAGCGATCCGCTTCCCGTGGTGCTCCGGATCACCGGACCGGCCCGATCGGTGATGCGCGGCAACAAGCTGCTCACAACCGACATCACCGGTTGCCTCGTCAACGGCGCGGCACGCGGCGATCTCTCGGCCGAGAAAGTCTACGTCAAGCTGGTGCGCATGACCTGCGCGCAGCCCGGCGGCCGTTTCGCGGTGAGCGAGGTCAAGGGGTTCATCTCCTTTGCCGGAAAGTCGGGCGTGCGCGGCCGCGTGGTCAGCCGCGAAGGCAGCCTTGTCAGCCAGGCACTGCTGGCCGGGATCGTCGGCGGCTTCGGGCGCGGATTCTCTGCAAACGCCAACGGCATCTTCGCCGGCCAGATCGGCAGCGACGGCAAGCGCGAGGCGCTGTCGCCGACCGACATTCTCGCCGGTGGCTTCGGTCAGGGTGCCGGCGAGGCTGCCGACACCGTCAGCCGATACCTCATCGAACGCGCCGAACAATACCAACCCGTCGTCGAGATGCCGACCGGCATCGAGGTCGAGATCGTCTTTCTCGACGGCGTCCACGTCAGGAGCCCCTCCAAATGAACTACAATGAACACCGGCCGGGCCTGAAGGCCCGCGCCGCCCACCTTGCGCTTGCCCTTTCGAGCGCCGCCGCCGTGCTGACGCTCGGAGTCTCGGCCGTTACCGCTATGCCTGCAAGCGCCGCGGGCTTGGCCAGCGATGTCGCGCAGGCGCTGAAGCTGCGGCTGCCCAAGACCCCGATCGATGCGATCAGTTGCGATACGCTTGGCCCCTGGTGCGAAGTCGTCTCGGGCGATACGCTGTTCTACATCGACGAGACCGCCCGCTACCTGTTCGTCGGCCGTCTCTACGACATGGAAGAGCGGCGCGACGTGACCGCAGCACGCCTGCTCGAACTCAACCCCGACCTGCTTGCGGCCGGTGCGGCGCGCGTAGCCAGCGACGCGCCGGCGGGACGCGAAGAAGAGCCCGTCCAGGCGGCCGCCAGCCATGTCGACCTCTCGTCGCTTCCGGCTGCGGGCGCGATCCACTGGGGCAACCCCAAGGGCGAACGCCTGGTCGTCTTCTCGGATTTCCAGTGCGGGTACTGCCAGCGCCTGGCAGGCGAACTTGCCAAGGCCAGGGTCCATGTCGAAGAGCGACCGATCTCGATCTTCGGCGCGGCGAGCCGCAGCATCTCCGAGGCGGTGCTGTGCGCCAGGGATCCGGCAGAGGCGCTGCATGCGGCCTATGCCGGCCAGGCTCCGACAACCGGCAAGACCTGCAAGGACGCCAAGGCGCTCGATGCCAACGAAGCCTTTGCGAAGGCCAACGGATTTGCCGGAACTCCGGTCATCGTGCGCGCCCGCGATGGGGCGGTGCTTCATGGCTACCGCGATGCCGCAGCGATCCGCCGCTTCGTCGCCGAGGGGAAGGGAGAGGCGCAATGAGCCGGCTCCCGATCCTGCACTCCATGGCGCTCGCCGCGCCACTTCTTCTGGCCAGTGGCTGCGCCAGCCTTGGCGGAAACGTGAAGGGCAGCTTTGCCTGCCGCGCTCCCGAAGGGACCTGTGCGCCGACCTCCGCGATCGATGCCGGGGCGACCGGCATCGAAAAGGCTGACACGTCTGACGCGCATCGGAGGTTGACCACGACCGGAGAAGCGGTTCGCCGCCTGCAGGTCGTGCTGACGCCTTACCGTGACGCGGCGGGCCGCGACCATGAGGCGCGCGTCGTTCACCTGACGCTGCCCGATCAGACAGGGACAGGCTGGCGCGCCCCACAGGGCCGCCGCGAAGTCCTGCGCTCGCTGGCATCGACCATTGCCGCGACACGCGAGGGCAACCCCGCACCCGATTTTCAACCAACAGACACATTGCCGGAACAGCTGTTTATCCCCTCACAGCCCGTTCCGGCGATGCCCGGCGCTGACGCGCCGGAACCCGGGGGACCCGGCTCGTTTTCCCCTCCCCGCGAGCCGGTCCCCCACCCTGACACACAAGAAGGAGAGAGCCAGTGACGCTATCCCTTGCTGCCGCGCGCGATGCGCTCTCGCGGGGCCTGTTTGCCGACACGGCACGCGCCGAAAAGCCGCAAGCGCATTTCGGACTCGACATGCTCTCGGACTGGCTGCCCTACAGGGTCTATGACGAGGGGGCGAAGCTCTACCGCAATGCCCGCTCGAAGGGCTTCGTGCTCGAAGTCACCCCGCTGATCGGGGCCGACGAACGGACCGGCGAGATCCTCGGGCAGTTCTTCTCCGAAGGCCTGCCGCAGGGTGCCTGCCTTCAGGTCCTGAACTTCGCATCTCCGCGTATCGGCAGCGTGGTCGGCCCCTGGTTCGCTCCGCGCTACGAGCAGGGCGGGATCTATGAGGCCATCGCCAGGGCGCGTACCAGGCGCCTTTACGATCTCGTCTGGAATTCGGGCTCGGCGCATGCGCCCTTCCATGCCCGCAACGTCCGACTGATCGTCTCGCTCGGCGTGCCGGTGCCCGGCAGCGTAACCGATGCCGAACTCTCCGAATGCCGCGAAGGGCTGATGGGCATGCTCCATTCGCTCGGACTGCACGCGCAAGAACTGCGTCCGGGCGGGCTGCTGGCGCTGATCGACGAGCTTACTTCGCCGACCACTGCGCACGAGACCGATATCCATGCGTGGAACCCGCATGATACGCTCGATGTCCAGGCCATCCGCCGCGACATCGAGCTCGAGGTCGGCGACGATCGCTTGATCCTCAGGACCGAGCGCTTTCGCGAGACCGGCCGCGACGAAGAGGGCAATCCCGAAGTCGGCGAATGCTATCCCGACCATTTCGACGTGCGCCACTATGCCGTGCGTTCTACGCCTGAGCGCTGGGCGCCCTGGGAATGCGCGCGGCTCATCGGCGACATGTTCACCGACAAGCTGCGCTTCCCCTGTCCGACGGCGACCATGCTGTGCCTGGTCTACCCCGACCAGGAAGCCGCCTCGGCGCGCGCGGGCTTCAAGTTCATGCGCACGACCAGCCTCAGCCAGACCAAGAGCGCGCGCTTTCTCCCCAAGCTCGCCGAACAGTCGGCCGAATGGCGCCACGTCCAGGCCGAACTCCAGGCCGGCAAGAAGCTCGTGAAGCTGTTCTACGGGCTCACCAGCATCTCGCCGCTCGGCCAGGGCGACGCGCACGAACGCATCATCAAGGCGATCTACAAGGCAGCGGGCTGGGATCTGGCCGACGAGCGCTTCCTCCAGCTGCAGGGTCTCGTCGCTGCCTTTCCCCTGAGCCTTGCCGATGGCCTCGCCGACGACATGGCGCGGCTAAAGCGCCTCAAGACCATGCTCTCGACGACGGCGGCGCATATCGCGCCGATGCAGGGGGAATATCTCGGCGGCGTGATCCCGCACCTCCTGCTCGTCGGCCGCCGCGGCCAGCCCTTCTGGTGGTCGCCCTTCGAAAACGGTGCCGGCAATCACAATATCGCGATCTGCGGCAAGTCGGGCTCTGGCAAGTCCGTGCTGCTGCAGGAGCTCTGTGCCGCTCTACGCGGTGCCGGCGCCAAGGTCGTGGTGATCGACGACGGACGCAGCTTCGAGCATTCGGTCAAGCTGCAGGGCGGACGCTTCGTCGAGTTCACGCTCGCCTCGGGCTTTTCCCTGAACCCCTTCTCGATGGTCGACGATGCCCGCGCGCACGAAGACGAAGACTACCGCCTCGACTGCTTCGCCATGATCAAGGCGATCGTCGGCCAGATGGCGCGTCCCGGCACCGCGCCGAGCGATACCGAACGCGGTCTTATCGACCGGGCCGTAACCGCGACGTGGGAGGCACTCGGCAGCGGTGCCTCGGTCGACGATGTCGCGCATGCGCTCCACGGCTCGGAAAACGAGGCGGGCCGCGATCTGGCCACGGCGATCGGGCCCTTCTGCCGCGGCGGCAGCTACGGCGGGTTCTTTGCAGGCAAGGCGAGCTTCGCGCTCGACGATGATTTCACCGTCTTCGAGATGAGCGATCTTGCAAGCCGCGAGGAACTCAGGAGCGTCGTCCTTTCGGCGATCATGTTCATGACCAGCCAGGCGATGACGCGCTCATCGCGGGCGACCAAGAAACTGCTGCTGATCGACGAGGCCTGGGCCATGCTCAAGGGCGGGTCGATGGGCGAGTTCGTCGAGACCTACGCTCGCACCGCCCGCAAGTATGGCGGCGCGCTCGCGACCGCGACCCAGTCTCTCAATGACTATTACAAGTCCGACGGCGCGCGCGCCGCGCTCGAGAACAGCGACTGGATGCTGGTGCTTCAGCAGAAGGCTGAGACGATCGCCGATTTCCGGGCGAACGCGCGGCTCGACATGGACGACCGCACCGAGACGCTGATCCGCAGCCTCAAGCGTTCGGGCACCGAGTACAGCGAGGTCTTCATCAAGGGTCCCGAGACCGAGGCGGTCGGCCGGCTCGTGCTCGATCCCTTCTCGGCGACGATCTACTCCTCCGACCCCGACACCTATGCCGCGATCCAGGACTGCGAGCGGCGCGGACACAGCCTCGCCGATGCCATCCGCATCGTGGCGGGAGGTGGACAATGATGGTCTCGCATCTCGCCGACCGGACCCCTCCGGCCAACCTCCGCAGCCTGCTGCCGTTCCTGCAAGGGAGCTGCTTCGTCCTCATCGAGACAGTGCGCTTTGCCGCGACCTCGCTGCTGATCGTGCTGGGATTGCCGCTTGCGCTGTTCCTGTTCGTTGCGGGCTGGGATCTTGGCGGCCTCTTCACCCAGCTCGCCAATCTGTCGGACCGCTACCTCGAAGCCGACGGCCTGCGCCGCAGCCTGTTCAGCCAGGACCTCAAGGGCTGCTTCCTCGTCCTCGCTGGCGCGGTGACGCTGTTTCGTATGCCGCGCTTCCTCAAGCGACTCGCGGCCGATCTCGACAACCATCCGGCCCGGGAGGCAAACCGTGACTGACAGGCGCAGACTACAATCTTTTAATCGCCCGCTGGTGCTCAGAATTCTCGGCGTGCTCGCGCTCGTGGCCACGCTGCTCTGGGCAGCCTGGGTCAGCCGCGAACTGTCCGAACCGCGCCAGCAGATCGTCACTGTCCGGCTTGCCGAAACCATCGCGGCTTTCGTCGATGCCGAAGCGCGCGGGGCACAGGATCCCGAAGCCAGCCAGGCGCGCGTGCTCGCCTTCCTCCAGGCCTCCGAGCGTGCCGTTGCAGAAATGGGGACCGGTGGCCGCGTGGTGCTGGTCGGCGAAGCCGTGCTCGCGGGCGATGCCCCCGATGCCACCGATGAACTGCGCGCGCGGATCGCCCGCCAGCTTGGGCAGGGAGGCGGTCAGTGACGCACTTTGCCTCTCGTCTTGTCCGCACGATCAAACGGCCGCTTGTCCTGACCGGCCTGGTGCTGCTGCCGCTCGGATGGGGCGCGGTCGATGCCTTCGCGAAAGACCATGCCTTCCTCATCAATGCCAGCCCGAGCCTGCCCAACTGGGCGTTCTGGCTCGACAAGCACGCGCGGATCGAGCGCGGCAGTCTGATCTTCTTCGAGCCGCCGGCAAGCAGGCTCGTCGAAGCGCATTTCGGAAAAGGCGCGCAGCTCTTCGGCAAGCGGGTGCTGGGCGTGCCGGGCGATGTCGTGAGCCACCGTGGCCACGAGGTCTTCATCAACGGTCGCAAGATCGCCGCGCGGCTCGATGAGACCCGTCTCGGCATTGCGCTACACAAAGGCCCCGAAGGACCAATCCCCGACGGCTGCTTCTACACCGGGACCAGCCATCCCCGCGGCCTCGACAGCCGCTACGCCGAGATCGGCTTCGTCTGCCGCGGCCAGATCCTCGGCAGCGGGAGGGCGATCCTGTGAGCAAGCTCATCCTCCCCGCGGCCCTGCTTGCAGTCCTGCTCTGCCCTGCCGAGGTGCTGGCGCGCGACTATGGCCAACGCGGCACGGTGTTTCCCGTGATCGAGCGCGACCTTCTCGAACAGATCCATTCGCGCCTGACGCAGATGGAACGTTCGGGCGAAACCGCGCGGCTCAATGAAGACCTGAAGCGCCGCACGATCGCGCGGGTGGGCCGGCCCGATCCTGTCGCCGGGATCGTCCGGGCCAGCGAAGCGCGGCGCTGGCAATTCGATCCGACGATTACGCTCGCTGCCGATATCCGCGGGGCAAAAGGCGAGCTGATCCATGCCGCTGGCACAAGGGTCAATCCGCTCGACAGCGTCGGCCTTCGCGCAGATCTCCTGTTCCTCGACGGCGACGATCCCGACCAGCTCGCCTGGGCGCTCAAGCAGGACGCCAATGCCAAGCTGATCCTGGTGAAGGGCGCGCCGCTCGAGCTGATGAAGGCTCGCCAGCGCCGCTTCTACTTCGACCAGGGCGGCAAACTCACGGAAAGGTTCGGGATCAGGTCGGTGCCCGCACGCGTGCGCCAGCAGGGCCGCCTGCTCGAGATCAGCGAAATCGCGCTGCCGCCGAAAAGGAGGACAGCCCAATGACCCGCTTACGAAAGCTGGCGCTCGTTCTGACCGCCATTCTTGGTCTCGCCACCGCAACGCCCGCCATGGCCGATGCCGGTCCCGGTCGCTGCACCGGAAGTTTCGTCAACCCGATCACCGACATCTGCTGGTCTTGCCTGTTCCCGATCTCCATCGGCGGGCTGGACATCTGGCCGTCGAGCCGGCCCGATCCCGATAACCCCGATCTGCCGGTGTGCCTGTGCGGTCTGAGACCAGGGATCGCGATGGGCTTCTGGGAGCCCGTTCGGCTTGCCGATGTCAGCATGAAGCCGTGGTGCTTCGTGAACCTCGGCGGCATGAAACTCGATCCGGGCTTCGATATCGGCTTCCGCTCGATCTCGGGTCCATCGGCAGTGGGCGGTGCGAGCCAGTATTATTCGAGCTGGCATGTCCACTGGTATGCCTATCCGCTGATCTACTGGATGGAGATCGTCGCCGATTTCCTGTGCCTGGAATCGGGCTCGATCGACATCCTCTATATCTCCGAGATCGATCCGCTGTGGCAGGATTCCGAGCTCACCGCGATCATCAACCCCGAAGCCGTGCTGTTTGCCAACCCGCTGGCGCTCGCTGCCTGTGCGGCCGACTGCGTCGCCTCGACCGCAAAGCTGCCGATCGACGAGATGTTCTGGTGTGCGGGCTGCCAGGGGTCGATGTATCCGATGAACGGCAATGTCTCGGCCTCGATCGGCCATGTGCAGGCCTCGCGGCTCGTGCTCTCGCGCTTTGCCTACAAGCTCCACCGAGAACTCGTCTCGTGGGGGACGATGGGGTCCAAGGGCCTGTGCGGCAAATACCTGATGCCGGTGATGCGCAAGCAGCAATACCGCTTCCAGGCCACCAACCCCAACCCGGCGACCTCGGGCCGTTACGCCTGCCCGCCCATCGGCGCCTCTACCACCTTTCAATCGGCCGGACAGGTCATCCCCGCCATCGGTGAAGACATGGGATACCTCGTCTGGCGCAAGCGGAACTGCTGCGCGCTATGAACAAACACCTCCTTCTTTTGCCCGTCGGCCTTGCCGTCACCCTCGGTGGCCTCGCTCTCGCCCAGAGCGCGCCCGAAGGCATCGATCTCGAAGCGATCCGCGAGCGTGCGGCCGAACACGCCGACGATGCGCAGGCGCTCAGCACCAATGTCCGCCAGCGCGCCGAGGCGCTGACCGAGGACGCACAGACTATCCAGGCGCAAGCGCAGGCCAATCGCGCAGCCTATGCGGACAGCATCGAGGCAATCGAGACAAACGCCGTCCTCGACTTCGACGCGATGATCGCGGGGCAAGCCGCCGCCGAGAAGGCATCGCTCGGAGGAGCCCCCCGCTTCATTGCCTTTGCCAGCCTGTCGATGCCGCCCGAGGCGCTGAAAGCACTGGTCCATGACATGACCAGGGCGGGAGGCGTCACCGTGCTGCGCGGTTTCCCGGAAGGAAACAGCGAGGCGTTCAAGAAGCGCCTGGCTGCCATCTGGAGCACCCGCAACGCGGCCGGCTCGCTCGGCATTGATCCAAGGCTGTTCCGCGCCTTTAACATCGAGGCCGCACCGAGCTTCGTCATGCTGAGCACCGAGTTCAGCCCATGCGACGGGTTCGATTGCACCAGCGAGGTGCCGCCACACGACCGTATCGCCGGCAACATCAGCGTGGGCGAAGTCCTCGAGACCTTCGCCTCGGGCAAGGGTCCGGGCGCCGAGCTTGCCCGTCTCCATCTGCGCCAGCTCTCCAGGGAGGAACGGCCATGACCGGCAGAACTCTCGCCAATATCCTTGCCGCGATCATCGCCGTGACCAGTGCATCGGCGCTTCACGCTCAGACCCGCGATGAAGCCCGGGCGGATGGCAAGGACTTTGCCACCGAGCTGCTGGGCGAGGCGCGCGAGGCAGCAACGACCAACCCCGACGCGGCGCGCGTTCCCAATTTCGATCCGCAAGCGACGCGCGACCTGCAGGATCTTGCACGCGATCCCGACCAGATCGAGGCCCGCGCCCGCAGCGCCGCCACGACCAGCACGCCGATGCGGACGATCCGTGACAGCATGGATTCGCGCGCGCAGTTCGACCCGGACGAAATCGCGGACATGCTCGCGCGGAGCCGGACCATCAACGAGACCCCGCTCGACTACACCAGCGGCATGTCGGTCACCGGTAGCCAGGGTGCCTGCGTGCCGCTGCCGCCGGGATCCGCCAGCGCAGGAACCTATACGGCGACCTGCAACGCCGGCTTTACCGCAACGCGCGAGACAGGCACGTGCCAGGTCTCGCTCGATACCAGGGTCGAGGCCCGTGATATCTACGGCTACTATTGTATCGCCGGGACCGGGGTCGATCCGTCGAGCCCCTATGCCTGCGATCACTACCAGGGACCGCAATGCCGCGTGGTCCAGTCCTGGGATATCCCGTGCGGCTACGATTATTATTCGGGCTATTACTGGGGCTGCTACGGAACGCTGCGCGTCGATCTGGTCAGTTGCAGCGAGCCGGTGCCGGGTGCCACGCCCTACACCGTGACCAGCGAAAACGTCGTCACCACGACGCGCAACGAGAGCCAGTGCTCGGCTTTCCTCGACAATGGCGAATGTACGCTCGATGCCGAGACCTGCACCGACAGCACTCCGCAGACCCGTATCATTGACGGTGTCGAGGTCACGCAAAGCTGCTGGGCCTGGCAGCGCAGCTACAGCTGCGCGCGTCGGACAGCAGGAAACGACTGCAGCGAACTCGAAGCGAACGGCAGCTGCAGCTTCCTGCGCGAGGATTGCCTCACCGACGATACGCCATGCTCGACCAGTGAGCGGGTATACGAATGCCCGCTTCCAGCAGGCGATAGCGGGGGCACGCAATATGTCTGCGACGGCGATGTCTATTGCATCGACGGCAGCTGCGAAACAATCGAGCGCACCGCGAACGACGAGTTCAAGGATGCCGTCACCGCGCTCCACGCAATGGACGAGGCCCGCGGCCAGTTCGATCCCGAGACGCTGACGTTGTTCCGCGGCACGCGTAACACCTGCTCCTCCAAGGTCTTCGGCGTGCTCAACTGCTGCAAGGGCAAGGGCTTCCCGCTCATCCCCGGCATCAGCCTGCTCGTCGCGCTCGGCTGTAGCCGGGAGGAAGTGCTGCTCCACGAACGCGATGCGCAGGGGCTGTGCGCTTATGTGGGGACCTATTGTTCGGACAAGTTCCTCGGCGTCTGCCTGACCAAGAAAAAGGTCTACTGCTGCTTCGAGAGCAAGCTCTCGCGGATCCTGCAGGAACAGGGCCGACGCCAGCTGCCCAAGCCGTGGGACAAGCCCAAGGAAGAGCAGTGCGAGGGTTTCACGCTCGACGAGTTCGCCCGGCTCGACCTCAGCCAGATGGATTTCAGCGAGGTCTATGCCGAGTTCACCGATGCTGCGCGGCTCCCCGACGAGCTTGAGACCAGCATCCTCATCCAGCAGAAAATCGAAGACTATTACGCAAGGAGTGGCCAATGACGCGCCGCCAAACAGTTCCGGTGCTAGCGATGTGTCTCGCTGCACTGCTTCCCGTTCGGGCAGTTGCCCAGGAAGCGCGCCAGGCAGAGCCAGCTGCCTCGGCAGACAGCCTCTACTGCGAGCAGCGCAGGCTCGGCTACTGGTTCTATTGCGTCAAGCCGGTCCCGGCAGCCGAGCCGCAGATGGCGCAGCCACCGGCCCAGGTAACCGCCACGCAGGAACTCGACGCGGTCACGGGGGAACTGCGCGAACTTAAGGCGCGCGCGATCCTCTATCCGACGCCGGAAAACGTCACCGCCTATATCCGCTTCCAGCGCGCCCAGCTCGACCGGGCTTCGCTGTTCTCCGACGTCTGGCAGCGCGCGATCTGGCAGGATCCCGAGCTCGACTACACGCTTGAACGACCGGTCGGCGCGCTCGCCAAGAAGCAATGGCAGGACGCGCGCGCTGCCGACCGCGATGCGGTGATGGCCAGGCTCTCCGAGCGCTATGGACTGTTCTACTTCTTCGCCCAGACCTGCGGCGCCTGCGAAGTGATGAGCCCGATCGTGCGCTCGGTGGCGGACCGCTGGCATATCACGGTCCGGGCGATCTCGACCGATGGCGGACCGTCCCGGCACTTCCCCGACTACAAGGTCGAAAGCGGCCAGCGGCCGCGCATGGGGCTCGAGCCCGGCATCACCCCGGCGCTTGTGCTGTGGGACAGTGTGGCCAGGCGCCCGATCCCGATTGGATACGGCGTGCTCTCGGCCGACGAGCTGCAGGATCGCATCTACCTCCTCACCTCGAAGGAAGCCGGACATGATTACTAGCATCCGCAATGCGGCGCTCACCATAGCTGCCGCCAGCATGGTCGCGTCCCCGGTCGCCGCAAACGTCGGCGACAGCATGGACCGCTTCATGGACGACATGGGCGCAGCAGCCAATGTCACCGGGCCGAGCGCGTTCGAAGGACAGTCGGCGGGCTATTACAGCCTCGGCAATGTCTGGACGCGCTTCCCGCAGAAGACGACCAACATCGCCAATCTCCAGCTTCCGCGTGCCCGCGCTGGTTGCGGGGGTATCGATATCTTCGCCGGGTCGTTCTCCTTCATCAACGCAAGCGAGATGGTCGCGCTCCTGAAGGCCGTCGCCAACAATGCGGTGGGGTTCGCCTTCAGTCTCGCGATCGATACCGTCTGCCCCGAGTGCTCGAAGATCATGCAGGAGTTCAGCCAGAAGGCGCAGCTCATGAACAATCTCTCGATCAACTCCTGCGAGATGGCGCAGGGGCTGGTCGGCGGCGTCTGGCCCAAGGGCGATCTCGCCGACAAGGCGATCTGCGAGGCGATCGGCAATTCCGAAGGCATCTTCACCGACTATGCTGCTGCCAAGCATGGGTGCGGAACGCGCGGCCAGCGCGCCTCGACCAACGAGGGTGCCGGCGCCGACTATGCCGACGTCAATCCCGGTGTGCCGCGCAATTACACCTGGCATGTCCTCAAGCAGAGCGCCTTCTTCAACCCCGGTGGCACTTTCGACCGCGATCTTGCCGAGTATGCGATGACGCTCATCGGCACGGTGATCTACGTGCCGCCCCGCGACGACGAGCCGGGCAAGTTCGTGCCTTTCGCCGGCGACGCCTCCTCGACGCTGGTGACCGCACTGCTCGACGGGACGCAGGGCCAGTCGGTGCGGGTGTTCCAGTGCGACGAGCCCGACCAGTGCCTCAACCCGACCTTCCAGCAGATGAGCCTGTCGAGCGCAAAGGCTATCCGGCCCCGAGTTGCCCGGCTCATCGGCAGCATGGTCGAGGCCATCCGCAGCGACACAGCGATCGGCGACGAGGAGAAGGAGCTGCTCCAGGTGGCATCGGTGCCGCTCTACAAGATCCTCACCGTGCAGGCGGCCTATGGACGCGGGATGGCCACCGACGACCGCGACACGCTGGCCGAGATCGCCAGCATCGATCTCCTCTATGCCATCCTTGAACGCATCACCGCAGAGGCCGGACGCTCAATGGCGAGTTTCATCGCGGCCGATGAAGCCAAGCTTGCGATCTGGCGCGCTCAGGTCGCCGAGGTCCGGTCAAGCCTCGCCCAGCGACAAGCGACCGGACAGGCGCGGGTCTCGGCGATCATGCAGATCATCGAGAAAACCGCGATGATCGAGAACATGCTTGCGGCTTCGATGTCGCCGTCGATGGCCGCCGCGCTCGACTGGTCCCGCGGGATGCAGTCCCGCTCCATCGTTCCATAAGGGTCAGGCAGCATGGTCGAGATTTTCACGGTCGGTGGCGGCGAGTACATCGTCAATGTCCTCAACGCCGTTGCCGCCTGGACCGGTGCGGGCGGCTACAAGAGCCTCATCCAGGTCGCGCTGGTGATGGGCATGGTGCTCGCGGTAATAGTGGTCGCGTTCAACCAGGACTGGCGCGCATGGCTCAACTGGTTCCTCGGTGCGACGCTCATTTACATGTGCCTGATGGTGCCGCGCATGGACGTCCACGTGACCGACCGGGTCAATCCCAGCCTTGCACCGGCAACGGTGGCCAATGTCCCGCTCGGGCTGGCCCTTATGGCGAGCTTCACCAGCCAGGCGGGAGACTATCTGACCCGCTCGGCCGAGCTCGTCTTCGGCCTGCCGGACGACCTCAACTACTCGAAGAACGGCATGATCTATGGCGCGCGGCTGCTTGAATCGACGCGGAGCTTGCGCATTTCCGATCCGGAGTTCGCTGCGAACTTCGATGAGCATGTCCGGCAATGCGTGTTCTACGATCTGCTGCTCGGCCGCTACTCGATGAAGGAGATGTCCGAGAGCGACGATATCTGGGCGACGATCGCACCGGGCAGCGCGGCGCGCGCGCAGAAATTCCTGACCCGGCAGGCCGACGACAGCGTGACGGCCTCGATCATCACTTGCCGCGAAGCCTACACCGCGCTCTCGGGGCAGTGGGCGAGCCTCATTGACGAAATGACGCTTGTCGCGGGGCGTCAGCTCTATCCGCGCCAGACCGAAGCGCTCGCCAAGGCCAAGCTCATGGCCGACCTCCCAATTGCCTATCAGTATCTCACCGGCATCTCGCGCAGCGCGAGCGACATCTTCCGTCAGGTGCTGACGATCAATGCCATGAACCAGGCCATGCACGGCTTTGCAGGGGCGAGCGGCACCGGCAGCATCGACGTATTCGCGCAGACCCGGGCCGATATTCAGACTGAGCGGACCTATTCTTCGATCGCGCACAACGCGATGAAATGGGTCCCGATCCTCAATGTCGTGCTGACGGTAGTGTTCTACGCGCTGTTCCCTGTCCTGTTTCCGTTGTTCCTGATGCCGCGGACCGGACCCATCGCGCTGAGAGGTTACGTCACCGGCTTCTTCTACCTTGCGGCGTGGGGACCGCTCTTTGTCATCCTGCACATGATCCTGATGTTCAAGGGCGCAGGCGATGTCGCCGCCGCTGGCGGCAGCACGGGTCTCAGCCTCGCGACCTTTGCCGGCATGAGCGACGTCAACAGCGATATCGGCATCCTGGCGGGCTATCTTGTCGCCTCGATCCCGTTCCTTGCCGGCGGGGTGGCGCGTGGTGCGCTGGCGATTTCGGGCCAGGCGACGAGCTACTTGAACCCGAGCCAGAACGCGGCCGAGGAAGCCTCGCGCGAAGCGAGCACCGGCAATGTCTCGCTCGGCAATTCGAACATCGACAATTCGACAGTGTTTTCCCGCCAGTTTGCCCAAGGCAATCTTGCCCCCAACATTGCCTATGGCGCGGCACAGACGCGTGGTTTCAGCGACAGCGGTACGCAGACCACCAGCTTCCCCGATGGCGAGTTCGCTGCTGTCCCGAATTCAAGCTATCCGTTCACACCGACTCTCGGGCAGGACTTTACCGGTCGCCTCGGAACGATGGCGAGCCAGAGCCGGACGCAGAGCGAGACCTATGCCAACCTCGCCCAGCAATCGACGAGCTCTGCGCTCACCCGGTTCAGCGAGATCCGCAACGCCTACAGCCAAGGTCAGAGCTCCGACACAGTCAGCGGCGTCGGCACGAACGACAGCATCGGCACGGCATTCAGCGAAGTCGACAATGCCTCGAGGACTCTCCAGCAGCAGTTCGGCCTGTCCCGGCGCGCCTCCGACGACATTACGGTCTCATGGTTCCTCAATGGCGAGGTAAATGGTGGGGCTGGAGCCAATGTTGGCGTAGCTCAAGTGGGTGCCAAGGCCAGAGGTGGCCGCAACCAGTCATGGACAGACAGCGATATCGGAATCGCCTCGGAAGACCGCGGCAGGATCATGGGAACGCTGCGCCAGCTTTCCGACAGTCGCAACTGGTCGAACACGCGTGAAGGCTTCCTGCGCGAGACGAGCTCGAGCTCGGTATCGCAGGTGTCGACCAGCTCTTCGGGTCTCAGCCGATCGCTGACCGAAGCCGAGAGCTATACGCGAGAGGCGCGTCGGGCCGAAGAGATGGCCAGCCGCCTCGAGAACCAGGCCAGCTGGTACGAGGCCAACAGTGCTGCAGGCTCGCTCAATTTGAGTCAGGCCTATCGCGAATGGGGCATGGCCGAGATCGAGTCCAACCGCGACTATTACGGGCCGGTGCGCTTCGACGACATCGAGTTCCAGATGAGCGCGCGCGGCCAACAACTGCAATCGCGGTTTGTCGAAAGCTATGCTGACCGGCTGCAGGACGACATCGAAGCCGACCTTTCATTGCCGGACTTCGCTGCTGTCAGCCGCCCCGGGATCGGAAGTGCTGGGCAGGTGCGAGCTAGGGGAGCCGTGGGTTCTGTGGGTGGTCCCTCAATGCCCGATGCTCCTGATCGGTATGACATCACGGATGAGGTCGAGCGGGTTCGCCAGCAGGGTCGTGGAAGGATTGGTACCGTTCGAGGTTACCTGGACCGCCAAACGCAGGGCGCCACAGGTGCAAGCGAGGAAGCGGCTGATGAGGTGAAAGAGTGGGGCAATAGGTGATTACAGGATCACGTCCTGCACAATCACAAAGACGACGAAACCGATTAAAATGAACGCAGCGGCGAGGATCACTGCTCGAGCCCATCGATCGGCCCAGGCCTTCTTCCAAGAGTATGACGTGAGGCGATTTTCGGTGATGGCACGGTCGACTTCCTTGAAGCCCTCCCATTGGTGCTCGTTCTGATCAGGCCTCTGCTTCGTCATTGTGAATTCCTCGGTAAGCCTGCCCCATAATGTCGCACAATTGAGACCTTATGCCCCTTTTTGCCGTTAATGTCGCGATTTCGAGACATTAGCGGATCTGCCAGATCAAAAGATCGAGCACCTTAAGATCAGTGAATTCCTTAAATTGGGGAAATTCTAGGTCGAAGCGCTGACGCAGGAGCGGAAAGCGATCGGCACATAGCAGAGCATCGAGATGGGCCTGGATGGCTTGGTAATCATTAACAGCGTCGGCAATCTTTTCGAGCCCGGAGCCCGTGCGGGTCCGCAGTCCCAAATTGCTCCGCACGATCGAATCATAAACCGCTCTGGTCGGATCCACGGTTGCGATCAGCTTCGAGGCGAATGATGCTTCGACTCTCCCGGTGGTCTCAAAAATTGACCGAAGAACCTCCCCAAACTCGATGTCCGGGTTGGACTTCTGCTGCTCAAAAATCCGGTAGAAACGGCCTCGCCAGTCGGCGTTTCTGCGGACCCCGTAGAGGCCGTTGAAGGTGCGTTGGTAGGCGAGATCCTCTTCGACATTTGTCCGATGAAGCTGTTCGACCGTATAGGCATAGCGCGAGAGGTCGGCATGGCGCTGCGCCAAGCCAGCTAGAGCGTCATCCGTACGCCTGAGCAACTCGGCAATCGTAATCACGCCTGATCATCTCCTCGATTTTGGCGCATTTATTTACACAAAAACTTTGCGCGATTGGCGCATTAAATGTAGCCGTTTTGTTCCGCCCTTGCTATCAAAAATGCTCAACTGGCAGGAACAGATCTTGGCTATCGTTATCACCACGTGCACAAACAGGAAGCGAAAGCCGGTGGCTGCTCGGCTGCACGCGGGTGATCTTAAGAAGGGTGGTATCACCCAGGTCGCGGCAGAATGGGGCGAACGGCTAGGCGAGGCCTGTCAGACCTATCCTGCGAGTTCGCTCTATGGCGGCCGGTCCTTCAGGGACTCTATGGTTGCCGCCGAGAAGGTCGGTGCGGAACTGCTGATAGTTTCAGCTGGCCTTGGCCTGGTTAGTGCACGAACGCAGGTACCCTCCTATGCTTGCACCGTACTCAGCGGGGCAGCTGATAGCATCGCCGCCCCTATCACCGAGGGATTCAGCAGAGCGAATTGGTGGAAAGAACTCAGCCAAGTGTCTCCGCACACGATGAAGCTAGCCGATCTGGCAGATTCCCGCACCGGCCTGATCATGGCCGCATTGTCCGATGGATATATCGAGATGATGCTCGAGGAGTTTCTGACGCTTCCGGAAGGACGAAGAAGCGATCTGCGATTGTTCACGCGCACGCCTAGAGAGCGAATACCAGCACAATTGCAGCCTTTCCTGATGCCATATGACGACCGGCTTGACGGCCCAGACAGTCCAATCCGCGGCACCCGTAGCGATTTCGCTGCCCGCGCCCTACTGCACTTCGTCGACAGCATCCTTTCCTCTGATGATGACCGCTCAGCCAGCCAACATGCCGACGCCGTCGAAAGGGCGGCAAAGGACTGGGCTGAACCTCCAGTATTTTCCCGCCGCCGGCTTTCCGACGACGAGATCAGGCAATTGATGCGCCGCCATTGGCTCGAAACCAACGGGAGTACGACCAAGTTGCTCAGGCTCTTTCGGGATGAACTCGACATTGCCTGCGAACAGGGGCGCTTTGCATCGCTCGCAAGAGAGATACGGTCGGAGGTGAGCCATGGCTAAAGAGACATTGGCCATTCGTGCTGTTCGCAGCGAGCAAGGCGACGGAACCGCGGTTTTCGTCTTCTTTCTCGAAGGCGCAGACATCATGCGTATCGCCGATATCGCCCGCCTGCGGCGCGAAGAACAGGAACTCAAGGGCTTCCAACGCAGCGAAATCAAGGCGCACGTTTCGGCAATCACGCAGTTTCTCGATAGCGGGAAAGTCCTCTTTCCAAACGCGATCATCCTGGCTCTTTCGGAGGAAGTGGAATTCGCCTCGGCACGGGGGCGCAAGCCCGGAAACATCTGCGAGATCGGCGACGCTGGTACACTGACCATTCCTGTTTACCCGGCAGGCCGCCGGGCGGCCTGGATCGTCGATGGCCAGCAACGATCGCTGGCCTTGGCGCAGGCAAAGGATCAGTCGATCGCCGTGCCAGTCGTCGGTTTCGTCTCGGATGAGATTGAGGCTCAACGAGAACAGTTCATTCTCGTCAACAAGGCGCGGCCACTGCCCAAACGTCTGATCGATGAACTGCTGCCAGAAGTGAGCGCTCTCCTGCCTAGGGATCTGGCTGCGCGCAAACTGCCAAGCGCGCTCTGCGAATTGCTCAACCAGCATAAGGACTCGCCATTTCACAATCTCATCAAGCGGGAATCCAATGCGCGCTCCGGAACCGGTGTCGTTGCGGACTCTGCCCTGATCGAAGCGATGCGTACCAGCCTCAGGTCGGCGTCCGGGGCTCTCGGCCAATTCAAGCGCAATGGCGACGTCACTGACGCCAATGCCATGTATGAAACGCTCGTTCTGTACTGGAGCGCGGTGCGCGACACATTCCCGGATGCCTGGGGCAAGCCGCCAACCCAAAGTCGGCTTATGCATAGCGCTGGCATCCGAGCGATGGGCGCCCTGATGGATCAAATCATGTTGCGGGTCGACAGCGCGGAAGACCGCGGGGCCGCGGTGCGTGCAATCCTGAAGAAGTTGGCGAAGCATTGCCACTGGACCGAAGGGCGTTGGGATGCCCTCAACCTGATGTGGAATGAAGTGCAGTCAACGTCCCAACACATCTCGAAGCTCACTGACCATCTGATGCACCTGGAACGCGACCTGGCGAGGGGAACCTCATGAAGTTCATCTTCGCCGACAGTCTGGATTATGTCGATCCGGCCTTTGACTTCATTGCCGACCGCAGTCCTGCGGAACGGCAGCCCTATTGGGACGACGCCTATCCTCACGAGATACTCGGCTACGCTCCCTACGACGGGGTGCTCGTGTCGAAAGGCATCGTCGGCGACCATCGCGTCAAAGGGAAATACACGGCCAGCCAAGCCCGGCGCTTCGAGTTGGTTGGCGCGCGCAAGTTCCTGAGGCTCGACAAACCGGAATTCGCGCATCTCGACATCTTCGGCGACTGCGGCGCATTCACCTATGTCAACGAGGAGCGTCCGCCCTACTCACCTGCAGAGATCGCTGAGTTCTACGATGATTGCGGCTTCACGCATGGCTGCTCGGTCGACCACATCATCTTTGACTTCGATGTTGCCGCAAAAGGCCTCGATGGTGGATCGAACGACGCCAAGGATCGCTTCGAGATCACGCTCGAGAATGCTGATGCTTTCCGGAGGGAAGCCAAAGCCATTGACGCACTGTTCAAGCCCCTCGGCGTTGTTCAAGGCTGGTCGCCCGATAGCATGGCGGAAGCTGCGCGCAGGCTGGTGGCGATGGGGTATGATTACCTCGCGCTCGGCGGCATGGTCCCATTGAAATCACCCGAGATCAAACAGTGCCTCGCGGCGATCCGAGAAGTCGTACCACCGGCGACACGCCTCCATATCCTTGGCTTCGCGAAGGCCGACGACATCGATAGCTTCCACAGTTACGACATCGCCAGCTTCGACACGACGTCGCCGCTCATTCGCGCGTTTAAGGACGCCAAGCAGAATTACTACCTGCCCGGCAATGGTCTGGGACTGCGTTATTTCACATCGATCCGCGTACCCCAGGCGCTTGAAAACCCACGCCTTCAAAGAACGGTCAAGCGCGGTGTCTTTCGAGCAGAAGATCTGGTCACCATGGAAAGCGCGGCATTGTCGAGCTTGCGCGCTTTCGATCGGGGCGAAGCCGGTATTGAGGAAACACTCCAGAACGTCCTCGTCTACAGCGCCCCACTCGTGGAAGAAAAGCCGTTTGAAGACTGCAAGGACTCGACCAGCATGGTTCGCCTGGCGACGCGCTATCGCGATACTCTCGAGAGCAAACCATGGAAGCAGTGCAGTTGCTCGATCTGCGAACATGCGGCTGTCGATGTAATCATTTTCCGGGGAAGCAATCGGAACAAGCGTCGCGGGATTCACAATCTCGCGGTCTACAAGGATCATATTGAGAGATTGGATTTGAAGCGTGCCCTCACCTAAGCCCATGCAATACCTTGCCGTGACCGCGGAACAGAGCAGCGAGCATCGGGTCCTCGTGTTTGCGGCCAAGGCATCCGACATTCTCAAGTTTGCATCGATTGACCGCATTGGCCGCGATGCACAGGGCGAACTCAGCGGCTTCCAACGGCCACAGGTTGCTGCTCACATTCGGGAGATCCAGGACTACCTGATCAAGCCAAACTCGGTCCTTCCCAATCCGATCGTCGTCGCCTTTACAGATCATGTCGGCGTTGAGGATTTGGGAGATGGATCGGCGCGCCTGACGATCGACGTAAGCAAGGGGACACCGGGACTGGTTGTCGATGGGCAACAGCGGCTTTCTGCCCTGAGCACGCTGGAGCGTGATTTTCAGGTCTTCGTGTCGGTCCTGATTTGCCAGGACGAGGCAGAGCTGCGTCGGCAGTTCGTGCTCATCAACAACACTAAGCCGCTGCCCAAGTCGCTGATTTATGAACTGCTGCCCACTGTCGATGATCTTCCGGCGCGGCTCAGCAGGCGCTCGACGGCTGCCGACCTGACCGCCCGGCTGAACTTCGAGAACACCTCGCTCAAGGGCTACATCCGTCAACACACCTGCCCGGAAGGGATCATCGCCGACACCGTGATGCAGAAGATCATCATGGAGTCGCTCGCCAACGGCATTATGCGCGACCTTATTGGTCGGCCTAAAGGCGAAGACAAATGCGTTCGGCTTGTCTCGAATTTCTTTGAAGCCGTGAAACGGGTTTTCCCGGACGCTTGGCATGGTCACAAGCCAAAAACATCTCGGTTGCTCCACGGGGCCGGTATTCAGGCGATGGGCGATGTTATGGAAGTGCTGGCCCAAAGGGTAGATGCCCGATCGGTCGATGACTTCCAGGCAGGTATGGAATGCCTCAAGGACAAGACCGCGTGGACTTCCGGCGACTGGGAACTCGGTGGCGAAGTTCGGCGCTGGAACTCGCTGCAAAATGTCAATCGCGACGTCGCGCTACTCAAGCACTATCTCGTCGGCATCCTCAAGGCCGATCTCAGGCAAAAGCGGCGTGCAGCACCTGCTCCACTCTTCGAAGACGCGGCTGAATAGCCATGGCTTATGCGGTCAAAGAGATATTCAAAACCTTGCAGGGCGAAGGCGCTCACGCTGGGCGCACGGCTGTTTTCTGCCGTTTCTCGGGCTGCAATCTTTGGTCGGGGCGCGAACAGGACCGCGCGAGCGCGCAATGCTCCTTTTGCGACACCGACTTCGTGGGTGTGGATGGGACCGGTGGGGGCCGTTTCGCGGACGCGGAATTGCTGGCACAAACAATCGCTGATGAATGGGCAGGCTCGAATGAGAGTCGCTATGTTGTGCTCACAGGTGGTGAACCGTTGCTGCAGGTCGATGCGCCTTTGGTAGATGCACTTCATCGACACGGTTTTGAGATCGGGGTCGAGACCAATGGTACGCGTCCTGCCCCAGAAGGCATCGATTGGATCTGCGTTAGCCCTAAAGGGGAAAACGAACTTGTCTTGCGGTCGGGCAACGAACTGAAGCTCGTGTTCCCGCAGGCAGGCGCGCCACCTGAACGCTTCGAAGACCTCGAGTTCAAGCACTTCTTCTTGCAGCCAATGGATTGCGCCGAGGCCGGCCAATGCCTCGATGACACGATCCATTACTGTCTCGAAAATCCTCGCTGGCGCTTATCGCTCCAGTCGCACAAGCTAGTCGGAATCCGCTGATGTACGAACTCTCGAAACAATTTCGCTTTGACGCAGCTCACACACTCGATCGGGTCGTCCAAACCGAGTCCAGCCGCAGGATCCATGGTCATAGCTATCGCGGCGAGGTCACGCTCCGTGGAAGGCCTGACCCTGTAAGCGGTATGATTGTAGACGTTGGTATTCTGGAGAAAGAACTTGAGAGCGTTCGGGACGCGCTCGACCATCGTTTTCTGGACGACATCAACGACCTAGGCCCGGCAACCATGGAAAATCTGTGCCGTTGGATCTGGAACCGACTGAAGCCTGAGTTCCCGGCGCTTTCGAAGGTCAGTGTCTACCGCGACAGCAATAGTGATGCGGTCACCTACTGGGGCGAGGAAGAGCTTGCATGATTGCTGACGAGAAGGCTCTCGTCCTTTTCTCCGGCGGGCAGGATTCCGCGACTTGTCTTGCTTGGGCACTTGAGAACTTCAGCGCTGTCGAGACGGTAGGGTTCGACTACGGGCAGAGACATCGGATCGAACTGGAATGTCGTTCAGAGCTTCTCGCGCGGATTGTTGAGATCAATCCAACCTGGAAAGAGAGGCTTGGAGCCGACCATACGCTCGATCTGTCGGTTCTCGGCCAGATCAGCGAGACGGGACTGACCCGAGACGCCGAGATCGCCCTGCGCGAAGACGGATTGCCGAACACCTTTGTGCCTGGCCGCAACTTGTTGTTCTTCACTCTTGCGGCGGCGCTCGCATTCAGACGCAAGGCTCGACACATGATTGGCGGCATGTGCGAAACTGACTACTCTGGATATCCTGACTGCCGCGACGACACACTCAAAGCCCTACAGGTCACGTTGAACCTAGGGATGGGCAGTCGAAGCGTGATCCACACGCCCCTGATGTGGATCGACAAGGCTGGCACCTGGGCATTGGCGCAAGATCTGGGCGGCGACCTTCTCTTGGATCTGATCACAGAACATAGCCACACCTGCTACCTTGGCGAACGCACAGTTCGCCACGAATGGGGCTATGGCTGCGGAACGTGCCCTGCTTGTGAGCTTCGAGCACGAGGATATGAGAGTTTCCGCGAAGGCACCAGGTTTTGACTGACTCTGGCACCACTTCCGACGATGCTTCAATCGCTTCTTCGACCAATGAAAGCGGCGGGCCCGAGATCACTCCGTCAAAGGTAAAGACCGGCGCAGGCCTCCATGCACTTCGTGCGACGGTATTATCGTTTTTGGATCGGCCGATAGACTTTTACCCGCGCCTTGAGGCTAAGGTTCGCAGCGTTCCCTCGGATGAAATCGTCAATCGGTTCTACAATCCTAAGCATGGAGTAATGGCCGCCTGGGCCAAGATCGACCCCAATGATTCCAATCTTGATAAAGCGGTCGACCTAGCCAAAGCATCACTTCAAGAAGCGAAGGCGCAAACTGAATATCAGGATCAGAAAGCGACGCGGTTGCTAACGGTCTCAACCTTTTTGACTGCTCTCGCTGGTGCATTCTTCGCGTCATTCTCGACGAATTATCCTCTAAGAACCTTGCAAGATCAGGTCGGAGCAGAATGGTGGCTTCTTTCGGCCACCTACATCTCATTCCTCCTCTTTATCTTGTTATCACTCGGAGGGGCGCTGGTTACCTTTCATGCGTCGCGCACTCGCTTCAAATATCCTTCTGAAGCAACAGTAGATAGCCAGTCAGGCAGAGCCCGCTCCTTTCTGTTCTTTCGCGAAATAATTGGCGTCACCCCGGAAGGTTGGGCGAATTCCTTTGTAAATGTTGGAGAGTCTACAGGAACAATGACTGTAGAAATCAACCCAATTCTGAAGGTAGAGTACCTCAAAAACTATGTTAGCGAAGCTTACCTCGTTTCTGCCAAGACAGCAGAGAAGTTACGGTATCTTCAGCCTGCTCAGAGTCTTTTATCTTATGCACTACGTTGCTTGATAGTCTATGTAATGTTGCTCGGCTATGTTTTGACCTGCGTGGAACCGACAAAGCCCACCCCACAACCGACTGAAGTTGAGATGATCGGGGGAACTCTTCACGTGGACGCTTTGATTGAACGCTCGCAGACTCCAACTCAACAGCCAACTCCAACCAAAAAGACTGACCCAGAGCAGTGATTAGGGCGAGCGAACTCGTCACAGTTTTTGTCGATGCAGACAACACTCTGTGGGATACAGATAGAGTGTTCGCGAGCACTCAGCTCCGCTTGCTTCACGACGTTGAGGAGTCACTCGGACTCACATGGCCAGATGAAGATCGTCTTCAATTCGTGCGGGCAGCAGACCAAGAGCTTGCCTCCCTACATCATGATGGCTTGCGCTACCCGCCTGCATTGCTCGTACGTGCCCTAAGCTTGGCCCTGGATGGAATGGATCCGGTTCGGGCAGCGAAAATTGCGTTGCATGGAAGCGAGCCTGCAAAGATCTATGCCGACCAAGAAGGCGTAATCCTCAACCGCTATTTTCAATCTCTGAAGGCACTTCCACAACTTAAGAAGGGCGTTGCAGACGGCCTTAGGCAGATGAAGGAGCTTAACTGGAACATCTTGATGATCACAGAATCTGCTGTGACGCGAGCAAGGGAAACTGCCGACGCTTTGAGCATCTCTCAATTCTTTGACAGAGTACTTGAAGGCCGCAAACGCCCCGAACTGTATCAAAGAATCCTGAAACTAGTTGGCTCTCCGTCCAACGCCTACATGATCGGTGACCAAATTGATCGCGACATTGCACCAGCGAAGCAGGCGGGGCTCAAGACAATCTACTTCCCCGGTGGCTTTAAGCCCCGTTGGCACGACGAGGAGGCCTCGCCGCCTCCGGATTTCGTGATCTCCGATTTTAGAGAGGCTGTGCAAATTATTCGCTTGGAGCACGCATGCTGACTGCGGAAGCATGGTGCTGCGCCTAGAGGTTTGGCTTTATATACTTGATTGCCAAAGGCCTTCAGTCGATGAAGGGGCACTCCAAATTCTCTCAATCCGTGGGGCGTAGATTTGTCAAAAGGGCTCAGCGGTTCGACTATTAAATCGTGGTTCCAATACCGCTGCGAGCGCAAGACGCGCTATGAGCTAATGAATGCCACTGAGCGGGCTTCAATCCCGATTGGATCAGATACCCGCGAGCAGAGTTGGGCAATCCTCGGTGTAGACTACGAAGATCGAGTGGTGTCCAAACTAGCGAGGCAGCGGCAGGTTCACCTCAATGGGTCCGAGATTTGCCTCCCAACGGCAATCACCAATGCCTTCCTAAGAGGCGAAGGGAGCAAAACGTTTGCAGCTCAGGTGAATGTGCGCCCGAAACAGATTCCCTCTGTGTTTGGCGAGATTGCCGATTTCAACCTGCGAGACACATTCGCTGATCTCGTTCGCCGAGATTTCATCGATGGCAAACCGAGCTTCACGGTTATCGATATCAAGGCGACCCGCGCTGCTCGGTCTTTCCACAAGACCCAGGTTGCTTACTACGCGATTTTGTTGAGCCAGGTCCTTTCCGAGAGGAAAATCGAGGGAACCGTCTCCCAGTTTGGAGAAATCTGGCGAATTCCTGATAATGGGGATGCCTCTGGAGACGGCCACCAGGTCGACAGCTTCCCGCTTGCTCCATACATCCGGCTCGTCGAGAGCTTTGTCGGGCAGACGCTGCCCAAGATTGCCGCGCGAGAAGTGTCACCTGGCACTGACGAGACCTTTTTCCATCTATATTTCAAATGTGAGCAATGCGCCTATTTGACGCACTGCTTGACAGCAATCGATCCGGAAAGACCGCCCAACAAGCGGGACGTCTCTGCTGTTGCGGGTCTCTCACACGAAGGGAAGAGAGCCCTCCTCGATCACGGCATACGATCGGTCAAATCCTTGGCAGAGCGGGCGCAAGGCATCGGCAAAATGGATGGAGTCGGTTGGTCGCTTTCACGGCGAGCCGAACAACTGATTGCCCGTGCTCGCGCAATCAATGCCGGCCATATTCAAGCTGGGGCCGAAGAGCAGACTTTTCTGATGCCTCCGCGTTCTGACGTCTCAATCTACTTGCTGGCCGATCATGATCCAGTCGATGATGGTCTGGCGACGCTTGGCTATCTATTGGTCCGAGATGGAACTGTTGAAGAGACCATCAAAGTTCTTCCGACGGCTGACAGGAAGGCGGAGGCCGATGCGCTGATCGAGGTGTTCTCGAAAGTTATCGCCGATCTCCAAATCGTTGACGCGCACAATCAGGCGCTCTCCGACGATGATTCAGGTGCCTTATTCGCACATATCTATCTCTATGAGCCGAGCGAGGCGAACGCGCTTCAGAACGCGGTGAAGAGACATCTGTCCGACGCGAGGATCAGGACGGGTCTCTTACATCTCGTCCGCATATTTCCACCTGAAGAACTGGTGCCAGAGCCCGAGTTCAGGGGCATGAACCATTTGCCTGCGACTGCGGTGAGGACAGTTATCGAGCAGCTATTCGCGGTCCCAACGGCGGTATCCTATGACCTGCGGCAAGTATCACAGGCGATGGCAAACGATGGGCTCATCCCAAAGCCCTATGCCCCTAGCGAACCATTCCATCGCCCGTTTTCCTCACTTCTTTCAATTGAAGTAACACGTGGAATCCGAGAAGGACGCAAGGACCATGTGGCCATAGCCGACGTCGAAGATGACGTTCGAGGCCGATTGAATGCCCTTCGCGAAATCGTCGAGTGGCTGCAGAAAGACAATCGCGACCGCACTGATCGCAGCGAGCGACCCACTTTGCGATTGAACAAGCTACCCTTCCGTTTGCAGGCAACCTTCGACCCGCTTGAAGCCGGTGACCTCGATATCCTTCGCGCTTTGGAATTGTTGGAGAATCGAGCCGGAATGCTGGATACGTTGATCCGTCTCGCAAAGCCGGCCTCGTCCCGGCGCGATAATGGCAACGCAATCGGACCGCTTTTTCTTATCGGAATCAACAAGACCAAAATGGGCCGAGTCTTCGTGTTTCGACGACCCGCCGAAGCTATGGACGTTGATCTTGAGGGTGGGCTGGGCCTCGTCTTGAGCGATGGGAGCCCTGATGTACTCCTCGATCCGCGCCGATGGCCTGACCTGAGCTGCCAGCTGATGGATCCTGGACCGAACGATGACACAGGAATGCTCAGGGTCAGTGTATGGAATTCCGTCTTCGATAGTCCAACGATGAAAGACCTAGTGCGCCGCCTCGACAAAGATGGGTGGTGGATTGACCGAACTTTCGTCGACTTCAATTCGCCCAAGGTGGCACGCTTCATCGACTATCTTGCCGGAGAAGCAGCATGAGTGTTCGCACTGACGTGCTGCGGTTCTTGCAGGAGCCGAAGGCGTTCTTCGATGATGTCAGCGATGGCGATGTTTGGCTCGCAGGCCTCAACGAATTTGCCATCCCCTCGATCGAGGAGAAGGGAGACAGGCATCTCCGGGAGGCTCAAGTCAGCGCCTGGGAAGGCCTCGCCCATCGAAAGACAGGATTGATCCTTGGACCGCCCGGGACCGGGAAGACGTTTTTGCTCTCCTGGCTGATTGCTGGCTACTGTGCGGCCCGGCGTAAAGCGGGGTTACCAGCCCGAGTGCTCGTCACGGCGTTCACTCGCAACGCGATCGGAAACGTTCTTGATGCTGTGCGGGATCGGCAAGTGCTGCATGATCCGAGCGCACCGCCACCGCTTTTCCTCGGATCGCCGCCAGCAGGAGGGCTCGCGGACGGCGTGCTCACCTACGGCGCAAAGGAGCAAGGTCAGGTCATCGACCACCTCAATGGCGGCGAAGCTGTGACGGGGATGACAGTCTGGTCTCTCTACAGACTTCTGACGACAGGAAATCCGCCAGGTGGCGATGGCATGAGCGCTCCGCTTTTTGACCTGGTCTGCATTGACGAAGCCTCGCAGATGGTCCTCGGACACGGTCTACTTGCCATGGCTGGACTGGCCGATGCGGGGCGCGTGGTGGTTGCAGGAGATGACCAGCAATTGCCGCCCATCAGAGCAGGTAGACCGGTAACCATCGAAGGTCGCGAATTGGGCGGATCGCTTTATGCGTTCATGAAATCGGTTGGTGCCGACGAATTTGCGCTGGAAGAGACCTTTCGTCTCAACAAACCTCTCACATATTTCCCCGAGAAGACCTTCTATCCCGGCAAATACGTGTCGCGTTCTGAAGCCAGTAAGCTTGAATTGCGCGAGGACTGGCAAGCTGACTTGTCACAAACCATACGCTTGGCGCTAGCACCTGATTATCCGCTCGTCGTCCTTCTCCATGATGGCCCCACTGCCGCTACCGCGAACCCGTTCGAAACACAGATCGCGAGTGAGATTGCAGCCGCATTTGCCCACCGCCTGACAGCTGATGGAACTCCGCCGTCCGATCTCTGGAGCAAACGGCTCGCGATCGTCAGCCCGCACAGGGCGCAAAATGCGGCGATTAGAGCGGGGTTACCTGACTCCATTCGAGCCGACGCGTTTGTTGAGACAGTCGATCGCATTCAGGGCAAAGAGCGGGATGCAGTCATCCTATCATATTGCGTGGCGGACCCAGAATTCGCACTCACGGAAGCTGAATTCATATTTTCGCCTGAACGATTGAATGTTGCGGCGACGCGAGCGGGAAAGAAGCTGATTGTTATTGTCAGCAAGCGCCTCCTGGAAGCCGTACCATCTGACCAGGAACTGCTCGATAAGGCAGAACTCTTGCGCGAGTTTGTGTTTTCCTGCCCCTCGATCGTGACCTCTCAGATACAAGGTCCCGCGGGACGCTCCGTAGCGATTGATATCAGGGCGAGGGGCTTCGATGACAACGAAGCCGACGTTGATCTGACGCCTGATCCGCCGCCGGTGGAAGTGAAACACGAGATGACCGACCTGGCACGAGGTGTCCTCGAAGTCATCAATCGGCTCGCACTCGACAGCGCATATGGAAATGCAGCCTTGTCAAAGGTCAAGAGTGCCATGGCCTTACCGGCTGAGCCATTCGCTGAAGCGTGCCTGCTTCATCACCTCGGATGGATTTCGTTACGCCAACAACCCCGGCGCGATGGCAGTGAACCCTTCTGGGTCGCAAAGCCATTCAAGGAAGCTCGCAAGGTCTTCAGTGTAGACTACGACACCGTCAAGAGCCGCATCGAGATGTGCGTGCGCGAGGCCAAGACCAGGCGCTATGCATTTTACACGGACGTGCGCGATCGCTTTGCTTGGATGGACAAGGAGCGCAACGATCTTTTGGCTCCTGTAATCAGTCGCCTGGAGGAAGAAGATTTCTTACGCCTCGAACCTGTAGGCAACTCGTTTGCGATCGTTGTGAAGGCACTTGCAGAACTCGATTCTCTGCCGGAGCCGGAAGAGTTGGATGGGCTCGGCGACGAGGATTTTGCAGCGCTCAATCGCTTGGAAGAGCTCGAAGCAAGTCGCATCAATTTCGGGGTCTATGACAGCTGGGTGTCGACGGTCGAACTCGCTCGAGATCTCAAGGTCCCTCTCGACCAGTTGACCGCATCCTTGTCCAAGCTTGAGGCGCATGGCCACTTGCTTCTGGCGGATGAAGGCAGAGTGCGCAGTCGCTTCGCGGAGATTGGACGAGAACTTAAGCACGTTAAGCAGCGCTTTCGCAGCGACGATGCAGACACACGCCCCTATTTGGTTCGGAGCCTAAAGGCCGTCCTTCGAGAGCGAAACAAACCCACCCGATCCATTCGTTTGGCAAGCGCTTTCGATCAGGCTTCGAAGGGCACCGATTCCTCGATGGGACATGCTCTTTCGGGGATGGCGCGCGTTCTGCACGAGTTTTGGGGCGAGGAAGCAGCCTTAGCGAAATTCCAGGCCGACAGCCTGACGAGTATCGTTGCGGCCTGGCGCGGTGAAGGAGAAGACGCTTTTTCGATCGCCGCTGACACAGGGTCAGGGAAGACCGAAGCTGCAGTATTGCCGCTGATCGCGGGAGCTTTGGCTGACGGCATCGACGGGGTGATGGGCACTCGTGCGATCCTAGCCTACCCACGCATTCGACTGGCCGCCAATCAGGCACAGAGATTGGCCCACTACTTGTCGATGTTCGGAGCCGACCAAGAACTCCCAAAACTTACCCTCGGCCTTCAAGTGGGTGAGGTTCCTTGGGACTTCGAACGAATTCCAGAAAGGCTTCAATCCCTTTGGAAGGTTGCAGGGCCGAACGCGTTTGTCTTCCCATTCTTTGCTTGTCCTAGCTGTCAACATGAACTGATCCTTCGGCCAAGCGCAGGAGCCAAGGGCGCCGACCTCCTGGCCTGCAACGACTGCAAATGGTCATTTGATGGGTGGATCGGCTCGAAGACTCGGTTGGCCGAAACGCCCCCTAGCCTCTTCCTGCCGACCACCGATAGCTTGCACCAATGGCTTCATGATCCAAGATATGGTCGCATTTTTGGCGACGACATGGACTGTGCGGCTCCGCGTGCGCTTCTGGCAGACGAGATCCATCTCTACACCCATATCCATGGGGCTCAGGTGGGCCTTGCTCTCCAGCGCTTGGCAGCGCGTGCGCAGACTTCGAGAACCGATGGAAAGCCAATGCTGGCGATCGGGATGAGCGCCACGGTTGGCGACCCTGCGTCAGCATGGTCGAAGCTCATCGGCCGCGATCAGATAAAGGTCATCCAACCGAGCGAAGAAGATGCCGAACCAAACCCGAGAGGGCGTGAATACTTCTACTTCGTACAACCTGAGGTTGAATCTCGCGGAGCAGACATTGCCGGTGCATCTACGACCATCCAATCGCTTATGTGCATTGGCCACGGCATGCGACGACGAACTGGATCTGATGGCGGCTTTCGCTCCCTCGTATTCTTCGATTCAATCGACAAGATGCGGCGTCTGCACAGCGCATTTATCGACGCTGAGGAAGGAAGAGAGCTAGCTGCTTATCGCACCCGCGCATATGGAGATGATGCTGCCGGGGAGCCTCAGACAGAATGTTGCGGACAGCCGCTTGGCTGCGGAAGGTTCGCGGATGGGGAATGCTGGTGGTTTGCCGCAACTGACAATCGGCAAGTCGGCGCGAAGGGAAGAAGAACGCCGGGCCAACCGCTCGCGGTAGCTTCGTCGCCAATCTTCTCTGGTACTGGCGGTAACGCGGAACGCCTTGTGAAAGGCTCGGATGTAGTGTTCGCAACCTCCTCACTCGAGGTTGGGTACGATGATCCGGACATCACCCTCGTTTACCAGCACTATGCGCCGCTCAACCTCGCCAGCTTTGTGCAGCGAAAAGGCCGCGGCGGACGGGGCGCAGACGACCGGCCCACAACTGCGGTGACGCTCTCCATCTATTCGCCTCGCGACAACTGGTGGTTCAATAGACCTCAAGACATGGTCTCGCCTGTCGGCTTCGAGGCTCCGCTCAATCCATCAAATGCGTACGTCCGGCGAGGCCAGGCGGTGGCGACATTGCTTGACGGGCTTGCTCGGTTCGAACGAAGGGGTGGAAATGCGCTCAATCAATTCGGACAGCCGAACTCCGATGCCTTGGCATCGGCAAAAGACTTGCTCGATGTCATGTTCGGTGGAGCGATCTGGGACGAACTTGGGGTAAAAGACGCAGAGGCGCTATGGGCAAAGGCAACTGAGGAGCTTGACCTCACCACCTGTGACACCATCCCCCAAGTTCGGATGGCTCTAACATGGGTGCCGGGAGCACTGTTCGAGACCATCAACTTGCCGACACTCGACATCCTGGGCGAGGATGTTGTCGGGGGAGAGCGTCAAGACATTTCGCTGGCATTATCGACGGTCGCGCCAGGCAACGCTACGAGGCGCTTTAGCGGACATGCCGTCCACTGGATTGCGCCGAACGAAGGCAGGGCACCGTGGTTCGGCGAAAGCGATTACCTCGGGCGCGGTGGTCAAAGCCTGCGCGCATCGACGGAAGAGCTTCTAACCGAATTACCCATCGATGCCCGAGAGGCATTGGCAGATGTCCACGAAACTCTGTTCAGGCCGAGGGCTATCACGGTCAGTCGCCTCGGACGGATGCAAGGCGCTGAATGGGTCGGCGAGATCTGCCTGAAGCAAAATGACCCTCGCCAATGGACAGAGGTGACGAGGGATGAAACCTCTGTCCGCCATGATAGCCGAGGAGAACTAGCAGGCTTCGTCCTAGTTTCCGCCAACTGCGAACCCGCCGAACTTCTCTCAGTTGAGGATACCAATGGCAAACTCAGCAAGCTCGGCGTCTATCTGGCAGGCGTCACCGAGAACAAATCTTCGGGTCTCGACATTGCGAGAGTTTATTGGGGGGCCGACGCGGAAGTCCGCTTCGATTCACGAGACACTGAGCCAGTCGCATTTAATCAGACCTTCGTGCATCCCAAGACGCAGCGTGCGTTGCTGCACGGCTACAAGGTTACCACTGAAGGAATTCGGTTCGAACTCGGAAAGGACGCCATCGATCTGGCTGTCGAAGAGACTTTCGCGAAAATGGAACGCGACCAGCAGGAGCGCCGCTGGCGAAGCGCACAGTTCACACGCTACCTGGTAGACAGTCGTGCCCGTTCTATCGGGATTAATGCCTACGAAGCTCGTCGCGGCGCAGATTTACTTGTGGCCGCTGCCGGCGACCCCGAGCTGCGCACCGAACTCGCCAAGCTAGTCCGTAGGCGCTGGGATGATCGGCGCTTTTCATCCCTGCTGGAGGACGCAAGGCAGCGAGTGCTTTCCTGCCATCCGATGATGACGCAGCGCCGAGTAGAGCGAACTGCGGGCTTGCTCGCCAATGCCAGGTTTCGAGACATGCTCGATCAAATTTTGACTGAAGTTGGCGATGAGCAAAGTATGCGCGGCTATTTAAGGAGTTCGCTGCTGCATGGCCTTGCACTTCGTTTGAAGTCAGCAGTAGCGATGCTTGGCGGAGGCGATGAAGGCCGCATGTTCGCGCATGTTCGTCTGCCCCTCCAATTCGGCCAGGATGCGGAAGATCTGATTACGGTTGCGGAAGCGGGCTCTCATGGAGACGGCACGATCAGATCCGCGGTTTCTCAAACGGACAAACTTATGCAGATCTGGTCGAACCACCAACTCTGCGAATGTGGCAATGCAGTCGAAGACGCGATGCTTCGAGTTTTCTGGAGCCTGCGTTCAAAGCACGACCAATGGCGCAGCTTCAACCCTCGCGACCCATCCGCGCTAACGGCGATATCGCAAGAGCTGAGACCAGGCGCCGATAGGCCGCTTCCGGCTTCGATTTCCCGTGTCTTGTTTGGAACCGAGAGCGTCGGCGCGGAGACATTTTCCCTATATGATATCGCGGAAGACGTTGAACAGGCGCGAGATCGGACCATCGAGAGAATGGGACGAATCCCGACCGATTGGGAGCTTGCCAGTGCCGCTGTGACTGATGCTGAAAGTGGGGCAAGCGGCGAGTTAGCGCGGTTGTTGGAAGCTTATGGCCTCCTCGACGAACCGGACGAGGAATCCTTTAGTCCCACGGCCAGGCTCGCGGAACAGGTTTTCCGTTTGGGAGCATCGCTTTGTCACGATGGTTGCAGGGCTTGTGTGCACCAGTCGAGCGACCTCATGGGTGACTCCCTGGTCTATGCGAGCACCAGTCGGACACTGCTGGAACGCTTCCTAGCCTAAATGGGGCGAACTTTGAGGACATCCAAAGAACCATGTTCCTCAAGCCAAGCCCAAACTTCATCGGTCACGTGTTGCAAAGTTGCCTGTTCGTTTGCCAGAGCGTTGATAAAGAGTGCGACGTCCCCATCGCCCAACTCGTTTTCACGCTCAGCCTGTAGGGCTTCATAATCAGCAAACAATTGCTGAATTGTCGCAAGGAATTCTGAGGCCCTTGCGCCGTCTTGGACAGCAATAGCCTCTCGGCCACATTTCGCCATTTTGCTGCCGAGATCCGATTGCCCCAGCAAGCGATCGAGTAGGTCTCCAATCGGTATCAGCGATCGAAATTGCCTCTGGACAATGTCATCCCAACGGGCGCGGAGGTCTCTATCCAGTCCGTTCAGTTCGCGATTGAGATCCTGTTCATACGCGAAAACCGCCTTATCGAGGGCCGTGACATCGGCGGACTCCTCCAGCTGGTTGCCGACATCCCAAGCAAGCTCAAGCACATCGCTCAGCTTCTCTGCTCGTCTCGATTCAGAGGCATAGTCAAGGCGTGTCGCGATCTCTCTCAGCGCCTCGATACGCTTTACCCGCTCTGCTGCCGACGCCAGACTTGTCGTCGCCTTTCCCAAGTTCTCGCCGAATTTTCGCTGCTCGACTGCTGTTGGCAGATCGGTCAGGAGATGTTCGAGTTCTGCAAGTGCATCAGACATCGACTATGCTCACATCCTTAGTCCAGGCCGGTAGCCAATTTGATTTGCCGCCCGATCTCGTGAATTGCGGAGAGGGAAACTCCCTTTCCTGAAGCACTGACGCAGTCGCGCGCATGATCGCGCAACTCCTGGACAGCCTTTTCGCCTGATCGAGCGAGTTCAAGAATATCCTGAAGTTCGCGTGCTGGCTGTTCGGACAGCCAGGCAATTCGCAGCGGAAGCTTAGCCGGAATTTCATCGTCATCGAGAAAGGCGTCGATCAATTCTTCGACTGCAGGGAACCGCTCGGAGTTGCGCTCGATTGCTCGCGGCAACTCTGCCTTCCAGCTTGCAACCAATTCGAATGCCACGTTTGGAAGCAAATTCGACGACTGCGTGATTGCCTTGTCCAGTCGATCCAGATGGCTTTCGATTGAAGCCTTTCGCAGCAAGAAGTCGAGCGCTTCGGCGCGATCCTTGACCTGTTTGAACTCAACAGATGCGATCGTAGACCGGTTCTTGTTCCAGTAACCGGCCAACTCCTTGGCTTTGCGCATGTTCTCGGGCAGCCCGAGGTCGGCCTCAGGCGCTTCAACCATGAATCCGCTGTCCCTCAATTGGATGATCGCCGCCAGGGTTTCGCTTGAATCGATCAAGCCAGGCGATTCCGTCGAGATGAGTTGCCTCAAGTCGACTCGAATGCGCTCGTGCCAGTTCTTGGTAGCGTTCAACCAGTCGTTCCAGGGCTTGGAGCGCGCGCCAGGATCACTGACAGCTTCATCTTCATCACTGAGTATGTTGCGCAGTTGGTCGATCGGCTCTGCCTTCGGATCGAGCACGCCTCGCAGCCATGCCCGAGCCTGGAGAACCTGCGTCATGGCGCCGACCGGAGACCAGATCTTACTGTCTTCCGTCAATGGCAGGCGGCGTTCGAGATAATCGACCGCGAGGGTTTCCAGGCGGCGCATCAGAATTGACAGGTTCCGAAGATGGAAAGCCCGATCCTCGGTACCAAGTGTATCCCGGTCGATATCGAGAGTGAGATAACTTTCAAGCCCGACACGAACCCACTCTTCTGGCGGAATTACCAGATAGTCGCGCGATCCGGACGTGCTGCCGTGGAGCTTGACCATCTCCTGTGTGATGATCTTGTCGAACAGGAAGGGAGCAACGCCGGTCGAACGCTTATCGAGACTATCGACGAGTAAGTGCAGCAAGCCATTCCATTGGCTCGCGTTCTCAAGTCCTTTGCCTTGCACCCATTTGGCGAGATCGAGCCGCATCTGCTCGCGCTTGTTGCGAGTGGGCCCGCGGTTGCGAGGAGGGACGCTCGTCCGGTTCGTATTCCTCGAAGTGACCTCAGATATGAGACGCCGCCTTTGCTCACCTGGCTCTGCGACTTCGGTTTCCTTCGTTTCCTCCGTGGCTGGCGATGGTTCTTGAGAGGGAGGCGCAGGTGACGGGGCGACGGCTGGCCCAGCCATCGTCGCCTCATCTTGGCCAATCCAAGGCAGCCCAAACGCCTCGAAGATCGTTCGGGTAACGCCAGCGAAAGCGAGCTCGCCTTCGAGTTCGACCGTGTCAGCGGATTCTGGATTTCCCCAGTAGGTAACCAGCCGGCGGAATCTCCGCGCCTGATCATCGTCTTCGATTTGAGCGGCAATTATCTGCCCGAGACGGGGTGCCACAGCGATATCGGGCTTCCGTGACGGCTCAAACGCCGAATGCTCGATCAGAGGTCCAGGGAATCTCTGTTGTTCCAAGAGTTCCGGCTGCGAGAGGTTCGGTACAACAACGGCCTGCAATATACCGCGCGGCGTACGCCATGTCTGGCCATCATCATCCACCTTGAGCGCTTCGTAGAACCTCGCGAGAGCTGTTTCCGTAAAGGGGAATAGTCCAACACCTTCGCTATCGCCGAAAGTCTTGAAACAACTCTCCTGTTTAGCGCAGGCATTGCAGGGATTTGGCGGTGGCTCGAGCCCGCTTGAATCTTGGTTTGCTGTTCGCCAGGCTCTCAAGGCATCGGATCCTGCACGCACCGCGTTAAGATAGCGCGATACGAAGGCGACACGTTCTTTACCTTCCAGATCGTCGACATCGCCTCCGGCCATTTCGCCCAACCGGATCTCATGCGTGATCCGTTGGCGATAGTTGGCCTGAAGTTGTCTATAGTACGCGGGCGTAAGGCCAACGACCGAGATCAATGGACAAACGTCCTGCTCCGCCTCGTCTCCTCGTGCCGTAGCGTTGAAAACCAGCACGTCGATCAGGCTGTCATCGAGGCCTTCCCAACTTGTAATATCCTCTAGCAGAAGGACGAGGCGCATATCCCGGGTTGCCAACGCCTGTCGGACCTTTCGGAAAAGGGTCTTGAGACCCTGTGCAGAAACGCCAAGGACATTCTGGATCGCATCGTTTCTTCGGCGATTCAGCGACGCGATCAACTCCAGCGTGGTAGGAATTTCGTCCGCAATTTCACTGGCGATTTCGTCGGGAAGCCAGTTGTCGCGCTTTAGGCTCTTGATCTTGTCGGATTCGGTCGCGAGAGCACTACCGAGTTTCTTGGCTCCACCTAGGAGTTGTGACGCATATTTGTAGGTGATGTCTCCAAGTTCAGCGACGTCGAATACATTGAAGGAGGCGCTTTGCTGATCACGGTTGCCATCGGCTCCGTCCAGCAATGTCAGTATCCGAGAGGGAGCAGACCATTGGCTCCGTATCTGGCTGTTCCCGAGCAATTCATCTGGGCGATAGCGCTCGCACCACCGTTCGTCAGGCATCTCTTCCTCGAAATGCCCTGGGGCCATCATCGCAGAAAGCGTGTTCAGAAAGATATTGGCTCGCCCCTGCAGGGTCGCTCGCTGGGGCGTGCCGAGCCCTTCGAAATGCTCGTGAAATTCTTCAGGGAGACGGTCCTTTAACTGTCGTAGAGCTCCTTCGAGACTCCCGTCTGCGCGTCTCAGAAGGAGCTTTACGTCTTTACCTTTCGGCCAATTGACCGAGAGCCATCGTATGAGGTGTGACTTACCTGATCCCGGCTCACCCTGAACCACACAAAAAGCATGCTCTCTATCGGGATCGGATAGGGAAGTGAGTACCGCCTGCTCATCTGCCCCCTCCAAGTCCGCCGCGCTGGTGCCACTGACCTCGAAACCATGGATTGGCGTATGTGTCGCGAGAAAGACTGCATCATCGCCCTCAAGGGCCTCTGTAACCAGCATCGAGCGCGTTTGTTGTGCGGTCCAGCAAACGCGGAAAGGATGTTCACTCATCAGTGCTTCACCTCGGGCCAGATTTCGACCTCATCGAAGCTTACGCTGCGCGTGGTGGGATCCGGGCAAAGCGAGATTGCATCGGCGGTATCCCGCGACAGCTTGAGCGAGATCTTCCCTTCCGAACTCAGGTCCCGCAGAGCGTTGCTCAAAACCGCTGAAAGCGTCCTGGTGTCTGCGGTGTAGCCTTTCCTTGCGCATGCCTGCCTAAACAGTCGCCCCCTATCCAAGTAAGGACACCGGTTCGCCAAGAGGTCAACAAAGGCTCCGGCCGGCATGGAAGTTTGCTCTTCGACGCCGGCTCTCCGCATCTCAATCTCGATCCGCCTCGCCGGCAAAGGATAATCCACCAGCCTAGCGTCAGGCATCTTGACGCTCAGTCCCATGAAGAGCAGCCAACGTCTCCACGCAGGGACTTTGGTCGGATTCATTAGCCGCCCGTCCTCGTCCTCGCCGACCAATCCAGCATCCACGAGATCGGCGAATTCAGCAGCCCCCAACTCATAGAGCCAGCCCAAATCACGCCGGGAATGGCTTTCGACCACCAGCCACGCATAGGCTTCGGCAATGACCGCTTCGATATTGCCTTCATCTCGACTGCAAAGAAAATCGTGGACGTAGTCCGCCAACTGCGCCGGTGTCTTTAGCTCGCCCACATCGTGCAATTGGATCTCGTCTCCATTGCGTTCGACCAGTTCCAGCGCTGTCGCGGCCCCTGTTCCGTTTGCGGCATTCGTCGCCTGAGCCGCGACCTGCTGCCCTCCAGCGGAATAGCCAGGGTTTAAGATGGAAGAAAATTCACCGCGCGGAAGTCTCCCACCCAGAGCGCCTAGTCCCGCAATCAAAGACCAGACACGCTCTGGCGTACCTTGAGGGTTAGAGAGAATACTCATTCCTAGAACTCAGCCCCCTGCCAAAGACATGAGAAATTCTTGTGAGATTGGTGCGTGATGGGAAACCCACTGGTCAAATCTACGCCCACGATACTGCCTGTCCCGCCTTGCAACGACAATAGAGGTAAATGCCGCATCCTTAGCCCATTGAACAAAGCGTTCTACGTGCCACCCGTTTCTTTCATCAGGAGAGACGAGCAATGCGGTCGGCAGATTGGCAAGTTTGCGGCCTTCGGTCCATTCATCCAGTGTAAGAATAAGTCCGAGCACTTTAGGATCTTGACCAAGGGCATCCGCAATCCCCTCGGCGAGTTCTGCATCGACCACAAATTGCTGGATCCCGATGCTCGTGATTGTGTGGACCAGCGCTGGCAAATTGGTCTCAAGAGTACGATCCACGGGTTCGACCAAATGCACGCCATGAGAGATCTTCGAGTTTTCGAAGGCGGGCGTGTCCTGCCAGGCCGCCTCCAGGCCCATGGCCTCAACATGCCGCGGGGGCCTGATCAACTGATCTCTGCAGTGAGGACAACGACCGCAACTCGGCAGGCAGGTATTGGGCTCGATGAGCTCGAAGGCTGTCCTCACCATGCATGCATCAAGCGGCTTGCGGACGAGATTGAGCCAGGGTGTTAATTCGTCTCGTGCGTTGGCCACTTCTCGATCGCGATGCTCATAAATCTTGTCCCAGGCCGATGTAGGGTCATCGGACAGAAGGCCGCCGTCACTGATTTCGATCTCCCATACGCGCGCTTCGTCACCGCCCTTTGGCTTCACGGCTTTGATTGAAATGGCCTGAGCGCGCTGAAGAAGCGTGAGCAACGCCATGTTCCAATTTCGATTATAGTCTGTCGATTCTGGCCGAAGGCCCTCTCTGATCGCGTTGAGGTCGACGCTCATGTGCCATTTGCCGCCCACCCAGCCTTGGTCCGTTGCTGAGGATCGCATCGCCGCCCATCGCTTCTCGGCCAACTCGCGCGTCAACCAGCCGCCAACGGCCATCCGTCGAGCTGTTGAAACATCATCTCCGCCTTCTCTAGAGCCAGTAAACAGCAAGGCGGCGAATGCTTGCCCACCATCGCGCGCGGCGCGACCGATTTCCTGATACCAGCGTGCCGCGCTCTCCGGCAGGCACGCATGAATGACGGAACGGACATCGGCCTTGTCGATGCCGATACCAAAAGCAGACGTTGCAACGATCAGATCGTAGTGATTGTTTGACCAATCCTCGATGATCCGCCGTCTATCTGCCGAACCCGTGTCACCCGTGAAGAGAGCCATCTTTTGGTAGCCTCGATCATCGGACAACCATTTGAAAATGCGTTCTGCATCGACCACTTCGGTCGTGTAAACAATTGCTGGGCGAGGGGCACGATCGACCACGAACGACAGCGCTTCCTGCCTTTCCTCGTCGGAACTGCACTGGCTAACAACGATATCATGTTCGTAGCGCGGGACCCTGGCGTCGATCTCCAGCCACTCGCCAGTTAGCGACCAATCGCGCCGCAGGATTGCTCGTGCTGAAGGTGGCATGGTCGCGGACAGCAGCACCGCACGCACGTCGGGGTTGGATTTACGAAGCTCCGCGAGCAATCCGGGAAGGCGTTGGAAGTCGGGACGAAAGCTTCTGCCCCAACTCTCAATTATATGCGCTTCATCGACAAATAAGTGGGTAAGGCGGCCGTTAAGTCCAAATGCGGCGGCTTCAGGCGAAGCGACCTCTACTAATCGACTGACAATATCTGAGCGAAGTGCAAGCTCTGGACCCAGAAGCAAGATAGGGATTTCTCCGCGCCTGAATGCATCGACCACATCTCGGATACCTTCACTGCCGAGATCTCCGATCAACGCGCGGCTACCCTCCAAACCCGGGATTCCCCGCAAAGTTCGCTCATGGTCGAGTGCTAGCGCTATTGTCGGTGTCACAACGACTACGCACGAACCCACGTGCGATTCCCTTCCGTGAAGGGCTGCCAACTGAAACATCAAGCTTTTACCAGCACCTGTCGGGAGCGACACAAGCAATCCCGATCCAGCAGGGGCAGTAAAGAGAGCCCGGACCGCGGCCTTTTGGGAAAGTGATCGATAGCCGGGAAGACTGGTCAGACGACGCAGAATGCCATCGCCGACACCTTCCTCAAGATAGCGTCGACTCTGGGAATCGACGTGGATCTGAGGCCACCAGAACGGTCCGTCCTCGTCACGTATCCGGATCGCGCTTGGACCGATCCTAGCGAGACCAAATCGCGCAAGACCCTCATCGCTGAATCCAGAAAACTCGTGATCGTCAGATTCAAATCTTCCACCACTCAGCCATGCCAACGTCCGAAGCAATGCAAGCCGATCACACTCACTGGTGCTCCGGTCCAAGGCCGCCAGAGTTCGCGTTCTCAATGCCGGGGCCCATGCCTGTGAGAGCCATGGATTGTAACGGGCAGGTTCTGATCCAGTGCTCATGGCTCTCACTTCTTCCAGAGCCAAACACAAAAATCAAAGCATCATCGCTACATCTTGTTGAACCAAAAGAGGATTGGCCCATCGATCGCGACAAAGGGCTAATCAGGCTGTTTCTTCAATCTTGGACCATGTGAAAGATAGCGCTCAACCTTCTCCACGGTTCGCCGGCGCGGCCGGCGGCCAGCCCTTAGATCAAGCACAAAGCGCGGATCACCGACGGCGCGGCGCCCGAACCGCGTTGCCGAAATGTGCGTTTCCTCGAGATGACGCTCGATGCGATCCAGCAATTCCATAATCCACCTCGACTCACTCGGCACTTGTGTTCCTGTTTTGTTCCTATTAGGAACGACCCGATGAGTCTAGGAAATTTCCTTTATCCCGGCATCGGCCGGAAGGGTGCAAGCGATGGAACAAGTACGGGAAGAACTCGACAGGCTGATCCAGCAAAGGCGGCTTGGTTATTCCTCGATCTCCCGCATGATCGGCCGCAACTCGTCATATATCCAACAGTTCATCAAGCGGGGTTCTCCACGTCGATTGGACGATGCCGACCGCCGTACGCTGGCGAGTTTCTTTGGTGTCGATGAGCAACTCCTGGGCGGACCGCCTTTGCCGGTGCGCGATGGCTTGATCGAAATCCCCGTGCTCGATGTCGATGCATCAGCCGGTTTCGGAGCAATTGCCGAGAGCGAAACTGCGCATACACGTTTCGGCTTCGACGAACGTTGGCTCGCTCGGCTGACGCCTGCAAAGAGCCCCAGCCTCTCGATCATTCATGTCCTGGGCGACTCCATGGAGCCTACGCTTAGCGACGGAGACGAGGTCATGGTCGATGCGTCCGACCACGGTTCCCGGTTGCGTGACGGGATTTATGTCCTGCGCGCCGACGATGCTCTCGTCGTCAAGCGCGTCACCCTCAAGCCTGGTGGGCGCAAGATAACGATTAGCAGCGACAACCCGGCCTACCCGAGTTGGGACGACGTCGACAGATCTGAAATCCAGGTCGTCGGTAGGGTCATCTGGTTCGGGCGTGCGATCTGAGATCGGTTGCCAGGTTTCAGATACCGATCTCGAAAGGCTTTACCCTTTCCTTTGTCAGTTCGGGCTTGTCACTTGCAGGCGAAGCGCTGCCAACATCCCTGTCTTGTGAAAGACCCTTGGCAGCTGCCGCCTTGAGCCTTTGCGTTACTTCGAGGGCCGAAGCTTTCTCGCCGCTGTTGGACTTGATAGCCCGGCCGAGTTTCTCGGCATTGTCTGCAATCAGCGTAAGGCCGTCGCGAAGCCGGGTGACCGTGACCAGGAAGGTCTGCCGATTGGCGAGATTGCGCTCGCGGCTGTCCATCACCGCGATCCCGCGATCGGAGGTCAGTCCCTGCGCCATATGCGCATTGAGGGCATAGGCGAGGTCTATGCGTTTGAGCATGGGGTCACCGCGGCTCAGGCGGAGCTCTTTGCCCGCTGATGTCTCCACCAATACGCCCTTTGTGTCGATGGCCACGATCCTCGCCTGGTCGGCGTTGAATAGCCCGCGCTTGTGGTCGTTGTCGGTCCAACGGATCTTATCACCCTCAATGATGGACAGCGATTTGCGTTCGAAGAGCGACAGCCGGCTATCGTCTGCGCCCGGCCGCAATCGCGCGGGATTGAACTTCCGAACTCGCCCCTTCCTGTCCTCAAGCACGAGCTGCTTGCGCGCATGGTCGATGGTTTTGACGGTGTAGTCGCCCTTGGAGAGTTTCTGGGTGCTTTCGCGCGAGCGAAAGTTGAGGACCATGCCTGGCTGGTATGTGCGAAGGTATCGCAACTCCTCGTGTGTCACATTCATCCGCGAATGAACGGTCAGACGGCCCGATCGTGGGCCGAGCTCGCCATTGGCCTTGAGTCCGCGCTGGACAGCCTCGTTAACCGCAGACCGTAAGGCCCGTCCCGACGCGTAGATCGAGGTCCGATCCCGCTCCGCCGGGCTGAGCGAAAGCCACTTTTCGGCAGCAACAATCGCACTGTCCCCGCGAGCCTCGATGGTTGAAGGAGAAAGAGCCTGGAGCGCATCGTCGATACGTCCCTCCTGCGCGGCGGCCTGGGCTCGCCGCAGGACGGGATCGCGGCCGCGCAAATTCACATCCATGTTGGCGCGCTTGATCCCGGCCTGCTGGACAAGGTCGAAGGGCTTACCGGCATCGACGGCGCCTAGCTGTCGCTTGTCACCGACGAGAACCAGACGATGGACTTCGGCTAGGTTTGCCAGCCGTACCAGCTTGGCCTTGTCCTCGTTCGACACCATCGAGGCCTCGTCGAGCACCAGGACATGGTCTCCGAGCGCGCTCCGAGCCTCACTCAGCAACGTAGCATTTCCCGGCTCGTGCAGAAGCCTGCCCCATTGGGCAAGAAAGCGGGCGATGGTCATCGAACGGATGCCGGTGTCGCGTTCGAGCATCTGGATGAGCGTGTTCTGCACCGCGAGCCCCAGCACTTGCTTGCCTTCCTCGCGGAGCAGCTGGGCGACCGGCTTCATCACGCTGCTTTTGCCCGCCCCGGCTATGCCCTGGATCGCTACGATCCTGTCACGCGATGAAAGGACAAGGCTCGCCGCATTCTCCTGTCCTTCGTTGAGCGAAATTCCGTGGTTGATCGCTGCAACAGCCTGAACCCGTTCTGCTGCGTCTTTCCGATCCAGGATGGGCAACACTGCACCTCGTCCCTGGTCGACATTCGCGAGAATGGTGCTTTCAAGGTCAAGCGCCTCGCGGCTCGCCAGCCAGCCTTTGTGCTCGCCTTTGCCGGACTCGAGTGCGCCGCTTCTGACCAATGCGTTCACACGGATTTCGACATGCTCCACCGTCGTCGGCAGCCCAAAATCGAGCGCAGCCTTCAGCAATCCCTCACGCGGGAACGCTGCCTCGCGCTGCGAGAGATGGCGTACCGCAGAGGCCACAGCTTGTGCGGCCGCGATGGTCGGCGCATCCTGCTTGAGGACATGGGCAGGGATCAGTGGATCAGCCGGATCGCCCTTGATGCGCTGCGCAAACTCCCTCAGCTTCGCAATCCCGCGATGAAGGAGGCTTTGCTCTTTCGAGGCTTCGGAAGCCTTCGCCGCGGCACGCATCTGGGATGCATCAATCAGACCACCGAGATCGAGACCGACCTCTTCGGCTCGCTGGCGCCACGACGAAAGAAGACCCTCGCGATCGCGCACTGGCTCTTTGCCTTTGCGTGTTTCCAGCGTTGCGACAATCCCTGCCTCAAGTCCGCCCCCTCGCCTGGCTGCGAGGACTTCTTCGCGCCGCGTTGAAAAGGCCATGACCTGCTCGCGGGCAATGCCCGCTGCTTCGAAATTGCCATGCTTTCCAACCGGCCCTGCTTCGTAGCCCATTTTCTCGACCGCCAGACGAAAGCGCGCCATGGTCATCGAGTTGAGCAGGGTGTTGAACGACCAAAGCTTGTCATTGCGAAGCGCGCGCCACTTCCCGTCGCTGCCTTGCGTGACATTTGCCACGACCGCATGAAAATGCAGGTTCGGCTCCTGGTTGCGGTTGGTGTCGTGCTGGAAAAGACCAATCGTCAGATTATCTGTCGCGACCTTCCCGTAGCCAGCCTGACTGCCCATCCGGGTCTGCGCCGCGTTGTTTTCTGCCCAGCGCAAGGTCTCGATGACGGCCTCGCGATAGGCATCGATTATCCGCTGGTCGCCACCCACCAGCGCGAGCAACGACCAGCTTTTCGGCAGTGAGAATGTGAGGTCGGTTCCCGGCCTGTGGGCTTGGCCCGCATTGCCGACCTGGATACCACCGGGAAGTTCTCCCCGCAGCAAGGCATCGAACTGCTCGGCGCTGACGCGGCCCTCGAGACCAAGTCGTTCCGCTCCCTTCCCGATCCAGGTTCCGGACCGATCGGCATCGGCGCCGATGTAGTAATTGTCTGCCGCGAAATAGCTCGCGGCGGCGGAAGGGGAGCGCACATTGGCGACGGAAAGCATTCTGTCTAATCCTCGTCGGGCTCCCCTCGCGGCCAGGTAATCCCTCCCCATTTTCCTTTCACATGTCGGGCTCGAACTCGCCGAAATCCTTTTCCGGAGGATCTGCGACCGCACCTTCACGCAGGTCCTTTTCGACCGGCGTGAGTGGCTGGCGCCCGTTGGCAGCTGAACGGCCACGTTGCGTCGAACCAGCCTTGCCAGCTGCGTCATCGCCGGCGGCTCCTGGTTCGGACGGATGCTGTTCCGCGCCCATTGCTGGTGCATCCTCACCGGTTTGCACGGCGGCGAGAGGTAGCGTTGGACCTGCATCCAGATGCGAAACGGAATGGGTTTCGGCACCGAGATCACCAGCAGCGCGGCCTGCGTTCAGCTTTTCAAACGGCACAGGCTCCTGCCGATCTTGCAGTTGATCGGCGACGCGGCGCTGCCCCTCCAGGTCGAGTTTGTGCTGCCTTAAATCGACAGGCTTACCAGCACCGTCATCGTTCGAGGCGGGATGCTCGTCATTCGGTTTCGAACCCGGTTTTGCCTGGAGCGTAGCTGCCGCCGGACCCTGGCCAGACTTTTTGAGCGGTTTCTCGCGGGCGATGAATCCCTCGGCAATACGGCCACGCGTGCGCGGAATGAGCGATACCGGCGCAGCGGGGAATCCGTCGGGAAACTTGATGTAGGCCGACAACCGCGGAAGGTTCATGAACTGGTCGGGTAGAAGCAACGGCTCGATCTGCCGCCTCGGCGTCAGGCTGACTGCGTCGCGCGCATTGTTGTACCCGTAGCTGTAGCCTTCCTCCATGTCGCGCACCTGGCGGTGGCCGATGAAATCGGAGCACCAAGTCGCCGTTTCGCGATCGGCTGTCGCCAGGATGAGCTTGGTGCGCGCAAGCGAGGACAGTGTCATGGCCATGTTCTCGCCGTAGACTTCCTTGAGCTTGGCAAACGCATGCACCCCGGTGACGATCGCTCCGCCGAAGTTGCGCGCAGTTTGCAGCCCCTTTTCGAGGGCCGGTAGTCGGTGAAGGGCGCCGAGTTCGTCGATCAGAAACCACATCCGCAGGTCCTGTGTGCGCTCGAGCGTCATCAGCGTATTCATCGCCGTGTCGAGCCACAGCGTCAGCAACTGCGAGGAGATACTCATGTCGACATAGCGGGCAGAGAGGAACAGGATCGAGCCCGCTTGGCAGTCGCCTTTGACCCAGTCGCGGACCGAAAAGCGCGGTCCGGATGAGGGCAAGAGCTTGAGCACTTTCGCATTCGCATTAAACACCGCGCGGATCGATTCCGCCATGCGGGCCGCCTCCGGAGCGGTCAGCGGATCGGCCATGGTACCGCGCATCAGCTTATGCACTTCGGACAGGTCAGCGGTCATCAGCCGCCGTGCCAAAGCCTCGTTGGTTGCCGTGCCGGCACGGGCAAGATGGAGACACATCTCGACGAACAGCATGCGCGCCGCAAGCACCCAGAATTGTTCTGAACCACCCCCGTCATGGGGCACGAGCGCCTCGGCAGCGGCGTGAAACTCAGCTTCCGTCGTGCAGTCGTTGAACACGCTCCATAGCGGACATCGAACATCGACAGGATTGAGAATGATGTCGCGCGCGGGATCGTAGAAGGCCTCAATGAATGCCCCTGTGAGGTCGAAAATGACCGCGCGCTGGCCGCGTTCACGCGCTTCGGCAACTAGCTCGGTTAGCGCCACGGTCTTGCCGGTTCCGGTTGTGCCAATAAGCATGGCGTGGCTCTGCTCGAGCCGCCACGGCCAGCTTACACCGGCGAGATGTGCGGGTTGGTAGTGGCCCGCTTCGGCGAGCGCCGACGAGCTCGCAAGCCGCCACTTCCAGCCGAACTTGCGTCCCAGTTCCTCGGCCCGGAATGCCTTGTTGTGACGCTCAATTTCTTCTTCGAGTTCGTCGAGCGAAACAAGCATTGCCCCGCGCTCGTGCTTGCGCTCCTTCGACCGCCCGCCAAAGCGCTCGGCGAACCACCAGAAGAACACGAATGCGGGGATCAACAGCACCGCCGAGACGAGCAATCCCTGCTTCACTGCCGCACGAAACGCTTCGACCGCCCCGCGCATCGGCGGGAACTCGCGAACGATGTCAAACGGGAGGCCGACTCTTTCGCCGTCAAGCAGCTCAAGGTTGACCAGTTTGGCCGGATCGAACTCCATGAAGGCATAGAGACTGGCGTAGATATGCATCCAGACCAGGTAGATCTGGTGATCACTCAGAGCCGACCGCACTTCCCAATAGCAGGTGCCGACCGCAACCAGGCCGGTGACAATCAGAGGACCCTTAAGCCCCGCGGCAAACATGAAACCGAAGTGGCCGAGCAGTTGGCTCCCGCGGGTGAAGTTCAGGAGATTATGCTTCATGGGAATGGCCTCCCATGTTCGCGTTGACGGGGAGGCCAAGACGCTCGAGGCGTCGCCGGTACGCCTCGTGAGTACGATCGCGCAAACTCGCGTCAGAATGGCTGGCCAGAAGCGCATCGAGCGCCACCGAAATGAAGATAGCCTGGCGCGCGGGATCGAGCCCTGCGGGGCGGTCCTTCGCCTCGTTATCGCGCTGCCACGCTGCAACAATGAGGTCGCGAATAAAGACGCTGACACTCACGCCATGGTCCGCGGCACACTGGCGAACCCAGTTACCAACGGAGAGAGATACGAATGTCTGAAGCCGATCTTGTCGGGTCATGAAACAGGTTCCTTGTCGGGCCGACGGAACCTGGCTCACCTTGCGGAAGGTGCCGATGAGAATAAATCGTGAACAACTCGCAGTCAATCGAAAGATTCGGACTATATTTCAAAATGATAGATGTATGTGAGTTGTCAGCGGATCAGCGCAAACCCGCTCTACTCGCAGACGGGTTGATTTCGCCCAAAACCATATTCTTCAGCAATAACAGAGAGATAAATCCCGAAATCGCGGGGTACGGTGTGCTCCCTTGTTCCCATGTGCTCGGGGTGGTCCAGACAGTGAGGGGGATTGATCAAGGACGACCTTTTCCGACCTGCTCGTTGGAGCGCGAGCAACCGGGCCTGGCAGCTCACCGCATGCAGATAGTAAGCAGTTGGACGCCTCCAGCCAAAGACAGCACCTGCGAAAGAGGCAGCGGCCAAGGGCGCGTGGGAAGCAAGGCAAGCGGGGCATGTCGCCTGCCCAGCTTCCCGCCGCCCGACCCGTTGCCGGTTCGCAAGTGCGCGCGGGCCCCAGGAACAAATCACGCCGCACCCTCAGGAGCGCATCGCAAGATGCGCGGGACAGAGTGCGTCCACAGCCCCGCTCCATTTATCGGGCGCCGCCGCATTGCGGTGGGCGGCCGACAGAGCAACCGACCGAACCGATTTTTTGCGCTTGATTGGACTACCCGGCAAACAAGAAAAAAGGGCAGGAACCGTTCCCGGTTCCCGCCCTGTCGGAAGTCTCAAAACTCGTCGAGCATGCCGCCATGCACCGTGTGGACCACCCGCGCTGCGAGATGAGCTGGCAACATGTTGTAGTCACCCTCGTCGAGGGCAAAATACCCGAGTTCGTCATCCTCGATAACGTGCTGATCGAAGAAGCTGTGCAGCGCTCTCTTCTCGGCTGTTTCCAGAGCCTCGAAGTAGCTCCGGGACGCAACGGCGCAATGCATCGAATAAGCCATGATAATCCTCCTGATTTCTGTCGTGAGACGACAGGAGGTGCGCGCGATGGTCTTGTGCATCCCGGGTCAGGGATCGCCCGAATGGGCGACCGCGATAGCGGCGGTGGGGGTAACGATTTTGTTCGCTGCCGGATGCAATCCGGTGGCGGGCGAAATGGTGGGGCCCCGCCGTCCTTGAGGCGGGAGGCGCAAGGCCATCATGCTGGGAGAACCGTGAGCAAGAACCCACCACCTCCGCCCAGATCAAACATCTGCTGGGTGCGAATTGCCTTTCCTACACCCCGAGAACGCGGGCATGGAAACAACCGGGGAGCAGATCCGAGGGGGACAAAAGGACAATTAACATGCCCCGAAACAGGAGCGCGATTGCAGCCCTGCAAAAGCTCGAAGCAGACCGCGAGGCGCTCGACGCCAAACAACGCGAACTTGAAGTGCAAGCGGCCAGAGAACTCGGCGAAATCATCCTGGGAAGCGGCCTCGAAAGCTTCTCGAAGAAGGGCCTGAGGAAGGTTGCTGAAGAACTCGGGAAACTCGGCGAGGATGCCGCGATCGAGAAACTGACGGGGCGCGGTGCAACCCGTGCTTCGCATCCAACGCCGGGAACCCAGTAACCACAGAAGAAGAGGCCCTGCCGCTTGCGGCAGAGCCTCTTCGTAAGGGGGACGACCGGGATCGATGTCAGTCGATCTCGGGAGCGTCGGTGTTGTCGTTCTCGTCACCCGAGCCGTTGCCGCGGGAGAGGAAGTCGACCTTGTCCGCGAGGATCTCGGTGCCGTAGCGGGTGACCCCGTCCTTGTCCTCCCACTGGGTGTAGTGGATGCGGCCCTGCACGCTGACCAGCTGGCCCTTGGAGCAGTACTGGCCGACGGTCTTGGCGAGGCCGTTGAAGCAGGTCACCCGGTGGAACTCGCTTTCCTTGGCAGTGTAGCCGTTCTCGTCCTTATAGGTCTTGCCGTCCTTGTCCCGTGCGGGGCGATCGGTGACGACGGTGATCCCGGTGACATTGGTACCGCCTTTGGTCTCGCGGGTGTCAGGATCGCGGGCGATGCGGCCGGTGAGGATTGCGATATTGGTCATGGTGTAAGTCCTTCAGTTCTTCAAACCGGAGACCATCTCCGGCTTGCGAACATCCAGAAGAAGCAGGGCATGGGAGGACTGCACCGCAGGCCTGTAAGGCCGAAGGGGAACCTGTTCATGACGGGTGGTGCGGGCAGGCAGCGCAGCTGCCAACACGGCCGGAAAGGAACGGGTTGCTGTCCTCAGCTGACCTGATTCAGGACTGTTCGCGAAGAAAGCCGGATGGGTATCGGGTGCGGGTCTGAAGGTGCCGTGACCGGCGCTTGCAATCAGGCTTCGCCTTCCGATGCCGCCAGCAGATCCATGAAATTGCGCGCGGCCTCCCGGTCCTCCTCGTTTTCGAACGCCACGTCGAGATCGGGGGCGGACCCGAACATGTGCAGGAACGACCACAACGCAAAGCGCTTTCCCCGGTCCTCCTCGAGCCCGAGATCGACCCGGCAGTGCTCGATGCCAGCTGACAACGTGTCGGTGGCAACCCCGGAGAGGTCGGTGGTGGCAAAGTAGCGCTGCAGCAGATCGTCAAGTTGCATGACCGGTCCATAGTCGGGTCTGCGCCGAATGCACATCCGGGCAATGCAGTTGCAGATTGTAAAGGCCCCCTCAGGACCCGGGAGAGGTGCCCAACAGACCGCGACGATCGACCACTGTGATCCGACGCGTCTTAGCATCGATCACCAGTCGTTCGGTCACGCCATTGCCAGGAAATGCGACAACGTAGCGTGGATTGAGCGAGAGCATCTGCTCGTTGCGCTTGAACCCGGCGCGGGCACCGAGACGACGATCGAGCGAATAGGTCAGCTGCTGGACTTCGCGGCGCTCAGCCCAGCTCGCGGCGAGGCGGTCGGCACCCTTGCCGTCGCCGCCATGGACCAGGAAGAGATCGGGAACCGCATCACGAACCTTGTCGAGTGTCGCCCAGATATTGTCGGCGTAACGCTTCGCGTCCTCGGCGCTCTCGAAGCTCTGACGACCACCGGCGAAGACGACCGGAGTTCCTTCCGGAATCAGAGCGTGACGCCGGTTCTCAGCGCGTGCGCGAAGGAAATCGCGGGCATCGATTACGGCCGAAGTGAGATTGCGCGAATGACTCGAGCGCGACCCGGAAACGGGCTTCCACGAGGAACCGGTCTCGTCGCGGTATAGTGCTGCCGCCGCCTCACGCATCTGCTCGAAGGCCAGCATGCTGGCTTCGGCAGCCTGCGCGCGCTCGACCTGCTCTTCGAGATTGCTCGAGTGCACTTCGGAGCCATCGGCTGATGCGAGGAGGACCCGGATCTCGTCGCTGGCCCGGTCGAGCTGAGCGGACTTCCGGCTGGCGGCACGGTGAAAGAGGTTGACCATACCCCAGGCGATATCCTCGGCATCGGCTTCCAGGGCCGTGTCGGAAAACATCGCGAAAAGGTCGGACCATACGGCGCCAAGCGTCTGGTCGATCGCATCCTCGCAGGGAAAGTCGGTTGGGTTGAGGGGAGCTGGCCTGATGCTCAGGCCTGAGAAGTCGAGGCCGCTCAACTGGTCGATGAAGCTGTCGTACATGGGTGTCTCCTGATCTGATCGTGCAGACAAGGAGAGGAGGCACCATTGCCTCGGCCTTGTCCGCCGGAGCCCGATCAGGGCCGGGACAAGGGGCGAGGCGCACCGCGTAGCGGGAAACCTGCGGCCCTAGGCTGGCGCGGGCAACACGGGCCGACGGGCCGCAGGTTGCGGCTCGCCCCGACCGGCCCAAGGGCCTCTTCCGGCGGACTGGAAGGAGGCAGGATCAGAATCCAGTGTTGCAGGTGGATCGGGAGCGCTCGAAGATCGCTTCGCCATTCGAGAACCGACCGACCATGCGCAGCTCACCGAACAGGTCGATGAACCTTCCCGACACCTGGCCGAGCCAGTGCCGTGCCCTCGGCACTCGCGGGTTGTAGAAGTCGGCCTCCCAGTACCGCGCATCGTCGCGTTCGGCGAGCCAGATCGCGGCAAGGCCGCAATAGGTCGATATGCCGCAATCGGCGAAGGCGTTGCGCAGGAGGATACGGTCCTCGCGGCTGCGCCATCCGTCGAAGCGCTCGAAGCTAGGGAAGGTCGCCTTCGCGGTATCGATGATCTCGTCGACGAGGCACTCGTAGACCCAGTCGACATCGTCGTCTTCGCTGCCATCAAGCAGACGAAAGGCCACCACGGCGCCGGTCGGATAGCTGACGGAACGTCCCATCTCACTGCTCCTCAGGCTGCATTAGCGAGATCAATGTCGGGCTCGCTTTCGCTGGATTGGTGACCCCCAAGGTCAAGCAACAGGCTGGCCGCTTCCTCGGCCTTGGCCGCAGCGGTGAGGATCGCGCGCTCGTCCGATTTGAGGATCTTGAGCCAGGACGCGATGTAGCTGGCGTGATGATCGAGGTGGGCAACCGGCAGACCCAGTTCGGCTCCGAGAATGGCTGACGACAGTTCGGCGATCAGTTCTTCGGCAGCATAGGCCTCGCTGCCGAAGCGGTTCTTGAGATCGCGATCGAGCCGCGAAGAATGACCCGTCCAGTGCGACAGCTCGTGCGCGAGCGTCGCGTAGTAATGGTCGTAGGCATCGAAGAGTTCGGCTGGCGGCATGGTGACGCGGTCGCGCAGCGGCTCGTAATAGGCCTCGGCTCCATGGTGGCGCAGATCGGCGCCGACGTGGGCAAAGAAGGCATCGAGCCGTTCTTCGCGCCCTTTTGGCTCAAGGGCGGCAACCAGCGGCTTGGGATGGTAAAATTCAGGGAGGCCGTCGCATTGGTCGGCGTTGAACACGGCGTAGGCCTTGAGCACGCGCCGGTTCTCGGTGTCAGCTTCGCCTTCGGCGTTAACGAGCTCCTTGGTGTAGCTCTTGTAGAAGATCGCGATGGTCGATTTCTCACCCTTGCGGACCTGTCCGCCGAGTTTCTGGCACTGGTGGTAGGTCATCCAGTAGGGCGAGGCATAGCCACAGCCATCGGCCACCATCCAAAGCCAGAAGGTGTTCATGCCGCGATAGGGCGTCCCGCAGGAGCGCAAGGGCCGCGAGACCGGCACACCGCGCCACGGCTTGACCCAGGGCTTTGTGCCTTGCTCGAGCTTTTCAATGATGGCGGCGGTGATGCGCTGGGCTGGGGAAGCTGAAGCAGTGGGACGGGACTTGGTCATGGAAGTTCTCCTGATTGCCGGGACGGGCATGTCCCGGTTCAGGAAGAGCAAAGCTCCCTCCCCTCTCATGCAATGATGACCTCCTTGCGCCCGCACGTTGGACACATGAAGGAACTCGAGTTGTTTCCAGGAGCGGCTATAGAATTGAGGAAGCACTAGTCATGATGGTGAGCGACTGGTGGTAAGAGGTGCTTGGTAATCAAATTGAGGTCTGCAAATGGGTTTTGAAGATGCAATGCGGGTTGCGGCCCACAGCGCCGAGCAAGCCGTCAGGAGAGCGATGGGGAAGTACCGCGATGGCCTTGTAACCGACGAAGACGACCTGACCGGTGTCTTAGTGGGCAATCTCGATGCCGAATTTTCGGCGAAAGGCGCGAAAGCCATTGGAGGACTCCAATGGTCTAGCTCGATCCTGCGTCATCGAAAGGGGGTGGCCGCGGAGGAGAAGTGTATTGGCGCTGACATGATCATCCATGTTCGGGTCGATACGCCGATTCAGACATATTCGAAGGCAGTCCTAGTTCAGGCGAAGCGCCAGGAGCCGGGCGACCAGATGAACACGAAGGAGCGGAACGATCTGCTAGCGCAGTGCAAGAAGATGCTGGCGGTCAGTCCGGCTGCGTTCATCTTCGATTACGCGAAGGGCAACATGCGGTGCGCGTCGGCGACCAAGATAGCCGGTTCAACAAACAAGGATCTCTACGCCGCCTGCAACTGGACAGCCTATCGGTTCTTCTTGGAGCTTTTCCGCTGCCCGATAGGCGACCCAAGGATCACGTCGGCCAAGGCCTCGGATCTCCCGGTCCCAATTGTTCTGAAACTCGCGGGAACTGGCGAGCTCACCCAGGAATAGGCGACGCCGGCGAACATCCTCTCGCATAAGCGATGAGCACTGACCCACTTCCCTTGGCAGCAAGCCCATTATGATGGTCGAAGCGCATCACTGATTGCGCATAAACTGGTCGAACGTGTCGAAGGGGCGATCCTCCTCTTCTTCCTCGTCGAAGCGAAAGAGCCTGCGCGGAGGATCGTCAGGGTAGATCAGGAGCGAGATCGCCATGTCGTGATATTCGGAGAAGATCGTCGACTCATAAACGCTTTCCCGTTCCGCCCAGACACCCTCGGCCAGTTGAGTCCCGTTGGCCGGATCGGAAATCGTAACCTTGCCCGAAGCTAGCGAACCGTCGGGAACGGGAATAACGGTCTGCCGCGCCCGGAAGAATACGCCGGAACGGAAAAGCGGTTTGCTGCCCCAAGACCAGTCGATGAACCCGTCGCGACTAACCACGATCATGGCGCGCTTCTTGGTGATATCGAGCCACTTCAAGATCGCGGCAGTGAGCGACACTTCATAACGCTTGCGCAGGAACTCAAACGCACCGATGTTCGGGAGGTCCAGACCGGATATCTGGGCGCGAAAATCGTCGAGCGGCATGAGCAGGAAGGAAGCGAATTCATTCGCCTGCGCTTCCATCAACCCGTAGTCGCTGTCCCAGGCCCACATATCGCTCTTGGCGCAATAAATCGGCTCGCCGCTGAGTTGCCGATGCAAGAGGTAGTGCCCGAGTTCGTGGGCGAGCGTGAAATTGATCCTGCCTTTCGACGAAAGGGCGGAATTGTAGAAGATGCCCCACTCTCCGTTCTGTGCCGGGTGCGGGATCAACGCGCCTTCGAATTTGTCGAATGCCTGACCTTCGATCAACGTGATCGGTTCGTCGGGAAAAACGTTCGCCGAGAATTCCCTGGCAACGGCGGACACGTCGATTGGGAATCGGTCGAGGCCGTGCAGTTCGTGAAAGACTTTGACGAGCTGGGATAAACGGATCGCCCATCCCTGCGGCGTCGTGGGGAGCTTTATTTTGGCTTGGCCCATGCGTCGATCATATCCTGAATACGTTGCTTGTCGCCTGCGTCGAGCCGGTTGAATTTCCTGAAGAAGGCTTCCTTCACAAACTTGTCGTCGAGGTCAGCGTTCTCGTCGAGCAGATATTCGGTCGTAACGTTCAGAACCTCGGCAATCTTCGTCAGCTTTTCAGCGGATGGTTTTCGCGTTTCGCGATTCTCCAGTTCCCAAAGATAGCTTTTGCTCGACCCCGACAATCTGGCCAGCTCGTCCAGGGAATATCCCAACTCCAGCCTATGCTTTTTGAGCTTCTCTCGCAGTGGAACAGCCATGTTTCTCCCGTTTTGCAGCCCCTGTTTCCTTGTTCGATGATATCGAACGAAATCCTACTTGACAAGCGAGTAGGGTTCGTGTTCGATATAGAGAACATAAACCTATCGGACACGAGGATTCAATTGTGGCGAAACGAGGACCGGATACGCATCATGTCGTTCCCAACCGCGAAGGCGGCTGGGACGTGAAGCGTGGTGGAGCAAGCCGTGCGAGCAGCCACCATGAAACCAAACAGTCGGCAATCGATTCCGGGCGCGATCTCAGTCGCCGCCAGGGGACCGAATTCCGCATTCACAACAAGGACGGACGCATTGCGAGCAGTGACAGCCACGGTCGCGACCCGCATCCGCCCAAAGGCTAAATCAAGGAGATTTCAAATGGCAAACAAGCCCGATCATATCTTTATCGACCGCAAGAAATACGACTGGGATCAGCCGACCATCACGGGTCTGCAGATCAAGAACCTCGCAGGGGTCGATGTCGCGACCTACAATGTCTGGCAGGATGTCGCGGGTCCCGAGGACATTCCCATTGCGGACGATTTTCCGGTCGATCTGACCCAGCCCGGTGTCGAAAGGTTCTTCACCGGCAAAAAGACTTCAACGGAGGGCTAAATGAGCTTTCTGCCGCCTGACGATCTGGAATATCTCGAAACCAAGGGCATCGTCTTTGAGCAATGCGTTGACGGTAACAAGAAAGGCATCGTCATTCGCGGGTGGTTGTTGCCGGAGGGAATGTACGATCAGGAGAGGGTCGATCTCCTGATCCTTATTCCCAATGGCTATCCCGATGTACGGCCCGACATGTTTCACCTCATGCCTTGGGTCAGGCTGGTCAAGGGCAACAAGTATCCCAGCAAGGCCGATCATGCGGTAAATTTCGGGGGCCAGTCCTGGCAGCGCTGGTCGCGCCATTGCGATGACTGGCGCCCGGGTATCGACGGCATCTGGACAATGCTCAAGCGTGTCGAACATGCGCTGCTGGTGGCTGCATGACTCAGTACAGCGCCACCCTGCAGGACCGTCATCTCGAAAGGGTAAAGGCCCTGCTTCACCGCGACGACGGCAAGGAACATGCCGCTTATGTTTTCTTCAGCGCTGCAAAAATTCAGCGCGACCCATGGGACCGGGAGTCCCACGAGAAATACCTTTCCATCAATGTCAGGGAAATACCCTCCGAGGACATCATCAGCGCCGATAGCGCCCATGTGAGCTGGTATACCGATTCATATGTGAAGGCGCTGCGCGATGCAGAAGCCAACGATCATATCGTCGGCATCGTCCATTCCCATCCGCGAGGCTGTCTCGAATTTTCGGCACAGGACGACGAGAACGAGCAGGATCTCGTTCAGCTCGCCGTCAACCGCAACGGCGACGGAACCAAGCTCATCAGCATGGTGCTCTGCGGAGATGAATTGTTGGGCCGTGTCTGGCTACATCCTTCGGAGACAGGCTGGGCAAAGCTCCGTTCGATCAAATCGTGGGGAAGCGACCTTCGCTTCTGGTTTGCTGATGGCCAGAGCATCCAAAGCTCGAAAGTTCTGGCAAGGCAGGCATTGGCATTTGGCGACTCGCTCAACCACAATCTCAGACAGATGCGCATTGGCGTTGTTGGATGTGGCGGAACGGGTAGTGCCTTAGCCACGCTCCTCGCACGGCTCGGCGTCGGACAAATCGCAGTCTTCGACAATGACATTGTCGAAGCATCCAATCTCAATCGTCTGCACGGCGCAACGCAATTCGATGCCGACGCAATGCGCCCGAAAGTCCAGGTCATTGCCGAAGGCATTGCCCGCATGGGTCTAGGCGTAAGGGCCGTCGCATTCGAAGGGTGGGTCGGCGATGAGCGGAATCGCGATGCGTTGCGCTCGTGCGATCTCATCTTCGGTTGCACAGACGATCATGACGGTCGCATGTTTTTGAACCGCTTCACGTATTATTACCTTACACAGGTGATCGACATTGGCCTGGCCATTGATGTCTCGGACGCCGATCCGCCGCAAATCGAAGCGATGGACGGAAGAGTGACGGTGCTTGGCCCCGACAATGCTTGTCTGGTCTGCGCGGAACTGGTCGAGCCGGAAATCGCGCGCGCCGAAGCGATGAAGCGGGACCAACCCGACGACTACGAGAAGCTCAAGCATGAAGCATATGTCGTCGGGGAAGGTAATCCTGCTCCGGCGGTTGTGACGTTCACGACCGAGTTGGCCTGCATGGCGGTGAACGAAATGCTGCAAAGGATGGTCGGGTTTCGCGCTGTCGAAGGTAGCACGCCAAATCGCGTGCGTAAGTTCCATCTGTGTGAGGATCGCCGTCCGGGTTACAAGCCGAGAACCGGTTGCCGGATCTGCGACGATGACGGACTGTGGGGACGCGGCGATGTCGATCCATTCATTGGGCGGGTGAGTTGATGGCTGAATGGCTCGTTACTGCGATCCGGACTTTGTTGATTGCAATCGGGCTGATTGCGAAACCGGAATACCTGTTCCGGCTTGTCGGCGAACACCCTGTCGATGACGAAATCGAAGATGGTATTGTTTATGTTGTTGGCGGCAAGGACTACCAGAAATGGGCGTATTTTCGCTGCCCTACAGACAAGTCCGAGATCATCCAGCTTTCCCTGATGCAAAAGCACAGGCCGTGCTGGCGGGTAAGCTCAGACTGGCTACGACGCGCCACGATATATCCGTCAGTCAGGCAAACGGCAGGCTCGTTTGCCCATTTCTGGATGGCCAAAGGCGAAGTCAGTCTCTGTGCGGATAGCGGCGCTCAGCCGCGACAGGACTGGCTGGCTTGATCGTAAGTGGGCCGGTGATCCAGAAACATCTGACTGGATGTAGGTTTCCAAACAGCGGTCTCGAAACTGAGGACGGCAACCATGTCGACGACTGCTGACTGAGCGGTTGGGTCGCCCGAATTTCTGCATTCCTAAGACTGGTAGCCTAGCCCCGACTGACCGCCACCAGGTGAATTCGGCTCAGAACTTGACATGGAGAAGGGCGGCCCGTCCCAAAAGGGACGGACCGCCCGCCGAGTGACCTGGACCTGTCAGGAGGGGTCAGGCAGCCTGCTCGGCAATCTCCTCAGTCGAGTCGTCGGTGGCCGCTTCGTCTGCAAGGTCATTAACAGGAGAGCTACACTCAGCATTGGCTAAACGCATGATGGCAGGGACCCAGGCCTGCGCCCGTTGCTTGACATCGGCCTCGCCAATGAAGTTGCCCGAGAAAATGCGCTCGGCAGCGCTCGTAAGCTCGGCTTTCTTTGAGGCAGCGTATCGACTGACCAGTTCGGGACCGCCGGCGGCATCGAGCGCTTCGAGCGTGCGGGCCTTGGCCACGCGGTCGAAGTAGTTCGCCGCCGTGGGACGCCACCAATGCGCGGTCTCGATTTCGAGGAGGGAGCCGAGCGCCTCGTGCAGCGGCACCGAGCGTTCGCCTTCGCAGGCCAGGCTGGCAACCAGTGTGCGCGAGACAACGTGGCCAAGCCACGCCGAGCGCGCCTCGTCTGACAGCGCCCGGAACCTAGCAAACCGTTCAACGTCGCTTGTCCCAGCACGCCAGCTTTCATCCAGCGACCCGGCGAACTCAACCAAAGCAGCACTCGCCGGTGCGTCCTTGGCCTCGAACCCAGTAACCGGGCCGGACGCGACCGAGCCAACAAGCGTCGACGCTTTCTTGGCGCGCCAATCATGCCGATCGGCATCGGCGAGCGTGAAAACCAGGAAGTCGAGCGCCAGTGCCGGATCGTTTGCGAGATGGATTGCCAGGATGTCGCGGCGTTGCATCGCGAGCTCGTCGAGCAAGCGCTGGGACAGCGAGCTGCTCTTGGGCTTCGCCTTTCCGCTATCCTCGACTGCCTCGATAGCGCCATCGTCGTCGGTGAAGACTTCGGTCTCGGTGTAGAACTGCGGGACCAAAGTCGGCTCGCCATTGCGCGCGAGGACAAGGAAGGCACCAGCCTCGGCCTTCAACTCGTCTGCCAGCACTGGGGGACGATCATTGAGCGCGCGCATCGCGCGGTCGATCACCACGAGTTCCTGTTCGGCCTTTGCCACCTCGTCCTCGTCGCTGTCTTCGTCTTCGAGCACGGCGGCGACGCGGTCGTAATCGGCCTCAAGCTCGCCGAGTTCCTTCGCTTCCTGTTCGGTCATCGGCGCAGGCTCGCATGGCAGACGGCCGAGACCTTCGACGAGGTCATGGCTGACGTAGTTGCCAAGCGTCGGGCGCACCCAGGCAAGGCCATATTCGATCGCGGTCTTTTCCGCCGCCTCTTCCATGGCCTTGTGCGCAAGGTCTTCGAGCAGTGCGATATCGATCCAGCTCTCGCTGGCATCGTCGTCGAACAGTTCGCGTTCGATCCTGCCACCCGCAGTGAGGTAGGCATCGCGTCCGACGAGAACAGCTCGCGGATCGGAGCCACGAACAGTTGCGTCGAGCACCATGCGGCGGATCGTGTCGGGCGTGACCTGGTACCAAGCGTCCTGCAGTTCGGCATAGACATGCGCCTGGCGCTCGACGTCGGAAATCGCGCCGTAGGCCTTGGCCATGTCGAGCGTGATCGTGCCCTCGGCAAGTGCTTCGAAGACGCAGGGTGCGAGGCTTGCCAGGCGCAGACGTCCTTCGACGAACCGGACAGTGAGGCCGAAGCGGCGGGCCACGTCTTCCGTCGTAGCTCCTGCTTCGATGATGGAGGCGAAGGCCTGCGCCTCGTCGGCGGGGTTCATCGCGAGACGCTGGAAGTTCTCGGCAAGGCTGGCCTCGCGCACTTCGCTTTCCTCGCCTTCGATGACGAGGCAAGTAACCTCGTGGCTTTCGGGCAAGGTGCCCTCTTCGGCAAGCGCCTGCAGCGCGGCGAGACGGCGACCGCCTGCTTCGACCTCGAACTTGCCGCGCTTTCCTTTGCGCACGACGAGGTTCTGCAGCAGGCCGCGCGCGGCAATGTCTGCCCGCAGCTGGAGGTCGGCCAGCACGTCGCTCGACTTGCGGACGTTGCGCGGGCTCGGGACAAGCTTCTTCAAGGGGATCGACTGGATCATGGGTGTTCTCCTGATGGAATGAAGGCGCAGGTGAGGATCACGAGGCCCACAAGCCCAAAGGGCTCCCTCCACTCTCATTCTGAGATTGGGGTCTGCCCGAGAGATCAGGCGGCAAGCGCGGGCAGAACCGACGAGGCATTCGACACCGGGACGAACAGGCGCGTGCGGTAGCGGATGATCTCGGTGAAGCAGCCTTTGCCCTTGTACCAGTCGAGCCGATCGGGCGAGAACCCGGTCAGTTCAAGCCGCTGTTCGCCTCCGACCAGCGATCGCTTGACGGTCAAGGCATCGTGGCTTGCGAGGCCCATCGGCTTGCCGCTGGCGATGACGAGGTTGCCGATCTGCTCAGGCGCCGGTCCGGATACTCCGGAAAGACCAAAGGTCTCGGCGATTGCGGCGAGATCGATATCGAGCACTTCACGCCCAATGATCGACTGGCCGTCCTCGGCAACGAGCCGAGTGACGCGGACATGATCGCCAGGCAGGCGCTTCCACACCGGAAGCAACAGCCCGGTGGCGAGATGGACGCGCTCGGTCACCGGTGAAGCAGAGGCCTCCTCTTCCTCGGCCCGCCAGGCGCTCGTGAACGCGGTGACGCCAATTTCTTCCCAGTGGCTCTCACCGAGTGCCTCAAGTGTCCAGTTCGCGGACTTGAGCGGGCGCAGCAGGCGGCGGCGTTCGATCACGGCCCCGTCGTCAGCAATGAGGCGTCGGGCCGGAACCGACAGTGCGACCATGCCAGAGCGCGCATTGCGCATCGGGATCGCGTGCGAACTGCCAATCTCGTGCATCCGCACCAGGCGCTTCAATCGCAGAGGCCGAAGGTGCCTCGTCACTTCGAGCGAGACGAGACGGGTCTCGGCACCGGTCACGGGGTCTGTGCGCAGGAGTTCATCGGCGAGGACCGTGAAACGATCAACCCTGACGGTTTCCAAACCCTGGTCGAGCGTTCCAGCCTCGCGCGCAGCTTCGATCCGCGCTTCAACGAGGCCGAGATATTCATCGAAGATCGCGTTCTGGAGCGCGATCGGCAGCGCGAGAATGCGGTTGAGCCAGCGCTGGATTGTTGGGAGATTGTCGGTCAGCCCGCAATCGGGGCTTTCAAGCCGGAGGCCGGTCCGCTCGACGAAATTGCCGAACGTGGTGGCTTCGAGCTTGCCGTCATAGAGCAGCTGGAACCAGCGGCTGAGCGCGTCGCGCGCATAGTCGCTTTCGAGATTGTCGGCCGGGTCGAACAGGTTCTGTCCGCCGGTCTGGCGCTGGCCGCGCGTCAGCGCGCCCAATGCATCGAGCCTTCGCGCAATAGTCGAGATGAACCGGCGCTCGCCCTTCACATCTGTGGTGACCGGGCGGAAGAGCGGGGCCGAAGCCTGATTGGTGCGGTTGGTACGGCCGAGACCCTGGATGGCGTTGTCGGCGCGCCATCCCGGTTCAAGCAGGAAGTGAACCCGGCGCTGCTGGTTCCGGCAGCCAAGGTCGGCATGGTAGGATCGACCCGTGCCGCCTGCGTCCGAGAAGACCAGGATGCGCTTGGTGCCTTCCATGAAGCTTTGCGCTTCGGCGACATTGGCGCTGGGGCTACGCCGTTCGAGGCGTTGCCGACCATCGCGGCCCAGGACAAGTCTGCGGGTCCGGCCCGTGACTTCGGCCACTGCGTCGGTTCCGAAATGCTCGATAATCGCATCGAGCGCGGTGGCGATGGGCGGCAGTGCGCAGAGTTGTTCGATCAACGCATCACGCGCGGCTACGGCGCGCGGGCAAAAAACGGGATTGCCCTCCTCGTCGCTCATCGCCTCGGAACGAAGATTGCCATCCTCATCGGCGAAGACCTGCATCAGGCGCACCGGGAAACTCTTGGTAAGGTAGTCGATCACGTATTCACGCGGGGACAGATCGATATCGAGAGCTTCGCGTTCTTCCACGCTAAGGTCGGCAAGGCGCCGGTCGAGCATGGCCTCCGCGGTCGAGACCAGCTGCACGACAACCGAATGGTCTTCGCCAAGTGCGGCTTCCATCGCGGGGATCAGGCTCGGCAGTTTCATCGAGAGCAGGAGCTGGGCAAAGAATCGCTGCTTGGTGCCTTCGAAAATCGACAGCGCCGCAGCCTTGGCGTTGTGATTGAGCGTATCGCCGCTGTCCTCGTCGACCACGCGGGTTGCTTCGAGCGCAGCTTCGAGGTTGCGGTGAATGATCGCCCAGGCATCGGCATAGGCATCGTAGATCCGCACCTGTGCTTCGGTCAGGCTGTGTTCGAGGATTTCGTACTCGACCCCGGCGAAGGACAACGCACGGGCGAGATAGAGGCCCTGCGCCTTGAGGTCACGGGCGACGAGTTCCATCGCCGCGACGCCGCCGGCGCGGATCTCGGTCATGAACGCCTCGTGGGTCGGAAAGGCGGTCTCCGGTCCCCACAGGCCAAGCCGTGAGGTGTAACCGAGGTTGGCTATATCCGAGGCGCCAGTGGCAGACGCGTAGAGTACGCGGGCGCGCGGCAGATGGTTCTGCAGCCTGAGGCCGGCCATGCCCTGTTCGGATCCTTTGATCTTGCCGCGAGTGGAGGAGCCTCCAAGCGCATTGGCCATGGCGTGGGCTTCGTCGAAGGCGATCACGCCATCGTACTCCTCGCCCGCCCAGGCAAGGATCTGGTCAAGCCGCGTATCCTCGGCGCGGCCCGAGCGCAGCGTCGGGTAGGTGACGAAGAGAATGCCTTCGGACATCGTGACAGGGTGACCGAGTTTCCACCGCGAGAGCGGCTGGAGATCGAGCGGCGGCCCGCCAAGCGCTTCCCAGTCGCGGCGTGCATCTTGGAGCAGCGCCTCGTTCTTGGTGATCCAGACATGCCGGCGCTCGCCTGCGAGCCATCGGTCCATGATGACCGCGGCGATCTGCCGTCCTTTGCCCGCTCCGGTTCCGTCCCCGAGGAAGAAGCCTTGGCGGTAGGAGTGTCCGTCCTCGGAGAGTTCCAGCGAGGTGCCTTCCTGGCTCACCTTGAACTGACCCGGAAGATCGCGCGCAAATGCCTGGGCAGCGTAGACCAGTGTCTCGCATTGCGCTTCGGACAGAAGGCCCTCGGCCTGCCAGCAAGCGGGAAGGCGCGGTGTGACGTCCGGCTGGGGCGCCGCGACCGAACCCATGGCAACCGATTCCACGAGCGGGGTGGGATGGATCGGAGCATCTTCGAAGGCGATGCGGCTGGGCCCGTAAGGCAGGTAGATGCCTGCCTGTTCGGGCACAGGCGCGGGGTCGGCGAGGACCGAATAGGCAAGGTCGATCGCATTCGCCGTGGCTGCTGGTGTCGCGGCGAACGGCGCCACCGGCCGAACCGGCGCGCTTTGGGCCGAAGTCTTGCCAACGAGGCGCACTGGCTTGCCGAGCGGCAGGCGATGGATGTTGGCGGAGGTCTGTACGCGTGGCGGAAGCGCAGTGATAAGCTCGTGGAGCGAGATGAGGTCGGCAGTATCTCCGGTGATCGCAGGCGAGGACGCGGGCGTCGTCTTGTCGAACACAACCAGGCGAACGGCGATCCCCGTCCCTGTCCGGCGAAACATTTGTTGCAACCGAACATCGAGGAGCAGCGATGCTTCGTCCTGTACCTTGGCGAAAGTGGAAGCATCGAAGCCTTCGGGCATGATGGCGACCATCCGCGCCCCATTTGCAGCCGTTCGGATCGCACCGCGTAGGTGACGCATGGCGGTCTCACCGTCCTTGCCGCGTTCCTGGCTGTGAGCGAACGGCGGGTTCATCAGCACGACCGACGGAACAGGGGCGCGAAGCAAGTCGGCGATCAGTTCCCCGTCATGCGCAGTGATGGTAGCCGTTGGGAAGACGTGGGCCAGACCGTCTCGTCTTGCCGGATCGATCTCGTTGAGGAGCAGCAAAGCGTTCTGGAGGCAACCCCAGAGAGCAAGGGCACCATTGCCTGCGGACGGTTCGAGGAGCGTGTCTTGCGCGCAGACAGCTGCGGCCTTCGCCATCAGACAGGCCAGCATTGGCGGGGTCGAGAACTGCTGGAGCTCGACCTGTGCTTCGCTGCGAACGTGCCGTGGCGGCAAGGCTGCTTCGAGCCAGTCGAACCGCGCTTCGGCTTCGTGTACATTCGTCGCCAGATCGATCCGTGAGGACTCTCGAAGCCAGAGTAGTGCGCCCATCTCAACCGCGCTGTTGTAGTCGTCGATCGTCCAGGCACCTCCCCAGTCCAGAACACCGGTCTCTTCGGCGAACAGCCCGGAAATGTCGGTACGGGTAAGATGACGTCCCGAAGCAAGAAGCGCGGCAACTCGGGTGCCAATGGCATAGGCCAAGGGCATGGACGGCAACTGCTCGCCGGCGGGAAACAGGTCTGATTGAAACATGGCAATTCGTCCTCCTGATGGGGGCATCGGGACACGCCCTCTGCCGGATCAGGAATTCGAGAAGCTCTCTCTCCTCTACCGCGCCGCTTTGCGGCGCAGCCATGCTGTAAGTTCATCGTTCCAATCTGTGTCGCGTGACGACGGCTTGCGAACGTGGATCGTCCGCCCATCGCGGGCATAGGCGGCCAGGGCACGCGACGCGGCCAGCTCGCCGCCAGCATCGTGATCGACGAAGAGGTGGAGTTCGGTCACGCTATCGGGCACGCTCACGAGGCCGAAACGCTCATTGCCCAAGGTAGCCCAGACGGGGATGCCGGTTAGCGCATAGGCCGACATCGCGCTCTCGATACCCTCGGCAAGGCCGAGCTTTCCGGAAACCGGATCGAAGAGGCGGACAGCAGCTTCACCGAGCGCGCCAAGTGCGCGTTTCGGCTTTTCGAAAGCGGCCTTGCCTGAAGCCTCGGTAGACAGGAACGTGCGGTGGATGGCGATCGGGCCCTCGTCGAGGCTGACTGCCGCGATCATGGCGGGCAGAAAGCGGGCCCGTCCTTTCGGGCCAAGCGGCGTTCGTGGATGGAAGCGGAGCGCCGGAGATGCGGCGAGGATGCCGCGGCTTTCAAGATATGCCTTTGCCGGACTGGCACGCAGTGGCTGTGCATCGCGCCAGATCCTCAGCGCTACCGCCGAGGGTTTGCGGGTGCTGATCGATTCGGGTTCGTTGGTGGTCGCAGAACCTGAAAAAAACGCCGGTGCCTCGAAACCTTCACGCGCCAGAGCAGCCAGCACGCTCTGCTGATCGCATCCCGCGAAACAGTGGAAGAGGATGGCCTGTCGGCCGAGCGACACACCGAGTGACGGCGTGCGGTCATCATGCGCGGGGCAACAGGCCATGCCCTTTGTGCCGGACCATTTGCCCCCTCGCGATTCGCAAATGCGACGGGCGGTCTCGGCAAGCGACCGGTTGGGATGAGTTTGGACAGACAGGGACATGCGAGCTCCTCAGCATGCAAAGTGGCCCCCTCATCAGCGTTCCTCTCCTCTCCCAAAGGCAGGCATTCGCGGCTTTCCTACAGGCACATGTTCTTTTTATGTTCTCTTTCGATTCGAATCAATGGAGCACAAGTCGAGATGAACTGCCTCAATTGTCTGACCGCGCTAGCGGTCGCCTGTCTGGGGATGATCGCGACCTCCTCACAGCAAGTTCGCGCCCAGGATTTCACCTTGTTCGAGCACGCGATCGTTCCGCCGAAGACGGACCAGCAGTCGGCAAGGGAATATCTTCCCGCAATCTACCAGGCCGAGCCAGCAACCGTATCCTACCGGGAAGGCTTGTATATGGCGGCGATAGCCGAGGCTGAACGCCGTTACGGGCTTCCGACCAACCTGCTTCGTGCTCTTATCTGGGCTGAGTCCCGCTTCAATCCGATGGCTGTTAGTCCAGCCGGTGCTGCCGGGCTGGCTCAGCTTATGCCGGCCACGGCGAGAGAACTGGGCGTCCGGAACCGTCATGACCCTCTTGCATCGATCGACGGTGGCGCCAGGTACCTTCGCGATATGTTGGACCGGTTCGACGCAGTCCACCTGGCCTTGGCTGCTTACAATGCTGGCCCAGGTGCCGTCTCCCGATCACGCGGCATTCCCAACAATGGTGAAACGCCGCAATATGTCTGGTCTGTGTTGGGACGTTGGCAAGCAATTGGTACGTACAATTGACGAAACTACCTGATTTCCGGCTATTGTCTGAAATCATGTGCCGGAATGAAGACGGACAACGCCAGTGAATGAGACCCCCGGTGAGCCGTTCGACTTTCGCAAGGCGTTGAAGGCACAGAAGCGCCGGAAGCTGAGAAAGGAGATCGCGTTGGGTTTGGGAGCATTCGCGATCGTATTTGCTGGAGGGATGCTGGCACTCAACTGGCCAGTCCATGATGCCAGCCTTGCTAACGACGATCAGCAGCCTCAGACTTTATTCCAGCAAGCAAGCTCCCCGCAATTCGACATCTGCGGATCCACCCGGCGCACATGCGTCGTGGATGGAGATACTTTCTGGCTTGATGGCGTGAAGATCCGGATTGCCGACATCGACACTCCTGAGATCAGCGAGCCTCGTTGCGACTATGAATACCAGCTCGGCATGCGCGCGACGCACCGCCTTGTCGAATTGCTGAATGGCGGGCCCTTTGAACTGAGGACCATCGGTAGCAGAGACGAGGATCAGTACGGTCGCAAATTGCGGGTTGTAACGCGCGGCGGCCGCTCGCTTGGCGATCAGCTGGTCAGCGAAGGCTTGGCGCGAACCTGGACCGGGAGACGTGAACCATGGTGCTGAACCGCGAGCAGGAATTGTGGGCGGTCGCGCTCTGGGTCGAAAAGAACCATGGCAAAGAGGGACCCGCGTATATCGCGCAGCAAATCGAGCGGCTATCAATCGAAGGGGACGAGGCAGGCATAGCAACGTGGAAGACTGTTGCTGAGCGCTTCGATCAGCTTAGCTGCCAAAGCTCTACGAACTGAGGCTCTGCACGATGCGGAATTGGCTTAAAGTCTGGGGCATCAGAATTGAGTTCGCCTTGCTCGCGTCAGTGTCCCTGATAGGGCTGGTCCTGAGCCTTCAGTCCTGCACTGGCTGAGAAGAAATTCGTTCTTCCGATCAACCCTTCGCAAACTTGCCCTGGATGACCTTTCCTCCTGTCCGGAGCTCATCGAGGTGGTCGCTCCACCATTGAGCCATGCGCACGCGCTCGTCCCAATGTTTGCCGCGATGATAGATGCCCCGCACGACATTGCTGTCGCCATGCGCCAAAGCACGTTCGATTGCATCCGGATTCCAAAGTCCCGACTCGTTCAGGAATGTCGATGCTGTCGCCCGGAGTCCGTGCGCGGTGACTTCTTCTTTCGAGTATCCCATGCGACGGAATGCGGCATTGAGCGTGTTTTCACTCATGGGACGCCTGGAGCTGCGCGCAGATGGGAAGACATATCCTTCGCGGCCGAGCATCTCGGCCAGATCAGTAAGATAGCCTCTAACTTGCTTGGAAAGCGGGACGGCATGCGCTCGGCGCGCTTTCATTTTACCGGCAGGGATTTTCCAGACCCCATCGACGAGGTCGATCTCATGCCATTCGGCGTGCCGGAGTTCGCCGGGGCGTACGAACACATGCGGCGCTATCTGCAAAGCTAACTTCGTCACCATGTAGCCAGTGAAGTCGTCGATTGCGCGCAGCAGCCCGCCTAACTCGGTGGGCTCAAGGATGGCTGCATAATGCGTGGCTCTCGGCGTTACGAGAGCACCCTTCAGCATACTGGTCGGATCGGATTTGCAGCGGGTAGTAGCGACACCGTAGCGAAACACGCGGCCTGCGAACGAGCGGCATTTCTTCGCAGTCTCGTGCTTACCAGTGGCTTCCAGCCGTTTCAGAGGAGCCAGGACTTCGAACGGCTCGATCTCGTGGATGGGTCGGTTACCGATGGCAGGCGCAAGCTTGTCGAGGAAATAATTGGCCTTGACGATCGTGCCATCGGCGCGGCCATTCTGGACCATCATCTGCTCGATATATTCACGCGCGACTGCCTCGAACGTCTGTGCAGAAAGGAACTCGGCGCGGATTTTCCGCTTCCGCTTCTCAAAGGCCGGGTCGCCCCCAGAAGCAACAGCTCGTCGTGCCTCGTAGGCTGCGTCTCGGGCTTGCTTGAGGCTGATGTCAGGATAGCTGCCGATGCAGAGCTTCTTTTGCGCACCACCGATCCGGTATCGGAATCGCCAAAGCTTGCTGCCGGTCGGCGTGACCTCAACATAAAGGCCGCGCTCATCGGTTACCTTGTACGGCTTATCTTTGGGCTTGAGTGCGCGGAGGCGAGTATCTGTCAGCGGCATGTGGGGGCCTTTTCATCTGGGCCTTTGCGAAACGGCCTCAAAAGGCCCACAAAAGTGTCTGGAACCCCCGAGAACAGGCGGGACGATCCGGAACGATCCAAGGGCCAAATCCCTAGGATTTCTGCGGGTTTTATAGATTATTTGGGAGAACGTGAGAAGAACAAATGGTGCCCAGAAGAGGACTCGAACCGCTCTCAGAATGCCGCAAAACTGCGAGAATCTTGACCTTGGTTACTTAAGTGAGGCCCCCGTCGGTGCCCCCAGATTGCATTTTTACCAGAGGATTTGGGTCCCATCCTCGAAAAAGTCTAATGATTTCAATGCCCGTTCTTTACAGCAAATTTACGGGAAAGACCAGCCATTTTGCCCCAATCGAGTGACTGAATTCAGGAGCTATCCGCGCGCCTTCGCCCACTCCTCCCAGTAGGGCAATAGCTCATCAGGCAGGCTTTTCACAAACTCGTGGCCCAATGAATAATGAGGCATCGCCTCGGAAACCGCGTCGAGCAGCGCCGCTCCCTGCACCCTGTCCTTGCGCCGCTTTAGCGGGTTCCGCTTTGCCTGAGCGCCCAACCACAGTTTGTGGAGCGCGAACCAGCGGGGATCAGGTGCGACGATACGCGCCGGGCTGCCATCGCGGCACGGGACGACCTGGTCCACCCGTCGACCCGGCAAGAGCCATTCCTGTTCGGGTAGCGGAACTGGTCTTGGCCGATCCTTCCCGGCAAGCGTCGCAACGCGCGATGGCGCGACTAGCAATTCGACCTCATAGGCCTTCGCGTTGCGCGCTTGGAATTCCCGTTCGGTATTGATCGTGAACGTCGGATCGACCGCCTTGAGCATGTCCCATAGCTGAGTCCCATCTTCCGGCTCGTCCGCCGCCCAGGCAAGATCAAAGTCTTCGGTTTCATCGGGCACATCGCGAAACGTGCCTGCCGCTTCGATGGCATAGGCTGCCATTGCGTTGGTGCCGACAACAAGCAGGTGACTACCGAGAAGCGACCGTCTGTCTGCCTCACGGAGAATGGGTCCGGCGTCCGCTGACAGCATCGGCAAGCGCAATGCGCGAGCAATCCGGCTGCTCTCATTAAGAGCATCCCGTGCGCCGTCGCGGCGCTCCTTCAAGGAAGCTTTTGCAGCCTTGTAATCCTCAAACTGGACTTCCTTTTCGTCGTCCCACGCGCCGAGACTTTTGCCGTTTCCTACGCGATCGAAAACCTCATAGAGGTACTCGTACTCGCCGATCTTCTTGCGCTTCAGGTCGTACGGCATCGCGAAGAGTTCGCGCTCGGCTTCGATCCACACATCGTATCGCTGGCGCATGTTGATGAGCGCTCGTTCCTGCTCTGCGGAGAAGGGGTGGATGATGGCCATACGCGAGTTTTATCCCGCAAATCTCCAATTTTCAATAAACGCGGGATAAATGCCCCTTGGCATCATACTTCATCGACCATCCTTGCCTTGACGGTCCAACCGGATGCATCTTCCTTTATGGGATTCTTTGGGTGAGAGTTGCAATGAGCAAACTAGCCGCACAGGTGCTTGCAGCAGTGAATGGTCCCTATCGAACCAAGCAATCCGCTCAGCAACTCGCGGCGCTTATCGGAGACCCTTCGAGCGCGCAGACACACAATGCCGCTGCTTTCGCTTTCTTCTCAGAGATTGCACCGGCAGTCCAGTTGGCCTTCATGGCAGAAATGGGTGTCGATGAGGCCAAGGTGAAGGCAGTCGCACGTCAATTTGCCGACATGGCCGGGTACCCGTTGTCTCTGGCACCTTGAAGGCCAGGGACAGCTGAATTCAGCATTCACTCAGCCCCAATATCCGCCCATTCAAGAACCAGTTTGTCACCCTTCACATGGGGCAAGGCCTTGCGTGGAATGAGCTTCCCGCGAACCTCGAAGTCAGACGTGATCTTGACCAGAAAGACCATGCTGAAGTTCCGTCTGAGGTTCAGCGTGACCCGGTCATTGCTCTTGAAAGGCGTGATTGTCTTGACCTCGACCAGGTCATTGCCGAGCCGTCCGTCCGATCCTTGAGCGTAGTTGCGGTGCAGCTTTATGCCGTGCGTGATCGCCCCGTAGAGTTCTCCGATATCGCCATACACCTGAAGGTGCTTGCCTGTGTGAAGGTGATAATCTTCAGCCGTGGCGATCAGGTTCTCGAAGATCGAGACCAGCGACAGATCGGCATTGGGATATTTTGCCCGCCATTCCTTGTACTGGATTTGCTCGTTGATCTCGTCCCAGCTGATCCATTCGCCATCATCCCAGATGGCATTGTCCGGCCCAAGTTGCTGCATCCGCAATTCCGCTAACGTGTAAAGATTTTCGCGTTTTCTTTGCATGTCCGCATCAACGTGCAAAGCGAAAGCGCATTTGCTGGTCATATCGGCTCAAGCTGCGATTCGCGCCAAAACCGGACTTCCGCTGCACCAGAACCGTAGATTCGGACCTGCATTGACCCGGAGCGGGCACTGGCAGGAAAATTTCTTTCAGTCCCGGACTGTCCATAGCGATCCAACACCGTCCACCCGCCATTGCGGAACGGCATTAGTTCTCTTTTTGTTCTTTCCTACAGCCTTGCGATTCGCATAGTTTGGCCAGCGTCACCTAAGCCAAGGGTGGCGCTGAGTTGAACATCTGATCGCACGGTCCGCAACGGCAATTTGAGAACCAACCCATCGTCGCAGGGGAGTGCGGCAACGGTGACAGAACCCTGAAGCAAAGGAGTCTGTCATGTCGAATATCGAATTACTCACCTGCCATGAGGTTATGCGCCTCACCGGCATTCGCAGCCGGACAACGATCTGGCGACGCATCCGCCGGGGTGCCTTTCCTCATCCCATCGACATTGGCGGCGGACGTATCCGCTGGCGTTCCACTGACATCGAGGAGTGGATCGAGGCCCTCCCCCTGCGCAGCTATTGACCCCTCCAAGGCGGGCAATGGCCCGCAGAAAGCATCTCTCCCATGTCTATCCTTTCCCTGATCAACGCTGCCCTGCGGAAGCATGGCTGGCTGATCGCTTGCCTTCCGAGCGACGACGAAGAGCGTGCGGCCCAGCTCATCAAATTGCTCGTTGAAGACAATGCCGATGGGCGCGCCCGTCGTCACACATTGCAGCCCTGGCTCTGGTACGAACGCCCGGTTCGGGAGCGGTTTGAGGGGCAAGATTGTTGCCTCACCGTCGAGGGACCGATCTACCGGAGCCGGGACGGAACCGGATTTCCGCTTGGTAGCCAGCTTCGTACCGAATTCGGGTGGCTCGACCTCACGCCAGAAGAGACCAACCTGCTCGCAGATGACGTTCGATCAGCGATCGACCTCGTACTTCTTCGCTGGTTCACACGCCCCGATATGGCGGAACGCCAGCTGCCTACGCGCCAATCCCGCGAACGGTATTTTGACGACGATGTCGCCCGCAATCTGATCCTGTCTGCGACGCCTCCAACGGCAAGCATGGAGCAAGACGCCCATGTCAGTTGACCGGAAAAAGACTGGAGAGAGGAAGGGCCACGATACTGCGTATCGGACCCGTAATTTTCATACACACCCCACGCACCTGTGCACCGAGGATTTCTGCGGGTTTGAGGCGATGCGGATAGCATCGCGTTCAGGCCACTTGCCCAAGACCCTCGCAATTCCGCCATTCTTCGCGATGGCGGATAGCATCGCCACCGGAGCGAAGCGATGAGCGCGCGTGCGCAGACGGTGCGCCTCAGTCCGTCGCAATATCGGGTGCTGGCTGACTTCGCCAGGCGGAAGGGCCTGAGCGATTACGCCATGCTGGCGCGGGTCGTGGAAGCAGGCTTTCTCGCCATGCTCCACGGCACCGACAAGGAGACCGATCTTGCCGAACTGGCGCGCGAGATCGGGTCGATATCTGAGCGCATGGCAGAGGCCGAACGGGTGCTCGATCGCACCCTGTTCACGGCCTGTGCGGCCTACGCCTACACCCGCCACGCGGCGCTGGGGACCAAGAAATCCGACGAGACAATTGCAGCCGAAGCGCGCGCCGCATTCGAGCGCCAGCGCTCGCTTGCCCTGGAGATCGAGCCATGAATTCGAACATCGATTTTGTCACCCGCGCCCATGCCTTGTGGCGTGTGCGCATGGCGCAATGGCAGCAACGTTTTCGCTTCTTTTCCACGATCACTCTTGGTGCAGCAGCGACCGGAGCAATCATCGCCCCGCAGTTCCTGCTGCACGGCCCCGCGATAACGACCGCATTGCAGTACGCATGGGCCAATGTGCTGACCTTGCTGGGCTCGCTGACAGGCAGTGACATCAAGATGAACATTGCGATGGAAGGCCAGCGCTGGACCGTTTCCGCGGCCTGGTTCGCCTCTGAACCGCTCTTCACCGATACCTTCTGGCAGGTCGTCAAAGTGATAGCTGGCGGTGCAATCACCGGCCTTGTGATAGGCTTCTTCACGGTCTGGGTGCTCCAGCGAACCATGTCCGAACAGGGCAAGGATACGCTCGCCGACCGGGTAATTGGCGGCACCCGCGTAGCGGATGAAGATGATGTCGCCGCACAGACGACATTGCTCTGTGGCAGGGACGCGCTGCGCATTGGGCCGGTCCCCGTTCCGCGCCGGATCGAGACTCGGCACTTTGCCTTTCTCGGCACCACCGGCAGCGGCAAGACCACTGCTCTTCGCCAGATGCTTGATGGCATCGAGAGGCGCGGCGAAGCGGCGCTGGTCTATGACACATCGGGCGAGTTCATCGCTCACTATTACAACCCTGCGCGAGGGGACATCATCCTCAATTCATTCGACGCGCGTTGTGCATTCTGGACGCCCTTCGACGAGATATCGCATCCCGCCGACGCCGACCGGATTGCACGCCAGCTGGTCTCGGAAACCAGCAGCCAGGATGACGATGTCTGGCTGGAAACAAGCCGTATTCTTGTCGCCAACATGATCCGCTCGCTCTGGGCGGAAAAGAACTGCAGCCTCGAAGCCTTGCTCGAAGCCTTGCAGGTCAAGGACAAGGAGCAATTGAAGGAATGGCTGGGGCACACGTCGTCGGCCCGCACCTTTGCCAATGACGCCGACCGCGCCACCGGCAGCGTGCTGTTCATGCTCGCCAAGGCCGCGAACCTGATCCAGTTCCTGAAGGTCGAAGATGAGGGAGAGGACCGCTTCGCCTTCCGCGACTTCATCGCCAAACTGGACGAGTGCGAAGGTGCAAAGCCCTGGATCTTCGTCCCTCGCAAGGAAGACTACTTCGAAGCATCCAAGCCGCTCATGGCGTGCTGGCTCGAATGCGCGGCAAGCGCGGTGCTGGGTCTGTCGCCATCGCCAGACCGCCGCATATGGTTCGTGCTCGACGAGCTGGCAGATTTGCCGCGCGTCGAGAACCTTGCCCGTCTGCTACCCGAAGGTCGCAAGTTTGGTGCGGCGATCGTGCTCACCTTTCAGGCCCTCGGTCAGATGCGTAATCGCTACGGCGCCAACATCGCCGAGGCCATGCTGGCCTGCTGCAACACCAAGCTGTTCCTGCAAACCGTCGATCAGGAAACCCGCAAATGGGCGAGTGAGACCATCGGCCAGTGCGAGGTGGAATTGCGCGTTGCCACCGACACGCTGTCGATTGGCAGAGAGGTGCCGCGCACGACCATCGCGACCCAGCGCCAGTTCCGCCCCGCCGTGCTCGAAAGCGAACTGCGGCTAAGACCGCACCAGGGCTATCTGCTCCTGCCTGATGGCCTGCCGGTCGCGCGCATCGGCCTGACTGCCGATCACATCACCCGGCATGGCGAGCCTCGCCAGCCTGGTTACGTGCCAGGCGATCCGGCGGGCACACTGTGGAGCCGGGTTAGCGAGATCGCGAAAGGTGCCGAGTCCGACGCAAAACCGGGACCGGTGTGATGGTCGCTTCGGTCTCGGCCCTGTCGAGCGCCGGTCAGGCCGCGAGCTATTACGAAGCCGACGACTATTATGCCGAAGGCGGCATGGCTCCGTCCGAATGGTTAGGCGAAGCAGCGGACAAACTGGGCCTGTCCGGTGAGGTGGATCGCGAGAAGTTTGCCGAACTACTCGAAGGCAGGATTGCCGGACAGCAGCTCGGCACCACGCGTAATGGCAAGGTCGAGCACCGGCCAGGCTGGGACATCACCCTTTCCGCGCCCAAGTCGGTGTCGATCATGGCCGAGGTTGCGGGCGACAAGCGGCTGATCAAGGCCCATGGCGCGGCTGTGAAAGTGGCGCTCGCCCATGTCGAGAAGCACATGGCGGCAACCCGGATCAGACAGGGCGGCGAGGTCCGGCGCGAAGCGACCGGCAATCTCGCTATCGCTACCTTCCGCCATGCCACGAGCCGGGCGCAGGACCCTCAGTTGCACACGCATGCCGTCGTCATCAACGCCACGCAGGACAAGGATGGTAGCTGGCGCAGTCTGGAGCCGCGCGCCTTCTACCAGCTCCAGAAGGAGATCGGCACGATCTACCGGCAGGAACTGGCGCACGGCGTTTCCGCCCTGGGATACAAGATCGAGGCCGGGAAAGACTCGCTGTTCGAGATCGCAGGTGTACCAGAAAATGCCATCGACGCACTGAGCCAGCGCACCGCAGCGATCGATGCCCGGCTTGCCGAGCGCGGCACGAGCCGCGCGGAGGCGAGCGCTGCCGAAAAGCAGATCGCCGCGCTCGATACGCGGGAAGCCAAGAGCCATGCCGATCATCGCACCTTGCGCGCTGACTGGCGGGCGACTGCCGACAACAACGGGTTCGACAAGGCAGCGCGAGACAGGTTGGTCGGTCAAGCGAGAGAGCGGGCCAAGAGCAGCGATGCTACTGCCAGCCCCGATCTGCTGGCACGGCAGGCGGTAGCCTGGGCCGCTGCAAAGCTGTCCGAGCGAGAGGCTGTGTTCTCGGCAAGCACGCTGGCACGCGAGGCCGGAGACTTTGCCTTTGGCAAGGCCGGGCACAGCACAATCAGCGCAGCGATTGCCGAGGCCGGAGAACGGGGCGAGCTTGTCCCGCGCGCTTTCCTGGACCGGCGCGGCGCGGAGTTTGCCGGGTTTACCACCCCGCAGGCTATCGCAACCGAGCGAACCATGCTGCGCCTTGAGGAAGCCGGGCGCGGCATGGCGCAATCGCTTGCCACTCCGGTGGCGGCAGCACGAACCATCGAGCGGGCTGCACGGCAATCGGCACGATCCGGCTATGCCTGGACCGAAGACCAGAAGCGGGCGACCGCAGACTTGCTCACCTCGCGCGATCGCGTAGCTGCCGTCCAGGGCTATGCCGGGACTGCGAAGACAACGACGGTGCTCGCTACCTATGCGCGAGAGGCCAAACGACATGGATTGGCCGTGACTGCGCTCGCGCCGACCGCATCGGCAGCAACCGTTCTCGGCGAAGCGCTCGGTTTGCGAGGCGATACGGTAGCGCGGCATTTGTTGGCACCGCAGACGAAGACTGCAGGCAAGGAGGCCGTCTGGATCGTCGACGAAGCCTCGATGCTCTCGGCCCACGTCATGGCAAAGCTCATGACCCGCGCTGACAAGGCCGGAGCCAGGCTCGTTCTTGTCGGCGACGTCAAGCAGCTGGGTTCGGTGGGTGCTGGCGCAGCCTTCTCCCAGTTGCAGCAGGCAGGCATGACGACCGCGAAGCTTGCCGAAGTCGTCCGGCAGACCAACGCCGAAACCCGCGAAGCCGTGATGGCCTCAATCGAAGGCCATGCAGGCAAGGCCCTGGCCGCACTGGAACGTGGCGGCGGCAAGGTGATCGAAGGTGCAACGCCGGACGAGCGACTTGGAGCATTGGCCAGGCATTATCTGGCCTTATCGCCAGCAGAGCGTGCCCGAACGCTGGTGGTCGAGCCATCGCGCGAAGGCCGCGACCGGCTCACCGGCATGATCCGCGCGAAGCTGACCGAGCGCGGCGAACTGTCAGCGGATGCGGTCCGTTTCCTCGCTCTTGAAGCGAAAGGCCTGACCCGTGCCGAAGCGCGCGAGGCATCAAGCTATGCCATCGGCGATGTCGTCAAGTTCAGCCGCGACTATGCCGCCAAGGGCGTGCGACGGGGCGATAGCTTTGCCATTGCCGCAGTCGATCCCGAGCGCGGGCGCATTGCCCTTGAAGGCCGCGATGGACGGTTGCTGGACTGGCATCCCCGGCAGTGGGGCGCGAGCAAAGCCGAGGTATTCGAGCCGAAACTAAGGGAGCTGCGCACCGGCGACCGCGTGCAGTTCACCCGCAACGACCGGGAAGCGGGGCGGGTCAATGGCGTTGGCGGGACCGTCACAAACATCGATTCTGACCGTGGCCGGGCAGCGGTGAAGCTCGCCAACGGACGCGAGCAGACGCTCGATCTCTCCGATCCTCGCGACGCCCATTTGCGCCACGCTTATGTTCAGACCGCTCACGCCGCCCAGGGTCAGACCGCCGAGCGGGTCCTGATCCACGCCGACAGCCGCTCCACCAATCTGGTCGATCAGAAGATGCTCTATGTCGCGCTTTCGCGCGCCAAAGCGGAGGCGATAGTGGTGACCGACGACAAGGAGAAGCTCGTCCGGGCGATCTACGAACGCGCAGGCGAGAAGCAGACGGCCATGACCGCGAGCACGCCAGACGCCGGAAAATCTAAGGCGATGGGTGCCGGGCTGGGATAGGCCATCGGCGCACCTGTGCCATCATCGATGGCAGCACATCCTTCGGAAAGGTGCAAAAGAAGGTCCGAGAAATCCGGACAATTTAGCTCACAAGGCCGCCAACATTTCATAAATGTGTTGCATATGTCGGAAATGTTGCCCATATCGCCAAAACGGAGATTCGATATGGAAAAGAAGCGTGAAAATTTCGTCAGACTTGCGGAGCAGAGGGTCAACCGCGCCCTCAAGGAAATCCGCTTGATCGGAAATCTTTCTAACAGATCGGCATATTTCTCGACAGACGAGGATGTGAAGAAGATATTCCGGGCCCTTCAGAAGGAACTCGACACTGCCAAGGCTCGCTTCGGGGATGCCGAAAGCGGCAGCGAATCCCTGTTCAAGCTCTGATCACGCGGCGAAAAGGAACGGACATGACTGGACCAGTACTGGAATTTTTGCCGAATCAGGCAGGTGAGAGCGAAGGCCTCGGCGACGCAGGGATCGAGCCTTTCGCGACAACCCTTATGCGAGTTGTGGCCGCGAAGCCGGGCAGAACAGTGCTGACGCCGCTGTCGACTTTCCCGTGAGGATGAAATTTGACGTGCTCGACGTGGCAACTTCAGAGCTGCCGGGCATCGCTGTCCTGACCGACACAGTCGAAAGATGCCTCGCCGATGCCAAGCAGGAAAAGGACGAAGACTTTTTCTCCCAGGCGAAGAAGCTGCTCGAAAAGCCGACCACCAAGATTCTCAGGATCAGTGATTTCAATACGAAGGGCCTTGCCGGACCTTCGGGTCAAGAAGGCACTCCATTCCATTCGCTGCTGAAGGGTGCAGGTGTTAGCAACAACAAGACAGAGACGTCGGGGGGCTCATTCGGCATTGGCAAGAACGCTTCGTTCGCGATCTCCGATCTTCAGACTGTTCTCTATTCGACAGCGTACCGCGATCAGGCAGACGAGTTGCGGTTTGCGGCTCAAGGCAAGTGCCGGATGGTCTCCCATGTCGATAGCAACGGTGAAAGGAGACGAGCCACCGGCTACTGGGGAAACCCGGATGGATATGTCGCTGTCGAAGATCCGGCAGACGTGCCGGACTGGATGCGCCGCGACGAGATCGGGACAAGCATTTTCAGTGTGGGCTTCAGACAGAACGACGGCTGGGCCTGGTCTATCGCCTACTCATTGCTGACTAACTTCTTCGCGGCGCTTCACCGGGACAGGATGGCGTTCGAAATCAACGACGGCGAGATCAAGCTCAATCACAATACAGTTGCGGCGATGTTCGACGACCCTCGCATCATCTCGGCAGCCGAAGCGGACGGTCAGAAAAGCCAGCTCGATTTCTCGCGCGACCTGTTCCGCTGTCTGACCTCGCCCGATGCGACGGAAATTGAACAGGAGGTTCAGGGTCTAGGCAGGATGCGCTTCCGTATTCTTGTCGACGATGGCCTCCCCAAGCGTGTTGGCATCGTCCGCAACGGAATGTTGATCACCTCAGAGCTTCAGCAGTTCGGGGACAAGCTTCAAAGGTTTGTCGGCACGCGCGAATTCGTAGCATTCGTCGAGCCGGTCGCCGACGCCGCAAGCAAGCTCATGAAGTCGATCGAGAATCCGCGGCATGACAGCTTCTCAGCCAACCGTCTTTCCGATCCGCTGAAGCGGCAAGCTGCTGAAAGCGCTATGAAACAGCTCATCAAGGAATTGCGCAGACAGATTGAACAGACCGCTTCGATCGAGGAGGACGACGAGGTCACGCTCGACGAACTGGCAAGGTTCTTTGCCGAGGATGCCAGCGGCACGCCGCCGCCCGACCCCGATGCCGAGAATGATCCCGAAAAGTACGTGTACAAACCGGCTCGCAAGACCAAGACAAGAGCGCTGCGACCGCAGGAAAACACCGGCGATGATGGCGGTGGTGGAGACAAGGAAACACGTGAGACGGGCGGGAAGCGCTCCGGTGACCAGAAAGGGCCGGGAGCCGGAAGCGGCGGAAGCGGCACGCAGGGCAAGGTGCCGCCACTGAAGCTGCGGGGTCTCAGGACGGCGATACCTTCCGGCCACCCGGATGCGCTGAAAAGGACCATCTGGTTTACGCCCACCGTCTCGGGGGCAGCTGTGGTGCAGCTCGAAGCTACTGGACTCAACACGGGAGAGCCGCTTCCTGTCGTTGCCACCAGCAACGGCGCTGTACACAATGGAACAGTGGCAATTGAACTGACAGAAGGGGAGCGGATCTCCCTCGAGGTAACGTTCGACGCGCCCTATCCGGGACCGGTCGAAGTGTTCGCCACTGCTGAATTGCAGGAGGCCGCAGCATGAAGTTTTCCGATGACATGCGTTTCGCCCACCCGGTACTGACGGACGAGACCGGCGACTTCAGCGAAGGGAGTTTTGCGCTCGATACCGAAGTCGAGGAGATCATAGAGACCGGCAAGGTCAGTATCCGCTACAGCATCGATCTCACCGAGACATCGATCCGTGAGCTTGTCGAGAATGGCAAGGCCTCTGTCGGGATTTTCGTCCGGTGCGGCGATACATTCTACTCCGAGCTCCGGGAACTTGGTTGGCCAGAGGGCAAGGTGGAGTTCGAGAAAGGCTCGCTGTTGAACCGCGTAACGGTTCGCCCCGTCATCTGGCTTTCACAACCGCTGCCGAAATGGGAGCCGGGCAATGTGCACCCGGAATTTACACTGCCACTCAGTCTGGTTGCCGGAGATATTCTGGCCTTTGACGATGAGCAGGTCCTAAGCGTCGGCCAGGCAAAGCTGGCGCCGATGGAGAGCATCTTTGCGCTTGTCGCATCCCCCTCCCAGCCTGAAGGTCAGCTCAGTGTGAAACTGGACGACGAGAAGATCACAATTATTGCCGGGGAGGAGACATTCAAGATGATCAACGGGCTACGACATTCACCGGCCAAGGCAGCTGTCCTGAGTTCGGTATACTTGCCCGCCGTGATGGAGGTCCTCGACACGCTGCGGGACAACCCAGACGCGCACGAAAACCGGCGCTGGAAACAGCCGTTTGCAGCGAAATGCACGGTTGCCAACATCGATTACAACGGCAGTCTCTTTGATAGCGCGCAGACGCTGCTGGAAATGCCGGTCAGTCGGCTTGAAACGATTGCGGAGGCCAAGGCGTGAGCAAACTCAAATTCCTCTCTCAAGATGTCATGGACAGCCTGCAGGCGCAGGTGACCGCCAATCGCACCCGGTACGAAACCGGCGACTTTCTTGATCTCGAACTTGGAAATGGATGGGCGATCGAGGTTTCATCGGTATCTCTCGATGGGGCGGCCATTGCCGACCTCGACATGTCTTCGACAAAGCCGGAGATCGAAGTCCAGAATTCACTGAAAGTCTTCGAAGCGCTTCCCGGAATGACTCCGGCCATAGCGCGCGAGGGCCGCATCTGGACCAGGCTCACCCATGTAGAGGGCCTTGAATACTCGCGGGCGCGGTGGCTCTCAGGCGCTTCCGGAGAGGCAATCGACAAGGCTGTCCTCGACCATTTCTTTGGAACGGGGCTCACTTCGATAAGGGACGACAATGCAATTGGCCGTCTCTGGTGGAATGCGCGGGTGGCGAAGATTGCGGCCGGCGCTGGTGACCACGAGAACGCGCTGAACCTTATCCTCAAGAGCGCTGACATTCGGAGTAACTTCGTCGAGCGCTCCCGGACCACAAGCAGGCCCCAACTGGCACAGGGCCTGATCCGGATCATGACCGCAGAACCCTGGGTAACTTCGGATGAGGCGAGCTTTCGCCATTTCATGAAAGTTCTGAACCGGAACGGCGGAGGAATTCTTTTCGAGGTCATGAGCGAATCTGAAATTGACAAGTTTTTGGCGGATACCGCAGCACTGGCAATGCAGCAGGCCGAAAGAGAGCTGAGAGCTGCCTAGGCTACCCTGTTGGGCAACCTGCTCTACCCGCTGGCGCGAACCGGGCCTGTAGTCCCGTCCCATCCGGGTGACGATCAGGAGCAATTGGAAGCGGAGCGGGAATTCCTGATGGACGCGCTCTGTCCCGCGCATTCTGCGCTCCTGAGGGCGCGGCATTCCTGAGCTAACCCGCAGGCACTCTTGCCTCTCTCATTGCCGGAGGCCCGCTGGCGCACTGATCGCGCGCGCAGGACTTCCGTCGGCTTCGCGCCGTTGCAAGGGTGCCGATTTTTGTGTGGATCGCAGGGCGATCCCTTGAGGGAACACCAAAGGCTTTGCCCTCTCGTTCCCGAAACCGGAAGTAGACACCCCCGTGTGGCGGGCTTCGCCCGCTGGCCCGCGCCAGGGCATCGATTCCGGTTTTCCCTCCCCCTCCCATCCTCGCCGGAAGGCAGGCCGCATGCCGCGTGTCGGATGCGGCTTTGCCGGAAGGAGTAGGCAGATGGACGATCAAATCTTGAACTACCGGTCTTGCGGGGCCGAGTGCCGCGAGGACTGGTTGCGGATGCTGGCCAACGAGAACGGCTTGCCGTTCGGGACGGTTCGGCGTCTGGCCGAGGAGCTGGGCGAGAGAGAAGATTTCGGCGAGCTGGTCGATGTATGTGAGCGTGGCGGGAGGGCGGTGCAATGACTGCTGGCACTCTTTCCCGCAGCGAGCGGATTGCCCGGCTCAATGACCGGGCGCGGCAGGCGATGGGCCTGGCCTGTGTTGCCGTTGCAACCGAGGGCTTCCGGGCCTTGTCTGATGAAGATCAGTCGCGGGTGCGCGAACTGGTAGAGACTTTCGATGCATTCACACCGGACAACGACCCGTATGGCGAGCGCGATTTTGGCGCGATTTATCGGGACATCGAAGGTCGCTGGACGACCATGCGACCGGCGCGGTCTGCCGAAACCGTATTCTGGAAGATCGATGCCTACGATCGTAAATTGCAGTTTGCCAGCGAGGACCCGGCCAATCCTGCGGTTACACGGCGGGTGCTAACCATCATGCTGGCCAGCGAGTACTGACCGGAAGTGTCCTGTGGAAATTTGTTCCGCGGGACTCTTGCGGATGTTCTCCAAATGTTTCATCACTGGGTCTGGATTGGACATCTTGTCCTTTCCAGACCCAGTGGAGATGCCTGTGCTTGATCGCCGCACCGAGTTTACCAGACTGAGGGAATGCGCCGGATTGTCGATCGAGGAGGCAGCACAGCTGCTCCACGTGACCGAACGAACGATCAGACGCTACGAGACTCCTGGATCACGCGGAACAGATCCATCACCGCTGGCGATGGATTTCGTTCGCCGTATGGCACAAGCCGCTGCGCGTGCGAACTTTGTGGACCGCGAAAGGCCAGCATTCCGCTTCATCGATCTATTCGCCGGGATCGGGGGTTTGCGGAAGCCGTTCGAGGAGATTGGCGGAAAGTGTGTATTCACCGCCGAGTGGGACCGCTGGTCTCGCAAGACCTATGCCGCCAACTATCCTGACAACCCTTTCGATCACGAGTTCGCTGGCGACATCCGGCCCTATGCCGACGAGCCCTGGAAGGTTCCCGAGCATGACGTCTTGTTGGCCGGTTTTCCTTGCCAGCCATTCTCGATTGCCGGGGTCTCGAAGAAGAACGCGCTCGGTCGACCTCACGGTTTCCTGTGCGACACGCAGGGGACGCTTTTCTACGACCTCGCCAAGATCATCGCCCATCATCAGCCCAAGGCATTTCTGCTTGAGAACGTGAAAAATCTCGAGCGGCATGACCGGGGCCGGACTTTCGCCACCATCATGCATGTTCTCACACAGGAGCTCGGCTACAAGGTCCAGTACCGGGTAATCAGTTCCGCGCCTTGGGTTCCGCAGAAGCGCGAGCGCGTGTTTATCGTCGGATTCCGGGAAGAGACTGATTTCAGCTTCGATGACCTGGCATTGCCCGAGAGCCGGGAGCCCGTGCTGGGCGACATTCTGGAAGAAGATGTAGACGCCAAGTATACGCTGAGCGCGCATCTGTGGGGCTACTTGCAGGGGTACAAGGAGAAACACGCGAAGAAGGGCAATGGCTTCGGCTATTCGGTCTTCGGTCCCGGCGATGTTTCGCGTACGCTCTCGGCGCGCTATCACAAGGACGGGTCCGAATGCCTGGTTCTGCAACCTGGCAACCGGCCCCGCAGGCTGACCCCGCGCGAGTGCGCGCGCCTCATGGGTTTCGACGAACCGCAAGGCAGCGACTTCATTATCCCCGTTTCTGACACCCAAGCCTATCGCCAGTTCGGTAATGCCGTAGTGGTGCCGGTCGTCCGCGCGGTGGCCAGGATCATGGCGCCCCATATTGTGGGCGAGCCTGCTGCTAAGGACGCTATCAGCGAACTAGTTCGCGAACCGGTCTACGCCCATGGCTGATGTGGTCTCACCGGCTGTCCGCAGCCGGATGATGGCCGGAATCAGGGGCAAGGATACAAAGCCGGAAATCATCGTCCGGCGCGGATTGCATGCACTCGGCTTTCGCTATCGCCTTCACGACCGCAAGCTGCCTGGAAAGCCGGACCTTGTCTTCCCGGCGAGACGGGCAGTTATCTTCGTAAACGGCTGTTTCTGGCATGGCCACGACTGCCAACTCTTCAAGTGGCCTTCGACACGCGAGGACTTCTGGCAGGCCAAGATCACCCGAAACCGCGAGAATGATCGCAAGCATTCTGCGGCATTGAACGAGGCTGGCTGGCGTCAGGCGACTGTCTGGGAATGCAGCCTCAAGGGCAAGACGCGTTTAGCCGATGGGCAACCCGTGAGACTGCTCGCGGACTGGCTTCGATCGGACCAGGCGTCTATCGAGATCCAAGGACAGAACACGTCCGGACGGAGCGCAGATGCCTGAACAGTTTGATCTTTTCGCAGAGGATGAAAGTAGCGTTCTTGCAGAGCTGCTGCGCACGTCGCGCAAGCTTTTCGTCAAGAAGTTATCCAACAACGACCGCGACTGGGCGCGGCTGACCAACAAGCACCAGGGCGGTGTCTACGTGCCGCCAGCTCAGCGCGACAGCGGGTTCTTTCCGCCACTTGTCGCCAAAGAACGGGACCACCCGGAGGCCGATGAAATAAGGGAAGCGTGGTTCCAGACCGATTGGCCGCAGTACGGCATCGAAAGGAAGACCCGTCTGGTGCATTACACTAGCAAGGGCACCGAAACCCACATGACGCGGGTGCCCAAAGAGGCATTCGCCGAATTGTCTCCTGCCTCCTGGCTCGTCATGTCGACGGCAGAAAAGCGCGGCGAGCCGCGCTACATTTGCCTGACGATCGATTCCGCCTCTGACGACGCGACCGTCCTTCTCGACACACTGGGTATCGATGCCGCCTTCACGGTGGGAATCCTCGATCCGGCAGCTGCGATCGCGCGCGAACGTGACGAGATACTGGACTTCGCAGAAGAAGTGGCGCTGGCCTGGCTCGTAGGCGAGATCGCAGGTTTTGCAAACAATCGGGCAACAATGCCCGCGACTGCCGACCTCGCCCAGCTAGCGCGGGCGAACTTTCTTGATCGCTACAAGCTCCTTTCGCTCAATCCATTCGAGCTGGAGTTTCCTGGCGACGCAGTCCGGGAGATCAGCCGCAAGATCGAGTGGGACCTCTTCCGCGAATTCCAGCGCCGGGAGCGCGGCGTCGAACTGGTTCGTATTGTGCTCGGCGATGATCCGATCAAGATCGACATGAAGGGTGTCGTGCGGCGTCTGGTCGATGCAACCGGCGCGGTCGACCGCCTGATGCTTTCGGCCAGCCAGCAGCGCAAGTCACGCGCCGGATACTCGTTCGAGCACCACATCGAGGCCATGCTTGAAGCGGGCAACATTCCCTTCGCCAAGCAGGTCGTAATGGACGCGAAGAAGCGACCTGATTTTGTGCTTCCATCGCTTGCCCATCTCAAGAAGCCTTACGAAGGTGCGCAGCGCGGGCTTATCCTGAGCGCGAAGACCACGCTTCGCGAGCGCTGGAAACAAGTCCAGCGTGAAATGGGCGGCAGCGACCTGTTTCTCGCAACGGTCGATGAATCTATCGCGGCGAATGCGATCGAAGACATGGCATCGATGGGCATCAACCTTGTCGTGCCGGAAACCCTCAAGAAGTCGAAGGACACCGAGTATGTTCGCCATGACAACGTGCTCGACTTCGCCACGTTTTTCCGCGGGGAACTGCAGGTGAAGCGCTTGCCTGCCTGGGCCTGATAACTCTTCGTTGCCTTGGACTCGTATTGAGCACCCTCACTGGCCGCACGCGGTCAGTCTTCAATGCCCGGCCCGTGCCGGTTCGCTCCGCTCACCCGTGTTGGACATGAATCCTGGCCTGAGCCGTGCGGCCCTTCTGTTTGGTGCAACGAGCCACCAGACACGAAAGGACATCATCATGGCACGCAGCACTACCGCACCCGCGCAGGAGACCAATCCGCCGGACTTCCTCGCCTGGCATGTCGCCAACAAGAGCGACAAGGGCTTCTGGACCCGCATCGGAGCCGCGTGGTTCCATCGCGACCGCAAGGGACTATCGCTTCAACTGGAAGTCGTGCCGATCAATGGCCGGATCGTCCTGCGCACGCCGCTGGACGATGAGAAGAAGGAGCCGGGCGCTTAGCGCCCGGCCTTCGGGCAATTACAAAGGTCAGAGCATCGTTCCACTGACTTTCTCTCAGATTTGCTTTGAGCAAGAACGGAAACTGGCGGTGCATAAATCCTGTCGGCGTCGACTATTTCTGCAGGCTCTCTCCCGTTTGAACAATCCGTTGACTATGTTTCAGAAATGCTGACCGAAATGATTCTTGGCGCCCTTGGCGAAGCAATCGTGACCCATATCGGTTCCAAGGGCTTCGCGTGGCTGAAGTCCCGCGACGCTAAAGAGGAACTGGCTTCGATCGCCGCGAACGCAATCGAAGCTGCAATATCCGAGGCTCCCTCACTTGCTGAAGATCTTAGATCAGAGAGTTTTGTCAAGCAGGTGATCGTGCCAACGCTTCAAGCTCTCGTGTCTGACCCTTCCCAATTGCCAGACCCGGAGCGATTGGCCGATCAGTACGTCAAGATGTTTGTTGAACGCTTTGCAAGGAATGATGGCGTCGATGCCGCGCTCTCCAGAATTTTTCAGACCGAGCCGACGGACCTGAATCCTGCATTTGTCAATTTTTTTAGAGAGCTCCGTTCAAGGTTATATCAGTCCAAACACTGGCGTGAATTGGGGCACTTAGTAACGACCGAGGCCACATTCAAAAACACGGAAACTATCATTTCGGTTTTGGAGGGGATGGCTCAGCGCCACGAGGCTGATGCGATCGACCTTGATCGCGCCCGCCAGGATGCAAGGTCGGGGTCAGATGAACTTCGCAATTGGCCTAGAGCGATTTCAGGCCATGAACTTACAAGGCCAGAGCTGGAGCGTCTGAAGACTCACATACTCGCTGAGGCGAGTGCAGCTACCTTGCTGATCGGTGAAGCTGGCTCCGGCAAATCTGCCCTCTTGGCCAAACTTACCGAAGAACTGGAAAACCGAGGCTCAACAGTCTTTGGCATCAAAGCCGACACCCTGCCTGCGGATGTAGCAACTTTTGATGACATTGCGCGGGCATTGGGCATGACAGGTTCACTTCTGCCTGAGCTATCTGCGTTGGCGCGCAACGCGCCGGTCGTCTTGATCATCGATCAATTGGACGCCGTAAGTGACGTGATGGATCGGACTAGCCAGCGAATGAAGGTTCTGCTCCGGCTCGTTAGACAGGCCCAAGAACAACGATTGCCAGTTCATGTTGTGGTCTCATCACGGCCTTTTGAAGCTGCGCATGATGCTCGTTTCCAACAGCTACGTGCCGAAGAGTTTCATCTTGCCTTGCCCGCCGTAGAAGCAGTGCAAGCCTTCCTGACGGATCTGGGAATTGACTGGAGCGATGTCCCCCAACCGTTGTGGCAAACACTCCGAAGGCCGTTCGCTCTGAAGCTATTCGTCGAGGTGATCCAGCGGGGTGCTTCCCCGTCTTCGGTTGATAGCGGAAGCTTGCTCGACCGATGGCTTGCGACCGCACAACTCGGCACCGATCCACAACGGCAAGATGTGCTGCAGCTGATGGATCGATTGGCTGGAGAGATGTTAGAAACAGAAACTCTCTGGCGACCGATGGATGCCTACGAGGCGGCGCACAAGGATGCTTTGGTACGTGCAGAAGCTTGTGGACTTGTCGTTCGCAGCGGAGCCAAGATCGGTTTCTGTCATCAATCCTGGCTCGACGATTTTCAAGCGAAAAGCTTCAAAACAGGCAAAGACCTGGCCGAATACACTTGGCGCAATCAAGACAGTCTCTTCGTTCGCGCAACGGTTTTGAGATCATTGGAGCGGCTTCGACAGATTGATCCAGAGGCTTATCATCGAGCCGTTTCGGCACTTCTTTGGAGCACTACAACCCGGCGACATGTGAAGCATCTTGTTGTCGATGTTGTTTCGACATCGGCCAATCCTAGCGACCAGGAGGGCGCTTGGGTTGAGACACTGATTCGCGACGATCCTATCCTCGCAAACCGTGCATTTGGAAAAATCACCGAGCGCTGGTCAAGCTGGCGTGCAATGCTTCGAAAATGCCTTTCGACGCTAATGAAAAACGAAGAATTCCAATGGAGAGCAACACAGGGGCTAGCCGCAGAAGCAAAGGAGGACCCAGATTATGTCGTCGATCTGATACGTCGGCATTGGAGTCAGCCTGACCAGGACGGGCTGGTTTTCCGGGTGGCCGAACAGTCCGGCGTATTAACTCCGGCAGTTGAGCAACTGATTAGCGAAATCCTGAGCCGAACTGCGATCGATCCATACGCCGTATCGCATTTTGTCACCACGCTCCGAGCGGAGCAACGGTATGCGGAAGCATGTCGACTAGTGGGCCTTTGGTTCGATACCCAAGAGATCGATAATCACAAAGATCCGACACTTCATGCTGTCGAGAAACTTGCCCAAGAGGCCCCATTGGAATTCGCGGAAGCGCTCCTGCCGCGATTTCTTGCTATCGCAAAACGAGAAGTTGCGCCGTACTACGAAGGTTACAAGCGATTTCCCAAAGCAAAGCAGCTACCTTGGGATTGGGATTTCGACAGAGATCGGGATAGCGTGCTGAAGGCTTTTCGTGACGCAATGAAGGCCGTCGCGGCAGCTAGACCCCACGATGCGTTGCGCCTCATCCGGGAACTGGAAGCAATCGAAATTGATCAGGTGCAGGATGTCGTCGCGCAAACTTTCATCGCGGGCAGCGCAGCGTTAGCCGGAGATGCATTCGCATTTCTGATGGCCGACGAGCGCCGTCTCCAAATAGGCGATGCACACGTCAATCTTGAACCCGGATTATCCTCCACTGAAAGCGGGCTCTCGTCTCAGGAGTTGGTGGAGGCAATCGCGCCACAGCTCAGTGAGGAAGTGGTAGGTCGATTGCGTGATCGCATCGAAAGTTGGTCGTTGTACGGTCCCGAATTCGGAAAGGACGACGAGCCGAGGACGCGCCTTCAACGGCTGAAATGGGCTGACCAACATCGAATGGAACTGCTCGAACGTCTCCCTGATCGTTTCTTGAGCGCTCGAAGACGCCGTCAGATCAATGAATGGCGGGCAGCACAACGTCACCCCATTCCCCGACGAAGAGCCGGCGTGTCGATGGCGACATTCGTCGGATCGCCCATGTCTCACGAAAAGATGGCGAGAGCCCGCGACGAAGATATCTTCGCGATTCTTGATGAGATCAACGATGAGGCTCCTGAGCGTTCGCGCCGCCGCCGCATTTCGATGGATGGCGGAGTAACGGAGTTATCGCGTGCATTCGGGGCGTTCGCAAAGGAAAATCCCGAGAGGGCAGTTGCCCTATGTGAAGAGAAATTCGCTCCCGGTCGCCACGAGCATGCTGCGGCGCAGATGGTCGAAGAACTGTCCAAGTTGGAGGGCTTTTCAGCTGAGCGCTTGTTGGCGCTTATTCACGAACTCTCGGAGCGAGGCTTTGCGTCGCGCACCTGGAAGACATTCTCTTCGTGGGCACTTGCAAGGCTTGCGGGAAAGCTGTCCGGACTTCCGGATGAGACGATCGAGTTGCTGGAAAGTTGGCTCGAAAACGACCCGACAGAAATCGCGGAGAAAATTGACCGGCGGCTCGCAATGGATGCCGAGAATGAACGTAGAAACGCTCGTGAAAAGACTGTTCCGGATCCCATTGTCTTTGCGAGCCATCGGCTTGGTGGCATGCGGATCGTTCCGCAGGACAACTATTCTATTCTCGACGCGATTTTTCACGGTCTGATTGGTCGAGATGATCGCGCCTTCGATCAATGGTTGACCATCCTTGAGCGCCATGCTGCGCGAGCGGAAGACCCACATATATGGTCGTTTCTTCTCCTAAGCGAAGGCAGGTGGCTTTATTGGGCTGACCGAGAGCGTGTGAGGCAACTTCTTGCCGACCTTTGGAAAATGGACGAGCGAGTATTTCTCAGCGTCGATCTGGGAGGGACGCTTTGGTCAAGCCGGGCGATGATTCCGGAGGAATTGATGACCACAGTGATCAAGGCTTGGTCCGCCAGCGGCGGTGAAGATTGGCGACAGGCGGCAGCCGAACTAGCCGAGGCATATCGGCTGACCGAGCCTACATCTACGGTATCGCTGGCGCTGACTGACGTGCTGCTTGATGAGCCTTCTCCAGAATTGACCGGTCGGCTATTCACGGCAGCTTCTGCCTGGCAGGACAGTGACACTGATCTACGGAAAACTGCTCACACCTTGCTCATGACCTTCGTTTCCAAAGCGCAAGGCGACCAAGCTCATGCGATTTCATCGGCGGTCGATAGAACCGACACACTTCAACCTGACGAGATGACGAAGGAATTGATCCTGCAGATTGCCGAGAATGCGGCAGTGCTCGGCGCTTCACTTACAGGAAGATTTGCCGATGGTTTGCAATCCCTGCTGCTCTATCCGGGTTTCGACGATCCTGTCATGCAGGTAACAGAGCGTGTCGCTGAATTGATAATCGACAAGAAGGGCGGCAAAAGCCGAGGCTTCATTGACAAGGACTTCGTTCAGGTCGCGATAGCTCTTCAACGCAATGATGGGCCTCTTCGGTCGAGGGCGATGGACGTTTACGAGAAGCTATTGGATGCTGGCGCATATGGAGCTGAGGAAGCAGCCAAGGATGTAATTGGGCGCTAACTCAGCAAGAGCCCATTGCCTACCTCTTGGGCTCAGACTTAGACTTACGCTGCCGAAGTGCATCAAGATGATCGCTCCACCATTGAGCCATCTTGACGCGTTCATCCCAGTAGTTACCCCTATTGTAGACACCGCGGATGGCATTGCTGTCGCCATGAGCCAGTGCCCGCTCAATCGCATCGGGATGCCACAGACCGCTTTCGTTGAGCATGGTCGAGGCCGTTGAACGAAGGCCATGCGCCGTCACTTCGTCCTTGGTGAACCCCATACGCCGGAATGCCGCGTTGATAGTATTCTCGCTCATGGGGCGCTGGCTTGTGTGAAATGCAGGGAAAATGTAGCCCTTGCCGCCGGTGATCGATCTCAGCTCTCGAAACAGATCCAGCACCTGGCGAGATAGCGGCACCACATGGGTCCGGCGTGCCTTCATCTTGCCTTCCGGAATTGTCCAGGTGGCCTTGTCCCAGTCGATCTCGTTCCACTCGCCGTGGCGAAGCTCACCGGGTCGGACAAAGACATGTGGCGCGATCTTCAGCGCGAACTTCGTCGCCGGGTAGCATTCGAAATCATCGATAGCGCGGAGCAGCCCGCCCAACTGCTCAGGCTCAAGGATTGCTGCGTAGTGCCGTGCTTTTGGCGTGACCAGCGCGCCCTGAAGGATCGATGTCGGATCGGTTTGGCACTGGCCAAGAGCGGCTCCATACCGGAACACCCGGCTTGCGAAGGATCGGCATTTCTTCGCAGTTTCAAGATTGCCTTTGGCTTCGAGTTTCTTGAGCGCGGCCAGCATCAACTGCGGATCGACATCATTGATTGGCATATTGCCGATTGCGGGCTTGAGCAGGTCAAGGAACCAGCGCGCCTTGCGCAGCGTGGCCTCCGCCCGACCTTCCGGTACCATCTTCTCGTCGATGTACTTATTGGCGATGACCTCGAAGGTGTTCTCTGCGCCGAGCTTGATTCTGGCCTTCTTGCGCTTCCGCTCAAGCATCGGATCGATGCCATCGGAAACCTTGAGCCGCGCCCGGTCGCGAAGCTGACGCGCTTGCGACAAGCTGACCTCTGGGAACGCGCCGATGGGCAGCTTCTTTTCCTTCCCGCCGAAGCGGTACTTGAAATACCAGAGCTTGGAACCGTTCGGCTTCACCAGAAGCAGCAGCCCCCGCGAGTCGTATTTCTTGTACGACTTATCGGCAGCCCGGAAGCCTTTGATTTCCTGCACATTGAGGCTCATTTGGGGGCCTCGCTTTCGTGCAAGTTGGGGCCTTTTGAGCTGGAGCCCCCAGCCGAGGCCCCCACAGACGTTGGAACAAAGCGGAACAAAACAAGACCTCGCTTTTCTGCGCTTGAGGTCAAGAATGGCAGAATTCCGCCATTTCTGCAATGTTTTGGAACGTTCTGATGAGAACAAATGGTGCCCAGAAGAGGACTCGAACCTCCACGCCCTTGCGAGCGCCGCCACCTGAAGACGGTGCGTCTACCAATTCCGCCATCTGGGCACGGGCTGCTTCGGAAAACCTCCGGAACAGCAGGTAGGAGCGGGCCGATAGCGGTGGGGGCGGCAACCTGTCAACAGCGGATACGACGTTAGGGTGGGGAATTTTTCCACTATGGCGCGAATGGCGCCTCCGAGGCCACTTTTTCAAGGGACTTCAAAGGAATTGAAGCTCCGTCCGATGTGCTGAATTATCTCCCGGGTGCCGGGGCGGACTGCCGCACTGGGAATGTATAGGCCAGATATGGGCCCGTGCTGGGGGATTCGCTGTGTGGTGCGCCTTGTGGGGGGATCTGGCCGAGCCTTTCCCCAAGCTATGTGCAGCCGCTGCGTGGGAGAGGTTGCTTTGCGCAGGCATGGCGGGCTTTTCAGGCGCAAGGCGCGGCTGTGCGGGTGGTGGGGCTGTCGTTCACCTTCTGCGGAAGAAGGCGGATATAGACTTCAGGGCGGTCGATCCGGCGGGGAGTGCCCGCCGGATATTCCAGTTCAGGCCGCTACGGACTGCGGCTTGCCGTCGGCCTGATCCTGGCCATAGGCAGTAGGAGCGGCAGCGTCGGCTTCTTCCGCACCGGCGCGATCCACATCCTCCAGAGCGGCTTCGAGCCGGGCGAGCATGCGGCGGAACTGTTCCGTCTCGGCAGGGCTGAATTGCGCCAGCACCAGCCGTTCCATTTCTTCGATTTCAGAAGAAATCGCGAAATAGATCGTGCGGCCCTTCTCGGACAATTCGAGCAAATGGGAGCGACCATCAAGGCGATTGGGCCGTACTTCCACCAGATCGCCTTCCTTGAGGCGGGCGGCGGCGCGGTTCACGGCAACCTTGTCCAGCTTGGCGAGGTCCACCAGATCTCGCTGGGAGCCGAGGCCCAGCTCGAACAGGCCGGAAAGCACCAGCCAGTCGCGCAGGTCGAGACCGTGCTGGCTCAGAACCTCCCGGCTCGCAATGCTCCGCATCCTTGCGGATACCGCGCAGATACGATGCAGGAACGGATCCTGCGGAACAGGCCGGAGATGGGCTGCATTGGCAATGCCTGAAACCGTGTCGGCCAGGCGAAGATTCTTCTTGTCCATATGCATCTTATGCCATTTCCCTGCTGTGAGATCGTCTCATAATTGACTAGATTGCGATGAGATGTGAGAAATCGATCCGAAATCAGGGTAAATTATGAAACAGATTATCGATCTTGATCGGGTGGACCGGAAGATACTCGCGCTCATCCAGCGGGACGCCACGCTCAGCCATGCCGAGATCGGAGAGCGGGTCGGGGCATCCAGCGCCTCGTGCTGGCGGCGGATCAAGGCGATGGAAGCGGCGGGCTATCTCGTGGCCTGCGTGCGTCTGGTGGACCCGGCTATGGTCGGGCGCGGGGTGACGGTGATCTGCAACGTCCGGGCCAAGGATTTCTCCCCCGCTGCCTCGCAGGCCTTCGAGGAATTCGTGCGGGACAACCCTGAAGTGGTGGAATGCTATTCCATGTCAGGTGATTGGGATTTCCTGCTGAAGATCGTGGCTTCCGACGTGGCGGATTATAACAGCTTCCTGATGGACAAGCTGCTGCGCCATCCCACCGTGGCCGGCGCGTCCTCCCACTTCGCGTTGGAAACGCTGAAATACACCACCGAACTGCCGGTCTGATCCGGCCTGTCATGCGAGACCCGCGTGCCGAATATAATCGCAGTACCTAGGTGAATTCCGTAATCAACATTACGTAAAGCGTCATTGAGCTGATATTTTATTTTCCAGACTTATGGATGCCATCGAACCACGGGGATGTTCATTATCCCGGCGGATACAGGATGGGCATGGCATGCAGATGAACGGCGGTCCGCTCTGGAACCGATGAGTGGGGCAGCCATCCGCGGTTGATATCCGGTTTTCTGAGCGCCGGACCGGCGGACAAGGCCCGGCTCATATTGTCCAGCCACAGATCCCATCCGTAACGAGCGTTCGGGGGGCAGGTCGGCATCCATTCAATTGCAGCAAGAATTCCTGGGGGTTTCAGCTCCCCGAAGGTGCTGTGCGTATAAATGGAAAATTAGAATTATGAATTTATCAGCTGTCGATAGTGGAGGGCAAGGCTCCGGTTTTTGTCCTTCTGCGGAGATGGATATGATCGGTTTGCGTTTGCCGGGCGAAATGGGCCCTGGTGCCGCACCAGGGCGGCAGCAGCTCTCTATCCTCGTCATCGACGACAATCCGGGCGATCGTCGTCTGGCTGAGATGTCGCTGAAAGTCGGTGCGCAGGATGCGGGCGCCGATTGCGATGTGCTGCTGGCCGCCTGCCTGGCTGACGGCGCCGCTCTGCTGGAAACGCTGGCGGCTGGCGGGCCCGATGCGATCCTGCTCGATCTCGGCCTGCCCGATGCCTGCGGTTTTGCCGGGCTCCATACCCTCAAGGCCCTGCGGCCGGACGTGCCGGTCATCATTCTCACCGGGCTCGATGAAGCCGCCACAGCAGCCACCGCCCTGTCCAGCGGGGCGGCCGATTATCTGGAAAAGGACGATATTCGTCCCCGCTCGCTCTGGCGGTCGGTCAGCTATGCGCTGGAACGCAAGAAGTTCCAGGAAGAGCTGATGCATCTCGCCCGGACCGATCCGCTGACTTCGGTGAAGAACCGGCGTGCGCTGATCGAGGGGCTGGAACTGAGCATGGATAATGCCACCCGCAGCAGGACCTATTGCGCGGTGCTGATCATCGACATCGACAATTTCAAGCAGATCAACGATCTGCTGGGCCATGATGCGGGCGATGAGTTACTGATGACGGTGGCGCAGCGCATTGCCGCTGTCATTCGCCGCACCGATCTGGTCGGCCGCCTGGGCGGGGACGAATTCGCGGTGATCGCCACCAATCTTCCCAATGCGCATGGTGCGCTGGAACTGGCCGAGAAAATCGCCGGGGAAATCAGCTCGGTCGCCATGCTCAAGGGGCGCAGGATCGAAGCAGGCTCCAGCATCGGCGTCGCGCTTTATCCCTCCGGTGCGGTCAATCCGGGCGATATGCTGACCCATGCCGATCTTGCCATGTACAAGGCGAAGAAGCAGGGCAGCCGGGCAATCTGCCTGTATGACGATAATCTGCACCGCGAATTGCGCCAGAAGCTGCAGCTCAAACGGGCCATGCTGCGGGATATTTCCACTCCCAGCTTTTATCTCGATTATCAGCCAATCGTCGATTGCCGCACGCATCGTATCGTCAGCGCCGAAGGTCTGGCCCGCTGGCGCCAGCGGGATAACCGGGTGATCATGCCGGGCGATTTCATCCCCATTGCCGAGGAGAATGGCTGGATTTCCGATCTGGGCATGCAGATGATCGATCAGGCATGCAGCTTCCTGGCAGAATCCGTTGCCGCCGGGGCGCCCATCGTGCCGATCTCGATCAATGTCTCGCCGATCCAGTGCCGGGACAGCGCCTTTGCCGGCCAGTTCACCGCTGCCATCGCCCGCCATGGGCTGGAGCCCGAACTGTTCAATATCGAGATCACGGAATCGACCTTCATGCAGAATATCGAATCCGCAAGGCGCGGGCTCGAGGCACTGATGAGTGTCGGCATCGGCATTCATATCGACGATTTCGGGACCGGCTATTCCTCGCTTTCCATGCTGCGCGATCTGCCGTTGAAACACCTCAAGCTGGACCGCAGCTTCGTTTCCCGCCTCATCGGAGATATCGGCACCCAGCGGATTACCGAGGCTGTGGCCGATCTGGCGCACAAGCTGAATTTCAAGACCGTTGCCGAAGGGGTGGAGACGGCGGAGCAGGCCGAATTGCTGACCGAGATCGGGGTCGATTATCTGCAGGGCTATTATTTCTCTCCCCCGGTGAGCGCGATACGGCTGAGGGAGGAACTCGTGCTGTTCGGCCCGCACGATGCCGTGATCGCGGCGCCTCGCCGCACGGCGCGAAGTTCAAGAGCCGCCAGCCATTGAGCGGATCATGACCGCTTCCCACGATTTGCGGGGCTCCATTTTCAAGGGGATGGGCCTCGCCACTCGCATCGCGCTCGTCGCGGGGCTGGTGGGGCTGCTTTCGATCGTGGCGCTGACGGGGTTCATTCTGCGCGGCAGCGAGCAGATCCTGCTGGACCGCGATACGCAGAGGCTCGCCGGGAATGTCGCCGTTTCGGCTGAACGTCTCAGGTCGCTGATCGAATACGGGCGGCAGGACGCATTGCTGCTGGCCAAGACACCGCCGGCGATAGGCACGTTCCGCGCAATGGGAAATGGCGGCACGGACCCGCAGGATGGCTCCACCGAAGCCTTGTGGCGCGACAGGCTGGCAGCGATCTTCGAAGGGATGCTGGAAGCGCGGCCCGAATATACCCGAGTGCGGCTGATCAGTTTCGGCAGCGACGGCTTGAAGGATGGCCACGAGATCGTGCGGGTCAACCGCCTGCCCGGAGACGCCATCCGCCGTGTTCCCGAAAGCGAGCTTCAGGACAAGTCGACTCGCCCCTTCGTGATCGACACCCGCAAGCTGGCGCCGGGGGAAGTCTATCTGTCGCCCATCGATTTCGAGCAGGATCAGGGCCGCATCGTCACACCCCATGTGGCCGCCATCCGCGCGGCCACTCCGGTCGTCGATGAACGGGGGCGCAAGCTCGGCATGGTACTGATAAACATCGATATGGGGCGGATCTTCACCATCGTGCGTGGGCCCAGAGTGCAGGGGACGGATTACTTCATCACCAATCAGGATGGCGATTTCCTCGCCCATCCCGATCCTGCCCGCAATTTCGGTTTCGAACGGGGCATCCGCTATCGCCTGCAACAGGATTATCCTCAGCTGGCCCCCTTCCTGAAGGATGGCGCGCGGCGCTTCACCGGCACGCTCGATACGCCTCAGGGGCGGGTGCTCGCCATGGCGGTGAAAGTGGATTACGATCCGCTCAATACTTCCCAATTCGCGATCATCGGGCAGACCATGCAAGCCAGCGAGCTGGATGCGAGCCTGTTGGCGGTTCGCAATCGCGCGCTGGCCGCCGCCGCTGTGGTGCTGCTGGCCGGACTGCTGGCAATCGCCTGGCTCACCCGCTCGCTCTCCCGCCCGCTGCGGGACATCAGCGACATGGCCGTGGCGGTCGCCCGCGGGGAACGGCAGATCGATCCGGGCGCGGCCCGCCAGCGGTCGGACGAAGTTGGGGCGCTGGCCCGCAGCTTCGAGACCATGGTGCAGCGAGTGGAAGAGCGCGAACGGGATCTGCTGGAGGCGGAGGCGCGCACATCCCGCGTGATCGATGTCATGCCCGAGGCGATATTGGTGACCGACCGGGATGGGATCATCCGCCGCGTGAACGACAGGGCGATAACGATCTTCGGCTATGGCCGGGACGAACTGCTCGGTCAGCCGGTGGAGATGCTGATACCCGAACGTTCCCGCGCCGGCCATCCCGCCCAGCGCGAAGCCTATGTCGCCTCTCCCGAAATCCGGCCGATGGGGGCAGGGCGCGATCTTTACGGGCGCCGCAAGGATGGCCGTGAAGTGCCGGTTGAAATCGCCCTGGCGCCGCTGGGCGGCCAGGGGGCGGGCGGCCAGGGCGGGGACGGGCAGATCGTGGTTTCGGTGGCGGATATCACTGCCCGCAAGGCCGCGCAGGATGTGCTGCGCGATACCAATGAGAAGCTGGCCCGTTCCAATCAGGAACTGATGCAATTCGCTTATGTCGCCTCGCACGATTTGCAGGAGCCGCTGCGCATGGTGGACAGCTACATGGGGCTGATCGAGCGGCGCTATAAGGGCAAGCTGGATTCCGATGCGGATGAGTTCATCGGCTATGCCGTGGATGGCGCAAGGCGGATGAAGCGGCTGATCAACGATCTGCTGGCCTATTCCCGCGTCAGCAATCGCCCGCTCAGGATCGGGCCGGTGGATGTGCGTGCCGTGCTGGACGATGTGCTGGCGCTGTATGACGTGCAGATCCGGGGGAGCGGCGCCGTAGTGGAACTGGGCACCCTGCCGGTGATCGAAGGCGATGCCGGCCAGATCGAGCGGCTCTTCGCGAACCTGGTGGGCAATGCGCTGAAATTCCGCAGCGATCACTCGCCGCACATCAGCATCGGCGCCCGGCGCAAGGGGGATATGTGGGAATTCACCATCGCCGATAACGGCATCGGTATCGACCCGGAATTCAACGAGAAGATTTTCGAGATATTCTCCCGCCTGCACAGCCGCGAGCAATATGAAGGCACTGGCATCGGCCTCGCCGCCTGCAGGCGCATCGTGGAATTGCACGGGGGGATGATCTGGGTGGAACCCGGCCGGAATGGCGGATCGCTGTTTCTGTTCACTCTGCCGGAACGCCAGAAGGAGCAGGAAAGCCAGAAGGAGGAGGCCAGCTGATGACCCAAGTCCATGCCCCGATCGAAATCCTGCTGGTGGAGGATAATCCCGCCGACATCCGGCTGACGCAGGAAGGGCTGAAGGAAGCCAAGGTGGCCAATATCCTTCATGCGGTAACCAATGGCCGGGATGCCCTGGATTTTCTGCACCAGAACGGGGCCTATGCCGCATCTCCCCGGCCGGACCTGATCCTGCTGGACCTCAACCTGCCGGGGATCAGCGGCCATCAGGTGCTGGCGGAAATCAAGCGGGATCCGAACCTGCTGACCATTCCGGTGGTGGTGCTCACATCCTCTGAATCGGAAGGGGACATCGTGAAATCCTATGAGGAGCACGCCAATTGCTTCATTGCGAAGCCGGTGGACTTCTCCAGCTTTCTCGACATCGTCTCGCGGATAGAGAATTTCTGGTTCTCCATCGTCCGCCTGCCCCAGCCCGGCTGAGGCGCTTCGGCCATCCCACTGGCGGCGACCCGCTTTTGCTGCCAAACGGGAATGGACATAAGAAAAGCGAGCCGTCCCATGGCGACCGAGAAACGCCGCCCCACCATCATCGACATCGCCCGCAAGGCGGAGGTTTCGTTCAAGACCGTTTCGCGCGTGCTCAACGAAAATCCGCGCGTGGGCGCGGATCTGCGCAGTCGGGTGCTCAAGGCCATGGCGGAGCTGGATTACCAGCCCAATCTCGCGGCCCGCTCGCTCGCCGGGCGGAGGGGCTATGCCATCGCGCTGCTAGTGGACGGGTCCGAATTCTTCCGGGAAGACGATGCCAATGCCTATTTCTCGCCCTATCTGGTCGATCTCCAGGCGGGCGCGCTGATCGCCTGCCGCCAGCAGGGCTATCACTTTTTCGTCGAACCCTATGATTTCACGGCGGAAGGCTGGGCAGGGGCATTGCGCGCCCAATTGTCGCGCATTGCGCTGGATGGGGTCATGCTCGCCCCGCCTTCGGCCGACCGGCTGCCGCTGCTCGATGCGCTGGACGATCTGAACATCCCCTATATCCGCTTCGCGCCGGGGCTGGAGCGGGAACGATCCCCTTGCGTGGCGAGTGACGAATATGGCGGCGCCCGCGCCATGGCGGAACATCTGCTGGCGCTGGGCCATCGCCGCATCGGGCTGATCGGCGGGCCGCAGGACCACATCGCCGCCGCCGTCCGCGTGGTCGCATTTCAGGAGGCCGTGCAGGGCCGGGCGGAAGTGGTCTTCCACCCCGGAGATTTCACTTTCGAGGGCGGGCTTGTGGCAGGAGACGCGCTGCTGGCCGGGGATGACCGCCCCAGCGCGATCTTTGCCACCAATGATTTCATGGCCGCCGGCGTGGTGACGGCAGCGACCCGGCGCGGGCTGAAAGTGCCGCAGGATGTCTCCATCGGCGGCTTCGACGATTCCGCCGTGGTCCGCTTCCTCTGGCCCCCGCTCACCACCGTGCGCCAGCCCATCCGCAAGATGGCGGCGGCGGCAGTGGACTATCTCGTGGCACAGGCCAGCGGGCGGGAACTGCCCGCGCGGGAGGTTGAGCTGGCGAGCGAACTGGTGGTTCGGGAATCGACGGGGGCAGTTTAGTGGTTTTCCCCTTTCGTCATCCCCGCGCAGGCGAGGATCCAGTTCTGCCGTCGCCTCTAGATTCCCGCCTGCGCGGGAATGACAAAGGTAGGGTTGGGGGAACAAGGCGCGCCATCCCATCCGGCGGCGAGCCCGGACGTAACGCCAGCGTGTAGAACAAACCAATCGCGCGGCCGGCACGGCGTCAGGAACTGAGGCGCGTGCGGAGCGGGCGGAGGGAGTTGCGAGAGACCGGGCGCCCATCCGCAGCGCCTTGGGTTCGGCCCTTTGATCGGTGATCGGCCAGGAAAGGCGCCACGGGCTCGCGTGCGGCGTGCTTTCCCTCGCGAGTGATCATCTCGCGCCACTGGCGGTGGTCCGTCCCGGAGAGCCCGTCCTCCAGGGACAGGTGTGCACGGGCAGAGGAGAGCACCACACATCCGATCATCCGCGTCTGAGCGCTGGGAGGCATTGCCATTGGGAGAACCGCCCAAGGGAGCACACACCCGCGCCGGCCGCGTTGTTCATGGAACAAGGGAGGCTTGCGGTCGACTACGCGCACCTCCGGACTGGTAGGTAATTGCAGGTTTGCTAGTCCTGCAATGTGCCGGGGCATATAACCGAAACGGTTCGCAATGTCAAGTGAAAACGCCAATCCTGTCAATCGTCCTCCGGGCGAAGGTCGGGATCGCTGGCCGGATTGCGTGGGCTGATGTGGAAGGGTTTCACGCGGAGACGCGGGGACGCGGAGAGAGAGTGGGCGCTCGCAAAGGCGCAGGGAGCGGCTGGGCGCTTTCCCTCTGCGCCTCCGCGTCTCCGCGTGAGTATTATTGGGTTCGCGCAAAGAGCGCGAAGAACGCTGAGGGGCTGCGCTAAACTCAGCCCCCTCGTCATTCCCGCGAACGCGGGAACCCAGTTCAATGGTTGCTGCTAGGTTCCCGCATTCGCGGGAATGACGAACTAATGAGGCCAAGCGCCACATCTTCGCGCGCTTTGCGGTCTTTGCGCGAACCGGAAACACGCCCCGCCAGTGTCAACCCCGCTACTCCGGCAAAGTAAAAGCACTCTGGCCCAGTTCGGCATCACCGCCCAGCACGCGATACAGCTCGATGCGGTTCTGCACCGCGATCAGCTGGATCGCCACTTCCTGTCGCCGCGCAGTATAGAGGCTGCGCTGCGCCACCAGATTGGCGAGGAAGCTGTCCACGCCGCCGCGATAGCGCAGTTCGGTGAGGTTGGCCGTATCGGCGGCCGCTTCGGTATTCATGCGCGCCGCGCTGAGGCGGTCGGCAATGGTGCCCTTGGTGGCCAGCGCGTCGGCCACTTCGCGGAAGGCGGACTGGATCGCCTTTTCGTAAGTGGCAAGGGCCGCGTCGCGATTGGCCTCGCTCACATCCACGCCCGCGCTTCGCCCGCCGCCCGAGAAGATGGCATAGCTGGCATCGGCCCCGGCAGAGGCGGCGAAGGCCCCGCTGTCGAACAGGGAACCCAGCGCGTCGCTGGCAAAGCCGAGCAGGCCGGTCAGCGAAATCTGCGGGAACAGCCGGGCGCGGGCCACGCCGATATCGGCATTGGCGGCGCGCAAGAGATATTCGGCCTGCGCCACGTCGGGGCGGCGCAGCAGCACGGTGGAGCTGGTTCCGGCGGGCAGGGTTTCGACACTGCCCAGCACTTCGGCAAGGCTGGAGGGCAGCAGGGCCGGATCGATCTCCGCACCCACCAGCAGGCGCAGAAGGTTGATGTCTTCGGCCAGTGCGGCCTTCTGTGCGGCAAGATCGCCTTCCGCTGTGGCGAGAATCTGTTCTGCCTGCCGCAGGTCGGAACGGGGCGCTATCCCGCCTTGCAGCCGCGACCGGGTAAGCTCCACGCTGCGTCGGGCATTGGCGGCGCTGTCTTCCGCGACGGCCAGAAGATCCCGGTCCGCCGCATAGGTAGCCCATGCGCTGGCCAGGCTGGCGACGAGACTGAGCCGTACGGAGCGGGCAGAGGCTTCGCTGGCAAGGGCGCGTTCGCGCTGGGCGGCAGTGGCATTGGCCAGCCGCCCGAACAGATCCAGCTCGAAGCTGGAAATGCCGCCCTGCAAGGCATAGCTCTCGCCGCTGGTCCCGCCATTGTCGCGGACATCGGCCGAGGCGCGCACCGAAAGTTCGGGGAACTGGGCGGCGCGCGTTACCCGCACCTGCGCGCGGGCGGCGGCGAGATTGGCGGCGGCGAGGCGCAGATCGCGATTATTGGCCAACGCCTGCCCGATCAGGCTTTGCAGCCGCTGGTCGCGGAACAATTCGGTATAGGAAACCGAGGGCAGGCTGGCCTCTCCCTCCACCGGATAGGCTTCGCCCACCGGCCATGCCGGGGGCACCGGGGCTTCAGGCCGGGCATAGTCTGGCGCCATGGAACAGGCGCCTAACGCGGCGGGCAGAACCAGAGCCAGCAGCGGAAGGGCGGGTTTGCGCATCATCTTGCCTGCCGCGCGCCTCATGCCTGGGCCTCCCTGTTACGACGGAAGCGGTTGAACCGCTCGCGGGCGGCTTTCATCCCGTCCCTTGTGCTGCGCCGGACGAGCACGAACAGCAGCGGAATATAGAAGATCGCCAGGATGCTGGCGGTCAGCATGCCGCCGATCACCGAAGTGCCGATGGCGATGCGGCTGTTGGCGCCGGCCCCGGTAGAGATCGCCAGCGGCAGCACGCCGAAGATGAAGGCAAAGCTGGTCATCAGGATCGGGCGCAGGCGCAGGCGGGCGGCGGCCAGAACCGCCTCGATGATGCGCTTGCCCTTCTTCTCCTCCTGCTCCGCGAATTCGATCATCAGGATCGCGTTCTTGGAAGCGAGGCCCATTGTGGTGAGCAGGCCGATCTGCAGGAACACGTCATTCTCCAGCCCGCGCAGGGTGGCGGCAAACAAGGCGCCGACAAGGCCCAGCGGGATCACCAGCAGCACGGCCACAGGGATGGACCAGCTTTCATACAGGGCTGCAAGGCACAGGAAGACGACCAGCACCGACAGTGCATAGAGCAGCGGGGCCTGGCCGGAAGACTGGCGTTCCTCATAGGAAGAACCCGTCCAGCCCACGGCGGTGCCGGGGATTTCGGCCGCCAGCCGTTCCATTTCCGCCATGGCTTCGCCCGAGCTGACGCCGGGCGCCGCCTGGCCGGTGATGCCGAAGGACGGCACGCCCTGGAAACGGCCGGTGGAATTCGGCGTGGTCGCCCAGCCGATCTTCGAGAAGGCGGAGAAGGGCGCCATGCTGCCGTCCCCGGCGCGGACATACCATTGCGAGAGGTCTTCCGGCGTGGCGCGATATTCGGGCTCGCCCTGGACATAGACGCGCTTCACGCGGCCATTCTCGATGAAGTCGTTCACATAGCGCCCGCCCCATGCGGTGGAGAGGGTGGTGTTCACGTCGCTCGAATTGATGCCATAGGCGGTGAGGCGCTGCGTATCGAGATCGACCTTCAGCGTGGCATTGTCCGGCAATTCACTGGAGCGGACCTGCGTAAGCAGCGGGCTTTTCTGCGCCATTTCCACCAGCTTGTCGCGCGCGGCCACGAATTGGTCGCGGCTCATGCCGGTGATGTTCTGCAGGTTCATGTTGAAGCCGGCGCTGTCGCCCAGGCCACGAACCGATCCGGGCACCATGAAGAACACCTGCCCGTCGCGCAGGCCGCTGAAGGCCATGGTGGCGCGCTGGGCAATGGCGTCTGCCGTGTTTTCCGGCCCCGGCCGCTCGTCCCAATGCTTCAGGTTGATAAAGCCCTGGCCGCTGTTCTGGCCGCCGCCGCCGCCGCCCGCGACGAGGAACTGGGTGCTGACATTGGCCTTTTCGTTCTCGGCCAGATATTTCTCCACCATGTCGCGCAATTCGATCGTGCGGACCTGAGTGGCGCCGGGCGGCAGGCGGAATTGCACCATGATGCGGCCCTGATCCTCATTGGGCAGGAAGCCGCCGGGCAGATGGACGAACAGCGCGGCCAGCACCGCCAGGATCACGCCGTAAAGGCCCAGGAAGCGCCACTTGCGGTCCACCACGGCTTCCACCGCCTTGAGATAGCGGCCCACCATCCGGTCAAAATTGCGGTTGAACCACACTTTCGCGCCTTCCAGCGCGTTTTCCACGCGGGCGAAGCGGCCGTAATGGCGGTGAAATTCCTTGTCCTCGTCGCGACGATGCTTCTGCTTCAGCACACTGGCGGTGATCGCCGGGCTGAGGATCAGCGCCACCAGCACGGACAGCACCATGCAGGAGATGATGGTGACGGAGAACTGGCGATAGATCACCCCGGTCGATCCGCCGAAGAAGGCCATCGGCAGGAACACCGCGGACAGGACGAGCGCGATGGCGATCAGTGCGATCTGCAATTCGTCCATGGACTGGATCGTCGCCTCGCGCGGGGACATGCCGGGGTTTTCTTCCAGCAGGCGCTCCACATTCTCCACCACCACGATCGCATCGTCCACCAGCAGGCCAATGGCCAGGACGAGGCCGAACAGGGTCAGCGTGTTGAGCGAGAAGCCCGCGAGATAGAACACCGCCATGGTGCCCAGCATCACCACCGGCACGGCGATGACCGGCACCAGCAGGGCGCGCCAGCTCTGCAGGAAGACGAACATCACGATCACCACCAGCCCGATCGCTTCAAGCAGGGCGACCTGAACTTCGCTGACCGACAGGCGGATGAAGTTGGTGGAATCGTTGGCATAGGCATAGGCGAGGCCATCGGGCAAATTCGCGCCCAGCTCGTCCATCTTCGCCTTGACCAGATCGGCCGTGCGCAATGCGTCCGATCCGGGTGAAAGCTGGATCGCCATGCCCGCGCCGGGGTGGCCGTTCATGCGCAGCAGGATATTGTAGTTTTCCGCCCCGATCTCGACCCGGGCCACGTCCTTGATCTTCACGCTCGACCCGCTGGGCAGCGTCTTGAGCACGATGTTGCGGAACTGGTCCGGCGTCTGCAGGCGTGACTGCGCGGTGACCGTGGCATTGAGCAACTGGCCCTGCGGGGAGGGCAGGCCGCCCACTTCGCCCGCGGCGATTTCGGTATTCTGGCTGCGCAGCGCGTTGATGACGTCGCCCGGCATCAGCTGGAACGCCGCCAGCTTGATCGGATCGAGCCAGATGCGCATTGCGTGCGGAGAGCCGAACACGTTAACGTCGCCCACGCCGTCCACGCGCGAAAGCGTGTCCTGGATGTTGGAGGAGAGATAGTCCGACACGTCCTGATAGGATCGCGTATCGGTCTCGTCATAAACGGCGACCAGCAGCAGCGTGTCCGAATTGGACTTGGTTACGCGCACGCCCTGTTGCTGTACATCGGCCGGCAGGCGCGAGATTGCGGCCTGGATCTTGTTCTGTACCTGCACCTGCGCGATGTCGGGATCGGTGCCCTTCACGAAGGTGGCGGTGATGTTCGACTGGCCGCGCGAGCTGGAATCGGAGCTGAAATAGAGCAGCCCGTCGATACCCGTGAGTTGCTGCTCCAGAATCTGGGTGACGCTGTTCTCCACCGTTTCCGCCGAGGCGCCGGGATAAGAGGCGCGGACATTGACGGTAGTGGGGGCAATGTCGGGATATTGCTCGATCGGCAGGGCCGTGAGCGAGCCGATGCCCGCCATCATCACAATGATCGCGAGCACCCAGGCAAAGATGGGCCGGTCGATGAAAATCCGCGACATGGCGCCTTACCCCGGCTTTCCGGGCTGGGCGCCGGGTTTGCCGGGAGGCGGGCCGACGCGCTGGGGCGCGCTGGCCGGAACGGGGCGGACATCCGCATCCTGGCGGACATTGCCCAGGCCCTGCGTGATGACCTTGTCGCCCTGCTTGAGGCCGGAAGTGACGACCCAGTCCGTGCCGCTGGTGCGATCGGCCACCACCTTGCGGCGCTTGGCCTTGTTGCCGCCCTTGCCGTCACTTTCGACGACATAGACGAAGGCGCTGCCGTCAAAATCGCGCTGCACGGCGCCTTGCGACACCAGGAAGGCCGAAGGCTGCACGGCCTGATCGAAGATCGCGGTCACGAAGCTGCCGGGCAGCAGCAGGCCCTGCGGATTGGGGAAGCGCGCGCGCAAAGTAACGGTGCCGGTGCTTTCATCCACGGTGATGTCGGAAAATTCGACAGTGCCGGGCAGGGGATAGGTCGTGCCGTCATCCAGCTTCAGCCGCACGCTGGTGCTACCGGCGCTGAGTTCGCCCTTGGCAAGGGCCTGCCTCAGGGAGGTCAGTTCCGCGGCGGATTGCTGGATATCGACATAGATCGGATCGACCCGCTGGATCACCGCGAGCGGCTGGGCCTGGGCTGCGCTGGCGAGCGCGCCTGTGGTAACCAGCGAGCGGCCGATGCGGCCGCTGATCGGCGCGGATACGGTGGTGAACCGCAGGTTGATGCGGGCCGTTTCCAGCGCGGCGGAAGCCTGGGCGACCGAAGCCTGGGCCTGCCGGGCCTGCGCCTCTGCATCCACGTAATCCTGCTGGGATACGGCTTCCTGCGCTGCCAGCGGCTTGTAGCGATTGGCGCGGGCTGTCGCCGCCTCGGCCGATGCTTTGGCGGCGGCGAGGTTGGCTTCGGCCTGACGCACTGCGGCGCGATAGAGGCTGGCGTCGATCTGGTAGAGCGGCTGCCCCGCGCGGACGAAGCTGCCTTCCGTGAACAGGCGCTTCTGGATGATGCCGTTCACCTGCGGACGGACTTCGCTGGTTTCGAAAGCGACGGTGCGCCCGCCCAGCGAAACGGCGATGGGGACGGCCGATGGCGCGACCGTTACGAAGCCGACCTGCGGGGCAGGGCGTTCGAACGGCTTGTCGCCTGAAGAACAACCGGCAATCGCTGTCGCGGCAAGGCATAGGCCCGCGCCAAGGATGGCCGCACGAAATTTCTTCATCTGGTGCCCTTCATTCCAACTGGTAAACCGAGCGATCCGGCCAAATCCGTTCTTTTCAACGGCCCGACCACCGGATCGCCAGCCCCGATTCGAAACATTGCCGTTGCAGCATGTTTGTTTCAGGCACCAGCATTGTCCCCCGCTAACGAAACCGTTCCGGAACCCCTTGCGGGATGCCGGGCGGCAAATTGCCGCGTTCCGCCTTACGTCCTTTAAACACGAATAGCCGGACAGACCATGGCCTGCCGGACTGGCAGCTTAACGGCCTGCGCTCCATAGCGTTCCCGCCCTTTTGGGCAACGGGTTTCCCTTGCGTCGCCAAGACGCGGCGGGTCACGCGGAGCAGTGCTTGACAGCGTTGTCCCGTTTCAGCAGTTTCCCCGCGATACCAGATATACGGACGGCGGCGTTTTTCCGCGTCTTTTCAAGGCATAAAGGAAGATCGCACGCATGGCTCTTGCTCCCGACATTGCGAGCAGCACCGATCCGAACCCGCTGGAGGAATTCGGCGCCCCGGTCCATGCGCCGGGTCTGCAGGGTTTCGTTTTCGCGCTGTTCTTCATTTTTGGGGGCATCACATCGCTCAACGACGTGATCATTCCGAAGCTGAAAGAGCTGTTCACGCTGAATTACACCCAGGCCATGCTGGTGCAGTTCTGCTTCTTCACGGCCTATCTGGTGATCGGCATTCCCGGCGCGAAGCTGGTCAAGAAAATCGGCTATATGCGCGGCGCGGTGGCCGGGCTGCTGACGATGATGCTGGGCTGCCTGCTGTTCATTCCCGCTTCGCAGACGGCCACTTACGGCCTGTTCCTCTTCGCCCTGTTCGTGCTGGCCAGCGGAGTGGTGGTGGTGCAGGTGGTGGCCAATCCGCTGATCTCCCTGCTCGGCCCGGCAAGCACGGCGCATAGCCGACTGACCTTTGCCCAGGCATTCAATTCGCTGGGCACCACGCTGTTCCCCATTTTCGGTTCGATCCTGATCCTGGGCAGCCTCGCCGCGATGAGCGCCAGCGAGCTGAGCGGCCCCGCGCTGGATGCCTACCGCACGCAGGAAACCTCCACTATCGTGAAGGCCTATGGCGGCCTTGCGGTCGCGCTTGCGCTGGTGGCGGGGGCGGTCTGGATATTCCGGAACCAGCTGAAGGGAGAAAGCCATTCCCAGAGCGGCGGGCTGGCCGGGCTGGACCTGCTGAAACGCCCGCGCTTCGGCTACGGCGCCTTGTGCATCTTCCTCTATGTCGGGGCGGAAGTGTCCATCGGCTCGCTGATCGTCAGCTATCTGATGCAGGCCCATGTGCTGGGGCTGGGGGAACAGGCTGCGGGCAAGCTGATCGGGCTCTATTGGGGCGGGGCGATGATCGGCCGTTTCGCGGGCTCGGTGCTGTTGCGGATGCTCAGTCCCGGCAAGGTGCTGGCCTGTGCGGCGGCGGGCGCCATCACGCTGCTGCTTGTTTCAGCCAATAGTTCCGGCGCCGTCTCGGGCTATAGCCTGCTTGCCATCGGGCTGATGAATTCGATCATGTTCCCCACCATCTTCACGCTCGCCTGCGAGAGGCTGGGCGCGCGTGCGGCGGATGGATCGGGCATCCTCAACGTGGCGATCTCGGGCGGGGCGGTTGTGCCGCTGGCCACGGGGATGGTCGCCGATGTCAGCGGCAGCCTGGCGATTGCGCTTACCTTGCCTGCCCTGTGCTATGCCGTGATCGCAGGGTTCGGGATATTCGCCCGCAGGCCGGCCTGAGGCCCGCTTGGTCGGCAATTCCCGCCGCTCCTGCAAAGAGCGCCGCGCGAAACACGGCCAGAGGAGGTGTTTCGGCAAGGCGGGAGGGCAGGCAGGCTCATGGATAATTTCATCGACCGGGTGCGGGGCGGCAAGCGCGGGATCATCGGCACCTGGGTGAAAATTCCGGCGCTGGAAACGGTCCAGCTGCTGGCTCATGCCGGGTTCGAATTCGTGGTGATCGACATGGAGCACGCGCCCCATGCGCTCGACCGCGCGAACGAACTGGTCTTCGCCGCGCAATCCATGGGCATGGCGGCGGTGGTGCGCCTGCCGGACCATACCGGCCACGCGATCCAGCCTCTGCTCGACGGCGGGGCGGATGGCCTGCTTATTCCGCGTGTGACCAGCCTGGACCTTGCGCATGACATCACCTCCCGCATGATCTTCGCCCCGCGCGGCCTGCGCGGGCTGGGCTTCACCTCTCGCGCGGGCAAATGGGGGCTGGGCTCCATCCCGGATTATCTGAAGCGGGGGGATGAACAGTGCCTGCGGATGATCCAGCTGGAGGACTGGGCCTCGCTGGAACAGACCAGAGCCTTCGCGGAGCTGGAGCATGTCAACGGCGTGTTCATCGGCCATGGCGACCTGTTCCTTTCCAGCGGCAAACCCGCCAGCGATCCCGCCGTGTGCGATCTTACGGCCCGTATGCTCGCCGCCACCAAGGAGGCGGATGTCCTCTCGGGCATCGCCGTGGGTAGCCCGGCCGAAGCGCGCGAGGCGCTGGACATGGGATTCTCGCTGGTGATGGTGAGCAACGACACTACCCTGTTTGGCAAGGCTGCGGCCGAGGCAGTGCGCGCCACGCTGGAGGGGCGCTGAGCATTTGCTCCACGGGGCGTGCAGATTTTCCCGTCGCGGCATGGCGGGCAAATTGCGTTGCTGCCCATACCCGCCTTTCCTAGCCCGGCGGGGTGAGGAGGCGGCCAGTTCGCCGTCCGAAGGAGATGACGATGTACGAAGCCGACGATCCCCGTTCCCGCCTTTCCACTGCTGGGGGAGGCACCGGCCCGGCATCGGCCTTCGGCGAATCCACCTATGCCGAATTCTGTGACAAGCCCCCGCAGGAGAGCGGGCCGGGCTGGAAGACCTGGTATGTGCGCGGGCAGAACTTCGTGGTCTGCTATTCCCTGGTGGAACCGGGCGCCGTGCTGGAACGCAAGGGGCAGGTGGATGAATATGTGCTGCTGCTGCATGATCCCCAAAGCTCAGCCACGGTGGAAGCGGACGGGGAGCAGGTGCAGGTGCCCGGTTATTCCATCACCATGATCCCGCCGGGGGACAGCCGCATCACAGTTACCGGGGGCGCTTATCTGGTGCGGATGATTTCCACGCAGAACGCGGATATTACGGCGAAGGCACCTAACAACGCCAAATATGCCGGGCCCCATCCGCAGATCCCGCCTTTCAAGGCATGGCCCGATCCGGTGGGCGGTTTGCGCATCCGCAGCTACAGCCTGGATGTGCCCGATCAGGAAGGGCGCTTCGGCAAGATCTTCCGCTGCAGCACCTTCATGATCAACGTCTTCCCCCCGCAGGGGCCGCGCGATGTGACCAAGCTGAGCCCCCATCACCACGACGATTTCGAGCAATGCTCGCTCGCGCTGGAAGGGCTCTATGTCCACCACCTGCGTTGGCCGTGGACCGCGAACCAGCATGACTGGCGGGAGGATGAGCATGTGACGGTGGGCTCGCCTTCCGTCTGCGTGATCCCGCCGCGTGTGATCCACACTTCCGCCCCCTCCGCGGCGGGTTCCAACGTGCTGGTGGACATCTTCGCCCCGCCGCGCGTGGACTTTTCGGAAGTCGCGGGCTGGGTGCTGAATGCGGATGATTATCCGATGCCGGCGGCGAATTGAGCTACCCTGTCACCCCGGGCTTGTCCCGGGGTCCAGCTTACTTTGTGGCGCTTGTTGAAGAAGCTGGATCCCGGAGCAAGTCCGGGATGACCTAATAAAGGGGCCTAAAACCCCACCGCGTCCCCGCCCTTGAGACCGAGCATCTCCCGCGCCTCGGCCGGAGTGGCGATCTCGCGGCCCAGCGCTTCCACTACCAGCCGGATCTTGGCGACCTGTTCGGCATTGGAGGTGGCCAGCTCGCCCCGGCCGATGAACAGGCTGTCTTCAAGCCCCACGCGGACATTTCCGCCCAGCAGGGCCGATTGGGTGCAGAACTGCATCTGATGCCGCCCGGCAGCAAAGGCGGAGAAGATGTAATCCTCCCCGAACAGGCTGTCGGCAATCGTCACCATATGGGCCAGATTGCGCGGGTCCGCGCCGATCCCGCCCAGAATGCCGAACACGCCCTGGATCAGGAAGGGCGGCTCTACAAGGCCCAAGTCGGCGAAATGGGCGAGGGTGTAGAGATGGCCGATATCGTAGCATTCGAATTCGAACTTCGTGCCGAATTCGCGGCCCACTTCCAACATGATCCGCTCGATAAAGGCGTTGTCATTATACATGATCCGCCCGCGCGAACCGGCGACATAGTCCTGTTCCCAGGCGTGCTGCCAGTGCTCCACGCGCTTTCCGGCGGCGGAGAAATCGAAGATCAGCGGACCCATGTTGAGCGAGCAGACTTCCGGCCGCGCGGCCTTGGCCCCCTCCAGCCGCGCGTCCAGCGACATGGTGGCGCTGCCGCCGGTGGAGATGTTGATCACCGCGTCGCTCGCCTGCTTGATCCGGGGGAGGAACTTCATGAAGTCCTCCGCACGCGGGCTGGGGCTGCCGTCCACATCGTTGCGGGCGTGGAGATGCAGGATCGCCGCCCCCGCCTGTGCGGCGCCTATGGCGGCTTCCGCAATCTGGTCCGCCGTCACCGGCAAATGCGGCGACATGGAGGGCGTATGGATCGAGCCGGTGGGCGCGCAGGTGATGATGACTTTCGAATGCTTGCGCATTGTGCCTCCTAAAGGCCTGCGTGGCAGAGATATTTGAGGTTCTGATATTCGCTCAGGCCGTGATGCGATCCTTCGCGGCCGAGGCCGGACAGCTTCACTCCGCCAAAGGGCGCCAGCGGGCTGGAGACGAGGCCGGTATTGATCCCCACGATCCCGCTTTCCAGATCGCGCCCGACACGGGCGATGGTCGCCGGATCGCTGGAGCAGAGATAGGCGGCCAGGCCGAAGGGCGTATCGTTGGCCAGCTTCACGCCCTCTTCCACGCTGTCGAAGCCAATCACGCCCGCCAGCGGCCCGAAGGTTTCCTCCCGCGCCAGCAGTGCATCGGGGCGCACACTGCCCAGCAGACTGGGCTGCGCAAGGCGCCCGCCGGGAGAGGCCCCGCCCGCGAGCAGTTGCGCGCCGCCGGAGATGGCATCTTCCCGGTGGGCATCGACCTTGGCGATGGCGCGTTCGTCGATCAGCGGGCCGATGTCGCTTGCCTCGTCGAACCCGTCGCCCGCTTTCATTGCGGAAATGCGGGTGGCGAGGGCGGACAGGAAGCGCTGCTCGATCCCGCGCTGCACATAGATGCGATTGGCTGCGATGCAGCTCTGCCCGCCGTTGCGGAACTTGGCGACCATGGCGGTTTCCACTGCCGTATCGAGATCGGCATCATCGAACACCAGCAGGGGCGCATTGCCGCCCAGCTCAAGGCTCAGCCGCTTGATCGTGGGGGCGCAGGCTTCGGCCAGGAAGGCACCCACCGGGGTCGATCCGGTGAAGGACAGTTTCCGCACCACCATGCTGGAAGTCATCACTTCGCCGATGGAGCGCGAATGGCCGGTCACCACGCTAAACACGCCCGCCGGAACTCCGGCCTCCTCGCCCAGCTTGGCAAAGGCGAGGGGGGTGAGCGGGGTCAGTTCCGCAGGTTTGGCCACCATGGTGCAGCCCGCCGCCAGTGCGGGGGCGACCTTGCGGGTCAACATGGCGAGCGGGAAGTTCCATGGCGTGATCGCCACGCACACGCCCAGCGGTTCCTTCTCCACCAGCAGGCGGCGGCCGGAAACGGGGGAGGGGATCAGCTCGCCCAGATCATGCGCGGCATAATCGGCGTAGAATTCCATGAAGCCGTTGCCGTAATCCACTTCGGCGCGGGCTTCCTTCAGTGTCTTGCCGTTCTCGCGGGTTATCAGCCGGGCAAGGTCTTCGCGGTGGCGCAGGATCAACTCGCCCCAGCGGCGCAGGATGGCGCAGCGTTCCTTGACCGGGCGGCGGGCCCAGGCGGGGAAAGCTTCCTGCGCTGCATCGATGGCACTGGCCACTTGCGCCTTGGAAAGATCGGGGATCGTGCCGATAGTCTCCAGCGTGAAGGGATCGTCCACGCTGATCGGCGCGGCATCGGACCCTGTCCATGTGCCGCCGATATAGGCCCTGTTCAGCAGCAGCCTGGCTTCGTCCAATGCGCCTCTTTGCCCGGTCATAAATCCTCCAGCCTCAATCGTCGTCGAGATTGGGGTTGGTTACCGGAACATCGCCCTCGAACAGATGCTCGAAGCGGCGATAGGTGCACAGCCAGCGGCCATCACGGCGGACATAGCGGTCGGTCGCCAGCGAAATGGTGATCGGCGCGTGGGAGGGCTGGATGCGCTCGCCATTGCGGGCATAGAGCATCAGGAAATTGGTGGCCTCCGCGCTATCTGCCCCGGTGAACCAGGCGCGGAAATTGGTGAAGGAATGGACCGAAAGGCGCGGGCCCTGGGCAATGCGCCAGTCGTAGAATTGCTGGATTTTCTCCACGCCGAGATAGGAGGCATATTGCCCGTGGAACTCGGCATCCTCGACATAATAGCCTGACGCGTTGCGTCCGCCATTGAAGTCGATCTCATGCCAATATTCGGCGAGCTGGAGCGACAGCTCCGCATTCAGTTGCAGCAATTCGGCGTCAGCCATTTCCATTCCTCTTGTCAAAGTGCCGCTTCGTAGATCGCCCGCGCATCGCCTTCGGTGACTTCGCGCGGGTTGCGCATCAGCAGGCGCTGCACGGTGATGGCCGCGGCGGCCATGTGCGGGATCGTGTTGGCGCTGATTCCGAATGCGGAAAGCCGCCGCTCGATGCCGATGGCGGCGGAAAGCCGCTCTATCTCCTCGATGCCGCGCAATGCATCGGCATGGTCGTCGCCCGTGGGCGTAACTCCCATCGCATGGGCCACGGCGGCATAGCGCTCTGGCGCAGCTTCCAGATTGAAGCGCAGCACGTGGGGCAGCAGCAGAGCATTGGCCACACCGTGGGCGATATGGAATTCGCCCCCCAGAGGATAGGCCAGCGCATGAACGGCGGCGGTGTTGACCGGGCCAAGGCACTGCCCGCCCAGATGGCTGGCGCGCAGCATCCCCTCCCGCGCTTCCATGTCGTTCCCGTCAGTCCAGGCGCGTTCGAGATAGCGGGAGATGAGCGCAATGCCCTCCAGCGCCCAGCCATCCACCACCGGATGAGCAAAGCGATTGGCATAGGCTTCGATGCAATGGGTCAGCGCGTCGATCCCGGTCGCGGCGGTTACACTGCGCGGCATGCTGCGCGTCAGCTCGGGGTCGAGATAGGCGAAATCGGGCACCAGATGCGGGCTGACCACGCCCTTCTTCAGCAGGGCGGCGGTATCTTCCACGATGGCGATGGGTGTCGCTTCGCTGCCCGTCCCGGCAGTGGTGGGAATGCAGGCCAGCGGTAAAGCGCGCCGGGTAAGCAGATCGGTGCCGACCACGTCGAGCACCTGCTGCTTGCCATCGGCCAGTGCGGCGACCAGCTTGGCCACGTCCATCGCGCTGCCGCCGCCGAAGCCGACAATGGCCTGCGCGCCGAATTCCAGCGCGGCGGCTATGGCGGCGGCAAGATCGTCCAGCGTCGGTTCCCCGTCGCGCGCTTCGTGAATACGGGCCACGCTGCCGATTGCGGCGAGCGCCGCCTCCAGCCCTTCGCACAGGGAACGGATCGGTGCGCCCGTGACGATCAGCACGCGCCGGCAGCCCAGCCCCGCGAGATCTCCGGCGCATTGGGGGGCGACCCCCGGCCCGAGGCGCAGGGTGCGAACATTATGCAGAGTTAGAGTGGCAGGCGGTTTCAAGAGGGGTTCCCCCGACGGTTTCCGCCCTCTCTCCACTTGCATCACCGGCCTGTCTTGACCGTAACGGCGCGCTTATCGCACCCGATCAAAGCGCCGCGACATACCCCCCGTCGAGCGGAATGGTCGCGCCATTGACATAGGCCCCCGCGCGCGATGCCAGGAACACCACCAGCCCTTCCACATCCTGCGCGCTGCCGGGCCGGCCGAGCGGTATGTAGGTGGCCACGCTTTTCTTCACCGCATCGGAATCGGTGTCGGTCAGACGGGAAGGGAAGGGGCCGGGGGCAATGGCGTTCACCGTGATCCTGTCCGGCCCCAGCGCCTTGCAGAGCGAGCGGGTGAGGTGGTGAATTGCCGCCTTGGAGGTGTTGTAGGCATGGGCTTCCCAATTGGGGATGTGCAGTCCGCCGATGGAGCCGAGATTGATGATCCGCGCCGGATCGTTCTCGGTTGCCGCCGCCTTCAGCAGCGGCAGGAGCTGCTGGGCGAGGAAGAAGGCGGCGCGGACATTGACGTTCATCACCATGTCCCAATCGGCCACGCTCATTTCGGCCAGACTGCCCGGGCCGTTCGCCCCGGCATTGTTCACCAGCAGGTCGAGGTGGGGTTCCGCTGCCGTCAGTTGCGTGGCGAGGGAGGCTGGCCCATCCTCCGCGCCCAGATCGGCGGCGAGGCCGATACAGGTGCCGCCCTCCGCCGAAAGCTCGGCTGCGAAGGCTTCCGCGCGAATGGCATCCCGGCCTGAGATGTAGGTTTTCACTCCGCGGCCAACCAGCCCGCGCGCGATCATCGCGCCGATGCCGCTGGTGCCGCCGGTGACCAGTGCGGTCTTTCCGGCGAGGGAAAACAGGGGATCGGTATGGCTCATCGCAGCCTCCTTGCGAGCGTGAAAATCCAGCGTGCGATGGCTCAATAAGAACGGATTTCCGCCGCTTGCAAGTAGGCAGAAGCGGGCTTGCGAATATTGATAATCCGTCAATTCGGGGTGCCGCGACAATCAAGCCGGAGTGGTGGAGAAGATTAGATAACGGGGCGAATGCCCATGCAGGCAATCTTCGCGCCACCGGACTCGCCAATCTCCACAAGGGTGCTAGTTCGTTTCCTAATCAATAAAAAAGCAATCCTTGGGGGATGCAGGATGTTCACCTGGTATCGGGAATCCGACAAGAAGACGCGCCGCCTGTTCTGGACCTGCGGGGCAGGCTGGGTGATGGATGCGGCGGATGCGCAGGTCTATCAATATCTCATCCCGCTGCTGATCGGATCGCTGGGCCTCACTCTGACCGAGGCAGGCTCCATCGCCAGCGCCAATTATTTCTCCGCCGCCATCGGGGGCTGGCTGGGCGGTTGGCTTTGCGACCGCTATGGCCGCGCGCGGATATTGCAGCTGACCATCCTGTGGTTTTCCGTCTTTTCCTTCCTTTCCGGCTTTGCGCAGAATTACGAACAATTGCTGGCGATCCGCATCCTGCACGGGATCGGTTTCGGTGCGGAATGGGCCGTGGGGGCGGTGCTGCTGGGCGAGATGATCTCCCCGAAACATCGCGGCAAGGCGCTGGGCGCGGTGCAGGCGGGCGCGCCCATCGGATCGGGCATCGCCGCATTGCTGGCCGGGCCGGTGGCGGCATGGTTCGATCCTGAAACGGGCTGGCGCGTCGCCTTCTGGGTCGGCCTGCTGCCCGCCCTGCTGATCTTCTTCGTTCGTCGGGGTTCGGACGATTCCGATGTCTACAAGCGCGCGCGCGAACGGCAGAAGGCCACCGCGCGGGCATCGCGGCTGGCGGACATCTTCACGCGCCGGGTCATCGGCATTACGCTGCTTGCCTCGCTGCTCTCGCTAGGCGTGCAGGGCGCGGCCTATTCCGTGGCCAATTATCTCACCACATTCATGACGCAGGAACGCGGGCTGACCCAGTCCGTGGCGGCCTATCTGGTGCTGGTGAACAGCGCGGGCGGCTTCCTGGGCTGCATGGTCAATGCCTATCTCAGCGACAAGCTGGGCCGCAGGGCAGTGTTCCGCCTGTTCGGCCTGGGCTTCCTGATCATGGCCTCGATCTATCTGTTCGGCCCGTGGGGCGGCAATGTCGCCATCCTGATCCCGGTGGGCATGATCTACGGCTTCTTCCAGTTCGGCATGTATGCCTCTTTCGGGCCCTATTTCACTGAGCTGTTCCCCACGGAGATTCGCGGAAATGGCCAGGCCTTTGCGTATAATTCCGGGCGTGCAGCGGCTTCGCTGTTCATCATGGGCGTGCCGCTGGTGGCGCAGTTCATGTCGCTGAGCGCGGCGATGGCGACTTTGGGGATCGTGGGCATCATCTGCGCGCTGATTCCCACGCTGATCCTGCCGGAAACCGTGGGCCGCGAACTGCGCGATCTGGATGGGGAAGCCCAGCCCCGGCCCGCTCCGGCCGAGTGAGTGCCGGCCGGTCCGGCTTCAGGGCCGGACCGGATCGCTCGACGGCCAGAAGCGCGAGGTGGAGGCGGGCAGGAAGCCGAAGAACGCGTTGATCGCACGGATTTCGCCGCCCCACACCTTGAAGCCTTCGAAGGTGACGAGAGCATTGCCCGGCCCGTAGGAGCCGGTATCGCCGAAGTTCATCCATAGCAGCACGGTGCCGTTTTCCTCATCCACCGCAGCCACGCTGGGGATGATGGCGGGATGGAGCATCAGGCGCTGCGAATACATGCCGCAATCGTCGCGTCCGCAGCCGTCCCCGGCCGTTATGACGCCGTTCTCCACCCGGTAGGTGCCGTCCGCGAAACGCGTGCCGGCATCGGTGAAATTCCCGATCCTCAGCCCTTCGGTATAGCGTAGCGCGGTGGCGATCATGGTGGCACGGCTCTGCCGCTTCTCCGCCGGGACGGGATTGTTCATGCCTTTGATCGGGGCGCCCAGCTCGGTGGGCTGGAAGCGGGAATCGGGCTGAATGCGCTGCACGAGCGTTTCGATCCCGGCAATCAGGCCACCTTCCAGATGGAGCACGGCGGAATAGAGCACCGGGATCGTCCCCTCGCGCAGTTCCACATGCGTGGCCGCGATCTGCTTTTGCGGGTCGAGATAGTCCTGCCGAAAGCTGGCCTTGCCGCTGACTGTCTGCCACAGGCCCTCGCCGAGCTTCAGCTCCTTGCCATCCTCGGTAAAGCGCGCCTTGCCCGCGAGTTGCAGGCGGGCGGGATCATGGGCGAGCAGGGCGTCGAGATAGGCAGTGACCGTGCCTTCGAGGCATTTCCGGTCGCACTCGGCGGCGGATGCCTGCGCCGGGGCGAGCAGCGTACCGAACGCAACAAGGGCGGCCAGCGCCGCCCCTGTCTTGAGTCTGTTGGATGTCCTGACCATTCATTCGCCTCCGTCCATCACCATCGCGTCGGGCGGTGTCAGTTCGATCCCGATCCCGTCGATTTCCGGCCCGTTGGGCGGCATCTGATAGCCATTGGCGATCAGGCGCGACTGGGGCAGCAGCAGGCTGGGCGTGCTGTCCGGCCAGTAATTTTCCGGCTCCCGCCCGCTGACGGGGTTCTTGTAATGGAACCACATGGGCAGGATGCCCGGCCAGTTGATCGTCTTGCCAGTGCCGCCCCGGAAATGCTCCGCGCGGCGGCCCAGCGCGGTCATCAATATGTCCGGCGGCAGGCGCTTCACCAGCGGGCTCGCGCCCGATCCTTCGCCGCTTTCAACCGGCTTCACGCCGGACCAGCCGCCCTTCCAGCCGGCCATGGTGAAATAGGGCTCGTCGATGGTGAGGCTCCACAGCCGCCAGACGCCATCCTCGTTCACGGCCTGATCGTTGGGATACATGCCGCCGAACAGGGACGAGGAATAGAAGCTGTTGCCATCGCCATCGGGCTTGGCCGTGCGCGGCTGGAACAGGCGGGTGCGCAGATTGGCGGAACGCCCGTCATAGGAAACATGGATCACCGGCTGGGTGCGCCAGTGGTAGGAAATGCCGGGCCGCGTTTCCGGTGGTTTGCCATACATGGCGGTGGCCGCTGCCCTGATCCGTTCCTGCCCCAGATAGAAGCCGGCGAAGGGCGAATGTTTGTTGCCCTTCTTCGCGAAGATGGAAGCCATTTCCATCCACTGGAAGTCGGTCAGGTAATAGCCATAGGCGTGGGAGACATTCTCCACCGCGTCGAAGGCGGCGGAGCGGCGCAGCTTGCGCTTTGCCTCCAGCAGGCGGACCTCGCCTTCCGCAACGGGACCGGCAGGAGCAACCGGAGGGGAAGCCGCGACGGTGCTGCCCTGCGCCACGATCCGCGCACCTGCCAGCGTCACTTCCTTGCCGGTCACAGGGTTGGGTTCGATAAAGGCGGGCAGCAGGCCGTCGGCCGGGCGCGCAATGCCGCCCTTGCCCCAGCCGGGGCCGAAGTCGGCCTTCAGCAAGGGGTAGAGGTGCAATTCCCTGATCTTCCACAGGCCCTGATCCTTCACGAAGCGATTGCGGAAGATCGTGAATTCCCAGGAAGCGGTGCCCTTGTCCGCTTCGCCCACCATGCCCAGTTCCAGCCCGCGCGAAACAGCTTCCATCCCGCCGGGCAGCACTTCCACCATGGTGCCGAACAGGGGCCGGTCATTGAGCTGGCCGTGAGTGAGCCCTTCCGGGCCCATCAGTTCCATCGCCCGGCGCGCGCCTTCCTTGCCGCTGAAGGTTCCCTCCCCGGCGATCTCCACTACGGCATCGTCCGTGAACAGATCGGTCACGTCGGTCCACATCTTGCGGTCCACGTAATAGCCATAGGCGTTCTGCAGATTGCGGACCGCGTCTTCCTGGTTGAGCAGGTCGATCCGTTGTTCCAGCTCGCTCAGGCTGGCCGGGCTTTTCGGCGCCCGGCCCTGCGCGGCGGGGATCGGGATGCCCGTTTCGTCCACGGTGAAATGATAGGGGATCTGGGGCAGATCCTTGCCCCCGATATTGGACCAGCCCTTTTCGTAATCCCCCTCATATTGGGGGTAATAGCGCATCAGCGAGAGCTTCCACTTGCCGTCTTCCAGCACATATTCGTTCTCGTAGATGCCGCCTTCGATGCGGGTCTTGCCTTTGCCGTCCCCCATCATGGCCATGGTTTCCCAGCGGCCCTTGGCGCTTTTGCCATCGACGGAGAGGTTGATGATGTCATCCTCGATCAGTTCGCTGTGCAATGCGCCGGGCGGCAGCCCTTTGGCCCCGCCGACACGGGCTTTCAGCCAGTCTGCAATGGCCTTCGGGCCGGAAATGGTCTTGTCCCCCCACACAATCCGCGCATCCCGGGCGAAGAGGGGAGCCATCTCGTCCCACAGGGCAAATTGCGCATATTGGGCATAGCTGCGCTGAATATCCTTCACGGCGCGGACGGATTCCACGCGCTCCACATCGCGCGCCAACTGGTCCAGCTGGGCGGAAGGCACTTGTTGCGCCTGGGCTGACGTGGCGTTCAGGACCATGAGCGTCGCGGTCAGGGGTATGAGGATACGCGGCAATTCTGCCAAACCTTGCGTCACGGCATCGCTCCCATATTTTGTCGAGTAGAGGGCCTCCCGCTGCGAGCCATGCGGGGCGGGGGCGGGTTGGGCAAGGTTCGATTGCCCCCGCGTCGCCTCAGGGCCGATCATTGCGCCATTTCAGTCAAGAGTGGCGCCGTCAGGTCAAAATCCATCAAGTGTCATTGCCTCGCGAGTAAAGCTTGGATTGCGCCGACATGCGAGCCAATCTGGCATGATCCGTGTGAGTTGACTTACACAATTGCAGGTGCGACCACTCGCCCACGGATTTGCGGGTTACCGTCCGGAAAGGATGGGGCCCACCGGGAGGAATGGCCTGATGGAGTTTTTCAGCACACTGGGCTTACCCGCTGCGGGGCGCGCTGCGGCGTGGAACGCCATTTACGCCACGCGGATGAGCAAGGTGGAATTCACGCCGGGCGACAAGGACAAGTTCGACGCCGAATTGCAGATCGGCCAGCTCGGCCCGGTCAAGCTGGCGCGGCTCTCCGTCGATCGTTGCAGTGTGGAACGCAAGCAGAGCCACATCGCGTCCAACACTCCGCGCATGTATAATTTCCTGCTCCAGGCGGAAGGGCAGAGCACCTTCTATCACTGCGGCAAGGAAGCAGAGCTGGTGGCGGGCGATTTCGTCCTGTGCGACACTGGCCTGCCGCATTATTTCCGCACCAATGACCGCTCGGTGACCGTGATGGTGCGTGTGCCGCCCGAAGTGTTGCGCGCCTATCTGCCAACGCCCGAGCAGTTCTGCGGCCAGCATCTGGGCCGGGCGACCGGGCTCACCGGCACGGTTGCCGCCATGGTGCGCGAACTGAGTGCAGGGGTTGGGCGGGATTTCTCGCCGCTGCATGAAGACCGGGTGGCGCGCTACCTGCTCGAGATGATCTCCATGTCCTACACCATGGGGTTCGATGCCCGGCAGGATGCTTCAGCCATCGCCTGGCAGCGCCGCAAGGACGTGATCCAGTTCATCGAGGATAATCTGCGCGATCCGGACCTGTCCCCGGCCAGCATCTCGACTGGCCTCAGGGTTTCGCCCCGCTATCTGCGCACCGTCTTTGCGCCGGGCGGCGAGAAGATGAGCGCCTATATATTGCGCCGCCGGCTGGAGGAATGCGCCCGGCAGATGTGCAACCCGGCGTGGAATGCCCATACGCTGACGGAGATCGCCTTCTCCTGGGGGTTCAACAGCGCGGCCCATTTCACGCGCACTTTTCACGAGAAATACGGCATGGCCCCGCGCGATTACCGCAAGGCCGGCCTGACCATGATTTCAGCCCTGGCCGAACCTGTGGGCTGAATTATTCGGCATCCTCAAAAAGGGTGCCGGCAATATGGGGGAGGGCGCACAGGCGACTGTGCGCCCTTTGCCGTTCTGCTGTTGCGCCATTCGAAAAGTGAGGTTCCTTCTTTTACCTGGCTTCCCCTTTTAGTTGACGCAGGCGGAGTGAATTCTTGCCCATATCACTTGGCCGAACCTGCCCGGTTCCCTGCCAAGGCGGCATTTGCGCAGCGATGATGATCGAAAATGTTTGTTGAAAACAGATTGTTATTTCTTATCTCATCCGTCTGAATGGGCATGAGGGGTGAGCGAATTTCCCGTCGCGAAAGGCCCTTGAACCCACCGTTTCGCCTTATGCAGAAGCAAACAAATTCTTTTGCCCGCGCAGTCAAGTTACCTGGCGCAGGCCGGAATACCCCACCGCCAACATCACTAAGAAACGGTGGGAGGGATTTGATGAAAAAAGGATTGGCATTGGCGGCGATTTCGCTTGTCGCCATGGCGAGCGCGCAACCCGCATTGGCGCAGGACAACACCGCGCCTGCCCCGAAAGAGGAAGGCATCAAGGATATTGTCGTAACCGCCACCCGGCAGGCGACCAATCTCCAGGACACCCCGATCGCGATCACAGCCGTCACTGCCGAAGCTCTGGAAGAGCGTGGCGTTACCAATATCGGCGATCTGACCTCGGTAGTCCCCAATGCGCAGTTCCGGCGTGTGCAGGGCGCCTTCGGCCCCGGCGTTTCGGCTTTCATTCGTGGCATCGGATCGGGCGACACCAGCCTGGCGGGCCAGCCGCCCGTCGCCTTCTATATCGACGATGTCTATTACCCGGTCCTGCTGGGCGCCAATTTCGATCTGCTCGATATCGACCATATTGAAGTTCTGCGCGGGCCGCAGGGTACGCTGTTCGGCCGCAACTCGCTGGGCGGTGCAATCAACGTGGTCGCACGGCAGCCTCGCACGGGCGAGGCGTCCGCCTATGGGGAAGTAACGGTCGGTTCCTACAACCGCACGGATTTGCGCGCTGGCTTCAACCTGCCGATAGGCGAGAGCGCGGCCCTGCTCATCTCGGGCCTGTCCAAAAAGCGCGAAGGTTATCAGAAGCAGCTGGACTTCACCTGCGAGATGAACCGTCGCGGCACTCCTGAACTTGCCGGCAGTTTCCCCTTCACGACTCCGCTCCAGAACTCCACGAAGTTCGATAAGGTGGACGATTGCACCATCGGCCACTTTGGCGGCGAGGATGTGCGGGCGGTTCGCGGCAGCTTCCTGTGGGAGGCATCGCCGTCCATCAAGCTGACCCTGACAGCCGACTACCTGCGCGACCAGTCCGAGAACCCGGCTGACTCCGTGGTGGATGTCGATCCTGCACGGGCGAACAGCAACATGAAGAGCCAGGCCAATTACTGGGGGCTGACAATCGACAAGCGCTTCATGACCGGCGATCCTTACACCACTTACGTGACCTATACCGATCGGATCGCGGCCTGCACGGTGATCCCGGGCAACACCTATTATAACGGTTCGGTCAACGAACGTGGGCAATGTACCCGTGGCGGTTATGCTCTTCCCGATCATAACAACCTGCGGAACTGGGGCGTTTCAGGCAAGCTGAACTGGGATCTGGGCGGCAATATCGATCTGACCGCGGTGGTGGCCCATCGCGATCTCGATGAAACGCACACTTTTGACACGGATGGCATGCCGATCGTGGTCGAGCATGTGATCAACCACCTGATGCAGAAATATACCCAGGCCGAAGTTCGGCTGTCGGGTACGTCGGACCTGATCGACTGGGTTGTCGGTGGTTTCTATTTCGATGCGGATGGCGATCAGCATGCTTCGCTGATCCAGGCCAGCTCGGGCCTGCAACGGGCGCTGCACACCACTTACAAGCCGACCAGCAAGGCGGTTTTCGCTAATGCCACGGTTCGGCCCTTCGGGGAACGCTTCGGCATCGTGCTGGGCGGCCGCTATTCCGATGACAAGATGGTCGTCAACTTCAGCAACATCTCCGATGTCAGCTGGCAGACCACGGCTTCCGACATCGTCTTCAAGGTGGTGCCGCAAAGCAAGAAATTCAGCTGGAAGCTCGGCGCCAATTATCAGCCGAACAACAACCTGATGTTCTACGCATCGGCGGCCACGGGATACAGTCTGCCGGGTTATAATACCCGCCCGCTGCAATTCACCCAGGTGGAGCAGAGCGAAGCCTCGGAAGACATCGCCTATGAAATCGGGGCCAAGCTGGACCTGTTCGACCGGCGGGTGCGCCTGAACCTCGCCGCCTTCTACACCGATTTCAAGAACCGCCCGACCACGATCAGCGGGGCAGAGGCATTGCTGAACGACAATGGCCAGCCGCAAGCGGGCAACCAGCAGCTTGAACCGCTGCCGGGCGGCCCTCCGGGATCGACCCGTTGCAGCACCACCACGCTGCCCGGGAATACCGGCATTGTCTGCCTTGGCCGCAGCTATTTCCGCAACCAGCCCGCCACGATCCGCGGCGTGGAAGCGGAATATACGATCAACCCGATCGACGGGCTGGAAATCAACGGTTCCGTCGGCTGGTCCAAGTTCATCTCGCCCGATATCGAGGCTCGCACGGTCAATCGCCGCCAGAGCAACCCATTCTGGACCGCCAGCGCGGGCATCCAGTACCGGATCGAGGCCGATGCACTGGGCGGCTCCATCACGCCGCGTCTCGACTGGACCTTCGAGAGCAGCCAGATCGTCAGCGGTCTGTCGACCAAATATAACGATCTCATGCCGGCGAAGTCGCTGTTCAATGCGCGCCTCACTTACGAGAATGACAAACACGGCTTCACGGTGGCTGCGGGCGTGGTGAACCTGTTCAACAAGTTCTACTATCGCAATGTCTTCGACTATCAGGGCCTTGGCTATCCGCAGACCGATGCGCAGCCTGCACCGCCGCGCGAATGGTCGCTTACTCTCAAGAAGCAGTTCTGAGCCCATGTGCCCCGGCCATGCCCTTGCGGGTCTGGTCGGGGCCACTGGAATGCAGTTGCAGGCGGGGCGTTCGGGGCCTCGTCACGATTTGAAGATTACGTCGGAAGGCCAAGCCTGAAGACAAGGCCGGTCCGTCCGGCAAAGCGAGGAACTGGGAGGATGGCGCTCCACCTGCTCGATACGCATGCACATTTGATTTCCGATGACTGGGACAAATATCCGCCCAGGCCCTTCGTCCCCAGCTTGCCGACGCCCGAACGCACGAAGTTTTCGGTTACGGCGGAAGCCCTGATCGACATGATGGACGCCAATGGAGTGACGATGTCCTGCGTGGTCCAGCGCGGGCATATCTACGGTTACGACAACAGCTACATTCTGGATTCCACGGCGCGCTATCCTGATCGTCTGCGCTCCGTGGTGATCCTCGACACGCAGGATCCGGAAACCCCCCGGGCCTATCGCGAAATGGTCCAGGCCGGGCTGGCCTGTGGTTTCCGCATGGCCACTTCGCGTCCCTGGTTCCTCGATACGGCCTGGATGTGTTCACCCACGGCCATGGAAGTGTGGGATGCCTGCGCCGAGCTGGGCACGCCCATGACGCTGATCTTCTTCAACAACCAGCTGCCTTATCTGCTGCCATTGCTGAAGCTGCTGGCCGAACGCTATCGCGATCTTCCCATCATCCTCGATCATGGGGCGATGCCTTACGGCATGTCGCAATATGAAGTGGCCCTGCGGGAGGAAGCGGGCGAAGTGGTAGTGATGCCGCCGCCGCCCGATTACGGCATCAACGATACGATCGCCCTGTTCCGCGACCTTCCCAACATCCATTTCAAGATCACCGAGATCAATATGGAACGGCTGGTGAAGGCAGGCGTGAGGGCTGCGGATCTGGTGCGCTTCATGGTCGATATGTTCGGGGAAGACCGGCTCGTGTGGGGGTCCGATGTCGGCCAGAGCATGCTGTGGACCTATGACGAGAAGGTCAGCATGGCGCTTGCCGCGACTGAGCTGCTCACGCCCACCGAGGCGAGCAAGTTCCTGCATGACAATGCGCAGCGCATTTACGGCTTCGGGGGATAATTCGCTGGAAAGCTGAAAAATCCGCTCTGCCCGCCGACCATCTCCCGGGGGGCGGAAACGGCACTGGCTGCGTCTTTGCCAGAACCCGCAACCTCCCAGCGGGCCTGCAAAGACGCAGCATTCTCTTTTAAGTCCCCATCAATGGGCGGTGAGCCAGGCCTCTGCCTTTTCGTCCATATCACGCACCGGGTTCTTGGGGCCGGAATTGCGCTTGGGAATGAACTCATTGAGGACGCGGCGCTTGGCGAACAGCCAGTGCCCATCCACGCGGGTCAGCTCGTCCTCATAGATGCCGTAAGTGCCCATCTTCATGGTGTCGCCGGGGCCATGATTGGCCATTTCGACCCACAGGGTGCGAGCCCAGGCGCGATCGCCTTCCACGCGGATGGAAGATTGCAGCACCACATGGCGCAGCTTGGCGGGCTTGCCGTCTTCCGTGTGGTAATATTTGCCGATGCTTTCGGTGAAGCTCATCACCGTCTTGCGGATCGCCTCGCGGCCCTTGGTGGTGCCATTGGCGAACTCAAGCTCGCCATCTTCGGCGAAAGTGGCGACGTAGGCGTCCCAGTCGAAATAATCGATGGCGAACAGGTAACGCGCCATCAGATCCTCGATCTCGGCCCGGTCCTCCGCATAGCGGGGGCCATAGGTCGGCTCGGCACTGATGGCGGCCGGAGCAGCGGCGCCCAGCAGCAGGGCGGCGGCGAGCGCGGCCCCGCGGATTGTCCTTGCGGTGTTCATGCGCATGATCGCTTCCTTCTCCCTAGTTACCGTTCCAGTCGATATTGGCGCGGGAAATCACATATTGATGGATAGCCTCGGCATCTTCCTTCGACAGGATGTCGGCAAAGCTGGCCATGCCGTTCGCCTCGCGCTTGCCGCCGATCACGATGTCGAGGAATTCCTGATGCGTTTCAGGCGTCATGTGGCGCAGATCCTTGACACCGCCGCGCGCGGCAACACCATGGCATAGCGCGCAATTGGTGCCGTAGAGCTCCTCGCCCCGGGCCACCACTTCCGCGCTTGCGGTCACCTTGGGCGGGGCGGACAGTTCGGTGACAGCGCGCGATTCTTCCGGCAGCGGGGGCAGGGTGGCCTTGCCGCCCAGCTTGAACACCAGCAGGCGCGGCTTGCCGAGGAACAGGGCCGCATAGTTCGAGCGTTCGACATGGGCGAGCCCGCCGCCCCAGCCGGCATTCACCGCAACATATTGCTCGCCATCGACCATATAGGTGATCGGGGCCGCGATCGGCACGTTCTGCACCGGCATTTCCCAGACCTTCTCGCCCGTATCGGCGCGATAGGCGGCAAAGGTCGCGCCGATGGTGCCTTCGAACACCAGATTGCCCGCCGTCGCCAGCACGCCGCCACTGCCCTTCAGCGGAGCGGGAACGCGCCAGGCTTCCTTGCCGGTGCGGGGATTCCAGGCGGAAAGCCATGCCTTGGAATGTTTGTCGGCATAATCGGTGATCGCTTTGCGCTCAGCCTCATAGCCGGTGTAGTTCGCACCCGTGCCGGGATTGGCCGGGTCGAAGCTGGAAGCGGCGGCATAGCCCATGTAGGTTTCGGTAACCGGGATATAGACCAGCCCGGTCAGCGGGCTGTAGGCCATCGGGTTCCAATTGTGCCCGCCGCCCGCGCCGGGCGAGATCAGCACCGGCACTTCGCCATAGCGGGCCTGCGGATTTTCCACCGGGCGGCCGGTCTTCATGTCGACATGGCTGGCCCAGGTGATGGGCACATATTTCTCGGCGCTCAGCAATTCGCCGGTCACGCGGTCCAGAATGTAGAAGAAGCCGTTCTTGGGCGCCTGCATCAGCACCTTGCGCTGCTTCCCCCCAAGCTCGATGTCGGCCAGGATCATCTGCTGGGTGGCAGTGTAATCCCACTCCTCGCCCGGCGTGGTCTGGTAATGCCAGACATATTTGCCGGTGCGCACGTCCAGCGCCATGATGCTGGCCAGGAACAGATTGTCCCCGCCGCCGGGGCTGCGCCACTTGCGCACCCAGGGCGAGCCATTGCCCACGCCGATATAAAGCAGATGGGTTTCGGGATCGAAGGCCAGGGCATCCCACACGGTGCCGCCGCCGCCTGCCTTCCACCATTCGCCGGTCCAGGTCTTGGCGGCCATTTCCATGGCTTCGTTTTCAAATCCCAGCGCCGGATCGCCCGGTACGGTGTGGAAGCGCCAGGCCATCTCGCCGGTTTCGGCATCATAGGCGCTGACATAGCCGCGCACGCCCTTTTCGGCGCCGCCATTGCCGATCACCACCTTGCCTTCATAAACGCGCGGGGCGCCCGTGATGGTGTAGCTCTTGGAATTGTCGACCGTCAGTGTGGACCAGACCTGCTTGCCCGTCTTCGCATCCAGCGCGATCAGTCGCCCGTCCAGCGTGGCGACAAAAATCTTGCCTTTCCAGGCTGCTAGTCCGCGCGAGACGATGTCACAGCAGGCCAGTCGTCCAAACCTCAAGGGAACTTGAGGATCAAAACGCCAAAGCTCCTTGCCCGTCTTCGCGTCATAGGCGGTGACGATATTCCACGGCTGGACGTTGTAGAGCACCCCGTCGATCATCAGCGGGCTGGCTTCCATGCCGCGCTCCGTATCGATGTCGGCATACCAGGCGAGGCCCAGCTGGCCGACATTCTGGTCGTTGATCTGGGTCAGCGGGCTGAAATGCTGCTCGTCATAAGTGCGTCCGCCGCTCAGCCACTGGCCGGGATCGGGCGCGGCCATGCGTGCCTCGTCCACCCAGGCCGGGCCGGACGGAGTATCGGCCCCGGCCCATGCACCCGTCAGCGCGGTACCAGCCAGCGCCAACACAGCTGCGGCAGCGGTCGCGCCGCGCCAGATCGTCTTCATAATCGTCTCACTCACGCAATGGGGGGAAGGTCGCTAGAATCTGCCCAGAAGCCATGAACCTGGCCGACACATTTGAACGGCATCTTTACCCGGGCCACGGGCCCTGCGGCAATGTCCTTGGTGTCGAACAGGATAAGATCGCTGCGTCCGGCCTCCTTCTGGCTGCTGCCGAGGCCGATTAGATAGCCATCGCCTTCCGGTGCGTCTTTCCTGCGGGGCACGAAAGTCATTTCGGAGAGCGAATAATCAGGCACCGTCGCCACCTCTACCTTGCCGGTGTGGTGGTCGAACATGGCCCAGCCGCCACCTCCGCCGCCGCGCGCGCCGGTGGTGTTCAGGAAGCCATAGCGATAGGGCACGGTGTGGTAACGGTCATCCTGCCGGGCCAGCACGCCGGTGATCTGCGGATAGAGCGTTTCCACCTGATAGCGGTCATTCGTCTTGCTGGAGAGATCCACGGTGAAACGGCGGACATAGCCAGTGCCCTTCACCGGATCGAAGGGTTCGTGCAGGCTGGGGAAGAAGGGGAACTGGTTCCCTTCGCCGCCGTCCATGTCCACCGTCACCTTGTTCCCATCGGTCCAGGCGCCCATCACATGGGTGCAGAACAGGTTGGGGCCGGTGAACCACTTAAGGTCGCTGCCATCCCCACCCCGGCGCATGATGCCCAGATAGCAGGGGCGCTTGCTGTCATAGGAGAAGTGGACCCCGCCCGCCTTGATCCGGTCCATGTCGGAGATCATGTTGGGGAGGTAGAAGATCACGTGTTTCTGCGTCACCGCGAAATCGTGCATCATGCCGGCATAGGGGGCCTGCACCTTGGCCGACCAGTTCACATTGCCGTTCCGATCCGCCGAAAAGACGAACAGATCCCTGGAACACAGGCCCGTCGCCTCGTAGCCGAAGCTGAAATATTCGCCGGTTTCGGAATCGATCTTCGGGTGGGCGGTGTGGGTCTGGCTGTCGAGCTTGCCGCCGAACGTGTAGTAATCGTCCAGCGTTTCCAGCGTGTTCGGGTCCATATAGACCGGCGGGCTGTCTTCCTTGAACACCAGCAGCTTCTTGTGATGCACGAACAGCTGGGTGTTGGCCGTGCCGCGGCTGAGGCCCTTGACGCTGGGATCGTCGGTGAAGGGATTGCGATACATGCCGAACAGCGAACGGCGCGCCTCGTGCTGGGCCTTCCAGCGCTGCGTCTTGGCATAGCGCGTGCGATAATCCACATGCCCGTCCTTGAGGCGGAACATGGAGACATGGCCTTCGCCATCGAACACGATGTCGCTCTCGTGCTCCTTCGTCTTGGGATATTGCGGGTCGGGCCCTACGCGATAGAAAGTGCCGTCGAGGCCGGTGGGAAGCTGGCCTTCCACTTCGCAATCATAAAGATCGATCTCGGCGCGGACATTGGTTCCGGCCGGGCCGCCACCGAAGGCGCGCGGGTCGCTAGGGAAATCCACTTGCGGAGCGGGGGAGGCAGGCGTCGCCGCGCTGGCCGGAACGGAAGCCGCGCCCATACCTGCCAGTGCCGCCCCGGTGCCGAGGGCGGCCACGCCCAGGAAATCGCGCCGTGCCAGATTGGCGGGCGCCTGCGACTCATCGGAAAATTTCGACATGGTTTCTCCCCCACGATTTATGCGGTCTCATTATCCCGCATTGCGGGTTTGACAACTGGAAGCCGGCGGAATTTTCACGATCGTGATGATGGGCGCCGCTCCGGTGGCGGTGCAGCACCTCCAAATTGGAGCCAGATAGATCGAAAGGGGTTCCATCCCTGCTTGAGTGCGTGCCGCCGCGCTCCATAGGCTTGCCGCGCAAGAAGGGGGATTTGGGATGGGCGCGGATCGGGCGCTGGGCTTCCTGTATGAGGCATTGTGGACCGGGCTGGTTATCTCCGGTCCGGTGCTGATCGCCACTTTGGTGGTGGGCCTGCTGGTCTCGATCTTCCAGGTCGCCACGCAGATTCAGGAAATCACGCTCAGCTATGTTCCCAAGACCTTGGTGGCGGGCGTCACGCTGGTGGCGCTGGGCCCGTGGATGCTCGCGCGGCTGACCGATTTTGCCCGCTCGCTCTATCTCGTCATCCCCAGCCTCGGTCATTAGGGGCGCGGGTGGAAGAACTGGCCCTCCGGATCGAGGCGGTGCTGCTCGTCAGCCTGCGGATCGTACCGACGCTCGCCTTCGCGCCCCCATTCACCCTGCTGCGCCTGCCTGTGCCGATCCGACTGCTGCTGGCGCTGTCGCTCGCCATGGCGCTGGTGGCGGGCAATCCGGCCGCCGCTTCGGGCGCGCTGGAGCAGGGGCAATCGCTGCTGTCGCTCGCCGCGGGGGAATTGCTCGTCGGCATAGCTATCGCACTCTCGCTGCAGATCGCCTTCGCCGCGATCCAGTGGGCGGGCGGTGCGGTGGATATTCAGGCGGGCTTCGGCCTTGCTACCGTGGCCGATCCCACCACGCAGGCGCAGATGCCGCTGGCGGGAACGGTATTCTCCTATGCCGCTGGGCTGATCTTCTTCACTTCCGGTGGGCCCTACGATCTGCTGGCCTTGTGGTCCGCCTCGCTGGAGGCATTGCCGGTGGGCCATGGGCTCCGCGGCGGCGACATGGCGGCAATCGGCGCCTTGCTGGGCAGTTCGTTCACGCTGGCCATGGGGCTGTTCGCACTGGTGATGCTGGTGCTGTTCCTGCTCGATCTCGCCATCGCCTTCATGTCGCGTACGCTGCCACAAATGAACATGCTGCTGCTGGGCTTTCAGGTGAAGTCCATTGCCATGCTGGCCGCACTGCCTGTGGCGCTCGCCCTGTCCACCGGCCTTGCCCTGCGCCTGCTGCGGCTGGCGGTGGAGCGGGCGCCGGGCCTGCTGGGTGCCGGGGGCTGAGTATGGCCGATGGGCAGGACCAGAACCGCAGCGAGGAAGCGACGCCGTTCCGCCTGAGCAAGGCGCGCGAGAAGGGGCAGGTCGCGCGCGGCATGGACCTGGGCTTCATGGGCAGCCTTGCCGCGCTGGCCGCGGTTTGCCTCTTCGCGGGGGAAGGTTTCATGGCGCGGATCGCCGCGCTGATGCGGCTCAGCTTCACTTCGGGCATCGATCACACACGCGAAGCGGATGATGTGCTGGCCAGCATCGCCGCGCTCTATTGGCCCGCCTTTCAGCCCCTGATCATGCTGGGACTGGTGGCGATGGGCCTGCTGATATTGCTGGAACTGCTGCAATTGCGCGGCTTCATTTTCACTGCCGCGCCGCTCAAGCCGGATTTCAGCCGGCTCAATCCGGCCAAGGGGCTCAAGCGGCTGTTTTCCCTGAAGATGCTGAAGGAAACGGGGAAGAACCTGCTCAAGCTGGCGGGCTATACCGCCGTCACTTGGCTGCTGATCGACTGGGCGGTGCGCAGTTTTGCCGACAGCATGGGCGATGCCGCAACGCTGGGCCGGGCCATGGGAAGCGCGGCAACCCGGCTGGTGCTGGCGTTTCTCGGCGCGGCCTTTGCCTTCATGGTGCTGGACCAGATCATCGCCCGCAGTGAGTTTCGCAAGCAGATGCGGATGAGCAGGCGCGATGTTACGCGCGAGGCGAAGGAGCGGGAAGGGGAGCCGCGCCTCAAACAGAAGCGCCGCCAGCTGCACGAGGAAATGCGCAAGCAGTCCGAAGGGCTGGGAAAGCTCGACGGGTCCGATTTCCTCGTCGTCAATCCCGAGCACTTCGCGGTGGCTCTGCAATATCGCCCGGGCGAGATGGTGGCGCCCATGGTGCGCGCCAAGGGGCGCAATCACTTCGCCCAATTGCTGAAACGCAAAGCTCGCTTGCTGGGCCTGCCGGTGATCGCAGACCCGGCGCTGGCCCGCGCTTTGTTCCGCGATTGCGAGGCCGGGCGACCCATCGGGGCGAAGCACTTCCACGGCGTGGCCCGCCATTATGCAAGGCTGCGGCGGGAACTCGCCCGGCCGGAGGAGGTCGGAACCAATGGGTAAGCTGCTGGGCAGGAACAAGGATCTGGTGCTGGTGATCGGCACGGTGCTGATCCTGCTGATCCTCTTTTCGCCCATTCCCCCCGCGCTGCTGGATCTGGCGATCATCATCAATTTCGGCTTCGGGCTGACGATCATGCTGCTGACTTTCTATGTCGGGAAGCCGGTGGAATTCTCCACGTTCCCCTCGCTGTTGCTGGTCGCCACGCTCTACCGCCTGTCGCTCAACGTCGCGGCCACGCGCCTGATCCTGACCGGGGCGGATGCGGGCGACGTGATCGACGCGATCGGCCATTACGCCGTGCAGGGCAATTTCGTGATCGGGCTGGTGGTGTTCTTCATCCTGATCGTGGTGCAATATGTGGTCGTCACTTCCGGCGCGCAGCGCGTGTCGGAAGTGGCGGCGCGCTTCACGCTGGATTCCATGCCCGGCCAGCAGATGAGCATCGATGCCGATCTCAATCTCGGCCTGATCGACCAGAAGCAGGCGATACAGCGGCGCGAGGAGCTGGAGAAGGAAGCCAGCTTCTACGGCGCGATGGATGGCGCCTCCAAATTCGTGAAGGGGGACGCGATTGCCGGGATCATCATCCTGCTGATAGACATCGTGGCCGGGCTGATCGTGGGCGTGGCGCAGATGGGCATGGGCTGGGGGGAGGCGCTGGAGCGGTTCACTCTGCTCACCATCGGTGACGGGATCGCCACGCAGCTGCCCGCCCTGATCATCTCCATCGCCACCGGCATCATCGTAACCCGCTCGGCCGCGGACAAGGAACTGAGCACCGAGATATTCCGCCAGATGGCCTCCGAACCCCGCATCCCGGTTATCGTGATGGTGGTCATGAGCCTGCTGATGTTGCTGCCCGGCATGCCCAAATGGCCCATCGCGATATTGCTGGGGATCGTGTTGTTCGCCTGGCTGCGCATCCGCAAGCTGCGCCGGGAAGAGGCGGAGGATATCGGGCGGGAGAGCGAGGAGGAACAGGCACCTGCCGGCACTGTTGCCCAGCCGCCGCTGGAAATCGCCTTCGGGGCGAAGCTGGCGGAGGCATGGGCCCATCGCAAGGCCCTGCTGCTGGAACGCATCTCCACCAGCCGCGTCGCGCATGAACGCGCCTTCGGCCTCGCCTTCCCCGCCGTGCGTTTTGTGGAGAGCGAGGATCTGGGCGGGCTGGATTACCGCGTGAACATTCACGGCACCACTTTCGGCATGGGGCAGCTTCACCCGGACCGGGTGCTGGCCATCGCCCAGCGGGAGGATGCGCCGCGCCTCGCAGGGGGGCTGGCCGGGCGCGATCCGGCCTTCGGCATCGCCGCGACCTGGATCGAACCTGCCATGGCGAAAGAGGCGGGGCCGGCAGGCTACAGTGTGATCGATCCGGAAACGGTCATGATCACCCATTTTGTGGAGATCGTGCGGATGGAGGCGCCCAGCCTGCTGACCCGCGCGGTAACGGGGGAGTTGCTCGACGCCCTGCGGGAACGCCAGCCGGGGCTGGTGGAGGAACTCATCCCCAACATCATGACCCTGTCCGATGTGCAGCGCATCCTGCAGAACCTGCTGCGCGAGCGAGTGTCCATCGCCAATCTGGACCTGATCGTGGAAACGCTGGTGGATGTCGGCCGGGGGGAGCGCGATCCGCTGGAACTGACGGAGAAGGTCCGCCAGGCGCTCAGCACCGCGATCTGCAACGGGCTGAAAGGCCAGAACGCTCAGCTTTCCGTCCTCAGCCTCGATCCCCGGCTGGAAAACCGCATCATCGCGGGCGCTGGTACGGCAGAGGCGGCGGCCCTGGGCATGGAGCCGCGCCTTGCCGAACAATTGCTGCGCGGCCTCGCCCCGCTGGCGGAGGCGATGATGCGGCAGGGCAAGGCGCCGGTGCTGCTCTGCGCCGGGCCGATCCGGCGGCTGCTGGTGAAGCTCACCCAGCGTTCCATCCCGCAGCTTTCGGTCCTCTCGGTGGACGAAGTGCCGATGCGCATTGCGCTCCATTCATTCGATGTTGTTAAGGTGGAAGGCTAAGAGGGAAGGGTGATGCACGCAGAAACGCAAGACCGGCTGGAGCGATTGCTCTCCTACCTCGGGCATGATCCCGATAATCCCCATTTGCTGCGCGATTGCGCCGCCGCCGCGATGGAGCTGGGCGATCTGGCCAAGGCGAAAGACCTGTTCGCCCGCCTGCGCGATGTTGGCGAGCTTACCGATGCCGACAGCAATCTCTGGGCCATCGCCGCCATGCAGAGCGGAGAGCCGGAACTGGCGGCGGAAACTTTCGCGGGCCTGCTGGAACGCAATCCCGGCAATCACGGCCTCGCCTTCAACCTCGCCTGGGCCAAGGCGCTGGCGGGGGACAATGAAGGGGCGCTGGCCCTGCTGAGCGAGGACTTGACCGAGGCGCTGCCGCAGGCCGCCCAGCTCGAAGTCCATCTGCTCCACGCGAGTGGCCTGTTCGAAAAGGCAGAGCACCGCGCCCGCGCGCACCTCGCGCAGCATGGCGATTATCCGCCCTTCGCCGCCGCCGTCTCCGTCCTCGCGCTGGATGTGGAGGATGAGGCGCTGGCCCGCGCCATGGCGGAAAAGGGTGGCACCCATCCCGATGCGCTCACCACGCTCGGCACGCTCACTCTGGGCGATCAGCAGCCGGAAGAGGCGCGGGCGATGTTCGAACAGGCCCTCGCGCTCAGCCCCAATTCCCCACGCGCCTGGGTGGGGCTGGGGCTGGCCGATCTGCTGCAAGGCAATGCGGCCACAGCGGGGGAACGGCTGGACAAGGGCGCGGAGATTTTCGGCGATCACCTCGGCAGCTGGATCGCGGCGGGCTGGGCTTACCTGATCGCGGGAGACCTGCCCACGGCCCGCGCCCGCTTCGAACAGGCCGTGGCGCTGGACGGCACTTTCGCCGAAGCCCAGGGCTCGCTCGCCGTGGCGGAACTGCTGATGGGCCAGCGCGAAGAGGCCACCCGCCGCGCCGAAGTCGCCCTCCGTCTGGACCGCCACTGCTTCTCCGCCGCCTTCGTCCAGATCCTGCTGAGCGCCGCCGACGGCAATCCCGAGCGCGCGCAGCGGATCATGGAAATGGCGCTCAAGCAGCCTTTAGGCGCGGATGGCCGGACGATTGCGGACGCGATTGCGCGGATGGCGCGGTGAGGGGCGAGGAAGTGCGCTCTTGATTTACTAAGATGGGTTGCCAAGAATGCTCGTCGCACGGGAGAGTTTCAATTTAGAGGACGGTGACAGTTCATTTCTAAGCTGCTGCAAGATATGCCTCAAGTTGAGAGTCGAGAACTAATAATAGAGCGCTAAGGCCCAGTACTTTTTTTCGGCGATCAAATGGGTCGAATGTCGTGCCGATAAGTGCTCTATGGGAATTGTGCGCGTGGTCTCCGCGAAGCGTTCCAAACGCTGTTAAGTCTGCGAGAAGGACGCTGTCTACGTTGGTGGTATTAAACCCAACGGGTGATAAAAGCTCACAGAAATTTGTCTCTTTGATGCCGTGATTCCGAGAAATCACCCCGCGCTGCTTTGCGAGTGCCTTGCCTACCACTTCGTTCCATACATCTTTCTTGGGTACCGAAGTGAGAGCCGCTCGACCTTCGTGAAACGTGCAGATGTGGACAAGTGGTTGTGTTGCGCGCCGTGATTTCCAAGATGTATCTGCCAGATCAACAAAAGTTGAAGCCCACCCCTCCAGATAACTTTCGATTTCTGCATGGCAGAAAACGGTGTAGGCTGCCGCCATTGTAAGTTGGCGCTCTGTATAGTTTCCAGAAGGTCGCGGGCTGAAATTAAGAAATGCGCGCTCAAGGCGCGTCAGGCCTTGTGACAAATTATCGTAAAGCGCTGAGGGCATCGGATTACTGAATTGGAGAAGTGATGGGTAGTCCTGTGATTTGACTCAAAATTTCTCCCCAGACGGCAAACCGCGTCCGATTTGCTTCGATTGATTTAGTTGTGGATTCTAGTGAAGAGCGAAACTCTTGATTTTTTGTGCACTCTTCTTGGAATGCTTGTTTTAACTCGGGCGCGTGTTGCAGGGCGGCGGCGCGAACCATGATGTCGGAGAAATAGTAGGTCATGATGTCGAAGACTGCCCGGTTAATTCGTCTTTCATAGGATTGACCGTTCCATTTACGCAACTCATCACGATCACCGAAAATTTGACGAGTGGTTTCTAGAGAGCGGTCAAAATCCAGAGCTTGCTGTTGCAATTCTGGTTGCTGTCGATCCCAATCCTTGTTGAAATAGGAAGTCGTGTTATCCAAGAATTTCTTTAGTTCACCTTTGTAATCGCTTGCAAAATTTTTGTAGGCAAACCAACGCAAAACCAATTCGACATCCCGCATTCGAAAATCGGGTTGCTTGAGGCCAAGTGCGGACTTTAGTGGTTCTGAATTAACGGATATGTCATCTATAAAATCAGAGAATCCCCCTGGGTGGAGCGCTTGCCTTAGTTCTTGTGGTGAAAGCTGAACGCTGCCAGTATTTATTCTTAAGAATACAGAATAGAGATATTTTTCATATTCCCAGCCTCGAATTACAACGGTTCGAATCGTTTGATTTTCGAAACTGTTGAGATCGTCCCGGAATTCCGGCTCAGTGCGAAGCTTTGGATAGCTTACTCCGTTAAGATCATCTCGGTCTTCAAGTCCGCTAAGGCGAAGCTGAGGAAATTCAGAATCATCTGGATCTGAAGCAAACTGACGAATGGCAAGGAGTCGTTGTTTTCCATCAATAACAATAAAGCGACCGCGCTGATTGAGCTCTTCCGCTAAAATGATCTGTGGAATAGGTAGTCCAAGAATAAGCGACTCAATAAAGAGGCTTTTTCGAGCTGTGCTCCAAGCGTTTCTACGCTGATATCTCGGATTGAGGTTGATGTTCCCGCGCCGAAGTTGAGAGATAATTGTCTCGGTAGTCCAATCTGTGCCCCAAAGCGTGGGGCCGGAAAACCAATCCGGCTTAAGATTGAGGTCGCTAGCATCCTCCTGTTGGTCGGCCGGCAATTCCTCAAAAAGATCCATCATTTGAACTGCTCCTCTAGTACCTCATCAGCGTCCTGAGCGCCTGCCGTCAAGGGCTACCTGAGTCTAAGCTTTGCGCTGTGTGGTAGTAGCGAACGCCGTGTGACCTAAAGTCCTTAAGCTGCAAGCGACCAAACTTGCCGGTTTCAGTTCACCCAAATTTGAACTGGTTTTGGATTTTCATTTCGTTCTCAGGTCTCGCCAGCTCAATCACGGAATAAGGCGTGGGGTTTCATAGCTGATTAAGAACCACTTTCCTACACACCCCAAAATCGCGTTTATCCTGCGCGATGGACAGCCTCGTCTCCGCCTCGCCCAACGCCTCTCTCACCCGCCACAGCCCGGTTTTTCGGGCCGCGTGCAGGCTGCACGAAACTGCAAAACGAAAAGTCACACCCAATCCTACAGGCGGAGCCGAAAAACGGCTCGAAACCGGGCCTTGCGGAAGGGTCGGGCGAAAAGTTTCACCGGTCGTTTTGCGTCACTTTCGGTTGACACTTCACCCCCGGATCAGAGGCCCCGGATTACCGACCCTGGCATCCTTGGCCTGCTCAGATCACCGGCCAGACTTGCTTGTCCGGCAGGCCGGTGCGGGCGATCACGGCTTTACCGGCGCGGGTGGCTTCGGCGTAGAGCTTTTCCTCGTCCACGGTGGTGGAGCGGTGATTGTCGATCACGCGCTTGCCGTCGATCCATACGGAGTGGACGCCTCTGCCGTCTGCTGACCAGATCAGCTGGTTCACCACGTTGAACAGGGGCTGCCATTCGGGCCGCTGCGTGTCGTGGAGGACGAGGTCGGCCTTCTTGCCCACTTCGATCGATCCGATGCTGTCCGCCATGTTCAGCGCCTTTGCGCCGTTGAGGGTCAGCATCGTCAGCGCCTCATGCGCGGGGAAGGCGGCGGTGTCGCGCCTTGCGTCCTTGAACAGGGCCGCAACGAGGTAGGAGGCGCGCATCAGGTCGGAACTGTTGGAATTATTGTTGCCGTCCGTGCCCAGGATCAGGTTCACGCCCGCGGCCTGCAATTCGGGGAACTTGCCCGCCGGGGTAAGGCCATAGGCGCCTTTCAGCCCGGACATGGGACAATGGGCGACATTGGCGCCGAAGCTGGCGAGGGCAGCCACTTCCGCATCGTCCAGATGGACGGCATGGGTGAGGCAGACTTCGGGGCCGAGCGCGCCGATTTCGGCCAGATGCATGATCGGGCGGCGGCCCACATTGGCCAGATACCATTCGGGATCGGCCTCGACCGGGCTCATATGCGCGGCCACGCGCCCGCCCTTGGATTTGGCCAGCGCGACGGCGGCCTGCCACATCTCGTCCGTCGCGGTGACGTGGCCGACCAGCAGGGGCCATACGTCGATCCGGCCATCGCTGCCGGTCAGGCTGGCGACGGCTTCCTCCATGGCGCGGATGGCGGCGTCGGTCTTGGCTGTCTGGCTTTCGGACGGGTCGAAGGCGCGGTCTTCCGTCCATTTGCCGATGCGGCCGCGAACGCCGCTGGCGTGCAGGGCCTCGGCCACCGGGCCGATATGGCGCACCGTGCCGCCTTCAAGGAAGGAGGTCGTGCCGGTGCGCATCATCTCCAGCGCGGCGAGCGTGGCGGAGGTCGCCTCCTCCTCCGGCTCCTGCGCCTGGTAGAGGGGGACGAGCCATTGCCAGACATTCTCGTGCCAGCCCGTATCGTCAGGCACGAAGCCGCGCGTGATCGGCTCGCCCGTGATGTGGATATGGCCGTTGACGAAGCCGGGCGTCATCACGAAGCGGCTGCCGTCGATGACTTCCTTCGGGGCGACGAGGGGCAGGATGTCGGAGGTCTTGCCGACGTGGCTGATCCGGTCGCCCGTGATGGCAACGGCGGCATCGGTGATGATCTGCCTTTCGGCATTCATCGTCACCACCATGCAATTGCGGATGATTGTGTCGACCGGGACGGGCGTGGGGATGGTGGTGTCGGTCATCAGAACGGCTTGTCCCCTGCGATCTGCACCCGGTAGCCGGATCGGGTTTGCGGGAAGTAATCCCAGATGGCGGAATGCTGGACGGATCGATTGTCCCACAGGGCCACCGAATGCGGCTTCCAGCGGAAGCGGCACTGGAACTGCGGCTGCTGCACGTGCTGGTAGAGATAGGCCAGGATGGCGTCGCCTTCCTCGCGGGGGAGGTTGTCGATCTTGGTCGTGAAGTCGTCATTCACGAAGATCGCCTTGCGGCCCGAAACGGGATGGGTGCGCACCACCGGGTGGGATGATTTGGGCAGTTCCGATCCGGGCGGGGCAATGTCGCCGAAATTGCGGCGGGCATCATGCGTGGCGGTCAGCCCTTCGAGATAGGCCTTCATCTTGTCCGACAGCGCATCATAGGCGGCAAACATATTGGAAAAACCCGTGTCTCCGCCGGTGGGTGGGACAGTGTGGAGATAGAGGACGGAGCCGAGCGGCGGTTCTTCGTCGCAGCTCATGTCGCTGTGCCACGCTTCGCCCGCGACATATTTGGAATCCGCATCGGCATGGATGGCGACGATTTCCGGATAGCCTTTTACGGACCATGCGGCGGCGGCCTTGCCGATATGGAGCGGGCCGAAGATCCGCGCAAAATCGCGGTGCGCCTCATGCGTCAGCGGCTGGTCGCGGAAGAAGATCACCAGATAATCGGCCAGCGCCTGCCGCAGGGCGGCGGCCATTTCCTCGCTCACCGGGGCAGTGATGTCCACGCCGGCGATGATGGCGCCCATGTGGGGGGTGAGCAATTCGACGTCGAAAGGCAGGTCCATCGGCAGGCTTTGCTCCGTTCTGATATGGGGCGAACCTGCCTTGTCGCCCGCGCGCATTCTTGATGGGCCACGCTCAAATTCTTTCCGTCTGTGCCAAGACGAGGCTTGCATCCGGAAAACGATTCGATATTTCTCGAAATATGGATTCGTTTACCGCTCTCGACGCTCTTTCGGCCCTCTCCCAGCAGACAAGGCTGGAGGCGTTCCGTCTGCTCGTGCGGCACGAGCCTGAGGGCCTGCCTGCGGGCGAGATTGCGCAGGCGCTGGAGGTGCCGGCCAATACGCTTTCCACTCACCTTGGCCTTCTTGCGCGGGCAGGGCTGGTCACGGCCGAGCGGCAGAGCCGCACCATCCGCTATCGTGCCGATCTGGCAGGGCTGCGTGCCCTGATGGTCTATCTTGCCAAGGATTGTTGCGGCGGAAATGCGGAACTGTGCCGCCCGCTGCTGGCCGAACTCGATTGCTGCTGAAGGACGGAAATCCGAAATGGACGTGGTGATTTATCACAACCCCGAATGCGGGACTTCCCGCAACACGCTGGCCATGATCCGCAATGCCGGGATCGAGCCGCATGTGGTGGAATATCTCAAGACGCCGCCATCGCGCGCCATGCTGGAAGGGTTGATCGAACGGGCGGGGATCGCCCCGCGCGCCTTGCTGCGCGAGAAAGGGACGCCCTATGCCGAGCTTGGGCTCGATAATCCGGACCTGACCGATGCCCGACTGATCGACGCGATGATGGAACATCCGATCCTCATCAATCGCCCGCTGGTGGTCTCGCCGCTGGGGGTGAAGCTGTGCCGCCCTTCGGAAGAAGTGCTGGACCTGCTGCCCGCCCAGAACGGCGCCTTCGCCAAGGAAGATGGCGAGCAGGTGGTGAACGCCGCCGGCAATCGAATTTCCGGCTGAGGGATACATCATGACCGCAACCGCCGCGCGGGCCCGGCTTTCGTTCCTCGATCGCTATCTCACCTTGTGGATATTCCTCGCCATGGCGCTGGGCGTCGGGCTCGGCTCCGCATCTGAGGAACTGCCTAGGACGATCGAGAGCCTTTCCTGGGGCAGCACCAACATTCCCATCGCCATTGGCCTGATCCTGATGCTGTTCCCGCCGCTGGCGAAGGTGAAGTATGAGGAACTGGGGCGGGTGTTCCGCGATACGCGGATTCTGGGCCTGTCTTTCCTGCTGGCCTGGATCGTCGGCCCGGCGCTGATGTTCACGCTGGCGGTTACGTTCCTTGGCAATTCGCCGGAATATATGACCGGCCTGATCCTGATCGGTATCGCGCCATGTATTGCCATGGTGCTAGTGTGGAACCAGCTGGCGCATGGCGATCCGCAATATGTCACCGGGCTGGTGGCGTTTAATTCGCTGCTCCAGATCTTCTTCTACACTCCCTATGCTTGGCTGTTGCTGACAGTGCTTCCGCCTGTGTTCGGGCTGGAATCGCATGTGGTGCATGTGGAATTCGCCACCATCGCCAAGGCAGTGCTGACCTATCTGGGCGTGCCCTTTGCCGCAGGCTATCTGGTGCGGCGGACCTTGATCGCCCGCAAGGGCCTCGATTGGTACGATCATCGCTTCCTGCCTGCGATCAGCCCGGTCACGCTGATCGCGCTGCTCTTCACCATCGTCGCCATGTTCAGCCTGAAGGGCGGCGAGATTCTGGCCCTGCCGATGGACGCCGTGAAGGTGGGGGTGCCGCTGGTGATTTTCTTTGTGACGATGTTTCTGGTCAGCTTCGCACTCTCGAAGCTGGCGGGGGCAGATTATCCGCGCGCGGCGGCTCTGTCCTTCACGGCGGCTTCGAACAATTTCGAACTGGCGATCGCGGTTTCCATCGCTGCGTTTGGCTTGGCTTCCCCGGTGGCCTTTGCGGCCGTGATCGGCCCGCTGGTCGAGGTGCCGGTGCTGATCGCGCTGGTCAATGTCGCCTTGTGGATTGGCCGTCGCTGGTTTGCCGACACGATGCCGGAAGGGGAGCGGGTGTAATGAACCGTCTGCGCGACCTGCCAGATCCGGCCAGCTTCCCGGCACTGAAACCGGAGTATCTCCACCGTTTGCCGGCAGAAGGGCTGGGCAGCCTCAGTCCGCCGCCGCGTATCCTGCTGCTCTATGGCTCGCTACGCGAGCGATCCTATTCACGGCTGGCAGTGGAGGAGGCCGCGCGGCTGTTGCAGCTGTTCGGCTGCGAGACGCGGATTTTCGATCCCTCAGATCTGCCGCTGCCCGATCAGGTGGCGGGTGATGATCACCCGGCGGTGCACGAACTGCGTGAGCATTCGTTCTGGTCCGAAGGGCAGGTGTGGTGCAGCCCGGAACGGCACGGCCAGATCACCGGGGTGATGAAGGCCCAGATCGACCATCTGCCGCTCGCCTATAAGGGCCTGCGACCCACTCAGGGCCGTACACTGGCCGTGATGCAGGTCTGCGCCGGATCGCAGAGCTTCAACAGCGTCAATACCCTGCGTATCCTCGGCCGCTGGATGCGGATGGTGACGATCCCCAATCAGTCGAGCGTGGCCAAGGCTTATGAGGAATTCGACGAGGCCGGGCGGATGAAGCCGTCGAGCTATTATGACCGCATCGTGGATGTGATGGAAGAACTGGTCCGCTTCACCGTGCTGCTGCGGCCGCACGCGGCGCAATTGGTGGACCGCTATTCCGAGCGCAAGGATCGCGGTGAGCCGGTGGATACGCCGGTGGAAGCGGCGGGGCTGGCGCGGCCCTAGGCTGCCCTAAACATCCCCTCGGACGCCCTTTATTGCTTCGCCGAGCAATTTCGCAGCTTGCGGATCTGCCGCGATGATGCGGTGGACCTCGCCAGCCATATGTAGGAAGGCAGGATCATTCGCTGCTGCTTCGCCGAATTCGTCCACAAGCAGAGCGGAGATCAGTGTGCGGGCGAGGTCTTCATCCGAAAGATCGTCGGCACGCAGCACTGCTTCCACCCGGCCAGCAGCGGGCGAGCGACGCTGGACGCCGGTGGCCGAACTGGCGCTGCCCTTGCGAGCGCGACCGGACTTGTCGAGGCGCTGCAATTGCTGTCGTAACAGCAGCAGCACCTGATCGACTTGGTTGATGCGGGTCATCGTGCCTGCCCGTCAGTGCCGGGTCGGGCCGCCGGGAAACTGGCCGAGCAGCAGAGAAGTGGCGGAAAGGTCGGAGGCTTCTCCTTCGCCCTCCTCCCCCTGTGTTCCGCCAGCCTTCATCGCCCTTTCGCATTCGGCCATCAGCAAGCGAATGTCGCCATTGAGCGGCTCGTTCTCGCGGTTGAGTGCGATGCCTTCCCGCATCCGGGCAAGTGCAGGCTCGAATTCGTCACGCACCAGATGGGTCAGCCCTTCCACGAATTTGCGCAGATAGGCATCTTCCGGCAGGCGCAGCAGCGGGCCCCAGCTGGACAGGGCCCGGTCCACTTCCCCTGAAGTCAGTTCGAAGAAGCCCAGCTGATAGCGGGCAATCGCAAAATCGGGCGCCAGTTCCACAGCACGGGCCAGCGCGGCATGCGCCTCGCGGGGCTCCTTTCGCCCGGCCAGGATCGATCCGCGCATGAAATGCAGGCGCGGGTCTTGCGGGAAGCGTTTCAGCGCCGCATCCACTGCCGCCAGGTCTTCCGTATCGCTGGCCTGCATCTGCCGCACCAGCGCGGCCATATCCTCGTCGCCGCACAATTCCATCTTCGTTCTCCTAACGCAGCTTTGCGGTCATTCCCCGGAGCCTGTCCAGAGCGGCCTTGTGTATTTGCGATACCCGCCCTTTGGTGACGCCCATCAGCACGGCAATCTGCTGAAAGCTGACGCCATTGCGGTAATGCTGGCGGATCACGAACTCCTCACGCTCGGGCAGGCTATCGACCAAGGCTCGTACCCGGCCCTGCAGATCGCGCCAGGCGAGGCTCTCATACGGAGTGGGGGCGGGATCGGGGATTGCGTGCAATTCCGGCTTCCGCTCTCCTTCCAGCATCAGCCCCAGGGCGATGGCGGCGGACAAGGCGGATAGAGCGGCAAGGGCATCGAGAGGCTCGCCACCGCGGTCCTGGAGCGATTTTAGCCGCTCCCGTTCGATCCGGTGGCGAAAGTGGCGCTGTGCTGCCCCTTCGCTCACCTGCGCCAGATGATTGGCGATGTGTCCCCTAATGCGCAGGCGGGCGAAGGCTTCGAACGGTACCCCTCGCGCGGCGTCGAAGCGACCGATCGCCTGTATCAGTGCTTCATAGGCCAGTTGCTCCACATCTCCGCGTTCATAATTGCCGCGGGCTCGCCGGGCGAATTGCGAGGCGGCGAGGCGAGCGGCGAATGGGCGATAATGTTCGAACAGGCGGTGGCGATTCTCCGGACCGGGATCGTCGCCGAAGCTGCGCCAGAGGGCCGCCTCCACCCGTTCCGGCCGCAGCAGCAGCTCCACGCCGCGCAAGGGTGTCCTGCCGCCGCGCTTGTCCTCGCGATAGCCGCCGGCCCTCATGTGAAACTGCCGAGCAACCCTTCCAGCACAAGGCTCCACCCGTCGATCAGCACGAACATCAGCACCTTGACCGGCAGGGATATGGTGGCCGGGGGCACCATCATCATGCCCAGCGACAGCAGGATGCTGGCCACAACCAGATCGATCAGCAGGAAGGGCAGCAGGATCACGAAGCCGATGGTGAAGGCCACGCGCAATTCATTGAGCATGAATGCCGGTGTTAGCTTCAGCAATTCGACATCTTGCGGCGTGGCGGGAAGTGGGCTGCCCGACATGCGATAGACCATCTCCAGATCGCTATCGCGCGTGTGGGCCAGCATGAATTCGCGCAGTGGCTGCGATCCGCCTTCCAGCGCTTGCGTGAGTTCCAGAGTTCCGTCCAGCAGGGGCTGGAGGCCTTTCTGGTTCACTTCGGTGAGGGTGGGGCCCATCACGAATGCGGTCATGAACAGGGCAAGGCTGGTCAGGACCGCATTGGGGGGAGTTTGCGGCATGCCGAATGCGTGGCGCACCATGGACAGAACCACCACGATCCGGATGAAGCTGGTGGTGCTGATCAGGATCGCGGGGACAATCGCCAGGACGACCAGGATCACCCCGATCCTCACTGCCTCGGTAGTTTGCGGAGCACCGCCGGCGCTCGCCGCAAAGGCGGGGCTGGCGCCCAGTGCGGCGCAGACTGCCAGCGTGGGCGCGATCCATTGCCGGGTCCGCATCATTGCGGCCCTCTCAGAATGGTGGCGCCGCTGGCAGTCACTGCCAGCAGCCAGGTCTCCCCGTCACATTCGACCAGGCATAAATCCGCCGTGGGGCTGGCCCGGCGCGTTTCGATCACGCTGATCCTTCGGGCCGATGCCTGACCACGCCGCTGGAACAGCGCGGAAGGGGCAATCGGCCCGCCGCCACGCTGATGGCGCTTGAGTAGCAGTACCGCGCCAAAGGCCAGGGCAATGCAGAAGGCAAGGGCGAGCAACATTCGCAGCCACGGGATGTCGGGGGAAGATCCTCCCGCCAGTTGTCCTGCCAGCGCCGGTGCGGGCAGAGCAAGCAGCGTAAGGGCAAAGGCGGCGCGCATCATGCCTATCCGCCGATCTCGGTAACGCGGATAGCGTATTTATTGTCCACGCTCACGATCTCGCCCCGGGCGATGACGCGGCCATTCACGCGGACTTCCGCCGCTTCCGTCAGCATGCGGTCCACCGGCACCAGATCGCCTTTGGCCAGCGCGGCAAGCTCCGCGACCGAAAGCCGGGCTTCTCCCAGGATCACTTCCAGATCGACTTCGACATGATCGATCAACCGAGGAGGCAGTTCGGCCTTGCGGGCCGGTTCGAGGGTATTTGCGTCGTCATCTACCATTGCGTTGCAGGCCTTGTGAGCTGGAACAGAAGCCCGCTTTCGCCCGGCACGAGGGCAAGCGCGCCACTGGCGGCGGGCATATTGTCGATCAGGGCATCGAGCGGGGCGGCGAGAGGAGTGTCGAGGGCAAGGACATCGCCAACCTCAAGCGTTTGAACCTCGGCCAGAGCGAGGCGGCTGCAGCCGAGCCTTGCGCCGATGCGTAGCGGCTGCGGCTCCAGCGCGGGGCTGCGCGGGCCGAGTGGCGCGCGCTTGCGGCCCGAACCGGCCCAACCGCGGGCGAGCAGCGCCAACACACTTGCCCCCGCCTCGATCCTGAGCAGCAGGTCTCCATCCGCCGATGTAACGGGCAGGGTGAAACCTTCGGCCGAATTGCCCTGAGGCAGGGCGATGTCGAGCAAGGATCCAAGCGCGGCCAGCGACCTTTCGACCAGACTCTCAATCACCGCACGGTCCTGCGGCGTTCGCAGATCATGTTCGGCAAGGCCGCGGCCCAGCAATTGTGAGCCAAGGGCCAACCGTCCTTCCTCATGCAGCGCCAGCCGGAATCCCCGACCTTCATACGGGGATGTAAAGCCGAGCATAGTGGGGCCCTGCTCCAGTCTTTCCCAGCGCGGCGGCATGCACGGCCGGGCGGCGGCGAACCATTCGCCCGCCCATTCCTGCACGCAGCGCGCCACCGGCTCCGCGGTGCGGGCATCCAGCAAGGCGCTGTCCGGCAGCCAGAGAAGGGGAGTGGCGGTCATCCCTGACCCCGGATGCCGAAGAGCTGCTGGATCATATCATTGGAGACACTGATGATTTGCGATGACGCCTGGAAGCCGCGCTGGATCAGGATCAGTTCGGCGAATTGCGATCCCAGATCGACATTGGAGGCTTCCAGCCTGCGGCTGAGGACTGTCCCCACGCGGCTGTCTTCTGCGGGCAGATATTGAACCTGGCCAAAGCCATTATGCGCGAACAACCCGCTGCTGCGCTGTTCCAGCGTCTGCGGATCGCGGAAATCGGCCAATGCGATGGTCCCCAGTGCCTTCTTCTCTTCATTGCTATAGGTGATTTCCAGCTCGCCCTTGGCGTTGACGGCCAGCTTGGTGACCGATCCCGTGCCATGCCCGTCCACCTCGGCAGCGCGCAGCGAACTGACTGTGCCGGAGGAGAAAGAGGAGACGCGGGAGAAATCGAACTCCACCGAAAGCCCGCTGGCGACTTCCTCGAAAGTCAGGGTTCGCGTGGCGGGATCGGCGACACCGGCAATGAATTTCAGCGTCTTGGTGCCGATCTCTGTCCCTTCACCATCTGTGACCTTGACAGTCCATTGATCGAATACGGTTTCTTCGCGGGAGAATTTCAGCGTCCAGAGATGCTCTTTCCCGCGCTCGTCGAACACTTTGACGTCAGCAATGGAAAATTCGGTGGCGGTGGAAGAAAGGTTGTCGGCGAATTCGATCTTCGTCGTCTCTTCCGGCGGACTGGTGCGAGAGGCATCGATGTTCAGGCTTACGGGCCGTCCGCCATTGTCGAGTACGGCCAGCCGATAATCCGTCCCGGAAAGGACGATATAGCCCTCATCATTCACCATGAAGCTGCCTGTACGGGTATAGAGCGTCTGGTCCCCGTCGAGCAGAACGAAGAAGCCCCCACCGTCGATTGCCAGATCGAGATCCCGGTCGGTCTGGCGCAATTCGCCCTGGCCGAAATTGAGCGAGATGTCCTGCAGGCTAACCCCGTGGCCCGCCTGGCTGCCTGACGAGGTGTAGTCCAGCCCGCCAGAACTGCCCGAACCATAGACATCAGAGAAGCTGACGTCCGATGCCTTGAACCCCGTGGTGTTGAGGTTGCTGACATTGTTGCTTACGGTCTTCAGCCCTTCGGAATAGGCGTTAAGCCCGCTCAGCCCGATATAGATTGATCCGAACATGTCAGTTGGACTCCCTGATCTGCGAGACCGCCCCGAGACTGATGTTCGAGATGGTCTGGTTATTGGCGGTCTGAATGGTGAGGGTAGGACCTTCCTGTCCGAAGGCGATGGACGTGACCTTGCCGGTCAGTACGGTATTGCCAGCCGGGATCTCGACAATCCGGCCCAGCAAGGTGGCGGCTTGCGAGGTCGATTGCGCCGAAACGAGCGCCTGCAGGCTCTCGGACATTTGCTGGGTTTGCTGAATCTGCGAGAATTGCGCGAGCTGGGAAACGAACTGGAAATTGTCCATCGGCTTCAGCGGATCCTGATAGGTCAGCTGGGTAAGGACGATCTTCAGCAGATCCTCGAACCCCAGGCCAAAGGCGTCCGTCGCGCTTTGCGTGGTCTGGGAAGAGGTCGCGGCGGAGGACCCTCCCAACGCATCGATCGGATTGCTGGCCACCTGTTCTACCCTTTCGCGACTTCATGGATGACGATGGCGGAGCTGCGGTGTCCGTGACTTTCCAGCAGATGGGTCAGCGCGGTTTCCAGCGCCCTGCGTTCGTTTTCGGCCAGTTTCGGCAGGCGCAGGATCAGTTGCAGGCCACCTTCCGTCCTTACGAGCTGCGCGCCAAAGGGAGAGGTTTGACCGGAAGGCATGGCCACCAGAGGCTCATGCGCTGCGCGCTGGCTGTCTCGGGATTGTGGCAGTTCCGGCAGGGGTATGGACTGGCGGGGCTCAGGCGCAGCGCCGGTGCCGGTGCCGGTGGTGGGCATAGCCCGGCCCATATTCGCCGCTGACAGCCCCCGGGCGGTCAGGGTGTCGGATGGTTGCGGTGAAAGTGCTGGCTGCTCAGGTCGATAGTGCGGTGTCTGTGGCCCCTGCAGGTCAGGCGCGATAGAAGCCACGGGAAGCTCCTTCGCGATTGCATTATCCGGGCGGGCTGTTGTGGCGCCAGGCGGTATGGCTGATGTTTCCACGCGGCTGGAAAGGCTGGGTTGAGTAAGGCTCTCCGAGTGGCCGCCGGGCAAATTCAGCGCCATTTCCACCAGCAATCTCGCGGCGCTGAAGGCCTCGGCGGGTGCGCCGGGCGAGGGCGCCAGCGCGGCAGCACGGCGGGCTTGTTCCTCCGTCAACTCGCCGTGTCGTGAGGGGAGGAAATCAGGCGTGAGATCAGGCTCCTCGCGGGTGGCGAGCAAGGACGCAAGCAGATCGGAAAATGCGCTCGCTTGCGTGCCCGAGTCAGTCCGGACGCCCGGTATAGAATTTGACAGCTGCCCCTGCTGGGGGGCGACTTTTTGCGGGAATGCCGGGAAGGATATGGTCATGCTCTTCCTCCTCTGGGCCGAGCACGCAGGCCGGCTATCTCAAGCGTGGCTGCCTCGTCGCGCTTCTCGGCTATCCGACGGGAAACCTTGCGCAGCAATGCGTGTGCCCGTTCCTCCCGCGCATGTTCCTGCCGCCACTGTTCGCGCCGCTCGGCCTCCTGCTTTTGGCAGTCGCGGGATTGGGCAGCGGTAATTTCGCTGCTGGCCGAGAGGTCTCCCAGCACGGCAAGGGCGATGCGCCATTCTGCGAAATCGAGGGCGTCGGCATCCTGCAAGGAGGCGACTTCGCTTTCCTTCGCCGCGATTTCGCGTTCCTGCTCAGCAAGTCTTGCCTGCGCCTCGCCAGTCGCAGCTTGTGCTTCGGCCAGCTCGCCCTGGCTGGCCATGGTCTTCAGGGCCTGTAGCGAGGCGACACGGCCAAGCCGATGGTGAAAATGGCAGCCGCTACGCATGGCTGCCCGCCGCCAGAATCCGGGCGAGCGCTCCGGTGGTTTCCGCCAGTTCGCTATGCTCCTTCGCCTTCTGGATCAGGAAGCCGGCCAGAGCGCTTTGCAGGGAAATGGCACGGTCGATCCGCTCGCTGGCTCCGCTGCGGTAAAGGCCACTTTCAATCATCGGCCGCGCCTCCTCATGCGTGGCGATCAGGGAATGGGCTTCTCCGCACAGCGCGCTTTCCCGTTCATCGAGGAGATCGCCAGCAAGGCGGCTGACGCTGCGAGACAGGTCAATTGCGGGGAAATGGCGTTTTTCCGCTAGTTGCCGGGAAAGAACGATATGGCCGTCCAGCACGGACTTCATCAGTTCCACCACGGGATCGTCCACATCGTCTGTCTCGCTCAGAACGGTGAACACTGCCGTTATCGCGCCGCTGCGGGCCGCGCCGCAGCGTTCGACCAGACGCGGAAGGGCGGAAAACACATTGGGGGTCAGACCGCGCGCGCTGGGCGGCAGGCCCGCTGCGAGGCCCAACTCTCGTAAGGCATGGGCCACTCGCGTGATGGAATCTACCAGCAGCAACACATGCTCGCCTTCGTCACGCCAATGTTCCGCGAGGCCGACTGCCTGCTCGATCGCGCGCAGGCGCAGGCTGGCGCTCTCATCGGCAGTGGCCGCCACCAGTGTCGATCGCGCCATGTTCGGGCTTTCCCGAAGCATGCGCCACAGCACATCCACCTCGCGGCCACGTTCTCCCACCAGGCACAGCACCACCCGGTCGCAGCGGGTCTGGCGGGCGATCTGCTCGAGAAGGCTGGTCTTGCCAACTCCGGCAGCGGCGAAGATGCCGACGCGTTGGCCCATTCCCAGCGGAAGCAGCGCATCGATGGCGCGGATTCCCGTTTCGATCCGCTCACTCTGGGCTGTCCGGTCAAAGGGGGCGAGGGGCCTGCCGGCACGCTTCTGTCGCCGCTCGGGCCAGATCGCGCCCAGGCTGTCCAGCGGGCGGGCCAGGGCATCTATCGCGCGACCGCCGAAACCCGCGCCGACGGGAATATCCTCCGCTCCCGGCGCGCGCGCTACTGTGGCGCCGAGTGTCAGCCGGGGCGGGTGACCGATTGGAACCAGCCGCAGGCGTTCCGACTCCACCGCAACCACTTCGGCCAGCATGGGCGCTGCCCCGGCGGCCTCCACCTCGCAATAATCACCCACGCTGGCGACTGGGCCGTCCGCCTCCAGAAACTCGCCATTGATGCGCAGGAGGGCCCCTGTAGCGCGGGTGAATTCTGCGCTTTCCAGGCGACGCACGAAGGGATGGGCCTTCATGGTTCCGCTCCTGCTTCTGCTTGCGCGAGCTGGTCGAAATAGACGCTCAGGCGTTGCCATTGGCCGGCCAGCCCGATGTCGAGCGAGCCGAGCCGGAGGTCGACCTTGCAGTCGCCGGGCTGGAGCGTGTCGTCGGCAATTACGGCAAGCCCGGGAAAGCGCTCCCCAAGTGTCGCAAGATCGTCGGCTGAGCGGAAATCGCGGCCGGAAACCCGCACCTGCCGTACCATGTCCCTTTGCAGGGCGGAGAGGTGATATGTCAGCGTGGCACGCAGCAGATCGGCCTGAAGCTCCGCTTCCCCGAACACGCGCTTCAGGGCCGTTCGGCTCAACTGCAGTGCCAGGGTCTCGCAATCCGCCAGGATTCTCTCCCTGGTCGGCTGCAACCTTTCCAGCGATGCGGCGAGCATATCCAGCCGGCGATTTTCCTCGCCTGCCACATGATCCAGCCCATCCTGCCGGCCCCGCTCGAAAGCCGCTTCCTCGCGCTGGTCTGCTTCCGTTTCCATCTGCGCTATGCGGTGTCGCAAATCGGCGATCGCGGCTTCCAGTTCGATACACTGCCGATCCAGCGCCTCGTCCGGTTCAGGCATGTCCGGGCGGGTCAAAAAGGGCTCGGCCTGCCGAGCTGCGGGCAAGGCTGCTTCCAGCGGCCGCAGGGCCCCCTGCATATGGGCGTCGCCTGCTTTGAACAGCCCGCTCACAGCCTGTTCCTCAATTCGCGCCATAAGGAACGGAGGCCTTCGCCCGGTATCCTGGGTGCGTTGATCCTGCCCTGCGAGGAGACGATCTGTTCCTGGCCCTCCAGCAGTGCGGAGCGCACCGCCGGGGTTAGCTGGGATGCAAGCCGGCCGTCATTCTCGCAGGCATCCAGCAAAGCGGCGAGCCATGGGGAGTAGGCACGGAAACGGCGGTTTCGCGCATCGGCATCCGCTTTTTCGCGCTCCGCAGCAGCCAGCAGGCGCTCGAAGGCAAGCCGCTGAGAGGCTTCCATGCGATGCATTATGCCCTGCTGGTCACCCACCGGCAGGGCATGCCAGCGATTGAGCCACGCGGCCATGTCAGCGGCCTCACTCTCCATTGGGCGCCCCCTCGGCCATGGCGATTTTCTCGCCAAGCAGTTCGGCAAAGCTCTGCTGTTCTTCCGGCGAAAGCCGGCTGCGGCGGCGCAATGCGATGAGGAGGAGCACGATGGGTACTGCCAGCAGGGCCCATAACCACGAACCGCCCAGCCAATCGCCCGCGATCATGTGTTCCGGCGCAACGATGGGGGAAAGCGCAGGTTGCTCCGGCGGGGCGACGACGAGTTCTGCCGGGCCGGGCGTGGCCAGATCCTCCAGCGGCCCGGTCTCGAAACGCAGGACATCGCCATTGCCCGGTTCCAGTCCGGCGGTTTCGCCAATGGCGGATTGCAGCATGTCGCGATCTTCGGTGCCCAGTTCCATTTCGGTTCGCAGGGCAATGCGAAGGCTGAAATTCCGGGCGTTCGGGGTTTCGTCGCTGCTTGAGGGAACAGCCAGAACCCTGATGTCGAACGGCATGCCGGGAATGAGCTTCTCGGCCACGCCGCGAATGCGGGCGCGGTAATATTCTTCCAGCGCCGCGCGTTCGTCGAGCTCGCCATGCATTCCGGCATCATCCACAGGCAGGGGGCTCAGCAACCTGCCGCGATGGTCCAGCACGGCCACTTCCCGCGCCGGCAGGTCTGGGACAGCGGAAGAAACGAGCTGCTGAATGCCGGTAACGCGTGCGGGTTCGAGCGTGGCGTTTCCTGCGGTCTGCAAGGTGACCGCTCCTTTGGGGCCGGCCTGGTTTGCGCGGAACAGCGTGCGTTCGGGCAGGGAGAGGTGGACACGGGCAAAGGCGATCCCGTCCATCCCCATGATGGTGCGGGCCAGTTCGCCCTGCAAGGCGCGCTGGTAGTTCACCTTTTGCGCGAATTCGGTGAGGCCCATGTCGCTTTCATTGAACAGTTCGAAGCCCACCGTACCGCCGGTCGCGACACCCGATCCGGCCACCAGCACGCGCGCACGGCCGATGTCGGCTTCCGGCACCAGAAGGCGGTGGCCGCCATCTTCTAGCCGGTATTCGATGCCCTGCTTTTCCAGCACGCCGACGATTTCCGCGGCATCAGCTTCGCGTAAGTCTTCGTAGAGCATGCCATAGCCGGGGCGCAGGAAAACGAACCAGACGATAGCCAGCACGGCGACCACGCCTGCGAAAATTCCGCCAATCAGGAGAATCTGCCTGCGTTCCATGCGTCAGAGCTGCATGTTCATGAGTTCACGATAGGTCTCCACCAGACGGGTGCGGACCTGTGTCGCGAGTTCGATGGAAAGGCGCGCTTCCTCCAGCGCGATGGTGACCTGATGAACGGGCACGGAATCGTCGAGTGCGAATTGCCGCACCAGTTCGTCCGCATGGGCAACCTTGTCGTTGACCGCATCCAGCCCGGCAGACAGCACGGACTGGAAGCTGGCGCCGCCGGTGGTGGATGCGGGGAGGGCAGGCAGCCCCAGCCGCATGATCTGGGGTGGGCCATCCGACAGGCCGAGCGCAGCGACAGGGTCCAGCGCGCTCATGCCTGTTTCCCGATCTGCAATGCGCTGGAATAGATCTGCTGCGCAGCGGCGAGCGCCACCAGATTGGCTTCATAGGCGCGGGCGGTTTTCACCATCAGCGCCATTTCGCCGGCGTGGCTGACATTGGGGTAGGACACATAGCCATTGGCATCGGCCTGAGGATGGCCGGGCTCATAGACCCGGCGTATCCCGGCACCGCTTGGCTCCACGCCATAGGCGCGCACGCCTGCGGGGGCGTGTTGTCCCTCCAGCACTGTGCCGAAGTTTCCGGCGGGGCCGGAAAGCAGTGTGAGAGGCTGAAAGCCCGTACCGTCCGCCGCGCGCGCGGAATTCATATTCGCCAGATTGAGCGCGATGATTTCCATGCGACGCCATTCGACATCCAGCCCGGTGCGGCTGATCGCAATCGCGTCCATCACTGGCCTCCCGTCATGGAGAGGCGGGCGAGCTGCATCTGGCGGCTTAGCACATCGACCAGCGCCGCGTAGCGCAAGGCGGTTTCGGAGGCGCTGGCGAGTTCCAGATCGAGGCGCATCCCGCCCTGACCCGCGCGGCTCATATCCTGTTCGAATTCGGGGCGGAGCTGGCGGACGGCCTCTGGCCCGGCTTTTGCTGCATCACGCAGCCGCCCTTCGAAATTGACGCGCAGCGGCGTGTAATTGGGCGAGTTCGCATTGGCGACGTTCTGCGAAATGGCCGAGGCGCGCAGGGCGAGCCCATCCAGCGCCTTCACTACGAGCAGGGCGGAAAGCTGGTCCATCCCCATGTCTCCTTTATTGAACCACGATGTCGGCATGCAGCGCGCCTGCGGCCTTGATCGCCTGCAGGATGCTGATCATGCGCCTGGTATCGACCTTCGCCCGGGCAAGCCCTTCCACCAGTGAACCCACGGTGGTGTTGGGAAAGCTCATCACGGCGTCATTGGCGCCCTGATCCACTGCCAGCTTCGTGTTGGTCACGATCAGGCTGGACACATCATTGGCGAAGCCTGCGATGAAGCTGGGCTGGGAGGCGTAATTTTCGGTGACGATGGTCACCTTGATGTCCCCCTGGGAGATCACCACGCTGGAAATCCGCACTCCGGACCCGGCCACCACCGTTCCGGTGCGTTCATTGATCACGATGCGCGGAGAAAGGTCGGGCGTGACGGCGATATTCTCGATCCGGGAGAGGAAGGCGGCCAGTTCGGCCGACCCGCGATCATAGGCGATCACCACCTCATCGGCATTGCGGACGGAGGCGATGGGGCGGCCGAAGCTGGCGTTGATCGCCTCGCTGACCCTCTGGGAAGTCGTGAAATTCGGTTCGGAAAGCAGGAAGGAAACGGTGCCCTGTGCGGAAAGCAGGCGGGCATCGACGGGGGCTTCCACGGTCGCGCCGCCGGGCAGCACCGCGCTGGTGGGATAGTTGCGTTGCTGCCGGTTGAGATTTGCTTCAAAATCATAGCCGCCCGCCGTCAGCGCGCCCTGTGCCAGCGCATAGGGGCGCTGATCGGGGCCCATCAGGGGCGTCATCAGCAGGGTTCCCCCTGCAAGGGAGCGGGCATCGCCGATGGAGGATACGATGGCGTCAATCCGGTCTCCGGCATTGGCGGAGGCTGGTAATGTGGCGGTTACGATCACTACCGCGACATTGCGGCTGTTGATCTGTTCCTCGCTCACCGAGGTGCCAAGGCGGGAAAGGACATTGCGCAGCGCCAGCCGCGTTACTTCGTTACGGCGCGTATCACCCGAGCCGGAAAGACCGGTGACGAGGCCGTATCCGATCAGCGCATTATCGCGCCAGCCATCGAATCTGCCCAGCCCTTTCAGCGCTACTTCCTGTGCGCTCACAGGCATCGAGACGGTGAACAAAGCCGCCAGGGCAAGCGCATAGAGGGAATGACGCAAACCCATCAGCCGATCCCCAGCAGGCTGAAGAGCCGATTGAGCAATCCCGGCTTCGCGCTGCGGCTGACGAAGCCCTTTCCGTCATAATCGATCTGGGCATCGGCGATGCGGGAGGAGGGGATGAGATTATCCGCGCTGATATCCTGCGGGCGGATGCGGCCGCGCACGGCGATTGTGGTTTCCTCGCCATTGATGAGCATCTGCTGGCGACCTTCGATCACGAGATCGCCATTGGGAGCCAGTTCCATGACATTGGCCGAGATCTGCGCCACGAATTGTTCCGCGCGGACCACTTCGCCGCGCCCGGAATAAGAGCCGCCGAACTGGAGCGAAGCGTTTTCGTCAATCCCGCCGGCCTGCAGCGAGCCTCCTGTCTGCGACTTGCGGGAGGAGTTGTTCTGCAGGCTGCTGCTGGCGCGGGTGGTTTCCAGGATCAGGATGGTCACGGCATCGCCAATGCCCATGGCCTTGCGATCGCTGGCAACGGCAGGCCAGCCGGTGCCGCGATAGAGCTGCTCGGCCTGCAAGGAGGTGGAGGGCAGCATCGCGAGAATGGCCAGCGAGAAAAGGGCAGGGCGGCTCATTGGGCGCCCGCGCCATCCACGAAGTGGGCGGACAGGACCTGCCCGTCGCCTGCTTTCACGAAGCCGCGCCGCCCCGCACGGATGGACCGGATTGCGCTGACTTCCCGTTCCACGATCACCGGGCCCGTGCGGACCACGAGTTGCAGGGTGCTGCCGGCTGGGGCGATGGCGCCGGGCTTCAGCACCAGTCTGCCGAGGTAAGTGCCGGCGGATAGATCTTCCACGGCCATGGGCGCATTCTCGCCTCGGTCGAAGGCGAGTGGCAGGTGCGGTTGTTCCTCCCGGCAGGCCACAGGCTCGGCCAACTCCGCAGTCAAGAAATCCCCCGCCGCAACTCCTTGCAGAAGAGCGTGGCAACTGCCGACCTGCGCCTGCGCAAGCGCGGGTCCGCTCAGGCAACAGGCCATGATCGCCATTATCGCGAATGTCCCCCGGATCATGGCCTATCGCCTGAGCGTGTTGGTGATGGCGGCAAGCTGGTCCGCCGCCTGAAGGATCTGTGCGTCAGCCGCGAAGGCGCGTTGCACCATCAGCATCTCCACCATCTCGGCGGAAAGCTCGACCGTGGACTGCTCCACGCTGCCCTGCACGATCCGCCCGGCGCCATCCTCGCCAGGACGGGCATCGATCAGGCGCGCGCCCTCAGTGGGGCGATAGAGCCCGTCATCGAGGCGTTCGAGAGCGGATTCCAGCTCGGGACGGACCAGCGACACCTGCCCGATCTCGGTGATTTCATCATCCGCATTGCGCACACTCACCAGGCCATCCTGCGTAATGCTGAGTTCCGTCGCGTCATCAGGCACAGCGATGCCTGCCTGCAGGGGGATTCCGGCGGAAGTGGCCAGCAGGCCGTCCTCGTTCACCCGCAGCCGTCCGCCGCGCCAGAACAGGGTTTCCCCGCCCAGCCCGGCCAGTTCCACAAAGCCGCGCCCGTCAATCGCGAGGTCCAGGGCATTGCCGCTGGGCTTGAGCGTCCCTTGCGCAAAGATCATTGTCTGCGGCACCATCCGCACCCCGGCAGAGCCCGATAGCGCGGCAGCGGCATCTGTGCCCATTCCCGCGCCCACACCTTGGCCTTCCGTCCCATCTGCACTGCGGGCCAGCACTTCTGCGAAGTGCGCCTCGGTGCGCTTGAAAGCGGGCGTGTTGACGTTGGCGATGTTGTTGGCGTGAACTTCCAGCGCGCGCTGCTGTGCCCTGAGCGCGACGGCGCCCACTTCGAATGCCCCGTTCATCGCCCGCTCCTGCTGAAAGTGGTGATCGCCTGGCCGATCAATTCATCATAGAACTGCATCACCCGCCCGCCGCTTTCGGCCTGGCGCAGGCTGGCCATCATCGCGACCATCTCGTCGCTCATCGTCACATTGGATTTTTCCAGGAAGCCCTGGCGGATCTGGGATGTTTCCGCTTCGCTCATGGCCGGTTCCGCCGCCGCGAAGGTGGCCCCGCCCAAGGCGGTAAGAGCAGCCGGATCGCCTGCCTCATAGATCCCGATGCGTGCGGTGGGCAGGCCGTCTTCCAGCACGGTGCCATCCGCCAGCACGCCGAACGAGGTGCCGGCCAGCGCCAGATCGCCGCCGCCAGCTTGTTGCAATAGGCGGCCCGAAGGATCGGCCAGCAGCCCATCCTCATTCAGCGCGAAGGAGCCGCCGCGTGCATAGACATAGGCTTCCCCCTCCCGCAGGCGGAGGAGGCCGGGTCCGTTGATCGCAAGGTCGAAGAGGCTGCCGGTTTCGGCAAGGCGGCCCTGTGTGAAATCGACATAGGTCTTCTGCGTGGGCAGCAGGCTGTCTGCATTGCCCACGTTGCCCAGCACTTCGGCAAAATTCACCTGCCGCTTGAAGCCGCTGGTGGAGGCATTGGCGACATTCTGCGCCGAGGCTTCCAGCTTGCGCTCCGCCGAAGCCAATATTGCCGAAGCGGAGTCCACGAGACCCGGCATGTTTCCCCCTGAAGGACAATTCCGTCGAGGGACTGAAAGCCGATCGGCCCGCCCTATGGGAATGCGCGACAGCTCCACTCCGGAGGTTTAGCGGCAGGGTGCCTCGTCCATCCCGGCCGGATCAGGGGCGATATTCCGTGCCTGGCCCTCGGAACGCCATTCATCCGGAATGGACGCGCCCCCAACAGGGCGGGGCCCAATCGGTAGGCTGACCGCGTCGCCGGTGCAGGCCTGTCACAGTCTGCCCGATCCTGCGCGCGCGAATCCCTTGTGCATTGACCGGCGCGCGAAACATGGCATCCCCATCGCCGGCTGGGACAGGGTAGCAATCGGCGTGATACGCGAGATATTCGAGCATAGATCGAGCCGGGTTATCGCCGCCGGGCGCATTGCCCTTGCCCTGCTGTTTGTGCTGTGGATGTGGGTCGATCCGGATCAGCCGGTGCGTGGCGACGGTCTCGCTTACGGCCTGCTGGCTCTCTATCTCGCCTATGCGCTGGCCCTGTTTGCCGTGGCGTGGGGGGATTGGTGGCTGGATTACCGGCTGACCATTCCATCCTTCCTGGGCGACAGCGCGATGTTCATGGCATCGCTCTATTGCACGGAAGGGGGGGAGGCTGATTTCGTCAGCTCCTATTTCGCGTTCTTTTCCTTCATGACCGTCTCGGCGGCCTTGCGCTGGAACTGGCGCGTCACTCTGGCCACGGCGGCCGGGCTGAGCCTGCTTTATCTGGCGATGGGCCTTTTCCTTCACCCCGGCGACTCTGTCGATGTGCTGGCGAAATATGCGCGTCGGGGCAGCTATATGGTAGTGCTCTCGCTGCTGGTGACGTGGTTCACCCTTCAGCGCGCCGCACCGATGGTCGGCAGGTTCTCGCTTGTTCCGGCCGTGCAGGGCGTATCGCCTCATGAGGCAGCCCTTGCCTATGCAATGAAGGCATCGGGTGCCACGGGCGCTGCTCTGGCCTGGGAAAGCACGGAGGAGCCGGGCTGCACTCTCTATCTGGCGGGCACAATCGACCCGGGGGTCAGGCATGTCCCGCCGGGGGTGATCGATCTGGATGCCGATGGCGATCCGATGTTGTTCGATTGCCAGCAAGGGCGGGCCTTGCGGCTGCTCCCGAGTGGAGGCTTCGTGGCCCATGGCCAGTCGCCCGGACCGGCCCTTGCGGAATATCTCGGCGCCATTTCGGGGCTTTCCTTTCCCATTGCAGGGACCACGGGGCAGGGCCAGATCGTCCTCACCGGAATTCCGGGCCTGTGCCGCGACCATCTGGAACTTGGCCGTGCCCTCGCGCGGGAGATCGGGCACGGAATCGACGAGGAGGAGATCACTTCGCTCGCCCGGGAAACGGCGGCGATGCGGCTGCGTGGGAATATCGCGCGGGATCTGCATGACAGCGTGGCCCAGTCGCTCGCCGGGGCCGGATACAGGCTGGCTGCGCTGCGGCGGCAGGCGGGCGCGGGCAAGGATATTTCCGACGATCTGGAGGCTGTTTCGCTCAGCCTGCGAGACGAGCAGGCGAATCTGCGGGAGATTATCGAGCGGCTGCGCAATGACGAGGTAAGCCCCGGCACGCGCAACCTCGGGAGCGAACTGGAACGCCTCACCAACGCGCTTGGTCGCCATTGGGGAGTTCATCTGAATTACGAGGATCGCGGCGAGGCGCTGATCGTTCCGGCGTGGCTTGCCTTCGAGATTCAGCAACTTGTGCGCGAAGGGGTGGCCAACGCGATGCGCCATGGCGAGGCCGGCACCATCTGGGTGAGGATTGCGCGGCGGGAACGAAACATCGAACTGACTATCGAGGATGATGGAAAGGGCTTTCCACGGGGCGAGGAAACGCGCATGCCGCGCTCGCTTGCCGAGCGTGTGGGGGCGCTGGGCGGGACAATAAGGGTCGCCTCCATGAATGGCGATACGAGAGTTGAGATCGAATTGCCTGTGGGAGGGCTCAAATGACTAGGATCGTGCTTGCGGACGATCATCCATTCCTGCGCGCGGGTGTGGAAGACGTACTGGGCGGTTATGGGATCGATATCGCCGCTTCGGTCGATACGGGTGAGGCCGCGCTGGACGCCATCGAGCGGGAAAACCCCGATGTGGTTATCCTGGATGTGCGCATGCCGGGGCTGGGCGGCGTGCCCGCGCTGGAGGCTCTGCGCGCGCGTGGGGATGAACGCCCGGTGATCCTGCTGACCGCCGAACTGGAAGATGCCGCGCTGCTGAGCGCAGTGAAGGCCCGGGTGGACGGCGTGGTGTTCAAGGACGGTGCGGAAGTGCGCCTGCATGAAGCCATCGAGACGGTGCTGGCCGGTGAGCGCTATATCGACCCGCCGCTGATGCAACGCGCGCTGGATCTGGCCATCGAAAGCCCGCGCACTTCGCCGCTCGCCGCCCTTTCCCCGCGCGAGCTGCGCATTGCGGAGGCGGTTTCGAGCGGTATGCGCAATCGCGACATTGCCGAGGAAATCGGGACTACCGAGGGATCGGTGAAGGTCTATCTCCACCGCATTTACGAGAAGGTGGGCGTCAGTTCGCGGACGGAGCTGGCCGTACTCGTCCTGCGGGAGAAAGGCGCCTGAGCGGGGGCTTACGGGCCGTGACCGGGCGTGTTATCGCCCGGTCATGACCGCTCACATCAATCCGGCCGAAGCTGCCCGGCTTGTCGAACAGGAACCGGCGCAGGCCGTGATGCGATTGCGCGATGCGGTGGCGGCCGATCCGCGCAATGCGGGGGCCTGGCGCCTGCTGGCGCGGGCCTTGCGCAACGTGGGACAGGAAGAGGATGCGGCGGAGGCCGACCTCAATGGCGTGCGCGCCACGGCCTTCGAGCCGGAAATGGTGGCCATCGCGGCGGCCATGCTGGAAAACGACCTGCCCCAGGCCGAGGCGCGGCTGCGCCAGCGGCTGAGGGCGCAGCCGACGGATGTGGCGGCGATCCGCCTTATGGCGGAACTGGCTGCGCGGATCGGACGGCTGGCCGATGCTGAAAAGCTGCTGCATCGCGCGCTGGAACTGGCGCCGGGATTCGTGGCGGCGCGCGCCAATCTGGCAGGCATCCTTAACAAGCAGCATCGTTATGCCGAGGCGATTGCCGAGCTGGACATTGTTGCTGCCGCGGGGGGCGATCTGGAAAGCCGCAATCTGCGCGCGGCGGTGCTGGGCCGCACGGGGGACTATGAGGAGGCCGCTCGGCTCTATGGAGAACTGACGCAGGCATTCCCCGGCCATGCGCGCATCTGGATGAGCTATGGCCATGTGCTGAAGACCATCGGGCGGCAGGATGATTCCATTGCCGCCTATCGCAAGGCGCTCGAATGCCAGGCCGATCTGGGGGAAGTCTGGTGGAGCCTCGCCAATCTCAAGACCGTGAGCTTCGATGAAGGTGATGTGGCCGCGATGGAGGCTGCGCTCGCCGGCGATCCGCCTCCGCTGGAAGAGGATCGGCTGCATCTCCATTTCGCGCTCGGCAAGGCCTATGCCGATCATGGGGAGATCGAACCGTCCTTCCGCCATTATGCCCAGGGCAATGCCATGCGTTCGGCCCAGTTGGGATATGATGCGGGGGTCGTTTCCGCGCAGGTGGACAGCGTCATCGCCACTTTGACTCCGCAATTCGTCTCGGAGCGGCAGGGTTGGGGCGATCCCGCGCCGGACCCGGTCTTTATCCTCGGCCTGCCGCGGGCAGGCTCCACCCTGATCGAGCAGATTCTGGCCAGCCATTCCCAGGTGGAAGGCACGATGGAATTGCCGGACATTCCCGCCATGGCCATGCGCGAGGCGCGCGCCATGGGCCTGCGCCCGCAGGACTGGCCCGATGCCGTCGCCGCGATGGATGCAGGCAAGCTGGCCGCGCTGGGGGCAGAATTTCTCGACCGCACGCGCATCCAGCGCAAGACGGACAAGCCGTTCTATATCGACAAGCTGCCGAACAACTGGGCCTATGCTGGTTTCATCCATCTGATCCTGCCCAACGCCAGGATCATCGACGCCCGGCGCCATCCGCTCGATTGCTGCTTCTCCAATTTCCGCCAGCATTTCGCCAAGGGGCAGGGCTTCACTTACGATCTGGCCGATATCGGAAGATATTACGCGGATTATGTCCGCGCGATGGATCATTACGACCGGGTGCTGCCGGGCCGCATCCACCGTGTGATCCATGAGGAATTGCTGGACGATCCCGAAGCTGTGGTGCGCGCCATGCTGGCCTATCTGGGCCTGCCGTTCGAGGAAGCCTGCCTGGAATTCCATCGCAACCGCCGCGCGGTGCGCACCGCCTCCAGCGAACAGGTCCGCCGTCCGATCAACCGGGACGGGGTGGGCCAGTGGGTGCCGTATGAAAAATGGCTCGGCCCGCTGCTGCAATCACTGGGTGACCTTACGGAAACCTATGGTCGCAAGGCGGGGCGAATTGTTACGGCGTGATGGCCGCATGTGGCAAAAATGTCATAGTTCCCGAAAATGGGATTTTCCAAGGCCGCGTCAACGCATGCGCTATTGTCACTAATGTAAAAAACTGGCGCATTCGCTCCTGCAGCATATGCATTATGTGGGGGTTTAAGATGCGAATTCTTCCTTCGTCCAATCGCCGTCATTTGGCCATTGCCCTCTTCGCTACGAGTTCGCTGGTCGCTGTCGCTCCAGCCTCCGCCCAGGATGATGACAACGCCATCATTGTGACCGCCCAGAAGCGGGAACAGAACCTTCAGGATGTGGCCGCTTCCGTTACCGCGCTTGGCACCGCCAAGCTGGAGGAATTGCAGGTCAACGATCTGCAGGATGTGGTGAAGTTCCTCCCTTCCGTTACCGTGCAGAGCAGTGGGCCCGGTTTCTCCCAGGTCTATTTCCGCGGTGTGGCCTCGGGCGAGAATGCCAACCATTCCGCGTCGCTGCCCACAGTGGGTACCTATCTGGATGAAATGCCCATCACCACCATTCAGGGTGCGCTGGACATTCACGCCTACGACCTTGCCCGGGTGGAAGCGCTCGCTGGCCCGCAGGGCACGCTTTACGGCGCCAGTTCCATGGCCGGCACGATCAAGATGGTCACCAACAAGCCGGATTACGGCAAGACCTATGGCTCGGTTGATCTGGAGCTGAACACCGTGACCAGCGGCGGGATCGGCGGCATTGCCGAGGGCTTCCTCAATGTGCCGATTACGGAGAATGTCGCGGCCCGCATCGTGGGTTGGTACCGCAAGGACGCGGGCTATATCGACAATATCCCCGGATCGCGCGTCTATCCCTCGCTTGAGGCGAATTACGGCACGGCGGCAGCCACGCAAACCAACGCGCCTTACGTCAAGGAAGATTATAACGACGCTGAAACCTATGGCGCCCGCCTGGCTCTGGGGATCGAGCTGGACGATAACTGGACACTGCGCCCTACGGTGATGGGACAGGTGCAGACGACCAATGGCAATTACGCCGAGGAACGTAGCAGCGCGGTGACCGGCCATTACCAGACGGTCCAGTACAATCCGGAACACAGCAAGGATAAATGGCTGCAGGCGGCCCTGACGATCGAGGGCAAGATCGGCAATTGGGATCTCGTTGCCACCGGCGGCCATCTTTGGCGCGATGACGAGACGTCGCAGGATTATTCCGACTACGCCTATTTCTACGACTCTCTCTATTACTCGCTCTACGGTTCGGGCTACATCGTTCCGGATAATAACGGCGATCAGGTCAGCCCTAACCAGTATGTCGAGGGCAAGGACAAATATCGTCGCCTGTTCGGTGAACTGCGCGTCAGTTCACCTGCCGATGCGCCGGTTCGTTTCATTGGCGGTATCTTCGGGCAGAGCCAGACCCACTATATCACGCAACACTATATCATCGACGATATTGCCGATGACATTCAGGTGCCGGGCACCGTGGACAATATCTGGCTGACTGCCCAGAAACGCGTCGATCGCGATCTTGCCGCCTTTGGCGAGCTGAGTTTCGATGTGACCGACAAGCTGACGCTGACAGGCGGTGGCCGTGTCTATTACTACAAGAACTCGCTGGAAGGCTTCTTCGGCTACAACAATCCGGGCTTCAGCTCGAACCCGCAATATCTGTGCGCCGCTCCCTCCACCGTGCCGGGCGCGCCCTGCAACAATCTGGATAAGTCGACTTCCGACACCAACTTCATCCACAAGCTCAACGCGACCTACAAGGTCACCGACGATGTGATGGTCTATGCAACCTGGTCGCGCGGTTTCCGGCCCGGCGGCATCAACCGGCGCGGTATTCTGCCGCCTTACGGCCCGGATACGCTCGACAATTACGAGATCGGGTGGAAGACGCAGTTCGGCCCGGTCACCTTCAATGGCGCGATCTATCAGGAAGACTGGAAGAACATCCAGCTGTCCTTCCTGGGGCAAAGCGGCCTTACGGAAATCCGCAATGCCGGCATTGCCCGCATTCGCGGCATCGAAGGCGACTTCACTTATCGCCAGGGCGGGCTGACGCTGACGCTCAGCGGCAGCTATAATGACGCCGTGATCCGCAAGGATTTCTGCTACATCGTCAGCGAGGATTTCGACTGCTCGCTTCCCGCCGGCAATTACGTTCTCGCCCCGGCCGGAACGCAATTGCCCGTGACGCCGCAATTCAAGGGCAATGCCATCGCCCGCTATGAATTCCCGCTGGGCGAGTGGGACGGCCACATCCAGATTGCCGCCAGCCATATCGGCAAGCGCCGCAACGATTTGCGCGATGTGGAAAATGCGCTGCTCGGCAATCTCAAGGCCTATACCACCGCGGATGTCAGCCTTGGGGTGGATGCTGGCAAATATCGTGTCGAACTGTTCGCCACCAATCTGTTCAACGCGCATGGCGTGGTGAACAGCGGAACCCAGTGCCTCGAAGGCGTGTGTGGCGATACGCTCGGCCTGACGGCGGGCGGCGGCGTATTCTACGATTACGTCATCAAGCCCAGGCTGGTAGGCATCAAGGTCGGCGCGGACTTCTAGGCCGCCCACGACGGGGAGAGCGAATGACGCAACATGGGCCGGGGCCGGGCCGCAAGCTCGGCCTGATGGCAGCGATCGCACTGGTCATGGGCAACATGATCGGATCGGGCGTCTTCCTTCTCCCCGCCAGCCTCGCGCCCTATGGCTGGAACGCCGTGGGCGGGTGGATCTTCACCATCGGCGGGGCGCTGGTGCTGGCCTATCTGCTGGCCCGGCTGACCCGCGCCGTGCCGGGGGCCGGCAGCGCAACCGGCTTTGTGGAGGCGGCCTTCGGGGAAATACCGGCCTTTCTGATCGGCTGGATCTACCTCGTCTCCATCTGGACCACGGTGGTGGCCATCGCGGTGGCGGCGGTGAGCTATCTTTCCAGCATTGTCCCGGCCCTATCCGCAGGCACGGGGCGCCCGGCCATTGCCGCGCTGGTCCTGCTCTGGGCGATGACGCTGATCAATCTGCGCGGCACCCGGGCGGCGGGCTGGTTCCAGATCGTCACCCTTGCATTGAAGGTCGTGCCGCTGGTGGTGGTGATCGTGATTGCGGGCGGCTTGTTGGTGAGTGGCGGAGGAGACATCGCGCCCTATCGGCCCGAGGCGATCAGTTTCGGCCAGGTGAGCGGAGCGGCGACGCTCACCTTGTGGGCCTTGCTCGGCTTCGAATGCGCCAGCCTTGCCGCCGCGCGGGTGGAGAACCCGGAAGTCAACGTGCCGCGCGCCACCCTGTGGGGCACGGGGCTGACCGGGTTGCTCTATCTGCTGGTCTGTTCCGCCATCGCGCTGATGCTGCCCGCGGACATCGCCGCCACATCGCCCGCGCCGTTTTCCACTTTCGTCGAGCGATACTGGGCCGCCGGGCCTGCCGCCGCCGTTGCGGTGTTTGCGGTGATCAGCTGCATCGGCGCGCTCAATGGCTGGGTGCTGCTGCAAGGGGAACTGCCCCGCGCCATGGCGGTGCGCGGTCTGCTGCCCCGCCGCTTCGCCGCGACCGACGCCCATGGCACTCCGCGCCGCGCGCTGATCGTGTCGTCCGTGCTCGCCAGCCTGTTCGTGCTGATGAATGCCAGCAAATCGATGCAGGGCCTGTTCGAGTTCCTGCTGCTGCTGGCCACTTCCGCCACCTTGTGGCTCTATCTTGCCTGTTCGCTGGCGGCGTGGAAGCTGGGCATTGCGCGGATCTTTGCTGTGGTCGGTATCGCCTATTCCCTGTGGACCCTGTGGGGCGCGGGAGTGGAGGCCAGCGCGCTCAGCCTTGTGCTGATGCTGGCGGGGCTGCCTGTCTGGTGGTGGTCCCGGCGGGAGGGGCGGGCTTAACCTCCAATTCGTCATTCCCGCGAAAGCGGGAACCCAGCAGCAACGGTGGAACTAGGTTCCCGCTTTCGCGGGAATGACGAAATTACGGAAGGGGAATAGCTACCTACCCCAGCAAACTATCCAGCCACTTTTCCGCCAGCTCCTCCGCTTCCGCTTGCGTGAAGGGCGCGTCGCCCAGCGAGAGTTCCAGCCACAGCCCGTCGATCAGCGCCGTCAGCGCCACGGAGGCGAGGCGCGTGTCGGCAAGGGCAGGGCGGTATGCGCCGATCAGCTGCTCCAGCCCGGTGCGGAAATCGCCATAGACCTCGGCGCGCACGGCGGCGATAGCGGGATCGCTGCGGGTCAGGCTCCAGAAGGCGATATAGGTGGCCAGCAGTTCCGGCGTGGAGATCGGCGGGCGGAAGCTGGCGGTCAGATAGGCCAGCAGCCTTGCGCGAGGATCATCGCCCGCCTGCGCCACCGCCGCTTCCAGCGCTTCCCCGATCTGGCGGCCGGTCCAGCGATAGGTTTCCGCGATCGCATCCGAGACGCCGCCGAAATAGTGCCGCAGCAGGCCAGGCGAGACGCCTGCTTCGGCGCAGATCGTCCGCACGGATACGCCCGCCGCGCCTTTTTCCGCCAGACAGCGCGCGGTAGCCTCGATCAGGCTTTGCCGCCTTTCATCGGGCGCGGCGCGGGTGAATGTGGCTTGCCGGGCAGTCATGGGGTTGTTATACGATCGTATAGCAAGGAAGGTGGCATGGCAACTCTGCTCCAGGAACAGACCAGCAATTCCGATCCGCTGGAAGGCTGGAGCCTGCCGGCCTGGACCTATCACGATCCGGAATTCTTCGAGCTGGAGAAGGAGCGGGTGTTTGCATCATCATGGCAGGTGGTTTGCCACGTCAGCGACATTCCGAACACCGGCGATTGGCATGGGCTGGAATATATCGGCGAAAGCGTGATCGTGGTGCGCGGCAAGGATGGGGAGGTGCGGGCCTTCACCAATGTCTGCCGCCATCGCGGATCGCGCATTGTCGATGGATCGAGCGGTTGCGCGAAGAAGCTCGTCTGCCCCTATCACGCCTGGACTTATGAACTGGACGGCAAGCTGACCGGCGTGCCGGATAGCGCATCCTATCCCGGCCTCGATAAATCCGCCCATGGCCTTGCCCCGGTCAGCATGGAAATCTGGCGCGGTTTCATTTTCGTTCGCCTGAAGGACGAGGGCCCTTCGGTCGCGGAGATGATGGCCCCCTACGAGGCGATGGTTGCCCCTTATCGCTTTGAGGAATTGAAGGCGCTGGGCCGCGTGACCATGCGCCCGCGCGATGTGAACTGGAAGAATATCGGCGATAATTATTCGGATGGCCTGCACATTCCGGTGGCCCATCCCGGCCTGACCCGGCTGTTCGGCAAGAGCTATGGCGTGGAGGCGACGCCGCATGTGGACCGCATGTGGGGCGATATGGAAGATCGCCCTTCGGAAAACTGGTCGGAACGGGCCTATCAGCGCCTGCTGCCGCCCGTGCCGCATCTGCCTGAAGCGAACCAGCGCCACTGGCTCTATTTCAAGCTCTGGCCCAATGTCGCCTTCGACATCTATCCCGATCAGGTGGACTTCATGCAGTGGCTGCCGATCAGCCCCACCACCAGCCTGATCCGCGAAATCAGCTATGTGGTCGACGATGACCGCAGGGAAATGCGCGCCGCGCGCTATCTCAACTGGCGCATCAACCGGCTGGTGAATGCGGAGGATACCGCGCTGATCACCCGCGTGCAGCAGGGCATGTCGTCGCGCAGTTTCTCCATGGGGCCGCTGTCCGACAAGGAAGTGTGCCTGCGCCATTTCTGCGCCCGCATGCGCGAAACCATTCCCGAGGCCCGCCTCGAACAGCAGCCCGCCCGAGGCTGGAGCCATGCCCGGTAAGCCCGGCGCCGAACGGAGAAGCGAATGACCAAGCGTTACGATGCCGTGATCATCGGCGCGGGCCACAATGGCCTGACCTGCGCCTTCTATCTCGCCCAGGCGGGGCTGAAGGTGCGCATTGTGGAACGGCGCAACGTGGTTGGCGGCGCTGCGGTGACCGAGGAGTTCCATCCCGGCTTCCGCAATTCGGTGGCGAGCTACACCGTCAGCCTGCTGCAACCCAAGGTTATCAGGGACATGCGGCTGGAAGCTCACGGCTATCGCGTAATCGAGCGGCCCATCTCCAACTTCCTTCCGCAGGAGGATGGGGGATACCTCAAGTTGGGTGGAGGTTTGGAAAAAACCCAGGCCGAGTTCCGGAAATTCTCCGATCACGACGCCGAAACCCTGCCTGCCTATTACGATGCGCTGGAAGTGGTGGCCGAAGTGCTGCGCGGCCTTGCGCTGAAGGCCCCGCCCAATGTCGGCGAGGGATTCCGCACCCTGATCGACGGTGCGCTGCAGGGCAGGGGGCTGGCCAGGCTTTCCCTCAGCCAGAAGCGCGACGTGCTGGACCTGTTCACCAAGTCCGCTCGCAGCTTCCTCGATAGCTGGTTCGAGAGCGAGGCCGTGAAGGCCGCCTTCGGCTTCGATGCGGTGGTGGGCAATTATGCCTCGCCCGATACGCCGGGCAGTGCCTATGTGCTGCTGCACCACGTCTTTGGCGAAGTGAACGGCAAGAAGGGCGCATGGGGCCATTCGGTGGGCGGCATGGGCCAGATCACGCAGATCATGGCCAAGGTGTGCGAGGCCAGCGGGGTGGAGATCAGCCTGGAAAGCCCCGTGGCGCAAGTGCTGGTGGACGGCGACGCCGATAATGGCAGGGCCGTGGGCGTGAAGCTGGAAAGCGGCGAGGAAATCGCTGCATCCCGCGTGATCGCCAATGTCGGGCCCAAGCTGCTCTATGACCGGCTGATTGCCCCTGCCGACCTTTCGGAAGAATATCGCCGCCGGATGCGGGGCTTCAAGGCCGGTTCCGGCACCTTCCGCATGAATGTGGCCCTGTCCGAATTGCCCGACTTCACTTGTCTGCCCGGAGTAGGCGAACATCATCAGTCCGGCATCATTCTGGCCCCGACGCTGGATTACATGGACGAGGCTTTCCTCGATGCGAAGCGTTACGGCTGGTCGAAGAAACCGATCGTGGAAATGCTGATCCCCTCCACCGTGGATTCCACGCTGGCGCCGGAAGGGCAGCATGTGGCCAGCCTGTTCTGCCAGCAATTCGCCCCCGAACTGCCCGACGGCAGAAGCTGGGACGACGAGCGCGAGGCGGCGGCGGACTGCATCATCGACACGGTGGAAGCCCATGCGCCGGGCTTCAAGGCCAGCGTCATTGCCCGCGAGATCCATTCGCCGCTGGACCTTGAACGCAAGTTCGGCCTGATCGGCGGGGACATCATGCATGGCAATATGAGCCTGGATCAGCTGTGGTCCGCCCGTCCGGTGCTGGGCCATGGTTCCTATCGCGGGCCGATCAAGGGCCTCTATATGTGCGGCGCGGGCACTCATCCGGGCGGCGGTGTGACCGGCGCGCCGGGCCATAATTGCGCTCAGGTCGTGATCGGCGACAAGGGCGGATACGGGCGGTTTCTCTGAAGCGGCCCCTTACCTAAACCGGGCCCGCCCAATCCGGGCCCGCCCAATCCGGGCAATGCCAGTCCGGGCGAAGGTGACGCGCAAAGGCCGGTGAAACCCTGTGACCTTCCGCCTTCCTCACGGGGTGGGCGGGAGGCGCGGTCTATCCGGCCGAGATGGCCGAGAAGCGCGGAATTGTCCGCCTTGCGCGAGGTGCCGACATGCTTTCCCCCATAGATCACCGGCTTGAGCAGACCGAAAAGCGCGCGCTGGAGGCGTTCCTCACCTGTGACCTTTCGTCGTCCTTCCTGTGGCGCTTTGCCGAGCACCTTGTCCCACGCAGCGGCAAAGCTGCCCGCACCGGGCTTGCCGCGCAGGCGATAGGCCGTCTCTCGCGCCAACTTCACCTGGCGCGCCGCCTTGGCGACGCAGCGGGTGATGGCCAGCGCGGCAAGGAAGGCCGCCTGCCGGGCAGGCGTCCACCCATCGGCACGGGCGCGTAGGGGCACGGGGGAGAAAGCCGGCACGCGGGAGTGGCGGGCGCGGCGGGGCGATTGGCGGGAATAGTGCTTCATCCGCCAGCTTTGGCCAGATTTTGGCGATGTAGGAAAATGGTTTTGGGAGTGGCGGGATGTTGCTCCCAACCTCCGTTCGTCCTGAGCTTGTCGAAGGACGCGGGAAACTGCTCGCCTAGCATTCCGGTTTATTGGGAAAGCTTTGGAGTGTGTCCTTCGACAAGCTCAGGATGAACGGGTGTGGGTGTTAGGTGAGAAGGTCCACGGGGTGGGGGGTGTTGGAACGGTGCATATCCCATTTTCGTCATTCCCGCGAAAGCGGGAACCCAGTTCAACGGTTGCTGCTGGGTTCCCGCTTTCGCGGGAATGACGAAAGGAGGGGCGAGTAGCTCCTACCTGTACCGCACGCCCTGTTTGATCACCCCGCTCACGCTTTCCAGCACCCGCACATCCTTCAGCGGATCGCCTTCCACGGCGATAATGTCCGCCGACTTGCCGGGCGAAATCGTGCCGAACTCGTCCTGCTTGCCCATCAAGGTAGCCGCATCCACCGTAGCGGAGCGGATGGCCTGCAACGGGCTCATCCCCCATTGGACCATATAGGCGAATTGCCGCGCATTCAGCCCGTGGGGATAGACGCCCGCATCGCTGCCATAGCCGATCTTCACCCCCATCTTCACGGCCTTGGCGAAGCGTTCGCGCTGGGCGAGAGTGGTGTCGCGGTTCTTCTGGAGCGCTTCCTCGGGCCAGCCCTCCGCCGTGCCGGTCTCGTCGATATAATCGCCGTTGAACACGTCCATCACCAGCCAGACGCCCTTGTCCCTGGCCATTTGCAGCCCTTCATCGTCGATCAGGCTGGCATGTTCGATCGAATGGGCGCCCGCGCGGATCGCGGCCTTCAGCCCTTCGGCCCCGTGGGCATGGGCCGTGGCGTAAGAGCCGTGGGCCTTCGCCACGTCCACGGCGGCGCGCATCTGGTCTTCCGTCAGTTCCGGGGCGTTGACGTCCGTATTGAGCGCCAGCACCGCGCCGGTGGCGATCAGCTTCAGGAAATCGACACCGTGGTCGAACAGATATTCGGCCTTTGCCCGCGTTTCCTGCGGCGTGGAGGAGACGCCCAGCCGCATGTCGGGCGGAAGCTGATCGTTGGGCATCACGCCGTTCAGCTCGCCCCCGCCGCCCGGCGTGGTGATATAGCCGCCCGCCACAAACATGCGCGGGCCGGGCACCCAGCCTGCGGCAATCGCATCGCGCAGGGCCACATCGGTCAACCCGCGATAGGTGCCGACATCGCGCACCGTGGTGAAGCCCGCGCGCAAGGTGGCCCAGGCGTGGCTGGCGCCGATCAGGGCGGTGGCCTGCGGCGATGTCTTGATCGGCGCGGCGGTGTCGGCGCTTTCGGTGACGTCGGCCAGATGGGTGTGCAGGTCGATCAGGCCGGGCAGCACTGTATAGGCGCTCCAGTCCACTCTCTCCGCGCCTGCGGGAACCGCTCCGCAGGTTTCGATCCGCACGATCTTGCCGTGATCGGTCAGGATGCACTGGCCCGAGAGTTCCTGCCCGCTTTCGACATCGAGCAGCTTGCCCGCCGTCACGTAAAGCGACTGTGCGGCAGCCGGGGAGGCAAGGAAGGGCAGGGCGGAAGCGGCGAGGGCCAAAGCGGTGGGCTTCATGGAGGGGAGGCTATCGCGAAGTGCCGCGCAGGGCCAGTTATTTTACGACTGTGCAACAAGGCGGTGGCACCGTGCTTTTGGACTTTGTCAATCGAGCTTGGCTCGCGGGGATTTTCGGTTAAGCTCCTCTCATAAAACATAGGGAGAGAGCGGCATGTCTGGCAGGACATTTGTTTCGTTGATTGCGCTCGCCTGCCTTGCGGCGGGCGTTCCGGCGCTGGCGCAGCAGAGCGAGGAGGAAGTGGGCGTGCCCCCGGCAAAACAGGCCGGGTGGAAAGTTCCGCGCACATCCTGGGGCGATCCCGATCTGCGCGGCACCTGGCCGCTCGATCTCGGCAATACGCCGATGCAGCGCGCCCCGCGTTTCGGCACGCGCAAGCTGATGACCGAGGAGGAGTACCAGCAGGCCGCCGATGCCGCCGCCCAGCTGCGCGGGCTGGCCGATCAGGAGGATCAGGCCAACAAGCTTGGCTCCGGCAATTGGTTCGAAAGGGGGCGCGCGCTCCGGCAGACCTCGCTGATCGTGGAACCCGCCGACGGCCGCATCCACATGAACGAGGAGGGCAAGCGCCGCGCGGCGGGGATGAAAAGCAGCTGGTCCGAAAAGGAGTTCGACGGGCTGGACGATTTCAACTCGCTCGATCACTGCATCACGCGCGGCCTGCCGGCCAGCATGATCCCCTTCCCCTATAATAACGGCGTCCGCATCTTCCAGTCGCCCGGCCATGTGGTGATCAATCTGGAACTGGTGCACGAAACGCGCATCATCCCAGTGGATGGCACGCCGCAATTGCCGGGCGAGTTGCGCCCCTGGCTCGGCTCTTCACGCGGGCATTGGGATGGCGATACGCTGGTGGTGGAAACCCGCAATTTCAACGGCAAGGTACCGATGGTGATCGTGGGCCCCACCAATCAGCCGATCCCCACCAGCACGTCCATGACCATGGTGGAACGCTTCACCCCCGTCTCGCCCGAGCAGATCTATTACGAGGCGTGGATCGACGATCCCGAAGTGCTGGCCCAGCCTTTCAAGATGGGCTTCCCATGGCGGCGTGACGACAGTTACCAGCCCTTCGAATATGCCTGCCACGAAGGAAATACGCTGGTGCGCGGCTATATCCTGTCCACCAGCCCGCGCTATGCGGAATACCGGCGGGAGCGGGGCGGGGAGTAGGACTCCCCGTTCAGCGCCTCGGCGCGAGCTTGGCGATCAGGCGGGCAAGCCAGCGGCAAAACCGTTCATTATGCAGGCAGACGCCGCCTGCCACGCCCAGCATCGCGCCCAGCACCGTATCGGCAAGGCGCGCGATGATCAGCGGGGTGGCGCTCGTCTGGCCCAGGGTGCTGGCTTCGGCCAGCAGGATCGCCAGCGGAGTGATGAAAACGGCAGCCAGCGCATAATGGCGCACGATGATCGTCTCCACGCAGAAGGTCAGCAGCGCGATGGCCAGCGCCAGATGCCATGGCTCGGTGATCAGCTGCATCAGCCCCCACACCGCTCCCAGCCCGGCCAGAGTGCCCACGATGCGCTGCAATTGCCGCAGCCAGACCGCACGTAAAGTGGCGCCCTGCAACACCGCGATGCAGCTCACCGGCACCCAATAGGGCTTGTCGAAGCCCAGCAACTCCGCAAGTGCTAGCGACAGTCCCACGAAAGCGGCCACGATGACTGCGGGGGCCAGCACCTCCACGCCCAGATCATCGGGAGCGGGCCCAAGCGGCAGGGGATCGCGGTGGCGCAGGATATGCAGCGAATAGAAGAAGGCGATACAAACCGCGCTGAGGCTGCCCAGTGCGAAAACGCCCAGATGCAGCGGCAGTTCGGCCAGCGTTCCGGAAGCATAGGCGCCGATGGAGGCCGTCATCACAAAGAACAGCGGCCCCGGCGGCCCCACCCGGTAATAGCGGCAGCCCATGGTCACCAGCAGGGCCACCGCCGCGATCAGCGGCACACGCAGGGCGGGCAGGACATGGCCGATCTGCCCCAGCGCATAGCAGGCCATCATCGCGCAGGCGGCGGACATTACCGCCACCATGCGCAGGTCCAGCCGCGTGCGCGGCAGATAGACGATGGTCATCGCCCCGATGGAGGCGATCGCGCCAAAGCCCGTCTGCCCGATCAGTGCGCCCACCAGCACCGGCAGGCCCGCCGCGAGCGCAATGGCGAAGGGCAATTGCCACGGCCTGTCACTCTCCCGCCCGGCGAACACATCCGCGATCTCGCGGCGCAGCAGGGAAGGGAAGGACGGGCGCGGGGGTTCGGCGTGGGGCATTGAGGGTGGTTTATGCGGGAAGGGGGCGAGGGTCCATGGAGCAGTGGGATGTAAGGGGACTGGCCATCCTTCATCACCTTAAATCGTCATTCCCGCGCAAGCGGGAACCCAGCAGCAACCGTTGATCTGGGTTCCCGCTTGCGCGGGAATCACGAAGGTTGGGAATAAGCTGCTTTACCCCGCCAGCCCCGCAAACATTTCGGGCCGTAGCGCGATGAACAAGGCGAGGATTCCGCCCAGGCCGAGGCCCATCAGAGTGCCTGTGGCCACGCCGCGCCAGATCATTTTCCGTTCGGTTTCCATTTGGCTCTCCCGCTGTTTTTCGGGATACTATCATGGCCGGGCCTGATTGCGCAAACGGCCCCCCAACGAAAAACGCCCCGAGGTTTCCCCCGGGGCGCTTTGCTTTCAGCCTGAAGGCTGGATCAGAAGATGCGCACGGCCACTTCGGCGGGAGCGTCGAGATATTCCTCGAGCTGGCCGTCGAGCTTGAGCAGGGTCAGCGAGGCGCCGGCCATTTCGAGGCTGGTGCAATATTCGCCGACATAGTTGCGCACCACGGTCAGGCCTGCCTGCTCCGCACGCTCATGCGCGCGGGCATAGAGCACGTAGAGTTCGCTGATCGGCGTGCCGCCCAGGCCGTTGATCATCAGGGCCACGCGGTCGCCCGACTTGTAGGGCAGATCCTGCGCCACAGCGTCGAACAGTTCGTCGGTGATGGCGTCGGCATTCTTGATCTTGTCGCGGCGACGGCCGGGTTCGCCATGGATGCCGATGCCGACTTCCATTTCGTCGTCGCCGATTTCGAAGATCGCGGTGCCCTTTGCCGGGGGAATGCAGCTGGTCAGCGCAACGCCCATGGTGCGGACATTGGCGTTCACCTTTTCGGCAACGGCCAGCACGGTGTCGAGATCGGCACCGGCTTCGGCGGCAGCGCCGCAGGCCTTGATGACGAAGAAGTTGCCGGCCACGCCGCGGCGGCCCACGGTGTAGAGGCTGTCTTCAACCGAAACGTCATCGTTGATGATGAACTGCTTGACCTTGATGCCTTCGGCTTCGGCCATTTCGCAGGCCATGTCCCAAGCCATGCGGTCGCCCTGGTAGTTGTTCACCAGCACCAGCACGCCGGCATCGGTGGCAACCGACTTGATGGTTTCATAGCAGGCGTCCACCGGCGGAGCGGCGAAGACGGGGCCCTGGCACGCAGCCGAGAGCATGCCCGGGCCGACGGCCATGATGTGCGCCGGTTCGTGGCCCGAGCCCGAACCCTGAACGACCGAAACCTTGTTTTCCGCCGGGCGGTCCGTGCGCTTGATCAGCTGGAATTCGGGGACGAATTCGAGCAGGCCCGGATTGGCCAGCAGCACGCCCTTCATGAATTCGGGCACGAAGTTGGCGGGTTCATTGACGAATTTCTTCATGAGATATTCCTCTCCGTGGAATAGACGAACGGGATCAACGGTTCAGTTCGGCGGCGGTGGGGGTGTAATCCACGCCGTAATGCTTGCACCAGTCGTAAAGGATGGTGGCAACGCCGACGATGCCCGGATCGGGGGTGTTGGCGCTGCGCTCGCCCACCTGGCTGGCGCGGCCGCGATGGGCCACCAGATTGCGGGTTTCGTCAATCGCCTTGTCGGCCACTTCGGTCACGGCCTTCAGCACGGCGGCAGCGTCGCCAGCGGGGGCCAGTTCCTTCATTTTTTCGGCAATCGGGATCAGCGCGTCGAGCAGGGTCTTGTCGCCCAGCTTGGCGCCGCCGCGGGCCATGATGCCTTCGACGGCGGCATTCACCATCGCGGCCAGCTCTTCGAGGCTGACGCTGGTCTTGTCCTTGCTGGCCATGCCCGCCTTCATGAAGCCGGTGCCCCAGATCGGGCCCGAGCTGCCGCCGACATGCTTGGAGCAGAGCATGCTGATCTTGAGCAGCATGGCGCCGATGGCGCTCTTGTCCAGCGTGGGCAGGTCAGCCTTGATCACCTTGAAGCCGGTGGCCAGCGAGGTGCCGAAATCGCCGTCGCCGGCGAGGCCGTCGAGGTCCGAGAAATAGATTTCGTTCCGGATGACCGTGTCGGATGCGACGTCGATTGCCTTTTCAACCTGTTCGATCGTGATTTCAGTCATGCTTTCTCTCCCTCAGGCCGCCGCCTGCGCGGCCAGCCTGCGCAGATCTTCGATAGTGATGTTGATGTTGGGTTCATCGCCCAGTTCGGGCACGACCTGCGCCGCCTCGGCGAAATCTTCTTCCATCGTATAGGTGCTGGTGGTGATCAGCGTGGGCAGGCCCGCGCCGGTGGCGGCCAGCAGGCCGTTACGGCTATCCTCGATCACGATGCAATCGCCGGCCGGAAGGCCCAGCGTTTCCAGCGCCAGCAGATAGATATCGGGCGCGGGCTTCTTCTTGGCCACCACATCGCCCGCATGGACGAATTCGAAGGCGGCCTTGCGCTCGGCCCCGAACAGGTCGAGCACCGCGTCGATGAACTTGGGGTTGGAAGTGGTGCATACGCCCAGCCGCACGCCCGCCTCGATCGCTTCGTCCACGATGCGCAGGATGCCGGGGCGAACCGGCAGTTCCGTCACGATTTCGGAAGTGATGCGCGTCTTCGTCTTGTGCAGATCGATGATCAGCGCGTCCTTGGCTTCATCCGTATCGGCGCCTTCCGGCCAGCCGAATTCGTCGAAATAGGCGCGCATGCGTTCCTTGCCGCCAGCTACCAGCAGCAGGCGGCCATAGAGATCGACATCCCATTCCGCATCGATGCCATGTTCGGCAAAAGCGCGGTTGAAGCCGACACGGTGCGCGTCGCGCTCCGTATCCACCAGAACGCCGTCACAGTCGAAAATCAGTGCCTTGACCATATCCGACTATCCTCAGCCCAGCGTGGAGAGGAATTCGGAACCGCGGCCCTTGCCGCCGAACTTCTCGATGAAGCCGCTGAACATCGTCTTGCAGGCCTGATACTGGGCATCCATCACGCGCAGCGGCTCGAAATCGGTGGGCTTGGCGGTGTGGTAATCGACGAAGCTCTGCACCCAGACATGCTTGAGGTTGGTCGAGATATTCACCTTGGCCGCGCCGCGTTCGATCGCCTTGGCGAAGGTTTCGTCCGACAGGCCGGTGCCGCCATGCAGCGCCATCGGGGTCTTGGTCAGGCTGTTGATCGCAGCGATGCGATCGAAGTCCACCACGGGCTCGCCCTTGTAATAGCCATGGGCGGTGCCGACGGCGCAGGCGAAGGCCGACAGGTCGAGAGCGGCGCAGAAACGCGCGGCATCTTCGGGGTCGGTCAGGACGGAATCGGCCTCGTCCACCACCATGTCGTCTTCAACGCCCATGATCTGGCCCAGCTCGGCTTCCATGCCCACGCCATACTTCTCGGCGATTTCGCGGACCTTCAGCGATTCAGCCAGATTCTGCTCGAACGGCAGTTCCGAAGCGTCGATCATGATCGAGGTCCAGCCCGCCTTGGCGCAGGCTTCGATCATCGGGATGTCCTTGCAGTGATCGAGATGCAGCACCACCGGCACCGGCGAATCCTCGGCCACGGTGCGCACCCAGCTCACGATTTCCTTGTGGCTGAAATATTTGATCGTCTTCGCGGAGGTCTGGCAGATCACGGGAGCGTTCAGCTCCTCCGCGGCCTTCACCATCGCCTTGGTGGTGTTGTAGTCCACAAGATTGAAAGCGGCGACTGCATAGCCGTTATCCATTGCGTGACGGAGCAACGGCTTCATGTTCACCAGGGGCATTCGGGTGTCTCCCTATCGAGTTGCAAAGCTTCTTGGCGCGCACAGGCAGGCGATTCGCGCCGGACTTGTTAGCCGGAATGCTCGCTCCCTGTCTCGTATTTGAGGCCCAGTGGTTGATTGAGTCCGCTTTGTCCAGACTCTAAGGCTCCGGGCTTTAACGGGGCTTAAGCCAAACCGTATCTTGTGTTGCAGCGGCGCGGAACCTTGCTAGTCTGGATGTGTTACCGTCGCGGGGGCTTTGTAACCCCGCGCGGCGCGGTGCTGCCCTGCTGGGGCGGTGGCCTTTTCAAGGGAGAAGCACGATGGCCGTCAAGGTCAAGATCAATGGGGAAGTGCGCGAGATTGACGCGCCGGAAGATATGCCGCTGCTGTGGGCACTGCGGCAGGAACTGGGCATGGTGGGCACCAAGTTCGGCTGCGGCAAGGCGCTGTGCGGTGCCTGCACCGTGCATGTCGATGGCGTCGCCACGCGGTCCTGCTCCACGCCCATCGGTTCCATTGGCGAGAGCGAGGTCACTACGGTCGAGGCTCTCGGCCAGACCGATCTGGGCCGGGCCCTGCAGGAAGCATGGCTGGAAGAAGACGTGATGCAGTGCGGCTATTGCCAGGCCGGCCAGCTGATGAGCGCAACCGCGCTGCTGTTGCGCAACCCGGAGCCCAGCGCCCGCCAGATCGACGCGGCGATGAGCGGCAATATCTGCCGCTGCGCCTGCTACACCCGCATCAAGTCCGCCATCACGCAGGTCGCGGAAAGCGGCGTTGCGAAGAAGGGGAAAGCAAATGCCTGAGGCCATCGCACTTTCCCGCCGTACCCTGCTCAAGGCCAGCGTCCTTTCCGGTGGCGGCCTGGCGCTGAGCGCCGCCATTCCGATGGTGGCCCGCGCTGCTGCCGTCACGGGCGAGGCACAGGGCACGCTGAACGCCTTCGTCACCATCGCGGCGGACAATACCATTACCATCGTCGGCAAGAATCCCGAGATCGGCCAGGGCATCAAGACCATGCTGCCCATGCTCATCGCGGATGAAATGGATGCCGACTGGGATCAGGTTAAGATCGTCCAGGGCGATACGGATGCGGCCAAATATGGCCCGCAGCTGGCTGGCGGCAGCTTCGCCACTCCGATGAACTGGATGCCGATGCGCCAGGTGGGCGCGGGTGCGCGCCAGATGCTGCTCGCGGCGGCCTCGCGCCGCTGGGGCATCGACAGCGCCAAGCTCACCACCAAGCTGGGCAAGGTGATCGATCCGGCCTCGGGCCGCTCGCTGACCTATGGCGAACTGGCGAATGACGCGGCCGGCGTGGCCGTGCCCGATCTGGCCAAGGTTCCGCTGAAGAACCCCAAGGACTTCCACATCATCGGCCGCGCCATTGGCGGGATCGACAGCCCCAAGATCGTCCGGGGCGAGCCGATCTTCGGCGTGGATACCCAGCTTCCCGGCATGGTCTATGCCGCGTTCGAGCGTTCGCCCGTATTCGGGGCCAAGCTGGTTTCGGCCAATCTCGATGTGGTCAAGGCCCAGCCGGGCGTGATCGATGCCTTCATCGTCAAGGGCAACGGCAATGCCGAGGAACTGGTCGATGGCGTGGCGGTGATCGCCAGGAACTGGTGGATCGCCGATCAGGCCCGCCAGAAGCTGGAGATCAAGTGGGATAATGGCCAGTGGGCCAGCCACTCCAGCAAGGGCTATGACGCCGCCGCACGCAAGCTGATGGCCGATGCCAAGCCGCAGGAAACGCTCGCCAGCCATGGCGATGTGGATGCGGCCTTCGCTTCCGCCGCCAAGGTGCTGGATGCGGAATATTCCTATCCCTTCCTGGCCCACGTGCCGATGGAGCCGATGAACTGCACGGCCCTGTGCCATGCCGACGGTTCGATGGAGATGTGGGCCCCGTCGCAGACGCCGCAGGGCGGGCAGACGGGCGTGGCCAAGATGCTGGGCCTCACGCCCGACAAGGTGAAGGTGCACATCACGCGCATGGGTGGCGGTTTCGGCCGTCGCCTGACGAATGATTACATGCATCAGGTTGCCGCCATCGCCAAGCAGATGCCCGGCAAGCCGGTCCAGATGATCTTCAGCCGTGAGGATGACGTTCGCGGGGACTTCTACCGCCCGGCGGGCTGGCACCGCCTGCGCGCCGCGCTGGACGACAAGGGCAAGCTGATCGGCTATGACGATCACTTCATCACTTTCGAAATCCCCGGCCCGGGCGCCTACAATCCGGCCGCCATGTCGAAGGATGAATTCCCGGCCAAGTTCGTGCCCAATCTGCGTTACGCGCAGACCAAGATGCAGACCGCCGTGCCGATGGGCGCCCTGCGCGCACCTACGTCCAACGCCATGGCCTTCGTCATGCAGAGCTTCCTCGATGAAGTGGCGCAGGCCGCGGGCAAGGATCTGCCGACCCTGCTGCTGGAAATCGTGGACGGGGCCGAGAAGGAACCGGATTCCATGGGCTTCATGGGCCCTTCGCCCGGCTTCAACCCGGCTCGCCTGCGCGCGGTGACCAGGAAGGCGCTGGAAATGTCCGGCTGGGGCAAGACCATGCCGGCAGGCCACGCGCTGGGCTTCGGCTATTACTTCAGCCACATGGGCTATTTTGCCGAAGTGGTGGAAGCCAGCCTCGAAGGTGGCCGGATCAACGTCCACAATGTATGGGCAGCCGGTGACGTGGGCAGCCAGATCATCAATCCGCATGGTGCGCTGAACCAGGTGCAGGGTTCGATCATCGACGGGATCGGCCAGGCGCTGGCCCTTGCGATCGAAATCGAAGGCGGTGCGGTGAAACAGTCCAACTTCCACGATTACCCGATCCCGCGCATGCCCGTCACGCCGAAGATCGAGGTGGAATTCGTGAAGAGCGACAATTCGCCCACCGGCCTTGGCGAACCGGCCCTGCCGCCGGTAATCCCGGCGCTGACCAATGCGCTGTTCGCGCTGACCGGCAAGCGCATCCGCAGCCTGCCGATCGATGTGAAGCAGCTGGCTTGATTGCTGATCCTCTCCCCTCGTGGGAGAGGATACGATGGCTTGGGCCTGAAAGGGCCTGGCCGCAGTTGGAGAGGGGTCGGTCCGCCGCTCCTCTCCAAGCTTTGCTATCTCTTCCGCAAGGAGACCAGTAGCTCCTGATGCTTCCTCAAGCGTCACCCTGAACTTGTTTGTGCAAGCACAGCTTCGCTTCCAGGGCCCATTTCTCCGGATATGGCTGCCGCTCGTGGGGAGGGATGGATGCTGAAACGAGTTCAGCATGACGAAATGGAGGGCAAGGCAGTGGTCTGATTATGTGGTTGCGTGCGAGACAGCCGCATTCAGCTTCCACCACCCATCTCACCCACCAGCGCCTCCAGCTCCGCCACGGTATCGACATCCCGCAATTCGCGCGGATCGATTTCCAGCACCCTTACGCCACTCGCTCGCAGCAGCGCGCCTGCGCCCCTGTCTCCGCCAAGCGCGGCGAGGGCGGCAAAGCTTATGGCCGGGAAACAGGCGGGAATGCCGGGGTGGCCGTCCGAATGGCGCACGCAGGCGGGGGTATCGGTGCAGGCATTCACCAATGCGCCAAGCGTCGCAATGCTGACCAGCGGCATATCCGCCGCCAGCAGCAACAGCTTTTCCGCACCGGCCTCCGCCGCATGGCGCGCCGCGAGAGCGACTGAAGTGCCGAGCCCTTCCGTCGCATTCGGATTGGCGAGCAACTGAGCCAGTCTCTCCGCTTCGGCTTCCCGCGCGAAAGCGGGCGCATCGGGGCTCACCACGATAAGGGGCTCACCCCGGTTCAGCGCGAGCACCGCATTCAGCGCATGGCTGCCCAGTCTCCTGCCCGCCAGCATGGCATCCAGCTTGCCACCGCCGAAGCGCCGCGCGCTTCCCGCCGCCAGCAGCGCGATGGCGACTTGGCCGCTCATTGGTGAGGGTGCAGTGCCTCATAGGCGCCGACCACATCCGCCAGCACGGAAAGGGCCAGCACCGAGGAATCGCGCGCCTTCGGGATCAGTCCGACCGGGCTGCGCAGCCGGGCCAGCGCTCCTTCCTCCACGCCGCCTGCCTTTAACCGCTCCAGCCGTGCCATGCGTGCCGGGGCGCCGCCCTGTGCGCCGACATAGAAGGCATTGGTGCCCAGTGCCCATTTGAGCAGGGCATATTCCCATTCGTGATCGTGGAACAGCAGCAGGATCGCGGTCCAGGGATCGGCGGCCCATGTGCCGTCCAGCAGATCGGCGGGCACCTTGTCGAGCGAGAGGTGATTGCCGGCCTCGCGCCATTCCGCCTCGATCCCCTGCGTAGTGGCGAGGTTTACCAGCGCCGAACATTCGGACCCCGCACCCAACACCAGCAGGCGCAGCGGCGGCATGTAAAGCCGGCTGCGCAGGAAGGCGGGATCGGCGTCAGCGGGTAGGGGCAGGGTAAGCTCCGCGCCTTGCCGGGCTGCCAGAGTGGCCATGCAGTTCTGCAGCGCCGCCCGGTCCGGCGCGGGCTCGATCAATATGTCCAGGCCCGAACCGCAGGGCAGGCGAAAGTCGATAAAGGGCGATCCCTTGCCATAACGCAGCAGCCGCGCGCCGCCATTCTGCCCGCTTGCCTCCATCGCCTCGACGGCCTGATTGGCAAGCTCGGCATTCAGGCAATTATCGGCAAGGTCGCCCGCAATCGTGCCGTCGGGCGCCACAGCCAGCTGCGCCCCGGTGCGGCGCGAGAAGCTGCCGTCGATCGCCACGATGGTGCAGAGGGCGGCAGGCTGGTTCGCGGCGAAGGCGAGGGCGTCATGATCGCTGGACATGGTGGGCCAGCGATAATCGGCTGCGGGGGTTCCCGCTACAGGCAATTGCATTCATAGTCCCCGGCAACAAAAGAAGGGGAGATCATGCTGAATTCCAGGCGAAAGGCGGCACTGGCCGCCATTGCGGCGGTTTTGACGATGGCGGCGCCCGTGCAGGCTCAGGACGATCCCGGCCCGATCGCGATTCACGGCAACAAGCAGACCTTCGAGATCGCGCCCGTGCTGCTGGCGGCGGAGAAGTTCTATCCGGGCGATGCCAGCGTGAAGATGGGCGGCATTCCCAATCTGGTGGGCGAGCCGATCATTCCCGGTTTCGGGGAGGAAGGCCTGGCCGATGTCGCCACTCACGCCGAAACGCAGGCCCTGCGCTATTCCGTGCGGCATCCGGATTTGCGGATCATCCTGAATGTCAGCCAGGGGCTGTACCGGATCGTGGCGCGGCGGTCTGTCGGGATCGAGGAAATTGCCGATCTCAAGGGCAAGCGCATCGTCACCGTGGCGCCCACTTCGGCAGGCTATTTCCTGCAACGCATGTTGCAGACGGCCGGGCTGGGTTTTGGCGATGTGCAGATCGTGCCCCTGCCTTCGGGCACGCCGCTATCCGGCATGACAGCCCTGTTGGCGAAGGGCGAGGTGGATGCCGTGGTGATCTGGGAACCGGAGAGCGAGAACGCCGCGCAGGTGCTGGGCGACGATTTGACCGAGTTCCACGGGGACGGTGTTTATGCCGAATATTTCAACCTCAACAGCACGGCAGGCAATCTGGCCGATCCGGCCAAACGAGCCAGGATCGTCGCCTTCGTGCGCGCGGTAATGGATGCGGCGGAAGAAGTGCGGCGCGATCCGGCCGAGGCGAAGAAGCTGGTTGAGGCAGCGGGCGGTTTTCCCGCCGATCAGGTGGAACGCAGCTGGAAACACCATGCCTTTCCGGCCAGCTATCCTGCGGACATGCTGGATGTGCTGGTAACGGAGGAACAATGGCTCGCCGCGCAGGACAAACGCAATCCGCGCAGCCGCGAGGAACTGGCGAAGCTGATCGATATGAGTGTGTATGAGGAGGCGCTGGCGCTGGGGAGGTGAAGGGGGAGGGGGAGGGCCGTCTCCACCCTCTTTCCCCAGATCTATCACTCGATCCGTTCGTCCTTCGACACGCTCAGGACGAACGGAGGTTGGGGGCTGGGGCTGTTCAGGGAAGGGGCAGTGTCGGCCAAGGGCCCTCAAAGCCCGCCCTGCGCCACATATTTGAGGTTCAGATATTCCATGAGCCCGTGGAGCGAGCCTTCGCGGCCCATGCCGGACATCTTGATTCCGCCAAAAGGCGTGCAGGGCAGCGAGATTGCGGCGTTGTTCACGCCCACCATGCCGGTTTGCAGGCTTCGGCTGGCGCGGGCGATGGTGGCGGTATCCTGCGCGCAGACATAGGCGCAGAGGCCGAAGGGCGTGTCATTGGCCATGGCCACGCCTTCTTCCAGCGTGTCGAAAGCGATGATGCCCGCCAGCGGCCCGAAGGTTTCCTCCCGCGTCAGCAGCGCGTCGCGCGCCACGCCTGCGACCAGGGCAGGCTGGGCGAGGCGGCTGTTGGCCGTGCCGCCACCCGCCAGCAGATGCCCGCCGCGTTCCAGCGCGTCCTGCAAATGGCGGTCCACCTTGGCCACGGCGCGTCCGTCGATCAGCGGGCCGAGATCGGTTTCCTCGGCAAAGCCGTCACCGGGGCGCAGGGCTTCGATCTTGGCCTTGAAGGCGGCCAGGAAGCGGTCGAGAATGCCGCTTTGCACATAGATGCGGTTGGCCGCGATGCAGGTCTGCCCGGAATTGCGGAACTTGGCGATCATCGCGGTTTCGATGGCGATGTCGAGGTCGGCATCGTCGAACACCAGCAGCGGGGCATTGCCGCCCAGTTCAAGGCTCATGCGCTTGACCGTGGGCGCGCAGGCGGCAGCGAGCATCGCGCCCACGGCAGTGGAACCAGTGAAGGAGAGCTTGCGCACCACCGGCGATCCGGTCAGCACTTCGCCCACTTGCTGGGCATTGCCGGTCACGATGCTGAGCGCGCCCTTGGGCACACCCGCCTCCAGCGCCAGCCGCGCGATGGCGAGCGCGGAGAAGGGCGTCAGATCCGCAGGCTTGGCCACTACGGTGCAGCCTGCCGCCAGCGCCGGGCCCAGCTTGCGGGCCAGCATGGCGAAGGGGAAGTTCCAGGGCGTGATCGCGGCGCAGACGCCCACCGGCTCGTAATCCACGGTGAAACGCTTGCCGGGCAGGGGAGAGGGGATGATCTCGCCAAGGGCCGTATCGGCATGGTCGGCGTAATATTTGATGTAGCCCGCGCCATTGTCGATCTCGGCCCGAGCCTCGCGGATGGGCTTGCCGTTCTCGCGGGTGATGATGCGGGCCAGGTCTTCGCGGTTCGCCGCGATCAGATCGTGCCAGCGGTTGAGGATCTTGCCGCGCTCCACCGCCGGAAGGCCGGCCCAGCCGGGCAAGGCATCGGCGGCGGCATCCACGGCCTGCTGCACCTGCGCCTGATCGAGCGAGGGCACTTCGCCGATTACGTCCAGCGCATAGGGATCGTCCACCGCGATCGGGGCGGCATTGCCACGGCGCCATTCGCCGCCCACCAGCGCCTCCTCGATCAGCAGATCCGCATTGTCGAGTTTCCCGCGTGTCACGCTCATGGCCTCTCCAGCTCCCTACAGGTGCAGCGCCGGTCTAGCCCTTTGGCTGCTTCCTATAAAGGGCCGTTGCACTTGGCCTCCACCTATCCATAAGGTGCGGCGGAAAGAGGAGAGCAAGCCGATGGCCAAGAAAATCCGCAAGATCGCCACCGAAGAAGCATGGTCGATTCCCGAAGTTGCCGAGGAACTGAGGAAGGTCGCCAATTCGCCCAGCCAGAGCCTGGACAAGCTGCTGGTGAAGGGCATCTACGATGCACCCGCCGATACCAGCGGCTATGGCAAGCTCGATTTCCTCTCCGGCCTGACCGACATCGAACAGCATCGCCTGCCGCAGATGGACGAATATGGCGTGGACATGCATCTGCTGGCGCTCACTGCGCCGGGTGTGCAGATGTTCGATGCCGATACGGCGATGGACCTTGCGCGGCTGGCGAATGACCGGCTGGCGGAAGTATGCCGCAAATGGCCCACGCGCTTTGCCGGCCTTGCCAGCTTCGCCCCGCACAGCCCGAAACGCGCCGCGAAGGAGATGGAGCGCGCGGTGAACGAGCTGGGCCTCAACGGCTTCATGATCAACAGCCACACCTATGGCGAATATCTCGACGATCCGAAGTTCTGGCCGATCCTGGAGGCGGCAGAGGCGCTGGATCGCTGCATCTACATCCACCCGCGCGCGGCCAGCGATACGCTGAAAGGCCCGTTGCAGGATTACGGGATGGACAGCGCCATGTGGGGCTACGGCGTAGAGGTCGGCACCCATGCGGTGCGCATGATGGCTGGCGGCGTGTTCGACGCCTTTCCCAGGCTGAAGATCTGCATCGGCCATATGGGCGAGGCAGTGCCGTTCTGGATCTGGCGCATCAACTTCATGAACAGCCGCGCCCAGACGGTTGGCCGCGCGAAGAAGACCCAGCGCAGCATGGCGGAATATTTCCAGGACAATTTCGTCATCACCACCAGCGGCGTGGAAGATCCGCTGGCCCTGCGTTATTCGATCGACAAGCTCGGCATCGATAATGTGATGTGGGCCATCGACTATCCCTATCAGCCGCAGGAACCGGCAGTGGACTTCATCGACAGCTTCCCCTGCACCGAGGCGGAGATGCATGCGCTGTGCCACGGCAATGCGGAACGGATCTTCCATATCGATCCGCTTTGAAGTTCCGGGCTTGCCTGAATCGTCATTGCGAGCGAAGCGAAGCAATCCAGGGCGCGACGCGTGACGCTCTGGATTGCCGCGGGGCTTCGCCCTTCGCAATGACGAGGTTTACTGAATGACCAGACCCGCTCCCCTTCAAGGCATCAAGGTAGTCGAATTGGCCCGTGTTCTCGCCGGACCATGGGCGGGGCAGATCTTCGCCGATCTCGGCGCGGATGTGGTGAAGGTGGAAAGCCCGCAGGGCGACGATACGCGCGAATGGGGCCCGCCCTTTATCGAGAATGCCGATGGCACGAAGGACGCCGGCTATTTCCATGCCGCCAACCGCGGCAAGCGCTCTGTCACGGCCGATTACCACAAGGCGGAAGACCTGGAGATGGTGCTGGGCCTGATCCGCGAGGCGGATGTGGTGATCGAGAATTTCAAGCTGGGCGGGCTGAAGAAATACGGCCTCGATTATGAGAGCCTCAGCAAGATCAATCCGCGCCTCGTCTATTGCTCAATCACCGGCTTCGGCCAGACCGGCCCCTATGCCCCGCGCCCCGGCTATGATTTCATCATTCAGGGGATGAGCGGGATCATGGATCTGTCCGGCCTGCCCGATGGCCCGCCGACCAAGATCGGCGTCGCCTATGCGGACATCATGACCGGGCTCTATGCCGTGATCGGCATTCAGGCCGCGCTCCACCAGCGCCAGCATACGGGGCGCGGCCAGCATGTGGACCTTGCCCTGTTCGATGTGATGGTGGGCACCATGGCCAATCAGGCGATGAATTACCTCATCACCGGCAATGCGCCGCACCGCATCGGGATGAGCCATCCCAATATCGTGCCCTATGACGGTTTCCCCACCAGCGATGGCTGGGTGATCGTGGCCGTGGGCAACGACACGCAATTCGCGCGCTTTGCCGAGGTGCTGGGGCTGGAAGTGCGGCCGGAATGGCAGAGCAATCCGGACCGCGTGGCCCATCGTGCTACTCTGGTGCCGCTGATCATCGAAAAGACCCGCCAGTGGACCCGTGACGCCCTGCTGGCCGCGCTGGAGCAGCACGGTATCCCGGTGGGCCCGATCCACGATGTGGGCGAGGCCTTGCGCGATCCGCAGATCGAGGCGCGGGGCATGGTGCTGGATATGGAGCGGCCTGACGGCACCCATATTCCGGGCCTGCGCACGCCTATCGTGTTTTCAGACGCGGACCTCGCGCTAGGCAAGCCTTCGCCCATGCTGGGGGAGGGGTAGGGCCAGCCTCCACTGTCACCCCGGCCTTGTGCCGGGGTCCAGCTTTCTAAGAAAATAGCGGGATCCCGGAACAAGTCCGGGATGACGAGTGGTGCATCATTGGCACGCCATATTGACATTGCGAACCATTTGGGTTATATGGGCCCAGTGACGGGTTGCGGGGGCGGTAGCGCTTCGCTCCTCTCCCGCGCCGGGTCGGCGCTGTCTGCAGAGCCGGGCCAGATGGACAGGGTGGATGTCAACGCCCTGTCCGGCCCGCTGGACCAGCGCCCGCAACAGATGCGTGGCCGGATGATGTTTCGCCCCAGAGGAACATCTCCGCTCAAGGGAAGGCTCACTTGCGAGCCCTATGCCTTCCCCGCCATGCAACTCAGGGCCGAGCAGACAAGTTTGCCGCGATACTTCGCCTGCCATTCGCATATCAAACAACGCGCAACAGCACCGCTCGCCAGAGCGGGCGCCTGACAGCACCGGCCCGGCCCCGTCCGCTCTCGGTTGTCCCTGCCCCCGGCGTAAGTCCGCATTCGCCAGCGGAGGGATCGGTGTGTCCGGTTCATTTGTCATCCCGGGCTTGACCCGGGATCCCGCTTTTTGGCGCTCGCAGAGGCGCGAAGGCGCTGAGTTTTAGGTTCAGGGAACACTCCCTTCTATCGTCATTCCCGCCCTTCGACGCCGCCTGCGGCGTCGCTCAGGATAAACTGCCGCAAAGCGGCAGGCGGGAACCCAGCAGCAACCGTTAAAACTGGGTTCCCGTGTTCTGCCTTCGGCAGTGCTTCGCAACCGCGGGAATGACGAGATTTGAAGTTGGCACTTCGTGTCCAGCACTCCCGGATAAAGTCCGGGAGGGCGAGTTGGGCTATTGCAAATTGATCCCCGGATTGCGCAGGATCGCGCCATTGTCATCCGCCTGCGGGCCGGGAATGACGGTGAGCGTGTGGACTGCGCGGATCTTGCCGTCGATGAAGCGGAATGTATGTGAATCCGGGCCGCCGTTCTTGCTGTCGCCGAAGCGGCAGAAGATGTTGATCACGCCCTTTTCCTCATCCACCAGATAATCGCGATTGGTGATGTAGAGCACGCCCGGCGGCATGCCGATTTCGCAGGATGCGTGGGGATCACTGGTGCGGTTGGTATAGGCGCCGCCTTCCAGCCGCGCACAGGGCGTGCCCCAGGGGATGTCAGTGAACTTGTCGGCAAAGCCATCGAGATAGGCATTGGCGCCGCGGATCATCTCGGAAGGCGGCGTCTTCTGATATTTGAACAGAGGTTCCCAGTCTTCCTGTTTGGAATATTTCAGGAAGGCATTGGCATTGAACAGCCAGTCACCCTTCCTGGTGACGAGGCTGTCCACCCGGATCACCTTGCCTTGATGCATGTAGAGCCGCGTGCCGATGATATATTGGACCGGCCCTTCGGTGACGACCAGCTCCGTAAAGGCCTTGCAGCGCTTGTCGTCATGGAAGCTCAGCGAATGGGCCACGGGCAGGGCGGTGTTCCACAGGCCCTTGTCCTGTTCCACCGTCTGCATGTCCTGCAGGTAATGCGCCTTGGGGTCGAGCGGCAGTGCTGCGAGGCTGCCCTTGCGCTGGCCTTCCACATAGGCGGCAGTCGCGGCCTTCAGCTCGTCGCGCGTACAGCTGGGCTTGTCCTGCAGGCGGGCCCATGGGCTGGGCGGCGGGCCGTTCTGGGCCATGGCGGGTGTGGCGGTGGCGGCCACGGCCAGCAGGGCGGCGGCGGAAAGAATGTGCTTCATGACTAATGCCCCTTCAAATTACGCAAACCGTCACCCTGAACTCGTTTGTGCAAGCACAGCTTCGCTTCCAGGGCCCATTTCTCCCCCGCGCTGTCATCACCCGGATGCACGATGGATGCTGAAACAGGTTCAGCATGACGAGAGGAGAAAAAGAGAGATTACCGAACGTCCTGAATCTCTTCGGAGCGGCCCTGTTCATAGGTGCTCCAGCCCGAATTGATCCCATAGGGCCCACGAATGAAGATCGCTTCGATCCGGCTGATCTGGCCCTTTTCGATCTTGAACAATTCGCCTAGCTGCCAGGTCCAGTTGATCGGGCGGTGATCGAAGAAGCCGAAGGCGAAGGCGATGCCGCGCTCCCGGTCCACCGCCACGAAGCGGCGGTCGCGAATGCCGGTGACAGTGCCCTTCAGCGCCACCTCGAACTGCTTCTTGCAGCTCATCCGCTCGCGCTTGCCGGTTTCGGGATTAGGATAGTTGGCCAGCACATCCATGCCGTTTTCGAAGCGGATGCAATCGTCGGTGAAGGGGTAGTAACCCTTGCCGTCATTGCGCTGCAGGCCTTCGAAATAGGCATTGCCCACCGCGATCAGCTCGGCGCGGCTCATGCGTTCCTTTTCGGGAATGGCCTGCGAGAAGATCGGGGCAGGCGCGCCCATCTTCTCCACCGCTTCGCCCGTGGCGGGGAAGGGATTGCTGGAACCGGTGACGGCTGCTCCGCCGATTGCACGGTCGGGCCGGGCGGCGATCTGTTCCACTTCGGTGATCTTGCCGCCTTCGATCCGCAGGCGCAGGGCCAGTCCCACCAGTTCCGGCGGGCGCGCCGCGCCGGTGGCCGAGCTGGAGGCAGTTTCCTTCACCGTGCCGAGGAAGGCGACCTGCTGCGTCTCAATATCGGGAACATAGAGCTTGTACTGGCCCACCCCGCTGGCCGTGGCCCACAGGCCCTCGCTGCCGAAAGGCAGTTCGATGCCATTCTCCGTGAAGCGGACATTGGTGGCAAACAGATCAGGATCGACCTTATGCGCCGCCATGGCCGCCAGATAGCGGTTCACGAAACCTTCCAGGCAGGCGCGCTGGCAGGTCTGGACGGGCTCTGGCACGCCTGCCACCTGCGCGGAGGCGCTGGTGGCAAGGGTGCTTGTGGCAAGGCTGCTGGCTGCAAGAGCAAGGGCGGCAATCGCCCTGCGAACAGGCTTCTTCATGATTTCCCCTCTTCCCGGTAGGCCCCTTTGCGGGGCTTATTGACTAAGTCCTACCGGAGGAGAGGTTTGCTAGTCCAGCGGTTTGAGAACCACGTGGCCGACGGCGGTGTTGGACGCGGGAACGTGGTAGAAACGGTGAAGCTCTTCCACCTTTTCGCCCAGTGCCGCGCGCATGATCAGCCACATGATCAGCTCGATCCCTTCGGAGCCGGACTCGCGCAGATAGTCGAGGCGAGTGATCTTGCGCAGATCGTCCGTTCCGTCGATCAGCTTGTCGAGAAATTCATTGTCGAAATCCGGGTTGATCAGGCCCGCGCGCGGGCCCTGCAACTGGTGGCTCATGCCGCCCGTGCCCCAGATCTGCACGTTGAGGTCTTCCGGGAAACAGGCCACCGCATCGCGGATCGCGGCGCCCAGCTGCCAGCAGCGTTCGCCCGAGGGCGTGGGGAACTGCGTGACGTTGACTGCCAGCGGGATGACCTTGCAGGGCCATTCGCTGACCCGGCCGAACATCAGTGAAAGCGGCACGGTCAGCCCGTGGTCCACATCCATCTGGTTCATGATGGTGATGTCGAAATTGTCGATCACCAACTGTTCGGCGATGTGGCCGGCCAGATCGGTGTTGTTATACACCATCGGCACGTCGCGGCGGCCCCAGCCTTCATCGGCCGGTTCGAATTCCTCGGCAAAGCCCAATGCGAAAGTAGGCACGATGTCGAGCATCATGGCGCTGGCATGGTCATTATAGCACAGGATCACCACGTCGGGCGTGTTGTCCTTGATCCATTCCTTGGCCCATTCATAGCCGTCGAAAACGGGCTTCCAATATTCGTCCTGATCGCGTCCCTGATCGAAGGCCGCGCCGATGGCGGGCACGTGGCTGGTTGCGATGCCTGCGGTAATCTTCGCCATTGTGTCAGTTCCCCTCGCGGATGGAGCGCTGGCCCTCGGGGCTGCGGCCCCCGGCGCGCATCATCGCGGCATATTCGTCTGCCGTCATGCCGGTCATGGAACCGACAGCCTTCTGGGTGCTCCACCCATCGGTGTTGGAGAGCTTTACGAGGAAGTAGATATTGCCTCCCAGCTCGATGAGCTGGTTGAAGTCGCGGTCCAGCACGGCCTGTTTCTGCTCGTCCGACATGCGGAAAGTGTCGAGATAGGCGCGCTCGTCATTCTTGAAGCGCTTGCGGTTTTCCGCATCCATTAGCGACATGCAGAATTTGTGAAGATGATAGGCCTGGCGCGAGCGCCGGGCAGTAAAGACGGTCGTACCGGGAATGTCCTCGAGATCCTCGAGGGGATATAGGCGTTCGCGCATAGGGCCTCTCCTGCAGGGGGGCGTTAGGAAAGTTACCAGAGGTGCCCGCGCCCTGCCAGAGCACGGTCAACCTCAAGTTGATGTGGGAAGGCCGCGCCAGTGGCGCAGGAGCAGGGCCATGGCAAGCGGAAAGGTCACTCCCCAGGCCGCCGCAGGCCAAATCAGTGCAGGAACGAACATCTGGAAGGCCAGAAAGGGCAGGATCGCCCCGTTGGCGATCATTACCCATTTGACTGCGCGGGCGCCGGGTGTGTCCGGCAGGCCGAAAGCGGCGATCAACGTCGCCGCGCTCATCAGCGCATAGCCCAGCAGGTCCACCGCGAAGAGGAAGGACTTATAGGGCACGAACAACAACAGCTCGATCCCCTGCGTATCGCCCGCCGCGATCCTCGGCCCGACGAAAGTGAGCTGTACAAAATAGACCAGCCCGGTAAGCGTGGCATAGATCACCGCGAAGGCCAGGCCAGACAGGGTGAATGCCCGCCGATCTTCCGGCGTCGCCTGATGCAGTGCCGCCATCGTAACCACGAAAGCCGGACCGAGCAGCAGCGAGGGCGTGAGCAGCAGCGCAATGCCCAGCGGCGTGCTGGCGGCATTGGGCCCGCCTGCCGAACCGAGCAGGCCCGCCCATTCGAAGAATTGCGCGACAATATAGGCCAGGCTGAAGGCGAGGGTAGCACCGGTCGCCCAGATGCCCAGGCGGCGGGTGGAGGGCGAGACATACATCTGGCGCGCCCTCCCTTTCGCCTCAGGCTTGTGGCCTGTTCGCCAGCAGATCGTCCACCACGGAAGGGTCGGCCAGTGTCGAAATATCGCCCAGATTGCCGGTGTCGTTCTCTGCGATCTTGCGCAGGATGCGGCGCATGATCTTGCCGCTGCGGGTCTTGGGCAGGCCGGGCGCGAACTGGATCACGTCGGGCGTGGCAATGGGGCCGATCTCGCGGCGGACCCAGGCGACCAGTGACTTGCGCAATTCCTCGCTCGGTTCCACCCCCGCCACGCAAGTGACATAGGCGTAGATGCCCTGTCCCTTGATATCGTGCGGCATGCCCACCACGGCGGCTTCGGCCACCGCATCATGCGCCACCAGCGCGCTTTCGACTTCCGCCGTGCCCATGCGGTGGCCGGAAACATTGATCACGTCGTCGATCCGCCCGGTGATCCAGTAATAGCCATCCTCGTCCCGGCGGCAGCCGTCGCCGGTGAAGTAATAGCCCTTGAAGGTGCTGAAATAGGTCTGGAAGAAGCGCTCGTCATCGCCATAGACGGTGCGCATCTGGCCGGGCCAGCTATCGGTGATGACCAGCGCGCCTTCGCAGGGGCCTTCCAGAATATTGCCATCATTATCGACGATGGCGGGCTGCACCCCGAACATCGGCTTCGATGCGCTGCCGGGCTTGAGCGCGGTTGCGCCGGGCAGGGGGGTGATCATGTGGCCGCCCGTCTCGGTCTGCCACCAGGTGTCCACGATGGGGCAGCGGCTGTCGCCCACCACGTCGTAATACCAGTTCCACGCTTCGGGATTGATCGGTTCGCCCACCGAACCCAGCACGCGCAGCGACTTGCGGCTGGTCTTCTTCACCCATTCGTCCCCCTCGCGCATCAGGGCGCGCATGGCCGTGGGGGCGGCGTAGAAGATTTCGACCTGATGCTTGTCCACCACCTGCCAGAAGCGGGAGAAGTCCGGATAATTCGGCACGCCCTCGAACATCAGCGAGGTGCCGCCGTTCAGCAGCGGGCCGTAGACGACATAGGAATGGCCGGTGACCCAGCCGATATCCGCCGCGCACCAGTAGATCGGGTTGCTGCCGTCTTCATGCGGCTGATAGTCGAAAGTATATTCATGCGTCATGCCCGCCCAGACGGCATAGCCGCCGGTGGTGTGCAGCACGCCCTTGGGCTTGCCGGTGGAACCGCTGGTATAAAGAATGAACAGCGGATCTTCCGCATTCACTTCCACCGGTGGGCAGGTGTGGCTGCCGGCAGCGATGGCATCGTGCCACCACACGTCCCGCCCATGCTCCATGTGAACCAGGGCGCCGGTATGCTTCACCACGATCACGCGGCTGACATTCTTGGCGTGGTGTTCCAGCGCCTCGTCCACATTGGCCTTGAGCGGGATTTTCTTGCCCCCGCGCAGCCCTTCGTCGGAGGTGATGACGATGGTGCTGGCGCAATCGTCGATCCTTCCGCCCAAAGCCTCGGGGCTGAAGCCTGCGAAGACGATCGAATGGATCGCCCCGATCCGGGCGCAGGCGAGCATGGCCACCGCTGCTTCCAGGATCATGGGCAGATAGATGGTCACCCGGTCGCCCTTTTCGACGCCATTGGCCTTGAGCGCATTGGCGAAGCGGCAGACCTGTTCGTGCAGCTGGCTGTAGGTAAGGGTGCGGACGGGGTTGGCCGGATCGTCCGGCTCCCAGATCAGCGCAATCGTATCGCCTTTGGTTTCCAGATGCCGGTCGAGGCAATTGGCGGCGAGGTTCAGAGTGCCGTCCCAGAACCAGCGTATGCCGAAATCATCCTCGTTGAAGCTGGTGCCCTTGACCTGGGTGAAGGGCTTGATCCAGTCGAGGCGCTGCGCTTCCTCCCGCCAGAACCCTTCCGGATCTTCCACCGAGCGGCGATATTTCTCCTCATAGGTCGCGGCGTCGATCAGGGCCTTTTCGGACCATTCCGCCGGAACCGGGTGGAGGGACACCTCGTGCATCATATGCTCCCAAAGCCTAGCTTTCGGCCTCGGCTTAACGAGCGATTGGGACTAGCGCCAGAGGGCGTCGAGCGCGGGCATGAAATGTTCGCGATGCTGCAAGGGAATCCGCGCCAGCAGATCCTGCTCGAAGGCTTCTATGGTTGCCTCTATCGCGGGCACGCGCTTCTTGCCTTCTTGCGAAAGACTCAGCCCCTGCGATTTCCCGTCGATCGGCGCGCGTTCGATCAGCCCGGCATCTTCCAGTCGCTTGAGCAGGGGCACCATATTGGCCCGCTGGATGTCCAATGCGCGGCCCAGCGCGCTGGCGGTGACCTGCGGGTTCTCGCTGATCCACAGCAATACTGTGGCGTCCACGATCCTCACCCCATGTTCGGCCAGCCGCTGGGTGAGTTCCGCAGTCATGGCGCCGGATGCCCGCCTAAGGGTGTAGCCGGGATGTTTGACGAGTGGATCGTGCATGTTCGGCCCCCGCTATTGTTGTTGCGTATAACAATCCAGATCGTTATGAGCAATAACAATCCAAGCTTCCGGTGTTCGCACCGTCCTTTGAGGAGTCTTTACCATGGCCATGCCGTCGCAACCCGATCCGCGTCCCGAAGAGGAAACCGTCAAGTACGAAGTGATTGACGGTGTTGCATGGGTCTATTTCAACCGCCCCGACAAGCGCAATTGCCAGAGCCCGAAGCTCAACCGCCAGATGGGCCGCGTGCTGAACGAGCTGGAATTCCGCGATGACGTGCAGGTGCTGGTTCTTACCGGCGAAGGCAGCGCATGGTCGGCGGGCATGGACCTGCTGGAATATTTCCGCATGAACGAAGCCGGCGGCATCGGCGCGGTCCGCAAGGCCCAGCGCGAAGCCTATAGCTGGTGGGAACGCCTGCGCTGGTATGAAAAGGCCACGATCGGCATGATCAATGGCTGGTGCTTCGGCGGTGCTTACGGCCCGCTCTTCGCCTGCGATATCGCCATTGCCTCGGACGATGCGCAGTTCGGCCTTTCGGAAATCAACTGGGCGATCCTGCCCGGCGGCGGCGCCTCCAAGGTCGCGGCTGAACTGATGCCCTATCGCAAGGCGATGTATCACGCGATGATGGGCGAGAACCTGACCGGCCAGCAGGCTGCCGAGCAGGGCCTCGTGACCGAGAGCGTCCCGGCCGACAAGCTGAAGGCCCGCGTTCAGGAAATCGCGGACAATCTGAAGAAGAAGGACACCCATGCCCTTCGCGCCACCAAGTGGGCAATGCGCCGCGTCATGGAAATGACCTATGACAATGCCGAAGATTATCTGATCCGCGCTCAGGAAGCGCTGAACGATTTCGGCGGCTGGGAAACCCGCAAGGAAGCCACCAAGCAATTCCTTGACGAGAAGACCTTCAAGCCTGGCCTTGGCGCTTTCGACAAGACCAAGGTCAGCAAGGACTGATCAGCCTGAAATAGCCGCGCGGCACTTGTCCGCGCGGCGCTCCCCAATTAGGGAGCCAAACCGAAATAGGCCCCGATCCCCGCTCGTGGGGAGTCGGGGCCATTGCCTGCATGGGAGTTTCGAGCGATGAGCGGCAAGCGCTTCACCAACAAGCAGATCGACCGGCTGCTGCGCCCCAAGAGCGTTGCGGTTGTCGGTGCATCCGACCGGCACGGCGCGCTGGGCGCGACGCTGCTCAACAATCTCGTTCAGTATGAATTCGCGGGCGATATCTATCCCGTGAACCCCAAGCGGGAAGAAATTCAGGGCCTCAAGTGCTACGCCTCGGTCGACCAGCTCCCCGAGGGGATCGATTGCGCCGTGCTGGCCATTCCGCGTCCCTTCGTGCTCGATACCGTGCGCAGCCTGGCCAAGCGCGGCTGCGGCGCCGTGGTGATCTACTCGGCCGGCTTCTCCGAAGCGGGTGAGGAAGGCATGAAGGAACAGCTCGAGCTGGGCGCCATCGCCGCCGAATATGGCATGGTGATCGAAGGGCCCAACTGCCTTGGCTGCACCAATTATGTCGAGCGCGTGCCGCTGACCTTCGTGGAAACCAACATGATCAGCCCGCCCAAGGGCGCACGCGCGGTCGGCATTGCCAGCCAGTCCGGTGCTCTTGCCGCGGTTCTGGCCACGGCGCTGCACCCGCGCGGCTGCTATGTCTCCACCTCTGTCTCGACCGGCAACGAGGCCGCCTCGGGCGTGGAAGATTATGTCGAATGGCTGATCGATGACGAGAATACCCACGTCATCACCATGTATGTGGAATCGCTGCGTCGCCCCAAGGCGTTCATCGCCGCTGCCCGCCGCGCCCGCGCTGCTGGCAAGCCGATCATCATGCTGCACCCCGGCAAGTCCAACAAGGCGCAGGAATCGGCCGCGACCCACACCGGCGCCATGGCTGGCGACTATGCGCTGATGAAGGCCAAGCTCGGCCGTGAAGGCGTGATCTTCGCCGATACGCTGGAAGAGCTGGAAGACATCACCGAAATCGCCCTGCGCTGCCCCAGCCTGCCGGGCGCCAATATGGCGGTCCTGGGCGAATCCGGCGCACTGCGCGGCCTGGCCTTCGACATTGCCGAGGATATCGGGCTCGACCTGATCGATCTCAATGACGACAACAGCCCGGCCCTGCGCGCCGTGTTGCCCGATTTCGTGCCGGTTTCGAACCCCACCGACATCACTGCCGTCGGTCTTTCCGAGCCGGAAATCTACACCAAGGTGCTGACCGCGCTGCTGGCTGACGACCGCGTCGGTTCGGTGGTGGCCTCGATCATCCAGTCGGACCCGATCACCTCGAAGATCAAGTTCCCCGCGATCATCAAGGTGCTGGAAGACGGTACCTTTTCCAAGCCGCTGGTCTTTGCCGGCGTGGACGAAGGCGCGCGCGTTCCGCAGGAATATATCGACGGGCTGCGCAAGGTGGGTATCCCCTGGTTCCCGTCGACCGAGCGTGCCTATCGCGCGATTGCCCGCCTGGCCGATCTTTCCAAGCGTGACCTTGTCGATAATTCCCAGGCCCCGCTGCCGCTGCCCGCTCTCAAGGGCGTGTCGGGCGTGGTGCCGGAATACAAGGCCAAGGAACTGCTCGCTCCGCTGGGCATCCCGTTCCCCAACAGCAAGTTCGCCGCCACGGCTGACGATGCCGCCGCCGCTGCCGAGGAAATCGGCTTCCCGGTGGTGCTCAAGGCGCAGGCTGCCGCGCTGGGCCACAAGTCCGATGCAGGCGGCGTGATCCTGAAGCTCGACACCGCCGAAGCAGTGAAGGCCGCCTTCGACAAGATCTTCACCAATGTCGCGGCCTATGATGCCTCGATCCAGCTCGATGGCGTGCTGGTCGAAAAGATGGGCACGATGGGCCTGGAAATGATCGTGGGCGCCAAGTCCGATCCGGAATGGGGCCCGGTTGTCCTGGCCGGTTTCGGCGGCGTGACGGCGGAAATCCTGAAGGACGTGGTCCTGCTGACTACCGATCTTTCCGAAGAACAGGTTGCTGCCAAGCTGCTCACCCTCAAGCAGGCCGCTCTGCTCAAGGGCTATCGCGGTTCGCCCGAACTGGACGTTGCGGCGCTGGCCAAGCTGATCGTCGAGATCGGCCGCGTGATGGAAGGCAATCCTTCGATTCGCGAGATCGACCTCAATCCGGTGATCGTCCACCCCAAGGGGCAGGGCGTGGTGGCGCTGGATGCGCTGATGCTGGTCCAGCACTGATCCTGTTTTCCGCGCCATGCCGTTTTCGGGGAACCGGAGCGGCAGAGCGCGGTTTTCGGACATTATCAATCAATTGATCCGGACCGCGCGGCCTTTTATGGCTTCGCGGTCCAGATTTTTCTCACGCCTGCAAAGCAAACCAGCCATTGCCGCACGCGTGCAAACAGGCCTAGAGGGGCGCCACTATGACCCAGAACATTCTCGAAAAGCTCGCCGCGACCAATCCCGAAGCCGAAATCTGGTGGGATTCCTCGCCCCTGATTTACCCCAGCTGGAAGGAAGAAACCCTCGCCAAGGCGCCGGAAGGCAAGCGGGCTGAATGGGATGCACAGCTGACCCGTCTGATGGATCATGAAACCATCGAGACCACGGGCGAGATGGGCTTCCGCGGCGTCACCACCAACCCGCCGCTGTCGCTGCAGGCGATCAAGCTGGCCCCGGAACGCTGGGCGAACCACATCCGCGACATCGCCCGCGCCAATCCTGGCATGGACGTGGAAGGCGTGTATTGGACGCTCTATCTGGAAGTGGTGAAGAAGGGCGCGGAAGCGATCCTGCCGGTCTATGAAAAGTCGGGCGGCAAATATGGCATGCTCTCGGGTCAGGTCGATCCGCGCTTCGTGCGCGATGGCGACAAGATGCTGGCGCAGGGCCTGACAATTTACGAGCAGGCTCCCAATGTGATGGTGAAGCTGCCCGGTTCGAAGGAAGGCTATGAGGTTCTGGAAGAGCTGACCGCGCGCGGCATCTCCACCAACAACACCACCAGCTTCACCGTGCCGCAGTACATGCGCTGCATGTCCGCCGTCAGCGCCGGCCTGCTGCGCGCCCGCGCCGCTGGCGTGGATCTGTCCAAATGGCGTTCGGTCATCACCCATATGTCGGCTCGCCTCGGCGAACTTTCGGACTGGAAGACGGAAGCCAAGACCCGTGGCATCGAACTGACCCTGCCGGAAATCCGCGATGGTGAGGAAGCTGTGCTGAAGCGCGCCTATCACTTCGGCAAGTCGGAAAACCATCCGTCGAAGATGCTGCAATGCTCCATGCGCGTCGAAAAGGACGAGCGCACCGGCAAGCTGGTTAGCCGCCATATCCAGGATTATGCCGGTTCAGACATGGTCTATACCTGCCCGCCCAGCTACATCGCTGGCCTGATGAACGCCGAAGACGAACTGGAAGCCTTCGATCCCAAGGCGATCGACCGCGAGCCGAACAAGGCCAGCATCGAAAAGCTGCTGAAGCTGCCCAGCTTCCGCGCTGCCTATGAATTCGACGGTATGACGCCTGACCAGTTCGCCCATTTCGGTTCGTTCAAGGCAACCGAAACGGAATTCGCCGCCGCCACCCGCCAGACGGTGGACTTCGTGGCGATGGTGATGGACAAGTAATCGCTCAGCCTCTCTCCCGCTCAGGCGGGGGAGAGGCAGCCTTCGGGGACGGCCCCGGAGGATATTTGGCGAAGGGCAGCTCATAATGCCCGCGCTGGGGAGAAAGCGATGCATCTGAAACTGGCCGCGGGCCTTGGTTCCCTTCTGCTCGCAGGAAGTGCGATGGCACAGGTTCCTCCCGATATCGCAGCCCAGCTTCGTGAGCGTGGGCAGTCGATGGACCCGGCGGTGGGCGAGCTTTACGAACCGTTGTTTGCTGGCGAGAGCTATGCCGGCATTACTCTTACCCGTGACATCGCCTATGGCGCCGATCCGCTGCAGAAGCTGGACCTCTATGTGCCGGAAAAGGCCAAAGGGCCGCTGCCGGTGCTGTTTTTCGTTCATGGCGGCGGTTTTGTGCGGGGGGACAAGCACGGCACTTTCTACCCCGATAACATCACGGCCTGGGCCGCGCGGCATGGCATGGTGGGTGTGGGTGTCAATTACCGCCTCGCGCCGGATCATCCCTGGCCCGGCGGGGTGGAGGATTTGCGCGCGGCGCTCGGCTGGGTTCGCGCCAATATCGCGGAGCATGGTGGCGATCCTGACCGCATCGTCCTGTGGGGCCATTCAGCCGGGGCGAACCATGTGGCGGACTATGTCGGCCATACGGAACTGCACGGCGATGAGGCCAAGGGGCTGAAGGGTGCGATCCTGCTGTCACCCAATTATACGGATGAGGCGCCTGCCGAGCCGCATGTCTATTATGGCGCGGATGCCTCGCTGCAGACCCTGCCTGCCGCAATCGCCCGCCTGCATCATGTTGCCACGCCCCTGTTCATCGGCTTTGCCGAGTTCGACCCGGATTCGATGCGTCACACGGCCGAACGGATGATCGCCGATCTGTGCACCCCCGCTGGCCCTTGCTCGGCTCATGTTGATCTGCCCGGCCACAATCACTTCACCGAAGGCATGGCGGTGGGAACGGCTGACGTTTCGCTCTCTGGCCCGGTGCTGGATTGGGTGAACAAGGTGACGGCCAGGTAGCCCGGCCTCTCAATATTGCGAGCGTCTGACGTCGTAATCGATCCTGATCCGTACCCATTCGCCATATTTATACTTCCCGCCCAGGCGCGGCGGGCGGACTTTGAATTGCCAGGCGGCTGCCATTACCGCCCTGCCGATATTTGAATGGCTGGGGGACTCTTCCAGGAAAATACAGCTTTCCACGCGATATTCCGGCACGGTCTTGCAAGTTATCATGGCTGAGCCGGGGCCGCTCGCGGTGGAGAGATAACCAGCCAGTTCCTGATCGGTCGGCTCGCGATACCATTGGGCGGCATACATCGGCTGGCCATTGGGCGTAGTGCCGACGCGCTGGGAATCCCCCGCGCTGGCACTATTGGCGGGGCCATAGACCGGCTTGGCTTGTGCCGGGGCAGGCTGGGCCTTGGGCAGGTTCGAAATATCGAGCTGCGCCATCTGGTTCTTGGACAGGGCAATGACTGCCGGCGGGGCAGGCACAGGCGGCTGCACTACCGGTTGCTGCACGGGCTGCGGATCGGGCTGGGGCTGGTCCTGCGGCTGGGCAGAGGGCTGCACGGCAGGTTTCTGTTCGGCGGGCTTGGCCTCCGGTTCCTTGGAAGGCTCGTCTTCAGATGCCGAATCGAAGGTGGTGACCACCGTGGCCAGCGGCGCCTCTTCCTTCTTGCCCATGCTTAGCGTCAACAGCAGGCCGATGATGACCGCCTCCAGCAGCAGGGCAATGACAAGCCCAATCGCACGGCGGCCGAATTCGGCGCGGATCCGTTCGATCAATGTCATACTGGAAACGTAGACCGGCTGGGACAAGGAACCTCTGATGGGCTGGGCAGGGCGACGAAGGGATTCTCTGGAAGGATTCTCGGCGGCTGGATACCAGTGCGGCGAGGTAATGTCTCGTGAATGAACCACGGCTTTCATTCGGCCCGGACTGATCCGTTGCGGGTCAAATATTCCCTTTGAATTAAGGATTATTCTTTGCCCTCTATTCAAAATCTGAAATAGGGCCCATCGGGCCTTCACGGCATCGGAATGCATGTGAAAACAAGCCAAAGGACGTCTCAATCAGCTATGCGGGCCAGATGGCAAGGGATGCCGGGTCTCCGTGCTGGATGGCTTTCCCGGCTTGGAGCGATCGTGCTTCTGGGGGCCGTGTTCGGTAACTCCGTTACTGCGCTTGCCAATTCGCCGCAGCCAGGCATCGGAGCTCCGGCGCAACCCGAGGCCAAAGGCGTCGCTACCGCTACGGCGCGTATCGTCCGGGCTATCCTGGAATATACGCGCTGGCCCAAGCCGATTGATCCTGTGGAGGTTTGCATCGTGGGGACGGCGAGCATGGGCGCGGCGATCGAGACGATCAGCCTGTCCGATGGGCGCCAGGTCGCCGTGCGTCATCTCGCGCGGGATGGTTTCGCCTCGTCCAGCGGATGCGATGCCTATTATCTGGGCGCGCTTGATGCCGGGGCCATGCGGCAATGGATTAGCCGGGCGCATGGCGGGCCGGTCGTCACTATAGCCGAGCGCGATCCCCAATGCCGCAGCGAAGCCATGTTCTGCATGGTCTATGGCCCCAACACCGTTTCATTCCGGCTCAACGTCGATGCGGTTTCCCGTTCCGGCGTTCGGGTCGATCCGCGCGTCCTGCGCATTGCGAAGGACAGGTAGGCGTCGTGGCGGATATGCGGACACCCACCCTTCACGGTATTCTGGCGCGCGCGCATGGGCGGCTGATCCTGGCGGCCGTGCTCATCGCGGGGATCACCGTGCTGTTCTGCGGCGCGTCGATAATCCGCGACCATGCGGCCCGTAATCTGGAGCTGATCGCGCGGACATTATCCTATTCGGTGGAGCCGGCACTCGTCTTTGGCGACAAGGAAGCGATCCTGGAAGGTATCCACTCGGTCGCCGATAATGGCGCGGTAGCGCGGATCGAGGTGACCGATGCCGAAGGCCGCCTGCTGGCCAGCTGGTCGGGCGAGGATGATAATCCGCTTGCCTGGATCGAACGGCTGGGCAGCAAGATTTTATGGTCCCAACCGTTCCGCCTTCCTATCGAGCGTGGGGGCGAGAAGATCGGGGAAGTGCGCGTTACGGGCAGCGCGGCGGGGATCGAACGTTTCATCCTGCAAGGCGTGCTCATCGTATTTTGCTGCATGGGCATTGCCGCGGTCGCCACGCGCATACTGGCCCGCAAATTGCACAGCGGCGTGATCGCCCCGCTGAACCATGTGGCGGACGTGGCCCATTCGGTGCGCACGGAACGGGCATTTCACCGCCGCGTGCCGGCCGCCGGCCTGGTGGAAATCGATAATTTCGTTGAGGATTTCAACGGCCTGCTGGCGGAAATCCAGAGCTGGTATGACGGACTGACCGAAGAGAACGAGGAACTTGCCCGCCTGGCCCGGCACGATGCACTGACCGGCCTTGGCAATCGGGTTCTGTTCGAGCGACATCTCGATGCGGCAGTGGAAGGGGTCCGGCAGAAGGGATGGCGTTTCGCCCTGCTCTATCTCGACGGGAACGATTTCAAGCGCATCAACGACTGTCATGGGCACGAGGCGGGCGACAAGGTGTTGCAGGCCATTGCCGAGCGTCTGCGCCAGTCCGTGCGCCAGGCAGATCACGTATTCCGCCTGGGAGGTGACGAATTCGCGATCATTCTGGGCGCGCCGATCGAAAATAGCGAAGTCGATGCGATCGTGGCGCGGATCGATCAGGCGATGGACGATGCCGTCGATCTGGGCAGGGGAGGCTTTGCCGCTTTGTCCGTCAGCGTGGGGTACGTCATCTGCCCCGATCACGGCGAAGCACCGGCCGAGCTTGTCCGCAAGGCGGACGAAGCAATGTACCGAGACAAGATCAGGAGAAACAGCAATGGCTTTATCTGAACGCGTGGCGAAGAAACTGGGTTCAGGTGGCATCGCCATGGTCATGCTGCTGCTGGCCGCCTGCCAGACCGTGCCCGATAACAGCTCCCCCTATTCCCCTGCGCAGATCGCGGCCTTGCGCCAATATCAGTTTGAACAGGAGGGTGATCGCTGGTTGCTGGATCTGGACAGCAAGCTGCTGTTCCCCACCGACAGCGCCGCTCTGGTGGATGGGCAGGTCGTGACTATCGGCACCATGGCGCGCGAACTGGCGAAGGTCGGCATTGGCGGTGCGGATGTGGAAGGCCATGCGGATTCGGTGGGCGATGCCGAATATAATCGCGATCTCTCGCTGCGCCGCGCGCAGTCGGTCAAGGATGTGTTGACTGGCGGCGGCATGGCTGCTGACCGGGTGGCTGCTGCGGGCCTTGGCGAAAGCCAGCCGATCGCCAGCAATGACACTGAAGAAGGCCGGGCGCAGAACCGCCGGGTGGTGATCATCGTCTCGCCGGACGATGTCATTCCGGCCGAATAAGCCTTCCGCCTGATTCTAGGCGAAATTCTCGATCAGCTTTAGGAAGACGTTGCCATAGGCTTCACGCTTGCGGCTGCCGATGCCGGGGATCTCGGCCAGTTCGGCATGGCTGCGCGGCCGGCGGGCGGCCAGTTCGCGCAAGGTGCTGTCATGGAAGATGACATAGGGTGGCACATCGGCATCACGGGCCAGATCGCGGCGCAGCTCTCGCAAGGCATCGAACAGCGGATCGCCCACCGGGTTCGCGGTGCCGTCTCCCCGCTTGCCGCGCTTGGCCCGCGCCGGTGGCAGGACGAACTGGACCCGTTCCTCCCCGCGCAGGATCGGGCGAGCGGCCGGGCCCAGCATCAGCCCGCCATGTTCGGTCGTCTCCAGTGCGCCGCGCACCAGCAGCGCTCGCGCGACCGGTTTGATCAGGGCCGCTTCATCCCCCTCGACGATGCCGAACACCGTCAGGGCGTGATGGCCGCGCTGGATCACCTTTTCGTTCTGCTGCCCCAGCAAGACCGCTTCCAGATGGCCGAGGCCGAAGCTCTGGCCGGTGCGATAGGCGGCTGAGAGCAGCTTGCGCGCCACTTCCGTGCCGTCCACCCCCTTGGGCGGGCTGAGGCAATTGTCGCAATTTCCGCATGTCGGTGGCGGGTTTTCCCCGAAATGGCGCAGCAGCACGGCGCGGCGGCAGGTGGCGGTTTCCACCAGCGCGCCCAATGCGCCGATCCGCGCCCGCTCGCCCGGCTGGCGGGCTTCCTCTGCCTCGGCAACGCGCTGGCGGGCGCGGACGAAATCCTCCGGCCCCCACAGCAGAGTGGCCTGCGCCGGATCGCCATCGCGCCCGGCGCGGCCGCTTTCCTGATAATAGCTCTCGATGCTCTTGGGCAGGCCGGCATGGACCACGAAGCGTACGTCCGGCTTGTCGATCCCCATGCCGAAGGCGACGGTTGCCACCATCACCATATCCTCGCTGGCGATGAAGGCGGCCTGATTGCGTGCGCGCACTTCCGGGTCGAGCCCGGCGTGATAGGGCAGCACGCGGCGGGCGCCCTTGGCGGCAAGGCTTTCGGCCAGCCGCTCGGTCTGTGCACGAGTAGGGGCGTAGATGATGCCGGGGCCCGAATTGGCGGCCAGAATATCGGCCAGCTGGCGCGAAAGCCCATCGCGCGGCTGCACCGCATAGCGGATGTTCGGCCGGTCGAAACCCGAGACGATCAGCCCGTCCTGCGGGATGCCGAGTTGGGCCAGAATGTCTGTGCGGGTGTGATGGTCCGCCGTGGCGGTCAGCGCCAGACGGGGCACTTGCGGGAAGGCGTCCAGCAAGGGGCGCAGCAGGCGGTAATCGGGGCGGAAATCATGCCCCCATTCGGAAACGCAATGCGCCTCGTCTATGGCGAAGAGGCAGATTCTGGAGCGTTCGAGCAGATTGCGGAAAGCTTCGCCGCTCGCCCGTTCAGGCGCGACGTAAAGCAGGTCCAGATCGCCTGCCAGCAGCCGGTCCTGCGTCTCGCGCCAGTCGGCATCGGCGGAAGTGAGGCTGGCAGCGCGAATGCCCAAGGCCCGGGCGCTGCGCAGCTGGTCGTGCATCAGTGCAATCAGCGGGGAAATGACCACGCAGCAGCCGGGCAGGGCGACGGCGGGCAATTGGTAGCAGAGCGATTTGCCGGCGCCGGTGGGCATGATCGCCAGCGTGCCCTGGCCTTCCAGCACCCGCTCCACCACCTGTTCCTGCACGCCCCGGAAATGCTCGAAGCCGAATACATCGTGAAGCAGAGTGGCGGGGGAGGGGCGCATGGCCAGAGCCTATAGGTGGCCGGGCGGGGCGTGCCTATGGGTAGAGGGAGGCTTTCCGCAGATTTGCGGCCTTCGTCATTCCCGCGAAGGCGGGAATCCAGTTCAAACCTCGCAGCTGGATTCCCGCCTTCGCGGGAATGACGAAGATAAAAGTCGCGCTTCTGCTTCTTCAGTGAGGAGGACTTAAAACGCCGCTAGCCCTGTAATCGCCCGGCCCAGGATCAGCGCATGCACGTCATGCGTGCCTTCATAGGTGTTCACCGTTTCCAGGTTCACCATATGGCGGATCACCTGATATTCCTCGGAAATGCCGTTGCCACCATGCATGTCGCGGGCGAGGCGGGCGATGTCGAGCGCCTTGCCGACATTGTTGCGCTTCACCATGCTGATCATGTCCGGCGCGAAACGGTCTTCTTCCATCAGGCGGCCAACGCGCAGCGAGCCTTGCAGGCCTAGCGTGATTTCCGTCGCCATGTCGGCCAGCTTCTTCTGGAACAGCTGCGTGCCAGCCAACGGGCGGCCGAACTGTTTGCGATCGAGGCCATATTGGCGCGCTGCGGCATAGCAGAACTCGGCTGCGCCCATCGCACCCCAGGAAATGCCATAGCGTGCGCGGTTGAGGCAGCCGAAGGGGCCCTTCAGCCCTTCGACATTGGGCAGCAGGGCATCGCCCGGCACCTTCACCTCATCCATCATGATCATGCCGGTGGTGCTGGCGCGCAGGCTGATCTTGCCCTCGATCTTGGGCGCGGAAAGGCCCGCCATACCCTTTTCCAGAACGAAGCCGCGGATATTGCCGCCATGCGCCTCGCTCTTTGCCCAGACGACGAAGACGTCCGCGAAGGGCGAATTGCTGATCCAGGTCTTGCTGCCGGAGATCACGTAACCATCGCCATCAGCCTTGGCCACGGTGCGCATTCCGCCCGGATCGCTGCCCGCATCGGGCTCGGTCAGGCCGAAGCAGCCGATCAGTTCGCCGCTTGCAAGGCCCGGCAGATATTTGCGGCGCTGCTCGTCAGAGCCATAGGCATGGATCGGATACATCACGAGGCTGGACTGGACGCTGGCCATCGAACGATAGCCCGAATCCACCCGCTCGATTTCCCGCGCGATCAGCCCATAGGCGACATAGCCAGCACCCGCGCCGCCGAATTCCTCGGGGATGGTGACGCCCAGCAGGCCCGACTGGCCGAACAGGCGGAACAGTTCCGGCGCGTCCACTTCGTCCCGGAAGGCATCGATCACGCGGGGCTGCAGCTCGGACTGGGCGAAGCCGTGCGCGGCATCGCGGATCATCCGTTCTTCTTCGGTAAGCTGGCTGTCGAGATCGAAGGGATCGGCCCAGTCGAAGGGAACCATAAGGGATAGTCTCCTCTGAAACCGGTCACCTAGCGGGCCGCGGAAAGCCTAGCAAGAGGGATCGGCGAGGGAGGTCAGACCGCTCCGAATTTGGCCTTGAATCCCGCCTCGTCCCCGGCGGCGAGGAAACGGGCCTGTTCGGGCCAGTTATCGCGCCGAATACGGCCTGCGAAATTGCCCAGCTGGGCGTCGATCCGGTCAATATCCGCCTCGCTCCAGCCCGCGATCTCGGCATAGGTGGTGACACCGAGCGACTGAAGCAGCTTCTCAAGCTTGGGCCCTACGCCCTTGATCCGCTTGAGATCGTCGCCCGCTGCTACCGGTGCGGGTGCGGGAGTCGGCGCGGCTGCCGTGGCTGCCGCCGTTGCCGTGGGCGCGTCAATCAGGGCCTGATTGCGCTGGGCGGGGGCGGAGCCCTCTTCCAGCACATCCGGCCGGGACGTGACCACCCGGGTCGTGCGATTGGCGACGAAGATCCACCAGGCAATTGCAATGCCGATGACAAGCGCAATCACGAACAGCCACCAATTGGCGGCGACCAGTTCCATCATTTTCTACTCCTCGCTTCCACGGGCTGGCGCTCGGCCCCACAGCGCCCAGCCCAGCGCCAGCCCGCCGGCGAAGGTGAGCAGCAGCAAGACCAGTAATTCAAGCCAGATCGGCATGGGCGCATAGTTCCTTTCCGGGGTTCCTAAGCGGTGCGAAGGCCGGAGCCAAGGGGCCTGTCATGCCCGACGTCAGGGGCCGGGCGTATCGACCGGAGTGGGCTTGACCGGCTGGCTTTCCACCACAGAAAATTCGATGCGGCGATTGGCGGGATCACGCGGGTCCAGCCCTTCCACCGGGCGGGCAGAACCGACGCCCGTGGCCCTCAGGCCATCTGCCGGAATGCCGCGCGCGACCAAGGCGGTAAGCACGGCATTGGCGCGATCCCGCGAAAGCTGGAGATTGCCTGCTTCCGCGCCGGAGGAATCGGTATGGCCGGTGATTGCGATGATGGCCCCAAGGCAAGGGCGCAAGGCAGCGGAAACCTGGTCCAGCAGGCCCTGGCTGCTCGCATCGATCCTGCTGGATCCTTCCTCGAAGAGGATTGTGCGGGAACGCAATAAAGTGGCAACATCATCTTCGCAGTGAAGCGGCCGTTCCGCCGGGGCGGCACGGGAGGCCAGCGCCGAACTGTTGTCCCAGCGCACGCCGCCCACGCCCGGGATCGCGGCCACGGCACGCGCCACCCTGGCGCGGGTAGCGGCGCCCAGCCTGTTACCGCCGATCAGCACCGGATGGCGGCTGGGCATCCCGCTGGCGGTGGTAAAGCGCGCAGTCACGCCCGTGCCCCCGGCCTGTGCGATGGCGGCTTGCGCCTCACGCGCAAGGCCTGCCGTCAGCCCGGGAGCGGTCGCGCGCGCGCCGAAGATCGCCAGCAGCACGATAGCCAGGACGCCAAGGGCAAGCGGGATCAGCGGTGTGCGGTGCATGGGGCCGCACTTATTCACGGCAGGCAGGGTAAGGTCCATCCCCGAGCGGGAAAAATTCAGTCCACGCTTTCTTCAGCCTGCTTCTTGGTCACGTTGCGGCGGAACAGCAGGCGATCTTCGGGGCCGAAGCCCTTGTTCCAGATCATCCAACCATAGACGCCGAGGATCAGCGGAACGCCAAGGCTCAGTTCCAGCCATTCGGGAAGCTGGATGGCGACCCAGCCGACGAAGATCGCGGGGGCGGCGGCCCAGACCAGCGCCCAGCGCCAGTTGTTCACCGGTTCTCCCAGCAGGCGCGAGAGCAGGACACCCTTGATGATCGAAGCGAAGCCCAGCGCCAGCGCCAGCGCCAATGCGGCGCCTCCGGCATAATAGAGTTCCGACAGGTGATAATGATCCACCGCCATCATGAAGATCACGGTTAGGGCTGCCTGCAGCGAAATGGTGGAAAGCGAGATCCACAAATTCTTCATCCGCGCCACATAGATCAGCGCCGCTTCGGAAACGACCGCAGTGGCGGCCACCACTTCCGCGATCAGCAGGAAGGCCAGCGCGCCCGTGCCGCCTACGAATTCCGGCCCGACGAGGCCCATCACCGCCTCGCCCGGAATGCCCAGCGCCAGCGCCACGCCGGCCTGCATGGCGGTGATCCAGAAGCCCACCTGGCAGACCTGCTTTGCGATGGCGCGATAGTTCTTTTCCATCAGGTTGCGTGTGATGACAGGGCCGAGGATCGGCTCGAAACTGCTCTTCAGCTTGGAGGGCAGGCTGGCGACCTGCTGGGCCGCCCAATAGACGCCCACCGCCGTTGGCGTGGCGAACTGGCCCATGATCACCACGTCGATCCGCCGCGTTCCCCATTCCACCGCATCGGCGGCGGCAAGGGGCATGTTGGTGAGCGCCAGCCTGCCGATCCGGAACGGATGCGGCACCCAGCCATGCGGCAGGCCATAGGCACGGAACAGCGGCACCAGCGCGGCCATGGCGGCAGCGAAGATGGAGATGATATAGGCCAGCGCCAGCCCGCTGTGCGGCAACAGGAAGAAGGCCCCGGCCGCCGCGATGGACAGTGCCCATGGTTCCACCACAGAGCGGGCCTTCACCGTCGTTCCGATGTCGTAGCGATAGGCGAGGGCCGAAAGCGCGATGTCGGTCAGGGTGAAGGGTATCACCGCCAGTGGCAGCAGCCAGTCGATGTCCGAATATTGCCCTGCGGGAAACATCGCCTGCGGGAACAGCATCAGCAGCGCCGCCAGGGCGCCGCCGGTAATGATGCTCAACACCATGCCGTCGGCGATGATATGGGAAGCGGGCTGCGCCCCGCGCGAAAGCTGCTGCGCAAGGCCGCGCTTCTGCCCCAGCGTGGCAAGTTGCGCGGCCAGTTCCACCGCCACCAGCGCATAAGCGAAGCGGCCCAGAGCCTCCGCGCCATAGAGACGCCCGGCGATGAACAGGAACGGGATACGCGCGGCAAGGCGCAGGAGAAAACCAAAGAAATTTGTGCGCCCGCCCTTGGCAAGGGCAGCGATGTCGCCGCCTTCGGGCGCAGGATTATGCGCGGTATGGCTCACGCGGAAAGACCCTCAGCGCGGAGCGGACGCGCGAGCAGGTCAGAAGCGACTTCTGGGGCGGGGACGCCTGCCAAGAGGCGCTCGACGGCTTCGGCGATAGGCATGGCGATGCCCAGTTGCGCGGCGCGTTCCACCAGCACGGGCGCGGTGGAGGCCCCTTCCGCCACTGTGCGGCGATTGGCCAGCAGGGCTGCCGGAAGCTGCCCTTCGCCCAATGCCTTGCCGAGTGAGAAATTGCGGCTGGAGGTGGACGAACAGGTCAGCACCAGATCGCCCAGCCCGCACAGGCCCGCCAGCGTATGCGGATTGGCGCCCAGCGCCTCCCCGAAGCGGAGCATTTCGGCATAGCCACGGGCGATCAGGGCAGCGCGGGCGTTCTGGCCAAGGCCCAGCCCCTCTACCACGCCGCAGGCAATGGCGAGGACATTTTTCACCGCGCCGCCAATTTCCGCACCTATGACATCGTCGGTGTAATAGGGGCGGAAGCTCGGCCGGGCGATGGCGGGGGCGAGGCGCTGCCACTGCGTTTCCCCGCCGCCGCAGGCCAGCGTGACCGCGGTGGGCAGCCCGGCGGCGACTTCATGGGCGAATGTAGGGCCGGAAAGCACGGCAATCTCGGCATCGGGCACCGCATCGCGGGCCACATCGGCCATCAGACGCCCGCTTCCTGCCTCGATCCCCTTGCTGCACAACACCAGATCCCGCGGCGTGCCGGGCAGGCGGCGCAGCACTTCACCCATATGCTGGGCAGGAGTGACCACCAGCAGGATCGCGCATTCGGCAGTTTCGGCCACTTCACTGGTGGCGTGGATCGAGGGGGCGAGCGCGGCGGAGGGAAGATAGGTGCTGTTCAGCCGGGCTTCGTTGATTTCCTTGGCCAGCGCGGCTTCCCGCACCCACAGCAGCACCTCGCTGCCATCGCTCGCCAGCATCTGAGCCAGCGCCGTGCCCCAGGCCCCCGCGCCGATCACGCCGATCGAAGCTGCACTCACGCCTTAACTCCTGCGCCGCGCACTGTCTCGGCCTCCGGGTCCAGCGGCCAGCGCGGCCGCGCGGAAATATCCAGCGGGTCGGAATGGCCCGGCTCGAACCGTTCCAGCCCGGCCCATGCGATCATCGCGGCATTATCGGTGCACAGGGCCATGGGCGGGGCAGTGAAGGGCAGGTCGAATTGCTCCGCCACGCCTTCCAGCGCGGCCCTGATGGCGGAATTGGCGGCGACTCCGCCCGCCACGACCAGCGCGGTCACTCCGTCCTTATCCCCCGCCATGCCTTCGTCCATTTTCTCCAGGGCGATCCGCAGGCGGTCCACCACGCAATCCACGGCGGCTTGCTGAAAGCTCGCGGCAATATCGGCATCGGCATATTTGCCGCTTTCCTTGGCGCGCAGAACGGCGCTTTTCAGCCCGGCGAAGGAGAAATGCGGCTCCCCGCTGCCGACCAGCGGGCGGGGCAGGGGCACGGCCTTGGGATCACCCTCCCGCGCCAGCCTTTCCACTTGCGGGCCGCCGGGATAGCCGAGGCCGAGAATCTTGGCCGTCTTGTCGAAAGCCTCGCCCAGCGCGTCGTCGATAGTGGTGGCAAAGCGGCGATAGCGGCCCACGCCGTCCACTCGCAGAATCTGGCAGTGCCCGCCCGAAACGAGCAGCAGCGCATAGGGGAATTCCAGCCCGGCATCGGCAAGGCGCGGGCTGAGCGCGTGGCCTTCCAGATGGTTGATCGCATAGAGCGGCTTGCCCGTGGCCATGGCCAGCGCCTTGGCGGAAACCAGCCCCACCATTACGCCGCCGATCAGGCCGGGCCCAGCCGTGGCGGCAATCGCGTCCACATCGTCCAGCGTCATGCCGGCGTCAGCCAGCGTCGCCTCGATCAGCGGGGCGAGCCGCTCGGCATGGGCGCGCGCGGCAATCTCCGGCACCACCCCGCCATAGGGGCGATGTTCCTCATCCTGGCTGGCGATGCGCTGGGCAAGGATGCGCCGGTCGGCGGCGACCAGCGCAGCCGCCGTTTCGTCGCAGCTGGATTCGATGCCAAGGATCCTCCTCATCCGGGGTTTCACTGGACGCAAATGCGCTTTAGGGCAAGCGGCTGCTATGACTTCTTCAGAACGCCCCTCCGCAAAGCTTCGCCTCGGCACTCGCCGCTCTCCGCTCGCCATGGCCCAGGCGGAGGAAACCCGCCGTCGCCTGTGCGAGGCCCATGGCTGGGAGGAGAGCGACGTGGAACTCGTCCCCGTGCTGGCCAGTGGGGACAAGGTGCTGGACCGGCCGCTGGCGGAAATCGGCGGCAAGGCTCTATGGACCAAGGAACTCGACGCCTGGCTGCATGAAGGGCTGATCGATGCCGCGGTCCATTCGATGAAGGATGTGGAGACCTTGCGGCCGGACTGGCTGACCATCGCCGCTATCCTGCCGCGAGAAGATGTGCGCGATGTGTTGGTGGGCGCGGGTTCCATCGCCGACCTTCCGCCGGGATCGCGGATCGGCACCAGCGCGCCGCGCCGCGCGGCGCAATTGCTGCATCTGCGGCCCGATTGCAGCGTGGTGAGCTTTCGCGGCAATGTCGCGACGCGGCTCGGCAGGCTGGAAGCGGGCGAAGCGGATGCAACCCTGCTCGCCGCAGCTGGGCTCAACCGGCTGGGGGAAAGCCATGTTGGCACCCCTCTGGCCCTCGATCAATGGCTGCCGGCGCCCGCGCAGGGCGCCATCGGGATCGAATGCAATGCCGATGACGATGCTACCCGCGCGCTGATCGCCGCCATCGACGATGCGCCCAGCCGGGCGCAGGTAATGGCGGAGCGGGCCCTGCTGGCCGGACTGGGTGGCACCTGCCACAGCCCGATCGCGGTGCTCAGCCGGATGGCGGACGGGCAACTCGCCATGCGCGCCGCGATTTTCAGCCCTGACGGGGCAGAGCGTGTGGAGCATGAAGTGCGTTTCGCGCCCGGTGACGATGATGCGCCCCGCGCCCTCGCCGCCGAACTGCTCGCCCGCGCGGGCCCCGCTATCCGCCAGCATTTCACCGGCTCAGCTGAGTGAAACGCGCCATCGTCATTCGCCCCCGCCGGGGGATGGAGGAGACGCTGGCGGCAGGCCGTGCCGCAGGGCTGGACATAGTCGGCTGGCCCCTGTTCGAAATGCGCCCGCTGGCTTGGGACGTACCCGTGCCCGAGGGGATAGACGGGCTGCTGGTGGGCAGCGCCAATGCCTTCCGTCTGGGCGGGCCGGGGCTGGCTGCATTTACGGATAAGCCTGTCCATGCCGTGGGCAAGGCCACCGCCGATGCCGCGCGCGCGGCGGGGTTCCGGGCGGCGAGCGTGGGGGCAGGCGGCTTGCAGCAGGTGCTGAACGGGCTGGCTGGTCAGCCGCTGACCCTGCTGCGCCTTGCCGGGGAGAAACACGTGCCGCTCAACCCGCCGCTGGGCATCGTGCTGGTCACGCGGGTCATATATCAGAGCGTGGCTTTGCCTATGCCGGAGGACATGGCGCAGGCGTTGCAGGAAGGCGATCCGGTCGTGCTGCTTTACTCTGCCGACGCAGCAGGGCATCTTGCGTGCGAATGCCACCGGCTTGGCATCGGCAAGGAACGGATCGCGCTGGCCGCACTTGGCCCGCGCATCGCCGCCGCCGCGGGGCCGGGCTGGGCGCAGCTGCGCTCCGCTTCAGCGCCGAATGAGGCTGCGCTATTGGCACTCGCGCAAGACATGTGCCATTGAACTGGGACTGTTCCGTGCCATAACATAGCCAGGGTGCGGCAAGTCCGGGTCGACTAAGGACTATATGGAAGAAGAATTCCTCAACCGGGCGCGGCCCCGCATACCCGAGCGCCGGACCGGCGGCAGCGGGTTGCTGATCGGCGCGGCGATCCTCTCTTTCGCGGTGGGCGTCGCGGCGACTGGTTATGTCGCATGGCAGGGCGGGCTCGATTTCCTGCCCGGCTTTAGCGCGTCAGCACCGGAAGCCCCACCGTCGGATGGCCGCCAGCCTTTGCTGGGCAGTCATCCCGGCGACAATGCACCCACCAGCAGCGAAGCCGCCGCCCAGACGGCGGAGAAAATGGAACAGGTCGCCCAGCAGCAGGGCGGGATCGAGGCGCGCGTGGTCGCGCTGGAACAGCGGCTGGACCAGCTTTCGCTGCAGGCGCAATCGGTTGCCGGCAATTCCGCCCGGTCCGAAGCGCTGCTGATCGCCTTCTCCGCGCGCCGCGCGATCGAACGCGGGCGGGATCTTGATGGGCTGGCCGATCAGCTCAAACTGCGTTTCGGCGATGCCCATCCCAATGCGGTGCGCATTGTGATCGAGGCGGCGAAAACCCCGGTCACGCTGGACCAGCTGGTCGCCCGGCTGGACGGGCTTTCGCCCGAACTGATGGATAGCTCGGGCGGAAGGTTGAGCTGGACGCAGATCAAGCGCGAATTGTCCGAACTGTTCATCGTGCGGCACGAGGCGACTCCGTCCCCGCAGCCGGTCAAGCGGATGGAGCGGGCGCGCATGTTCCTGGAAACAGGGCGCATCGCGGCGGCAGCGGCGGAAGTGAGCAATCTTCCCGGCGCGGATTCCGCCCCGGCACGGCGCTGGATCGCCGATGCAAGGCGCTATGCCGCCGCGCAGGATGCGCTGGACCTGCTGGAAACCACCGCCATTTCCGACGAGGCCCGCCTGCGGGACGGTCAGGGCAGGCCGGTGATGCAGCCGAGCCCGGTACAGCCCTGAGCTGAAAACCCTGAACTGAGCGGGCCCATCCGGGCTGCCCCTTGGCATCTTCCTCTTGGGAATATATGGACCATATACGAATCGTATATGGAGGCCCCGATGGGCATCGTGAATATTGAAGATGAGCTGCACGAGCAGCTGCGCCGGGCGAGCAAGGTTTCCTGCCGCTCCATCAACGCGCAGGCCGCGTTCTGGATCAGGCTGGGCATGCTGTGCGAAACCAATCCCACGCTCAGCTTCACCGAGATCATGGAGCGGGAATTGCGCTCCGCCGGGGTAACGCCTCAACCGCTGGCGCTGACCGGCACATGATCAAGCAGCCTTACGAACTTGCCCTGATGGCTGAATCCGGCCGCCTGCTGGCATCGGTGTTTGAAATGCTGGACCGTACGCCGCTGGCGGGAAAATCGACGCTGGAGATCGATGCGCTGGTGGAGCGGTTCATCGTGGAGGATTTGCAGGCCCGGCCCGCCAGCAAGGGCCAATATGGCTTTGCCTTTGTCCTCAATTCCTCGGTGAACCACGTCGTGTGCCACGGCGTTCCGTCGGCGGCGGATGTGCTGAAGGATGGCGATATCGTCAATCTCGACATCACGCTGGAGAAGAACGGCTATATAGCGGATTCCAGCAAGACCTTCCTTGTCGGGGAAGTCCACCCAGCGGCGAAGCGACTGGTGCGCGGCACTTACGAGGCGCTGTGGCAGGGTATCCGCACCGTGCGCCCCGGCGCGCGGCTGGGCGATATCGGCGCCGCGATCGAACGTCACGCCAAGAAATACGGCTATAGTGTGGTGCGCGAATATTGCGGCCACGGCATCGGGCAGGAAATGCATGAAGACCCGCAGGTGCTGCATTTCGGCCGTCCCGGCACTGGCATGGTCCTGCGCGAAGGCATGACCTTCACGATCGAGCCGATGCTCAATCAGGGGCGCCGCGCCGTGCGCACCGAGGATGATGGCTGGACTGTGGTCACCCGTGACGGGTCGCTTTCCGCCCAGTTCGAACACACTGTGGCGGTTACCTCAAGCGGGGTTGAGGTGTTGACTTTGCGGGCGGATGAGCGGGGGATGGTGGGGAAAGCCTAGGCTTCTCCCACGATGCGGGCGGGCCCGCCATTCCCTTTCCCGGTCCAAACCGCTAGGCATGGCCAATGGATTTGGACGACCAGCTTCGCCGCTATTTCGGCACTGCCGACCTTTCGCAGGTCTCGCCTGCGGTTCAGGCCGACGGGCTTGACCGGATGCGGGTGGATTTCGGGCTGGAGACGGACCGTGCGCGGCGGTTTGCGCTATGGACCCTGCTCTACATGCTGGGGCAGGCGCCCGATCTCGATGTCGCCTTCAAGGATGAGGCTGACCGGGAAGCCGCGCGCAATCTGATGGATCTGATGGCCGCTTCCGAAGGGGAGTAAGAGACTAACCTGCCATCCTCGGCAGGCGCTTGCCCTTGCGGCGGCTTGTCAGATGAAACTGCCAGCAACGGTCGCAGCGATAGAGGCGCAGGTCCAGCCCCGAAGCAACGATGGCAGCCAGCGCATCGTCCTGCGTGCGATAGGAAGCCTTCTTCCGGCAGATGCTCAGCCTTGTGCGCATGGCATGAATGACCGGACGGCGTGCAACAGCCCGCCGTCCGGCTGAAGTGGCTTACTTGGCTACCGCAGCGGCCAGCATTTCCGGCGTGGGCGGAGCGGTATCCTTAGGGTCGGAACCCTTGTGCTTGTCCGTCGCGGGCAGGGGCGCGCCATTGGCGATGCCGAAGCCGGCCTGCTCGCCCGCGAACTCGGTGTAGGCGACGTTCACGTTCATATGCGCGCGGGCCAGCGGCGTGTTGCCATATTCGAGGCCCTTCTTGATATGCGTGTCGAGCAGCGGTGCGAATTCGGGATTGCGCTTCAGTTCGGCAACGGCCGCGCCCGGCGGGTCGCCACGATCATAGGCGGCCTTCGCGGCGGTTACGAGGGCGCGGTTGAAGTGGGACAGGCGCACCAGGCTCGCCCAGTCATTCACATGGCCATGGCCTTCAACCACGATCTGGATGCCCATGTCCTTCACGGCATCGACCAGCTTCTCGGTTTCGACGGCAATTGCGGTTGCGCCGCCAGCGGGAAGGAACGGGGCCATGTTCCAGGCCATCACGTCACCCATGAACAGCAGCTTGGCAGCAGGAACCACCACGAAAGTGTCGCCGCCTGTATGGCCCACGCCGGTATGGAACAGTTCGATCCGCTCGTCACCCTCACCGATAGTCAGGCGGTCCTTGTAGGTTTCGGTCGGCAGGAGCTTGGGATTGCCCTGCGGATTGGCCGCCAGTTCGGCCTTGGTGCCTTCGCTCATCACGATGCGGACATTGGGATAGAGTTCGCGGATGAAATCCGTGCTGCCCGTATGGTCGGGGTGGCTATGCGTGCAGATGATCGTCTTGATCGGCTTGTCCGTGATCTTGCGGACTTCATCCATGATTGCCTGGCCGTTGCCGGGCATCTTGGTGTCCACCAGGATGACGCCGTCATGCTGAACGACGACCAGCGTGTTACCGCCGCCGCCGAAGATCTTGTAGACGTTGCCGGTGATGTGTTCGATCGGCTCTGGCGGGGGCAGCATCGAACGCGGGGCCGCCGGGGCGCCTGCGGGGCGGGGCGGAGGCGCACCTGCGCCGGTCTGCTGCGCCGCTGCCGTTGCGGTCATGCTGCCCGCAACGAGGAACGCCAGGATTGCCTTGAACTTCATCATTTCTCTCCCTGATCGCGATTCGATCTTGTGCACGCGATGCCTAACCCGCGCAGGAATGCAGGCATAGGTCTGCAAGTGTAGCGAAAGGTCGCAACGGTGGCGGGGCGTTTGTGTTCCGCATATTTCTGAAGGGGAACGACGAAGGGTAGGGGCGTGGCTGAAACGGATTTGTTCCGGTCGAACCACTTCCGGCCGCATTCCCGATCAGTTGCCGGATCTACCCCTAAGCCTGCAGCAGTGAAGGCAGCTTGCCGCTCATCCCGCGTGCTTCATCCATGAAGAAGTTCTTCAGCGCAGGAATCCGTTGCACGCCCGCCATGCCGAAGCGGCGGATGGCGGAGGCGGTGCGGCCCTGGATGCCGAACAGGCGGGTGATCCCGTCGCAAGTGGCGGAAACGGTGAAATTGTCGAGACTGCGCCAGCGTTCGTAGCGTTCCAGAATCTGTGCATCGCCCGGATCGAGGCCAAGGCGCATCCCGTCCATCAGCACTTCCACCAGCGCGCCGACATCGCGCAGGCCCAGATTGAGGCCCTGCCCGGCAATGGGGTGGATGCCGTGGGCTGCGTCGCCCGCCAGCACCAGCCTTTGCCCGGTCATCCGCGCCGTATGCTGGAAGCCCAGCGGATAGGAGGAGATCCGGCTGTTGAGGCTGATCTTGCCGAACATGCCCTGCATCCGCTTCTCGACTTCGGCCAGGAAGGCCCGCTCGGACAGCGCCAGCGTGCCTGCCGCGTCCTTTTCCGCCACGGTCCATACCAAGGCGCTGCGGTGTTCTCCCCTGGGCCCGTCGCGCATCGGCAGCAGGGCGAAGGGGCCGGTGGGATAGAAGATTTCCCAAGCGACATTGCCGTGCGATTTTTCATGATCCAGCCCCACGATCAGGGCGCGGTGCTGGTAATCCCAATGGGCCAACTTCAGCCCGGCCTCGTCCCGCGTGGGGGAACGGCGGCCTTCGGCGGCCACCATCAGGCTGGCATGGAGCACGCGCCCGTCTGACAGGGTGGCGGAAACGCCATGTTCGCCCCGTTCACGCTTAACCACGTCGATGGGGGCGTGCCAGGCGATCAGCTTCTCGTCCCTGGCGGCCTCGAACAGGGCAAGGCGCAGGTCGCGATTGGAGAACATGCGGCCCAGCGAGCCTTCATCGGGCTGCGGGCGGAAATCGATCTTGCCGGGGCGCATCGCATCGGTGACCGCGATCGAATCGATCGGGCAGCCATACGGCTCCAGCCTGTCGCCCAGGCCGATATTGCAGAACAGGTTCCAGCTGGCGGTGGAGATGGCGCTGGCGCGCCCGTCAAACCCGTCCGCCGTCAGCTCCGCCGGATCGGCACGGTCCACCACATGGCTGGCAATGCCCTGTTTCGCGGCGGCGAGGGCCAGGGTCATGCCCACAAGGCCGCCGCCCAGGATCAGCAATTCTCGCCTCTCGTCCATCTGCCTTCCTTGCGGGTTGGGAACTCAGGCCCTACGCCGTGAGTCCCTTGCGAGACAAGTGCTACCTTAACCGACGAAAGAGACATCTTGCCATGGCGGCAATCCGGTGCATCTCCCTGCTGCTTGCGTTGCTGGTCGCGGCGCTCTCTCCCGTGCCCGCGGCGGCGCAGGGGCGTGCGAACCACATTGCGGGCGAATTGGTGGCGCAGGGGCCCGCCACGCCGGGCGGCAGGGTGCAGCTTGCCTTCGTAATGAAGCCGGAGCCGGGCTGGCATGGCTATTGGTCCAACCCCGGCGATGCGGGCTACGGGATGGAGCTGGAATGGTCGCTGCCGCCGGGATGGCAGGCGGGGGAACTGGAATATCCTGTGCCGCAGACCCTGCTCATCTCCGGCATGATGAACCACGTTTTCGAAGGGCCCTATGCCATTTTGACGACGCTTTCGGTGCCGTCGAGCGCAACTGTGGGGGCCACGGTTCCGGTGACCGTGCATGCCAATTGGCTCGCCTGTACGGACAAGATTTGCGTTCCGGAACAGGCGCTCATGGCCACTACGATCAAGGTCGGGGCGGGCGGCGCTATTGAACCGCGCTTTGACCAATGGCGCACTGCGATTCCCCCGCTGCTCGACCGCTCGGCTAATTTTGCCTTTGCAGGCAACAAGCTGCGAATTGCGATCCCGCTTCCGGAATCGCTGGAGATCGCTGCGCCCCACCTGTTTCTGGCGGAAAATGGCCTGATAGATTATGCTGCCCCCCAGACCTTCCGCCGACAGGGAAACACCCTGGTGGCGGAACTGGCGCTGGCAAAGAACGCGCAGCCTTCCGCAGAGGCGATTTCGGGCATCCTCAAGCTCGACGATGATGGCAACGGCATTCGCTTCGCCGGGCAGCCGGGCGCCGTGCCACCGGGCGGGAAAGTGCTGGAAACCGCCACGTCGGGCGCGGTCGATGGCCTTCCTGCATTCCCGCTGCTGCTGGCAATGGCGCTGGCGGGCGGCCTTCTGCTCAACATCATGCCCTGCGTCTTCCCGATCCTGAGCCTCAAGGCGATGAGCCTTGCCCGCGCGGGTGAAAGCGAGGCGGAGGCCCGGCGGGAAGGGCTGGCCTATACGGCGGGCGTAGTCCTCGCCTGCCTCGGCCTTGGCGCATTGATGCTGGGTTTGCGCGCTGGCGGCGCGGAGATCGGCTGGGCCTTTCAGTTGCAGGAACCCGGCGTGGTAGCGGCCCTGCTAGTGTTGGCAGTAGCGATCACGGCCAATTTTGCCGCGCTTTACGAGCTGCCCTCCCTTTCTGTTTCGGGCGGCGGACAGTCGATGGGCGCTTTCGCCACCGGCCTGCTGGCGGCCTTCGTGGCCACGCCCTGCACCGGGCCGTTCATGGCGGCGGCGATGGGTGCGGCGCTGTTGCTGCCTGCCGCGCAGGCCATGCTGCTCTTCGCCGCGCTGGGTCTTGGCATTGCACTGCCTTTTCTGGCGCTCGGCTTTATTCCGGCCCTGCGCCGCCGCCTGCCGCGACCGGGCAAGTGGATGAACACGTTCCGCAAGGTGATGGCTGTTCCGATGGCGCTCACCGCCATGGCTCTGGCATGGCTGGCGTGGCGGCTGGGCGGCTGGCCCTTCCTGCTGGTGGCCGTGGGTTTGGCCGTATTGTTCCTTGCTGTTCTGATAGTCGCCGGGCGCAGGCAGAGAGCCGGGCAGAAGACATGGCCGCTGGTGGCTGGCGCGGTGCCGGTGCTGGCGCTGGCCGGTGCGCTGGTGTTGCCGCAGAGCATGGCACCACCGCCATCCGCTGAAACCGGCATCATTGCTGCGCGGCCCTTCAGTGAGACGGCGCTGGCCGAGGCGCGGGCGAGCGGCAAGCCGGTATTCGTGTGGTTCACTGCCGATTGGTGCCTGACCTGCAAGGTCAATGAAGGCGTGGCGATCGAGCGGGAGGAGACGAAGCAGGCTTTCGAGAAGGCTGGCGTTGTCGCGCTGGTAGGGGACTGGACCCGGCGCGATCCAGCCATCACCCGCTTCCTGTCCGCCCATGGCGCGGGCGGGGTGCCGCTTTACCTGTGGTATCCGGCAGGCGGCGGGGAGCCGCAGCAATTGCCGCAGGTGCTGACGCCCGCAAGCCTCAAGGAACTGGCGGGCGCGAGCTAGACGCCGGGCAAAGGCGTCGCAGGCGGTTCCGCGGGCAGCGATGCGGCAAGCCCGCCCAGGCGGCACCATTGCAGGAACTCGCGCGGCAGCGAACTGCCCGCGATCTTCAACGTGCCAGAGCCGGGCAAAGTGGCTTCGATATTCCGCTGGCCAGTGAACACGTCCAGTTCCGGCGCATCGGCGGGATAAAGCCCCTCCCAGCGCCAGCCCGCTGATTTGGTGAGCGTGGCATCCAGTTTCAGCCGGGCGATGATGCCGTTCCCCATGACCGCGAAGAGCGCCCGCGCGCCGGGTTCGGATTGAGCGTGACGAATAATCTCCAGCTGCGGCTGCGCAGCCTTGGCCAGAAGACAGCGCAGCGACAGGAAGGGCTGCTGCTTGTCCTGCCCGAAGTCGATCCCCTTGCCATCAACCGAGATGTGCCACGCTGCCCCTTCACTGTTGGGTGACGGGCTGATCGCCAGCAAGGCTGCGCTTTGCGCATCCTCCAGATCGATCCGCTGCACCGGCGGCCGGTCGCAGGCGGAGAGGAGGAGGGGGGCGGCGAATATGAAAAGTGCGATTGGATGGCGGGGCACGAGCAGTTCTGGCAATTTCAGGGGAATTGGACGGTCAAGCCGCGCGACGTGTGATCCGGGAGAGTTCCTCGCCATGTGCGCGCCGCTCTTCTTCCAGATCGAAATCAATCTGCAATCCCAGGAAAAAGCCTTCGCTCATGCCGAAATAGCGCGCCAGTCGAAGGTCGATATTCGCGTCAACCGGCTCTTCTTCCGAAAGCACCGCCTGCAGGCGTTCACGGTCAATACCCGCGCCTGCGCAAACCTCATCCAACGGGATTTCGCTGCCGATCAGAAAATCCTCACGCAGGATCGCGCCCGGATGGACGTTGTCCAGCAGGCCTTCATCCCCTGTGATAGTCTTCGATCCGGACATCGTCCGCGCCTCCGTCAGACCAGATGAAGGTGATCCTCCATTGGTCGTTGATGCGTAGACTATATCGCGAAGGCGTAAAGCCTTTCAACTGTTCGAAGCGATTTCCGGCTGGAATGCGAAGGTCATAAAGGTTCGCGGTGCGGTTCAGTAGCCGCAGCTTACGCCGAGCTGTGTTCTGGATATCCGGCGGTCGCTTGCGGCTCTGTCGGCCTGTCCAGATGAGTTCGGTTTCGGGATCGGCGAAAGAACGGATCATTGCTCAGACTCTTCGCGCACAGCCCAAATACCAGAACCAATGCCGTCTACTGAACGAAACCAGTTGCGTTTCCCCAAATACGCTCCCGCATCCGCGCTATTCTGCTCAAGTTCGCGCCGGACTATGGCTTCAAAGTTGGGAGGTATCGATCGTCCGTGCTTCCGCCTAATATCACGCACGGCCTGATAGATGTCTTTAAGGTGCCCAGAGCCGCCTAAGTTCTGCAGCCCTTGCCGAACATCCTGACGCCAGAGAGCTGAGTGAATGATGCTGCCTCCCTTGGACGCCTTCGCCGCTTGCGAGTTATCTGGAGCCTTAACCCCAAGAAGGCGCTTGAGGATTTCGTCTTCACTTTCCTCACCGGCGATGCGCTGTGCCCAAATCTTTGCAAAGACTTCAGTGCTGACATCAATTTTCCGCATCCCACCTCCTGACATGGAGTGAGTAGCGGAACTTTTGCGAATGTTCTAGAACTTTTTAGAACTAGTTCTCAACGCCCCCACTTCCGCTGGGTCTTCCCATACCGCGTCTTCCGCGTTCCCGGCTTGCCTTCGTTACTTCGCCCCACCAGCGGCGCTTTCTTCTCGTCATCCGGCAAGCCAAGTTCTTCGGCTTCCAGCCTGCGGATTTCGTCGCGCAGACGGCCGGCTTCCTCGAATTCGAGATCGGCGGCGGCGGCGCGCATTTTCTTTTCGAGGTCCTCGATATAGGCGCGCAGATTGTGGCCCACGAGGTTGTTGCGGCCGTCTTCCGCCTCGATTTCCACCAGCACGCCGTCGCGGCTGGCTGTATGGGCGACGATGTCGGCGATCTGGCGCTTGATCGTCTGCGGCGTGATGCCGTGTTCCTCATTATAGGCGCGCTGCTTTTCGCGGCGGCGGTCCGTTTCGGCGATGGCGCGTTCCATGCTGCCGGTCATGCGATCGGCATAGAGGATCACCCGGCCATCCACGTTACGCGCGGCGCGGCCGATGGTCTGGACGAGCGAAGTTTCGCTGCGCAGGAAACCTTCCTTGTCCGCATCCAGAATGCAGACGAGGCCGCATTCCGGAATATCGAGCCCTTCGCGCAGCAGGTTGATGCCCACCAGCACATCATACACGCCCATGCGCAGATCGCGGATCAGCTCGATACGCTCCAGCGTCTCTACGTCGGAGTGCATGTAGCGGACCTTGAGCCCCGCCTCATGCATGAACTCGGTAAGGTCTTCCGCCATGCGCTTGGTGAGCGTGGTGACCAGCGTGCGATAGCCCTTGGCCGCCGTTTCGCGACATTCGTTGATGCAATCCTGCACCTGATCTTCCACCGGGCGGATGAAGACGGGCGGGTCGATCAGGCCGGTGGGGCGGATCACCTGTTCGGCAAAGACGCCGCCCGATTCCTCCATCTCCCAATTGCCGGGCGTGGCTGACACGGCCACGGTCTGCGGGCGCATCGCGTCCCATTCGTTGAAGCGCAGCGGGCGGTTGTCGATGCAGCTCGGCAGGCGGAAGCCATATTCGGCCAGCGTCAGCTTGCGCCGATGGTCTCCCTTGGCCATGGCGCCGATCTGCGGCACGGTCTGGTGGCTTTCATCGACGAATAGCAGCGCATTTTCGGGCAGATATTCAAACAGGGTCGGCGGGGGCTCGCCCGGCAGGCGTCCGGTCAGGAAGCGGCTGTAATTCTCGATACCCGCGCAGCTGCCTGTGGCCGCAATCATTTCCAGGTCGAAATTGGTGCGCTGTTCCAGCCGCTGATGTTCCAGCAGCTTGCCTTCGGCTTCCAGTTCCTTGAGCCGTTCCGCCAGTTCAAACCGGATCGCCTCGCTCGCCTGCTTCAGCGTGGGGCCGGGCGTGACATAGTGGGAATTGGCATAGACGCGCACGCTGTTGAGGCTGGCCCCCTTGGCGCCGGTCAGCGGATCGAATTCGCTGATCTCCTCGATCTCGTCCCCAAAGAAGCTGATCCGCCAGGCCATGTCCTCATAGTGGCTGGGGAAGATTTCCAGGCTGTCGCCCCGCACACGGAAATTGCCGCGCGCGAAAGCGGCGTCGTTGCGCTTGTATTGCAGGGCGACGAGCTTGCGGATGATCTCCCGCTGATCGACCGACTGGCCCTTCTTCAGGTCGAAGATCATGGCCGAATAGGTTTCGACCGAGCCGATACCGTAAAGGCAGGATACCGAAGCGACGATGATCACGTCATCGCGTTCCAGCAAGGCGCGGGTGGCGGAGTGGCGCATCCGGTCAATCGCCTCATTTACCGAGCTTTCCTTCTCGATATAGGTGTCGCTGCGCGGCACATAGGCTTCGGGCTGGTAATAATCGTAATAGCTGACGAAATATTCGACGGCGTTTTCAGGAAAGAAGCTCTTGAACTCGCCATAGAGCTGGGCGGCCAGGATCTTGTTCGGCGCCAGGATCAGGGCAGGGCGCTGCAGGCTTTCGATCACCTTGGCCATGGTGAAGGTCTTGCCGCTGCCGGTAACGCCCAGCAGTACCTGCGTTTTCTCTTGATCGCGAATGCCGCTGACAAGCTCGGCTATGGCGGTCGGCTGGTCGCCTGCCGGTTCATAATCCGAAACCAGTTTGAACGGGCGGCCCCCGTCGGATTTCTCCGGACGAACGGGCTTGTGCGGCGTAAAGGTGCCGGAAGTATCGGGCTCTTCCAGCCCCCTGCGGATAACGAGTTCGGCCATGGCGCGATATATGGCCGTTCTGCATGCGTTCCGCAACGGGGCGTTGGCAGAACGGCGGTGGCTTGGTATTCGCGAGGAGATGGGTCGCGTCATCCGTCCGTAATTCGAAGGGATCGATTTGATGCGTAAACTGGTTTTCCTGCCAATGGTGGCGGCGCTTGCCCTTGCCGGTTGCGGCAAGAAGGAAGAAACTGCGGCTGGCGGGGATGTCGAAGGCAAGGGCGCCAACCCTGCCGAAGCAATAGCAGCGGCGGGTATCGAGATGCCTCAGCCGGGCGAATATAAGCAGACGGTGGAAATTCTGGAGATGAGCGTGCCCGGCATGCCTGAGGCCATGGCTGCCCAGATGAAGAAGTCCATGTCGTCCGGCCGCATGACGCTGACCGATTGCCTCACGCCCGAGGAATCGAAGGAAGCGCTCAAGCAATTGACCGAGCGCGGCATGAGTAATGAAAACAACTGCACTTACGAGAAGTTCGCCGTGTCGGGCAGCAAGATCGACGCGGTGATGAAGTGCGACGGAGAGCGGGGCGCCACCGGCACATTCACTCTGAATGGCAGCTTCAATTCCACCGGCAGCGACATGACGGTGGAAGGCGATCAGGTCATTCCCGACATGCCCGGCGGCAAAATGCATATGAAGATGCGCATGGTTTCGGAACGCATCGGAGAATGCAAAGGCTGATTGCCGGGGGTGATGTGTCACCCTCTCAGGCCGGGAAATGCCCCTTTTCGTGCGAAGCGTGTCACCCCCATTCGACGCGGTTTCGAGCCATTTTTCGCGGGTATGCGTTGTCCTGGACGTAACCTTCCGTTTCGGGTTTTCGTGCATGTTCCGCAAGCGCTGTCGGGGTGGGGCGACACAGGCGGGAAGCTTAGGATTCAGGGCGAGGGCAGGGCTGTTCATCGGACAGCATAAACGCCATTTGCGGATGTGTAGGAAAGTGCAGTCGGACGATCGGTAAATACTACAGTTTCATGACGCCGGCAGATTCGTTCAGCCTGGAATAAGTCATTTCTGTTACAGTTCCGGCATGAACTCGCTGAGTCGGAACCGTGCGGGCGCCTTGCCGCGCCGGGGTGCCCATGGGCACCAGCCATCGCGCATGCCGCCGGCAGGCGACTGGCTGAGCGCGATCAAGGCGCGCGCGGCGCTGGTGGTCGAGGCGCAGCCCCATGGCATTCACGGCCCGCCGCTCAGGCATCTGCTGGGCGAACTGCAATTTCTTACCCGACCGCTCAAGCGCAAGGTCGCTGGCCCGGCAATCTGCCGCAGCGCCAATCCGCGCGTGGTCATGCTGTTGCCCGGCTTCGCAACTCATCCGGTACGGTTGCGGCGGCTGGCGCAGCATCTGGAAATGGCCGGCCATACAGTGAAGAACTGGGGCTTGGGCTTCAACATGGGGCCCTCGCCCGAGAATTTCGACATGGTGGCCCGGCGCGTGCTCGATCTCCATCGCCGCTATGGCGAGCAGGTAGTGCTGGTCGGCTGGAGCCTGGGCGGCATTTTCGCCCGCGAAGTCGCCAAGCGTAACCCCGAGGCAATCGCCAAGGTGGTGACGATGGGTTCGCCCTTCTCGGGCAATCCCAAGGCCAATAATGTCTGGCGAATCTATCACCTGATAACAGGCCATTCGGTGGAGGCACCGCCGGTTGTCGCGGATATATCCGTCAAGCCGCCCGTGCCCACCGTGGCACTGTGGAGCCCGCGTGACGGAATCGTCTCGCCCCGCAGTTCCTGCGGTCGCCCCGGCGAGCGCGACAAAGCGATTGCCCTGCGTTGCGGTCATATGGGTTTTGCCTATTCGGACGAGGCGATTGAGGCAGTTCTGGCCGAGTTGGAAAACATCTGACCTGACTCGATTTTGACCCCTTGGCAGGCGCCAAGTTCCGTGCAATTGTTGCACTGCAACATAAGGGGCAGTGAGCATAAAGCCGGAGCCTAATTTCGACGAGATGCGGCAGGCCGACGGGGCAATCTGTCCGGCTTACCGGGACTACGTAACCTGGCTGGAAGAACAGGATCCGGCCCTCATGCGGCGCAAGAGCCGCGAGGCCGAACAGTTCTTCCGACGAACCGGGATCACCTTCAATGTCTATGGCGATGATGACGCGGAAGAGCGGCTGATTCCCTTCGACATGGTTCCCCGGATCATTACCGGAACAGAATGGCGACGGCTTTCCCGCGGGATCGAACAGAGGGTGAGAGCGCTCAACGCCTTCATGCACGATCTCTATCACAGGCAGGAAATTCTGCGGTCCGGGCGCATCCCGCTCAGCCTGTTCAAAGGCAATGTTGCGTGGCTGCCCCAGATGGTCGGCTTTACGCCGCCGGGCGGGGTCTACACGCATATCGTCGGAATCGACCTCGTCCGCACTGGGCCCAACGAGTTCATGGTGCTGGAAGACAATGCCCGCACTCCCAGCGGCGTTTCCTATATGCTGGAAAACCGCGAGACGATGATGGCGATGTTCCCTGAACTCTTCGCCAGGATTCACGTCCAGTCCGTTTCCGATTACCCGCGCCGCCTCGCCAAGAGCCTAGCGGCCTGCGCGCCCGATGCAGCATCGGACAAGCCGGTAGTGGCGGTGCTGACGCCGGGGATCTATAATTCGGCCTATTATGAACATGCCTTCCTGGCGGACCAGATGGGCGCCGAACTGGTGGAAGGCAGCGATTTGCGCGTGGTCGATGGCCGGGTGCAGATGCGCACCACGGCGGGCTTCCAGCCGATCGATGTGCTCTACCGCCGGGTGGACGACGATTTCCTCGATCCGCTGACCTTCAACCCGCAATCCATGCTGGGCGTGCCGGGGATCATGGACGTCTATCGTTCGGGCGGGATCACCATTGCCAATGCGCCGGGCACCGGCATTGCGGATGACAAGGCGATCTACAGCTTCATGCCGGAGATCGTCGAGTTCTACACGGGCGAGAAGCCGCTGCTGCCCAATGTGCCGACCTGGCGCTGTGCCGAGGCCGACAGCCTTGCCTATGTGCTGGACAACATCGCCGATCTGGTAGTGAAGGAAGTCCACGGATCGGGCGGCTATGGCATGCTGATCGGCCCGACATCTTCCAGCCGGGAAATCGCCCGTTTCAGGGACAAGCTGAAGGCCCGGCCGGATAATTACATCGCCCAGCCCACGCTGGCGCTTTCCACCGTGCCGATATTCACCAAGGCCGGGCTCGCACCGCGCCATGTGGATTTGCGGCCCTTCGTACTCGTCTCGCCCAATGGAATCGACATAACGCCGGGCGGGCTTACCCGCGTGGCACTCAAAAAAGGCTCGCTGGTGGTCAATTCCTCGCAAGGGGGCGGGACCAAGGACAGCTGGGTTCTGGAAGACTGAGGGGCGCAGCGGGGAATGCTAGGCAGGACGGCCAATTCGATCTTCTGGATGTTCCGTTATCTGGAGCGGGCGGAGAATACCGCGCGCCTGCTGGAGGCGGGCTTTCGCATGGCGCTGACGCGCGGCGCGGATGCTGCCAATGAGGAATGGCGCTCGGTCATCGTCACGCTTGGCGAACAGACTGCCTATCAGGAACTGCATAGCGAATATTCCGGTGCGCAGGTCTGCAACTTCGTGCTGCGTGACAGGGAGAACCCGCAAAACGTCCTCGGCATGATCGAGGCCGCCCGGGCCAATGCACGCAGCGCCCGTACTTCGATAACGGCCGAGGTGTGGGAAGCGGTCAACGAGGCATGGATGGTGCTGGGCGACCTGCTCGATCGACCAGTGCGCGAGGCCAGCCTGGGCAGTGTGCTGGCATCCATCCGCCGCGAGGCGACGCTGGTGCGCGGGGCGACCTATGGCTCGATGCTGCGCAATGAAATCTACCATTTTGCACGGGCAGGGACTTTTCTGGAGCGGGCTGACAACACCGCGCGTATCCTGGATGTGAAATATTATCTGCTGCTGCCCTCGCTTGCCTATGTGGGGTCTAGCCTCGATACCGGGCAATGGGACACGGTGCTGCGCTCCCTTTCGGCAGAGCGGGCCTATCGCTGGCTCAATGCCGGGCGGATGGACCCGCGCGGGATCGCCGAATTTCTGATTCTCGACCGTCGTTTCCCGCGCAGCCTGGCATTCTGCTACGATGCCTTGCGGGAAAATCTGAAGGCTCTGGCCGAACTGCATCACAATAGGGGGGAATGCCACACGCTGATGCGCGAGGCGGACCGCAGACTGTGCGAGGCAACCATCGATTCCATCTTTGACAAAGGGCTGCATGAATTTCTCACGGCCTTCATCAGCGAGAACGAGGCCATCGCCACCTCCATTGCCACCGATTACCGGTTTATCGCCTGAGCCATGCGCCTTTCCATCCGCCATACGACGCATTACCGTTTCGCAGAACCCGTTGCACACGGGCTCCAGCGCCTTCGCCTCACCCCCAAGGCTACCCGCGGGCAGGAGATACTTTCATGGTCGATGACCTACGAAGGGGCTGCGCTGGAACTGGAATACGATGACCAGAACTGGAACCATACCGCGCTGATCGCGGTGCTGCCGGGTGTGCAGGAAGTGGCGATACATTGCGAGGGGCTGGTCGAAACCCAGGACAAGGCCGGGGTGATCGGGGGGCACTCCGGACATCTACCGCTCTGGGTCTTCCTCTCGCAGACCGAACGGACGAAGCCGGGCGCGAAGATGCGTTCGTTGGTGGGGCAGGTTCGGGGAAGGGATGGCGATACGCTTGCCATGCTGCACGAGCTTTCGTCCGCCATCCACTCCATGGTGCGGTACGAAACCGGGGTGACGCATGTTCAGACGACGGCCGAGGAAGCACTCAGCGAAGGCGTAGGGGTCTGTCAGGACCATTCGCATATCTTCATCGGCGCGGCCCGCGCGCTCGATATTCCCGCCCGCTATGTCTCCGGGTACCTGATGATGGATGGCCGGGTGCATCAGGAGGCGACCCATGCCTGGGCTGAGGCTCATGTCGAAGGGCTTGGTTGGGTTGGCTTCGACGTATCCAACGGAATCAGCCCAGATCCCCGCTATGTTCGCGTCGCGACGGGGCGGGATTATGCGGAGGCGGCACCGGTTACCGGGATCAGCTTCGGTACGGCAGAGCAGGAACTGCATGTCGTATTGGCGGTAGAACAACAGGGCGTGGAACAGTAATCTTCGTTGAGGGGTGCGTTGCCAGCGGAGTTCTCGCCCGCAATGGCAGCTGATTGGTATGTGTCAGGGGATTTGAAGTGACCTATTGCGTGGGCATGATGCTGGAAAAGGGGCTGGTGCTGATGAGCGACACCCGCACCAATTCGGGCGTCGACAACATCTCCACCTTTCGCAAGATGTTCCACTGGGAAGTGCCCGGTGAACGCATCCTCACCCTGATGACCGCCGGCAATCTGGCGACGACGCAGGCCGTGATCAATCAGCTTGAGGAGCACAACAAGGCGCCTGATCAACGGCAGAATTCCTTGCTCGAGGCTCCCACCATGTTCCAGGTGGCGGTGGAAGTGGGGAGGCTGCTGCGCTCCACCATCCAGTCCTCGCAGGCCGGGAATGGCATGGAGAGCGAGGGGCGCTTCACGGCTTCCATGATTCTTGCAGGGCAGATCAAGGGCATGCAGCCGCGCATGTTCCTGCTGTACCCCGAGGGCAACTTCATAGAAGCCAGCTGGGACACGCCCTTCTTCCAGATCGGTGAAACGAAATATGGGCGCCCGATCCTGCTGCGTGGCTATGAGCGGGAGATGGACTTCGAGGATGCGGTGAAGCTGCTGATGGTCAGCTTCGATTCGACGCTGAAGGCGAATCTCTCGGTCGGCATGCCGCTTGATCTGCTGGTGGTGGCGCGGGACTGCTTCACGCCTTTGCACGAACGGCGAATCGAGAAGGATGATCCCTATTTCCTTTCGATTTCTTCAATGTGGGGCAACTCGCTCAAGGATGCGGTCCACGCTTTGCCGGATTATCGCTTCGATACCCCCGCTTAAATCCCCCATACGGCTGTTCGAATCCCTCGTTTCGGGACGTTCCTTAAGGGCAATTCCGTAATTCAAATCCAGTTCGGACCGATTTCTACACTGGTTCTGACATATTGGTGCGAATTTACGGTATCTTATTATCCTGAATCGGGGCCAAGTCGGAGCGCATGCCAGGGGGCATGCCCACATTACTGAGGGCATGGGACAGGTTTTTACCATTCACTTTGTCGAACGAGACATCAAGGCACGGGCGGAGGCCGCCCGGCTGGCGCTTGCGCTTGGCTATCATGCGGAAGTCTATGCAAGCCTCGATGAGATCGCGAAACACCCGCCCCGGGAAGGGGTTCTCGTCGCGCGGGACGATGAACTCGACGGCGGCCCGGCAGCGGTCCTGGGCGCGCTGGACCGGCTCGGCGTATCGCTGCCGCTGGTGATCGCCTCGGTCGCCAACTCGGTCTCCGATGTGGTTGAAGCCGTCAGCATGGGCGCTCTGGATTATCTCGTCCTGCCGATCACCGAGGAAGAATTCGCTGCCATGTTGTCGCGTGTGGAGCACCGCGCCCCGGGTGAAACACTTGCACGACGGCGCATGATAGAAGCGCGGGAACGGATCTGCGGATTGTCGGAAAGGGAGCGGGAAGTACTCGAATTGCTGGTCAACGGCTCTTCCAACAAGCTGATCGCCAGGGAACTCGAGATCAGCCCGCGCACCGTGGAAATTCATCGTGCCAATATGATGGAAAAGCTGGGCGCCAAGCATGTGGCGGAAGCTGTGCGGCTCTATCTCGACGCGCGGCTGGACCGGTTGCTTCACCGCGCCGCCTGAGCCGCAGGCTGACGGCAGTGGCTAGCGGCAGAAGGGCCTGTCGCCCCCTTCCAGATGGAAATGGTCCTTATGCGCCTCGTTATATTCGGGGCCGAGGACCGTGCCGAAACGTTTGCAGGCGCTGTTGTGGACGATCCGCAGGAATTCCCGCTCTGCCGGACTGCCGGAACTCCATCCCTGCTTCACGCTGATGCGGCGGCCATCCGCCAGCACGAAGCCGGAAACGTCGATCGCATTTCCCGTTGAATGGGCGGAGCGGCGCGAGGTGCCCGCGACATTGCGGCAACTATAGCTCCCGAAAGTTTCGATCCGGGCGAGCGGGCTGCCGAGTATCGAACGGGCTGCCCGATCAACCCCGAAGCGGGCCCATCCGGCAAAACTGTTCGCTACCGGGCAGGCGACTGGCCCCAGATTGCCGATACCGAGCGTGCGCTGGTCATCGCCGTAGAGTGCGGAAAGCTGCACCGTATTGACGGTCGAGCAGCCGGCACCATGGAATTTGTCTGGCAGGGGCGCAAAGCTCGCGTCGGCCGCGCCGAGCTGGCTGAGGCACTGGCGAGTCTCTGCCGTAGGCACGTAAGCGGGCTGGGCAGGACGCATTGCCTGGCGGGAGGAATTGCCCTGCGATCCACCGGGGACCATCGAGCAGGCGCCTAGTGTTACGGCAGCCAGAAACAGGGCGACGGCGTGTTTCATGGCATGATTCTGCCGGATTCAGAGTAAAAAATCCATTAACTTCAATCTGCGCGAATTCGGATATCTTTGAGGGTAGGCGGCAATTCACCTTGACTCGTTTCAAACCGCCACTAAGTGCGGCGACGGGCCACGCGGTCCCAACGCCGCGCGTGCTCTCTGTGAGGAGAGTCTACATGACTGATACCAATGCCCGTCCGGCAGCTAAGCCGGCGCGTCCTTTCTTTTCTTCCGGTCCCTGCGCCAAGCCGCCCGGATATTCCCCCGAAAAGCTCGCTACCGAATCGCTCGGCCGCTCGCACCGCGCCAAAATCGGCAAGTCGCGTCTTGCCTATTGCATCGACCTGATGCGCGAAGTGCTTGAGCTGCCCGATACACACCGCATCGGCATCGTGCCCGGTTCTGATACCGGCGCCTTCGAAATGGCCATGTGGACCATGCTGGGCGCGCGCGGGGTTACGGCGCTGGCTTGGGAAAGCTTCGGTGAAGGTTGGGTCACCGATGCCGTGAAGCAGCTCAAGCTCGAAGCCAATGTGATGCGCGCCGATTACGGCCAGCTGCCCGATCTGGACAAGATCGACTGGTCGGACGACGTGATGTTCACCTGGAACGGCACCACCTCGGGCGTGCGCGTTCCCGATGGCGAATGGATTCCTGACGATCGTGAAGGCCTGTCCTTCGCCGACGCGACCAGCGCCGTCTTCGCTTACGATATTCCGTGGGACAAGATCGACGTCGCCACCTTCTCCTGGCAGAAGGTGCTGGGCGGCGAAGGCGGCCATGGCGTGCTGATCCTCGGCCCCCGCGCCGTGCAGCGTCTGGAGGAATATACCCCCAGCTGGCCGCTGCCGAAGGTCTTCCGCCTCATGTCCAAGGGCAAGCTGGCCGAAGGCGTGTTCAAGGGCGAAACCATCAACACCCCGTCCATGCTGGCGGTGGAAGATGCGATCTTCGCACTGGAATGGGCGAAGGGCCTCGGCGGCCTCAAGGGCCTGCAGGCACGCAGCGACGCCAATGCCGCGGCGCTGGACAAGATCGTGGCCGAGCGCGACTGGCTGAGCCATCTCGCGACCGACATGGGCATCCGCTCCAAGACCTCGGTCTGCCTCTCGGTCGAGGGCGCCGATGCCGACTTCATCAAGCAGTTCGCCGGATTGCTGGAGAAGGAAGGCGCGGCCTATGACATCGCCGGTTATCGCGATGCCCCTCCGGGCCTGCGCATCTGGTGCGGCGCCACGGTCGATACTGCCGACATCGAGGCGCTCGGCCCCTGGCTCGACTGGGCCTATGCCGAGACAAAGGCCGCTCTGGCCGCTGCCTGACAGCCGTGAGCTCCTGCGCAAGCAGGAGCCCATGCATCCTTGCGCGACATTCCCATGGGCTCCTGCCTGCGCAGGAGCTCACCAAAGGATACCAACATGACCAAGCCTAAAGTCCTCATTTCGGACAAGATGGACCCGAACGCCGCCCGCATCTTCGAGGCACGCGGCTGCGACGTGGACGTTATCACCGGTGAAACCCCGGAACAGCTGATCGCCCGCATCGGCGACTATGATGGCCTTGCCATTCGTTCCTCGACCAAGGTGACGAAGGAAGTCCTCGACGCCGCCAAGAAGCTCAAGGTGATCGGCCGCGCCGGTATCGGCGTGGACAATGTCGATATCCCCTATGCCTCGGCAAAGGGCGTGGTGGTGATGAACACCCCCTTCGGCAACTCGATCACCACGGCTGAACATGCCGTCGCGCTGATGTTCGCGCTCGCTCGCCAGCTGCCCGAAGCCGATGCTTCGACCCAGGCCGGCAAGTGGGAAAAGAACCGCTTCATGGGCGTGGAACTGACCGGCAAGACGCTGGGCCTGATCGGTGCGGGCAACATCGGCGGCATCGTGGCCGACCGTGCGCTGGGCCTGAAGATGAAGGTCGTCGCTTATGACCCGTTCCTCTCGCCCGAACGCGCGGTGGAACTGGGCATCGAGAAGGTGGAGCTGGACGAGCTGCTCGCCCGTGCGGACTTCATCACGCTGCACACCCCGCTGACGGACCAGACCCGCAACATCCTGTCGAAGGAAAACCTCGCCAAGACCAAGAAGGGCGTGCGCATCGTCAATTGTGCCCGCGGTGGCCTGATCGACGAGGCGGCGCTGAAGGAAGGGCTCGATTCCGGCCACATCGCTGGCGCTGCGCTGGACGTGTTCGCGGTGGAGCCGGCCAAGGAATCGCCGCTGTTCGGCACCCCGAACTTCATCTGTACTCCGCATCTTGGCGCTTCCACCAATGAAGCGCAGGTCAATGTTGCGCTGCAGGTGGCTGACCAGCTGAGCGACTTCCTGGTCAATGGCGGCGTGACCAACGCGCTCAACATGCCTTCGCTCTCGGCAGAAGAAGCGCCGAAGCTCAAGCCCTATATGGCGCTGGCTGAAAAGCTCGGCTCGCTGCTGGGTCAGCTGACGCATGGTTCGGTGCCCCGGATTTCGATCCACACCGAAGGCGCGGCTACCGAACTGAACGCCAAGCCGATCGTGGCCGCAGTGCTCGCGGGCTTCCTGCGGGTCCATTCGGATACGGTGAACATGGTCAATGCTCCGTTCCTGGCCAAGGAACGCGGCCTTGAAGTGCGCGAAGTGAAGACCGAACGTGAAGGCGACTACAACACGCTGATTCGCGTTTCGGTGAAGACCGATGCGGGTGAGCGTTCGGTGGCCGGCACCCTGTTCAGCAATGCCGAGCCGCGTCTGGTCGAACTGTTCGGCATCAAGGTGGAAGCCGAACTGGCTGGCCACATGCTGTATATCGTCAATGAAGACGCTCCGGGCTTCATCGGCCGGATCGGCACCCTGCTGGGCGAAAACAGCATCAATATCGGCACTTTCAACCTTGGCCGCCTGGCCGCCGGTGGCGAAGCCGTTCTGCTGCTCTCGGTCGATACGCCGGTTCCGGCCGACGTTCTCGAGAAGGCGCGCGCGCTGCCGGGCGTGAAGCGGGCGATGCCGCTGAACTTCGCGTAAGGCACGCTGTAACTGTCTCTCCATGGGCCCGGCTCCGGATTTTTCCGGGGCCGGGCTTTCCTTTTGCGAGCCCGGATTGAATTGGGGGTTCGACAGGCCAAGCCCGAGGAGTTAGGGGCTCTCCGTCATGAGCGATATCGACCGCGACCTGCTGCCCGAAGGGCTTGAGGATCGGCTGCCGCAAAGCGCGGCTGCCGCCACCCGGATCATGCGTGCCATTCTGGATGTAATGGATGCGCATGGATATGATCGCGTGCGCCCGCCGCTGATCGAGTTCGAAAAGTCGCTCGCCGCGCGCATGGCGGGAATCCAGCCGCGTCGCATGTTCCGCTTCATCGATCCGGTGAGCCTGCGCACGCTGGCCCTGCGCAGCGACATCACGCCGCAGGTTGGCCGTATTGCCGAAACCGGGCTTGCCGCCGCGCCGCGCCCTCTGCGCCTTGCCTATGCGGGGCCGGTCGCAACGATCAAGGCCGATGCGCTCGACCCCAAGCGGGAACGGCTGCAAGTGGGCGCCGAACTGATCGGCAGCGACGGTGTGGCTGCCGCCGCCGAAGTGGTCGCCATGGCGATCGACGCGGCCAAGGCAGCCGGGGCGACGGGCATTTCCGTCGATTTTACCCTGCCTGATCTTGTCGATACGCTGGCTACCAGCATCCTGCCGCTCGACCCGCAGGCGATCGATGCCGTGCGCCGGGAACTGGATTCCAAGGATGCAGGCGGGTTGAAGGCTGCTGGCGGCGAAAGCTATCTGCCGCTGCTTTACGCCGCTGGGCCGTTCGAAAGCGCGATCGAGAAGCTTGCACAGATCGATGTCGGCGGCGTTCTGGCGAGCCGCATTGCGGGCTTGAGGGAAATCGCCGCGCGGGTTGGCGGGGCGGCCCGGCTGACGCTGGACCCCACCGAGCGCCACGGCTTCGAATATCAGAGCTGGTTCGGCTTCACGATCTATGCCGATGGCGTGCGCGGCCTGCTGGGCCGGGGCGGTACTTACCGGATCAGCGGAGACGCTGAAGGCGGTGAACCGGCCACCGGTTTCTCGCTCTATCCCGATCCGCTGATCGACGTGGCTGCCAATGGCACTGCGCGCGAGGCGGTATTCCTGCCGCTGGGCTACGATCCGGCGGTGGCGGCGCAGCTCCGTTCCGGCGGCTGGCGTACCATCGCCGCGCTTTCCGATATAGATGAGGCAAAGGCGCTCGGCTGCACTCACATACTGGATGGAACCTCGGTGCACCCCCTCTCCTGAGGACAAGCCGTTCAGCGGAATATCCGCTTAAGCCATTCATCCACTACGGGGGTTGCGACATAGTCCGGGTCGCCCAGGCTGCGGTTGATGGTCATGTGACCTTTCAGCCCTTTGCCGGGGAATGGTTTCACTGTCACATCGGCTCCGGCCTTGCTCAGCGCATCGGCCAGGCCATTGCTCTGGCGGATGCCATCGGCACGCTGGACATGCAGGATCAGAAAGGCAGGTGCGTTGGGCTTTGCCGCCTGCAGCGTGGGGGAGAGTGCCCTTTGCCGGGCAGGGTCCGTTCCAAAGGCAGTGCCGAACAAGTTGCCCAGCCACGGACCGCGCGCCGCTTTCATTTGCGCAGGCACATCATAGGCTGCCCCGTCGATCGGGATTACACCTGCAATGTCCCTTTCGGAAAGGCCTGCAGCCTGCAAATATGTCGGGTCGGTGCCGACCAGCGCCACCAGATGCGCGCCAGCTGAATGGCCCATCAGCACCACGCGGCTCCTGTCGATGCCAAGTGCCGAGGCTCGGTCGAGCAGCGCCTTTACCGCGCTTGCAACATCTTCCGCCTGCTGTTCAACCGTCGCCTCGGGCACTAGCCGGTAATTGATGGTCGCGAAATTATAGCCAAGCCCAGTGTAATGCGGCGCCTTGGCTTTGCCGGTGGCATTGTCCTTGTCGCCCCTTGCCCAGCCGCCGCCATGGACGAACACTACCAGCGGGGCGGGACCGCGCGTGTTTCTCGCTGCGTGGAAATCCAGCGACTGGAGCCTGTCCGTGCCATAGCTGATGGTCTGTTTCTCCCCCGTCTGGGCGGGCGCGGCGCGAGCGGCGATTTGCCGGCTGTCGCGCGATGCTGCCCAAGCCGCATCGGCAAAGGTGAGCGTGAGGCTGGAGACGAAAAGCAGGCCTGAGGCCAGCGGGATGAACTGCATGTGTCTCGTCCTTTCCTGCCCCTGTGCGCACGCTAATCCCGCAAAGCGGGCATTCCAGCCGCGAATTGTCGCGAATTGTCGTGGGGCGCCATGTGACATGGCCTTGACTCTGAGAGCCGGAAGCCATTAACGCGCCCCCGCACTGAGGAAGTATAAACTGCTTCCTCCCTGGTTTTCATCCCGTCGCCGAGTCCTGTCGAAGGGCGTAGAGGATCCACCTGGCAGGGTGGTGAGGTATAAGCATGGCTAACGTTACCGTAATCGGTGCCCAGTGGGGCGATGAAGGCAAGGGCAAGATCGTTGACTGGCTCGCCAGCCGCGCAGATGCCGTCGTGCGTTTCCAGGGCGGGCATAATGCCGGCCACACGCTGGTGGTGGGCGAAAAGGTCTACAAGCTCAGCCTGCTGCCGTCCGGCATCGTCACCGGCACGCTTTCCATTATCGGCAATGGCGTTGTGCTCGATCCCTGGGCCCTCAAGGCCGAGATCGAGAAGCTTGAAGGGCAGGGCGTCGTCATCAATGCGGATAATTTCGCAATTGCCGACAATTGCCCACTGATCCTGCCTCTGCATCGTGACCTTGACGGTCTGCGGGAAACGGCGGCCGGTTCCGGCAAGATCGGCACTACCGGTCGCGGCATTGGCCCGGCCTATGAAGACAAGGTCGGCCGCCGCGCGATCCGCGTGTGCGATCTGGATCATCTCGATTCGCTCGATTCCCAGCTCGACCGCCTCTGCGCTCACCATGATGCGTTGCGCGCGGGCTTTGGCCAGCCGCCAGTCGATCGGCAGGCGCTGCTGGACGAGCTGCGGGAAATCGCTCCCTTCGTGCTGCAATTCGCCCAGCCGGTATGGAAGCGCCTCAACACCGTGCGTAAGGCTGGCGCCCGTATCCTGTTCGAAGGGGCGCAGGGCGTGCTGCTCGACGTCGATCACGGCACCTATCCCTTCGTCACCAGCTCCAACACGGTGAGCGGCACGGCAGCCTCGGGTTCTGGCCTTGGCCCCAGCTCCACCGGTTTCGTGCTCGGTATCGTCAAGGCCTACACCACCCGCGTCGGCTCCGGCCCGTTCCCCACGGAACTGGAGGACGAAACCGGCCAGCGTCTGGGCGAAAGGGGCCATGAATTCGGCACCGTTACCGGACGCAAGCGCCGCTGCGGCTGGTTCGACGCTGTGTTGGTGCGCCAGAGCTGCGCGATTTCCGGCGTCACTGGCATCGCGCTGACCAAGCTGGACGTGTTGGACGGGTTCGAGACCGTGAAGATCTGCACCGGCTATCGCCTGCGCGGTAAGGTGCTGGATTATTTCCCCAGCCACGCCGCCGATCAGGCTGAAGTGGAGCCGATCTACGAGGAAATGGAAGGCTGGAGCGGCACCACCGCTGGCGCCCGTTCCTGGGCCGATCTTCCCGCACAGGCGATCAAATATATCCAGCGCGTGCAGGAACTGATCGAAACCCCCGTGGCGCTGGTTTCGACCAGCCCCGAGCGTGAGGATACGATCCTGGTACGGGATCCGTTTCTGGACTGATCCGGGCCCGCACTGATATTGATCCGGGCGATGTCGATGCGTATCGCCCATTGCGCCCTTGCGGGGCTCGCGCTCGCTTCCAGCGCTGCCAAGTCGGAGGAGAGCCTGCCGCCGGTCGAGCTGGTGCGGGTGGACAAATCCGCTCGGACGATCACCCTGTTCGTCGATGGCCGCGCGGTGAAGACCTATGCGGGCATTCAGCTGGGCGGTGCGCCGCAGGGCCATAAGCGTTTCGAGGGAGACGAGCGCACGCCCGAGGGGCGCTATTCCATCGACGCGCGCAATCCGCAGAGCGCCTATCACCTCTCGCTGCGCATATCCTACCCCAATGCTCGGGACAGGGCCTATGCCGCTACGCATGGCCGCTCGCCAGGCGGTGACATCTTCATTCATGGCCAGCCTAATGCGTTGCCGCTGGGCCGCCTGCCGGGCGACTGGACCGATGGCTGCATCGCCCTCTCCAATGCCGAAATGGACGAATTATGGCAGGCCATTGCTGATGGCACTCCAATAGAGATCATTCCTTAGTTGAATGTCCTTGACCTGATCTTCATTTGTTCTCACTATGTTCATAGTGGATTGAAACCGGATGGATCAGGGGACGCGTGGCATGGCTCAGGCGCAATTCGCCTATGAAGAGGCTTTCGAAGCAGAAAACGATGCGGATCGAGTGAGGCTCACCGTATCGATTTTTGCCGACCGGGTGCATGTGCGGGATGAGATTCGCGAGGATACGCTCGCGGCGGGCATGCGTGTTGGCCAGTGCGGCGATCTTGCCAGCCTGCTGGAGCGGGACGCCATCCCGCTGGGGGAAGTGGTGCTGGTCGATTGTCCGCATGTCGATGCGGTCACGCTGGCTGCGCTTGCGCGATTGGACATGAAAGCCGCGCGTTCGGTCACACAACTGGTTGTGGCGACCGGGATCGAGGCGCTGGACGATGTCTTTGGCTGTCTCGACCAATCCGGGGCACAGATTCTCGTGGCGCCGGGCAGGGCGGAGCGTGTGGTGGCGCTTGGTCGCGTGCTCGGCCACGCGGCGCAGCGGAACCTGCAGGAATTGTCGGAAGAGGATCGCATCCGCCTCATTCGTTTGTCCGAACAGGTGGAAGCGCTGGCGCAGAAGCTGGATGGCTTCAGCTTTGGCGGCGCTTCATCCGGCCACGCGGCGGGCGATGGTTCGGAAGGCAGCACTTTGCGGGTTGAGGCCGCACCTTCCTCATGGCGCGGTGGCGGCAGCGGCGATGATGGTGAGCGGATGCGGCGGGCTGTGCGTCCCGCGCTTCCCGACCCACGCCTGATCCGTCAGATCATCCGCCAGCGGCAATTGCGGGCGCGGTTCTTCGATGCGGATCTCTTCGCCGATCCTGCTTGGGATATATTGCTGGACCTCGCGGCGGCCCGTGCGGAACACAAGCGCGTTTCGGTCACATCCCTTTGCATCGCCTCAGGGGTGCCGCCCACCACGGCGCTACGCTGGATCAGCCAGATGACCGAGGCAGGTCTGCTTGTGCGGATCGAGGATGAAACGGACAGGCGCCGTGCCTTCATTGCCCTGTCGGACCGGGCAACAGAGGGAATGGCCCGTTATTTCGCCGAACTGGGCATGACTACCGCCCATCTTTCCTGAAGGTCTGGCGTGCGAGTCGTCAGATCGCGCGCCACTCCAGCACTTCGAAATCCGAACAGCCATTTCCTCAGCGCAGGTCCAGCCGGATCGTACCTGTAGTGAGGCCTTGCTCCAGGGCCAGATGTGCTGCGCGAGCATCTTCCAGCAGATAATCCGGCCCGATGTCCACCGTGAGACCTTCTATCAGCATCTGGAAGAAGGAGGCTGCGGCTGTGCGATAGCGCGCCGTATCGGAGATATAGCCCATCACACTGGGGCGAGCGATCGCGATGGAGCGTTTCGGACCGAGTTCGACAAGGGGAATATCCGGCAGGCTGCCGCTTGCCTGCCCAAGGCTGGCGACAAGGCCAAATGGCCGGACGCAATCGAGACATTGCAGCAGCATAGAGCCACCTACCCCGTCGAACATGGCATCCACGCCGAGCCCGCCGGTAAGGGCACGGACAGCGGTGGGGAAATCCTCCTGGCTGTGGACAATGACTTCTCCGGCCCCAGCCGCCCTTGCGCGCTCCACCTTGGCAGGGTTGCCGACAATTCCGATCACATCCGCCCCCAGTCGGCTTGCCCAGCGGCACAACATGGTACCTAGGCCGCCTGCCGCGGCAGTTACTGCGATCCGGCTGCCCGGGCCCGTCCGGGTTACCTCATGGAGCAGCATGTGGGTGGTCAGGCCGCGCAGCAGTGCCCCGGCAAGCAGGCGGTCCGGAAGGCGCGCGGGGATAGCGAGAAGGCGCGCTGCCGGGATTATGCGGGCCTGTGCATAGCCGCCCATCGGCAATCCTGCCCAGGCAACGCGCTGGCCGGGTTTGAAGTCCAGTACGCCGGGCCCCACTCGCTCGACAACGCCGACTGCCTCTACGCCGGGCGTAGCTGGTAGGGAGGGCACGCTATAGAGGCCCGTTCGATGATAGATGTCGAGGAAATTGACGCCTGCGAAATTCTGTCTGATGCGCACTTCACCCGGGCCGGGTTCCCCCGTTTCAATCTCTTCGTGCATCAGCACGTCAGCCGCGCCGGTACTGTGAAAGCGAATAGTGCGATCCATCGTCGTTCTCCAGTTTGGAGACCGAGAATTAGGCCGGGCAGCAGGCCTTGCCGATCCGGAGATCGTGCAGACATAATGTGCAAAATTGCACAGGTTGGAGGGATCAATCTTGCGGGTCGAGAAGTGCGCGGCTGGCGGTGATTGCTTCCGCCAGATAATCGAATGCAACTCTGATGCGGGGGGATCGTCGCAGGTCGGGGTGAACCAGCAGCCAGATATCGCGTGTGGCGCCGGCTGCGTCCACTGGGATCCGGGTGAGTCGTTCGTCACCGTCCCCGATGAAGCGTGGCAACGCGGCCATGCCCATTCCCTGGGCCGCCGCCGCGTGGAGTGCGGCCAGATCGTTTGAGCGGAAGGCTATCCGGCGGCCTCGCGCGACCGAATGAAGCCATTTCTGCTGCGGAACATTATCCAGGCTGTCGTCATAGGCGAGAAATTCCCGCTCGGCGTCGCTGGCATTGGCAAGATAGGCGGGCGTGGCATAAAGGCCATAGGCCAGCTTGCCCACCAGTCGCGCGATAGTTGAGGATTCCTGGGGGCGAGACAAGCGGATGGCGATATCTGCATCCCGGCGGAAAAGGTTGATCGCCGTGCTCTCCCCCGCCAGCTCAATCTCGAGACGAGGATGCAATTGGCGGAGGGAGGCAAGTCGGGGGGCGATGAAGCACGCGGCGAATACGGGAGGCGCAGAAATCCTGACCTTCCCCTCTATGGATGGCGCTCCAGCTTCAACCTGTCGGAGCAGGGCGTGGACCTCTTCCTCCACTCGCTGCGCATGTACGACTGCCTGTTCGCCTTGCGGGGTGAGAATGAAGCCGCCAGCCTGCCGTTCGAACAGGCGAGTGCCAAGCGCCTGCTCAAGTGCGGCGACCCTGCGCGAAACGGTAGTATGTTCCGCCTTGACCTCCCGTGCTGCGCCGGAAAGGGTGCCATGCCGCGCGAGGGCCAGAAGATAGCGAAGGTCAGCCCAGTTGATCATTGTGCCATTCTGCACAGATACAGCCTGGCTGGCTAGCCCGCTCGCAGCAAGTGGGCCTGCTCAGACGTAGTTGGAAATCCAGGCGACCGCGGTGGCGGCGGGCAGGAACAGCAATTGAGCCAGCACGGTTCCAGCCAGGCGGCTGGCGGAAATCCATACGATGACGCGCCGGAAGCCCGCTTCACTGACCCGGCCTTCGGCGGCATCGTCGGTGATGACCGAAAGATGCGGATCGATGAAGGCGAACAGCAGGATTGTGGCGAAACCGTTGATTACTGCAGAAAGTTGGGACGCTGTGACGCGATATTCAGGATTGAGATAGCCGGCATAGATCGATGCGAAGACGCCGACGGCAAGGATAGCTTGTGCCAGGCAATTGGCGATCACGATCCCCCAGCCAAGCTCGGCGGGCTTGGCGAAGGGGCGCAGGCTGGCAGTGTGCGGAGCGGCGAGCGACTGCCACATTACTCGCATTCCCGAGGGCGAGGCGCTGTGCAGAAGCAGTCGCCCGACCGAGCGGGAGCGCTGCAGCTGGCCGATGGCGTGCGAGAACATCCGCTGGGCTGTCGGTACAAGCAGAATGCCCAGCAGCACGGCGATACTGGCCGAGGCGAGCATCAGGTGGAAGTCCCCCTGCAGCCGGGCATTGCCGCCATGGGCAATGGCGTTCTCGATCCGCTTGGCCACGAGCGGGCCGAGCAGGCCGTTAGACAGTCGCGACACCAGAATGAGGATATTGAACAGCGCAAAGCTCATGGCGATGCGCCGCGTGCGCACCCCGGCGATTCTCGCGGCATAGGCCAGCGCGCCGATCAGGTTGATCACCCCCGTGAGCACGCAAATCACAATCAGCTGGACGTCCATGCCGGCTTAACCCCGTGTCCTTGCGCTACCCTGAAGGATTGGTCCTCAAAGATCGGCCCTAGAAGATCGGCTCTAGAAGATCGGCCACGCCTTGATAATGCTGAACAGGCTGGTGGCGATCAGCACGAGAGAGACTGCTGCGAGCAGAAACCGGGGATTGAGCCTTTTGGCGAAGATCGCCCCGAAGGGAGCCGCTGCGACACCGCCGATGATCAGGCCGATGACGGCATGGGTGAAGGCCGCAAGCCCCAGCGTGCCGAGGAAGGTGATCGAGATCGTGAGAGTGATCAGGAATTCGGCCGAATTGACCGTGCCCACCGTCTTGCGCGGATCGCTGCCCTGCACCAGCAGGTTGGACGTAACTACCGGCCCCCAGCCGCCGCCGCCCGCCGCATCGAGGAAGCCCCCGGTCAGGGCGAGAGGCGCGGTGGCTTTCGGGTCCTTGAAATGCGGATCGGGATCGTGGCGAACCGCCTTGTAAAGCAGATAGAAGCCGATCACGGTGAGATAGGCCATTACAAAGGGCTTGGCCGCGCTGGCATCGATGCTGGAGAGCAGATAGGCCCCCGAGACACCGCCGATGATGCCTGCGGGCACCAGGCGCCAGAACAGCTTCCAGTCGACATTGCGATGGATGATGTGGCTGGTGCCCGATGCCCCGGTGGTGAAGACCTCCACCAGATGGACGCTGGCCGATGCGGTGGCGGGCGGAACGCCCAGCACCGCGACCAGCATCGTCTGCGTCAATACGCCGAAGGCCATGCCGAGTGCACCATCCACCAGCTGGGCTACGAAGCCCACCGCGATGAAGGGCAATATGTCGGCAAGGCCGATCGACGAAATATCGAACATGAGGTCGTCCTCTCTGTTTCAGCCCAGCGCGATCAGAAATCGAACCTGACCGTACCGCCCCAGGTGCGCGGATCGCCAGGGATGCCGGCAATCAGGCCCGTATTGGCAGGCGCGACCAGCAGCTGATCGAAGTAGTTGGTGTCGAAGGCGTTGCGTACCCAGCCATAGATGCTGAAGCCATCGCCGGCGCGGAAACCCGCACGGAAGTTGGTGATCGTATATCCATCGATCCAAGTATAGATCGAAGGCGTGGGGTTCGAAGAGAATTTTGAACGATAGCTCACGTCCACCCCGGCAAACACCTCACCTTCCTTGCCGAAGACACTGGCAGGCGTATTGGCCTCGGCCCCGGCCGAGAACGACCATTTGGAAACGCCGGGCAGGACACTGCCGGAAGCATCCACATAGGGCGGGCTCTTGTTGGTTCCGGTGAGCGGCACGCCGGGTGCGCCGATGGGCTCGATGATGTTGCCGTTGATGTCGATCGCCGCGCTCGTGCTGCTGCCGCTGGTATATTCGGGCGGGGGCGGGGCCTTGGTGAACTTGGTATAGGTCGCGTCAGTATAGGCGCCGCTGGCATAGAAGCTCAGCCGTTCGCTCGGACGCAGCTGGAAGTCGGCTTCGATACCCTGGCTGCGGGCCTGTTCGGCATTGGCGATATAGGGGCGCACGAGGCCTGGATCGCGGGTAGAGATCAGGCTGGCCTGGAAATCGTCGATTACGGTGCGATAGACCGACAGATTGAAGGTGGCCTTACGATCCAGGAACTGAGTCTTCAGGCCCGCCTCATAGTGATTGATCGACTCCGGCTTGGCCGTCGCCAGATCGAGCTGCGGAACGCCATTAAGCGCCGGCACGCCGTTCTGGTTGAGGCCGAAGGTCTTGAAGCTCTTGGCATAGGTTCCGTACAGCAGGATATCGGGAGCAAGCTGGTAACTGGCGGTGACGTCGTAGCTGAAATTCCAGTCGGAGCCGCTGGGTTCGATGTGTTGCGGGGCGAAGATGCTGCGCTGATCGGTGCGGATCTGCCCGCCGCCGGTTGCGGGAACCAGCACACCCTGGCCGTCATAGACGACGCGATCGTAGAGACCTTCCTTCTTGTCGTAATTGAGGCGAATGCCCGGCTGGATCTTGAAGCCGTCCGCAATTTCATAGCTGACCTGCGCGAAGGCGGCGAGGCTGGTGCTCTTGAGGTACTGCGTGTTGTAGGCGGTAAGTCCTTCGAGAACGGCCGGATTGTTCCGATTGGCGCCGGAGAGGTTGTAATAGCTCGAATCCGCGCCCTGCACTTCGGTGCCCTGCGTGTCGATCCGCTGATAGAAGGCGAAGGCGCCCAGCACGAAGTCCAGACGGCTGCTGGAGAAATTGTAGCGCAATTCCTGCGAATACTGGTTCTGCTGCGAGGGGTTCTGCGACTTGCGAACTACGTCGAGGCCGGAATAATCGCGATCGTTCTCGGGCTTCCAATCCCAGAAACGCCAGGCTGTGATCGAGGTCACCGTGCTCTTGTCGTCGATTTCCCACACCGCCTTCAGCGAGGCGCCGCCGGTGATGTTGCCGGCATTCAGAGTGGCATCGACGTCAGTCAGGCGATCGAACGGATTGGTGCTGGGCGGCGCGTAGCCCAGTGCCGTCGCAATGGCGGGGAACTGGCGGTTCGCGGCCTTTTGAGTGGCGCCATATTTGACAAAGACAGTGCCACAGCATTCTGGATCCTGCGTGCTGTAGTCACCCGACAGGGTGATATCCAGATTGCTGGTCGGCCGGAATAGCAACTGGCCGCGGATGCCCAGATTGTCCTGAGCGTTGATGTAATTGCCGGTTGTGACGTTATAGATCGTACCGCGACGGCTGGTCGAGGACCCGGCAAGGCGCACTGCGATATTCTTGGTGAGCGGGCCCGAAACCGCCACTTTCGCCTGACGGAAATTGTAATTGCCCAGCGTCAGTTCGGCGCTGCCTTCAAAGTCGAACGTCGGCTGGTTGGTTCGGATATTGATTGCGCCAGCCGTGGTGTTCTTGCCGTACAGTGTGCCCTGCGGGCCACGCAGCACTTCGACCTGGTTGACGTCGAGGAAGTCAAACACTGCCGAGGCGGGCCGGGAGTAGTATACGTCGTCCACATAGATGCCGACGCCCTGCTCGAACCCGTCATTGGTCAGGCCGAAGGGCACGCCGATACCACGGATGTTCACCGAGGTATTGCGCGGATTTTGCGAATAGACCTGCAGGGTGGGGGTGAGCTGCTGCACCTTGTAGATGCTGGACGCGCCCGTGTCGTTGATTGAGCGCTGATCAAGCACCGAGATTGCAAGGGGGACTTCTTGGGCCTGTTCGTTGCGGCGGCGGGCGGTGATGATAATGGTATTTTCGGGGTAATTCCCGTCATTTTGGACGCTGGCAGTAGCCGTCGAGGCGGCAGAGGGAAGAGCGGGGGCCTCTGCATGGGCGGGAAGGGCGAAAAGCGCGCCTGCGGCGGAGCCGGCAAGCAGGGCTGCGCGTGAAACTGCGCGAGAGATCATGTGCTTCCTCCTGTTGGATACACGATGCCTCCGGCGGTCCGGTTGGCCGTGCCATTCTGGTTTGTCTGTTTCTGGCATGATGAGAGTGGCCGCCGACGGGCACCTTCAAGGCGGTTGCGCGCAGGCGGGTTGCGGATATGCGAGGGCTTAGCCGCCTATGAGCCGACGCTTCTCGGTCACGTCGATCTGGACGACGCGGCCTTCGTGAACCGTGATCGATACACTGCCGAAGCGCAGGCTCGCCAATGCGTCGCGAACGCTGGCGAGGCCTTCTTCCAGCAGGCGCTGTGCGTCGGACACAGGCCGGGCGCCGGGCTGAGAGCTGGTGCTGGACGTCATGTCAGGGCTCCGTTCAAATGGGATGGTAAAGGCGTGTTACAGCCGTCATCCCGGAATACCCCATAATGTCTATCTAACTGGTAGGGATAAGCAAGAGCGATTCTTTCGCCCTATCCTGCCCGGCGCACTTCATGGCCCGGTTCGACGCCGTAAGGATTGTTGTGCAGGGCATCCGCCAAGGTGCGGCTGTCCAGCACCTGGCGGCTGGCATCATAGGCCCGGCCGAACTCTCGGCGGATTTCGCAAGCGGCTTCGCTCACGCAATCCTCGCAGCGGCGATAGGCGTTGCGGGAAAGGCAGGGCAGGGGCGCCAGCGGCCCTTCGAACAGGCGCAGCACTTCCCCGAAACTAACGGTATCTGCTGGGCGAAGCATCACATATCCGCCACTTTTGCCCCGGCGGCTGTCCAATATTCCGGCCTTTTTCAGATCCAGCAAAATCTGTTCGAGGAACTTGTGGGGAATGGAATGGGTCCGGGCGATCTCCGCACTCGTCAGGGCTTCCCCTTCCGGCTGGGAAGCGATCGCGAGCAATGCGCGGAAGGCATATTTGGCTTTATTGGAGATCATTGAAACGGCCCTTGCGCTTTCCCTAGCGGTTTAGTCGGCATTTAGGCTGGGATATGAATTCTATCAACCCCTCAGCCCTCCAGCAGCCAGCCGAGCACCGGAATCGCGGTCAGCAGGCAGACTGCCAGCAGGGGCGCGCCGAATCGCGGGAAGTCCCGGAAGCGATAACCGGCCGCCCCCATCACCACCGTGTTGTTGTGATGGCCAAAGGGGGTGAGGAAATCGAGCGAGGCACCGATCGCTACCGCCATTAGCAACGGCTCCACCGGAACGCCCGTGCGTGTGGCCAGCCCCGCCGCAATCGGGCTGAGGATGATCGCGGTGGAGACATTGTCGATAAAGGGCGTGATGATCACCGCCAGCAGCAGGATGATCGCGGCGACCATAAGGGGGGAGAATGCCGGCAGATATCCGGCTATCTCATTGGCAATTATACGCGCAGCGCCGGTATCCTCTACCGCGAGGCCCAGCGGTATCATGCAGGCCAGCAGGATTACGCTGGACCAGTTGATGTCCTGAAAGGCGGCGCGCAGGTTCAGGCTCCCAATCAGCGCAAGGGCAAGCACCACTGCACCAAAGGCGATTTCCGCCGGGACGAAGTTGAAGGCTGTGGCCAGCACGCCGCATGCGAAAATTCCGACGCCAATGGCCGCACCGCGTCGGGGAGAAGCTTGGCGGCGGCTCGAAAGCGGCAGCAGCGCGCAATCGGCAACCGCCTCGCGGATTGCCTCCCGCTCGCCGCTCAACACCAGCACATCGCCCGTGCCGACCATCAGATCCTCGAAACGGCCTTCCACACGGTGCCTGCGACTGGCAAGGCCAACCACGCGCACGCCGAGATCTGCGAAGGCGATGACGTCTCCAACCCTGGAGCCGATGACAAGGCTTTCCGGCATGACCACCGCCTCGATCCGTTCGGAAGAGCCGTTGCTCTCGCGGTCATTTGCGAGATGGAGAACCTCATCCTCGCGCAGCTGGTCCAGCTGGGCCATGCTTCCTTCCACCAGCACGATGTCTCCGACTGTCAGCACGATGTCATTGCGTCGGGAGAAGACATGCGCGCCGTTGCGGAACACGCCATGGATGGTGATTTCGTGACGGGCTTCGGCATCGGGCAGCGGCACGCCCGAGAGCGCTGAGCCTGCCGGTATCTCGAATTCGCCCAGAAAGTCGGATGGGCCCGATGCAAAAGGTGCCGCGGCAGGCTCCATGTTTCGGAAATAGCGCGGGGCAGCGATCAATATCCAGGCGAGGCCCGCCAGAGCCACGGGGCCGCCCAGCAGCGCGAGTTCGAAATAGCCCATCCCTCGACCGGTTTCCTGCACGACCCATTGGTTGACGATGAGGTTGGCGGGCGTGCCGGTGAGCGACCAGGTACCGGTGAGCAGGGTCGCAAAGGAGAGAGGCATCAGCATTCGCCCCGGCGCGATGTTCAAGCGGGCGCAGACCGACAGCGTAACCGGGAACATCAGCGCCAGCGCGCCGATATTGTTCATGAAGATCGAAACAAACGCGCCCACGCCGCACAATATCGCCAGCACGGCGGTGGGGTTCTGGGTCCGCACGAGAATTCGCCGTGCAAAATTGTCCACGGCCCGGCTGGAAGAGAGAGCCGATACGATCAGCAGCACTTCCACCACGGTGACCACCGCCGGGGTGGCAAATCCGGTGAATACCTCGCGGGCCGGCACCACGCCGAACAGGAACCCGGCGGCCAGACCTGCCATGGCGACCAGCTCCACCCGCACTCTTTCAGTGGCATAGGCGGCCAGCATCACCAGCAGGATGCCAACGATCACGAGCTGATCGAAATTCATGCCGTTCCCCGAACCTGCCTTGCGACCTGTCTAGCGGCGGATTTACCTGGCGTCATTCCCCCTCGACAAACTGGGGTGATAGTTTGCGTTTCATCGCAAGCAGCTTTCACTCTGGCTTCCGCCGGTATGAAGGCTCTTGATCATTAATCCCTATTAAATAAGTAGGGATATAGGGCGGAGTGGTTCCGTCACTCGATTCATAGGCCGATACCTGGGCGACAACGCCAAGTGTCGTGTTCCCTCCAGAACAGGAGCGTATCATGACCTTTCCCGCAAAATCCTTCCGGCAAGCCCCGCTGATCCTGACCGTGCCCGGCCTCGGCAATAGCGGGCCGACGCATTGGCAAAGCATCTGGGAACGTGAACGCAGCGATTGCCGCCGCGTGGAGCTCGGCATGTGGGACCGGCCGCATCGCAATACCTGGGTCAACAAGCTGAACAGTGCGATTGCCGAAGCGGATCGCCCGGTGGTGCTGGTGGCGCATAGTCTGGGCTGCCATGCAGTTGCCTGGTGGAATGCGCTCGAACAGCCGGGCGAAAACAGCAAGGTGGTTGGCGCCCTGCTGGTCGCGCCGCCAGTGGTGGAAGGCAGCGCGCTCGACAGTCGCCTGACACAATTTGCTCCCCTCGTGAGAGAGCGGCTGCCGTTCCCTTCAATTCTGGCGACCAGTCAGGACGATCCCTATGTATCCTTCGGTCATGCGCGCAAAATGGCGCGGGCCTGGGGCAGCAGGCTGGTGGATGCGGGCTGGGTGGGGCATATCAATGCCAGCTCGGGCATCGCGAACTGGCCGTTTGGCCTCCATCTGCTCAACCGGCTGTTGTGGTTCATCGCCGATCCCTATCCGATGGCGCTCTATTCACAAGAGCCGCCGCGTCCGCGCAGCAGCCAGGATATTTCGCTGGGCCCCGATCCTGTCTGAGCATTACGGTGAGAGCGCCGGAAATTTCTGCATGTCCCATGGCACGGACAGATCCGCGACGTCGCCGGTCCGTTCGGGACTATGTTGGGACTCTTGATTTCGTTCTGGCTATTTACTCCCGTCCGTTCCGCAAACGCCACGGTTGACGGGGCGGGAAAATCGCTTAGAGGCGCGGGTTCCGAGTGATCGGGCGGTTAGCTCAGTTGGTAGAGCATCTCGTTTACACGGCGACTGGCTGTGTGGCGGTGAGCCGCAGGAAAGCTAGGCTTTTCGCTTCTCATTTTTGGTTTGGTCGGGACTATGTCGGGACTCGCTTGCATCGAGCGCGTTGCGGACGTCTTCGTCCAGAACGTGGGCATAGCGCAGGGTCGTTTCGATCCTGCGATGCTTCAACGCTTCTTTCGCGGCGGCCAGCGATCCGGTGGCGCGCACGATGCGGGTGCCGCGCGTGTGGCGCAGATCGTGCAGGCGAAAGGCGTCGATCCTGGCGGCCGTCAAAGCTTCTTCGAAGGGCTTGCGCAGGGCAGTGGGGGTCAGCGGGTATCGTTGCCCCTTGCGGCGCTTCTCCCGGCTCTGCTGGCAGACATAGGTGAACACGAAAGGCCCGATCACGGGTTGCCGTGCGATGATCTCCACCAGTGTGGTGGTTAGGGGGCGCACCACTATGTCGCCGCCCTTGATCTGGGTGACTGCCTGTTTGCGCGGAAGGTTCACATCGGACCAACGCAGGCCCAGCACCTCGCCACGGCGCCAGCCTGATTTCAGGATGAAATTCACCGCGTCGGCCACATCTTCGCGCAGGTGCTTGAACAGCCGTTCTTCTTCATCAAGACCCAGCTCGCGCGGCGGCTTACGCGGCACCTTCAGGGTGAGCTGCGCCCAATCCGGCATTTCTCCAATGTCGTATTTGGTGCGGTGCGCATGCCGCCACACGGACCGGGCGTTTTCCACCTCGCGGTTGACAGTGGCGTTCGATCGGTTGTCCCGCCGGGCGGCGAAATAGATCTGCAGTTCGCGCTGGGTGATCTGAGACAGCAATTTGCCCTGGCCAAGGCCGGTCACCAGCGCGGTCAGCATATATTTGATGGTGGGCCAGCTGGGCAGCAGTTCCGCGTGGTCCTGATACAGGCTGGCCGCTTCGTTCAATGTAATCGGCGGCCGGCCGGGATCGGGCATGGCGGCGCGCTGGCGTTCCCGGCGTTCGAAAGCCTCGGCCGCGCGCTTGGTATCGCAGCCGGTCGATCCGTAATAGCGGCGGCCACGGAACTGGAAATCATAGTGAAAGTGCGGTTTGCCCTTGGGCTTATAGACGCTCACCGCGTCACCGCCGCGTGTTGCGCACCGTGAATGGAACGATCACGCCGGAGCGTTTCGAGGGTTTGGAGGAGCGGGCTGTGGGCCTGTTCGGCGGGCATGGTTGCTGGACCTGTCGGAGCGATGCGACGTAAGATTCGAGATCGTCCATCGTGTAGCGAACGGATCGCCCGATCAAGACGTAGTGCAGAAGGCCCGCCTGCCGGGCCTTGCGCAACGTCCTGGGCGAAAGGCGAAGCGCCGCTGCCGCTTCAGCCTCGGTCAGCAAGATGGGTGGTGGGGCGCTCATGGCAGATCGTTCACGCTGCCTTCCGGATCTGCGCGTTCTGCAATGCCGCCAGCCTTTCCCCGCGTGTGGGGTGGCCGGCGGCGCGGCAGTTTTCGTGGATACGGCGGGCGCGTTCGCGCGCGTGGTGGTAGTGGCAGAAGAAGGTTCGTTCGCGCTCTGCCCACCAGCGCATGGCGCAGATGGCTTCGCCCTGGCGCTGGTCGGCCGGGAAGAGCGAGCCGCCTTCATTGGCGGCGAAGTCGATCCATCGTTCCACTGCGATATCCAGCGCCTTCATTCGCTGTTCGAGCGTGTTGCAGTCGGCGGGTTCGCCGTCGCCATAGGCGATCCAGTGCCAGTCCCTGGCGATCGCGCGCCAGGCGAGCAGATCGGCGCGGGCATTCTCGGCCGAGATCCGGCCCGCCTTCACCAGATCGGGATAGGAGGCATAGCGGCGCTGGTAGGCGGCCTGTGCCTCGGCTGCCAGATCGTCCCAATCATCCTTGGCCGCGTCCACATTCTGCAGCCGGGGGTGGCTCCAGTCTTTCATCGGCCATACGCTTTGCCGATTGCCGGGATCGAGCCGGGCCGTTCGGCCAGGGCAGCGAGGTTTTGCAGTTCGCGGGCCATTTCGCGGGCTTGCGCGGGGGTCAGGAAGAAGCCCAGCGGCAGCCAGCGCATCAGCGCCTGTTCCGGGCTCATGGCGATATGGAAGGCGCCATCCGGCTGCTTTTCAAGATAGAGAGCGAAGGCGCTGCTGCGCGCTTGTGGCGAGGGCGCGTTGGGGTTGGGCCGACAATCCGGGCAGAGCAATTTTGCAGCATCACCATCACGGCTACCGGGAATGAACTGCCAACCTGCGGGCCGCTCGCAGCGCGGGGAGTGGTTTTGCACGCCGCATCCGCCGCAGATGAAGGAGAATGTGAAGGCCGTCCGGCAATCGCCCTTGGCGAAGTCCAGGCCAATGAAGTTGGAGTGGGAGGGGGCAGACACGGAGCGTCCTTTCAATCAATCAGCAGGGAGAGGGAGGCGAGGATCAGGGCGAGGCCCAAGGCGCTGCCAGCAGCGATGCAGCGCATCAGGCGCGTCGCGCGGCAGGCTTCGCAAAGGCAGGGGGCAGGGCGCATCAGTCGATCCCCAGCGCGGATTTGTAGGTTTCGAGGATGTCCTCTGCCTCGCGCCGCATTTCCGGGTTCATCTTGCGCAGGGCGATGATCGCGCGGACCGTCTTGACGTCAAAGCCGACTGCCTTTGCCTCCGCCAGCACGTCGCGCCGGTCGGCCTTGATGCCGAGTTCTTCATCGTCCAGGCGCTCCACCCGTTCGATAATCTGCTTGAGCTGCTGGGCCGAAGCATCGGGATTGGCGTGGATCGGGTCGGGCGTGCGCGGCTTCTTGCGCGCCTTGGGCTTCTCGGCCGGAATGGGCCGGAATTCGTGGCGAAAGCCGCCCTGGCCGTCCGAAACGCGGACAAGGGCCATGGGCTGCAGATCTGCAGATTGTTGGGCCGTCATACCGGCAAAGCCTCCTGATGCTTGGTGTCCTGGAAAACCCAGCAGTGGCGGTTCTTGCCGTCGCGGCAGTTCACCTGCTTATCGCCCAGGAACTTGCGCGCCTTGCTGGTCTTGAGGAGCTTCTTCAGATCCAGCATGGTCCCGCCGGGGATCGAGAAGCGGTATTGCGAGAATACCTGCTCGATCTCGGGCATGCTGACCGCGATCAGGCCCTTATCGGCCTTGCGGTAATGGTTGAGGCCGTAGCATTCGGATTCCAGCTTCCCTTCGGTGATCTTGCGATCGAGGAAGTCGAAGCTTTCCCAGAATTGAACCACGCCGGGCAGATCGGCGCCTAGCGCGCCGTGCTGCAGCAGGCACATCTGCTCGATCAGCTGGTGCCCTTCGGCCAGCTGCGCGGGCGCGATCACCGGCTTGCCATCCACCATCATGGCCTGGGCGAGGCAATCGAGCGCGGCGGCCAGCTGGGCATGGTTGAAGGCAAGCCGGTCGTTCTGGACTTCCGGGTGGTCCAGCAGGCGCTGTTCGTGCAGCGGGAAGCGCTGGTGGTAATGGGCGAGGATCTGCTTTTCCTGCCGGATCATCGCCACCATCCAGTGGGAGACGGCTTCGGTATCGATCCGCTTCAGGCGATTGCCCGCATCCTTGCCCTCCGGGGTGAACCGGCTCTTGTCCACGAACAGGGGCATGATGCGTTCCAGCACCGCATCTTCCGCATCGCGCACGGGATCGTTCTGGGCGATTACCATGGCGCCGCGAAAGGGCGGGCTGAACGTGTCCGTGCCGCCATTGGCAATGCCGCGCGTGCGGGGCGAATGGCCGTTGTAGATCTTCTTGAGTTCGGACCAGTCGAACTTCCGCGCGGCGGGCTGGTCTTTCTTGCGGTCCCCTTCAAGGAATACCACCGGCAGATTGCCGTATTTCACCAGCTCGCGCGCGATGCCGGCGGCGGTGGCGCTGGCGGGATCGAAGCCTTCGTAATTGTGGCGGCGGCCCACCAGCTTCCACAGGAAGATCAGCAGGGTGGACTTACCCGAACCGGGAGGCCCGGCGATTTCCAGAAAGGCCAGGCTCTGCTGATCGCGCCGGATCTGTTCGGCAAACAGGGTCAGCAGCCAGAAGGCCAGCGAGACAAGGCCCAGCGGCCCGAAGGCCGTATAAAGATCGTTCCACCAGCTGAAATTCAGCGCATGGGGATCATACTCTATCGCGAATTCGCCAGTGGCTTCCTTGGGCTTCAGGCCCACCTTGCCGATCTCGAAGAAATCTTCCTCGTTCAGCGCGATCACGCGGCCATCGGTGACGGCGATGTCGTCAAACATCCACGCGCCATGCTCGATCGAATAGCCGGAGAAATAGAGCGTATCGACCGTGCGGATATTGTCGAGCTGGCGCTCCATCAGCTTATCCAGCTGATAGTTGCTGCCGGTGAACATGGCGCCCGGCGCCACGCTGATCAGCCGCTTCTTGAATTCGCCCGCACCGGCCACGGCCGGGCCGGGGAAAGGCGCTTTCACCGTGTCCTGCTTGCCGGGGAAATCGACGCGCACATAATAGCTGGCATCGTTCAGCGCCTTGTCGCGCTGGAAATAGAGGGTGCGAAAGGTGCAGTTGGCAATTTCCTGCACTTCCACCGCTTCGCGCGCGGCCATGTCCCATTTCTGATCGTTGGACAGGGCGGCAAGCGTCTTGTCCTCGCCATAGGACTGGATCAGCTCATTGATCCGCTCGACCGAGAATTTTGCCCAGAGCTGGCGGCTCTTGAAGGTCAGCGGGAATTCGCTGCGGCGGGACCGGCGATAGAGCAGGAACGCCTTTTCAGCGGCATTCTCCGCAATGGTGATGTCGCCATTTTCGAGGTAGGTTTCCAGATCCGCGGCGGCCAGCTTCCTGCGCTTGAGCAGGTCGTTCCAGTCCAGCTTCGTGCCTTCGCCATCGGGCCGGACCTGCGCGGCGCGGGCGGTCCACCCGGCATCGCGCGCCTGCTCGACATATTGCCGGGTGAAGCGCACTCCGGCGGGCCCCACATCATAGGCGAAGACCAGCGTGGGCCGCCGGGCCATGGGCCCCAGCTCCGCCACGGCCCTGGCCAGATCGTCCAGCCACAGGGCGGGGTAATTATTGGTGGACATGGTGGAGGCGGCCAGCGCCCCCGGCCGATCCCGCTCGAATGCTTCGCCCAGGGCGACCGCGTCAAAGATCCCTTCCGCAAACCAGATTTCTTCGGCCTGGGCGAAGTCGGCAAAACTCAGATCAGGATGGTGCCAGGCATGGCCGCGATAGGAATAGCCATATTTGATGTTCGCCTTCTTCTTGCCGAAGCGGTGAACCCGGTCGATCAGCCGTTCCCACCATCCGCCGCCGGGCAGGGCGAAGCGCACCGTGGCCGATCCGGCATTCAGCTTCCGGTCGAAATAGGATTCCTGCGCATAGGCACCCGCCAGCTTGACGATGTTCAGCCCGCGCTCGTCCCGCAAATAGGCTTTGGCCGCCGCGTGGGGATCTTCCGGCGTCTGGGGGTGCCGGTCAGACCAATTGTCGAACAGGTCGCTGTAAAGATCGCGGGTCGACCATTCATGCCCGCATTTGTTTTCCCGCCCGCATTTCAGCAGCCAGGGGTGCTTGGCATGAATGTAAAGCTCCTTGCCCTTGCAATCCGGGCAGCGCCCACCGCGCAGCCAATCGCCGCCGCCCGCGCCGAATTTGTAATCCGCGCGCAGCCGGGAAAGGATATTCTGGCGAAGGGTATCATCCATTGGGGCGGTGCGATCTTTTCAGGGTGCAGGGCATCGCGCGCCGGTTGCCCGGCACGGCGAAACAGGGATGGGAGCGGATGAGTGGAGGCTAAGTCCGGGGCTGGCTTAGGGCGCCGGGCCCGCTCAGCCGGAAGGCTTGGGGATCATCTCAAAGATGGACATCTGCCCGAAATCCTCCCCCGGTGGGCGCTGCTGGGCCGGGCGCGGCGCGCGGAACTGATCACCCAGCCCGCTTGGGGAAAGCACCCGCTCAAAGCTGAGGCTGGCCACCCAGGTCATGCCGCAGGCGATATTGCTGCAGCGGTAATAGAGTTCGCGATAGGTGGGCGTAATCTCGGTGCTGCTGCGCGTGTGGGCCTTCTGCCCGCAAACGGGGCAGCTTACCGCCGGGGCCTTGCCCATGTGGATGCGATGCACATTGGCTGGGGCAGGTTGCTGGGGCTGGGCGCGGGCGGGCATCATGCGCGGCTCTCCTCGTTCTGGGCGGCAATGCGGGTAAGCAGGCGGGTCAGTTCCGTGATCGCCTCTTCAATTTCGCGGCAGGCTTTCACGCGGGCGCGGGGATCATTGGCGTTGCGGGCCAGATCGATCGCGGCGGCCACTGCCTCGCCGCTTTCTTTGGCTGCGCGCCCGGCGCCCACAATCATGCAGGCAGGCGCGGCAGGCTCCACCGGGATCTTCAGATCCAGCTTGATGGCATAACATTCCAGCAAGGGCGCACCGTCGCCCCCGGCGGCGCGGAATGCCGCGTCCAGGCGCACGGCATCGCGCAGGCTGATTTCACGTTCCACGCCGGGCGTGCCCAGCTTGCGCACCTGGCTTTCGGATTTGCCCAGCACCGCCGCGCAGCCATCCCAGCCCAGCAGGGCGGCGATCTGCCAAAGGGCATTTTCAAAGGTGAGGGGCTGGCGAGGGATCGTCACGCGGCAGGCTCCTGAAAACGATAGGGAAGGGGGCAGTTCAAGGCCGGGCATCCCCGGCGATGATCATCAGGAACAACAGGCTGGTCAGCGCGCCCACTACGCAGGCGCCAATCATCAGCAGCCGGTCTTCACGGCGCTGGGCGGGGTCGTTCATGGCCGCGCCTCCTGCGGGGTAGTTACGCCCAGCCAGATATTCTTGCCCATGATCGGCAGGCCCACCGCCAGCCCAAGGGCAAGGATGGCGAGGATTGCCAGCTGCACCTTGGCGGCAATGGCCTGCACCCGCCGATTACGCTCCGCCAGGCGCACTTCCAGCGCTGCCGGGTCATAGCGCCATTCCGGTTCGGAAATGGGTAGCAGCGTGTGTTTGATGGGCTGGGCGGGGGCAAGCGGGGAGCCCCCGCCCAGCGTAACCGGAGCCTGCCTCGGGGATGAGTGAGGCAGGTTCGGTTTGATGGCATGGCGAGCTAGGGTCTTCCCGATCATGCCGCAACTTCCCTTTCGTCCATATACTTGGCCAGATTGCCGTATTTCGCGAGCGCATGGGCGGATAGGATTGGGCCACAGAGCGGGGCTTCCTCGCCAATCGCGGAGGCGGGAAGTGCAGGTTCGAGTGGGTAGATATCCGGGCGCAGCTGGTGGCGGGAAACGTTAGTGGCGAACTCCACTGCGATAACGTGCTGGGCCGGGATTCGCTTGGAGGATTGCAGCCACTTCCAGACCGCCGGTTGTCCAACTCGGCAAATACGCGCCAGCGCTGATTGGCTCCCCGCGCGGGTAACGGCGAGTTCCAAGGCTTCCAAGGGTGTCAGGTCGTGTTCCATGCCCCCACTTATTCCATATGGAATTAGAACGTCAAGGGCATATCGAAGGTATCGAGCAATTCCAAACGGAATAAGTGTGTGTTGCTATGCGCACAGGTGAGAGAATCGCGGAATTGCGGAACAAGTTGGGCCTGTCTCAGACTCAGCTTGCGAAGCAGGTTGGCCTGTCTCAGGCGACAATCGGCAAATTGGAATCGGGCATCAGCTCGGGATCGTCGCATCTTCACAAGATTGCGCGCGCGCTGGGCACTACTGCCGAATACCTTTCAGGCGAAACGGACGATCCTTCTGTTGGGGCGCTGCCGGTGCCATCTGCCCACGCCTTGGCCGAACAACTCGACCTGGTCGAAGTTCAGGAAATCGATCTTCGGTTCGGCATGGGCGCAACGGCTCTGGAAGTTCCCGTCACAAAACAGGTCCGTCACTTCAGCCGGGACTGGTTGCGCCAATATACGAGCGCAAATCCAGAAGCGGTCTATTTCGCCCAGGGCGCAGGCGACAGCATGATGCCCACCATCCACGATAGCGATCTTCTGCTGATCGATACTTCTCAGCAAAACATGACCTTGGCCGACAAGATATGGGCTGTTGCGTATTGCGGCAGCGGCATGGTCAAGCGACTGAGGCCGACTCCGGATGGCGTGAAGATTCTATCCGACAACCCGGCGGTCCCGCCGGAAGTGGCACACGATGGCGAATTGCACATCCTAGGCCGCGTAGTGGGGATCGTTCGGAAGATGTGACGACGAGAATGGGGGGCACTATGGATCTGGGATCGAAGATTGACGAAGTCGCGCGGACAATGCGCGCGCACCGGGAAGTTCTGGCGACCGAGGAAGCGGCGAAGAACGCTCTTGTCATGCCTTTCCTGCAAGCCCTGGGCTACAATGTGTTCAACCCTGGCGAGGTGGTGCCAGAATTCACCTGCGATGTGGGGACGAAGAAGGGCGAAAAGGTCGATTACGCCATCAAGGATGGCGATGCCATTCGCATGCTGGTTGAATGCAAGCCCGCCAACGGCGAGCTTAACCTGAAGCACGCATCCCAGCTTTTCCGGTATTTTTCCGCCATTCAGGAAGTGCGCGTCGCGGTGCTGACCAATGGCGTTATCTACAAATTCTACTCTGACATCGACGCTGCGAACCGCATGGACGAAGTGCCGTTCTTCGAGTTTACGCTTGAGCGATACAGCAAGACAGACCTCCGGACGCTGGAGAAGTTTGCCAAGCAATCCTTCGATGTCGATGCGATCATTCGCGAGGCTGGCAGCCTGAAGCTGCAGTCGCTTGTCGATGCGGAACTGGAGAAGGAATTTGCCAGCCCTTCAGATCAGTTCGTGCGCTTGATCGCTGGCCGCATCCATGAAGGGAACCTCACTCCGCAGGTGCGGGAAACCTTCAAAGAACACATCACCCGTTCGATCAGCGGCCTAATCCGTGACAAGGTCAACGACCGGCTGAATTCAGCGCTGAGCGCCTCCAATCCCCATGAGGAGGAACCCGTTGAGGTGGCTGGCGCTGACGAGATTGTGACCACCGAAGAAGAGCTGGCCGGTTACAACATAGTGCGGGCTATTGCGGCCCGTGTGATCGATCCCGCGCGCGTGGTGATCAGAGACGCGAAGTCCTATTGCGCGGTCCTGCTGGACGATAACAATCGCAAGCCGCTCGCCCGGCTACACTTCAACAGCGAGAACGTCCGCTATCTGGGGCTGTTCACCGGCAAGGACGAGACGCGCCATTCGGTGGCGGGAGCGATCGATATCTACAAATTCGAAAAGGCGCTGTTGGACCGGATCGCTGAACTAGAAGGATGACTCCACGCCGCGTTTGCGTATTGAGGCAGCAACATGATCAAGTGACTGAGGCCGCCTCCGGCTAGGGTGAAGATTCTATCCGATAATCCGGAGGTCGCGCCGGAAGTGGCACACGAGGGCCAGTTGCACATCCTGTGCGGCGTAGTCGGGATCTTGAGGACTTGTCCTCGCTGCCCTCAGCGACGTCTAGTGCCTACGACGACCCAATTCTCGGGGCCATTGAACATGGCAAACAGGCGCATGCAAACGATAACGAACTCTTCTTTTTCGTTCTTAGGTTCAAATGCCAGCCTGAACATGTGAAGAGCTTCTGGCTCAGCCTTCACTTGGGCATGTGGCTTTCCTGTCAAAATATGGCGCGCAAATCCCCCCATCCATCGAGCGAAATCAGTGTCGGAACCCAATATAAACTCTCTGATCAGAGGTTTAAAACCATCGGGTCCTAGATAAAGTACCGACCACCCCAGAGCGATTTTAGCCATCATTCGGGCAGTCAAATGAACATGGCGCATGTTGTAGCGTTTCGGCGCCTCAGGGAAGACTATCTCTTTTCCATCACTTGTCAGTGGAGCAATCATTGGAGATACTGGCCCAACGAGTTGCGTAACACCCCAGAACACTTGATTGGGATGGGCAGGTTTGATCATTATCGTGGGATCACCATAAATCGGCATGGCAAGCGATATGGGTAATTCGTTGCGAGGAAGCCACCGCTCTTCCAGATTTCCCTGCCCATCCTTCACTATGACTTTGTACTGCGGCGGTCGTCGATCCTTTCGGTCGAGATCCAGGGCGATCCGAACGAAGGGGAATACGCGACGCAAACACTCTTGCTCCAACGATTGAGTGATTTGTCGGCACACTTCGCAACTGGCCTCTCGGAGAACGTGCGCCTCGTGGTAGCCTTCCAGGGCTCGACGACCACCGAGCCCTTCCGGAATAATATGCTCTCTTGTTAGCGCGTCCGTGGAATCGCAGTAGATGCACCTGCCAACAACGCGGTGTAGTCCATCATTCGTCATTCGACTGGAGAATCTTGGCTCGCGCCCCGACCCTGATCAGGTCATCAAGAGTGGCGTCATTGGCGCTGCAACTTAGCTCGCCAGTGGCGATCATGCGCTCGACTTTGGCGTGAAACCTGGCGCTCCGCTCTTCGGGCGCTTCGTTGTGCTTAACTTTCGGCATTAGAGCCTCGCACTTGCAGTTTGATAGTTCAAACGCTTGCCAAGAATGCCCTTCGACAACGCGCTAGAAATTAAGGACTCACACCGTTTGTTACGAAACGCAAGGATTTTGCGTGATAGTACATGTGAACCGTCCCTCCTTGTGCTGTGGCGCAGACTTGAAAGTTTCACTTGGCAAGGTCGATCGCGAGAAGAGGAAGAGGGGCTTCTCCTGTCTCGCATCGCTAATACGAACAGCGACATGTTAACGCCGCGGCAGATAGTCAAACGAGCGAACAAGATTAATCACCTTGTGGCCTCCAGCACCAGCTTCGATACCAAGCCACCACCGCCATCCATGGTGTGAACCGACTCCGCCACAACCCATTTCCGCGCGTTGATCTCCGCCTTGAACCCCGTCACCGTCACCGGCGTTTCCGGATAAATATCCGGCCGCCCCAGCGGCAGGGTGAAGCTCAATTTCGCCTTGGCGCGGGTCAGGCGGCTGTCTTCACCTTCGGCGGCCTGGCGGGCGTCGGCTTCATTGGCGAAGGTCTTGCGGATGCGCTTGGGCTTGGTGTCGCTCTTGCCGCTGCCGCCCACTTGCACTTCCTGCCGTCGTCCGCTGGCCTTGTCATGCCACACGGCAATGACGCCGCCGTAATTCTCCCGCTCTATCCGTTCATATTCCGCGCCATTGGTGGCTGCGCGGTCGATTGTTATCGCGGGGATCGTGCCGCCGGTGGGGGCTTTGCCCTTGCCGATCGGGGCGAAGAGCAGCTTGCCCGCCTTCACCGTGGCCATGGCATCAAAGCGTTTGCCCAGCAGCATCAGCAGCGCGGCATCGCTTTTCGCGCCGGGCCCCAGCGCGGGGATGGTCTTGCCGCCCAGCGCGGCATCGATGGCGGTGCCCAGGCCGTTTTCCCCGGCAATGGTGGAGAGAACGTCCCGCACGCTCTTGCCCACAAAGCTGCGTTCCCGCCGCACGCGGAAGGCATCGGTGAAATCGGCGCTGCGCGCGCGGATGGTCACGATGTCCAGCGCGCCGCTCCACTTCGCTTCATCCACCCGGAAGCGGCCCTTGTGGACCAGCCCAAGGGGCAGGCCCGCGCCGCGCAGCCAGCCCATGGATACTTCCAGCTCCACGCCCGGTGTGGGCAATTCCAGCAGTCCGTCCGCATCCTGCAGCACGATGTCCAGCTGGTCGGCTTCCTCGGCCCGCTTTTCGGTGATGCTGGCGGAAAGCAGGCGGGGGTTGAGCTTGTCGGTCATGTCCTTCCCGTCCAGCATCACCAGCCATGTGGCAAAGGGCAGGTCAGCCATCGGCGCGCACCAGCGAGAGGGCGAAATCCGATTTGCGCGGGGCACCGTCTACAAAGAACAGGCTCTGCGTCAGTTCCAGCGACCGGATAGTGAATTCGCCCAGGACTTCGCCCGCGCCGCTGGTGAGGGTGTAGGAATCGCCCCGCGCGGCAAGATCGCGGATCGTCTCGATAGAGGAATAGGCGCCGATCCCGTCCCCCGGATAAAGCGCGCCGGAAAGGTCCAGGCTTTCCGCGCCGGGGCCAAGGAATTGCGTTGCCGGGCGCACGCCAAAGCGGTCCCCTTCGGCAAAGCGCCATTCGAAGCGGTGGCGCAGCTCGGTATAGGGCAGGGTGCCGATTTCGAAGATGAACTGGTCCAGGGCCATCAGCATGGCGCAGGCTCCTATTGATCGGAAAAGGAAGATCGCTTCGCAGCGGCCTTGCCGTCCGCCAGGCGGCGGAATTCAGCCACCACTTCATCCGCGATATTGGCGGCGCTCTGACCCGGCGCGGCCTTGATGGTGATGGCGCCGGGGCCGAAGGTGAAATTATTGTTCGCCGCTGCCGGAGCTGCGCCGCGCATTGGGGAGAGGGCCAAGGGGAGGTTGCGTGGGCGCATGGCGGCCATGGCCACATCGCCCGCCATGGCGCGGCTTGCCTGCACGGGCCCATCCCCGCCGCGCTCAATCCCGCTGGCAAGGCCCTGCGTGATGAAACTGCCCTGCAGCATCATCAGACGGGAGGGGGATTTGATTCCGAAGAAATTCTTGAAGGCAGTCAGCCCGCTTTTGGCGATGTCCAGCAGGCGGTGGCGCAGGCCCAAGGGATCGAGCCCGTTCAGCAGTCCGGCCATGATCTGCTTGCCCAGCCCGAGCATCTTGCCCGGAAGGCCGGCAAGGAAGTCCAGCCCGGCGCCAAAGGCCGATTTGATCCCGTCCCAATGGCGGATGACAAAGGCCACGGCCACACCGATGGGGCCGAACAGATAGGGGAAGCGCATGAAGGTAGACTTCAGCCAGTTCCACGCGCCGGACAGCATGGCCAGGCCGGAATTGAAGGCCGCCTTGATGTTGTCCCAATAGCGCCAGATCAGATAGCCCACCACGACCACCGCCAGCACAATGCCGCCGAGCGCCAAGGGGGTGACAGACATCATCGCGGCTAGTCGAACGAAGCCTTGGCCCAGCATCAGGGCGGCACCGCGGATCTTGCCGAAGGCGGAAACGAAGGTGCCCGCTTCCTTCAGCATCTGAAACTGCTTCCACGCTTTCCAGAGCGTCACCAGGGGGCCAATCGCAAATCCAATGCCCAGTTTCAGCGCGCCAAGGCCCAAGGTCACCCCGGCAATGCCGGTGGCAGTCAGCATCAGGCCCTTGGCCAGATCGGGATGTTCCTTCGTCCAGGCGCGCACGGAATTGGCGATGGCCACCACTTTTTGCGCGCCTTCGGTAATGGTCGGCAGCAGGGCCTGCCCCAGCGTGATATTCACGGCGGACAGGCCGTTCTTCGCCAGCCCCAGCGCCCCTTCGGTGGTGGCGATGCGGGCCAGATATTCCTTCTGCATGCTGCCCGCATAGGCTGTGCTGTCCCCCACCAGGGCGAAGTTCTTTTTCAGCTGGTCCAGATTGGTCAGCATCGGCGCAATGGCGGCCACGCTTTCCGATCCGAATAGCTGGGTCAGTGTGCCGGCCTGCGCTTCCTTGGGCAGCTGGCGCAGCTTTTCCAGCAGGCCCAGGATCGCGCCGCCCGCGTCCTTCTGCATGGCAGCGGCCATGTCGCGAGCGTCCAGCCCCAGCGCTTCCATTGCCTGTTGCTGGCTCTTGGTGGCCTTGTCCCCCTTGGTCATGGCCAGCATCATGTTCTTGATGCCAGTGGCGGCGATCTCCTCTTCCACGCCCACCGAATTCATCAACTGGCCCATGGCCGCGATCTGCGGCGCGGCAAGGCCCGCCACCTTGCCCAGCGCGCCGATCCTTGTGGTGATGCCAGCCACGGCGCCCACATTGCCGCCATAGGTGTTGGTCAGCGCGTTGATCTGGTCAGCCAGAGTGCGCACGTCCTTCTGGCCCATGCCGAAGGCAGTGCGCCATTTGGCCATCATGCCGCCGGCATCCTCTGCCGTGGTATCGAAGGCGATGCCCATCTGCGCGGCATCTTCAGTGAAGGTCAGCAATTCCTTGCGCGCCACGCCCGCGCGCCCGGCGGCGGCCACGATCTGGGCCATGCCTTCCGCCGTCATCGGGATGCGCGTGGAAAGGTCCAGCAGATCGTCCCCCATTTGCTGGAACTGCCGGGGCGTATCGAAATCCACCACCTTGCGCACATCGGCCATGGCGCTTTCAAAGGTCATGGCCTGCTTTGACGCCAGCACCGCCGGGGCGGCCATGGCCACGCCGGTTACGATATTTTCGGTTCCGGCAGAGCGCAGATCGGCACCGCGATTGCGCATGGCATCGGCGCGGGCATTGATGGCCAGCAGCTTGGTCTGGCGTTCCATCTCGCTATTGGTGCGGGCAATCCTTTCGGCCAGGTCGCGTTCGCGGTTCATCAGGGCGGAAACATTGCCGGTGGAACGCTTCAGTTCCCCCTGCACATTGCGCATTTCCTTTTCCAGATCGCGCGCCTCGCGCTTCATCGCGGCCAGCTGTTCGCTGCCCGACTGGCCCAGCCCCACGATATTCTTCAGCGGGCCGGACAGCCGGTCGGAACTGGCAAAGCTGACGAGAAGGCGCAGGTTCTTGTTCATTCGGCCACCCGGTTGATGTCATTCCAGCGGCTGACCGCCAGTTCCCGCCACATGCGCAATTCGGCCAGTTCCATTTCCAGCAGCACGGCGGGCGGCCAGTGGAAGATCAGGGCAATGTCCGCGATCAGCTCTTCAACACTGCCTCCACTCGCTGGCGGTCGGCCGGGGTCAGAAAAAAATCGATGACTGCACCGGCGCAGGCGGCAGCGTCTGCCGGATCGAGAGCATCGGCCTCCGCCTGCGTGATTGGCGGGGTGGCAATACGGGGAAGCACGTCCAGCACAGCGCTGACGCGGGCATTCATCAGATCCTGAATGGAAAGGCCGCGCAGCTCGCCCGTGCGGGGCTTTCGCAGGGCGATGGCCGCGATCTGCTCATCGCCGCGCTGGATGGGTTCGGAAAGCGTGATGGGATCGGAGAATTTGCGCGCAGCAGCGGCGGACTGGTCGGCCATGGGGCACCTTTCGAGGATGGGGAAGGGGGAGCGGAAAATTCCCCGCCCCGGCGCGTCCGCTCGATGCACGCCGGGGCGAAGCTTCTGCGGGCTAGATGCCCAGATTGCGGCGATGTTCGGCCATGCGGTCCACGCCGCCCACGATGAAGACCATGTTGATCTCGTCTTTCTCGATCAGCGTGCGGCCATCGACCATCAGCTTGTAATAGGCGCAGCGGGTCTTCACGGTCTGCTCGGTATCGCTGCCAGCCTTGGCGCTGCCGGGATCGATCTCGGAATGGCGACCGCGCACGGTAATATCCACCGTCTTGGTCTGGCCGGTATTGTCGTCCTGATAGGAACCGACAAAGCGCAGCGGCACCGCGCTCAGCGTCGTGGCGCCGAACTGGGAATAGACCTTTTCCAGCATTCCGCCGATCTTCCATTCGAACTCGATCGGCTCGCCGCCCAGGTCTACGCCCACGGCAGCATCGAAGCCGCCGCCGCGCCAGTCTTCCAGCGTGCGGACAAGCTTGGGCAGGGTGACTTCGCCCGTTTCGCCCAGATAGGATTCGCCGTCATTGAAAACGGTCAGGGTCTTGAGTTTGGAGGGCATGCCCATGGCTGATTACTCCGGAAAATTGGGGGAAGGCGGGCGTGCTCAGGCCGCCAGCAGCTGGGAATAGAAACGGTCGGAAATCTGCGGGCGCAGGCCGATGGCCTCGGCGGGCGCGCAGTCGGTGAATTCATAATCGATCACCAGCTTGCCCGCCTTCAGGGCTTCCGCAGGATTATCGGCGGAATTATAGCTGGCTTCGGCACCGATGATGCGGCCATCCGCCTTCAGCTCGCGGAATTTGGCGTTGATGCTCTCAAGGATGTCGCGGATCAGGCCAGGCACAATCGGCTTGTCGATGGCCCAGACCAGCCCTTCGGCAATGGCATCCTGCAGGGCGTAACTGGTGCGCACCGTGCTTTCGAAAGCGTAGATCGGATCGTCCGAACAGGTGCGGTTGCCCCAGAAGCGATAGCCATCGATCCGGGCCAGCGTGGTGATGTCCGCATCGTTCAGCTGGCTGGCCAGGGTCACATCGTTGGCCAGGATGGAAAAGGGCACCGGGCGGGCAAGGCCGGTCACGCCGTTCACTGCCACGTTGGACAGGGTCTTGTGCCACCCGGTCTGCTGGTCGATTTTGCTCCGCAGGCCCAGAGCGCGGGCAATCGCGCTGCCATCAAAGTCGGAAAATTCCGGCCAGATCAGCATCATTTCCCGCTGGCCAAAATTCTGGCGATAGGCGGAAAGCTCGCCCAAAGTGTCACCCTGCGCCGCGCAATATGCAAAGCCGCGCAGCTTCTGCGCCACAGTGGCAAAGGCTGCGGCCACGCTTTCCCCATCCAGCCCCGGCGCGCCCAGAATGCGCGGGCGAAGGCCCAGCTGGGATTCAGCGCCCAGCAGCGCCTGCATACCGGTCAACTCGCCGCCCGCCGTGGTGGTGCCAACAACATTGGCGCTGGTTTCCGCCGTGGTCTCTCCCTCGGCCACGCGCACCACCACCACCGGGGCATTGGCCTGGTCGGCAATGGCATCCAGCGATCGGGCCAGCGTGCCGTCATCCCCGGCCTTGCCGATTGCGGCGGCAAGGTCTTCCAGATGCACTGCCTCGTTCAGCGGGAAAGTGGCGGCATCGGCATCATCGGCAGTGCAGACCATGCCGATGGTGGAAGTGGCGACATCGGCAATGGCGCGGGTGGCGCTGTTATTCTCGGTTACGCGGATGCCGTGGTAATAGGGCATGGGGCGGCCTTTCAGTGGCTAGAGGGCTAGGGTGAGGGAGTAAGGCGGCTTGCCCGGCAGATCGGTGCGATAGCCCTTGATGGTCAGTTCCGGGCGGCCCGCGCGGGTCAGCCCAGTCGCGGAAACGCGGGTGGGGCGCACGCGCGGCTCCCACCGGCGGATGGCAATGGCCGTGGCCGCAAACAACAGCAGGGGCAGGGCAGGGCCCAGCGGGGCGTCCACCAGTTTGAACAGATCGCTGCCGAATTCGTGGCGCATCACGCAGCTGCCCTTGGGCGTGGTCAGGATTTCGGCCACGCTCTGGTCAATCTCGGCATCGCCGCTCAGCGCGCGGCCCGTATTGCGGTCCATCGCGCTCATTGCGGGCCTGCCGTGCTGGCACCGCCGGATTGCACGCCGGGGTGAGTATGGCCCTTGCCGCTGATCCCGGCGGCGATCACATCGCTTTGCCCGGTGACCGTGCCATCCACATCGGCATCGCCGCTGACGGCCAGATTGCCGGTGATGGTGACATCGCCGGTAATGTCGATTCCGCCGGGCGCGGCGATCACGATCCCGTCAGCAGTGAGTTTGATCGTCAGCCCATTGGGGCCGTGCAAATGGTGGTTTTCATCGCTGGCGGGCGCGGGGAAGGCGTTGGACAGCAGCCCGCGCAGGATGATCGCCCCGGCGATGTCCGCCTCCGGGCAGATAAGCAGAACCTGTTCGCCCACGCTGGGCGGCGCCCATGTGCGAAACGCGCCCGCCAGTTCTGTCCAGGGCACAGGCGGGGACAGGACTTCGCCGCATTCCACCTCGGCCAGCCCGGCCTCCAGATCGACCGACGCAATCCGGCCAGGGCGCAGCAAATCGCCAATCTTGCCGGGAATGTCGTCCTCGTCTTCCATGAAGGCGAGGGATGGATGCTATAATCGAAAAAATTGAACGACTGTCTTTGTGGTGGTGTCGATCACAAATTCAATAGGTTAATCAAATGTCCTGAGCTCGGTGGTCTACCCCCTGACCTTTAGGGCATATGGTTGGTAGTTAACACATTGGTTACGTTTTGATCATTACGGGCTCTTCGTGCGCATCGCGCCTTTCGGGTCAAACGACAAACATAACAGTGTGTTGCGTGCATAATGAAGAACTCTTGGTTGTTCAGTGACGAGAATGGTCATTCCAATGGAATGGCCATTCTCCGACCTCCAAAAATCGAAAACTCTCTTCGAGATCAGGCCTTTGATGAGCTTGTTCGCCTTGCCGCGTCGATCTGCGAGACGCCGATGGTGGTTCTGAGCCTGCTCGACGAGGATCGGTATTGGTTTAAGGCCCGTATCGGAGTCGATGCCGGCGAAGCGCCAAGAAGTTGGTCTGTGTGTGAGAGTGTTCTCAGCGCGGGCCGCTTTTATCAGTCCAGCAGTCCTGGCGCCCCGACAGTCGGGCACAACTGGTCGTTGATCGACTTGCCCGCGGTGGAGTTCTACGCCGGGACACCGCTTTTCTCGGCTGACGGTATCGCTTTCGGAGCGATCTGCGTCATGTCGAGCTCTGCGCGCCCGTCCGGGCTCAGCGAAAAACAGATACGTGGACTGGAATCGCTGGCAAATCTTGCCACGGCAGTGATGGACCGGCGTGGGACAGAATTGCTTGGTGATCCGATTGCCAATGATCACGCCAAACGTGGCGCGGCGAGTGACAATCTAATTGGAAATCTCCCCGGAACCGTTTTCAGAAGCAGCCTTCAATTCCCCCGCCAGATCAGTTTCCTGAGCGACACCGTCACGCGCCTGACCGGTTACGAGAGGTCGGAATTTCTCACCGGGACCGCGAGCTGGTCAGGTTGCATTGAGCCCGAGGATTTGGCGGTCTTGGAAAATGCCGTCTTGGAGGCAAGCCGGAAAGAAGGCGCTTACGAAGTAGTCTATCGATTCCGCAAGAAGGGAGGCGAACTGACCTGGCTTCGCGAAAGCGGCCTTGTAACCCGCGATGCGGGAACGAGCACGCTTGAAGGTTATATAATAGATTATTCGAAATACAAAAATGCTGAAGCCGCGCTTCTGACAAGCGAAGCCCGAATGGCGACCGTTCTGCGCAACGCAACTGTCGGCATCCTGCATCGGGACATATCGGGCAATATTATCCTGATGAACGAGAAATATGCTGAGCTAACCGGTCGAACGGCGGAGGAGCTTGACGGGTTACACTTCGAGGAGTTCACGCATCCCGACGATCTCAAGGCAACCCTGGATAGCGTTGCAGAGTGTTTGCGCACGGGGCAACCAAGCACCGTAAAAAAGCGCTACGTTCACAAGGACGGCAGTTGTCGCTGGTGCGAAGTGACGATTTCCATGGTGAAAGATGGGGATGAAAGTGCAGCAACTCTGGTGGCGATTGCCAAGGATATTGATGCCGAAATCGCCGCCGAACATGCGATACGAGAGCGCGAGGAACGGCTTTCGCTCGCGGTGGACGCAGCTCAGATGGGCATCTGGGACATAGACCTCCACTCTGGGAAGCAGGTCTGGTCCGCAAAGCTGGTCGATCTGCTGGGACTGAACAAATCCACCGAACCCAATTTGCGGAAATTCCTCGGTCGTCTGGCGGAAGGCGAGATGCACCGTCTGCGCCATCGTCGTCTCCAAATTCGCCGGCGTTATGGCGACCGCGATACGCTGCGCCTTGGCTTTCGATTCAAGGAAGTATTCCAAATTATCCGAGCCGATACGGCCAAGGCTCGCTGGTTGTCCTGTGCTGGCCGCCTGGTGCAAGGCGACACCCCGCAAGGACGCCTGATCCTGAGCTTTCGTGACATCACGAACGAGATCGAGACGCATGAAAAGGTCCGGTGGATCGCTAATCACGACAATTTGACCGGCCTGGCCAACCGTCGAAGCTTTTCTCGGGTGCTTGAGACCCGCCTGAGCGATGGAGGGCGTGTCAGCGGCCCGTTTGCCCTGATCCAGATTGATCTCGATAATTTTAAGGATGTCAACGACACCAACGGCCACGAGGCCGGTGACGCGGTGCTGTGTTCAGTGGCCGACCGGATCCGACCGCTCCTTGATCCAGGTGGATTGCTTGCACGCCTCGGCGGCGATGAATTCGGAATCCTGATCAATAGTGATAGCGAGGGAGTAGCGGCGGAGCATCTGTGCCGCAAAATTGTGGCAACTCTCGGTGATCCGGTTGCTCTGAGCGACGGCCGGGTGGTGGATGTGCGGGCGAGCATGGGGATTAGCCTGTTCCCCGAACAAGGTCGGGACATAAACACATTGCTGCGCCATGCCGATTTGGCACTTTACGCCGCTAAGCGCAGTGGGAAGGGATCCTTCCGCACGTTCAGCGCCAGAATGGCAGACGAGATGAACGAACGATCGTTCATGATTGGCAATGCACGGGCCGCAATTCGAAACGAATCCATCATCCCCTATTATCAGCCCAAGCATTGCCTTCGGACGGGCCGCAGGGTCGGGCTTGAGGCTCTGTTGCGATGGCGCGATGAAGTTGGCGTGATGCGTTCGCCCGATTGCCTGGCGGCGGCGTTTGACGATCACGAGATGGCGACCAAAATCACGGACATCATGCTCGGCAAGATTGCGGACGACATTCAACAGTGGACCCTCAGCGGAATCGACTATGGGCATGTAGCAATCAATGCCACTTCGGCCGACTTGCGCTCGGGGGCGCTGTTTGAAAGAATCTCCGGGGCGTTGGGAAGCCGCAACATTCCGATTGACGCGGTGCAGGTTGAAGTAACTGAAAACGTCCTCATGGAAAGCCGAACCGGCAAGATCATGAAGGAACTGGAAAAGCTGCAGGGGCAGGGCATCACGATCTGTCTGGATGACTTTGGGACAGGATTTGCCTCTCTCGCACATCTGCGGAATTTTCCGGTCGATGTCATAAAGATCGACAGGTCATTCGTCTCGGAAATCCGCAGTTTCAATGGGCGCTATGCGATCGTGGATGCGATCGTTCACATGTGCCGTGCGCTGAACATTCTCACTGTGGCGGAAGGCATAGAGACCCCGGACCAAGAGGATTACCTCCGGTCAGTGGGATGTAATCTCGGCCAAGGTTTTCTGTTCGGGCGAGCTCAATCCGCGGATGAAGTGGCGAAAGCGAAGCTTTTTCACGTGGCGTAACTAGCTTCGCCAGATCAGATATTTGGCGGCCTAACCAATAATCCCCCGCTCGATTTTATATTCCACCCCGCGTGCCTGGGCGTCGATCAGCTCGCGCGTGGCCTTGCGGTCGTAAGTGCCATCCGCGTCCAGGGCGGCATTGATCAGGCGGCGGTGGCGCACCTTTTCATGTGTGAAGGTCACCGGCACTGTGCGGGTTTCCGGGTCGAATTTGCCGATAGAAATCTTCATGGGATCGTCCTTTCTCAAACGCCTCTGGCGGACCATTCCACCTGCTGGCTGATCCCCTCCACATTGCGCAGGGTGAAGCCGCTGTTGTTCTTGGTGGTCCAGCCCACATTGTCCTGCGTGCCGCCGCTGGCGCGGATCGAAACGCCCAGACTGAGGTTCACCCAGCTGGAAAAGCCGCCATTGGGAAAACTGACATTGGTGGTGCCGCCTGCCGGAACATAGGCACTGCCCCACATTTCCTTGAAGCCGTCCGCATACACGCGATAGCCGGTGGCGGCATAGCTCCTGCTGGCGATGCGATCGAAATCGCCGGCGTGGTAACCGTCCAGCGTATCGGCATCCAGCCCGGATCCCGCGCCGTCCACTGTCACCAGCTTTGCCAGCAGCGCCGCCGCCGTCACCAGCTGATCGACATATTGCTTGGTGGCCGCATGGAGATTGGACGTGGGCGCGCCGGACAGGGTCAGCCGCCCTGTCATGGTGTCGCCCGCGCGGTTCACGGGAGTGAAGCCCAGCGCGGCCCCGGCCACGGCATTATCGACATAGCCCTTGTTCGCCGCATGCATCGTGGCGCTGGGCGCGGCGTTGAGCGTCAGGAAGCCGCCCATGGTGTCGCCCGCACGATTGACAGGCGTGTAACCGATCCGGCCAAGGATAAGGGCGGCGGTCACGAAGCTGTCCAGGAATTGGGCCGGGGTCTGCCCGCGCCATAGATCGGCATCCAGTCCGGACCCTGCGCCATCCACGGTCATGAGCCGGGCCAGCAGGGCAGCGGCGGCCACCTGATCATCCACATAGCCCTTGTTGGCCGCGTGCATGATGTTCAGCGGCGCGTCGGACAGGGTCAGGCGTCCGGTCATGCTGTCGCCCGCCCGGTTCACCGGAGTGAAGCCGATCCCGGCGCCCGCCACCAGATCATCGACATATTTCTTCGTGGCAGCATGCAGATTGGCCGTGGGCGCGCCGGGCAGGGCAAGCGGCCCTGCCATGCTATCACCCGCCTTGTTGACTGGCGTGAAGCCAAGCCGGGCCAACACCAGCGCGGCAGTGATCTGGCTATCCACGAATTGCGCCGGAGTCTGGCCGCGCCACAAATCCGCATCCAGCCCAGATCCGGCCCCATCATTGCCGGGGTGCCAGATGCCGCTATTCCCGATGCCGAAGCGGGAATTCAGCCATGCCGTGACGGCTGCCAGCAGGGCGGCGGGCGGCACGGCCCGTTCGGCATCCATGCCCGCCTGCGCCTCTGCCGGCGTCGCCAGCTCCACCACGCCAAGCCGCTCAGTGGTGGCGGGCGGATTGAGGAAGTTGGTATCGCCAAAGCTCAGCAGCGCAGCATCGATATTGGCAAAGCGCGCATCGATTGCCAGCAACATCATGGAAGCCGCCGCCTTGGCGATGATCGGTTCTTCCTGGCCATAGATGGCGAACAGGGTTCCATCGGCCAGATAGAGCCCGACACTGCGCATGGTATAGCTATCGGCGCTGTCATCGCGCACGATCAGGTGAATGGTGCCATCATCCACCTGATCGCCGGAAAGCGTGGCCAGGCGCTTCACTTCGCCCGGCAGGCTGGTGAGGGCAGGGGCAGGGGCCAGCGCAGCTTCGGACAGGCCGAAAGCGGCGATGGCCACTGGCGCGGTGCCTGTGTGCTGGGCATTCACCAGCGCGGCAAAGCCCATATTGGTGACAGTCAGGGTAAAGGCCATCGCGGGATCCTTGGATGGTCAGACCGGAATGGGCGCGGTCAGCAGCTGGCCGCTATCGGGGTCGGTCAGGAATGCGCCGCTGTCCGGATCGGAAAGGACGTTGGACAGGTCGATTTCAGGGGCGGAAATTGCGGTGAAGCGCAGGCGGGCATAGGCCACGGGACGGGCGGCCATGGCGAGTGCAGGGGCAGCTTTCGCTTCCAGTCCCTGGGTAAAGGTGAAGTGCCGGGAAAGCGGCTTGGTCCGCTCGATCTCGCGAATGACGGAGGTGAGATATTCCTCGCTGGGCGGTGCGCCCGCCACGGCGGCCAGTGACAGCACGACATTGAAGGTGCCGGGTTCTGCCGGCGGATCGGTTTGCCACCATTCGCGAATGGCAATGGCCGCGCCAAAGGCGCTGATGGCCTGCTCCACTGAGGCCAGCGTTCCCTTGCGCCGGTGGATTTCGATGGAATTGGCAATCACCGCGCGGCGCACGGCGATGGGCCAGCCCGCATCCCAATTATCGACCGAGAAAGACCAGGCGAGCCAGGGCAGCAGATGTTCCGGGCAGCGATAGGGATCCCAATAAGTGCGGATGGTCTGGTCCGGCAAAGGCGGCAGGGCCACGGCCTGTTCCAGTGCCCGCATCTGCGAGCTGGCATTGGGCGGCAGGATGCTCATTCGGCAATGCCCGCATGTGAAATGGCAATGCCGGTGCAGATCGCCGCCTGCGTATCGTCCAGCACGATGTCTTCCGCCGGGGACAGGATGGAGACATTTTGCGCCCCGCCCACGAATAGCGCCGAATTGATGGCCGCGCGGGTGATGTCCCGCCCGATCTTGCGATTATCGGCCACGAATTGTTCAATCCGCGCCTGGGCATTGGCCATGACTATGGAGGCATCCGGCCCGGCGAAGCTGGTGATACGCGCTTCGATTGCATAGGGCACGATCGTGGCGGATTGCACCGTCACCCGGTCGCCAATGGGGCGCACTGTCTTGTCGGACAGGGCAGCGGCAACCGTGGCGATCAGCTCGGGCGATGCAGTGCCCTCGGCCGCGCGGGACAGCACATAGATTTCAACTTCCGCCGGGGCGGGGCTGCGCGCCGTAACCGATGCCACCTGGCTATCCGCCGTCAGCGCATAATAGAGATATGCCCCTTCCGGTCCGGCCACTGAATAGCCTTCCGGCGCCAGCGTGATGCGGAAGCGCAGATCGGCATCCGATTCCATGACGGCGGGCAGGTTCTGTTCGGGATCGGCGGGGGAAATCTGCAGCCTCTGCACGCCAAAGCGTGCCCCGATCTGGTCCAGATCCGCGCCCGTGGCATAGGCCAGCATCGCGCCCACGGCATCGTCATTGGCCTTTTGCCGGTCCAGCAGGCGGAACCATGCCGCCACCTGCAGCACGCGCATGGCAGGATCGCTCTCCACCGGCACGAAATCGGGGAACAACTCCTGATATTTGGCCAGCATCTCGGCCAGGATCGCCTCGTAATCCAGCGGATCGACGGCGACCGGCGCGGGCAGTTGGGAAAGATCGATGGCAGTGAAGGGCATGGGCGCACTTCGCCACTTGCCTTGCGCGACTGCCAGCGGGCCCCTTTGTGATGGCGGGCACCACAAGGGCCGCCGGTAGAGAGGAGCGTGGGGGCGGGCAAAGGTGGGAATGTAACCACTGCCAGAGGGCCCCCATGTCGCAGCCATCCCCCTTCAAAGCGCTTGATGAAGATGTGATTGCGCGCAGCGGTGGGGAGACGAAAAGCGATCTGGAACAACGCTTCGGCTCGCTTCGCCTCCGCCCGTTTTACCACGCCATCTATTCCCACGCTTTGGTGGACGAGGCGGATAATATCCTTGCCCTGATTGAGCGGGCCACCGGCAAGTGGAAGCTGTTCCTCACCGATGATGCCGGGGTGCCGCCGCTGGGAGGCGGGGTGCGCTTCATGCCCATGCCCGAAAGCTCGGGCTATCTCTTCGGCCTGATCGACAGCGCCGATCAGATGCTGGGCGGCGTGCTGCTGAACGGCAGATGGCGCATTGCGCTGGACGATAGCGCGATCATCCCTGCCGGGACGGTGCTGGCGGCCATCACCCAGAATTATCCCGTGCTGGCCAATGGCGGCATTTCCGGGCCGGACATTGCCCGCATCGGGGATAGTCTTACCGCGCAGGCAGGCACGAGCAATCTGGCCGCGCTGACCGGGCGGACGGTGCGCAATCTGGGCGTCGGCGGGGAGACTGCCCGCACCATTGCCGGGCGCTTCGGATCGTGGCCCTGGCTGGCCACCATCTCCGGCGGGGCCATTCCGGCCAGCGGCGGCGTGGCCGTTACGCTCAAGAGCATGGATGGGGGCGATGTCGCCCCGCTGATGCAGGGCAGCGCCGGAGTAAATCCCTGCAGCATCGCCGGGGTAGTGGGCACGCTCAGCCTTGCCGGAGGAATTTACACCTTCACTCGCTCAAACAGTGGCGCCGAAGTGCCAGTGCCTTTCCCGGCCCCGGTAGTGACCGATGCCTATGCCAATCGCCGGGGCGACATCCTGATTATCAAGATCGGCCAGAACGGCGGCTATGCCGACACCGAGCAGCTGCTGGCGATGATCGATTCCATCGTCAACAGCCAGACCCGGCCGGTGCGCCGCTTCCTCGTGATCGGCTTCACCACGGCCACTCTGGCGGGCCGCGCGGCGGTGCATGGCGCGATGCTGAACCGCTATGGCCGATGCTTCGTCAACTCGCTGGCCTATCTCTCCAGCTATGCCGCCCTGGCGCAGGCCGGGATCGCGCCCACTGAGGCTGACGATGCCGCGATTGCCAATGGCAGCCTGCCGCCCAGCTTCTTCGTCAATTACCCCTCCGACCCGACTCACATGAACGCCGCCGGTTACGGGCAGGAGGATTTCTTCATCAACCAGCGCCTGCGCGAACTTGGATGGATCTGAACTATGGGCTCTGCACTTATGCTCGCCGGCGCGGCCAGCGCCTCTCCTCTCGGCAAATATCAGCCTTACGAGGGAGTGTGGGATAGCACCGTGGCCCTCTGGGATGCGGGCTTTGCCCCGCTTGAGGAAATTCCCGCGCATAATGCCGTCCTGCCCAATCTGATGCGGGAGCGGATGGCGGAGATTACCGGCCTCTCCCTGGCCGATTGCGACTTCACGATCGACAACACGCTTTCCGCAGGCTTCGCCGCTGCCGAAGTGACCGAAAAGGGCGGCCTGCATGTCGCCTCCACTCAGGCGGGCGAACAGAACGCCATCTGCAATTTCGGTGCGCTTTACAGCCAGCCCTTTGCCGAATGGCTGATGGGCCAGACCGATGCCGGCGCCGATTACGGCGTGCTGTTCACGCTCTGGCACCGGCCGACGCGGGCGCTGGTGACGGCAGGCAATACCGCGCCGCAATCGCTTGCCCATCTCTGCAATACCACCACGCCCAGCATCAACCGGCTTTACGTGATGCAGAATGGCAGCGGCCTGCTGCCGGGCTCCGCCCTGATTGCCGGGCAAACCCACAATGCACTTGATATGCCGGGCGTATCGGCGGTGGGCAGCCAGGGCTGGTCTGGAGCCAAGCCGGCGAATTTCTCGCTCCGCAGCGGAAGGGTGTTCTTCAACGGCGGCGCGCAGGGCGGATGGGCCACATCGAACTACAACAAAGCGGGCAGCGGGATCTTCTACCGCGCCCAGCTGGACCTTGTGGACCTGTCAGAGATCGCGGGGGCCACTCTGGCTGACAAGGCAAGTGCCATGCTCGCCGCCATCAACACGCTGGCTGCGCGCGACTTTGCCGAAGGCGGGCGCTTCCACGGGGACGAGTTCACCCCGGCCGCCACTCTCAAGCCCTGATCGGAGCGGCCGACATGCGCGATTTCTTCAGCAATCTGTCCAGCGGCACCAAGCACACGATCGATGCCGTGTCGATCGGCACGGTGGTGGCTTCCATCGTCCAGTGGCTCCCCTCCATCGCGGCGCTGCTCTCGGTCGTATGGACGGCCATCCGCATTTACGAAACGCCCACTATCCAGCGCTTTGTGCGCCGGGGGGAGGGGCAGCCATGAGCCGGGGCAAGCTCTCCCTCGCCATGCTGGTGGGCAGCGGGGTGGCGCTCGCCCTGGGCGCCTTCATACCGATGGAGGAAAGCGGCCGCAGGGTGGAAGCCAGCATGGGGCAGGCCGGGCAATTGCAGATCCGGCACATTTCCGGGCGGCAATATCTCACGGCCTATCTGGATATGGTGGGCGTCCCTACGGCCTGCGATGGCATCACCACCTATCAGGGGCGGCCCATTCTGCCGGGCATGAAGTTCACCGAAAGCCAATGCGCGGCCATGCTGGAAGAGGAACTGGTGAAACATGCCGCCGCCGTGATGGCCTGCACACCCGGCCTCGCCCTGTCCGGCGATCCGGTGATCGAGCGCCGCCGCGAAGGCCCCCGCTTCGCCGCTGTCTCGCTCGCCTATAATATCGGCCCCGGCCGCTATTGCGCCTCCACCGCGCGGGCCCGGTTCAACGCTTTCGACTATCCCACCGGGTGCAGCGCTATCACCTGGTGGAACCGTGCCGGTGGTGCCGTTTCGCGCGGCCTGGTCGCCCGGCGGGCGCGGGAGGCCAAGGTGTGCCGGGAAGGGCTGGGGGCGCTCCATTGACCGGCCCGTGGCGCAAACTGGCTCCGTGGCTGATCGGGGTAGCATTGCTTGGCCTTGGCATGTGGTGGCTACTCGCCACGGCGACTGGCGGGAAATCCGCCAAAGTGGATGCCCGGCTGAACCGCAATCTTGCCGGTGCGGCCATGGAAAGCGGCAGCGATGCCGTGGCCGCCATCGGCGGGCAGATCGCCAGCGAGGCTGCTGCCGATAGTCTCTCATCGGAGAACGCACATGAAATCCGTTCCGCACCGGGCGCAGATGCGCCTGTGGACCCTGCCGCCCATGCTGCTGGCCTGCACAGCCTGTGTAAGCGCGCCGCCTATCGTGGCCGCCCCGAGTGCCTGCAGCCGCCTGCTGCCCGATGAATGGCAGGAGGGAGTGCCAGGCGCGGAACTGCCGGCAGGCCAATCGCTGGCGGACTGGATGATCTTTGGCGATGCCCAGACCGGCCAGCTCGACAAGTCGAACGATCGCTATCGCGCGGCAGTGGGCATCGTGGCGCGGTGCGAGGAACGGGACCGGCAAGCCGTCAAGGCCAGTCGCTCCCGGCTGTTCGGTGTCTTTTAAGGGCGCGGACATAGGTCCGGCAGGGAGCTAGACCAGATCGTCAATCGCCACGTTCAATGCGGTGGCCAGCTTCCTGACCGTGTCAATCGATCCGGATTTGCGGCCCGCTTCGATATCCACGATCTGCACCCGGTTCACGCCCGAGAGTTCGCCCAGCTGGACCTGAGACAACCCACGCAATTCGCGGAAGACGCGCAGCGGGCTTTCGCCATCCAGAATTCGGCGCACGGCATCTTCCGGAATGAGTTCATCATCGCCAGCGGCCAATGCGGCCTTGGCGCGATCATACGCGCGAAGGTCCGCGAAATCTTCCGCCGTTTCGATAAGCCGGTCATATTCCGCCCGGCTGATAGTGACCATTTCGCCCATCATGTTCCTCCTTGAATTGAGGGGCTTATTCATAAATCCCGCCACGCGGGCCAATTTCGAGAACCGCCAGAACGATGCCATCCTCCATGATGACACGCCAGTCACCCACTCGCAGCCGGATGCCGTCACGCCCCTTCAACTCGGTTACATTATTGGCGAGTGAAGCAGGATCGGCGGCATATTGCTGGACCTTGGCCCTGATGCGCGCCGCGACATTGGCAGGCATCCGGCGCAGAGCCCTGAGAGCGTTGCGGGTATAGACGATCTCTTTCATGTCCGGGATGTAGCCTAGGGCTACAATGTAGTCAAGGGCTACATTGCATTACGCACGGAATTCAGGCTGTTGTTTGGACGCTAAATTGCGTCGGCGCAGGCACCAGCGGATGCTATAATCCCCTCCATGCTGGCTGTTCTCAAAATTGCGGTTCTGCTGGGCATCGCCTGCCTTGGCTTCCTTGCGGGCAAGCTGGCCGTTCGGGTGATGAGGGAGCATGCCCGGTCACGCGAGCGCTGAACGAGTGGCTCCGAGCCATATTGGCCGAATCGAATGTTCCGATTATGTTCTGCTCATGGTCAGACGAATGGTCCCCTATTGGAAAACCCGTATCCAGCAATATCCGATCAGAGTGGCGCTTGAGCCGCCTGCTCCGGATCGCGGCTTTGGCCATGTGCTGCTTGAGGCTCAGGAATGGCTCAATGAGAATGTCGGCGGGCAGAACCATTTCAGCTTCGGCGGCTACTGGTATTTCCGCACTGTCGCGGATCTGGCCGCGTTTCTCGAGGCGTTCCCCCAGCTACGATTGAAAGACCCGCAGAATGAGGGGACAAGACCTGAATGAGGGTCCGCTTCCAGGAGGCTTTGTGGGGAGGCTGAATGGCCGCATTGTTGTGGAAAGCGGCCATGAGAAACTCGTCATCCTGAACTTGTTTCAGGATCTATTTTTCCGGATCGAACGGCAGCCTGTGGGGAAAGATGGATGCTGAAACAAGTTCAGCATGACGACAATGCAAACGTCCGCAATGCTGTCGTGTCCGGAACGGCAGCATTCGGCGACTTTGTTGTGGAAAGCGGACATTCACTGATGCTAGCAAAGCGCAATGCAGGTGAGCCGCCAAACCATAACGAATGACCGTGATGTGCCCATCTACGTGTCCATTGAGCCGACGCCCGAATGCTACGAACTTGAACCCGGCGAGAAACTAACTCTTATCTTCCAAGTCCCGGAAGATGGCGACGCCTTGGAGGTGAACTTCATCAATGAGCGGGAGCTAGTCGTCTGGCCGGGCGGGCATCTCGACGAGCCAGAGGTTCTGATAAACGGAGCTTCCGCAGAAGGACGAAGCTGGACTTTCAAACACAAGTAAGCCGCATGTCCGCAATGGTGTCGTGTCCGGAATGGCGGCTTCCGGACAAATCCAGCAGGAAACCGCCGCACTTTCACTCGGTCTAATCCGCGTTCCAGCGCACGGGCGTCTGCTCGATCGACATCACCCCGGAGTAAGGCTGGCACAGTGCAAAGGCTTGCTCCGGCGTGCCGTTGGTCCATTCGGAACAAGTGGCGGGCGGCAACACCACCGGCATGCGATCATGAATTTCAGCCGTTTGTGCGCAGGGGGCGCAGGTAACCATCGAATAGACTGGCCCCCATTCGTCGCTTTCGCGCCAGATCCCTGCAATGGCGAGCAAATCCGCGCCCGGCACGCTCAGCCAGGTGCGCGTCATGCTGCCATAATCGCCCTCTGCCTCTGCGAAGGCCGTGGCGGGGATCAGGCAGCGGCGGTGCAGGAAGCTGTCGCGCCAGAAGGCGGAATGGAGCCGATCGTCGCGCGTATTGGTGACCACCTTGGGCTTGATCGCCTTGCCGGTGCGCTTGCTGACCTGGGCGAGAGGAAAGCCCCAATTCATCACCCGCACTTCCCCCTGGGCGACGACCAGGCCGGTATAGCCGGGAAAGATCAGCTCGGCATGGTTCGCGCCCATCATGCGGTCCGTTGCGCCGAACCATTGGGCCACTTCCGCTCCGGCCTGGCTGAGCTTGTAGAGGTTGCACATGGCGGCAGGCTGGCCGCCGTCGCGTGGAATGTCAAAACTTCCGCAGGTCGAAGCCTTCGTCCTTCCAGCGTTTCGTGCGTCGCTTGGGTTTGGGAAGCCGCACATAATACCATTCAATCGGCATTGGTGCCTTGCCCACCATTCGATAGGCCGCATTCTTCGCAAGCTGGGCAAGGATCGAACTGGCCCACAATACGCCAATGAAGGTGAAGGCGAAAATAACTCCGTTCACCAAACCGCCGGATGGGATGAGCCTTTCAAGCAGCAGACCGGCCCCATAACAGCCGAGGAGAATGGCGCCGACGGAGAATACGGTGCTCAGAGCCACAAGGACGAGCCGCTGCCCCTTGAGGGGACGTCGATTGCCTGCCAAGGCCGCGCTCAGGCCAGCATAAGCAATTATGCCAATCGACCATATAGCGGCGCTCCAAACGGCGATTTCCGTAAAGGTCGGCTTCATCCTTGGCCCCTGAGTGACGATTTCGCTCGGTAACCATTTACATTAACGCATCTGCCGGTTCACCTGTTTTCTTTGCTTAATAATTTCAAATTAGAACGCTTGTCCGGAAGGGCGGATTAACCACTACCGCTGACGAATGGCGTGGATGGAGCTGGATCGAGGCGCGCCAACGCCAACGCCTGATTTCAGTTTTCCACGCCTGCTCCGGAGGCATGGGCAAGGTGATGGTGGGTTTTCCGTCCCGATCCGCCTCGATCATCTTTGGGCGCACCTTGCCCGGTAATTCGCCAGGCAACAGGTGGCGGCGACCCTGCCGGCTAGAGAGTAACTCATTCAGGAACGAACGAAGAACGACGGGGCGTAGGCAAGCCGGGTGCGGAGCGGATGCGCCGAGTGGACCCGGCGGAAAAGCGGGCCTCTAGCGTCGGCCGCGATAGGGTTCGCAGGCGATTCCGTCATTATCGCCATCCATTTCAGGACGATAGCCGGGCTGGCCGCGATAAAGCGGGGCGGCGCCTGCTGCGCGTGCCTCGTTGCAGTTGCGATAGAAGACTGCGGGCCGGGCAGGTGCCGCATTCCTGATGGCCCGTTGGGGCGGGGCAGCCCTGCTGTATTTTTCCGGGTGGGCGGCGCGATAATCGGCCGGCATCTGGAATTGAGAGCCCCAGATGCCCAGGCGGTTCGTACGGGCGAGTGCCTCGCTATCGACATAGGCGAGAGAGAAGTCGGGCAGGGCGACCACCATGCCCAGCCTTGCCTGCTCGTCCGCCATATCGATGCCGCCGGCGCGGCACAAGGCTACGGGTCGGCCGAAATTGTCGCGGCTCTTTTGCTCGCATTCCACTTGTTTGCCGTCAACCAGGGCCGCCAGCGCGGCCTTGGAAGCCTGGCCGCATGCCCAATCGCCTCCATCGCGCAGGCAGGTCTGTTCAGCCTCGGGCGCATCCACGCCGTGCAGGCGGATGCGGAAACCATCCATCCTGAGCGTGTCCCCGTCGATCGCTTGGGCCTTGCCGGTGATCAGCTGGGCGAATGCGGGGGCTGGCAGAAGTGTAAGCGCGAGAGCGAAAGCCCATTTCATTGGAGCGCTTTCCAGCGTCTTCCTGTTTGCCCAGTCGTTCCACATGACATGAGAAGTTATCGCTCCAGCATGTTCGAGCAATGAACCACCCGAAACCGGCATCGGCTAAAGGATGGCATTTACGGCAGTTAAGGCCCCACCTATGAAGCAGCTCAAGGAAATCACGGAGAGGGCAATTGCACCGTAGAGTGCTTTGTTGCCCCTGCGCAAATAGAGGTCTGGATCATACTCCGGCGTATCGTCTGAAAGCTCTCGATTTCCGTTTTCGGAAACCGCAGACGCATAGAATAAGAACGCATTCTGCGAAAAATAGGCACAGAAATATGCGATTAGGGTGGTAAAGATTCCAAAGCCGAAGCAGAGCATCGCGTCTTTTATCAGTTCCGGGTGGGCAACAGCTCCTTTGTTGCCGATGAAGGTAAGAAGCGAGATAATCGCTCCCCCATTCACCAGCATTAGACTTTTTAGAGTCGCCTGACCAAGCTGGTTGCCGACCTCCGAACGGTGGCGCATTTCAGCTACGTTGTGTTCAATCGATCGTTCGAGATATGACCGCCGAGCATTGCTGAGTGAACTTTTATTTTCGTTATTTGCCACGCTCATGCTTCAGCCCTTCTTTGATAAGGTGGCGGATCGCTTCGGGCAGGGATAGCTCGTCGGGAAGCGACTTTCTCCACTGCTCTATTGAGTGCTTTTCCGAGGCATCTAATCCCACAATCTGGGGATCCAGACCGACGTCCAATTGGCGATAATAATCAAGCATTGGGCCGATCAACCGCCGGACGGCTTCTGGTCGAGATGGATAAGGGGGGGGCACTCTGACAATCCACTCATCAATTCGCGCCAGCATTTCAGGTTGGAACCGTGTGCCTACCAAAGTGCCCGTCTGGTCCGGGCGCCTTTTTTGTGTTTTCGTGTTAACATCAATTGACTTGCTCATGCTTTCGCGTTAACACGAAAGTGGGCCGGAGGGAAGCGGCAACTTCCACCCCGGCCCTAACTCGAACCATGGAGCGAACCCATGCCTCAAGCTGGACGCCAGAATACCGGCAAGTCCGTCGCAGTGCAAATTTCCGCGCGCGGCTATGTCGTCGATGAAGATCAGGATCTCGCGCTGAAAGATGCTTCCACCGCGCTGATGGCCCTCGCGCTGATCTGCGATGAAGCAGGGGATCGCTTCGCTGAACTCGATGGCGGTGACTTCGCTGCGATCTTCCGCACTTTCGGCCGCCAGATCGAGCAGGTGCGCGCGTCCGCACCCTATACTCTGAAATGCGATGCCCGCCCCCGCGAACTGCATTGAGGGTGCGGGTGTTACGCCCACACGTTTCGAGCATTGAACACTAGGAACGCATATGAATAACGAACTCGCGCTTTTTGAATTCGGCGGCAGCACCGTTCGCGTCGTCCATCTCGGCGATCAACCCTGGTGGGTCGCAACGGATCTTGCAGCCGTGCTTGGTTACCGAAACGCCTCTGACATGATCCGGAAGCTGGATGATGACCAAAAGGGTACGCACAAAGTGCGTACCCTTGGAGGCGATCAGGAAGCCACCGTTGTCAATGAAAGCGGTATGTGGTCCTGCGTCATTCGCTCACAACGAGATGAGGCCAAGGCCTTCCAGCGCATTCTGACGGGTGACATACTTCCCTCTCTCCGCCGGCAGGGCTTTTATGCATTGCCTGGCGTGCATATTTCGCCCCCAGCCAGCGTGGCCGAGCTGCTGCGCGTGGGCAACGCACTCAAGAAAGAGCGCGATCCCCGGATGCGCGCCATGCTCGAACATCGCCTCGATCAGATTGCGGATAGCTGGAACGTCGCGCGCGTCCCCCATGGCTCCATCGGATTTGCCGATCCCGATTATTCGGGTGTGTTGCAGGAATTCTGGTCCGCCGTGAATGGGCTGGAAGAGGCGGGGCTGACTATCAATCACAGCCGCCGCAACCATCTGATTGCCCTGTATCTGCCGGAAATTCGGCGTCACTTTGCGGAAGTGGGGGTGCCCATCGACGTGGACCGTTCGCTTACCCTTGCTCTGCGTTCGTCGAAGAACCCGGAATTTGTGGCCGACAAACCAGTGAATTGCCCGGACGGTGCGGTCCGCCATTGTTGGGTATTCTCGCGGGCCTAGCTGCCCGCCAGATGCTCGATAACAACATCCAATAATGCTTCCCGCTCGGCCGCCGTCATCCCTAGAAGCTCGCGCCGGGCATAGCGGGTTTCGCGGGCAAGGGGCGCTGGCCTGTCTTTCAGGCCATATTGGTGGATGTTAGCCACTGCCGCCGCCATGCCGCCAAATCCGATCCATGCCTCCTGATCGTTTTGCCCGGCGCGGATTTCCCTGCCGATTTTCTTGAACATCGCCTGCTGGCGGATCGTGGTCCGTTTGCGGATGCGGCCTGCGAATTTGTTTTCTTCTGTCGGATCGACATCCAGAAACTTGAGGATTTTCTCCTTCTTGAAGGTCCGTTCCTCGCCCACCTGGATGTCGTGGCCGATGTAATAATCGCCCTGCTTCTTCCAGCTTTTCATGAACGCCAGGCGAGGTTCTCCGCTGCCGCCAGAGGGATAGAGGAACTTCAACGCGAAATTCACCGGCTTTGGCGGCACCGGCTTTTTCCGAGGGGCAAAGGCCGAGCCATCCGGGTTACGCTGGGCCCTGATCCGTTCCCGCTGCTGGCGGCGCATGGTGGTGGTGATCTGGCGCAGCAGCTTGCGCCGCGCGGCGGGTTCCAGCGATTTGAGGATACCGCCTACGAAGCCTTCCAGCTCCGCAAGGTCGCCCCCATCAACCCCCGCCATTATCCGCATCCGGATGGCCGACAAGGAATTCGCTGGCGGGCGGGCCCGGCGCCCAGATCTGGCGCAGCAGCGCCACATTGTCCGCCAAAGGCGCAAGGTAATCGGGCAGGCTCTCGTCCCGCACGCTCATGGCATAGGTGCCATCCGGCCTGGGCAGCACGTCCACCGCTTCGGACAGGGGCAGAGTGATTTCCACATCGGCGGCGCCATTGTCGACCGGATCGACGCGGAATTGCAGCGCCTGCACTCCGGTTTCATGGTTCAGCAGCAGATCGGGCTGTTGGCTGCGCAGCCACAGGGTTAGCGGCAGAAACAGCTGCTGTGGCGCGCTGCGGAAATCGAGCAGCACCAGGTGCAGCGTGTAGCGGATTTCGAAGCCCAGATTGGGCCCGTGGCGGGCTGCGATGGTGCCATTATTCACGAAGATGGACAGCGCATCCGGCTCTCGCCCCAGCTCGGGCAAGGCCTCAGTCAGGAAGGCGCGCAAGTGGTCGGGCTTCTTCACTGGCTCAATCCCACAACTGGATCATTTCGCGCTGTTTCACGCGCGGCGCGGTGAGATTTGGCAGCACCACTTCTTGCCCCTCGGCCAGTGTCGGCCCCTGCGCTGCGATGCCGCGGTTCATCGCCAGCGCCTGTTCCACCACGCCTTCGGTCTGGCCCAGCACGCGCCAGCACAGGGCGGACAGGGTTTCGTCCTGCAGGGCCATGGCCGTGACGGTGGCGGGCATCAGATCAGCTCCACGGCGGTGCGGGTGCGGCCCAGAATGTCCCGAATGGCATGGGTGGCATTGCGGCGATGATCCTCTGCCCGCAAATCCAGCTCGCCCAATGCCGCCTGCCCTGTGCCGGTGGCCGTCACGTCGCGATGGGTTTCCACCAGATCGGCCGTGGCCATGGCATAGACCGCGCGGCGCCACAGCAGCACATTGCGCTTCTGCGGGCCGATCTGGACGGATGGCACGGCGGCAAGGCTGGCAAAGCCGCGTTCTTCCTGCGCAGCGCGCCATTCCGCCAAATCGCTTTCCACGGCCATCAGGGCGCCCAGCAGGGCATCGCTCAGGCGCGGCGTGGGGATCAGCGTCCCGCCGATCCGCTGCGCATCGCGGAAATGGTTGATGTCGATATCCGGCCAGAACGGGCCGCAGGCCAGCAGCTCGCCCGGTGGCGTGGCGGCAGGGGCAGGGGAGGAAACGAAGCCGTTCAATCAAGCCTCCGCTGAAATGTGGGCAGGGGGAAGAAGTGGGGGGTGGGGACCGGGATCGTGGGGGACAAGGCAAAGGCCCGGCCCCGATCCCGTTCCGCCCCCCGGCGCCGGGGCGCGAGCTGGTTATTCGGTCGCGGCATCCGCATCTGCCGCCGGGGCAGCGGCCGGGGCAGGTGGGTGCTTGTTGAGCCAGGCGGTAAGCCGCTCAATATCCTTCACCACGCCGATCTTCGGTTCCAGCTGCAATGCGCGCTGGAACAGAGCGAGGGCGGCCTTGCGGGAGGCATGCGGCGCGCCCGCCGGTGCATTGTCCGGGTCAGCGTCCGCCGCCTGGGCGATCCGCACCAGCTGCTGCGCCTGTGCCTTGGCCAGCTTGGCGCGCACGGCATCGGGCATGTCGAAATCGCCGGTCAGTTGGTCGGCGCGCTGCAGCACTTGTAGCGGGAAATCCCGGTCGATCCTGGCAGCTTCCAGCGCGGCTTCCGCGATCAGCTCGGCCACCAGCGTGGCGGGGGTGCGCTGGAAACGGGCGGGGAGGCGCAGGCCGAAGCCCAGCACATGCTCGGCAATGTCCAGCCCGCGATCGTAATCCCCGATGTCGAGCCGCCAGATCATCATATTAACCAGCAATTCGTCCTGCACGGCCTTGCCGCTGTCGATCGCGGCGGCCAGCGTGGCATCGACATGCGCGTCATAGGCGCCGATCATTTCGCGCTTGGCGGCAATCTTCCCTTCGGTGGACTGGATGTCCTTCAGGCGGCGCATATCCTCGCCCAAAGCGGCCAGCAGCAATTCATATTCCGTGGCGGCGGGGCCGCTCTCCTGCCGTTCGGGCGCGAAACCGGCGGCGCTGGCCTGTTCAACGGCTTCGCGGGCGAGAACGGATTGCTTGAAACGAGCGGCGGGGCTCAGGCGCATGAGTCAAAATCCTGAATGAGCGGAAGGGGTGTCGGGGGAGAAGGTTGCCCCTCTCCCCCGGTCGCGGCGGCGGTTATTCGACGTATTCGATGTTCTCGATCAGGCAGGCGAAGTCGTAATCCTCGATCGGATAGGCATCGTTGCTGGACTGGTAATCTTCCCAACGGTTCTTCTTCGGATTGTCCACCAGCGTGCGGCGGCGCTTGCCTTCCTGTTCGTAGACCGAAAGGTTCTCGTGGCTGGTGATGAACACCTTGCCCGCCGGGAAGGCATAGGGGCGTTCGGCCGGCAGGCCGCCCAGGCGCTTGGTGGCCATGATCGTATCGCGGGCAAGCTGCTCGGTCGGATCGCGATCCTCATTGATCAGCGGGAAATATTTGTCCTTCAGCAGATCGCGGGAGACGAAGGCGTAAAGCTGGGTATCGTCCTGCGCCCAGGGCGGCAGCAGCGAATTGACCGCATCCCACACCAGCGCGTCCAGCGTGGCGTAATCGCCGCCGGGCCCATAGGTCACCTTGCCACTGCCGGCGCTGCTTTCGGTCATGACCTGCGATGCACGATCTTCGCGCAGGTTCTGCAGCCAGCCCTTGTTGACGTCCTGCAGCTTGGGGTTCGCCACCTTGTTGGTGGTGGCCGCCACGCTGGTGCCGTTGAAGCCGATCATCACATGGGCGCGCCGCTGGGACTGGACGATCAGGTTCTGGATGCGCTTTTCGAAGTCGGGGAACTTCGCCCACATGTCGAGCTTCTTGTAGGTCAGATGGGTGTCGTAATCGGTCTGGAACAGTTCGTAATCATGGGCCGACATGCTGCTGGGATCGCTGGTCTTGCGTTCCCCATCGCCGCTGGTGTCGGTTCGGGAGGCATTGGGCGCCCCGATTTCGAGGCCGATGATTTCGCCCTTGAGTTCGGGCACCTGGCGCAGGTTGATCCGGCCAAGGAAGCTCCTGGGGTCTTCCTGCTTCAGATCGACCAGCACCTGCTGGACCGAAGGGTCAACGGTGAACTGTTCGGTGGCCGACCGCGCGCCATTCAGCTCGGCAATGTTTTCGAGATATTCGTGGAAGAGGTCGCGGGTTTCGTTACGCATTTCGGGCTCCGGGAGAAAAGGGCGAGCGGCGGGATTGAAGGGTGGCGGATCAGCAGACCGCGCGTTCGCGGTCCCCGCCGCCGCTGGCCAAGGGCCGGGCGCGGTAGGTCTGGGGCTTGGCCTTCTCGATTTCGCCCTGCAGTTTGGCGAAATCTTCCGCCAGCTTGGCCAGGCGGGTTTCCGTTTTGGCCTGCGATGCGGTGAAGGCACTGGCCAGTCTGTCCATGCCTTCGGTCATGGCCGCCGCGAAGGCAGCCAGATCGGAAGGGCTGCCGCTGCCTCCCTGATTGGGCGGAGTGGGCTCAGTGGGCTGGAGCGGGGCCAGCGGCGCGGGCGCGGTGAAGCTGTCGAAGAATTTGCGCATGGCGGCAAAGGCGCCGCGCACTTCGCCATCGCCCTGCCCTTCATCCTCGAATTCCACGCTGAAGGCGTCCGAAATGGCGATCAGATTATCCTTGCGGGCATCTTCCCGCGTGGAGAATTTCAGCACTTCGGTGCCCAGGCTGGCGGGCGTATCGGTCAGCGCCAGGCCATAAAGGTATGCCTTGCCGCTGTTGGCGAAATTGGGCGCAATCTCGATGCTGGAAAACACTTTCTGATCGGCAGCGGTCAGCGCGCGGGCCTGATCGTTCACATCGAAGCTGGCCAGCAGGGCAAGGCGTTTCTGATCCTTGCCGCCCAGCTTCAGCGTGACTTCCTCGGTCTTCAGCGCATCGACCGAGCCATAGGCATTGAAGGGCGGTTCCGGCGAATAGCCGCGCAGATGCTCGCAATTGATGCGCGCGGTATAGGTTGCGCGGTCATAGCTGGCGGCCATCTGCTCGATATGGGCGCGGTCGATCTTGCGGCCATCGACGGTGTCGCCTTCAACGGCAACGCGGAAAAACTTGGTCTTTGCCATGGGGCGGCGGCTCCGGGGTGTGAATGAGCGTGTGAGGCCCATTCGCGCCTGATCGGCCCCTTCCGGCAATGTGCCCGCATTGTGGTTCGTGTCATCACAAAGGAGCGTGCGGGAAGTGGATCGCGCCCGCGCGCAGGGTGGCACCCCCATGGCCGCCGTCAACCCAGAGTGCCCCCTTCCCCCGCCGCCGATTCCGTATGATGCGCGGCGGGTGGCGCGCGCCTATTACTGGCGTGGCTGGGGCGTGACGGAAATCGCCCAGGAACTGCAGCTTTCGGAAAACACCGTGGCCAGCTGGAAGCGGCGCGATCGCTGGGACGATGATCCCGTGATCCGCCGCATCGAAGACAGCTGCGAAATGCGGCTGAACCAGCTGATCTTCAAAGAGAAGAAGAGCGGCAGCGACATGAAGGAAATCGATCTGCTGGGGCGGCAGATCGAGCGCATGGCCCGCGTCCGCCGCTATCGCGAGCCGGGCGGCCATGAAGGCGACCTCAACGAGAAAGTGGCCAATCGCAACGCCGGGGAACGGAAGAAGAAGCCCAAGAACCTCATCACGCATGAGGAATATCTCAAGCTGAAGCAGGCGTTCCTGGACTGCCTCTACGGCTATCAGGAATTATGGTGGGACAATTGCGGGCGGCGCACCCGCATGCTGCTGAAGTCCCGCCAGATCGGCGCGACTTTCTATTTCGCGCGCGAGGCTTTCATCCGCGCGCTGGAAACTGGCAACAACCAGATCTTCATTTCCGCGAGCCGGGCGCAGGCCAACATCTTCCGCCAATATATCGTGGAATTCGTCTTCAGCGTGCTGGGCCGCCAGCTGACGGGCGACCCCATGGTGGTGAGCCGCGAAGGGGACGATGGGGAGGCGCTGGACCCCGTAACCTTCTATTTCCTGGGCACCAATTATCGCACGGCCCAAGGCTATCACGGCGACGTCTATATTGACGAATGCTTCTGGATCTACGGCTTCGAGCAGATCAACAAGGTCGCCAGCGCGATCAGCACCCAGAAGCGCTATCACAAGACCTATTTCTCCACCCCCAGCACCATCGCCCATGAAGCCTATCCCATGTGGACGGGGGAGCGCTTCAACAAGCGCAGGGCCAAGGAACAGCGCCTTCGCATCGACATCAGCCATGGCGCGCTGGCGGGCGGGCAACTGGCGGCAGATGGCATCTGGCGCCACATCGTCACTATCCGCGATGCAGTGGCGCTGGGTTTCGATCTGGTCGACCTGGACGAATTGCACCTGGAATATTCGGTCGATGAATTCGACAATCTGTTCCTGTGCCAGTTCGTGGATGACAGCAAATCCAGCTTCCCCCTGGCGCTGCTGCGCCCCTGCATGGTCGATAGCTGGGAAGTGTGGGACGATTTCCAGCCCTATGCCCTGCGCCCCTATGGCGATGGCGAAGTCTGGATCGGATACGATCCGGCCGAAAGCGAGGATGGGGACAATGCCAGCTGCGTGGTGGTGGCCCCGCCCATTGGCCCACGCGGCAAGTTCCGCGTGCTGGAAAAGTTCCAGTGGAAGGGCAAGGATTATGAAGGGCAAGCCGCCGAAATCCGCAGGTTGACGCGCAAATATCGCGTCACCGAAATCGCCATCGATGGCACCGGCATGGGCAGCGCGGTGCATCAGCTGGTCCGCAAATGGTTCCCCACCGCGCGCCGCATCGATTATTCGCCGCAGGTGAAGACTCAGATGGTGCTGAAGGCCAAGAACGTCTTCGAAAAGCGCCGCGTCGAATTCGACGCCGGGTGGAAGGATCTGGCCGCCGCGCTGATGTCCATCCACCCCAAGCTGACCAAGGGCCAGACCCAGCTGACTTACGTGGCGCGCCGCAGCGCCGAGACCGGCCATGGCGATCTGGCCTGGGCGCTGCTGCATGCCCTGTTCTGCGAACCGATGGACGCCACGGATGGCGCCGGAAGCAACACCCCCCGCGTGGAGATCAATCAATGACCGAAGAAGCGAAGAAGCCGGGCGGGCAGGTTGTCGCCTTTGCCTTGGACGATGCCGTGACCGTGATGGGGCGGCGCGAGCTGCTGGGCTTTACCGAATGCTGGTGGAACGGGCGCTGGTATGAACCGCCGATCAACCCAAAGGATCTGTCCAAGCTGCGCGGTGCCTCTGCCCATCACGGCAGCGCCATCAGCGTGAAGCGCAATCTGCTGGTGAAGCACTTCATTCCGCACCCGCTGCTGAGCCGGGCGGAATTCGCCAAATATGCGCTGGATTTCCTCGTGATGGGCAATGCCTATCTGGAAAACGTGCCCAATGTGCTGGGCCGCACGGCAGAGCTGAAGAACAGCCTGGCCATCAACACCCGGCGCGGGAAACACGGCACCTATTGGTTCGTGGAGAAATACCACGATGCCCACCAGTTCGAGCCCGGCCGGATTTTCCACCTGATCGAGCATGACACGGCGCAGGAGCTATACGGCAAGCCGGAATATATGGCCGCGATGCAGAGCCTGTTGCTGAACGAGAATGCCACTCTGTTCCGCCGCCGCTATTATCTCAACGGCGCCCATGCGGGCTTCGTCTTCTACCTGTCCGAAGCGAGCATGCAGGATGCCGATGTGGAAGCGATCCGCAAGGCGCTGCGCGATGCGCGCGGCATGGGCAATTTCCGCAACCTGTTCCTGCACGCGCCCAATGGCAAGAAAGACGGAGTGCAGATCATCCCGATCAGCGAAGTGGCGGCCAAGGACGAATTCCTGAACATCAAGAACGTGACGCGGGACGATGTGCTGGCCGCCCACCGCGTGCCGCCCCAGATCCTCGGCGTGATCCCCCAGACTGCCGGCGGCTTCGGCGATGTCCGCACCGCGAACGATGTCTTCTTCGTCAACGAGATCGAGCCGCTGCAAATGCGCCTGGCCGAAGTGAATGACTGGATCGGCCAAGACGTAATCCGCTTCAGCGAATGGAAGCCCAGCGCACACCCCGTGGCCGCCTGAATTCCCGCCCGCGCAGGCGGGGGGCAGAGCGCGCCAACGCTCCACCCCGGCAAACTCCCTTGCCGCAAGCCGGGCGCGATCGCCGCCCGACTCGTCCCGCCGCTCGCGAGTGGCGGAACATTTAGCGAACGATTTTAGGGAGTCCAGTTTTCATGCAGTCTTTTCAAGCCGTTGATCCGGTTCGCCCCGTCGCACCCTGGCTGGGCGGCAAGCGCAACCTTGCCAAGCGCCTGGTGGCGCGGATCAATGCCGTGCCGCACGATACCTATGCCGAAGCCTTCGTGGGTATGGGCGGCGTCTTCCTGCGCCGGGACCGGCGGCCCAAGTGCGAAGTGATCAACGATGCCAGCCAGGACGTGGCGAACCTGTTTCGCGTGCTGGAACATCATTACGTCGCCTTCACCGACATGATCCGTTTCCAGATCAGCAGCCGTGCCAATTTCGAGCGCCTGTCGCGGCAGGATCCCGAAACGCTGACGGACATGCGGCGGGCTGCGCGGTTCCTTTACCTGCAGCGTCTGGCATTTGGGGGGAGGGTGGCAGGGGCCCGCTCGCTTGCGATGGTGGCAGGTCGGCCCGCCTATTTCGATGTAACCAAGATCGCGCCGATGTTGGCCGACCTGGGCGATCGGATGTCGGGCGTAAACATCGAATGCCTGGACTGGCAGGTGTTCCTGCGCCGCTGGGATCGGCCGGGAACATTGTTCTATCTCGATCCCCCCTATTTCGGATGCGAGCGAATGTACGGAGCAGGCATGTTCGATCGCGGCCAGTTCGAAGTGATGGCCCAGCTGCTGGCCGACATCAAAGGCCGCTTCATCCTCAGCCTTAACGACCACCCCGAAGTGCGCCGGATCTTCGCCGCCTTCGATATCGAGGAAGTGGGCACTACCTACAGCACCGGGCCAAAGCCCAAGCCAGCGCGCGAACTGATCATCAGCAACTAACCCAGCCCCCAAGGGCCAAACAGGGCCGCTGCGAGCACCCCTCGCAGCGGCCCTTTCCATGTCCAGCCCCCGCCGCGTCATCGCGCTGACGAGCCCGCGCAACCCAATTGCCGAACCCTCCCGCGCCAACCCCGCGCGCCGCGCTCAGCTCCCCCCCTCGCCTGCGGGCTTCTTATGTCGAGTTTTGTGCAGACCGGCTTCGGCCGTGCGTTGGGAAACGAGCTGCATTTTCGGGCGATTAATTCTATGCGCTGAAGGGTGCATATCCGTGCGCAGTGACCGGGAAAAACGCGATGATTTGCGTGTGCGCCGGTCAGTCACGGCAGGGGGGAGGGGAGCGGTTTGCCCTACATCCTCTACATGCCGTGCGAACCTCTCCAAAACTCTCGGAAAACCGCTACTTTTTAGGGGTGCCCGTATCCCTATGTCTGCCCTACGGATTTCACCGCTCTACCCTATATTATTGAAAATAAACGATATTATACTTCAAAATGTAGGGTAAGGCCGCTCCTATGTGGTAGGGATGAGGTAGGGCAGAATGTAGGGCGCGAAACCCGCAGAAATCCGCCAATGTAGGGTATGTAGGGCAAATCTCGCACCCCCTCCCTAGATCAGCGGTCCGCGCCCTAGTTTCAATTTTAACCCCACAACACCGCTCTCTGCCTTCGAGGATCTTCGCCGGCTCCCATTTTGGTCGGGACTATGTCGGGACTCTTGGTTCCGTTCTGTTCTATTTGGTGCCCGTCTGTTCCGCGAACGCCACGGTTGACGGGGCGAAAAAATCGCTTAGAGGCGCGGTTTCCGAGTGATCGGGCGGTTAGCTCAGTTGGTAGAGCATCTCGTTTACACCGAGAGGGTCGGGGGTTCGAGCCCCTCACCGCCCACCATGGAAATCAGCGAATCTCCATGATGCTTGTATGCCGAGCGCTCGTGCATCGGGAAGCTGTGTCTTGCAGGCCGCTGCTTGCGAAGCCGCAGTGCCGCCAACTCCCTCCTATGGCGAGATTGGCGTCCACAGCGCTGCTACGGCGGCAGGCGGCTCCGCTTGCGACTGGCGGAGGCCTCTCAGCCCAGCGTCACGGTCGCGGTTCCGGCATAGCCCTTCTCGGGGCTGCCGGTGAGGTGGATGGTCTGGGCCATCCGCTCCTCCTCCGGGCCGGAAAAGGCGAAGTCGCGCGTGGCAGGCCACCGGCGCAGATTGGCCAAGCTTGCGCCATATTCGCGGCTCGCCTCATAGACCCTGGCGCATTCCTCCTCGGTGAAAGCGAGCTGGGACACGAGCAGGCTGGCATGGCCGGAGGTTGCCGCATCAAGGCTCTTGAAAGCCTCGATATGCACATGCGGGGCTCGCCCGCCGTAGCAGCCGGGGATGATGGTAGTGAAGCGCACCATGCCATCTGCGTCGCTGGCCTGCATCCCGCGCAGCCAGTTCACGTCACGCCGGTGATAGAGCGAGTAATCGCCCGCCGCATCGCATTGCCACAGATATAGCGCGCGGCCTGCCAGCGGAACGCAGGTTTGCGCGCTGACCAGCCGGATCGCGCAATCGAGGCGCACTCCGGGCGCCTCACCGGTCATTCCCGCAAAGCTGCTGCGGATGTCCTGCCGCACCAGCTCCCGCTGACCGAAAACGGAGAGGGTCTGCCCGCTCGCATTGGTGCCATCGGCGGGGAAGGGGCCGCGAATCTCGGTTGGCGTGAGGAGACATGCCTCGCCACTTGCGGTGCGCGCCGCCACAGTTTCCTGGCAGGCCGCCACCAGCCCTCCCAGCCCCAGCGCCGCCACCCCCATGGCCTGACGGCGGGAGGCAAGGGCGGCAAGATCCGTGGCGAGGCGGGATGTCATGGCTCAGCCTGCATTGCCCATGGCTTCGGCGATCAGGGCCTTGGCTTCCTCTCCCTCCCAATCGAAGGCGCCGGTTACGCGGGCCACTTCCTTGCCGCTGGAATCATAGAGGAACGTCGTAGGCAGGTCGGACGCGCCGGAATTGAAGCTGAGATCGCTCTTGGTATCCAGCCACGGTTCCAGATGAGCGAACTTCCCTTCCTTGAAAAAGGGCGTGACCACCTCGGCGCCTTTCATGTCCTGGCTGACGGTCACAACGCGGAGCTTGCCTTCATGCTCTGCGGCAATCGCGTCCAGCACCGGCATTTCCGCCTTGCAGGGCGCGCACCATGTGGCCCAGAGGTTCAGCAGCACCGGCTGGCCCTTCAGGCTGGCGAGGGCCAGCACCTTGCCCGAAGGGTCGGTCGCGGTAAAATCAGGCAAGCTTTCACCGGCAAATTTGCGGCTGACAGGGCCTTCCTTGGCGCTTTGAGTGGACGTTACGTCGCCCTGTGGTTGCGCGGCGGGGTCGCTTTCCCTATCGCACCCGGCCAGTGAGACGGCAAAGCCGAGTGCGAGCGCGAGCGTGACAGACAACGAACGGGACATGAAGAAAAGCTCCAATCAGATGTGGGGCGGGCGTTTTGCGGAAGGCCCGTCGGCAATCATGCGCGAAATTAACGCCTCGATCCCTTTCGACAAGGCATTGTGGCGGCAGGACATCGCCGCCAGCAAGGCCCATGTGGCCATGCTGGGCGCGCAAGGCATCGTTTCGGCGGAGGATGCGCGGACCATCAGCGAGGGGCTGGACCGTGTCGCGGGCGAATATGAAGCCAGCGGTGTTCCCGAGGACTGGGATCTCGAAGACATCCACATGACCACGGAAAGCCGGCTTGCCGAATTGATCGGCCCGGCGGCGGGGCGCCTGCATACCGCGCGCAGCCGCAACGATCAGGTGGCCACCGATTTCCGCCTGTGGGTGCGCGATGCGATTGACGAGGTCGATGCCGGGCTCGCCGCCCTGCAGCGCGCGCTGGTTACGCGGGCAGGGGAACATGTCCGTTCGATCATGCCAGGCTTCACTCACCTGCAGGTCGCCCAGCCGGTTACGCTGGGCCATCATTTGATGGCCTATTATGAAATGCTGCGGCGCGATCGTTCGCGCTTTGCCGATGCGCGTGCGCGGCTTAATGAATGTCCGCTGGGCTCGGCGGCGCTGGCGGGAACTGGCTTCCCCATCGACCGGCAGGCGACGGCCAGCGCGCTGGGATTCGCCAAGCCGACCGATAACAGCCTCGATTCGGTATCCGACCGCGATTTCGCGCTCGATTATCTGATGGCCGCCTCGCAATGTTCGCTGCACCTCTCGCGGCTGGCGGAAGAGATGATCATCTGGGCCAGCCAGCCCTATGGCTTCGTGCGGATGCCCGATGCGCTGTCTACCGGCAGCTCGATCATGCCGCAGAAGAAGAACCCCGACGCGGCCGAGCTGGTGCGGGGTCACTCGGGTCGGATCGTGGGCTGCGCCACGGCGCTGATGATTACCATGAAGGGCCTGCCGCTCGCCTATTCCAAGGATATGCAGGACGATAAGCCCCCGGTGTTCGAGGCGGCCGGGCTGCTGGGGCTTTCCATCGCGGCGATGGAGGGCATGGTGGCCAATGCCACGTTCAACACCGCGCGGATGCGGCAGGCGGCGGAACTCGGCTATGCCACCGCCACCGATCTGGCCGACTGGCTGGTGCGGCAGGCGAACATCCCCTTCCGCGAGGCGCACCATATCACCGGCGCGACGGTGAAACTGGCTGAAAGCAAAGGGGTGGCGCTCGAAGCTCTCACCCTGAATGAACTGCAGGCGATCGATGGGCGGATTACCGAGGATGTATTTCCTCAACTTTCCGTCGAAGCCTCCGTCGCCTCGCGCGCCAGCCATGGCGGAACCGCTCCATCCGAGGTAGAAAAGCGCGTCGCACAAGCCCGCGCCGCTCTGGGAATGGATGCATGAAGCAACTCGCAGCTCTTTTTGCTCTCCCGGCCTTCGCCCTGCTCGCTGCTTGTGGGCAGACGGCGGATCTGCGGCCGCAGGCGGGCAAGGAACTGCCGCAGCCACCCTATGGCCGGAAAGACCGCCCTTCCGCCGAGGAATTGATGGAACCCGCACCGCAGGCCGCGCCGGAACGCAGCGTGGAACTGCGTCGCCGCTCGGAAGAACGCGAGGACGATCCTTTCGATCTCCCGCCCGAATAACAGGTAATCATGGATCATTTCGAACTCAGGAACGGCGAGCTTTACGCCGAAGACGTGCCGCTGGCCCGCATTGCGGCTGAAATCGGCACGCCCGTCTATGTCTATTCCCGCGCCACGCTGGAACGCCATGCCCGCGTGTTTCGTGAAGGGTTGTCGATGCTGCCCAAGGCGCATCTCGCCTTTGCGGTGAAATCCAACCCCAACCTTGCCGTACTGAAGATCCTCCAGCGTGAAGGCTATGGCGCCGATGTCGTCTCGGGCGGCGAGCTGGAGCGCGCGCTGCGCGCGGGCATGCCTGCGGAAGACGTGGTGTTCTCCGGCGTGGGCAAGACCGCACGCGAATTGCTGCGCGGGATCGAGGCGGGCATTGGCCAGTTCAACATCGAATCCGAGGAAGAGGGCCGCGAACTCGCCGCCATAGCAGAGGCCATGGGGGCGAGCGCGCCCTGCGCCCTTCGCGTGAACCCGGATATCGATGCGGGCACGCATGACAAGATTTCCACCGGCAAGGCAGACAACAAATTCGGCGTGCCGATTGACGAGGCACCCGGCATTTACGCCCGTCTTTCCTCGCTGCCGGGCCTCGATATGCGCGGCGTTGCCGTCCATATCGGCAGCCAGCTTTCCGATCTCGCGCCGCTGGAAAAGGCCTTCACGCGCCTTGGCCGCCTGATCGCGGAACTGCGTGCGGCAGGCCTCAAGGTGACCCATGCCGATCTCGGCGGCGGCCTTGGCGTGCCCTACAAGGCGGGCGAAGTCATGCCGAGCCCGGCCGAATATGGCGAAATGGTCGCCCGCGTGACGAAGGACTGGGACGTTACCCTGATGTTCGAGCCTGGCCGCGTGATCGCGGGCAATGCCGGCATCCTGCTCACCTCCGTCGTACGGGTTAAGCGCAACGGCAATCGCGATCCCTTCGTGATCGTCGATGCGGCGATGAACGATCTCGCCCGCCCGGCGCTCTATGGTTCGTGGCACGATTTCGATGCCGTTCGTCCCACGGGCGCGAAGATGACGGCGAATATTGTGGGCCCGATCTGCGAAACGGGCGATACCTTCGCCATGGGTCGCCATATGGACGCGCTGGAAGCGGGCGATCTGGCGGTGTTCCGCACGGCCGGCGCCTATGGCGCCACCATGGCATCTTCCTACAACAGCCGCGGCTTCGTGCCTGAAGTGCTGGTTGACGGGGATCGCTACGCCGTTGTGGCGGACCGAATCGCGCCGGAAGCGATTGCCGACGCGGAACGCGTTCCGGACTGGCTGCTGGGCTGATGCAGTCCCTGCCGCTCTTCCATCGCATTGCCGGCCAGCCGGTGATCGTGCTGGGGGAGGGGCCTGCCGCCGAGCCCAAGCGTCGGCTGGTGGAGCGGGCAGGCGGAGTAGTTGTCGACGAAGTGGGGCAGGGCCTGGCGCGCGGGGCGCGGCTGGCCTTCGTCGCGCTGGACGATCAGGCTGTTAGCGAGGAAGCGGCCCGGCAGCTCAAAGCGCAGGGCCTACTTGTGAATGTCGTGGACCGCCCGGATCTGTGCGATTTCACTACGCCCAGCATTCTGGACCGGGATCCGGTTCTGGTCGCCATAGGCACGGGCGGAGCCTCCGCCGGGCTGGCGAAGCAGTTGCGCCTGCGGCTCGAATCATTGCTGCCCCCTACGCTTGGCGCTCTGGCAGAATCGCTTCAGGCCGCCCGGGAAAAGCTGCGCGCACGCTGGCCTTCACCGGCGGACCGGCGGCAGGCGCTTGATGGCGCATTGGCACCGGGCGGGGCGCTCGATCCCCTGCGCGGGGAAAGTGCGGATGCGGTGGACGGCTGGATCGATGACGCGGAGACCGGGAATTCGCCCGGTCAAGCCGTTATCACCCTGCGCAGTGCCGATCCGGATGATCTGACCCTGCGCGAGGCCCGGTTGCTGGGCAGCGCGGATGTGTTGCTGGCGGAGCCAGGCGTTCCGCAGGCAATTCTGGAGCGCGCCCGGGCTGACGCTCTGCGGCGATTGCTGCCCTGCGAGGACGACTTGCCGGGGGGGCTGGTGGTGGAATTGCGGTTGGGGTGAGGTCTGTTTCGTCATGCCGGCTTGCGCTGGGAGGACGAGGGTCTTCTAAAACGCTGCCCCGGCCAGCGCATCGATTGCCCCCTGCAGGATCACCGCCGCCGCATGGCTGTCGATTCGTTCTGCGCGTTTGCCGCGGCTGAAATCCTGCGCGATCATGTCGCGTTCGGCGCTGGCCGTGGACCAGCGTTCATCCCACAGCAGCACGGGCAGTCCCAGCGGCTCCAGATTGCGTGCATAGGCGCGGCTGGCCTGCGCGCGGGGGCCCTCCGAACCGTCCATATTGAGCGGCAGGCCGATGACTATGCCTTTCACGCTGCGCTCGGCAATCATCGCTTCCAGCTTGGCCTTGTCAGCCGTGAACTTGCCGCGGGGCAGGGTCTTGCCTGCTGTGGCAAAGCTCCAGCCTGCATCGCAGAAGGCCGTGCCGATTGTCTTGGTGCCAACATCCAGCGCGATCAGCGCACCGCCGCCGGGAAGCGCTTCGCGCAGTTCCGGAGCGCGGGTAGTAATCATGCCGGGGGCGTCCACTGCTTCACACGTTCAGTCACGTCCTGCTGCAGGTTCTTCCAGAACAGCGGGATGTCATAGACGTGGTAATTGTTGCCCGGCAGCACCGCCGGACCCAGTGCTGGCGGATCGCCAATCAGCAATATGCCGTTGCTGTTGCAGCGAGCGGGCACGGCTCCGGGTGTCAGCATCGCATCGGTGAGGGAGGCATTGGGTACAAGCGTGCCCAGATTCGCGCTGGCTGGCGCCGAATCGGCCGCCCTGCCGGTCAGGGGATTGGTGCAGAGAATTGCGCTGTCGGTGCGGGGCTTGCCGTCAAAACCCGGCGAATCGCGAAAACGCATGAGCATCTGGGCCGTATCTGCGGGCTCGGCAAAGCTTACCCAGCTTTCGATGCAGCCCGCCTGATGGCGTACGGAACAGGCGGGCAGGCCGAGCGAGGGCAAATCCTGCTCCAGCGAGATTGGCCAGCCAATCGCATAGGCCATCGCAATGCGCCTTTGTGCAGGCGTGCCTTTCACCTTTTCCGCCAGAAGCCGCAGCAGGTGCAGCGAACCCTGGCTGTGCCCTGCCAGCACGATGGGCTCGTCTGCCGGGACCTGCGCGAGGAAATAATCGAAGGCCAGGGCAACATCGCGATAGGCCAGATCGAGAGCTTTCTCCGCGCTGGGATCGTCCGTCAGGAACGCGCCATAGGCTGCCTGCCGATAGCGCGGCACCCAGATTTCTCTGGCCTGGCCGAAGGGGCTGGCCATGCCTTTCAGAAACAGCCGGGCGCGATCATCGGCGGATTTGTCATCCAGCGCGGCGTTCCATCCGGACTTTTCCAGGAAGGAAGTCGGGTGGATGAAGAACACGGCATAACGGGTTGTGCCGGGCTTCTGAACGCCTCCGCCCGGTTGCCAGCGCACGATCTCGTCGCCCTTGCCGGGCCGGGCGATCCACATCGCCGGGTCTGCATAGGCATTGACGCCGAGCGCCTGCTGTTCCTCGAATTCGGCAGTCGGAACGAAGGCCAGCGCGGTCAGCTCGTCAGACCAGATCCGCAGCGCAAAGAATGTCCCGATCACCAGCACGATGCCGGTGGCGATCATGTAGAGGAATATCCGAGCTGCCTTCACAGGGCCTCCGCCTGCACTTCCGTCTGCGCATCGCGCGCTGCGTCATATTTCGCGGAGCGCCGCTCCAGCGCCACCTTGATCATCGCGACCAGCGGGTCGGCCAGGGCAAGCCCCAGCACGCCGAACATCACCCCGAGGATGAGCTGGGTGGCAAGGACAAGGGCAGGGGCAAGGTCTACCGTCTTCTTGGCGATCAGGGGGACAAGGATGTTCCCGTCGATCGTCTGGACGAAGAAATAGACGAAGATCGTGTACAACCCCATTTCCGTTCCGCCGGAAAAGCCCACCAGCACCATCAGCACGCCTGAAATCACCGCGCCGACATTGGGAATGAAAGCCAGCGTGCCGGTGATGAGGCCCAGCAGAACCGCCATCGGCACCGGTACGCCATCGTTCACCAGCGCATAACCGGTCAGCATTGCCCAGGTGAAAATCCCTTCCACCACCATGCCGAACAGGCGACCGCCGAGCAGGTGACGCAGTTGGCGCGCCATCAGCGATCCGGTGATGTAGAAATCCTCGCGCCGGTCTTCGGGCAGCATCCAGGCAATGCCGCGTTCGTAAAGGCGGGGCTCCAGGGAGATGTAGATGCCCAGGAAGCCTATCAGGATCATGCTGGCAATGCCGCCCAGCAGGCCACTGAGCGCCCGTGTGACCGTGCCGACGCCGCTGGCAAGCTGGCTGGCGAAGCTCTGCATGGCATTGGCATCCACCGCCACGCCGCGCGATTGCGCCCATATTGCCCAGGCATGGAGCTGTTCTTCCACAATACGTGGCAATTCCGCTGCCTGCTGGGCAATGGTCGTGCCCGCATAGATCACCACGGCGATCAGGAAGACGACGCCCAGAGTCAGTACGATGGCGATGCGCCAGGCTCGCCCGATCTTCAGGACGCGGCCGAGCAGGCGCGCGCCGCCATCGATCATGGCGGCAAACACCATGCCGCCGAACACCACGAGGAGCGAGCGGGCCATGTAAACCGTCAGAACGGCGGCGCCCACTACGAGCACCCACATGAAAGCACGGCGGGCTTCGAAGGCCAGCCTGGGATCGGCAATCTGCGCCGGGCTGGAGCCTACCTTACGTTCGCTCTCCGGCGCGTTCTTCCCGTCACTTCGCTCCATCCCCACCCCCATTTGTGCCATTCCCGGCGGCGGCGGCAGCCGGTTCGGCCTTCGCGGGGCGCAGGCTAGTCCAGGTGCGGCCTTCGCGGAAGGCCTTGAACCAGGTCAGCGGGTTCCAGCTCATGGAACCGTCGAGCGAGAAGGTGATGAATTCAGCGCGGCCGCCGATGCTGGACAGCGGAACCGGGCCACCAAGTCCATTGGCGATCGGCTTGGCGGGAACGCGGCTGTCGGCGGAATGGTCGCGATTGTCGCCCATCAGGAATACGTGGCCTTCCGGCACCGTGATTTCACCATAATCGTCGTTCATCTGGATCATATCGTCGATCACCAGATAGCTGACGCCGTTGGGGAGCGTTTCGCGATAGGTCGGCGGTTCATAATATTCCTTGCCGTCGGCATCGCGCACGCGGAAATTATCGAAATCCTCAAGGCAGGGGCGCATCATCCCGTCGCCGCTTTCGCATTTCTGCTGGTCCACAGGAATGCGTACCGGCGGCTCTGCAGTGCGGGGCACCAGCTTGCCGTTGAGAACGATTCGCCCGTTCACCAGCGCAATGCGGTCACCCGGCAGCGCGATCACGCGCTTGATGTAATCTTCCGGCCGGTCCGGCGGCACTGCGATCACCACATCGCCATATTCCGGCACGCGGCTGGCGATTTTCCAGTCGCTGCGCGGCAGAAAATGGAAGGTGGCGGAAACCCAGCTCCAGCCATAGGGATATTTGCTCACCACCAGCCGGTCGCCCACCAGCAGGCTGGGTACCATCGAAGTGGACGGAATGTAGAAGGGCTTGGCCACCAGGCTGTGGAAGGCCAATACGGCCAGCAGCATCAGCGCCAGTCCGCGAATCTCGGCGATCCAGTTGACCTTTTCGTTTTTCGGGGTCTCCTTCCCGCCCTTGCTCGGCGTGGAGGAGGCAGAGGGCGAGGGCGTGCCTTCTGGGGCAGCAGTCATGTTGTTGTCCTCTGAATTCACAGCTTGCGCGCCTCTATCACGACGAATGCCTGGGCCCATGGATGGTCATCCGTGAGCGTCAAATGAACGATTGCGGAATGCCCTTCGGGCGTCATTTCCTGCAGTCGGGCGAGGGCGCCTCCCTGCAGGGCCAGCGTCGGCGCGCCCGATGGGGCGTTCACCACACCGATGTCCTTCATGAACACGCCCTGCTTGAAGCCGGTTCCCACTGCCTTGGAGAATGCCTCCTTGGCGGCAAAACGCTTGGCATAGGTGCCGGCGCGGGTGTGGGGCCGGCGGGCGGCCTTGGCGCGCTCCACATCGGTAAAGATCCGGGCCTCGAATCGCTCACCCCAGCGTTCGAGCGAATTGGCGATCCGCTCGACATTGCACAGGTCCGAACCGAGGCCGATGATCATCCGCGCGCCTCGTCCATCATCTCGCGCATGCGGCGCACGGCGGGACCAAGTCCGGTGAAGATCGCTTCGCCCACCAGATAATGGCCGATATTCAGCTCGGCGAGCTGGGGAATCGCCGCGATCGGCTGGACGTTCTCATAGGTCAGACCGTGGCCCGCATGGGGCTCGATCCCGTTCTTTGCCGCCAGCGCCGCCATATCGGCAATTCGCTTCAGCTCCACTGCGCGCTGCTCGCCCATGGCATGGGCATATTCACCCGTATGGAGTTCCACGATGGTGGCATTCAGGCGCAGCGCGGCCTCGATCTGCTCGGCCTTTGCCTCGATGAAGAGGCTGACGCGAATCCCTGCATCCAGCAGTTTGCCGACGATAGGCGCGAGCTGGTTGTGCAGCCCGGCGGCATCCAGCCCCCCCTCGGTCGTGCGTTCTTCCCGCTTTTCGGGGACGATGCAGGCGGCATGGGGCTTGTGGCGCAGCGCGATGGCCAGCATTTCTTCGGTTGCCGCCATTTCGAGGTTGAGCGGCAGCTCGGTCGCGGCCTGAATGCGGGCGAGATCGGCATCACGAATATGGCGCCGGTCTTCGCGGAGGTGGGCGGTAATGCCGTCTCCCCCCACCGCCGCCACGATTTCGGCCGCGCGCACGGGATCGGGATGATCCCCGCCGCGCGCATTACGGATGGTCGCGACATGATCGATATTGACGCCGAGGCGCAGGCGGGTGGGGGAGAGAGTTGCGCTCACGAATCCGTTTTCCGTTATTCCTTGCGGCTGCCGGGCTTCGTCACCGGCCGGGCTGCCAGTTCGGGGGGGACCTCGTCTTCCGCGTAAGTCGGGAAAGAAAGCTCCACCAACGGGTAGAAAGGCACGCCCAGATCGACCGAGCCGCCCGAACGATCGACCAGCGCTGCAGCGGCGATTACCATTCCGCCTTCGTCGCGGATCGTGTCCATCGCTTCGCGGCTGGACAGGCCGGTAGTGACGACATCTTCCACCATCAGTACCTTCTCGCCCGACTTCAGGCCAAAGCCCCGACGAAACTCGAACGTGCCGGTGGGCCGTTCGACGAACATCGCCTCCACGCCCAGTGCGCGGCCCATCTCATGCCCGATGATCACGCCGCCCATGGCGGGGGCGACCACCTTGTCGATCTGCTGGCGCAGGTCGCGGGGCAGTTTGGCAGCAAGGGCTGCGGCCAGGCGCGATGCCCGCATCGGGTCCATCAATACGCGCGCGCACTGCAGATAATGTGCGCTGTGGCGGCCGGAAGAAAGCTTGAAATGTCCCTCAAGCAGCGCCTCGCTGGCGCGGAACTCGGCGAGGACCTCGTCGTCAGTCATTATGCTTCTCTATATGCCCTGTTTGTACGATGTGGCTGCCCCGATATGCGCCAATGCACGGGGCTGTCGAAAATTATCCCTAGAAGCGCTTGAGGCGGGGGGCAAGCACGCGTATAGGCCCCGGCAAAACCGGCCCCATTCGGGGCGCCCATGGGCGTGCTTGCCCCCAAGATAACGAGCGGAAAGCGTCAGACAGATGAACTTCGGCGAGACCCTTCGTACCACGGTTACTTCCCTGAAGGCCCTCTCGCTGGGCCTTGTCGGCGCGGTGCCCCTGGCCCTGCTGCCCAAGGCGGCATTTGCTCAGGAAGCTGCCGCACCTGCCGCTGAGGCGACTCCGGCTGCTGAAGCTGCCGCTGCTGCTCCGGCCTATGTTCCCCTCGGCCCGGACATGATCAAGGGCCAGCCCGAACCCGGCGCAATCTGGCTGCAGAAGCAGTATTCGCCGATCGGCCACGATGCCAGCTGGATGCATGACGTTGTGCTGACCCCGGTGATCATCGGGATCGTGGTGCTGGTCCTCGCGCTGCTGTTGTTCGTGATGATCCGCTTCAACCGCCGCGCGAATCCCGTGCCGTCGAAGACGAGCCACAACACGCTGCTCGAAGTTCTCTGGACGGGCGTTCCCATCCTGATCCTCGTGCTGATCGCGGTTCCCTCGCTCAACCTGCTGGCGGAACAGTATAAGAGCGCGCCCAAGGATGCGCTGACGGTGAAGGTCACCGGCTACCAGTGGTACTGGGGCTATACCTATCCCGACAATGGCGGCTTCGAGGTGATCTCGAACATGATGCCGGAAGAAGAAGCCAAGGCGAAGGGCTTCCCCTCGCATCTCGAGGTCGATCATCGCATGGTCGTTCCCGTGGGCGTTCCGATCCGCATCCAGACCACTGCGGCTGACGTGATTCACTCCTTCGCGGTCCCCTCTCTCTGGTTCAAGCTTGACGCCGTGCCGGGCCGCCTGAACGAAAAGGTTCTGCAGATCGACGAGCCGGGCATCTATTATGGCCAGTGCTCCGAACTGTGCGGCGTGCGTCACGGCTACATGCCGATCGCCGTCGAAGCGGTCTCGCAGGAAAAGTTCGAGCAGTGGATTCAGTCGCAGGGCGGTGAAATGCCGGGCAAGGCGGCTGCGGCTCCGGCTGCGCCTGCTGCCGCGGCAACTCCCGCAGCTGCGCCGGCTCCTGCCGAAATCGCTACGCCGGGCGCTGCCTGAGCCGTTTGAAGATTAGATCAGAAGGTCGAAAGTAAAGCCATGGCAACCATAGCCGATACCTTCCAGGCTCACTCGGAAGAGCATCACCACGACGCCGACCACAAGCCGGGCTTCTTCGCCCGGTGGTTCATGTCCACCAACCACAAGGACATCGGCACGCTCTACCTGATCTTCGCGATCTTCGCGGGGATCGTCGGCGGCGCAATCTCGGGCGTCATGCGCGAGGAACTGCGCGAGCCCGGCATTCAGGTGCTCGGCAAGGTCGCCATGCTGCTCAATGGCGGCGCGGTCGATTTCGACCAGCAGCTCCACCTGTGGAACGTGCTGATTACCGCGCACGGTCTGATCATGGTGTTCTTCCTGGTCATGCCCGCGGTTATCGGCGGCTTCGGCAACTGGTTCGTCCCGATCATGATCGGCGCGCCGGACATGGCCTTCCCGCGCATGAACAATATCTCGTTCTGGCTGACGGTGATGGGCTTCTGCTCGCTGATGATTTCGCCCTTCATGTCGGGCGGCACGGGTAATGGCGCGGGCGTGGGCTGGACGGTCTATGCGCCGCTTTCCACCACCGGCTCGCAAGGGCCCGCGATGGACTTCGCGATCTTCGCGCTGCACCTTGCCGGTGCGTCCTCGATCATGGGCGCGATCAACTTCATCACCACCATCTTCAACATGCGCGCGCCGGGCATGACCCTGCACAAGATGCCGCTTTTCGTGTGGTCGGTGCTGGTCACTGCCTTCCTGCTGCTGCTGGCGCTGCCGGTGCTCGCCGCCGCGATCACCATGCTGCTGACCGACCGCAACTTCGGCACGACCTTCTTTGACGCTGCCGGCGGCGGTGATCCGATCCTGTATCAGCACCTGTTCTGGTTCTTCGGTCACCCCGAAGTGTACATCATGATCCTTCCGGCCTTCGGCATCATCAGCCAGATCATCTCCACTTTCAGCCGCAAGCCCGTATTCGGTTATCTCGGCATGGCCTATGCCATGGTCGCGATCGGCGTCGTCGGCTTCATCGTGTGGGCGCACCACATGTATACGGTCGGCCTCGACGTGAACACGAAGATGTACTTCACGGCTGCCACCATGGTCATCGCGGTGCCCACGGGCATCAAGATCTTCAGCTGGATCGCCACGATGTGGGGCGGCTCGCTGGAGTTCAAGAGCCCGATGGTCTGGGCGATCGGCTTCATCTTCCTGTTCACCGTGGGCGGCGTGACCGGCGTGGTCCTGGCCAATGGCGGCATCGACGACGTGGTGCATGACACCTATTACGTGGTCGGCCACTTCCACTACGTGCTGTCGCTGGGTGCGGTTACCGCGCTGTTCGCCGGTTTCTATTACTGGTTCCCGAAGATGAGCGGGAAGATGCACAGCGAATTGCTGGCGCATATCCAGTTCTGGATCTTCTTCGTCGGCGTGAACATGATCTTCTTCCCGATGCACTTCCTCGGGCTGCAGGGCATGCCGCGTCGCTATCCGGACTACACCGCAGCCTATCAGTATTGGAACGAGATCGCGACCTACGGCTATTACATCATGGCCCTGTCGCTGGTGGTGTTCTTCATCAACATCATCTACGCTTTCGTTGCCGGCAAGAAGGCCGCTGACAATTACTGGGGCGAAGGTGCGACCACGCTCGAATGGACGCTGTCGAGCCCTCCGCCGTTCCACCAGTTTGAAACCCTGCCGGTGATCAAGGATGAAGGTCACCACTGATAGGGAGCCCGCCCGCCGGGCCGATTGACGGTAAATCGGGTGGGGCGCGCCGTAATGGTGCGCCCCTCCTTGTTGGAGGGGCCCGGTGCGGATATGGCGCCCCGATATGGCCGCGAACAGAAATGCAATTGCCGCGTTGAAAGAGTGATGACGACCACAACCGCCACCCAGCTGCCGGCCGACTGGCGCGACTTCTTCGCGCTGACCAAGCCGCGTGTCATGAGCCTGGTGGTGTTTACCGGGCTGTGCGGCATGATCGCGGCGCCGGGCCATATCCATCCGGTATTGGGCTTCACTGCGATCCTGTGCATTGCAATGGGGGCGGGCGGCGCTGCCGCGCTCAACCAGTGGTGGGAAGCCGATCTCGACGCCGGAATGAAGCGCACCGCCGGGCGGCCTTTGCCACAGGGGCGGATGGACCGCACGTCCGCGCGCGATTTCGGCGTGGGCCTGTCCGCCGCGTCGGTATTGCTGATGGGGCTGGCTATCGGCTGGCTGGCCGGGGTGATCCTGGCGGTTTCGATTTTCTATTATTCGGTGGTCTACACCATCTGGCTCAAGCCGCGAACGCCGCAGAACATCGTCATCGGCGGCGGGGCCGGGGCCTTCCCGCCGCTGATCGGCTGGGTTGCGGTGACGGGCGATATCACTTTGATGCCGGTGCTGCTGTTCGCGATCATCTTCTTCTGGACTCCGCCACATTTCTGGGCGCTCGCACTGTTCGTGAAGTCGGATTACGCGAAGGTTGGCATTCCGATGATGCCGGTCGTTGCGGGGGAAGCCTCCACTCGAAAGCAGATCCTGGCATATAGTGTGCTGTTGTTGCCGCTTTCCGCCAGCCCCTGGTTCATTGGGGGAACCGGTGCGGTTTACGGAATTGCCGCGCTGGCGCTTTCGGCGCTGTTCCTCGCATTGTCCGTGCCGGTGGCGTTCCGCCGCAAGGCGGGGGACGAGGATTCCATGAAGCCGGAAAAGCGGCTTTTCGCTTATTCCGTTTTCTATCTTTTCGCGCTGTTCGCCGCTCTGGTTGCGGACCGGCTGCTTTCGGTGCAGGGAATTATCTGATGAACATGACCCCCGAGGAACAGGCCGAATTCACTCGTCGCCGCAAGGGCCGCAACTTCGTTGTTGCCGGCTTGCTGCTGGCCTTCGTAGTGCTGTTCTTCTTCATCACCATCGTCCGCATCGGAGGTGCGCAGTGACAATGCCACTGCCCGAAAAAGCACGACGCAATAACCGCAAGGTAGGGCTGATGGCCCTGTCGCTGGCGGTAGCGATGCTGGGGCTCGGTTATGCATCCGTGCCGCTCTATCGCATTTTCTGCCAGGTGACCGGATTTGGCGGCACGCCGCAGATCGCGAGCGAGGCGAAAGCGGCGGCAGTCAATGTGACGGGCGAGACGATCTCGGTTCGCTTCGACAGCAATATCGCGCCTGACATGCCGTGGCAATTCAAGCCCGAGCAGGTTACCGAAACTGCGCAGCTGGGCGAACGCAAGATCGCCTTCTACATTGCGCGCAACAATTCGGACAAGCCGGTGACGGGGCAGGCCAGCTACAATGTGGAGCCTGAACAGGCTGCGCCCTATTTCAACAAGATCCAGTGTTTCTGCTTCACCAAGCAGACCCTGCAGCCGGGCGAGGAAGTCCGGATGCCGGTGACCTATTACGTCGATCCCGCGATCCTCAAGGACGAGAACGCGAAGGGCGTAGAACAGATCACTCTGAGCTATACATTCCACAACCTTCACGAGTCTGGTTCCTAAGCTCTGGACCACAGACGATCAGCAGATTATGGGGCGCTCACAAGGCTCTGACAGGGGCGCCACGCAAGACCAACCAGGAAGCAATCCATGGCCGGCACGAAGAACCACGATTACCACATCCTTCCCCCCGATATCTGGCCGCTGGCCGGCTCGGTTTCGGCATTCGTCTTCACCACGGGCATGGTGATGTACATGCATGAGATGGCTGCTGGCCATCTGGTGCTGGGGCTGGGACTCGCCGGGCTGATCGCCACCTTCTTCAGCTGGTTCTCGAACATCATCAAGGAAGGCCGCGAAGGCTTCCACACGCCGGTGGTGCAGCTGCACATGCGCTACGGCATGATCCTGTTCATCGCTTCGGAAGTGATGTTCTTCGTCGGCTGGTTCTGGAGCTGGTTCGATTTCGCGCTGTTCCCCAACGCGCTGACCGATGTGGTAGGCGGCCAGTTCCCGCCCAAGGCGATCGAGGCCGTGATGGACCCGTTCGCCCTGCCGCTGCTCAATACGCTGATCCTGCTGTGCTCGGGCACCACGCTCACCTGGGCGCACCATGCGCTGATCCATGGTGACCGCGCTTCGGTGAAGAAGGGCCTGTGGCTTACGGTCATTCTGGGCGTGCTGTTCAGCTGCATCCAGGCCTATGAATATGCTCATGCGCCCTTCGCCTTCGGCGGCAACACCTACAGCTCGGCCTTCTACATGGCGACCGGCTTTCACGGCTTCCACGTGCTTGTCGGCACGATCTTCCTGATCGTCTGCCTGGTGCGCACCTATAAGGGCGATTTCACTCCCAAGGAGCATTTCGGCTTCGAAGCGGCCGCCTGGTACTGGCACTTCGTTGACGTGGTGTGGCTGTTCCTCTTCGCGGTCGTCTATATCTGGGGCGGCTGGGGCGCGCCGATCCACTGATCGGCCCTGCGGTGAACCAACCCAAAGCAAACAAGGAAGGGCAGCCCGCCGCCGTGCAGGCTGCCCTTCTTGGTCTCTGCCCCCGGTGCGGAGCGAAATGCCTGTTCGAAGGGCTGGCGCGCTTCGCGCCGTGCTGCAAACAATGCGGCCTCGATTTCGCGCAGTTCAATGTCGGGGATGGGCCCGCGGCCTTCCTCACCCTGATCATCGGCGCATTGGTGGTGATCCTGGCGCTGTGGCTGGAATTTTCGGTCCATCCGCCTCTCTGGGTCCATGCACTGATCTGGATGCCCATTATTGCCGGATCGACAATCTGGGGCCTGAGGGTCAGCAAGGCATGGCTGTTGCAGGCCGAATACTGGCGCAAGGCGAAGGAAGTAACCGGCGGCGATGTAGGTGGCGAGACTGAGGCTGACGAGGCCGGCAGGCCGTGACCCGGCGCATCCCGATTTTTGCGACCATCATCGTCCTTCTCGCAGTCGCCACAATGGTGGGGCTGGGTGTCTGGCAGTTGCAACGCGCAAGCTGGAAGCAAGCCTTGCTGGAGCAATATCGCCAGTCGCTCACCCTGTCCTCGCTCGCCCAATGGCCGAACGAAAAGGCAGCGGTGGAGGGCGTACTCTATCGCCACACGGCGATCCGCTGCGACAAGGTTCTCTCGCTCGATGCCGTGGCGGGGCATAATCAGGCTGGTGAAACAGGCTGGGCCCAGGTCGCCCGCTGCGCCATTCCAGGGGCGGGGGAAGCCGATGTGGTGCTGGGCTGGGCTGCAGGTCCGCAGGAAAGGCCCCAATGGGCCGGGGGCGAAGTGCAGGGCATTATCGGGCCCGGTCGCAATGGCGAAGCGCGCCTTATCGCGTCCCCACCGCTGGCAGGGCTACAGGCCAATGCCGAGCCCGATCCGGCCGATATTCCCAATAACCACATGGCCTATGCCTGGCAGTGGTTCTTCTTCGCGGCGACCGCGCTGGTGATCTACGCGATTGCGTTGCGCAGGCGCCTGAAGGGCAAATAGGCCCTCTCCTTTCTCAAACGGGCGTGCCAGTGTGGTCGCCCGGCGAGGCCGGAGAGGGGTAGGGCCCGATCACTTATACATCCCCTCCCGCAAATTGATCCCGTGCTCGATCCACGCCTTGAGGGAGCAGAGCATCTGGGTCCAGCCGTGGCAATTGCCGTAAGAACCGCGCAGGCCGCCCGGCGTTTCGCGCCAGCCTTCCTCGGCCACTTCCACCAGTGTGCGCCCATCTTCCAGCGGGCGGAATTCCATGGTGACGGTGGTTTCATATTCGGCCCGGCCATCGACGGCGGCCTCGCCATCCTCGGGCGTGGCCTCATTCGCGGCCCAGCGCAGCACGATGCGCTTGTCGGGCACAACTTCCACCACATGAACGGGAAAGGCGCCGGGGAAATCGTGGAAATCCCATGTCACGGTGGCGCCCGTTTCCAGTCGGCCTTTGGCGCCTCCCGTGGTGAAATATCTCGATAATCTCGCCGGGTCCGCCACGGCTTCGAACACATCGTGCACTGGCCGGGCAATCCGCGCCGACACTCTGAATTTCAGTTCCATATCGACATCCTCTCTTGAGTCGCGGCCAATTATGTTATAAAAATATAACATGTCAATCGATGCCAATATGGACGCGGTCTTCAAGGCGCTGGGCAACGCCACCCGGCGCGCGATCTGCGATGAACTGAAATTGCGCCCGCTCACCACCAGCCAGCTATGCGCCAGCTTCCCGGCGCTGGATCGCTGCACGGTGATGCTGCACCTCAAGGTGCTGGAAAAGGCGGGGCTGGTCGTGCCGGTGCGCAAGGGGCGCGAACGGTTCAACCATCTGGATGCCATGCCCATCCAGCGGATTCATGAACGCTGGATCGGGCCTCACGCCGCAGGTGCGGCTGCGGGGTTGCTGGCGCTGAAGGATGCGCTGGAAGGGGAGGGCGTGCGGGAAGAGGTGTGAAGGTCGGCTCGCTGAAAGGTTGGGGCCCGCGTTTTCCTACATGCCCGCCACTGTGCCATGGCAGGCCACGGCAATTTGCAGCGGCTGAGGTGGAGTGGCGGCGGTGCGATCACGCTAGGTGGTACGGGAAGAACGAAAGGTCACAGCCCTTTTTTCAAAAGCCCGCACAGCTGTCTGGCCTGTAACGAAAATTCCGGGAAAGGTCACAGAGTTTCGCAGGCTGTTTCGCGTAACCTTCGCCTGCCGGGATGCGCCTCAACTCGCTGGATGAACGCGCCATTCAGCCCATCCGGGGTTTCCTTTGCCGGGCGGTGGGATTAAGGCGCGCGCCATGCTTTACGTCTCCACTCGCGGCAGCGCGCCGGCGCTCGATTTCGAAGGTGTCACTCTGGCCGGGCTGGCCTCGGATGGCGGGCTTTATGTCCCCGCCGAATGGCCGCGCTTCACCGAGGCGGAAATCGCGGCGATGGCCGGGCTTCCTTATGCCGAACTGGCAGTGAAGGTGATGCAGCCTTTCGTGGCGGGCAGCCTGACGGATGAGGAACTGCTGGGCCTGTGCCGCAGCGCCTATGGCACCTTCGCCCATGACGCGGTGACGCCGCTCAAGCAGTTTGACGAACAGCACTGGCTGCTGGAACTGTTCCACGGCCCCACGCTGGCCTTCAAGGACGTGGCGCTGCAATTGCTGGGCCGCCTGTTCGAGACCTTCCTGTCCCGCCGGGAAGACCGGCTGACCATCGTCGGCGCGACTTCAGGCGATACCGGCTCTGCCGCGATCGACGCGGTGGCGAACCGCAAGAACATCGACATCTTCATGCTCCATCCGCGCGGCCGGGTGAGCGACGTGCAGCGGCGCCAGATGACTACGGTGCTGGCGCCCAATGTCTATAACATCGCCATCGAAGGCAGCTTCGACGATGCGCAGGCCATGGTGAAGCGCATGTTCGGAGATACTTCCATGACCAGCCGCTTCAACATCGCGGCGGTGAACTCGATCAACTGGGCGCGCCTGATGGCGCAGGTGGTCTATTACTTCGCCTGCGGGGTGCAGCTTGGCGCGCCTTACCGCAAGGTGGCCTTCTCCGTGCCGACCGGCAATTTCGGGGACGTGTTCGCGGGTTATGTCGCGGCCAAGATGGGCCTGCCGATCGAGCGGCTGATCGTGGCGACCAATGTGAACGACATTCTCCACCGCGCGCTGTCGGAAGGCGATTATTCGGCCGGGACGGTAACACCCACCGCCGCGCCTTCGATGGACATACAGGTCAGCTCCAATTTCGAACGCCTGCTGTTCGATTGCGGCGGGCGCGACGGCTTGGCGCTTGCCGAGCAGATGCGCGGCTTCGAGGCGAGCAAGGCCATGCGTCTCACCAATGCGCAGCGCGAAGGGGCGTCCGCCCTGTTCACCAGCGCCCGCGCCGATGGGGACGAGACCCTGGCCGCCATGCGCTGGGCCGCGGACCATTGCGCCGAGATCATCGATCCGCACACCGCCATCGGCCTGCACGCCGCGCGTAATGCCGGGGTGGACAAGTCCGTGCCGGTGGTGACGCTGGCAACCGCGCACCCGGCCAAGTTCCCCGATGCGGTGGAGCAGGCAACGGGCGTGCGTCCGGGCCTGCCCGCCCGTGTGGGCGACCTGTTCGAGCGCGAAGAACGCTACGTCCAGCTGCCGGGCGAATATGATGCCATCGCCGCCTATGTGGCGGAGCATGCGACTCCGAACGCCTGATGGCTGAACTGGCACTCGATCCCCTGATCCTGGCGGGCGAGGGCTGGGCCGATTACGGGCTGGTCGATAGCGGCCATGGCCGCAAGCTCGAACGCTACGGCCCGTTCCGTTTCATCCGGCCGGAGCCGCAGGCCATGTGGACTCCACGCCTTGCGGATTGGGATGCGGATGGCGAATTCGTGCCCGGCTCCGATGAGGATGGCGGCGGGCGCTGGCAGTTTTTCCGCGAAGTGCCGCGAGATGGCTGGCCTCTGGAATGGGAAGACGTGCGCTTCACCGCGCAATGCACGCCCTTCCGCCATCTCGGCTTCTTCCCGGACATGGCGCCGGTGTGGCACTGGATGCGCGGGCAGCTGGACGGCAAGGCAGAGGCGCAGACCCTCAACCTGTTCGGCTATACCGGTGTGGGCACGCTGGCGCTGAGCAAGTGTGGCCCTGTCACGCATGTGGACGCCAGCAAGAAATCGGTCGCGGCGGCGCGGGAAAATTCGCTTCTCGCCGGAATGCAGGATCGCCCGGTGCGCTGGCTGGTGGATGATGCCGCCAAGTTCGCTGCCCGTGAAGTGCGGCGCGGAAGGCGCTATGACGGGATCATTCTCGACCCGCCCAAATTCGGGCGCGGGCCGGGCGGGGAAACGTGGCGGATCGAGGATAATCTCGCCCCGCTGATCGCGGATTGTCGCAGCCTGCTGGACGAAGACAGCCGCTTCCTGTTCCTCACCGCCTATGCCGTGCGCATGTCGAGCCTGTCGCTCGCCGGGCTGCTGATGGAGCATTTCACAGGCCTGCCGGGCCGGATCGAACATGGCGACCTGGCCGTGCGGGAAGACGGGCCGGATGGGCGCCTGCTGCCCACGGCAATCTTCGCGCGCTGGACTCGCGCCGGGTGAAGTGCAAAGGGCGCGCAAAATCGTAAGCAGGACGCCGGATGTCTGACAGCCTTTATCTCGAAGTCTCCGATTTCGAACATGATGTACTCACCGGGATCTATTCGGAAGAGACCGGCAAGGCGCAGCCCTTGCGCTTCAGCCTGCGGGTGAAGCTGCGGGCCGCCGATCGCTACGAGCCGGAAACTCCGCTCGATGCGAGCCTCAACTATATGGATCTGAAGTTCGCCGCTTCCGAAGCGCTGGGCGATTCGCACCATTACCAGCTGATCGAAGCAGTGGCGGAACACATCTGCGACACACTGTTTCTGCGGGATGAGCGGGTGGAGGAAGTCTCGGTCAAGATCGTGAAGCTGGCGCTGAGCGAGGCGAACGAGAAGATCGGCATCACGCTGACGCGGCAGCGCCGGGCGGCCTGATGCAGGCGGTGTTGCGCATCGAAGGACTGCCCGATTCGGCACTGGATGCCGCCGCGGCCTTTCATGCGCAATATCTGCCTGCCATCCGGCGGGAACTGGCGAGCGGTGCCGAAGCGCTGGCGCTCGTCTTTCCGCTCGCGACCTATGACCATGCCGGGTGGCGCAAGGCGGCGCTTGCCGATCTGGCGCGGGAAGCCGCCCCCAAGCGGGTCAACGGCGTGGAGGGTGCAGAAGGTGAGGGCGTGGAGGCCGTGCTGCAATGGCTGGCCCATGCGCCCGGCATTACGGGTCAGCTCTTGCCGGTTGAATCCGGCGGAGCAGATAGTGGGGCGGGTAATTTCCGGAATTAGTGCTATATGACAATTGTGAGCACTTCTTCGGCCCCTCTGGTGGACGCCTTCAACCGGCGGATTACCTATCTGCGTCTCTCGGTGACGGACCGGTGCGATTTGCGTTGCACCTATTGCATGCCCGAGAAGATGACCTTCCTGCCGCGCAAGGATGTGCTGAGCCTGGAAGAACTGCACAAGCTGGCACTGGGCTTCATCGATCGCGGCATTACCAAGATTCGCCTCACCGGCGGCGAGCCGCTGGTGCGGCGGGATGTGATCGAACTGGTCCGCGCGCTAGGCCGCAAGATTGGAGATGGGCTGGAAGAACTGACCATCACCACCAACGGCACCCAGCTTGAACAATTTGCTGACGATCTGGCTGCTGCGGGCGTGCGGCGGATCAATGTCTCACTCGATACGATGGATGGGGAGCTGTTCCAGCGCCTCTCCCGGCGGGACAAGCTGAACGACGTGCTGCGCGGCATCGCCGCCGCGCGCGAGGCTGGGCTGAAGGTCAAGCTCAACACCGTGGCACTGAAGGGCATGAATGAGGAGGAGATTCCCTTCCTCATCGAATGGGCCCATTCGCAAGGCCATGACATCACCCTGATCGAAACCATGCCCCTGGGCGAGGTTGAGGAAGATCGGGTGGATCATTACCTGCCGCTGCCGGTGATCCGCGATGCGCTGGAGAAGCGCTGGACGCTGATCCCCAGCGATGCCACCACGGGCGGCCCTTCGCGCTATGTCGACATTGCCGAAACCGGCGGACGGCTTGGCTTCATCACGCCGCTCACCAATAATTTCTGTGCTGGCTGCAACCGCATCCGGGTGACGGCCACCGGCCAGCTCTATGCCTGCCTTGGCGGCTCGGAGAAGGTCGATCTGCGCGCCGCCTTGCGGTCGGACGAGCCGGAGCGGAACCTGGCCGAGGCGCTGGATCTGCTGATGCGGATCAAGCCGGAGCGGCACCATTTCCGCATCGAGCGCGGCGCCGGGCCTGCCCAGCCGCGCCACATGTCGCTTACGGGCGGCTGACCTATGGCTGTGAAGTTCGTTTTTCTCGGCAGGCTTGCCGATCTTGCCGGCACGCATGAGTTCGAGTTGACTGAGGCCGATGGCGAGTTCGACTGGACGGATTTGCTCGCCTGGCTCGAAGTCTGGAGTTCGCCTGATCTGGCCGCTGCCGTGGCGGGTGAGAAGGTGCGGATCGCCGTCAATGGCGCCTTGCTGGGCGACAAGAAGGCCCTTTCGGCAATGGATGGGGACGAAGTGGCATTCCTCCCTCCGGTCAGCGGGGGCTGAGATGCGCGACGTCCGCCTGCTTGCTGCCGCTTTCGATCCGGGCGCGGAAGTGGACGGTTTTACGGCTGCCCATCCCGAAGCGGGCGGCGTTGCCGCATTCGTCGGCAAGGTGCGCCCCACCGATGGGTGCGAGGCGCTGGAGCTTTCCCATTACGAGCCGTTGACCCTGTCAGGCATGGAAGCCTTGGCCGACGAGGCGCTGGCCCGATTCGATCTGATGGGCATTCTGCTGGCGCACCGGTTTGGCGTTCTCTCACCCGGCGAGCCGATCGTGCTGGCGGCTGCCGCTGCCCGTCACCGGCGTTCTGCGATCGAGGCTGTGGATTTCGCCATGGATCACCTCAAAAGCGATGCCTGGTTCTGGAAGCGCGAAAAACGGGCGGATGGCTGGCATTGGATCGAACCGCGCCCGCAGGACCACGCGGATCTCGCTCGCTGGAAATAAACCCGCTGGGGATGGAATCGCCGGGCTTAGCCAGCGATCTGCGAATTGAGCGAATCCATCAGTCGGTCCTCTTCATCGACCAGCTTTTCCACATCGCCGCGTGCCGATTCGATTTCGCCCAGCTCAAGCCCTTCGGTGCGGGCATTTACATAAAGCAGATCCAGTTCGGTGAGCGAGGTCATGGTTTCGCTGCGAATGCCGGCAAGATTGCCCAGCGCGACTTGCGCGACAGACCATTGTTCCGCCCCGATCCCTGCTCCGCGGGCAGCCGCGACTGGCCCGCGCGCCTTGTTGGCTGCTGCCAGAAAACGATCGTGTGAAGCCAGCGCGGAAGCGCGCAGTCTCTCCACGCGGCCCAGCGTTTCCGCGCTTTGCGGGGCAGGAACGAAGGGTTCGGGCGTCACCGGTTCGAATACGCCGCTCACCCGTTCCGCATCGCGGATGGACAGGGAAGGGTATGCGCCATCATCTTTTGCACAGCCTGCAAGGGCTGCGGCTGCGGCAAGGGCGGCGGCAAAAGGCGGCAATATGGAAGCGCGCAAGGTCATGCTGCAGGCCATAGCATGGCGGGCATACCTTTCCAGCTTCTTGCGAAAGCGGGCGGTCTGCCGTTGACAGGATGGGGAGCTTCTACTAACGGCAGCCATCTTTCCGGCGCCCTTCCGGGGGCGCGCGGCGCGTCGCTCATTGCTCGAAATCCGGTTTTTCCGGTTTCGGTTCAAAGGCGGGGCGGCACAGCAGTAGAATGGATGCAGGTACCATGTTCGCAGTAGTGCGCACGGGCGGCAAGCAGTATCGGGTTGCCGCCGGAGACAAGATCGCGGTTGAAAAGCTCGCTGGCGAAGCCGGCGACACGATCGTGCTGGGTGACGTCCTTCTCGCCGGGGACGGCGGGGATCTGGCGGAAGCTGGCAAGGTGACGGTGTCGGCCGAGATTATCGCTCAGGCCAAGAGCGAAAAGGTGATGGTGTTCAAGAAGCGCCGCCGCCACAATTATCGCCGCCGCAATGGTCACCGTCAGCAGATGACCCTGCTGCGCATTCTCGCCGTGGGCGAAGGCAAGGCTCCGGCTGCCAAGAAGGCTGCTGCGAAGAAGGCCGCCGCCCCCGAGGCGGATCAGGCATAAGCTCGAGTTACGGAGTAAGACGAGATGGCACATAAAAAAGCAGGCGGTTCGTCCCGTAACGGTCGCGACTCGGCGGGCCGTCGCCTGGGCGTGAAGAAGTTCGGCGGTCAGGAAGTGATCGGCGGCAACATCATTATTCGCCAGCGCGGGACCAAGGTCTATCCGGGCGTGAACGTCGGCATGGGCAAGGACCATACCCTGTTCGCGCTCGCCGAAGGTCGCGTGCGATTCCACGATGGCAAGCTCGGCCGTAAATACGTCTCTGTGGACGTAATGGCTGAAGCCGCCGAATAAGCGGACGGTTCATTGATAGGGCCGTCCCACGGGATGGCCCCGCCGGAGTCTTAATCCGGCCGTTAGAGGGAGAGGGGCCTGACCCGTCTCCCTCTTTTCGCGTCTCCCTCGCAACGTTTGGCCGCAAAGCCGGTGCTTTCGGCAATAGTCCTGTCACGTTCCGCAATCAGTGGGGCGTGGCGGCGCGAGAGGAGGTAGCCATGTTCCATCGTAGTGAAAGATTGCTGCTCCGGCCGGGCTGGCTGGAGGATGCCGGTGAACTGCTGGCCCGGATTTCGGACGAGGCGATTGTCCGCAATCTGGCAAGCGTGCCCTGGCCGTATCGGCGGGAAGACGCCGAAAGCTGGCTCGCACAGCCCAAATCCCGGAAATTCCCGACATTCCTGCTCACCTTGCCCGGTGCAAGCGGCAGTCCCATCATCGGGGCTTGCGGCTTGGGCGAGGCGAAGCATGGCCCCGAGATCGGCTATTGGGTTGCCCGTGAACATTGGGGCCAGGGTTACGCCACGGAAGCGGCGAGGGCGGTGCTCTCCATCGCCCGGACACTGGGCCACCGGCGCATCCATAGCTGCCATGCGGCGGACAATCCGGCTTCCGGCCGGGTGTTGCGCAAGGCTGGCTTCGTCCCGACTGGTCGGTTGCGGACGATTCACAGCCTCGGTCGCGGCGCAGACATCTCTGCCGTTGAATATGCAACCGAACTGGACGGCTGCGTAGGCGGTGATGATCCGGCCATGATGCCGCAAGCCGCCTGATCCCCTCTCGCTACGCGAGAGGGGCCCCGGCAGGCCCCACGGCTGAGGGTTCATTTATGAGGGTGATCGAGCCTGGCGCACGGCCTTGCGGGCTTCCTTGAGGATCGCATCCGTAAATTCGCTGTCGTAAAGCTGGATCAACTGCCGGTCGTCGGTTTTCCACGGGTGGAAGCCGGGGAGGAAATAGGCAATCCAGGCGGGAAAGATGGCCCGCAGCACGCCTGGCCGCACCAGCAGATACAGGGTCAGCCGCAGCTTCGCTTTCCAGCCGGTAATGCCATCCTGCGCCAGCAGGTCCAGCGTGTCGCGAATCCGGCTTTTCACAAAGTTGCGCCCGGCAAGCAGCATCAGCAGCGATTTGACCCACCAGCGTCGGAAGCGCGGCCAATTGCGGGTGGCGTGAAGCCAGGTGTCATAAGCCACGCCCTTGTGCTCGATCTCCTCGACGGCGTGCCAGCGCCACAGGTGGCTCGCCTCTGAATCAGCATTCTCATAATGCTCGAGATGCGTCAGCGTGTGATGCGCGATGATGGCTGTGAAATGTTCCAGCGCCATGGATGCCGCCAGATTGGCGAGGCTCGACCGGGATTTGGTGGTCGCTACCGCCTCGGCCAGCCGCGTTTCGATCCGGGAAATGTCGTAGCCTGCGTCGTTCACCATCCGGTTGAACGCCACATGCTCACGCGTGTGATTGATTTCCTGCCGGATGAAGGCACGAATCTCTGCCTGAAGCTTAGGCGGTGCGCCTGCGCGGTTCGCCTTGATGTGTTCGATGAAAAAGCTCTCACCGACCGGAAATGCGATTGAGAGGGAATTGTGCCAGGCAGTTGCCACGGGGTCGCCATTCAGCCACCATCGCTGCGGAGGCACGGCGCGGCGGAAGCGACGGTTGCGAGGGCGGATTGGATGCGCGTCCGCATCCTTGCCGAGCGGCGTAGCGGCCTCTAGGTCGAACTTGAAGGGTGCGGACATAGTTGGATTATCGCCAAAACAGCTTGCTATTATGTCAACAAGGAAACGCCTGACTCCTGAGGAAAGCCGGCTCGCCGCGCTTGAAGCTGCTCGCGCCCAGTTGATCGAGGCGGGGCCGCAAAGCGTGACGTTGAAGGCCGTGGCTGCCCGGATCGGGCGAACCCATGCCAATCTCCTCCATCACTTCGGTTCCGCCGCAGGATTGCAGCGGGCCTTGGGTGGATATCTGGCGGAGACTGTTTGCCAAACCATTGCCGATGCAGTGCGGGCAACCCGTAGTGGGGAGGGTAGTCCGCGCGATGTGGTGGACCTTACCTTCGACGCTTTTGACAGTGGCGGGGCTGGTGCCTTGGCCAGCTGGATGCTGGCATCGGGCAATGAGGACGCACTCGATCCGGTCATCGAAACCATTCACGCCTTGGTGGACGAACTGACGCCGGTGGAAGGTACTCGCAAGGACGAGGCCGAGGCTGTGCGCCAGACTACGCTTACGCTCGTCCTGCTGGCCCTGGGGGATGCGCTGATGGGCGAACGCATGTCAGCATCGCTGGGTCTGCCGCGCGGAACTGCCAGAGCTCATGCGGAAGTGATGCTGATGGCTCAGTTGGCTGGTCAACCGAGTTAGTTTTCCTCAGCCTCGCGGCCTGCCTCAATTGCATGTCTTTGCCAGGCTGGAAGCAAAGCCGGATCGATATTGTCCACGCGCAGATGATCGACCGCCAGCCCGAGTTCGGGATAGGCGATGCGGCGCCGGCTCTCGTCTGAGCGATCAAGCGGAACGACCACCAGCCGGCGGTTCACCTTCTGCCGCCAGTTCATGCGTGCGGTATTTTCCTGCCCGACATAGCAGCCTTTGGAGAAGCTGACGCCGTTCAGGTCAGCCGCGTTCGTTTCCAGCCATAATATGTCGCCCAGTTCGGCACGACCTTCGGGCACGCCGAGCGACAGGCGATGTTTCAGCCAGGCTTCGTCCGCGCTTTCATCATCCGGGGAAACGGGGGCGATCCAGCGCTGGCCCAGTGCCAGCATACGCGGATCGCGCGCACCGCCGTCACCCGGCTCGGGCTCCCAATGGATACCATGCTTATCGTCTCGTTCGATGGCGATCCTGCGCCTCAGTCGATAGAGCGAGAGGCGCTTCACCAGTTCGTCAGCCGCCTCGCTCTCGCAATCGAGCAACAGGCCCTTGCCGTCCGGCCAGACGTGAAACTCAAACAAGGTCTTGCCCTGCGCGCTCAGCAATCCGGCCCACACCGGCAACAGGCCGGTAACGTCATTGGTGACAAGGCCCTGAAGGAATCCCCGGACATCCTCCCCCTCTTCAAGAGGAGTAAGTCTGACCAGAGCGCGCGAAAAGAGCCGTGTTTTTGCCATGTCAGGAAAGTGGCACCGGCCGGGGGAAAATCAATCCCCTTGCGCGTTGCCTGACGTCGCGCGCGAGCATCCTTTTGCGGGCGGGTGTCCCTTCCTCTGGCAGAGGTCAAGGGGCGACTCGATTTTCGTGAGCTTTCAACTGGTTGCTAACTATTGGTCGTGATAGTCTGTGAAACCTTATTGTGGGATCTGAAGCTCCTTAATCCTCGCAAGCGGAGAGAGTATTTCGAGCTTATGGAACTTGGATGGTGATCGACGTTTTTGAACGAGGGCCTGGTTATAAATTTTAGGGATGTTTGGTCATCACTTTGGGACGTGTTTCCTCCAGGCTAGGGGAGTAATATGGGCGCTCGAACTTTCGGCCTTCCGATTGAAAAGCAGGGAATGGAACCACAGTCACCTCAGACCGATGAAGATGGACAGGAAGACCGGCGCAAGGATGGCCGGACGACTGCCGTTTATCGCCCCGTCCTGCTGGAGGCAGACGGCTTTGCAGGCTTCTGCCTGCTGCGGAATCTCTCTCCTAGCGGGATGATGGGCATCGCCTATGCCGATTTTGCGCTGGGCGAGGCAGTGAGCGTGCAGTTCATGCCGGATCTCGTAGTGGCAGGCAGGGTCGTCTGGTCGAAGGAAGGCAAGATCGGCGTTGAATTCGATCAGGAGATCGATCTCGCGGGTGTTCTGCGCAACATGGGCGGTGCCCATTCTGACAGTCACCTCAATCGCGCCCCGCGCCTGCCAATCCGCTGCGAGGGGGAGGCTCTGCTGGGCGATCTTCGGCTCCGCCTGACCGTGCGCGACATTTCCCAGCGTGGGCTCAAGGCGGTCCTTCTGTCGGTTCGCCCCGGCGACGAGGTTACGGTGCGTTTGCCCGGTCTCGAACCGCGCAAGGCAGTGGTCCGCTGGTCGCAGCAGGATATTGCCGGGCTGAACTTCATCCGGCCGCTCGCATTCGAGGAACTCGCACGCTGGGCGATCTACTGCCAATCGAGGGAAAATGGTTCGGACGAGCGCAACATCGCCTGAACCGGATAGCGGGCTTATTGATTGATCGGCGTCCAGCGGTCGAAGCTGGCCGCTTGGCCGCCTGGGGTGCCATTCGGGTCGGAAAGGTTCCAGACCACGGCCTGTTCTATCCGGAAGCACGTCCCGGACCGCGCGGTACGCACTCCCGCATAATCGTCGATGAAGCCATGCTCGCTGACGCGGGCAAGCATTCGCGCCCGTTCATCCCGGGCGAGTGGCCTGGCCGAGAGGCGTGAGGGCAGGCGGATGAATTCTTCAGCCGAAAACTCGAACAAGCTGAGTGCCGCCCGATTGGCATAGAAGAAGATGGGATCGGCCTCTGTCCCATGTGCGACCACGACAGCATCGAGGTTCCACAGCGCAGCTTCAATAGCGACACCTTCCGGGACCAGATCTTTTCGGGTGAGCTGGCGATAGCTGGCAGCTATCCATGCCAGCCGCGCCTGTCCGGCATGGCTTTCAATCAGGCGTCGTTCCGCCTCCCAATCGCGTTTTCCGATCATGCGAAGCTGCTAGCGATGCCGGCCACGAAACGATAGGGGGCAAGCATGGCCGACTCCACGACACTCACAATCCGCCGCCCGGATGACTGGCACGTTCACCTGCGCGATGGCGCGGTTCTGGCAGGCGTTCTGCCCTATACCGCACGGCAATTCGCCCGCGCCATCGTGATGCCGAACCTGACGCCGCCCGTGGTGGATGTGGCGGAGGCGATTGCCTATCGCGCGCGCATTCTGGCCGCGCTGCCCCAAGGTGCGGATTTCACGCCCCTGATGACCGCCTATCTGACCGACGATACCGATCCTGAAGAACTGGCGCGCGGCCATCGGGAAGGGGTGTTCACGGCGGCCAAGCTCTATCCGGCAAACGCCACCACCAATTCCGCACGCGGGGTGAGCAATGTCGCCAATCTCCTGCCTGTATTCGAGAAGATGCAGGACATTGGCATGCCGCTGCTGATCCATGGCGAAGTGACTGACAGGGACATCGACATCTTCGATCGCGAAGCGGTGTTCATCGAACAGATTCTGGCCGATCTGGTGCGGACCCTGCCTGAACTGAAGGTGGTGTTCGAGCATGTGACGACCGAGGAAGCGGTGGAATTCGTGCAGGCTACCGGGCCGAATGTGGCCGCCACAATCACGCCCCAGCACCTTCATATCAACCGCAACGCCATGCTGGTGGGCGGTATCCGTCCTCACGCTTATTGCCTGCCGGTGGCGAAGCGCGAGAAGCATCGCCTGGCACTGCGCCGTGCGGCTACCAGCGGATCGCCGAAGTTCTTCCTGGGCACTGATACTGCCCCTCATGCCAAACATTTGAAGGAAGCCCCCTGCGGCTGTGCCGGCATCTTCAACGCGCCTTTTGCCCTGGAGAGCTATCTGACAGTGTTCGAGGAAGAGGGCGCGCTCGACAAGTTCGAGGCTTTCGCTTCCGCGAACGGTCCGCTCTTCTATGGCCTGCCGCTCAACGAAGGTACGGTCACGCTGGAAAAGGCTCCGGTCGATGTTCCCGAAACCGTGGATGCGAATGGTACGCCGATCGTGCCATTCCATGCCGGAGAGACGCTGGGCTGGCGCTTCCTCGGCTAAGTGGGCCAAGGGAACCGATCAGGCGGGGCGAGGCAATCTGCGCCGCCTGAGGAACAGATCCCACACGAACAGCGCCATAGCGGCCCAGATCATCACGAAGCAGCCCAGTTGTGCGGGCCTCAGTTCCTCGTGGAACCAGAACAGGCCCAACAGGAAAACGATAGTGGGCGAGAGGAACTGCAGGAAGCCGATCAGCGTGTAGTCCATCCGCCGTGCGGCAGTGGCAAACAGCATCAATGGAACCGCCGTCATTGGCCCGCCCAGTACGATGGCCGCTGCAAGCCCCCAGCCTTGCGCCATGGAGGAGCCTGCGGGTTGCGCTGCATACCACGTGACCACGCCGATGGCCGGCACGATCAGCAGCAGCGTTTCCACCATCAGCCCGGCAATGGGCCCGACATTCACCGTTTTGCGGATCAGACCGTAGAGGCCGAAAGTGACGGCCATCGTCAGGCTGAACAGCAGCGTGCTGAGCGCCCCGGCCGCGAGCAGGCCGACACCGACCGTGGCGAGGGCGACAGCGCCCCATTGCGCGCGGCTCAGCCGCTCTTTGAGGACGACTAGCCCCAAGAGCATCATCACGAGCGGGAGGATGTAATATCCCAAGCTTGCGGCATAGACATGGTCGGTCTGGATCGCGACGACGTAGAGCACCCAGTTGATGCCGATCATCGCGGAACTGCCGAGTAGCGCGAGTACCGATTTGCGCTGGCCAAAGGCCGCGCGAACCTCCCCCCACTGGCCTCGCCATGCGATCACGGCAGCGCAGAGGGGGAGGGTGAAGACAATCCGCCAGGCCACGAATTCAAACGAGGGGACATCGTGAACCAGCGCCAGATAAAGCGGCATCACTCCCCAGATTGCGTGAGAGCCCAGCGCGAAGGCCAGCCCGTCCAGGCGGTGATGATGCGATTCGTCCGGCATTGGCTTGGGTTCCCGGGCGCGCACCGCCCTGTTTGTCTGCTTTCGTCGAGGTTTAGGTGGGGGCGAGCGGGCCTGCAACCCTGACGGTATTGGCGGTTCTGCGCGGTTGTCGGGCGTTCAGGATCGTCGATGTAAATAATCCCTGCCGGCCACACCCCATCCCACGCCGGCAAAATGGACCGTCGTGAGGCGGGCCGTATTAGGGCCGGTAGTCTCCCCCCGCTCCTGGCCGGCCCATTGTCCTCGCGCTTGTCCCTCAGCGAGGCGAAATAATGGGCGCCCTCCCGGTACGCATGAGCCGGGACGGGCGCCTTGAATTTTTGGGATAGCCACTCGCTGCTCGCAGTTTGGCCCCTTGGTTCGGCCCCACATTTCGGCAAGGAATACCTCCAGGGCTTTCCCGTTGCGGGACAGGGAGGCAACAGACATCCGCATATCACGCAAAACCCGCTACGAGCCGGGGAACGCCTCTTGTCCTCTCCGGGAGAAAGCTCGCCATGGTCCGTATTCCTCACTTCCTCACCTTCGTCGCTGTAGCACCCGCGCTGGCGCTCGCGGCCTGTGGCGGGGCGGACAAGGCGGAAGCACCCAAGGGCAGGGCCGATGCAAAGCTCGCCGCCGCGCTCGGGGACGAGATCATGGTCGATCCCGACCTTGCCGATCAGAACAGGGCGAATTCCGCAGTCTCGGCCGGACCGCGCGACACGGCGCTGCCGCCGGAAATGAGTGGGCCGGAAGCCATCGAACGGGCGCGCACGGAAGCGCTCCGGCTGGTTGGCGGGGCAGGCCGGATGAAGAAAGCACCGGCTGCGGTTGCGGTGTCCGGTAAACTCCCGGAAGGGGCAGCGCTGGCCGTGGCAAGCCGCGCGGCGGCCGCACCCGGCGGCAATGTCAATTGCGCGCAAAAGGCCCAATATACGGCAGGCTGGGCCGCCAGATTGCCTGCGGCCTTCCCGGTATATCCGCAGGGTGCCGTGCAGGAAGCGGCGGGGACGGATGAAGGCAATTGTGCGCTGCGCGTGGTGAATTACCTGACTGCCGTGCCGCTTGACGAGGTGATCGATTTCTATTTCACGCGCGCTTCCGCAGCCGGATTCACGGCGCAGCGTGTGAAAGAGGATGGGGACGATGTGCTGGGCGGCACGAAGGGCGGGGCGTCCTTCGTGGTCTATGCCCGCGCGCTGCCCCAGGGAGGGACGGAAGTCGATCTGGTCACGAATGGGGGCTGACAGCCCCGCATTCGCCGGAAAGGCCGCCCGTCAGTTCGGCCTGAAGCCCACGCCCACGCTTGCCCGCGGTTGTTCCAGTTCCACGCTGGCGACCGGATAGGCGCAGTAATCCGCCGCATAGAAGGCCGCAGGGCGATGATTGCCCGAGAGGCCTACCCCGCCAAAGGGAGCCTCGGATGAGGCTCCATTGGTCGGGCGGTTCCAGTTGACGATGCCCGCGCGGATATTCGCCCAGAAGCGATTGTAATCCTGCGGAGTGCCGCCCAGCAGCGAGGCTGAAAGCCCGAAGCGCGTATTGTTCGCCTCCGCGATCGCCTCGTCGAAATCATCGACTTTCACGATCTGCAGCAGCGGGCCGAACAGTTCCACATCCGGCTGCTCCTTCATGTTCGTCACGTCGATGATGGCGGGCGAAAGGAAGGGCAGGTCGTCCTGCTTGCGGCGCATGTGGCGGATGGGTTTGCCGCCTTGCGACATGAGGTAGAGGAAGCTTTCGGTAAGCTGGTCCGCCGTCTGATTGTCGATCACCGGGCCCATGAAAGGGGCGGGATCATCGAAGGGCGCGCCCACCACGATCCGGTCTGCCAGCCTGGCGATCTTCTCCACCGCTTCATCGTAGAGCGAGGATTTCACGATCAGCCGCCGCCCGGCGGTGCAACGTTGCCCGGCAGTGGTGAAGGCGGATTGGATGACCAGCACTGCGGCATCGTCCAGCAGGGGCGTGTTCCACAGCACCATCGGATTGTTGCCGCCCATTTCCAGCGCCACGATCTTGCCCGGGTCCGAGGCCAGCTTGCGATTGATCGCGATGCCGGCATTGGCAGAGCCGGTGAACAGCACGCCATCAATCCCCGGATGCGCGACGAGGGCCTTGCCTTCGTCCGGCCCGCCGATCAGCAATTGCACCACTTCCGGCGGAATGCCCGCACGATGGAAGCAGCCGACCAGGAATTCGCCGACGGCTGGTGTCTTCTCGCTCGGCTTGAAGATGATGGCGTTGCCCGCGATCAGGGCGGGCACGATGTGGCCGTTCGGCAAGTGAGCCGGGAAATTATAGGGCCCCAGCACGGCCAGAACACCGTGGGGCTTGTGGCGTAGGGCCTGGGTGCCTTGCAGCGCGCTGTTATATTTGCGCTGGCCGGTTCGTTCCGCATAGGCGCGGATCGAGATCTCGACCTTGTTGATCACGGCCTCCACCTCTGTGCGGGTTTCCCACAGAGGCTTGCCGGTCTCGCGCGCGATGAGTTCGGCGAATGCCTCATTCGCCTTGCGCACTTCATTGGCGAAGCGCCGGACCAGTTCGATACGATTGGCCACGGGCAGGGCGGCCCATGTGTGCCATGTGCGCCGGGCCAGTGCCACGGCTTCGTCAACGTCGCCCGGCATGCCCCGCCACAGCTCTACGCCGGTGGCGGGTTCGAGCGAGATAATCGCGTCGCTACTCACGGGATAGGTTTCCGATCAGACTTCCTTGCACCGCCATCGCGATCAAGCGGAAGCGGCAAAACTGTTCAATCCTTTGCGCCAGAGAGAAGAAAGTTACAAGCGGAACCGGTGTGGGCTGCCTGCCTGTCTGCCTCACTGTCCCATAATCTGTCGGCGCGCGCAGGCTGTGTGCAACTCCATCCCCCGAGCGGGACGTATATATGATTAACGTTCGGATCCCCGAGTCGCGCAAGTCCTGAAGCCAAGGACGGACTTATTCGACCCGCCGGAAAATTCCTGCCTCCGGGAAAACCGATCCTGTTATCTCCAATAGTCAAGATTTCAATATGCTGCACTGCCTCCGTTGCGGAGCTGACTTTGAGGCGCTGGGGGAGATTGAGTGTTGCGGTATGGGTAGCAAACCTTGTAAACCAAACGTTAGTATTTTTGCAGATCCGTCCCCTTGGAGGCGCAGGGAAGCCTGGGGGATCGACAAGGGGGCATCCAATGCAGAAGAATACCGTATGCGGCGCTAAGGCGTCGGATCGTGGGCATTCGCGTAGCCGTAATGTTAAGCTGGCGACGACAACGGCCTTCGCCGCGCTCGCGGTGGCGACCTATGTTTCCCCCTTGTCGGTGGCGCCCGCATGGGCCGCATGTGCGGCCAATACCGGCGTTGCCCCCGATACGATCATCTGCTCTGACGGCGATGCGGATGGGATTACCCTGAGCACTACCGAGAATAAAGGCGTGAACGTTACGATTCAGTCAGGTGCGGCAGTTGGCAGCACGGGCGGAATTGACGTTGATATTACCGGGGGGAGCATCCTCAATATCAACAAGCCGTTCAATTTCGATATGTCGGATCCGAATTCCGGCATCCTGACTACGGGTACCGCAGTGGACGTCAATCGCAGTTGGTCGCCTTTGGGCGTTCCAACCGGTACGACCAGCGGCACCTGGACGATCAATGGCGACATCAAGAGCACGCAGGGCAACGCCATTGTCATTTCGTCGAGCGCAGGGACGGGAACGATCCTCAGCCCCAACGGTGCGATCACCATGAACATTGGCGCCGCCGGTTCGGTTGAAGGGGCCAGCAACGGAATCACATACAGCGCCACTACGGGCATCTCCAACGTTAATATCAACAATGACGGCGGAATTTTTGGCGGAAATTCGGCAATTTCTCTCAATGCGGGAACGAGTGTCGGAGGCACTTTCACTGTCACGAATAACGGCCAGATCGGCAATTCCGGCCACGCTGGAACCGGCCCCGCGATCAACATGGTCGGGGCTCTCACCAATGGCGTGGTGACGAACAATGAGAACGGCCTGATTTACTCTCAGGGTGATGGCATAACCATGGCACTGGGTGGCACGGGGACGGTCACCAACAGCGGCGATATCACCTCGACAACCGCCGATGCGATTGACCTCACCGTTCGGACCGCCACCGTTACCAACGAGGATGGCGGAACGATCAGCGGTGCGACCTCGGGCGTGAAGATCGTTTCCGTTCTGGGCGCCACTGTCACTAATGAAGAGGGTGGGACGATCACGTCATCGGGGGGCAAGGGGGTCAGCCTCGTCACCGGCACGTCGGGCACCGTCACCAACAGCGGTACGATTTCTTCCCAGAACGATGCCGTCACGATTGTCACTACTCTCGGCAACGCCACCGGAACGAACCATGGCGAGATCATCTCCACCGCGGGTTCCGGCATGAATCTCACTGCCGGGGTCGGCAACGTGACCGTTGTGAACGATGGCTCCATCGATTCCGGGGTCAACGGGATCATCGCCTCGGCACCGTTTGGGGACGTCAGCGTAACCAGCTCCGGCACGATCGACACGAATACCGGCGCGGGCATCTATGCTTTCTCGGGCACTGGCGATGTGACCGTCGATAGCCGGAGCGAGGATGGCTATGTCACCTCCACCGGAGGGGCGGGCATCGTTGGTATCGCGGCTGGCAATGGCGACGTCACCATCGATTCCGGCACGGTGAATGCAGGTGCTGGCAGTGTCGGGCTGCCTGCGCCGCTTGATACCATCCCGGTGCCGGTTGGTGGCGGTGTAATCGCGGCAACGAACAATGGCGCAGCCACGGTCAACGCCCATGGCGACATTTCGGTGGCGGGTGGCACTTTCGGCGCCGCTGCGATTTCGCTGAACGGCACGGCAACGGTAAACCTGAATGGCGTAACCATCGATCCTCCGCAGATCGGGGCTGCCGCAATTGTGATGGGCGGCACCGGCGATGCGACCATCACCACGGGCGCGGCCAATGTGGACGCAACCCTCGCCGGCCTGGTCGGCTATAATGGCGGCACGGGCGATGTCAGCATCGATGCGGAAGGGGCCACGATCGGTTCCGGAACCGCTCCGCAGATCGGCATTGCAGGTGTCGCCACTGGCGGCGGCGATGTCGATATTGAAGGCCGGGATTCCATCGTAACGGCTGACGCAGGCATCGCGGGCTATGCCAGCAATGGCGGCAATGTGTGGATCGATTCCGGCACGGTAACCGCTAGCGGCAGTGGCATTGCGGGCATCGGCGTGATCGGTGTCGCGCAGGGTGGCGGCGATGTCGATATCGACACGCATGGCGATACCTCGGCGGCTGGGTATATTGCAGTAGGGGGCTATGCCGATACGGGCGGCGACGTCTCCATCGACCTGAAGGGCGCCAGCGACGATATCACCAACGTAACCGCCGCAAACGGCATCGGCGTGATCGGCGTCGCGCAAGGCGGCGGTGACGTCGATATTGAAGGCGAATATTCTAATGTGTCCGCGGCGGTCGGCATTGTCGGCTTTGCCGATACGGGCGGCGATGTCTGGATCGACAGCGGCGACGTGACTGCCACGGGCGGCGTTCTGGGCGTCGGCGTGGTCGGCGTGGCCCTCGGCGGGGGCGATGTGGACATCGACACTCATGGCGACATCACGGCTTCCGGGCTGGTCGCTGTCGGCGGCTTTGCCGATACGGGCGGTGACGTCTCGATCGATCTGCTCGGTTCGGATGACGATTACACCCAGATCAGCGCCGCCAATGGCGTGGGCGTTCTGGGCGTGGCGCTGGGCGGCGGTGACGTCGATATTGAAGGCGAATATTCGAATGTGTCCGCGGCGGTCGGCATTGTCGGCTTTGCCGATACGGGCGGCGATGTCTGGATCGACAGCGGCGACGTGACCGCCACGGGCGGCGTTCTGGGCGTCGGCGTGGTCGGCGTGGCGCTGGGCGGGGGCGATGTGGATATCGATACTCATGGCGACATCACGGCTTCCGGGCTGGTCGCTGTCGGCGGCTTTGCCGATACGGGCGGTGACGTCTCGATCGATCTGCTCGGTTCGGATGACGATTACACCCAGATCAGCGCTGCCAATGGCGTGGGCGTTCTGGGCGTGGCGCTGGGCGGCGGCGATGTCGATATTGAAGGCGAATATTCCGATGTCAGCGCCAGTGCCGGCATCGTTGGGCTGGCGCAGGGCGGCGGCAACATCTGGATCGACAGCGGTGAAGTCGAGGCGACCGGAACCGGCCTGACCGGCATTGGTGTCTCCGGCACGGCGCTGGGCGGCAATGTCGATATCGATACCCATGGCGATACCACCGCTAACGGGCTGTTTGGTGTCATGGGGTTGGCCACCGGCGGCGACGTGACGGTGACGATCGGCGAAGATACGACGGTTTCCGCAGCCAACGGCGCAGGTGTTGCCGGCACGGCGATCGATGGCGACGTGATTATCGATGCGCAGGGAGCGACGGTAAACTCGCAATATACCGGCATCGCCGCTCTCGCCATGAATGGCGACGCGACGGTTGATAGCGGTGATGTGACTACCACGGCCACCGGGCTGGGCGGCAGCGGGGTTGTCGCCATGGCGGTCGACCTCGGCAGCGGCGGCGGCAATGCCACCGTTGTCACGCATGGCAAGATCTCGGCCGATAACGGCCTCTATGGCGCGGCGGCCATGGCCGTGGGCGGCAACGCTTCGCTGACGATCGGCGGCGACATCGATCCGCCGGATATTGGCGGTGCGGCGATGGCCGTGGGCGGCGATGCCGACATCGATGTGCTGGCGGACGTCAGCATCGAAGCGGATGATGTGGGCCTGCTGGCCGCGGCGATTGGCGGCAATGCCACTATCGATGCGGATGCCAGTTCCATTGTCACCAGCGGTGATGCGGGCGTGATCGCCTCGGCCATTGGTGGGGATGTGACCATCGATACCGGCACGGTATATGCCAACGGCGTTGGCCTGACCGGCATCGGCATCACTGGCGTCGCGCTGGGCGGCGATGTCAATATCACCACTCACAACCTCACTGAAACGGCTGGCCTGGTCGGCATTTTCGCCCTTGCGGATGAGGATGTGAATATCGACATCACCGACCAGACGGTGAACGCGTACTTCGGGTTCGGCATGGTCGCCACTGCTGGCGGCGATGTGGATGTTGACGGCGTTGGCAGCACGATCAATTCGGGCCTCACCGGCATTCTCGCTACCTCCATTGGCGGCAGCGTCACCATCGATAGTGGCACGATCGAATCCTCGCTGGAATCGGGCATTCTCGCCAATGCCTTTGGCGGTGATGCGGACATCACGCTGCATGGCAACATCACCGCGAATGGCCTTGCTGGCGTCAACGCGCTGGCAACCGGCGATGTGAATATCGACCTGGGCGCCAATAGCGTGACGAACACCCTTGGCATCGGCGTTGGCGCCGAAGCGGGCGAGGATGTGGTGATCCTGGGGGCGGACAGCACCGTCAACTCGGAGACGACCGGCATATTCGCCCTGGCGGGCGGCAATGTGGACGTCGATTCCGGCACGGTCACCTCGGTCAATGACTCGGGCATTCTGGGCATTGCGGTGACCGGCTATGTCGATATCGTTGCCCATGGCGATGTCACTGCCAACGGGCAGGCGGGTATCAATGCACTTGCCGGGACAAGCGCTTCGGTGGATCTGGGCGAGAACGCGGTGGTCAACACCGGCGGCTTCGGCGTCGGCGCGACCGCACTGAACGGCAATGCAACCGTCCTTGGCGCGGACAGCACCGTCACCTCGCTCGATACCGGCATTTTCGCCAATGCTCTCTTCGGGGACGCGACGGTGGATAGCGGCGTGGTTACCTCCGCGAACGGTTCGGGCGTACTCGCTATGGCGGTGGGCGGCGATGCAACCATCACCACTCACGGCAAGATCACGGCTGATAACGGCATGTATGGTGCTGCCGCCATGTCGATCGGCGGCGCGGCGACCGTTACTGTGAATGCTGTCATCGATCCGCCGGCAATCGGCGCCTCGGCGGTCAGCATCGGCTCCGGCAATGCTACCGTTACCAATAATTCCGATATCGAAGCGGATTTCATCGGCATTCAAGCCGCGAACTTCGGCGATGGCGACGTGATCGTCACCAATAACGGCACGGTCGGCGCGGGCACCTATCCGGCTCCGGCGTTCGGCATCTCCACGATGAAGATCGGGCCGGGAGCGACCACGATCACCAACGCGAGCGACGCGGAAGTCTATGCGCTCGGTGCGGCGGTGATGGCCTATGCCTTCGACCCCGATCCGGCTGCGGGCAACGATATCACCATCGTGAATGACGGCCTGCTTCAGGGCGATGGCGATGCATTCGCAACCGTAATGACGTGGAGCGACGGATCCCTGTCGCTGACGAACGGAGCCGGCGGGGTCATCACCACCGACGAAGCCGCACCGGAAAGCGGAGCCGCGATCTGGGCCTATTCCGAGGCTGGAACGATCGGCATCGACAATGGCGGTTCGATCACCGGAAACGTCGCTCTGGCGGCGCTTGGTGTCGATCCGGTCAGTGGTGTGAGCGTGGTGTTTGACAACGCCGTTGGTGGCCAGTGGACCTTCTCGGGCGAGAATGCGGTTTATGGTCTCGGGGACATCACCCTGAACAATGGCGGCGTCATCAAGGCCGTTGGTTCTTCAGTATCGACCTTCCAGTCGGATGAAGGTGACATCGCGATCACCAATTCGGGCAATCTTATTGCTTCGGGTTACGAACACGATTTCAACTTCGTTCACCCGCTGGGCGCTGCAACCTTCAGCAACACCGGCAAGGTGATTGTCGATGGCGGTCTGAACTTCAACGGTCTCGACGAGTTCAACAACGCCAACCTCATCGACATGACCGATGCCGATGCCAATGATTACCTGACCATCTCTGGCGATTATAACGCTGTAGGCGCGCCTGTATTCGCCTTCAATGCGCAGCTTCAGGCCAATGGGGCAGCGGATTATATGGTGGTTGGCGGGGATGTTTCCGGCACCACCCATATCAAGGTTGGCGATCTCGCATCCTCCGCTCCGGGCGGATATGTCGATGCCGGCGACGGGATCGTTTTCGCCTATGTCGGCGGGGCTGTAAATTCGTCGACGCCGGACTTCACTACGGACGGCGGGATCGACAAGGGCCTGTTCCGTTTCGACACCTATTTGCGGGATACGCCCGCAAACACCAATGGCTATGAGGAATGGGTGCTGGCCAGTACGCTCGATCGTGAAGCATTCGATCTGGCGATGGTCGGCTATGGCGCACAGAACCTGTGGAACGTCACCAGCGGAACATGGCTCGATCGCACGGCCGATCTGAGGAACGCCTTTGGCGATCATGCAGAAGGTCAGGCGGGGAATGTCACGCCGGGCGTGTGGGGACGTTTGTTCGGTGCCAATGTCGAGCGCGATGTGTCGAACACCGCCACCACGCCCACCGGCCTTTCGGGCGGCGGTACCTACGCCTACAACGACCAGATCTCGCAAGACGTCTTCGGCCTGCAAATGGGCGTTGACTTCGGCAAGGAGAGCGTGTCGGCCGGTGGGAAGGACCGTGCGTGGCTGTTCGGCGTGCTGGCCGGCTGGGCGCAGTCGGACCTCAAGTTCGATGTTTCGAACACGGCCATCAGCTATGACCAGTGGTCAGTGGGCGCCTATGCCACGCGGCTTGACGGTCCGTTCTCCGCGGATCTGTTGCTGAAGGCCGATTTCGGCACTGTCGATTACACGATGGATGACAGCCTGTACGCCGGGACCTTCACCACCCACTACACCACGCTGGGTGCCACTCTCGATCTTGGTTACAAGCTCGCGCTTGGTTCTGGCGGGGCATTCTTCGAGCCGAAGGGCACGCTGAGCTACGGCAATACCAAATTCGACAACGATCTGCCGTCGCTTCTGGGAACCGGCGTGGATGTGCAGGATTCCGATACGCTGCGCAGCCGCCTCGGCGCCCGGCTGGGCTACACCGCCGCGCTCAGCAATGGCACCAAGGTTGAACCCTATATCGAGGGCAACTGGTGGCATGAATTTGAGGGTGATTACGCCACCAACCTGTTGAGCAACGGTTCGGTTCTGCCCGTCGGCTATAATGTCGAAGGTGATTACGGCGAGGTGCTTGGCGGGATCAGCGTTGCAAATGGCAATGCCGGCTGGAGCGTGTTCCTGCGTGGTGGGGCTCAGTTCGGCGAACAGGGCTTTGCCGGCTATGTCGGCAATCTCGGCGTCCGCAAGGCGTTCGGCAAGGCTGCGACACCGCCTCCTCCGCCGCCCCCTCCGCCGCCCCCTCCGCCGCCTCCGCCCCCTCCGCCACCGCCTCCGCCGGTGTGCAACAAGGGGCCGTACATCGTGTTCTTCGACTGGGATAAGTCGGACATCACGGTGGAGGCCGCAGCAACGCTGGACAGCGCAGTCACGGCCTATGGCAACTGCGGCACTGTTCCGATCATGCTGGCTGGCTATGCCGACCGTTCGGGTAGCACCCAGTATAACCTCGGCCTCTCGGCTCGCCGGAACAGCTCGGTGCAGACCTACCTTGTCGGCAAGGGCATCCCGGCCTCGGCTATCGGCAGCGAAGCCTTCGGCGAAGCGAACCCGCGGGTTCCCACCGCTGACGGTGTGCGCGAACTGCAGAACCGTCGCGTCGAAATCACCTATGGACCGGGTTCGGGCAACTAAGCCCGGCGCGATCCGCAGGGATTGAAAAGAAAAGGCCCGGAGGGAAACCTCCGGGCCTTTTTCTATATGTGGGCAAAAGGCCGGAGCGTGGACTTACTTGAAAGAGCGGTGACCTGTTGGGATCGGCGGTTCGCCAAGCGCGTTGCCCATGCGCCGCAAAGCCTCCACTTTAGCGTTAAGGGGGGCCCAGTCGTCATGCTCCGCGATGGCCGCCCAGATCGCTTCCACCTCTTCGATCAGCATCGCCTGGGGTGCACTTTCGGCCCAATATTCGCTTCCGGATTCCAGGCGCGCGCGCCCGGCGAAAACGGCAGCCAGATCGCCATTGGCGCCGCGCCCGCCGCGATGGGTGAAGAAGAATGCATCCGGCGCGACGGATTGTTCGCGCATGGTCTGCTCCGCCACAGTGATCAGTTTCATATCCTCCTCGACGCCGTGGCTTTCGACGCCCAGGCGCCAGCAGAAGCGGCGCGCCATGGCGCCATGGTAAAGGGCGGGAAATCGCTCCAGCGCGGCGACCAGCGGCGGTGCCTCGCAGACCTGCCTCAGGGCGATAGCCAGTTGCGCGCAGTTCCAGTGGATCGCTTCGGCCTGCCGCCCGAAAGCATATAGGCCCTGCTCGTCGAAATAGGCGGCGGTAAAGCCTGGTTCCCAGCGGGGCAGCCAACGCCACGGGCCGTAATCGAAACTCTCGCCGGTAATGTTCATATTGTCGGTATTGAGCACGCCATGGACGAAACCGGCCACCACGTAGGACGCGGCCAGATCGGCCAGCCGCTCCACAACCTGATGGAAAAGGATGACCGCAGGCTCGCTCCGGCCCGGCGCATCTTCGGGCGGCAGCGGGCCGGGGAATTGCTCGAGGCAATAGGCGATCAGCTGTTCCATTTCCGCCTTCGCCTCGAAAGCGGCGAGGCGCTGGAACGTGCCGATGCGGATATGGCTGTGGCTCAGGCGCACAAGCACGGCTGAGCGGGTGGGGGAGGGTTCGTCTCCTCGCCACAATTCCTCGCCTGTCTCGATCACCGAGAAGGTCTTGCTGGTATAGGTGCCCAGCGCCTCCAGCATTTCCGTCGCCAGAATTTCCCGCACCGCGCCCTTAAGCGTCAGCCTGCCATCGGCTGTGCGGCTGTAGGGCGTAAGGCCGGAACCTTTCGTGCCCAGATCGAGCAGCCGCGGCGCCTGTCCGTAATTTGGCCCATCGCGCAATTGGGCAAAAGTGAAACCGCGCCCGTCGCCGATCTCCGGGTTGTAAACGCGGAACTGATGCCCGTGATAGCGGAGCGCCAGGGGGCGGGGCAGGTTGCCGGGCAGCGGCTCGAAATGCCCGAAATGGCGCACCCATTGTTCGTCGGACAGGGCTTCCAGTCCGACTGCGCGATCCCAGCGGCGATTGCGGAAGCGCAGCTCCGCTTTCGGAAAATCGGCGGGAGAAACCTCATCACCCAGCCATTCGGCGAGCTTGAGGATTTGCGGGTCTGGCCTATAGGGGGCTTGTGGCGGTTCTGCTCGCATCCCGCTTTAGTGGGGGCTTGGCGAGCCGCGCGCAAGAAGCCGTCTTATCAGGGGTGCAGCGAACATGGGCGATGGCGCGGCCTTCACGGACCGATTCTGGACATCGCCCGACGGGCTCAAGCTGCATTATCGCGATTATCCGGGGCGGGAAGATCGGCCGCTTTTGCTGTGTCTGCCCGGCCTGACGCGCAATGCGCGCGATTTCGATCCGGTGGCGAATGCCTTTGCCGGAGAATGGCGGGTCATTTCCGTCGATTTGCGCGGGCGCGGCGAGAGCGATTATGCGAAAGACGCGGCGACCTACAATCCGCTGCAATATGTCGCCGATATCGAAGCTTTGCTGGAGCAGGCTGGCATCTCCCGTTTCGTCGCCATTGGCACGTCACTGGGTGGCATCCTCACCATGCTGCTGGCGGCAGGCGGGGCGGAACGCATTGCCGGGGCAGTGCTGAACGATATCGGACCGGTGCTGGAACCAGCAGGTGTTGCACGGATTCGCGACTATGTCGGGCAGGGGCGCAGCTTCCCCACATGGATGCATGCGGCGCGGGCCCTGAAGGAATCGGGTGGGGCGATTTTCCCTGACTATGCAATCACGGATTGGCTCGCGATGGCCAAGCGGGTGATGGCTGTTGGCGGCAATGGCCGCATTGCTTTCGATTACGACATGAAGATCGCGGAACCCTTCAATGCTCCTTCCGCCCAAGAGGATTTCGATCTCTGGCCGGCCTATCGCGCTCTGGCAGGGCGGCCGGTGCTGGTGATCCGGGGCGCTCTGTCCGATCTGCTTTCCGCTGCGACGGTCAGGCGAATGATGAAGGAAGTTCCCGGCGCGGAATCGCTTGCGATTCGGCGTGTCGGTCATCCGCCTTCGTTAGAAGAACCGGGAGTGAAAGAAGCAATCGCCAACCTTCTGGCGAAGGTCGAATGATTCCGCACCGGATTTTGCATCTGCATTCAAGCTTTGATGCAGGCGGGAAGGAACTGCGCTGCGTCCGGCTGATCAACGCTTTCGGGGCGGAATTTTCGCATTCGATCGTTTCGGCACAGCCCGGCGCCCTTGCCGCTGCGAAGCATATCTCGCCCGATATTTCAGTGGATTATCCTACAGACTTCCCACCGCTTGCAGGATCGCCTTCGCTGGGAAGGCTGAGGACGCTTGCTCGCGCCATGCGGGAATTCGATCTGGTGCTCACTTATAATTGGGGCGCGATGGATGCGGCGATGGCGCATGGATTGTTCGCGCACTCCATGAAATTGCCGTCGCTGATCCATCATGAGGACGGCTTCAATTCGGATGAGGCCATCCGCCTGAAGACGCGTCGCAATCTGTATCGGCGGCTCGCCTTGCGGCGGGCGTCGGCTCTGGTTGTCCCCTCGCACAGGCTGGAGCGGATCGCGCTGGATGTGTGGCGTCAGCCTGCCGCACGGGTCCACCGGATCGCCAATGGCATTCCAACGGGTGCCTATGCGGCGCTTCCAGCGCGCGACGCCATTCCAGGGCTCGTAAAGGGCGCGGGCGACAAATGGTTGGGCACGCTGGCCGGGCTGCGTGCCGTGAAGGATCTGCCCGCCATGGTTCGTGCCTTTGCCCGGTTGCCCGCAGATTGGCGGTTGGTGATCCTGGGGGAAGGGCCGGAGAGGCAGGCAATTCTGGCCGAGGCGCAGGCAATGGGCGTTGCCGAGCGGCTGCATCTGCCCGGTTTCGCCGCCGATCCGGCGAAAGTCGTGGGGCTGTTCGACATTTTCGCCCTGTCTTCCCGCAGCGAGCAGTTCCCGATCTCCGTAGTTGAGGCGATGGCGGCGGGCCTGCCTGTTGCCGCACCCGCAGTGGGCGATGTGGCGCAGATGGTGGCGCAGGAAAATGCGCCTTTCATCGTTCCGGCTGGAGATACTGATGCTTTGGGGCAAGCGTTTGTTACGCTGGCTGCCGATCCGCAATTACGGCGCGCGGTAGGTGGGGCCAATCAGGCAAAGGCGCGGGATTCCTGTGATGAGCGCGTAATGCTGTCAGCCTATCACGCGCTTTATGCAGGAGCGATGCGACCCGTGCGCAGGGCCTGAGGCTGGCGCTTCTTGCGGCACTTCCTTCATGGGCGGTTCACCCGCCGGGCCTAAGGGTTTTGCCCCAGTTGAGGATGGCAGGGTTTCCGCCATTGCGGTATCGCTGCGAGGCCCCTAAACAGCGCCCGAAACAGGACTTCACCGAGCAAAAGGCTGCCGCGTGGCTCTTACACCGAACATTCCCAATAATGATGCAGACAAGCGCGCCGATCGCGACGCAAAACAGCAGGAAGTCCTGCTGCGCGAGGTAGATGACGCCCTACGCCAGGATCAGCTGGCCACATTCGGCCGCAAATACGGCAAGCAGCTTGCCGGTGTCGTGATCGGTGGCCTCGCCCTTTTCGGAGGCTGGTTGTTGTGGACCGAGTTTAGCGACGGTAACCACGAGGAAGTTTCCGAAGAACTCGTGAAGTCGCTCGATCAGCTTGATGCCGGCAATTTCGATACCGCCGCCAAGCAGCTTGAAAAGCTGGAAAAGGATGGCGGTGACGGGGCCGCGGCGATCGCCCGCCTGCTGCGCGCCAGCGTGGCCCAACGCGACAACAAGAATGTGGAGGCCGCTCGCCTTTATGGCGAGATCGCCAATGACAGCGATGTTCCCGAACCCTATCGCAACCTTGCCCTGATCCGGCAGGTTTCGATCAATTATGCGAAGATGAAGCCGGCCGACGTGGTCGAGAAGCTCAAGCCGTTGGCCAAGCCTGGCACGCCCTATTTCGGCAGTGCAGGTGAGCTGGTGGGCGCTGCCTATCTCGATATGGGCAAGACCGATCTGGCGGGGCCACTCTTCGGACAGATAGCCAAGGATGAGGATGTTCCCGATTCGCTGCGTTCGCGTGCCCGCCAGTTGGCAGGCATGATGGGCGTCGACGCTATCGAGGATGTTGACGAGACGCTGAAAGACCTGCGCAATGAGGGTGAGGAGCCCGCAGCGGCGCAGTAATAGTTGCGAGAATGACAAAGCCTATGAACCGCATCTCTACCCGGCGCCTCGCGGCGCTCCCTATGCTCGTCATTATGGCCGCAGCGCTTTCTGCCTGCGGTGTGTTTGGCGGCAAGGACAAGCCCAAGACGCCGACCATAGGCAATCGCGTGCCGATCCTGTCACGGATCGAAAGCGGCACTACTGTGGATTCCTCGCTGGCTTCCGTTTCGGTGGTAATCCCCGCAGCGCAGGTGAATGCCGATTGGAGCCAGGCCGGCGGCACCGCGTCCAAGAGCTATGGCCATCTGGCCATTGGGGCGTCCCCTGATGAATTGTGGACCGCGCGCATTGCCGGTTCCGGCCCGAAGCGCCGCCTCGCTGCCTCTCCGGTCGTCGGTGGCGGAACACTCTTCGTTGTCGATACGGATGCTGTGGTCCACGCGTTTGACGCCAATAACGGCAGCCAGAAATGGACCTACCGGATGCCGGTGCCGGGCAAATCTGAAAGCTCTGCCTTCGGCGGCGGCGTCAGCTATTCGAACGGCCGCCTCTATGCCACCAATGGTGTGGGCGATGTGGTTGCGCTGGACGCGACCGACGGCAAGCAGATCTGGTCGGTGAAGCCTTCGGGCCCGCTGCGCGGTGCGCCTACGATCGCCTTCAACATGATCTTCGTGATGACGCAGGATAACCAGATCTTCGCGCTCAATCCCACCGATGGCGGCGTGGCCTGGAATGAATCCGGCTCGGTCGGGCAGGCGGGCGTCTTCGGCGTTGCTGCTCCGGCGGCAGGGCAGGGTACGGTGATCGCGGGTTACAGCTCGGGCGAAGTGGCTGCCTATCGTTACGAAAACGGCCGTGAAGTTTGGACCGACGCCCTTTCGCGCACGAATATCTCCACGGAAGTCGGCGCGCTGACGGACGTCGATGCCGATCCGATCATCGATTCCGGCCGCGTCTATGCGCTGGGACAGGGTGGGCGCATGGCCGCCTATGAACTGATCACCGGCCAGCGCATCTGGGAACTCAATCTGGCGGGCATTTCCACTCCGGCTCTGGCTGGGGAGTGGATTTTCACCCTGACCGATGATGCTCGAATGCTGGCGATTGCGCGTGGCAGCGGCAAGGTGCGCTGGCTGACCCAGCTGCAGGGCTGGAAGAACCCGAAGAAGCGGACCAACCGCATTTTCTGGACCGGGCCGGTGCTGGCGGGCAACAAGCTATGGGTCGCCAGTTCGCGTGGTGAAGTGCTGGCGCTCGACGTGCTGACCGGCGCCCCCGCGCCGTTCCGCAACCTCAAGACGCCGGTTTCGCTGGCGCCGATCGTCGCGAACCAGACGCTCTATATTCTGGACGATGACGGCACCATCCACGCCTATCGGTGATCCGGGGCTGCCGCAAAAGTAATGGGAAAAGGGGCATTACCTGCCCCTTAACCCTTTTTCGGTAGGCGCCCACGGCATGAGCGCATCGCCCGAACCTGACCGGCAAACCGCCGCTAGGCTGCCTGAAAGCGACGTTTCGCCCTGGGTCGGGCTGATCGGCGTGGCCGGGCTGTTTGTCTGGATCGCGCTCTGCCGCAACTGGCCGTCGATAGCGGAAGTCCTGAACCTGCCTGGCCCGCGAGAGCGCATGTCCGGGGCCTATGCTGCCTTGGCCTCCATGCTGTTCATCGGCGTGCTGATGGCAGTATGGTCGGTGCTGGTGGAGAAGGTCCATCTGCGCCCCTCCACTGGCATATCGTGGAAAAACCCGCGCCCGCTCTCCAGCGTGATCGATGTTTCCGGCACGAAGCTGGCGGGCCTGTGGGCCACCTGGGAGATCATCGGTTTCCTCTATTGCGTGTGCCGCTGGTATTGGGACGGGCAATATCTCTTCGCAATGGAAGTGATCGGGGCGGCGGCGGTCCCGCTGTTCCTCCTGTCCGTTCCCTATGTGCTGTGGCTGGACCGGGTGTTGGTAAACCCGCGAGACGGTGCCTGGCATTTCGGCGCCATGCTGATCGGCCGGCAGCGCTGGGAAGCAGAGCAGGTGAAGAAGCACTGGCGCGCATGGGCCATCAAGGCATTTTTCGGTGCCTTCATGATCTCCATTCTGCCGCCGGGCTTTGCGAACATCGTGAATGCCGACATTCCTGCCCTGCTGGACAATCCCGGCCGGTTTGGCGGGGCTCTGTTCGAATTGCTGTTCCTGATCGACGTGCAGATCGGCACGGTCGGTTATCTGTTCACGCTGCGCCCGCTGGACGCCCATATCCGCAGCGGCAACCCCTTCCTGGGCGGCTGGCTGGCGGCATTGATCTGCTACCCGCCTTTCGTCTGGGGCGTGATGTCCAATAATGGCGTGATCGGTTACGAATATCACACGGCGGACTGGTCATACTGGTTTCAGGGCCACACGGCGCTGATGTGGATCTGGGCGGGCTGGCTCGCTGTTCTCACGGCGGTCTATGCCTGGGCGACTGTGGCCTTCGGCATTCGCTTTTCCAACCTGACCTATCGCGGTGTGCTGACGAACGGGCCTTACCGCTTCACGCGCCATCCGGCCTATCTGGCCAAGAATGCCTTCTGGTGGTGTTCGACCCTGCCATTCTTCGTCACCAACGGCTCGCTGGTGGATATGGTGCGCAACACCTTCTTCCTGGGCTGCATCAGCGCGATCTATTACTGGCGCGCCCGCACGGAAGAGGCACATCTGCTGGCGGAAGATCCAAAATATCGCGAATATTACGACTGGATGGCCCAGCACGGCTTGATCACCAGCCGTTTGCGCAAACTGCTGCTTTGCCTGCGCCGCCGCCCCCCTGCGGGGTTGCAGGCGGCGGAATAGCGCCCGCGCCGTTCGTCATCCCGGCGAAAGCCGGGGTCGCTGGGCACTGCACGTCAGGATCGCAGCGGTCCCGGGTCAAGCCCGGGACGACGAAGGTGTCAGAAGCTCTCTTCGTAAACCCGCGTAATGTCGCCGGCCCAGGGGCCGTTATAGAGGTCCAGCAGGCGCTGGGCAGGGACAGTGCCGCTCTCTGCGATCTCGAACAACTCGCCCAGATAGCCGGTTTCATTGTCGCCCGCCTGGTTCAGTTTTGCACGGGCCGAAAGGCCAGAGCGGGCGATGTCCAGAACTTCGCGGGCAATGTCCTTCAACTTGCGGCCGCCGGGAATGGGTGCGTCGAGCGCGAGCTTGGGCACTGCGTTGCGCAGGGCCTCCCGCTCTTCCATCGTCCAGTCCTTCACTACGTCCCATGCCGCGTCGAGCGCTGTCTGGTCATAGAGCAGGCCCACCCACAGGGCCGGAAGCGCGCAGATGCGGCCCCACGGCCCGCCATCGGCGCCGCGCATCTCCAGGAAGCTCTTCAGGCGCACTTCGGGGAAAGCGGTGGAAAGGTGATCCTGCCAGTCGTCCTCGGTCGGCAATTCGCCGGGCAGGGCAGGCAGTTCGCCCTTCAGGAAGTCCCGGAAGCTCTGGCCAGCCGCGTCGATATATTTCCCCTCGCGGAAGACGAAATACATCGGCACGTCGAGCATATAGTCGACATAGCGTTCATAGCCGAAGCCATCCTCGAACACGAAGGGCAGCATGCCGGTGCGCTGCGGATCGGTGTCGGACCAGATGTGGCTGCGATAGGAAAGGAAGCCATTGGGCTTGCCTTCGGTGAAAGGCGAATTGGCGAATAGCGCGGTGGCCAGCGGTTGCAGGGCCAGGCTGGTGCGAAACTTCTTCACCATGTCTGCTTCGCTGCCATAGTCCAGATTGACCTGAATGGTGCAGGTGCGCAGCATCATGTCGAGGCCCATCGTGCCCACGCGCGGCATGTGGCGCATCATGATGGCGTAGCGGCCCTTGGGCATGACAGGCAGTTCTTCGCGCGTCTTGTCGGGCCACATGCCGAGGCCCAGGAAGCCGATGCCGAAGCGTTCGCCGATTTCCTTCACCTGCGCGAGGTGCCGTCCGGTTTCGGCGCAGGTCTGGTGCAAATTTTCCAACGGCGCGCCGGAAAGTTCGAGCTGGCCGGCAGGCTCGAGGCTGACCGCCCCATCGGTGCCGGACATGGCGATCACATTGCCGCCTTCCTCCACCGGCTCCCAGCCGTAGTTTCTGAGGGCCAGCAGCATGTCGCGGATGCCGTGGGGTTCGTCATAGGAGGGGGCGTGGTGATCGCTATGGGCGAAGACCAGCTTCTCATGCTCCGTGCCGATCCGCCACGCGCTAGCCGGCTTCTCGCCAGCCTGCATGGGGGCCACGAGTTGGTCGCGGCTTTCGATCAGCCGCTCCTCTCCATCTGACGCTGTGCGCGTGCTCATAGCCGCGCCGTTAGGGCACTAAGGGGCGCTGCGCCAGCGCAAATTGTCAGTGTCATTCTTGCCAGTCTCCGGCAGCCGCCATCCACAAAGCGGAGGCTGCGATTGCGGCGGTTTCGCCGCGCAGGATGCGGGGCCCAAGCGTGATGGCGCTTGCGGCCGGATGAGCGCGGATTGCCGCGCGTTCACTATCGTCAAACCCGCCTTCGGGGCCCACCAGCAGCGCGGCGGGGGCCTGCCGTGCCCTGAAGGCGGGAAAGACAGGTTCTCCGCCCAACTCGTCGGCAAAGAACAGGGCGCGCGATGGGTCCCACCCTTTCAGCAGGGCGTCGAGCTTCACCGGCTCGGCTATGCGGGGCAGGGCAGTGCGGGCGCATTGCTCAGCGGCTTCGGCCACCAGCGCGCGGGCGCGTTCCAGATTGAGCTTGTCGGCCACGCAACGCCGCGTCAGCACCGGCTGGATAACGCGCACGCCCAGTTCGGTCGCCTTTTCCAGTACGAGGTCGAAGCGGTCCTTCTTGAGAAGGGCGGCGCAGAGCGTGAAGTCGGGTACTTCTTCCCGCTCGCGCAGGTGTTCGGCCACTTCCAGCACCACGTCACGCTTGCCGCTGGAGGTAACGCGCGCGGCCCATTCGCCCGTCTCGTCATCGCACAGTATCACGATGTCGCCTTCTCCCACGCGCATCACGCGGGCGAGGTAATTGGCGGGATTGCCGTGCAGCGTCACCGGCGCCCCGGCCATCAGTGGACCGGGAACGAACAGGCGCGGCGCGCTGCGCGGCGGCCAGGCTGGCGTTGCGGGCATTCCTTCGGCCTTGCGCTTACTTCAGCAGGGTGCGCAACAGCGTTTCCCACTGCTTCACGCCGGGATCGATCGTGTCGAGCGGCAGGCGTTCGTTCAGCCCGTGGGAGAATTCGTCATCCGCACGCATGAAAATGGCCGAAACGCCATAGCTGGGGATGCCCAGCGCACGGAAATACATGGAATCGCTGGCGCCCGCGCTCATCTGCGGAACGATGGTAAGGCCGGGCACGCGCTCGTGAACGGCTTTGGAAACGGCGTCCATCACATCCTTGCGCAGCGGGCTTTCGGGCGACTCGATCGATCCATCATCCATCATTTCCAGAGTCACGCGTGGATCACCGATCACCTGCTTCAGGATTTCGCCTGCCTGCGCGCGAGAAGTGCCAGGGAAGATGCGGCAATTGATATTGGCGGTGACGGATTGCGGCAGGGCATTGGCCGCATGGCCGCCATTCACCATGGTCGGTACGCAGGTGGTGCGCACCAGCCCGACATATTCGGAACGGGAGGAAAGCAGGTCCGACGCGGCCTTGTCGGTGGGGTCGGCGGCAAAGGCCCGCATTGCAGCGGCCACATCGGCAGGCGCGGCTTTTGCAGTGCCTTCCCAATAGGCCTTGGTCAGCGGGCTGAGCTGGGCCGGGAAGCGATAGGCGTCTACCTTTGCCAGCGCGCGGGACATGGCCCCGATGGCGTTGAAGCTGCCCGGCCGGCTGGAATGGCCGCCTTCATCGGTGACGGTCAGCTTGAAATCGGCATAGGATTTTTCTGCGGCCTGCACGCTGTAGACGATGGGCTTGAAGTCGCTGGACAATTCACCGCCGCCGCCATCGCCATTCAGCACCAGTTCCGCATTCTTCAGCGTTTCGGCCAGCTTCGCGGTGGAGCGCATCAGCGTCTCTTCATCGCCTGAAATGCCCAGCACCAGATCGCGCGAGGGCACCCAGCCTGCGCGCTTCAGCTTGAGCACGGTGGCCATGATCATGGAAAGGTCGCCCTTGTTGTCGACCGATCCACGCCCGAAGACATAGCCATTTTCCACCAGGGCGGTGAAGGGATCGCGCTCCCAATCCTCGGGCCGGGCTTCGACCACATCGAGATGGACGTTGATCACCACCGGCTTCGCTGCGCGGTCCTTGCCGGGATAGCGCGCCATGAAATAGCCGGTGTCGGTGCCTTCCACCGGGGTGAAGGAAATGTCCTTGGGATCGAAGCCGCCGGCCACCAGCCGCGCGGTGAGCTTTTCTGCCAGCTTGGGCACATTGCCGCGACCGGCCACGGTGGGCACGTCCACCGCTTCCTTCAATATCTCCAGCGCTTCCTTCCCGGCGGGAGTCGCAGGAACGGATTGCGCCTGCGCCGCGGCCGGCAGGGTGAGAGCCAGGGCGGAAATGGCGAAAGGAAGCAGACGCATGGGGTGATCCTCGAACGGGACGAACGGAAGCCCTATGTTGCGCGATGCGTTGCCTTGCGCAACCCATGTTGCGCGGGGGAAGTGGTGCCGAACAGTCTTGCCGCGCACTTCTTTCGTACCACCGGCGAATGAGCTAGGGCGAGGGCCATGACCCAACCCGCACCGGCCAGCGACATCGTTCCTGACAGCGAGCACAGGGGCATAGTCGCCCGGCTGCCCTTGCCGCTACGCGACTATGCGCTGCTGGCCAGATTTGACCGGCCCATCGGCTGGTGGCTACTGTTCTGGCCCGGCGCATGGAGCGTGTGGCTGACGGGGGCAGGCGTGCAATGGCAGCTGCTATTGTGGATGCTGCTCGGCTCCATCGCCATGCGCGGGGCGGGCTGTGTCTATAATGACATCGTGGATGCCGATATCGACCGGCAAGTCGCGCGCACTGCCAAGCGCCCCGTTGCCAGTGGGCGGGTGAGCAAGACAGGTGCGTGGATCTGGCTTCTGACGCTGTGCGCCGTGGGGTTGGTGGTGCTGCTGCAATTGCGGCCGCTGGCGCAACTCGTCGCGCTGGGCAGCCTGGCACTGGTGGCGGCCTATCCCTTCATGAAACGGATCACAGGCTGGCCGCAGGCATGGCTGGGGCTGGTATTCACCTGGAGCGCGCCCGTTGGCTGGATCGCCTTGCGGGGCGACCGGCTGGACGTGCTGGCCGCGCTCTATGCCGGGGCGATCCTGTGGTGCATCGGCTATGACACGATCTACGCCCTGCAGGACCGGGAAGACGATGCGTTGGTGGGCATCGGCTCCAGCGCCTTGTCGCTGGGCAGCAATGTCCGCCTGGGCGTGGGGGCATTCTTCGGCGGTGCCGTGTTCTTCTTCGGGCTGGCGATCTGGCTGTTGCGGCAGGATTGGGTGGCGCTGCTGGCGCTGGCCCCGGCAGCGATCCATTTCGCATGGCAGGTGCTCACGCTCGATCCTGATGACGGGGCCAACGCGCTGCGCCGTTTCCGTTCCAACCGCTATGCCGGTTTGTTGGTCGCGGCGGCCTGTTTCGTGGCGGGGAATGCGTGAGCGGGCTGGGTGGGTTTCACAGATAGCTCACCACTTCGAACTCGATCCCGTCCCAATCGAAGAAATAAAACCGTCGGCCCGGTGGGTAATCGGCATGGTTGAACGGGATCAGGCCGGCCTCCACTACTACCTTCTCCGCCGCGTCGAGATCGTTAACGAGAAACCCGATATGGTTAAGCGGCGCACCTTTGGCATGGCGGCCACGCGGCACTTCATCGGTGTAGAGCGCGAGATAGGTCATCTCGTCTCCCACATGGATCGTCCATCCGCCAAGCGCGGATTCCCCGCGCCAGCGTTCGTGCCAGCCGAGCAGATCCTGCAACAGGGCGGATGTCCGTTCGGGATCGGAGACCGTCAGATTGGCATGTTCGAGCTGCCCTGCGGGTCGATTTGTCAGTAACATATAAAGGTTATTCCTTCATTCAATTGTCTTGCGCGGGCGTTAGCCATTGAAGGCAACGAATCGCTCGGCTTGCCCGTTGTGCAACCTCAAGCTAAGTTGAGGTCAAGCTATCGGTTCGCCATACGGATCTTGGGGGATTCCTCGATGGGCAATGACCAATTGATTCCGATCGGAACTCTCGCACGCCGCACTGGCGTCGCGGTTTCGGCTATTCGCTTCTACGAATCGAAGGGATTGCTCACTTCGCTGCGAACCGGGGGCAACCAGCGGCGCTTCCTGCGCTCGGACATCCGGCGGGTCAGTTTCATCCTCGTCGCGCAGAAACTGGGGCTGGGCCTGGCGGAAATCGAAGCGGAACTGGCGCAATTGCCGCAGGGCCGCACTCCCACCATCAATGACTGGCAGCGCATCAGCCGTTCCATGCGCGTGGCGATCGACGAGAAGATCAAGCTGCTCACCCGCACCCGCAACCAGCTCGATCAATGTATCGGCTGCGGCTGCCTCAGCCTCCAGAAATGCCAGCTCTACAACAAGGAGGATCGCATGGCCGCGCGTGGCGCCGGGCCGCAGCTGGTATTGGGGTAGGGGCTGGCTCTCCAAAGTGTGCTCACAGGGGAGTGCTGGGTAGGCCGGGCACCTGACCTTTCGACCATCCAGAACCGGCTGTGGTTCACCCTGCGCCTTGGTTCATCCCCACATCGAGCGTTGCAACAGGCGTGGCGAGAGAGCGGGGCGGAGAGCTTCAGCTTCGAGCGGGTCGAGGAACCGGACGCGGGCAAGCTTGGCGTTGCGCTTGAACGCGTGATGGGCGAACGCCACGATTTTTGGTGCGAGCAGCTATCGCCGCAGCGAATTTGAGCGGATGCGGTGCTACTCCGCCGCCAGCAATTGCTCGGCCCCGCCGAGGTCCACACTGACGAGGCGGCTGACGCCTTTCTCCACCATGGTCACGCCGAACAGGCGATGCATGCGGCTCATGGTCACGGCATTGTGAGTGACAATCAGGTACCGGGTGTCCGTCTCCTGCGCCATGGCCTCCAGCAGGTCGCAGAAACGGTCGATATTCGCATCGTCCAGTGGCGCGTCCACTTCGTCCAGCACGCAGATCGGCGCGGGATTGGTGAGGAACAGGGCGAAGATCAGGGCCACGGCGGTCAGCGCCTGTTCCCCGCCTGACAGCAGAGTGAGAGACTGGAGCCGCTTGCCCGGCGGCTGTGCATAGATTTCCAGCCCCGCCTCCAGCGGATCGTCTGAATCCACCAGCGCCAGATGGGCCGCGCCCCCTTCGAACAGGCGAGTGAACAGGCGGCGGAAATGTTGGTCCACTTCCTCGAAAGCGGCGCGCAGGCGTTCGCGGCCTTCGCGGTTGAGATTGCCGATGGAGCCGCGCAGCCGGTTGACCGCTTCGGCCAGCTCTGCCTGCTCGGCGGCGCTGGTGCCATGCTCGGCCTCCATCCTGGTCAGTTCCTCGGCTGCGACGAGATTGACCGGTCCGATCCGTTCCCGCTCCCCGGTGAGGCGATCCATCGTCGCGCTTTCCTCGGCAGAATCGGCAACTTCATTGGCCTCGAACTGGAACCGGCCGCAGAGCAATGGTGGCGAGCATTGGAAGCGTTCGCCCGAAAGGCGGGACATTTCCTCGCGCCGTGCTTCCTCGTTCTCGGCGCGGGCGGCGGCCCCTGCGCGTTCCTCGCGGGCGGTGGACAGGGCCTCGTTCAACTGGGCGAGGCGGGCGTCGGCGGCTTGCGCCTGCTGGGTCACCTCGGCCAGCGCGGCTTCAGCCTTGGCGAGTTCCTCTGCCAGCCGGGCGCGTACTTCGCCGCCGCGTTCGATCTCGGCGATCAGCGATGCGGGCTTGGCCTCGATCACTGCGCGTTCCTCGGCGATTTCCTCGAAACGCCGCTCCATATCGGCCAGCCGCCGCGTGGCATCGCCCGCGCGCGCTTCCCAACCCTTGATGTCAGCCGCCCGGCCAGCGCGGCGTTCCCGCGCGACGGCCAGCGCCTGATCATGCGCGGCCAGCGCGGCGGCTGCGGCCTGCATCCCGGTGCGTGATGCCTCGTGCTTCGCCTGAGCCGCCGCGAGCGTGGCCCGGCCGGTTTCAGGATCGGGCAGGGCGGCCCGCCTGGCCTGCGCGGCGGTAAGCTCCGCCTCGGCAATCTGGCGTTGTTCCGTAAGATCCGCCCTGGCGGAATCGAGTTCCACCAGACGGGCGGCATGGCGTTCGCGCGCGGCCTCTGCCTGATCGAGTGAGCGCAGAGCGGCACGTTCTGCCTCCGATGCCTGGGCGATCTCCCGCTCGACCGCCACCAAAGCCTGTTGCAGGGCGCTCAGTTCCGTTTGAGCGCTCTCCTGATTTTGTTGAGCGCTCTCCACAGCGGCTCGTTTGGCCGGAATCTGGCCCTCCAGCTCGGCAAAACGGTTTTCAGCTTCCAGTCGCGCGGCTTCGGCCGCTCCTTCGCCGCGTGCAAGGAAACCGTCCCAGCGGCGGAGAAAACCGTCCTTTGTCACCAGCCATTCGCCGGGTTTCAGCGCCCGGCCATCCTCGCTTTCCACGACATGCACCAGCGCCAGCCGCGCGGCCAGTTCTGGCGGACATTCCGGCACAAACGCTGCCAGAGTCCCGGAAACCGGCGGCGGAGCTTCGGCACCTGCCCAGAAGCGGCCTTCGCTCCCGGCCTCGGGCGTGCCCAGCGGAGCCTTGGCATCGCGCCCCAGTACGGCGGCGAGCGCTCGTTCATATCCCGGCGCTGCACGAACCCTGTCCAGCGCGGCAGGCATCCCATGCTTGTTGGATGCCTGTTTGGCCCGCGCCTCACGATCGCGCTGCAAGGCATTGAATTCCCGTTCGATCCCGGCAAATTCGGCCTTGGTCGCAGCCAGTGCGCTGGCCGTCTCGTCACGCAGGGCGGAAAGCTCGCTTTTGCGCTCCTGCCGGGCGGTCAGCCCTTCGCGCAGTTCAGCAAGGCGCCTGCCTGCATCTTCGGCAGACTGCTTTGCAAGAATAACAGCCTCTTCCGGATCGCCCGCACTGGCCAGCGCCGCGCGCATATCTTCCTGGCGGCGCATCTCGGCCTCAAGGCGGGAGAGGCGCGCGCTGGCCTGCGAAACTTCCGCCTCGGCCACGCGCCATTCTGCTTCGACGCCAGCATGTTCCGCCGTCGCGCGGGCCAGGTCGAGCTCGGCGGAGCGCGCTGCGGCCTCCGCCCGTTCCGCAGCCAGCACGAAGGAAGGGCGGCGGGCCTCATCCTCCTGCAATTCCTTTTCCGAAGTGGCGAGTTCGGCCTGCAACCGGGCGAGGGCATCCGCCGCGTCGCGCGTCAGCCGGTCTGCTTCGCCCCGATCTTCCTCCAGCCGCTTCTGCTGGCGCTGGAGATCGGACAGCCGTTGTTCCGCGGCTTCCAGCTGCGTGGTGAGGGCGGCCATGCGATGGCCATGAGCGGTGGAATCGTCCCGTCGGTCAGCCAGTTCCTCGCGCGCGTCGGCCAGTTTCTGGGCGAATTCGGCCTGAGCTTTCTGGGCGGCGGTGGTTTCCTTCTGCGCAGTGGCAACGCGCTCCTCAGCGGCTTTCGCGGTCTTGCGGGCCTCATCCGCGGCAGCGGCGGCATCGCGCCAGCGGGCGAAGAGCAGGCGTGCCTCAGCCAGCTGGATCTTTTCCGACAATGCCTTGTAGCGTTCGGCCTGTTTGGCCTGGCGGCGCAACGAGGCGATCTGCGTGTCGAGCCCCGCCATCAGATCTTCCAGCCGGGCGAGGTTCGCTTCTGTCTGCCGCAGCTTGCTCTCTGCATCGCGGCGGCGGACATGGAGACCGGCGATACCAGCCGCCTCTTCCAGCATCATGCGCCGTTCGGCAGGCTTGGCGGCGATTACTGCCGCGATCTTGCCCTGACTGACCAGCGCCGGGCTATGCGCACCGGTGGCCGCATCGGCAAAGACCAGCGCGACGTCCTTTGCCCGGACATCGCGCCCGTTGACGCGATAGGCGCTGCCCGCGCCGCGTTCGATCCGGCGCGTGACTTCCATTTCCTCGCCCGCATCGTCTTCCGCATGGAGAACGACCTCGGCGAAGGCACGCGGAGGGCGCTGGGCGGTGCCGGCGAAGATAACATCTTCCATCCCGCCCGAGCGCATGGATTTGGGCGAGTTTTCGCCCATCACCCAGCGGATCGCTTCGAGCAGGTTGGATTTGCCGCAGCCATTGGGGCCGACGACACCCGTCAGCCCCGGCTCAATACGCAGTTCTGCTGGTTCTACGAAGCTCTTGAAACCGCTGAGTTTGAGCTTCCTGATCCGCATCGCCGTCCTTTACGCGGTCCCGTCAGCGGGCGCCGGCATTCTGCAGAACCGGCTCCACCGCATCCCATGTGGTGAAATTGATCCGCTTGCCATTGAGGAAGAAGGTGGGCGTTCCGGTGATTTCCAGATCCTTGGAATCCTTGTCCGAACGGTTCACGATCTCGGTGATCCTGTTGACGTCCGACAGGCACTGCATCGCCTGATCGCGGCTGATCCCGCGCTGGGCGAAGAAGTCATACAGGCCGGCAGCCTCGGCAATACCCTGGAAGCGGGCACCGCCGGTCTTTTCCATGGCCGCCGCGTAGACTTCCTTGTTCTTGTTCGCCGTGTCGAAGATCGGGCCGAGATTTGCCCATGCCTGTTCCGCCAGCGGGTGGAATGCCTGCGGGCCGCTGCACCGGGCCAGCGTGGCAATGGTCAGGTCCAGCGGCTCCCGGACCAGGTTGCGGATTTCATAGCTCAGCACGCCACTGGCGACATATTTGTCGCGCAGCTTTTCAGCGCCCTCAACCGAGAAATCGGCGCAGTGCGAGCAGGTGTGGCTGGCATATTCGACCAGCTTGAGCGGTGCATCGGGATTGCCGAGGCGGAAGCCGCCTTCCGGGGTTTCCGCGCTGACATCGGCCCATTGCTGCCCGGCGGGCGGAGCAATGTGGGCGATCGGTTCGGAAACGGGCAATTCGCCTTCCTTCTCATCCTTGCTGCCGCAAGCGGCGAGAGCCAGCGTGAGCGGAATGGCAAGGGAGAGGGTGGCAAACTGGCGAAGGGTCTTCATGGCATCCATCTTGATCAATCCCTTAAAGCTAGCCCAAGCAGGGCTTGCATAGAAGCGAGGTGGGTAGGGACATAGCGGTTTTGCACAGCTTAGCCCCCCGATTTTGCGTTAAAGCCGGGCGTCGATCTGCGGCTTGAGCAATGACCATTGGTGAGTAGCGATCAGGGTTACACCGTTGATTGCGAAACTGGGCGTTCCGGTGATGTTGAACTTCTCATCCGCAGCCTTGGTCTGATCCGCCAGCCTCTTGGCCAGTGCCGCATTGCCCAGGCACTGGTCGGCCTGCGCACGGGTCAGGCCCTGCGCGGAGATGATGTCGTAAAATCCGAAATCGGATGCGACGGCACGCCGCGCCGCTGCCTGATCCTTTTCATACCAGCGATCCTGCTGGGCCTTGGTGGAACGGGTTATCATCTGGGCGATCTGGTCAAACTTCGCGAAGAATGCCTGATGCGCGTTGAAGAATTTGGCGGGGGCCACGCATTCGGTCAGCATGGCGGCGGTAAGGTCCACCGGATCGCGCACGAAATGGCGCACTTCCAGCGAAACCTTGCCCGGCTGCACATAGGCGATCCGCAGGGCGCCCGCGGCTTCCTTCTCGAAATCGGCGCAATGCGAGCAGGTATAGCTTTCGAAGGTGATCAGCTTCACCTTGGCATTGGGATTGCCCAGTACATGGCCGCCGTCGGTCTTCGCCACAGTGGCAAGCCAATTGGGGGCGGCACCCACGCTCATCAGGGCAATGCCCAGCGTGGCGGCCGCACGAAACAGAGCCTTCATCTTTCCCCTTCCTCCTGCGCGCCCAGGCTACGCGCCAAACTCTCCAGCACCGTCCGCAGTTCCGGATCGCCGATGTCCCGCAGGCTTTCGCCCAGTTCCATCGGAATCGGCTTGAGCGAGGGTGGCGGTGCCCCGGTTTTTGCCGTGCCGCGTTGAGCATAGGGCGCCTTAACCGGGCCTTGCCGCAGTTTCACGCGGGCAACTGCCTTGTAACCGAAAAAGCGGTTCACCCTCTCGATGATCTCGGGAATGACGTGCTGGATCAGCGGCGCATGGGCGGGCGTGACGGCAAGCTGCAGAATGCCCTCGTTCTTTTCGCCCGGCGGGAAGCGGATCGATTCGGGCACGCAGACTTCGGCGTGCTTGGGCCCGACGATTTCCGGCCAGCGCGTGACCACGCTGGACTGGATGAAGCCGAAACGGCGGAATGCGGTCCGCCCGATATCGGGCATCAGGTCCGCAATGGCGCGGGCCGGACCGCCGCGCGGGCGCTCATAGCGCTTTGCGGCTTTTCCGGCGGCCTTCGCCTTGGAGGGCTTGCGCCCGGCTGTTCCTTCGTCCCGTTCCATGATTGCCTGTGCCATGCCATAGCGCCCCGATGGACGCCAGCGCGACGATTCCGGACCTGTTGCTCGAATGGTATCGCGGCCATGCCCGCCGGTTGCCCTGGCGCGCCTTGCCGGGCGAAGCGCCGCCCGATCCCTATCGCGTCTGGCTGTCCGAAGTGATGTTGCAGCAGACCACGGTTGCCGCGGTCATTCCCTATTTCGCGAAGTTCGCCGCCCGCTGGCCCACGGTGGAGGCGCTGGCCGTCGCGCCTGAGGAAGACGTGATGGCCGCCTGGGCGGGGCTCGGATACTATTCCCGTGCGCGCAATCTGGTGAAATGCGCCCGCGCCGTGGCGGAACTGGGCGGCTTTCCCGAGACGGAAATGGGCCTGCGCGCCCTGCCGGGGCTGGGTGCCTATACGGCAGCTGCCGTTGCGGCGATTGCCTTCGGGCAGCGGGCCGTGGTGGTGGACGCCAATGTCGAGCGAGTGGTGGCCCGGCTGTTCGCCATCGAAGAGCCTTTGCCCGGCGCACGGGCACAAATCCGCGAGAAGGCGGGGCTCATCACGCCAGAGAAGAACTCCGGCGATTTCGCACAGGCGATGATGGATCTGGGCGCCACGATCTGCACCCTCCGCGATCCGCGCTGCCTGCTCTGCCCGCTGGCCAGCGCCTGCAAGGCAAGGGCACAGGGCGATCCCGCACGCCTGCCGGTGAAAGCGGCGAAGAAGGCCAAGCCCGAGCGGATCGGCACGGCCTACTGGATCGAGCTTGCAGGCAAGGTCTGGCTCGTCACGCGGCCCGGCGAGGGAATGCTGGGCGGGATGCGGGCCCTGCCCGACGATGGCTGGCACGCGCGGGCGGACGGTTCGGGCGAAGCTCCGGTGGAAGGCCATTGGCGCGATGCCGGGGCAGTGCGCCATACTTTCACGCACTTTCACCTGACTCTCAGGCTCAAGGTGCTGAAAGGGATGGACATGGTGGGGGAGGGAGAATGGTGGCCGCTCGCCCGGCTGGAGGATGCAGGTCTGCCTACCCTGTTCGCCAAGGCGGCGCGGCTGGCGGCGAGCTAGATCTTCGATAGACCGTCATCCTGAACTTGGTGGAGGCATATTCCACTGAGACAAGTATTCGTTCGCCGGGACGACGGATGAATACTTGCCTTCAATCGCGTTCAACCTGTGCGATGAACTGCTCTGCCGTCGCCCTCCCGATACATCGAAAACCGGCACAACACCTGTTGGAAATGCCGAAACGAAAAGTCACACAGGAGGCGCCACGTTATCCTCCGAAAATGCCTCGAAACCGTGCCTTTCAGGGGCTGTCGCGCGGCAGGTTTCGGGGGCCGTTTCGTGTAAGGTTCGCGGCGTTCGAGCTGAAAGCCCGGCGTAAGATGCAGCCTTGCCTTGCGCCAACTGGGAGGGCTGCCTAGGCATGGGCAAAAGCACATAGTCAAAAACACATGGGTTTGGAGAGGTCGCATGGAGTCTGCCGGCAACCATCCTGAATTTTCGCGCCGCGCGCTGTTGCGGGGCGGGGCTGTGCTTGGCCTCGGTATGGGGCTGGGCGGCTGGCCGCTTTCCGCATTCGGCGCCTCAAAGGCGGAGCTCTGGCCCAATCTCAGCGCGATGGCGACCCGTTATGTGGAGAGCCACAAGGTGGCCAATATGCTGGCCTATCTGGGGCAGGGCGAGGCTGCGGCGCAAATGGTGGGCAAAGGGCGCGATATGACCGGCGGGCCACGCAAATCCGATGCGGACAGCCTCTATCGCCTCTATTCCATGACCAAGCCGATCACTGGCATGGCCGTGATGATCCTGATCGATGAGGGACGGCTAGCGCTCGATCAGCCTTTGGCCGAGATTCTGCCCAAATTCGCCGATGTGAAGGTGCAGAAGGTCTATGACGGGCCGATCAGCGCAGACAATCTGGAGCCGCTCGCTCGGCCGATCACCATTCGCCACCTGCTTACCCATACCGGAGGGCTGGGCTATTCGGTCGTCCAGCAAGGACCGATCAAGAGACTGATGGAAGAGCGCGGGGTGATCTCCGGCCAGATCAGCCGCATTCCGATGGAAGGTTTCGTTCGGGGCAAGCCGGTGGAAAGCCTGGCCCTGTTCGCGGATCGGCTGGCGGAAATCCCGCTGGTCTGTCAGCCCGGAACACGCTGGTCCTATTCCTGCGGTCTGGACCTGCTGGGGCGAGTGGTGGAACTGGCCAGCGGGGAGCATTTCGACCAGTTCCTGAAGCACCGCATCTTCGATCCTTGCGGCATGACAAGCACCTGGTTCCAGGTGCCGGAGAGCGAGGCGGGGAGGCTGACGACGAGCTATGCCGTAGTCGATGGCCATGTGTTGCCGCTCGATCCGGGGCCATCCTCCATCTATCTCGATGCGCCGGCCTTTCCCTTTGGCGGTTCGGGGCTGGTGGGCAGCCCGCGCGATTATGACCGGTTCCTCAGGATGCTGGCCGGATATGGCGTGATCGAAGGAAAGCGCGTGATGAGCGAGGCCGCTGTGCGGATGGGCACGTCGAACCTGCTGCCTGGCCCGGAGGTTACCACGGGCACTTCGGTTGCAGGCTACGGCTTCGGCGCGGGCGGCCGGGTTGGCTGGGCCGGGGGTGCCAGCGCCTTTGGCTGGGCGGGCGCGGCCGGGACCGTGGGTTTTGTCGATATGGCGAGCGGCCTGCGCGGCGGGCTCTATACGCAATACATGCCCTCCACCGCATATCCGGTATATGCCGAGTTCGAAAAGGCAGTCGAAGCCGACCTTGCCGCAAGGAAGGAGCCCGCATGAGCTGTTGTTCCGCCGCCATTGCCTTTGCCGGGTCCGGGCTGGACCGGGCTGACCATATCCGGTCCGACCCGGAACGCCTTGCCGCCCTGATGAGCCCGCAGGCCAGTCTGCTGCTGATGGACGGGCTGGCGCCTGAACTGGGCGAGGATAATCGTCTTGCCTGGGGCCGCCTGTCCGATGCTCCGGAAGATGCGGAACTGGTGTTCCTTGGCCTGCGCCACGGCTTTGGCTGCTTTGCCGCCGTGCCGCTCAAGGGAGACACCAGCCCGGCCTATGCCCATCGCAAATCGTGGCTGGCCATTGCCGCGATGAATGGCGAGGATATGGCAATCTATGGCTGCGCCCGGAGTCTGGTGGACTGGCATGCCCGCCACCGCTTCTGCGCCAAATGTGGCGCGCCTTCGGTGCTGGCCAAGGGCGGCTGGCAGCGCAATTGCGTGAACGAGAATTGCGCTGCCGAGCATTTTCCGCGTGTGGACCCCGTCACCATCATGCTGGTGGAGCATGAGGGCAAGCTGCTGTTGGGCCGCCAGTCCCGCTTCCCTCCCGGGAGTTTTTCGGCGCTGGCCGGATTTGTCGAGCCGGGGGAGGCGATTGAGGAGGCAGTGGCGCGTGAAGTGCATGAAGAGGCTGGCCTCAAGGTGCGCGACGTTACCTATATCTCCAGCCAGCCCTGGCCTTTCCCATCGCAGCTGATGATCGGCTGCCATGCCTATGCGGATTCCGCCGCGCTGATCATCGACCGCACAGAACTGGACGATGCGCGCTGGTTCACGCGCGATGAAGTGGCAGAAGCGATTGAAAAAGGGCGGGAAAGCACCAGCTTCTTCCCGCCCCCGCCACAGGCGATTGCCTATCACATGCTCCAATGGTGGCTTGAGAAATGAGTTCTGAAACCTTGCCCAAAGTCACTGTCGACATCTGGTCCGACGTCATGTGCCCCTGGTGCGCGATTGGCTACACCCAATTCGCCAAGGCCCTGAAGGAGCTGGAGGGGGAGATCGATGTCGAAGTGCGGTTCATGCCCTTCGAGCTGAACCCCGACATGCCGCCGGAAGGGCGCAGTCAGACCGAACACCTCGCCGCCGTCTATGGCCGGAGCCCGGCAGAAGTCGAGGATATGCGCCAGCAGATGCTGGAAGTGGCTGCGCGGGCGGGCTTCCCGATGGAGTATGACGGGGAGGGGGAGGCGCCCGAGCCCTGGATGTGGAACACCTTCGATGCGCACAAGCTGCTCCGCTGGGCCCTCACGGTGGAAGGGATGGAGGCGCAGACCGCGCTGAAGCTGGCCCTGTTCCGCGCCCATTTCCAGCAGCGCCGCCGCATCGGCAAACGCTCCGTCCTGCTGGATGTGGCGGAAAATCTGGGTTTTGACCGCACGGCCATGGAGGAGGCGTTGGAGGATGAGGCCCTCGGCATTGCCGTGCGGCTGGAAGAGCGCCGGGCACGCGAAGCCAATATCACCTCCGTGCCCAGCTTCATCATCAACGATCGCTATCTTGTGCCCGGCGCGCAGGAGCCCGAGGTCTATCGGGAAACCCTGCGCAAGGTGGTGGAACTTTCCCAGGCCGAGTAGCTCGGCTCGGGACTTCAGCTAAGCGCAAATTCCGGGCAGCAGAGGGCCTCCAGTTCCTCCACGACGCGGCTTTCGCGCATCTCGCGTTCCACTTCCGCGCCGAGCCGTTGGGCGCGCTTGTGGATCGATCGGTCATAAAGCACCCGCTCCAGGGCGTCGTGGATTTCATGCGTCGCGGCCGAAGGCGGCAACATCAGCCCGGCCCCATGGGCGACGATGCGGGCGGCATTGCCATCCTGATCGCGGCCATGCGGGATCACCAGCACCGGCAGTCCATGCGTCATGCTGCGGGCAAGGGTGCCATGCCCGCCATGCGTGATGACGAGATTGGCTTCCTTGAGCACGGCGTTATGCGGCGCGCTGCGCATCAGAACCGTGTTGGGATAGGGGGCAAGCTCTTCCGGCTCGATTGCCGGGCCGAGAGTCACGAGCGCCCGCACCGGCAAGGTCGAAAGAGCATCGATCACGCGTTGCATGACGCCGGCATGGTTCTGGAACGTGGTGGAAAACCCCACCAGTGCCAGGGGGCGTGCATCGTCGGCAGGCCATGGGGAATACCATTGGCCTGCCCATGCCAGATCGTCGAGCTGGGGGCCGACATAGGCGAAGCGCCCATGATCGCCTTCGGGCGCAAAATCGAAGTGGCGGCTGATGCCGATCAAAATCCGGCGTGCCGGTTTCAACTGGTCCATCAGGCAATCGAGCGGCGCGAGCGCCAGCTGGGCCCGTGCCGCATTCAGCAGAGGAAGCCCGCTATCGAACATGGCACTGGCCGCGGCGAACATCGCCGCGGCTTCGGCTTGCTGATCCGGCGTCATGTCGTCGAACTTCACCGGGCCTGCCGGAGGAGCATCGGGGAGGGGGAACATCAGCGAATTGCAGGGCATCAGCGCCAGTGGCTGGTCCAATGTTTCGCAGGCGGCCATGACGCCGAACAGCAATTCGCTCGAGATTACGAGGTCCGCGGGTTCACGCCGCAACTCGTCAATTACGTCCAGCGCATAATCGAGCGCCCTCCCGGCAAAAATGTCATGCAATGCCTGGGCGAAACCTTCGAGCGGATTGGCCTGCGCCCAATCGAGGATCGGGTCGCTTTCCCGGCGGCGATCCGGTCGGCTGGGGGCGTTGGTCCAGGGCACGAAGCGAGCGCCGGTGGCCTCGCTTTCAAGGCGATTGCATTCGTCGCTCATCACGCGGACCTTGTGCCCTGCATCGATCAGCTTGCGCGCCACGGTAAGTTTCGGGCCCACCGACCCGCCACCTTCCCATGTGGCGATGAGGAAGTTCCGCGGGGTTTTTCCGCAGGTGATGTGATCACAGGTCATCTCAGGCCTCCGTAAGCTGGGCGGGACGTTCCAGTTCGCCCGGATCGATTTCGAGAGCGCTGGCGGCCATTTCCAGCATCGCTTTGCGCAGGTCTTCCAGGCTGCGGCCCATATCGACGCGCAGCAGTTTCCAGACGTAGAGATCGAGCGCGATCACCAGGCGGTCATGGATACGTTCGCGATTCTCTGCGGGAACTCCCGGCAGCCAGCGGGCGAAGACGTTCCCCACCCACTCACGATGAGTTGTCCGGCCCCGATCCGCTATCGTCCGGATGGCGGGATAGCGTTGCTCCTGCGAGAGCAGGCGCATCATCAGCGGGCCGGCAGTTTCATATTCGCCGATCAGCGTATCGACCGCGCGGCCGACTTCCTGTGCTGCCGGAGCGCGCTTGCCCACGATCTCTTCCTGCATCCGGTCGCTGGCGGCGCGCAGCAGGCCTTCCTTGCTGCCGAAGCGCCGGATCACGGTCTGAACCGTGACGCCCGCTTCCTTCGCGACATCTTCGAGCCGGATTTCGTCAAACCACTGCGACTGCAGGTGGCCAAGGAAAGCATCGACAATGCGGTTGCCGGTTTCCTCGGCCGCCTTGGCACGAGCGGACTGGCGATAGGTTCGCGTATGGGTCGAATCGATATTCATGTAAGTATGGATAACATGAAAAATCCGCCCTGCAAGTTTTATGTTAGTTGGACTAACATGAAGAATGGGCGCAGTGTCAGCCGCGCTGGCTGCGCAGGCCGCGCAGGGATGGGCTCACAGGGAGCGGATTGCGATTGCGAGGATGATCTGGAAAACGGCCACGCCCGCGAAGATTGCGGCTGCAAGCGGATGGCCGAGCATCGCGATTGAAAGTGCGCCGCCCGCGAAAGCGCCAAGTTTGAAGAGAGCCAGCGGCCAGCCACTCAAGCGTTTGCCGGACTTGGGCGCGGCCCAGCCGCTCCATGCCGTCATCATTGCCGCGACACAGGCAATCCCGGCGAGCAACCGCAAGGACGAGGGCGAGGGAAGGGCAAGCGACCAGCCCATGGCGAAATAGGCGCCCAGGGCTACCAATTCGAGGGCCGCCGCGAGCAAACCGTTGAGGATCAGAGCCGGTTTGCTCAGACGAGCCCCAGCTTGGCCAGATCCTTCACCAGATGGCCCGGCAGAACATCGCCTTCCCGGGAGCCTTCATCCAGGTCGGGCGGGGCGTTTTCCTCGTCCAGATAGCGCCACCCCTGATGGGCCCTTTTTGCGCGTGGCTCCACCGGGATGAGCTTGCGTTCAAGCACGATCCACCAGCGGCCGTTATCCTCCCGCTGCTCGAAGCGCAGGATAGGGCTGCGTCCGACGAGCGCATGGTCGTAGATCCAGTAGAGCGAACCGTCCTCCAGCTCGGCCAGCCGCTTGGGGACATAGCGCGTGGTGAGCCGCATTTCGGGCCCGCCTTCCTCGAACCAGCTGCGCAGATCCTCCATCGATTGCGCGCCATAGGCGATCTTGGTGAGGTGCAGTGGCACTTCAGCCCACCAGCCCGGTAACGGTCGCCAAGCCCAGGAAGGCGAGGAAGCCCATCGAATCCGTCGTCATGGTGACGAAGATCGAGCTGGAAATGGCGGGGTCCACCTTCAGCCGTTCCAGCGTCAGCGGAACGAAAACGCCCGCCAGGCCGGCAATCACGATATTGGTCAACATTGCCGCCGCGATCACCCCGCCCAGCGAGGGGTTGTGGAACAGCAGGCCCACGACAATGCCGATCACCACGGCCACCGTACTGCCGTTGAGCAGGGCGATGCCCAGTTCGCGGCGCACCGCGCGCCAGGCGTTGGAGGCCGTGAGCTGATTGGTGGCGAGCGCGCGCACGGTCACCGCCAGCGTCTGCGTGCCCGCATTGCCGCCGATCCCGGCAACGATCGGCATCAGCGTGGCAAGTGCCACCATCTTTTCGATTGTGCCTTCAAAGGCTGCGATGATGGTGCTGGCAAGCGTTGCGGTGAGCAGATTGGCGATCAGCCAGCGCACGCGCGCGGCATAGGCTTCGCGGATTGGCTCGTTAATGTCGCCTTCGCCAGCGCCGGACAGCAGCAGCGCGTCTTCGCCCGCTTCTTCCTGAATGATGTGAACGATGTCGTCCACCGTCAGCTGGCCCACCAGCCGTCCGCTTTCATCCACCACGGCAGCGGAAATGAGCGCATATTTCTGGAACAGCAGCGCCACTTCTTCCTGATCCATGGAGACGGGGATCAGCGTCTGGTCCCGCTTCATGACATCCGTCAGCGCGACATGGCGCGGAGTACGAAGAATCCAGGAAAGCTGGCAGGTGCCAACCGGCTTGTGGGTGTGATCGACAATGAACACTTCCCAGAATTCGGTGGTCAGATCGTCCCGCTCGCGCAGATAGTCGATCAGGTCGCCGACACTCATATGCTCGGGCACCGCAATCAGCTCGCGCTGCATCAGGCGGCCGGCGGTTTCCTCCGGATAAGACAGCGCGCTCTCGATCGCGGCGCGGTCTTCCGGGTCCATTTCCGCAAGGACGGCGGCCTGATCTTCCGCGTCGAGATCTTCGATCAGCTGGACGGCATCGTCAGTGTCGAGCTGTTCGGCAATCTCGGCCACCGCGCCGGGTGCCAGCTCCTCCACCATGCTTTCGCGCACATAGTCGTTCAGCTCGGCGATGACTTCGCCGCTCATCAGATCGGTGATGGCGGCGGCCAGCCTGGCGCGCTCAGGGCGTTCGAGCAGCTCGAAAAGGTCGGCGATGTCCGCCGGATGGAGCGGTTCGACCAGTTCGTAGACCTGCGCCTCGTCCCCTTCCTCCAGCGCCTCCGAGACGGAGCGGACGAATTCAGGCTTCAGGCGGTTCTCTTCGTCGAATTGTTCGCGCTTTTCCTCCGCGGCGCCCGTTTCCTTGGGTGCGGCTACGCGATCCAATTCTTCGAGTTCCTCGGCGCTCATCGGCCCCTCCTATTCCGGTATGAGGCAAAAGCAAGGTGGGGTGACTTATTGATTGCAACGCCTATATCGGCGACCGAACTTAAGGAGACTGCCCGATGGCCGACGAAACTCTTACCTTCTCGCTTGAAAGCGGCGATGTCGTGATCAAGCTGCGCCCCGATCTCGCCCCCGGCCACGTGGCCCGCATCACCGAACTGGCCAAGGAAGGCTTCTATGACGGCGTGGTTTTCCACCGCGTCATCCCGGGCTTCATGGCCCAGGGCGGCGACCCGACGGGCACCGGCATGGGCGGTTCGGACAAGCCTGACCTTCAGGCGGAATTCAACGATGAGCCGCATGTGCGCGGCGTATGCTCGATGGCACGCACTCAGGCGCCGCATAGCGCCAACAGCCAGTTCTTCATCTGCTTCGACGACGCGCGCTTCCTCGACAAGCAGTACACTGTCTGGGGTCAGGTGATCAGCGGCATGGAGCATATCGACGCGCTGCCCAAGGGTGAGCCGCCGGCAAACCCGGGCAAGATCTTGAAGGCCACCGTGGCCTGATAGCCCGCAAGGGGCATTGATCTGAATGCGGGGCGATTCAGAGCGGTCACGACCGCGCTGAATCGCCTTTTGTTTTGGCGATACCATCGCCTAGCTTTTGGGAACTGGTTTCCGGCCTAAAGCCCGGATTCGATCATCCAGTCATGGAACAGCTTTACCGGCCTGGTGTCGAGCGCCTTGGGGCGGCAGACGAACCAGTAGGAATAGGGGCTTTCCACTTCGATATCATAGAGCTTCGCCAGCTTCTTGCCGGTCGCGCGGCGGAAGTGATCGTCATGCATGATGGCGATGCCCAGACCCTGGGCGGCGGCCTCCAGCATGAGCTGGCCGGAATCGAAATGGTCGATCGCGGCAGGCTGTAGCGCCTGGAAGCCCAGCGCGCTCTTCCATGCCTCGAAGCTTTCCGGCAGGTCATTATGGATCAGGAAGGTCTGCTTGGAGAGCGTTTCCATATCCGGCGAGAGGCCGATTTCATGGGACAGCGCTTCACTGCAGATGGCGTGGACGCGGTTATGGTCCAGCCTCACCGAATAATAGCTGTCATCCGGATCGGAAGTCACGATTACCGCTGCATCCAGCGTATCGCCTACGCGACCGAGAAGGTTCGGCCCGGTATCGATATCGATATGCAGGCGCGGGTGCAGCTTGCGCAGTTCCAGCAAGCGCGGGAACAGTCGCTGGCTTCCGAATAGCGGAGAGACGCCCAGATGCAGGCGCAGAAGCTGGAGGTTTTCCGACTGGGCTTCCACGGCCTGTGCCAGCGCTTCCAGATGCGGATTGATTGCTTCGTAGAACGCGCGTCCGTCATCAGTGAGCTTCATTGCCTGATGCGCGCGGGTAAACAGTTTCTTGCCGACGAATTCCTCAAGGCTCGTCACGCGGCGCGACAAGGCCGACGGAGACAGGCCAAGCTCATTCGCCGCCGCACGGGCGGAACCCATGCGGACGATGCGCACAAACGCTTCGAGCGCGCGGAGGGGAGGTAGGCGACGTGTAGCCATGTGGAATATTAGTGGCCAGAAAATGAACGGTCTGTCGAGCAGCAGCCGGAAAATAGTTGCGAAAAATACAATTTAAAGGGGCTGGCTAGTCAACTTCCTCGATATTTTCGCTCGGCGCATGCAGGCGCAACCGGGTGACATGGGTCTCATCGCCCGCCGTCACCTCGATCCTCCATCCGCTTGAATGTTCCAGCACAGCGCCGACTTCCGGCACCTGGCCGGCAAGTACGAAGGCGAGGCCGCCCAGAGTGTCCACGGCTTCCTCGACTTCGGCAATGCGCGGATCGCCCACGATTTCGGCCACATCGTCCAGTTCGGTGCGGGCATCGGCATCCCACATGCCTTCGCCGATCGGCACGATCAGCGCCTTGGGCGCATCGTCATGCTCATCCTCGATATCGCCGACGATTTCCTCGACCAGATCCTCGATCGTGATGATCCCGTCCACGCCGGAATATTCGTCCACTACCACGGCAAGGTGCGTGCGGCGAGAACGCATGTCCGCCAGCACATCGAGTGCATTGCGCGTTTGCGGCACATAAAGCGGCTGGCGCATCAACGTCGTCCAGTCAGCCGGCGGCTCCTGATCCGTTGCGATGATCGTGAAGACATCCTTGATGTGGATCATGCCGATCACTTCATCCAGCGTCTCGCGATAGACGGGCATGCGGGAATGGCCATGCTCGGCGAAGGTCGCCACCAGTTCCGGCCAGCTCGCATCCGCCGAGATTGCAATGATCTCGCCGCGCGGAATCGCCACGTCATCGGCGTCATGTTCGCTGAAGTGAAGCAGGTTGCGCAGCATGGTGAGTTCGACGGATGACAGATCGCCATTCGCCTTGCCCCCTTCACCGCTGGGATGTTCGTCTTCATGTTCGGCAATGGCTTCCTCCAGCTGCGCGCGCAGCGAGGTTTCGCCATTGTCCACATCGAAGAAACGGCGGATGGAACCCCACAAGCCGCCTTTACTGTCTGCGTCTCCACTGCTGGATTCGCTCGTCCTGCCCGTGTCGGACATGGCCTTGCTATTATCTCCTGTCATTATTCCCGGTCGCCATATGGGTCTGCAATTCCCATTAGCGCAAGCGCCTTTGTTTCCAGCGCCTCCATTGCGTCCGCATCGGCGGGCGATATTTCATGATCATGACCGGCAAGATGAAGCAGGCCATGGACGATCAGATGGGCCGCGTGATGGCCAAGTGGAACGCCCTTTTCCGCTGCTTCGCGCGCGCAGGTTTCATGGGCGAGGGCAATATCGCCCAGCAATTCGGGCGGGCCTTCCGGTGCAAGTTCCAGCAGGTCTTCCCGATCGAGCATCGGGAAGGACAGCACGTTGGTAGGCTTGTCGCGCTGGCGCCACTCGCGGTTGAGCGTGTGGATTTCCTCGTCAGAGGTGAAGATCAGGCTGACGCACAGGCGCGGATTGTTCAGCTCCGGCGCAACCTGAGCCAGTGCCCGCGCCGCAGTTTCGGCCAGATCTTCCCACTCGCCGGATGGCCAGGGATCTTCAATGTCGATTTCGAGGTTCACCCGGCTCCCATGCCGTTCCGTCAGCCCTCTGGCAAGGAAACCTACGCCTCCTTGCCTTCATAGGCTTCGACAATGCGGCCCACGATCGGATGGCGGACCACGTCGCTGGAGGCGAAGCGGGAAATGGCTATGCCGTCCACCTCTTGCAGCCGGGCCACAGCGTCGTTCAATCCGCTCATGGTGGGGCCGCCGGGAATGTCCACCTGCTTGGGGTCGCCGCAGATCACCATGCGGCTGTTCTGGCCGAAGCGGGTGAGGAACATCTTCATCTGTTCGCGTGTGGTGTTCTGCGCCTCGTCCAGAATTACGAAGGCATCCGCCAGCGTGCGGCCGCGCATGAAGGCAATGGGTGCGATCTCGATCTCGCCGCTGGCCAGCCGCCGTTCCACTTGCTCGGGCGGCATGCAATCATACAGCGCATCGTAAAGCGGGCGGAGATAGGGATCGACCTTCTCCTTCATGTCGCCGGGCAGGAAGCCCAGCCGCTCGCCTGCCTCCACTGCCGGGCGGGAAAGGATCAGGCGCTGAACGCTGCCGGTGATAAGTTGGCTGACGGCCTGCGCCACGGCCAGATAGGTCTTGCCGGTGCCCGCCGGGCCGAGGGCAAAGATGATGTCATCCCGGGCCAGGGCGCGCATATATTCGATCTGCGCCGCAGAGCGGGGGACGATGGTTTTCTTGCGGGTGCGGATCATGATCGGCGGGCGTTCAGCGGCGCCGGAAATAATCCCTTCAAGAGTTGGTTCGCTGGACATGGAGATGAGCGATTCGATTGTCCCTGAATCCAGCTGCTGCCCGGTGAGCAGGCGCTGGTGCATACCCCTCAGCACATCGCGGGCGCGTGCTACGGCATCATCAGGCCCTTCGATCTGCACCTTGTTGCCGCGGGCTGCGATATAGACGCCCAGCCGGTTTTCCAGCTGGACCAGATTGGCGTCGAATTCCCCGAACAGGGCGCCAAGCACCGTCTGCTCGTCAAACTCGACTTCCACCCTCGCGCGGCGCGATGGATCGCGGCGGTCTTCGGGATGGGCGAGTGCCGCATAAGTACCGGCACGATCTGCTTTGCGGGCCATGGACTCCTTTCGGTCTGTAGCTGCGAAGATAATGCAGGCGCGGACAAGGGCAAGCACGCGGGGGTGATGTCACCGTGGAAAAGCGGGAGTGTGTTGCATTCCCGCGCCTGCGTGAGAACGACGAAGGTAGGGGGCATGACCGCAATGGTGTCATTTCCCGACTGACCGCTTTCGTCAGAATTCTAAGCAGCTCCGCTACAAAGCACTTTCCTACACGCCGGCGAATGGTGTTTATCCTGGGCGATGAACTATCTCCCAAACACTCAGCCTTGCGTATTTGCTGCCCGTGCCTTCGTGGCGATCCGGTCAGCGCACGAAAGGCCAAAATGGAAGGTTACACTCCTGCCTGCGCGCAGGCCCAAAAAACGGCTCGAAACCATGCCGTGCGGGGGTGACACGCCGCGAACAAAACATGGCATTTTCCTACCCGGGAAGGTGACACATCCACAGCCGGTCTCGGATTGTCGCAATCGGGCAATCGCTTTGAGCCAGGACAAGGCGGGAACTCTTTCGGTCCTTATCCGCATATCCCTTGAGCCAGGCATTGGAGAATAGACATGACACAGGATTTCTCGGGCAAATCGGCCATCGTCACCGGCGGCGCATCGGGCATTGGTGCGGCCATCACGCGGGATCTGGCCGCGCGCGGGGCGAAGGTGATCGTGGCGGATTACGATCTCGACGGTGCGGAAAAACTCGCTGCGGAAGCAGGCAATGGGGCGAAGGCCTTCAAGGTCGATATATCCGATGCAGCGCAGGTGAAGGCGATGGTCGATTTCGCAGTGAAGCAGTTCGGCCGGCTCGATCTGGCGGTCAACAATGCCGGGATCGCTGGCTCCGACAAGCCGGTGGGCGAGATAGACCTGGATGACTGGCATCGGGTGATCAACGTGAACCTGCACGGCGTGTTCTACGGCATGCGCTATCAGATCCCGGCCATGTTGGAGACGGGCGGTGGCGCCATCGTCAATATGGCCTCCATCCTCGGTTCGGTTGGCTGGCGCGGGGCCGCGGCCTATGTCACGGCCAAGCACGGCGTTTGCGGCATGACCAAATCGGCCGCGCTGGAATATTCGGCGAAGGGCATTCGCGTGAATGCGGTGGGCCCCGGCTTCATCGAAACCCCGCTGATCGAGAATGCCATGACTGACGAGGCGCGGGCCGCCCTGATCGGCCTGCATCCCATCGGCAGGCTGGGTCAGCCACAGGAAGTGGCGGCGCTGGCCAATTTTCTTCTCAGCGATGCGGCCGGATTCGTAACCGGGGCCTATTATCCGGTGGACGGCGCCTATCTGGCCCAGTGAGGGGTGGGATCAGGCAATCGTCGGGGCCAGGAGCCGTCCCGAAAGGGAATTGGGGCCGGCCTCGGCGAGTTCCACGGTGACGATGTCACCAATGGCGGCCTCGCCCTCGAAATGCACCGATTGGAGCCAGGGCGATTTGCCGAGCCACTGGCCGGGATATTTGCCCCTGCGTTCCACCAGCACCTTGCAGACCTTGCCGACAGAAGCCTTGTTGAAGGCAAGTTGGTCACGATTGAGTGCGGCCTGCAGGCGTTGCAGGCGCTCATCCATCACGGCCAGCGCGATCTGATCGTCCATTGTTGCGGCGGGCGTGCCGGGACGGGGCGAATATTTGAAGCTGAAGGCGGCAGCATAGCCAACGGCATCGACCAGGCTGAGCGTCTCTTCGAATTCGGCATCGGTTTCTCCGGGGAAACCGACAATGAAATCCCCCGAGAGCGCAATGTCAGGCCGCGCAGCGCGGACACGTTCCAGCAGCCTGAGATAGCTGTCTGCCGTGTGGCTGCGATTCATGGCCTTCAGCACCCGGTCCGAACCGCTTTGCACCGGCAGGTGCAGGTAGGGCATCAGCTTGTCCACCTCGCCATGCGCGGCGATAAGGCCGTCGGTCATGTCATTTGGGTGGCTCGTCGTGTAACGAATCCGCTGGAGATCCGGGAGCTTCGCGAGTTTTTTTATCAACCCGTCGAGCCCGATGGCGCGGCCCTTGTCGTCATCCCCGGTCCAGGCATTGACGTTCTGCCCCAGCAGGGTGATTTCGCGCGCACCGGCTTCCACCAGTCGCTGAGCTTCTGTCACCAGATCGCTGCAGGGGCGGGAAATTTCCGCGCCGCGCGTGTAGGGCACCACGCAATAGGTGCAGAACTTGTCGCACCCTTCCTGCACGGTCAGAAATGCCGTCGGCCCGGCCTTGCGGCGAGCGGGCAGGGCAGAGAACTTGGCATCCGCCGGCATGTCCGTATCGGTCGCACGCTCGCCTTTGGTGGCCTTCTCCAGCATTCCGGGCAGGCGGTGATAGGCTTGCGGCCCGACTACCATGGAAACGGCAGGGGCGCGGCTCATGATCTCATCGCCTTCCGCCTGGGCGACGCAGCCCGCCACAGCGATCAGCGGGCTTGAGCCATCCTCGCGGCGCAGGCGGCCGATGTCGGAATAGACCTTCTCGGCAGCCTTTTCGCGGATATGGCAGGTGTTCAACACCACCAGATCGGCGTCTTCACCCTCCGGCGCGGCGGACAACCCGCGCTCGGCCAGCAGTTCCGCCATGCGTTCGCCATCATAGACGTTCATCTGGCAGCCGAAGCTTTTGACCCTGTAGGTCCTGGGGGGCGGGCTCTGTCGCATGGCGGCGGCGTTTAGGGGAAATGCGCGCGCGAGTGAAGGGGGCTGGCGCTCGGCACCGGCCTCGCCTCCGATTTTACGGTCTCTGCGCGCGCCTGACCGCTTCCTGGGCTGCTGCGGCCATCGTCTTGCGATTGGCCAGTTGCGGCCCCGCCAGAGGCGGCAGGAAGTGGATGGTCAGATGCAGCGGGCGCAAGCGGGCAAGGATGCGCTTGAAATTATCCAGTCCAGGCTCTTCCCCCACCCAGGCCATGTCGGCAGCGTTTTCATAAGCCAGCAGAACGGGCTGCACTGCCACCCCTTCCGGCAGGGGGCTGACGGCGGAGAACAGCGCGCTCTTGAAGGGCAGAAGGCCGGTTCCATCGCTGGTAGTGCCTTCCGCAAACAGGGTCAGCGTGCCGCCATTGTCGATGGCAAGGCGTACATCCTCCACCTGCTGTGAGATACTCGCCCGGTCATGGCGCGCCACGAAAACGGTCTCGTTCAGGCGGCAGAGGAATTTCAGGAGTGGAAAGGCGGAAAGTCCATCATGCGCAACGAAAGCGCTGCCCGCCGTTTGCGCCAGCGCCGGAATGTCGAGCCAACTGACATGATTCGCCACGAGCAGGGCGCCGGGCACGGGGCGCCCCCGACGTTCGATCTGCAGGCCGCAGATCGCGCCGATCCCGGTCAGGAACACGCGCGGCCAGAATCGGTCCAGCTGCATGGCTTTCCACAAGCCATGCATTGGCAGGCAGACGATCAGCAAAGCCACCATCAGCAGCAGGCGGCCTGCGATCAGCAGCCAGCCTACCGGGGTAATGCGCGGTGGATCAAGGGCGATTGCTTCACCCATCCTGCGACGTTTCCGTCAATCCTCGCGGTCGAGCCGCACGCCGTAAAGCTCCATCCGGTGATCGACCAGGCGATAACCCAGCCGTTCGGCGATGACGCGCTGCAGCGCTTCCAGTTCGGGATCGACGAATTCCACCACCTTGCCGCTTTCCACGTCAATCAAATGGTCGTGATGGGCCTCAGGCGCGGCTTCATAACGCGCGCGGCCGTCGCCGAAGTCATGGCGGTCGAGAATTCCCGCCTCTTCGAACAGGCGCACCGTGCGGTAAACCGTGGCGATCGAAATCTTCGGATCGATCGCGGACGCTCGTTCGTGCAACAGCTCCACATCAGGATGATCGGTACTTTCCGACAGCACACGGGCAATGATCCGCCGCTGTTCGGTAATCCGCAGTCCCCGCTCATTGCAGAGCTGTTCAATGTCTATAGGTTGATTCAACGCTAGCCCCGTCAATCAAAACGCCCCACGGGTTGTAGACCCATGGGGCGCTTTTTCAACCTGCAGTAAAAATCTAGGAAACTCAGGCTTCCTTTTTGCGACGGCCCCGCTTCTGGCCAGGCTTGCGGCCGAGGCCGATCTTCTTGGCCAGCTCGCGGCGCTTTTCGGCATAATTCGGCGCGACCATCGGGTAATCGGCGGGCAGATTCCAGCGCGCGCGATATTCTTCGGGGGTCATGTTGTAGGCCGTCATCAGGTGGCGCTTGAGCATCTTCATCTTCTTCCCGTCTTCCAGGCAGATGATGTAGTCGGGCTTTACCGATGCACGGATGGAGACAGCGGGTTCCAGCGGCGCGGCTTCGGGCTCGGACGTTTTGCCAAGACCGGCGAGCGCGCCATAGATATTCTGGATCAGGCCGGGAAGTTCTTCGACCGCGACGCTATTATTGCTGACATGAGCTGCGACTATATCCGAGGTGAGCGTGATCAGCGTCTCGGTCATGTCATTATCGATAGTATCCATATCGTCCTCAATTCCAGCGAGAAGGGGGGACTCGCTTTACGTGTTTTTACCCGGTCTTGACCGGATTGCGCGCCCTTGCATGAAATGGTTCGGGGATTCAAGGGCGGTAGAGGACTTAACGCAAACTATAGTGCTGCGTTCCAGATAAATCGCTATGATCTAGAGATCTAATGCAAACGTAATTGCATCGATCCCGGAAATCGAACCGCGATTGTAATAATTCCGGTGTCGGCCGACAGGCAAAAATCCATGTTGGCGATAGAAAGCCTCTGCCGGATTGCCGTCCCGCATTTCAAGAAACATGCGGGTGACACCCCGCGATCTGGCTTCTGCGATCTGGCGTCTCAACAATGCGGTAGCCACGCCCCGGCGGCGATATTGGGGGAGTACTGCGATCAGCAATAACTCCTCCTCGTCTGCAGCTTGCCTTGAAAGAGTAAAGCCGGCGGCTTCTCCTGCACCGCCAGGCTCGTGCAGGTTCTTGTCGAGAAGCAGATAATGGCATTTGCCCATTACCAGCGCATCGCCCACCTGCCGCCGGTTCCAGGCCTCGCCAAAGGCGGGATCGAAGGCGTTTTCCATGACCGCCATGATCTGGTCCACGGGATCGCGCACATCAGTCATGCCGAAACTCCGGGCAGTTTCGCGTCAGGCGCCCGTCCGTAAAGTGGCGTAAGCGCGGCTGTCAAAAGGCTGGGCGGCAGCAAGGGAAAGCGGCGGGCATCCGGCCATAGCTGCAATGCAGTGCCATGTCCCCGGGCCGCGACGAGAGGTTCAGCCTGCGTGCCCGCTACCAGCGCATGGCCACCCCGCGCTGCGGCGGCTTCGGGCCGAAGAGACTCCAGAGGGCCCTCCGGCAAGCCATCCGCTGAGAAGTCCTGCAGGAACCACTCTCCGTGCCCTCCCGTCATGCATATGGTGACGGGTTGCGGTTGCGGTGCGGCATCAGCTCGGGCGATTGCAGCGACCAAAGCGAGAGTGGGGTAGCCCAATACAGGCACTTTCCAGGCCAGCCCCAGCGCGCGGGCCGCCGCAAGGCCGATACGGACGCCGGTGAAGCTGCCGGGGCCCAACGACACGCAGATCCGGTCGGCGCGGCCCCGACCGGGCAAGGCGGCGATCATCGGCACGAGCTGTTCGGCATGGCCGCGCCCGAGCATGCGGAATTCGCCCGCAAGCAGGCTGTCCCCGTCAAACAGGGCAGTCGAACACCCTTCGGTGGCGCAATCGATGGTAAGTGTCTTCATTGCGCCTGCGCTAGCGCGTCAGAGCACGCGGTTGAAGACCTCGAAATCGGGCCGGGGGCTGCGGGGGAAGATGGTGGAAGGATCGCCATAGCCCAGCGTGGAGATGAAATTGGATTTCCAGCGAGGCTGGTCAGCAAAGAATTCCGCATCCACTGCCGCATTGTCAAAGCCTGACATCGGCCCGGTATCGAGCCCGAGCGCCCGTGCGGCGAGGATGAAATAGGCGCCCTGAAGCGTCGAATTGCGCATCGCGGAAAGCTTGCGCGCTTCCTCGTTCCCTTCGAACCAGCTTCTCGCATCGGTATGAGGGAAGAGCCAGGGCAATTGCTCGTGGAAATCGATATCCATCGCCACGATCACGCTGACCGGAGCCTTGCGAATCTTGTCGGGATTCGTGCCGCCAGCGTGCTTTGCCAGCCTTTCCTTCGCTTCGGGAGTAGTAAGCCAGACGAGCCGGGCGGGAAGCTGATTGGCAGAAGTCGGCCCCATCTTCATCAGATCCCAGACCGCGTGGAGCTGTTCCAGGCTGACCGGCTTGTCGAGATAGCCATTATAGGTCCGCGCGGTACGGAAAAGCTGGTCCAGCGCGGCGTCGGAAAGGGGCTCGGCCATATCAGGCCGCCCGCACTTCGGTGACTTCGGGGACGTAATGCTTCAGCAGACCCTCGATCCCGTGCTTGAGGGTGGCGGTGGAAGACGGGCAGCCCGAGCAGGCACCTTGCATCGATAGGTAAACGACGCCTTGGCGAAAGCCGCGATACTGGATGTCGCCGCCATCACCGGCCACTGCGGGCCGCACGCGGGTTTCGATCAGGTCGCGAATCTGGGCCACGATTTCGGCATCGGCCGGATCGTCTCCCAGATCTTCGTCCTCGGGCGGAACGGCGATTCCGGCAGCGCTGCCGGGGTGGAACAGCGGGGCCTGGCTGATGAAATGATCCAGCAGGATCGCCACGACCTGCGGCTTGAGGGCGGACCAATCCGCGCCGGGGGCTGCAGTGACCGAGACGAAATCCCGCCCGAACAGCACATTGGTGACTTCACCCGTGCCGAACAGCGCATCTGCGAGCGGCGAGGTTTCGGCCACCTCGGGGGAGGCAAATTCGCGGGTGCCGGTTTCCATCACGGCCTGGCCGGGAAGGAATTTGAGCGTCGCGGGGTTGGGCGTGGTTTCGGTCTCGATATACATGATCGGGATTTAGGCGCGGGCAGGGCCGACGGCAAGGTAGAGCTTGTTTCTCCCCATTCACTAGCCCTTCATCCCAAGCCCGCCTAATGATGCGATTATGACGATCCACTTCCGCGCCGCGCGTCTGCTTTCGCCTGTCCTTGCCCTGCTGGTTGTGGTGGCTCCTGCCGCCCAGGCGAGGGACCAGGCGCCAGTCCTCTCCATTCCTGCGGCTAAAACGCTGGCGGCGCCGGCCTCGCTCAAGCCGAAGGATCCCTGGCTGTATCGCGGCAGCGACATTCCGCACGATGAGGGCTGGTTGTTTGGGGAACTGCCCAACGGGCTGCGTTATGCCGTGCGTAACAACCGCGTGCCGGGCGAGCAGGTTTCCATCCGCATCCGGATCGATGCAGGCTCCCTCAACGAGGAGGAGAGCGAGCGCGGCTATGCCCATCTGATCGAGCATCTGACTTTCCGGGAATCGAAGTATCTCGCCAATGGACAGGCGATACCCACCTGGCAGCGCCTTGGCGCACGGCTGGGGGCAGATACGAATGCCGTGACTTCGCCTACCCAGACCGTCTATCAACTGGACCTGCCCAATGCGGTGGACGCCAAGCTGGATGAGAGCATCAAGCTGCTTTCCGGCATGATCCGCGAGCCCGCGCTGAGCACGGACAATATCACTGCCGAACTGCCGATCGTCCTGGCCGAAAAGCGCGAGAACGGTGGGCCGGGCAAGCGCCTTGCCGATGCTTCGAGCGAGCTGTTCTACAAGGGGCAACTCCTGGCAACGCGTTCGCCGGTGGGGCTGGATGCCACGCTGCAGGCCGCGACGAGCGCGAAGCTGAAGCGTTTTCATCAGCGCTGGTATCGCCCGGAAAATACGGTGATCGTCATCGCTGGCGATGGCGATCCGCACCGTTTTGGCGCCTTGATCGAGCAATATTTCTCCGACTGGAAGGGCGTGGGCAAGCATCTTCCCGCACCCGATTTCGGAAAGCCCCAGGCACCCAAGGGCGCGCCCGATGTGGCTGGTCTTGCCAGCAAGCTCGGCGAAACCAAGGTTATGGTGGAACCCGATCTGCCCCGCGGCATCAGCGTTGCCGTGCTGCGCCCCTGGGGCAAGCCGATCGACAATATCGAATATAACCGCGGCTTGATGATCGATCGGGTCGCCCAGCAGATCATCAACCGCCGTCTTGTGGAGCGCGCGCGCGCTGGCGGCAGCTATGTTCTGGCTGACGTCAATCAGCGGGAAGTGAGCCGCTCGGCCAATGCCACGTTCATCGACATCACACCGCTTGGCGACGATTGGAAAGCCGCGCTGAAGGATGTTCGCGCCGTTATCGCCGATGCGCTGGAAAGTCCGCCGAGCGAGGAGGAAATCGCGCGTGAACTGTCTGAAATAGATGTGAATTTCGCGGATTATTACGAACAGCGCATCAATCAGCCCGGTCCTCGCCTTGCCGACGATCTGGTCGGTGCGGTGGATATTCGCGAAACGGTGGCGTCGCCCGAAACATTCCTGTCAGTGCTGCGCGGAATGCGCGACCGGTTCACGCCGCAAGCGGTTCTCGAACATACGCGCAAGCTGTTCCAGGGGCCCGTGACCCGCGCCTTCCTGCTGACGCCCAAGGCTGGCGAAGCAACCGAGGACGATTTGCGCAAGGCCCTGCTGGAGCCAGTGGATGCGGACAATGGCTCACGCGTGACAGGCAAGGCGCCGTCCTTTGCTGACATGCCGGCCATCGGCACACCGGCCCAGCCAGTCGCCCGCCATCAGATCGGCGTGCGCGAGATCGAACAGCTGGATTACGCCAATAATGTCCACGCCTTGGTGTGGCGGACGGATAATGAACCGGGCCGCGTGACGGTGCGGGTGCGTTTCGGCAGCGGTTACCGCGCCTTTGCGCCTGAGGAGGCCCCCTATATCAAGCTGGGTCAGGCGGCTCTGGTGGCATCGGGTGTCGGACCGCTGGGCGCGACGGAACTCGATGCGATTGCGGCGGGCCGCAAGCTTGGGTTCGATTTCGGCATCGAGGACGGAACCTTCAGCTTCGAGGCGCAGACCCGGCGGGAGGATCTGGCCGACCAGCTCTGGCTGTTCGCCGCAAAGCTCTCTCAGCCGCGTTGGGACGAGCGCGCTGTTGAACGTGCGAAAGCGCTGAGCCAGCTCGGTTATGACAGCCTGAATACCGATCCCGCCAGCGTGATCAGCCGCGATCTCGACTGGGTGCTGAACAATCACGATCCCCGCTTTGCTACTCCGACCCCAGCAGAGATCAACGCCACCACGGCAGCTGGTTTCCGCAAGGTGTGGGAGCCCTTGCTGAAGCAGGGTCCGGTGGAAATCCTCGTGTTCGGGGATATTGATCCTGCCGAGACAGAGGCAGCCCTTGCCCGCACTTTCGGCGCCTTGCCGCAGCGCGAGCCCATTCCGGCTGCTGCCCTTGCCCGGAAGGTGGTCTTCAGCCCCGTGCAGGCCGAGCCTGTGGTTCTGTATCACCATGGCGAGGCCGATCAGGCCGCAGCGGGTGTCGCCTGGCCGCTGGGCGGAGGCGTCAATGGGCTGCGTGTTTCGCGCGAGCTGGAAGTGCTGAGCCAGATCTTCAACAACCGCCTGCTCGACGCCCTGCGCGAGAAGGCGGGGGCGAGCTACACGCCTTATGTTTCCTCCAGCTGGCCGACGGATATCGACAGTGGCGGGCAGTTCGTGGCGCTGGCGCAGCTCAAGCCTGAGATGGTGCCCGAATTCTTCGCCGTTGCCGACAATATTGCGGCTGATCTGGCCAAGAACGGCCCGGACCAGGACGAGATCGTGCGGGTTACCGAGCCGATCCTGCAATTGCTCAACCGTTCGCTTACCGCTCATGTGACTTGGATGAATCTGGTCGAAGGTTCCACGGGGCAGCCCGAGCGGCTGGCGGCCCTGCGCACCTTGTTCGATGACTACACGGTCACCACGCCTGAGCGGATCAAGGCACTGGCTGCCCAATATATTCCGCAGGGCAAGGGGCTGCGGGTGGCGGTAATTCCCAAGGGTACGGAGCTTGCGCGCCATGCGCCCGGAAAGGGTGGCGGAGCAGGCCAACATGCAGCGGCCGGATCGTCCAGCCGCTGAGATCGGTTGTCTCGATCAGAGTAGTTGAGAGTGTAACCTTTGCATTCTGGCGCATGAGCGCCTATTTGCGCCGCCTTCCTCTAACAGACAGAGAAAAAAAGTGGCTAAGAGCTGGACCCCCGATGGCTGGAAGAACTTCGAAGCGAAGCATCTTCCCGTCTATGAAGACGAAAATGCGCTGGAAACTGCGGTCGACACACTGTCGTCCTTTCCGCCGCTCGTCTTTGCGGGCGAGGCGCGCGCTCTCAAGGCCGAACTGGCTGAAGTGACTCACGGTCGCGGTTTCCTGCTCCAGGGCGGGGATTGCGCGGAAAGCTTTGCCGAGTTCCACCCGAACAATATCCGCGACACGTTCCGCGTGCTGCTGCAGATGGCTGCGGTGCTGACTTTCGCCAGCAAGCAGCCGGTGGTGAAGGTGGGCCGCATGGCCGGCCAGTTCGCCAAGCCGCGCAGCTCGCCTACCGAGAACGTCGGGGGCAAGGAACTGCCGAGCTATCTCGGCGACATCATCAACGGGATCGATTTCGAGGACGCACAGCGTCGCAACGATCCTGAACGGATGATCCGTGCTTACAGCCAGTCGGCTGCGACGCTGAACCTGCTGCGCGCTTTCGCGGGTGGCGGCTATGCCAATTTGCGCCAGGTTCACAAGTGGACGCTGGATTTCATGGGCCGCAGCCCCTGGGCCGACAAGTTCCGCGACATCGCCGATCGTATCGGCGAAGCGCTGGACTTTATGGAAGCCTGCGGGATCGATCCCGAGAACGCGCCGCAGCTGAAGAGCACCAGCTTCTACACCAGCCATGAGGCGCTGTTGCTGCCTTATGAGCAGGCGCTGACCCGGCAGGATTCGCTGACGGGTGACTGGTACGATACCAGCGCGCACATGCTGTGGATCGGCGACCGTACCCGTTTTGATAATTCGGCCCATGTCGAGTTCCTGCGCGGGGTGCAGAACCCGATCGGCATGAAGTGCGGCCCCAGCCTGGAGCCGGACGCGCTACTGCGCATGCTCGATACGCTCAACCCCAGCCGCGAGGCCGGTCGCATGACCCTGATCAGCCGCTACGGCCATGACAAGGTGGAGGCGGGCCTGCCCAAGCTGGTGCGCGCCGTGAAGCGCGAAGGCCATCCGGTGGTGTGGAGCTGCGACCCGATGCACGGCAACGTGATCAAGTCGGACAGCGGCTACAAGACCCGTCCGTTCGATCGTATACTTTCGGAAGTGAAGGGCTTCTTCGCCGTTCACCGTGCGGAAGGCACTCATGCCGGCGGCATCCATGTGGAAATGACCGGCCAGGACGTGACCGAATGCACCGGCGGTGCCGTGGCGATTACCGACGAGCGTCTGGCCGATCGGTATCACACTCATTGCGATCCGCGCCTCAATGCGGCGCAGTCGCTCGAACTGTCCTTCCTGCTGGCAGAGATGCTCAATCTCGAAGCGCAGCGCCAGGCAGACGCCGCCTGATTTGCCTGCCCCGCGTTTCGGCGCGGGGCAGCATATCCACAGCGGTAATGGCATGAAGTTTACCATAGCTTCACCGATCGCTGCTATACCCTCCCGATGAGGAGGAGGGCATTGGGCGCAACGCTGGGCAAAGGCAGCCGATTCCCTTGGGAAGTGGCGCTCATCTGGATCGTGAGCGCGATTGGCTCGGTCCTGTTGCGCGATCAGGGCCATGCCGTGATGCTGCTCTGGTTGCCCAGCGCGGTTGCGGTTTGCGCGCTTTACAGGGCTAAAAGGGGCGAACGCCTGCCCGTGATTGCGGCGCTGCTCGTTGCCAATCTGATCTTCAATTTCTGGTACGGTCTCACCCCGCTGGCACTGTTGGGCTACACTGTGGCCAATATTGTCGAGCCACTATTGGCCGTCGCAATCGCGCATCGCGTGATCGGCAAGCGCAAACTTGAATCGCTTCGTTTGCGGGACACGGTGTTCCTGTTCGCGGGAATAGTGTTCGCGTCCTTTAGCGCCGCAATTATCGCCCTGCCGTTCGGCCCGCATCGTGATTGGGTGCAGTTCGTCTGGTGGGGCTTTTCCACCAGCCTGGGCACGGCAGTGGGGGCGCCGATCCTCTTCTATCTAATGGACTGGATCACCCGTCGCCGCGCAGGGAAGAAACGAGACGTTGGACCTCTGCTGATTTGGTTCGGCATTTCGATGCTGACGATGTTCGCATTGTCATGGTTCGTCCTTGGCTTCGATCTTGTCCCGTTGGCTCCGGTAGTCATGTCGGCTCTGGTTCTGATCGTGGCGCGTTATGGCCAGATCGGGGCGTCAGTCAGCATATTCATGTTCGGCGTGGCAGGAACGCTGCGTTCGGTGGGCGGCGAAACACCGGTTGCCTATCTGCAATTTCCGCCATTTGAGGCCGGCATTGCCCTGCAATTGCTGATGATGCTGATGATGGCCACGTCGCTGCCGCTGGCGGCTCTGCTGCTGGACAACGATCGGCTGGCGATGAGGCTCAAGGCCCGTAATGCGCGGATGCGGGAAAACCTGCTGATGCTCAACATGGCGGAGGAAGTGGGCCGGATCGGCCGGTGGCACTACAATCCGCGCACTGGCGAGCAGGACTGGTCGCGCCAGATGTATCTGATCAACGGCCTGGATCCCACGTTGGGCCGCGATCCCGGGGATTTGACTTCCATGCTTCCGGATGGCGGAGCGGAATTGTTCGGCCTGCTGGCCCACCATTCCAAGGATCGCGCGCGCTACAGTTTCGAATATCGTGTGTGCCCGCCACAGGCGGATGAGCGTATCCTGCGCATGTATGCCACCAACGAGTTCAATGAGGCGGGCGATCTTACCGGCATGTTCGGGGTGGTGATGGATGTTACCGAACATCACCAGCGGCAGGAGGCGCTCGACCGGGAACGGACGCGTGCCATGCGGCTGGCGGCGGAGGCGCAATATCTCGCCCATACCGACCCGTTGACCGGACTGGCCAATCGCCGTCGTACGATCACGCAATTGCAGAAATGCATTCACCGTTCGCAGGAAGATGGCCGGCCTACCGCGCTTATTTCGTTCGATATCGATCACTTCAAGCGTGTGAACGACACCAGCGGCCACCAGATGGGGGACGATGTGCTGGTGCGCATTGCCGATATTGCCCGGGCACAGGCCCGTGCCAGCGATCTGATCGGCCGGATCGGCGGCGAGGAATTCGTCTGGATTCTGCCCGGCGCCGGACAGGAAGAAACCCGCGCTGCAGCCGAACGCCTGCGGCAGGCAATCGAGCAGGAAAGCTCTCAGGGGGGGCTGCCTCAGGTTACCGCCAGCGTCGGCTATACGATGTGGCGAGAGGGGGATGATGCCAACAGCCTGCTCGCCCGGGTTGATGCGGCCCTTTACGATGCGAAGGAAGCGGGGCGTAACAACGTCCAGCAAGCCGCCTGAGGGCGCGCGACTTTCTGTTGCGCGTTTCCCGCTAAACGGCGATTGACGCGGAAGCGCGGCGCGGCCACTCTCGCCGCGATAAGACCGCGTGGAAATTCGCGAATCCTGGGGAGATCAGCCTGATGGCGAGCAGCACGGCCGAGACTATCGGCGCGCATGAGGACAGTTTTGACGTCGAAGCATTCATCGATCGCCGGAAGATCGGCGCTCGGGAAATAGCGATGCTCGCCGTCTGCTCGGTGGTGCTCTTCATCGACGGCTTCGACATGTATTTCTTCGGCAAGATCCTGCCTGCCATCGCGCATGGTCTGGATGCCAAGCCGGCCGACATGGATGTCGTGATTTTCTGGACCTATGTCGGCATGGCAGTGGGCGCGTTCCTGATGCCTCCCCTGGCGGACAAGATAGGGCGTCGGCCCGTGCTCGGCCTGTGCGCGCTGGGTTTCGGCCTTCTGTCAATCCTCGGCGCCCATGCCCAAACGGTGGGGCAGATGGCCGTTTTGCGCGGGATTTCCGGGATTTTCTTCTCGGCCATGCTGCCCATTGGGCTGGCCTTGCTTTCTGAAATGACTCCGCGGAAATGGCGCGCCGGCTTCATGGCCATCGCGCTGGTGTTCTTCTCCGCCGGGAACATGGGCAGCGGCGTGATCGCTGCCTGGCTGCTGGATATCTATGGCTGGCAGATCGGCTTCTGGGTGGGCGGCGTGCTGGGCTTCGTTGCCGTGCCGCTGCTGTTCCTCATCCCGGAATCGCTCGCCTTCCGCACCCGGCGCAATCCCAATGACGCCAAGATTTTCTCGACCGTTCGCGCAATGGATGCGGCGGCTCCGCTGCATGCGGGACAGACGTTCCGCTATGGCAGGGCAAAGCCTGCCGAACGCGGGCTTGGGCCGCTGGCTCTGTTGCAGAAGCCCTATTTCCTCCAGACCATCCTGCTGTGGGTCGCCTGCTTCATTGCATTGGGCAATATCGCGCTGCTGGCCAACTGGATGGCCACCTTCTTCCAGGAGCTTGGTGGAATTCCGATCCAGAAATTCGCCGTTTCCGCGATGATCTCCTTCATCGGCGGCGCCACCGGCACGCTGGTGATGGGTTTCCTGATGGACCGGATCAATCCCTACTGGCTGATTGCGGGCTTCTTCCTTGTGGAAGCGGTGGCGCTGTTCCTGTTGGGGCAGGTGCCGTTCAGCAGCGGCATCTTCCTGGTGGCGCTGATCGTCTGGAACTTCACTCAGGTCGGCGGGCAGACCGGGATCAACAATCTCGCGACGCTCAGCTATCCGCCGGAAATGCGGTCGAGCGGGATCGGCTGGGCCGGGGGCTGGGGCCGTATCTCCGGCATCGTCCTTGCGCCTTTCGCAGGTGCTGCAGCCTTGCGGATGATGTTGCCGCTGGAGACGATCATGATGATTATCGCCGCGGCGGCCGTTCTGGTTGCCGTGCTGATTGTCGCGCTGGGGATATTCGCCCCGGCGCTTGGGCCGAAGATGGCGCGCAAGGACTGAGTCGCGCGCATTCTTATGAACTCAAGAAGCGATCCGGGGCGCAGGGCCGGTCCGGATCGCCTCGTGGGATAGCCTAGCTATCGATGCCGAAATGATCGGCCAGTTGCTGGCCGGTGAAGCCGTAGCTGGGGGCGTTCGGATCGAACAACATGCCCTTGTTCCATTCGGCAAAGGCGTTCTGGAGTTCGACGAATTTCTGCGAGAAGCGGTCTTTCAGATTGGCTCGCTCCAGCGGATCGGCGAACACGTCGAACAGGAAGCTGTTTCCGGCAATCTTGAGATATTTCCACCGGCCTCGCAGCGCCGCCTCCTGACCCTTGTTGGTGAAGCGCCAGAACAGGGTGCGTTCCGGCATGGTCTTGCCCTTGATGGCTGGGAGGATGTCGCGCCCGTCACTCGGAAAGGCCGGGTCCTGCCGTCCGCCACCTGCGGCGAGGAAAGTCGGCAGCCAGTCCATCGAAATGATCTCGCTTTCGCTCGTGCTGCCGGGGCGGCTCGCGCCGGGCCAGCGGACGATGGCCGGAATTCGCAGGCCCCCTTCGAGCAATTCGGTCTTTCGCCCGGTGAAGGGCCAGTTATCGGAAAACCGCTCCCCGCCATTGTCGCTGGTGAAGACCACCACCGTATTTTCATCCATCCCGAGCTGGCGCAGCCGTTTCAGCACTCGCCCGACATTATCGTCGAGCGAGAGCATCATCTTGGCGTAGATTTCCATCGTGCCGCCATCGTGATGCATGAAGCCGCCGGGAATCTTCGCGATCCGTTCCGCTTCGGCCTTGCCTTCTTCGTCATTGGCTTCCCACGGCCAATGGGGGGCGGTGAAGTGAAGCGACATGAAGAAGGGCTGCTTGTCCTCGGCGCGCCGTTCCAGCGTGGCGATGGCTGCGTCCCCCAACAGGTCCGTCATGTAGCCGGTCTTTTCGATCGGCGTATCGCCGTCCCATAGATCCTTGTTGTTGCCGAAGCCGTGACGGAAGTAATCGACCCCGCCGCCGCGCAGCCCCCAGAATTCGTCATAGCCGCTCTGTAGCGGGCCATATTTGGGCAGGTTGCCCATGTGCCATTTGCCGATGAGCGATGTCTTGTAGCCGGCCTTGTGCAACAGCGAGGCGATAGTCGGATGTTCGGGGGGCAGACCGATATCACCCGCGCCGAGCGGTTCCTGCAGGCCTACCGGAATCCGATATTGATACCGGCCGGTGATGAGGCCCACGCGAGTGGCGGTGCAGACCGCGCTGTTTGCATAGGCATGGGTGAAGCGTATGCCTTCGCTTGCCAGACGGTCGATATTCGCGGTCTTATATTCGCGGCGGCCATAGCAGGAGAGGTCGGCATAGCCCAGGTCATCAGCCATGATGAACAGGAAGTTCGGCTTGCCGCTGCTGCTTGCCTTCGCGGCCGTGCAGCCGGGAAGAACCGCCATTGCAGCGGCGCCAGCGAGCCCCGTGACCGCCGTGCGCCGTGTTATGGTGGGCGCCGTGACTGGATCGTTCCCGGTATGCGGTGCTCTATCCTGAGCCATGCGGATTATTCCTTTTCGATAATTGGCGTGCTTGCCTTTCGTGCCGGAACACGTTGTAAGCATTGGCACTTCCGCCAGTCAGGGCACGAGATCAAACAGATAATATGAATATAGATTCTCATTATGGCGTCAAGCCTGCGGTTGCTCCGGATGGCTGGGAAGTGCCCGTGCCCATGCAGGAACGCAGCCGGAAGACGGCGGAGCGTTTCGTCCAGGTGGCGCTGCAATTGCTGCGGGAAAAGACCTTCGCGGAACTTTCGGTGGCGGAACTGGCGCGCAAGGCTGGCCGGTCGGTGGGGGTGTTTTACCAGCGGTTCAACAGCAAGGATGATTTCCTGCATGTGCTGCTTTCCGCCTATTTCCGGGAAGCGCTGGAATGGCGGGAGGCGGTTCGGCCAGAGGGGGAGCCTGCGACGATCTATGCCGAGATACTGGCTCGCGGGTTTCACGGCATCATGGAGAACCGCAACCTTTGGCACGCAGCGCTGGAGCGATCAGCCGCCGATCCGGAGTTCTGGAAGGTTTATCGCTCCTTCCGCGAGCGGGCGGTTGAAATCACGCTGCGCGCGATGGAGGCATCCTCCGATCGTCAGTTTTCCGACGAGGAGCGGCGGCAGCTGGCCATTGCGGGGCAGGTGTTCAATTCTGTCATCAACAACCAGATCATCAATTCCCCAGGGCCTCTTCGGCTGGAAGATGAGGATTTTCTGCCTGAATTGACCAGAATTGCGGTGAAACTGGCGGGGCTTTGATCCCTCCGCCTACCCTGCGGGGAATTGCAGCAGTTCCAGCTCGTGGCCCCACGGGTCCAGCACGATGCCGACCTTCACCGGGCCCATGTCGAATATTGGCACGATCGTGTCCGCTCCCGCTTCGACTGCCTTGGCGCATAGTGCCTCGATATCGTCTGTAACGAGGCCAACCGGGCCGTGTCCGGGGCCCACCGATACGTCGCGCCCGTCCTTATAGGCGACCAGCAGCAGGTTCGGGCCCGCTTCCTGCCCGGGCAGCGCCAGGATGTGTTCCAGGAACGCGCCCTCGTCAAAGGTCTGGACAATCGAAAAGCAGAAAACCTTGCCGTAAAACTCCAGCGCGGCGTCCATGTCAGGCACGTTGAGCTTGAAGAAGCTGAGCTTCACGTTGGGCGCCGTCTGGGGGGTGGGGGGCGCTTTCTGGGGGGTGGGCATTCGGTCCTCTCGGTTATGTCTTGAAGGCAGGCTATCGGAGAGGGGCGCGGGCCGAAAGGGGCTTGTTGAGGAAATGCATGCGGAAAGAACGAGTCTTGACGAATTAGAACATTAGAACTAGCTAATGTTAAACAGGAGAGACTCCATGAAGTCCGTCAATGACAACAGCGATCAGGCTGCCCATGGCCCAATCATAGCCGCCGCATCGGCCCAGATCGCCCGCGCACTCGACGATCCCGCCTTGCGCCCGGTTGTGAAGGCCTTTTTCGACGAGCCTACCTTTACCGTTTCCTATGTCATCCACGATCCCGCGACGCTTGAAGCAGCGGTGATCGATCCCGTGCTGGATTACGATCCCGATGCGGGCCGCACGTCCCACGCTTCGGCCGACCGGATCGTCGATTACGTGACGGCGCAAGGCCTCAAGGTCGCCTGGTTGATCGAGACCCACGCCCATGCGGACCACCTGTCCGCCGCGCCCTATCTGAAGGAGAAACTGGGCGGGCAGCTGGCCATTGGGGAGCATATCACCAGAGTGCAGGACGTGTTCGGCAAGCTGTTCAATGCCGGGCCTGACATGGCGCGCGACGGTTCGCAATTCGATCATTTGTTCAAGGATGGCGAAACCTTCCGCATCGGCAATCTGGAAGGAATCGTGCTGCACGTCCCCGGCCACACCCCGGCGGACATGGCCTATATCGTGGGCAACGCAGGTTTTGCGGGCGACACATTGTTCATGCCCGATTACGGCACCGCGCGCGCCGATTTCCCCGGCGGGGATGCGGCGCGACTGTTCCGCTCGATCCGCCGCCTGCTGAGCCTCCCGCGCGAGACGCGGCTGTTCATGTGCCACGATTACAAGGCGCCGGGCCGCGACACTTTCGCCTGGGAAACCACTGTGGGTGAGGAGCGAGACGGCAATGTCCATGTGCATGACGGCGTAAGCGAGGCGGAATTCGTGGCTATGCGCACGAAGCGGGATGCCACGTTGGCCGTGCCGCGGCTGATCCTGCCTTCGGTGCAGGTCAATATCCGCGCCGGGCATCTGCCCGAGCCGGAGGGGAACGGCATCAGCTATATCAAGATTCCGGTCAACGCGATCTGAGGCGGGACACAGGCCATGATCGACCAGCTCCATTATATCCTCGCGGCTTTCAGCGGCGTGGCGGTGGGCTTTACCCTGGGCCTTGTCGGCGGGGGCGGATCGATCCTGGCGGTGCCGCTGATGGTCTATGTCGTGGGGGTGAAGAGCCCGCATGTGGCGATCGGCACCAGTGCGCTGGCCGTGGCTGCAAATGCACTGGCGGGGCTGGCCACCCATGCCCGCAACCATAACGTCAACTGGCGCTGCGGCGGCACTTTCGCCTTTGCGGGTGTGCTGGGCGCGCTGGCGGGCTCCACCCTGGGCAAGGCAGTTGACGGGCAGAAGCTGCTGTTCCTGTTCGCCCTGCTGATGATCGTGGTGGCCGTGGCGATGTATCGCGGCCGCGCCGGGGAAGGGCCGGAGAACGTGGCCTGCAATCGTGACAATATGGGCAAGGTGCTGGGCTTCGGTTTTGGCACGGGCGCGCTGTCGGGTTTTTTCGGCATTGGGGGCGGCTTTCTGATCGTGCCCGCGCTGGTCGCCTCAACTTCCATGGCGATTTATCGCGCGGTGGGCACATCGCTGGTGGCGGTTACCGCCTTCGGGCTGGCGACTGCGGCATCTTATGCCTTTTCAGGACTGGTGGACTGGCCACTGGCGGGGATGTTCATCGGTGGCGGCATCGTGGGCAGCGTTGCCGGTACTGCGGCTTCCCGCCGCCTGTCGGCGCAGAAGGGGCGCCTCAACACCGTGTTTTCCGCGCTGATCATGGCCGTGGCGCTCTACATGCTGGTGCGCAGCGCAATGGCCATTCTCGGATGACGGGCGTAAAAATAGGAAGTGAAAGGGCTTATCTGCTATGGCCGCGATTGCCGACAAGGACAAAAAGTGCCGTTCGATAGAGCGGATGATCGCCGAAGGCAGGGGAGTGACCGAAAGCTGCCGCGTATTCGGCCTTTCGGAAAAGACCTTCTACCGATGGCGTAGCGAACGCTCCACGGCACAAGTCACGGCGGGAAGGAAGTGACGATGTTCGATCAGGCCGATGCGCTGTTGCTCGCGCGTATCCAGTTTGCCTTCACGGTAAGCTTCCATTTCATCTTCCCTGCATTTTCCATCGGGCTGGCCAGCTATCTGGCGGTGCTGGAAGGGCTCTGGCTCAAGACGGGTAAGGGCGTTTACCTCGACCTGTTCAAATATTGGCTGAAGATCTTCGCCGTGACCTTCGCCATGGGTGTCGTCTCCGGCATCGTCATGTCCTATCAGTTCGGCACCAATTGGGCGGAGTTTTCCGACAAGGCCGGGCCGGTAATCGGGCCTTTGCTCGCCTATGAAGTGCTGACCGCCTTCTTCCTCGAGGCTGGTTTCCTGGGCGTGATGCTGTTCGGGCTGGAACGTGTGGGCAAGAAGCTGCACTTCCTTGCCACGCTGATGGTGGCGGGCGGCACGGCGGTTTCGGCCTTCTGGATTCTCAGCGTGAACAGCTGGATGCAGACCCCGGCAGGCTACGAGATGGGCGCGAATGGCCAGTTCCTGCCCGGTGACAGCTGGTGGGCCATCGTCTTCACCGCCAGCTTCCCCTATCGCCTGGTTCACACGGTGATCGCGGCCTATCTCACCACGGCCTTCGTGGTGGGCGGGGTGGGCGCCTGGCACCTGCTGAAGGACCGCGCCAACCAGCATGCGCGGACGATGTTCTCCATGGCGATGTGGATGGCCGCTCTGGTAGCCCCGGTGCAGATTTTTGCAGGCGATCTTCACGGCCTCAATACTTTGAAGCACCAGCCGGCCAAGGTGATGGCGATGGAAGGCCATTATGAGAGCCACCCCGACGGTGCGCCCTTCATCGTGGCGGGCATTCCCAACAGCAAGGAACAGCGCGTCGATTATGCGATCGAGATTCCAAAGGCTTCCTCGCTGATCCTCAAGCATGATCTCAATGCGCCGCTGGCCGGGCTGGACACGATCCCGCCGGAAAATCACCCGCCGGTCGGCCCGGTGTTCTGGGCCTTCCGTGTGATGGTGGGGCTGGGCTTCGCCATGCTGGGGCTGGGCCTGTGGAGCCTCGTCGCCCGCTTGAGGAAGAGGCTCTATGACTGGCCACTGCTGCACAAGGCGGCGATCGTAATGGCGCCTTCCGGCTTTCTGGCGGTGATCGCGGGGTGGATGGTCACCGAAGTGGGCCGACAGCCTTTCACGGTCTATGGTCTGTTGCGCACGGCGCAATCTGCCTCGCCGCTGGACGCGCCCGCCGTGGGGGCATCGCTGCTGGCCTTCGTATTGGTCTATTTCGCGGTGTTTGGCACGGGTACCTGGTACATCCTGCGGCTGATGCGCGGGGCGCCCAAGGTGCATGAACCGGGCGTAAGGCGGACGGAAAAAGGCCCGATCCGCACGGCGGGCATCACTCCCGGGCCGGCACGGGCCGTGGGCGGCCCCATCATCGAACAACCCGCGAAGGAGGACGGAGAATGAGCGTGGACCTCACAGCCATCTGGGCCTTCATCATCGCCTTCGCCGTGTTCGCCTATGTGGTGATGGACGGGTTCGATCTGGGCATCGGCATCCTCTTCCCCAGCTTCAAGGTGGGCGAGGAACGCGATCAGGCGATGAATTCCATCGCGCCCGTGTGGGACGGTAACGAAACCTGGCTGGTGCTGGGTGGGGGCGGTCTGCTGGCCGCCTTCCCGTTGGCCTATGCCATTATCCTTCCGGCCACTTATCCGCTGATCATCGCCATGTTGCTGGGCCTCGTCTTCCGGGGCGTGGCCTTTGAATTCCGCTGGCGCGATCCCGGCCATCGGCCCTTCTGGGACATGGCCTTCAGCGGCGGTTCACTGGTGGCTGCCCTGTCACAGGGGATGATCCTTGGCGCGATCCTGCAAGGGATCGAAGTGGACGGCCGCGCCTATGCCGGCAGCTGGTGGGACTGGCTGACGCCTTACACCCTGCTTACCGGCCTTGGCACGGTGGCGGGCTATGCCCTGCTGGGCACTACCTGGCTGGTGTGGAAGACCGAAGGCAGCACGCAGGCCCATGCCTACAGGTTGGCCCTGCGCGCCACCCTTGCCACGCTGCTGCTGCTGGGTGCGGTCAGCCTCTACACCCCACTGCTCGATGCCCGATATTGGGAACGCTGGTTTGCCATGCCCAATGTGCTGTTCGCGGCGCAGGTACCGCTGCTGACGGCCATTATCGCGGGCTTCCTTCTCTGGGGCCTGAAGAAGAAATGGCAGGCCGCGCCCTTCCTGCTTTCGCTGGGGCTGTTCCTGCTGGGCATGGCCGGGCTGGGCGTTTCGATGTGGCCTTTCGTGGTGCCCGATGTGGTGACGATCTGGGATGCGGCCGCACCGCCGCGCAGCCAGGTATTCATGCTGATCGGCGTGGGCCTGACCCTGCCGCTCATCCTTGCCTATACCGGCTGGGCCTATTGGGTGTTCCGCGGCAAGGTGGGCAGCGAGGGGTATCACTGATGTCAGCTCCTCACATTGAGGCTGACGATACCCCGCTATGGCGCCGCCTCCTGTGGATGGCGGCACTGTGGGTTGGTAGCGTTACTGTGCTGGGTGCGGTGGCCTATGGCATCAGGTTGTGGCTGAAGGGGTGAGTCCCTCGTCAACCACCCCGTCATGCTGAACTTGTTTCAGGATGACGGAATTAGGTTCCGCTCCGCGCGGCTTGGCCGCTCGCAATGACAATCGCGGGGATTCTCAAACCCAAGCGAACCGCCGCCAGCAGGGTGACCCTGCAGAAAGGGGGGAGTGCAGATCACTCCATACCGGCGACGGCTCGCAACTGATAAGCGGAGGCGATCAGGCGGCCTTGCGCGCCGGAAAGGGCGGCTTCGGCCTCTATAGCCTCGCGCTGGGCGTCGAGCAGGGCAAGCTGCGGCTTGGCCCCGGCCTCGACTTCAAGCTTCGTTCCGCGCAGCGCCTCTTTTGCGGCGGTCTGGCGGGCATCGGCGGCGGCCAGCATCAGCCGCGCGGTTTCATATCCATCATAGGCAGTTATCGCGGCCTGTTCCGTGCGCAGGCGGGCCATGTCGTAATCGGCCTGTGCGGCATCGGTCTGGGAACCGGCAGCGCGCGCCTTGGCCCCGTTGCGACCGGAGGAGAAGAAGTTCCACTTCACCCGCAGCCCGGCGGAATAGGAATCCGCCTTGTAGCCGGGGAAGAACTGATCGCGCACGGCGGCGGCTTCGGCATAGGCGCCTAGCATCGGCAGGGCTTCGCCCTTTGCCATGCGCTCGTTCCCCTCGGCAGCCTCAACCGCCTTTCCGGCGGCGAGCAACTGGGGATTGCCAGCCAGTGCCATCGCCATTGCCTCGTCCCGCGTGGCGGGGATCGGGGGTGGGGCGGGCAGATCGTCGTCCAGCGCCACCGTGTCGAGCCCGGTCAGCGAGCGCAGCGCGGCCATTGCGGCCTTCAGCCGGCCGTCAGCTGCGGCATGGCCCGCATCGGCCTCGGCCAGCCGGGCTCTTGCCTGCGCCAGATCGGTGGAAGTCGCGGCGCCGACCTTGAACTTGAGTTCGGACTGGCGGAGGACTTCCGCCAGGGAGAGGCGCAGCAGATCGTAACTGCCCAGCAGGCGCCGGGCGGAAACTGCCTCGGCATAGGCCGCTGCTACTTCCACTCGCAGATTGAGCCGGGTCTGACGGGCTATCAGCTCCGCTGCCTGCGCCCCGCCGCGGGCCGCATCGATCCCGCCGCCTGTACGCCCGAAAGTGAGCAGCGGCATTTCCGCCGTGACCTGCGCAGTCAGCGGATTGGTGTCATCTGCGGTCAGGCCGAAGAAGCCTTTGGGGTCGATCCTGCCGAAGCCGATCTGGCCCTGGGCGTTAAGGTCCGGAAGGGTCTGTGCCTTCGCGAAATCGAGCTGGGCGGCAGCGGCCTGCGCCCGTGCATCCGCCCCCGCAATGGCAGGCGAATGTTCCAGCGCGATCGCTGTAACTTCCTCAAGGGACTGGGCACCGGCCGGGTGGGGAAGGGGGGAGAGACCCAGTCCGGTGCCCAGAAGCACGAGATGGCGAAGTTTCATGGCGCGCCCCGCTCGCAATCTCAGTCGAAGGCCGTGCCGCTGCGCACGCCCAGTTTCCTGAACACCATCGCGGCGGGGCAGAAGCCTGTGAAGCTGGCCTGCAGCATGTTCAGCCCGGCAAAGATGGTCAGCGCGATCCAGTATGGATGCACGGTGAGCGACAGGATGGAGCTGATCAGCACAACCAGCCCGGCGAACGCCATTACGGAACGGTCGAGGTTCATCGCATCACTCCTCAGTCGAAACGCAGTTTCTTCACGCCCAGCACATGCAGGGCCAGTTTCTCGTAGAAGGGTTCGCTTTCGCCGCTGCGGACCTTGTGCAGGAAGTATTTCTCGAAGCCGATCTTGGCGAGGTGGACCCATTTGCCCTCGCTCGCCCAGTTCACATTGCGCGGCGGAATTTGCGGCTTGGCCACGAAGGCCACGCCGCTATCACCGAAATCGGCCAGGCAGATGGCGTTCCAGGTCGCCTCATGCGTCGGTTCCTTGCCGGCCAGGATTTCCTTCAAATTCTGCGCGATAGCGGTAACCATACTCTCGATCATGAAGCCGGTCTTGGGCACACCCACGGGCAGCGGAGTGGGGCCGACCGGCGGGATCGCGATGCACACGCCCAAGCCGAAGATATTGGGATAGGTGGTGTTGCGCTGATGCTTGTCGGTGATGACGAAGCCGCGCGGGTTGGACACGCCTTCGATCCCCTGCAGCGCTTCCACGCCGCGGAAGGCGGGCAGCATCATGGCCCAGCCGAAATCGAGGTCATGCGTCTTCTTGAGCGTGCCGTCTTCGTTCACTTCCTCGACATGGACCTTGCCGTCCTCCACTGAAGTGACCTTGGCGTTGGTGATCCACTTGATGTGCCGATCGCGCATCTCGCTTTCGAGCAGGCCCTTGGTATCGCCCACCCCATCGAGGCCGAGATGGCCGATATAGGGTTCCGGGGTGATGAAGGTCATCGGCACGCGGTCGCGGATCTTGCGGCGCTTCAGTTCGGTGTCGAGGATCATCGCCATTTCATAGGCGGGGCCGTAGCAGCTGGCCCCCTGCACGGCGCCCACCACGATGGGACGAGGATTGGCGCAGAGCTCCTCGAAGCGCGCATGGGCCGCCTTGGCATGGTCGGTAACGCAAATGCTCTGCGTATGGCCTTCAGGCCCGAAGCCGGGAATTTCGTCAAAGGCCAGTTCCGGCCCGGTAGCGATTACGAGATAGTCATAGGTAACCGAGGAGCCGTCCAGCAGCTCCACCCGGTTTTCCTTGGGGTGAACCTTGGCTGCGCCCACCGAATTGAAGCCTATGCCATGCTTTTCCATCACGGGGGGGAGGTGGACCCTGATCGACTCGGGTTCCCGCCAGCCAACCGCGACCCACGGGTTCGACGGGACGAACCAGTAATTCTCGCCCTTGTTCAACACGGTTATCTGGGCGGATTTTCCAAGAGTCTGGCGGATTTCATAGGCGGCTATGGTGCCCCCGAGCCCAGCCCCCAGGACGACGATATGCGGTTGGTCAGACATCTCAGCGTTCTCCCGTGATGCGCTTGCTAATATAACGAAATGCGCATATAAGCAATCCATAAATCATCGAAAGGATTCGAATCATGGGCCTGTTCGGCAAATCCAAGCACAAGGAACTCACTCCGGCGGAGCTGAAGGCGATGCTGGATCGCGGCGAAGTGCAGGTCGTCGACGTGCGCGAGCCTGACGAATTCCAGCAGGGGCACATCCCGGGGGCGCTCAACATGCCGCTCTCCAGCTTCTCTCCAGCCAGTCTTCCCGACTCGCCGGGCAAGATCCTTGTGCTCAACTGCCTTGGTGGGAAGCGATCCGGCATTGCGCTCGATCAATGCGGTACGGCGCAATCGGCGGTGGATACGCATCTTGCAGGCGGATTTGGCGCCTGGGCGCAGGCCGGCCTGCCGGTTGAACGCTGAAAATCGCGGCGAGGGGGCCGGAAATGACAGGTAAGACATATCTGCGTCTGGGCATCACAGCGGCTCTTTTGCCACTGGCACTGCCCCTGGCAGGCTGCGGCAGCACGGAGAACGCGCCTGCCGAAGTGACCAAGGCCGCGGGTGAACGCTATACCGTCCAGCTTGCCGAAACGGGCGACTGGAAGGATGTGAGCGCCGAGGTTTCGACCGTCGATCAGGCTCAGGTTCTTGCCCGCATTCCCGGCATTCTCACGGTGCTTTCCGTCAAGGAAGGCGATCTTGTCCGCAAGGGGCAGGTAATCGGGCGCATCGTCGATAGCCAACTGGGCTATCAGGCGGGCGCCTATGGCGCGCAGGCCGCAGCCGCGCAGGCCCAGGCCGCCGCCGCAAAGGCAGAGCTTGAGCGTGTCCAGTTCCTCTATGACAATGGTGTCTATGCCAAGGCGCGGCTGGAACAGGCAAGGGCCGTAGCAGACGCCGCGCAGGCACAGGTGAATGCCGCGCGGCAGCAGCAAGGGGCGGTGAATGCCGTCGCCGGGCAGGGCGCGGTGATCGCGCCGGCTTCTGGCCGGGTGCTGATGGCCGATATTCCTGCAGGAGCCCCCGTGGCCCCCGGAATGCCCATCGCCACGATCACGGCGGGGGCGACAGTGCTGAAGCTGGAACTGCCGGAAACTCTGGCGGCGCAGGTCCGCCCCGGATCGCGCGTGCTGGCTCAACTGCCGGGCGCGGAAGGACTTACGGAAGTCACGGGCACCATTACCCGGCTCTATCCCGCCGTAATGGGGGGACAGGTGCGTGCCGATGTGGAGATTGCCGGGCTGGACGGATCGCTGATCGGCAGGCGCATTTCCGCCAAGGTCGAGGGCGGCAGCCGCAAGGCGCTGCTGGTGCCGGCCGAGTATGTCACCACGGCCTATGGGCTCGATACGGTGTGGGTCGTAGGCAAGGATGGCAGCGCGGCCAGCGTGCCGGTGCAGACTGCTCCTTCGACCGAGCGGGGCAAGGTCGAGATACTTTCGGGCCTTTCCGCCGGTGACATTCTCGTGAAGCAGACGGCTACGAAGCAGGTCGCGAAATGAATTTGGGCATATCCGGGCGGCTGACCCGGGCGACGATCCAGTCGCCGCTCACCCCGCTGCTGCTGCTCGCCGCGATATTGGTGGGCGTGATCGCTACGCTGACCATCCCGCGCGAGGAAGAGCCGCAGATTTCAGTCCCCATGGTGGACATCCGCGTTGCCGCGCCCGGTCTTTCGGCCAGCGACGCGGTGGAGGTGGTGGCCAAGCCGCTGGAGGCCATCGTCAAGAGTGTGGACGGGGTGGAGCATGTCTACACCCAGGCCGAAGACAATGGCGTGCTGGTGACGGCGCGCTTCATCGTCGGCTCCGATCCCGAAGACGCCGCGACCCGGATCGACGAGAAGCTCAACGCCAATATGGACCGCATCCCGGTGGGCATTCCAGCCCCGCAGGTGACGGTGCGCGGCATCAATGACGTGCCTATCGTGGTTCTCACTCTGTCGCCCAAGCCCGGAGCGCCGGGTGCATGGAACGAGCAGGCACTGGGCGAACTGGCCGGGCGCCTGCGGACCGAGATCGCCAAGGTGGACGATGTCGGGCTGACTTTCATCACCGGCGGCCAACGGCAGGCTGTGCGTATCGCGCCCGATCCGGCGAAATTGCAGCTCCATCAGGTGCCGCTCGGCAATCTGATCGAGGCTGCCGGCCAGGCCAATCGTGCCTTTCCGGCTGGCAGCGTTCGCGAAGCGGGGCAGGCCGCAGACGTCGTGGCCGGGCGCACGCTTTCGGGCGCGGAGGAAGTCGGCAATCTGCAGGTCCGCTCGGTTACGGGCGCGCCGGTCTATATGCGCGATGTCGCCAGTGTCACCGAAGCGCCCACGCAGGATCAGCAGATGGTCTGGCGCTGGTCGAAAGAGGATGGGGACGCGGGTAAATGGGGCCGCACGCCTGCCGTCAGCATTGCCATCGCCAAGCGCGCGGGGGCCAATGCCGTGACCGTTTCGGAAGCGGTGGTGAAGCGCGTGGAGACGCTGGAAGGCACACTGATCCCCACGTCGCTGGATGTCGCCGTTACTCGCAATTATGGCGAGACGGCGAATGAGAAGGCGAATGAACTGCTGTTCCACCTCGCCTTGGCCACGGTTTCCATCGTGGTGCTGATCGGCTTCGCTATCGGCTGGCGCGAGGCCGGTGTGACGGCAATCGTCATTCCCACTACCATTCTGCTCACCATGTTCGCATCGAACATCATGGGCTTCACCATCAACCGGGTCAGTCTGTTCGCGCTGATTTTCTCGATCGGCATTCTGGTGGATGATGCCATCGTGATGATCGAGAACATCGCCCGGCACTGGGCCATGCCGGACGACCGGCCGCGTATCCAGGCGGCGGTGGAGGCTGTGGCCGAAGTGGGCAATCCCACCATCGTCGCCACCATGACCGTGGTTGCCGCATTGCTGCCGATGCTGTTCGTTTCGGGCCTGATGGGGCCTTACATGGCGCCGATCCCGATCAATGCCTCAGCTGCGATGATCTTCAGCTTCTTCGTGGCAGTGATTATCGCGCCCTGGCTGATGATCCGCTTTGCCCGGCAGGCGCTGGATCATGGCGGGCATGACGAACATGGCGGGAAACTGGGCCAATATTATGCCCGCGTTGCCCGGCGGGTGATCCGCGACCGCAAGAGCGCGCGCAATTTTCTGATCGGCGTTGGCGTGGCCACTCTGGTCGCCTGTTCCATGTTCTACTTCAAGGCAGTGACGGTGAAGCTGCTGCCCTTTGACAACAAGTCGGAGATCCAGCTGGTGGTCGATCTGCCGGAAGGGACCAGCCTGGAAACGACTGCCCGCGTGCTCGATCAGGCCGCCGCAGTGGCGCGAGGCGTGCCCGAAGTCATCTCTATGGAGGCATATGCCGGTGCCTCCGCGCCGTTCAATTTCAACGGACTGGTGCGCCACTATTTCCTGCGTGCGCGGCCGGAAATGGGGGATCTGATGGTCACCCTGCTGCCCAAGGGCGACCGTTCGCGCGCCAGCCACGATATCGCAGTTGAGATGCGCCAGAAGCTCGCCAAGATCGCTCTGCCGCAAGGAGGATCGATCAAGGTGGTGGAAACCCCGCCGGGCCCCCCGGTGATGGCCACGCTGCTGGCAGAGATTTACGGCCCGGACGAGGCGACCCGCCGCGCAGTGGCGCTGCAGGTGGAAAAGATTTTCAAAGAAGTGCCCTATATCGTCGATGTCGATAACAGTTTCGGGGAAGGGCGCCCGCAATTGCGGCTGGTGCCGGACCGCGCGCGGCTCGACCATTATGGCCTTTCGGAACGGCAGTTGTTCGATTCCATCGGCGCGCTGATGGGCAGCCAGATCGTGGGTTATGCCCCGCAGGGCATGGGGCGCGATCCCTTGCCGATCCAGGTTTCGCTCGATCAGTCGGCCCGTGCATGGTCGGCCAGCCTTGCGGCCACGCCGGTCGCGGTGGCCACGGCCGCCGGTGCGCCGCAGTTGATCCAGCTGGGCGAACTGGTCGATGCGCGGATGGAGCGAGGCGAGCCGGCGGTGTTCCGCCGCGACGGACGAGGGGCGACCATGGTTCAGGCCGAGCTTGCCGGGCGTTACGAGGCGCCGATCTATGGCATGCTGGCGGTGGACAAGGCGATCGACGAGTTTGACTGGGCCAAGGCAGGCCTGCCCAAGCCGGAAATCTCGCTCAATGGTCAGCCTGAGGATGAGCGCCACCCCACTTTGCTGTGGGACGGTGAATGGGAAATCACCTGGGTCACCTTCCGCGATATGGGCGCCGCCTTCATGGTCGCCCTGTTGGCGATCTACGTGCTGGTCGTCGCGCAGTTCGGCAACTTCAAGATCCCGCTTGTGATCCTCACGCCCATTCCGCTCACCCTGATCGGCATCGTGATCGGCCATATGCTGTTCGGCGCGCCTTTCACGGCCACCAGCATGATCGGTTTCATCGCGCTGGCGGGGATCATCGTGCGCAATTCCATCCTGCTGGTGGACTTCATCCGCCATGCGCGGGCGCCGGGCAAATCGTTGCGCGATACCCTGCTGGAGGCTGGGACGATCCGCTTCAAGCCGATCGCTCTTACGGCGGCGGCGGCGATGATCGGGGCGGCAGTGATCCTGACCGATCCGATCTTCCAGGGGCTGGCGATTTCGCTGCTGTTCGGCCTTGCATCCTCCACCGCTCTCACGGTGCTTGTCATTCCCGCCATCTATATCGTCTTGCGCGATGACGGGTTGCCTGCCACCGGAGAGGAATGAAAACGCCGATCCCCTTGGACCTGCTGCGCGCCAATGCCGAGAACATGGCCGGAAGGCTGCGGATACTGTCCCATCCGGACAGGCTGCTGATGCTGTGCCGCATGTCGGACGAGGAAGTGACCGTGGGCGAACTGGTGGAGCTGACCGGCATGTCGCAATCCGCCGTTTCGCAACATCTCGCCAAGTTCCGCGACATGGGGCTGGTGAGCGTTCGGCCCGATGCGCAGACGCGCTATTACCGGTTGGTGGACGACGACGTGCGCCAGATCATCTTCGCCTTGTGGGAAATCTGCCAGGCGGGGATGGAGGGCGCGCCGGAATCCTGCGCCACGAGCTGAATGGCCGATCCCCGGGCCTTCCAGAACGGACGGCAGATGGGCAGTCTGGCGCGCCGGAACACCGGCCCGGCTTCCACCAGCGCGGAAGCGGCGATGGTGCGGGGCGGTCGTTAACTATTTTCCGAACATTGTCCCGATACCGCACAGGCAGTGATTTCCGGGGCCTTAATGTGAATTAACCATAAATGTTGGAGGGGGAGTAACCCTATTCCCTTATCTCCGGGCAGGCTTGGCCTAGTCTATGGAGATCAAGGAATGCGCAGTCATTCCCGGGGGGATCGTTTCCTTCGTGCATTGCGGGATGATCGTTCGGGCAACGTGCTCGCGATCACGGCTGCCGCGCTGGTACCGATGATGGCTCTCATCGGTGGCGGCGTGGACCTCAGCCGCGCCTATATGGCGCGAACCCAGCTCCAGTCTGCCTGCGACGCGGGTGTGCTCGCCGGCCGCCGCGCGATGAGCAAGACAGGCAGTTACGGCACTTCTGAAAAGGCGAAGGCGAACAACATGTTCACCTTCAACTTCAATCCTTCCGTGTTCGACGCGACCAATGTCTCCTATGTCACGCAGGATAATGATGATGGCCAGGTGCTGGGCACCGCCACCGCCACCGTCCCGACGCTGGTGATGAAGCTGTTCGACAAGCGGACGATCACGATGTCGGTCGATTGCATGGCCGAACTGCAGATCGGCAATGCCGATATCATGTTCGTGCTCGATACTACCGGCTCGATGGGCAACTCGATCAGCTGGGGCGAGCCCACCAAGATCGAAGGTCTGCGCTCTGCCGTGCGGGACTTCCACAAGACCATCAATCAGGCGGTGAACGATAACCGCACGCGCATCCGCTATGGCTTCGTGCCCTATTCCATGACGGTGAACGTCAAGGGCCTGCTCGAAAACGGCGACATGCCGTATGATTTCATGGCGGACAGCACGAATTACCAGTCGCGCCTGGCTGTGTTCAATACACCCGTATATGAAGATCACGTGGAAGATCTGGGCACTGCTAATGATACTTATCCCAATGCCATCAGTTTGAACAGCTGTAAGAACTATGGCGATAACTATGGGGACAATCCATATAAAACCGGTACTGCGCCTAATCCGGTAACAACCAAAGAATATGACTACGTCAGCTGGTACAAGACGGGCAGGAGTGGTCGCACAGATATAGGCACCTGCGTTCGTCGCGTCTGGACCACTCGCACGACCTATACGCTGGACGGGTATAAGTTCACGACCTGGCGCTATACCGAGGCGCCGATCGATACATCGCGGCTGAAGCGGTTTGATAGTGTGGCGGTTGCCACCAACGTGTCCAATGCAATGACGGATTCCGCAGGTGCCTATGATCCGGTGCGCCTGGCCAAAATGAATGGCAGCACGGCCAGCGGCGTCGGCACCACGAATTACAGCTGGAGCGGCTGTATCGAGGAGCGCAAGACGATGACGCCGACCGCGACGTTGCCTACTTTCGACCCCTGGCCGGAAGACGCTTACGATCTCGATCTGAATCTGACGCCGTTCGACGATGACTCGCGCTGGAAGCCGCATTGGAATTCGGTGGAATACAGTCGCAACAATTACGATTACGAGGACACGACCAACTCTCGCAACACGGCTTCGGGCAGCTGCCCTTCGCCCATGATGTTGCTGCGCCCCGTGGAACTGTCCGACAATGTCAATGACGTCCCGGTGTGGCTGGATAGCTATCTCAACAATCTGGTGGCTACCGGTAATACCTATCACGATGTGGGCATGATCTGGGGCGGCCGCCTGACCAGCCCGGGCGGACTGTTTGCCAGCAATGTCAATCTGGATGCCGACAAGATCAATGTCAGCAAGCACATCATTTTCATGACCGACGGCATCATGGAGCCGACCGCCTCAGGCTATTCGGCTTATGGTATCGAGAACCTCGATAGCCGCATTGCGCCGCGCTATTACTCCAATACCATCACCGCGCGGCACAATCTGCGGTTCGCCGCAATGTGCAATGCCATCAAGGCGCAGGGCACCACGATCTGGGTGATCGCCTTCGGCACCAGCATGACTTCCGAATTGCAGAATTGCGCCAGCAATGGCCGCGCCTATTATTCCAGCAATACGGAGCAGCTACGCAATACCTTCAAGTTCATTGCCGCGCAGGTCGCAGATCTGAGGCTCGGCAGATGATCCGCCGCTTTCGCGCTTTCCCGGCCCGTAGGCTGGCGGGCGACGCGAAAGGGGCGACGCTGCCCGAATTCGCGATCGTACTGCCCACCTTCCTGCTGCTGCTGTTCGGCATCTTCGATGTCGGGCAGGGGATTTATATCCAGTCGGTATTGCAGGGCGCGATCCAGGACGGTGGGCGCGATGCCGGCCTTGAGAGCGGGTCGAGCCAGATGAGCGCCATTGACCGATATGTGCGTGAACAGATGGATCCCGTCGCGATAAGCAACCCGATCTACACGTTCAAACGGGAAAATTATTCGAGCTTCAGCGATGTCGGTCGGCCCGAGGATTTCACCGATACGAATAAAAATGACCAATATGATGGCGGTGAATGTTTCGTGGATGAAAACGGCAATGGCACGTGGGATGCCGATGTCGGCAAAAGCGGCCTCGGCGGGGCGAATGACGTGGTGCTTTATACGGTTACGCTCACCTACGATCGCCTGTTTCCGCTCTGGAAACTGATCAACGGCGATCAGCGGGCAACGACTTCGGCCTCCACCGTGCTGCGCAACCAGCCTTTCGGCCCGCAGGCCACCCGCGTGCAGAAGCAGATTTGCGGATGAAGCCGATGATGAAATCCCGGATGGCCAGTTTGGGCCGTTTCGCCCGCCGCCTGTGGCGCGATCAGAAGGCGCTGGCGCTGATCGAATTTGCTTACTCGCTGCCGATCCTGACTATGCTGGGGATGGGCGGCGTGGAAATCGCCAACCTTTCGATCACGCATATGCGCGTGAGCCAGCTTGCCTTGTCGCTGGCCGACAACTCCTCACGTGCGAAGCAGGAAATCGTGGCGGGCGTGCCGCATATGCGCGAATATGACGTGAACGAGGCGTTCAAGGCTTCCGCCCTGCAATCGGGGGGGCTGGACGTGGTTCATAATGGGCGCCTGATCCTCTCCAGCCTGGAAGTGAATGAGCAGGGAGGGCAGTGGATTCACTGGCAGCGTTGCTTCGGCGATGCCAAATACAGCTCCAGCTATGGCAAACAGGGTGACGGTGTGACCGGCACGAGCTTTCCCGGAATGGGGCCGGCCGGTAAACAGGTGAAGGCCGAGAGCGGTTTCGCCATCATGTTTGCCGAGGTGGTGTATGACTATAAGCCGCTTCTGTTCGCCAGCCTCGTCCCGCCACAGGCGATCCGCAAGACGGCCGCGATGTATGTGCGCGACGATCGTGACCTGACGCAGATCTACAATCCAGCCCCTGCCGCACCAGTCAGCTCCTGCTAGATTTGAGGATAGCGTCACTCGTTGAGGCGTACGGGTTCACGAACCCGCCAGTTTCTTCCTGAATAGTGACCGGACCAGCCTGTCTTCCAGAATCCGGCCTATAACATAGAGCGCGGCGAAGATGCCCGTGAAGACATAGGCGGGCGTTGGGGAAGGTCCGCTATTCTTCTTTTCCGCCTTGCCCTTGTCTTCCTTCTTGGGCTTCTCGGGGGCTGGTGCGCCCAGGGCCTTGTCGATGGGGTTCATCAGTATTTCGGCCTCTTCTTTCTCTTCCTTGTCCGCCTTGTCGGATGTCTCGACGGGAGGTTGTTCAAGTTTCCCCAAGGCGATTGTAAAGCCGGCAATGCCCATAAACAGCGCGGGCGCCAGGAAGCAGAACAGCAGAGCGCGGCTGATCAGGTGGTAATGTAGCACTGGCCCTGCATCGCCGTTTTCGATTGCAAGCACCCCGCTGTCGAAGACGGACATCTTGTCTTGCGCCGCCTGGTCCTTCTTCTGGAAAGTCAGCGCGCCGTTCGTTCGCTCGTAAGTGGTGTTGGGCTGGTCGAATACGGGGGCAAGCCGATCGAAGGCCTCTTCGTCCGTTTGCCCGGGGGAGAGCGGCAGGCTGCCTCTGATGTGCCAGATCCAGTCGATGAAACGCAGGTTCACGCGATGTCCTTCTTCAAGAAACCACCGATGCTCGGCAGACGGGGCGCTTGCTCCGGGCGAGCGCCTTCACGCCGGGCCGGACATGGGGCCGGCGGGTGCATCGAGAGCAGGTGAGGCAAAACAGGTGGAAAGCGGTCGCCGGGCAGCAGCGCCCGTTGTTTACTCGGCAGGCACTGGCATCGGCCGGCCGAATTTTTCCTTGAGCGTCTTCCAGGCTTCGGTGAAAGGATAGGTCATCTGCTCGCGGATCGACATGCGACGTCCGCCTTCCATGCCCAGCAGTTCCGCTTCGCCATCCACGCAGGTGCCGAACATCCGGTCGATAAAGATCCAGGTGGCGGAATAATTGCTGCGGCTGGCCTCGAAATCCTGCGAGTGGTGCAGACTGTGGTGTTCGGTGGTGTTGAACAGGTAACACCACCAGCGCGGCGAATTGAAGCGGACATTGATGTGCTGATAGGAACCGACCGCAAGCCCGATAGCGCCTGCAAGCAGCACGGCGCGCGGCAGGAAGTCGAAAAATCCGCCGATACCAAGGCCAATCAGGAACAATTCTACCGGATTGCCGACAGCCCCTTTGTTGACGTTCAACTGGGTGATGTAGTGATGGACGGAGTGGGTCAGCCAGAGCGGATACCAATTATGCATTCCGCGATGCATCCAGTACTGGCCGAAATCGAAGATGAAAGAGATCAGGAACGCCTGTAGCAGCAGCGGCATCGTGGTGAACCAGGCGAACTTATCGAAATCGAAATTGTTCTGGATCGCTTCGATGATGGCATCGTCGCCGAAATAGCGGCTGGCCAACCGGACCAGGGTATAGCTGATGCCCACATAGAACAGGTCGGTCGCCAGTTCCTTCCAGGTCAGTTGCCAGCTGTCATAGCGGGGGTTCACCCATTCCAGCGCCAGCAGAAACACCCTGAAGCCTATGCCGATGGCGACGGCTGTTGACGCCTTGGCGATGGAGTCTGGCGCGTAATACCAGAAGGCTATCAGTGCGAATAATACGGTCGGCTGAAACCACGTGAACACGAACTGTTTTACAGGACCGCCTTCTACCCGGGGAATATTTTCCCAGCCCACGGTCACCGGTGCATCCGCCCCAATCACCCTATTGCCTACGCGAATGCCATCCATATCGCCCGCCTTTGTGATGTCAGTTGCTGGTTCCAGTACTACTAAACTCAAGAATCGTAATATCACAATTCTGTTACCTGTCTACAGGATTAATGAATCCGTCCGCCGTTTTCGGCAGGGAATTCCGGAACCTGCGAAGCAAAGCTGAGAAGGGGGGATATGCACAGGCGTGCAGCCGCATGCTGTCATGGCGTACGGCATGGGCGGTAAAACCGCACGATGGCACAATCCGTGCTGCACCAAAGGATATGTGGAGGAGTGAAATTGGCTGGGGCGGCAGGATTCGAACCTGCGAATGCCGGTACCAAAAACCGGTGCCTTACCACTTGGCGACGCCCCAGCAGCGTCCCACGCAGCGCCTTGTGACGCATGGGTGAGGCGCCCCTATAGCGGGGCCTCACCCATGCGCAAGGGTATCCTCTAACGCAAGGTTACAGAAGGTCGGGGCGTTTGCGCACCGGATCGAACAGCGACTGGTCCAGCGCCTCGAAATCGGCCGCGGAATGGCGCTCGGCCATGGCCTGTGTGTTCACCAGACGGCCACGGATCGCACCGGGGCGGGCGTCGATCGTGCGGATCCAGCGGCCGACATTCTCGTATTCGTCGAGGCTCAGGAAGATATCGCAGCGATTATAGGCGCCGTGATAGAGGTTCCCCAGCCAGGTGTAGGCGGCGATATCCGCAATGGTGTAGTCCGCGCCGGTGAGATATTCGGTCTTGCCCAGCTGCATGTCCGCCACGGCGAACAGGCGCTTGGTTTCCATGGCATAGCGATCGATCGGATATTTGTAGCGTTCCGGGGCATAGACATAGAAGTGGCCAAAGCCGCCGCCCATGAAAGGCGCGCTGCCCATCTGCCACATCAGCCAGCTGAAGGTTTCGGCGCGAGCGGGCTGGGTCTTGGGGAGGAGATAATCGAACTTCTCGGCCAGATGGACAAGGATGGAGCCGGATTCGAACACGCGGAACGGCTCCGGCCCGGACTTGTCGAGCAGAGCGGGAATCTTGGAATTGGGGTTCAACTCCACGAAGCCCGACCAGAACTGGTTGCCTTCGAAGATCTTGATCAGCCAAGCGTCATATTCCGCGTCGGAAAAGCCGGCTTCCAGCAATTCTTCGAACATGATGGTGGCTTTTACGCCATTGGGCGTGCCGAGCGAATAGAGCTGGAAGGGGTGATCGCCCTCGGGCAGTTCATGTTCCTCGCGCGCGCCGGCGGTGGGGCGGTTGATCCCGGCGAACTGGCCGCCATTCTCGGGATCGAAGGTCCAGACCTTGGGCGGAACGTAAGTGTCGTCGGACATGGCGAGGCTCTCCTGCGAGGGGTTCGTTGACTCTGTCGAGTAGATGGAACTGCGGAGAGCGGAGGGCAAGCGATGGTTTGCTTGGCCTGCGCCAAGTTGGGGTATTCAGTCCTTGAGCGCGTTTGTCAGGGCCTCCAGCGCGGCGCTTTGTGCGCCGGATTCTGCCATTTCCAGCACTTTGCGATAGGCCTCCCGCATCTCGCGGCCAAGCTCGGTCACTTTCGCCCCCGCCTGCTGTCCGCCGCCGGGATGCGTTTCCACCAGTGGCTGCGCAAAGCAGCGGTTCATTGCATCCACCAGCATCCAGGCACGGCGATAGCTCATCCCCATGGCTCGCCCCGCCGCCGAGATGGACCCGGTCGCCTCGATCGCATCGAGCAGGTCCGCCTTGCCGGGGCCCATGGCGATTTCCTCGCCCACATAGAGCTGCAATTTGAGCTTGAGCTTTGCGATTGGCCGTCTCCCGTCTGACGGGCGGAGAATAGCCGATCGTGCGGCGGATTGCAGCCGTCAGGGCGCCTTTATCATCAGCCTGCTGGTATCGACCTGAGCGGCGGACAATTCCAGGCGATAGGCGCCGGGCTTCAGCGCGAAATGGACAATTTTGCCGATGCCCGAGCAGTCCGGGCCATGGCCATGGGCGGAGGATTCCACCACGCCGTCCGGCCCGATCACGTCGATCCACATCGGGTCGCCCACGGTGATCAGATAGGTGCCCTCAACCGGGGCAGTGAAGGTCAGCACTGCGCCCATGCTGCCTTCGGGCAGTTCCTTGCCGTCGAAACCCGTCAGCGGCACTTGCGCCACCGGGGCGAGGGTGAAGCTCCATGCCGTGCCTGCCGCAATCGCGCTATCCTGCGGTGCGGGGGAAGGACTTTCCCACCCGTTCCATTCGGCAGGAACGGGCACTGGCGCTTCGCCTTTCGGGGGCTGCCACTCCTTTTCGGCGGCGAAGGCCGGGGCGGGGAAAAGCAGCGCTGCCAGCGCTGCGGAAATCAGGTAACGGGGGACCAAGGATGTGCTCCTGCCTTGCTATATCGCGATGTATATAGCATTGCCGCATGGCAACGCGTCAACCGGAAGGACAATCATGCGCCGCTTCATTGCCCGTTTCCTGCCGATCCTGGCTGCAGGGCTGCTTGCGGCCTGCTCCGGGGGGAAGGAGGAAGCGAAGGGCCCCATCGTTCTGGCGGCGTCCAGCCTGCAGGAATCGCTGGAGGAAGTGGCCGACGGCTGGGTGAAGGAAGGCCATCCTCGCCCGGTGCTGAGTTTTGCCGCCACTTCGGCGCTTGCCAGGCAGATAGAACAGGGCGCCCCGGCCGACCTTTTCCTCTCGGCGGATGAGGAATGGATGGACAAGCTGGAGCAGAAGCAGCTGATCGCGCCCGGCTCGCGCAAGACCCTGCTGGGCAATACGCTGGTCCTGATCGCCCCTGCGGGCGGGAAGGATGTGGTGGACCTCTCCAATCCCGCCAGCCTCACGGCAGCTCTGGGCAAAGGTCCGCTGGCCGTGGCCGATCCCGATGCGGTTCCCGCCGGCAAATATGCGAGGGCCGCCTTTACTGCGCTGGGTCTGTGGCCCGCCGTAGAGGCTAAGCTGGCGCGGGCGGAAAACGTTCGCGCCGCGATGGCGCTGGTGGAACGGGGCGAGGCGCCGCTGGGCGTGGTCTATGGCAGCGATGCCATGGCGAGCGCCAAGGTGCGCGTTGTCGCGACTTTCCCCGAAAACAGCCATCCGCCGATCCACTATCCGGTAGGGCAGATCAAGGGTTCGGCCAATGCCGAAGCTGCCGCTTTCCGCGACTATCTGCAGGGCGATGCGGCCATGGGTGTGTTCCGCCGCCATGGCTTTACCGCCGCACCGGTGGATTGAGGCGGAAGGCAGGCGGTAATGCTGTTGAGCGCAAGTGAATGGGCAATCGTGGCCCTGTCGCTCAAGGTCAGCCTTGTGGCCATGGCCGCGACGCTGCCGGTTGCCTATGCGCTCGCCTGGCTTCTGGCGCGCAAGCGGTTTCCCGGCATATTGCTGCTCGACGCGCTGGTGCATCTGCCTCTGGTGGTGCCCCCGGTGGTGACCGGCTGGCTGCTGCTGATCCTGTTCGGGCGTAACGGCCCAGTTGGTTCCTTTCTGGAAGATCATCTGGGCATCGTTCTGGTTTTCCGCTGGACCGGCGCTGCGCTGGCAGCGGCGGTGATGGCGCTGCCCCTGATGGTCCGCGCGATCCGCCTTTCCATCGAGAGCGTGGACCGGCGGCTGGAAGAGGCCGCGCGCACTCTGGGCGCAAGGCCGCTGCGTGCCTTTCTCACCGTGACCCTGCCGCTGTCCGTGCCGGGCATATTGGCAGGCAGCGTGCTGGGCTTTGCGCGGTCCATCGGAGAATTCGGCGCGACGATTACCTTTGCCTCCAATATTCCGGGCGAGACGCGGACCCTGCCGCTGGCGATCTATACCGGGCTGCAAATGCCGGGTGGGGAGGAAATGGTGACGCGGCTGGCGCTGATCTCCGTCGGCCTGTCCATCGCGGCGCTGGTTGCAAGCGAATGGCTGGTGCGGCGCAGCGGGGCCAAGCTGGGGCAGGGGGGCGGCCATGTCCTCTGAGCCGATCTTCGAGATAAAGCTGACGCGGCGCGTTGGCGACCGGCAGATCGACCTTAATGCGGTCACCGATGCCTCTCTTACCGCGCTGGTCGGCCCATCGGGCGCGGGCAAGACCACCACACTCAATTGCATCGCCGGGCTGCTCAAGCCGGAGCGGGGCCGGATCGTAGTGGCGGGGCGGGTGCTGTTCGATTCCGCCCTGAAGATCAACCTGCCGCCGGAAAAGCGCCGTGCGGGCTATATCTTCCAGCAGGGGCGGCTGTTCCCGCATATGAACGTGGCGGCGAACCTTGCCTATGGCGAGAAGCTCCATGCCGCCGAGGAACGCTGGATTACGCAGGGCGAAGTGGTCGAGTTCCTGGGTATCGGCCATTTGCTGGATCGCCTGCCGGTAACTCTTTCCGGCGGGGAGGCTCGCCGGGTCGCCATCGGGCGTGCGCTGCTTTCCGCGCCGAAGTTCCTGCTGATGGACGAGCCGCTTACATCGCTCGACGCCGCGCGGGGCGAGGAAATCCTGCGCGTGGTGGAACGTATCCGCGATGAGCTGGCGCTGCCGGTGCTTTATGTAAGCCACGCGATGGGCGAGGTGGAGCGGTTGACGGATAGCGTAATCCGGTTGGAAGCGTAGGGCCCCTAGGCGGCGAGGGGCCAGCCCGCTAGGGGCTCTGCCATGGCCGGTGAATTCGATGCGATCATTTTGGGGGCAGGCGCTGCGGGCCTGATGGCGGCGGCCACGGCGGGGCAGCGCGGCAGGCGTGTGCTGCTGCTCGACCATGCGGATGCGCCCGGCAAGAAAATCCTCATTTCCGGCGGCGGGCGGTGCAATTTCACCAATATCCACACCGCGCCGGATCGCTATCTTTCGCAGAACCCCCATTTCGCGAAATCCGCGCTGGGCCGCTATTCGCCGCAGGACTTCCTCGCTCTGGTGGAGAGTTATGGCATCGCCTGGCACGAGAAGACGCTGGGGCAATTGTTCTGCGACGGTTCCGCGCGGCAGATCGTGGATATGCTGCTTGCGGAATGCGCCAGGGGCGGGGTGGAATTGCGCTGCAATGCCTCGGTGAGTGAGGTTTCCCACGCCGATGGGGCCTTTCGCGTCACCGTGGGGGGCGAGACGGAAAGCGCGCCTGCGCTGGTAATTGCCACCGGTGGCCCTTCCATCCCCAAGATGGGCGCGAGTGGTTTTGCATACGATCTGGCCCGGCAATTCGGCCTCAAGGTCGTGGAGCCGCGCCCCGCGCTGGTGCCGCTCACCCTGCCGGGAGACGAAGCCCTTTTTCGCGAACTTTCCGGCGTCTCGGCCGAAGTGATCGCCCGCTGCGGCAAGGCGGCCTTCCGCGAGGCGGCGCTGTTCACTCATCGCGGGCTGTCCGGTCCGGCGATCCTGCAAGTGTCCTCCTACTGGCGGCGCGGTGAGGAAGTGGGCATCGATTTCCTGCCCGATCTTGGCGAAGGCTGGCTGGCAGACGCCAAGCGCGCCCGCCCGCGCGCCGGAATGCGCAGCGTGCTGGGCGAGCATCTGCCGGATCGTTTGGCCACGGTGCTGGCCGAAAAGCTGGGGCTGGAGCGCGAACTCGGCAATCTGTCCGACAAGGCACTGGCCGAGGCCGCGCGGCGCTTGGCGGATTGGCGTTTCCTGCCCAATGGCAGCGAGGGCTTTGCCAAGGCGGAAGTGACTATCGGCGGCATCGGCACGGCCGAACTTTCCTCCAAGACCATGGAGGCCCGCAAGCTGCCCGGCCTTTACGCCATTGGCGAGGCTGTGGACGTGACCGGCTGGCTGGGCGGCTATAATTTCCAATGGGCCTGGGCAAGCGCGAAGGCGGCAGGGCAGGCGATTTAGCCGGGCCGGTCGGGGCGCATGTGTCACCCTGATGTGACGCAAAACGGCCTTTGAAGTTTGCGGTGTAACACCCCTGTAGCCCCGCGGAATCGAGCCGATTTTCCGGGCGGGACGCGCAGCGGAGTGTGACCTTTCATTTCGGGTTTTCGTGCAAGCCCGGTGCGTTTGCCTATGCAGGGCCCGGAGGGGGTGGAGCATGCGCAAGGTTGGGTTGAGGCTAAGCTGTTCATTGAACAGGATAAACGTCATTTGCGAGGATGTAGGAAAGTGTTTTCTGGCGGGGAAAATGGGGCAGGACTTGCCGAAAGCCGACAGTCTGGAACCGACAACATTGCGGACCTTTGCACTATCGTCATCCTGAACTTGTTTCAGGATCCATTTGACCAGATTGAGCGGAAGTCCGTGGGGAGAAATGGATGCTGGAAGCGAAGCTGTGCCTGCACAAACAAGTTCAGCATGACGGGGCGGGACAGCCCGCTTCCCACCCCATTGCTGTCTTCCCAAACCTCCGTTCGTCCTGAGCCTGTCGAAGGACACGAGAAACCGTCAGTCCCATATCCCCTTGGTTGGCAAGCGATGGCGCGCGTCCTTCGACAGGCTCAGGACGAACGGATGTGGTGATTTGGCGAAGGGGTTTCGTCCGCTCCCCACCCCGTCTTTGTCATCAGCGTCCCTGCGCCGCGCTCCCCAGCAAGCAGGTAACCCGCCTAACCTTCACCCCCGAAGCTCGCCCCGACATGCGCTTCGCCCCTTGCGCGGGCGAGCATTTCCTGGCGGTGCCGCTCGGCATAGGCTGAGCGTTGTTCCTCGTCGCGCTCGGCGTGGCAGGCGGGGCAGCTTACGCCTTCGACATAGAGCGGCGATGCCTTGTCCTCCGCGCTCACCGGGCGGCGGCAGGCGTGGCACAGATCGTAGCTGCCCGGGGCGAGGCCGTGGGCGACTGTTACCCGCTGGTCGAAGACGAAACATTCGCCTTCCCACAGGCTTTCTTCGGCGGGCACGGTTTCCAGATATTTGAGGATGCCGCCTTTCAGGTGGAACACTTCCTCCACACCCTCCGCCTTGAGGAAGGCTGTGGATTTCTCGCAGCGGATGCCGCCGGTGCAATACATCGCCACCTTGGGGGCCTTGCCTTCGCCCAGCAGGCGCTCGCGCTCGGCGCGGAACCAGGCGGGGAAATCGCGGAAAGTGGCGGTTTGCGGGTCGATCGCGCCATGGAACTTGCCCACGGCCACCTCGTAATCGTTGCGTGTGTCGATCACGATTGTTTCGGGGTCGCTGATCAGCGCGTTCCAGTCTTCCGCCGGGACATAGGTGCCCACGCTGGCCAGCGGATCGATATCCGGCTCGCCCATGGTGACGATTTCCTTCTTCAGCCGCACTTTCATGCGGTGGAAGGGCATGGCAGGGGCGCGGGAATATTTGACGTCCAGCCCCGCACAGCCGGGCAGGGAGCGGACATGGCCCACCACGCGGGCAATGGCATTGTCGCTGCCCGCGATAGTGCCGTTGATCCCCTCATGCGCCAGCAGCAGGGTGCCCTTCACCCCCAGTTCCTCGCACAAAGCGAGCAGCGGTTCGCGCAGGGCCTTGTGGTCCGCGAAGGGCGTGAACTGATAGAGCGCCGCGACGCAGACCGGCAGGGCGGTATCCTCGGGCATGTCAGCCACCGGACTGTCCCGTTCAGTCCAGCCGGGTTACCCAGCCATGCGTGTCGGGCACGGTGCCGCGCTGGATGCCCACCAGCTTCTCGCGCAGCTTGCTGGTCATCTGGCCGGGGCCGCCCGAACCGATGGTGAATTCGCCATCATGGCCTGCGACCTTGCCCACCGGGGTGACAACGGCGGCAGTGCCGCAGGCGAAGGTTTCGACGAGCTTGCCGCTTTCCGCATCCTTGCGCCACTGATCGAGCGAATAGCGTTCCTCGCTGACGGTAAGCCCTTCCTCGCGGGCGAGGGCCAGAAGGCTGTCGCGCGTGATGCCGGGCAGGATCGTGCCGGTCAGCGGCGGAGTGACCATGCGCCCGTCATCGAACACGAAGAACAGGTTCATGCCGCCTAGTTCCTCGATATATTTATGCTCGGCAGCATCGAGGAACACGACTTGATCGTGCCCGCGCGCAATGGCTTCGGCCTGGGGGACGAGGCTGGCGGCGTAATTGCCGCCACACTTGGCCGCGCCTGTGCCGCCGGGGGCCGCGCGCGTATAATCGCTCGACACCCAGATCGAGACGGCCGGCGCGCCCGACTTGAAGTAATTGCCCGCCGGGCTGGCGATCACCAGGAACTTGTACTGCTTGGCCGGGCGCACGCCCAGGAAGGGTTCCGAAGCGAACATGAACGGCCGCAGATAGAGCGAGCCGCCTTCCACGCTGGGGAACCAGTCCGCATCGGCGGCGACGAGTTCGCGCACGGCGCCGATGAAGGTTTCTTCCGGGATTTCCGGCATGGCGAGACGCTTGGCGGATTCGTTGAAGCGGCGCGCATTGGCATCGGGGCGGAACAGGGCCGTGCCGCCATCGGACAGGCGATAGGCCTTCAACCCTTCGAAGATTTCCTGCGCGTAATGGAGGACGGCGGCGGCCGGATCGAGCGTGATCGGCTCTCGCGGGCCGACCTTCGCATTGTGCCAGCCCAGTCCGTCGGTCCAGTCAATCGATACCATATGGTCGGAAAACACGGTGCCGAAGCCGGGATTGGCGAGGGCGCTGTTACGTTCCGCCAGCCCGACGGGGGCCGGATGAGGCAGGCGATTGAATTCGACGGCAGGAAAATCGGCCATGGGAAGGTTTAACTCCGGTTGATCGGGGCGGTTAAACCTAAATCCGCAGGCGGTGCAAGTGCGAGTAAAGTTGCCATTGTAACGGGTGTGCGCGCGAAGTTTCGCAAGCATTTGCCCAGATATGTGAAAACCCGCCCCGGCGAACCGGGAGCGGGTTTTCGCATGGTCAGCGGCCGGAAGTGCCGCTCACGGAGCCTTTATCGTTGCTGCTGGATTTAACGATAATGCTCCGCGCGGAAAATAACCGACCTCCCTGCTGAACCATGAGACATCGGATCACCTCCTTTCGCGCTGTTGAGCCAAAGTCGCCGTTTTTCTGCGGCTGGGCCCGCGGTCTCGCGTGCCTTGCCACCAATGTGAGTCATGATGCGGCGCAACACAAGTCTTGCAAATATGTTTTTCCCCGTCAGAATTGAGCGCTTGGGGCATCGGTCGTCGGCATCGTTTCAGGCTGCCCCGAATCCCCCGGATTTCCTGCTTTCTTCTGCTACCGCCAACCACGCAAAACCGCCACGTCTGCCGGTTTGCGGGCGTGGCGGTTTCTGCCACATCGAGGCGGTGGCAGGCGGCGCGCTTCACGACAACGAAACGAGGCGCGCCGCCGGGAAAAGTGAATCAGTTGCCGGGATCTTCGCTCGGTGCGGGGGTGGGATCTTCGCTCGGCGCCGGAGTCGGGGTTTCGGTCGGCTCGGGGGTCGGCGTGGCCGTCTCATCCGGTTCCGGAGCGGGCGCTTCCTGGGCATAGGCAGCGCTCATGGCGAAGGGGGCAACCAGGGCAAGCAGGGCCTTGCCGGCGACCATATTCTTGATTGTCTTGGACATTGGGTAACTCCTGAATGGGGGCAAGGAACGGCCTTGCGACAATAAAATTCAGGGTAATCCGACGGTTAAGCACTAAAAATGCGATATTTAGAGCGTTTGTAGGGGCGGGCCGCCTACGCCCTACGGCCTGCCGTGCAAGGAAAACGGTTCATGGGCCGGGCGCGATTCGAACGAGTGTGCGCTGAAGGTGAGAAGCGTGATTCTCGGCCAGCAGGAACGCCCATATGGCCGAAAACCGGCGCGGCGCCCTAGCGGCAATCCTCAATAATGCGCGTTACTTCAGGCCAGCTCGGGACGTAGAGAGTCGGCTCGCCCGCAGTCTCCACTGCAAAGCGGCCCTTGCTGATCGCCATGGCATCGAGCAGCGAGTCGCTGGCGGAAAGATCTGCCGCAAGCAGTGTCTCGATCGATCCCTGGCGCGGCTGGGCGGTGAGCAGCCTGTCCGTCGTCTCGGTGCGGATGCGCATGGGGCGGGGCTGGGTCTGGGTGCTGACGCGGCCGATCGAAATGGTGCGCGTGGCCGGATCGCAGCGCATGACGAAGCCAAAATTCGTGTCGCTCGCGCCATAGGCGGCAAGGCTGATGGCGCCGACCTTCTTGTAGAACCAGTTACCCGGGCTGCGCGGGGCGTCCATCCAGTTTTCGTGAGCGGGAGCAGGCGCCGGCAGCGGCACGGGGGGCGGCGTTGGCATCGGGCTGCGAGTCGGGCTTGGCACAGGGGCGGGCGCCGGGGCCGGGTGCTGGGCCGCGGGTACACAGGCCGTCAGGGCGATAGCCGGGAGGAGTGCCGGGAGAAGGGCTGCTGGAAGGCGAAGTTTCATCGCTGACATCCTTGGCTCAAAGGTGGCTCTGGCTCAAGCGCGCGCGCGGCGCTATCGGCTGCGCTCATGGCGGGAAAACAACGTATCGACCAATTGCTGGTGGCGCGAGGACTGGCGGAGAGCCGCGCAAGGGCGCAGGCGCTGGTGATGGCGGGCCTTGTCTATCTGGGCGATGCCAAGGTTCCGAAGCCCGGCCAGCAAGTGGCGGAAGACGCCGAAATCAGTGTGCGTGGGCGCGATCATCCGTGGGTCAGTCGGGGCGGGATCAAACTGGCCCATGCGATCGAGCATTTCGGGCTCGACCCTGCGGGCGCGGTAGCGATGGATATTGGCAGCTCGACTGGCGGTTTCACCGATGTCCTGCTGAGCAAGGGGGCACAGCGAGTCTTCGCGGTCGATTCGGGCACTAACCAGCTGGCGTGGAAATTGCGGCAGGACCCGCGTGTGACCGTGCTGGAACAGACCAGCGCCCGCATCCTGACGCCCGAGCAGATTGACGCGCCATGCAACTGGGTGGTGTGCGACGCCAGCTTCATTTCCCTGCACAAGGTGCTGGAAGTGCCGCTGAAGCTGGCCGCGCCACAATGCCGCCTCGTGGCCCTGATCAAGCCGCAATTCGAGGTGGGCAAGGGCGAGGTCGGCAAGGGCGGGGTCGTGCGCGATCCCGTGCTGCACCAGCGGGTTTGCGATGAAGTGCGCGAATGGCTTGTAGGCGAAGGCTGGCGGATAGACGGCATTGTCGAGAGCCCGATCACCGGGCCTGAGGGCAATGTGGAATTCCTCATCTCGGCCGAGCGGGGCTGACCGGCTCGCCGCAAGGATTTGTCCGCGCAGGGATTTTTCCGCACTTCGCCCCGCTTTGACACTGTTCCAACGCATGTGATTGCCCCTTTGCCTGGGGATCGCCAATATCCTGCAGAACGAATCGCTCGGAGTTGGCATGACCGTTCTCGCCTCGCGCGCGCAGCTGAGGGCAAGTTTCTTCCGCTGGGCGCTGTTTTTCGTACCCGTGGTTCTGCTGCTGGGTTTCCTGTCGGGTGCGGCTTCCGGTTCGGGGGCGGAGAACCCGTGGTTTGCCGCTCTGGAAAAACCGGCGCTCTATCCGCCGCCTGTAACCTTTCCCGTGGTGTGGAGCGTCCTTTACGCCCTGATGGGGCTGGCGGCTGCGCTGGTCGCATCGGCCTGGGGCGCAAGGGGCAGGGGGGGGGCGTTGGTGATGTTCCTCATCCAGCTCGCGCTCAACCTCGCATGGTCGCCAGTGTTCTTCGGTCTGCATGAAATGCGCTGGGCGCTCTATCTGCTGGGCGTGATCGACGTGGCGGTGCTGCTCACGCTGGTGCTGTTCTGGCGGGTGCGCTGGCAGGCAGGGGTGCTGCTGCTGCCCTATCTGGCCTGGGTATGCTTCGCCACCGCGCTGAATTATCAGCTGCTGGAACTGAACCCCCATGCCAATGGCACGGATTATTCGGGCGCCGTGCAACGGATCGAACTCTGATCTTGCACAGTGCTTCGCACAGGACCAAATAGGCGCCATGCAAAGCGATAATCCCATGGTCTCCGACTTCGTCAAGCTGATGAACAGCGCCGCCGGCACCTTTGCGGGCATGACCCGCGAGGCGCGCGATGCCGCCCGGGAACGGGTGAAGGGCGCGATGGGCGGCTTCGACTTCGTCTCGCGCGAGGAGTTCGACGCTGTAAAAATAATGGCCGCCAGGGCCCGGGAAGAAAACGAAAAACTGGCGGAGCGAATTGCTGCGCTGGAGGCCAAGCTCAACAAGTGAGCCGCCTCGTGCATACGGCGGACGGGGGAACGCTCCCCCGCCGCTGAGGGTTTTACATGCGAAAGGATGCCGCATGTTTACCCAGCTCAACCCTGCAATTCCGCTCCACGTCCTGGGCAAGGGCGATGGCCATGCCTTCGCCGTGATCGATTACGGACAGGAGCACAATCTCATCTGGGTCACCGCGATCGACGCCACAGGCGAGGTCTGGTGCGCTCCCAATCCGCGCGTCCGCCTCCAGAAGAACTGGACCATGGGGCGGGCGGAAAATCCGCTGGTCGCCGCCGCGAAAAGCAAAACCCCGCCCTGTGACGATTGCGTGGATGCACTGTCGCGGCAGTGACAGGCGGCTAGGTCAGTCGCGCTTGTCGCTACCGGCTGGCGAGGCGTGGTCTTCAGACCCGTGGAGCTTGGCCCACAGTCCTTCCGTACCTGCTTCCTGCGCCTTGTTTACATATTGGGACGCTACCAGCCAGCCCTTGATCGGGCGCAGGGGCAGGATGCAGCCGGCCAGCATCAGCGGCACGGAAAACACCAGATGCACCCAGAAGGGCGGGTGATAGGCCACTTCCAGCCAGACCACCACGAACAGCAGCGGGAAGGCCACGATGCACTGGGAGAAGAAGGCCGGGCCGTCATCCGGGGCGGCGAAGCGATAATCCAGCCCGCAGACCTCGCATTTGTCTGTCAGCTTCAGCCAGGATTTGAACATGTGCCCTTCGCCGCAGCGCGGGCAGATGCCTTTCCAGCCGGACCGCAAAATCCACTTCAGCTTGTCGTCCTTGGTCGAACGGGCGGTGTCGGGGGCGGCGTTTTCAGAGCCGTTATTATTGTCCATGCGCGCGCCATACACGTTAACGCGCCCTATTCCGACAGGACAAACTGTCCAATTGCGAAAGATTTGTATGCGGCTCTCAGCCTGCCTAGAGAAGAGCCATGCAAATTCGTGCCCAGGCGATCCTCTGCGCGGCCCGTCCGCATGGCGAAACGGCGGTGATCGCGCGGTTGCTCACGGCCGAACACGGGCTGGTGGCGGGCTATGTCGCCGGGGGCCGGGGGCGCACGCTGCGCCCGGTGATGATCCCCGGCAATGCTCTGGACATTGAACTGCGCTGGAAGTCCGAAACGCAATTGCCTTTCGCCCGGCTGGAACTGGTGCAGAGCAGGGGACCCTGGCTGTCGGAGCCACTGCCTGCCGCCGCGATCCAGTGGGCCTGCGCGCTGACGGCCTCGGCCTTGCCGGAGCGGCAGGCCTATCCCTCCCTTTATGAGGCGCTCGGCGGATTGCTCGATGCTATATGCCACGCCCCCTCGGCGCGCGGCTGGGCAGGGGCCATGGCCGCCTATGAGGCGCTGGTGCTGCGCGAGCTTGGCTATGGTGGAGGCGGACCGCCCCGCAGCGAGACTCTGGCCGAGGCACTGGCGGCGTTGGATTCACTTTCCGACCCGATCGAACGCTACCTGCTTGCCGACAGGCGCGGCGATGTTATGGCGGCGCGCGCGATTCTGCGGGACAGACTAGGGCGAATTGAAAAATGAAGATTGCAGTTCTCGCCGGTGACGGCATCGGTCCGGAGATCATGGAGCAGGCACTGGCCGTGCTCGATGCACTGGCACTGCCGGGCGTTGAACTGCTGCACGGCGATGTAGGTGGTATCGGTTACAAGAAGCACGGCCACCCGCTTCCGCCCGAGACGCTGGACATGGCCAAGGCTGCTGATGCGGTGCTGTTCGGCGCGGTGGGCGATCCTTCCTGCGACAATCTGGAGCGTCACCTGCGCCCCGAACAGGCGATTCTGGGCCTGCGTCAGGCGCTGACCCTGTTCGCCAATCTGCGCCCGGCAACCCTGTTCCCCGGCCTGGAGGACATGTCGGCCCTGCGCCCCGAAGTGGCGCGGCAGATCGATCTGCTGATCGTGCGCGAGTTGAATGGTGACGTCTATTTTGGCGAGAAGGGAATGCGCACCCTGCATGACGGGCGCCGCCAGGGTTACGATTTCATGTCCTATGCCGAGGATGAGGTGGAGCGGATCGCCCATGTCGGTTTCCGCGCCGCACAGGGCCGGAAAGGCAAACTCTGCAGCGTGGACAAGGCCAATGTGCTGGAAACCAGCCAGCTGTGGCGCGACGTGGTGATCGAAGTCGCCAAGCAATATCCCGATGTGGAACTGAGCCACATGTATGTGGACAATGCCGCGATGCAGCTGGTGCGCAATCCCGGCCAGTTCGACGTGATCGTTACCGGCAATCTGTTCGGCGATATTCTTTCCGATCAGGCCAGCATGTGCGTCGGCTCCATTGGCCTGCTCGCCAGCGCCTCGCTGGGCGAGAAGCAGACCGCCTATGGCACCAAGGGCCTCTATGAGCCGATCCATGGCAGCGCGCCCGATATTGCGGGGCAGGGCAAGGCCAATCCGATGGCCATGATCCTGTCGCTGGCGATGTTGCTGCGTCACTCGCTGGGGCTGGAAGCCGAAGCCGCCCGCGTGGAAGCCGCCGTGGCCAAGGCGCTGGCCGATGGCGTGAAGGGCGCCGATCTGGGCGGCACCGCAAGCACTGCCGAAATCGGCGCGGCAGTGCTGGAACGGCTCTGAGCCTGCCCGCATGACTCTGCGCCTTGCTGTTATTCTGCCGACCTACAATGAGCGCAAGAATTTGCGCCCTCTGGTCGTGCGCCTGGATGCGGCGCTGCAGGGGATCGAATGGGAAGCGGTGATCGTTGACGATCACAGCCCCGATGGCACCGCCGATGAAGCGCGCGCCATCTCGCTGGAAGATCCGCGCATCCGCGTGATCGAGCGTTTCGGCCGACGCGGGCTGGCCAGTGCCGCTATCGAGGGCATGTGCGCCACTGCCGCCCCGGTCGTGGCTGTGATGGATGCCGACCATCAGCACGATCCGGCCCTGTTGCCCGGCATGCTGGAAGCGGTGGAGAGCGGGGATTACGATCTCGCTTACGCTTCCCGCTTCTGCGAAGGAGCCAGCACCGAAGCGTGGAACCGGCCGGACCGGGTGAAAGCCTCCGGTTTCGCCAACAGCCTGGCCCGCCGGGTGACCGGCGTGGAACTGACCGACCCGATGAGCGGGTATTTCATGCTGCGCGCCGAAACCTTGCGCACGGATGCCAATCGCCTTTCGGGCGTGGGCTTCAAGATTCTGCTCGACATCCTCGCCACGGTGGATCGTCCGTTGCGGATCAAGGAATTCCCCCTCTCCTTCGCCGCCCGCGCCGAGGGTGAAAGCAAGCTGGACCGCACCGTAGTGTTCGAATTTCTCGTTGGCCTCTACGACAAATGGCTGGGCCGCATCATTCCCACCCGCTTTGCCCTGTTCGGCACGATCGGTGCGGCGGGCGTGGTGGTGCATATGGCCGTTTTGGCCACTTTCCTGCATTTCGCCGGGGGTGACGGTTTCGTCTTCGGGCGCTGGATCACCGAATTCGACGTGGGGCAGACGGTGGCGTCCATCGTGGCCATGACGTTCAACTTCGTGCTCAACAATTCGCTGACCTATGCCGACAAGCGGCTGGCGGGCGCTGGCCCGCTGCTGCGGGGCTGGCTGCGTTTTGCCCTGACCTGTTCAGTGGGGATGCTGGCCAATATCGGCGTGGCTGCCGTGCTGGTGCGTTCGGGTTTCCATGCCTATCCCGCCGCGATCGTGGGCATTCTGGTCGGGTCGGTGTGGAACTATGCGCTGTCCAGCCGCTTCGTCTGGGGCCGCTTCAAGTAAGCTCTGCGCGGCGGCGAGCCGTTGGGCCCGCCCGATGGGCCGGGGAACGACCGAGCCCGCCAAGCCGTTGATTTCATGTCGCTGCATGACAGCGCCGTAAGCAACGGAGGCCCTTCAATGTCTTATGTTATCGGCATCGCGATCCTGCTTCTCGACATCTGGGCGATCCTCAACGTCCTGCAGAGTTCCGCGTCTACCCCGGCAAAACTCGCCTGGTCGGCGGGTATCGTGTTCTTCCCGCTGCTGGGCCTGATCGTCTGGTATCTGGCCGGGCCGAAGTCCCGCCCCGCTCTCACCTGATGCGCTGTTCCACTATCGGGGCGTAGGCACATCGAAGGCCTGCGCCCCTTCGCGGTCGAGATGGGCAATCAGTACCTTGACCGCCCAGACGGACGCCTCCGCCGCATCTGTTCCATCTAGATCCCATTGGTCGCGCATTTCCCGCCAGGCGAGACCAGTGCAGAGCAATTGCATGGCTGCATGAGCCTTGCGCGCCTGATCTTCGCCCAGATGCTTCGTATGCGGGCCGAAGATGGCATTATAGGCGGCGATCCGTTCCTGCTTCATTTCCAGACGCATCTGCCGCCCTTCGGGACTGGCGGAGGCGACTGTCATCACGGCGGCCTGACGGTCGAATTTCTCGAAAGTCTGGCGCAATTCCCAAGCGAGCAGATCGTGCAGATTGCGCGGCATCCCGCCGGGCGGGGAGAGCAGGCCCCACAGCCGCTTCCGCAGCGCGACCTGATCGGGATAGCGCCGATAGACGGTGCGGCGAGAAACGCCAGATATGGTCGCCACCGCGTCGTGAGTCAGACGTGCACCTTCTGCCGCCAGTTGCAGCAGCGCCTCGTCGATCCGCTCGTCGTTAGTGGCAGGCTTTTCCTGCATGGTTCCGTCTTCGGTCATGGCGGGCCCCTGCCACGTGGCACAAAATGTGTCAAATTATCGTTGACACATTTTGTGCCATAATTCAGATGGCCTGCCATCGAGTCGTCAAACGGGCTCAATGGGGAGAACTGGAATGCTGTTTCATCTTTCGATCGATGCGCGCGATCCGCGCCATGTTGCCTCCGTCATTGCCGAACTGTTCGGTGGTGGCACGATCACGCCTTTCCCGCCGGTGAGCGAGGGCAGCTGGCTGGCCATGGCAGGCGATGATCGCAACACAATGGTGGAAGTCTATCCGCGCGGCACGGTGCTGGAAGAAGTGGCGGGCGATGCCGATGCGGTGGGAAATTTTGACGCTGACGCTGAAAAACTGCGTGGCTTTTCAACCCATTTCGCCATGGGCACACGCCTGTCGCGTGAAGAGGTGATGGACATCGCCGCGCGAGAGAACTGGCCGGCGAAATATCGCAGCCGGGCCGCGATGTTCGGCGTGATCGAAATGTGGATCGAGGGCGACCGGATGATCGAGGTGCTCACCCAGGACATGCAGGCGGAATATCTCGCCAGCATGACTGTGAGCAACTGGACCGGTTTTCTGACCGCTCACGCCCCGGCCTGATTTCCTCCGTCCGGTTCCGGCGTAAGCCGGATCACCGCCAGCTCTTCAGCCACATCCAATATTCATAGGAATAGGGGCCGGAGAGCCTGGCGGAGGAGATGATCGGGTAGAATACCACGAATACCGCCACGGCGAGCGAGAGCCCCGCCAATGCGGTTTTCTTCCAGCCAGCCTTCCACAGATCGTCCAGTGCCACGGCCAGCGCGCCCAGCAGGAAGCAGCTGGGCAGGAAATAGTGGTAATAGAACTGGATCGGCTTGGGCGCGATGATCCACATGCCAAGCGTCACGCCATAAAGCACTGCCATGGAAAGCGCGGCGATGTTCTTGCGAACCACGCCCGCATAGGCGCACCACGCCACGGCAAACAGGCCCGCGATCATGGAGAAGGGATTGCCCAGCATCACCACGCCGCGCTGGGCGCCGTCCACCTTGTCATAAAGATACCAGATCGCCCGCCAGTCGATCACCCAGTGATACCAGCGGCTCATATAGGGATGTGGCTTGATGGTCTGCTGCTGCAGTTCCCACATCTTCTGGTGGTATTCCCAATATCCACCTATGGTCAGCGGGTTCTTGGCGTAGAAGAATACGGGCCAGAACGTGGCGAGATAGACCAGCACAGGCAGCGCGCCCAGCCAGAGGCCTGCTTCGATCAGCGAGATGCCCCGGATCGGCCCGACATTGGTGGCCGTGAGAAAGCGCGGCCCGGCTTCCTTCAGGCGGATGGCCAGGAATGCGAGGCCCGGTACCATCAGCACCGGCGCGGCGTTCCACTTGCTGCCCAGCGCCAGCCCCATGAAGATGCCTGCCAGAATCAGCCGCCAGCGCGCCTGCCCGGGCACGCGTACGGCACCTGCCACCATCCATAGGGCCAGGATGGCGAAGGCCACCATGAAGATGTCCAGCATGGCGATGCGGGACTGGATGAACAGGATGAAACCCGTGGCGAGCAGGATGCCGCTGGCGATCGTCGTGAAGCGCGAGGCGGAGGCGAACCACATGCCGCGCATGAAGGCGAACAGGGTGGCGACCCCTGCGATGGCGGGCATGACGCGCCACGACCACGGATGATCCCCGAACAGGGCGATGCTCAGAGCGATCAGTTCCTTGCCCAGCAGCGGATGTTCGCGATTGGTGATGTGATCGAATGTGGCGAGAATGCGCGCGGCGGGCACATAATGCACCTCGTCGAAATAGATACGCGAAGGCGTGCCCAGTCGCCAGAAGACGAGGGTTGCGAAAGCGAGAGTGATAATCGCGCACCAGCCAAGTGGATCGCGAACATTTGCCTGAGGCCGGGTCATCATCGCCGCGCTGGATAGCAGAGCCGTTGGCGGGAGCAATCGGCTATTCGCGGCTTTGCACCGGCGAACCAAAGCTTGCTTGCCCCGCCGCCCCGGCAGTCCTAAACGCGCCGCCATGAAGAATACTACCGGAACCGACCGCTCGATCACTTCCAAATGGCGCCCGGCCACTCGCGCGGTGCGCGCCGGCACCTGGCGCAGCGAGCAGGGCGAGACGAGCGAGGCACTGTTCCTCACTTCGGGTTATACCTATGACACAGCCGAGACTGTTGCCGCGCGCTTCGCGGGCGAGCAGGAAGGCATGGTCTATTCCCGCATGCAGAATCCCACCACCGCGATGCTGGAAGAACGCATCGCCATGTTGGAAGGGGCAGAGGCATGCCGCGTGCAGGCCACCGGCATGGCCGCGATGACGGCTGCGTTGTTGTGCCAGCTCTCCGCGGGCGATCACATCGTGGCAGGCCGGGCGGCCTTCGGTTCGTGCCGCTGGATCGTGGACAATCTGCTGCCGCGCTTCGGCATCGAGAAGACCATCGTGGATGCGCGCGACAACGATGCCTGGGAAAAGGCCGTGCGCCCCAATACCAAGGTGTTCTTCTTCGAAACGCCCGCCAACCCCACCATGGATGTGGTGGATATGCGCGCCGTCTGCGCCATCGCCCGCGCGCATGGCATTGTCACCGTGGTGGACAATGCCTTTGCCACTCCGGCGCTGCAGCGACCGATGGAATATGGGGCCGATGTGGTTGCCTATTCCGCCACGAAGCTGATGGACGGGCAGGGTCGCGTGCTGGCAGGGGCTCTTTGCGCCAGCGAGGAATGGATTCAGGACAAGCTGATGCCGTTCCAGCGCAATACCGGCCCTATTCTGGCGCCGTTCAACGCGTGGGTAGTGCTCAAGGGCCTCGAAACGCTTGAACTGCGCGCCGCGCGGCAGAGCGAGAATGCGCTGAAGGTGGCGCGATATGTGGAAAGCCGCGTCAGCCGCGTGCTGCATCCGGGCCTGCCCAGCCATCCGCAGCATGATCTGTGCATGAGCCAGATGAGCGCGGCGGGGCCGATCTTCTCCTTCTTCGTCGATGGCGGGCGCGGACAGGCCATGGCTGTGCTCAACGGGCTGGAACTGGTCGATATTTCCAACAATATCGGCGATTCGAAGAGCCTGATGTGCCACCCGGCTACCACGACCCATCACAATATGGGCCCTGAAGGCCGCGCCGAAGCGGGCGTGGGCGAGGGGATGCTGCGCCTTAATGTCGGGCTGGAAGATGCTGACGATGTGATCGAGGACCTGGCCCAGGCTTTCGACCGGGCCGGGGTCTAAGACCCGCTCTGGAGAGCGCGTGCAGGCTCCAGTTCCCCGATGGCCCGGCTGAATACGGTCGCGGCTGAAAGGGGCTCGAAAATGCAGGGATTGCCCGAAAGGCGCACCAGTGCATCCTCGGCCAGTCCGGGGTGATCGCAGGCCAGCATCAGGGCATCGATCAGCAGCCCTTCATCGCGCGTCATCCGGAGCGAGCAGCACGGGGCGATGCGGATCGGGCGGTGGGATGCCTGCGCGAATTCCAGCATGAAGGCGCGCAGCAGCACCAGCGGGCGGCGGAAACGCGCGCCGAACAGGTCGAGCATCAACCAGGCAGCATGGGCATCGCGTATTCCATGCGCGGCCATGCGTCGCATTGCCACAAGCACCATCTGCCCGGTCCGTTCATTGGGAAGTGGCAGGGGAAGCAGGTCGGCTGAAGGGCCTTGGTTCATTGCGGGAACTCCCATCGGTTCACTTCTATTCTGCGATTCGTTTAACGCTAATGAGAATCGTTCGCAACAATAAAGCGAGGCGATTTGGCGGGAGAGGCGCTCGCGCTATTCGCAGGCGATCCCGTCATCGTTGCGGTCCAGCCCCGCACGATAGCCCGGATCGCCGCGCCCCAAGGGTGCGGCGCCGGCGGCACGCGCCTGGGCACAATTCGCGCAATAGGTGCCTGCCGATCTGCCGGACTTTCCTGCCGAGGCAGGCCTTGGCGGCGGCGGGCTTGCCGCGCGATGGCAGTGGTATTCGCCGGTCTTGCGATTGGCGTGGCAGCCACTGGCATCAAGTCCGCCGGGATGAGCCTGCGCAGGTGATCCGGGCCCCATGAACAGCGCCAGGGCGACGAATGCCGTGGGGAGTGCGATCAGCCGTCCTAGGCGGTTCCATACCACCCCTTGGACCTGTCACCAAATTTGGCTACCGTCCCGACTCATGAAGGAACTGTTCCAGCACGCCGCGATTACGCAGGGCATCACCATCAGGGTGGCAGTGAACTTCATGCCCGATCAGTCCCGCGTGGATGTGGGCAAATGGTTCTGGGTCTATCACATCCGGATCGAGAACGGCTCGGACGAGACTGTGCAGCTGCTCAGCCGCCATTGGCGCATCACCGATGGACGCGGGCTGGTGAACATCGTGGATGGGGACGGCGTGGTTGGCGAAACGCCCGTGCTGGCCCCGGGCAAGAGCCATGATTACGTCTCCGGCTGCCCGCTCACTACGCCGCATGGCAGTATGGAGGGCTATTACACCTTCCGCCGCCTGGATGGGGAACGGGAAGGGGAACTGTTCGAAGTGGCCATTCCGTTCTTCCCGCTCGCCGCGCCGGCGACCGCAAATTGATCGCCTGAGCAAGCTGACACAGCTTTTCGTGGATGAAGCCATGCTTGGTTGCCCAGCGGGCGATGCGCGCCTAAATCCCCTGTCACCATGAAGCGCACGCATCTGCCCCTTAACGCCTTGCGCGTGTTCGATGCCGCGGCCCGGCACCTGTCCTTTACCCGCGCGGCGGACGAGCTGGCGGTGACGCCGGCCGCCGTTGGCCAGCAAATCCGCGCTTTGGAGGATGTATTGGGCGTCGTTTTGTTCCGCCGCACCTCCAAGGGGCTGGAACTGACGGACGAGGCCGTGGCCGGGCTCGACACTCTGCGCGAGGGTTTCCTGCGCTTTGAGGAGAGCGTGCAGGCGATGCAGGCCGGCCAGTCCAGCTATTCCTACGCCATTGCCGCCCCGCATGAATTCTGGGCCACCTGGCTTGCTCCTCGCCTTGCCGCCTTCCGCAAGGAGAACCCCGAGATCCGCTATCAGTTGATCGCGGGTGAGGAAGTAGACTTTACCGAGGCCAATCTCGATGTCGCGATCCGCCTGGCCGAGGGGCCTGGCGATCTGGAGGGCCTCCAACTCGCCCCGCCCATGCGGGTGGTGGTCGCGGCCGATGGCGCCCCGGATGACTGGATCGCCTGGCCCGGGGCGCCCCTGCCCGATGGGGCGGAAGCGGTGCTGCAGGTCGGCAATGCGGCGCAGGCTCTGGCCAGTGCGCGGGCAGGGCTGGGCAAGGCCATGCTGCCGCTCCTGCTGGTGGAAGAGGCGCTGGCCGATGGCCGCCTGAAGGCACTGCAGGGGCCGGAACCGGGCCACCGCGCCTATTGGCTCGTTGCCCCCCGCCCGCAATGGCGCCAGAAGAAAGTGCGCCAGCTCGTAGATTTCCTAACGTCTTGATCGGCCCTGCTGCTTCGCTGCTTGAGGGCGCTGTCATTCCGCCCTACCGCTTCGCTGCTTGAGGGCGCTGTCATTCCGCCCTACTGCTTCGCTGCCTGAGGGCTATTTTGAGTAACATATCCAATGAAACGCTTCCTTCGCTACGCTCCCTTTGCGCTGCTCGCCGCCACGGCCATTCCCGCGCTGGTTCTCAACGTCGCCCGTGCGGAGGATGAGCCGCAGGGCACCGGGTTGAAGCAGGACGCCGCCTGGCTCAACCAGCAGCAGGCCGCGCTTGCCGCGCTCAAGGCGGAGGATGGGTGGAGCTGGATGGAAGGCGGCCTGATGTGGCGCCGGGTCAAGGGCGATGGCTCGGGCGAGCATCCCACCGTGCGGGACGTTGTGCGCCTCCATTATCGCGGCACGCTGACCGACGGAACGGAGTTCGACAGCTCCTATGCCTCGGGCCGCCCGGCAACCTTCCCCCTGCGCGGGTTGATTCCCGCCTGGCAGATGGCCGTGCCGCAGATGGGCGTGGGCGACACTATCGAGATCGCCGTGCCCGCCGATCTCGGCTATGGTCCGCGCGGCGGCGGCCCGATCCCCGGCGGAGCGACGCTGTTCTTCACCATCGAACTGCTCGGCATCGTTGGTAGATAAGGGGCCGGAAGATAAGGGGCGGTTCATCCGGCATTCACTCGCCGGGGCAGAGGCCGGATGGATAAAGCGGGAGGAATGGGGACTATGCGCAGCAAATTCGCAGGCTTGGGGGTCATGCTGACGCTGCTCGCCGCTCCCGCCCTCCACGCGCAGGACATCAGTTACGGCAGCGGCAGCGATACCTCGCTGATCGATCGCAGCCGCATCAAGCCGCGCCTGCCGGGCCCGATTGCGCGTGAGAAATACGATGCCGCAGTGGCAAAGATGTTCCGCGCCGCCGATACCAATGGCGATGGAACTGTTACTCTGGCCGAACTCAACGCCGCGATAGAGGCGCGCCGCGCCGCTGCCATCGCCGACCGCTTCGTCGCGATCGACACTAATCGCGATCGCCAGATCAGCGTGGATGAATTCACTGCCTGGCAGCGCGAACTTGGCTCCGCCGTGCTGAATGACGATGCCCGCGCCGCCGCCGCGCAAGGCGTGGTGGTGGCCGAGGAACTGCCGGTGGAACTGGGCAAGGGGCGCGACGAGGAAATCTTCGAGCTTCTGCTCAAGCCCTTCAGTCCCACCATGCTGCTGGAAGCCAATACCAATTACGACGGCGGCGTCTCGCTGGACGAGCTGGTGGCCTATCAAGGCGCGCGCTTCACCAAGGCAGACCGCAATGGCGACAATTGGCTGACGCAGGACGAGATCTGGGACGTGCGGACCGAGGAAGTCGGTGAGCGCGGCCCCGCTGGCCCCGGCAGGCCGGGCGGTCCACCGCCCCCGCCGCCGGGCAACTGAGGCCAGTTGGCTGCGGTTTCCGGAAATCAGCTGGCCTTTCCAAACAACGAGAATACGGCGATGCCATTCCCATCGCTTGACCAATGCCAGCCTTTCCCTTAATGGCCCGCGCAAGTTCGGGCAGGGATTCCCTGTGCCGGGCATTACGAGCTGAACATTGGCGGTGCGTCCCTATCGCGGGGCAGCCGGCAAAGTAACCCGGCCTTGTGGCCTGGTGGAGCGTTTCGGCCTGTTCCTGCGAAAGCAGGGATCTCGTGCTTCGGGCGATGCAAATCGCCTCGTAACGGCGAGGCAGGTTCTTCACTCTTCACCCGGTCGTATAGTCGACAAGCCCTGACTCCCCTTGGGGTCAGAAACTAAGGTGAAGAGATTTAATGCCTACAATCAACCAGCTGGTCCGCAAGGGCCGCGTGCCGCAGAAGGCCAAGAGCAAGGTGCCTGCGATGGAGCAGAACCCGCAGAAGCGCGGCGTTTGCACTCGCGTCTACACCACGACCCCGAAGAAGCCGAACTCGGCTCTCCGCAAGGTCGCCAAGGTTCGTCTGACCAACCAGCGCGAAGTCATTTCCTACATCCCCGGCGAAGGCCACAACCTGCAGGAACACTCGGTTGTGCTGATCCGCGGCGGCCGTGTGCGCGACCTTCCCGGCGTGCGCTATCACGTGCTGCGCGGCGTGCTCGATACGCAGGGCGTGAAGGACCGCAAGCAGTCCCGTTCGAAGTACGGCGCGAAGCGTCCCAAGTGACGTTCACGGGGTGAACGTCATCCTCGAAAGATCGTCATCAGCGATCTTATCGGGGATCTCGCTCCCCAAGGAAGAACGTTTGTTGAGTTTTTGAAGGTCCGCCAAGCCTCATTGAGATCCCAGCTTCTGTTGGGATGATGGTTTGGAAAAGGGCCTGACAGGAGAATATCCGATGTCACGTCGTCGTCGTCCCGAGAAGCGGGAAATCCTGCCCGATCCCAAGTTTGGGGATGTGGTGCTTTCGAAGTTCATGAACAACCTGATGTATGACGGCAAGAAGTCTGCCGCCGAAAAGATCGTCTATGGTGCGCTCGAAACCGTCGAAGCGCGCGCCAAGGGCGATCCGGTCCAGGTGTTCCATGATGCGCTGAACAATGTGAAGCCGGCCATCGAAGTGCGCTCGCGCCGCGTTGGTGGTGCGACCTATCAGGTTCCCGTGGAAGTGCGCCCCGAGCGTGCTCAGGCCCTGGCGATCCGCTGGCTGATCAACGCTGCCCGCGGCCGTGCGGAAACCACCATGGCCGCCCGCCTTTCGGGTGAGCTGATGGATGCGGCGAACAATCGCGGCAACGCGGTCAAGAAGCGGGAAGATACTCACCGCATGGCCGACGCCAACCGCGCGTTCAGCCACTACCGCTGGTAAGCGGCGGGCCGGGGGAGGGCGCGCATCGGGCGTGTCTTTTGCCGGTCACAATCGTTACTATATGGGGCGAGGGCCGGCGCTGGCCGGCCTGACCTCCGAAAGGCCTTAAGGAAACCACCATGGCACGCAGCCATCCGATCGAACGCTACCGCAATTTCGGTATCATGGCGCATATCGACGCCGGCAAGACCACGACTACCGAGCGGATTCTCTATTACACCGGCAAGTCCTACAAGATCGGCGAAGTGCACGATGGCGCCGCCACCATGGACTGGATGGAGCAGGAACAGGAACGCGGCATCACCATCACGTCGGCCGCGACGACCTGCTTCTGGAAGGCCGAAGAGGGCAATGGCCCCGAACACCGCCTGAACATCATCGACACCCCCGGTCACGTGGACTTCACCATCGAAGTCGAACGCTCGCTGCGCGTGCTCGACGGCGCGGTCGCTGCGTTTGACGGCGTGGCCGGCGTGGAGCCGCAGTCGGAAACCGTGTGGCGTCAGGCTGAAAAGTACGGCGTTCCCCGCATGTGCTACATCAACAAGCTCGATCGCACCGGAGCGGATTTCTATTACTGCGTGCAGACCATCATCGACCGCCTCGGCGCGGTTCCGCTGGTGCTCTATCTGCCGATCGGCGCCGAATCGGGCTTCAAGGGCCTGGTGGACCTGGTGAACAATCGCGCGATCATCTGGAAGGATGAGAGCCTGGGCGCCGAATTCTTCTATGAAGAAATTCCGGCCGACATGGCTGACAAGGCTGCCGAATATCGCGAAAAGCTGGTCGAACTCGCCGTGGAGCAGGACGACGCGGCGACCGAAGCCTATCTCGAAGGCGTGGAGCCCGACGTGGCCCAGCTCAAGGCGCTGATCCGCAAGGGCACGCTGGAGCATGCTTTCGTTCCGGTGCTGTGCGGTTCCTCGTTCAAGAACAAGGGCGTGCAGGCCCTGCTCGACGCCGTTGTCGACTACCTGCCGAGCCCGATCGACGTTCCCGCCATCAAGGGCGTGAAGCCCGGCACGGACGAGGAAGACAGCCGTCCTTCGAGCGACGACGCACCGTTCAGCGCGCTGGCGTTCAAGATCATGAACGATCCCTTCGTGGGCTCGCTCACCTTCGCACGCATCTATTCCGGCAAGCTGAGCAAGGGTTCTTACCTCAACTCCGTGAAGGAGAAGGACGAGAAGATCGGCCGTATGCTGCTGATGCACTCGAACAACCGTGAAGACATCGATGAAGCCTTCGCGGGCGACATCGTGGCGCTGGCCGGTCTGAAGGAAACCACCACGGGCGATACGCTGTGCGCCAAGAGCGCGCCGATCATTCTCGAACGCATGGAATTCCCCGAGCCGGTTATCGAACTGTCGGTGGAACCGAAGACCAAGGCCGACCAGGAAAAGATGGGCATCGCGCTCAATCGTCTGGCTGCCGAGGATCCCTCGTTCCGCGTTTCGACCGATCACGAATCGGGCCAGACCATCATCAAGGGGATGGGCGAACTCCACCTCGAAATCCTGGTCGACCGCATGCGTCGCGAATTCAAGGTGGAAGCCAATGTCGGTGCGCCGCAGGTGGCCTACCGCGAATCGCTGTCGAAGCCGGTGGATGTCGACTTCACCCACAAGAAGCAGTCGGGCGGTACCGGCCAGTTCGGTCGCGTGAAGGTCAAGGTCGCTCCGGGCGAACGCGGTGCGGGCATCACCTTCATCGACGAGATCAAGGGCGGCAACATTCCGCGCGAATATATTCCGTCGATCGAAAAGGGTATGCGCGAACAGGCAGCCAGCGGCTATCTGATCGGCTTCCCGATCATCGACTTCGAAATTCGCCTGTATGACGGTGCGTATCACGACGTCGACTCCTCGACGATCGCGTTCGAAATCGCCGGCCGCGGTGCGATGCGTGAAGTTGCCGAACGGGCAGGCATCAAGCTGCTCGAACCGGTGATGAAGGTGGAAGTGGTGACGCCGGAAGAATTCATGGGCGACGTAATCGGCGACCTGAACTCCCGTCGTGGCCAGATCCAGGGCACCGACAGCCGCGGTAATGCCCAGGTGGTCGAGGCCTTTGTGCCGCTGGCCAACATGTTCGGCTACGTCAATGAACTGCGTTCGTTCACACAGGGCCGCGCCCAGTACACGATGCAGTTCTCGCATTACGACGAAGTGCCCGCCAATGTGGCGGCCGAAGTCAAGGAGAAGCTTGCCTAACGGCGAGCGACCGTCTAGGGGCGGCGCCTGATTCAGCGGGCGCCGATCTCCCGCAATGATCGAATTTTGAGAAAATAGAGGTTTTGACAAATGGCTAAGGCAAAATTTGAGCGGACCAAGCCGCACTGCAACATCGGCACCATCGGTCACGTCGACCACGGCAAGACCACGCTGACGGCTGCTATCACCAAGGTTCTGGGCGCTCCGGTCGATTTCGCGAACATCGACAAGGCTCCTGAAGAGCGCGAGCGCGGTATCACCATCTCGACCGCTCACGTGGAATACGAAACCGACGCGCGTCACTACGCACACGTCGACTGCCCGGGCCACGCTGACTATGTGAAGAACATGATCACCGGTGCCGCCCAGATGGACGGCGCGATCCTGGTTGTGAACGCTGCTGACGGCCCGATGCCGCAGACCCGCGAACACATCCTTCTGGCCCGTCAGGTCGGCGTGCCGGCTCTGGTCGTGTACATGAACAAGGTCGACCAGGTTGACGACGAAGAGCTGCTCGAGCTCGTCGAACTCGAAGTTCGCGAGCTGCTCTCCAGCTACGACTTCCCGGGCGACGATATTCCGATCGTCAAGGGTTCGGCTCTGGCCGCTCTCGAAGGCCGCGATCCGGAAATCGGCGAAAGCTCGATCAAGGCTCTGATGGACGCGGTTGACGCCTACATCCCGCAGCCCGAACGTCCGATCGACAAGCCCTTCCTGATGCCGATCGAAGACGTGTTCTCGATCTCGGGTCGCGGCACCGTGGTGACCGGCCGTATCGAAACCGGCGTTGTGAACGTTGGTGACGAAGTCGAAATCGTCGGCATCAAGGACACCCAGAAGACGACCGTGACCGGCGTCGAAATGTTCCGCAAGCTGCTCGATCGCGGTGAAGCTGGCGACAACGTCGGTGCCCTGATCCGTGGTATCGCTCGTGAATCGGTTGAGCGTGGCCAGGTCCTCGCCAAGCCGGGCACCGTGAACCCGCACACCGAATTCAGCGCCGAAGTCTACGTGCTGTCGAAGGACGAAGGTGGCCGTCACACGCCGTTCTTCGCCAACTACCGCCCGCAGTTCTACTTCCGCACCACCGACGTGACCGGTGAAGTGATCCTCCCTGAGGGCACTGAAATGGTCATGCCGGGCGACAACGTGACGATCGGCGTGAAGCTGATCGCTCCGATCGCGATGGATGAAGGTCTTCGCTTCGCAATTCGCGAAGGTGGCCGCACCGTCGGTTCGGGGGTTGTCAGCAAGATCACGAAGTAATATAGGCGCCGCAGAGGCGGGGGATTCGTCCCCCGCCTTTCGGTATTCTCGAAGGGCCGCCCCTTCCCGAAACTTCCAACGAAGGTCGGTGAGGCGGGGCGGTTCTTTGTTTTTGGTGGCTCTTGGGTCGCCGTGGCTCTTTCGCATCGGTAGTTGGAAATGGAAGCTCAGAATATTCGCATTCGCCTCAAGGCGTTTGACCACCGCGTTCTCGATCAGGCGACTGGCGAGATCGCCGAAACCGCCCGCCGTACTGGCGCGCTGATCCGGGGCCCCATTCCGCTGCCGACGCGTATCGAGAAGTTCACCGTGAACCGCGGTCCGCACATCGACAAGAAGTCGCGGGAACAGTTCGAGGTTCGCACCTACAAGCGGCTGCTGGACATCGTGCAGCCCAACGCCCAGACGGTCGACGCGCTGATGAAGCTGGACCTGGCGGCTGGTGTGAATGTGGAGATCAAGCTCGCTTAAGTGAGTTTGCTTCCGGCCTCCGCTACGGCGGAGGCAGCCTGTTTTCAGGCAAGTTTTGGCCTTCGGGCCGCATCCTATCCGGAAGCCGGATTTATCCGGGCCGGTTCGCGGGAAATTTCCCGCGCAGACATTGGGATACCGCCGGATCGTAATTGATCCGGGCTGCGTCCCCCGTCTTGCTCTTCCAAAGGCTTGTGCCGAGGGAAGGGCGCTCAGCCCGGACGGGGCGATGCATCACAATTAGGGCTGGCAAGCACCTGGAATGGGTCCAGGTGCCTCTGTTGAGGAGATTGGTCATGCGCACAGGCGTGATCGCTAAGAAAGTCGGGATGACCCGCCTGTTCCAGGAGGATGGACGTCACGTTCCCGTGACCGTTCTTGCCCTGGAAGACTGCCAGGTGGTTTCGGTCCGTACCCAGGAGAACGACGGTTACACCGCTCTCCAGGTCGGTTCGGGTGAAGCCAAGCAGAAGAACGTTGCCAAGCCGCAGCGTGAGCATTTCGCCAAGGCTGAAGTGTCGCTCAAGATGAAGGTCGCGGAATTCCGCGTCGCTGAAGATGCGGTGCTGGAAGTCGGTTCCACGATCGCTGCCTCGCACTTCGTGCCGGGCCAGCTGGTCGACATTACGGGCCACACGCAGGGCAAGGGCTTTGCCGGTGCGATGAAGCGCTGGGGTTTCGGCGGTATGCGCGCTACCCACGGTGTTTCCATCAGCCACCGCGCCCATGGTTCGACCGGTAACCGTCAAGATCCGGGTCGCGTGTTCAAGGGCAAGAAGATGGCCGGCCACATGGGCGACCGTCAGCGCACTCAGCAGAACCTCGAAATCGTCCGTACGGATGATGAGCGCGGCCTGATCTTCGTGAAGGGTTCGGTTCCCGGCTCGAAGAACGCCTGGCTGCTCGTTCGCGACTCCGTGAAGGTTTCGCGTCACGCCGAGGCTCCCTATCCCGCCGGGCTGAAGAGCGCGGCCAACAGCAATGACGCGGCGCCTGCCGACACTCCGGCTGAAGAAGCCGTGGCTGTCGAGGCGACCGAAGGCCAGGAGGGCTAAGTCGTGAAGGTGAAGCTTTCCAACCTCGACGGTTCGGTCGCCAAGGGCGACATTGAACTGAACGATGCCGTGTTCGGCCTTGAGCCGCGCGCCGACATCCTCCACCGCGTTGTCACCTGGCAGCTCGAAAACCGCCGCGGCATTGCTCGCGCTACCCGTGAGCGTTCGGACGTTGCTCGCACCGGCAAGAAGTGGGGTCGCCAGAAGGGCGGCGGCACGGCTCGCCATGGTGATCGCAAGGCTCCGGTGTTCATCGGCGGTGGTAAGGCCCATGGTGCCCGTCGTCGTGAATTCGACATTTCGCTGAACAAGAAGATCCGCGCCCTCGGCCTCCGGATGGCTCTTTCGGCGAAGGCGAAGAACGGTCTTGTGATCGTTGACAGCCTGGAACTGACCGACGCCAAGACCAAGGCGCTGGCAGGTCAGCTCGCCAAGGCGGGCTGGGGCAAGAAGGTGCTGGTGATCGACGGCGAGAGCGTGAATGACAATTTCGCGCGTGCCGCCGGCAATCTGAAGGACATCAACGTCCTCCCCGCCATCGGCGCCAATGTCTATGACATCCTGAAGCATGATACGCTGGTGCTGACGCGCGCCGCGGTCGAAAAGCTGGAGGCGCGTTTCAATGGCTAAGAAGCAGGACGTGGACGTACGTCACTACGACGTGATCCTTTCGCCGCACATCACCGAGAAGGCAACGCTGCTGTCCGAGAACAACGCAGTCGTCTTCAAGGTTGCCGGCAGCGCCACGAAGCCGCAGATCAAGGAAGCGGTAGAAGCGCTGTTCGACACCAAGGTGAAGGCAGTGAATACGATTGTCCAGAAGGGCAAGACGAAGCGCTGGAAGGGCAAGGCCTACAAGCGCACCGACGTGAAGAAGGCGATCGTGACCCTGGCTGCCGGCCAGGACCCCATCGACGTCACCAGCGGCATCTGAGGCTAGAGAACAATGGCACTCAAGAACTACAAGCCGACTAGCCCCGCGCGTCGCGGCCTCGTGCTGGTCGACCGCTCGGGCCTCTACAAGGGCAAGCCGGTCAAGGCTCTCACCGAAGGCAAGTCCAAGACGGGTGGCCGCAACAACAAGGGCCACGTGACATCGCGCGGCATTGGTGGCGGTCACAAGCAGAAGTACCGTTTCGTGGACTTCAAGCGCCGCAAGTGGGACGTTGCCGGAACCGTTGAACGGATCGAATACGATCCCAACCGCACCGCGTTCATTGCGCTGATCAAGTATGAGGATGGCGAACTCGCCTATATCCTCGCACCGCAGCGCGTTGCCGTGGGCGACCAGGTGATCGCCGGTGAAAAGACCGACGTGAAGCCGGGCAACGCCATGCTGCTCAGCCAGATGCCGGTCGGCACCATCTGCCACAATGTGGAGATGAAGCCGGGCAAGGGCGGCCAGATCGCCCGTTCGGCAGGCACCTATGTGCAGCTCGTCGGTCGTGACCGCGGTCTGGTGATCGTGCGTCTCAACTCGGGCGAGCAGCGCTACCTGCGTGGCGATTGCATGGGTACGGTCGGTGCGGTGTCCAACCCGGACAATTCGAACCAGACGCTTGCCAAGGCTGGTCGTCGTCGCTGGATGGGCGTCAAGCCGCTTACCCGCGGTGTCGCCAAGAACCCGGTCGACCACCCGCATGGTGGTGGTGAAGGCCGTACCTCTGGTGGCCGTCATCCGGTTACGCCGTGGGGTAAGCCGACGAAGGGTGCCCGCACGCGGCACAACAAGTCGACCGACAAGATGATCATCCGTTCGCGTCACGCGAAGAAGAAGAGGTAAGCCCCATGGCTCGTTCCGTCTGGAAAGGCCCGTTCGTCGACCTGCATCTGCTGAAGAAGGCAGAAGACGCGCAGGAACAGGGCACTCGCGCTGGCGCGATCAAGACCTGGTCGCGTCGTTCGACGATCCTGCCGCAGTTCGTTGGCCTGACGTTCAACGTCTACAATGGCCAGAAGTTCATCCCCGTCTCGGTCAACGAGGAAATGGTCGGGCACAAGCTTGGTGAATTCGCGCCCACGCGCAACTTCCCGGGCCACGCAGCCGACAAGAAGGGTAAGCGCTAATGGGTAAGCAGAAAGCTCCCCGTCGCGTCGGTGAGAAGGAAGCGCTGTCGGTCGGCACCACCATCCGTGGTTCGGCCCAGAAGCTCAACCTCGTCGCCGGTCTGATCCGCGGCAAGAAGGCTGAAGAGGCCCTCAACATCCTGACCTTCTCCAAGCGGGCGATGGCACAGGACGCGAAGAAGGTGCTCGCCTCGGCGATCGCCAATGCCGAGAACAACCACAATCTCGACGTCGACGCTCTGGTCGTCGCCGAAGCGAGCGTGGGCAAGTCGGTTACCATGAAGCGGTTCCACACCCGTGGCCGTGGTAAGTCCACGCGCATCCTGAAGCCGTTCAGCCGTCTGCGCATCGTCGTTCGCGAAGTCGAGGAGGCCTGATCATGGGTCATAAATCCAACCCCATTGGCCTGCGCCTGCAGATCAACCGCACCTGGGACAGCCGCTGGTACGCCGAAGGGCGTGACTATGCCAAGCTGCTCGAGGAAGACATCAAGATCCGCAAGTTCGTGATCGCAACCGTGCCGCAGGCCGCGATCTCCAAGATCGTGATCGAGCGTCCGGCCAAGCTGTGCCGCGTCAGCATCTATGCTGCGCGTCCCGGCGTGATCATCGGCAAGAAGGGCGCTGACATCGAAAAGCTGCGCGCTCAGCTTTCCAAGATGACCGCCAGCGAAGTGAAGCTGAACATCGTTGAAATCCGCAAGCCGGAAATCGACGCGAAGCTCGTCGCTCAGGGCATTGCTGATCAGCTGATCCGCCGTGTGGCGTTCCGCCGCGCGATGAAGCGGGCGATGCAGTCTGCCATGCGTCTTGGCGCGGATGGCATCAAGGTGATGTGCGGTGGCCGTCTCGGCGGCGCTGAAATCGCCCGTGTCGAGCAGTATCGCGAAGGCCGCGTGCCGCTTCACACGCTGCGCGCCAATGTCGATTATGCCGAAGCCGAGGCGCTGACCGCCTATGGCATCATCGGCATCAAGTGCTGGATCTTCAAGGGTGAGATCTTCGCCCACGATCCGATGGCGCAGGACCGGCTGATGATGGAGGCTCAAACCTCCGGCGTCCGTCCGGCGCGTTGATCGGGAGCTGAGTAGAGACAATGCTGCAACCGAAGAAAACCAAGTTCCGCAAGGCCTTCAAGGGCCGCATCAAGGGTGATGCCAAGGGTGGTTCGAGCCTGAATTTCGGCTCCTACGGCCTCAAGGCCCTCGAGCCGGAACGTATCACCGCCCGCCAGATCGAAGCGGCTCGCCGTGCGATCACGCGCCACATCAAGCGCCAGGGCCGTCTCTGGATCCGCGTCTTCCCGGACGTGCCGGTTTCGAAGAAGCCTGCCGAAGTCCGTCAGGGTAAGGGCAAGGGTTCGATCGAATATTGGGCAGCTCGCGTTAAGCCGGGCCGCATCCTGTTCGAACTGGACGGCGTTGCCGGCCCGCTCGCTGCGGAGGCTTTCAGCCGCGCCGCGATGAAGCTGCCGATCAAGACCAAGGTCGTTGCCCGTCTCGGCGACACCTCGCACCTGGAGGGCTAAGAGATGAGCAAGATCGAAGATCTCCGCGCCAAGACCGACGACCAGCTGACCGCTGAACTCGTCGAACTCAAGCGCGAGCAGTTCAACCTGCGCTTCCAGGCCGCGACCAGCCAGCTCGAGCGTCCCGCCCGGGTTAAGGAAGTCCGCCGCGAAATCGCGCGCATCAAGACGCTGCAGAGCGAACGCACTGCGGCTGCCAAGGCCTGAGGAGTTAGACGATGCCGAAGCGTATCCTGATCGGGACCGTCGTCTCCGACAAGACCGACAAGACCGTCACGGTCAATGTCGAGCGTAAGGTGAAGCACCCGCTTTACGGGAAGATCATCCGCCGCTCGAAGAAGTACCACGCTCACGACGAGGACAATTCCTTCAAGGTCGGCGAGACCGTGCGGATCGAAGAGACCCGCCCGATTTCGAAGACCAAGAGCTGGAAGGTTCTCGACCGGGTGACGGCGGGCAAGGGCACGGCTCTCGAAGCCAATCTCGACGCCGAAGCGTAAGCTACAGAATTTGGAACTGCCGGACTGGTTCCGGCAAGCCGATTGAGAAGGAACCGGATCGATGATCCAGATGCAATCCAACCTCGACGTCGCGGATAACAGCGGCGCGAAGCGCGTCCAGTGCATCAAGGTGCTGGGCGGCTCGAAGCGCCGTACCGCTGGCGTTGGCGACGTGATCGTTGTCTCCATCAAGGAGGCGCAGCCGCGTGCCCGCGTGAAGAAGGGTGACGTTCACCGCGCCGTTATCGTGCGCACCAAGAAGGACGTTCGCCGTCCCGATGGCAGCGTCATCCGCTTTGACACCAATGCCGCTGTTCTCGTGAACAAGAACGAGGAGCCCATCGGCACTCGTATCTTTGGCCCCGTGGTGCGCGAACTGCGCGGCAAGGGCTTCATGAAGATCATCTCGCTCGCACCGGAGGTGCTGTGATGTCTGCCGCCAAGATCAAGAAGGGCGACACTGTCGTCATCCGTTCGGGCAAGGACAAGGGCCGTACCGGCACTGTGACCAAGGTTCTGCCGCAGGACGGCAAGGTCGTGGTCCAGGGCGTCAACGTTGCCGCCCGTCACCGCAAGCCGTCGCAGACGAACCCGCAGGGCGGGATTGATCGTTTCGAAGCGCCGCTCGCCATTTCGAAGGTTTCGCTCGCTGACCCCAAGTCGGGCCAGGCAACGCGCGTCCGTTTCGAAGTGCGTGATGGCAAGAAGGTCCGTGTGGCCGTGAAGTCCGGGGAGGTCATCAGTGGCTGACAATTACACCCCTCGCCTCAAGCAGAGCTATGAGGACCAGATCGTCAAGGCGATGACCGAAAAGTTCGGTTACAAGAACCGCCTTGAAGTTCCCAAGCTGGAAAAGATCACGCTCAACATGGGCGTTGGCGAAGCCAGCCAGGACAAGAAGAAGGTCCAGACGGCCGCTGAGGAAATGGAACTGATCGCCGGCCAGAAGCCCGTGATCACCAAGGCGAAGAAGTCGATCGCACAGTTCAAGCTGCGCGAAGGCATGCCGATCGGTTGCAAGGTTACTCTGCGCCGTGAACGCATGTATGAATTCCTCGATCGCCTCGTGACGATCGCGATGCCCCGCATCCGCGACTTCCGTGGTCTCAACCCGAAGAGCTTCGATGGCCGTGGCAACTATGCCATGGGCGTGAAGGAGCAGATCATCTTCCCCGAGATCAGCTACGACAAGATCGACAAGGTGCGTGGCATGGACATCATCGTCACCACCACCGCGAAGACCGACGAGGAAGCCCGCGAGCTTCTGCGTCTGTTCGGTTTCCCTTTCCCTGCCGACCAGCAGGACCAGAAGGAAGCGGCGTGAGCCGCTGATAGAGAGAGCTTAAGTCCATGGCGAAACTGAGTTCCGTGAACAAGAACGAGCGCCGCAAGCAGCTCGTGAAGAAGTATGCGGCGAAGTACGCAAAGCTGAAGGCAATTGCCGACAATGAGTCGCTCGATGAAACCGAGCGCCTGATGGCTCGCCTGAAGCTGGCGGAAATCCCGCGTAACGCGAACCCCACCCGTGTGCGCAACCGCTGCGCCACCACCGGCCGTCCGCGCGGCTATTATCGCAAGTTCGGCCTGTGCCGCATCGAACTGCGGGATCTGGCCAACAAGGGCCTCATCCCCGGTGTGACGAAGTCGAGCTGGTAAGGATCCGCAAATGGCTATGACCGATCCCCTGGGTGATATGCTCACCCGCATCCGCAACGGCCAGCAGGCGAAGAAGGATTCCGTCCTTTCGCCGGCTTCCAAGCTGCGCGCCAACGTGCTCGAAGTGCTCCGCCGCGAAGGCTATATCCGTGGTTACTCGGAAGATGCCACCGGCAAGCACCCGCAGCTGCGGATCGAACTGAAGTATTTCGAAGGCGAGCCCGCTATCAAGCATGTCGCTCGCGTGTCCAAGCCTGGCCGCCGCGTCTATTCGGGTTCCAAGGAACTGCCGAATGTCCGCAATGGCCTTGGCATCACCATCGTCTCGACGCCTCGCGGCGTGCTTTCGGATGCCGAAGCGCGCGCCCAGAACGTCGGCGGCGAAGTGCTGGCGGAGGTGTTCTGATGAGCCGCATCGGTAAAGTGCCGGTGACGATCCCCAGTGGCGTCACCGCCGACATCAAGGACGGCATTCTCACCGTGAAGGGCCCGAAGGGCACGCTCACGCTGGGTCTGGCCGATGATGTGACCTACGAGGTCCAGGACGGCACGATCTCGGTCCGTCCGGCCAATGACAGCAAGCGAGCCCGCTCCTTCTGGGGCATGCAGCGCACGCTGGTGGCCAATCTCGTTTCGGGCGTGACCGAAGGCTACACCAAGGTGCTTGAAATCACCGGTGTCGGCTATCGTGCGCAGGCCCAGGGCGCGAAGCTCAAGCTCCAGCTCGGCTATAGCCATGACGTCGATCTCGACGTGCCCGAGGGCCTGGAAGTGAAAACCCCCGATCAGACCACGGTCGAGATCAACGGGATCGACAAGCAGAAGGTCGGCCAGTTCGCGGCCGAAGTTCGCCGGTGGCGCAAGCCCGAACCCTATAAGGGCAAGGGTATCAAGTACCGCGGCGAATACATCTTCCGCAAGGAAGGGAAGAAGAAGTAAGATGGCCAAGCTCTCCCTTTTCGAACGCCGCCGGCGCCGGGTGCGCACCGCGCTCAAGAGCCGTGCTGGTGGTCGTCCGCGTCTGTCGGTGCATCGCACCGGCCGTCACATCTACGCGCAGATCATCGATGACGCCGAAGGGCGCACCGTGGCTGCAGCATCAACGCTCGGCTCGAAGTCGAGCGGCGCGAATGTCGACGCCGCCGTGCAGGTGGGCAAGGACATTGCCGATGCGGCCAAGAAGGCCGGTGTGACTGCTGTCGTGTTCGATCGCGGCGGCTTCCTGTTCCATGGCCGCGTCAAGGCGCTGGCCGACGCCGCGCGCGAAGGCGGGCTGGAGTTCTGATGATGGCTGACGAGAACAACAACGAGCAGACCCCGGAAACCACCGGTGCGGTCGAAGCTGCAGCGGCTCCCGCTGGCGAAAACGCCCGCGAAGGTCGTGGTGGCGGCCGTGGCCGTGGCCGTGGTGGCGATCGCGGCGGTGAACGTGGCGGCCGTGGCCGTCGCGACGATCGCCGTGGCGGCCGTGGCGGCGAGGAAGAAGCGGGTGAGGAGCTGATCGAAAAGCTCGTTCACATCAACCGCGTCTCCAAGACGGTGAAGGGCGGCAAGCGTTTCGGTTTCGCTGCGCTGGTCGTCGTGGGTGACGGCAAGGGCCGCGTTGGCTTCGGTCATGGCAAGGCTCGCGAAGTGCCGGAAGCCATCACCAAGGCAACTGCTTCTGCGAAGAAGAAGATGGTGCGCGTGCCCCTCAAGGAAGGCCGTACTCTGCACCATGACGGCAAGGGCCGTTTCGGTGCCGGCAAGGTCAACGTGCGCAGTGCCCCGGCGGGTACCGGTATCATTGCCGGTGGTCCGATGCGTGCCGTGTTCGAGAGCCTGGGCGTTCACGATGTGGTGACCAAGTCGGTCGGTACGTCCAACCCCTACAACATGATCCGCGCCACTTTCGACGCGCTGACCAACCAGACTTCGCCGAAGTCGGTGGCCCAGCGTCGCGGCAAGAAGGTCGCTGACCTGCTCGGCCGTGGCGGCGCAAGTGAGGCGGAGGCTGAAGCCGACGCCGCAGCTCTGACGGAGTAAGCACCCATGGCAAAGATCAAGATCAAGCAGATCGGTTCGCCGATCCGCCGGCCCGAAAGCCAGAAGAAGATCCTTATCGGTCTGGGCCTGGGCAAGATGCACCGCGTGGTCGAGGTGGAAGACACCCCGGAAGTGCGCGGCGCCATCGCCAAGCTGCCCCATATGGTGGAAGTGGTCGGCTGACCGCATTCACTCGATATGACTAAGGAAAACCCCGGCCAGCGTGCCGGGGTTTTTCGTAAGTGGAAACGACGTGCGGAGCTGAGGGCGCGCTATGGAAGGCAGGGGTGCTGCACAGGGAACGGCCAGAGTAGAGCGGGCGGTGGCGAACCGGCCGTATCTCTCGCTGATCGACGGGGTGCGAGGCATCGCCGCATTGTCGGTGCTGTTCTATCACTATGTTCATTTCTTCATGTCCGGGCCGGATCGGCTCAAGATGCCCGGCTATCAGGAAGTCCTGCCCGCGCGCGAAGTGCTCTGGCCTGCCTATGAATGGGGCTATTTCGCGGTCCAGGTTTTCTGGCTGATCTCCGGCTTCGTTTTCGCTCATGTCTATTACGGACACCGCGTGGGCACGCGTAGCTTTGTGGTGAACCGGATCGCGCGGCTCTATCCCCTGCATCTGCTCACATTGCTTGTGGTGACCGGCCTGCAATTCATTGCGCTGTACCGCCTTGGCTACACGCCGATCTACGGCAAGTTCGACTGGCAGCACTTCGTCGCCCAATTGTTCATGGCGTCGGACTGGATTCGCACAGGCCTGTCCTTCAATGGGCCGATTTGGTCCGTGTCGGTGGAGATCGCTGTCTATGCCATCTTCTGGCTCACCCGCGGGCTGGCGCGGCGTTTCGGGGCTGTTTTCACGATTGCCATGGCGCTGGGATTCGGTTTCGCGGACTATAAATGGGGCGCGAGTTCCGGTGTGCTTTCGTGCGGCTCCTATTTCTTCGCAGGCTGTTCGCTCAGCATTCTGCGCGAAGGTTACGCGAAAAATGGGCGGATACTCGCTCTATTGGCCACGGTGTTCGCGCTGGGCGGCGTGGCATCCACGATTGGTGGAGGCGACGCAGGCTGGCGGATATTCGGCATTACCGGCATTTTCGGCGCGCTGTTCCTGCTGCTTGCCGAATGGCAGAATAGCGCGCCGGCCTGGCTGGATCGCGCCTGCGAATGGCTCGGCGAGAACACATATGGCGTCTATCTGTGGCACTTCCCGATCCAGCTCACCATGATGCTGGTGCTGATGCCCGCGATCAGGACGCAAGACATTGCTCGCAACGGGTGGTTTCTGGCGCTGTTCTTCTGCCTGACAGTGGTGATCGCCCGCCTTAGCTATGTCTGGTTCGAGCGGCCGATGCGCGATTTCCTGCGCGAACGGCTCGCCGGATCGCGGCACAGGCCGGCAAACCCGCCAAAGGGGGGTGACAAGCAGGTTCCGGGCAGCTAAGTGCCCGCCTTTCCCTTCAGCGCGAACAAAGCGAAAGCGAGTGCATATTATGAAACTGAACGAAATCCGCGACAATGCCGGCGCCCGCAAGGGCCGTATGCGTATCGGCCGTGGTATCGGCTCCGGCAAGGGCAAGACGGGCGGTCGTGGCCAGAAGGGTGCAAAGGCACGCTCGGGCGTTTCGATCGCCGGGTTCGAAGGCGGCCAGATGCCGCTGCACATGCGCATCCCGAAGCGCGGCTTCAACAATCCCTTCGGCAAGGACTATGCCGAAGTGAACATCGGCATGATCCAGAAGTTCATCGATGCCGGTAAGCTGGACGCCAAGGGCACCGTTGACCATGCAGCTCTTCAGGCTGCCGGTCTGGCTCGTGGTGGCAAGGATGGCGTGCGCCTGCTCGGCAAGGGCGAGCTTTCGGCCAAGCTGTCGTTCAAGGTCGCCGGTGCGAGCAAGGGCGCTGTTGCCGCAGTCGAAAAGGCCGGCGGTTCGGTGGAACTGCTCGCTGCGGCTGCTCCTGCGGCAGAAGCTTCCGAATAATTCGGCAATTCGTCCGGGCGGGGGTGGTTCCATCTCCGCCCGGCCCCTATATGGGCTGCAGCTGATAGGAAGGGGGACGTTCGGCGCGAGCCGGTATGCCCCCAATAAAGGTTAAGCGTTCCCATGGCATCACGCGCCGACAATATCGCGAGCAACCTGAATCTCGCCAATTTCTCGAAGGCGACCGAGCTCAAGCAGCGAATCTGGTTCACGATCGGCGCGCTGATCGTTTTCCGTTTCCTGAGCTTCGTTCCGCTTCCTGGCGTCAATCCGCTCATTCTCGAGAGCCTCTACGCGCAGACCCGCGGCGGCATTCTCGACCTCTTCAACACATTCTCGGGCGGCAGCCTTGAGCGGATGAGCCTCATCGCGCTCGGCATCATGCCCTACATCACCGCGTCTATCGTGGTGCAGCTCGCGGCCTCGCTTCATCCCGCTCTCGCGGCGATCAAGAAGGAAGGCGAAAGCGGGCGCAAGAAGCTCAACCAGTATACCCGTTATGGCGCCGTGTTCCTCACCGCGATTCAGGGCTGGTTCCTTGCGGCGGGACTTGAAAGCTACGGCGCGCAGAGCGGCCTTCAGGCCGTGGTCGAGCCGGGCGTCATGTTCCGCGTGGTTGCGGTGATCAGCCTGATCGGCGGCACCATGTTCCTGCTGTGGCTGGGTGAGCAGATCACCTCGCGCGGCATCGGCAATGGCGTGTCGTTGATCATCATGGCCGGTATCGTGGCGCAGTTCCCCACTTTCACCGCCAATATGTTCGAAGGCGGCCGGTCGGGCTCGATCAATCCGTTCGTGATCGTCGGTTTCATCGGCATGGTGGTCGGGCTGGTGCTGCTGATCTGTTTCATGGAGCGCGCCCAGCGGCGCCTGTTGATCCAGTATCCCAAGCGGGCAAGCCAGCGCGGAATGATGCAGGCGGATCGCAGCCATCTTCCGCTCAAGCTCAACACGGCCGGCGTTATCCCGCCGATCTTCGCCAGCTCGCTGCTGCTGCTGCCGCTGACGATCAGCCAGTTCGCCGGTAATTCGGTGAGCACTGACAGCACGCTGGGCGGCATCATCGTGACGCTGAACCAGTATCTGCAGCACGGCCAGCCGCTCTACATGACGCTTTATGCCATCGGCATCGTCTTCTTCTGCTTCTTCTACACCGCCGTGGTGTTCAACCCGGAAGAGACGGCCGACAATCTGAAGAAGAATGGCGGCTTCATTCCCGGCATCCGTCCGGGCAAGAACACCGCCACCTATCTGGATTATGTGCTGACGCGCATCACGGTGATCGGTGCGATCTACCTGACTGTGGTGTGCTGTCTGCCGGAATACATGATTGCGCAGACCGGCGTTCCGCTGTTCCTCGGCGGTACCAGCCTGCTGATCGTGGTAAACGTGACTGTGGATACTATCACCCAGATTCAGTCGCACCTTCTGGCGCACCAATATGGTGACCTTATCAAGAAGGCAAAGCTGAAAGGCCGACTGCGCTGACCGATACGGGCGGGCCTTCTAGGTCCGCCCGGTCCGGCAGCGTCGGGTCAACGGGGAGGGCAAATGAACATCATTCTTCTTGGGCCTCCGGGCGCGGGCAAGGGGACGCAGGCAAAGCGTCTCGTTGAACGGCACGGCATGCGCCAACTTTCGACCGGCGACATGCTGCGTGCCGCCGTCAAGGCCGAAACGCCGACCGGACTTCGCGTGAAGGCGGTGATGGAAGCGGGCGAACTTGTCTCGGACGAGATCGTTTCCGCGCTGATTTCCGATGAGCTGGAAGTCATGGGCAAGGACATCGGGGCTATCTTCGATGGCTATCCGCGCACTGCGGAGCAGGCCCATTCGCTCGACGGGATTCTTTCCGCCCATGGCCGCAAGCTGGACAGCGTGATCGAGTTGGAAGTGAACGAGGAAGCGCTGGTCGAGCGTATCACCGGCCGCTTCACCTGCGCCAAATGCGGGCAGGGCTATCACGACAAGTTCGAGCGCCCGAAGGTCGATGGCGTATGCGACAAGTGCGGTAGCACCGAGTTCAAACGCCGTCCGGACGATAATGAGGAAACCGTGCGCACGCGCCTGGCCGAATATCGCGCCAAGACCGCGCCGATCCTGCCGATCTACGAAGCCCGAGGAATCGTGAACCGGGTGGATGGCATGGCCGACATCGATGTGGTGACGGCTCAGATCGAGCATATCCTCGGCCGCTGACCTTCGTTGAATGCAATTGAAAGGCCGCGACGTTCCTTTTTTGGGGGCGTTGCGGCCCTTCCTGCGTTCGGATCTGGCCAGGGCAAGGGTAGGTGGATCGAGGGCTTTGACCCGACACCATCCTTAGGGTATATCCTTAACTGCTCAGTGATCGTGCCTCGGCATAACGAGGTGCGCAGTGTCGGCGCAGCTTGCGGTTGACTGCGCGCCAGAATCGGCGTAGGCGCCTTTCCCTCCGAGTGAGACGGACAGTCCGGCAGGCGGCAGTCGTTGCGCGCCGTCCGGACTTTTTGCCGTGGTGGATTTACCGTGGTGAAAAATCCGTTTCCGTCGGAAAAGTGCAACGCGTTGAGATAGGGGGCTGCCCTTTGCCATATGGCTCCCCATATGGATTGGCTGGCGCTCTGTGGAGCAGGAGATTTAAGTGGCTCGTATTGCCGGGGTAAACATCCCCACCAACAAGCGCGTGATCATCGCGCTCACCTATATTCACGGTATCGGCCCCAAGTCGGCCAAGGACATTGCGGACAAGCTGGGCATCGATCACAGCCGCCGCGTGCAGGATCTTTCCGATGCGGAAGTTCTGCAGATCCGTGAAGCGATCGACGCTGGTTATACCGTTGAAGGTGACCTTCGTCGCAACACCGCGATGAACATCAAGCGCCTGATGGACCTGGCCTGCTATCGCGGCCTCCGCCATCGCAAGGGCCTGCCCGTCCGTGGCCAGCGCACGCACACCAATGCGCGCACCCGCAAGGGCAAGGCCAAGCCGATCGCAGGTAAGAAGAAGTAAGCAACCGTTTGAACGGCACGGCTTCCTTCTCATTTTCAGGACAGGATACGAACCATGGCACGCGAACCCCAGCGCATTAAGCGCCGCGAGCGTAAGAACATCAGCAGCGGCGTCGCGCATGTGAACGCCAGCTTCAATAACACCATGATCACCATCACCGATGCTCAGGGCAATGCGATCAGCTGGTCCTCGGCAGGCATGATGGGCTTCAAGGGCAGCCGCAAGTCGACCCCGTATGCTGCGCAGGTCGCCGCTGACGATGCCGGCAAGAAGGCCGCCGAGCACGGCGTGCGCACCCTGGAAGTCGAAGTAAAGGGCCCGGGTTCGGGCCGTGAGAGCGCCCTGCGCGCCCTGCAGGCGGTGGGTTTCACCATCACCTCGATCCGCGACGTGACGCCGATCCCGCACAATGGCGTGCGGCCGTCCAAGCGTCGCCGCGTCTGATTTGAACCTGCCCGCGACCCTTCGGGGCCGCACAGTAATTCGGATCGGCCGCGGCGCTCATCGCGTCGACGGCCGATCCAGCAAATAAAACCTCTAGGGGAAGTCCATGTCCGTCAACATGAAGAACTGGCAGGAACTCAAGAAGCCCAACAGCCTCGAAGTGAAGGCCGGTGGCGACGGGCGCCGCAAGGCGACCTTCATTGCTGAGCCGCTCGAGCGCGGTTTCGGCCTGACGCTGGGCAACGCCCTGCGCCGCGTGCTGCTTTCCTCGCTGCAGGGCGCTGCGATCACCTCGATCAAGATCGAGAACGTGCTGCATGAATTCTCGTCGCTCGCCGGCGTGCGCGAGGATGTGACCGACATCGTCCTGAACGTGAAGCAGATCGCGCTCAAGATGGAAGGCGAAGGCCCGAAGCGGCTGCAGCTTTCGGCGACCGGCCCGGCCCAGGTGAAGGCGGGCGACATTGCCGTTACCGGCGATATCGAGGTGATGAACAAGGATCTCGTGATCTGCCATCTCGATGAAGGCGCCACGCTGAACATGGAACTCACGGCGGATACCGGCAAGGGCTATGTCCCGGCTGTGTCCAACCGCCCCGTTGATGCGCCGATCGGCCTGATCCCGGTGGATTCGCTCTATTCGCCGATCAAACAGGTCAGCTACAAGGTCGAGAACGCTCGCGTCGGCCAGGAACTGGACTACGACAAGCTGAGCCTGAACGTCGAAACCGACGGCACGGTTACCCCTGAAGACGCTGTGGCCTATGCCGCGCGCATCCTGCAGGACCAGCTGACCCTGTTCGTCCACTTCGAAGACGGCATTCCGCAGCCTTCCAGCCCGATGATCGGCATTGCCGCTCAGCCGGAAGAATCGGACGCCAACCAGCTCAACCGTTACCTCCTCAAGAAGGTGGACGAGCTGGAGCTTTCGGTGCGTTCGGCCAACTGCCTCAAGAACGACAATATCATCTACATCGGCGATCTGGTCCAGAAGACCGAAGCCGAGATGCTGCGCACGCCGAATTTCGGCCGCAAGTCGCTCAACGAGATCAAGGAAGTCCTCAGCTCCATGGGCCTGCGCCTGGGCATGGACATCCCTGGCTGGCCGCCCGAGAATATCGAGGAAATGGCCAAGAAGCTCGAGCAGGAACTGCTGGGCTGACAACTTTCGGGTGACGGCGGCGACCCTTAATTGCCGCCAGTACCGGGCTACCTCACACGGGCCCCTTACGAACGAAGGATAGTAAAATGCGTCATAAACTTTCCGGCCGCAAGCTGCAGCGCAAGTCCGGCCATCGCGCCGCCCTCATGCGCAACATGGCTGCTGCGCTGATCAAGCACGAGCAGATCCAGACCACCACGGCCAAGGCCAAGGAACTGCGCCCCTATGTGGAAAAGCTGATCACGCTGGCCAAGCATGGCGGCCTTTCGAACCGCCGTCTGGCTCACGCCCGCATCCTGGACGAAGTGCAGGAAAAGAAGCTGTTCGAAGTGCTGGCCGCTCGCTTTGCCGGCCGCAATGGCGGTTACACCCGCATCATCAAGGCCGGCATCCGCGCCTCTGACGCTGCCCCGATCGCGATCATCGAACTGGTGGACCGTGATGTGGAAGCCAAGGGTAAGGATAGCGGCCCGGTGATGAACGAAGAACTGGATATGGCCGAAGCCTGATCCCAGCTCTCACGCTGAATTTGGAAACCCGCCGGGAGCGATCCTGGCGGGTTTTTCTTTGCGCAGGACACAGGGGGCGCTGTGTCCGTCTGTTCATAAAACAACATCGAATTATGAACAATCGCTGTCAGGCCAATTCAGCCTCCCATCACTCCCGAATCGCTAGATCCTCCTCCATGGCCGGGCATTTCCGCCCGCAGATTGAAGAGGACGCTAATCATGAAGACCATTACCAAGGGCCTGGTCGGAACCGTCGCGGCAGGCGCGGTGGCGATGGCTTCGGTTTCCCCCGCCTATGCCCGCAACGGCCATGATGACCGGATCGACGCGGGCGATGTGATTGCCGGTGCGCTGATCATCGGTGGCATTGCCGCAATTGCGGCCGCTGCCTCCGACAATGACCGGGATCGCTATGATCGCCGTTATGACGATCGCGACCGGCGCGGCTATGATGATCGCTATTATGGCGATCGCCGGGGCAACCCGCGGAGCGCGGTGGAACAATGCGTCAATGCCGCAGAGCGCACGGCGAGCCGCTATTCGCGCGGTGGCCGGGCCGATGTAACCGATATTCGGGACATTTCCCGCACGCGCGATGGCTATCGCATCAAGGGCCGCATCGCGGTGAACACCCGCGACCATGACTGGCGCCGTGGCGACCGTCGCTATGGCAATGGTTGGGGCGGTGACTATCGCGGGTGGAACGATCGCCTCTATGGCTATGATTCGGGCAAGTTCACCTGCCGGGTAAGCTATGGCCGGGTGGTGGACATCGATTACAGCGGCATTCGCGGCCTGTAATCCCCGCATCCCATAGCCTATCGAAGCGAAGGCGGTTCAGGGGCAGCTAAGCCTGAACCGCCTAGCTGATCCTAGGGTCCGCGATCGCCGGGCCTGTTTCAGGAGCCTTTCCATGGCCCGTTCATTCTTCCGTTTTCTCGCCGGCAGCGCCACCGTGGTCGCTGCGTTTTCCATGGCCGCCACGCCCGCCGCAGCCGAGAGCTGGGGTGGACATGGGCGCTATCATCACCGCCATGATCGTGGAGGGATCGACGCAGGCGATGTTCTGGCCGGCGTCCTGATCATCGGCGGCATCGCCGCCATCGCCAGCGCGGCGAGTAAGTCCGATAACAGGACGGACGATGGCTACCGCTATGGCGAGCCCTCATATCCCTATCCGGACGACCGGCCGGAGGATTACCGGGAGCCCGGCGCCTATCGCGGCCAGGGCGGTTCCTATGGTGCCTATTCGGGTGGGGGTATCGACAATGCGGTGAGCATGTGCACGGATCAGGTCGAGCGCGGCAATGAACGCGTGGCCAATGTGGACAATGCCGCCCGCACGCCCGATGGCTGGCGCATTTCCGGGCAGTTGGAGAGAGGAGGCGGGTTCGATTGCTGGATCGATAATGACGGACGCATCCGCAATGTCGATCTTGGCGATGCATCGCTGAACGGCTCCGCCTATCCGGCGCAGGACAATCAGTGGAATGACGACACCTATGCCCGCGCCCGCGCGCAGGCAGGCTATCCGGGCGATTATGTCGGGTCGGCGGACGAGAGGCCCTATTACGAAGGTTCTGGCGGCTGATTGCCGCTGCGTGAATAGGCGGGCAGGTTAAGCCCCCAGCGCAGGGCCGCGCCGCGCAGAAGAAAGCCTGCCAGCCCGGCCACGCCCCATACGAGCGGCGGATTGATGTTCAGCGCCATGCCCGCCGCGCACAGGGCCGCGGAAAGCGCTGCGGCCGTCACATAGATTTCCGGCCGCATGACGATGGAAGGCACGCCTGCCAGAACATCGCGGATAATGCCGCCTACGCAGCCTGTCACGATCCCCAAGATGGCCGCAGGTACAGGCGCTGCGCCCAGTGAGAGCGCCTTTGCCGTGCCGAGCACGGAGAAGACGGCGAGGCCCGCTGCATCCAGCCATTCGAGCAACTGCCCGTCCCACCAGCGATGCGGGGTGAACCAGGCTAGCAGGGCCATGGCAAGAATGGCCGGCGCGATCCATGGATCGTGGAGCCAGAAGGCAGGCACGCCCAGCAACACGTCACGCACCGATCCGCCGCCCACGCCGGTGACCAGCGCGAAAAAGCCCATGGTCACGATGGTCTGCCGCATGCGCGCGGCCTGCAGTGCCCCGCTCAGGGCGAAGACGGCGACGCCCGCCAGATCGAGCGCGGGGGGAAGGGTGAGGGTGGCGATTGTGGTGCTGGTCATGTCGTTTTCACCCGGGCCTTGCGGCGGCGGAACATCAGTACGCAGCCGAGCAGCGCGCCGATGACAGATATGCTCGCGAAGATCACCAGGATCGCGTGGTGGGCATTCTCTCGCGTTTTGAGGTCCATGATATGCAGGCCCCACATGAAATCATAAGCACGCCAGAAGCTGGTACGCATCGCCAGTACTTCGCCGGTCGTATCGGCGATGTAGAGATTGCTGCCGTCCGCGAAATGGGCCTGCCAGCTATCCACCGGGCGCCGCAAGTCTCCGGGGGCGCTGTCTGCCGGGAAATAGGTTACCCGCTCCAGACCGGCCTTGCCCGCATAGGCGGCTAGAGCGATGGCTTTGGCCTCATCCTTCGTCACAGGGGCGATCACGCTGCCATCGCGCGTGGAATAGCGATAGCGCCCGCCATCCTTCAGCGTAACGATCCACACAGGGCCATCCGTCTGGGCTGCCAGCGCCATATCCTTCACCGGGCCCAGTCCCTGCGGCACGGCAAGGCCTGCCGTTTCGACCGGGGGGACAGGCTTTAGCAGATCTTCTCCGCGCACTGCGTCGAGGGGGCGGGCTGCCATGAACAGGCCGGTGACGGTCCACATCAGAATGGGGAAGCCGGCCAGCCAGCCCAGCCAGATATGCCAGCGCGCAAAACGCTGCATGGTGGATTTTCGTGCCATTTGCTTCTCCTCGCCGCTTCCGGCGACCGAAGCAGCCTTAGCGCAGCTTTACTGCGTGGCGAACAATTGCTTCAGATCGGCAAAGGCCTTCATTTCGATGGCATTGCCCGACGGATCGCGGAAGAACATCGTCGCCTGCTCGCCGGGCTGGCCCTTGAAGCGGATATGCGGTTCCACCGCGAATTGCGTGCCCGCCGCTTGCAACCGATCAGCCAGTTCCTGCCAGTCTTCCAGCGTCAGCACGATGCCGAAATGGGGGACCGGCACATTATGGCCATCCACCGGATTGGTCGCATTGGCTTCCCGCGTGCCGGGCACGAGGTGAGTGACGATCTGGTGGCCGTAGAAGTCGAAGTCGATCCATTGATCGCTGCTGCGCCCTTCCGGACAACCCATTACTCCGCCCCAGAAGGCGCGAGCTTCCGCAAGATCGTGCACGGGAAAGGCGAGGTGGAACGGGCGCAGGCTCATTTGGGGGACGATCCGCTTTCAGGATGGACGCCCCCGATGATCGACATCACCAACGCGCGCACGCCAGCCTTGATGGTGGGATCGGGTGTGGGGGCGAAGAAGGGCGAATGGTTGACGGGCAGGGGCTCTCCCTTCGCCTTCGCTTCGGCAATGGCTTCCGGCGAATAGCCGCCAATGGCGAAGAAGAGCGAAGGAACGCCAGCCGATACGAATTCGGAATAATCCTCGCTCGCGGAAACGGGCGGAGCGTCGCGGGGGACGAAGTGGATCGCATCCCCATAGAGAGGCTGGAGCAGCTTCTGTGCCTGTTCGGCCATGCTGGCATCGTTGATGAGCGCCGCCGTGCCGCCGACATAATTGATGGTCGGCTCCGGCGCGCGGGCCATCATCGCGCTGGCCTTGGCCGTGCGCACCACGCCATCCTGCAGGATGGCGCGCACATCCGCGCTGTTGGAGCGCAGATTGACCTTCAGCAGCGCGCTGTCGGGGATGATATTGGCCACGGTGCCCGCCTGGAACGCGCCGACTGTCAGCACGCCGAAGGCCGCCGCGTCTTTTTCGCGACTGATCACGGTTTGCGCATCGGTCACGAAATGGGCGGCCATGGTGATCGGGTCGATCGTGGCGCTGGGCATGGAGCCGTGTCCGCCGCGCCCGTGGAATGTGATCTCGTAGCTGTCCGAAGCCGCACCCGCCGCGCCAGGCCGGATATTGACCGTGCCTGCGGGCAGATTGCTGACATGGGCCGCGAAGCCGAAATCGGGCTTGCCGAAGCGGGCGAACAGATCGTCGTCCAGCATGGCGCGCGCGCCGCCCAGGCTTTCCTCGGCGGGCTGGGCGATGAACATGAGCGTGCCCTGCCACTTGTCCTTCATCTGGCTGAGCGCCAGCGCCGCGCCGCTCCACCACGCCATATGGATGTCATGCCCGCAACTGTGCGCGACGAAGCTCTCCACCCCGTCACGCTGCTGGCGGGCGCGGCTTGCGAAGGGCAGGCCGGTCTTCTCCTCCATCGGGAGGGCGTCCATTTCCGTGCGGACAAGGATCGTCGGGCCATCGCCATTGCGCAATATGCCCACCACGCCGGTTCCGCCGACCTTTTCCGTCACCGTAAAGCCTGCGGAGCGCAGCTTGGCGGCCAGCAGGGCGGCAGTGCGGGTTTCCTGCATGCTCAGTTCGGGATGCTGATGCACATCCCGATAGAGCGCCTCCAGCGCCGGATAGTTCTGATCCAGAATCGCTTCGAGCTGGGGCCGCGCGGCGGGAACATCCGCGCTGCCCGCCCAGGCAGGGGCGGACAGACCACAGGCAAGCGAAAGGCCGAGCGGCCAGGCAAGAAGGTTCTTCATGAGGGAAGGATAGCCGGGCAGCCTAGATATGGATAGGCTTGCCCATCACCGCCATCGCCGCTTCCTTCAGCGCTTCCGAATGGGTCGGATGCGCGTGGCAGGTATAGGCGATATCTTCGCTCAGCGCGCCGAATTCCATGGCGAGGGCGGCTTCGGCAATCATGGTGCCGGCCACGCTGGCCACGATCCACACGCCCAGCACCCGGTCGGTCTTGGCATCGGCGATGACCTTCACGAAGCCGTCCGTATCGCGATTGGTCTTGGCGCGGCTGTTGGCGACCATCGGGAACTTGCCGACCTTGACCTCACCGCGTTCCTTCGCGGCTTCCTCGGTCAGGCCAACGCCCGCGATTTCCGGCATGGTGTAAACTACGCTGGGGATCACATCGTGGTTCACGATGCCGATCTGCCCGGCGATGAATTCCGCCACGGCAATGCCTTCATCCTCGGCCTTGTGAGCCAGCATGGGCCCCGGGATCACGTCGCCGACGGCCCAGACGCCATCCACGGCGGTGCGGAAGCTGTGATCGGTTTCGATCTGGCCACGCCTGTTCAGTTCCAGCCCGATGGCTTGGAGATTCAGCCCGTCCGTATTGGGCTTACGGCCGATGGCCACCAGCACGCAATCGGCTTCCAGCGTTTCTGCCGTGCCGCCAGCAGCAGGCTCCAGCGTCAGCGTGGCCTTCTTGCCCTTGACGGTAGCGCCGGTGACCTTGGTGCCCAGCTTGAATTCGATACCTTGCTTGGCGAACAGCTTCTGCGCTTCCTTGCGCACTTCGCCGTCCATGCCGGGCAGGATCTGGTCGAGGAATTCCACGACAGTGACCTTGGCCCCCAGGCGGCGCCAGACCGAACCCAGTTCCAGCCCGATCACGCCGCCGCCGATCACCACCAGATGCTCCGGCACCTTGGGCAGGGCCAGCGCGCCGGTGGAATCGACGATCACGCCCTTGTCATTGTCGACTTCGACATTGGGCAGCGGGGTGACGGAAGAACCTGTGGCGATCACGATATTCTTCGCGGTCACGGTCTGTCCGGCAACTTCCACCGTATGCGCATCCGTGAAGCGGGCGTGGCCCTTCAGCCAATCAACCTTGTTCTTCTTGAACAGATATTCGATGCCGCCGGTCAGGCCCTTAACCGCCGCGTCCTTCTCGCCCAGCAGAGTGGCCAGATCGAGTTCGACCTTGTCGATCTTCACACCGAACTTGGCGAGCGTGCCATGCGCCGCTTCCTCGAACAGTTCCGAACCGTGCAGCAGCGCCTTGGAAGGAATGCAGCCGACATTGAGGCAGGTGCCGCCCAAAGTCTCACGGCTTTCGGCGCAGGCCGTCTTCAGGCCCAGCTGCGCCGCACGGATCGCCGCGACATAGCCGCCGGGACCGGCACCGATGATGAGGACATCGTAATCGTAAGACTGGTCAGCCATTTGGGCCTCCGTGGTGCGCGTCCTTCGACAGGCTCAGGACGAACGGAATTCTCTACTCAAACCAATGCCCGCTCACCCTGAGCTTGTCGAAGGGGACGCGCAATATTCGCCATTACAGATCGATCAGCAGACGCGTCGGGTCTTCGATCGCTTCCTTGATGATCTTCAGCGCGGTCACCGCCTCGCGGCCATCGATCAGGCGATGGTCATAGGACAGGGCGATATACATCATCGGGCGGATCACGATCTCGCCATTCACCACCACCGGGCGCTCATCGATCCGGTGCAGGCCCAGCACGGCGCTCTGCGGCGGGTTGATGATCGGGGTGGACATCAGGCTGCCGAACACACCGCCATTGGAGATGGTGAAGGTGCCGCCCTGCATGTCGGCCATGGTCAGCGTGCCGTCCTTGGCCTTCTTGCCGTAATTGGCGATGGCCTGCTCGATCTGCGCGAAGCTCAATTTGTCGCAATCGCGGACCACGGGCACGACGAGGCCGCCCGGAGCGGAAACCGCCACGGAGATGTCGACGAAATCGTGATAAAGGATCTCGTCACCCTCGATCTGGGCATTGACGGCGGGAACGTCCTTCAGCGCCAGCACGGCGGCCTTGGCGAAGAAGCTCATGAAGCCCAGTCGGACGCCGTGCTTCTTCTCGAACACGTCCTTGTACTTCGCCCGCGCCTCGATCACCGCCGACATATCGACATCGTTGAAGGTGGTGAGCAGAGCGGCATTTTCCTGCGCGCTCTTCAGGCGCCTGGCGATGGTCTGGCGCAGGCGCGTCATCTTCACGCGCTCGACGCGGCGCTCACCCGTGGCGGCGGCTGCCGGGGCAGGGGCGGGGCTGCTGTCTGCGGCTGCCGGGGCGGCCCCCTTGGCCTTGGCGGCGGCCAGCACATCTTCCTTAGTCAGGCGGCCATCCTTGCCGGTGCCCTTGACGGTGGAAGGATCGATGCCGTGTTCCAGAACCGCGCGGCGCACGGCGGGAGACAGGGTCAGGCCGTCGGCCTCCACCGGCTCGGGCGCAGCGGCGGAAGGGATCGCCGGGGCGGGGGCGGGAGCCGGGGCAGACTGGGCGGCGGGAGCGGCGGTGGCAGTGGCGCCATCTTCCACCAGCGCGAGCACCGCGCCGACTTCCACCGTATCGCCCAGGGCGACCTTGTATTCACCCATCACGCCCGCGACCGGGCTGGGCACTTCCACGGCGACCTTGTCGGTCTCGAGGCTGGCGATGGGCTCATCGGCCTTCACGGCCTCGCCGGGCTTCTTCAGCCATTCGCCGACAGTGGCTTCGGTAACGGATTCGCCGAGCGCGGGGACTTTGACTTCGATGGTCATGGTCGTTCTTCCCTGTGGGGGTCAGACTTACTTGCCCTTCGCCTTGGCGGCGGCGGGGGCGGAATGGTCGAGGCCCAGCGCGGCGGCGACCAGCGCCTCCTGCTGTTCCTTGTGCTTGGAGGCGAGGCCCGTGGCGGGCGAGGCTGCCGGATCGCGGCCCGCATAGCAGGCGCGCATGCCCTGCTTGCCTGCCGAGCCCAGTGCCGCTTCGATCTGGCTTTCCACGAAGAACCACGCGCCATTGTTGCGCGGCTCTTCCTGGCACCAAACCACTTCCTCCAGATTGCTCATCCGCGACAGGCGGGCCGCCAGCGGCTCCCCGGGGAAGGGATAGAGCTGTTCGATGCGGACGATCGAGACATCTTCCAGCCCTTCCTTGTCGCGCGTTTCGATCAGGTCGTAAGCGACCTTGCCCGAACAGAGCACGAGGCGGCGAACCTTCTTGTCCTCGATCGCCTTCGTGTCGGAGACGATCCGCATGAAATGGCCTTCGCCGGTGAATTCGCCCGCCTGCGACTTGGCCATCGGATGGCGCAGTAGCGACTTGGGCGACATGATGATCAGCGGCTTGCGGAACGGACGCAGCATCTGCCGGCGCAGTACGTGGAAGTAGTTCGCCGGTACGGTGATGTTGCACACCTGCAGATTGTCGCCGGCGCAAAGCTGCAGGAAGCGTTCGAGACGCGCCGAGCTGTGTTCCGGGCCCTGGCCTTCATAGCCATGGGGCAGCAGCATCACCAGGCCGTTGGCACGCAGCCACTTGGCTTCCGATGCGGCAATATACTGGTCGATCACGATCTGCGCGCCATTGGCGAAATCGCCGAACTGCGCTTCCCACAGAACCAGCGTTTTCGGATCGGCACTCGCGAAGCCATATTCGAAGCCCAACACGCCATATTCGGACAGCGGGCTGTCATAGACCTCGAACTTGCCGTGCGGCAGCTCGCAAAGCGGGATATATTTCCGCTCGTCGCGCTGGTCGATCCAGGTCGCATGGCGCTGGCTGAAGGTGCCGCGGCTGGAATCCTGGCCAGACAGGCGGACGCCGAAGCCTTCCATGATCAGGCTGCCGAAGGCGAGGGCTTCCGCCGTCGACCAGTCGAAGCCCTTGCCGCTTTCGAACATCTCGCGCTTGGCGTCGATCACGCGGGACAGAGTCTTGTGAATCTCCAGATCCTGCGGAACCGTGGTGAGCGTGCGGCCGAGGCTTTCGAACAGCTTGGGTTCGATCGCGGTGTTGATATTGCGGCGCGCGGTTTCCGGATCCGCAGGCCGGTTCAGCCCGCTCCAGCGGCCGCCGAACCAGTCTGCCTCATTGGGCTTGTAGCCCTTGCCGGCATCGAATTCCTGATCCAGCACCGCGATGAAGTGGGATGCGGTCTCGCCGGCCCAGTTCTTGTCGATCACGCCCTGTTCGATCAGGCGCTGGGCGTAGATTTCGCTCACGCGCGGATGCTGGCGGATCTTGGCGTACATCAGCGGCTGCGTGAAGCTGGGCTCGTCACCCTCATTGTGGCCGAAGCGACGATAACACCACATGTCGATCACGATGTCGCGCTTGAAGGTCTGGCGATATTCCACCGCCAGCTTGCAGGCGAAAGTCACCGCTTCCGGATCGTCGCCATTCACATGCAGGATCGGGGCCTGCACGCCCTTGGCCACGTCAGACGGGTAGGGCGAATTGCGCGCGAACTTGGGGCTGGTGGTGAAGCCGATCTGGTTGTTGATCACGAAGTGGATGCAACCGCCCGTATCGTAGCCGCGCACGCCCGAAAGGCCGAAGCATTCCCACACGATGCCCTGACCGGCAAAGGCCGCGTCGCCATGGATCAGCACGGGCAGCACCTGCTCGTGCTTGTCCAGATCCTCGCGGAAGGCCTGCTGCGCGCGGACCTTGCCCAGCACCACCGGGTCCACCGTTTCGAGATGGCTGGGGTTGGGCACCAGGCTCATGTGAACCTTTATCCCGTCAAACTCGCGGTCGGTGCTGGTGCCGAGGTGATATTTCACGTCGCCCGAACCGCCGACATCGTCAGGGTTGGCGCTGCCGCCGGAAAATTCGTGGAAGATCACGCGATAGGGCTTGGCCATCACATTGGCGAGCACGTTCAGGCGGCCGCGATGGGCCATGCCATAGACGATCTCGCGCACGCCCATGGCGCCGCCATATTTGATCACCGCTTCCAGCGCGGGGATCATGCTTTCGCCGCCATCCAGGCCGAAACGCTTGGTGCCGACATATTTCTTGCCGAGGAACTTCTCATATTCCTCGCCGCGGATCACGGCCGCCAGGATCGCCTTCTTGCCGATGTCGGTGAATTCGATTTCCTTGCCGGACCCTTCCATGCGCGACTGGAGGAAGCGGCGCTCCTCCAGATCGGTGATGTGCATGTATTCCAGGCCCACCTTGCCGCAATAATTGGCGCGCAGGATCTCCACCACTTCGCGCACGGTGGCCCATTCGCGGCCCAGATTGCCGCCCATGAAGACCTGCCGGTCCAGCGCATCGGCGGAAAAGCCGTGATATTCGGGCGTAAGGTCCGCAGGCAGTTCGCGTTGGTGCAGGCCTAGCGGATCGAGATCGGCGGCAAGGTGCCCGCGCACGCGATAGGTGCGCACCAGCATCATGGCGCGGATGGAATCCGCGGCGGCCTGCTCGATCGCCCTCTCGTCCAGCTTCAGCCCGACCTTTTCGGCGGACTGCTTCACCGCCGCCTTCATCGCGAAGGGGTCGAGCGCCTGGGTCAGGTCATCCTCGCTTGCCACATCGGACAACGGCCAGCGGGGGTTCTTCCAGCTGGGGCCGGGTTGCGGCCCTTCGGAGCCGGATTGGAGCGGGAAATCGTGCAGTTCGTTACCCATGGGGTTCACCGTAATGTGCCCCCGCCGAAGCGGGGGTGAGGGATTACGCCAGTTCCTTCAGCAGCGCGGCCAGCGTGGTGCCGAGTTCGCTGGGCGAGGGGGAGACGCGGATGCCGGCCTCTTCCATCGCGGCGATCTTGTCTTCCGCGCCGCCCTGGCCGCCCGACACGATTGCGCCAGCATGGCCCATGCGGCGGCCCGGAGGGGCGGTGCGGCCCGCGATAAAGCCGACCATCGGCTTCTTGCGGCCCTTCTTCGCCTCGTCCTTCAGGAACTGGGCGGCTTCTTCCTCGGCGCTGCCGCCGATTTCGCCGATCATGATGATCGACTGGGTTTCGTCATCGGCCAGGAACAGTTCCAGCACGTCGATGAAGTTGGTGCCGTTCACCGGGTCGCCGCCGATGCCGACTGCCGTGGTCTGGCCGAGGCCCGCCATGGTGGTCTGATGCACGGCTTCGTAAGTGAGCGTGCCCGAACGGCTGACGACGCCGACCGAACCCTTCTTGAAGATGGAGCCCGGCATGATGCCGATCTTGCATTCATTGGGGGTCAGAACGCCGGGGCAGTTCGGGCCGATCAGGCGGCTCTTGCTGCCGGAAAGGGCGCGCTTCACCTTGACCATGTCGAGCACGGGGATGCCTTCGGTGATCGCCACGATCAGCTCGATCTCGGCGTCGATGGCTTCCAGGATCGAGTCCGCGGCGAACGGCGGCGGAACATAGATCACCGATGCGGTCGCGCCGGTGGCGTGCTTCGCCTCGGCCACCGTGTCATAGACCGGGATGCCGATATGGCTGGTGCCGCCCTTGCCGGGAGTAACGCCCGCGACCATCTGCGTGCCATAGGCCACGGCCTGTTCAGTGTGGAACGTGCCGGTCGCACCGGTCATCCCCTGAGTGATGACCTTGGTGTTCTTGTTGATGAGAATGCTCATTTTTTTACTACTCCGGAAGAGCTTGAGCTGAAAGATGGAGAGGTTGTGCGCCAGCGCGAATTGTGGGCACATTCACGTTAATGCGCATGTTGCCAGCCACCCAGTAACCGTCAGCGAACGTGTTTTTGACTACCAGTTTGGCCGGAGCGCCGTAGCGGGCGGTCAATGCTTCGGTTACGCTTTTGGCCGCAGCGAAGTCTGCCACTTTGGTAACGAGGTTGCACTGAGTGCCGAATGCCTTGAACGGACCATAGGAGCCAGTTGTCGTTGTTGCGCGACTAGGCATGGCTATCGAGCGCCCCTTCAGGTTCGCCTCGTCGCCAGTCCAAACCGTAAGGGTGGCGGATTTGCTTCGCCATTGCTCAATTCGTGCCTCACCCGTTTTACCGGCAGCGGGAAGAATTGTCTCGGAAGGCGAAAGGCCAAATGTTGAAACCCCGGCCCGCGATCCCGCGCCCCCCGGATCGGGGAGGCACAACTCGTCGAAGGCTTCAACGAGGTTGGTGGCATCGAGATTTGTGGAACTCAATGCAGTGCCAAGCTCGGTTTCACCGCCAACGAGCAGCGCACGACCGTCCTTTACGGTAAAGGTGACTGCTTGCGCGCTGACAGCCAATGGGGCTGCCAACAGCGCACAGCCTAGTGCCGTCCGAGCGAACATCAGCCCAGGCTCGGGTCGATGCCCTTGCAGGCGACCAGCAGTTCCTTGACCGCGTCCACCGAGGTCTGGAAATTGGCCTTGGCGGTGTCGTCCAGCGCGATTTCGACAACTTCTTCCACGCCATCCGCGCCGATCACGGCGGGCACGCCGACATAGAGGCCGTCCAGACCATACTTGCCATCGACATAGACGGCGCAGGGCAGGATGCGCTTCTGGTCGCCCAGATAGGCTTCGGCCATGGCAATCGCCGAGGTGGCGGGCGCGTAATAGGCCGAGCCGGTCTTCAGCAGGCCGACGATTTCGCCGCCGCCCGAACGGGTGCGGGCCACGATGGCGTCGATCGCTTCCTTGCTGGACTTACCCATCTTCACGAGGTCATCCACCGGGATGCCCGAAATGGTGGTGTAGCTGGTGACCGGCACCATGGTGTCGCCATGGCCGCCCAGCACGAAGGCGTTCACATCCTTCACCGACACGCCGAATTCCCAGGCGAGGAAAGTGGCGAAGCGCGCGCTGTCCAGCACGCCGGCCATGCCGACGACCTTGTTGGCGGGCAGGCCGGAGAATTCGCGCAGCGCCCACACCATCGCGTCGAGCGGGTTGGTGATGCAGATCACGAATGCGTCGGGCGCATGGGCCTTGATGCCCTCGCCCACGGCCTTCATCACGGACAGGTTGATGCCCAGCAGATCGTCACGGCTCATGCCCGGCTTGCGCGGCACGCCTGCAGTCACGATGATGACATCCGCGCCAGCGATATCCGCATAATCATTGGTGCCGGTGATCTTCGCATCGAACCCTTCGACCGGGCCGCACTGCGACAGGTCCAGCGCCTTGCCCTGGGGCATGCCCTCGGCAATATCGAACAGGACGATGTCGCCCATTTCCTTCTTGGCGGCGAGGTGGGCCAGAGTGCCGCCGATCATACCGGCGCCGATGAGGGCGATCTTCTTGCGGGCCATGATGCGATGCTTGCCTTTCGCGAAAGAGCGGGAGCGTGGCTCTTCGAATGGCGCGCGCCCCGCATCCCGCGAAAGGCGAACGCCCCAGTGTTTGGACCGCCCTAGGCCGCCTGTTTTGCTTTGGCAACCGCCAAAAGCCGCCAATCCTGCTTATTTTTTGATAACAGTTCGCAATATCAATTGCTCTGCAAATTGCGCGCGAAAGGCCGGTGCGAAACCGGTGATGGCCCCTGTATGCAGAAGCCTGTCCGGTCGCCCTGATAGCGGTTGCGTATGTCCGCAGGATGAACCCGCGAAGCGATGGAAAAAAGACTGGCGGCGATGACTTCGTCCGTTTGGCGGCACACGTCAGCCGACCTGATCGGCGGGGCGTTATCAGCCAACCAGACGGAAGCTGGTCGGTTCCTTCTCGCGTTCCTGCGCCAGCAGGGTGGCGGCCAGATAATCGGGCACGGCGCGGCTGAAATAATAGCCCTGGCCCAGCGTACAGCCCGCCTCGCGCACGGCGCGCACCTGATCGATGGTTTCCAGCCCTTCGGCCACGATGTCCATTTCCAGCCGCGAGCCGAGTTCGGCCACGGCGCGGATGATCGCATCGCTCTTGCGGCCGACATTGGGCCCGGAAACGAAGCTGCGGTCCACCTTGATCTTCTTGAACGGGAACTTGTTGATGTAGCCGAGCGAGGAATAGCCCGTGCCGAAATCGTCGAGCGCGAAACGCACACCTTCGGCCGCCAGCTTCTCGATGAAGCGGGCGGTGTGGTGGTTATCCTCCAGGAACAGGCTCTCGGTCACTTCCAGTTCAAGGCGCGAGGGATCAAGCTTGGCTTCCTTCAGCGCATTGAGGATGCCAAGTGCCGAGCCTGGGGCCTTGATCTGCACTGGCGAGAGGTTGACCGCGATCGTCACTTCTTCCGGCCATTGCGCACAGGCCTTGGCGGCCTGGGCGGTGATCCAGTTGCCCAGCGTGATGATCACGCCGGTTTCTTCCGCCACGGGGATGAATTCGTCGGGTCGCAGCTCGCCCTTTTCCGGGTGGAACCAGCGCACCAGCGCCTCGAAGGTCTTGATCCGGCCGGTTTCGAGATCGACGATCGGCTGGAAGAAGATCGACAGTTCGTCGCGCTGGATCGCCGCACGCAATTCAGCCTCGATTTCCTTGCGACGCATCAGGTCGCGGGTCATCGAGGCATCGAAGAAGCTGGTCTGGTTCCGGCCGTTGACCTTGGCGTGGTAGAGCGCAAGGTCCGCGCTCTGCATCACCGTATCGAGGTCGGTTCCGTCATCCGGCATCAGGGCTATGCCCATGGATGTGCCGATTTCCAGCCTTTCCCCATCGATGCGATAGGGGCGGGATATTTCGTCCAGCAGATTGCTGGCCAGTTGCTCACTCTCCGAGCGCGCATCCACTTCGCATACGACGATGAACTCGTCGCCGCCGAAGCGGGCCACCGTGGCCCCGTCCGGCGAGGTTTCGCGCAGTCGGCGGGCCACTTCGGACAGGACGTGATCGCCCACCGGATGGCCCAGCGTGTCGTTCACTTCCTTGAACTTGTCGAGATCGAGCCAGAACAAAGCGAGCTTCTGGTCGTCCCGCATGGTCATCAGCTTTTCGACCATTTCGTGATTGAGGCCGGCGCGGTTGGACAGGCCGGTGACGACATCGGTGCGGGCCAGATCGCGCATCTTGTCGGCCATGCGCTGGCTGGTTTCGGCTGCCGCGACCGATTCCCGCAACACGTTGAACATGTTGAAGGTAACCGCCGCCATGGCCGGAATCAGCAGCGTGGTGGTAACGGCAAAGACGATATAGATCGCTTCCCCCCGGATCGCCGCCACGATGATCAGCGGGGCGAGCGAGAGAATCATCTGCCCCAGCGCGATCATCGGCAGGCCGGCATTGCGGGTGGAGGTGCCCGCGCCATAGGCAATGGCGTAGCTCACCATCAGCAATTGCTGCGGCGTATCGAGATCGAACCAGATGGTCAGCGCCGCGATGCCGCCCGTCAGGAAAGCGAAGCTGAAGGCGCCCGTTTCATAAAGCAGTTCCAGCAGCCGGGCATCGCGCCGATCGCTGTCCGGGCCGAAGCGGGCCGCGACGGCGACGCGAAACACGCCCACGGCGGTAAGCAGCAGGGTGCCGATGATGATGGCCGTATTGCCCGACATCGCCGCCACGGTAATTGCCGCGCTGATACCGCACAGGGCCCCGATCGCGAGGCTGGAGGGCTGGGTATACAAAGAGGAGACGAGCTTACGGCGAACGCGATCGTCCAGCGCATCGCCGGATATCGTTCGTGCAAGGAATTCCTTGACCTTAATTATCGGTCGTCTCCCGATCGTCACGCGCCCGGGGATAGACGCAAAGAGGTCACCGAATGGTTAAGATGATGCTTACCAGAACCTTAGAGATTATCGGGCCGACGTGCCGCGAATGCGCTGACCCGGTCCTTCAACCCGGTTCGCCGGACTTTTCCGCCCGGCGTGCGAGCATGCCGGCCATGCGCCGGTCCAGCGCGCGGCACACGCCCAGCCACCAGCGATAGGTGCTGCGATCCCCGGCGAAGAAGGCGCGTTCCGCCTGATTGCGGGCATGTTCGGCCGCACCGATGCCGTGCTTTGCGAACTGACGCAGCGCGGCATGGAGCGTTTCGCGATCAGGTGCGGGATTTTCCGCGCGGTTTTGACGCATCTGGCCCTGCGGGGCGCTTGTGCTGCCGCTATTGTCATTGGCGGGGCGGGCCATTCTGGCGCGAAGCAGCGAAGTGCCGAGTCCCGGGACCAGCCTGCCTTCGGCGGCGGCGAAATGGATCGTCATAGGGGTGCACCTTCATCATCCGGGCGGTGCACGGCTCCTGGCCGGCGCTCTGCCTGCAGCCCTGATAATCCGGCAAGCTGAAGCGATGGTTCCCGCCCATGGTTTCCGGAATCTAAACCTTTGAAAGTCGCTGATTTGTGGGATTTCAGCGGTGAAATGAGATCAGGGCTTGCCGATCCACTCGCCAGAGCCGCGATATTGGCTCTTCACCTCGCCTCCGCCCGGAAGGCGATTGCCGGAATAGAGAGCTTCGCCGCCGCGTTCCTCGATCTGCGCCGAATAGGCCGGGGCGGGTGCGATGGCCTGCGCCGCCGGGGCGGGATTGGTAGCAACGCCGCGCTGCGGGGCAGCGGCGGCTTGAGGCGCGGGGGCCAGCGATGCTTCGTAACGGCGGGCCAGCTCGACCGGATCGGCCAGAGCAGCCGGATCGGAAATCGCGCCGGGCCGATGCCGCCGGGGCTGGGGCTCTCCGCCGAAATAGGCCTGGGTAAAGGCCCCCGGCAGCCCCGCCGCGCCGCGCCAGCGATAGAATGTATGCGCGCCGATCGTGGTGATATTGTTCAGGCTGTCCGCCCAATAGGGATGGATCTGCACCGTATGGTAATGGGTGGCGAGGCCGACCGGGCGATAGACCGAGCCTGCCAGCGCAGCCATGGCCACGCGCTGCGCCCGGTCCCAGAACTTGCGGGCGGGCGCGCGGGCGAGCGAACCGTCGCAGGTGAAGCTGAACTGGCACCCGGTCGAGCGTTCGGATCCCTGGAAGACCACTCCGCACACCGTATCGGGATAGGCTGGATGGGCCACGCGGTTAAGCACCACCTGGGCCACTGCACGCTGGCCGGAATCGGATTCGGTCGCGGCCTCGTAATAGATGGCCATGGTCATGCACTGGAGCGCGCGGGCTTTGTCCATCGCACTGCCTCTCAGTGCAATCGGCTGGGCGGCGGGTTCGCCCGGCATGTCTTCCGGGAGAATCGCGGAGCCGCCCGAACTGGCGAAGGAAAGTGCGCTCTGCCGGGCGGCAGGATCGTCCGCCAGATAATAGAAGGCGGAGCCGGGAAAGCTCTCGCCCGGAATTTCAAAGCCCATCGGGCTGGCGGCCAGTACTTCATCGCTGCCGAATCCGGGCAGGCTGCGCCATTCGGCGGGCGCGGCGAAGGCGGGCACGGCCAGCGCCAGCCCAAGTGCGGCCAGCTTGCGCCAGGGGCGCCGCGCATGCGCCTTCGCCCGCAGAAAACTGCGGCGCGCCGGGGTGCTGGCGGAAACATCAAGGGCGGCGGAAGGGGACAAGAATCTCTTTCATCAGGCAGCGAAAATCGCGCCTGGGCGCGTATCCCCCAAACCCGCTGCGCGCAGCCAGGAATTCAGGTTCGTGCCGAAGCGGCACAGCGCGCAGATAGGTGTTAAGGGTGAACGCCGGGTAACCGCCGCCTCTTGCCGCGCCGGGCAGCGAGCCCTATCCCTGTGTCTGCGTCATGGGTTGCCCGCGAAAGCGGGCCGAAGAGGGAAGCAGGTGAGGAGGCGATCCTTTCCAAAGCCTGCGCTGCCCCCGCAACTGTGACCGGGGAGCCGCGCGCCCATCATGCCACTGCCGCCCTCAAAGGGTAGCGGGAAGGCGGGCGAGGCGGTGCTGATCCGGCGAGCCAGGAGACCTGCCCGTTGCGCGTCGTTCGGCCACGGGCGGGGTGTACCGATGGCAAGCGCACTGGCCTGTGCCGGTCAACCGGCGCGCGCCTTTCGCCATGGACGGCACTTGTGTCGTGGTGGGAGGTTTGGTGCGCAACTATCTGGTTTCTCTACTGGTCCTTTCCCAGCTTACGGGATGTTCTTCCGCGCTACCCCCTGCCGATAAGCAGCGCGGGCCGAGCATCGTGTCGCTCAACCCCTGCAGCGATGCGATTCTGGCGGAAGTCGCCAAGCCAGACCAGCTCCTTGCCATATCGCATTACAGCCACGATCCGCGCGCCAGTTCGATGGACCCCGCCACCGCCCGCCGTTTCGCAACCACCAGCGGCGCGGCGGAAGAGGTTTTCGCGCTGAAGCCCGATGTCGTGGTGGCCAGCAGTTTCCTGCCCGGCGCGACCCGCCGGGCTTTCGAGCGGCTGGGCATCCGCGTGGTGACGCTGAACATCGCGCATGACCTTGCCGAAAGTGAGGCGCAGGTGCGCCAGCTGGCTGCTCTGGCCGGGCGCCAGGCGCAAGGTGAGGCGCTGGTCGCGCGGATAGAGTCCGCGCTGGACAAGGCGCGCCCGGAGCCCGGCTCCGCGCCGGTGGATGCGCTCGTCTGGCAACAGGGTGGACTTATCGCAGGGCCGGGCAGCCTGATCGCCGACTTGCTCACCCGAACCGGCTTTTCCAGCCATGCCGCGGCGCGCGGGCTGGGGCAGGGCGCCTATCTGCCGCTGGAACAGGTGCTGGCCGATCCACCGGACGTGGTGCTGGCGGCAGGCGGCGAACGTGCCTTGGCGCATCCGGCGCTGAAGGGGCTGAAAGCCACGCGCTACGAGCGGCTCGATCCTTCGCTGCTGTTCTGCGGCGGGCCCACCATAGTGCGGGCGGTGGGGCGGCTGGCCGAGGTCAGGGCGGGTCTTGGCGCGCCTGCTTTGACAGGCCCGGCACGAGCGGATGTGGGGCGGCTCGGAAGACCTCCGCTCGTGCTGAGCTTGTCGAAGGACACGCGGAAAGGGCCGAAAACATGACCCGCCCCGTTCCCGTCCTTTTGTTGGTGCTGACAATAGCAATCCCGCTCTCGCTCCTCGCAGGGCGGGTGTGGATCGATCCGCTCGACACGCCCAATGCCGCGATCATCCTGATGGATTTGCGCCTGCCGCGCGCCTTGCTGGCGCTGGCCATTGGCGGGGGGCTGGGCGCGGCTGGGGCGGCGATGCAGGGCTATCTGCGCAATCCGCTGGCCGATCCGGGCCTGTTTGGCATCGCGCCGGGCGCGGCGCTGGGTGCGGTTGTCAGCCTGTTGTTCGGCTATGCTGCTTCGGCCTGGCTGCTGCCGCTCTTCGCTCTGGCCGGGGCGGGCGGGGCAATGGCGCTGCTGGCGCTGATCGCCGGGCGCAGCGGCGGGATCGGGCTGTTCACGCTGGCGGGCATGATGATCGCCAGCCTCGCGGGGGCGCTCACCTCGCTGGTAATCAGCCTTGCACCCAATGCCTTTGCCATGAGCGAGATCGTTACCTGGCTGATGGGCGCGCTGACGGACAGGAGCTGGCAGGATGTGTGGATCGCCGCGCCGCTCACTATCGCGGGCATCACTCTGCTGCGCGCGGCCGGGCCCTCGCTTGATGCCTTGACGCTGGGCGATGCGGCGGCGTGCTCGCTGGGAGTGGACCCGGCGCGGCTACGAGGGCTGCTGGTGCTGGGCGTGGGGCTGACGGTCGGTTCCGGCGTGGCAGTGGCGGGGATCGTCGGCTTTGTCGGCCTGATCGTGCCGCATCTTGTCCGCCCATGGACCGACCGGCGGCCCGCCTCGCTGATCCTGCCCAGCGCGCTGGCGGGCGCGCTGCTGGTGCTGCTGGCCGATTGCCTCTGCCGCATCCTGCCACTGGTCACCGAATTGCGGCTTGGCATTGCCCTCAGCCTGATCGGGGCGCCGTTCTTCCTGGCCTTGCTGCTGAAGATGAGGAGAGGGCTGGCATGATGCTGACGGCTGAGAAGCTGGCGGTGGAACTGGGCGGTACGGCGCTGCTCCATCCGCTCTCCGCTGGCCTGCATCCCGGCACGATCACCGCGATCTGCGGCCCGAATGGCGCGGGCAAATCGACCTTGCTGGCGGCGCTGGCCGGGCTGACGGAGCCATCTACGGGGGAGGTGCTGCTGGACGGCGCGTCTCTGTCTGCCATGCCAGCGCGCCAGCGGGCCCGCGCGATCGGCTATCTGCCGCAAACGGGCGAGGTGGCGTGGGATATGGTGGTGCGCAGCCTCGTCGCGCTTGGACGGTTGCCTCATGGCGATGAGGGGGCCTTGCCTGTCGCGACGGCTCTGGCGGCCTGCGATCTCGAAAGATTTGCTCAGCGGCGTGTATCCACCCTGTCAGGCGGGGAGAAGGCGCGGGCATTGCTGGCCAGAGTGCTGGCGGGGGAGCCGCGCTGGATATTGGCGGATGAGCCATTGGCCGCGCTGGATATTGCCCATCAGCTCGCTTTGCTCGTCACGTTGAGGCGGGCGGCGGCTGGCGGGGCGGGAGTGGTGCTGGTGCTCCACGATCTGGCGCTGGCGATGAACCATGCGGACCGGGTGCTGCTGCTCGACGGCGGGAGGCTCGTGGCCGATGCCTCGCCCGAGGATGCGCTGAGCGGGCGGAACATCGCCAATGTCTGGGGCGTTGCCGCGCGCTGGCTAGGCGAGCCGGGCGCGCGGGCGCTGGTAATGGGGTGATCCTTGGCAAACCCGTGAGCCCCTGCGAAAGCAGGGCCCCATCAAACAGGTTCCTGCTTTCGCAGGAACTCACACCGGCTGCGACGCTTGCGGCCTTACTCCCCGCTCAGCCCACGGGCTTCGAGCATGGGGGCGATCTGCGGATCGCGGCCGGCATAGTCACGATACATGTCGGCATAATCCTTCGTATGGCCCTGGCCGAGGAAGGTGGCGCGCACATGTTCGCCATTGGCGCGGGTCGGGCCGCCATTCTTTACGACCCAGTCCCAGGCGTCATGGGCCAGCATCTCGGTCCAGATGTAGGAATAATATCCGGCCGAATAACCGCCTGACCAGATATGCCGGAAATAGGGCGAACGATAGCGCGGCGGGATCAGGCGGGTGTCGAGCGCGATGGTGCCCAGCGCTTCCTTCTCGAAATTGCCCGCATTCAGCTTCGCGCCGGGCGTCAGATCATGCCATTTCATGTCCAGCAGGGCGGAGGCCAGCAGTTCCCCGAAGGAGAGGCTCTGGTTGAACTTGCCTGCCGCCTCGATCTTCTGGACCAGCTCGGCCGGGATCGGCTCACCGGTCCGGTAGTGCTTGGCGTAATTGTTCAGAATTTCCGGAAGAAAGGCGAAGTTCTCATTAAACTGGCTGGGAAATTCCACGAAATCCCGCGCCGTATTGGTGCCCGACAGGCCGGGATATTTCTGGGCCGCGAAGATGCCGTGCAGCGCATGGCCGAATTCGTGGAACATGGTGGTCACATCGTCTGCCGTGGCCAGCGCAGGCTCGCCGGGGGCCGGCGGGGCGATGTTCAGCGTGTTGTAGACCACCGGCTTTTCGTCCAGCAGGTAAGACTGCTCCACGAAATTGCCCATCCATGCGCCGCCCTGCTTGTTGGGCCGGGCGAAGGGATCGAAATAGAACAGCGCCATCTCGCTGCCGTCCTTGTCATAGACGGTATAGACGCGCATGTCCGGGTGATAGGTGGGCAGATCGGTGCGGCGCTTGAAGTTGATGCCGTAGAATTTGTTGGCGGCAAAGAACACGCCATCTTCCAGCGACTTCCACACGTCGAAATAGGGCTTCACCGTGGCATCGTCGATGTCATAGCGGGCCTTGCGCACCTTCTCGGCGTAATAGGCCCAGTCCCACGGTTCGAGCTTGATGTTCTGCCCTTCCGATGCGGCCATGTCTTCCAGCATCCTGCCTTCGCGCACCTGGGTGGCGGCCACGGCGGGGACGAAATCCTCCATGAAGGAAATCGCCTTGGCCGGGTCTTTCACCATACCGGCATACATGGCGAAAGCGGCGTAATTGGGCTGGCTCAGCAGGGCGGCCTTCTTCGCGCGCAATTCGGCCAGCTGGGCAAGAGTGCCCGTCAGGTCATACTCGCCGCCGCCCGAAGTGCGGTTGACGCTCGCCTCGAACAGCTTCTGCCGCGTGGCGCGATTGGTGAGGCTGATCAGCTGGGGCTGCTGGGTGGTGTTGATCAGCGCCAGCGCATATTTGCCGGGATTGCCCATTTCGGTGGCCAGCTTGGCCGCCGCATCGATCTCCGCCTTGGGGAGCCCGGCCAGTTCCTCCGCACTGTCGAAGATCGGGGCCTTGGCCGCGGTCGCCTCGGTCAGCTTCTGGCTGAATTCGGTTTCCAGCCCGGCAATGGTGGTATTGATCGCCTTCAGATCTTCCTTGTGCTTGGCATCCAGCAGTGCGCCGGCATGGACGAAATCGGCATAGGTCGTTTCCAGCAGCATCGCATCCTCGCCGGTCATGCTCATCGCGGCGCGGTTGTCATACACCGCCTTTACCCGCTGGAAGAGCTTGTCATTGAGGTAGATCGCATCCTTCAGCGCAGCGATCTTCGGGGACATGTCCTTGTCGATCGCGTCCAGCGTGTCGTTGGTATTGGCCGAGGTCATCTGACCGAAGGGCGCATAGGCGCGCATGAACATGCGGCCGGATTTCTGCATCGCCACCAGCGTGTTCTCGAAACTGGCAGGCGCGGGATCGTTGGCGATGGCCTCTACCTCGGCGAGGTAGATCTTCATGCCCTGTTCCAGCGCGCTGCGATAATCCTCGTCGCGGATCTTCGTGAAATCTGGGGCGTGGAAGGGCAGGGTGGATTGCTGGGCGAAATAGCCGGTGGCCCTAGGAATAGCAGTCGCGGAAGCGGGAATTGCGGTCACGGAAGCAGTATCCTTGGCATTGCCTGTGCCGGGAAGACCGGCCAGCGCCGTTGCGCCGAGTATCGCGGGAGCGGCGGCGGCGAGCAGACGGAATTTCATCGGGCTCATCTCCTGTTGCGGGCGCGAAAAGGTTACGCCCGAAATCAATCTGACCGGGCCATGCCTAGAAATCGCGCAGTGAACAAGGGGTGAGCGGTGAAAGGGGGGCGATCATGGCGTTTGCGAATGCAATGTCGGGGTGCCGTATCGTTCCCTCAATCGTCACCCGGAAACGATTTGGCGTATATCCCATAAAGACAGGTGTTCTTCCGTCGTCCCGGGCTTGACCCGGGACCGCTGGCAACCTTGAGCTACCCCGCCTTAAAACCCTATGGCCAGCGATCCCGGCGTTCGCCGGGATGACGAATGGGTACTCGTCTGAGTGGAATAAGTCCCAAGCAAGTTCAGGGTGATGATCTCGACAGCGATCGAGAACCGTTCAGCAGGGTTTGCCCTCATATTCCCGGCGGTGGGATGTGTAGGCCGTGCCGTTCCAGCGCAGCACCGGGAAGCAGAAGCCCGGCCCACCCACTTCCATGTCCGGCCAGTTGCCCACGCCCCGCGTATCGAGGAAGCGCACGATCCCTGGCCCCTGGCTCATCAGCTTCCACTGCCCGGCAGCATTACGGCTGACCAGGGAATAGCCCGATCCGGTCATGCCGAAGCAGAAGGTGCTGCCTTCGGTAATCACCGCTTCCGGCTGGCCGTCGCCATCAAGGTCGGCCACCTGTTCGATCTGGCCGGGTATATAGGCGGCGGTGTCCGGATCGCCGCAGCCATGCCATTCCCCGCCAGCCAGCTTGAAGCCGGCGGCGGTGAAGGCGGCGGCATCGTCTGCCGGTTCCATCGGGAAAATCTCGGGCGGGGGAGGCTCCACCGCCTGCAGCGGCGCGCACAGCCCGGCAGCCGCCAGAGCGAGCCCAGGGGCGATCCGGGAGGCGATCAGGCGCGCCGCGCGGGCAGGCATCACGGCTGGGTTGCAGGCGCGGTGCCGCAGCGGGAAACATCGCCCTTCTTGCAGGCTTCCACATCGTCACGCCACTTTGCCATGGCGGCCTGATATTCCTGCTCGCGCTTCGACTTCTCGGCCTCATAGGCGGCCTGGGCGGCGGCCTCGTCAGCGGCGATCTTGACCTTGGCTTCTTCCACGGCCTTCAGCCCGCGTTCGTATTCTGCCTGGGAATCGGCATTGGCCTTCAACTGCCCGGCGGCAAATTGGGCCTGTTGTTCATTAGCGGCCTTGCGCTGGGCCACTTCTTCTGGAGAATTGCCCTCGGGCAGTTCGGCGCCTGCGTCCTGAGCGAACAACGGGCTGGAAAGCGCCAGCAGCGCGCCCGCAGCGCCCAGCGCCATGACGGCGGGCAGGCGGAAGGCATGGCGGCGCAGGCAAGGAATTGCGGGACGTTCCATCACAGACTCTCCTTCTATTATATGCAGGACCCTTTTTGACAGGCAGGACAATGCGGAGCGCGCGCGTGCTTGGCAAGGGCGTGGTGGAAGGCGGCGGGCAGTTTGCGCAGATCAACCCCCGCGAGCCGTTCCCCTGCGGCGACGAAATTCTTCCACCTCCGATCAGCTCTTCGCATGGCTACTCGACCGTTGCCCCGCGTGCAGCTATGCCGCCCCGGTCTGCGGGTAGCATGCTTCGCGGGCCGTGCTGGGGGCCTGTAATGTTTGGAGGGCGAAGCGTGAATTTTCGCAGGAATGGCGCGGTGTGGCTGGCCTTGCTGGCATGTGGCATGGCGTCCGCCCCCGCGTTGGCTGACGATGCCGCGCCGCAGGCCCATGGGGAAGCGCCCTCAGCTGCGCCACAGAACGCCGCTCGGCCGGTCGAGATGACCGCAGCACAATTGTTCGAATATGCCGATGCCGCGCGTGATTCCGGCGATTTCGAAACGGCTGAGGCAGCCTATCGCGCGCTCACTCAGGATCCCGATCTGGAATTGCGCACCGAAGCGCGCTTCCGTCTGGCGATGATGCTGGCGGATCGGATGGACAAGCCGCGCGAGGCTGCCGTGCTGCTGCGCCGCATTCTGGATGACAAGCCGGATGCCGCTCCGGTGCGCCTCCAGCTTGCCCGGTTGCAGGCGCAGATGGGCAATATGGGCGAGGCCCGGCGCGAATTGCGCGCAGCGGAAGCCAGCGGCCTGCCGCCGCAGGTGGAACAGCAGGTGCGCTTCTTCGCCAATGCCCTTTCCGCGCTGAAGCGTACTGGCGGCAGTTTTGAAGTGGCCGCCGCGCCCAGCACCAATATCAACAACGCCACCCATTCCGATACGCTGGGCACGATCATCGGCGATTTCACGCTGGACGACGATGCCAAGGCGCAATCGGGCATCGGTATTTCGGTGCGCGGGCAGCTCTATCATCGCGTGCCGGTGGGCCGGACGACAGACATCCTGCTGCGCGCCTCGGCTTCGGGCGATCTTTATCGCAAGAGCCGGTTTGACGATATTTCCACCTCGCTGCAGGCCGGGCCGCAATGGCGCTGGGGGGCTGACCGGTTCTCGCTCGCAGCAGCAGGTAGCTGGCGCTGGTATGGGCTCGATCCTTACAGCACCTCTTATGGTGTGACCGGCAACTGGCAGCATCCGCTGGGCAAGCGCAGCCAGCTGCGGCTGGACGGCACGGTGCTCAAGGAGGACAATCAGCGCAACGATCTGGAAGATGGGGAACTTTATACGCTCGCCGTGGGGCTGGACCGGGCCTTCAGCGCGCGCTTCGGCGGCGGGGTGCAAGTGAACGGCACGCGCGATGTGGCGGCCGATCCCGGCTATTCCACGGCCAGCGGGGGCATCAACACCTATCTCTATCGCGAAATGGGCCGCACTACGGCGGTGCTCAATCTGGGCTATCGCCGGCTTGAAGCGGACAAGCGCCTGTTCCTCTATCCCCAGCGGCGCAAGGACGACAATTTTTCGGCCAGCCTTTCGGGCACTTTTCGTGCCCTGACCTTCGGCACATTCGCGCCACTGCTGCGGGTTGCCTATCAGCGTAACTGGTCCACGATCGAGATTTACGATTTCGATCGTTTCTCTGCGGAAGTGGGCATCGTCGCGGCATTTTGAGCGAGGATGGGGCGAGGAGTAAGGGAGCGACCATTCCGCTCCGTCCTGTCTGGTAACGTCGTGCCCATCTCATTTGACGGGTCATATTTGACGGGACGATCCCTTGTATCGGCCAGTGGCGGTGCCAGGGGGGCTCGTTTCGTCCATAATTTGTGGTTAGAGGCGAGACTTCCTTTGCCCAGACCGGGCATTCTGGTGCAGGAAGCGCGCCTGACATAACAAGGGCTGCCGGGTGGATTCTGCAATCGCCCGGAGAATGCGGGAGTTTCTGTGATGACATCGAAGCGGATGATGGCCGGGGCTTCGCTCCTTACGCTGGGGCTGACGCTGGCAGCCTGCGGCGGCGGAGTGGATTCGACGCCCACTCCCACGCCAACCCCGACGGATACCGGAACCCCCACGCCGACGCCTACCGAGCCCTATCTGACCATTCAGGAGATGTTCGCCAAGCCGAGCAACAAGGTGTTCCGTACCGCCGGTGTCAGCTGGACCAAGACGGGCACGGCCGATCCCACCGGGTTCGATTCCTATGCCTTCAGCAGCAAGCTGTTGATCGGCTACGATGAAACCAAGGACAACTACAAGGTCACGCCCACGGGCGAAACCGCCGTGGAATTCCCCATCGGCAGCAATACGCCGGGCGGCAATGCCAGCTTCAGCAAGACCACCAGCAACATCACCGACACGCTGAAGATCGCCGTGCCGCAAGTGAACAGCGTGCCGCTGTCCTATACGCTGCTGTTCGATTTCACGCGGACCGACAGCACGACAGGCAAGACCACCTTCTATCAGTCGGTCGGCGGGTTCCTGAGCCAGACGGGCGATATGCCGCGCACTGGTTCCGCCAATTACACCATGATGGTGGATGGCAGCGCCACGCGCGACGGGGATAGCAAGACCTATCTGCTGGGCGGCCATTCGACCGGCACTTTCTCCGCCAGTTTCGCCGATGGCAAGATCAACACCACGCTGAGCCTGAAGGGCGAAGCGAGCGGCGGCGCGACGAGCGATTTCGGCACCGCCACCGGCACTGGCAACTTCGCGGTTGGGGGCCCGACCTTCACCGGCACCTTTACCGGCGCAAACAACGCGACCGGCAAGTTCTCGGGCGGCTTCTTCGGCCCGGCGGCGGCGGAAGCGGGCTATGGCTGGTATTTCCAGGGCTCCGATTTCGATGCGCATGGCGTGGCCGCAGGCACGAAGAACGTTCCGGCACCCACTCCCTGATTCGCGATGGAAAAGCGGGTTCCACCCTGGATTTCCCCGGGGTGGAGCTTTGCGTAATGGACGAGGCCCGCTCTTTGAGGCAGGAGGCTTCCTGAAGGGCCCGTGCGGCCCGACTACGGGGGCAATTCATGAAATACGTCCGTTACGCGGCGGGTGCGTCGCTGGTTTCGATCGCTCTGGTAATGGCAGGCTGCGGTGGCGGGGGCGTGAACAGCACGCCAACGCCATCGCCCACTCCGCCTTCCACGCCGTCACCGTCGCCGACCCAAACTCCGACGCCGTCGCCGACGCCGACCCAATCTCCCACGCCTACGCCGGGCCCGACGCCTAGCCCTTCGCCTACACCCACTCCGGTGCCCACTCCCACGCCTTCACCCACTCCCACGCCTTCACCCACTCCCACTCCCACTCCCACTCCCACTCCCACTCCCACTCCTACCCCAACGCCGCTGCCCACGCCGATCAGTTCGGTGTTCCAGGGCTTGCCGGCGGATACGGCGCTCAACACCGCTTCCTTCTATGGCGGCGTCAATCTGAGCGGGTCAGTCAGCGGCGGGCGCAACAATCTGGGCTCCACCGTGCAGGTCCGCTATTCGGTAACTGGCGGCAGGGTGGAAGTCCTCAAATCGGGATCGGTGGTGGCCTCCTTCACCACGGCCGATCTCGACACGACCAATAGTGGCAATGGGCTGGCCATCTTCCAGAAGGGGCAGGTCAGCATCCCCACCACCAGTATAACCCTGCCCAAGGAAGTGCTTGAACTGCATGTGCCGCAGATCAGTGGAGTGCCACTCAGCTATACGCGCTTCGGCACTTATGCGAACCTCAATGTCAGCCTTTTCAAGCAGGAGATAAATCCCCTCGCGGCATTCGTGTTCGGCCAGCAGACGGCGACTAACATGCCGACCACCGGCAGCGCGACTTACAATTCCGATGTCTATGGCGCGGTCTTCGTGCCCAATGGTACGGAGCCGTCGCTCTTTGCCGTGGGAGACGGAAATGGATCGGCCACGTTCAGCGCCAATTTCGGCAGCGGAACCGTCTCCACGCTGATCAATCTGGCAGGCGTGGATGCGCTGGGAAGCGCGGGTTACGCCAGCTTCGGATCGGTCAGCGGCAATGGCACGATTGCGTCAGGCGGCCCGGCCTTCAGCGGCACGCTTTCCGGATCGGGTTCGGGCGGGTTCACAGGCGCCTTCTTCGGGCCGAGCGCTGTCGAGATGGGTTATGTGTTCAACGTCCAGGGGACGTATAACAGCACCGATTTCGTGGCTTACGGCAATGTCTTCGGCACCAAGGCGCCGCCGCCCTGAAGCGCGTTAAAACCGGATAGTGATGGCGGGAAAGGGAAGGCCCTTTCCCGCCATTCGCGTTTTCAGGCCGCCTTACCCTTCAGCCGTAGTGCCAGCATCACCAGCGCGATGCCGCTGGCCAGCGCATAGATGCCGATCAGCCAGCCCAGCGAGATGAGCGAGGCGCCCGGCGCGGTCATCAGCATATAGAGGATCGCCACGCCCAGCAGCAGCGAAAGGGCGCCGGCAAGGCCCAGCAGCCATTCCCCTTCGATGGAGCGGCGCAGACGGATGGCTGCCGCGATTTCCATCACGCCCGTCACCATCGCCCAGAAGGCCAGTGTGAACACCAGGAAGAAGGCATAGGTGGCCGCGGCCAACAGCGGCCAGACGAAGAAGATCACGCCCACCGCGATCCCCACCACGCCGGAAAAGACGAGCATGCCCCAGCGATCGGCCTTGTTGGTCGCGCCCCTAATGCCCGCGATCAGCGACAGGATACCATCGGCAAAGCTGAAGGCGCCGAATAGCAGGGCAAAGGCGAATACGGTCAGTCCCGGCACCAGCAGCGCCATGATGCCCAGCAAAATGGCCAGCACGCCCCGCAGCATGAACCAGCGCCAATTATGCATGGGCAGCAGCAGGAAGGCGGCATCGATCCGGGCGGCAGGTTCTGGCGTTTGCGAAGCTTCCATGGCGTATTTTCCTTTCGGGTGCGAAAGATGGGGTGCTCGATGGGGTGGCCCTGTGCCCGCCGGGATGAGGGGCGGGCAGCGTGGTGATATTGCCTGATTATTCCGGTCAAGTCACAGGATTGCTTGCGTATGGGGCCTTCCCGTTTTGCCGCGAATTTTGTCAGCTTGACGAAAGCGAACATTTGAGGAACAAAAGGACGTCCGGCGGCCTGCCTTGAAGGTCACTGGACTCTTCGCCCTCCAGCCCCCAGATCGCGCTCATGTCTCTCACCACCATTTCCGTCCGTGGCGCCCGCGAGCATAATCTCAAAGGCGTGGATATCGACCTTCCGCGGGACAAGCTGATCGTCATCACCGGGCTTTCCGGCTCGGGGAAGTCCAGCCTCGCCTTCGATACGATCTATGCCGAGGGGCAGCGCCGCTATGTGGAGAGCCTCTCCGCCTATGCGCGCCAGTTTCTGGAGATGATGCAGAAGCCGGATGTCGAACATATCGACGGCCTGAGCCCGGCCATCTCGATCGAGCAGAAGACGACCAGCCGCAATCCGCGCTCCACGGTGGCGACGGTCACGGAAATCTACGATTACATGCGCCTGCTGTGGGCGCGGGTGGGTGTGCCCTACAGCCCCGCCACCGGCCTGCCGATCAGCGCGCAGACGGTCAGCCAGATGGTGGACCGGGTCATGGCCCTGCCGGAAGGGACGCGCCTCTATCTGCTCGCCCCGGTGGTGCGCGGGCGCAAGGGCGAATATCGCAAGGAACTGGCCGAGTGGCAGAAGGCCGGCTTCACTCGCGTGCGGATCGATGGCGAGATTTACGAGATTGCCGAGGCTCCGGCGCTCGACAAGAAATACAAGCATGACATTGAAGTGGTGGTCGATCGCCTCGCCGTGCGGGAAGGGATCGAGACACGGCTGGCCGACAGTTTCGAAACCGCGCTGAAGCTGGCCGAAGGACTGGCCTATGTCGATCTGGCAGACGGTACGGTGCCCGGCCGCGAGGCGGAGCAGGGCGGAACCAATGCCGCGGGCGGCCAGCTGAAAGGCGCGGGCATTCCCGCCAATCGCATCGTCTTCAGCGAGAAATTCGCTTGCCCGGTCAGCGGCTTCACTATCGAGGAAATCGAGCCGCGCCTGTTCTCCTTCAACGCGCCGCAAGGGGCCTGTCCGGCGTGCGACGGGCTGGGCGAAAAGCTGCTGTTCGATCCGCAGCTTGTCGTCCCCAATGAGGAACTGAGCCTGAAGAAGGGGGCCGTGGTGCCCTGGGCCAAGAGCAATCCGCCGTCGCCCTATTACATGCAAGTGCTCTCCAGCCTGGCCAAGGCCTATGATTTCAGCCTTGAAACGCCGTGGAAGGATCTGGAGCCGGACCAGAAGCTGATCATCCTGCACGGCACGGGGGGCATGCCGGTGGAGCTGACCTTTAAGGACGGGCGCAAGGAATATACCGTGCGCAAGGCTTTCGAGGGCGTAATCGGCAATCTCAACCGCCGCATGGGGCAGACCGACAGCGCCTGGATGCGCGAGGAACTCTCCAAGTTCCAGACCGCGCAGCCCTGCGAGACCTGCCATGGCAAGCGCCTCAATGAAAAGGCGCTGGCGGTGAAGATCGCAGGCACGGATATCGCCACGCCCGTTGCCCTCTCGGTCAGCGATGCGGTGGAATGGTTCGGCAATCTCCAGCACCAGCTGACCGCGCAGCAGAACCAGATCGCCAAGGCCATCCTCAAGGAGATCAACGAGCGGCTGGGCTTCCTCAACAATGTCGGACTGGATTACCTCAATCTCGACCGGACGAGCGGCACGCTGTCCGGCGGGGAAAGCCAGCGCATCCGCCTCGCCAGCCAGATTGGCAGCGGCCTTTCCGGCGTGCTCTATGTGCTGGACGAGCCAAGCATCGGCCTGCACCAGCGCGATAATGACATGCTGCTGGTGACGCTCAAGCGCCTGCGCGATCTGGGCAATACCGTGATCGTGGTGGAACATGACGAGGATGCGATCCGCGCGGCCGATCACATTGTCGATCTTGGCCCCGGTGCGGGTGTGCATGGCGGCGAAGTGGTGGCCGAAGGCACGCTGAAGGACATTCTCGCCAGCGAGGATAGCCTGACCGCCGCCTATCTCAACGGCACGCGCGAAATCGCCGTGCCCAGGAAGCGGCGCAAGGGCAATGGCCACAAGATCACCGTGGCGGGCGCACGGGCGAACAATCTGAAGAACGTCACCGCCAGCATTCCGCTGGGCACTTTCACCTGCATCACCGGCGTATCGGGCAGCGGCAAGTCCAGCTTCACCATCGACACGCTGCATGCCGGCGCGGCGCGCGCGCTGAACGGCGCGCGAGTGATCGCGGGGGCGCATGACAAGATCACCGGTCTCGAACATTGCGACAAGGTGATCGAGATCGACCAGTCGCCCATCGGCCGCACCCCGCGCAGCAACCCGGCGACCTATACTGGCGCCTTCACCCAGATCCGCGACTGGTTCGCGGGCCTGCCGGAAGCACAGGCGCGGGGGTACAAGGCGGGGCGGTTCAGTTTCAACGTCAAGGGCGGCCGCTGCGAAGTGTGCCAGGGCGACGGGCTGATCAAGATCGAGATGCACTTCCTGCCCGACGTCTATGTCACCTGCGAGGAATGCCACGGCAAGCGCTACAACCGCGAAACGCTGGAAGTGAAGTTCAAGGGCATGAGCATTGCCGACGTGCTCGACATGACGATCGAGGATGCGGAGGAATTCTTCAAGGCCGTGCCCCCCATCCGCGACAAGATGCACATGCTCAACGAAGTGGGGCTGGGCTATGTCAAGGTGGGCCAGCAGGCCACCACCCTGTCAGGCGGCGAGGCGCAGCGGGTGAAGCTGGCCAAGGAACTCAGCCGCCGCTCCACCGGGCAGACGCTCTACATTCTCGACGAGCCGACCACCGGCCTCCATTTCGAGGATGTGCGCAAGCTGCTGGAAGTGCTGCAAAGGCTGGTGGATCAGGGCAATTCCGTGGTGGTGATCGAGCATAATCTGGACGTCATCAAGGTGGCGGACTGGATCATCGATCTCGGCCCCGAAGGCGGCGTGCGCGGGGGCGAGATCGTGGCCACCGGCACGCCCGAACAGGTCGTAAAGGAACCGCGCAGCTACACCGGGCAGTATCTGGCGCCGCTTCTGGCTAAGTGAGTGGGCGCGATCCTCCCCGGAACGGGGAGGGCGCGCGCACGGGATACGGGGCAGGCGTCACAGCTATCCTCCTTTGTCACCCCGGACCTGTTCCGGGGTGACCGAAGGAAAAACGTCGGGCCTAGGACGCCTCTGGGCCCGTGCCTGTGCGACAGTCCTGCCCACGGGGCGAACATTCGAAGCTTTCCTACACGCCTCATGCTGTATAACTGAATTGGTTCATTCTCTATGGAGAGGCGAACCATGTCAGCGCATAATACTCAAAATCCCGCCACCCATCTCGTCCTGCCGCCGCCGGAAGACGTGAGTTTCTTCATGGGGGCGGCCTTCTGGAACGATCCTGACGGCAAGCGACAGCGCGCCTATGAGTCCGATTATAGGGCGCGCTGGGCGGCACAGCAGGCGCGGGAGGCGCAGGCTCGGACGGATGCAGAGGAGAGGGAGGGACCCCCGGCCGCTCCGCTCGCGTCGCACGAAGCGCATGCCCACAGGTCTCACTCCGCCGGGCGCGGATCGATCGGGGGCAGGCGGGATATCGATTTGCCGGGGGAAGGGCCGGATGCGACGCAGGCGGATTCTGCGGGAATGGCGAGCGAGCAAGCCCTGACTGGCGGCGCCCACCTCCGCACGGCCTTCACCTCGGTCCGCCAGATGCGTTTCCGCGGCTGGCTGGCGGCTGGGGGCGATGTCCGCACGGCCTGCGCGGCGAGCGGGATTTCGCCCATGATGGCCTATCGCGCGCGGCGGCGCGATCCCTTGTTCGCAGCGGGTGCGGGACCGGGCGCTGGCCCTGGCGCGCGACCATGCGCAGGCCGTGCTGGCGGACCGCGCGCTGGAAGCATTGCGGAGCCGGTGTTCCACGACGGCGAAGTGGCGGGTTATCGTCGCCGCTATGGATGTGGGCTCCTGCTGGCCCATCTCGCCCGACCGGAACGGCGCTGCGAGGTGCTGGAATTAAGCGCCCCGGCGACGCGGGCGATGGGGAAGCATTCGACATGCTGTGACGCTTCGGTCCCGGCCCTGGCTGCCCCGCTCGTCGCAGGCCCATCCTTCGCAGGCGCATCTCACGCGAGTTCTGCCTACGCCCGGCTTGAACTGGCCGATACAAAGCGTATAGTTCAGCATACTCAAAGAAAGGGAGCGGATCATGCGCATTGCGTTATTGACCGTGGTGGCGGCTACGACACTTGTCGGGGGCTGTGCGACTGATGACGGCTATCGGAGCGATGGCTGGAGAAGCTATCGCAATTACGACTATAACCGCCCCGATCCACGATATAATGATTATGATGCTTCCCGATATTATCGCGAGGGCAAGAATTATCGCGAACATAAATTATCGCGTAACGATCGGATCTATCGGGGCCGCGATGGCAAATACTACTGCCGGCGCAGCGACGGAACCACTGGCCTGATAGTGGGCGCTCTTGCTGGCGGTACGCTGGGCGGCATCATCGCTCCGGGTAATTCCGAAGTGCTGGGCGCGCTGATCGGCGCGGGCGTCGGTGCCTTGATCGGTAGCGAGATCGACAACGGCAAGGTGCGTTGCCGCTGACCGGACTGCCGGCTGGCCGGTGATGCTCAAATCGTAGAGTGCGGCGGTGCTTTACCCGGCCAGTAGGGAGATGCTCACCTGGCCGCTGCCGGGGCCGATCAGGCCCAGTTCGCGCGCTGCGGCCTGGCTGACGTCGATCAGGCGCTTGTGCGTATAGGGGCCGCGATCGTTGATGCGGACCACGACATTCTGCCCGGTCTTGGTGTTGGTGACGCGCACAAGGCTGCCGAAAGGCAGGCTGGGATGGGCGGCAGTGAGTTCAGTAGGGTTGAACTTCTCGCCGCTGGCGGTGCGGCGACCCTTGAATTCCTTGCCATACCAGCTGGCGAGGCCAGTGCCGATATGCTCGCCGGCATCCTCGGCCATGGGCGCAACGGCCTCGTCCGAAACGGGGTTGAGCCCCGTTTCAAGGGCGCTGGCCTGAATGGCGGCGGGGAGCAGCGCGGCAACGGAGATCGGGGCAACCGGAACGGTCGTTTCGGCAAGGACCGGGCTGCTGGTGCCCAGAGCCGCGAGCAACAGGGCTGCGCCTGCTCCGGCAAAAGGCCGGGTGAGGGTGCGCTTGCGCTGGCTGAAGATCGAACCGCTTTGCATTGGAACCGGCGCATACAGCATGGGGCCGGGGAAGGAACCCACCCGCCACGCCTCGCCGCTGAGGTGAAACGGTTCACCGACTCATCGCCGAAATCTGCGGCGAATGGAGCGGGTTATCCACCGCGTGAGGGTGGTTTTGGAGTGCGGGATGAGGGGCGAATCGGGAGAGTGGCGGTCTTTCACACTGGCTTGGAATGGTGCGCTGGCTCAACTCCCAAGCCAATTTGGAGGTCGTCATGCTGAACCTGTTTCAGCATCCATCTATCCTCGGGAGTAGTGCTTTGAGGAGGCGAAATGGGCCCCTGGAAGCGAAGCTGTGCCTGCACAAACAAGTTCAGGGTGACGATAGGGGCGCTGCAACAGCCATTTGCATGGGGTTCTTCGGGGACGAAAATGAATGGAATGCCCAGATATGCAAATGAGGGCGGCATTGCTGCCACCCTCACTGCACCGGCTGCGTTACCGGCGTTCGACGACCCCGAGAGGACGTTGTCGCCCGGCGCTCGCGCCGGCATCCGGTCCCGTCAGGCGAGGGATCGAGCCCGAAGGCACTCTCACTCCCGCCCGGCGGTTCCGCGGCTTTCCAGTCCGTTGGGGGCTCTGCGCTTCATCTGGTCCTGCATCGGCCGAAACCGGGGCATTTCCATCCGTACAGAGCCGGACTTTCCGGCCAACCGATGATTTTCCGCCTGCGCCCTTTCACCGGCCACGCGTCCATCCGAGGACTTTCGCGATGTTGCCTGCTTCCGAAGCGCCTGCTTTCAACCATCGTCTCGCGAAGGTTCTTCCTGGTCCTCCACCGTTTCCAGCCTTGCGGCTTTCTTCGATTTCGGTCCGGATTTCCCGTCTCGATGATTGGAAAATGCGCCTCGAAAGTGAGTCGTTCAAGCCGCGCAAGGCCGACTTATCCACTTTCGCCCGAATTGGCGGTGGATTAATGTGGATAAGTCTGGAATCTGCGTTGCGGCTGCGAAGAAACCCTGCTTTAGGGCGCGATTTTGTTGCGTTGCCGCAAGAATCGCGCCCGGCAGAGAAGGCGTCAGCCCCGGTCGCGCTGGGCCAGCAGGCGCAGGCGCAGGGCGTTCAGCTTGATGAAGCCCGCCGCATCCTTCTGATCGTAAGCGCCGGCATCGTCCTCGAAAGTGACGTGGCGTTCCGAATAGAGGCTGTTGGGGCTCTTGCGGCCCACCACATTTGCGCTGCCCTTGTAGAGCTTGAGGCGGACCGTGCCGGAAACCTTTTCCTGGCTGTGGTCGATCGCCGCCTGCAGCATCTCGCGCTCGGGGCTGAACCAGAAGCCATTATAGATCAGCTCGGCATATTTCGGCATCAGCTCGTCCTTGAGATGAGCCGCGCCGCGATCCAGCGTGATCTGTTCAATGCCGCGATGGGCGCGGGCATAGATCTCGCCGCCCGGGGTTTCATACATGCCGCGGCTCTTCATGCCGACGAAGCGGTTTTCCACCAGATCGAGGCGGCCGATGCCATGCTTGCGGCCCAGATCGTTGAGCGCGGCGAGCAGCGTGGCCGGGCTCATCGCTTCGCCATTCAGGGCAACGCCGTCACCCTTCTCGAAGTCGATGGTGATATATTCCGGAGTATCCGGCGCATCTTCCGGGTTCACGGTGCGCGAATAGACGTAATCCGGGGTTTCTTCCCACGGATCTTCCAGCACCTTGCCCTCGGAAGAAGTGTGCAGCAGGTTCGCGTCGGTGGAGAAGGGGCTCTCCCCGCGCTTGTCCTTCGGCACGGGGATCTGGTGTTCTTCCGCCCAGGCGATCAGCGCGGTGCGGCTGGTCAGATCCCATTCGCGCCACGGGGCGATCACCTTGATGTTCGGCTCCAGCGCATAGGCGGACAGCTCGAACCGCACCTGATCGTTGCCCTTGCCGGTGGCGCCATGGGCCACGGCATCGGCGCCGGTTTCCCGCGCGATTTCGATCAGGCGCTTGGAAATCAGGGGGCGGGCGATGGAGGTGCCCAGCAGGTAATCCCCCTCATAACGGGCATTGGCGCGCATCATGGGGAAGACGAAATCGCGCACGAATTCCTCGCGCAGATCGTCAATATAGATGTGGTGATCGGGCACGCCCATCAGCTTGGCCTTGGCGCGCGCGGGTTCCAGTTCCTCGCCCTGGCCGAGATCGGCCGTGAAGGTGACCACTTCGCAATTGTAAGTGACCTGCAGCCATTTGAGGATCACGCTGGTGTCGAGACCACCGGAATAGGCGAGGACGACACGCTTGATATCGGACATGGGCGGCTCCGGATAAGAGACTATGGAATCGCCCGGCGCTCTATGCGCCATCGCGCCCCGGTGCAAGGCGGGCGAGCAGGCGGGGCCAGTGGAAACCCAGCGCCAGCGCGCGGAAGGCATAGCCCGCCAGCAATGCGAGCCATACTCCGTTGGCGCCAAGGGGGCGCAAGGCGAGGTCGGTTGCGATATAGGCGGCAGTGGCGAACAGCGCCGCATTGCGCAGCGCGCGCCCTTCGGTGGCGCCGATGAACACGCCGTCGAGCAGCCAGGAAGCAAGGCCGACGAGCGGCACCAGCGCCACGAACCACAGCAGCGGGGCGGCGGCGGCACGTACTGCCTCGCTGGTAGTAAGCATGGCCACCAGCGGCTCGCCCGCCAGCAGGATCAGGGCAGTGAAGGCAAGGGCGGCCCACAGGCACCATTCCGCCACCAGCCGGACAGCGCGCAGGAAATCGGCCCGCGACTGCGCTCCGATGGCGCTGCCGACGCGCTCTTCCGCAGTGAAGCAGAAGCCGTCGAGCACGAAGGCGGTGATGGAAACGAACTGCATCAGCACATGCTGCGCGGCCAGTTCCGCCTCTCCAAGCCGGGCCCCGGCATTGGTGAACCAGGTGAACAGGGTGAGCAGGGCAATGGTGCGGATCATCAGGTCGCGATTGACGGCCAGCAGCCGCGCAAGCGCCGGGCGGCTGAGGATTGCCGCGCGATGAGGGAGATTGCGCCATACGTCCCGCGTCAGCCACAGCCCGGTGGCCAGTGCCGTCCATTCCGCGATGGCCGTGCCGAAGCCTATGCCGCGCACGCCCATGCCGAGGCCCCAGACCAGCGCGATATTGGAGACCATGTTCACGCCGTTCATCACCAGTTGCAGCGCGAGGGCGTGGCGGGTGCGACGCATGCCCAGCAGCCAGCCATTGATCGAATAGAATGCCAGCAGCGCCGGCGCGCCCCACAGGCGGGCGTGGATGAAGCCGGCGGCCTCCCGGTCCAGCGCGCCGCCGCTGGCCATGAGCGCGAGGGCGGCGGGAACGATCAGCCATTGCAGCGCGAACAGGCCGATGCCGAGCATTCCGCCCAGCAGCACGCCACGTGCCAGCAGGGCATTGGCTTCCACGGCCTTTCCGCTCCCCCGCGCCTGCGCGACAAGGCCGGTGATGCCCATGCGCAGAAAGCCGAAGGCCCAGACGAGGAAATTGACGATGGCCACGCCCAGCGCCACCGCTGCCAGCGCGGTCGCATCGCCGGTTCGCCCGATGACCGCCGTATCGACCACACCCACCAGCGGGATGGTGGCCTGGGCCAGCATGATCGGCCATGCCTGCGCAAAGATCGCGCGGCGGGTGATCGAGCTATCGCGGTTGGGGTGGATGGCGGAAACCATGGGCGCCCTTCGCATGGGGCCCATGGCCGGGCAAGCCGGGAAACGCCCGCGAGGGCTGGCCTATTCCGCCGCTTCCGCCTGCCGGGCGAGATGCCATTCGGGTGCCTCGTCCGCAGCCATCAGCCGCGCAGCTTCTTCCGCGATGTAGTTCCGCGTCATCGGCAGGGCGCTGCGGTTCTTGATCGACTGGAGGTGGAAATTGACCATGCCGCCGGAAATGAAGCTCTGCTCCGCCCCGGCAAGGTAGAACTGCCACATGCGGAACAGCCGCTCGTCATAGAGCTCGACGATTTCCTTCTCGTGCTGGCAGGTGCGGCGATACCATTCGGCCAGCGTGTGGGCATAGTGATAGCGCAGCACTTCCACATCGCCCACTTCCCAGCCGGTCCGTTCCATGGCGAAGACCAGCTCGCTCATCGCGGGAATATAGCCGCCCGGGAAGATGTATTTGCGGGTCCATTTGTCGGTCGTCCCGCGTCCGCGTGCCCGGCCGATCGTGTGGGTCAGCATCACGCCATTGTCTGCGAGCAGCTCGTTCGTCTTGGCGAAATACTCGCCATAATGGAGCGCGCCGACATGTTCGATCATGCCCACGCTGGTGATACGATCGAACTTGTCCTGAACATCGCGATAATCGCGCAGTTCGAAGCGCACCTTGTCGGCCACGCCTGCCGCCGCTGCCCGTTCATTGGCGAATTTCACCTGATCGGGGGCCAGGCTGACGCCCAGCACTTCGCAGCCGTAATGCCGGTTGAGATAGAGCGCGAGACCGCCCCAGCCGCAGCCGATGTCGAGAATCTTCATGCCTTCGCCCTGTCCGGGCCGGATGTGCAGTTTGGCGGCGATCAGGGCCAGCTTGTCCAGCTGGGCGCGTTCCAGCGAATTGGCCGGATCGCGATAATAGGCCATTGTGTAGAACCGCCCCTCGTCAAGGAACAGCTCGTAGAAACGGCGGGTGAGATCGTAATGGTGGACGACATTCTTGCTCGCCTTGGCGCGCAGATTGATGCCGTCCAGCTTGGCCGCCACATAATCCAGCCCCCGGCGCACGGGGCTGGGCGGCTTGAAGCCCCTGCGCCCGGCATTGCGCATTACCAGCAGGATCATGTCGCGAATGTCATGCGGTGGCTCGACTATCAGCCGCCCGTCCATATAGCATTCGCCCGCGCCCAGATCGGGGTGGCGCGCAATATGCATCGCCGCGCCCTTGTCGGTCAGGCGGATGGAGATCGGCTCTTCAGCCTTGTCCCCGAAGTCGTATGTTTTTCCGTCATAGTCGGTGATGACCAGACGGCCTTCACGGATAATCTGCCGAAGCAGTTTCTCGAGCAGCCACATGGCCTGTATCCCCTTGGCGTTTTCGCGCCCCCAATGACAATCTTTGAATAGGCGCGCAGGCCCTGTCAATCACTCGCTAACCCTGTCAGATTCCCGCATACCATTGATAGCCGGTGCGATCTTCCCAATAACCACCTTTGCCCGCGCCGACGTCCGCCAGGCTGGCGACTGCTTCGATCCCGGTGAGATATTTGGCATGTTTGTAGCCCAACTGCCGCTCGATCCGCATCCGCAGCGGCGCGCCGTTCTTAACCGGCAAGGGCTCCCCATTCAGGCTGTGGGCGATGATCGTCTGCGGGTGGAAGGCATCGACCAGATCGACGCTTTCGTAATAGGCGCTGCCATTAAGCATATCGGCGCAATGGAAGATGATGAAACGCGCTTCCGGCTTCACGCCCGCCATTTCAAGGATATGGGCGAGCTGCGGCCCAGTCCACTGGCCGATGGCGCTCCATCCTTCCACGCAATCGTGGCGGGTGATCTGGGTCCGCTGGGGCAGGGCCCTCACGTCGTCGAGCGAGAGGGAGAGCGGGGTGGAGACGAGGCCCGTCACGCCCAGCCGCCACAATGCAAAATTCGCGGCCAGATGCGCCTTGTAGGCGGCGTCCTGCGGGTCGGTAGTGCCGTTGCCGCGGAAAACGGGAGAAATGTCCTCAGAGCTAAACTCCCGCGCGAGAGCCGTGCGGCGGCCGAGCAGGTCGTGCAGCCCCCTGTTCCAGTCCTCCACAGAGGAAAGCAGCGAGGAAACCGGCCCGGTTTCCGCCAGTTTGGAACAGCCGGTGGCGAGGAAGGCGCCGGCGCCGGCGAGGAGGGAGCGGCGCTTCATGGATTATCCTCCTTCATGTGCCCCCCGTGATCATGTCGCGGATCTGGCCGATGGGGCCGGAAAGCAGCACCAGCACCAGATGCACCGCCAGAAAGCACACCAGGGTCCAGGCGCAGAGGAAATGGATCGAACGGGCACTCTGACGGCCGAAGAAGATATCCAGCAGCCACGGCCAGTTGGCATCCATGCCGGGGCTCATGGCGAGGCCGGTGAAGATCATCAACGGCAGCAGGATGAAGATCACTGCGCCATAGCTGGCCTTCTGCAGGAAATTGAACTTCACCCCTTCATGCCGGAAATCCAGCCGCAGATGCTTGACGATGTCGGCCTTGATCGCACTCCAGCGCCATTCGCGCGGCCGGGTAACCAGATCGCGGATGAAATGGTGGTTCACCAGCGAGACCACCATGAACAGCAGCAGCCCGAAGGCGAAGGGCCAGGCGATCAGCAAATGCCATAGCCGTGCCTCAGCCAGGCTGTAATGGCCGGGAATGGTCATCCAGTTGGGAAAGCGCACCAGGTGGAGCCAGGCATCTGCACGATCAAAGCCATAGTCGCCCCAGTAAAGCCTGGGATGGGCGTTGGATATGCCCAGGCCCGACATGAACAGCCCAATCAGGCACGCGGCGTTCAGCCAGTGCCACAGGCGCGTGGGCAGGGCATGTTTCCTCTGCGGGGCGGGCTTGGTCACGGCCTCTCCTCTTCCCGCGCAAGATAGAGCACATCGCGGGGCTGGGAAAGCAGATGCTGGCCTGAATCAACGAACAGGGTAGTGCCGCTTTCCAGCCAGCCCTGCGCCAGGAAGAAGGCCGCATCGGCCACTTCGGCAGCGCTGGTCAGGCGGCGCAGCAGATTGAGGCGGCCCGAAACCTCGAATTCCTCGGGCGTCTGGTCATGGCTGGGCAGGATCGCGCCGGGCGCGAGGCCATAGATCCGGTCCCGCCGCCGCCGGTCCGCCATGGCCAGCATCGGGATAGTGGCGGCCAGCGCATGTTTGCTCATGGTATAAGAGAAGAAATCCGGGTTCGGATTTGCAAGCTTCTGATCGGTAATAGCGATCACCTTGCGCCCCGCCGGACTGCGGGCATTGGCGAGAAAGGCCTGCGCCATGCGCACCGGCGACACTGCATTGATCCGCATCGAAAGGCGGCTGGTTTCAGGATCGAGCCCGGTCGCCTCGTCCGGCACGAAGATGGAGGCGGAATTGATCAGCACCCGCCAGTCCGGCAGCCGGGCGGCAAGTGTTTCGATCATGGCGATCGCTGCCTCGCTGTCGATGAGATCGCACACCACGACCTCCGCCGAAGGCAGAGCGGCGGCCAGCGCATCGGCTTCCCGGCGGGAACGATTGCAGTGGATCACCACATGCCAGCCTTCTGCCGCGAACCGCCGCACGATCTGCGCGCCGACCCGCTTGCCGCCGCCGGTGACGAGGACTGCCGGGCCTGTCATCCGGGGAGGGGGATGTTACACATCCGCACGGGTTGGAGGGATGAGGGGTAGAATTGGGAGAAAAACAAGCTGTTTCGGTGGCTCGTGTCTGACTGTCGGGCGTTTTGGGAGCGGTGCATCATCCCGGGCAGTGGACCATATTTCCGCGGAGTAGAAAAGGTGGGATTAGGGGTAATGTACCCACCAAATTCGTCATTCCCGATTACCCATTTCCGTTCGTCCTGAGCCTGTCGAAGGACGCGCGCCAACCTCCGCTCAAATCAGTCCTGCCGGTTTCGAGCCAGCAGTTTGATCCGTTCCCAATCCCCCGCGATAAGCGCCTCTTTCTTGGCACGGCTCCAGCCCTTGATGCGGCGTTCGGCGGAAAGAGCTTCTTCCCGTGTAGGGAACCGGTCTGACCATACCAGCGTCACCGGCCTGCGATCAGCGGTATAACCTCCGATCATGCCGCTTTGGTGCTGGGCGATGCGCGTTTCCAGATTGTCGGTATGGCCTGCGTAATAGGAACCGTCATTGCAGCGCAGGAGATAGGCGTGGAAATCCATTTGGGCTGACCTTTGTGCGCGTCCTTCGACAGGCTCAGGACGAACGGAGGGGGATAAAGGCGGGCAATATCACCCCACCTTCGCCGCCGCCCTTTCCCGCCACTCGGGCGAAAGCGCATCCAGCGTCCCCAGCTCCGCAAGCTCACCCCTGTCCGCGCCCTTATGGAACATCAGCGCGAACACCCGCGCTATGCTCCAGCCCTTATGCCCCGGCACTTCCAGCACGAAACTGTCCCCGGCCGTCACCACGCCCGGTTCCATCACCCGGTAATACCAGCCGCAGCGGCCGCTTTTCAGGACGCTGGCGGTGATGCCTTTTGCGCCGAACTTGTGGTCGATTTTCCAGCAAGGCTGGCGGCCCTGGCTGACTTCCACCAGCGCAGTGCCGAGGCGATAGTGGTCGCCGATCAGCACGTCGCTTTCGGTGAGGCCCAGAGTGGAAACATTCTCGCCAAAGGCGCCGGGTGCGGCCAGCAGGGGGTGGTCGCTCAGCTCGTCGCGCCAGCCGGCGTAATGGTCCAGCGGATAGTGATGTAAGGCCATATGGGTGCCGCCGTGATGCACCCGGTCCGCCTGTTCATCCCCATCCAGCCCCATCGCGCCCACGGAAACCGGGCCCGCCGCGGGCTGTTTGACGATGGCGCTCTTTTCCTCGCCGCGAAAGGGCACGGCCCTGCCGGTGAGGATAGCTTCGATCCGGTAGGCCATGCGTTGAACTCCCGCGAAAAATTTCCTTCCGCCTTTCGCGCGTTTGTTGCCCCAGATCAATTCGCGGCGCGGCAGGATCGGTAGATTGATGAAATATCAATGAACTTGGAAGGATCGCCATGGCCCATTATCCCAACACCCCCGGCTTTACCGGAGTGCTCCGCCCGCTGCGTATCGAAGGCGACATTCTGGATGTGGAAATCGAGGGCGAAATTCCGGCCGAGCTGAACGGCACGTTCCACCGGGTGCATCCCGATGCGCAATTTCCGCCCAAATTCGAGAATGACCAGTTCTTCAATGGCGATGGCATGGTCAGCATGTTCCACGTCCATGACGGGAAGGTGGATTTCAAACAGCGCTATGCCCAGACCGACAAATGGAAGGCAGAGCGGGAAGCAGGCCGCAGCCTGTTCGGCGCCTATCGCAATCCGCTGACCGATGACGACAGCGTGAAGGGCATGGTTCGCGGCACGGCCAATACCAATGTGATGGTCCATGCGGGCAAGCTCTATGCGATGAAGGAAGACAGCCCCTGCCTGATCATGGACCCGCTGACGCTGGAGACCGAAGGCTACACCGATTTCGGCGGAAAGATCGAGAACCAGACCTTTTCCGCCCATGCCAAGATCGATCCGGTGACGGGGAATTTCTGCAATTTCGGCTATGCCGCCACGGGGCTATTCACCACCGATTGCAGCTATTTCGAGATCGATCCCGAAGGCAATGTCCTGTTCGAGACTTTCTTCACCGTGCCCTATTATTGCATGATGCATGATTACGGGCTGACGCAGGATTATGCGATCTTCCACATCGTGCCCTGCACCGGCAATTGGGACCGGCTGAAGGCGGGCAAGCCGCATTTCGGCTTCGACAAGACGCTGCCGGTCTATCTGGGAATCCTGCCGCGCGGCAGCGGCGTGACCAACAAGGACATGCGCTGGTTCAAGGCGCCCAAGACGATCTTCGCCAGCCATGTGATGAACGCCTTCCAGGACGGGACGAAGATCCATTTCGACGTCCCCCAGGCCGAAGGAAACAGCTTCCCCTTCTTCCCCGACATTCATGACGACAGCTTCGATCCGGTGGCGGCGCTGCCCTATCTCCATCGCTGGACGGTGGACATGGGATCGAACAGCGAGGAGTTCCAGTCAGTCGAGAAACTGACCGACTGGATCGACGAATTTCCCCGGATTGACGAACGCTATGTCGGCCAGCCCTATCGCCATGGCTGGGGGCTGGTGATGGACCCGGAAATGCCGATGGAATTCCTGCGCGGGCGGGCATCGGGCTTCAAGATGAACAAGATTGGCCATTGGGACCATGCCACCGGCAAGCAGGATTTCTGGTGGGCCGGGCCGCAGAGCATCGTGCAGGAACCCTGCTTCGTGCCGCGCCACAAGGATAGCGCGGAAGGGGATGGCTATATCATCGCGCTCGTGGACAATCTGATCACCAATTACAGCGATCTGGTGGTGCTGGACGCCCTGCGTATGAGCGATGGCCCGATCGGCCGTGCCAAACTGCCGATCCGTATCCGCTCCGGCCTGCATGGCAATTGGGCGGATGCATCGAAACTGCCGAGCTGACGGTTTGATGAGTGGGGCAGGGAAGGCCGCGTTTCCGCAAGGGAGCGCGGCCTTCTCCACAAGCCCCGTTCGTCCTGAGCCTGTCGAAGGACGCGGGAAAACGACAGCCCAACATCCCTGATGGGGTTCCGTTCGCGCGCGTCCTTCGACAGGCTCAGGACGAACGGAGGTGGTTAGTGGGAGGCAGTGGCGCCGCTTAAGCCGCCACAGCCTCCTGCCCGATGGCCAGCTTCGCCCGCAAGGTCACCTTGCTCAGATCCAACCCATAGAGCTTGGCCGCATTGCCGCCGACGATCTTCTTCACGTCTTCCGGGTTCATGTGGCCCATGGTCTTTTCGATGGTCGGGCGGCTGTTCGGCCAGATCGAGTCCGGATGCGGATAGTCGCTGGCCCACAGGAGATTGTCCGGCCCCCAGAATTCGAGCAGCCGCATGGCGGTGGGGCTCTGCTGGAAGGTGCCGTAAACCTGCCGGCGGAACAGGTCCGAAGGCTTCATCTTGTGCGGGATGCCGCCCTTGTCGTCCCAGTAATCGGCGCATTCCCACAGGCGATGGTGGCGATAATCGAGTTCTTCGACCACCCAGGGAACCCAGCCCACGCCGCTTTCCGCGATCACGATCTTCAGGCCGGGATGGCGTTCCAGAATGCCCCAGGCGAACAAATCCACGAAGGGATCGAGGAACTGGTCGATGAACATCTTGGCGTGGAGGAAGGTCGCGCCCGGGCTGCCCTTGTATTTGTCGAAGGCCTTGGTGGCCGAAGGGAAGACGGTAACGTGGAAGGACAGGACGATGCCGGTTTCTTCCAGCAGTTCGAACAGGGGTTCCCAGCGGGGATCTTCCAGGCGCGGTTCGGCCACGGCGATCTGCAGATTGGCCTGCTTCACCCCGCCGCGCGCGGCAAGGCGCTTCAGCTCGTCAATCGCCGGTTCGGGATGCGGGGGCAGCATGGCCACGCCGATCAGCCGGTCCGGCGCGGCGGAGCAGAAATCGTCATAGAGCCAGTCGTTGAAGGCGGAATAGCAGGCGCGCATCAGCGCCTCGTCATCGGTCTTGATCGAAGTGACCGGGCCGAACACCAGATGGCCCCACACGCCGTCACGGTCCATGTCTTCCAGCCGCAGCTTGGGGTTGCCCGCGCGCAGTTCGGTAATGTCTTCCACGCCGCCGCGATCGTATGCGGTCTTGATCGGCTTGGGCCCGCCGAAGCTGAACGCCTTGCCGGACCACATGCCCCAGCTCTGCCCGTCACACACCCAGTGCGCCATGCCCTTGTCGTTCACTTCGATATGCGGTGCGCGATCGCCCCATTCGGCTTCCATGCGGCGGGTCCACACGTCGGCGGGCAGCATGTTGAGGTCGAGATGATCGTCGCAGGAGATCAGCGGCGTTTCGATCATGATATCTCTCTCCGAGGAAATTTGCTTAGCTTGCTTTCGACATGGCAGGAGCGGAGCCGCTACGCAATGAACTTTATACAGGCACCAAAGGGCAGGCAGGCGCGAAAATACGAAAGGCCGCGCAGCTTTCGCCGCGCGGCCTTTCGCTGTTGAGCGTGAAATGGGGAGGGGAGGGTGCGTCTGCCTTAGCGGCAGCGCGCCTCGCCCCGATCGATCTCGCGGCCCAGCAGGCCACCCACGGCGGCGCCCAGAATCGTGCCGACGGCGCGGTCGCCGCGCGTATCGATGGCCCGGCCCACCAGCGCACCACCGGCGGCGCCGATGATCAGGCCAGTCGTGCCATTGTCGCGCTTGCAGTAATAGCGGCCGTCGTTGCCGCGCCATACGCGATCATTGTGGCTGATGCGGCGCGGCTCCTTATAGCGGCCGCGGCTGTCATACATGCTGCGATCGTCATGGCGGTGGCTGTGATAATGGTCACGACCCCGTTCGTGAGCCGCAGCGGGAACAGCGGGCAGAACCAGGCCGGCAGCCGCAATGGCCATCATAAACTTCTTCATGGCTCGATCCTTTCCTTCCTGATCAGATCCAATGAAGGCTTATTCGTTCATCCAGGCAAAACCTTTGCTGAACGGATCGTTGGGATTTCCATCTGGAGCCGAGCCGTGAATTTTGCGGGATGGGCGGAGTGTTTCGGATGTTTGCAGGCAGTTTTCAGGATTGTTTCCGGGCCGTCACCGCATGCCAGAGGGTGGGCGTGCCGCCGAAGCTGCCGCCCTGCGTAGTTGCGATCTCCAGCCCGGCCCAAACCGCCGCCTGGCCGTATGCCGATTCGAGATCAGGCAGGGACAAATAGCTGTAGAACCGGCCGAAATCGTCCCGCCCATTGGCGTGGTGGGGGGAGCCGTCTCCACCTTTGTAATTGGCAAAGAAAAGCGCGCCGGGCTTCAGCGCGCGGTGAATGCGGGCGAGGATGCCGGGCAAATCCGCCAGCGGCACATGCAGCAGCGAGGCATGGCACCATGCCGCGTCATAGAGGCGATCGGCATCCAGTTCCTCATACAGCATCACCGGCACCGCGCGGCCCAGCCTTTCGCTGGCGAGCCGCGCCATCTCGAGCACGCCGTCGCTTGTATCCACTTCGAAGCCGCGCGCGATCATGCGCTGCGCATCGCGCCCATCGCCGCAGCCCATTTCCAGAATGCGCGCGCTGGGGGCAAGACCATCGAGGAAGGCGTCCAACTCCGGGCGAAGTTCGTGGGGCAGGGCTGCAGCCCATTCGCGCGAACGGGTGCGATAGAATTCGGCGGTTTGCGGGTCCATGGTGAGGGCTTACGCAATCGGGTTCGTCATTGCGAGTGACTGTTCAGGTGAAAGGCAATTCCGGTGACTGACCAAGTGCTTCTCGATCTCGTCGACGTGTTCGGTGCCGCACCGCTGAGGGGCAATCCGCTGGCAGTGGTGCGCGGGGCGGAGGGGTGGAGCGGGGAGCGGATGCTGCGGCTTACCCAATGGCTGGGCTTTTCGGAAACGACCTTCCTCTTGCCGCCCAGAGATCCGGCGGCGGATTACCGGGTGCGGATTTTCTATCCCGGCGGTGAATTGCCGTTCGCCGGGCACCCGACGCTCGGCACCTGCCATGCGTGGTTGCAGGCAGGCGGCCAGCCGCGCCGTGAAGGCGTGATGGTTCAGGAATGCGGCGCCGGGCTGGTGGAAGTGCGGCAGGAGGGGGAGATGCTGTCCTTCTGCGCCCCGCCGCTGGTGAAGAGTGGAGAACTGTCTGACGAAGAGCGCGCCGAAGCAGCCCGCATCGCCGGGGTGGATGAGGGCGCCATTCTTTCCGCCGTCCATGCCGATAACGGCCCCGGCTGGAAGATGCTCCGCCTGCGTTCGGCAGAGGATGTGCTGGCCGCCAGCCCCCTGCCGCGCGCGGAGCCGGGTACTGACCTTGGCCTTGCCGGCCCCTATCCGGACGCATCTGAGGTGGCGTGGGAAATTCGCGCCTTCTTCGTCAATGACAAGGGATCGCTGGTGGAAGACCCGGTGACCGGCAGCTTCAACGCCGCAGCGGCCATGTATCTGTTCGGTACTGGCCTTGCGAAAGAGAGCTACGTTGCGGCTCAGGGGCGCAAGCTGGGGGCGGATGGCCGCGTGTTCTGCTGCGTGGACAAGAACAATGCGGTGTGGGTCGGGGGCAGGGTGGTGACGATTTCCAGCGGCGGAGTGATGCCTTCGTTTGACTGAAGTAGCCGCTGCGCGCGGCCTTCGACAGGCTCCGGCAGGGCGGAACTTAATATGATTTCCAGGACACTACCCGTTCGTCCTGAGCTTGTCGAAGGGCGCGCGCAACGTATCCTCCAACAAGCCCAGGCTGACGAGTTATCGCAAGATCAGAGCTTCGCGATTTCTTCCTTGGCCGCCGCAATCGAGGCCGCGCGGGCTTCGGGGCCATAGCCGATCTTTTCGGCGCGGATGAATTCGACATTGTCGATGCCGATGAAGCCGAACATGTCGCGCAGATAGGTTTCCTGATGTTCCATCGGGCCGTCAAAGGCATATTCGCCGCCGCGCGAGGAGATCACGATTACCCGGCGGCCACCGGCCAGGCCCTTGGGGCCGGCTTCGGAATAGCTGAAGGTCACGCCGGGCACGCCCAGGCGGTCGAGCCAGGCCTTGATCGAGCTGGGAATGGTGAAGTTGTACATCGGCGCGCCGATGATCACTACGTCCGAAGCCAGGAACTGATCCAGCACCGCGCGTTCCGCCGGGAAAGCGGCGGCCATTTCAGGCGTGTGCGCTTCGGCCGGCAGGCGAATCGCGCCGGTGGTGGCGGGGGTCAAATGGGGCAGGGGATCGGTCGCGAAATCCAGCGAAGAGATTTCGGCATCGGGATGCTTGGCAGTGAAATGCTCGACCGCAGCCTTGGTCAGCTCACGGCTGACGGAATTCTCGCCCGTGGTGGCGCTGTCGATATGCAGAATCTTCATCTGGAATTCTCCGGTAACAAACGATAACTTGGGGCCATATGGAAACCACTGCCACCCTCGCGCAAGAAGGCACTTTATTGTCCGATAGGAACATGGATGTTCCTTTGGAGGCCTTCGTCGCTCTCGAGGTGCCGCATAGCGGCGCCTGCCGGACCGTTACCGAAGTGCTTAACCGCGTGGGCGATAAGTGGTCCATGCAAGTGGTGATGTGCCTCGATGAAGGGCCGGTGCGTTTCAACGAATTGCGGCGCGCCATCGATGGTATTTCCCAGCGCATGCTGACCCGTACCCTGCGCGGTCTGGAGCGGGACGGGCTGGTCAGCCGCACTGTGACCCCCAGCATCCCGCCGCGCGTGGATTATGCGCTCACTTCGCTTGGCCATTCGCTCAAATGCCCGGTCAAGGCGCTGGGCGCATGGGCAGTTGCCAATCGCGAGGCCATCGCGACGGCGCGCGAGAAATATGATGCGGAGTGCGAGGAGGATTGAGCCTGGGCCTCAGGTTCGATCTGCGCCTTTTCGTCACCATTGCGTTACGTCATTGCGAGGGCCGCAGGCCCGACGCAATCCGGGGCGAAACGCGTTGAGCTCTGGATTGCTTCGCTGCGCTCGCAATGACGATGTATGGGATGGAGCGTCAGCCCTTACCCCTGCGGGAAATCGGCCTCCAGCGCGGCCTGCTTTTCAGCGGCCAACCGATCCAGTTCGGCGCGGCTCTTCTTCTCGGCAGCGGTCTTCAACTGGCCGCAGGCGGCATCGATGTCTCGCCCGCGCGGAGTGCGCACCGGGGCTGAAATGCCTGCCTCGAACACAATTTCCGAAAAACGCCTTACCCGTTCAGGCGTGGAGCATTCGTAGGGCGCACCGGGCCAGGGGTTGAACGGGATGAGGTTCACCTTGGCGGGCAGGCGATATTGCTTGATCAGCCGGACCAGCTCGCGCGCATCCTCGTCGCTGTCGTTCTTGTCCTTCAGCATCACATATTCGAAGGTGATGCGCCGGGCATTGGACGCGCCGGGATAGTCGGAACAGGCCTTGAGCAGTTCCTCGATCCCGTATTTGCGGTTGATCGGCACGATCTCGTCGCGGATTTCCTTGGTCACCGCATGGAGCGATACGGCGAGGTTCACGCCGATTTCCTCGCCGCAGCGTTCCATCATCGGCACAACGCCGCTGGTGGAAAGGGTGATGCGGCGCTTGGACAGGGCAAGCCCGTCACCATCCATCACCAGCCGCAGGGCATCGCGCACATTGTCGAAATTATACAGCGGCTCGCCCATGCCCATCATCACGATATTGGTCAGCAGGCGCCCGTCGGAGGTATAGCTGTTCGAGCCCTCATCCCCATCCTCATACTCGTCCTCATCGTCATAATCGAGGCCGGCCATGGTGGCGGGGCGGGGGTCGTTCGCGCTCTTCGGCCATTCGCCCAGCGCATCGCGCGCCAGCATCACCTGGCCCACGATCTCGCCCGGAGTGAGGTTGCGCACCAGCCGCATCGTGCCGGTGTGGCAGAAGCGACAATTGAGCGTGCAGCCGACCTGACTGGAAACGCAGAGCGTGCCGCGATCCGCATCGGGGATGAACACCATCTCGTAATCATGGCCGTCATCGGTGCGCAGCAGCCATTTACGGGTGCCGTCGGTCGAATGCTGGGCTTCCACGATCTGCGGGCGGCCGATCACGAAGCGTTCGGCCAGCCAGGGGCGCATGGTCTTGGCAATGTCGGTCATCGCCTCGAACTCGGTCACGCCGCGATGATAGAGCCAGTGATAGACCTGTTTGGCGCGCAGGCGAGCCTGTTTCGCATCGAGTCCGGCCTCGGCGAACAGTTCGGCAATGCGCGGCCGGGCAAGGCCGAGCAGGTCGATGCGGCCGTCTTCACGCGGCGTGATGTCGCGCGCGACGGGAACCGGGTCAAACTGACCGGGGATCGGGATAAGCGGAGTGTCTGTCACAATGCGCCGCATATAGGAGTAGTTTCGCCGCACGCAAAGACTGTGCGGCCACCCGCGCGACAGGCGGCCCGGCGCTGTCGGTGCACGGTTGGTCGGCGAAGCGATGTTGCGGAAATACAACATTTTTTTCGTTGTCTGAGGTTCATCTGCAAGGCGCATTTTCGGCTTCACCCAAGAACGGGCCCGGCATTCCAGCCGTGCTGAAAACAAGGGAGTGAACCATGAAGAAGACGTTTTTCCTCATCGCCACGGGTACTGCCGCAGCCATTGCCGCACCCGCCGCCGCGCAGGATAATACCGACGCCTTCAGCGGTTTCCGCATTGAAGGTCTGGTCGGTTATGACAGCGTCCGGCCTGGCAGCAGCGAGGATATCGACAATTTCGACGACCTTGATCAGTCGATTGACGACATCACTTATGGCGTTGGCGTGGGCTATGACATGCCCGTGGGCGGCGCCATCGTGGGTATCGAGGGCGAGTGGATGCAATCCGAAGCCAGCACCGAATATGATACGGCTGCATTCTCCGGCTTCGGCGTAGCTAATGCCTCTACCGGCCGCGACCTCTATGCCGGTGTGCGCGTGGGCGTGCCGATCGGCCCCTCGGCCCTGATCTATGCCAAGGGCGGCTATACCAACACCCGCTTCGACGTGCTGGCCACTGATAACACGACCGATACGAAAACCGATATCGATCTGGATGGCTGGCGCCTGGGCGCGGGCGCGGAATTTGCCTTGTCGCAGAACATCTTCCTCAAGGGCGAATATCGCTATTCCAACTATGCGAAAGGCGAAGCCGAGGCCCCTAGCGGTCTGGAAAGCGATCGCTTCGATGTCGATCTCGACCGACATCAGGTGGTCGCGGGCGTCGGCGTGCGCTTCTGATTACGGATCAGTTCGGAAGTGCACAGGCCGCGGGCCGGGAGCAATCCCGGCCCGTTTCCGTATGGATATCTGCGAAGGCCCTCATTCAAACCGCAGCCTGACACAGCCATTGCGGCTGCCTCTATCGCGGTGGCCTATCCCTCAATCAGATCCAGCCAGGCGACGACATCATTGTCCGTAGCGATGAACAGCGCCTCCTGCACCTCTTCGGGCTGGCTGGCCGCGATGCGCATGGCTTCGGACAAGGGGCCGTAGAACAGCGTTTCGGCCGCGCCGCCTTCCATGGCGTCGCTCAGGTGATAGAGCCGCACGGTCGCCTCTGCATAAGTAGTGCGCATCAGTTCCGCTCCAGCCGGGCGCCGTCGAGTTGGCGGGCAGACCGCTCGGCCTCGCTATCCTGAGCGGCCTTCTCGCCCTTTGTGCGGCTGAATTTCGCGCGGTTGGCGTCGGCCTGTCGGGCCCTGTCGGCGCGCAGCTTTGCCTTCCGGGCCATGCGCAGATTGACGATCTCGGCCACGATCAGGAAGCCCTCTCGTCCGGATAGGAAATCTCCACCACTTCCCATTCCTTCTCGCCGCCGGGCAGGCGCACGCGGCGCAAATCGCCCACAGACGCGCCGCGCAGTGCACGGGCGATGGGGGCGCTCCAGCCGATCTTTCCGGCGGATGGGTCCTGTTCGTCATCGCCGATCAGAGTCAGGGTGCGTTGTTCGTCATCTTCATCGGCGATGGTCACGGTCGCGCCGAACCATGCCCGACTCTTGTCCGATTGTTCCGAAGGTTCGATCACGCGTGAGGATTTCATGCGCCGGGCGAGAAAGGCCAATTCCCGGTCGATCTCGCGCATGCGCTTGCGGCCATAGAGGTAATCGCCATTCTCGCTGCGATCGCCATTGCCGGCGGCCCAGCTCACGATTTCCACGATCGCGGGGCGCTCTGTCCCCAGCAGGTGGTCATAGCGGGCCTTTAGCGCGGCAAGGCCCTGCGGTGTAATCGGATTGGTGCGATTGTCCATCGCGCGTCGCTTTAGCGCATGGCGCGCGCGATGGACAATGCTTAGGGGGGCAATCCCGGCAGAACCTGATCAGCCCGGGCTGTCAGGATCGTCACAGTAGCTGAAGCTGAAAATCCTGCACAAAGCAGGATTGTCGATACCCCGGCTTTCAAAGAAATTCTCCAGCCGTTCCAGTACCTGCGGTGGCAGGAAGATAATGGGGTTGAAGCGCGGCCGGTCAAAGACGCGGCTCGGTCGTGCAAAATCGTTGCTGGAGCGCGATGCGGCGGATGCCGGCGTTCGCGCCGACGGGGTATAGGTCAGCACCGCCCGGCTCGATGTCTGCGAATAGCGGGGTAAGGAATCGCCTGACCTTGTCCCGGGCTTTGCCATAACCGGCTGCGCCGAAATGGCGAGCAGCGCTGCCGTGGCAAGCGAAAGCCTGGCGATATCCATCCTGATCATCGCAACCTCCTTCTGGTTGTGTCGGCGTGGGGCGCATGGGTGCACGCTGCCGCCCGGGCAGGCGGCGCCCATTTGCTTCCGACATGTTGCGTGTTGCGCGCGGCTCGCCGCGCTGCTTTCCAGAACCTCTCAGGGTCTGGTTTACTTGACCTTAGCGATAAGGGTTAAGCGCCTCGGCTGTTTTGGATACTATGTTATCTGGCTGGAAATGTCGCGGCGAGCGGGCGCGGCCCAGTCTCGCTTCGCCCTGAAATCAGGGCGTTCGTCGCAAATCGGCGTAGGATGGGCTGTTCAGCCCCGGAGGCGCAGGGCTCAGCCCGGCGATCCCTTGCCGAGAAACTGGCTGATTCCGCGGGGCTGGCCGAGGCTCGCCTTGCCGGGATTCATCGTTTCATAGACGACGGCATTTTCCAGCACGCGCTGGACGTAATTCTTAGTTTCGAAAATCGGGATCTTCTCGATCCAGTCGATCCATTCGATCGCGCCGCTGCGCGGGTCGCCATTGGCCTTGAGCCATTTGTTAACATTGCCCGGCCCGGCATTATAGGCCGCCACGGCCAGCGGATAACTGCCGCCATAATAGGCGAGCATGCGCTTGATGTAGCCCTCACCCAGGCGAAGGTTGTATTCCGGATTATCCACTAGCGAGGCGGAGAGATATTCCATCCCCAGCTTACCCGCCTGTTCGCGCGCGGTGCCAGGCATCAGCTGCATCAGCCCGCGCGCGCCCGCATGGCTGACGGCGTTCTGGGCAAACTGGCTTTCCTGCCGGGCAATGGCGTGGATCATGGTCCAGTCGGTCGAGCCAGGTGTGGGCACGGTGGGGAAGGCCAGCGCCGTGAAATCGGGATGGCCGCGCGCGGCGGCTTCATCGCCCAGGATAACCGCCAGATCGCGGCGCCCGATATCACGCGCCAGTTCGGCCACCAGCAGCAATTCTTCCTTGTCCTGCGCGCGGCTGGCGATCTCGCGATAGAAGCGGATGCCAACGGACCATGGCGCATCGCGCGCCACTTCGCGCACGGCGCGGGTCAGCGGGCGCGAGAGAAATTCGGCCCGACGCGCTTGGCTGGGTTCCAGCAGCGGGCCCTGAGTCAGGTCCGGCATGGGCATGGCCAGCCTTTCGCGGGCAAGCATGCCATAGAAACGGTCCGCATATTGCGCAGCCTGCGCGAAATAGCGCTGGGCAGAGGCGTTGTCGCCCGCGCGCGTGGCGGCGAGCCCGGCCCAGTAGAAGCCCTTGGAGCGGGTGTAGGGCGTGCGGGCAGCCGCGCCATAGCGATAGAAGAGCGGCGCGGCGCTGGCGGGGTCGTTCAGTTCCCACAGGGCCTTCGTTCCGCCCAACCACATCAACGAGGTGTAATCGTCGCGCAGGCTGAAGGATAGTTCGGAAATATCCTCCCGCTGGTCGAACGCATCGTCGACCGAGGCGGCAATGCGCTGCGCCGCGCGTGCGCTGCCCGCCCGGGCGTTGACCAGCAGTTCCTCCACCCAGGCCGCGCGGTTCAGCGGGCGTGAAGCGAGTGGGGGCCGGGTGGAGAGAAGGTTCACCGCTTCCAGCGTACGTCCCGATTTACGCAGCTGGCGGGCCAGATTGTAAACGAAACCCGGGTCTTTCAGGGCCTCCGCCTGTCCGCCGGGCAGGTCGATCGCCTTGGGATCGAAACCCTGCGCTGCGGCAAGCCGGGCGCTGAATACCGGCTGACGGGCAACGGACGTGCGGCCAAGCTGGCGCGCGGCGGCAGTGGCATCGCGATCCCACAGCAGCGCGTCCATCCGCGCGTCCTGATCGGCCGGAGTGAAACTGGCGCCGAACAGGGCGGCCAGCGTCATTTCCGCGATTTCGCTCATCGAACCGCCCCGCCAGGCGGCGCGGGCCACATCGGCTGCCTCGGGCCGGCCTGCGGCATTCAGCGCCAGCGCATATTGCGCGCGGGCGGGGTTGGTCTGGGGGGGATAACGGTCAAAAAAAGCGATCAGGCGGCTTTGGTCTACCACATCGGTGGCGAGCCGGGTCTCGGCATAAGAGCGCAGCTTGCTCTCATCCGGGAAGCCCGGATTGGCGAGCATGAAGCTGGCATAATCATCGAAACCGAAGCGCGAGCTGGCGGTAAGCTGCTGCCACCGGTCGATGGCCTGGGCCATTGGGCCGGGCTGCATGGCAACCAGCTGGGCGCGAGCACGGTCCCACTCGGCGGCATCTTCCGCAGCGACCGGCGCGGAGGCGCCGAGCAGGGTGCCACTGAGCAGAACAATGGAGGACATGCGAAGCATGCTGGACATTGTGGGCCTTGCATCCTTATCAGGCGCTGAACGTGAATCCTCTGGCATTGTCGCCAGACGGTACCCGATTGCGAGAATTGGGCAAGACGAGAGGCGAAGTCGATGTTTTCCGGTTCCATTCCGGCCCTGGTGACCCCTTTCCGCGACGGGTCGTTCGATGAGGACGCTTTCCGCCGATTGGTGGACTGGCAGATCGAGAACGGATCTTCGGCGCTGGTGCCTTGCGGGACGACGGGCGAGGCTTCCACCCTTTCAAATGCCGAGCATCATCGCGTGATCGAAGTCTGCGTGGAGCAGGCGGCGGGCCGCGTGCCGGTGATCGCAGGTTGCGGCAGCAACGATACCAAGAACGCGCTGCTGCACATGAACTTCTCCAAGAAGTGCGGCGTGAAGGCGGGGCTGTGCGTCGCGCCGTATTATAATCGCCCCAGCCAGGCAGGCCTTATCGCGCATTACAGCTATCTGGCCGAACATAGCGACCTGCCGATCATCCTCTACAACGTGCCGGGCCGCACCGTGACCGATCTCAAGCCGGAAACCGTGTGCGAACTGGTGAATCGCTATCCGGACCGGATGGTCGGCATCAAGGATGCCAGCGGCGATCTTTCGCGCGTTACCGATCATCGCATGGGCATCAAGGGCAGCAGCTTCGTGCAGCTTTGCGGCGATGACGAGCTGTGGCTTTCCCACAGTGCGGCGGGCGGCGTGGGCTGCATTTCGGTTACGGCCAATGTCGCGCCCCGCCTTTGCGCCGATTTCCAGGCCGCGATTGCCGCCAATGATCTGGAAAAGGCGCGCGAGCTGAACGACAAGCTCTACCCGCTGCATTACGCCATGTTCTCCGATGCCTCTCCGGCGCCAGCGAAATATGCGCTCAGCCGGGTGCATGATTTCCTGAATGACAGTGTGCGCCTTCCGCTCGTTCCCGCCAGCGTGGAAGCACGCAAGGCCGTGGACGCCGCGCTGGAGCATGCCGGACTGATCTGAACCGAAAGCTCCGGATCGGCTCTATCTGCCTGAAAAGGTTGCGTTGCACCTAGTGCATTGCACAAATAATTAACCCTTTTCAGGCAGTCCACTTCTCCGCACGCACGGGTTGCGAAAGGGCGGAAAATGCAGGGCGTGAAGCAGGAAGGCGCAGCTCGGGACGTTTTCGATGCGGATGAGCGCGAGGCGTTGCGCGCGGCTGAGGAAGCCGCGGCCCTTGCCCAGAAACGCCTGCGTGAAGCGATCGACGTTCTGCCCGAAGGGATCGTGTTCCTCGATGCGGAGGGGCGCTATATCCTGTGGAATCAGGAATATGCGAAGATCTACACCCGCTCGGCTGATCTGCTGAGGAAGGGCGCCCGGTTGGCCGATACTTTGCGTGTCGGCGTGGCGCGCGGCGATTATCCCGAGGCAATGGGCCGCGAGGATGAATGGATCGCCCGGCGCCTGGCTCTGATCGAAAATCCGGGGGAGGGCACCCGGCATGAACAGACTCTGTCCAACGGCAAGACGATCCTGATCGAGGAACGACGGACGGCCGATGGCGGTACCATCGGCCTGCGCGTGGACGTGACTGATATGAAGCGCCGCGAACAGGGCTTCCGCCTGTTGTTTGACGATAATCCGGTGCCCCTGCTGGTCTATGATCCTGCCAGCGAGACAATCCGCCGCGCCAATGACGCGGCTGCGGCCCATTTCGGCTATAGCCGGGAGGAATTTTCCGGGCTGCCCGCCTCGCGCCTGTTCGCGCCGGAGGAATGGGGCGCCGCGCGTGAATTGCTGGTAAGCGATCATTCGCAGAAGGATCGTTTCTGGCAGCAATGCGGCGCGGACGGTACGCGCCTGGAATCCGTTCTCTTCACGCGCCGGACGAATCTGGAAGACGGGATCGTCACCATCCTGTCAGTGTTCGACGTCACTGAACGCCGCCGCGCGGAGGCGCGCCTGGCCTATATGGCCCGGCATGACGAGCTGACCGGGCTGGCCAATCGCGTCCAGTGCCGCGAACAGCTGAACTGGCATCTCGGCCATCTGGCGGAGGGTGATAAATTCACTCTGGCCATGGTCGATCTGGACCACTTCAAGGATGTGAATGACACTTATGGCCACCAGCCGGGCGATGCCCTGCTGGCTGAAGCAGCCTTCCGCATGTCCCAGGTCGTGCCTGAAGGCGCGCTGCTCTGCCGGCTGGGCGGGGATGAATTCGCCATCCTGCTCCCCGGCTTTGCGGAGGAGGCGGTGGCTGAAACCTGCCGCACGATTATCGCGGAGATTTCCCGGCCCTTTTTCGTGGGCGAGCATGTTTTGCGTATCGGGGCGACCATCGGCGTGGCCTATGCCCCGCGCGACAGCCGTGATTCCGAAACCCTGCTGCGCTATGCCGATCTGGCGCTCTATTCCGCCAAGTCAGGCTCGCGCGGGACGGTGCGCGAATTCGAACTGGCGATGGACCACGCCGCGCAGGAACGCACCCGGCTGGAGAACGATTTCCGCAACGCGGTGCTGCGGGGCGAGCTGGAAGTCCATTACCAGCCGCTGATCGACCTCCATACTGAGGAGATCGACGGTTATGAGGCTCTGTTGCGCTGGAACCATCCGGAGCGGGGTGCCGTCTCGCCCGAAGTGTTCATTCCGCTTGCAGAGGAAATGGGGCTGATCGACATCGTCGGCCAGCAGGTGCTGCGCATCGCCTGCGTGGAAGCGGCCAGCTGGCCGGAAAAGCACAAACTGGCGGTGAACGTCTCGCCGCTGCAATTCCGCAACGGCCATCTGCACGATTCCCTGCTTCAGGCGCTTGCCTGGTCGGGGCTGGAGCCCTCGCGACTGGAACTGGAAATCACCGAGGCCGTACTGATCGAGCAGGGGGAGCAGACCTCCACCCTCATCCGGCGTATCCGCGATATGGGCATCGGCATTTCGATGGACGATTTCGGCACCGGCTACAGCTCGCTCAGCTATCTGCTTCAATATCCCTTTACCAAGATCAAGATTGACAAGAGCTTCGTGCTGCGACTGGCAAAGGAACCGGAATCGCGCGCGGTGGTGCGGGCGATCATCGGCCTGGGCCGCTCGCTGGGCCTGACGGTGACGGCAGAAGGCGTGGAGCAGGAGGATGTGCTGGCCTGCCTGCGCGAGGAAGGCTGCGGGCAGGCGCAGGGCTATCTCTTCGGCAAAGCCAGGCCCGGCGTCGAACTGGGTACGGCATCCCCGCCGGTGCAGGCGGCATAGGTCTTTGTCGGAGATTGCGGTTGGCCACGGGCCCACTCTGTACATCCCGTACGCGACGGCTTGAAATGGTCTCGGCGACCCCGCTCCGGTACCGGCAGTCGCAGGATGGCCGCCGATTAACTGTCGGCTTTGTCCGCTCGGCGGTCTAGAGCCGCGCGCAGCCCACCGTGGCTGCGTCCATAGCGGTCGCGGCGCCGGCCAGGCTGTAGCGATCGGTGAAGCGCGCGCCCTTGCTGTCGCGCGCGGTGACAATCATCCCCCCGGCAGAGCGCATTGCGGCGATGATGGCGGCATCCATCCGCCGGTCCTGTGCCCAGGCGTCTCCGCCCCCGCCGGTCAGTTCGAACATGGTGCCTCGCCCCACGGTCAGCACGATCTTGCTCGCCGGGCTGATATTGCGGGACAGGCGGAAATGGATCTGGTTGCGCAATTGCCGCTTCGGCCAGCTACCGACGCTGGCATAGGGCTCGAATTCCCGTTTCTTATCCGCGCTGCCGGCATTCATCGCCATGGCGATGGCATAGCAGCGCGGCTCAGCCGGATCGCGAAACGCGCCCCAGTCAGAAAACACGCCCAGACTGTCCTTCGCCGCCAGCGGTGCGGCAAGGAGGGCATTCAGGGATAGCAGGGCGAGGGGGATCAGCTTGCGCATGGCTGCTTACTAACACCGACACAGGCAGCGGCAAGGCGCGGGCAGGCTTTCCCGCCCACGCGCAACTTTGCATTCTGCACGTTCACCCGGATCACGTGATGGGGCAGGCCTCCCTCCCCATTTTCCTATGGCTTACCTTAAGCGCAGGACAGTTCATTTCGGCTCCGCCCGGTCCGCGGGGTTATATTGCTCCACGAAAGCCATTGCCTCGGCCAGCATCTGCCGGCGGGTTTCTGATCGGGAGAGCCAGTGATCTTCCCCGGCCAGCTGCACGAATTTATAGGGCTTTCCCGCATCCTTCAGCGCATCCGCCATCTTCACGCTCTGTTCGAAGGCGACCACTGTGTCATCCTTGCCATGAACCAGCAGGATCGGCGCATTGGCATTGGGGGCGAAGCGGCGGGGGGAAACGATATCGAGGTCCGCGGTTCTGCCCAGCTGTTCCTTGAGTGATGTGCGCAACACGCCACTGCGGCCGCCTTCTCGATATTCGGTGTTGTACATCAGCTTCAGATCCGAGACTCCCGCCACGGCGACGGCGCAGCGATAGATGCCGTTCTGCAGGGTGACGCCTGCCAGCGCGGCATAGCCACCATAGCTGGCGCCCATGATGCAGGCGCGCGATGGGTCGGCAATTCCGGCGGCCACAAGCGCGGCAAGGCCATCGGAAACGTCGGTCTGCATCTTGCGGCCCCATTCGCCGTTCCCCGCGCGCCGGAAGGCCGCATCCCGATTGGTCGAACCCCGAAAATTAGGTTGGAGAACCGCATAGCCCCGCGCTGCGAAAGCCTGCGCCCACCAGTCGAATTGCGGCCTGTCATGGCCTGCCGGGCCGCCGTGGGGCAGCATGATCACGGGCAGGTTTTTCGCCTCGCGACCGGGGGGAAGGGTGAGGACGCCGTCCAGTTCCAGTCCATCCTGCGCCTTGTAGGTGAAGACCGATACTGGCCCTACATCTTCGGGAGCGATCCCCGGGCGTTCCACTCCGACGGGTTCCGCCCTGAGGCGATCGATATCGACGATATACCAGCTGCCGCTATCCCCGGTGCCGCTGGTGCGCACCAGCACGCGAGTGAAATCGTCGTTCCAGTCCAGGATGTCGTAATCCAGCTTGGCGAAAGCCCGCGAGACTTTCTGCGCGCGCTCGTTCCACTCGGTGTCGAAAAAAGTGGCCTCGGGGCGTGTGCCCTGGATCGTCATACCGATGATCGAACTGGTGTTCTTGCCAAAGAAGGTGCGGTCGATATTCGTTTCTGCGAACACCTCTGCTGGCTCCCCTTCGCCTGTCAGCGGCAATTCGAACCAGTCGATTCCCTCCTCACCCTCGACATAGAAGATCACGGTCGTGCCGTCCTTGCCCAGTCCCACCAGTCCGGCCCTGCCGTTCTGCTGCTTCCCCCGGGCGATGGTCTTGCTCTCAGGACCGGCCAGGCGCCATTCCCCGGTGGAACGATCCATGTCCATCCGCGCCGCCACATTGCCACTGGCGTCCAGCAGCCAGTCACGCCAGTAATCGTCGGTGGAAGGATCGGCCTTCTTGCGGGAGGCGTTTTTCAGCAGGTTTACTTCGATCAGGGAAGGAGCGGTGCTGCCCAGCGTATAGCCGGTGCTGCCTTTTTCGAGGACGATCCCCCCGAAATAGCCGCGCCATTCCCCCTCCACCTTGCGGATGCCGTAATTTCCGAAAATGGAATTGATGATGCGCTTGGAGTCCGTGAGAACCATCTTTATTTCGGCACTGCGATCCACCGGTATGGTAATGGCACGGAAGGATTCAAAGGAATTGGCTGTGAAGCCGAAGGGGAGCTTCTCCGTACTGCTGGTCATGACAAGTACGGCCTCGTCCCCGATCCAGTCGAGATTGCGCAGCTTCAGATCGCCAACTTCGGACCTGCGCAGCAGCTTCATCGAGGAATCGAAGATCAGCAGCAGGCGCTTGCCCTCGATAGTGGTGACAACGGCGAATTTGTCGCCACTTGCGGAAAGGGCAACCCGTTCCAGTGCCGGAAGTTCGCCATAGGCTTCCAGCGGCGGTGCTTCTCGTGCGAAAGTCGGCGCAGCCAGCAGAAACACAGCCGCGCCAAGACCTCCGAGCAGCCGCTCGCGTACCAGTTTGCCCCGCTTGAACATTCAATTGCCCCCGTTTTTCAACAGGAGCGATGCGATGGGAGCAGCTGCAAAGCAAGTGCGCAAAACCACGTTATGCAACGCATGCCCTTTCCCTTTTGCGTGGTTGTCCCTACATGCCGCGCACCATGGCACGGCCCAAACACACAACCTTCGACAAGAAGAAGATCGTCGCCGAGAACCGGCGCGCGCGCTTCGATTATCATATCGAGGATACTTATGAGGCCGGGATCGCGCTGACCGGCACCGAAGTGAAGAGCCTGCGCTCCGGCGAGGGATCGATTGCGGAAAGCTATGCCGAAATTCGTGGGGGCGAGGCCTTCCTGGTCAACGCCAATGTGCCCGAATTCAGCCACGGCAATCGCTTCAATCACGAGCCCAAGCGCCCGCGCAAATTGCTGCTCCACGCCCGCGAGGTCGAAAAGCTGCTGGGCGCGGTGGAGCGCAAGGGCATGACGCTGGTGCCGCTGTCGGTCTATTTCAACTCGCGAGGGCGGGCCAAGGTGGAACTGGCGCTGGCCAAGGGCAAGCAGACTCATGACAAGCGCGCCACCATCAAGGAACGCGACTGGAAGCGCGACAAGGCCCGGTTGATGCGCGACAAGGGGTAATCCCCTAGCGATAATGCTGCCTGTTGCCGTCCAACCTCGTCCGTCACGGCAAGTGGGCTGTTCGGCCATTTGGCTCTTGCCCTTAAGTCGCTTGCGCGCGAAAGGCCGTTCACCCGTCGTTTCGTCCATTTTCGGTAAGGGATAGTCCTTGCCGCATTGGGCGGCGATACCGATATGCAAGGCAGATGACCGGCACCCGTTCAAAAACCGCACTGGCCGATTGGATCAAGCGCCAGGTTCCCAGCCGGGAACAGCTTGAGGAAATCCGCCTCATTCGCCCGCTGGCGCGGCGTGCGGAGCTGTTCCGGCTTACGCGCCGTTCGGTGCCGCGGGGTGTGGCGATCGGGTTGCTGGTGGGCATTTTTGCGCTGATTCCCGGGGTGCAGATCGTGGGTGCGGCGCTGATGTGCGTGCCCTTCCGTGGCAATATCCCGCTGGCTGCGGGCATGACCTTCCTGTCCAATCCCGCGACCACGCCGCTCATTCTGGCGGCATCGCTCTATATCGGTTCATGGCTTGGCTTCCATGCCGACATGGCGACCTTCATGGGCATGTACGAACATGGCGCCTCCATGGGGGCGTGGACGAAATGGCTGCTGTCGGATGCGGCGCCCGCCCTGATGCTGGGCCTGTTCGTGATCGCCAGCGTTGCGGCCGTGATCGGCTATGTCATCACTTCCTTCATCTGGCGCAACATGGTGGCCCGCAAGCGCCGCTATCGCCTGGCCAACGGTATCGCGCCTGCTGAAATGGATGGCGAGTCCGGCGGGCTGACCCCGGCAGAATGAACCGCGCCGCCGACATCGCGCCGCGGCGGCCCGGCGGCAAGGCATGGAATGAAACCGGACTGCTGGCTGCTGCTCTGGGCGCCAGCGCAGCTTTGATCTGGGCGGTTACCGGGCAATTGACGGTAATGGTCGCCTATGCGGGCGGCTTGGTGGTGTTGGGCGGGCTCGTGTGGGTTGTCTCGCGCGGGCGCACTGGGCCTGAAGCCGTGGCAGGAACTCTGCCGGACTGGTCCGTGACGGTCGCCGCGATCGAACAGCCCGGCGTGGCTGTGGCAATTACGGATCGGGCAAGCCGGCTAACCTGCGCCAATTCGGAATTCACGGATGTATTCGGCACTGCCACTGCCCCGCCGGCCCTTGCTCTGGGCGAGCAGGCGGTTGAGCAGCTTACCCGCACCGCGCGGGCCGCTTGGCGGGATGGCCGGGCTGGTCTGGATGTGCTGGATGCGCAGGACAGGCGCTGGACGGTGCATGTGGCGCGGGCCGGACGGGGTGACGATTACCTTGTCTGGCGTTTCGAGCCGCTGAAGCATAGCGATCCGCTGGCGGAAGTCGGCAGCCGCATTGCCGGGCCTTTCGGCCGGGCACTGAGCGGCGCCGGGATCGAGGCAGTGGTGGTCGGGCCCGACGGTGTGGTGCGCGCAGTGAGCGAAGGCTTTGCCGCCCGTGCCGCGGGCGATCCGCGCGCAACCTTGGCCGGGCAGGATTTCGCCGCTCTGCTGCGCAGCGACGAGCGGGAGCGGATCTATTTCGCGCGGGAAGCAGCCAAGGGCACGCCGCAGACCTTGATCCATGTTCCGCTGGCAGATCCGGAGGATGGCCCTGCTGCGCCGGACAAGATCCCTTCGCTGATGCTGTTGCTGGAAGGCGGTGTGGGAATCGGCGGCACCTGGGGGGCAGAGGCCCAGACCGGGACGCCGCAATTGCAGGCCCTGCTCGAACAATTGCCGCTCGGCCTCGCCATGACCGATCGCGACGGTCATTTCCTCTTCGCCAATCCCGCCTTCATGCGTGCGGCAGGGATCGAAGGGCGCTCGCTGGTGCCCTATCCTTCCGATCTGGTGGTGAAGGAAGACAAGGCCGCGCTGGTGGATGCCGTGCGCCGTTATGCGCAGGGTTCGGCCTCGAGCGGGGATATGGCCGTGCGGCTGAAATGCAATCCGGAGGAGCCCGTTTCGCTCGGCATCGCCGGGGTACGCGGGCTGGGCGAGCCGGCAGTGCTGCTCAGTCTTGCCGATACCACGGAAGAAACCCGCCTGAAGCGGCAGGTGGCGCAGGCCACCAAGATGCAGGCTGTGGGCCAGCTGGCGGGTGGCGTGGCGCATGATTTCAACAATGTGCTGACTGCCATCATCGGCTATTGCGACCTGATGCTGCTGCGCCACACGCCGGGTGACAGCGATTATGACGACATCCAGCAGATCAAGGCCAATTCCAACCGCGCCGCCAGCCTGACGCGGCAGTTGCTGGCTTTCTCCCGCCAGCAGACCCTGCGCCCGCAAGTGCTGCAATTGCCCGATGTGGTGGCTGAAGTCAGCCAGTTGCTGAAGCGGCTGATGGGCGAAAAGATCGAATTCAAGGTCCATCATGACCGCAATCTGGGCCCGGTGCGCGCCGATCCGCAGCAGTTGGAACAGGTGATCGTTAATCTGGCCGTGAATGCACGCGATGCGATCCAGTCTCGCGGCGATGTAGCCGGTCGGCTGACCATGGCGACACGCCGGGTCGCATCCTCCGACATTCGCCGCATGGGCAGTGAAATCCTGCCCACGGGCGATTACACAGCGCTGATCGTTGAAGATACGGGCGGTGGCATTCCGCCCGAACATATGGCCAAGATCTTCGATCCCTTCTTCACGACCAAGGAGATGGGCAAGGGGACCGGCCTCGGCCTTTCCACCGTCTACGGCATCGTCAAGCAGTCAGGCGGGTTCATCTTTGCGGATAATGTGCCGGGCGCGGGGGGCAGGCCGCGCGGGGCGCGTTTCACGATCTTCCTGCCGGTCTATCATTCGACCGAGCCGGTGGCGGCGAAGGTGGAGAAGGAAGTCTCCTCCAACTGGTCCGGCGGCGGGCGCATCCTGCTGGTGGAAGATGAAGACATGGTCCGTGCCGTGGCTGAACGCGCGCTCACTCGGCAGGGCTATGTCGTGACGACGGCCTGCGACGGGGAAGAAGGACTGGAAAAGGTGCGCGGCGGCGATTTCGACCTGGTGGTGAGCGATGTGGTGATGCCCACCATGGATGGCCCAGCCATGGCCCGTGAATTGCGCAAGATCGCCCCGCAGCTGCCGGTCCTGTTCATGTCAGGCTATGCGGAGGAACAGCTCCGCAACGAGATCGACATCGAACATATGCACTTCATCCCCAAGCCGTTTTCCGTGCAGCAGATCGCCAACAAAGTGGGCGAAGTGCTGGGCGCGCATAAAGGGTGAGGATGTACAATGGCGTCGCCCCTGCAAAGGCAGGGGCCTAGATAACACCCGGATACGTTCGACCTCAGGAATATGGCAGTGCTCTGCCATGCGAGGCGGCTGGATTTATATCATGACGAATGGTCCGCACGGGACGCTCTACATCGGTGTCACCGCCGATCTGATAGCTCGCATATATCAAGACCGTGAAGGTATGGGCTCGGAATTCTGCCGCAAGCATGGTCTCACGCGCCTGGTTTACGTGGAGCCTTATCCAACGATCGAGGAAGCCATCTTCCGGGAAAAGTGCCTCAAGCGCTGGAAGCGTCAATGGAAGCTGCGCCTCATTCGCAAGGCGAATCCCGATTGGAACGATCTGTGGGAGGTCATCAACGCCTGAGGTGTGAAGAGGGGGCTGTGGATAGGCCCCTGCCTTCGCAGGGGTGACGGGGTTGCTGCATTTTACCCATATGCCACCACCTGCCGCTCCTCTGCCTCCGTTCATCGAAGGGTCACGCGCCGGACGCGATCCTGTCCGTCAAGCATAGGAACGCGCGCATTCTGTGCGCACCCTTGGGAGTAGGTCAGACCATGATCCGCAACGCCGCCCGCCTTGCCCTTTCCGCCGCCGTGCTTCCGGGCGCGCTCCTTGCTACCCAGGGCCCCGCCGTCGCCCAGAACTCAGGACAGGGTGCCGGGCAGGGCGATGTCTCGGTAACGATCTACAATAACGGCCAGGCGCTGGTGCAGGATGTGCGCCAGATTTCCATCGCCAATGGCCGCAGCCGGATCGAATTTCCCGATGTTTCGGCCATGATCCGGCCCGAAACACTCAGCTTCACCGCGGCCGATACCGGCATTGTCGAGCAGAACTTCGATTTCGACCTGCTGACCCCCACCAAGCTGATGGAAAAGGCCATTGGCCAGACCGTCACTCTGCTGCGCACCAATCCCGCCACCGGGCAGGAAATGCGCGAGCGCGCAACGGTGCTTTCCACCGCCGGCGGCGTGGTGGTGAAGATCGGCGACCGGATCGAGGTGCTGCGCGACGACGGCTTGCCCGTGCGCGTAATCTTCGATGGCGTGCCGCCCAATCTGCGTGCGCGCCCCACGCTTTCGGTCACGGTGGACAGCGCCCGCGCGGGCAATCGCCCGGCTTCGATCCGCTATCTGACGCCCGGCCTCGGCTGGTCGTCGGACTATGTGGCGCTGTATGACGAGAGCAAGGGCACGGTGGACGTGCAGGGCTGGGTGACGCTGACCAACAATACGGGCACCACTTTCGACAATGCGAAGACGCTGCTGGTGGCGGGGAGCCCGTCGAGCAGCAATGGCGGCTATAATCCGCGCTATGTCTCGGCCCGGCCTGTTGCCGCGCCTGCGCCGCGCGGCTCCTTCGTTCCCGGCACTCAGACCGCCGATCGCGAACAATTGGGCGATTTCTACCTCTATCCGATCGAGGGGCGCACCACGATCGCCAATAATCAGACCAAGCAGGTCAGCTTCCTTGACGTGCAGGCAGTGTCGGCGCGCAAGATCTATGGCGCCTCCGTGGCCTGGCTGCAGAGCGATAGCAATCCGCGTAATGTCTCCAGCCAGATCGCCTTCTCCTCCTCCAAACAGGGTGGGCTGGGCGATGCGCTGCCCGCTGGCACCGTCCGTTTCTATCAGCGCGACAGCAAGGGCACTCCGCAATTCATCGGCGAGAACCAGATCGGCCATACGCCCATGGGCAGCGAACTGACGCTGACCACGGGCGATGCCTTTGACATTTTCGTGAAGGCCGAAGTGGAAAAGCGCGAGAAGATCACCGGTGCCGATTGGGAAAAATCCGCCCGCTGGCGCGTGATCAAGGAAGAGGGCAGCGAAGTGCGCGGCGAGGCCGAACGGCCGGTGACCTATTACCGCACCACCATGCGCTACACCCTCACCAATGCCAAAGCGCAGCCCGTGAATGTGGAACTGTTCCAGGATGGGCTCGATTACGGCTGGTGGGGCCGGGATTTCCGCGTGGTGAGCGAGGATGTGCAGGGCGAACAGCTTAATGCCGACCGCCGCAAATGGACCGTCCCCGTTCCCGCCAATGGCGAGCGCGTGGTGCGGGTTACTTACGAAACGCGTTATTGAGGCCTGAACTGGTGGAAGCATCTCGCTTCATCGATCGTCATTGCGAGCAGGGCGAACCAATCTGGGACCATTGCAGGCGGCGCTCTCGATTTCCGCATCGGCTTCGCCTCCTCGCAATGACGACTTCGTTGGTATCGGCGCTTGCGGGAATTGCCTTTGCCGCAAGCCCAGCCGCTGCCCGCGAAGCCGTCATGGCTTCAGCTCCCAGCGCCGTTTCGGTCACGCTCTATCGCGATCCCGATCGCGAGCCGGATCAGCAGATCAATCGAGAATGGCCCCGTGGTTTCGCCATGATCAACGAGACACGCACCGTCACTCTCCCACCGGGCGAATCCACGATCCGCTTTGAGGGCGTGGCCGAAGGGATGGTGGCCGTCAGTGCCATCGTCACCGGGCTACCGGGCGGCACGATAGAGAAGAACCGCAACGCTGATCTGCTCTCCCCGGCTGCGCTGGTGGATGGGACCTTGGGCAACCGCGTCACCATCACCCGCACCAATCCTGCGACGGGTGCAGAGAGTGCCGAAAGCGCCGTGGTGCGCACCCGCGCCGATGGCGGCCTCGTGCTGCAAACCGCGCAGGGTTACGAAGCTGTGCGCTGCGCAGGCATTCCCGAGAAGCTGACATTCGACCGCGTGCCCGATGGCCTTTCGGCCCAGCCGGTGTTCAGCATCGACACACGCGATGCGAGCGGCGGCACTTATCAGGTGCAGCTGACCTATATCGCCTGGGGCTTCGACTGGCAGGCCCATTATGTCGGCACGTTCCAGGACGCCGCGTCTTCGAGTAAGGAAAAGCTGCATCTGCGCAGTTGGCTGACGCTGGTGAACGATAATGGCCAGAGCTTCGAGGATGCGACTCTGCTGGTGGTGGCCGGCAAGCTCAATGTGGAAAGCGACTATCAGGGCCTGTCCGACCCGCCGCAAGGGCGCGGACTGAACCTGACCTGCTATCCCCTCGGCAGCACGGCGGAAGGTTCGCCCGAGGGTGGCGGCGCCTATCCCGCGCCTCCGCCTCCACCCGCGCCGATGGCCGCCTATGACAATATCGTCGTAACGGCCCAGGCCCGAGGGATGATGGAAAAGGCCTCGCCCGTAGCCATGGTCGCTACGGAGGAAGCGTTGGGCGATCTGAAGCTCTACCGCGTGCCCGAACGGGTGAGTGTCTCTTCCAAGTCGATGAAGCAGGTCGCTTTCCTCGACAGGGACGCCGTTGAGGGCGAACTGGAATATCGGTTCTCCTGCTCGCCATGGGATAATTCGGCCGATGCGCAGGCTCTGCGCCGCGTGCTCAGGACGAAGAACGACAGGAAGCATGGGCTGGGGGTGGCCCTGCCAATGGGCGGCGTGACGTTGTTCGAACCGTCCTCAGCTGGCGAGTTACTGGTGGGGGAAGAAACCCTGCGCGATTATGCGGAAGGGCAGGATGTGGAGATCGGGCTGGGTGAAAGCCCGAATGCCTTTGCCCTCTGTGCCCGGCAGACCGAGGCTGAGCCCGGCGATGAAGGCAATCCCTGGCTGCCGACGCGCGCCACGTTGACCAACGCCAATCGGCACCCGATCAAGGTGCGAGTCGAGCTTGGCCGCCCGGCGGACTGGGCCCTTCGCAAGAAGGTGAAAGGCATGTCGGTGAAGGACGGGCAGTGGGTGATCGAGAGGACGATTCCCGCTGGAACTTCGGTGAACATCGACTGGGAGATTCGTTCCGCCGAAGCGGAGGAAAGCTGAAACGGCGGAAATCCGGCCGTTCATAGCTTCAGAAAAAATTTGTTCTCCCCTTGTTCTATGAGAACAAATGCGATACATACTCCGTCAGTTGACCTTTCCGGTCTTGGCTCTAGGCACTGACGGAGGCCCTCGATGGCGACGCAACTGAAGCTCGTGGATAAGGATACTATGGACCGTCAGAAGGCGCTGGACGCCGCTCTCGCACAGATCGACCGTGCTTTCGGCAAGGGTTCGGCAATGAAGCTGGGCTCGAAGGAAGCGATGCAGGTGGAAGCCATTTCTACCGGGTCGCTCGGTCTTGATATCGCTCTGGGCGTCGGCGGCCTGCCGCGCGGGCGCGTGATCGAAGTCTATGGGCCGGAAAGCTCGGGCAAGACCACGCTGGCCCTGCATGTCATTGCCGAAGCGCAGAAGTCCGGCGGTACGGCTGCCTTCATCGATGCCGAACATGCGCTCGATCCGGTCTATGCCAAGAAGCTGGGCGTCAATATCGATGAACTGATCGTCTCGCAGCCCGATACGGGCGAGCAGGCGCTGGAAATCACCGACACGCTGGTGCGCTCCAACGCTATCGACGTTCTGGTGGTCGATTCGGTCGCCGCGCTGGTGCCCCGGGCCGAAATCGAAGGCGAAATGGGCGATAGCCATGTCGGCCTGCAGGCCCGCCTGATGTCGCAATCGCTGCGCAAGCTGACCGGCTCGATCAGCCGTTCGCGCTGCATGGTGATCTTCATCAACCAGCTGCGCATGAAGATCGGCGTGATGTACGGTAATCCGGAAACCACCACCGGCGGTAATGCGCTCAAGTTCTACGCTTCCGTTCGTCTCGACATTCGCCGCACCGGCCAGATCAAGGATCGCGAGGAAATCGTCGGCAACGCCACGCGCGTGAAAGTGGTCAAGAACAAGGTCGCCCCGCCGTTCAAACAGGTGGAATTCGACATCATGTATGGCGAAGGCATTTCCAAGATCGGCGAGATTCTCGATCTCGGCGTAAAGGTCGGCCTCGTCGAGAAGTCCGGTTCGTGGTTCAGCTATGACAGCATCCGGATCGGGCAGGGGCGTGAAAACGCCAAGACCTATCTCAAGGAAAATCCCGAGATTTGCGACCGGTTGGAAGCCGCCATTCGCGGCCGGACCGATCAGGTTGCCGAGGAGATGATGACGGGGCCGGACGCGGACTCCGAAGACTGATCCTCAAGAAGTGCTGCCTTTGGCGGTACTTGCGAGAACGAAGCCGGCGCTGCGAATCCTTTGGGATTTCCGCGCCGGCTTTTTCTTTGCAATTATGCGAAAAAATATCGGAGAACTGGATCCGTAAGGGATCAATCCTTTGCACTAATTGACTCGCCAAAGACGGAAACTGCGGCAAGGAAGGATGCATTCCGTCAGGGGGCGGAATGACAAAGGGGCAAATCATGAAAATCTGCGCGACGGCAATTCTTGCCGCAATGTCTGTTGCCTTGGGTGGCTGTGCGACCGTTCTCAACGGCACCAAGGAAGATTACCGTGTCGACAGCCAGCCCAATGGCGCCAAGGTCAGCTTCAGCGGAGGGCAATCCTGCACTACGCCTTGCAAGGTGGAACTGAAGCGCAAGGACGATCTGCGCGCAGATGTCGAACTGGATGGCTATGATCCGGCCTATATTCTCATCCAGTCGCGGCTGGGCGGCAGCGCCTTTGGCAACATCCTGCTGGGCGGCGGCATTGGCGCGGTGGTTGATGGGACCAATGGTTCGAGCAACCGGCTCTATCCCAAGCCGCTGATCGTCAAGCTCGCTGCGAAGGGTTCGGGCGAGAAGGCGCTGCTCCTCGACGAGGATGGCAAGGTCCGTTCCACTGTCGAAGAACATAATAATTCGGTTCGGGTCGATGTCGCCAAGACGATCGGTGCGGATCTGGCCGAACTGAAGCAGGAACGGGCTTCCACGCAAGCCTCTGATCCGAGCGAGGCCGCAAAGGCGGAATAAGTCCGCCAAGTGCCCATTTATTGAAAGGCGCCGGGTCCACCGTTTCGGGCTCGGCGCCTTTCTGTGATGTCCCCTCTCTTAACTCTCATCCGTTACCTCTGGCGCTGCATTGGCCGGTCCATTACTGCTGGACTGTTGGAATAGGAGCGCGCTCATGTCGAGAGTCATGGATTGGGAAGGCCAGGCTGGGGAAAGCTGGGCTGCGGAATGGCGCCGCACCGATCGAAGCTGGGGCGGGCTGACCGAACGCCTGCTGCGCGGCACGCGCGATTTTTCCTTTTCCAGCGTTCTGGACATCGGCTGCGGCGCGGGCGAGCTGTCGCTGGCAATAGCGCGCGGGCGCCATGGCGTCAGTGTGCTGGGAGTGGATATTTCGCCCCGGCTCGTCGATGTGGCGCGGGAACGGGGCCATAATCTCGCCAATGCCTCCTTTGAGCTGGGCGATGCATCGCGTTGGGTTCCGCCGGCCGGGTTTCGCCCCGATCTGCTGATTTCCCGGCATGGCGTGATGTTCTTCCCGGACCCGGTCGGGGCTTTCTCCCATCTCGCCAATATCTCCGCTCCGGGCGCGGGGTTGCTGTTCAGCTGTTTCCGCTCGCCGGCAGTGAACGAGATTTTCACGGCAGTGGGCAGCCTGCTGCCCCCGCCCGAGACGCCCCCTGATCCGGAGGCTCCGGGCCCGATGGCCTTTGCCGACCCCGATCGCGTTCGCACAATCCTCACCTCCGCAGGATGGACGAATGTGAAGCTCGAACCCTTCGATTTCGCCATGGTCGTGGGAATGGGCGAGGATGCGGTAAGCGATGCAGCTGCCTATTTCTCCACCATCGGGCCGACTGCCTTGGCAATGGCGGCGATGAGCGAGGAAGACCGTGTAGCCTTCCGCCAGCGCCTGCGCGGCTTCCTGGCCTCGCGTGAGATTGACGGCATCGTCGCTTTCTCGGCCGGGGCATGGATCGTCACGGCCCACCGGCGGTAGGCATCCTCTGCGCGATCTTCCGGCCATAGCCCATCGGGACTGTCCGGATTCGGCGCGAAAGCAGCATTCGGCGATGCATCTCGGGCTTGGCTTTCGCTTTCGCAGCCCCTAGTTGCGGGCCATGAACTCCTCGAACGATATCCGCCGCACATTTCTCGATTATTTCGGGGCCAACGGGCATCAGGTCATGCCTTCGGCGCCGCTTGTGCCATATAACGATCCTACGTTGATGTTCGTGAATGCGGGCATGGTCCCGTTCAAGAACGTCTTCACCGGGCTCGAAACCCCGCCCGCGCCGCGCGCGGCCAGCTCGCAGAAATGCGTGCGCGCCGGGGGCAAGCACAACGATCTGGATAATGTGGGTTATACGGCCCGCCACCTGACCCTGTTCGAGATGCTGGGGAATTTCTCCTTCGGCGACTATTTCAAGGAACGCGCGATCGAGCTGGCCTGGAATCTCGTCACCGGCGAGTTCGGCCTTGCGAAGGATCGCCTTTCCGTCACCGTCTATCACACGGATGACGAGGCCTGGGACCTGTGGAAGAAGATCGCGGGCCTGCCGGATGAACGGATCATCCGCATCGCCACAAAGGACAATTTCTGGGCGATGGGTTCGGATGGCCCCTGTGGCCCCTGTTCCGAGATTTTCTGGGACCATGGCCCGGATATCTGGGGTGGCCCTCCGGGATCGCCGGAAGAGGATGGGGATCGTTTCGTCGAGATCTGGAACCTCGTTTTCATGCAATATGTGCAGGAAGCGGATCAGATCGTAAGCGACCTGCCACGTCCCAGCATCGATACCGGCATGGGGCTGGAGCGTATTTCCACGGTGATGCAGGGCGTGCATTCCGTGTTCGAGACGGATACGTTCCAGGCGCTGATCAACCAGTCGGTGGAACTGACCAAGGTGAAGGCGGAAGGCGATCACATCGCCAGCCACCGGGTGATCGCGGATCACCTGCGTTCCACCAGCTTCCTCATTGCCGATGGCGTGCTGCCCTCCAATGAAGGACGCGGCTATGTGCTGCGCCGGATCATGCGCCGCGCGATGCGCCATGCCCATCTGCTGGGCGCCGCCGATCCGCTGATGCACCGTCTGGTGCCCGCGCTGGTCACCGAGATGGGTCAGGCCTATCCGGAACTGACCCGCGCGCAGAGCCTGATCGAGGAAACTCTGGAGCGGGAGGAAACCCGTTTCCGCCAGACGCTCGACAAGGGGCTGCGCCTGCTTGAGGAGGAGACTCAGGGCCTTACCGAGGGGGCGGAACTGCCGGGCGAAACCGCCTTCAAGCTCTACGACACTTTCGGCTTCCCCTACGATCTTACCGAGGACGCGCTGCGTTCACGCGGGATCGGCGTGGACAAGGCCGGCTTCGACACCGCCATGGCGCGCCAGAAGGCCGCCGCCCGCGCAGCGTGGAAGGGCTCTGGCGCGGCTGCGGATGAGGAAGTCTGGTTCGACATTGCCGAGCGCGAGGGCGCCAGCGAATTCACCGGCTATACCTCCACCAGCGGCGAAGGCCAGGTTGTGGCGCTGGTGGCTGACGGCAAGGAAGTCCAGTCCGCCGATGCGGGCGTGGAAGTCATCGTCCTTACCAATCAGACCCCCTTCTATGGCGAGAGCGGCGGTCAGGTCGGCGATGCCGGCACGATCACCGGGCCGGGTGGCCTGAAGATTGCAATTGCCGATACCTCCAAGCCGCTCGGCCGCCTGCATGCCATGCGCGGCACGGTTGAAAGCGGCACGGTGAAGGTGGGCGATACCGTTCGTCTGGATGTGGATGTGGCGCGCCGCGATTCGATCCGCTCCAACCATTCGGCCACGCATTTGCTGCACGCGGCGCTGCGCAAGCATCTGGGTGACCACGTCACCCAGAAGGGTTCGATGGTGAGCGCAGACCGGCTGCGGTTCGATTTTTCCCATCCCAAGGCGCTAAGCCCGGAAGAAATCTCGTTGATCGAGGCCGAAGTGAACGCCGAGATTCGCCATAACGATCCCGTCACCACGCGCCTGATGACGCCTGACGATGCTATTGCCGCTGGCGCCATGGCGCTGTTCGGCGAGAAATATGGCGACGAGGTTCGCGTTCTTTCGATGGGCAGCATCGGCGCCGACAGCGGGCACAGCTATTCGGTGGAACTGTGTGGCGGCACCCATGTGCGCGCTACCGGCGATATCGCGCTGTTCCGGATCGTTTCGGAAAGCGCCGTATCATCCGGCGTGCGCCGCATCGAGGCGCTGACCGGCGAGGCAGCGCGCCAGTGGCTGGTGGACCGCGAGGAGGCACTGAAGGCAGTTGCCGGCACGCTCAAGAGTACGCCCGAAGAGGTCGAGGCGCGCGTCGCCGCTCTGGTGGACGAACGCCGCCGGCTCGAAAAGGAACTGGCCGATGCCAAGCGCGCGCTTGCGCTGGGCGGCGGTGGCGGGGCTGCCCCGGCCGCAGCGGATGAGGATATCGGCGGGGTAAAATTCTCCGGCCAGGTCATCGAAGGGCTGGATGCCAAGGAACTGCGCGGGCTTCTGGATGAAGCGAAGAAGCGCATGGGCTCGGGCGTGGCGGCGATTGTCGCCGTGAACGAAGGCCGTGCAGCCATTGCGGCTGCCGTGACCGACGATCTGACGGGTAAATTCGATGCCGTGGCACTTGTGCGCGCCGGCGTGGAAGCACTGGGCGGCAAGGGCGGTGGCGGCCGTGCGGATATGGCACAGGGCGGCGGGCCGGATGGTTCCAAGGCTTCCGATGCGATTGCGGCAGTGAAGGCGGCAATGGAGTCAGTCGCGGCCTGATCGGTCGCGATTGCATCCTCGCTTTTCAACCTTTCAAGAGGCGCTCTGACTCTCGACCGTGCTCGTGCGGAGTTTCGGTGTGTGGTCCAGAGCGCCTTCGGTCTTGATCTTCACCCGATATTCGTCGCGCTTTTCGTGGATCGAGGCGATCACAGGGCCCATCGCGACACCCAGATCCACCAGCACGGATTCGGATAGCTGGAGCGAGCTTTCCAGCGTTTCCGGCACGGCATGGGTCGCGCCGCTGCGATAGAGCAGGGCGGCGTGGTCCGTATCGCGGGCGCGGGCGATGATCAGCAGATCGGGATAGGCCTGGCGCAATTTGCGCACCAGCCGCTGCGCCAGCACCGGCTCGTCCATGGTGAGTACTACGGCGGGTGCGGCTGCCACATTCAGCCGTTCCAGTACCTTGGCGCGCGATGCGTCGCCGAAGGTCACGGCATAGCCATCCCGCCGGGCACGTTCCACCAGATCCGCATCGCCATCCACCCCGACATAGGGCTTGCCATGCACGGTCAGCATGTCGGCCACCAACCGCCCGACGCGGCCGAAGCCCAGGATGATGACATGGCGCTGGCCGGGGCGAGTGGAGATTTCCTCTACCGTGGGTGCCGGGTCGATCCTGCGGCCGATCATGCGGCCCAGCCGGGCAAGCAAAGGGGTGACGGTCAGGCCGATGGCAGTCACGATTTGCCAGAACTGCGCCGTTCCGGGCTGGATCAGCAGCGCCTGTGTGGCCGCCGTCAGAACGATCAGGGTGGTTTCCGATGGGCTGGCCATCAGGATACCCGTCTCGGTAGCCATGCCGGCCCGCGCGCCCATCAGCCGCAGCAGTACCCCGGTAACGACGGCTTTGAGCGACAGCACGCCCACCACGGCCAGAGCGATGGGGCCGAGATTGGCCCAGATGATGGTCAGATCGATACCCATCCCCACCGTGATCAGGAACACGCCGAGCGCGAGGCCCTTGAAAGGCTCCGTGATCTGCTCGACTTCGGTATGATATTCGGTTTCCGCGATCAGCAGCCCGGCGATCAGCGCGCCGACGATAGGCGAAAGTCCGGTCGCCGCAGTGGCAAGACTGGATCCGATCACCACCAGCAGGCTGGCGGCCAGGAACAGTTCCGGGCTTTTCGTTCGGGCAGCCTGGGCGAACAGGCGGGGCAGGGCAAGGCGGCCCAGCACCAGCAGCGCGCCGACCACCAATGCACCTTGCCAAAGAGTGGTGACCAGTCCTTCGGCCCCATCCTTGGCTGCATAGGGGGCAAGCGCACCCAGCAGGAAGATGATGGGGACGATGGCGATATCCTCGAACAGCAGCATTGCCAGAGCGGCGCGGCCTACTGACGATTGCGTGCCCGAAATCTGCAGCACCAGCGCAGTGGAGGACAGGGCGAGGGCAAGGCCGAGGCCCAGCGCGCCCGTCCAATATTGCCCAAGCATCGCCAGGAAGGCGGTCAGCAGGCAGGAAATTACGCCCAGTTCCAGCGCGCCCAGCCCGAAAACCAGACGCCGCATTTCCCACAAGCGATTGAAGCTCAGTTCCAGCCCGATGGTGAACAGCAGCAGGATGATCCCGAATTCCGCGAAAGGGGCGAGCCCTTCGGGATCGGTGATGGTGACGAAACCCAGCCAGTCATATTGGTAGACCAGCTTGCCCAACCCATAGGGCCCCACCAGCACGCCCACCAGAATGAAGCCGATTACCGGCGTGATACGGAACCGGGCGAAGATGGGGATGATCAGCCCGGCCGCGCCGAGGATCACCAGCGCATCGGACAGGAAGGTGGATGTGAATTCGCCATGCGCCATGCCGCATCCTTATTGCACGCGCGAAACGAAAGTCACCCATGGATAAGCACAAAAAATGCCTTCCCCAGCGCGATCCAGGCAGGTTTGCTGCGCAGATGCGAAAAAACTGCTCTGGAACCCTTCGCATCTGCCCCTATTTCTGTTTAACCTTGGGTATCATCCACAAGAAGGAAACTGACGCCGCATGCCCCATGCCACGCCGCTTATCGCCACGCTTGTCGGAGGCATCGTCCTGGCATTCATATTGGGCGCGGCGGCGCACAGGCTTCGGCTTCCTCCCCTGATCGGTTATCTGCTTGCGGGCGTAGTGATCGGCCCGTTCACGCCGGGCTATGTCGCGGATCAGCATCTGGCGGATCAGCTGGCGGAACTGGGCGTGATCCTGCTGATGTTCGGCGTGGGCCTGCATTTCTCGGTCAGGGATCTGATGGCAGTGCGCAAGGTGGCAGTGCCCGGCGCTATCGTGCAGATTTCCGTGGCAGTGGTGCTGGGCATGAGCCTTGCCGCATTGCTCGGCTGGAGCGTGATGGGCGGCTTCGTCTTCGGCTTGGCCCTGTCGGTGGCGAGTACGGTGGTGCTGCTGCGCGCGATGCAGGAACGGCGCCTGCTGGATACCGAACGCGGCAAGATCGCGGTGGGCTGGCTGATCGTGGAAGATCTGGTGATGGTCTTCGCTCTGGTGCTGCTGCCGGCTGTTGCGGCGGGTGACGGCACGATGGGCGGGATCGGCACCGCGCTTGCTTCCACTCTGGCCAAGGTCGGCGCATTTATCGCCTTCATGCTGATCGTCGGCCGGCGGGTCATTCCCTGGCTGCTCCATTCCATCGCGCATAGCGGCTCGCGGGAGCTGTTTCGCCTTGCCGTGCTGGCTATCGCACTGGGCGTGGCGTTTGGGGCGGCTTTCCTGTTCGGCGTCTCCTTTGCGCTGGGGGCCTTCTTCGCGGGCATGATCCTGTCCGAATCCCAGCTCAGCCAGCGCGCGGCGGAGGAAACGCTGCCCTTGCGGGATGCCTTTGCGGTGCTGTTCTTCGTGTCGGTCGGCATGTTGTTCAACCCGCATGTCGTGGTGGCAAAGCCGCTGGCACTCATCGCCACCGTGGCGATCATCGTGGTGGGTAAATCGGTTGCGGCCTATCTGATCGTCCGCCTGTTCCGCCGGCCCCACCGCACCGCGCTGACCATTGCGGCCAGTCTGGCGCAAATCGGTGAATTCTCCTTCATCCTCGCCACGCTGGGTACCTCGCTGGAACTCATACCGGGCGAGGCGCGCGACCTGATTCTGGCGGGTGCGATCTTCTCGATCCTGTTCAATCCGCTGCTGTTCAGCCTGATCGCCCGATCCGAGGCGAAGGCGGACAAGGCGGAAGGAAAGCCCGCACCGGTTCCCGTTCCGGCGCCAAAGGGCCACGTGGTGCTGATCGGCTATGGCCGCGTCGGCTCACTGATTGGCGAAAAGCTCATCGGCGCGGGTGAGCGACTGACCGTGATCGAGGCGGAAGACGATTTCTCAGGCTTTCCAGAAGCCGGGGAGAAGGTGACGGTAATTGCCGGCAATGCAGCGGCCAGATCGGTGTTGGAACGCGCCAATCTGGGCGAGGCGCGGCTGCTGTTCGTGGCAATTCCGCAGAGCTTCGAGGCCGGGCAGATCGTTGAACAGGCTCGCGCGATCAATCCCGGGCTGAAGATCGTGGCACGCGCCCATAGCGATGAAGAGGAAACGCACCTCATGTCCTGCGGGGCGAATCTGACGATCATGGGCGAGCGGGAAATTGCGCGCCGGATGATCGAACAGGCCTTGCCCGCCAACTGATCGAGGGGCGCTTGAGCCTCCTCAACAGAACAGATCTTACACAGGCGGGCATATTCCACTGAGACAAATGCCCATTCGTCATCCCGGCGAACGCGGGGATCGCTGGCCATGGTGGCTGAAGGTGGCCAGCGGTCCCGGGTCAAGCTCGGGACAACGGACGAATATTTGTCTTTATGGGATAAACGCCAAGCAAATTCAGAGTGACAACCGAGGAAACGCCTCGTCCGCCTCTCTCTGCCTGCCTGCCAGCGCTATAATCGCCAAAAGAAAGGCCGGGTCTGCGCCTTGCAAACCCGGCCTTTCCAATGCCGTATCCTGAGAGGATTCAGATCAGGCCCAGTTGGCCATCTCTGCTTCGAGGTTTTGCACGATGGCCTCGAAGAACTGCTCGGTGGTCATCCACGGCTGGTCCGGGCCGATCAGCAGCGCCAGATCCTTGGTCATCTTGCCGCTTTCCACGGTTTCGATGCAGACCTTTTCCAGAGTCTCGGCAAAGCGCACCACGTCGGGCGTATTGTCGAAACGGCCGCGATAGATCAGGCCGCGCGTCCAGGCGAAGATGCTGGCAATGGGGTTGGTGCTGGTCGCCTTGCCCTGTTCATGCTGGCGATAGTGGCGCGTCACGGTGCCGTGGGCGGCTTCTGCTTCCACCGTCTTGCCATCGGGGGTCATCAGCACGGAGGTCATCAGGCCGAGCGAGCCGAAGCCCTGGGCTACCTGATCCGACTGCACATCGCCGTCGTAGTTCTTGCAGGCCCAGATGAACTTGCCGTTCCACTTGAGTGCGGAAGCGACCATGTCGTCGATCAGGCGGTGTTCGTACCAGATCTTGGCTTCGTCGAACTTCGCCTTGAAGCCTTCGGTCTCGTAGACTTCCTGGAACAGATCCTTGAAGCGCCCGTCATAGGCCTTGATGATCGTGTTCTTGGTGGAGAGGTAGAGGGGCCAGCCGCGATTGAGCGCGTAGTTCATGCTGGCGCGGGCAAAGTCGCGGATCGAATCGTCGAGATTGTACATCGACATGGCGACGCCGGAGGAGGGGAAGTTGAACACTTCGCGGTCGATCACAGTGCCGTCTTCGCCTTCGAACACCAGGCGCAGCTTGCCCTTGCCGGGGACGAGGAAGTCGGTCGCGCGGTACTGGTCGCCAAAGGCATGGCGGCCGACCACGATGGGATCGGTCCACCCCGGAATCAGGCGGGGGACGTTGGAAATGACGATCGGTTCGCGGAAGATCGTGCCGCCCAGGATGTTCCGGATCGTGCCGTTGGGGCTCTTCCACATCTGCTTGAGGCCGAATTCCGTGACGCGGCCTTCATCCGGGGTGATGGTGGCGCACTTCACGCCCACGCCATGCTGCTTGATGGCATTGGCGGCATCGATAGTGATCTGGTCGTCCGTCTCGTCGCGCTTCTGGACCGACAGATCGTAATAGATGAGATCGATATCGAGATAGGGCTGAATCAGCCTTTCGCGGATCCATTGCCAGATGATGCGCGTCATTTCGTCGCCATCGATTTCGACGACGGGATTCGCGACCTTGATCTTCGCCATAGTGGCCCCTGTGCCTAGAGAAATGGGATGAGGGGCCTCTTAGCAGCCTAGAGGCGAGGCGCAAGGAACAGGGGCTATAAACGAAAAAAGCGCCGCTTTCGCGGCGCCTTTTCGAATGGTGGGCGTAGCAAGGATTGAACTTGCGACCCCTACGATGTCAACATAGTGCTCTACCACTGAGCTATACGCCCGCACCATTCGGTCCGCCGGAGCATCCGGCAGGCGGGCCATTTAGCTGCGCCTTCGCCCGGTTGCAAGTGGGTAGCGGAAAAGCTTTTCACCTATCGGTATTTTTTCTGCCCGGTGCGCTTTTCAGAGCAGGACCGAGGCCTGTTCCTCGAACAGGCGCTCGATCTCGCGCACCAGATCGCGCAGGTGGAACGGCTTGGACAGGATATTGGCCCGCGGCGTCTCGCGGCTGGCCTTGAGCGTGACGGCCGCGAAGCCGGTAATGAACATGATCTTGGTATGCGGGCTGATCTCACCGCAACGCTGGGCAAGCTCGATCCCGTCCATTTCGGGCATCACGATGTCTGAAAGCAGCAGATCATAGGCGCCGGTTTCGAGCAGCGGCACTGCCGCAGTGCCCCGATCCACCGCCGAAACCCGGTATCCGGCATTCTCCAGTGCGCGCGCCAGATATGTGCGCATGGCCTCTTCGTCCTCGGCCAAAAGGATTCGCCGCATTCCCCGTACCTTCCCGATTTTTGGTGCCCCGCGGCCATAACCCATCCCCTCTTAACAATCTCATGCGGATTCGAGGTTGGCCTGCTTTGAGACAGGCATCTTTGACTTGGTAAGCATTCCGGGCCAGCAAGCAGGGATCGTGGGAGACAATCCAACTTCGCGCGAATCGGCTGGCCTGAAGGGTGGCGCGATTCCCGGCCTGGCAGGGCAGGCTGCTTTCACGCTGACACGGCGGGAGCCGTCATTGGTGCCCGTGCTGATCGCGGTTCCTCATGCCGGCAGGCTCTATCCCCCGGAATTGCTCGGCAGGATGCGCAGACCGGGCGAAACGGCGCTCAGGCTGGAAGACCGCTATGTTGACCTTCTGGCCAGTGCCGTCGCGCGTGAAACCGGCGCGGCGCTGCTCGTCGCCCACGCGCCACGCGCCATGATCGATCTCAATCGCGCGCCGGGGGAGATGGACTGGGATATGCTGCGCTTCGGCGCTCCGCCAGGACGCAGGGGAGAGCGGATGAGCCGCCGGGCCCGCAGCGGGCTGGGGCTGGTCCCGCGGCGTTTGCCGGGCATAGGCGAATTATGGCGTCGCCCGCTGGAAGAAAGGGATCTGGAGGCGCGGCTGGAAGGGGTGCATCGGCCCTATCACACAACCATTTCGGATAATCTGGGCAGGATCAGGGCTCGTTGGGGTGCTGCGCTGCTGGTGGACATGCACTCCATGCCGCCGCTCAGCCCGCACATGCCGGGGGAACCTGCGCCTGAAATCGTGTTGGGCGATCGTTTCGGGGCAACCTGCGAAGGGGTACTGTGCGCGGCGGCCTTCGATGAATTGAACCGCCAGCGGCTCATTGCCGCGCATAATCGCCCTTATGCGGGCGGCTATGTTCTTGAACGACATGCCGCGCCAGAGCAGGGCATACATGCGCTTCAGGTGGAAATCTGCCGCTCCACATATCTCGATGAAAGGCTGGCGGAGCCGGCGGAAGATACAATGGCGGCCATCATCCTCTCCCTGACAGCTCTCGTGCGGCGTCTGGCGGACGAAACCGCCGCGCTCGGCCGGGGGGCGCAATTTCCACAGGCGGCGGAATAGGGCGAGACGAACAGAGGCCAAGGGGCCTCTGGAACCGCTTATTCAGCAGGCAATAAAAAACCACCTCGTGCGCAGGGCACGAGGTGGCCAAGGTACAGGGAGGAAGCACGCTTTCGCGCGCTTATCCGGCCGAGCCATGAGGGAAGCCGCAACCGGACTTACTAAAGATAGGCCCCCGCAGGCCAATTGCAAGCCTGCGGGGGTCCATCTTCAGAATTTCGTCTGATTTAGTTGACTGTTTGAGCCGTGGCAGCCCCCGGGCCCTTGCCCTGGGCGGTCTGCAGACCGAAAATCACTCGCAGCAGATCAAGCGACATGATGTGCGCGTAGATCAGCGCAAGGATACCGTTCTGGTTCCAGGCGCGCAGCAGATCACCGCGCAGTTCGCGCAGCTTTTCCTGATTGATCATCTTGAAACCGCGATAGATGAAGGGCTGATCGCTGCCTTCGCGCGTGATCGCCACTTCGCCATCCATCAGCAGATCGTGCTTGAGCAGTTCATCGACGAATGCCTGCGTGCGCACGCCGGCTTCTTCGAACCGTTCGCAAAACTGCATCACGCCCTTGGTGAATTCGGCAGGCTCTTCGCCCTCGAACAGCGCATCGCCATCCTCGAAATCGCCCAGCAGCTTGCTGGAGGGATCGAAGCAGAGCGACATGACGTCGGTATTTGCGTCCAGCTTGGCGAGCAGGAAGGGATAGCGGCGCACGTAAGCGGGCATGTAAATGTCGGTCGTCAGCACGCCCTCGGCATCCACATAGACGTTGACGCCTTCATTTAGGCCGAACAGCGCCAGCGGAACCGGACGCTCACCCGAGGAGAATACGATCGGGAAGAAGCGCTGGGCGAGGGAGAATTCCTCGGCCGTCAGCGGAACGGCATGCTGGTCGATAAGCCAGTTGGCGGTTTCGCTGCGGTGCGAGCGCCACTTTTCGTGATCGCGCCGGTTGAGCGGCATCAGGTCCTGGTAAAACAGAGGCAGGCTAGGGTTCGGCGCGGTGGCCATTGGCATCTCTCCGACGTCAAAAAATTGCAAAAAAGCGGCATTTCCCGTGCGCTTCGAGCGGCGGCTTTAAGGGGTGTCGCTGCCCGGTGCAAGGGGCACGAGTTTCCCCGGATTGAGGATGCCGGCCGGGTCCAGCGCGTGTTTTACGGCGCGCATCATGGCCAGCGAAACCGGGTCGCCCAGCCGCTCCAGCTCGTCGCGCTTCAACTGGCCGATGCCATGTTCCGCGCTGATCGATCCGCCCCATTGCGTGACCAGATCATAGACCTGGGCGCTGATCTTCTTGCCATCGCCTTCCTGCCAGGTACGGGGATCGACCCCCGGCGGAGCGATGACGTGGAAATGCACATTGCCATCGCCCAGATGGCCGAAGGCAATCGCTTCCGTGCCGGGCCATGCCGCTTCGATCACGGGGACGGCGGCCTCCACGAAATCAGGCATTTTTTCAACCGCAACGGATATATCGTGCTGCACGGCGGGGCCCTTTGCCCGCTCCGCCGGAGCAATCGAATCGCGCAGCAGCCAGAAAGCTTCCGCCTGGGCTTCATTGGCGGAAATCACTGCATCTTCCAGCAACCCCTTCTCGAAGGCGGAGGTCAGCATGGTTTCGGCCAGCTGTTGCAGATCCGTGGGTTTGCCCTTTTCCGCCACGATCTCGATCAGGGCGTGCCAGCCATGCTTGCCTGCAAGGGGGGAGCGGGAGCCGGGCAGATGATCGATCACATCTTCCAGAGTGGATTGCGCGACGACCTCGAACCCTTCCAGCGCATCGCCTGCGATGGCTTGGCAATGGAGCAGCAGCGCGCGTGCGCCCGTGATGGAGGGAACGCCTGCCCACAGCACCAGCCGGTCGGCCAGGCCGGGCGATAGCTGAAGCGTGGCTGCCGTGACGATTCCCAGCGTTCCTTCGGAGCCGATCAGCAATTGCTTCAGATCGAAGCCGCGATTGTCCTTCTTGAGCGGAGTGAGGGCGCTGAAGATGCTGCCATCCGCCAATACTGCTTCCAGCCCCAGCACCTGCGCGCGCATTGAGCCGTGGCGCAGCACCTGCGTGCCCCCGGCATTGGTGGAAATCAGCCCGCCGATCGTGGCTGAACCCTTCCCGCCCAAGGTGAGCGGAAAGCGCATGCCGGTGGCTTCCACAGCCTCGTGGAAGGTCTGCAGGATCACGCCCGCCTCGCACAGGGCCTGACGGGCATCGGGATCGATCGAGCGGATCGCATGCATCCGCCGCAGCGACAGGATAATCGCCTTGCCGCTCTCATCCGGGGTTGCGCCGCCGCACATGCCGCTGTTCCCGCCCTGCGGCACGATGGCGATTGCATGGGCCGCGCAGAGCTTCACCAGCGCCGATACATCCGCCGTGGAGGCAGGGGAGGCCAGAGCCAGCGCCGCGCCGGTGAAGCGGCCGCGCCAGTCAGTCAGCCAGGGTTCCATCAGTTCGGGATCGCGGGTCAGGCCGCGCGGGCCGAGCAGTGCCTCGGCTTCGGTCAGGAAGGTCTCGCTCATGGCCAAGCCTATGACATGATGGTTGCCGGCTCGCCAGTATTTGCGCGTGACATCGGCTTGCAACTTGAATGCAAGGGGTTAAGCGGATGTTCAAGCGGCGACCTTAAGGAGACAGGCGTGACGGGAAGCATGGGGCACCCGTCAGGTTTGAGATGCGGATGAACAGCTTTGCTGCCTACCTCGCGCCGCTCGCCTTGCTGTTTCCTGCTGGGCTCGCCGATGCGCCACATAGGGCTGATGAGCGCCCGGCGGCGCTCGTGGCGGGGGAACTGGGCGGGGGCGATCTGCTGAGCACGCCGATTAACACGCCGCTCAACACCGGCTTCGGCGCGCCTTTCCCGGTGCTTTCAGTGGGCGACAGCGCGATCCCGGGCGATAATGGGCAAGTTCGCATCGAACAAAGTGTTACCATCCGCATTTCGCCCAAGGCCGTAGCCAACCAGCAGGATTTGCTTGCCCAATTGCCTCAAGGCCGGAAAGCCGCCCATGTGGAAGAGCGCAAATATGGCAGCTGTGTTTCGGCGCAGGGCATTGCCGGGGTTTCCACCTCGGCCGACAACCGCCTGCTGCTGTTCATGCGGGATCGCAAGGTAATCAGCGTCGCGCTCGAAAAGGCCTGTAGTGCGCGGGATTTCTATTCAGGCTTCTATGTCCAGCGCACTGAAGACGGGATGTTATGCGTGAAGCGTGACACCATCCATTCGCGGGCCGGGGCCAAATGCGTATTGAAGCAGTTCCGTCAACTCGTCGCGGTTCGTGACTGAAAAGCGGGTGGCGCTGCCATTTCCTTGACTTTTACTGCCGTATCGGAATAGGGCGCGGCGTTTGCAGTGCGCCTTTGCTGGTGCGCAGCTTTCGCCAGGGCTGGGCGCATTTCGCGGCCCGTGCCGAATCCGGACACAGTCTATCCTATGAAATTTGCCGATCTCGGCCTGTCTGACGAATTGCTGCAAGCGGTTGAATCCGCTGGCTATGACACGCCCACGCCGATCCAGGCCCAGGCGATCCCCCAGATCCAGATGATGAAAGATCTGATCGCGATCGCGCAGACTGGCACGGGCAAGACCGCCAGCTTCGTGCTGCCGATGATCGACATTCTGGCTCATGGCCGCCGTCGCGCCCTGATGCCGCGCAGCCTGATTCTCGAGCCGACCCGCGAACTGGCTGCTCAGGTGGCCGAGAATTTCGAGAAATACGGCAAGAACCACGATCTCAAGATGGCGCTGCTGATCGGTGGCGTTCAGATGGGCGATCAGGTGAAGGCGCTCAACGAAGGCGTGGATGTTCTGATCGCCACTCCGGGTCGCCTGATGGACCTGTTCGAGCGGGGCAAGATTCTGCTCACCGGCTGCGATCTGCTGGTGATCGACGAAGCGGATCGCATGCTCGACATGGGCTTCATCCCGGATATCGAGACGATCTGCTCCAAGCTGCCGCCCAACCGGCAGACGCTGCTGTTTTCGGCCACCATGCCGCCGCCGATCAAGAAGCTGGCGGACAAGTTCCTGACCAACCCGAAATATATCGAGGTTGCCCGTCCGGCGTCGGCCAATATCAACATCGCCCAGCACAAGGTGTTCGTCACTCCTCGCAAGAAGCGGGAGGTGCTGCGGCATCTTCTGCGCACGGATGATGTGCGGACCGCGATCATTTTCGCCAACCGCAAGACTACGGTGCGCGAACTGGCCAAAAGCCTGAAACAGCACGGTTTCGCGGTGGGCGAAATCCATGGCGACATGGACCAGTCCCAGCGCCTTGCCGAATTGCAGCTGTTCAAGGATGGGCACATCAATATCCTTTGCGCGTCTGACGTTGCCGCCCGCGGGCTGGACGTGAAAGGCGTGAGCCACGTCTTCAATTTCGACACGCCCTGGCATCCGGACGATTATGTCCACCGCATCGGCCGCACCGGCCGCGCAGGAGCCAAGGGCCGCGCCTTCACTTTCGTGAGTGACGAGGATGCCGAGGCAATCGCCAATGTCGAGAAGCTGACCGGGATGAAGATTCCCGTTTTCACGCTGGAGGCAGAAGCGAACACTGAATCGGAAGCGGAAGAACGCCCTGCGCGTTCCGAAAAGCCCAGGCGCTCCAGCCGGCAGCGTGAGGAGCGCGAGCCGCGCGCCACGCGTGAAGAACGTCCTGCGCGTGAAGAGCGGCCGGATCGGGGAGAGCGGAGCGAGCGTGCGGAAAGCCGCAAGGCCCGCCCGGAGCGTCGCGATGACCGGCGCACCCGCTTTGAGGACAATGAGCCCGACGATGGCGGCTGGAACGGCCCGATTCCGGGCTTCCTGAACGTCTCAGCGGGCTGAGCCCGCTCAGGCGAGAGTAACGAAACTGGCGATCACCCGCTTGCGGCCGGTGGTTTCGAACTCGATTTCCAGCTTGTTGCCTTCCTGGCCGATCACTTCGCCATAGCCGAATTTTTCGTGGAACACTCGCGCGCCCAGGGCGATGTCCCCGCGCGGCTTGGCAGCATAGCTGGCGGCGCTGCGCCCCGGTTCGGCCAGGCGTTTGGGCGTGGTGTCATATCCGGTGGAAAGGGCGCGCTGCCAGCCGGGGCCACGATTTTGCGAGCGGCCGGGCCGATCCCGCGCGACATGGGCGAAGGGGTCTTCCCGTTCGGACCAGTTGGCGCGCCACATGGATGCCCCGCCTGACAGGGTAGTCTCCTGCTCTATATGGGTATCGGGCAATTCAGCTATGAAGCGGCTGGGGATCGAACTGGTCCACTGGCCATAGATCCGCCGGTTCGAGGCATGGAGTATCGTACACCGCCTGCGCGCGCGGGTGATGGCGACATAGGCAAGGCGGCGCTCTTCCTCCAGGCTGGCAAGACCGCCTTCGTCAAGCGCCCGCTGCGAGGGGAATACGCCTTCTTCCCAGCCGGGCAGGAACACATTGTCGAATTCCAGCCCCTTGGCGGCGTGCATGGTCATGATGGTGACCTTCTCGCCATCGTCGCTGGCATCATTGTCCATCACCAGACTGACATGTTCGAGGAACTCGCCCAGCGTCTGGTAATCTTCCATCGCGCGGGCAAGTTCGGAGAGGTTCTCAAGCCTGCCTGAGGCTTCGGCGCTGCGCTCTGCCTGCAACATGGCATTATAGCCCGTCTCGTCCAGCAGAGTACGCAGCAGTTCTGCAGGGGTGGTCTGCTCCGCCAGTTCGCGCCAGCGGACAAAGCTGCCCATCAGCGCGGCGATCGTGGCGGCGGCGCGCTTGGGCAGTTCATCGGTCCCGGCAAGCTGGAGCGCGGCGGCGGCCAGCGGCAGTCCGGTGGCCCGCGCATGGCGGTGCATCGCCTCCAGTGCCTTGGCGCCAAGGCCGCGCTTAGGCTGGTTGTAGATCCGCTCGAAGGCAAGATCGTCCTGCGGTTGTGCGATTACGCGCAGATAGGCGAGGGCATCGCGAATTTCGGCGCGTTCGTAGAAGCGAAAACCACCAATAATCTTGTAGTTAAGGCCAATTTGTATGAAGCGGTCTTCAAATTCGCGGGTCTGGTATTGCGCCCGCACGAGGATGGCGACCTGATCGAGCGGAGCGCCCTCGCGCTCCAGCCGCTCGATTTCCTCACCCACACGGCGCGCTTCCTCGGGTGCATCCCACACGCCGATCACACGCACGCGATCCCCGCCATTGCGCTCGGTCCACAAGGTCTTGCCGAGCCGTTCGCTATTGGCGGAAATCAGGCCGGAAGCGGCGCCCAGAATGTCCGGCGTGGAACGATAATTCTGCTCCAGCCGGATCACCTTCGCGCCCGGAAAATCCTTTTCAAACCGTAGGATATTGGCAACTTCTGCGCCGCGCCATGAATAGATGGACTGATCGTCATCCCCCACCACGCAGATATTCTTGCGGGCCTGGGCAAGCAGGCGCAGCCACAGATACTGGACGGCGTTGGTGTCCTGATATTCGTCCACCATGATATATTTGAAGCGCTGCTGATATTGCTCCAGCACCTCGCGATGCTTGCGGAAGATGTTCAGCATGTGGAGCATCAGGTCGCCGAAATCGCAGGCATTCAGCGCCTTCAGCCGGTCTTGATAGAGGCGGTAGAATTGCTGGCCCTTGCCATTGGCGTAGCTCTCGTTCTCTCCCGCATCGAGGTCTTCCGGGTTGAGCCCGCGGTTCTTCCAGCGATCGATCAGTCCGGCAAGCTGGCGGGCAGGCCAGCGCTTTTCATCGAGGTTCTGTTCCACGATCATCTGCTTGAGCAGGCGCAGCTGATCGTCCGTATCGATGATCGTGTAATTGGATTGCAGGCCCGCCAGTTCGGCATGGCGGCGCAGCATCTTGGCGCAGATGGAATGGAACGTGCCGAGCCATGGCATCCCTTCCACCGCATCGCCGATCAATTGCCCAACCCGGTGACGCATCTCCCGCGCGGCGCGGTTGGTAAAAGTGACGCACAGAATCTCGCTCGGCCAGGCGCGCCTTGTGGCGACCAGATGGGCGAGGCGGGCGGTCAGTGCCGCCGTCTTGCCCGTGCCCGCACCGGCCAGCATCAGCACCGGACCTTCGGTGGTCAGCACCGCTTCGCGCTGCGGGGCATTCAAGCCGCGCGCATAAGGAGGCAGATCGGCGTCATCTACAGACGGGGCAGGGCCCGCAAAGGGGGCAGGGGGCAAGTCATTTTGCATGATATGGGTGAACAGTTAGGGAACATAAGGCAGGCACGCAAGCGCTTGTCCACAAGGGCTTGACCTGCGGCGAGCCTGTGCCAAGCAGCCCGCATGGGTCCGATCAAACGCAATTCCCGCATTCTCACCGCCGCAATGGTGGGCACTGCGGTCGAGTTCTACGATTTCTACGTTTATGCCACGGCCGCCGCTTTGGTGTTCGGCCCGCTTTTCTTTCCATCAGAAAGCGCGAGCGCGCAATTGCTGCTGAGCCTGATGAGCTTTGGCCTGGCCTTCTTCGCGCGCCCGGTGGGGGCCATCGTGTTCGGCCATTTCGGGGACCGGCTGGGGCGCAAGAGCACGCTGGTCGTTTCGCTGATGCTGATGGGCATTTCCACCCTGCTGATCGCCTTCCTGCCGACCTACCAGATGGTCGGCTGGATCGCGCCCGCCCTGCTGTGCGTGCTGCGTTTTGGCCAGGGCTTCGGCCTTGGCGGCGAATGGGGCGGGGCGGCATTGCTGGCAGTGGAGAATGCGCCCAAGGGATGGGAAGCGCGCTTTGGCGCGGCGCCGCAACTGGGCGCGCCCGTGGGCTTCCTCGCCGCCAATGGGCTGTTCCTGCTGCTGGGCATCTATCTGCCGGAAGACGCATTCAATGCCTGGGGCTGGCGCATTCCCTTCCTGCTGAGCGCCGTTCTGGTGGCGCTTGGCCTGTGGGTTCGCCTACGCATTGGCGAAACTCCTGCTTTCAAGGAAGCGCTGGAAAAAACGCCACCGCACAAGATGCCGCTTCGCGCCGTAGTGGTTCACCACTGGCCCGCCCTGATCGCGGGCTGCGCGGGCGTGGTGGCGTGTTTCGCCATCTTCTATCTCTCCACGGCCTTCGCGCTGGGCCATATGACGACGGAGCGCGGTGTTGACCGCGAAACCATGCTGGCGGTGCAGCTGGCGGCCAATACATTCCTTGCGGTGGGCATTGCCCTATCCGCCCTCTGGTCCGATCAGGCGAGCCCGCGTAATGTGCTGGTGGCAGGCGCTCTGGGCACGGTGATGCTGGGGGCGATGTTCGGCCCGCTGATGGCCTGGGGCACTCTGACCGAAGTCTTCATGCTCCTCTCCTTCGCCCTGCTGGTGATGGGTTTCGCCTATGGCCCGCTAGGCGCCTGGCTACCCACCCTGTTCCCGGTGAATGTGCGCTATACGGGCGTGTCGATTGCCTTCAATGGCGGCGGGATCATCGGCGGGGCCGTGGCCCCTGTCGCCGCGCAATGGCTGGCCGGAAGTGGCGGGGACGGCGGCACGGTGCGCGTAGGCATCTTCCTCGTTATCTCGGGCCTCATCACGCTGCTGGGCGTGGCTTTCGGCCGCAAGGGCAAGGAACGGATCGCGGCGGTGATCGCCGAATAGGGGGGAGTTATTCCCCGGTCAGGCGCAGCAGGTGCAGCCGCGCCTTGCCGCAATCGCGCGTCGCATCCAGCTCGAAGCCCTTCAGATCCAGCACTTCGCGATGCGAGGTTTCCACGCTGATCCATGCGCCGGGTGCAATCCAGCCCAGGCGCTTGAGCTTGTCGAGCGCCACCGCGCCCGCGCCCGTCTCGTAAGGCGGATCGAGTAGCAGCAGGTCCACCGGCTGCCGGGCAACGCCCAGCGAGAGGACGGACATGGCCCGCACATCGCATTGCTGCTGCGCGCGCATGGCGGCAATGTTCTCACGCAGGGCACGGATCGCCGCAGCGTCCTGCTCCACGAAGATCGCCTTTTCCGCCCCGCGCGAAAGGGCTTCCAGCCCCAGCGCTCCGGACCCGGCAAAGAGATCGGCCACCACGAGGCCTTCAAAGCTGCCCAGTCGGCTTGTGAGCATGGAGAACAGGGTCTCGCGGGTGCGATCTGAAGTGGGTCGCGTCGTCTCACCCTTGGGCGCCCGCAGCGGCCTTCCGCGCCATTGCCCGGCAATGATCCTCATCGCCAGCCTCCGCGCGTGGCGATGTGGCGGCGGAACTGCTCCAGATCCTTCTGGCGCACTTCGCTGGCCTGGCCGCGCGGCAGGTCGCCCAGCGCAAAGGGGCCATAGGAGAGGCGCATCAGACGGCTGACCTTGAGGCCCAGATGCTCCAGCACCCGACGCACTTCACGGTTCTTGCCTTCGGTCAGCGTCATTTCGATCCACTGGTTGCGGCCCGTCCGCCGTTCCAGATTGGCATCGATCCGGCCATAATTTACGCCATCGATAGTGACGCCTTCGATCAGCGTTTCCAGCTCGGCCTGAGAGATGTCGCCAAAGGCGCGGGCGCGATAGGTGCGCGGAATGCCGTTGGCTGGCAGTTCCATCGCGCGCTTCAGCTCGCCGTCATTGGTCAGCAACAGCAGCCCTTCGGTATTAAGGTCCAGCCTCCCGATGGGCATCAGACGGGGCGTGCCGGGGGGCAGGGCATTGCGCAGGGCGTTGTAGATGGTAGGACGGCCCTTGGGATCGCGCTCCGCCGTCAGCAGGCCCTGCGGCTTATGGAACAGGAACAGGCGCGGCGCTTCGGGCGCGGCGACCGGCTTTCCGTCCACCGTGACACCTGCCAGCGAAGTGAGGATGGTGGCCGGAGTTTCGAGTACTTCGCCGTTCAGGGCGATGCGGCCATCGGCGATCATCCGCTCGATCTCGCGGCGGCTGGCCACGCCGGCACGTGCCAGAAGCTTGGCGATCCGGTCGCCGGGCTTATCCGATGCGCGGCCTGCTGTGGGAGCTGGTCTTGCGGTCGATGCGGAAGCTCGAGGGGCGCTTCGTGCGCGCGCTCCGGGTTTCGAGGCCCGGGAGTTTCCGGCCGGAGATCTGGGGGGGCGTGGGGACATGGCCCGCCCTTAGAACCAGAGCGGGGATGCGTCAAAGCAATGACGCTGATTGCTCTAGGGGGATCGGGGTGGGGCCTGGACTGTGCGGTCGGGCGTAATCAATTTGAAAGGCCAATCGCGCCAGAAATGTTAACCATATAAATCAACTAATCGATGTCTATGCCACACGTTTAGCAATGCGCGGACAAGAGCGGGTGGATCGATCCTGGCTATGGCAAAACGCCCGCAGCGGGCTGTTTCCGCGCGGACAGATACAACATCAGCCAGTCGGACGGAGATCGTGCGGCGGCAATTCCAGAATGAGGCGTTGAAGGAAGGGGGCGCCAAGCCTGTATCAGGTTGTCGCTCGTTCTCGCGGATGGGGCAAACGGCCCGGATTTTCGTCGCCTTCAGGGTCATAGGGGCGCCAACCCATTTGATCGCGAAGCAGGTGCGTGCCACATCGGCGGCATGTGGTCCTGTAGTCGATATTGTCATGCCACACGCGATGGCGATGGATCCGATGACCGGTAAACGAGCAGACTAACTCACCTAACACGCAAAAGCCCCTTATGCCGAACCGCCCTTCCAGCTTCCCCCCGGGGCCGGATGTCGTATCGATTCGATGACGACCTGATTATCTTATATTGCTGAGGATGCAGGACTTTTCTTAACAGTTGGTGTCGTTGAATTAACGATTGCACCAAAGGGCAATGGGCGGGAGCGTGGCGAAACCGGCACGCCTGCTGTCTATCCCGAGCAGGCCGGATGCATGGGTTCGGAGATACGGCAGGAAAGGCCACGGACTTTCCCCTTCGGGATATCTGCAAGGGCGCGCGCGGGCGCGGTTTTCCTCATTTCGGTCCGGCCAGAGCGCGATCCTGTGGATGTGGCACTTTCTTTCCCGATGCGTAACGCTAGGTTCGCCAGCCAGATAAGTGAGGAATCTTGGATGTCAGGAAAGCGTCGGGGCGTCGGCCTGCTAGTTACGGCCTTCTCGAACCGTAAAACCGGCATCATGCTGATCTATGGCATGGCTTCGGGCCTGCCATATGCGCTTCTGCTCGGGACATTGTACGCCTGGCTGGGGGAGACTGGGGTCGATCTTGAAACGATGGGTGTTTTCTCGCTCATCGGTCTGGCTTACGCCTTCAAATTCCTCTGGTCTCCCTTGGTGGATAAGGGCCGGGTGCCAATTTTGTGGCGGCTGGGGCGCAGGCGTAGTTGGCTCCTGCCAATTCAGGCGCTTGTGGGCCTTGTCCTGATCGCACTTTCTGCCATTAATCCAGAGACTTCCATCGGGTTGTTCTCCATCCTTGCAGGAATGGCTGCATTCGCCAGCGCGACACAGGATATCGTTATCGATGCCTGGCGCGTGGAAGTGGCCGACGAGGCTGCTCCGCTGGAAGTACTCTCTTCGGTGTATCAATTGGGCTATCGCCTCGCCGCGCTCGCGGGCGGTGCATTGGCACTAATCGTTGCAGCGAGAACCGGCTGGCCGGCGGTCTATTTCGGGTTCGGCATATTCATGCTGCTGGTGCTGGTCATCAGCCTATTCGCTCCAGACACAGTTGCTGAAGATTCCGAAGAAGAAGCCGGGGCGGATAGACCGCGATTGTCGAAGCGAGTTCGTTACCCCGCACTTGCTCTGGTCGCGCTGCTTTGGGGATGGGCGCTTGCCACTGTGCTCGTTTTCATGGTCCGTTCCTTGGGCGCTGAACCCGAATTTCGGCCAAATCCCACTGATTTTATACAGTTTTATGGTCCTTTGATCGTCATCGCCACAGTGGTCGTGCCCGCGATCCTGGCGGCCGTTCTCGATGGCTGGCAAAAACAGGGCAAGCATCTCGAGCATGGGGAAAGCGCCCGGTCACCGCGGAGTTTTGTCGATTACGCATATTCTGCCCTGATCGATCCGCTGGCCGAATTGGTGGGGCGGCTACGCTGGGCAGCTATTCTCGTTCTTGCGATCGTTCTGACCTATCGCCTCACGGACTCGATCTGGGGGCCATTCGCGCTGCCGTTCTATCTACAGGAGCTGCACTACACGAATGATGAGGTCGCGATTGCCTCCAAGTTCTTCGGGGTAGGGATGACGATGGCGGGCATTGGATTGTCGGCCTTGTTGTTCACCTATGTCGGACGAATGCCGACTGTAATCCTCGGGGCCGTTCTGGCTGCTGCTTCCAACCTGTTATATGCCGATCTCGCCCAAGGCGGCGCGGGGCTGGACGCTTTCGGCAGGATTACGGGTTTCTATTGGGCAGCTGCCGAATTCGGTGCAGATTCTCGCCTGGGGCGTTTGCTTCTGGCCATCGCAGGCGAGAACCTCTCTGGTGGGATCGCCGGGGCCGCCTTTGTGGCCTATCTTTCGTCAATTACGGCAAAGAGCCACGCCGCTGTACAATATGCCCTGCTTTCCTCGCTTACCGTGCTGGTAGGGTCGTTGGGACGAGCAGCACTTGGCGAGAAGATCGATACATCGGGCTATGCGCCGGTCTTCTATCTGACCGCGGGCATCGGCACTGTCGCCATCGTCCTGTGCATCATCGAAGCCATCAGGCAGTCGTCCCGGTCCAAGGCCTGAGGTGCATTCGAACAGGGACTGAGCGCAGCCAGGCCTCAGTCCGGCACTTCCTCATTCGCTTCCAGCACCACGCCTGCCAGATAGAGCGAACCGGCGATCAGCACGGTATGCGCGCCGGGGGTGAAGCTGGCCAAAGCCTCCTGCACGTTCTGCGCGGGCGCGGCGTCTGCGATGCCGAGGGCCATGGCGGCAGTGGCGATGTCTTCCGGACTGTGGCAATCGTGGCCGGTGATCGGCACGGTGCGTATCTGGGCGATCATCGGGGCGATCGGCTCCAGGAATTCGGCGATGGGCCGGTTGGACATCATGCCCATGATTAGCGCAAGGCCGCTGTGGCCCGCCAGCGCGCGGGCAATCGCCTGCGCGGCATCGGGGTTGTGCCCGCCATCGAGAATGAATTCCGCGCCCGGCACCATCGCGGTGATCGGGCCCTTGCGCAGGGCCTGCAGGCGCGCGGGCCAGCGGGCGCTGACGATTCCCTGAGCCATGGCCTCGGGCGTTACCGAAACCACATTCTGATGGCGCAGCATGGCCACGGCCAGCGCGGCATTTTCACCCTGATGCTTGCCATAGAGAGAGGGTAGCGGCAGTTCGAGATCGCCTGCCGCGTCGCGATAATGGAGCTTGTCGTCCACATGGACGGACCATTCCTGCCCGCGCATGGCAACGCTGGTGCGTGCTTCCTTGGCCAGGCGAATGACCTGCGCGGTTGCTTCGGGCGGATAGGACATGGTGACGAGCGGCGCGCCCGCGCGAGCTATATGCGCTTTCTCGAAGGCAATGCGGGCCAGTGGATGTGCCGGCGCACCCGGATCTTCGCGCAGCAGGAAGGCTTCATGGTCGATCCCCAGCGAGGCAATGCCGCAGGCGACCGGATTTTCCAGAACATTGGTGGCGTCGAACCGCCCGCCAAGGCCCACTTCGATCACGCAGGCATCGGCCGGGATGCGCGAAAAGGCGAGGAAAGTGGCAGCGGTCGTCACTTCGAAGAAGCTCGGCCCCAGATCCTCGCTGGCGTCCAGCACTTCCTTCAGCAAAGCGCCGAGGAGTTGATCGCTGATCAGCCTGCCGGCCAGCCGAATACGTTCATTATAGCGCACCAGATGGGGCTTGGTGGCGGTGTGGACCGTCAGCCCCTGCGCCTCCAGCATATAGCGCAGATAGGTGCAGGTGGAGCCCTTGCCATTGGTGCCCGCGACATGGAACGTCGGCGGCAGGTGCTTCTGCGGATCACCGAGGCGCTTCAATATCTCGCGGATCGTTTCCAGGCCGAAACGGCCCTGCGGCAGGGTCAGGGCGGCGAGCCGGTCCAGCTCGCGCTGGACCTCAGGATCGTCCGAGGTGGCGAAATCGCGCATCAGCTATGTCCTGCGATTGTGCTCTTGGGGCTCAGGCGGCCTTGGCCGGGCTGAGATAGTCCAGCAGCGTGGCCAAGGTCTGGCGCAGATCCTTGCGCTCCACCACCATGTCCACCATGCCGTGCTGGTGGAGATATTCCGCGCGCTGGAACCCTTCGGGCAGCTTTTCGCGGATCGTCTCCTGGATCACGCGCTGGCCTGCGAAGGCGATAAGCGCGCCGGGTTCGGCAATGTGGATGTCGCCCAGCATGGCGTAGCTGGCAGTGACGCCGCCCGTGGTCGGATCTGCCAGTACCACGATATAGGGCAGGCCTGCTTCCTTCAGGCGGCGGGTCATCACGGTGGCCTTGGGCATCTGCATCAGGCTGAGTATGCCTTCCTGCATACGCGCACCGCCTGCGGCCGTGACTACTATATAGGCGCATTTTTCAGCCAGAGCCTTCTCCGCACCGGCGCAGAAGGCCGCACCCACTGCCATGCCCATGGAGCCGCCCATGAAGCCGAAATCCTGTACGCCCACCACGGCCTTACGTCCTTCGATATGCCCGGAAGCGGCAGTGAAGGCGTCAGGATGGGCGGAATTGGCACGGGCGGCCTTGAGGCGATCCGTATAGCGCTTGGAATCCCGGAACTTCAGCGGGTCTTCCTTCACCTTGGGCGCGGGCAGCAGCTTGAAGCCTTCGTCCAGAATCTGCGCCAGGCGGGGATCGGCACCAATGCGGCCATGATGGCCGCAGCGCGGGCAGACGCTGAGGTTCGCCTCATATTCCTGGGTGAACAGCATTTCCCCGCAACCGGGGCACTTCACCCACAGATTGTCGGGAGATTCGCGCTTGTTGCCGAAGGGCAGCGCATTGCGAACGCGGGAAAGCCAGCTCATGCGACTGTTTCTCGTGCATTATGGACCGCCTTGGCAAGTGCGGCGGTCAGTTCCTTGAGCGGCGCGGCAGCGTTTTCGCCATGCTCCGCGACGATATCGATGAAGGCGGAGCCGACCACTACGCCATCGGCCACACGGGCAATCGCCTCGGCCTGTTCGGGCGTGCGCACGCCGAAGCCTACCGCCACGGGCAGATCTGTGGAGGCCTTGAGCCTCGTTACCGCTTCCTCAATGGAAGCCAGCGCCGCCTGCTGCTTGCCGGTGATCCCGGCCACAGAGACGTAATAAAGGAACCCGCCCGATCCTTCGAGCACGGCGGGAAGCCGTGCGGCGTCGGTGGTGGGGGTGGCAAGGCGGATCATGTTGAGGCCAGCGCCGCGCAGTTGCGGCCCAAGCTCGGCATCTTCCTCTGGCGGAATGTCCACGCAGATCACGCCATCGACGCCTGCCTTGGCGGCTTCGGCGGCGAACCAGTCGGCCCCGCGGTGGATCATGGGATTGGCATAGCCCATCAGCACCAGCGGCACCTCCGGATGGCGCGCACGGAACCCGGCTGCGAGGGCGAGGATGTCGGCTGTGGTCGTGCCCTTGGCCAGTGCGCGCAAATTCGCCGCCTGGATCGCCGGGCCATCGGCCATGGGATCGGTGAAGGGCATACCCAGTTCGATCACATCGGCCCCGCCTGCGACAAGGGCATCGAGATTGGCGGCAGTATCGCCATCTCCGGCGGTGATGAAGCAGACAAGGGCGGGATGGCCCTTGCCGAATGCACTCTCGAAGCGGCTCATATCTTGGCCCCCAGCGCGTCGGCCACGGTGAAGATGTCCTTGTCGCCACGGCCCGAGACGTTGACGAGGATCATCTGGTCCTTGCCGTAATCCTTGGCGAGTTTGGGCAGGGCGGCCAGCGCATGGGCGCTTTCCAGTGCCGGAATGATGCCTTCAAGGCGGCAGCAGAGCTGGAAGGCTTCCAGCGCCTCGTCATCATTGATCGGCAGGTATTTTACCCGGCCGATATCGTGGAGCCAGCTATGTTCCGGCCCGATACCCGGATAATCGAGCCCGGCGCTGATCGAGTGGGCCTCGATGATCTGGCCGTCCTCATCCTGCAGCAGATAGGTCTTGTTGCCGTGCAGCACCCCCGGCGAACCACCGGTGAGGCTGGCGGCGTGCTTGTCGGTCTCCACGCCGTGCCCGCCGGCCTCGACCCCGATCATCGCCACTTCGGGATCGTCCAGGAAGGGGTGGAACAGGCCGATCGCATTCGATCCGCCGCCCACGGCTGCCAGCAGCAGATCGGGCAATTTGCCCGTGCGTTCCAGCATCTGGGCGCGGGCTTCCTTGCCGATCACGCTCTGGAAATCGCGCACGAGCTCCGGATAGGGATGGGGGCCGGCTGCGGTGCCGATGATGTAGAAAGTGTCATGAACATTGGCGACCCAGTCGCGCATCGCCTCGTTCATCGCGTCCTTCAGCGTCTTGGCGCCGGATTCCACGGGGATCACCTCCGCGCCCAGCAGCTTCATGCGGAAGACGTTGGGCTGCTGGCGGGCCACGTCGGTGGAGCCCATATAGATCACGCAAGGCAGGCCGAAGCGCGCGCAGACGGTGGCCGTGGCCACACCATGCTGGCCAGCGCCGGTTTCCGCGATGATCCGCGTCTTGCCCATGCGGATGGCGAGCAGGATCTGCCCGATGCAATTGTTGATCTTGTGCGCGCCCGTGTGGTTCAGCTCCTCGCGCTTGAACCAGATCTGGCCACCGCCGAAGTGCTCCGTCAGCCGCTCTGCGAAATAGAGGGGGCTGGGACGGCCGACATAATGGGCCATCAGGCTGTCGAACTCGGCCTTGAAGGCAGGGTCTGCCTTGGCCGCGCGATATTCCTTCTCCAGGTCGAGGATGAGCGGCATCAGCGTTTCGGCGACATAGCGGCCGCCGAACTGGCCGAAGTGCCCACGCTCGTCAGGCTGGGTGCGGAATGAGTTGGCTAGGTCTGTCATATCCGCCCGGGCGATTGGCAGAGAGGTATGCGCAAGTCCAGAGCTTTGGCACATGCGTGCGGCTGCTTGCCCTAACAGGCAGGTGTGGGGTGGCCACACTGCCTGTTGCGAAATTGCAGCGGTTTCTCCTCGCGGATTTTGAATCTTCTGGAAACGCTGCCCCGCGGAATTTCCGGCCTCTCCGACGGGGTCTGAATTATATTTCACAGGAAAGTTTGAACCTTTCTCTCTGATGAACGAATATGTTGTAGATATGCAACATAGAACTACCATCGAGAAAGATGAATGCTCAGTTCACTTGAATGACAGGAACCGATGCCTAGCTAGCCCCTCGTCCCTTGCGAGGGGCTGAATTAAAGGAGATTACCTATGCGTCGTGTTGTTCTCACCCTGGCTGCCCTTGCAGCTTCTGCCGCTGTGGCTTCGCCCGCTTTCGCAAACGAAGCGCGCGTTGAAGCACGCGGCGGTGTGATCTGGGGCGGCGGTAACGAAGAAGCTACCGCAGGCATCGCCGCGGGCTACGATTTCGACCTCGGCAGCGCCGCATTCGCGGGTGTCGAAGTTTCGGCCGACAAGGCTCTGGCTGGCGGTGCCGATATCGGCGTCGGGTTCACCGGCCGCGTTGGCCTGAAGGCCTCCGAAGCCACCAAGGTCTATGTCGATGGCGGCTACACCGTCAGCGACGGCGAAGACACCCCCCATGTTGGCGCCGGCATCGAGCAGAAGCTTGGCAAGAACCTCTATGGCAAGGTGTTCTACCGTCACAACTTCAGCGACTTCACCGACACCAACACCGTTGGCATCGGCGCTGGCGTGAAGTTCTGATCCGGCTCAGCCGATTGGGTAAAGCGAAGGGCGGCCTGGAAACGGGCCGCCCTTTTCTTTTGTCCCGCGGGGATGGTGAGCTGCTGCGCCCTCAGGCGGCGCGCACAGCCTTGCAGAATTCAGCAATCTTATCCGCATCCTTCACGCCCGGCGCGCTTTCCACGCCGGAAGACGTATCGACCAGCGGCGCATGAGTGGTGCGGATCGCCTCGCCGACATTGGCGGGGGTCAGTCCTCCGGCCAGCCCCCAGGGCGTGGGTCCGCGATAGAGTTCCAGCAGGGACCAGTCGAAGGCAAGGCCCATGCCGCCCGGCAGGGAGCCCTTGGGCGTTTTGGCATCGAACAGGATGAAATCCGCTACTTCGCGATAGGCCGTCGCCATGCCGACATCACGCCCGGCGGCAACGGGTAGAACCTTCCAGACAGGCAGGCCGAAACGGGTCTTCACTTCGGCCACACGCTCGGGCGTTTCCGCGCCGTGTAGCTGGAGTATGTCGATTTTCCCCGCTGCTGCGGCCTGCGCGATGGCATGATCGTCAGCATCGACGAACAGCCCCACCTTGGCGATGCTGTCCCCAGCCAAGGCGCCCAGCTGTGCTGCGCCCTCCAGCGACAGGAAGCGCGGGGAGGGCGGATAGAAATTGAAGCCCACATAATCCGCGCGCGCGGCGATGGTCGCCTCCAGCGTCTGCGGGGTAGTGATTCCACATATCTTGATCGAGACTCTTGTCATTCTCTGTCCGTTTTGGAACTCTCCCCGCGCCTATTGCATAGGTTGGGGGAAGAAAGAATGGCTGCAAGATTGCGCGTGGGCTTTGCCCTGTCACTGGCGCTGCTTGTCTCGGCCTGCGGCATGAAAGAGAACATGGAGCAGGCTGACAAGGAAATCGAGCGCTTCCACGCTTATTATGACAAGCAGAACTACGCGGCGATCTGGCGCACTACCTCGGGCGAATTCCGCAAGATCACCAAGGAAAAGGAGTTTGAGAAGCTCCTCGTCGCAGTCCGCACCAAATTGGGGGCAGTCAAGAAGGTCGAACAGGCAGGCTGGCAGGCGAACACCATGAACGGCGTCTCCACGGTGGTGATCAACACCAAGACCGCTTTCGAGAAGGGCGAGGGGATCGAGACATTCACTTATGTGAAGCAGGATTCCGGTCTGAAGCTGCTGGGTTACAACATCAACTCGGCGGCGCTGATATATAATTGAGGATGTGGGGCGCCGGGGAAAATCTCCGTGCCCTCTCTGACTGCACTCTGACTCGTAAGAGAAGGCGGTGATCAGGAGGGCGGAGTATGGGCCTTCAACAGCTTAAAGCGTGGCTTCGATAGCCCGTGCCGCTTCAACCGGGTCTTCCGCGCGGCTGATCGGGCGGCCGACCACCAGCACGCTGGCGCCATCGTCACGCGCCTGACGCGGAGTGACGATGCGCTTCTGGTCGCCCTTCTGGCCGTCGGGCAGGCGCAGGCCGGGGACGACGAAGAAGCCGTCCTTCCACTGCTCGCGAACCGCGCCGACTTCCTGGCCAGAACAGACGATGCCGTCCAATCCTGCCTTTTCGGCCAGTTCCGCCAGGCGCATCACCTGATCGTGCGGAGTGCCGGACAGGCCGGTGCGTATCATATCGTTCTCATCGAGGCTGGTGAGCATCGTCACCGCGACAACCTTGGTATGTTCGCCCGCCGCAGCCTTGGCATCTTCCATCATCGCGCGGCCGCCACTGGCATGGATAGTGACGATGGCCGGTTCCAGCACGTGAATAGCCTGCATGGCGCCGGCGACGGTGTTGGGAATGTCATGCAGCTTGAGATCGAGGAAGATCGGCAAGCCGACACGGGCCAGTTCGTGGACGCCGTGATGGCCGTGGGCGCAGAAGAATTCCAGCCCCAGCTTCAACCCGCCGACATGGGCCCTAACCCGCTCCGCCAGTGCTTTGGCGTCATCGAGTTGGGGCAGGTCGAGTGCGAGATAGACGGGGTTGCTCACGGGGCCTCTCATTCTGTTTCCATTCCGGGGTTCCCGGAGATTATCTTATTCCGGCGCCTTCTGCTCCGGCTGGGGCTCAGCCTTCTCCGGGGCGGGATCGACCGGATCGTCGCCCTTGGGAACATTGGCGGTTACCGCGTTCTTCACGGCAGTTTCCAGCGAAGTGATCCGGCGGCGCAGCTGCCAGCGCGTGCCGCGATGCAGCAACCACACCGGCAGGAAACCCGCCAGGAACGAAATGATCACCAGCACCGGCTTCTTCGTTTCGAGGACGATGTCTTCCCAGATCTTCACTTCAACTGGCGACCAGTTGTTCAGCGTGAAGATCAGCAAGGCAATCCCAACCACGACCCAGATGATCGTGCGGATGATGTTCATGTCCGCTTCCTTCTATCCCTCGGGCTTGCCGCGAAGCTAGGCGGGATCGCTTCCGAAGGGAAGGCGCAACCTCAGCCGAATACGCGCTGGAAGATGCGGTCTACCTGCGCGAAGTGATAGCCGAGGTCGAATTTCTCCTCCAGCTGTTCCGGCGTGAGGGCGGCGGCGACCTGCGGATCGGCCTTTAGCAATTCGAGAAGCGACAGCGCGCCATCCGATTCCCAGACCTTCATCGCGTTGCGCTGGACGAGGGCATAGGCATCCTCGCGGCTGATGCCAGCCTGGGTGAGGGCGAGCAGGACGCGCTGCGAATGGACGAGGCCGCCCATCCGGTCGAGATTCTTCTGCATCCGTTCGGGATAGATCAGCAGCTTGTCGACCACGCCGGTGAGGCGGGCGAGCGAGAAATCGAGCGCGATGGTAGCGTCCGGGCCGATATAGCGTTCCACGGAGGAGTGGGAAATGTCCCGCTCGTGCCACAGGGCCACGTTTTCCATCGCCGGCATGGCATAGGAACGGATCATGCGCGCCTGGCCGGTGAGGTTTTCGGTCAGCACCGGGTTGCGCTTGTGCGGCATGGCGCTGGAGCCCTTCTGGCCGGGCGAGAAATATTCTTCGGCCTCCAGCACTTCGGTGCGCTGCAGGTGGCGGATTTCCACCGCAAGGCGTTCCATCGAACTGGCGATCACCGCCAATACCGAGAAGAACATGGCGTGCCGGTCCCGCGGGATGACCTGAGTGGACACCGTTTCCGGCTTCAGGCCCAGCTTTTCGGCCACATGTTCTTCAACGGAAGGGTCGATATTGGCGAAAGTGCCCACCGCGCCCGAAATGGCGCAGGTGGTGATTTCTTCCCGCGCGGCGACCAGACGGGCGCGGCAGCGGTCGAATTCGGCATAGGCCTGCGCCAGCTTAAGGCCGAAAGTAGTCGGCTCGGCATGGATGCCATGGCTGCGGCCGATGGTGGGCGTATATTTATGTTCTTCCGCGCGGCGCTTGAGCGCGGCAAGCAGATCGTCGAGGTCGGCCAGCAGGATGTCGGAGGCGCGGGCAAGCTGCACGGCCAGCGTGGTGTCCAGCACGTCGGAACTGGTCATGCCCTGATGCATGAAGCGGGCTTCGTCACCCACCTGCTCGGCCACCCAGGTGAGGAAGGCGATCACGTCATGCTTGGTGACGGCTTCGATCGCGTCGATCGCGGCAACGTCAATCACCGGATTGGTCGCCCACCAGTCCCACAAGGCTTTGGCCGCGCTCTTGGGCACGACGCCAAGTTCGCCCAGCTTCTCGGTCGCATGAGCTTCGATTTCGAACCAGATGCGGAACTTCGCTTCGGGTTCCCAGATCGCGACCATTGCGGGGCGGGCATAGCGGGGGACCATTGGTAACTCCGGATTGACTGTTGAATCTCTGTTCGTCGGGGCGGCTAGGCCCAGCATCCCATTTTGGCAAGGGTTGCGGCCTTGCCAGCAGGAAGGGGCTGGATCGCGCCCGGGGCAGCTTGCGATTGCGCAGGGCCCGGAGGTCTGCCAGAATCAACGCGTTATCGCCCTGACGAGGGCTAAACGGGGAAAAGTCCAAGATGCGAGCACACCGGTTTGGCCTGGTCGCAGTCCTGCTGAGCAGTGCGGCCCCTGTGCTTGCGGGGGATGAACCGCTTTATCAGCCCGCGCCTGACTGGGTGGAGCCGATCGTGCTTTCCCCGGAAGAGATGGCGTCCGGCCCCGCCATTCTGCTGGCCGATGGGCAGAAGCGCATCGATGGCTCCAGAGTGTGGGATTACCAGGACATTGTCTTCCGCATCGATAGCCCCGATTCGCTGGCCGGCGCGGGAACGCTGTCGGCCTCATGGATTCCGGACAAGGGCGACCTCATCATTAACCGGGTGGAAATCCTGCGCGGCGGAAAGAGCGTGGATGTCCTTGCGCAGGGCGCTAAGTTCACGGTGCTGCGGCGCGAACAGCAGCTTGAACAGCGTTCGCTCAATGGAGTGCTGACCGCTACGCTAGCTGTGCCGGGACTGCGGGTGGGGGATGTAGTGCGCATTGCCTACACCACTGTGCAGGCCGATCAGGCGCTTGGGCGCGAGGTGCAGTCGATCGGCAACCTGCCTGTCGCTCCGTTCCAGATCGGCCGGGGCCGGATCAGAGTTTCCTGGCCCGAGAACGCCGCGATCCAATGGCGCGTGGGACCGGGAACGGACGATGTCCAGCCGGTGGTGCAGGGCGGCTTCAAGGTTCTGGAGGTCAAGCTGCCGTTGGCTGAGCGGGAGGATATGCCCCCCGACGCGCCGCCGCGTTATATAAGGCCGCCTTTGCTTCAGGTGGGCAGCTTCGGCAGCTGGCAGGAAGTATCGAAGACGCTTGCCCCCCATTTCACAACGGATGGCACGATAGATCCCGAGGGCGAAATCGCCGGGCGGATCGATGCGATCATGAAGAAGTTCCAGGATCCGCTTCAGCGCGTGGCTGCCGCGCTGCGGATCGTGCAGGATGATGTGAGCTATCTCGCCAATGGGCTCGATGGCGGAAATTACCTGCCGCAAAAGCCGGAGGAAACCTGGCAGCTGCGCTATGGCGATTGCAAGGCCAAGTCCCTGCTGCTGCTCGCAATGCTGCGCCGTATGGGAATTACGGCGGATGCGGTGGTGGTTCACAGTTCCTCGGGCGATTCCGTGCCTGAATTGCTTCCGATGCCTGCCGACTTCGATCACATGATTGTGCGCGCGACTATCGGCGGCGAAGATTACTGGCTGGACGGGACCGCATCGGGAACGCGCCTGTCCAATATCGGGGAAGTGCCCGCCTTCCGTTATGCCCTGCCGATCAGTCCGCAGGGATCGGATCTGGTGCCGCTGGTGCAGCGCCCGCTGACCAGCCCGGACCGGACGATTGAACTGATGCTGGATCAGTCGGCTGGCATCGACCTGCCCTCGCTCTATTCGGCGCGGGTGGAACTGACCGGCGCGCTGGGGGCGATGGTCCGTTCCTGGGTTTCCCAGCCCGACGAAACTTATCGGGGCACCTTCGTGGACAATTTCATGGACAAGCTGGTGGGGGACGGCAGCCTGCTGGACTTCTCCGTGAGTTACAATGAAGACACTGCCCGCGCGGTGATTACAGCCTCGGGCATTACCCGTCCGATGTGGAACTTCGAGCGGGGGCTGGCGCGCGAATATCTGCCTGCCATGCCGTCGAGCGATTTCACCTTTGTCCCGGATCGGGCACGCAAGGCATGGCGTGACATTCCAGTACAGATGTCCGGCCCGTTCGGTTTTCGCACCCGGGTAAAGGTGATTCTTCCCGAAGGCGGGGAAGGCTACGCAGTGCGCGGCCGCGAGATCGTGGATACGCAGATCGCCGGTACACGGATCAAGCGGGAGGCCGTGCTCGACAAGGACACCTTCACTGTCGAGGAAGAACTCTATTCCAACCTGGTGGAAGTCGCCCCTGCGGAGGTTTCCGCCGAAAAGGCCAAGGCCGCTCGTTTTGCTGCGGGCCGGCTCAGCCTTCGAGCGCCCGAAACAGCCCGGCGCCAGTGGGAGCTTTCCGGGGACAAGGATCGCAAGAGGCTGGCCCCGATCGAGGATGCCTATGCCGCGCTGATCGACCGCGATCCGGAGAAGGCGCAGCCTTATCTGGACCGCGCCACATTCCGCAGGGGGAATCTCGACTGGGAAGGGGCGCTGGAGGATGTGGATGCCGCCATCGCCATAGAGCCCAGCGTGAGCGCCCTGTTCATCCGGGCGAGGCTTCTGGATCGGCTGGGGCGGCAGGATGAAGCGCTCGATGCCGTGCGAAAGGCTTTCGAACTGGAACCCACGCCGGAGAACGCGCTGGCCGAGGCGCAGACCATGGCCGAGATCGGCGATGTCGGCGAAGCGCTGGAACTGGTCGATACTTATGAGGACGATTTTGAGGACCACTTTGCCGCCGTGGTGGTGAAGGCACAGATTCTCGGCATATCGGGCAAGGCGGGCGAAGGGCTGAAGCTACTGGAAAAGCTCCTTGTGGAACGGCCTGGTGACCCGCAGGTACTCAATAATCTGTGCTGGCACATGAGCGTCTGGCAAGTGGGGCAGGATGCCATGCTGACCCATTGCACCCGTGCGGTGGAAAGCGGGGGCTGGTCTCCGCATGTGCTGGACAGCCGGGCCATGGCTTATTTCCGCCTTGGCCGTCTGGAAGATGCGCTGGCCGATCTCAATGCAGCGCTCAGTACCGCGCCAGGTCTTGCCAATTCGCTGTTCATGCGCGGCATCGTTCGCGAGAAGATGGGGGACAAGGGCGGGGCAAAGGATGTCGACTTGGCCCTGCGCATGGACCCGACGCTCAGCAAGACCTACGCGCGCTATGGCATTCTGGCGCCCAAGGACTGATAGCTCAAATCAGGCCCTTGGCCTTGAGCGATACATGTCCCTCGCGCCCGATGATGACGTGATCGTGCACCACGATCCCCAATAGCCGTCCCGCTTCGGCGATGCGGTTGGTGATCTGGATATCCGCGCGGCTGGGCTCGGGGGAGCCTGAAGGATGGTTGTGGACCAGGATCAGCGCCGTGGCACCAAGATCCAGCGCGCGGCGGATCACTTCGCGCGGGTGGATCGCGGCTTCGTCAATCGAACCGTCGCCCACATGTTCGTCGAGAATCAGCATGTTCTGCGTGTTGAGATAGAGCACGCGCACACGCTCCACCGTCAGATGCGCCATGTCGATGCGCAGATAGTCGATCAGCGCCTGCCAGCTTCCGAGCACCGGCTGTTCGCGCACCTGCTGTTTGGCAAGGCGGCGGGCGGCCAACGCCACGACCTTTAGCGCCGCAGCGGATGTTTCTCCCATCTGGGGATGATCTGCCAGCACGCGGGCATCGGCATTCAGCACCGCCGCCAGCGATCCGAATCGCCTGATGAGGGATTTGGCGATCGGCTTGGTGTCGATCCGGGGGCGAGCGGTCATCAGCAGATATTCGATCACTTCGTGATCGGCCAGCGCATCGTCTCCGCCCTCCAGCAGGCGTTGGCGCAAGCGGGCGCGGTGCCCGGCCATGTCTGCGCTGTTGTCGCTATTTCCGGCCAAGCGCCAAGTCCCCCTGCGGGCGTTCATTCCGCGTGCAGTGCATTGCCTTTAGCCGTGCTTGCGCGCAAGTGTGGGGACGATGGCGGAGCAGAACGAGGATGAAGTCGGACAGGCAGCGGCACCAGCTCCGGGCCGCAGCCGGACGGGCCGCAAGACCGGGCGGCGTGTCGCGGGTGTGCTTGCCATATTGCTCGCCAGCGCGGGAATCGTGGTGTGGACCTCGCGCGAGCAGCTGGCGGAAGACATTATCACCGGACAGCTCGAAAAGCTGGGTGTAAAGGCCACTTATACAATCGAATCGATCGGGCCGCAGCGGCAGGTCATCACCAATATCGTCGTTGGGGATCCCGCCCGGCCGGATCTCACAGTAGAGCGCGTGGAAGTCTCGCTGGAACCGCGCTTTCCGTTCCTGCAGCTGGGCAAGGTCAAGGTAGTGCGACCGCGCCTCTATGGTAGCTATCGTGACGGGAAGCTCAGCTTCGGCGGGCTGGACAAGCTGCTGTTCGAGAGCAAATCGAAGGAAGCTTTCAGCTTTCCGGATCTCGATCTCGATCTGGTGGACGGCCGCGCCCTGCTGGAAAGCGACTACGGCCCGGTTGGCTTCAAGGCACAAGGGAGGGGCAATCTTCGCAATGGCTTCGCCGGCATTCTTGCCGCGAATGCCCCTCGTCTGCAGGTTGATGACTGCATCGCCGATAAGGCAACGCTTTATGGCAAGGTGTCCATCGATGCCGAACGGCCGGGATTTTCCGGCCCCCTGCGCCTTGGTGCGCTGGATTGTCCCGAAGGCGGGCCGAGCCTGCGCAATTTCGCCGCAGACCTTGCCACGCGGATCGACCGCACGTTCGACGGTGCAGAAGGCGATGTGAAGCTGGCAGGCAGTGATGTCGCACTGGCAGGCAATCGGCTTGCGGGGATGGACGGTACTGGCAAGTTTACCTGGCGCAAGAATGGGCTGACTGCCGAGTATGAGCTTAGTCTGGATGCTCTGAGTTCCTCTCGGTTCGCGCTCGATTCGCTGGAGGTGGAAGGCTCTGCCCGGACGCGGGGCGGGATCGACCGGGTGGAAGTGCAGGCCAATGTGCAGGGCACCGGCTTGCGGCCGGGGCCAGAGCTGGACAAGATGCTGGGCGAAGCGGCGGAGGCGGCGGATGGAACGCTCCTTGGCCCGCTGCTGGCAAGAATGCGCGGGGCACTGGCGCGGGAAGGGCGCGACAGCGAACTCGCGGCAGAGCTGACGATGCGCAAGACGGGCGATCTGTTCAGCCTCGCCATGCCGCAGGGGCGCATTCGCGGCTCCAGCGGGGCGACAGTTCTGGCGCTTTCGCGTGTTCAGTTCGCAGGTAATACCAAAGTCGGCTCTCCACGCTTCTCGGGCAATTTTGCCACTTCCGGCGTCGATCTGCCGCAGATCACCGGCAGGATGGAAAGCCGCGGCGGGCGTGGGGCGGCCGAATTGCGGATGCGCATGGAGCCATATTCCGCAGGCGGGGGCAGCCTGGAATTGCCCGAACTGATCGTGGCTCAGTCACCGGGCGGGGCGCTTGGCTTTTCGGGCCGCGCTTTGGCGAGCGGGGCGATACCCGGCGGTTCCGCGCAGGGGCTGGTGGTGCCGTTCAGCGGCAATTGGTCTTCCCCGCAGGGGCTTTCCATCTGGCGCGGCTGCACGACCATCGGCTTTGACAGTATTTCCCTTGCCAGCCTCACTCTGGAAGGGCGCAAGCTGCAGCTGTGCCCGCCACGCGGCAGCGCTATTGTTCGCCAGGATGGACGGGGGCTGCGCGTTGCCGCGGGTGTCCCCTCGCTCGACCTGACGGGCACCTTGGGGGCCACACCGCTGCGCATGACATCCGGCGCGGTCGGATTCGCATGGCCCGGCGCGCTGGTAGCCAATACAGTCGATGTCACCATGGGCACGCCTGATGCTCCCACCCGCTTCCGCCTGAGCCGTATCGACGCCCATATCGCGAATGATATCGCGGGGACGTTCTCCGGCACCGATGCCAAGCTGTTCGCCGTGCCACTCGATCTGCTGGATGCCGGGGGCAAATGGCGCTTCGCCAATGGCCGCCTCGACCTTGCCGAAGGTGCCTTCCGCCTCGTGGACCGGCAGGCGCCGGGCCGGTTCGAGCCGCTCGTCGCACGCGATGCCACGCTCTCGCTTGTGGATAATCGCATCACTGCCACCGCCCTGCTGCGCGAACCCAAGAGCGATCGGGAAGTGACGCTGGCCAATATCGTGCATGATCTGGGTAATGGAGTGGGGCATGCCGATCTGGATGTGCCCGGCATCCGGTTCGATCAGGACATGCAGCCCAATGATTTGACCGGGCTGGCATTGGGTTTCGTGGCCAATGCCAATGGAACGATCAGTGGGCGCGGTCGCATCGACTGGACGTCTGACCGGATTTCCAGCACCGGCACTTTTTCAACCGACAGTTTCGATTTCGCGGCCGCCTTCGGCCCGGTGCAGGGCGTTGCGGGCACCATAGAGTTTACCGACCTGCTCGGCATGGTGACCGCTCCCAACCAGCGCCTGCAGATTCGCTCTTTCAACCCCGGCATCGAGGTGGAGAGCGGCGAAATGCGATATGAGATTCGCGAGAATCACACCATGGTCATCCATGGCGGACGCTGGCCCTTCATCGGCGGTTCGCTAGTGCTGGAACCTGCCGTGATTCGCATGGCCGAGCCGGAGCAGCGGCGCTTTACCCTGCAGCTTGAAGGCGTGGACGCAGCGCAGTTCGTCGAGCGGATGGAGCTTGCCAACATTCTGGCCACCGGCACGTTCGATGGCCGCGTGCCGCTGATATTCGACGAGAATGGCGGGCGGATCGAAGGAGGCGCACTTACTTCGCGGCCGCCGGGTGGCAATCTCTCTTATGTCGGCAAGCTGACCTATGAGAACATGAACCCGATGGCGAATTATGCCTTCGATGCGCTCAGATCGCTCAATTACCGGCAGATGGATATTTCGCTTGATGGCTCGCTGACCGGCGAGATCGTGACGCGCGTGCGTTTCGATGGTGTCCAGCAGGGCGAGGGCGCCTCGAAGAATATCGTGACCCGGCAACTCGCCAAATTGCCGATCCGCTTCAACGTCAACATCCACGCGCCGTTCTATCAGCTCATCGGCAGCTTCAAGTCGATGTACGATCCGGCACTGGCCCGCGATCCGCGTGAACTGGGCCTGATCGACGGCAACGGTAATGTGATCGAAAACCCGACCTTGAAGCCTCCGATGCCGGGGGCAGACGACCTTCCGGATGATGAATCCGGTATTCAGCACCCAGAAAGCGAGCCAGTGCCATGAAGTCCCCGAAATTGACCTTCCCGGAAGGCCCGACGCATAAGGCGTCCATGGAGATATTTCACATGGGGCTCCCCGGAGGGATGAAGGCACTGTTGTTGGTGGCGGGGCTCGTTGCCCTTGGAGGCTGCATCACGATCAAGGCCCCTGAGGACAAGATCGTGATCGAGCTTAACATCAACATCAAGCAGGAGGTTCTCTACAAGATCGAGAACCAGGTGCAGGATACGATTGAGCAGAATCAGGGAATTTTCTGAAGGTGGCAGGCGAAACCATGAAGAAGCAGGCTCATACTCTTTTCCACGCTGCCGCGGCTCTGGCCGCGCTGGCGCTCGTGGCCGCTCCGGCTTCCGCACAGCGCGATCCTGCCTATCAGGCCGCGCGCACTGCCGGCCAGGTGGGCGAGAAGATGGATGGCTATCTTGGCGCGGTCGGGTCTGTTCCAGCCGATGTCGACAAGATGCTCAAGGATCTGAACATCAAGCGCAAGGCGGTTTACACGCAGGGCGCACAGGGTGCGGGCGTCTCCGTGGAGGAATTCGCCTTTGGCGCGGGTTGCAAGAATATCCGCGATACCGCTCCGGGGGAAAAATATCAGGCGCCGGATGGAACGTGGAAAACTCGTGCCGCCGGTCAGGCCCCGCAGCGCGACGCCCGCTGCCCTTAATTGACAGCAGTTCCCAGTTTTCCGGGCCTTCTCGCAGCCGTGGCGCGGGAAGGCCCTTTTCATGTCCGGTTCACGCGCCGCTTGCGGTTGACTTGCGAATACCCCCCGCCTAAGGGGGCGGCGCCCTCGGCGGGGCGGATTTGCCTGTAGTGCTTCTCCTCATTAGGAAGGTGCTATGAGTGAAGACGAAACTGCCCGGGAACCCATCGGTGAAGATGCGCGGATCGACGCGCTCGATGAGCGGCTTAAAGCTGCACGCGAGCGGGAAGTGCAGCGCAACAAGCCGCAAGTGCAAGGTGCCGATGCGAATTACCGCACAGGCAACCGGGTGCTCGCGGAATTGCTGGGGGGGATCGGTGGCGGAGCGCTGATCGGTTGGGTTATCGACCGGTTTGCAGGCTCTTCGCCCTGGGGTCTGTTGGTGATGATGTTCCTTGGGATCGTCGTTGCCTTCAGGAACATTATTCGGATTTCGAACCAGCGTCCTGACTGAACCCGCCGATTGGGGGAAGAGGGGCGCTGCCGTTCATTGGCACAGGGACGCTAGAGTGGCAGGCGAAGAAGCCAAGGTCGACCCGATGCACCAGTTTGCGATCGAACCTCTGTTCGGTACGCAGAACTGGGAGCTGGCAGGTTACAACATTGCCTTCACCAACAGTGCGCTTTGGATGGCGATCGCCGCCGTGGCGCTGTGGGTCTTCGTTGCCGGTGGCATGAAGCGTCAGCTCGTGCCCGGCCGTTGGCAAATGGCGGTGGAAAGCTTCACCGGTTTCATCGACGGCCTGCTGGCCGCCAATGTCGGCCCCGCCGGGAAGAAGTACGTTCCGTACATTTTCTCGATTTTCATGTTCATCCTCTTTGCCAACCTGCTGGGCCTGCTTCCGCTGCCTCTGGGCGTGGTGGGGATTCACGCATTCACGTCCACCAGCCACTTCACCGTGACCGGCGTTCTGGCGATCATGTCCTTCGCGATCGTGCTGGTGGTGGGCTTCTGGAAGCACAAGCTGCACTTCTTCTCGCTGTTCGTGCCTCATGGCACGCCGCTCGTGATGATCCCGATGATCTTCGTGATCGAGCTGGTCAGCTTCCTCGTGCGGCCCTTCAGCCTTGGCCTGCGACTGTTCGTTGCGATGATGGCCGGCCACGTGCTGCTGGAAGTGCTTTCGAGTTTCGTGATCGATGGTATCAATGCTGCATCCAGCGGTATCGGACCGGTGGTTGCGCTGCTCAGCTTCATCCTGATGATTGCGATCTGCGCGCTGGAGATTCTGGTGGCCGGTATTCAGGCCTACGTCTTCGCGCTATTGGCTTCGCTTTACATCAACGATGCCGAGAATCTTCACTAAGACTTGAACTAACTGACCGAATTCTAAGGAAAAGGAGTTTTCAAATGGATCCTCAGGCTGCAAAGCTGATCGGTGCGGGTCTCGCTGCTATCGGCGCCGGCATGGCTGCCATCGGCGTGGGTAACGTCTTCGGCTCGTTCCTCGAAAGCGCTCTGCGCAACCCCGGCGCGGCCGACGGCCAGCAGGGCCGCCTGTTCATCGGCTTCGCGGCCGCGGAACTTCTCGGTCTGCTCGCCTTCGTCGTGGCGATGATCCTGATCTTCGTCGCCTGACGAATGCCATTTGCCTGTGTGCCGGCCGGATGTTCTCCGGCCGGACCGGGTGTGTTTACGCGCTGACCATCGGATCTGATCGATGCCCCAGATAGCACAGCTCGCTGAAACCTATTCCAGCCAGATATTCTGGTTGCTGGTAATCTTCGGGCTCGTCTTCCTCGTGATCGGGCGCGGTATGGTGCCCAAGGTTATGGACACCGTTGCCCTGCGCGACAAGCAGATCGCCAGCGATCTTGCCGCCGCCGAAGAAGCGCGCGCCAAGGCTGACGAGGAAGAGCTTGCCTGGCGCGAGCGCGAGAATGCCAATCGTGCCCAGGCACAGGCCCTCATCGCCAAGGCCAAGGCCGAAGCAGCGGCTGCTTCCGAAAAGAAGCTCTCCGCTGCCCAGAAGCGGCTCGACAAGAAGATTGCCGATGCCGATGCCGAGATCGAAGCCGCGCGCACTGCCGCCCTGTCCGAGATCGAAGGCGTTGCGGCCGAGGCTGCGCAGGATATCGTCACCCGCATTGCCGGTGTGAAGGTCACTGCTGCCGCCGCCAAATCCGCCGTGAAGGAAGCGCTGAACCATGGCTGAGACCGCTGCTCCCATTGCCGAGCCCGAGCTCGAAATGAACCATAACGAGCATCTGGTGGAAACCACCGAGGTGCCCGCCGAGGCGCACCATGCCGAGCCGAGCGCGCTGGGCCTTGCGCCTGCGGGCTGGGTGGGCTTGTCCATGCTCGCTTTCCTCCTCATTCTCGTGTGGAAGAAGGTTCCGGCGGTGATCACTGGCGGTCTCGACAAGAAGATCGTCGAGATCCGTCAGCATCTTGATGAAGCGAAGAAGCTTCGCGCAGAAGCGGAAGCGCTGCGCAAGGAATATGCCGACAAGATCGCCGGTGCTGAAAAGGATGCGGCAGCGATGATCGAATATGCCCGGCATGAGGCCGACGCCATCGTCGCCAAGGCGGAGGCTGACACGGAAGCCGTGATCAAGCGTCGCAAGCAGATGGCGGAAGACAAGATCGCTGCTGCCCAGCGTGGCGCAGTGGAAGAGCTTCGCGCTCGTGCGGCTGATGCCGCAGCTACTGCGGCTCGCGGCCTGATCGCCAAGGGCCACGATGCCGAGGCGGACAAGAAGCTCGTCGACACGGCAATCTCCGGCCTCTGATCTTGGGCCGGCAACGGCTCTCATCGGATGTGGAACGTCAACCCCCGCCTCGTGCGGGGGTTTTCGTATGCGCATGCGATACGGCTTGCGGAGCGGCGGCCAAGTGAGGCAGTGACCGGTCTCGACAGGATTTCTGGGAGAATAGATGATGCATGTTGCGGTTCTTGGCGCCAGTGGGCGCGCGGGTTCGGAAATCGTGAAGGAACTGACGGCGCGGGGCCACACGGTGCTGGCCGTGGCGCGCAAGCCGGAAGGCATTGCGGCGGCAGAAGGCGTGACGGCAGTGGCGGGGGATGCCAACGATCCCGATGCGCTGGCTGAAATCATCAAGGGCGTGGATGCCGTGATCAGCGCGATCCATTTCGATGTGCCCGCCGCAAACCTGCTTTCCGCCGTGAAGAAGGCGGGCGTCAGCCGTCTGCTGATAACAGGCGGTGCGGCGAGCCTTAACGGCCCGGATGGCGTGATGCTGTATGATTCCCCGCATTTTCCGGAGAACATCAAGCCTTTCGTCCTGCCCGCGATCCACTTCCTCAATGACATCCGCAAGGAGACCGAGGCCGACTGGACCTTCTTCTCCCCCGCGATGAACATCTTCGAAGGGCCGCGCCTCGGCACCTTCCGCCTGGGCGGCGACGAACTGGTGAGCGACGCCAATGGCGAGAGCAAGATCAGCTTTGCCGATTATGCCATTGCCATGGTCGACGAGCTGGAACAGCACAAGCACAGCCGGGCGCGGTTTACCGCAGCCTACTGAGCAGAAGACCTGGAGCTCAGAAAGAATCCTTCGCCGCGCGCAAGGCGGCGAAGGTTTCCGCCGGTTCCTTCCCGCCCCAGCGCGCCTTCATCTCGGGCGTATCGGCCCGGAGGAAGGGATTGGCCGCCAGCTCGCGGGAGAGAACGGTGGGAACGGTCGGCTGACCGGCCGCGCGCCTTTCCTCCACCTCGCGGGCATAATCCGCCAGCACTGCGTTATAGGGATCGGCATGGAGCGCGAATTTCGCGTTTGAGGCCGTATATTCATGCGCGCAATAGATCTTCGTCTCGCCGGGCAGTGCCTTGAGCCGCGAGAGGCTGGCCCAGAACTGGGGCGGCGTACCTTCGAACATCCGTCCGCAGCCCAGCGCGAATAGCGAATCACCCACAAAGGCCATCGCCGCACGCGGGATATAATAGGCGACATGGCCCATGGTGTGGCCGCCCACATCGATCACGTCCCCTGTGAATTCGCCTATCTTCACCGTATCGCCTTGGCCCACGGCGCGGTCCACTCCAGCGATCTTCGCCGCATCCCCGGCAGGTGCGGTGATGGTGCAGCCGGTCGCCGCTTTGATCGCTTCGTTCCCGCCCGCATGATCGGCGTGCCAGTGGGTGTTCCAGATCTGGGTGATGGTCCAGCCTTTGATGGCCGCTTCGCGCAGATAGGTATCGGCGTCCGGCGTATCGATGCACACGGTTTCCCCACTGGCGGGATCATGCAGCAGATATCCGTAATTGTCGGACAGACAGGGGAACTGGTGAAGCTGAAGCATCGGTATGGCCTATGGAAGATTGAGCTGCCAGCTTACACCGAATTGATCGGCAACCCAGCAGAAGTGCGTGCTGAAGCCGTAGGAATCGACCGGCATGAGGAACGCGCCACCCATGCCCAGCCTTTCTGCCAGAGTGCGGAGCTGATTCTCGCTGTCGCAGGTGATGAAGATCGAGCTGGAAGGCGTGAAAGTGAAATCGTGAATCGGCGGGCTGTCATTCAGCATCACTTCCAGCCCGCCCAGCCGGATGCGTGCCATGGCGATCTGGCCGCTCATGGGCCCCGCGGGATGTTCCTGCAGCAGTACTTCCTCGAAATCGGGGAAGGTGTCGCGATACAGGGCCAGCGCGCTTTGAGCTTGCCCCTGGAACATCAGAAACGGCGCGGCTTCCATCGTCAGCTCTCCCTTCCGCGCTCATGCCCTGGCACGCCTTCGGGCACTTGCACCCAGCCATGCCGGGTCTGCTCATAGACCGAGCGCAGCGGGGGAGGGAAATCGGGATCGGCGAATGCACCCACAGTCACGCCCAGAAGCGCAGGATATTTGCTCGCGCGGGCGTAAATGGTGCTGCCACATTGCGGACAGAAGCCGGTGGTGAAGCTGTCGCCCTGATCGGTCGGCCGGGTGAATTCCCGTGCTTCGCCGTCAATCGTTATGCTTTCGACCGGGAAATAGGCGAGGATGCCGAAAGGCGATCCGCTGCGGCGCTGGCAATCGCGGCAATGGCACAGCACCGTCATGGGCTGGGCATCGGCTGCGACCGTGGCGGTCAGCGCGCCGCATTGGCAGTTTGCTTGGCGAGTGACTGGGCGAGTGACTGGGCGAGTGGCTGGGCGAGGCTGGGGCATGGCACGGACCCTAACGCGGGCGCCCCATGTAGGAAAGGCCCGCCGCTCGGGTGAGCGACGGGCCTTTTCTTGTGCCTTTAGAGGCAGAGGGCCTTAGTCGGCCTTCTTGAGGGCTTCGCCCAGAATGTCGCCCAGCGAAGCGCCCGAATCGGACGAACCGTACTGTTCGACAGCCTGCTTCTCTTCGGCCAGCTGGTGGGCCTTGATCGAGAAGTTGGGCTTCTTCGAGCGGTCGAAACCGATGACCATGGCATCGATCTTCTGACCGGCCTGGAAGCGGTCCGGACGCTGTTCGTCACGGTCGCGGCCCAGGTCGCTGCGCTTGATGAAGCCGGTCGCGCCATCGTCGCCAGCCTGAACTTCGAGGCCGCCATCGCGCACTTCGAGGACAGTCACGGTGACTACGTCGCCACGCTTGAGGCCGCCCGTACCGGCAGCGCCGCCGGCTGCCGGAGCACCCTTTTCAAGCTGCTTCATGCCAAGGCTGATGCGTTCCTTGTCGACATCGACGTCCAGAACCACGGCCGTGACCTGCTCGCCCTTGCGGTGCAGAGCCAGCGCGTCTTCGCCCGAGATGCCCCAGGCGATGTCCGACATGTGGACCATGCCGTCCACATCGCCGTCCAGGCCGATGAACAGGCCGAATTCGGTGGCGTTCTTGACTTCGCCTTCCACGGTCGAACCGACCGGGTGCTTCTCGGCGAAGGCTTCCCACGGATTCTGCTGGGCCTGCTTGAGGCCGAGGCTGATGCGGCGCTTTTCGGCATCCACTTCGAGCACGACCACGTCGACTTCCTGCGAGGTCGAAACGATCTTGCCGGGGTGGACGTTCTTCTTGGTCCAGGACATTTCCGAAACGTGGACCAGACCTTCGATGCCTGCTTCCAGCTCCACGAAGGCGCCGTATTCGGTGATGTTGGTGACAGTGCCGTGCAGCTTGGCGCCGACGGGATACTTGGCTTCCACGCCATCCCAGGGATCGCTTTCCAGCTGCTTCATGCCGAGGCTGATGCGCTGCGTATCCTGGTTGATGCGGATGATCTGCACCTTCACGACGTCACCGATATTGATGACTTCGCTGGGGTGGTTGACGCGCTTGTAGCTCATGTCGGTGACGTGGAGCAGGCCGTCGATGCCGCCCAGATCAACGAAGGCACCGTAATCGGTGATGTTCTTCACGACGCCGTCGATCACCTGACCTTCGGCCAGCTTGTCGATCAGTTCGCTGCGCTGTTCGGCGCGGGTTTCTTCCAGAACGGCGCGGCGCGACACGACGATGTTGCCGCGGCGGCGATCCATCTTGAGGATCTGGAAGGGCTGGGGGATGTCCATCAGCGGGGTGACGTCGCGCACGGGGCGGATGTCGACCTGCGAGCCGGGCAGGAAGGCCACGGCGCCGTCGAGATCGACAGTGAAGCCGCCCTTGACGCGGCCGAAGATGCGGCCTTCGACGCGCTTGCCTTCGCCGAATTCGGATTCCAGCTTGTCCCATGCGGCTTCGCGGCGGGCGCGGTCGCGGCTGAGCATCGCTTCGCCATCGGCATTCTCGACGCGGTCGACGAAGACTTCGACTTCATCGCCCACGGAGAGGGTCTGACCGGCAAATTCGCTGAGGCGGATGCGGCCTTCGCTCTTGAGGCCGACGTCGATCACGGCCTTGTCGCCTTCGATCGCGGTGACGGTGCCCTTTACGACGCGGCCTTCAAAGCCGCCGTCGGCTGCACCGCCGAGAGATTCGTTGAGAAGCGCTTCGAAATCGGAGCGCGAGGGATTTGGCGAAGAGGCCATTCCGTTAGGTTCCTGTACTGACATTTCCGGCCAGGCGGTTGTATCCGCCGGTCTTTCTCCGCCGAGGCACCATTGCCGTGGCGGGCCAAAGGGCCGAACCGCTCGCGGGGCCGAATGCCTTCACGAGCATTCTGGGGGAATGGAGAACCGACGATGGTTGCCAAGGCGACAGGGTCTGCGGCGAGGCGCCGTGCAGAGGCCCGTCAATGCAATGGTGGCCATCGATCGGCGCAGCACGCCCGTCGAATGGGCCTGCGCCTATGGCAAAACAGGCCCGAAAGCAAGGAAAATCGCGGTTTCGCTGCCGGACGACAGGCTGGCCTTCAGAGAGGGTGAAAGCGGGGGGTGTTACACATGTTACACACCCGTTGGGGTTCCGGGCGGAGGGGTTGGTGCAGGCCCGGCAAGGGATGAAAGCGGGCGCATATTTTTTGAGAATGATTGAGTAAGATCTTTATATAACAATATATTACAAAGAAATGGCGCGTATTCGGCGCTTGCTGCTATTGCCTCAGGCGTCACCCTGAACTTGTTTCAGAGGCCATTTCTCCGGATCGGGTTACTGTCTTTGAGGAGAAATGGATGCTGAACCAAGTTCAGCATGACGAGAGGGCAGCAAAAGGCGCGTCGCATTCCCAACACTTACGGGCAGGGTGTCTGCCCGGTCAGTTCGTTGACGATGCGGATAGCCGCACTCACAGCCTCTTCGCGGTTCATGGCGCTGGTATCGAGCAGCACGGCGTCTTCCGCGGCGATGAGCGGCGCGGTGGCGCGGGTACGGTCGCGCTCGTCGCGCTCGCGCAGGTCGGCGGCGATTTCTTCCAGCGTCACATCCTCCCCGCGCTCGCGCATTTCGAGGAAGCGGCGCTGTGCTCGTGCCTCTACGCTGGCGGTGACGAACAGCTTGGCGGCGGCTTCCGGCGCAATCACCGTGCCAATGTCCCGCCCGTCCAGAACCGCGCCGCCGGGCCGGGTTGCGAAGGCGCGCTGGCGTTCATAAAGCGCGCGTCGCACGCCGGGATGGATGGAGACGCGGCTCGCCAGCCCGCCGCTTTCCTCGCTGCGCAGGGCAGGATCGTTCAGGAGCGAATCGGGGAAGGCGCAGGCTGCTTCGGCAGCGGCCGGAACGTCAGGATTGCCGCCATCCAGTGCAACCTGCCGTCCCACGGCGCGATAGAGCAGTCCGGTATCGAGATGGGGCAAGCCGAAATGCGCGGCCAGCGCCTTGGCAATGGTGCCCTTGCCGCTGGCGGTGGGGCCATCGACCGCGATGATCATGTCCCTTCCTTCCCGCGTTTCATCAAGGCGCGCACAAGGCCATAAATCGCAATCGCCGCCCAGAAGAATTCCAGCACCAGCGAAGCCGGGTTGGTGTTCACTAGCAGCGACACGGTGAGCAGGGCGGCGCCCAGCAGATTGGTGCCGTGATGCAGGAACGGGTTCGGTTCGGCCCGCGCCGTTTGATAGGCATAGGCAGCGATGATGCAGATCATCCCCGCGAAGCCGAAGATATTGGCAACTGCCGGAGTCATTTCTGTGATCCGAGTCCGTCCAGCAGTGCCTCGAAATTGGGGAAGCTCGTGGCGATGGGGCGTGTATCGTCCACTTCCACTCCGTCGCTGGAGGCGAGGCCTGCCACGGCCATGCTCATGGCGATGCGGTGGTCGAGATGCGTCTTGACCCGGCTATTGGCGCTGCCGCGCAGCGGTGCGCCGCCGGTGCCATCGATGATCAGGCCGTCCTCGGTTTCCTCCACCCGCGCACCCGCGCCGGTGAGCGCGGCCGCCATTACCGCGATACGGTCAGATTCCTTTACGCGCAGTTCTTCCAGCCCGCGTGTCACCGTGCGGCCTTCGGCGAGCGCGGCGGCGACGAACAGGGCGGGGAATTCATCGACCATGCTGGGCACGATGGCCGGATCGACTTCCACGCCCTTCAAGGCCGAATGCGTGACATGCAGATCCGCCACCGGCTCGCCGCCCACTTCGCGGCGGTCCAGTTCCACGATGCTGCCGCCCATCTGGCGCAGCACCTCGATCAGGCCCGCGCGGGTGGCGTTGAGGCCGACATTCTCGATGATCACGTCGCTGCCCGGCACGATCAGCGCGGCGACGAGGAAGAAGGCGGCGGAGGAGGGATCGCCCGGAACGTCGATCACCTGCGGCTTGAGCACTGCCTCGCCGCGAATGCGGATGACGCGCTCGCCATTCTCTTCCTCGACCCACAGCTCTGCCCCGAATCCGGTCAGCATCCGCTCCGTATGGTCACGGGTGGGCACGGGTTCGATCACAGTGGTGATGCCCGGCGTGTTCAGCCCGGCCAGCAGCACCGCGCTTTTCACCTGGGCGCTGGCGACGGGGAGGCGGTAAGTGATCGGTACGGAGGGTGCGATGCCGCGCTCGGTAAGGGGCAGGGTGCCGCCTTCGGAGGTTTCGAAACTAGCGCCCATCTGCGAGAGCGGGCCGGTCACGCGCCCCATAGGGCGCTTGGAAAGGCTGGCATCGCCCACGAAAGTCGCCGTTATCGGATGGCTGGCGACAAGGCCCATCAGCAGGCGGGTTGATGTGCCGCTATTACCCATGTCGAGCGGGGCATCGGGCTGGAGCAGGGCACCTACGCCCACGCCATTGACGCGCCATTCGCCTTCGCCGATCCGTTCGATATGCGCGCCCATGGCTCGCATGGCGGCAGCGGTGGCCATTACGTCTTCCCCTTCCAGCAGGCCGGTGATGCGGCTTTCGCCTACGGCCAGCGAGGAGAACATGATCGCGCGGTGGCTGATCGACTTGTCGCCTGGAACGCGAATCTTTCCACGCAGGGGGCCGGTGGCAGTGAAACGGCGCGGATGGGCGGCGGCAGGATCGGCGTGCGACAAGGTACTCTGGACTCTCTGTAAGGAGGGCTGAATGCGCGCGGCTTTTGACAGTGCCTTTGCCCTATGGCAAGGCGCGCCACCCGGTGAGGCGGCGGTACTTGATTCCGGCGCCGGTAATATCCATCACCACGCAAGATTTATTCGCCCGTGCCATCCGCGGGCCCAGTTGAGGAATAGCTATGGTCAAGCCTGAGTGGGGGACGAAGCGCACCTGCCCGAAATGCGGCGCGCGCTTTTATGACCTCGGCAAGGAAGAGCCGGTTGCCTGCATCGAATGCGGCAACCAGTGGTATCCCGAACCTGTGCTGAAGTCGAAGCAGCCGATTCCGTTCACGGAAGCTGTGAAGGAGAAGGAAGTCGAGGAGCAGGATTCCGATCTTGCCGATGACGATCTGGAAGACATCGACGAAGACGTCGATTCGCCGGATAATGACGTCGACCTCGGCGGTGACGACGATCTCGGCGTGCCCGGCGCGGGCGATGACAACGACGAGGATAATTAATTCGCTAAAGGCGAAATTATCCTCTTGCCAAGGGTTGGGAGTGCGCATAGAGGGCTGCCTCCCGGCCCGGCAAGGTCGGCTTCGGAACGGCTCCCAGCCTTCCGATGTATGAATGAATGGGGCCTTAGCTCAGCTGGGAGAGCGCCTGCATGGCATGCAGGAGGTCAGCGGTTCGATCCCGCTAGGCTCCACCATTCTAGCGAATATATCCATGCTGTGTTGCATGGGCGAGCACTTGGATTTCCCGCTGGCTGACGAGGTTTCGTCCGCCGGCGTTTTTCGCGTTTGGCTGGTTTTGAAACCGGCGAAGGAGTAGCAACGGTCGATGTTCGACAGTCTTTCTGACCGGCTTGGCGGTGTATTCGATCGCCTGCGTGGGCGCGGAGCGCTCAAGGAAGACGATGTTCGCGCCGCGATGCGCGAAGTGCGAGTCGCCCTGCTGGAAGCCGACGTTGCGCTGCCGGTGGTGCGTCGTTTCATCGATGCGGTCACCGAAAAGGCCGTGGGTCAGGAAGTGCTCCGCTCGGTCACCCCGGGCCAGCAAGTGGTCAAGATCGTCAATGACGAACTGGTCGAAATGCTGGGCGGGAAGGAAGCTGTCGGCCTCGATCTCGCGGTAAGCCCGCCGGCCATCATCATGATGGTCGGTCTTCAGGGCTCCGGTAAGACCACCACCACTGCCAAGCTGGCCAAGCTGCTCAAGGAAAAGCAGGGCAAGAAGGTGCTGATGGCGTCGCTCGACGTCAATCGTCCGGCCGCGCAGGAACAGCTTGCCGTGCTGGGCGAGCAGACCGGCGTTGCCACCCTGCCGATCGTTCCGGGCCAGATGCCCACGGACATCGCCACGCGCGCGCTTCAGTCCGCCAAATTGCAGGCAGTGGACGTGCTCATCCTCGATACTGCGGGCCGCCTGCATGTCGACGATGCGCTGATGGCCGAAATGAAGGCCGTGGCTGGAATCGCCAAGCCGCAGGAAACGCTGCTGGTGGTCGATTCGCTGACCGGCCAGGACGCGGTGAACGTCGCGCAGAGCTTCTCGGGTGAGATCGACCTTACCGGCGTCGTCCTCACCCGTATGGATGGCGATGCGCGCGGCGGTGCGGCGCTGTCGATGCGGGCCGTCACTGGCAAGCCGATCAAGTTCGCGGGCACCGGCGAAAAGCTGGACGCGATCGAAACCTTTGAACCTTCGCGCGTCGCCAGCCGTATTCTGGGCATGGGTGACATCGTCTCGCTGGTCGAAAAGGCCGCCGCGACGATCCAGAAGGAAGATGCCGACCGCATGGCGGAGCGGATGATGAAGGGGCAGTTCGATCTGAACGACCTTCGCACCCAGCTGCGCCAGATGCAGAGCATGGGCGGCCTTGGCATGCTGGCGGGCATGATGCCTGGCATGAAGAAGGCCAAGCAGGCCATGGCCCAGAGCGGCATGGACGATAAGGTGCTGGTCCACATGGATGCCATTATCGGTTCCATGACCGCGCAGGAACGCGCCCGCCCGGAACTGCTCAATGCCAAGCGCAAGATCCGCGTGGCCAAGGGTTCCGGCACGCAGGTGCAGGACATCAACAAGCTGCTGAAGATGCACCAGGAAATGGCGCGTGCGATGAAGCAGATCAGGAAAATGGGCGGGCTCAAGGGCCTCGGCGCGCTGTTCGGCAAGGGGGGCATGGGCGCTGCCATGCCCGGCCTGGGTGGTGGCGCAGGCGGCGGAATGCCGGGCCTGGGTGGCTCTGGCGGTCAGCTTCCTTCCAATATTCAAGATTTGTTGAACAAGAAGTAATTTCAAAGATTTAGTTTAGAAAGGTAATCCAAGATGGCAATTGCAATCCGTCTGTCGCGCGGTGGCGCGAAGAAGCGTCCTTACTACCGCATCGTGGTTTCGGACACGCGCAGCCCGCGCGACGGCAAGTATCTGGAACAGGTCGGCACCTATAACCCGGTGCTCGCCAAGGATGATCCGGCTCGCATCACGCTCAACGAAGATCGTGTGCGTTACTGGCTGGGCGTCGGCGCACAGGCGACCGACCGCGTTGCCCGCTTCCTCGACAATGCCGGGATCAAGGAACGCGCTGCTCGCGTGAACCCGAAGAAGGCCGAACCGGGCGACAAGGCCAAGGAACGCGCTGAAGAAAAGGCTGCCAAGCTGGCTGAAGCCGAAGAAGCCGCTCGCGCCGCTGAAGAAGCCGCCAAGGCTCCCGTCGAAGAACCGGCTGCCGAGGAAGCTCCGGCTGCTGAAGCCCCGGCCGCTGAAGCCCAGGCTGGGGAACAGGCCGAAGGCTAAGCTTCGATGCAGGACAAGCCCGTCACTCTCGCTGCCGTGGCCGGTGCGCATGGCGTGACGGGCGAAGTTCGCCTCAAGCTGTTTGGGGAGAGCGTTTCAGCGCTCTCCCGCTTCAAGCTGTTCAATGACGGCGCGCTGACGCTCAAGAAGATGCGCGACGATGGCAAGGGCGGCGCAATCGCCCGTTTCGCGGAAATTGCCGACCGCACCGCCGCCGAAAGACTGCGCGGCACTCTCCTCACCGTCCCCCGCTCCGCGCTCCCTCCGTTGGAGGAAGGCGAATATTACCATGCCGATCTGCTCGGCCTGCCCGCCATCTCTGACGAAGGCGTCCCGCTGGGCGTGGTGGTGGCCGTGGAGAATTACGGCGCGGGCGACGTGATCGAGATCGAGAAACCCGACGGCAAGAAGTTCATGGTTCCCATGAACGAAGCCGCCGTGCCCGAATGGAGCGAGGCGCGACTGGTGGTTGCCGCCGGCTTTGCCGAATGACCTTCTCCGCCACCATCCTCACTCTCTATCCCGAGATGTTCCCGGGGCCGTTGGGCATTTCGCTTGCCGGGCGCGCGCTGGAGGAGGGGAAATGGTCATGCGAGACCGTGCAGATTCGCGACTTTGCGCAGGACAAGCATCGCACTGTCGATGACACTCCGGCGGGCGGCGGGGCGGGCATGGTGCTCAAGGCCGATGTCCTTGCCCGCGCAGTGGACCATGCGCTGGAGCGCCATCCGGACAGCCCCGTGCTGGCAATGACGCCTCGGGGCAAGCCGATCACACAGGCCCGGATTCGCGAGCTGGCTGCGGGGCCCGGCGTGACCGTCCTGTGCGGCCGTTTCGAGGGATTCGACGAGCGAATCTTCGAAGGCAGGCCTGTCGAACAGGTCTCTGTCGGCGATATCGTGCTTTCGGGCGGAGAACCTGCTGCCTTGATGCTTCTGGACGCTTGCATTCGCCTGCTTCCCGGCGTAATGGGCGCCGCTTCCAGCGGTACCGAAGAGAGCTTCGAAGAAGGTCTCCTCGAATATCCGCACTATACCCGACCTGTTGAATGGGAAGGGCGCACGATCCCTGAAGTGCTGCGATCGGGGGATCATGCGAAAATCGCCGCCTGGCGGAAACAAAGGGCGGAGGATGACACACGGTTACGCAGGCCAGACCTTTGGGAGCGCCACAGGGGCGCTCGGGACTGACCTGCCTCTGGCGCGCAGTAATTGATGAAGGACCTAGGTCAATGAACCTGATCCAGCAGATTGAAGCCGAAGAAATCGCCAAGGCTTCGAAGGACATCCCCGAATTCCGTCCGGGCGACACCGTCCGCGTCGGCGTGCGCGTCGTTGAAGGCGAACGCACCCGCGTCCAGAATTACGAAGGCGTCTGCATTGCCCGGTCGAACCGTGGCATGGGCAGCAACTTCACCGTGCGCAAGCTCAGCTTCGGCGAAGGCGTGGAACGCGTGTTCCCGCTGTATTCGCCGAACATTGACTCGATTACCGTCGTCCGTCGCGGTGTCGTGCGGCGGGCGAAACTCTATTATCTGCGTGGCCGCACCGGTAAAAGTGCGCGCATTGCAGAGCGGCGCGAAACTCAGAGCGCCGGCCAGGGGGGCTAACAGCCCGCGCCGATCTCAAGATCACGAAAGGGCGTCCTGGCTGGCAAGCCGGGGCGCCCTTTTCCTTATCAGCTGAATCTTTGCCCGCCGCATCGGGCAACCGGGAGTTATGAAGATGGGTTATCGGGTAGTTGTTGTCGGTGCCACGGGGAATGTCGGCCGCGAAATGCTGGCGATCCTGGCTGAGCGTGAATTTCCGATGGACGAAGTGGCCGCCGTTGCCTCGCCGCGTTCGACCGGTACGGAAATCGAGCTGGGCGATACCGGCAAGATGCTCAAGTGCCAGAATATCGAGCATTTCGACTTCACCGGCTGGGACATCGCCCTGTTTGCCGCAGGCTCGGGCCCGACGGCTGAATATGCCCCCAAGGCTGCCGCTGCCGGCTGCGTGGTGATCGACAACAGCTCGCTCTACCGCATGGACCCGGATGTGCCGCTGATCGTGCCCGAAGTGAACCCGGAAGCGATCGACGGCTACACCAAGAAGAACATCATCGCGAACCCCAACTGCTCCACCGCGCAGATGGTCGTGGCGCTCAAGCCGCTGCACGATGCCGCCAAGATCAAGCGCGTGATCGTTTCCACCTACCAGTCGGTTTCCGGCGCGGGCAAGGCGGGCATGGACGAGCTGTTCGAGCAGAGCCGCGCGATCTTCGTGGGCGATCAGGTGGAACCCAAGAAGTTCACCAAGCAGATCGCCTTCAACGTGATCCCGCATATCGACGTCTTCCTTGACGATGGTTCGACCAAGGAAGAATGGAAGATGGTGGCCGAGACCAAGAAGATCCTCGACCCCAAGGTGAAGGTGCAGGCCACCTGCGTGCGCGTGCCCGTGTTCGTGGGCCACTCCGAGGCGCTGAACATCGAGTTAGAGAACGAAATCTCGGCCGAGCAGGCGCAGAACATCCTGCGCGAGGCGCCGGGCGTGATGCTGATCGATAAGCGCGAGGATGGCGGTTACGTTACCCCCATCGAATGCGTGGGTGATTACGCCACCTTCATCAGCCGCGTGCGCGAGGATTCGACCGTGGAGAACGGCTTGGCCCTGTGGTGCGTCAGCGACAATCTGCGCAAAGGCGCGGCGCTGAACGCGGTGCAGATCGCCGAACTGCTCGGCCGTCGCCACCTGAAGAAGGGCTGAGTTTTCAGTTCAGGTCAGGCGGTATTCGGGCCGCCGGTATAGGGAAAGGGCATGGTCGGCTTGGCTGACCGTGCCCTTCCTTTTTGTGCAACCTTCATCTTCCCCGCTCTCGCGGGCATGACGACCATGGAGGGGCGCGTTATGTAACTAACGTCCTGCCGGATGCCGCCGTGGCGGCTTGATGATCAGCACCAGCGGCACCACCAGCCACGACAGCCACATCATCGCGCGGAAATCGTCCGTATAGGCGATGATCGCGGCCTGCCGGTTCACTTCGGCATCGGCCATTGCCATGGCCGCGCTGCCCAGCGTGCCGAAGCGGTCGATGGAGGACAAGTCGATGAAGGTGGAGGCGGTGGCGGTGATATTCGCGCCAAGGTCCACATGCGCGATCTGGAGGTTGCGGGTCAGAATGGCGGTAAGCACCGCGATGCCGAGCGACGATCCGATGGAGCGGAACAAATTCATCAGGCTGGACGCATCGGTGCGCAGATGCGGGGGAAGGGTGGCGAAGGCGCTGGTATTCAGTGGGATGAACACCATGCCGATGCCGAGCCCCTGCACCAGCCCCGGGATGGCCACGTCCCAGGGAGTGATCTCCAGATTCCAGCCTGACATCATGTAGAGCGAATAGCCGGTGACAGCATAGCCCATGCCGATCAGCGCGCGCGTATCCGCACCGAAGCGCATCAACAGGCCTGCCACCTGCATACTGGCCATCACGCCCAGCCCGCGCATCGCAAGCATCATGCCGGTTTCCACCACGCCATAGCCGATCACGCTTTGCAGGAGGGTGGGCAGCAGCGCCATGGAGGAAAACAGGATCGCACCCGCGACGAAGATGAAGAACATGGCGGTGATCAGGTTCAGGTCGTGGAACAGGCTGCGGTCGAACAAAGGATGCTGCGCGCTGGCGAGATGGATCAGCGCCATCCATGCGCAGGACAGGGTGACGACCGCGTAAATCCAGATTTCGAGAGAATCGAACCAGTCCAGTCGGGGCCCGCGATCGAGCATCAGTTGCAGCGCTGAAAGGGTAATGGCGATGAAGGCGAAGCCCGCAAGATCGAAGGGGCGGCGGATGATTTCGCGCCGGGGCAGCTGGGTGACCAGCAGGAACAGCGCCAGCGCGCCGATGGGCAGGTTCACATAGAACACCCAGCGCCAGTTCCAGTTCTCCGTCAGGATGCCGCCCAGAACGGGGCCGAGTACCGGCCCCATCACCACGCCCACGCCCCACACCGTCATGATCTGGGCGCGTTTGCTGGGCCTTGTGGCGTCCAGCATGGCGGATTGGCTGAGCGGGCCGATGAATGCCCCGGCAATGCCCTGGATGGCGCGGAACAGTACCATCTGCTCCAGATTCTGCGCCATGCCGCACAGCATGGAGGCGACGATGAAGCCCGAGACGGACCAGAGGAACAGCCGCCTTTGGCCAAGTCGGTTGGAAAGCCATCCGGTGACCGGCATGAACACCGCGCTGGCGATGATATAGCTGGTCAGCACCCAGGTGATCGTCTCGGCCGAGGCGCCCAGCGTGGTCTGCATATGGGGCACGGCGACGATGGTGATCGTCGTGTCGAGCAGCTGGATCAGCGATGCCAGCATCACCCCCAGCACCAGCAGGGGGTAATTCTTCGCGACGACTTCCGGCTCGTCGCGGATCATGGCCGGGGTCGGGGCGGCCGCGCTGGCCATGGGCTCAGCGCTTCTTGCCGTTGGTAAACACCGTGACGTCCACCGAGAGGCCCGCGATCAGGGCGCGCGGGCTCTCCTCGTCAAGCTCGATGCGAACCGGCACGCGTTGGGTAACCTTCACCCAGTTCGCGCTGGCATTCTGGGCCGGGAGCAGTGAAAATTCCGAATTGGTGCCCGCGCCGATGGAGGCGACGTGGCCCTTCAGCGTGAGGTCGGGATAGGCATCGAAGTGGATTTCGGCGGGCTGGCCGACTTTCATGTCGCCAAGGTCCGTTTCCTTGAAATTGGCCTCCACATAAGTGCCTTGCAGGCCGACCAGCGTCAGCACCGGCAGATTGGGCAGCACTTGCTGGCCGGGTTGCAGCCGGTCGGCTTGCCCCACGCGGCCGGCCATCGGCGCGCGGATTTCCGTGCGCGAAAGGTCCAGCTGGGCGGCGGCCTTCTGCGCCTGTGCAGCGGCGATTCGGGGGTTCTGCCCGGGAACTGCGGCGCCATTGGCCAGCTTGGCCTGCGCCTCCACCTGCCGGGCCTCTGCCGCGCGGAGTTGCTCTTTGGCCTGCGCCACGGCGTGTTCGGCAGCGTCGAGATCGGCCTTGGTGGTGAAGCCCCGGTCCCACAGGGCCTTCTGGCGTTCCAGCCGGGACTGCGCGAAGGCTATCTCTTCCCGCGCGGCGGAAATATCCGCGCCGGACAGCGCCGCATCGCGGCCCAGTGCGGTCAAATCCGCCTGTGCCGTGGCGATCTGGGCATTGGCTTGTGCAAGGTCGATTTCATAGGGCTGGGGATCGATGCGGAACAGCAACTGGCCCTGCCGCACCGTTTCGTTCTCTTTCACCAGCACATCCACGATGGTGCCGCCAACCAGCGAACTGACCGAGACCTTGTCCTGCTTCACATAGGCATTGTCGGTAGAGACCTTGCCCTGCAGGCTCATCCAGTAAAATACCGCGCCGACTGCCAGAGCCAGCGGCACCGCCAGCATCAGGGCGAGGCGGCCCCAGCGGCGGCCTTGTGGGGCGGTTTGCGGATCGGGATCAGCCATGGGACATTCTCGCGGTTTCACGGGCACTATCGCACCGGGCGGCAAGGGTAACCTGCTGGTTGAAGGTCCAGCGAGCAAGGCGCGAATTATCCGCCAACACGAAGCCGATGTGAGGCACAGGCGTGCGTATAATCAGGCTGCTAGGCAAAGCAAGCAGGGCGCGGGGCAGGACAAACCCCTTAGGGGCAACCCTTGCGCCACGATGGCGAATTGGCCGATAGGTGCCCGAATGACAGAGACTTTCGCTTCCTTCGATGGCGCTGAGCTGGCCTTTCGCCGGGTCGGGGCAGGGCGGCCCGTGCTGCTGCTTCACGGGTTGTTTTCCAGCGCGGAGATGAACTGGATCAAATTCGGCCATGCGCAGAAGCTGGCCGAGGCGGGGTTCGAGGCGATCATGCCTGATCTGCGCGCCCATGGGCAGAGCGCTGCGCCGCACGATCCGGCCGCCTATCCGCATGATGTGCTGGTGAAGGATGTGCAGGCACTGGTTGATCACCTGGGCTTGGAAGAGTTCGATCTGGCCGGATTCTCGCTTGGTTCCCGCACAGCGGCGCGCTGCGTGATCGCGGGGCTCACTCCTCGCCGGCTGGTGCTGTCGGGCATGGGGCTGGAAGGACTGGCGGGCTGGGCCCGGCGCTCGGCCTTTTTCCTCGACGCGATCGACCGGTTCGACAGCATCCGCCAGGGCGATCCGGCCTATTTCGCGGCGCAATTCATGAAGACCATGAAGGTCGACAGGGTGGCCGCGCGGCTGCTGCTGGAATCCATCGGCGATACCGAGAAGTCGGACCTATCGCGGATCGTCATGCCTACGCTGGTTCTGTGCGGAGAGAAGGACCGGGACAATGGCTCGCCCGAGGCGCTGGCGGAAGCGTTGCCTGACGGGCATCTGCGCTGGATTCCCGGTACGCATATGAGTTCCGTCACCGAAAGCGCGCTCGGCGAGGAACTGGTGCGTTTTCTCTCTGCCGATTCCCTCGGCTAGTTTGCCGGGGCGGCTTGATTCATCGCGACCGAACGTCCAGACCGGTAGCAACTGAAACCGGTTTTGATTCCCAAGGATTTCCGCGATGAAAATGCTCGCTTCCGCCGCCATGCTCGCGCTTGCCGCAGGGCTGGCGACACCTGCTGTCGCCCAGCAGACCCCCGCTGCGCAAGCCTCGGCGCAATTCCCTATGACGCCGCAGGGCGCTGCCGATTTCGTGGCCGCAGCCGAAGCGGATCTGTTCTCCTATTCGGTGGAGGCAGGGCGGACGCAATGGGTTAATTCGACCTATATCACCGTGGATACTGACGCGCTGGCCGCCCGCATCGGCGCGATCGGCACGGAAAAATCCGTCCGTTATGCGCTGGATGCCGCGAAATATCGCGAAGTGGCCGGGCTCGATCCCGATGTCGCCCGCAAGCTGGACATATTGCGCACGGGTATCGTCCTGCCCGCGCCAACCACGCCGGGCGCCGCGGACGAGCTGAACACCATCGCCACCGATCTCCAGTCCCAATACGGCCGGGGCAAGGGCACGCTGGACGGCAAGCCGATCAACGGTTCGGATATCGAGGCCGAGATGGGCAATATGGCCCATACGCCCGCCCAATTCGCGGAGATGTGGGCCAGCTGGCACGACAATGTCGGCGCGCCGATGAAGGACGATTACGCCCGTCTCGCCGCCATCGCCAATGAGGGCGCGAAGGAACTGGGCTTTGCCGATGCGGGCGCCATGTGGCGCTCCAACTATGACATGGACCCGAAGGAATTCGAGGCCATGACGGAACGGCTGTGGCAGGAAATGAAGCCGCTATACGTGGCGCTGCACACCTATGTCCGCAGCAAGCTGAACGAGAAATATGGCGATGCGGTGCAGGCCAAGACCGGCCCGATCCGCGCGGATTTGCTCGGCAATATGTGGGCTCAGGAATGGGGCAATATCTATCCCGTCGTAGCCCCTCCCGGCACGGGCGATGTGGGCTTCGACATAACCGATCTTCTCGCGCAAAAGGGCCAGGGCCCGCTGGACATGGTGAAGATCGGGGAGGGCTTCTATTCCTCGCTCGGTTTCAAGGAACTGCCTGCAACTTTCTGGGAACGCAGCCAGTTCGTCAAACCCGCCGACCGTGAAGTGGTGTGCCACGCCAGCGCGTGGGACATCGACAACAAGGACGATATTCGCATCAAGATGTGCATCAAGGTGAATGGCGATGATTTCATCACCATCCATCATGAGCTGGGCCACAATTATTACCAGCGCGCCTATAACCAGCAGCCCTATCTCTATCTCAATGGCGCGAATGACGGGTTCCACGAGGCTATCGGGGATTTCGTGGCCCTGTCGATCACGCCCGAATATCTGGTCCAGATCGGCTTGCTGGGGCGGGAACAGGTGCCCAGCGCCGACAAGGATATCGGCTTGCTGCTGCGTCAGGCGCTGGACAAGGTGGCCTTCCTGCCCTTCGGCCTGCTGGTGGACAAATGGCGCTGGGGCGTGTTCGACGGTTCGATTACGCCGGATAAATACAATCAGGCATGGGTGGATCTGAAGCGCGAATATCAGGGGATCACTCCCCCGGTGGAGCGGCCTGCCGATGCTTTCGATCCCGGCGCGAAATATCACATACCAGGCAACACGCCCTATATGCGCTATTTCCTGGCCCGCATCCTGCAGTTCCAGTTCTATCAGGCGGCATGCAAGCAGGCGGGCTGGAAGGGCCCGCTCCATCGCTGCAGCTTCTATGGCAATGAGGAAGTGGGCAAGAAGCTGAACGCCATGCTGGAAATGGGTTCGTCCAAGCCGTGGCCCGATGCGCTGGAGGCATTCACCGGCACGCGGGAGATCAGCGGGAAGGCGCTGGTGGAATATTTCGCCCCGCTCAAGAAATGGCTGGACCAGCAGAACAAGGGCAAGCCGCAAGGCTGGTGACGCGCCCGTAGGGGATCGATGATCCGGTCGGGGAATACCGGCCGGGTCGCCCATTGCTGTCATTGGATGGTCGCATTGGCCGCTCTATAGGGCGGGCCGTGGCGGCGATTCGCCCGGTTTCGGAACTTCCATGACTTCAATCCCCGTGCTGGGCTGGCGCGAGGCCGTCGGCCTGCCAGAATTCGGCCTGTCCGGCATTCCGGCAAAGATCGATACGGGTGCGCGCACTTCCGCGCTTCACGCCACTCATATCGAGATGGTGGAGCGCGATGGTGTGCCCCATGCGCGTTTCCGGATCGATCTTGGTCACGGACATGAAACGGCGCTGTGCGAGGCTTGCCATGTGTCGCGCAGGAAGATCACCAGTTCGAACGGCCAATCGGAAGAAAGGCTGGTCGTCACTACCCGGCTCTCGCTGGGCGGGGCGCTATTCGATGCCGAATTCAGCCTGACGGATCGGTCGGACATGGTTCACCCGGTGCTCATCGGGCGTACGGCATTGCGCAAAAGGTTCCTGGTTGATCCTTCCAGGACCTTCCTGATTTCCGAGCGGTCCGCCCTGCTTTATCAAAATCCCGGCTCCGATGGGGCCCGATAATGAAAACACATCCATGAAAATCGCTATGCTGGCGCGCAACGCCAATCTCTATTCCCACCGGCGCATCGTGGAGGCGGCGCGCGAGCGTGGGCACGAGATCGATGTGCTCAACACTTTGCGGGTGACGATGAACATCACCTCGCACCGGCCCGAGGCCTATTATAACGGGGCCAAGCTGGAGCTTTACGATGCGGTGATCCCGCGTATCGGGGCCTCCATCACCTTCTATGGCCTTGCCGTGTTGCGCCAGTTCGAGATGATGGGCGTCTGGCCGCTCAACGAAAGCGTCGCCATCGGCCGCAGCCGGGACAAGCTGCGTTCCATGCAGATCCTCGCCCGCGCCGGGCTGGGCCTGCCTGTCACGGCCTTCGCCCACGACCCCAAACAGACCGACGAGGTGCTGCGCATGGTGGGTGGCGCGCCGGTGGTGATCAAGCTGCTGGAAGGCACGCAAGGCATCGGCGTGGTGTTGGGCGAAACGGAGCAATCCGCCAAATCCGTGATCGAGGCGTTCCGCGGCGCCAATGTGAACATTCTGGTGCAGGAATTCATCAAGGAAAGCCGCTCGCAGGACATTCGCGCCTTCGTGATCGGTGGCAAGGTAGTGGCCGCGATGCAGCGCACCGGCAGCCCGGACGATTTCCGCTCCAACCTCCATCGCGGCGGCACTGCCAAGCAGATCAAGATCACCCCGGAAGAACGCTCCACCGCGATCCGCGCCGCGCGCAAGCTGGGGCTGAACGTGGCGGGCGTGGACATGCTGCGCAGCAATCACGGCCCGGTCATCATGGAAGTCAATTCCTCCCCCGGCCTTGAAGGGATCGAACAGGCAACCGGCAAGGATATCGCCGGCAAGATCATTGAGTTCCTTGAAGAGAATGCCGTGAAGGGGAAGACCAAGACACGCGGGAAGGGTTAGGCTACGCCTCTGTCATTTCTTCAATGCGAGGGGCAAGGCCCCGAAGCAATCCAGGGCCCGATGCGCAAACACAATGGATTGGTTGGCCAAGGCCAGCGTCGCTTCCACTGCGCTCGCAATGATGAAGTACCTTACCGGAACGGCGGTTCGTTGAAGGCCCGCAGCTTGCGGCTGTGCAGGCGGGGGCCTTCGGCGCGCAGGCGGTGGCAGGCGTGGATGCCGATCTGGAGGTGGGCCGCGATGGCTTCCTCGTAGAATTTGTTGGCCTGCCCCGGCAGCTTGATCTCGCCATGCAGCGGCTTGTCGGACACGCAGAGCAGGGTGCCGTAGGGCACGCGGAAGCGATAGCCCTGGGCGGCGATGGTGGCGCTTTCCATCTCGATGGCGACCGCGCGGCTGAGCGAGAGGCGCAGTGCGGAATGGGTGTAGCGCAGTTCCCAGTTCCGGTCGTCCGTCGTCACTACCGTGCCGGTGCGCATCCGTTTCTTCAGGTCCGCGCCATGTTGTCCGCTGACATCCTCCGCCGCTGCCGCCAGCGCCTGCTGCACTTCGGCAATCGCGGGAATGGGGATTTCCGGCGGCAGGACGGGATCGAGCACGTGATCGTCCCGCAGATAGGCATGGGCCAGCACATAGTCGCCAATGGCCTGGCTGGGCCGCAAGCCGCCGCAATGGCCAATCATGAGCCATGCCTCCGGCCGCAGCACGGCCACGTGATCGCAGATTGTCTTGGCGTTGGAGGGGCCGACGCCGATATTGATCAGCGTGATGCCCGATCCATCGTCCCGCATCAGGTGATAGGCGGGCATTTGGTGGCGCCGCCATGCCGTGTCGGATAGCTGCGCCCGCGCGCCCTCGGTCGGCTGGTCGAGAAGCAGCCCACCCGCGCCGGACAGGGCGACATAGCCGCATTTGCCCAGTTGCGAGCCTGCCCAGTCCACGAATTCATCAACATAGCGGTGATAGTTGGTAAATAGCACGAAGCGCTGGAAATGCTCCGGCCGCGTGCCGGTGTAATGGGCGAGGCGGGCTAGCGAGTAATCGGTGCGTAGCCCGTCGAACAGGGAGAGCGGAATGGGATCGCCGGGCAGGGCGATCTCGATCCCGTCGGCCAGCTCGTCTCCGATCAGAGCCAGATCCGTGCTAGGGAAATGGCGTGCCAGTTCCGTGGGGGGAATGCCCGCCAGCCTGGCGCCGGCCTCGCCATCCAGCACATAAGGGAAGGGCATTTCCTGCCGGGAGGCGCACACTTCAAAGCGCACATCGTAATCCGCGGCGATCAGGCCCAGCTGCTCGGCCAGATAATCCGCGAACAGGCCAGGGCGGGTGATGGTGGTGGCATAGGTGCCCGCCACCTGCAGCCTGCCATAGGCGCGGGCGCTTTCGGATCGTTCCCCGTCACCGCTGAAATGGACGATCAGTTCGGGATAGCAATAGGAACCGTCGAGCCGCTTTTCCGCATCGGGCAGCGTGCCATGTTCGGCATAGGCCAGAATATCGGCGCGCAGGGTGCTGACGGCCTGATCGTAAAACTGGGAAAGCTGCGCAATGGCATCGGATGCGTTAGGGGAGGCGGTGAGGTTCATGGCGCAAGCTAACGCGCCAATTCCTACATTTCAAAGGCGGAAAGACGAAAGTATTCAGCATTGGCTAGGGGCACGAAATTTCGATCCGGATCGCGCAACCTCGTCATGCTGAACTTGGTTCAGCATCCATCCTTCTCAACTAGGGGCGCCAGAGCCGGAGAAATGGGCCCTGAAACAAGTTCAGGGTGACGACATGGACAAAAGCAAAAGGGCGCGGAACCCGAAGGAACCGCGCCCTTTTGAATTGGGCCGCTATGGCGGGAGCGACGCTTAGGCGCCGGCTTCCTCGTCCGCGCCTTCCATCAGGTCGGCGGGGATTTCGCCCGGTTCCGCATTGGGATCGACCGCTTCGGTGAAGCCTTCGCTCTCGTTGCGTTCGTCTTCGAACATCTGGGCCATCACGTCGACGCCCTGGCTCTGCAGCGCGGCTTCGTCGTCCGAACGGGCGACATTCGCCTTGATCGTGACGTGAACTTCCGGATGCAGGGCGATGGTCACATCGAACATGCCGATCGACTTGATCGGATGGCCGAGGATGACCTGACGCTTGTCGACCTTGTGGCCCTTTTCTTCGAGGGCAACCGCGATGTCACGCACGTTGACCGAACCATAGAGCTGGCCGGAGTTGGACGAGGCGCGGATCAGGACGATTTCCACGCCATCGAGCGTGGTGCCGGCCTGTTCGGCTTCGACGCGACGTTCCGCATTTTCCTTTTCCAGGCGTTCGCGGTTGGCTTCGAAGACGGCGCGGTTGGCGTTGTTCGAGCGAAGGGCCTTCTTCTGCGGCAGCAGGAAGTTACGGGCATAGCCGTCCTTCACGGTCACGACGTCACCGATCGTGCCCAGCTTCTCGATACGTTCGAGCAGGATGATTTCCATGGCTGAGCGCTCCTTACTTCACGATGTACGGCAGAAGGCCGATCTGACGGGCGCGCTTGATCGCGGTCGACAGTTCACGCTGCTTCTTGGCGGAAACGGCAGTGATGCGGCTCGGCACGATCTTGCCACGCTCGGACATGAAGCCCTGAAGGAGGCGCACGTCCTTATAGTCGATCTTCGGCGCATTCTTGGCCGAGAACGGGCAGCTCTTGCGGCGACGGAAAAACGGACGGGCCATCAGTCTTCACCCCTTTCACGGCTGCGGCGGCGCTCACGCTCGTTCTTGCGCATCATTACAGACGGGCCTTCTTCAAGCTCGTCGACGCGAACGGTCATGTAGCGGATGATATCTTCGTTGATGCGGGCCTGGCGTTCCAGCTCGGCCACGACGTCGCCCGGAGCTTCGATGTTCAGCAGGACGAAGTGCGCCTTGCGGTTACGATCGATCTTATAGGCGAGATTCTTGAGGCCCCAGGTTTCGGTCTTGGTGACCTTGCCATTGCCCTGTTCCACGATTTCCGTGGCACCGGCTGCCAGGGTATCTACCTGAGCCTGGCTCAGATCCTGACGCGCCAGGAAAACATGCTCGTAAAACGGCATGTGCGTTCCTTTCACTGTTATGCCGATCGCTGGTTTGTCCCGCCCCATGCGGGGACCCCTCCGGCCTTCTTCGTTTCCGCCGCCCGAGGGCCTAGGAAGCGGCGCACATACAGGTTTGGGGCGCGATTGCAAGGAAAGGTTGGCCTCGGTCCTGCTGTTGGCGTGGGCAAGGGGCTTGCGGGCCGCGAAAGTGACGCTGAGCGGCCTGCGAAACCTGTGTGACCTTTCCTGATTTCGATCTGGAAAAGCAATGGTTTGCGTGCAGGTTGTGGAGGCGGCATTGTGACTTTTCGTTTCTCAGGCATTTCCGGCTGTCTGGAAGGATGCGGGGCTGCGCGCGCGCTGACATTCTTCCTATCAAGCAGAAATGCCGCGAGTAGGAAAATCGCGCTGCCCCATAGGGCTCTTGCCGCGTGGCGCGAGTTGGGTTCAATAATGCAAGCGACAAGACATTGGGGGAATAGAGGATGCACAAGAAGATCGCGCTGGGCGCCGTCATTATAGCCGGGCTTTCGGCAGGCGCTGCGCAGGCCGCGGACGCTCCGCCCGCGCCGAATGCGGAATTCGTGCTGGAAGAAATCGTGAAGCTGGGCCCGGTGGTGGAAGTGGGCAAGACGTCCAAGGGCGAGCGGCGCATCATCCCGATCACTGGCGGCCGCTTCGAGGGGCCCGGCATCAAGGGCGAGATCGTTCCCGGCGGCTGGGACTGGCAACTGACCCGCGCCGATGGCTGCACCGAGGTGGAGGCCGATTATTTCCTCAAGACGGATGACGGCGTGGTGATCAACGTCATCAACAAGGGCGCCCTGTGCCCGCCCGTGCAAGGCGCGGCTCCTTCGCCCGTGCGCACCCATCCGGTGTTCGAGGCTCCGCTCGGCAAATATGAGTGGATGTCCAAGACGGCCTTCATCGGCACGCTGGAAATGGCCGATCCTGCCGAGGGCCCGGCGGTGAAGATCCGGTTTTACAAGATGAAGTAAGGGGGAAGAGAATAGCGAGGTCCAAGGCACCTTTTCGTCGTTCCCGCGAAGGCGGGAACCCAGCAGCAACTGTTGAACTGGGTCCCCGCCTTCGCGGGGATGACGAAGAGAAAAGTGGCAGGCTGGGTTACCCCAGCTTCTCCAGAATCCCCTGCGCCAGCGCGGTCAGCGTATCGTCGCGGGCGCCCATTATGACGATGCGGTCACCCGGTTGGGCGAGGGTGAGGATGCGCTCGGCGCAATCCTCGCGGCTGGGGATGTATTCGGCGTGGCCGCCTGCCTGCGCGATCAGGCGCACGATCCGTTCGCTGCCTTCGCTGCGGTCCACGGTGCCGCCGAAATAGACCGGGTCGCACAGGAAGGTGAGATCTTCCGCGCCGAGCAGGCGGGCGAAGACTTCCGCGAGTTCATGCCCCATCTGGCGCAGCGGGCCATAGCCATGCGGCTGGAAGAAGGCGATCACGCGGCCCGGCTGGCTTTTCAGTGTGCGCAGGGTGGCGGCGCATTTTTCAGGATTATGGCCGAAATCGTCGATGACGGTAATGCCGGAGGGGCTGGTGCCGATCACGTCGAACCGGCGGGCGAGGCCCTTGAATGTTGCCAGTGCGGCCACGGCATCGCTCACCGGCACGCCAGTGGCATGGGCCCCGGCAATGGCGGCGAGCGCGTTGGAGAGGTTGTGACGGCCCGGCATGGCGAGGGTCAGGGCGAATTGCTCGCCCGTCTTGCGCTCCACCACCTGGGCAGCGATGCCGGTGGCGCTCTCCACCACCGAGCCGGGAACCACGCCGATATCCGCTGCCGCGTTTTCGATGCCGAAGGTGACGAGGCTTGCCGCGCGCGGGGCGAGGGCCATGGCCTCTGCATCGTCGGCATTCACTGCCGCTGCGCCCGACACGGCCAGAAAATCGCCGAACAACACGCGCAATTCTTCCATGCCCTTATGATCGAGACTGACGTTGAGCAGCACCGCGACCGAAGGGCGATAGAGCGCGATGGAACCGTCGCTTTCATCCACTTCGGAAACGAACACATTGCCCGCGCCCACTCGCGCACTGGCAAAGGGCACTTCCGGCGAGGCGAAGTTCTTCATCACCGCGCCATTCATGATCGTGGGATCGCGCCCGGCCTGCTGCATGATCCAGCCACTCATGCCGGTGACTGTGGACTTGCCGCTGGTGCCGCCAATGGCCACGGAGCAGATCGCGCGGTTGAACAGGGTGGAAAGCAGTTCCGCCCGCGTCATTCGCGCGCAGCCCAGCTCCTTCGCGCGGACCATTTCCGGCACGGTATCTTCAACGGCGGCAGAGGCGATCAGCACCTGATCGGGCGAGGTCACGCCGCTGCCGTCCTGCGGGAACAGGGCGATCCCCTCCCGCTCCAGCCAGGCGAATTTCTCGGGCGTGCGGCCCTGATCGCGGCTGCGGTCGGACCCGGCGATAGTGGCGCCCTGTCCCTTCAGGATCATGGCCAGCGGCAGCATTCCCGATCCGCCGATGCCGCAGAAGAACCAGGGGTGAGAAGTAAGGTCGGCGGTTTCGCTCATGCCGCCCTCGCTATGCAGTTGTGCCGGACAACACAAGCCGACTATCAGGGGCAGGCATGACCCGCATCGCAATCTGTGCCCCTTCGACCCCGCTGACGCCCGAGGATGTGGCACGTGTGGAGGCCGTGGCGGCCGAATTCCCCTCGCTGGAACTGGCCTTTCACGAGCAATGCTATCTCTCGCAGGGGCATTTCGCGGGCTCTGACGAACAACGGCTGGCCGCCCTGCTGGAATGCGCCAACGATCCGGCGTTCGATGCGGTCTGGTTCGCGCGTGGCGGCTATGGCGCCAACCGGATCGCGGCGCAGGCCGTTGCGGACATGGGCGATGCGGCACGGGGCAAGACGTTCCTCGGCTATTCGGATGGCGGCTATCTGCTGGCCGCGCTCTATCGCGCCGGGATCGGGCGGCCTGTTCATGCGCCGATGCCGGTGGATATCAGGCGTTCGGGTGGCGAGAGTGCCGTGCGCCGTTCCCTCGCCTGGCTGGCGGGGGATCGCGTAGGGCTGGAACCGCATATCGATCATCATCCCGTGGCTGCCTTCAACCTCATGACGCTGGCCATGCTGTGCGGCACCAATCTGATGCCGGACCTTTCCGGCCATGTAGTGATGGTGGAGGAAGTCAGCGAATATCTCTATGCGGTGGACCGGTTGTTCTTCCACGTCACCCAGCACCTTTCCGGCATTGCCGGGCTGCGGCTGGGCCGAGTGAGCGATGTGCCGGAAAATGACCGGCCTTTCGGCGCCGAGCCCGAGGAGATTGCCCGCTTCTGGTGTGAAAGAACGGGCATTCCCTTCCTGGGATATGCCGATATCGGGCATGACGAAGCCAACAGGATTGTTCCCTTCGGGCTTGCCTCCTCGCCTGCGCAAACCTAACCGCGCGGGCCAGTTCAGCACGGGACAGGAGACTGAGACATGCGTGCATTCGTATTTCCGGGGCAGGGCAGCCAGAAGGTGGGCATGGGGGCGGACCTCGCCGATGCCAGCGCAATTGCCCGCGAAGTGTTCGAGGAAGTGGACGAGGCTCTCCAGCAGAAGCTCTCCACCATCATGCGCGAAGGCCCGGAAGACCAGCTGACGCTGACTGAGAATGCCCAGCCTGCGATCATGGCCAATGCCATCGCAACCCTGCGCGTGCTGGAGAAGGAAGACGGGCTGACCATCGCCGACAAGGGCGATTGCGTGGCTGGCCATTCGCTGGGCGAATATAGCGCCCTGTGCGCCGTGGGCGCCTTCTCGCTCGCGGACACTGCGCGCCTGCTCAAGCTGCGCGGACAGGCCATGCAGGCCGCCGTGCCGGTGGGCGTGGGGGCGATGTGCGCGCTGCTCGGCGCAGATATCGCCAAGGCGCAGGCGCTGGCCGATGCTGCTGCCGAGGGTGAAGTGTGCCAGATCGCCAATGACAACGATCCGGGCCAGGTCGTGCTTTCCGGCCATCGCGCCGCGATCGAGCGGGCCGTGGCGCTGGCCAAGGAACATGGCATCAAGCGCGGCGTGATCCTGCCGGTTTCCGCGCCCTTCCATTGCGACCTGATGGGCCCCGCGGCAGAGGCGATGGACAAGGCGCTGGCTGACCTGCCGCCTTCGGCCTTCCGCCTGCCGCTCTACGCAAACTTCACCGCTTCGGCCGTGAGCGATCCGGCCGAGGAACGCGATCTGCTGGTCAAACAGGTCTGCGGCCGCGTGCGCTGGCGCGAAAGCGTGATCGCCATGGCCGAAGCGGGCGTGACCCATTTCGTGGAACTGGGCGGCAAGGTCGTCGGCCCGATGATCGGCCGTACGGTGGAAGGCGTTTCCGTCTCCAGCGTGTTGACGATGGCGGACATCGAGGCGCTGGCCAAGGAGCTTTGAGGGTTTTAGGCGTTCCTAAGCTGACTTCGAGCTATTGCGCGCAACAAATAACAGGAATGAAAACCATGTTCGACCTCACTGGCATGACCGCCCTCGTAACCGGCGCTTCGGGCGGGATCGGGTCTTCCATTGCCCGCGCGCTGGCATCGCAAGGCGCGCGCCTTGCGCTTTCGGGCTCCAACTCCGCGAAGCTGCGCGCTTTCCGTGATGAGCTGAACGCGGAATTCGGTCACGATCACGTGGAAATCACCTGCGATCTTTCCAATACCGCGCAGGTTGAGGAACTGGTGCCTGCCACCGTGGATACGCTTGGCAAGATCGACATTCTGGTGAACAACGCCGGCATCACCCGCGACAACCTCGCCATGCGGATGAAGGATGAGGAGTGGGATCAGGTCATCAAGATCAATCTTGAGGCCGCTTTCCGCCTGATGCGGGCCGCCTGCAAGCCGATGATGAAGGCCCGCTTCGGCCGCATCATCACCATCACTTCAGTGGTGGGCGCCACGGGCAATCCGGGCCAGATCAATTATGCGGCGGCCAAGGCCGGCCTTGTCGGCATGTCGAAATCGCTCGGGCAGGAAGTGGCAAGCCGCGGCATTACCGTGAACTGCGTGGCCCCCGGTTTCATCCGCACCGCGATGACCGACGTGCTGCCCGATGCGCAGAAGGATGCGCTCAATGCCCGCATTCCAATGGGGCGCATGGGCGAGGGTGAGGATATCGGCGCCGCAGTCGCCTATCTTGCCTCGAAGGAAGCCGGCTATGTCACTGGCCAGACGCTGCATGTGAATGGCGGCATGGCGATGATGTCCTGACCTTTCCCGCCCGAAAGGCTCGCCTATGCGCCTGCTGCTGATTTCCGCCGCCGCCCTTGGCCTGTTTGCTACCGCTCCGGCCCAGGCGGCGACGCAGGAGGCCCTGCGCTGCCCCATCCAGATCGCGCCGGCCGCCGTCGCTCGGAAATTGGCGGATGCCATGTCGGTCAGGGAGCCGACGCCAGAGGAGGGACAAGCTCTCGAGCAGGCGATCAACAGCCTCGTCGATGCCTGCCGCAGCGTGCACGACATCCCGGACGAGCGGGAGGAGGATTACCTGAGCATCGCCCTGTCGGGAATCGTGATGGTGCGGCTGGCGGCCGATCTGGAAGAAGCCGGCCTCCCGCCTTCCTATGTGGAAGATGCGATGGACGTGGGCGAGGGGCGCGGCAATGTCCTTGCCGATGAAGTCTCGGAGGAAGTAATCGCCAAATTGCTCGAACGGTTGGAGAAAAACGGAATCGATCACGATTCCATCGATTCTTCGGTCTGGATGAAAGTCGGCGCCTATGCCGCTTGCACCAGTGCTTATTATACGCTGGCAGGCGCGTTTAACTGAACCGTTCTGCATCCAGCCTGCGGTTTATCCCCAGATTCTCCCCCCTGGGGGTAAGCCGAACTTGCGATGAACGGCTGTCGCGTTAAGGCTTGTTTCCCATGCAACCCGCGCTCCCGGGCGATTCAGCCCGTGCGCCCCAGGGGGACCGAAATAGAACGATGAAGGCAACCATCGAACGTGCGACGCTGCTGCGCTGCCTGTCCCATGTCCAGTCGGTGGTGGAACGGCGCAACACGATCCCGATCCTGTCGAACGTGTTGATTGATGCGTCGACCGATGGTGCGGTGCGCATCATGGCGACCGACCTCGATCTTCAGGTGGTCGAGAGCATGGCCGCTGTATCGGTTGAAACGCCCGGTGCGCTCACCGTATCGGCGCATCTGCTGTTCGACATCGCCCGCAAGCTGCCTGAAGGCAGTCAGGTCGGCCTCGAAGCAGCGGATAATCGCCTTACCGTGAAGGCCGGACGCAGCCGCTTTCAGCTGCCCACCCTGCCGCGTGATGATTTCCCGGTGATCGTGGAAGGCGATCTGCCGACCAGCTTCGAACTGCCTGCCCGCGTGCTGGCCGAACTGATCGACAAGACCCGCTTCGCCATCTCGACCGAGGAAACCCGTTATTACCTCAACGGTATTTTCCTGCATGTCTCGGACGATGGCCAGCCGCTGCTGAAGGCTGCCGCGACTGACGGCCATCGCCTCGCTCGCTATACGCTGGCGCGCCCGGAAGGGGCGGAAGGCATGCCGGATGTGATCGTGCCGCGAAAGGCTGTGGGCGAACTCCGCAAGCTGCTGGACGAAGCGCTGGACGGCAATGTCGAGATCGACCTTTCCGCCAGCAAGATCCGTTTCACCTTGGGCGGAGAAGGGGGCGTGGTGCTGACCAGCAAGCTGATCGACGGCACTTTCCCCGATTACAGCCGCGTCATTCCCACCGGGAACGACAAGCTGCTGAAACTCGATCCCAAGAGCTTCTTCGAAGGGGTGGACCGCGTTGCGACCATCGCCACGGAAAAGACTCGCGCGGTGAAGATGGGGCTGGAGCAGGATCGCGTGGTTCTGTCCGTCACCTCGCCCGATAATGGCACGGCGGCGGAAGAAGTCCCTGCGGCCTATTCGGCTGAAGGTTTCGAAATCGGCTTCAACGCCAATTATCTGAAAGACATCCTGCATCAGATCGAAGGCGATTCGGTGGAACTCCACTTGGCTGACCCCGGTGCGCCGACCCTGATCCGTCAGGATGAAAAGAGCCCCGCGCTTTACGTCCTCATGCCGATGCGCGTCTGATGAAGCTGCGCCATCTGGCCGCAACGGCGGTTCTGGCCGCGCTGGCGGCCCCCGCCGCTGCGGCCGATGCGCCTGCAAAGGCAAGTCCGCAGGGCGATATCGAATGCGCTGCCTGGGCCTCGGTCACCGGCAGTTATGTCGAGGATGATGCGGGCGATAGCTTCGCCATGGCGTTCAACTATTTCCTGGGCCGCTATCAGGCCGTGGCGGGCGAGGATTTCGGCGATCTGCTGACGGCGGCGCTGAGGGCAATCGATACCGATGTTTCGGCCTATGAGCGCTACACCGATGCTTGCCTGCCGCGCTGGCAGGCCCATGGCGAGGCATTGCAGGCCTGGGCAGACAGAGTGAGCGCGGAGGCCGGGAAAGAGGAGACGCCTGCGGCGGACACGCCGGAGAGCTGAGGTCGACCGGATCGATCGGCGAAGCATCCGGCGGTCGGTCCTTCAATCCCTTCGTTGTTTCAATCCAGTGCCTTCATCATCTCGCTGATATCGACGAATTTCTCGCGCGGGGCGCCGTCCCGCGCGGCACGTTCTTCGGCTTCCTCGATCTTCTTCCAGTCGCGGAAGGTAACGAGCTTCAGGCCGCGTTCGCGGACAAGGGCATCGAAGGCGGTGCGGCCTTGTTTCTTCGAGGGGCCAAGCGCGCCCGATGCGGCATCCTGCGCGATCTTGTCCGCAATGTCGAAGCCATCTGGCCGGTTTGTGCCGATGGTTCCCGAAGGTCCGCGCCGGGCCCAGCCGACGCAATAAAGGCCGGGCAGGATGCGTCCTTCATCGTTGGGGAAGCGGCCCTGCCTTTCGTCAAAGGGCACATCGGGAATGGGCGAACTGCGATAGCCGATACAGCTTACCACCAGCCCTGCAGGAATGCGGTAGGTTTCCCCCGTGCCCTGCGCGCGGCCGGTCTTCACTTCCGTGCGCTCGACTTCGATAGCCTCCAGCCTGCCATTGCCGATCAGCGCCTTGGGTGAGGCGAAGAAATCGAACTCGATCTCGATTGGTTTTTCCGCATGGATCGCTTCGGGAATGGCGGCAAAGCCGCGCAGATGGGCAACCGATTTGCGCAGGCCCGGCTCCAGCAGGGCATCGTCCCCTGCCTCGGGCAGGTCGCGTGGATTGACGCGGGGGGATGCCCGTTCGAGCGCGGCCAGTTCGCCCAGTTCCTTGGGCGTCATCATGATCTGATGGGGGCCCCTGCGGCCCAGGATCACGATCCGTTCGATCCGGGATTGCTGCAATATATCAAGTGCATGGCCGACGATGTCGCTCCCCTCGAACTCCCGCCGGGACTTGGAGAGGATACGGGCCACATCCAGCGCGACATTGCCCATGCCGATCACGATCGCAGTCTTGCCGGAAAGATCGGGGTCCAGCCCGGCGAATTGAGGATGGCCGTTATACCAGCCGACAAAGGCAGCGCTGCCGAAGACATTGGGCAGACCTTCTCCGGGCAGATCCAGCGGGCGATCCACCGGGGCACCGGTGGCCAGCACCACCGCGTCATACAGGCCCTGCAATTCCGGCACGGTCACGTCTTCGCCTACGGTGATGTTGCCCACGAAGCGGACATTTTCGGTCAGCGCGGTCTGTTCATAGCGGCGGGACACGCCCTTGATCGACTGGTGATCGGGTGCGACCCCGGTGCGGATGAGGCCGTAGGGCACTGGCAACCGGTCGAACACATCGATCCGTGCATCCTCGCCCAGGGCCTTCTGCACCGCTTCGGCGGTATAATATCCGGCCGGGCCGGAACCGATTATCGCAACATGCCGCATCGCTCTCTCCCTGCGATTCAGCGCCTTTTTACAGGATGATCCAGCCTCGGGCGCAAGACAAGGGATGCTTGCGATATCCTTCACAATTTGCAGGGAAATCGTCCCATTATGGCTCGGGGCTATTCCTTGCTCATATATTAACTTTTTCTCAAACGGCGTTTGGCAACGCCCAAACATGGCGGGTGGTGCATCCAGAAGACAGAGCATCCTGAAGGAGGTCGGTCACAAGGCCGGTGCGCGCGCGCCCAAGACGCCGCCTGCCGGGAAGCGATCCTATGCGTCATCCGGCAGCGGCCGGGCCGATCCCGTGGCCGAAAGGATGGCCATCGCGGCGCGGCATTCGCTGCGCAATTCGCGTTCGCGTCCGACCGATACCACCGATTTCGCGCCGTCGCTCATCGCGCCGGCATGGCCCACGATGTCGCCCTTGATGGTCCTGACCATCGGCTTTGCGGTTTTTGCATCCTGGTCGATGCCGCCCTTGCTGTCGCTGCTCCTTGCGATTGTCGCGGTTGCGTTGCCCCTGGCTTCCCCTTTCGTGCGCCGGATCGAAAGATGGCGGACGAGGTCGCTCCCGCTGCGGATTGCAGGCATGGTGTTGGTCATCGGGGTGCCGATGCTGGCCTATGGGGCCGCAATCGGTATCTGGGCAACGGTGCACGCCCTTGCCTGGCCGATCGCACTGGGCATATTGATCGTCACCACCGCGATTGCCGCCGTGATCCAGAGCAGCAAGTCCGCCGGGCTTTTCGCTGCGGAGATAGGCTGCTGGGCTGCGGTTGCGCTGGTGGAGGGATCGATCACGTCGGTCAGCCTGCTGGCGGGGGCCATCGCTTTCTCGATCCTGGCCAGTCGCCGCCAGATGCAGCAGGCCCGTGCCCGGAAGGAGCGGGAGCTGGAACGGGAACGGGTCCGCAACCGCGCTGAAGACATATTGAACGATTATGAGGAAGCCGGGCTCGGCTGGTTCTGGGAAACAGACCGGCGGGGTATCCTCACCTATGTCTCGCCAACGGTGGCCAGAGCACTGGGCCACGAGGATGCGGAAGAGCTGGAGGGCTGCAATTTTACCGATCTGTTCGATCTTGCCGCTGGCGGGGCAGAGGGCGAGCGGACGCTGAATTTCCATCTTTCGGCGCGTTCTTCCTTTCAGGAAGTGCCGGTGCGTGCGGCTTCGCGCGAAGAACGCTGGTGGTCGGTCAGCGGGCGGCCGATCTATGATCAGTTCGGCAATTTCGTTGGCTATCGAGGATCGGGCACGGATCTCACGGAGCGGCGGCGCTCGCAGGAAAATACCTCGCGCCTTGCGCATTACGATTCCCTCACCGGGCTGGCGAACCGCTTCAAGATGTCGCAATCGCTGGAAAAAATCCTCAGTGCGCCTTTCGCAGTCCATCGCTGCTGCAGCGTGCTGCTGCTGGATCTCGATCGCTTCAAGCAGGTGAACGACACGATGGGCCATCCGGCGGGCGATGCGCTGCTCAAGCAGGTGGCGCAGCGGCTGGAACGCACCGTGGGGGAAAAGGGCCTCGTAGGGCGACTTGGCGGCGACGAATTCGAGGTCATCGTGCCCGGCACGCTGGGGCGGGACCGGCTGGCCTATCTGGCGCAGGACATCATCAATTCCCTGTCGCAGCCTTATTCGATCGACGGGCAACGCGTAATCATTGGCGCATCGGTGGGCATCTGCATTGCACCCGATCACGGCCTGACCAGCGAGGCGCTGATCCGCAATGCCGACCTTGCGCTCTATGCCGCAAAGGATGGCGGGCGCGGGCGTTATCATTTCTATGCCGACGATCTGCACACCCGTGCGGAGGAACGCCGCCAGTTGGAGCAGGATCTGCGCGATGCGATCACGCATGGCGGCCTGGAACTCTATTACCAGCCTGTCGTGGATACTGCGACCGAGCGGATAAGCGGGTTCGAGGCGCTGATGCGGTGGGAACATCCCCAGCGCGGAGCCATGCCGCCCATGCGCTTCATCGAGATTGCGGAGGAATCCGGGCTGATCGGCCAGATGGGCGAATGGGCCTTGCGCACGGCCTGCCAACATATGGCTCAATGGCCCGCCGATGTCCGGGTGGCGGTCAATGTCTCGCCGCTGCAATTCTCGAATCCGCAACTGCCGGCCATCGTCGCCAGCGCGTTGGAGGAAGCGGATGTCGATCCCTCGCGGCTTGAACTTGAAATCACCGAGAGCGTCTTCCTCGATGATGATGAAGGCACCGACGCCATGTTCGCTGCGCTGAAGAAGATCGGCGTCCGGCTGGCACTGGACGATTTCGGAACGGGTTATTCCTCGCTCGGCTATCTGAAGAAGGCGCCGTTCGACAAGATCAAGATCGACCAGAGCTTCGTGCGTGGCGCCACCCAGCCGGATAGCCGCAATGGCGCGATCATCGCCTCGATCACCAGCCTGGCCCAGTCGCTGGGCATGGAGACGACAGCCGAAGGCGTGGAGACGCTGGACGAGCTGGACATGATCCGCCTGCAGGGCTGCAGCCATGTGCAGGGCTTTATCTATTCCCTGCCTCTATCCGCCAGCGCCGCTGCGGAGCGCCTGCGCACCGGGCTGGCCGCGGTGGCGCGCGGCCCGAGGTCCGCCCGGGTGCCGCGCCAGACGATGCTGCGCAAGGTCGTGCTCGATTGCGACGGTGCGCTCTACAACGGCACGATCCGCAACATTTCCAGCACCGGCGCGCTGATCGAAGGGCTGTATAACGTGCCGGACGGGACGAGCTTCCAGGTGCGCCTGTCGGATCGCCATGCCATAGCGGCCACTTCGCGCTGGTCCGACGGGGACCGGATGGGGGTGGAGTTCGCCGCGCCGCTTCAGCGCGACGGGGCAGGGCGCATCAGGATCGTCGCCGAAGCCGGCGCTGTGATGGAGCGGCGGACGATCCGGGGGCTGGCAGCAGGCGGGGCCGATTAAGACCTCGCAGAGGCCGCTGCGAGCGCGATCTTAGGGAATTCTAAACCGTGTATGTTTAGGATCGTCTCTCGCAGCTGACACTGGCTGCGGGGATAATACTGACGGATATATTCAGTTGAGCAGGCGCATCTTGAAAGGGTGGCGGAGCGCACGCAGCGCCGCTGAGGACACGGAGATAGCGCCTTCTGTGCCGGTGACTCCCGCATTCACGGGCCTTGCTTCCTCAGAAGAGGCCGAGCGCCGCCTGCTCCTGATGAGCGAATATGAACAGACCGGTAGCGGCTGGTTCTGGGAGACGGACGAGCGGGGCAATATCCTCTATCTGTCTCAACCCATGGCCGAAATGTTCGGCAAGTCGCCCGATATGCTGGCAGCCACGCCGTTCCTCTCCCTGTTCGTCTCCGAACAGACCGGGGATGGGGCGTCGCCGCGTAGCCTTTCGCTGATGTTCGGCGGGCGCAAGACCTTCTCCGGCCTTACCATGCGGGGGGATATCGACGGCGAGGACCATTATTGGCAGCTCAGCGGACGCCCGAAATTCGACGCCGAGGGCAATTTTCAGGGCTATCGCGGCCATGGCGGTAACGTCACCGAAAGCCGCCGCGCGGAGAATGAGACGGAGCGGCTGGCGCAGTTCGATTCCCTCACCGGCCTGTCCAACCGCCACCGGATGCAGCGCAAGGTCGATGCGATGCTCACTGCATTTCGCGCCGCCAAGCGCACCTGTGCGGTGATGCTGCTCGATCTCGATCGTTTCAAGCAGGTCAACGATACGCTGGGCCACAAGGCGGGCGACGAACTGCTGAAGGAAGTGGCGCAGCGGATCAAACGTGTTTTCGATACCACCTGCGAGATCGGACGTCTTGGGGGCGATGAATTCCAGGTGCTGATTCCCGACATGGACGATCGCGGCCAGCTTGGCGAACTCGCCACCAAGGTCATCGCCATGTTGAGCCAGCCTTTTTCCCTGCCGGAAGGGCGCTGCACCATCGGCGCTTCCGTAGGCATCGCCATCGCGCCTTATGATGGCGTGACGCGGGAAGAAGTGGTCCACAGTGCGGATGTGGCACTCTATGCGGCCAAGAATGGCGGGCGCGGGCAGTTCCGGTTCTTTTCCAAGGAATTGCAGAACGAATCCCATCTGCGGCGCGAACTTGAGCGCGATCTGCGCGAAGCGCTGGAGCGCGGGCAGCTTTCGCTCGAATATCAGCCCATCGTGTCGATCGCGACCAATCGGATCGTGGCGATGGAGGCATTGCTGCGCTGGTATCATCCCGAACGTGGCAAAATCTCGCCCGAGATATTCATCCCCATTGCGGAAGACAGCAATCTCATCGTCTCGATTGGCGAATGGGTGCTGCGCAAGGCTTGCGCCGATGCGGTCAACTGGCCGGAAGATGTGCGTGTCTGCGTGAATATCTCCGAACAGCAGATCATCACCCAGGGCCTGTCCCGGACGGTGGCCAATGCCCTGTCAGCGGCAGGTCTGCCGGCGGACCGGCTCGAATGCGAGTTGAAGGAAAGCGCGCATTTCGGGGATGGCGACGTCAGCGAACGGGAGCTGAGGGCCCTGCGGCGCATGGGCGTGCGGCTGGCGCTAGACGATTTCGGGACAGGCGCTTCCTCGCTTGGCTATCTCAGGCGTGCGCCGTTCGAGACGATCAAGATCGATCCCAGCTTCCTGCGCGGCGCCTTTGAAGAAGGAAGCCGCAATGGCGAGCTGATCGGCGCGATTGTCGCCCTGGCCGATGCGCTGGGGATCGAGACCGTGGCCGAAGGCGTGGAGGCGATGGAGGAGTTCCGCCTGGTGCAGGCGCATGGCGTGAAGAACATTCAGGGCTTCGTCTATTCGCCCTCGATGGCGCTGGAGGAAGTGGAAGAGCTTCTGGCCGGGCATGAGTGGGAAATGACGCCCACCGGGCCGGAAAAACAACGCTCCGAACGCCGCAAGCTCTATCGCCGGATCCATATCATTCACGAGGATCATTATTACGACGTGGTGCTGCGCGATCTTTCGCGCACCGGGGCGATGATCGAAGGGCTGCTGGACGTTCCCGTCGGCACCGAATTTGTGGTCGATTTCGGAGAAGGGCAGCTGGCGGTCGCCAAGGTCGTGCGCAGCCATCAGGACCAGCAGGGCCTCACTTTCGAGACGCCGCTGGTCAATGACGGAGCGGGCGGCCTGTGCACTCGCAACCGCGTTTCGCCCTATCTGCTGGCGGCGGGTGGCCTGCCGCTGGCGCAATTGCCGCCCGGCCATTTTCCGCTGGTAGAAAAGGCGGATAACCCGATGATGCTGTCGGTTCCCCGCTTCGGGACGAAGAACCTCAAGGCCAAGCTGGAATATTGACGCATTCCGCCTGCTGACAGGGCGTTTCAGTCCGGCTAAGGGCGCGGAATGACCGAGCTTTCGCAGATCCGCAATTTTTCGATTATCGCCCATATCGACCATGGGAAGAGCACTCTGGCTGACCGGCTGATTCAGTTCACCGGCGGGCTGACCGACCGTGAGATGAGCGAGCAGGTCCTTGATAATATGGACATTGAGCGCGAGCGCGGGATTACCATCAAGGCCCAGACCGTGCGCCTGAGCTATACCGCCAAGGATGGCGTGACCTATGAGCTGAATCTCATGGACACGCCCGGCCATGTGGACTTCGCCTATGAGGTAAGCCGCAGCCTTGCCGCCTGCGAAGGTGCGCTGCTGGTGGTGGACGCGGCGCAGGGCGTGGAAGCGCAGACGCTCGCCAACGTCTATCAGTCCATCGAGCATGATCACGAGATCGTTCCGGTGATCAACAAGATCGACCTGCCCGCCGCCGAGCCCGAGAAGGTCCGCGCCGAGATCGAGGACATCATCGGCATCGACGCATCCGAAGCCGTGCTGGCCAGCGCCAAGAGCGGCATCGGCATCGCCGAAGTGCTGGAGGCCGTCGTCCAGAAGATCCCGGCGCCCAAGGGCGACCGTGAAGCGCCGCTCAAGGCGATGCTGGTGGATAGCTGGTATGACCCCTATCTGGGCGTCGTCATCCTCGTGCGCGTCATCGACGGGGTCATCAAGAAGGGCCTCCAGGTCAAGTTCATGCAGGGGGGAACCCAGCATCTGATCGACCGTGTCGGCTGCTTCACTCCCAAGCGCATCGAACTGCCGGAACTCGGGCCCGGCGAGATCGGCTTCATCACCGCGCAGATCAAGGAAGTAGAACAGGCCAAGGTCGGTGACACGATCACCACCGTGAAGGGTGGCGCGACCGAGGCCCTGCCGGGCTACAAGGAAGTGCAGCCCGTGGTGTTCTGCGGTCTCTTCCCGGTGGATGCCGCCGATTTCGAGAAGCTGCGCGAAAGCATCGGCAAGCTGCGCCTCAACGATGCCAGCTTCAGCTTCGAGATGGAAAGCTCCGCCGCTCTGGGCTTCGGCTTCCGCTGTGGCTTCCTGGGCCTGCTGCATCTGGAAATCATCCAGGAACGCCTGACGCGCGAATATGATCTTGATCTGATCACCACGGCGCCTTCCGTGGTCTATCGCATTCAGCTGCGCGCTTCCAAGACGGAGGATGCGCAGGAAATCTTCCTTCACAACCCGGCCGACTATCCCGATCCCAGCCGGATCGAGACGATCGAGGAGCCCTGGATCAAGGCCACGATCTACACGCCGGACGAATATCTCGGCTCGATCCTCAAGCTCTGCCAGGATCGGCGCGGCATCCAGACCGACCTGACCTATGTCGGCGGCCGTGCGCAGGTAAGCTATGAACTGCCGCTCAACGAAGTTGTGTTCGACTTCTACGATCGGCTGAAGTCCATCAGCCGTGGCTATGCCAGTTTCGATTACGAACAGATCGGCATGCGCGAGGGCGACCTTGTGAAGATGGGCATCATGGTCAATGGCGATCCGGTGGACGCGCTGAGCATGATCGTCCACCGCTCCGTGGCGGAAGAACGCGGCCGCCACATGTGCGAGCGCTTGAAGGATTTGATCCCCCGCCACCTGTTCAAGATCCCGATCCAGGCAGCCATCGGCGGCAAGGTGATCGCTCGCGAGACGATCAGCGCCATGCGCAAGGACGTGACCGCCAAATGCTATGGCGGTGACATCACCCGCAAGAAGAAGCTGCTGGAAAAGCAGAAGAAGGGCAAAGCCAAGATGCGGGAATACGGCAATGTGTCGATCCCGCAGGAAGCCTTCATCGCCGCCTTGCGGATGGGCGAGGAATAGGTCCCGCTTCCCGTCAGGAAGATGTTCGGCCTGCGATCAGGCCGTTGGATGCCGGGGGAGGCGCGTGGCGCTCCCTCGGCTCTCCTTCCGGGGCTCTCTCAGGGCTTGCGCGCGCTGACCAGCGAATAATAGCCGCCGCCGGTGCGCTGGGCTTCTACATCCACGAAGCCGGCCTCCTCCAGAATCTCGCGCAATTCGGCCAGGCTATATTGCTTGCCCAGCGTGCCGATGAGCATCAGCAAGCTGAAGGCGGCGGCCTGATAAGGGCCGGTATAATCGTCATCCATCAGGATTTCGTTGAGGAAGATCCGCCCGCCAGAGGGTAGCGCCGCAAAGCTTTTGCGGGCGAGAGTGATGTTGGTTTCCTCCGTCCAGTCGTGAAACACGTTGGAGAAGAAATGTCCGTCGGCCCCGCGCGGCCATTCCTGTTCGAACATGTTGACGGCAGTGGTGGAGACGCGGGCGCCTATATTGGCCGCCTCGACATATTTCGCGGCCTCAAACGCAACCTCCTTGAGGTCCATCAGAGTGACTTTCAGTGCCGGGTTCGCCTTGGCGATCTCTATGCCATACACGCCCGATCCGCAGCCGATATCCATCAGATGAGAAAGTTCGCCGAAAACCGGCATCCGCGCCGCCCCGAGTGCCGGGGCCTGGCTGTGGGCCTGCATGAAGGCGGCGATATTGGCGGCCACTTCCTGCGGCATGGTGCCTTTTTCCCAGCCGGCTGGACGCTGATCCGTGCCTTGTTCGGGCCTTTTGCCGGTGCGCAGCGATTCCATAAGCCGTCCGCGCAGAGGCTCGTTCCGGTCGATCTGGCCTAGGAAAGGCCCCCAGAATCCTGTCGCTTCGGGATGGAGCCAGGTCCGGGCGAGATGGGTGGCGCGCCATTTGCCCAGCCGCTTCTCCACGAAGCCCTGCGGGCACAGGGCAGCCAGATGCATTGCCAGGGCTCGGGCATCGACGCCGAGTTCCGCCGCCAGTTCCTCCGTCGTCAGCGGCTGGTTCGACAGGGCCTCGAAAGTGCCCACTTCGATCGCGGTGTTGACGATGGGCAGGCGGAACTGCGCCAGCCAGCAATCCCAGATCGCACTATCGTCATTGGTCGGCGGAAGGGCGCTCATTCTTGTCCTCTCCGGATTGCAGGGGGCGGGCGGCTCAGCTCCGCTCCGTTTCGGCAGGCGCAGAGGTGCTCGCGCCGGTCAGCGCGGCACGGGCGAAGCGGATCAGCGCGGCCAGCGCATCGGGCCCCATGCCCGGGTCGCGCTCATCGGGGCCGAGGCGCGTGCGCGGCGGGGGGCCCAGCGCGGCACCGGCGAGAAAGCGCAGGCGCCAGCGCAATTCAATCCGGCTCAGACCGGGCAGATAAGGCATGAGCAGATTCGCGAAGCGGTGCGCCACCGCGCTCATCGTATCGACCAGCTGTGCGGCGGTTTCCCCTTCGCCATGGGCGGCAATCTCGTCCAGCACCACCAGCGCGCGGCCGGAAGGAGTGAAGCAGGCGGGGGCGAGCAGGGGCGCGAGCCAGCGGGCCAGCAGCGTATCGAGCGGGTCAGCCCCGGTCGGGATGGGATCTTCCAGACAGGCCCAGGCTTCCAGCATCGGGCCCATATTGTGATCGCGCAGATTGGCCAGCAGCATTGCCACCGTGCCGAAGTGATAGGTGATTAGGGTGGGGTTGAGGCCGGACACATCGCCCACGCGGCGCATGGTGAGCGCCAGCACGCCTTCCTCGATCAGCACACGTTCAGCCGCTTCCAGCAGCCTGGTTCTTGTATCGGCCTGCATGTCCCTCTCCAGCGGCACTCTCCGTACCGTCTACACCCTTGCGCAGATTGGACAGATCGGCGAGTTATGCAAATGAATAAACGACAGGGCTGCGCGGCGGCCCGCGTGGGAGAGATGTGGAATATGGCAAGCATGGCAGACACGCCCGTCCGCACCGATATGGATGAAGACAGCGCCCGGCAGACCCGCGCACTGATCCGGTTTGTCGATCCGGGCGATTTCGTCACGCGTCGCTATGTCAGCAGCGGCAAGGAAATGAATACCGGGACTTATTCCGACCATGAGGTCACCCTGCGGGACGGCATGCCGATCCGCGATCACTTCAAGCTGGATGTCCACGGTTTCATGCTGGGCAAGAACCCCAGCGCCGTGCGGGACTTTCACGACAAGGCGCAGGTCGATGCATTGTATGAGCGCGAGGTGGAAGAACACATCCGGCAGCTGACCGGCGCGAGCAAGGTTTTCGCGCGTGGATGGATGATCCGCACTTCCGCCGATCTTTCGCAGCGCGCGCAGGAGAAAGTGGAAGGCTATGCCCATACGGGCGGCATCCAGCCCCCGGCGGGTGAAGCCCATGTCGATCTGAACGAGGCGACCGCGCGGCGCATGGCGGAAATGACCTATGCCCAGAAATGTCCGGACGGGCCGGGCTTCAAGCGCTTCCTGATCAGTTCCTACTGGCGTACATTTTCACCCCCGCCGCAGGACGTGCCGCTGGCCGTATGTGACGGACGCACCAGCTTCGGCGGCGAGGAAAAGTCCAACACCCTGTTCATCGTGGATGATTTCCCGAGCGAGGAAGAGGCGGTGAAGCCTGTTCCCGGCGAGGAAGGGATGATGGCGGCCAGCATATTTTCCCACAATCCCGATATGCGTTGGTGGTATTTCTCCAACATGCAGGCCGACGATGTGCTGTTCTTCAAATTCTACGACAGCGATCATTCCGTCACCTGGCGCAGCCCGCATACCGCCTTCCGGGATTCGAGCTTTGCGGATGCGAATATCCGGGAAAGCATCGAATGCCGCAGCGTGGCTTTCTGGGAGTGAGCGCCACAACCGGCATGAAGGGCTTATACTTCACTTGGCGTTCAGCCGGGCGCTGGTTATAGGCGAGCTCATGCTGTTGAACCGACGCCCTCTTCGCCTCACTGCCCGGCCGCTCATTCTGGCCGGTGCCGCCATTGCCATCGCGCTTACCGGCGGCTGCGCCAGAGGCGGTGGACAGAAGGATACGGCTTATGTCGCGCGCGATGTGGAGACGCTTTACGGCGCCGCCCGCGCCCGGCTCGATCGGGGCGACGTGAAGATCGCAGCCGCCCTGTTCGACGAAGTGGAGCGCCAGCATCCCTATTCGCCCTGGGCCCGCCGTGCCCAGCTGATGAGCGCCTTCAGCTATTATGTCGGGCGCGAATACAACCAGTCGATCCAGTCGGCGCAGCGTTTCCTGTCGATTCACCCCGGCAACAAGGATGCGCCTTACGCCTATTACCTCATCGCCCTTTGCTATTACGAGCAGATCAGCGATGTGCAGCGCGATCAGGGCATTACTCGCCAGGCGCAGACCGCGCTTGAGGAAGTGAATCGCCGTTTCCCGCGCACGGAATATGCCGCCGATGCCCGCCTGAAGCTCGATCTGGTGAACGATCACCTTGCCGGCAAGGAAATGGAAATCGGCCGCTTCTACGAGAAAACCGGCAAATGGCTGGCCGCCCAGCTGCACTTCCAGAATGTCGTGGAAAAATACCAGACTACCAGCCACACGCCCGAGGCGCTCTATCGTCTGACCGAGACCAGCCTTGCACTGGGCGTTCCGGAAGAGGCCAAGCGCTATTCCGCCGTGCTGGGGGCCAATTATCCCGGTTCCAAATGGTATGACCGGGCCTTCCGCCTGATGGATCGCAACGCCCCCTGGACTACGCAGGATCTTGCCGGCAGCTGATCGGATCATTTCCGAGCTGTTTGTAAATCCTCTTGAAAGCGGTGACGCGGGCTTCTCCTTTCGCTAGAACGTAAGGCGAACCATGCTCACCGCGCTCAACATACGCAACATCGTCCTGATAGAAGGGCTGGAGCTTGCCTTCGGCCCCGGCCTTGGCGTGCTTACGGGCGAGACGGGGGCGGGCAAGTCGATCCTGCTCGATGCGCTTGGGCTGGTGCTGGGCAATCGCGCCGAATCCTCGCTCGTCCGCGCGGGAGAGGATAGCGCCAGCGTGGTCGCTACCTTCGAGTTCGGCCAGATTCCTCCTGCGATTGCAGGAGCCCTTGCCGAAGCGGAAGTGGAGGTGGAACCGGGCGAGCCGTTGATTCTGCGGCGTAGCCTGAAGGCCGATGGCGGATCGAGGGCGCATATCAACGATCAGCCAGTGGGCGTTGCGCTGCTGCGCGAGATTGCGCCAGCTCTGGTGGAAATCCACGGCCAGCATGATGATCGTGGTCTGGTGAACCCGCGCGGCCACCGCACGCTGCTGGATCGCTTCGCGCGTGCGGATGCGGCGGGCGTGGCGGATGCCTGGCAGCATTGGCGCGCCGCCGAGGAAAAGCTGGCCGAAGCACGGGAAACCATCGAGCAGGCCCGCGCCGAACAGGATTTGCTGCTCGCCCATCTGGAGGAACTGGCCGCTTTGCAACCGGTGGAGGGCGAGGAAGAACGCCTGGCCGAGGCACGCAGCACCATGCAGAAGGGCGAGAAGCTGGCTGGCGATCTGGAAGAACTGCGCCATGTGTGGGACGGTTCGGACAGTGCGCTTGCCTCGCTGCGTTCTGCCGCCCGGCGGCTTGACCGGATCGCACAGGAACACCCTCTGCTGGCGGAGGCTCTGGCCGCGCTGGACCGCGCCGTGATCGAGGCGGGGGAGGCCGAGGAGAAGATCGAGGCTGCCGCAGAGGCGCTGATATTCGATCCTGCCGAGCTTGACCGGATCGAGACGCGCCTGTTCGACCTGCGCGGCCTTGCCCGCAAGCACCGCTGCGAGGTGGACGATCTGCCTGAAAAGATGCGCTCCTTCCGCGCGGCGCTCGACGCGATCGAGGCGGGGGACGAGGCCATTGCCGGGCTTGAGGCCGCCGCGCGCGAAGCTGCCGAACTATATCGCCAGCGCGCCGCCGCCTTGCATGACCTGCGCGCATCCGCCGCTGTGCAGCTGGACGAGGCAGTGGCGCGGGAACTCGCTCCGCTCAAGCTTGATGCTGCGAAGTTCCGCACGGCGGTAACCCAATTGCCGGAAGATCGCTGGGGGCCCTCCGGCATGGATAATGTGGAATTCCTGATTTCCACCAATCCCGGCGCTGACTTCGCGCCGCTCGCCAAGATCGCCTCGGGCGGCGAATTGTCGCGCTTCATCCTCGCGCTGAAGGTCGCGCTGGCGGAGCAGGGCGGGGCGGCGACCGTTATCTTCGACGAGATCGACCGGGGTGTGGGCGGCGCGGTGGCCAGCGCCATTGGCGAACGCCTGGCCCGGCTTGCCAATGGCGAGAGCGGCGGGCAATTGCTGGCCGTCACCCACAGCCCCCAAGTCGCCGCGCGCGGGGGCATGCACTACAAGATCGCCAAATCCTCCGAAGGCACGGTAACTCGCACCGGCGTGGTTCTGCTCGATGCCGCCGGCCGTCAGGAGGAAATCGCCCGCATGCTGTCGGGCGCGGAAATCACCAGCGAAGCGAGAGCCCAGGCGGATCGGTTGCTGGAGGGGGTGTGATGGCCGAAAAAGATGCCAAAGTCTCTACTAGCATTGGTTGGTTGCTTGGGGGCTGGGCGGCTGTCGTCTGCCTGTTAATTGTAAGTGTGCCGCTAGGAATTTTCCTGTTTTTCGGTCTATTGTTTTGCGATGCCCCGGGCGCTCCATGCGGCGGATTTCTTTTGTTTGGGTTGCTTGCTTTTTTTGCATTTTCAGCGGGTTTATTCTTCGTTATCCGTGGATTATTGCGGCGCCATTTTGCTTGGCATTTGAGAGCCTTGGCGTTCGGAATGGCAGCTTCGGTTATGGGTTGCTTCATTTGGGTATATCTCGAAATACTTGAGCAAGCCGTATGACTCTTGATTTCGCCGAAGCCGAGGTCGCGAACGAACTGATGCGCCTCGCCAAGCAGATCGCGCATCATAACCGACTGTATCACGCGGAGGATTCGCCGGAGATTTCCGACGCCGAATTCGATGCGCTGATCCGCCGTAACAACGAGTTGGAGGCGGCGTTTCCTCACCTTGTGCGGCCGGACAGCCCATCGCGTCTGGTCGGCTCGGCAGTGGCATCCTCACCGCTGGCAAAGGTGCGGCATGAAGTGCGCCTGTTCAGCCTCGACAATGCCTTTTCAGATGAGGAACTGGAGGAATTCGTCGCCCGTGTGAAACGGTTCCTCAACCACCCTGCGGACGAGCCGCTGGAATTGACCGCGGAAGACAAGATCGACGGGCTTTCCTGTTCGCTGCGTTACGAGGAGGGCCGCCTTGTGCGTGCCGCCACGCGCGGCGATGGCGAGGTGGGGGAGGATGTTACCGCCAATGTTCGCCACATCGCCGACATCCCTGAAACGCTGCAAGGGAAGGCGCCTGCCGTGTTCGAGATACGCGGCGAGGTCTATATGGAGAAGCAGGCCTTCGCCGCGCTGAATGCTGCGCAGGAAGAGGCTGGCGGCAAGATTTTCGCCAATCCGCGTAATGCTGCGGCCGGGTCGCTGCGGCAGAAGGATGCCAGCGTCACTGCAAAGCGCCCCTTGCGCTTCCTTGCCTGGGGGTGGGGCGATGCCTCTGAGGTTCCGGGCGAGACGCAGTGGGACGTGATGCAGCAGATTGCCGCATGGGGCCTGCCGGTTTCCCCCTTGCTCGGCCGGCACAGCGATATGGCCGAATTGCTCCAGCATTATCGCCACATCGAGGCCGAGCGGGCGGAACTGCCTTATGACATCGATGGGGTGGTCTATAAGGTCAACCGGCTGGACCTGCAGCAGCGGCTCGGCTTCGTCGCCAAGGCGCCGCGTTGGGCCATTGCGCGCAAGTTTCCCGCCGAACAGGCCCAGACCACGCTGGAAGCCATCGATATTCAGGTAGGCCGTACCGGCAAGCTGACCCCGGTTGGGCGGCTCACTCCGGTCACCGTCGGCGGTGTGGTGGTCTCCAACGTCACGCTCCACAATCGGGACGAGATCGCGCGGCTGGGTGTGCGGCCGGGTGACCGGGTGGTGATCCAGCGGGCAGGGGATGTGATCCCGCAAGTTGTGGAAAACCTCACTCGCGATGAACCGCGCGAGCCCTATCATTTCCCCGATCACTGCCCCGAATGCGGCAGCGAAGCGCTGGCGGAAGAGGGCGAAGTGGATGTGCGCTGCACCGGGGGGCTGATTTGTCCCGCCCAGCGGACCGAGCGGCTCAAGCACTTCGTCAGCCGCGCGGCTCTGGACATTGACGGGCTGGGCGAGAAGACGATCGACGAGTTCTTCGCGCTTGGCTGGCTGGAAAGCCCGGCAGACATCTTCCGCCTGAGGAAACGTCGCAGCGAGATTGTCGGGCGGGAAGGCTGGCAGGACAAGTCTGTGGACAATCTGTTGGCAGCGGTGGAAAACCGCCGCTCGCCAGATGCCGCGCGCCTGCTGTTCGGCCTTGGCATCCGCCATGTCGGCGCGGTGACGGCGCGCGACCTGATGAAGCGTTTCGTCACACTTCCGGCCCTGCGGGAAGCGGCAGAGAATGCCTATGCCGGAGATGAGGAAGCCAGATCGGAGCTGCTGTCCATCGACGGGGTCGGCCCCGTGGTTGTGGAGGCACTGGGGGAATTTTTCCACGAACCGCACAATCGCGAGGTGTGGGACGATCTCCTCGGCGAGCTTTCGCCGCCCGATTACGTGGTGGAAACGAAGGATTCCGCCGTTGCGGGCAAGACGGTGGTGTTCACCGGCAAGCTCGAAACCATGAGCCGCGACGAGGCGAAGGCGCAGGCCGAACGGCTGGGCGCACGCGCTGCCGGATCGGTGAGCGCCAAGACGGACCTGGTGGTCTATGGCCCCGGCGCGGGATCGAAGCTGAAAAAGGCGGCTGAACTGGGGATCGAGGCAATCGATGAAGCCGCCTGGGCGGAGATCGTGAAGGCGGCGGGGTAGAAGACAAGTTCGTCATGGCGAGCATAGCGAAGCAAGCGGCCGGGCGCGTTGCGCTGTGGATTGCTTCGCCGCTACGCTCCTCGCAATGACGAGAGAGGGGGAGGGGGATTAGCATGGCGGGAAGGGTGCTGGCGGATGATCCCGCCTTCGAGGCGGCGACGTATCGCAAGGTCGCCATGCGGCTCGTGCCCTTGCTGTTCCTCGGCTATTTTGTGGCCATTCTAGACCGGGTGAATGTCGGCTTCGCCAAGCTCCAGATGGCGAGCGATCTGGAGCTTGGCGATGCGGTCTATGGCTTTGGTGCCGGGATTTTCTTCATCGGCTATTTCTTCTTCGAATTGCCGTCCAACCTGATCCTCGCCCGCGTGGGCGCGCGGCGCTGGATCGCGCGGATCATGATTACCTGGGGCGCGATCTCCGCCGGATTCATGTTCCTCGGCCATTTGCGCTGGGGGCCGCTGGCGGGGGCATTTGGGCTGAGCGATGCGGAGTTCAGCTTCTATCTGTTGCGCTTCATACTCGGGCTGGCGGAGGCGGGGTTCTTCCCCGGCGTGATCCTCTATCTCACTTTCTGGTTCCCGGCCGCCCGCCGGGCCCATGTGGTGGCACTGTTCCTTGTGGCCATTCCGCTGGCGAGCGCGCTGGGCGCGCCGGTGTCGGGCGCGATTCTGCAATTTTTCGATGGCACTTCCGGGATGCGGGGCTGGCAATGGCTGTTTCTGCTGGAAGGCATTCCTTCGGTGCTGGTCGGGCTGATCGTGCTGGCCCGCCTGCCTGACCGGCCCGCCGATGCCCGCTGGCTGAGTGGGCAGGAACGCGCATTGGTAGAAGGGCGCCTTGCGGAAGACGAGGCGCGCAAGGCCGATCACGGCCAGCGCCACGCCCTGCGCGAAGTCTTCACCGACTGGCGCATCTGGGCGCTGGCGCTGGCGGATTTCCTGCGCGCGATCATCAATAATGCGCTCAATTTCTGGATGCCCACGCTGGTGCAGGAAATCGGGATCGACAAAGGCGATTATTTCCGCGTGGGCTTGGTTACGGCGATCCCCTGGAGCCTCGCTGCAATCGCGATGGTGCTGTGCGCGCGCCATTCGGATCGCACGGGGGAGCGGCGCTGGCACGCCACCGGGGCGCTGCTCGTCTCCATGGTGGGGCTGCTGATGCTCGCCTTCGCGCAAGGGGCGCCGCTTGTGACGGTAACGGCGCTGACCATGATCGCGGCAGGTGCAATGGCGTGGCTGGCTGTGTTCTGGACTTTGCCGACCGCCTTTCTCTCAGGCGCAGCGGCCGCCGGGGGCATCGCGTGGATCAACGCTCTCTCGCAGCTTGGCGGTTATGTCGGGCCGGATATGCTGGGCCGCATTCGTGAGAGCAACAACGGCAATGGTGCGGATGCATTCCTGCTGATGGCACTCGCCGCGCTGGTGGCTGCATGGCTGACATGGCTGCTGGCAGGCGCGCGGAAGAAGCAGACGGTCTGAGCCTTCTCTGCGGCAGGAACGCGAAACCAATCGGCGCCGATCTCGTTCAAACAGCACGGCTGAAGGAGACCGATAATGGAACTGCATCGCGGGCGGTTGATCGACCATATCCAGCTGGTGGTTGCCGATCTTGAGGCAAGCCGCCGTTTCTATGAAGCCATTTTCAAGGTGATGAAGGTGCCGGTGGAAAGCAATTCGCCGGATCATTTCTGGGCCGATGAATTATTCGTCTCCAAGCCCGATGGCCCGGAAGCGGAAGGCGTGCTGACCGGGCGCCACCACCTCGCATTCCAGGCTGCGGATCGCCAGATGGTGGACGATTTTTACGCCGCCGGGATTGCCGCAGGGGGTAAGGATAATGGCGCCCCCGGAGAACGGGCCAGATACCATCCCGGCTATTACGCGGCCTTCCTGATCGATCCCGACGGCAACAATATCGAGGCTGTCTATCATGGCGAGGCACGCCGCAGCGCGCCGTCCGTCCGGCTGACCTTCGAGATGCCAGCTATATAAAGGCAGGCGCGCCGGTAATCCTTCTTACCAGCGGCGAGACCAATCGGGCATCCTGCCCGGCCGTGCGGCCCGGACATTCACCCCGGCGCGTTTCCTCAGCCACAGGATCGACCAATCGCCATTCACCATGCGTGCGGCAAGCCGGAAGCCGGCCAGGCGACAGGCGCGGCGCACGGCACCTTCCTGCGTGGTGAGCAGCCCGGCCAGCAGCATATGCCCGCCCGGAACCACCGCACGGGCAAAATCGGGTGCCAGTTCAACCAGCGGCCCGGCGAGAATATTGGCGATCAGCAAATCATAGGGCCCGCGCGCGGCCAGCAGCGGATCGGCCATGCCATCGGCAATCACCATCGTCAGCTCGCCCCGGCGTGCGCCCATGGAAATCTGGTTCAGCTCGCAATTGTCTTCCACCACGCCCGCGCAGACCGGATCGATGTCGCTGGCGGTAGCAAGGGCGCGCGGCCACAGCTCCAGCCCGGCAAAGGCGAGCAGCCCGGTGCCGGTGCCGATATCGGCCAGATTGCGCACTTCCACTCCGCGCGCCTTCATCGCGGTGAGCATGGCGAGGCATCCGGCGGTGGTCGCATGCTGGCCGGTGCCGAAGGCCTGACTGGCGGGGACGATGAAATCGGTGACGCCCGGCTCCGTGCTGGCCGGAAACTCCGGCGTGCGCACGTGGAAGCGGCCAGCCCGGATCGGCTCGACCCCTTCCTGGCTCAGGGCGACCCAGTCGGCATCCGGCAGCTTTTCTACGGTCAGTTCCGGCGCGCCTTCAGCGAACAGGGCCTTTACCGCAGCCTTGTCGGTGGCGGTGGGCTTGTGGGGATACCAGGCCTCCAGCACCCAATCGTCGGGCTTGTCTTCCGCGATCTCGCAGCCGGACAGGACAACCTCGGGATTCCAGTCCCACGCATCCTCATGCGCTACAAGCGCGGCCTGCACGGCTTCCTTGGGGGCGAAGGCACTGATCTTCCAATTCATTCCGGTTTGTTCTTTTCGCTTTCAAGCCTTTTGGCGAACCTCGCCCGGGCGTCCGGCGCATAGGAGCGGCAGGTGGCCTTGTCTTCCATCTTCCCGCTCGCAAGGCGTTCGCGCATCGCGCTGGCAGAAGGATGAGGGGTAATCAAGATGTCACAGGGCAGGGCGGCGATTGCGTCCAGCCCGCGCCAGACATTGGCGACATAATCCGGATGATCGGTGAAGCGGTAGTCGTCGGCGGAAATGGTGGTCGCGCTGTCGGCATAAGCGATGGTCTTGCAGGCAGTGCCCTCGCAGGATTGCCACGTCCAGCTGGAAGAGCCTGGCGAATGGGCGGGCGTGGCGTGGACTGTCAGCACATTGGCGCCCAGTTTCACAGTATCGCCATCGTTCAGGACCCGGTCGACGCGGATCTTGGGGAATTCGGCATCGCCCTGCGGATCGATGGGGTTGTGGTGCCCGCTCTCGAAGGCATCCTTCGCGCTGGCAAGGGCCGCCACCCTGGCGCCGGTGAGTTGCTGCATTTCGGCCACGCCGCCCACATGGTCCCAATGTTCGTGGCTGGAGACGATCCATTTCACATCGGAAAGCTGGAAGCCCAGGCGGCGGATATTCTCCGCCACCAGCTTTGCGGCTTCCTGCGTGCCGACATCCACCAGCACCAGCCCTTCTGGATCGATCACCAGCAGCGAGTTAAGGCCGCAGGTGCCTACGCCATAAGTGTTGCCGTAAATGTGGAAGGGCGGGGCGGGATCGTTCCATTCCTCCTTGCCTTCGCATTGGTCGAGAAAAGCGGAAACCGGGGCATCCGCCACTTTAACTGCGGCAAGTGGCCGGGCGTCGGGCGCCTGGGCATCGGCGGGCAGAGCGCAAGCCGCGGTAAGCGCCAGCACGGCGGTGGGAAGAGCGATCTTCATGGAATGGTCAACCTGCCTTGATGATGTCAGCGGACGTAGCTTGCGCCATTGGCGTCGATCACGGCGCCCGTCATGCTTGGCGGGGCGTCCAGTGCACAGAATGCGGCGATTGCCGCGATCTCTTCCGGCTCGGCCACGCGGCCCAGCGGAATATCCGCCAACAGGCCCGGGCCTCCCCGGGTCGAGAGATAATCTCCGGCCATGGCCGTATCGGTGAAACCCGGCGCGATGGCGAAGCTCAATATGCCTTGCGCGGCATAGGCGCGGGCGATGGTCTTATGCAGGGCCAGCATCCCGCCCTTGGAGGCGGCATAGTGCCAGTGATCGGGCGAGTCGCCGCGATGTCCCGCGCGGCTGGCGATATGGACGAGTCGCCCCTGCGTTTCGTCATCCTGCCCCCGTTCCAGCCAGTGCTTCACGGCATAGCGGGAAAGCTGGGCAGCGGCGGTGAGATTGATCCGCAGCGTATCTTCCCAGCGGTCCAGCCATTCTATGTCTGACAGGTCGATTGGGGCAGGCTCGAAAATGCCGGCATTGTTGACCAGCACGTCGATCCGCCCTCCGGCGCGGGCCAGCGCGTCTTCCCACAGGTTTTGCGGGCCCAGCGGATCGGCCAGATCCGCGGGAATCGTGTCATCCATGTAATCCCGGCTGGCATGGCACAATACCCGGGCGCCCCGCGCCTGCAGGAGTTCCACTATCGCGGCGCCGATGCCGCGGCTGGAGCCGGTGACGAGGATGACGGGTTCGCTCATGCCTTCTCCTTACCGGGGGACAATGCCGCCGCCGCCGGGCAGAGTCGAGGCATGGATTTCATCGCGGTTTCTGTGGCTCTGCCGCTTGCCACGGCGGGCACAATCGCTAAGGGGATGCGCAGGCTTTGCGCCGTTCGCGGCGCGGCCCATCAGTGTCGCTGACTTACCGCATCAGGAAGATACATGGCCGAACGTCCGCTCTCGCCGCATCTCGGTGTCTATAAATGGGGCCCGCATATGCTGGTCTCGATCCTCCACCGCGTGACGGGCGATGGCTTCGCCATAGTCGGCCTTGGCGTGCTGCTCTGGTGGCTCGGCGCCCTGGCCAGCGGGCCGGAAGCCTATGCGACCTTCGCCGAGCTTGCGACCTCGCCGGTGGGGTATGTCGTGCTGGTGGGCATCAGCTGGGCCTTCTTCAATCACCTCAGTTCCGGCATCCGTCATTTCGTGATGGATATCGGCGCGGGTTACGAGCTTGAAGGGAACCGCGCGGGTTCGCTGCTTTCGCTCGCCTCGGGTGTGATTCTCACTGCTGCCTTCTGGGCGGCCATCGTGCTTCTCTAAGGGAAAGCGGATCATGGGTAACGGAACTTCGATCGGGCGGGTACGGGGCCTCGGCTCCTCGCATGAAGGCGCGCATCACTGGCTTGCCCAGCGCTATACCGCGATCGGCAATCTTTTCCTCGGCGTCTGGCTGGTCACCTCGATCGTACTGCTGCCGGATCTGGAAATGGGCACGGTGGCAAGCTGGCTGTCCAAGCCGCTGCCCGGCACTGCCATGATCCTGCTGGTGGTCAGCACCTTCTATCACGCGCGGCTGGGGCTGCAGGTCGTGATAGAGGATTACGTGCATGACGATGGCAACAAGTTCGCCGCTCTTGCTGCGCTGAACCTTGCCGCCATTGCCGGCAGTGTGTTCGCGATTTTCTGCATCCTCAAGGTAGCGCTGGGAGGTGCCGCCTGATGGCCGACGCAGCTTACAAGATCATCGACCATACTTATGACGTTGTGGTCGTCGGCGCGGGCGGTTCGGGCCTGCGTGCCACGATGGGCGCGGCAGAGGCCGGCCTGCGCACCGCCTGTATCACCAAGGTGTTCCCCACCCGCAGCCATACCGTGGCCGCGCAAGGCGGCATTGCCGCCTCGCTGGGTAACAATACGCCCGATCACTGGACCTGGCACATGTACGACACCGTGAAGGGGTCGGACTGGCTGGGGGACCAGGACGCCATCGAATATATGGTCCGTGAAGCGCCCCAGGCAGTTTACGAGCTGGAGCACGCAGGCGTGCCTTTCAGCCGCAACGCTGATGGCACGATCTATCAGCGTCCCTTCGGCGGCCATATGCAGAATATGGGCGAAGGCCCGCCGGTGCAGCGCACCTGCGCGGCTGCGGATCGCACCGGCCATGCCATGCTGCATGCGCTCTACCAGCAGAGCCTGAAATACGACGCGGATTTCTTCATCGAATATTTCGCGATCGATCTGATCATGGAAAACGGCCAGTGCCGGGGCGTGATCGCCATGTGCATGGATGACGGTTCGATCCACCGCTTCCGCTCCCATGCCGTGGTCCTCGCCACTGGCGGTTACGGCCGCTGCTATTACACCGCCACTTCGGCCCATACCTGCACCGGCGATGGTGGCGGCATGGTGCTGCGCGCCGGCCTGCCGCTGCAGGACATGGAATTCGTGCAGTTCCACCCCACCGGCATTTACGGCGCAGGCGTGCTCATCACCGAAGGCGCCCGCGGGGAGGGTGGCTATCTCACCAATTCCGAGGGTGAGCGTTTCATGGAACGCTATGCCCCCTCGGCCAAGGATCTCGCCAGCCGCGACGTGGTCTCGCGTTCCATGGCGCTGGAAATCCGTGAAGGGCGCGGGGTTGGCCCGCATAAGGACCATATCTACCTGCACCTCGATCACATCGATCCAGCGGTGCTGGCGGAACGCCTGCCCGGCATCACCGAAAGCGGCAAGATCTTCGCGGGTGTGGACCTTACCCGCCAGCCGTTGCCCGTAGTGCCTACTGTCCATTACAATATGGGCGGCATCCCCTGTAATTATCACGGCGAAGTGGTAACCATCGGGGCAGACGGCAATCCGGAAACGGTAGTCCCCGGCCTGTTCGCGGTGGGCGAGGCAGCTTGCGTCTCGGTTCACGGTGCGAACCGCCTGGGTTCCAACTCGCTGATCGATCTTGTGGTGTTCGGCCGCGCGACCGGCCACCGCCTGAAGGAACTGGTCAAGCCCGGCACTGCGCATGACAGCCTGCCGAAAGACAGCGCGGATATGGCGCTGGGCCGTCTGGACCACTTCCGCAATGCCAAGGGCGGTTCCTCGACAGCGGAAATCCGCACCGAGATGCAGCGCGCCATGAGCCAGCACGCCGCCGTGTTCCGCACGGATGAGCTGATGGCCGAAGGCAAGGTGAAGCTGGCCGATACTTACAAGCGGATGGAAGACATCCACGTTACCGACCGTTCGCTGATCTGGAACTCTGACCTGATCGAGACGCTGGAACTGGACAACCTCATCGCCCAGGCGACGGTGACCATGCATTCCGCCTTCAACCGCAAGGAAAGCCGCGGCGCCCATGCGCATGAGGACTTCCCTGATCGGGACGACGCGAACTGGATGAAGCACACCGCGGCCTGGTTCGAAGGCTGGGGCGGCAAGGGCGGATCGGTGAAGCTCGATTACCGTCCGGTCCACGAATTCACGCTGACTGACGACGTGGAATACATCAAGCCGAAGAAGCGGGTGTATTAAGCACGGCGCGAATGGCGCAATGAAGAGGCCGGGGCGATTGCTCCGGCCTTTTTCGTTGGGGCGCTATTCGACCGCTTCCAGCCGCGCCAGGAAGGCCTTGCGGTTGGGGGTCAGGTCCGCCAGCCGATAGGTGTCCAGATGGGCAAGGAACGCATCCAGCGCGCCTGACAGCGCCGGTTTCAGCCCGCACACGCCATTCACGACGCAATCGGACGCGCCCAGTCCCAGGCAGCTGACGAAACCATCCAGCCGTTCGAACCGGCGGACCACATCGCCCACGATGATATCCTGCGGTTCCTGCGCCAGTTCCATCCCGCCATTGCGACCGCGTGTGGTGGTGATGAAGCCCTGCGCCTGCAGCTCCTGCGCCACCTTGGCGAGGTGATTGCGCGAAATGTCGAACTGGCGCGCCACATCGTCAACCGACAGGCGGCGCCCGGAGGCGGCGAGGGCCATCAGGATGCGCAGGGCATAATCGCTGTGAAGGCTTAACTGCATAAAATGGGTATTTCAGATATTGCTTTTCAGGGCAAGATGGATAAATAGGAATTATAAATACCTATTATGGAGTCGGCGATGACCGAAGCCTCGGTTCAGCAGAGTGGAGCAGTGCGGCAGGGCGAGGATTTCGTCCGTGCCGCGCGGGAAGACAAGCGCGCAAGGGCGGAGGCAATCGGCGTCGATGCCGATTACATCGCCAGCTTCGTGGACCGGTTCTACGCCCGCATCCGCAAGGATGATCTGCTCGGCCCGATCTTTGCCGAACGCATTGCCGATTGGGACGAGCATCTGGGGCGGATGAAGCGTTTCTGGCGTTCCATCCTGCACAATAGCGGCGAATTTTCGGGCAATCCCATGGTCAAGCACATGGCGATCCCGGGGCTGGATGCCTCCCACTTCGCCCATTGGCTGGACCTGTTCTACGCAACCCTGCGCGAGGACGAGCCCGATCCTGCTGCAACGCGGCTGGTTGGCGCCCGCGCGCGGATGATCGCCGACAGTCTACTCACCGGAATTGAAACGCAGCGCAACGGCCTTGTCGGGGCGCGAGCCGGAAAGGATCTGCCCCATGCCTGAGAAAACCGAACTCCCGGCCGATGCCCACGCACCCGCGCCTATCGGGCATAACCGGCCTGCGCGGCCTGAAGGCTTTCAACTGCCCGTGGCTATCTGGAAGACGATGTTCGCCTGTTACGGCGTGTTCTTCACCGGCCTTGCGCTGGCGAGTGGGGGCAGCGGCCCGGCGCGTCTGGTGCTGGCGGTCTCGGGCCTGTTCATCCTCACCTATTTCACCTGCGGCGCCATCCTTGCCCGGTTGGGCGGAAAGGACGCCACGCAGGTGGCACCCGGAAAGCCGCTCCAGACCATCTATGGCCCGATGAGCGCCGGGGCAGTGTGGGCGCAGGTGCTGACCGTGCCGATCGCACTGGCCTTCTTCGGCATGGCGATCGTGCTGATTGCCGCTTCGGCCGGATTGTGACCCGGGCTGCGACCATGGCATCGGATCAGAGGGCGGATCAGAGGGCGGATCAGGTGGCAGCCGGGCGGGCGAAGGTGCTGCCGGACGGGGCGGCGCCCTATCGCTCGCTCGGCCCTTTCGGACCTGCCGATCTCCCGACGGGCCTGCTGCGCACGCACAGGCTGGCAGAGGGCGTCTGGGGCCTTTTAAGGTTGCAGGCGGGCCGCGCCGTCTTCGTCTGGGAAGATGGCAGCGGTGAGCGGGAAGAGCTGGCCGCTCCGGCAGAACTGGTGGTGCCGCCACAGGTTCCGCATCATCTGGAAGTGGAGGGCGATTTCCGTATCGCGCTCACCTTCCATCGCTGACCTCGTCCCGGGGCCGCCGGTTTCCCCCAAACCGGATGGCTCAGAGGCGCCCTGAATCCTCCACCACCATCAGGGCGCCTCAACCCGGCTGATCCTTACGATCTTCACCGGCTGGGCGAGCAACTGGCCCTTGAGGAACGCCTCGCCCTTTTCCGGGTCGATCGGCTGGCCATAGATTGCTTCCACCACATCCATCCCGCCGGTAACATGGCCGAACACGGCAAAGCCTGCCTGCTGGTCCGGGTCTTCCGACTTCGGATCGGCATCCAGCGAGGTCACATCGCCTACCATGATGGTGAAATCGGCCGTGGCGGAGCCGGGGGCGTAGCGGGCCATGGAAAGCGCGCCGCGCACGTGGGAAAGGCCGGTCTTATCGGTCGGTTCATGCGCGATGGGCGGTAGGATGCGGTCCGGATCGTTCTGCGCGCCGCCCTGGATCAGCCCGTTGGGCTGCTGGCCCCACTCCAGCTTGAGCACGCGATAGAAAACGGTGCCGTCCAGCCGGTGCTGATCGGCATAGCGCAGGAAATTGGCCGAGGTGATGGGCGCGCGTTCGGTTTCCAGCGCCACGGTGATGGTGCCCAGCGTGGTTTCGATGGCAACCGGTGTGGTCTTCCATTCCCGTTCAGGCACGACTGCCGTTGCTGCCGGATCGGGTGTTGCTCCATGGGGCCCGTCATTTTGGGCCAAACCGGGGGAGGCCAGCGCCAGCAGGGGCGCCACGCTCAGCAGGGCAAAGAATTTCATCGCCACCTCAGATTTTCGCGCGAAAGATCGGCCACGGATTTCGCGCCCATCAGCTTCATATCGCGAATAATCTCGTTTTCCAGGATCGAAACGGCCCGGTCCACCCCGGCCTGACCGGCGGCGGCAAGGGCGTAGAGGTAGAGCCGCCCGCCGGCCACGGCCTTGGCGCCCACGGACAGCGCCTTGAGCACGTGTGTGCCGCGCCGCACTCCGCCATCCATGATGACGTTCACCTTGTCGCCCACCGCGTCGACGATTTCGGCCAGTTGGTCGAAGGGAGAGCGGCTGCCGTCGAGCTGGCGGCCGCCATGGTTGGAAACCCAGATCGCGTCCACGCCGATTTCCGCCGCGCGCTTCGCATCGGCAACCGACATGATGCCCTTCAGGGCGAAGGTGCCGCCCCAGTCCTGCCGCAGCTTGTCCGCCGCCTTCCAGTCCATCGACTGATCAAGCATGGTGTTGAAGTAATCCGCCACAGAGGTGGCCACGTTCGTTCCCGCCGCCACATGCTTTTCAAGGTTGGGCAGGGAGAACTTCTCGCGGAACATATAGTCCAGCGCCCAGCGCGGCTTGGTGGCGTAGGACAGGAAGCTGGCCGGGGTGATCTTGGGCGGGCTGGTGAAGCCGGTTCGCAGGCAGCGTTCGCGCTTTCCGGACACGATCGTGTCCACGGTCAGCGCGATGGCATCGAAATTGGCGGCGCGCGCCATTTCGATCAGCGCGGCGTTCAGCCCCCGGTCCTTGTGATAGTAATACTGGAGCATCTTGGGGCCGGTGAAGCGCGCGCCCACTTCCTCCACCGAAACGCTGCCCAGGCTGGAAATGCCGAACCACAGGCCGAATTTCTCGGCCACCGCGGCAACGGCGCGCTCTCCCTGCCAGTGGAACAGGCGTTGCAGGGCCGTGGGGGAGAGGATCAGGGGCAGGGGGGTCTTCCTGCCCATCACGGTGACGGAAGTGTCCACTTCCTCCACGCCGGCCAGCACATTGGGCACAAGATCGCAATCGTCAAACGCGCTGGTATTGCGACGTTTGGTGATCTCGTCATCCCCGGCGCCATCGATGTAATGATAGACGGGGAAGGGCAGCTTGCGATGGGCCAGCAGCCGGAAATCCTCGATATTGTGGCAATCGGCGAGGCTGGCGACGCGGCGCGATGGGGCGTTTACGGACATGGCTAGTCAGTTAGCCCCGCCTCGAATGAAATGCCACCGCGCAGACTTGCGGTCGGCGCGGATATTATTGGCGAAAAATGCTGAATTCACGAGGGTTCTCCGGTCGGCTGGCCAAGGCTCAGCCACTGCCCGGCGGCACGCGCGGGAAATAGTGCTGTCGATTCCGTTCATCAGGGCTTCAGATTACATATGTAGTCGTATAGGAAAGCCGCTTGATCATGGCGAGGAGGGAACTCGTGGCGGAAAGTGATGAAGGCCAGGATATTGGCAGGCCGGAACGCATCAGCGAAGCCGAACATGCCGTCATGGAAGCCTTGTGGGAACATTCCCCGCTTACCGCAGCCGATGTGGCGGACAAGGTGGGGAAGAGCCGCGAGTGGAGCCTTGCCACGGTGAAGACGCTGCTTTCGCGCCTCGTCGCCAAGCATGCCGTCGCCACCGAACCCGATGGGCGCCGCTTTCTCTATCGCCCCCTGCTGGAGCGCGCGGATTATGTCGGCGGGGAATCGCGCCGTCTGGTCGATCGGCTGTTCGGCGGGCGGGCCGCGCCCTTGCTGGCCCATCTGGCCGAGGCAGAGGCCCTTTCGGATGATGACATTGCCGAAATCGAGGCTCTGCTGCGGGAGTTGAAGCAATGATCGGCTGGCTGGTTGACACGCTGCTCTATACCGGTGCGCTGATCGCGCTGGTGCTGGTGTTGCGCGGCCCGGTGGCGCGCCAGTTCGGCCCGCAGATGAGCTATGCCCTGTGGGCCTTGCCATTCCTGCGTTTCATCATGCCGCCCGTGGTGCTGCCGGCCAGTTTCGCACCGGCTCCCGCTGCGGATCAGCTGGTGACTTCTGCCGGATCGGGAGTTCTGGCGCCGCTTTCCGAAGTGGCTTTCCATCCTGCAAGCGCTGCGCAAATGCCAGACTTCTTCCCGCCGGCTGTTCCAACAATCCGGGATACGCTGAGCGGAATGGTCGCCGATGCGCTGGTGCTGGCCTGGCTGGGCGGCGCGGCGGCTTTCCTGCTGTGGCGCTGGTGGACCTATTACCGGATGCGGGACTGGTTGCTGGCTGGCGCGCGCCCCGTGGGCGAGGTTGGCCGCATCCGGCTGGTGGAAAGCCCGGCGGCGATCTCCCCCGTGGCTTTCGGGGTGAGCGACAAGGTGATTGCCCTGCCGATGGAATTCATGGCGATGGAAGACCGCGCCGCGCGCGATCTGGCGATCGAGCATGAACTGGCCCATCATCGCGGGCTGGATCTGCTGGCCAATATTCTGGCCCAGCCGCTGCTGGCGCTGCACTGGTTCAATCCGCTCGCCTGGCTGGGCTGGCGCGCCATGCGCCGCGATCAGGAGGCGGCCTGCGATGCGCGGGTAATCGCCCGGTACGATCCGCGCGTGCGGGCGCAATATGGCCGGGTAATCGCCAGCTTTGCCGCCGGGCCGCGCCTGTCGCTCGCCGCGCCCATGGCCGGGCATCGCAGCTTCGGGCCGCTTCTGGGCGAGAAATCCATCATTCACCGCCTGCGCAGCTTGACCATGGCAGATATTTCCCCGCGCCGACGGCTTGCCGGGCGATTGATGCTGGCCGGGGCGGTGATTGCCCTGCCGCTGACTGCTTCGGTCAGCTATGCCGAACAGGGGAGGGCCGAACAGCGCAGCCGCTTGCCTGAACCGCCCGCTCCCCCCGCGCCACCCATGGCTCCGGCGGCGCCCTACGCGCCCGTGGCCCCGGATGCACCCCTGCCTCCGGAACCTCCCGTGCCGCCTGTGCCAAGCGTATCGGCGGTGTCGATCGTCGAGACCGGCGTGGTCCAGCAAGATGGCGCCAGCCGCAAGGCTGCGAGCGATCTGGATCGTCAATCCCGGCAATGGGAAACGCAATGGGAGGATTGGGGCAAGCAATTGGAGGTCAACATCGCCCGGATCGTATCGACCTCGATAAGTACGGCTGTTTCCCAGACCGCCATGGCAAATGGTTGCGGTATGGCCACCAGCCGGAGCAACGGGGCGAGTGCGCAGGCTGCAGGCGACTGCGACATGATCGCCGCCAAGATGGGGGAGAAGGCTGCGGCAAATGCCAATGCCAGCGCTCGCGCGGCCTTGCTGGAAGTACGCGCCAGCATTGCGCGTAACCGGGATCTGGACGCTGAAACCCGCCGGGAAGTGCTGCAGGAACTGGATCAGGAGATCAGGGAACTGGCGACGGAGAGTTGAGGGGGTAAAGCGCTTTCCTCCACTCCTCGTCCCGGGCTCGACCCGGGACCGCTGGTAATGTGGCACCAACTTCAATCTCGTCATTCCGGCTGAGATGGGACTGTGCTGCCTCCCCAACCCTCGTCATTCCCGCCCTTCGACGCCGCAGGCGGCGTCGAAGGGCGGGAATGACGAGGTATAGAGGTAGGCGCTACACCCTCAGCGGCCTTTGCGCTCTTTGCGCGAACCCAATAAAACTCACGCGGAGACGCGGAGGCGCGGAGGGAACGGGCCCAGCCGCACCCTCTCCGCGCCCCCGCGTCTCCGCGTGAAACCCTCTACATCTTCATCCAGCAGGGGATGCCCAGCGATCCCGGCGTTCGCATGGCGCAGACACACCCATCCCTCCGCTGGCGAATGCGGGCTAACGCCGAAGTGAGACAACCGAGAACGGACGGGGCCGGGCCGGTGCTGTCAGGCGCCCGCTCTGGCGAGCGGTGCGATTGCGCGTTGTTTGATATGCGAATGGCAGGCGAAGTATCGCGGCAAACTTGTCTGCTCGGCCCTGAGCTGCATGGCGGGGAAGGCATAGGGCTCGCAAGTGAGCCTTCCCTTGAGCGGCGATGTTCCTCTGGGGCGAATCATCATCCGGCCACGCATCTGTTGCGGGCGCTGGTCCAGCGGGCCGGACAGGGCGTTGACATCCACTCTGTCCATCTGGCCCGGCTCTGCAGACAGCGCCGACCCGGCGCGGGAGAGGAGCGAAGCGCTACCGCCCCCGCAACCCGTCACTGGGTCCGCATAACCCAAATGGTTCGCAATGTCAAGATGGCGTGCCAATGATGCACCACTTGTCATCCCGGACTTGTTCCGGGATCCCGCTATGCCTTCTGAGAAAGCTGGATCCTGGAACAAGTCCGGGATGACAGTGGAGGGTGAGGCTGCCGCATCGGTCATCGCGGCAGAATGCTAGGCCACGGGCCATGGGGCCCCCGGCTCACCTGTTCGCTTGGTCAGCCGCCTTTTTCGCTTCCTTCTCGCGGTCTTTCACCACGTCCTTCTGATATTCAGCCTGCTGCTCGACCAGTTTGGCCTGTTCCCTGGCCTTGGCGACTCGCGCGCGGTCGGCGTCGGTGGCGGGGCGGGCGGGATATTGGCAGCCCTGCTTGAGGCCGATGCCCTTGAGATAGGCGCGGCGCATCACGCCAGCCACGATGGCATCCTGAAACTCCCGCTCATGCTTGTTGGCGCCGGAAATCTCGCGGATCACTCCGCGAAAGGGGATCAGCGCGCCGACTACCGATTTGGCAACGCTGCCGACGGTCATCTTGCGCTCATTGGCGTCGGCCACATCGAAGTCGGGGCCGAGGACCTTGTCGAGTTCCTCCACGGCAACCACGATCTTGCTGCAGCGATTGAGCCCGGCAAGACTGTAGGGATCGGCCTGCGCGGCCAGCAGCAGCGGGGGGATTTCATCCTTTTCGAGATTGAGATCCTGAATCGGGGTTACCGCCACATCGCGTGCGGTAACGGTATCGTCGGTGACTGGCTTGTCCTCATCGCGAGCGGCGAGGGGAGTGGCGAGGAGGGCGCAGGCAGCGGTCGCGGCCAAGGCCCTAGCGGAGAATATCGGCGAAAGTATCACAGCGGTCTTCGTTTCCTGTTTCCAACCCTATATTCAGCCATTTCATACGCTGTGCGCTTGAACCATGGGTGAAGGCGGCTTCCACAGGTCTCCGTCCGGCTTGTTCCATTAACGTGTCGTCGCCTACCGCATGGGCGGCTGCCATGCCTTCCTCGATGTCGCCAGGCTCGATCCGCGCGCGGTTGTTCGCCGCCCAGATGCCGGCATAGCAATCCGCCTGCAGTTCCATCCGCACTTGCAGCGCATTGTCCTGATCGGGGTTCTGTTGCTGCAACTGGCGCACTTGCCGGGCAAGTCCGGTAAGGTTCTGCACATGGTGGCCATATTCATGGGCCATCACATAGGCGCGGGCGAAATCACCCTTGGCGCCCATGCGCTGGGCCATCTCGTCGAAGAAATCGGTGTCGATATAGATGCCCCTGTCGCTGGGGCAGTAGAACGGGCCCATCGCGCTCTGCGCCTCGCCGCAGCCAGCGCTTCCGGAGCGGGAATAGAAATTGAGCACGGGCTGTTCGAACTCCACGCCCGCCGCGAGGAATTTGGGCTCCCACGTCTCGTTCAGGCTGGCCAGATGGGCGCAGGCTTCCGTGCTGTACTGGTTCACCGCGCAGCTTTCAGCCGTGTCGCTCCCGCCGGTCGACTGCTCCTGCACCTGACCCTGCTGGACATCCTGCAACCCGCTGAGCAACTGGGACGGGTCCGCCCCGGTGAAATAGGCCACTGCCAGCACCACCAGCACGCCCACGATGCCGATCCCGCCGCCGGGCATCCCGCCGCCGCCCCCGCCGCCACGCTGATCGCGCACGCGGATATTGGCCGGATTGAAATCGTTGAGGCGCATCGGATGGGCATTCCCGCTATTGTGCAGTTGCGAAAAGGGCTGGACCTGCAGCCCGCTTGGGGTGAATTCTGGCACGGCATTCGTCAGGGAGTCGAGCATGTTCCTCAAGGGTAAGCGCGCCGTCATCACGGGATCGACATCGGGCATCGGGCTGGGCATCGCCCGCGCGCTCGCGGCAGAAGGGGCGGCCGTCGTGCTCAACGGCTTCGGCGATGCGGATGCGATTGCTGCGATCCTGCATGAATTGTCGGCCATGAGCGGGGCAGACGCCATGCATGTCCCGGCGGATCTGATGCAGCGTTCCGGCGTAGAGGCGCTGATGGCTGCTGCCGGGGAAGTGGACATTCTGGTCAACAACGCCGGGATGCAGCACGTCTCCCCGGTGGATGAGTTCCCGCCCGAGAAATGGGATGCCATCATCGCGCTGAACCTCACCGCCGCCTTCGACACCAGCCGCCTTGCCATTCCGCACATGAAGGCGGCGGGCTGGGGGCGGATCATCAATACCGCCAGCGCCCATTCGCTCGTGGCCTCGCCCTTCAAGGCAGCCTATGTGGCGGCCAAGCACGGGATCGCGGGCCTGACCAAGACCCTGGCGCTGGAACTGGCGCAATTCGGCACCACGGTGAACTGCATCAGCCCGGGCTATGTCTGGACCCCGCTGGTGGAAAACCAGATCCCCGACACGATGAAGGCGCGCGGCATGACGCGCGAGCAGGTGATGAACGATGTGCTGCTCGCCAAGCAGCCGACCAAGAAATTCGTGCAGGTGGAAGAAGTGGCCGCGCTGGCGCTGTTCCTCTGCCGGGACGAGGCGCAGAACATCAATGGCGCGAATTATTCCATCGATGGCGGCTGGACGGCGGAGTGAATATTCCTGATGCACGGCCCGCTCAGCCTGAGCTTGTCGAAGGCCACGGGAAATTTTGCCGAATTGATCAGGAGTCGCGCGTGTCCTTCGACAGGCTCAGGATGGGCGGATATTGATGCAACGGGCCCTTCAGCAATAATATTGCGCAATTCGCCCTGCATTTGATTGGCGCACCCCCTAGCGGTTCTGGCCATGTGCGGTTACATGGGCCGCCACGATTCTCCAGAGGCGAGCGCGCAGTGGCACATCTTGATATCCCGACCGGCCTGACTTTCGATGACGTTCTCCTGCGTCCGGCGGAAAGCGATATCGTCCCCTCGCAAGCCAATACCGCAACCCAGCTGACGCGCGGCATCCGGCTGAACATTCCGGTGATCTCCGCCGCGATGGATACCGTTACCGAAGCGGACATGGCCATCGTCATGGCCCAGATGGGCGGCATCGGCGTGCTGCATCGCAATCTCACCGTGAAGCAGCAATGCGCCGCCGTCCGGCAGGTGAAGCGGTTTGAGAGCGGCATGGTGGTGAACCCCATCACCATCGCGCCCGACGCCACTCTGGGTGAGGCGCAGGCAATCATGCGCGATAATCGCATCAGCGGCATTCCCGTGGTGGAACCCGGCGGCAAGCTGGTGGGCATTCTGACCAATCGCGACGTGCGCTTTGCCGACAATGCGGCCCAGCCAGTGCGCGAGCTGATGACGCATGAGAATCTTGCCACCGTCCGCATCGGCGTGGGGCAGGATGAAGCGCGCAAGCTGCTGCACCAACGCCGCATCGAAAAGCTGCTGGTGGTGGACGATGCCTATCACTGCGTGGGCCTGATCACCGTGAAGGACATGGAAAAGGCCGTGACCTATCCCGAGGCGACGAAGGATGGCGCGGGCCGCCTGCGCGTTGCTGCGGCCACCACGGTGGGCGACAAGGGCTTCGAACGCACCGAGGCGCTGATCGACGCGGAATGCGACGTCATCATCATCGACACCGCCCATGGCCATAACAAGGATGTGGCCAAGGCGGTGGAGCGGGTGAAGAAGCTCTCCAACGCGGTGCAGGTTGTGGCAGGCAATGTCGCCACGGCCGAAGCGACCAGGGCGCTGATCGGCGCGGGCGCGGATGCGGTGAAGGTGGGCATCGGGCCGGGATCGATCTGCACCACCCGCATCGTGGCGGGCGTGGGCGTGCCGCAGCTGACCGCGATCCTCGAAGCAGCGGCAGAAGCCCGCAAGGCCGGCGTGCCGATCATCGGCGATGGCGGCCTGCGCACTTCAGGCGATGCGGCCAAGGCTCTGGCCGCAGGTGCTTCCGCCGTGATGATCGGATCGCTGCTTGCGGGCACGGAAGAAGCCCCGGGCGAGACCTTCCTCTATCAGGGGCGTGCCTATAAGTCCTATCGCGGCATGGGCTCCGTCGGCGCTATGGCGCGCGGCAGTGCGGACCGCTATTTCCAGCAGGACATCAAGGACCAGATGAAGCTGGTCCCGGAAGGGATCGAAGGGCAGGTGCCCTACAAGGGCCCCGCCAAAGATGTGGTCCATCAGCTGGTGGGCGGCATCAAGGCGGCGATGGGCTATACCGGCTCGGCCACGATCGAAGACCTTCAGCAGCGCGCCAAGTTCATCCGCATCACCAATTCGGGCCTTGCCGAAAGCCATGTCCATGACGTGACGATCACGCGCGAGGCGCCGAATTACCCGACGCGGTGAGCAATCTGATCCTCCCTGAAGCGGGGAGGGGGACCATGCGCAGCATGGTGGAGGGGCAGGTGCCTCATCCTGCACCCTTTCCAGATTGTGACATGATGCTCGTGCCTCTCCGCCGCTTGCGGTGGTTCTCCACTCCGTGCCGGGGAGGATTCCGCGCATGACTCCCTCCGCCCGCGTTCAGGCCGCGATCGATCTGCTCGATCAGGTGATAGAGGCCGCGCGCCGCAATGGGGCCCCTGCGGATCGCCTGATTACCGAGGGTTTCCGCCAGCGCCGCTATGCCGGATCGAAGGATCGGCGCGCGATCCGCGAACTTGTCTATGGCGCGATCCGGGCCTGCGGGCCGGTGCCCGAAAGCGGCCGTGCGGCGATGCTGCGTCTGGCGCAGGGCGATCCTGCGATTGCCGGCCTGTTTGACGGCTCACCCTATGGCCCCGCCGCGATTTCGCCCGAGGAACTTCCCGCGCAAGGCGGCATCGCGCCCGAATGGCTGGAGGCGAAGCTCGCCGCCTCGGGGATAGAGGGCGATGCGGCGCGCGCCTTGCTGGGCCGCGCCCCGCTGGACATCCGGGTCAACAGGTTGAATGCCTCGCGCGATGGGCTGGAGCTTCCGCTGGCGGGCGAGAGCCTCGCCGCGCCAGATGGCCTGCGCCTGCCTGAAGGCACGCCGGTGGACCAGTGGGAGGCCTATCGGAGCGGGCAGGTGGAAGTGCAGGACGGCGGCAGCCAGATCTGCTGCCTCGCCGTTCAGGCCGCGCCGGGGGAAACGGTGATCGATCTATGCGCGGGGGCGGGCGGCAAGACGCTGGCCCTGGCCGCCGCGATGGACAACCGGGGCAGGCTGATCGCCGCCGATACGGATCGTGCACGCCTTTCCCGCCTGGCCCCGCGTGCGGAGCGGGCAGGGGCAGTGGTGGCGGAAACCGTGCTGCTTGATCCGGGCCGCGAACTGGCGGCGCTGGCGCCATGGCGCGGCCTTGCCGATGCGGTGCTGGTGGATGCGCCCTGTTCGGGCACCGGTACCTGGCGCCGCAATCCCGAGGCGCGCTGGCGTCTCACCCCGGCGCAGCTCGCCCGCTATGTGGAAACGCAGGCCCGGCTGATGGACGTGGCGGCCGATCTTGTTCGGCCCGGTGGGCGGCTGGTCTATGTCACGTGTTCGCTGCTGGACGAGGAAGGGGCCGGGCAGGTTGAAGACTTCCTGAAACGTCACTCCGGCTGGCTGGCGGAAGTGCCCGAATTGCCTGCGGGAACCCCGCGCGGTGAGGGAATACGCTTGACTCCGTCCGCCGATGGAACAGATGGTTTTTTCATCGCCCGTTTATCGCGGGCATGATAGGCGCCGGTCACGATGTCCGTTAAACAGATGTCCGTCATGCCGTTGTCTGTCATACCGATGTCTGTCTCCCAGGCTGACGAAGGCCATATGCGATGACCGCGTTCAAGGAGTTCGCGATGCGTTATTTCCCCGCTGCCTGTGCCCTTTCGCTGCTTGTGGCGGTTTCGGCCAGTGTGGGGGAAGCGGGCACCTATCAGGCCGATCCGCGCGCTGCTGCCCTGGTCACGCAGGGCCGTGCCCAGCTCAAGGCGGGCGCCGTGGACGAAGCGATCAGCTCCTTCGAGGCCGCGCTGGCGGTGGATCCGGGCTATTCGGCCATCTATCTGGACCTTGCGGAGGCCGCGCGCCTCAATGGAATGCAGGGCAAGGCAATCCATTATTACCGCTCCGCGCAATTGCGCGATCCCGGCAACCTCGCGGCCATTTCGGGCGAAGGGGAAGCACTGGTGGAAAAGGGCGCTGTGGAAAAAGCGCGTCGCAACCTCGCCAAGCTGGAATCCATGTGTGGCACGAAATGCCCTGAAACCAAGGCTTTGGCCGGCGTAATTGCCGCCGCGCCCAAGCCCAAGGTGTTGACGGCGGAAGCGGTTCAGCCGGACCCCGAAATCAGCAAGAACTGAATCTCATCGTCATTGCGAGGAACCGAAGGTTCCGAAGCAATCCAGGGCCCAACGTATAGGGCCTAACGTATAACGCCATGGATTGCCTCGCTGCGCTCGCAATGACGAGGCCGATGGCTCCGATCAAATCAGCGCCCGGAATTCCTCCAGCACCGCGCGATAGACACGCTTCTTGAAGGGCACGATCACTTCCGGCAGCAATTCCGGATCGATCCATTTCCATTCGCAGAATTCGGGCGGATCGTGGGCTTCCAGATCGATTTCGCTGTCAGTGCCGATGTAGCGCATCAACAGCCAGAATTGGCGCTGCCCGCGGTATTTCCCGCCCCACAACCTGCCCACCAGTTCTTCGGGCAGATCGTAGAGCAGCTCTTCCTTGCTGCGCGCGATCAATGCGGCATTGCTGCCGGTCACGCCGGTTTCTTCCGCCAGTTCGCGCAGGCCGGCGGCGATCACATCCTCGCCATCGTCCATGCCGCCCTGCGGCATCTGCCAGGCGTCACCTTCCTTATTGTCGATTCTCCGGCCGACGAAGACCTTGCCTTCCCCATTTACCAGCATCACGCCCACGCAGGGGCGATAGGGGAGATCCCATTGGGATGTAGTCATGCAATCCTTTCCAGCGTCGCCTTCATCGCCCCCAGAATAGCAAGCAGGTCGGCATGTGCGCTAGGGATCGCTTTGCGGATCTGGATGAAACCGTGGATATTCCCGGCGAGTTCCAGATAAGTCACGTCACTTCCCGCCTGGACCAGCGCGGAGGCATAGGCCCGGCCCGAATCGCGCAGCGGATCGAGCGCGGCGGTGGCCAGAACGGTGGGCGGTGTGCCCGCAATGGGGCCGAGTATGGGATAGGCCCGCCGGTCTTCCGGATCGAGCGCATAGCACAGGTTGAAATAGTCCATCGTGCTCCGGGTCAGCAGATGGCCCTCGGCGAATTGCGCGTAGGAGGGGTGGGGGTCCAGCGGATCGGTAACCGGATAGATCGGCGCCTGCATCAGCACCGGAACCGCCGCGGGTTCGAGCATGAGGGACTGGGTGACGACGATGGCCAGATTGCCGCCCGCGCTGTCTCCCAGCGGGATCAGGCCGGTAACTTCGCGGCCCAGTTCGGCGGGGCTGGTGGCAAGCCAGCGCGCGGCAGCCTCACAATCTTCCGGCGCGGCGGGGAAGGGATGCTCCGGCGCAAGGCGATATTCGACCGAGACAAGCGGCAGGTCCATTTCCGCCGCGATGGTGCGGCAGGTCGCGTCATAGCTGGCAATGTCCCCCGCCACGAAGCCGCCGCCATGAATGAACAACAGCAGCGGGGAAGGGCCGCGCTCGGCCCGAGGATCATAGAGGCGCAGCGGCACCGTGCCATGGGGGCCGGGCGCGGCGAGATCCTTCACCACGGCCAGGTCCGGCCCGGGAAGCTGGATGAATTCCTGCATTGCCGCCATCATGGTGCGGGTCTGCTCGATCGGCACGCTGGCGATATCCGGCCGGTTCATTCCCGCCACCATCGCAAGGAATGTGCGAACATCGTCACGCATGAAAGGCTCTGTCGCGTCCATGGAAACCCGTCTCCCGTATCGGGGGCGCTATCCGGCCCCGTGTTTCCACGGTGGATAAGCGGTGCCGCAGGCGCTTTCCATCCGCGTTTTTGGGCCGGAGACAGAAAAACTTGATTGCGACAGGCCCTAGGCAGGCATAGTGGCGCCACCATATTGCGAAAATGGCGCGCTTCCCGCGCCCCGAAGGACAAGACTAATGGCAACACTCGCAGCCGAAAAGCCGGTCGCCACCGCTCCCGCTCCTGAAGCGGTCGTGGTGCGTTTCGCGGGCGACAGCGGCGACGGCATGCAGCTCACCGGCGGGCAGTTCACCCTGTCCACTGCGCTGGCGGGCAACGATCTGGCCACTTTCCCGGACTTTCCGGCGGAAATCCGCGCACCGCAAGGCACGCTGTTCGGCGTTTCGGCCTTCCAGATCAATTTCGGCTCGACCGAGATCGATACGGCCGGTGACGCGCCGGACGTGCTGATCGCCATGAACCCGGCGGCGCTGAAGGTGAACCTTGCCGCGCTGAAGCCGGGCGGGCTGATCATTGCCGATACGGGCGAGTTCTCGAAGCGCAATCTCGACAAGGCGAAGTACGACAGCAATCCGCTGGAAGACGGTTCGCTGGCCAAGTGGGATGTGCTGGCCTTCGACATTTCCGCGCTGACCATGGAATCCGTGAAGCCCTTCGGCCTCGGCAACAAGGAAGCGCTGCGCTGCAAGAACATGTGGACGCTGGGCCTGGCCCTGTGGATGTTCGACCGTGACCGGCAGCCGCTGATCGACTGGCTGAAGGCCAAGTTCGCCAAGGCGCCGACCATTGCCGACGCGAACATCGCCGCGCTCAACGCCGGCCATGCCTATGGTGAAACGGCGGAACTGGCCGGGCCGCTCAAGAAGCTCCACCTCGAAGCCTATCCGCAGCCAGCGGGCCTTTATCGGACCATCACCGGCGCCGAAGCGGTTTCGCTCGGCCTCGTGGCGGGTGCGCAGCTTGCCAATCTGCCGATGTTCTTCGGCGGCTATCCGATCACGCCGGCTTCGGCGATCCTGCACCATCTGGCGCGGCTCAAGGAATTCGGCGTCACCACCTTCCAGGCGGAAGACGAGATTGCCGCGATCTGCTCGGCCATCGGCGCTTCCTATGCGGGCCAGCTGGGCGTAACCAGCTCGTCGGGCCCCGGCATCGCGCTGAAGGGCGAGGCGATGGGCCTTGCGATCATGACCGAGCTGCCGCTCGTCATCGTCAATTCGCAGCGCGGCGGGCCTTCCACCGGCCTGCCGACCAAGACGGAGCAGAGCGATCTCTATCAGGCGGTCTATGGCCGCAATGGCGATGCGCCGATGCCCGTCATCGCTGCCCGCTCGCCCGCTGACGCTTTCGATTGCGCGATCGAGGCCTGCCGCATCGCGGTTCAGTACATGACCCCGGTGATGCTGCTGACCGACGGCTATATCGCCAATGCGGCTGAGCCGTGGAAGGTGCCCGATCCGGCCAGCTACGAGCCGTTCCCGGTGACTTTCCTGACCGGGAAGAACGCCACTGACGAGGACGGCAATGAAAAGCTGCTGCCCTTCGCGCGTGACGAGAAGGGCGCCCGCCCGTGGATCAAGCCCGGCACGCCCGGCCTGATGCACCGCATCGGCGGCATCGAGAAGAACCCCGGCACTGGCAATATCGATTATTCGCCTGCCAGCCACCAGCTGATGACCGACGCCCGCAAGGCGAAGGTGGACGGCGTGGCGCAGGGCGTTCCGCCGCAGGACGTGACGCTGGGCAATACTACCGGCAAGCTGGCCGTGGTCGGCTGGGGCTCCACCTATGGCCCGATCCACCAGGCGGTGCGCCGTGCGCGGGCCAAGGGGCTGGATGTCAGCCAGATCCATGTCCGCCATGTCTGGCCGCTGCCCGCCAATCTGGGCGATCTGCTCAAGGGCTTCGACAATATCCTCGTGCCCGAAATGAACACCGGCCAGTTCAAGACCGTGCTGCGCGACCAGTTGCTGGTGGATGCCAGGCCGCTGACCAAGACGAGCGGCCAGCCCTTCCAGATCGCCGAGCTGGAAGAAGCCATCGCGGCCTATTTCGACGGCGTCCCCGACAATGAAGGCGGCGAGGTTGATGCCAATTCCCAGCAGCTGCCCAGCCCCGAAACGGTGAATCCATGAACGACATGACCCCCATCACCACCACGCTCAAGGACTGGGAAACCGACCAGGAAGTGCGCTGGTGCCCGGGTTGCGGCGATTACGCGATCCTCAAGGCGGTGCAGCGCACCCTGCCGCAGCTGGGCGCTGACCCGAAGAACACCGTGTTCGTTTCGGGCATCGGCTGCTCCAGCCGCTTCCCCTATTATGTGGAAAGCTATGGCTTCCACACGATCCACGGCCGCGCGCCTGCTTTTGCTACGGGCATCAAGCTGGCCAATCCGGAACTGGATGTGTGGATGGTCACGGGTGACGGCGATGGCCTGTCCATCGGCGGCAATCACCTGATGCATGTGCTGCGCCGTAACGTGAATTTGCAGATCATGCTGTTCAACAACGAGATTTACGGCCTGACCAAGGGGCAATATTCGCCCACCAGCCGTGAAGGCACGCTGTCGCCTTCCACGCCGCTGGGTTCGGTGGACCGCCCGGCCAACCCCTGCGCCTTCGCGCTGGGCGTGGGCGCGCGCTTCGTGGCGCGCGGTTTCGACGTGTCGAAGAACCTGCCGGACGTGCTCAAAGCCGCCCATGCCCATCAGGGCGCGGCTTTCGTGGAAATCTTCCAGAACTGCATCGTCTACAACAAGGACGTGTTCAACGATTTCGCCGCCCCCAAGGGCGGGGAAGAACGCCAGCTGTGGTTGCAGGACGGCCAGCCGCTGCTGTTCGCCAATGGCACCAAGGGCATCAGCCTGAACCGCGACAAGTGCTGCCTTGAAGTGGTGGACGTGGTCGATGGCGATTGGGAAGCTGCCGGCGTTGCCCTGCACGATGTGAAGAACCGTGCGCTGGCCCACATGCTGGTGGAAATGCCCTTCGGCGCATTCCCGATGGCGCTGGGCGTGATCTATGACGATCCGCGCCCGACCTTCGAAAGCGCCGTGATCGCCCAGAACGCCAAGGCCAGCGAAGGCAAGGTCGCCGATCTCGCCAAGCTGCTTGCCAAGGGCCAGACCTGGACGGTCGAAGCCTCGGACGCCGACCACATCTGACGGGATATAGCGGGCGGCCCTCCTATTTGGAGGAGGGCTGCTCGATCCCGTGCCATTCCTGCATCCGGCTGGCCACCAGCCCCATCAGCAGCGCCCATGCGCCGCCAATGCTCCACCCGGCCAGAACGTCGCTCGGCCAGTGGACGCCCAGATAGATGCGCGAAAAGCCGATAATCAGCGTCAGGCCCACTGCGCAGAGCAGGATGAACAGCCGCGTCGAGTGCTCGCGATAATTGCGCGAGACGATGGCGCCCAGCGTCAGGAACACGATTGCGCTGTTCATCGCGTGCCCGCTGGGGAAGCTGAGCGAACTGACCTCCGCCAGATGATGCACGACGTCCGGCCGGGGCCGGGCGAACAGATGCTTTAATCCGCTTCCCGCCAGTGCACCGCTCGCTGTGGCGGCAACCAGCAGACCGGCCATGCGCCAGCGATGGCGGAGCAGCAGCAGGGCCGTGGCGAGGATCACTGCCAGCGTCAGCACGGTCACACCGCCCAGCGCCGTCAGGTCCAGCATGGCATTGTTGAACCATTTGGGGCCGAGCGGCACCGCGTAATCCGGCCCGGCCCGCAGTGCCGTGATGATCGCGCGATCGAAGCCGAGCGGTTCCTTCTCCGAAACCTCATGCGCCAGCAACGCGAAGCTTGCGAGCAGCATGGCCGCCATGGTGAAGATCGGCATGGCGTTCAGGTGAAGGTGATTGTCGCGGGGCTGGGCGGAGCTGTTCAAGGTGAGGTCCTGTTGGCCGAAGGATAGGCATCTCATATCGTCATCCTGAACTTGTTTCAGGATCCATTTTTCCGGATCGCCTTGCAGCCCGTGGAGACGGATGGATGCTGGACGCGAAGCTGTGCTTGCACAAACGAGTTCAGCATGACGATGCAGGTAACGGGCAGAGTGCTGCGAACCAACTCAAGCCGCCTGCCCGAAGAAACACTTTCCTACTCTCCTCCTCGCTGCTTTGATGCCTCGGAACGGGCCGGCGCCTGTGATTGTCGGGGAGAAGCGAGTGAACGAAAAGTCACACAGGGCGTTTCATGTTCATCCTGCAAGGCAATGGTATAAAACGATAATCCTTCGAAAAGTCGCGTAGTTTCACTACTCGTTCCGTGTCACTTTCGCCGGGGCATCTGCATGGACAATCTGACACACAGCCTGGTCGGCGCGCTGCTGGGGCAGGCGGGTCTGAAGCGGAAGACCGGGCTGGCCATGCCGGCGCTGATCATCGGCGCGAACATTCCCGACATCGATGCGACCTGCACGATCTATGGCATCGAAAGCCTGGCCATGCGGCGCGGGCTGACGCACGGCCCCATCGCCTGGGTGCTGCTGCCCTTGATCCTTGCCGGACTTCTCTGGTGGTACGATCGCTGGCAGGCGAAGCGCGGTAAGAGGCCGGAACAGCGGCTGCCCGTGCATTTCGGCTGGCTCTATGCGCTCAGCCTGATTGGCTGCCTTACTCATCCGGCAATGGACTGGCTGAACAATTACGGCATCCGCCTGTTGGAGCCGTTCAGCCATCGCTGGTTCTATGGCGATGCGATCTTCATCATCGATCTTTGGCTATGGCTGGGCATGGGGTTTGCCGTGATGCTCTCGCTGCGGCGGGAGAAGAGGGGCGGGGAGTGGCGCAAACCGGCCCAAGTCGCGCTGGCCATGGTGCTGGCTTATATCGGCGGCAATATCGCCTTCAGTCGTTTCGCTGCCGAACAGGCGCGGACGCACGAGCCCTATCCGGCGGTTGCCTATGTCACGCCAGTGCCACTGGCCTTCTGGCAGCGGGATGTACTGGCGCAAGGTGGGGATGGCCGATGGTTTCGCCGGAGATACCCCAATGGACAGGTCGAATGGCTGGAGCCGGTCGATAAGTGCCGTTGGCCTGATGTGGAGCGCCTGAGCATGAACCGACCCGATCTTGCCGCATTCCTCTTCTGGTCGCGCATGCCGTTCGTCACACGAGCAGCCGACGGGAAGGGGATTCGCTTCAACGATGCGCGTTTTGCCGGAGGGTTCACGCGCGGCAATTTCTCAGTGGATGTGCCGGAAGTCGCCTGCAAGTGACCGCCCCTCGAATCGTCTGGTTGCGCCGCGATCTGCGCCTTGCAGATCAGCCCGCGTTTCGCGCCGCCGCTGCCGCCGGGCCGGTGATTCCCGTCTATGTGCTGGATGACGAGACGCCCAGGCATCGCAAGATGGGCGGGGCGAGTCGCTGGTGGCTCCATCACAGTCTCGCCGCTCTGGCCCGTGATCTGGAGGCGCGCGGATCGCGGCTGATCCTGCGGCGTGGCCGGTCGGACGAAGTGCTGGCGGCACTGGCGGCGGAAACCGGGGCGGCGGCGGTTCACGCCCTGCGCCATGTCGAGCCATGGTGGCGCAATGCGGACCGAGCGCTTGCCGAGGCTTTGCCCGAAGGCGTCGCGTTCGAGCGGCATGACGGCCTCTATCTGATGCCGCCGGGCAGTGTGACGAGCGGGCAGGGCGGGCAATATCGCATTTTCACGCCGTTCTATCGTGCCTTGCTGTTGCACATGCCCCCGCCGGTGCCGCTGCCCGCGCCGGAACTGGCAGCCCCAGCCCAGTGGCCTGCTTCGGAGCAGCTGGAGGATTGGGCGCTGCTGCCGACTCGCCCCGATTGGGCTGGCGGCTTTCGCGAAGCGTGGCACTGCGGCGAAGCGGCGGCCCATGCGCAACTGGAAGACTTCGCCGGGCGAGTCGCCGCCTATGATGAGGCGCGCAACCTGCCTTCCATCGATGGGTCGAGCAGGCTTTCACCCTATCTCCATTTCGGGGAGATTTCGCCCGCGCAGGTGTGGCATCGGCTGGCGACGGAGGGCGGGGGCGGTTCCGCCAGTTTCCTGCGCGAAGTAGTGTGGCGCGATTATGCCGCCACGATCCTGCGCCAGTTTCCGGACTATCCCGAGCGCCCTTACAAACCTGAGTTTGAGCAATTCGCGTGGCGCGATCCGCTCAGCGATTTGCAAGCGGCGGAGGATATGGCTGCATGGCAGCAGGGCCGGACCGGCTATCCCATCGTCGATGCGGGGATGCGGCAGCTCTGGGTCACGGGCTGGATGCGCAACCGGGTGCGGATGATCGCGGCCAGTTTCCTGATCAAGCATCTGCTGATCGACTGGCGCCATGGCGAACGCTGGTTCTGGGACACGCTGGTGGATGCCGATTACGGCAATAATGGCGTGAACTGGCAGTGGTCGGCCGGGTGCGGTGCCGATGCGAACATGTTCGGGCGAATCATGGCACCGCTCACCCAGAGCGAGAAATTCGATTGCGCGGCCTATATCCGCCAATGGGTGCCCGAGCTTTCCGGGTTGGACGCCCCCTATATCCACGATCCCGATTCCTACGGGATGCGCCCAAGCGATTATCCGCGAAAACGCATAGGTCATCGCGAGGGAAGGGAACGCGCGCTGGCGGCCTGGGAAGCGCTTCGAAGCGGATAGGCTGGCGGCTTGCCCAATCGCGACTCGGGAGTCATACTCGCATCATGTCTGTGGAGGGGATCAGACGCGGCGACATGCTGTTGGAAGGCAGCCACCGGGTTCGTACCGGCCCGTCTCTCCTTGCGCGCCTTTTTGCGGGCGGCGGCCACAAGCTGCTCGACGAAGTGGATGCCGGGCTGGAAACCGGCATTCTGCTCGTCCACCTCCCCGGCGGCGGAACGCGGCGGCTGGGCGGAAGGGCCTCGGGATTCGAGGCGGAACTGATCCTGCATGACTGGCGCGCCCTGGTGCGAGTCGCCACGGGTGGTTCGGTGGGATTCTATCAGGGCTGGGATGCCGGCGAATGGTCCAGCCCCGATGAGGTCGCGCTTTTCGCACTGGTAATGGCCAATGGAGAGGCGCTGGGTGACACGGGCCGCGCCAAGGGCCCATGGCGAATCGCCGGGCGGCTGCTCCACTGGCTCAATCGCAACACGCGCAAACGGGCGGAAAAGAACATCCACGCCCATTATGATCTGGGCAATGATTTCTACGGCGCCTGGCTCGATCCCACGATGAGCTATTCCAGCGGCTATCGTTACGATGCGGCACAGGGTGTGGCGGGGCTCGAACCTTCGCAACATGCCAAGTGGGAAAGGCTGGCGCAGCGACTCGGCAATCCGGAAAACCTGCTGGAAATCGGCTGCGGCTGGGGCGCGCTGAGCAATTATTTTGCCTCCCGCGGCAGCAAGGTGACCGGCATCAGCCTGTCCGACGAACAGTTGGGCTGGGCGCGGGAGCGGCAGGATAGCGGCATAGATTTCCGCCATCAGGATTACCGGGACGTTGCCGGCCAGTTTGACGGGATCGTCAGCGTGGAAATGGTCGAGGCGGTGGGCCGCGAATATTGGCCGTCCTTCTTCGATTGCCTTGCGCGCAACCTGCGCCCCGGTGGGCGCGCGGCAATCCAGTTCATCGCCATGCAGGAGGAGCTGTTTGACGGCTATGCCCACAATGCCGATTTCATTCAGGCCTATGTCTTTCCCGGCGGTTTGCTGATCCGCACCGGCGAGTTCCAGCGCCTCGCGGCGGAACGCGGCCTTTCCTGGGAAGATCAGGAAGATTTCGGGCTGGATTATGCCGAAACGCTCAAGGCCTGGCGTTTCAATTTCGACCGCGCCGTGGAAGAGGGGCGCCTGCCGCGCGGCTTTGACGAAAGCTTCTGCCGTCTATGGCGCTTCTATCTGATGTATTGCGAAGGGGGATTCCGGGGCGGCGGGATCACCGTCAGCCAGGCAACGCTGGTGAAACGCTGATCCGCTACCTCTGAGATCGCGAAGTTCTTATGCCGCTTCCACGCGCTCGCGATGGCCGGTGGTGAAATCTTCCTGCACCAGTGCCAAGATCCGGTCAGCCACTACTTCGGGTGCCTTCACCGTCTGCGGGTCTTCGCCGGGATAGGCGCGGGCGCGCATCGCGGTGCGAGTCGCGCCGGGATCGAGAATCGCAACGCGGATTTCGGAAATGCGCGCCACTTCCTGCGCATAGCATTCCAGCAGCGCCTCGAACGCGGCCTTGGTGGCGGCATAGGCGCCCCAATAGGCGCGGGGCGCGGTGGCAAGGCTGCTGGTAAGCCCGATAATCCGGGCATTCCGGCTGCGCTTCAACATCGGGTCGAACGCGGCGACCAGCGCCTGCGTTGCCAGCACATTGGTGGTGATGGCCTGGTTGAAATAGCGCGGCTCGATCTGTGTTACCGGGCCAAGCTGCGGCAGGTAGGCGGCAGACAGGACCATGATGTCCAGCGCATCCCAGCGATTGGCGATGGCGGTGGCAAGGCGCGCAATGGCGTCAGGTTCGCCCAGATCCATCGGCGCGATGGTGGCGTGGCCGCCAGCATGGTGGATCTGCTCTTCGACTTCCTCAAGCAGCTTTGCGTTGCGGCCCGTGATGATCACATGCGCGCCTGCGGCGGCCAATGCCAGCGCAGTTGCCGCGCCGATGCCCTGGCTTGCGCCCGTGACGAGCGCGAGCTGGCCTTCCAGCACCTTGCTGCCTTCGGAACCGGACATCAGGCGACCTTGTTGACCGGCAGGGAAAGCTGCGCCGAGCCATTTTCGCGGCGGGCAAGGTCGGTCAGGCTGGTGGGATAATCGCCGGTGAAGCAGGCGTCGCAATATTGCGGACAACCGGCATTGCGCTGCTTGTGGCCCACGGCGCGATAGAGCCCGTCAATCGAAACGAAGGCAAGACTGTCTGCCTGGATGAAATCGCGCATGGCATCGAGATCCATGCGGCCTGCGAGCAGCTTCGACCGCTCCGGCGTATCGACCCCGTAATAGCAGCCCCAGCCGGTGGGCGGGCTGGCCACGCGGAAATGCACTTCCTTGGCGCCTGCATCGCGCATCATCTGCACGATCTTGAGGCTGGTGGTGCCGCGCACGATCGAATCGTCGATCAGAACGATGCGCTTGCCTTCCACGATCAGGCGGTTGGCATTGTGCTTGCGCTTCACCCCGGCATGGCGTGCGCCATCGGAAGGCTGAATGAAGGTGCGGCCTACATAGTGGGAGCGGATAATGCCCAGTTCGAAGGGAATGCCGGATTGCTGGGAAAAGCCGATGGCGGCCGGAACGCCGCTATCGGGCACGGGCACCACAAGGTCTGCCTCTGTCGGGCTTTCCAGCGCCAGTTGCACGCCGATTTCCTTGCGCACCGAATAGACCGCCCGATTATCGAGGATCGAATCCGGGCGGCTGAAATAGACATGCTCGAAAATGCAGGGCCGGGCATTCGGATTGCCGAAGGGGCGGTGCGTCTCGATATTGCCCGCATGATCCACGCGGATCAGTTCGCCGGGCTCGACCTCGCGGATGAATTCCGCACCGACTACGTCAAAGGCCACCGTTTCGCTGGCGAACAGCGTCGCATCGCCGATCCTGCCCATCACGAGCGGGCGGATGCCCAGCGGATCGCGGCAGGCGACCATGCCTTCGGGCGTCATCACGATCAGCGAATAGGCGCCTTCCAACATGCGCAGCGCATCGATGAAGCGATCCAGCATGGTGGGGAAGCGGCTGGTGGCCACGAGGTGAATGATCACCTCGGTATCGGAGGTCGACTGGAAGATCGCGCCGTTCTGCACCAGGTCCTTCTTGAGGGACATGGCGTTGGAGATGTTGCCGTTATGCGCAATGGCGAACCCGCCCGAAGCGAGATCGGCATAAAGCGGCTGGATGTTGCGAAGGCCCGATCCGCCCGTGGTGGAATACCGCACATGGCCCGCGGCAGTGTGACCCGGCAGTTCGGCCAGCGCTTCGCCCGAGGAGAAATTCTCCGCCACATGGCCAAGGCCACGCCGGGAATAGAACTCGTTGCCGTCAAAGCTGGTGATGCCGGCGGCTTCCTGGCCGCGGTGTTGCAACGCATGGAGGCCGAGCGCGCAGATGGCCGAAGCATCCGCCGCGCCGATCACCCCGAATACGCCGCATTCCTCATGGAGTTTGTCATCGCCCGATTCGTCGGACCAAATGTCCCACGGGGTTTCGTCGCGCAGGGAATCGCGTTCGATCATGATGTTTGGGTGACTCGTCAGCCTTGGAGCGCACTACGCGCGCCTTTCCGGGCCCCAATGGCGATGTTACGCGCCGATTACAAGGGGGGCGGGGTTTGAGTGGTGGCGATTGAAACCTGTTTGGGCACCAAAACAGCGCCCTTTTGCGCAGTGGATAAATGCCTGCTTGCCACCCTGCCATCGCGCCGCTATTGGGCCGCCTCTGCCTCGCCCCGCAGGAAACTGCGATGGCGCCGGTCGGGGAGTAGCTCAGCCTGGTAGAGCACTGTCTTCGGGAGGCAGGGGCCGGAGGTTCGAATCCTCTCTCCCCGACCATTTTACTTTTGGGCGCTTTGCGCGGTGCCCACATTCCACAATCTATTCTGCGATAGCGGGCCCTGCGCGTTTACGTTCGCACTGCCCGGGCGTTAGGTGCGGGCATGGCATTGCATCCCGTTTCCCGCCCCGATGAGTCGCGCCACGCTGAATGGCAATATCTGGATCTGCTGCGGCAGGTTTGGGAGCAGGGTGACCAGCGCGAGGATCGCACGGGCATAGGCACCCGCTCCATTTTCGGCGCGCAGATGCGTTTCGACCTGTCCGACGGGCGCATGCCGTTGATCACCACCAAGCGAGTCTTTTGGAAGACTGCCACGCGCGAGATGCTGTGGTTCCTCACGGGCGAAACGAATATCCGCCCCCTGGTACTGCAGGGCGTGAAGATCTGGAACGAGTGGCCCCATGCCAAATATGTCCGTGCCACCGGGCATGACATCGCGCTGGATGATTTCGTCAGCCGCATAGCCGATGACGAATCATTCGCCGCCCAATGGGGCGATCTTGGCCCGGTCTATGGCAAGCAGTGGGTGGACTGGGCGACCTACGAGCCCAATGGCGATGGAACCTATCGCAAGGGGCCGGGAATCAATCAGGTTGCCGAAGTCGTGCAGAACCTGAAGACGAATCCCGGCAGTCGCCGCCACATCATCGAAGGGTGGAACGTGGCGGAGCTTGACCGGATGGCCCTGCCGCCCTGCCACAAGACTTATCAGTTCCATGTTGCGGGAAATCGCCTGAACTGCCTGCTTTACCAGCGCAGCTGCGATGTGGCGCTGGGCCTGCCGTTCAATCTCTGGTCGGGTGCGCTGTTGCAGCGGATGGTGGCGCATCAGGCGGGGCTGGAGCCGGGCGAGTTCGTCTGGATGGGCGGGGATACCCATCTCTACCTCAATCATGCCGATCTGGTGGAGGAACAGCTCGGCCGTCAGCCGGAGGGGGATCCTCGTCTGGCGATTCTGCGCAAGCCCGATTCGATCTTCGATTACCGGATAGAGGACTTTGAAGTGACGGGTTATGCCCCTCAGGGCGCAATCAGGGCGCCGATCGCTGTTTGATCGCCGGCTGGCGATCCGTCAGCGCATGATGTCAGCGCGAAGTTAGCGCACGATGGCGGAATAGGTCACGCGCCCCGTGCCGCGCCGCGCATCGTCGGGATTCACTCGCCAGCGCAGATGGGTGACGTCCTCGGCCGTGGCGAGTCGGCTGCCATAGCTGTCGGCGGTCTTCAATTCGCCCAGCCGGCCCCAGCTTTTCCCGCCATCGACGGATACTTCTACGGAATCCGTGCTCGCATCCTGAAAAGCTATGCTGCGGGGAATCGGGCTGGTGACGGCAAAGCCCCTGGCGTCCGGTACGGATTGCCATTCGACCACCAGCACGAGCCGGTCTCCGCGCTTCAATAGCCGCGCAGGTTCGATCCAGCGTTCCACCCGGCCGTCATTGGTATGGCCGAGACGTTCGACGAACACCGCACTGTCCAGCGAAACAGGCCGCTTTGCCATGGCCGGCGTGGCGACAAGACCTGCGGCCAGCACCGCATAAAGCAGTTCACGCATGAGAATGCCCCCTCATTTGTATGGGGAATCTTCTCAGCGAAGCACGAACATATGGTTAATTTCACAATCACCACTCTCATGTGAAAAAGCTGTCATCACCCCTGTTGACAGGGGGGCGAGCCTGCCCTAGTGGCGGCGCTCCCCAAGGGGTGCACGCCCAAGAAAACGCGGGTGTAGCTCAGTTGGTTAGAGCGCCGGCCTGTCACGCCGGAGGTCGCGGGTTCGAGCCCCGTCACTCGCGCCACTTGGGGGATTTCCTGGAAAAACCGGAATAAACATCGCCTTCGGGCGCACCGTCAGGTGCGTCCTGAGGCATTTCTTCCGGTTAGTGTTTCAGGCGGGCGGGCTCAGCCCCAGCGCCCGGTTTCCATCCAGATCAGGAAGCGCCTCAGCGGCAGCAGCCAGATGGTCCCCAGAACGATGTAGATCGGCGTCTGGACGAGGACATGGAGCGTGCCGATCCATTGGGATGCCCAGGCGATGAACAGTGCGTAGATGGCAAGGGCGGCCAGCAGGCCGAGTATCCCGAAGGGGATTCGCAAAGTGGGCTTGCTGCGCATGGTTCAGAACGGTCCGTAAAGCCGGGTAGGGGTGACGATGGCCTTCAGTGGTGCGTCATGCGGTTCAAGCGGAAGCGAATCGACCTTCTGCACATCCCAGGCCATGCCGATGGCGATTCGGCCAGGATTGCGGCCCAGCCAGCCATCGTAGAATGCGCCGCCCTGGCCCATGCGTTCACCCCGCTCGGTAAAGGCCACCAGGGGGCAGAACAGCACGTCGGGCACCACGATGGGGTTTTCCGCCGAAGGTTGCGGGCCATAGGGGCCGCTTTCCAGATCGCTCTCGCCGATGGGATCGCTCCACTGGCGGAACAGCATGGGCGCATCCGCCGTGGCGATCCAGGGCAGGGCGACCTTGTGGCCCTGTTCAAACAGGAAGCGCGCATAGGAAAGGGCGGGCGCCTCGTCCGGCGTGTTGTAATAAAGGCCGATCGTCGATCCTGCGGGGATCAGGTCCAGCACCGGATTGGGCGGGCGGCGGAACAATAGCGCGCGAACCGATGGATCGAGCGAGGCGGCGTGTTCGCGGCGTGCCTTGCGCATGGCGCGGCGCAGGCGCTGCTTTTCCTCATCGACGGGATTGGTTTCGACAGGGCTCGTCACGCATCGCTCCGCATGACCGGCGCGAGCCGGAGAGAATCGGCCGGAAGAAAAAGGGGTGACGGGACCACCATGGGCCGGTGCCGGAGAAATCCTCTGACGCCTCACGTCAGGTGGGGACCATATGTGCCGGGCCAGGGCCCGACCAGGGACAGCCCCCATGGATTTGCTTATAGCCTCAGGGATGTTCGATCGGCGCGTACCGGGCAGTACCCGTCACGCCCTATCTAGGGAAGCCTGCCTCAGCCCTCAAGGCTTTCCGCGAGTTTTTCCAGCTGTTCGGCCAGTGCCTCGAACCGTTCGGCGGGCAGGCCGGGCATTTCCAGCGGCAGGGCCGGGGGCGGGGCCGCTTCGGCGCGTTTTCTCAATTCATGATTTTCGTCCGCCAGCAGCAGGGCAGCGAACAGCAGGGTGCGCGCCTCGTTCTGGCCGACATTGCCCGAAAGTGACCCGATCTTGCTCTGGATCATCTGGCCGAGGCGCATGATATGGCCTTCCTGCCCATCCTGGCACGAGACTGAATATACGCGGCCGCCAATCGTAAGCTTGACGTTGATCATGCTTCCAGCGTCCCGATCAGGGTATCGAGCTCTTGCAGCGAAGCGCCGACCTTTGCCCGCAATTCCTCATGCTTGCGGGCAAGGCCGGAATCCTCGCCAGTGTTTTGTAACGCCATGCGACGGGCGCCTGCAGCCTCTATCCGGGCGGCGGCAGCCTCAATTCGGGCAAGCGCGTGTTCGATACGTTGCCGTTCCATGACCGTGATTTAGCGTAAACTTCCCCATCGGTGCAAAACCTTGCTTACTAAAGTTGTTAATTACCTTCCGGTTCCCCCGCAGTTCCACGCGTTGCGGCCATTCCACGCCGGGCTTCATATGGCAGGACGGCCTGCCCCATGCGCTTGACGGGGGGGCACGCACTCCGCAAAGGGGGCCGCGCGCCGAATCGTCACAATTCAGCCAGTTTGCGGCGCATCCGCAGGAGCCAGCCAGAATGACCATCGATCCGTCCCGTCTCGCGCCCATGGCCAATGCTATCCGGGCTCTTTCGATGGATGCGGTGCAGGCAGCCAATATCGGCCACCCCGGCATGCCGATGGGCATGGCTGACGTGGCGACAGTGCTGTGGTCGGACTATCTGAAGTTCGATCCCGCCGCGCCGCAGTGGCCGGATCGGGACCGTTTCGTGCTGTCGGCCGGTCACGGCTCGATGCTGATCTACGCATTGCTTCACCTGACCGGCTTTGAACGCCCGACGATGGACGACATCCGCAATTTCCGCCAGCTCGGCAGCCCTTGCGCCGGCCACCCGGAAAACTTCCTGCTGGATGGCGTAGAGGCGACCACCGGCCCGCTGGGTCAGGGTCTGGCGATGGGTGTGGGCATGGCGATGGCGGAACGTCATCTCAATGCCGTCTATGGTGACGATCTGGTGGATCACCGCACCTGGGTGATCGCGGGCGATGGCTGCCTGATGGAAGGCATCAATCACGAGGCGATCGGCCTTGCCGGGCATCTGAAGCTCGGCAATCTGATCGTGCTGTGGGACGACAACAAGATCACCATTGACGGCAAGGTCGATCTTTCCTCCAGCGAGGATGTGCTGGCCCGCTACCGTGCGACCAATTGGCACACTGTCAGCTGCGATGGCCACGATCCGGCCGATATCCGCCGCGCGATTGACGAGGCGCTGGCCGATCCGCGCCCCTCGATTGTCGCCTGCGCCACGATCATCGGCAAGGGCGCGCCGAACAAGCAGGGCACTTCGGCCGTTCACGGCTCGCCGCTGGGCGCCGACGAAGTGGCTGCCGCCCGCGTCGAACTGGGCTGGAACTACGAACCCTTCGTCGTTCCCGACGATATTCTGGCCGACTGGCGCTCGCTGGGGGCCAAGGGCGCCGCTGCCCGTGTGGAATGGGAAGCGCGCCTCGCCGCCAGCTCCGCGAAGGATGCCTTCACAGCCCAGCTTTCAAGTGTGGCAGACAAGGCCGGCGATGCGCTGACCGATTACGTGCGCGGCCTCGCCAAGGATGCGCCCAAGGTCGCCAGCCGCAAGGCTTCGGAAATGGCGCTGGGCCCCCTGACCGAGAAGCTGCCGCAGCTGGTGGGTGGTTCGGCTGACCTTACCGGTTCCAACAATACTAAAACTTCGGCCACCAAACCTTTCTCCGCGCAGGATTATTCCGGCCGCTATGTCTATTACGGCATCCGCGAATTCGGCATGGCCGCCGCGATGAACGGCATGGCGCTGCATGGCGGAATCGTGCCCTATGGCGGCACTTTCCTGATCTTCAGCGATTACGCCCGCAACGCCATCCGCCTTTCGGCCCTGCAGCAGGTTGGCGCGATCTATGTGCTGACGCATGACTCGATTGGGCTGGGCGAGGACGGCCCGACCCATCAGCCGGTGGAACAGGTGATGAGCCTGCGCCTGATCCCCAATCTCAACGTCTATCGCCCCTGCGATGCTATCGAGACGGCGGAGTGCTGGGCGCTCGCGCTCGAAACGCCGAAGACTCCCTCGGCACTGGCCCTTTCGCGCCAGAACCTTCCCGCCCTGCGCGGCGAGGGGGACGAGGAATGGACCCCGGCCACCAACCGCTCGGCCAAGGGCGCTTACCGCCTGCGCGCCGCCAAGGCGGATCGCAAGGTGGTGCTGGTTGCGACCGGTTCTGAAGTGGCGGTGGCGATTGAAACCGCCGACGCGCTTGAAGCCCTGGGCATCGGCGCGGATGTCGTTTCCGCCCCCTGCCTCGAACTGTTCGACAAGCAGGACGCTGCCTATCGCAATGACGTGATGCCGCGCGATGCGCTCATCGTGTCGATCGAGGCTGGTACTACGCTGGGCTGGCAGGCCTATACTGGCCGCGACGGCATCAATATCGGGCTGGACCGGTTCGGCGCTTCGGCCCCGGCGGAAGTCCTTTTCAAGCATTTCGGCTTCAGTGCTGAAGCCATCGTGCCGCAGATCACGGCGAAACTTGGCCAGTAAGACTGGCATCGCAAAGGAGCAAACCATGGCGATCAAGGTTGCAATCAACGGGTTCGGACGCATTGGGCGGAACGTGGCCCGCGCGATCTTCGAACGGACCGATCACGATATCGAACTGGTCTCGATCAACGATCTCGGCGATGCGAAGGCCAATGCCCGCCTGTTCAAGCATGACAGCGTTCACGGCACCTTTGCAGGTACGGTGGAAGTTGACGGCAATGACCTGATCATCAACGGCAAGCGCATCCATGTGACTGCCGAGCGCGATCCCGCCAACCTGCCGCATGCCGCCAATGGCATCGACATCGCGATGGAATGCACCGGCTTCTTTACCGATCGTGACAGCTGCCAGAAGCACCTTTCCGCAGGTGCCAAGCGCGTGCTGATCTCCGCCCCGGGCAAGAACGTGGACCTCACAGTGGTCTACGGCGTGAACCACGAGAAGCTGACGGCCGATCACGTGATCGTTTCCAACGCTTCGTGCACCACCAACTGCCTTGCCCCGCTGGCGAAGGTTCTGAACGACAATATCGGCATCGAACGCGGCCTGATGACCACGATCCACGCCTATACCAACGATCAGAAGATCCTCGACCAGATCCACTCCGATCCGCGCCGCGCCCGCGCTGCCGGGATGAGCATGATCCCCACCACCACTGGCGCTGCCCGCGCTGTGGGCGAGGTTCTGCCCGAACTGAAGGGCAAGCTGGACGGTTCCTCCGTCCGCGTGCCGACCCCGAACGTCTCGGTTGTGGACCTGACCTTCCAGCCGGGTCGCGAGACTTCGGCCGAGGAAGTCAACGCACTGCTCAAGGCTGCTGCGGAAGGCCCGCTCAAGGGCGTTCTGGCCTATTCGGAAGAGCCGCTGGTCTCGATCGACTACAACCACTGCCCGGCCAGCTCGACCATCGACAGCCTGGAAACCGCTGTGATCGAAGGCAAGCTGGTGCGCGTGCTTTCGTGGTACGATAATGAATGGGGCTTCTCGAACCGGATGCTCGACACCGCCGGTGTGATGGCCAGCTTCCTCTAAGCAAAAGATTGAACCGTTCGTGCCGCGCGCAGTCGGGGCACGAACGGTAATCCTTCTCCGACTGCGCTGTATTTGATTGGCGAGGTAGGTGAGATGGCCGGTTTCAAGACGCTGGACGATGCCGGGGACGTAACCGGCAAGGTCGCGCTGGTCCGTGTGGACCTGAACCTGCCGATGGATGGCGGCCGCGTGACGGATGACACGCGCGTACGCGCCAGCGCGCCCACGATTCTCGAATTGTCGCGCAAGGGAGCCAAGGTTCTCCTTCTGGCGCATTTCGGCCGCCCCAAGGGGCAGCGCAGTTCCACCCAGTCGCTCTCCATGGTCATCGATGCTGTGCAGGATGTGCTGGGCAAGGAAGTTATGTTCGTGCCCGAAGTGGCTGGTCCAGTGGTGGAACAGACCGTGGGCATCCTGCGCAACGGCGACATCGCGATCCTTGAAAACACCCGCTTCTGGCCGGGCGAGGAAGCGAACGATCCCGAATTTGCGAAAGCCATCGCCGCCAATGGCGATCTGTTCGTGAACGATGCCTTTTCCGCCGCGCACCGCGCCCATGCGACCACGGAAGGCCTCACTCACCTGCTGCCGTCCTATGCGGGCCGTTCGATGCAGGCCGAGCTGGAGGCGCTGGAAAAGGCGCTGGGCAACCCGGAAAAGCCGGTGGCTGCCGTTGTTGGCGGGGCCAAGGTTTCCAGCAAGCTTGCCGTGCTGAAGCATCTGGTGGACAAGGTCGATCACCTGATCATCGGGGGCGGCATGGCCAACACCTTCCTCGCCGCGCGCGGCGTGGATGTGGGCAAGTCCCTGTGCGAGCATGAACTGGCGCCCACTTGCGAGGAAATCCTCGATGCGGCCGATGCCGCCGGTTGCACGGTGCATCTGCCTTATGATGTGGTCGTGGCGAAGGAATTCGCGGCCAATCCGCCGAGCATGCGCATTTGCAACGTCCATGAAGTCGCCGCAGACGAGATGATCCTGGATGTGGGCCCGCAGGCTGTGGAAGCGCTGGGCGATGTGCTCAAAACCTGTCGCACCCTGGTGTGGAACGGCCCACTGGGCGCTTTCGAGACCTCGCCCTTCGATGCGGCGACGGTGGCGCTCGCGAAGACCGCCGCCGCCCTTTCCAAAGAGGGCTCGCTCGTTTCGGTCGCCGGTGGCGGGGATACGGTCGCTGCCCTGAACCATGCTGGCGCGGCTGCTGATTTCACATATATTTCAACGGCTGGCGGCGCCTTCCTTGAATGGATGGAAGGACGCGTATTGCCCGGCGTTGCTGCACTGGAAGCCTGACACTCACCTAGGAGGGACCATGATCGAAGCTCAGATGCTGGAACGGATTCGTACGGGGAAGGGCTTCATTGCCGCGCTTGACCAGAGCGGCGGCTCCACTCCCAAGGCGCTCAAGGGCTATGGCATCGAAGATGGCGCATGGTCCTCGGATGAGGAGATGTTCGGTCTCATTCACCAGATGCGGGTGCGGATCATTACTTCGCCCGCCTTTACCGGTGAGAAAGTGCTCGGCGCGATTCTGTTCGAGCGCACGATGGACGGTCAGGCTGACGGCAAGCCGGTTCCGACCCTGCTGCGAGAGCGCAATGTGGTGCCGTTCCTGAAGGTCGACAAGGGCCTGGAAGACGAGGGTGACGGCGTTCAGATGATGAAGCCGATGCCGGGGCTCGACGATCTTCTCGCGCGAGCGAAGGCTCTGGGCGTAGTCGGCACCAAGATGCGCAGCGTCATCAATGCCGCGAATCCCGCCGGGATTGCGGCCAATGTGGCTCAGCAGTTCCAATTCGGAGCGCAAATCTGGAATGCCGGGCTGATCCCGATTCTGGAGCCGGAGTACAATATCAAGAGCGCTGACCGCGCCGAGGGTGAAACGCTCTTGCGCGACGAGATACTCAAGCAGCTCGACGCCATGCCCGAGGGGCAGGTGGTGATGCTCAAGCTTTCGATCCCCGTCGTGGCGAACCACTACAAGGCGCTGGTCGATCATCCGGCGGTTGCGCGGGTTGTGGCGCTTTCGGGTGGGTACACTCGCCCGGATGCCTGCGCCGAACTGGTGAAGAACAGCGGCATGATTGCCAGCTTCAGCCGTGCGCTGCTGGAAGATCTGCGCGCGGGGATGAGCGATGCGGAATTCGACGCCGCGCTCGCCAGCGCGATTGACGAAATCTACCGCGCGTCGATCACCTAATTCCCGCCTTCGAAACCGAAGCGGTATTCCGCGGGCACCGGCTCCTGGCCGGTGACCCGTTCGGGGCTGACGGAGGTCAGGCTGAGCGGCGTGCCATGCGTGGCGAAGGGCTCGCCCAGCGTCAGCGGTGATGTTTCGCGCCAGCCTTCACCCTCGATACGGGTGACGAGGATCACCCGGCCAGCCCAGACGCAGCGTGCATTCATCGGGCAGCGGCTGTCTTCCGCCACTTCCATGGGCGTAACTGTGAGCTTGCCCACCATGACCGGCTGACCGAGCGCCACTTGCGAACCGGAGGGCAGGGCCGGGGCGGCGCTGGTGACAGGCGCGTCCTGAGCGGGAATGCAGCCCCCAAGGGTGATCACGGAAAGGAGCAGGGCTACATGCTTCATCGAGTGCTTCATGCCGGCAGCAGATGAACCGTGCCGGAACGCTTGGCTAGTCCCTCCGGAAAATCTACAGGCGCAGACATGACCGCCGAAACACTCGCCTGCCAGCTTTACCTGATCTCGCCGCTCGACGTCGGAGGGGATTTCCCGTCGCGCCTTGCCAATGCGCTGGATGCCGGGCCCGTGGCCGCGTTCCAGTTCCGCGTGAAGGGCGTGGACGAACATGAGGCAGCCCGCCTGGCAGAGCCCCTGCAGCGCATCTGTGCGGAACGGGACGTGGCCTTCATCGTCAATGACAGCATCTCTCTGGCGAAGCGAATCAAGGCCGATGGCGTACACCTCGGCCAGTCCGACGGCACGGTGAAGGAAGCGCGCGACCGGCTGGGCCGGGAGGCGCAGATCGGCGTGACCTGCCATGCAAGCCGCCATCTGGCGATGGAAGCCGGCGAGGAGGGGGCGGATTACGTGGCCTTCGGTGCCTTCTTTCCCACGACCACCAAGGAAACCGAATATCGCGCGGAGCCGGAACTGCTGACCTGGTGGTCGGCCCTGTTTGAAATTCCCTGCGTCGCCATTGGAGGCATCACGCCGGACAATTGCGATGCGCTGATCGAGGCGGGTGCGGATTTCCTCGCCGTGTCAGGCGCGGTGTGGAATGGCGACGAGGCTGCGGCGGTGCGGGCCTTTGCCGAAAAACTTACTTCGGTGTCGCGCCAATCCTGATGCAGCGCAGACCGGTCGGCTCCCCCTTCTCGTCCAGCTTGCGCAGATAGCGTTCGCCTTTGACTTCGTAGCGACTGCCCTTGCGCGGGCCGCTGGTCATCGAAACCAGGTCCCCCACGCGCAGATAGGTTCCGGTCTTGCCGTCGGCGAAATAGGCTGAGCCATTGGTGATGGCGAAGCCTTCCTCAGGTGCCGGCTTCCCGCGACTGGTGGAGGCGTCGCCTGGCAATTCGCAGGCATAGGTGCCGCGTTCCAGGGTTGAAAGACGGCCGCCATCATTCGCCCGCGCGGGAAGCGCGGTGGCCATGCCGAGGGCCATTGCGGCCATGCCGATCAATCCGAACGCCTGCTTCATGGCTCCACTTTCCGGGGCGGCGGCTAGCATGAGTGGCGGAGATGCGCCAGAGCCGTGCGACGCTTCTCCGGGAAAGGCGTGGCCGCAGCTTGCCGAAGCGCGCATCACACGCTAGGGCGCGCGCTCACGTATATTTGCATCGCTCTTTGCAATTGGAAAGCTGAACCCCATGAAAATCAGTGGCGTGGATATCCGCCCGGGCAACATCCTCGAATATGAGGGCGGCATCTGGAAGGTCGCGAAGATCCAGCATACCCAACCCGGCAAGGGCGGGGCCTTCATGCAGGTCGAGATGAAGAACCTCATCGATGGCCGCAAGACCAATGTCCGTTTCCGCAGCGCCGACACGGTGGAGCGCGTGCGGCTCGACACCAAGGATTTCCAGTTCCTCTACGAGGATGGCGATCAGCTGGTTTTCATGGACAAGGATACCTACGACCAGATCACGCTGCCTTCGGACCTGCTGGGCGATGCCCGCGCATTTCTGACCGATGGCATGGATGTGGTGCTCGAACTTTATGACGAGCGTCCGATTTCCGTTCAGCTTCCCGAACAGGTCGAAGCTCTAATCGTGGAAGCCGACGCCGTGGTGAAGGGGCAGACCGCCAGCTCCAGCTACAAGCCTGCTGTGCTTGAAAACGGTGTCCGGGTGATGGTGCCGCCGCATATCGAAAGCGGCACCCGCATCGTGGTGGATGTCTATGCTCGCGAATATGTGAAAAAGGCTGACTGACCATGAAGAAACCGCTCCTTCTCGTTACTGCTGCCGCCGCTCTTATCGCCACGGTGGCCCCCGCTGTTCACGCTGCGGAAAAGGAAGGGGCGGCCAAACCCGCTCCGGCAAAGATGACTGCGGAACAGCAGGCTGACCTTCAGCGTTCGGCCATGATCTTCCGCCTGTTCAACAGTGCCTTCACGTCCAAGGAGGTGCAGCAGCCGGTGAAGGCCAAGCTGCTTACCTGCCTCTATGGCAATTCCCTGGGCAATATCAGCGTGGCCACTGGTCGCGCGATCAAGGAAAACGGGCTGGACGAGAAGAAGATGCAGGATGTCTACCGCGCGGCGGCAGGCGTATGCGGCATCGCGTTCAAGCCGGTCGACGGGGCAGCGGCAAAGCCCGCTCCGAAATCGAGCGGCAATAATTCGAGCGGCGAGGGCCGCTGACACATTCGCGCATTGGAGGGCCAGCGGCGCTCCGGTGCCGTAATAAGGGAATACTTCCATGGCAGTTTCTGGCCTCATTCGCGTGATGGAACGCGCCGCCCGCAAGGCGGGTGGGCGTTTGCGTCGCGATTTCGGCGAGGTCGAGCACCTGCAGGTCAGCCGCAAGGGCCCGGCGGACTTCGTGTCCAAGGCAGACCTTGCGGCTGAGCGCACGCTTTATGACGAACTGCGGCAGGCCCGCCCCGATTGGGGCTTCCTGCTGGAAGAAAGCGGCGAGATCGATCCCAATCCCGATCAGCCGCGCTGGATCATCGATCCGCTGGATGGCACGTCCAACTTCCTGCACGGCATTCCCCATTTCGCGATTTCCATCGCGGTGCAGGAACCCAAGCTTGACGGCTCAGGCTGGGGCGATGTCGTGGCGGGGCTGGTCTATCAGCCGATCACGGATCAGACCTTCTGGGCCGAGAAGAGCCGGGGCGCCTGGCTGCATGACGCGCGTCTGCGCGTTTCAGCGCGCCGACATCTGTCGGAATCGCTGATCGCGACGGGGGTTCCTTATCACGCCCATGGCGACTTCAACGAATGGACCCGTATTTTCGCGGCCATCGGCCCGCAGGTGGCCGGTATCCGCCGGTTCGGTTCCGCCTCGCTCGACCTTGCATGGGTCGCAGCAGGGCGCTTCGACGGATTCTGGGAAAGCGATCTGGCGCCGTGGGATACGGCCGCAGGCTGTCTGCTGGTGCGCGAAGCGGGCGGTTTCGTGACCGATTATCGCGGCCGTTCGGAAGCGATCTGCGACAAACAGGTGATCGCCGGCAACGATCCGCTCCATTCGCGTCTGCACAAGCTGGTGGCAGGCGCCATCAAGGGCTGACGGAGGGCGCGGCCATCCGCGGTCGCGCCGAAACTTCCGGACAGAATTTTCGACTGCGCTTGAACCTGATGCCAGTGCCCGCTAAGCGCGGCGGGCGCAGGAGCCCCTGTGGCGGAATGGTAGACGCGAACGACTCAAAATCGTTTGTAGAAATACGTGCCCGTTCGAGTCGGGCCAGGGGCACCAACCTGCGGATTGGCAGGCGCATTATGGGTTCGTTTGGCTGTAAAGCCTTGCTACGATCCCGGCGATGATTGCCATTCCTTCGCTTCATGCATTCGCCACCATCGTCCTTACCATCGGTATGTTCGTTGCCTTCGCGCGTGGCCGGATGCCTGCGGAAATCGTTTCGCTCCTCACGATCGCGCTGATCGCGGTCGGTCTGTATTTCTATCCCCTGCCGCACAGCCAGCCGACCGACGGGTTGCGTCTCGCCTTCTCCGGATTCGGTCATTATGCGCTGATCACCATTTGCTCGCTGATGATCATGGGCCGCGGCCTGGTGACAACCGGCGCGCTCGATCCGGCGGCACGCCTGCTTGGGCGGGTCTGGAAGGTCAATCACCAGTTGGGCATGCTGGTTTCCCTGCTGCTGGCCTTCCTGCTGTCGATGTTCGTCAACGATACGCCGGTGCTGGTGCTTTTGCTGCCGATCTTCGTCCAGCTTGCCGCAAACGGCGCGATGCCTGCATCGAAAACCCTGATGCCGCTGAATGCCGCCGTACTTATCGGCGGCATGGCCACGACTATCGGCACCTCCACCAATCTGCTGGTGGTCTCCATCGCCCGGGATCTGGGCATGCCGCAGATGAATGTGTTCCACTTTACCCCCATCGTGCTGATGGCGGCCATGGTGGCGCTGCCCTATCTGTGGCTGGTGATGCCGCGTCTGCTGCCCGATCACAGCAGGGAGCCAAGCTTCGAACCGCGCCGCTTTTCCGCGCTGCTGCGGGTGCCTGCAGGCAGCGAATTGCATGGCAAGACAGTGGAACAGGTCAGTTCCCGACTGCCGGCCGGCTTCCTGTTCGATGGCGGATTCACCGGGCCGATAGAGGCCGGGCAGCGGCTCGGCGTGTCAGGCACGCATGAGGCGCTGGAAGAGGCTGTGCGCCTGCTGAAAGGGCAGGCTGCACCGGGCTGGGTGGTCGACCGTATCGAACGCAAGGCCAAGGCCGAGGGCGAAGATATCGTGGTAATGGAAATGGCAGTGACCGCCGATTCCCGCCTGATCGGTCGCACGCTCGCTACTTCCGGCATCGCCGATCTCTACAGCACCGCCGTCCTGGGCGTTCACAAGCCGCGCCGGGCATTGGGCACTCTGCCCGTGAGGGGCGGAGAAGCGGTGATCGGGGAAGGCGATGTGCTGCTGGCCATGGGGCTTGCCGGCGATCTTCAGGACTTCGCCCGGAACGACGCTTTGCTGATTCTCGATGGCGCGCGCGAAGTCCCCCGGCGGTCCAAGGCGCTGATCGCGCTGGCGATCATGCTGGGGGCGGTCGGCTGCGCTTCCATCGGCCTGTTGCCGATCGCCATCTCGGCGCTGGCCGGGGCGATCCTGATGTTCATCACTGGCTGCGTGAAGTTTGACCGGGTGGGAAGGGCCTTGTCGGCCAAGGTCATCGTGCTGGTCGCGGCCAGTATCGCGGTGGGCCAGCTGGTGCTGGAAAGCGGTGCGGCGGGATGGCTGGGCCAGACGATGGCGCTCGGCCTACAGCATCTGCCCGCCGCTGCGGTACTGGCAGCCGTCATGCTGTTCGTCACCGTGCTTACAAATTTCGCTTCAAACGCCACGGCCGCAACCATCGGTACGCCGATTGCCTTCAGCGTCGGCAGCGAGCTGGGATTGCCGCAAGAGCCCCTGATCCTGGCGGTGCTGTTCGGCTGTAATCTCTGTTACGCCACGCCGATTGCCTATCAGACCAATCTGCTGATCATGGGCGAGGGGAACTATACGTTCGGCGATTATATCCGCACCGGGGTTCCGCTGGTGCTGCTGATGGTGTGTACTCTCTCCGTCCTGCTCGTCTTCAGTTACGGAATGTGACCTGAAACGGACTTTTTTGAGCGCTTGCCGCATCGCGGCGGCATGATAGGCTCCCCCCATCGCGACTCCTGCCCGGTAGAGGCAGGGGCGCTGGGATTGAGGGGGACATATGCCGGGAAAAGCCTATCCCGACGTGCAGCTCTATCGTTATGATTGGGGCAGGCTGAACGAAGCCGCCATCGGATCTGCCATCGATAATGTGGCGATGAAGGGCCCGCAATGCGCCTCGCCGATCGATCTCTCACTGGCCGGAAGGACGATGCAGATCGTCACCGATGCGGATGGGCCCAATGCCGGGCCGACATTGTCGTACCGCTTCCTTACCGGCACTCGCCTGATCCTGTCGGAGAATGGCGGGGATGGCATGAATGCCGGTTATGCCGCGCTTTCGCTGGAGCATTTCACGTTCTTCGCCCATCTCATCCCCGGCACTTTGCGGGGTTATGCGGTCGTGGTGGACAATCGGACCGGCCTCGTCACCGCCTTCGAATTGTGGTTCGCCGGGCAGGAGGCCAAGCGCGAGGTGAGCCGCGCGGTGTGGCAGGGCTATCTGTTCGATAAGGGCAGGGATGCGCCGTCCCACCGTCATCGCTCGACCAACCGGATGGAAGGCAAGGGGCTCTACTGGAAAAGTGATACGGGCGAGGAAACGCTCGAATTCTATCCTTCCATTTCCTATTCGCACTGGGTCGAACTGACCCGGCTGGATGGCAGGCAGGGCTATTGCGCGCCTTCGGACTATATCCAGATCGATGACCGATTTTATCTCCATACCCGCACCGAGGCGGAGTTTTCGGGTATATTCTCCGCCACTCTGATCGATCTTGACCGCCTGCGTCAGGTGGGCCTGCGGCTGGGTTTCAACGCGGCGGATGAGCTGGAATATCGCCTGTTCACCGGCATGGGAGAATGGCTGGGCCAGATCGCCCAGTTCGAGAAATTCGGCGACGTCAGTGGCGGCCCCGCCAAGCCGCGCCCCGGGCCGGGCCAGGTCGGGCAGCTCGATCCCGATGCCAAGGGCGCACGCGGCATTTACCGCCCGCTCGGCACCATGCCCAAGATGACCAGGGCACAGGTCGATGCGGCGGTGAAGCGGAATACCCGCGTTTTCGCGCCTCGCACGGGAGAGGGGAGCGGGGCTGCCGGGATGGCGACCAACGGGTTGCCAGCAGTAGACTGGCTGGCGGGCAAGAGCTTCGCCCTGCGCTACGATGGCGGCCCGGTGATGGATTACAGGGTCCGCAGCGCGGATGAACTCCAGTGGCGCAAGGACGGCGGGGCGTGGGTGACGGCGCGCTATCAGGCCTATGAGCCTTCTGCGGGAGTGATCCTGTTCGGTCATGTTCTGGAAGGCGAACCCAACCATGATGGCCATTCGATCTGCGCCGATTTCGAGAACGGGCTGGTCACTACTTTCAACGGTTTCCTCAACACGCCCTATTTCGCCAATGAAGCGGGCGCGCGGACCCTGTTCGGCACCATCGGGATGGAGGGGCTCGCTTCGCCCGGCAAACGGCGCCATGAGCGGACCAACGAACTGCTGGGGCGGGCGCTTACCTGGAATTACGCACCGGGGCTCACCTCGATGCATCTCTATTCCACCCCGCATACCGTATCCTGGATCATCTTCACCGATAGCGGTGCGGGCGGGCTGGAATGGAGCGGGCCGGGCGATTTCGTGAAGATCAGGGACGATCTCTATTTCGCCTATTGGCTGGAAGATGCCTGCAACGGCACGCTGGGCACCATCGTGATCAACATGCGGACCATGCATGATTCCGGGATCGGCTATCACTGCGGAGAGGAAGGGCTCAGCATGAGCCAGATCGGTGCCCATTCGCGCCACGCGGGCAAGTTCGATATCGACCGCTTTTTCAAGAACAGGGCCTGAGAAGGAGTTATAGGAATGACTGGTAAATCCATGACTTCACGGCGCTCTTTCCTGAAATCAGGTGCGGTGGTGGCCGCGCCCGTCGCCATTATCGCCACCCCTGCACTGGCGGCAGGGATGGAGGAGGATGCGCTGCGCTCGCGGCTTGCCCGAATGGAGGACAGCCGGGCGATCGAGACGCTGAATCGCAGATTTGTTCATCATTTCAACGTCGCGGACAGGCGCGGGCTTGCCGGGCTTTTCGCCGATGGCAGGGCACCCGAACTGGGGCAGGGCATCGCGGGGCTGGTGGTGGAAGAAGGTGCACAAGCGCCGGAGATCCTCCTGACCGCCGATGGCAACCGGGCCAGCGCCACCTATGCCTGCCGCGCCGAAGTGGAACAGGTGCTGGAAGGCAGCGATACGCTGATGCAGATGGCGCGGTTACAGGGCAATTCCGCCCATCGCATGCACCAGCCGGGCCAGTTGAAGGCCGATTACGTTCGCCGCCCCGAAGGCTGGGTCATCGAACGCATCCAGCTGGGATAGGGCCGTGGGTGCGAGGGTGATCAGGGGAGGTATGGCAGGCTTGCTGCTATGCCTGCTTTCGGCCTGCTGGCTCTCGGAAGAGCCGCTCCTCACGGCAAAAAATGCCTCGGAAGTCGATTTTGCCGGCACCTATCGCAGCGTGGACGACGAGGGCAGTAGCGACGAACTTGTGATCGCCCAGGCCCCGGATCGCGCCTATCGGGTGGGAGATGGGGAGGAACAGCTTACGGCCCATTATCTGCGGCTGGGCAAGGAATGGTATCTCGCCCAATATGAGGGGAAGGACGAGCCGGCGGACATAGAGGAAAGGCGCGCGCAGGAAGCCGTCTATCTCTTTCAGGCCGTGCGGGAGGCTGGCGGACGCCTCTATTTCTATTCGCCCGATTGCGACCGGACGGACGGCGATTATCCGGGGATGGAACGCTCCTCGGGCGTTTGCACCTTCCGGAATCTCGAGGGAATCCGCGCTGCTGTGCTTGCCTATATCGAGCGTATCGAGACAGGCGAGATTGCCGAGGAACCGGCAATATGGGCGAGAATTTCCGTTTCCCGCTGACGGATGTTGCTCCGGGATACGGCGCTTGCACGATATAACTTGTGTTCTGTAAAATTTACCGACAGTTCATTTCTCCCTGTTAACCCTGCCGGCGCTCGCGAGGTGCGGGCGCTTGCAGAACTGGGAGCGATGATCCGCCTCTTCAAACATTACATCCCGCATGCCGTGCTGCTGCTGGGTCTGTTCGATTTCGGACTGTTGATCGCCGCTGGCGAGCTGGCGTGGAAGCTGCGCGCGGGACAGATCGGTATGGAGATGGGCCTGTTCGCCGATCGCCTGCCCTGGCTTGCAGGTGCGGCGGCAGTGGTGCTGACGGCGATGATCGCGGTGGGCGTCTATGGCGCGGATGCGCTGCGTTCCATGCGCTATGCCGGGGCGCGGCTGCTGGTGGCGGTAAGCCTGGGCGTGTTGGCGCTGATCTTCATCGATTTCCTCATTCCCGGGCAGACTTTCTGGCGCTCCACCCTGGCCTATGCGATGGGGCTGGCGATCATCTTCCTGATGCTCAACCGACTGATCGTGGGCGGTATTTTGGGTGCGCAGGCATTTCGCCGCCGGGTTCTGGTGCTGGGTGCGGGGCTGCGGGCGCAGCGCCTGCGTGAACTGGGCACGCGGCCGGAAAGCGGCTTTTCCATCGTAGGCTACATCGCGATGAACGATACGGGCAAGGTGGTGGAAGAGGCGATTTCGCGTTCCGCCATTCACGATCTCAATCGCTTCGTGGAAAATCTCGGCGCGTCGGAAGTGGTGCTGGCGTTGGAAGAACGGCGCAATGCCATTCCGATGAAGGATCTGCTGCGGATCAAGACCGCCGGCGTCCATGTGAATGATTTTTCCAGCTTCATGGAACGCGAAACCGGTCGGGTGGACCTCGACACGGTGAACCCTTCCTGGCTGATCTTTTCCGACGGTTTCAGTTCCGGCCGGTTCGTGTCCAGCGCGGTGAAGCGCCTGTTCGACATTACTGTCAGTTCCATTCTGCTGCTGCTGACCTTCCCGCTGATCCTGTTTTTCGCACTGCTGGTGAAGATCGACAGCCGGGGCCCTGCCTTCTTCCGCCAGACGCGGGTGGGGCTCTATGGCCAGCCATTCGAGCTGATCAAGCTGCGCTCCATGCGCATCGATGCGGAAAAGGACGGGGCGAAATGGGCGCAGACCAACGATCCGCGCGTCACCCGCATCGGCCGCTTCATCCGTAAGGTCCGGATTGACGAACTGCCCCAGACATGGAGCGTGCTGAAAGGCGAGATGAGCTTTGTTGGCCCGCGCCCCGAACGGCCGCAATTCGTGGAAGATCTGGAAGACAAGCTGCCCTTCTATGCCGAACGGCACATGGTGAAGCCGGGCATCACGGGCTGGGCGCAGATAAACTTCCCCTATGGCGCCTCTATTGAGGATGCGCGCCAGAAGCTCGAATATGATCTCTATTATGCCAAGAACTACACGCCTTTCCTGGACCTGCTGATCCTGCTGCAGACCCTGCGCGTCGTGCTGTGGAGGGAAGGGGCACGATGATGGCCGGGGCATGGCAAATGCTGATGGTCGTTCTGCATGTGGCGGCAGCAACGCTGCTGTTCGGCTTTGCCGGCTGGTTCTATCCGCGCCGTGAAAAACTGGGGCAGGCGGGGGATTCTATCCTGTCCGGCCTCACCATTTCGGCGCTGTGGGCAGTGGCCGTGGCGGTGATGGGGCCTAATGCTACCGGCACCCGTATCTTCCTGTGCATGAGCTATTTCGCGTGGTTCTGGGCGCTTTACCGGCTGTTCGCGAATGATGGCCGGCATGAGAGTATGCGCCCGATCCGCCTGGTGGTTATGGCACTGGTGTTCGTGGAAATCCTCCAGCTCGCGCTGGTGCTGTTCGTCGACGTTCTCGGCATTTCGGCGGTGGTGTTCGAACTGTCAGCGGCCTTTCGCCTGCTCTGCACGATCGGGGCGCTGGTGCTGGTGCATAATCTCTATGTCGGCGCGTCGCCTGCCGGACGGCTGACCCTGCGTTGGCCCGCCGCCGCACTGGGCCTGATGTGGCTCTACGATCTTAATCTTTACACCATCGCCTATCTCACGGGCGCGCTTCCCCAGACATTGGGCGATCTGCGCGGTCTGATCATGATGGTCATGGTGGGGCTATTTGCGCTGGGCGCATCCAACGCAACGAACGACCTGCGCCTGCGGCCTTCGCGCTCGGTAGCGTTCCAGTCTTTCTCGTTGCTGGTGATCGGCGCCTATCTGGTGGCGATGGTGGCAGTGGCCCAGGCTCTGGCCTATGCAGGCAGCGAATTCGCCCGGATTGCCCAGCTGGCGTTTCTTGCCGCGGCCAGCGTGGCGGCAATGCTTATCCTGCCCTCCCGGCGGCTGCGCGGCTGGCTGCGCGTGATGCTGGCGAAGCATCTGTTCCAGCACCGCTATGATTATCGCGCCGAATGGCTGCGTTTTACCGAAACTATCGCGCGGGGCGGTGAACAGGTTACGCCGCTGCACGAGCGCGTGGTGCAGGCCGTGGCCGATATTACCGACAGCCCCGCCGGGCTGCTGCTCACGCCCGGCGAGGATGGCGATTTCCGGCTCGATTCCCGCTGGCAATGGCCGGAGATCGACGTACCCGCTCAGGCGCTGAGTGCAGAGGCAGCACGGTTTTTCGAGCAGCACAGCTTCGTTCTCGATCTCGACGATCTGCGGCAGGGCCGCCAGAGCCGGGGGGAGCGCCAGTTCGTGCCCGAGTGGCTGTTTGAAAGCCGCCGCGCCTGGGCCATGGTGCCGCTGATCCATTATCAGCGCATGATCGGCTTGGTGGTGCTGGCCCGCCCAGCAGTGGCGCGGCGCCTCGACTGGGAGGATTTCGATCTGCTGCGCGTGGTTGGGCAGCAGCTTGCCAGCTATCTTGCGGAACAGGCCGGGCAGGAAGCACTGGGCGAGGCGCATCGTTTCGACGAGTTCAACCGCCGGATCGCCTTTGTGATGCACGACATCAAGAATCTGGCGAGCCAGCTCTCGCTGCTGGCGCGCAATGCGGAAAAACATGCCGACAAGCCGGAATTCCGCGCGGATATGCTCGTCACCCTGCGCAACAGCACGGACAAGCTGAACGCCCTGCTGACCCGGCTTGGGCGCTATGGCGCGGCGGGCCATGAGCCGCTCGATCAGTTCGATGTCGTCACATGCCTCGAGCGGGTAGTGGCGCGCTATACCGAACAGCATCCGGTCTATCTGGTGGAACGGCAGAAATGCATCGTCCTTGCCAATGCCGAAGCGCTGGAACAGGCGCTGGTCCATCTGGTGCAGAACGCGATCGATGCCAGTCCGCCTGATGTGGCAGTGCTGCTCAGCGTGCTGGTGGATGGCCTCAATTGCCGGATCGAAGTGCTCGATTCCGGGGCCGGGATGAGCGCGGAGTTCATTCGTTCCCGCCTGTTCAAACCGTTCCATTCATCCAAGCCCGGCGGCTTCGGCATCGGCGCCTTCGAGGCGCGCGAGCTGATCCGCGGGATGAACGGGCGGCTGGATGTCGAAAGCCGCGAAGGCATCGGCACCCGCTTCATCATCAGCCTGCCGCTGGCCACGCTGGCGGATGTCCCCGACGATACGATTGAATTCCGGGCCGCCAATGGCCTGCCCGGCACTACCGAGGTTGCATAATGTCCGAGAGCAAGTCCAAATCCCTGCCCAGGCTGCTGATCGTCGAAGACGATGCGGGCCTGCAGGCACAGCTCAAATGGGCCTATGACGATTTCGATGTGACCATTGTGGGGGACCGGGCCTCTGCCATCGCGGCCCTGCGCGCGGAAGAGCCGCCGGTCGTCACGCTGGATCTCGGCCTGCCGCCGGATCCGGACGGGACGAGCGAAGGCTTTGCCGTGCTGGAAGAGATCATGGCGATCAAGCCCGACACCAAGGTGATCGTGGCCAGCGGCCATGGCGCGCGGGAAAGCGCGCTCAACGCTATCGAGCGTGGCGCCTATGATTTCTACCAGAAGCCGGTGGATATCGAGGAACTGGGCCTGATCGTCCGCCGGGCCCATAATCTCCACCGGATCGAGGCGGAAAATCGGGCGCTTCAGGCGCGCGCGGGCGATGGCAATACGGTGCTGGGCGGCCTCATCACCGCCGCGCCGGAAATGGTCCGCGTGGCGCGCACCATCGAACGGGTAGCCAACACCAATGTCTCGGTAATGCTGCTGGGGGCCAGCGGCACGGGCAAGGAATTGCTGGCGCGGGGCCTGCACGATGCGAGCGACCGCAAGGGCGGGGCCTTCGTCGCGATCAATTGCGCGGCGATCCCGGAAAACCTGCTGGAAAGCGAGTTGTTCGGCCATGAAAAGGGCGCCTTCACGGGGGCGGTGAAAACTACCGAAGGGAAGATCGAGCTGGCCAGCGGGGGCACATTGTTCCTCGACGAAGTGGGCGATATTCCCCTGCCGCTGCAGGTTAAGCTGCTGCGCTTCCTGCAGGAACGCACGATTGAGCGTATCGGCGGGCGTAAATCCATTTCCGTCGATACGCGCATTGTCTGTGCCACCCATCAGGATCTGGAAGCGATGATCGCCGATGGCCGCTTCCGGGAGGATCTGTTCTATCGTCTGGCCGAGATCGTGGTGAAAATCCCCTCGCTGGCGGAACGTCCTGGCGATGCGACCCTGCTGGCCAAGGCTTTCCTCAAGCGTTTCGCACGGGAAATGAACCCCGGGGTCAAGGGCTTCGCGGCCGATGCGCTGGCCGCGATCGATGCGTGGAAATGGCCCGGCAATGTGCGCGAGCTGGAGAACCGGGTGAAGCGCGCGGTGATCATGGCGGATGGCAAGCTCGTCAATGCCGCCGATCTCGACCTTGAAGGCGCGGAGGATGACGATAGCCAGCCGCTGAACCTCAAGAGCGCGCGCGAACAGGCGGACAGACGGGTGATCCGCCATGCCCTGGCTCGCAGCGAAGGCAATATCTCCAATACTGCCAAGCTGCTCGGGATCAGTCGGCCCACGCTTTATGACCTTCTCAAGCAGTATGACCTTCACGCCTGACTTCAGGCGAAAGGGGCGGGGAAGGGCAGCGCTGGCGGCACTGGCCCTGATCGCGCTGGCGCCCCCCTTGCTCGCGGCGCAGGAGAATGCTTCCGTCGCGCTGGAGCAGGGACAAAAGGCCTTGCTGCGGGGCGATGGCGTGGCTGCGGAAGTCGCGCTGCGCCGGGCTTTTGAAGCAGGCGCTCCGCAAGCGCAGGTGGCACCCCTGATGGGGGAAGCCTATCTCCAGCAGGATGATTTTGCGAACGCCCGCCGCTGGCTGGCGGACGGCGATTTTGCACCGGGTCAGCGCCGCCACGGTTTCCACATGCTCGCCCGGCTGGAAATGGCCGAGGGCAACCTCGATGCGGCTGCCGCTGCCTTTGCCCGCGCGCTGGAAGGCAATCCCGGCACGGCGGAAATATGGGTGGACCTGGGTCGCCTGCGCTATCGCATGGGGCAGCACCATCAGGCGCTTGCCGCCGCCGAGGAGGCACTGAGGCGTGACAGGAAAGATCCCCGTGCGCTGGAATTCCGCGGCCAGATCGCCCGCGATGCCGAAGGGCTGCTCGCTGCCCTGCCATGGTTGGAAAAAGGGCTGAAAAGCGCGCCCGACGATCTTTCACTGCTGGGCGAATATGCGGCCACGCTGGGAGAGGCAGGCCGCGCGAAGGAGATGCTGCGCATTACCCGGCGCATGATCGAGCTGGACGCGGAAAATCCGCGCGCCTTCTACCTACAGGCAGTGCTCGCGGCGCGGGCCGGAGATTACACGCTGGCCCGGCGGCTGCTGGCCCGCACGCAGGATCGCTTCGACGAAGTGCCCGCCGCCATGATGCTGGAAGGCGCACTGGAAATGCGTGCCGAAAACTGGGCGCTGGCGGTGGATGTGCTTGACCGGCTGGCGCGCCTCCAGCCCGATAATCAGCATGCTGCCTTGCTGCTTGCCCGGGCAATGCTGGAAAATGGCGATGCCAGTGAAGTGATCGCGCGTTACGGCGCCGCTGCCTCGCGCGCCGATGCCTCGCCCTATCTGCTGGTGCTGGTAGGCCGCGCCTATGAAGTATTGGGGGATCGCGCGGCGGCTGCCCCGCTGCTGGATCGCGCGGCCGGTCCGGTGCCAGCCGCCATCGTTCCGCTGGGTCTGGGTGAGGCGGGGGAACTGGCGCTGTTTCGCTGGGGCGACGATCCCGACCGGCTGGATGGCGCAGTGCCGCGAGTGCGACAACTGCTTGCCGACGGAAATCTCGACGAAGCTCAGGCCTATGTCACGCGGCTCGGCGCGCGTTTTGCGGGGTCGGTGGATATTGAAGTGCTGGCCGGCGATGTCGCGCTGGCCCAGCGCGATGCGGCGCGCGCGCTGGCGCTCTATTCCAAGGCCGCGCAGGTCCGGCGCAGTCTTTCGCTGACCGCGCGGATGATCGCCGCGCTGCGGATGCTGGGGCGTGAAGGAGAAGGGCGGGCGCTGCTTGCAGCCTTTCTTGCCCAGCACCCGCAGAATGGCGATGCCGCCGCAATGCTCGGCTATATGGCTGCCGATGCCGGGGACTGGAACAGGGCGGAAGGCCTGTTGCGTTTCGCCCGCCAGCAGCATGACGGGGGCGGGCGCGATCCGGTGCTGTTCGCTATTCTGGCCGATGCGGCGATGCAGCGCGGGGCCAAGGCAGAGGCACTGGCCGATGCCGGGGCGGGCTTTGCCTCCCAGCGGACCAACTACCGCGCCGTGCTGACGCTGGCCCGCGTGCTGGATAGTGCAGGGCGCAAGGATGCGGCGATGGCTCTGCTGGAAAAGGCCCGCAAACTGCCCGGCGGCTGACGCCGGTCAAAGCGCCAGCCTGCGCGGCTTTAAGAGGCGATTTTCCTACATGGGCGAAGCTTGCTAGCCCTGCCTCATGTCCAGCATCTGCGCCTTGCGAAACCCTCTCCGTCAGGCCCGCTCCGGCCCCTCCGAAGGGGGCTGGAACTTTCTGCCATGTACTGTGTCAACATCGTCAACTTCGGCGGAAATCCGGGCGACCGGAAGCGAGTCGCGTGACTTACTCGTCGAGCTGTCGAAGCGCTTCGGCCCGCGCTTCCTTGCGGTTGTGCCGGGCCGACCACCAGAGCGACAGCCCGATCAGCACGGCGCCGATCAGCCCGGTCACAGCTTCCGGAATATGGAACCGGGCGGAGGCGAGCATGATGCCGCCCAGCGCGATGATAGCCCAGAAGGCGCCATGTTCGAGGAAGCGATATTCCGTCAGCGTGCCCTTCTTCACCAGCATGATCGTCATCGAACGCACGAAGAAGGCACCGATGGACAGGCCCAGCGCAATCACGATCATATTGTTGGAAAGGGCGAAGGCGCCGATCACGCCATCGAAGCTGAAGCTGGCATCCAGCACGTTGAGATACAGGAACCCGCCCAGGCCGCTGCGCACGGCAGCGCCCACAAGCGCGCGCTTCTGGTCGCGAATTTCCAGCCAGGTATTGATCGCGCCTACCGAAATGAAGGCAACGATGCCCAGAATGCCTGCGATGAGGAAGGTCAGCGCCTCTGCCGGATCGAGCAGGCTGGAAATGCCCCATAGCGCCAGCAGCAGCACGCCGATCTCAATGGCTTCCACGGCAGCGACCCGCGCGAGGAAACGCTCGATCGCGCCGATCCAGTGGACATCCTTGTCATTGTCGAAGAAGAATTCGAGGCCGACCATCGCCAGGAAGGCCCCGCCAAAACCGGCAATGCCGACATGAGCGGAAGAAACGATTTCCTGATATTTGGCCGGTTGGTTCAGCGAAAGGTTCACCGCTTCCCACGGGCCGATATGCGCGGCGATTGCCACGATGGCCAGCGGGAACACCACGCGCATGCCGAATACGGCAAAGGCAATGCCCCAGGTGAGGAAGCGCTTCTGCCACACCTCGTCCATGTCCTTCAGCACGGTGGCGTTCACCACCGCATTGTCGAAGCTCAGCGAGACTTCCAGAACCGAAAGGACGACGATGATCCAGAGCATCTGCGCCGTACCGGCGACAGAGCCGGTGGCATCCCAGCCATACCATGCGCCCAGCGCAAGGCAGACGATTGCGAAGAGGATCGATCCGCGAAAATGGGTGAGCAAGACGGGTACTCTCTATTCGGGCTGATAGGTCTGGTCGGGGCCGGGAAATGCGCGGGAACGCACCTCGGCCGCATATTGCGCGGCTGCGGCGGAGATGTCCTCCGCAATGGCCCCATAGCGCTTAACGAAGCGAGGTACACGCTCGAACATGCCGAGCATGTCATCGGTGACGAGAACCTGACCGTCGCACTGGGCGGAGGCGCCGATACCGATGGTCGGGCAGGCGACTGCCCGGGTAACCGCGATGGCAATCGGCTCGATCACGCCTTCCACCACGATGGCGAAGGCTCCCGCCCGGCAGAGGGCCTGCGCATCGCTGAGGATCTTGCTGGCTTCCGCTTCACTGCGGCCGCGCGGGCCATAGCCGCCCAGCACGTTCACCGCCTGGGGAGTAAGGCCGACATGCCCCATTACGGGAATCCCCCGGCTGACGAGGAACTCAACCGTTTCCGCCATCGCTGCGCCGCCTTCCAGCTTCACCCCCGCGCAGCCGCTCTCCTTCATCAGGCGCGATGCGCTGGCGAAGGCCTGCGCCGGGGACTGTTCGTAGGAACCGAAAGGCATGTCGACGATCACCGCCGAATGATAGGAGCCGCGCACCACCGCCGCGCCATGCGCCGCCATCATTTCCAGCGTCACGGGCACGCTGGAGGGGAGGCCATAAATCACCTGGCCCAGCGAATCCCCCACCAGCAGCAAGTCGCAATGGGCGTCCAGCAACTGGGCCTGGCGGGCGGTATAGGCGGTGAGCACCACGATGGGTTCTTCCGTGACGCCATCCACCTTGCGCGCCCTGATGCGGGGCACAGTGAGCCGCCGCATGGGCGCGGGTGTCGGATTGGCGCGGCTGGTGGACGTGTCGAGGGTGAAGGTGGTGGACATGCGCCCTCTTTTAGCGCCGGTCACGAATTGGGCAAAGCAAAGCGGCACAGCTCGCTGATTGAGCGGTAAATCGGGTGGGGGCGCAGCGGCTGGATCAAGAAAATTGGCGTTTGTGCCGCGCTTTTCCCCGGAATTGCCCCGCCATCTGCCAATTTCCCGATTGCGGTAGCTTCAAAAGCGAATATTCAATTCAGATGACAAGGCCACTGGATGCGCAAGGGGTTAGCGTTCCGGGGCCCAGGGAGGTCCGTGAATGATCTTTGGCCGCATCAAGCCGCTCGACGCAATTCTTGCCACCGCGGAAAAGAAGTCGCTTCACCGCTCGCTTGGTGCCTTCCAGTTGACGATGCTCGGCGTAGGTGCCGTCATCGGCACCGGCATCTTCGTGCTGACGGCGGAAGCTGCGCAGAAAGCGGGGCCGGGCATGATGCTCAGCTTCGTGATCGCCGGCTTCGTCTGCGCGGTTGCGGCCCTGTGCTATGCTGAAATGGCCTCGATGGTGCCGGTTTCGGGCTCTGCTTATACCTACAGCTATGCCGTGATGGGCGAATTGATCGCCTGGATGGTCGGTTGGGCGCTGATCCTCGAATATGCAGTGGCGGCAGGCGCCGTCTCGGTCGGGTGGTCAGGCTATGTCGTGGGGCTGATAGAAAATGCTGCGGGCATAGACGTTCCCAACGCGCTGGTGCGCGGGCCGTTTGACGGCGGGTTCGTCAATCTGCCTGCCATGGCGATTGCTCTGCTGGTCACCTGGCTGCTGGTGATCGGCACGCGGGAAAGCGCCTTCGTCAATGCCGTGCTGGTGGTCATCAAGGTGGCCGCCCTCTCGCTGTTCATCGCGCTGGCCGTGCCGGTGATCAGGATGGAGCAGTTCACGCCCTTCGCCCCGCTCGGCTTCGGGGGCATCGGCGCTGCGGCAGCTTCGATCTTCTTTGCCTATGTGGGCTTCGATGCGGTTTCCACCGCAGCGGAGGAAACCAAGAACCCGCAGCGCAACATGCCGATCGGCCTGATCGGATCGCTGGGCATCTGCACTCTCTTCTATCTGCTCGTTGCGGCGGGCGTGATCGGCACGGTTGGCGCAAGCCCGCTGCTGGACGCCAATGGTGCGGGGCTCGCGCCGGGCAGCAAGGAACTGGCGGATGCCTGCGCATCGATTTCCGATCAGGCAGTCGTCTGCTCCAAGGAGGCGCTGGCCTGGACGATGCGCGAAATCGGCTGGGCGCAAATCGGCAACCTGATCGGCCTTGCCGCCGGCCTTGCCCTGCCTTCGGTCATTCTGATGATGATGTTCGGGCAGACCCGCATCTTCTTCGTAATGAGCCGTGACGGCCTGCTGCCTTCCGTCTTCTCCACCATCCACCCCAAGTTCAAGACGCCCCATGTCATCACTATTCTGACCGGCGTGTTCGTGGCCCTGTTCGCGGCCTTTTTCCCGGTCGGCATCCTGGCGGACATCTCCAATTCCGGAACCTTGTTCGCCTTTGCGGCCGTTTCCATCGCGGTGATGGTGCTGCGCAGGACCGATCCGGATCGCAAGCGCCCCTTCCGCACTCCGGCGATTGCCATCACGGCGCCGGTCGCGATCCTGGGCTGCTGTTACCTGTTCTACAAGCTGGGCATCGAAACCAAGCTGATGTTCGCCGGCTGGGCGCTGGTCGGGCTGGTGGTCTATTACAGCTATAGCCGCAGCCGCAGCCATGTGGCGCGGGGCATTGTGGAAGTGCCTGAAGAAGACACCGATGTGCCGCCCATGCCGGTGGCCCCCATGCCGGGCGCGCCTGCTCCTGGCGAACAGGAATAGGGGAAGGGCCCGCCATGGCGGGGGATTTCCGGTTCGACCTTCCTGCCTATCTCGATCGCATCGGGCTGAACGAAACATCGGCCGATACAGCGGGTTTGCGCGCCTTGCAGGCAGCCCACATGCGCGCGGTTCCGTTCGAGAATTTCGATCCGCTGCTGGGCAAGGTGCCCTTGCTCGGGTTGTCTGACCTGTTCGGGAAAATCGTGGAGCAGCGGCGCGGGGGATATTGTTTTGAACAGAACGGTCTCTTCGCAGAAGCGTTGAAATCCGCCGGCTTTTCCGTTTCGCGCCGCCTTGCGCGGGTTCGCATGCGGATGGGTGTGGATGGCGGGCGCAGCCATCTGGCGCTGGTGGTGGAGGCGGAAAACCGCCGTTTTCTGGCCGATGCAGGGTTTGGCGGGCCGGGCCCGCTGGCTCCGTTGGACCTCGATTTCGAGGGGCCGCAGCAGGTGCCCAACGGAACCTATCGTTTGCATAAAGACGCTGATCGCGCGGAAATCGTGCTGCAACGGCTGCAGGCGGAAGGCTGGGCGGATATATACGCTTTCGACGATGCCCGGGTGACCGACGGGGACATCGCCAACGCCAATTTCGTCTGCGCCGTATCGCCCGAAGCGCCTTTCGGCTTCCACCTCATGTTCGGCTGCTATCGCGGGGATGTCCGCTACGGCCTGTTCAACCGTTCGCTGACCGTGGAGACGTCCGATGGCGAAGAACGGCGCGATCTGAGTGACCTTGCCGAGTTCGCCAGCTTCCTGCGCGAGGAGGCCGGGCTGGGCCTTTCCGACGAAGCGCTGGAACGCGCATGGGCGAAGATCGCGGGCTGATCGGCGCGGCCAGCCGGGGCATAATCGCCCCCGCAGCTTGGGCTATGCCCGGATCGTTTCGCGCCTTCAGGCTTTTCATCCCCGGTGAAGATTTCCCGTACCATCGGCGGTTTCCGCCTCGACCGTGTGCTGCTCGGCCTGCTGCTGGTCGGATGCGCTTTGCTGGCGGGGCGGGCGTGGCTGCAGGATCATCCGGAGCATAATCCCTGGTCGCCGCTCAACCTTGCAGACCCGCCGGGCTGGGCAACCAGTCGCAAGCTTGCGGCTCTGCATGGCGATCCGGCAGAATGTCGCGCCGTGCTGGAGCGTAGCGGGGTGGAGTTCGCTCAGCTCGAACCTGCGGGAGAAGGGGCATGCCGCCGGGAAAGCCGGGTGAGGCTGGGCGACAGTCCGTTCGGCTCCGACGCCCCGATTTCGAGCTGCGCGGTGGCGGCGGGCGTTGTGTATTGGCTGCGACACAGCGTGGAACCTGCGGCGCAGGAGTTGTTGGGCTCCCCCGTCCGGCGCGTGGAGCATTACGGCACCTATAGCTGCCGCCGAATGTATAATCGGGACGATGGCCCGTGGAGCGAGCATGCCACCGGCAACGCCATAGATATTGCAGGCTTCGTGCTGGAAGATGGCCGCAGGGTCAGCGTGCTGCGCGACTGGCCGGGCGAGGGGCAGAACAGCGCATTCCTGCACCGCGTGAGGGACGGCGCCTGCAGCGCCTTCAGCACCGTATTGTCACCCGAATATAACGCTGCCCATGCCGATCACCTGCATCTTGATCAGCAGGGAAGGGCATGGGGCTTCTGTCGTTAGGCTCCGGGCCCGACAAGGCCTATCGCGGGGCCGGGTCACCTGCGGGCGGGCCGGACATGAAGATGGTCTGCACCAGAATCTTGCCGTCGCGGACGAGAAATTCCTCGGTCGCCTTCATCGGGCCCATTTCCCAGGTCATGAAGCCGACATCACCTTCTTCCCACACCTTGGTGACAGTCATTTTGGGAGGGCCACCACTGCCCGCACCGGGCGGCGGGGCGGAAGGCGCGGCGCCGCCTGCGGGGCGCTTGAACATATTCTCGAACAGGCCGCGGATCGCTTCCTTGCCCTGAAAGGCGCGGCCCTGCTGCAGCACTACCGCGTCATCGGCATAATCCGCCATGATCGCATCGACATTGCCGCCAGAGGAAACATGACGATTGACGATTTCGGTAGGTGTAAGATCGGCCGCATTGGCAGCGCCCGCAAGCGAGAGGGCGATAGCTGCGCCCAGCACCTGAAATTTCATTCCATCTCTCTTCCCGGCGCCAGCGCGCCAGCGCTGCACTAGCCACCGGAGACACCGGGAGAAAGATGAACTGCATGGGGCCTGTCCAACCCGTGCATCAACTGCGACAGATCGTTAGGGTGCAAAGTAATCAAAGGGCTTCGAGCGCATATCCTGCCGAGCGCACAGTGCGGATCGGATCGGCGGAATTACCCACAGTAATCGCCTTGCGCAGGCGGCGGATATGGACATCCACCGTGCGTTCCTCGATCTCGCTGCCGGTGCCCCACACACCGTCGAGCAATTGCCCGCGGCTGAAGACCCGGCCCGGGCTTTCCATGAAGAACTTGAGCAGACGATATTCAGTTGGCCCGACAGCAAGCTGCTGCCCGCGCCGTTCGACGCGGTGTGCCACCGGATCGAGCTTCAGATCGCCCACTTCGAGCATTTCGCCTGCCAAGGCCGGACGCACGCGGCGCAGCACGGCCGAAACGCGGGCGAGCAATTCACGAGGTGAGAAGGGCTTGGTCAAATAATCGTCCGCGCCGGTTTCCAGCCCGCGTACCCGGTCATCCTCTGCTTCACGCGCGGTGAGCATGATGATCGGGACATGGGCGGTCGCCTTGTCGCGCCGCAGGCGGCGGCAGACTTCGATGCCGCTGGTCCCCTCGATCATCCAGTCAAGGATCACCAGGTCGGGAACATCTTCATCCGCGAACATGAGGGCTTCATCGCCATCGGCTGTAGTGCGGACATTATAGCCTTCGCTCTGGAAACGATATTCCAGCAGCTCGGCCAGGGCAGGATCGTCTTCGACAAGAAGAAGTTTCGGTGCGGCCACGTCTTGGGTTCCGGATTGTTTCAGAGCCCCCACCACCACAGAGATGTTACAGGATTACGACAAGAGCCGTCGCGTCATATCATAGCTCTATTTTCGTCATCTGTCTCGCCATCAAGTTCAGGCACATAAGTGCCCGTGGCGGCATAATAGACCATCTCGGCCACATTGGTGGCATGGTCCCCGATGCGTTCGATACTGCGGGCAATGAACAGCAATTGCGCAGCTGTGCTGATGGTGGCGGGGCTTTCCATCATGTGGCTGACGAGATTGCGGAAGATGCTTTCATAGAAGGCGTCCACCTTCTCGTCCCGCGCGATAACTTCGCGTGCCGTTACCGGATCGCGCGCGGCATAGGCGGTCAGCACGTCATGGACCATTTCCGATGCGACCTCGCCCATGGCGGGCAGCAGCGTCAGCGGATCGAAATGCTTGCGGGCCGGAATATCGTTCACGCGCTTGGCAATGTTCTTCGAATAATCGCCGATCCGCTCCAGCACGCCGGCGATCTTCAGCGCGGCGATCACTTCACGCAGATCGTCCGCCATGGGCGCGCGCAGGGCGATGATGCGCACCGCCAGCTTGTCCACCTCGATTTCCAGAAGATCGATCTTCTTGTCGCGCCGCACCACTTCGCGGGCGAGCTTTTCATCATGCTTCACCAGCGCCTGGAGCGATTCCTGAATGGCAAGCTCGGCCAGGCCGCCCATCTCCGCAATCAGGCCGCGAAGCCGGGTGATGTCCTCATCGAATGCCTTGACCGTGTGTTCGGTGCTCATCAGCCATACCGCCCAGTAATATAATCCTTGGTGCGTTCTTCGCGCGGATTTGTGAAGATGTCGGAAGTCTGGCCGTATTCGACCATCTTTCCAAGGTGGAAGAAGGCAGTGCGTTGCGAAACGCGCGCGGCCTGCTGCATCGAGTGAGTGACGATCACGATGGCGAAGCGGCCCTTCAGCTCGTCGATCAGTTCCTCGATACGCGCGGTGGCGATCGGGTCCAGTGCGGAGCAGGGCTCGTCCATCAGGATCACTTCGGGATCGACCGCGATGGCGCGGGCAATGCACAGGCGCTGCTGCTGGCCGCCGGAAAGCGCCGTGCCGCTGTCAGCCAGGCGATCCTTCACTTCGTCCCACAGGCCCGCGCGGCGCAGCGACCGTTCGACGACCACGTCGAGATCGGCCTTGCTTTCTGCCAGCCCGTGAATCTTCGGGCCATAGGCGATGTTCTCGTAGATGGACTTGGGAAAGGGGTTGGGCTTCTGGAACACCATGCCCACCCGGGCGCGCAACTGCACCACATCCATGCCGGATTTGTAGATATCCTCGCCGTCCAGCATGATCTCGCCTTCGACGCGCGCGGCGGCGATAGTGTCGTTCATGCGGTTAAGCGTGCGCAGGAAGGTCGATTTGCCGCAGCCCGAAGGGCCAATGAAGGCAGTGACATATTCGGTTTCGATATCGATCGAAACCTCGTCGATGGCCTTCTTCTCGCCGTAGAAGACGGAAACCTTGTTGGCGCTCATCTTCGGCATGTCGGGGGCGGAGATTTGTTCTGTGGTCACCACTTCTTCTCGAACCGGTTGCGCAGGTAGATGGCGAGGCCATTCATCACCAGCAGGAATATCAATAGCACAATAATCGCCGCCGATGTCCGTTCGACGAAACCGCGGTCGATTTCGTCTGACCAGAGGAAAATCTGGACCGGAAGCAGGGTGGCGGGCGAAGTGAAGCCGTCCGGCGGCGTCGCGACGAAGGCGCGCATGCCGATCATCAGGGCGGGCGCGGTTTCACCCAGCGCGCGCGCCATGCCGATGATCGTGCCGGTCAGGATGCCGGGCAGGGCCAGCGGCAGCACGTGATGGAACACAACCTGGATCGGCGAAGCGCCCAGCGCCAGCGCGCCATCGCGGATGGAAGGCGGCACGGCCTTGATCGCGTTGCGGCCTGCGATGACGATCACCGGCATCGTCATCAGCGCCAGGGTGAGGCCGCCAATCAGCGGGGCCGAGCGATAGCTGGGGAAGATAGTGAGGAATACCGCGAGCCCGAGCAGGCCGAAGATGATCGAGGGGACCGCCGCGAGATTGTTGATCGATACTTCGATAATGTCGGTCCAGCGGTTCTTCGGGGCATATTCCTCAAGATAGAGCGCCGCCAGCACGCCCACCGGGAAGGCGAAGGCCAGGGTGATGAGCATGGTGAGCATCGAGCCCTTGAGTGCCCCCCAGATGCCGACGAGCTGCGGATCGGTGGCGTCCGAACGGGAGAGGAAACCCAGGTCGAAATTCTTCTGCAGCTTGCCTTCGGCCTTGAGCTGCTTCGCCAGCGGCTCCAGCGCGGCCTGTCCGTCACCCGAATAGGCAGCGGCCAACCTGTGCGAGGCGGGGACCATTACCACCGCCTTGCTGCTGAGAATGGAGGGATCGGCGATGATCGAACGTGCGACATCGCGCCATGCCTCGGAATTCACCTGCGCTGCGCCTTCGTCGCCCAGCGACCTGGCGGCGAAGAACTGGACCACGGCGGGCAGGCCCTGCGCTTCCAGAGACTGGATGGCGTTGGGCTGCGCCAGCACGGCGGGATCGGCGGCGATGCCGGATTCCGGAAAATCGATCTCCACTGCGAGTTCCACTCGCTTGAAGCCCGAAATGCCGTTCGACGCCATGGTGATCAGCAGGAAGGCCAGCACCGCGATGGAGAACAGGATGGACAGCAGGCCGGCCAGCTTGAAGCGCCGTTCCGCCGCATAACGCTTGCGGATGCGCGCCTCGAAAGCCGGGGTGCGGGTGGGGAGGATTGCCTCACTCATAGGCTTCACGGAACCTCTTCACCACGCGCAGGGCCACGATGTTCAGGCCCAGCGTTACAAGAAACAGCACGAAACCCAAGGCGAAGGCGCTGAGCGTCGCGGGATGGTCGAAGCTTGCCTCGCCGGTCAGCATGGCAACGATCTGGACGGTCACCGTCGTCATCGCTTCCAGTGGATTGCCGGTGAGGTTGGCAGCATAGCCGGCCGCCATCACCACGATCATCGTTTCGCCGATGGCGCGGCTGATCGCCAACATCACGCCCGCCACGATGCCGGGCAGGGCGGCGGGCACCAGCACACGGCGAATGGTTTCGTTGGTGGTGGCACCCATCGCCAGGCTGCCGTCTCGCATGGCCTGCGGCACTGCGGCGATGGAATCGTCAGCCATGGAGGAGACAAAGGGAATGATCATCACGCCCATCACCAGACCTGCTGCAAGCGCGCTTTCGCTTGAGGCGTTGGAAATGCCGATCGAAACTGCGAGGTCGCGGATGGCCGGCGCGATGGTCAGGGCGGCGAAATAGCCATAGACCACGGTGGGTACGCCCGCGAGAATCTCCAGCGCGGGCTTGAGCCATTTGCGCCATGTGGGGCTGGCATATTGCGTAAGGTAGATCGCGCTCATCAGGCCGAGCGGGATCGCCACGATCATGGCGATGATTGCGCCGATATAGATCGTGCCCCAGAACAGCGGGATGGCGCCGAAGCGGCTCGGGTCCGCAGCTTCCACCGAACTCATCGGATCGGGGCCCCAATGGGTGCCGAACAGGAAGGAGATCGGATCGATCATCCCGAAGAAGCGCACGGTTTCGAACACCAGCGACAGGAAGATGCCCAGCGTGGTGAGGATCGCCACCAGCGATGCCCCAAGCAGGATCATCATGACGATCCGTTCCACTCTGGTGCGGGCGCGGAAATCGGGGCGCAGGCGAGTGAACGACCATGCGCCGCCAAGGAAGGCGATTACCAGCGTGGCGGCAATGCCGATCATGTTCATGCGCGAGATCGCCTCGCGAAACGGTTCGATCAGCGGGCGCGCCTGCGGATTGAACACGGCATGGGCAGCCCCGGCAGCGACTGCCCGGGCTTCGCTGAGGATCGTCTCGCGCTGCATGCCGAAGACAGGCAAGTCCGCTGCGGCCGGATCGGCCAATACGGATTGCGTGACCAGTGAGGGCGCAATGGAGCCCCATACTATCACGAACAGCACCGCCGGGATCACGATCCACAGCGCTACATACCAGCCATAGGCCGAGGGCAGGGAGGCAAGGCGCACGTCAGGCGCGGCGCGGCGGAAGCTCCAGGCGCGCGCGCGGGCCGCGAGCCATCCCGCGAGCCCGAGCCCAAGGGCGAGGAGAAGCAGGATGGCTGGCGACATAATGCAAGCTCGTCCTTATTATTCGAAGTCGGACGCGCTGAGCACGGTATATTCGGTGGCCGCCTTGGTGCTCTTGGCGAGTACGTCAGCAGGGCTCACCACCAGGCCGATCTTGGCCAGCGGGCCATCCTTGCCCCAGTTCTTCACCCATTCGGCGAGGAACTGCTTGAGGCCGGGAATGGCGTCCAGATGGGCCTTCTTGACGTAGATGTAGAGCGGACGGGCGCCCGGATAGGCGAAGCTCGAGATATTGTCATAGGTCGGCACTACGCCATTGACCTTGAGGCCATTGAGCTTGTCGGCATTCTCTTCGAGATAGGAATAGCCGAACACACCGATTGCCCTCGGATTGCTCTCGATCTTCTGGACGATCAAATTGTCCTGTTCGCCCTGGTCAACATAGGCGCCGTCACCGCGCACTTCGGTGCAGATCTGCTTGAACTTGTCCTCGTCGCTGTCCTTCAGCGCCTTCATGGCCGGATCGGTTTCGCAGCCCTTCTCCAGGATCAGTTCCTTGAGCGCATCGCGCGTGCCCGATGTGGAGGGCGGGCCATAGACGAGGATGGGATCGGCCGGCAGGGAAGGATCGACATCCTTCCAGGTCTTGGCGGCCTGTTCCTTGCCGAAGGGCTTGGCGGCCAGAGCCTTGTAGACGATTTCGGGAGTGAGGTTCATCTCGATCCCGCCCTTGTCGGCGGCGAAGGCGATACCGTCTAGGCCCACCTGGATTTCGATGATGTCAGTCACGCCATTGGCCTGGCAGGATTCGAATTCGGACTTCTTCATCCGGCGCGAGGCATTGGTGATGTCTGGCGTTGCGGCGCCTACGCCGGCGCAGAAGAGCTTCACGCCGCCGCCGGTTCCGGTCGATTCAATAATCGGGGACTTGATGTCGTGATTCGAGCGGGCGAGCGATTCCGCAACCGCCTTGGCGAAGGGATAGACAGTGGAGGAGCCCACTGCACGGATCGAGTCGCGGGTTGCGCTGCCGCCATTGCTGCCGCAGCCGGAGAGTATCAGGGCCGCGGAAATCAGGGGGAGGGCGAGAAGTGCTTTGGTCTTCATGGTCATGTCCCGAGCTGGGAGGCTGGATGCCTCGTGGCTACTGCCCGCGCGATGTTTGAGTTATGTGACACATGTATGACATTTCTATCGACTCTGTTCGATAGTTGGTAGTTTAACGGTCACAATCGTCCCTTCACCCTTCTTGCTGGTGATGTCGAGGCGGCCGCGATGCCGCTCTACGATGTGCTTGACGATCGCCAGACCCAGGCCGGTGCCGCCCGCCGCACGACTGCGGCCGGGGTCGGTGCGATAGAAGCGCCGGGTGAGGTGCGGAATATGTTCCGGGTCGATGCCTTCACCGCGATCGGTGACGGTCAGAACGGCGCGATCACCTTCCTCGGTTTTCAGCAGTACGTCCACCGGCTGGTCCTGCGCGCCATATTTGAGGGCATTGTCCACCAGATTGCGGACGAGTTGCTCAAGTTGCTGAGTGTCGCCCTTTACCGGCACTTCCTGCGCTGGCAACGTCACATTAACGCGCGCCTTGTCCTTGGCGGCACCGGCATCGCGGGCGGCCTTGGCGATGAGCTTCTTCAGATCGAGCTGTTCCGCCGGTTGGTCATGCTTTTCCGCCTCGATGCGCGACAGCGACATCAGGTCGCTCACCAGGCTTTGCAGCCGCCGGGCTTCGCGCAGGACTGTATCGAGGAACTTGGCCGCGGTGGCTGGATCGACGGAATCGCCTTCTTCCGTCAATGTCTCGACATAGCCGATGATCGAGGCGAGCGGCGTGCGCAGTTCGTGGCTGGCATTGGCCACGAAATCCGTATGTGCCCGGCTGATATCGGCCTCGGTCGTGCGATTGTGCAATTCGATCACCCAATAGCGATCATTGATCGCGTGGAGAGTGATCTTCCAGATGCTGCGCGGCGCGGTGAGGCCCTGAATCGTCGCAGAACCGTCGCGCTTGCGGTCAAGCAACGCAATGGCCTGCGGGTGGCGGAGCGCCACACGCGCATCCTGGCCGACAATATGTTTGCCGAACACTGTCCGGGCGGCGGAATTGGCGATAATGATGCGGTTGCGGTCAAGCAGCAGCAGCGGCAGACTGAACTGCTCGATCATGTCGCGCATCCCGTCGCGGGTCAGTTGCACCGAATCGGCCTGGGGCTGAACCATCCGTTCCGCCGGGCGCGCGATCCACAGGGAGCAGATCCACAGCAGCAAGACGGCGGCCACCAGCCACAAATCGGCCCCCGCCACCACCATGCCGATGCCGGCGGCGAGTGCGATGAATACGCCGGGCCAAGGTTGGGAACGCAATTCGCTCATCGCTTCGCGCTTAGCCCTGCTGGAGGTGCGACGCCAAGCATGAAGAGAAGCGTGTCATATTTATCGGTATGGCCAGGCGGGGAAGGCGCGGCCACTCAAGGAAAGAAGCTTGGGCGGATCAGGCGCAGCATGTCGGGAAAGTCCGTGCCCACATTGCGGATGCCGATGCTGAACAGCCGCTCGTAGATCAGCGGATCTTCGATGTTCCAAGGCTGAACCTGAAGGATTATGCCCTTGGCGGAAAGCTCGGCCTGGACATCCAGCATGAAGCGGTCGCTCATATTGAAGGCTTCGGTTCCGGGTACCGGGCGGTAATGCATATGGACGATATAGACGTCCTTGAAATCCGTGGTGCGGAGGGTGTTGAGGATTGCTTCGATTTCCGTCTGGGTGCCGCCCATCCAGATCATCGTCTGCGAATCCGGTACGCGGCGGCGCCACTGCTGGATCAGATCATAGCGGTTGGTGGTGAAAATCACCTGCTTTCCCACGCCATGGCGTTTCACCATGGCGGACAGTACATCCAGATCGATGCTCTTGTAGTCGAGATGCAGGAATTTGCGCGGGTCTTTCGCCATCACCGCGAAGACTTCGTCCAGCGTGGGGATGCGTTGGCCGGGATAGCCCCGGAATGCCCCTACATCGACGGTCTTGAGCTCGGCGAGCGTAAGTTCGTGGACTGGCTTGTGACGGATTTCCTCCGGTGCGCCCGGTGCAGTCCGCGTGACCGTATCGTCGTGGATGACAACGATTACGCCGTCTTTCGAGGTGCGAATATCCGCTTCCGGAACCATGTTGCGGGCCCAGCTATATTCGAAAGCCTCGATGGTGTTTTCCGGTTGGTGCATGCCGCCGCCCCGATGGATGGGGATCGGGAGAATGCCCTGTTCCGCATACATCCGCGTGAGTTGGGCACGCAAAGCCTGTTCGTCGGAAGGGACGGCAGGCGCTGCGGCCAGCGCTTGTGCGAAAAGCGGTATGCCGGAGGCAAGGACAAGGCCGCTGGCGGCCTTGATCAACTGGCGACGTTCCAATTTCATGTCTCGGGAAGTCCTTTAGCCGCGATGAAGGATTGGTGCGTCTGGTGTTACGAAGAAGGATGCGAGGGTGCTGATCTGGCCCCCGGGAGTTTCGATCTGGTCCATCACCTTCACATCCGTCTTCCATCGTTCCGGCGAGATGTTGAAAAGCTGGTAGCCTCTCCTGTCGGTGTAGAGGTCGAAATGTGGGTTGTTCCTCATCATGTGGTCCAATCCGGCCTCGCCCTTGCCGTTTCCTTCCGATGAGATGGAGGCCGCCTGGAATTCCACGGCGACCTTCGGGCCATCCGTATCCTCGTCATTTTCCGGTACTGAGCCGACGAGATGACGATGATGGTCGCCCGTCGCGATCACGACGTTGGACAGGTCATGCCGGCGAATGCTCTCGATCAGGCGCTGGCGGGCAGGGCGATAACCGTCCCACAGATCCGTGGCGAACTGGGCTTCCGTGGCGCCCGGCTCCCGGAAATCGACCGGCATGACGATAATCTGTTGGGCAAGCAGGTTCCAGGTCGTTCCGGCGCCGCCCAATCCCTGATCGAGCCAGCTTTCCTGCGCGCCGCCCAGCACGGAGGGACCAACATGCGCTTCGGGAGGGCAAGGGTTTTTCCGGAAATCGTCGCCGCAGGGCTGGTCTGCCCGATAGGATCTCGTGTCCAGCACGTGCATTCGCATCAGGCGCCCGTAATCCAGCCGGCGGTAAGCTGTGAGGCCACCGTTGGTGGGGAATTGGGCCTTGCGGACAGGCATATGCTCGTACCAGGCCTGCAACGCAGCATAGCGGCGCAATGCGAAAATCTCCGGGCTGGTTCCGTCCTGATCGAAATCGCTGGCCCAGTTATTGTCGATCTCATGATCGTCGAACGAGACCGCGAAAGCGCAGGCTGCATGGGCTGCCTGCAGGTTGGGGTCGCTCTTGTACTGGGCATAGCGCCGCCGATAGTCGTCGATGCTGTAGATTTCTCCGCCAACATGTTGGCGCACGGGGGTCCATTTGTTCGGCCGTGGGCCGAGCGGGGTCGCCGCCCCTTCATAGATATAATCGCCATAATGGAAGACCAGGTCGAGGTCCGGTTCGGCCGCCAGATGTCGCCAGGCGTCGTAATATCCCATCTCGTAATGCTGGCATCCGGCCACGCCAATCCGCAGCTGCTGGACCATCGCGTCACGGGCGGGCGCGGTGCGCGCCATGCCGACAGGGCTGATGTCCGAACCGGCCACCGTGAACCTGTACCAATAGGGCCGATGTGGCTGCAGCCCCTCGACTTCGACATGGACCGAATGGGCGAGTTCGGGCAGGGCGACAGCCTCTCCCTTGCGGACCACTCGGGAAAATCCTTCATCTTCGGCCACTTCCCATAAAACTGGCACGCGGACGGCGGGCATTCCCCCATGTTCGTCCAGCGGGCGAGGGGCAAGCCGCGTCCAGATGACGAAGCCATCCGGCCACGGGTCGCCCGCAGCTACGCCCAGCATAAACGGGTTGGCGCCAAGCGGCGCCGCGAACAGCGGGGAACGGGACAGCCCCGTGATCAGGGCAATGCTTCCGGCAGTCTTGATGAGTTGGCGACGGTCCAGGTTCATTGTTCTTCCTGTTGAAAGGAGCCGGCTGGCGGGCAGGGCAATTGGCGTGGAAAAGGCTGCCGGCCACTTCCCCGGGAAAGCGGTCGGCAGCCATCGCAGTTCGTCAGAACTTGATCGTGTAGGACAGGCTGTAAGAGCGTCCGACCAGATCGTAGACCGTGCTGGCCGCGTAAATGCCGGGCTCCCCGAAGGCCATGTAGGGCGGCATTTTGTTGGTCAGATTGTTGACGGCCAGATTCACGACATGACGGCCAAGATCCAGGCGCGCCGACAGGTCGAAATAGGTGCGCGAGGGCACACTGTTGTCGTCATATTGTTCTGCGGTTGCCATCCGGTCGCCCTTGCCTCCGCTCTGGTAACGGGTGCTCAGGGCCAGACCCAACCGGCCGATGTCATAAGTGGTGGTCAGGTTGGCACGGACCTTCGGGTAATTGTACTGGCCTTCATAGAAGATATCGCCCGCAGGAGCGCCCGGGGTGGTCTCGAACGTATGCTCGATCAGATAGGTGCCCGCGAACTTCAGCCCCAGGCGTCCGGGCCCGGCCTTGACCGCATAGTTCATGCCGACGTCGATGCCTCGGGCCTGCATGCGGGATATGTTGCCTTGCTGGGCGTTCACGTAAAGCGGGGCCCCCGCCGGAAGCAGGATGCCTTGTTGGGCAGTCGGCACGTCCGGTGTCTGGTTTCGGCCCTGGGCCTTGCAATACTGGTTATCGATCGTGGGGAGATCGACACATAGGTTGAGGATCTGCGTGTAGCTCAGCTGATAGATGTAATCCTCAATATCGATGTTCCAGTAATCGACGGTCATGTCGAAGCCCGGCAGGAAGCTCGGCTGCCAGACAAGGCCGAGAGTGAGGCTGTTCGAGATTTCGGGCTTCAGGTCGGGATTGCCACCGGTGGTGATGTGGGGCCCTGTCTTGATGTCCGGCAACGGCGTCACCACCCCCAGGGCGCGGCAATTGGCTTCGCGGGTAGGGGTTTTGTTGATGTCGCCGACTTCGCATGGGTCACTGATTGAACCGGTGGTCGTGCTGGTGACCATGGGCTCGTACAGTTCGCCGAAGTTCGGAGTGCGCACGCTGCGCGAGCGAACGCCGCGAAGGGCAAAGCCCTCGAACGGTTCCCAGATCACGCCGGCCTTCCACGCATTCGTGCCGCCGACTGTGCTGTAATCGGAATAGCGATAGGCCAGTTCCAGATCCAGGCGGCGGGCAAGCGGTGCATCGGCAAACAGGGGCACGACCAGTTCCGCAAAGGCTTCTTTGACGTCCGCCTCGACGTCCAGTTCCGAGCGTTTGCCTGGGCCGCCGCCGTAAACGAGTTCGCCCGACAGAGCCAAAGGATCGTCCCGGTTGGTCAGGGTGTCCTTGCGGTATTCCACGCCCAGCGCGAACTTGACGTCTCCGGCAGGCAGGCGGAACAGCGAACCATCGATGTTCGCGCCGACGGATTGCTGAGTGACGGTGCGATATTCGTCACGGTCTCCCATAACGTAATTGAGCAGTTCCTGGCTGGGGACCGTCTTGCTGAAAATGTTCAGCGGAACGCAACCCGCCGCCCGCGCCGCCGTATCGCGGCAGACCGGCAGGCCGTTGGGCCCGGCAATCACGTCGCGCGCAGCCAGCCAGTGCGATCGGATCGGCACATTACCTTCGATGGCGTGATCCTTGAACCGGCCATATTGGTAAAAGGCGCTCCAGTTCAGGGAATCGGACAGGCTTCCGGTAATCTCGGTGCCGACGGTGATGGTCTCACGCTTGTGCAGTTCGTCACGCACCGGGAAATTGCCGTAAGTGCGGTCGATATTGAGCGAGGTCAGCCCGTATTTCTGCATCACCGCACGGATGGAATCCGGCAGGAACGGATTGTCGAGATAGGCCTTAGCGCTGCCCACACCCATGAAGGTGGTGCGGGTATCGTCGCGGTAATAGGTTCCCGCGCCGTCATAATTGTTCCGCGAATAGCTGAAATAGCCAGACCAGGTAACGTGATCGCTAAGGTCATATTCCACGCGGCCCAGCGCGGAAATTGCTTCTTCCGCCCCGCGGAACTGGGTCATGTCTGTCAGGTTCCGGCCATCCCCGCCGCTACCCAGAGCAAACTGCGCGGGCGCCTTGTCCATATAGATATCATGGACCATCGGGCGGACCGTGCCCCCGTCTTCCAACATGAAGCGCTGATTGACGACCTGACCGTTGACCGTGCCGAGCCAGAAGTTGGGTTCATAGGCATAATAGTGCTGCCGGTAATTCCAGACATGGATGCGGTCGGGAATGCCATCGGACGTGCCGGTATTGGCCAGATTGGGCAGGAGCAGCGGCTGCTGGGTCCAGTCGTAGCGATCATACATGAACAGCGAGTCTGTCCAGGAATAGGTCCCGCCGATGGAAACCCGGCCGCGATCGTCAGCGAATTTGAAGCCGGTCGAAAGCGATACCTGAGCATTGCCCGCATCGCCCCGCTCGGAAAGGCCGCCGGTTACGGAGATGGTCGTTTCTTCGATATTCTTCTTCGTGATGATGTTGACGGCGCCGGTCACCGCGTCCGCGCCATAAACAGCCGCGGCACCCCCGGTGATGATCTCGACGCGGTCGATCATGCCCAGCGGGATCGTGCCGATATCGACGGCCGACGAACGGGTGGAGCCCGACACACGGCGCTTGCCGTCGATGAGCGTCAACGAACGGTTCGTGCCGAGGTTGCGCAGGTTGATGAAACGGGCGCCTGAATCCCAGCTCGTCGCGCTGCTGTTCAGACTGGCGCCGCTGAAGCCGAGCGCCGGGTTTTGCTGCAGGACGCTGTAGATATCGTTACTGTTGAAGCGCAGGGCGTCATCCATCTTGATGACGCCGACCGGCATCGGATTGACCAGATCGGAACGCGCGATGCGTGAACCGGTAACGATGATCGCCCCTTCCGGATCGGCCGGCGTCTCGTTCGCCGCCGCGCCCAGAACAGCCACATCTCCGTCGAAAGAGCGGATGACCAGGCCTGTATCGGCAAGCAACTGGTTCAGTGCATCATGGACATCGAGACTGCCCTTGACGGCATTGACCGAGTGGCCGGTCGTTTCCTTGCCGGTGGCAATGACCTGTATCCCGGCCTGTTGTGCGAATTCGCGGATGCCGTTGGCTGCGGGCTGTGCGGGGAGGTCAAAGCTGCGGCTTTGCGCCTGCGCCGTCGCCGGAAGGCAGATCGCTGCCGCGATGGCCGCCGTGGAAACGACGGAACGCAAAAAGATCGAATGCATTGGGGAGTCCCTCAGTTTGATGTCTTCAAACCTAATGACGGGACTTCACGCAGTTTCGGTCAGTGATGTGAAATTATAATTCGATTTTTAATCAATTATTGCATTTTTATTACAATTTCATTCCCTCGGCGTTCGACGGTTCCGCCGGCAAGAGCGGCGGCGGCTTCTGCGAACTGTTCCGGATCGTCGGTACGGAACAGGCCGATGATCTCGGTGTCTCCGATCTCCGGATCGGCGATGACGATCTTTGTCTTATTGATGCGGTTGAAACGCGCCACGGCAGACCGGAGTGGCTCGCGATCAAATGCGATCTGCGGGGCCTTGGGCGGCTGGGCAGGCGAGGTGACGGAAGCGGCCACCTTCGGTTCTGTCAATCGTGGTTCCGCCGTGAGCATCAATTCCTCCCCGGCGTGGAGCATGATACCCTGATCTCGATCGTCATGCTGCCATACCAGCACGCTACCTTCGCTTACCTTCACGGTTCCGCCCGTCTTACCGAACCGGCTGACTGAATAGATGGTACCCGTTGCCTGTGCATAGATGTCCCCGGACTGCACGATGAAGGGGCGGCCTTTGTCATGGGCAACCTTGAAGGTTGCGGCACCGTCGACCAGCGTGATCCTGCGATAATCAGGTGAAAATACCACTTTGATCTGAGCGCCTTGCCCCAGCGTCGCGATCGAGCCATCCTTGAGCTTCACGATCTGCTCGGCGACGACAGGTTCCGTCGGCCGGAAATGAAATAAAACCGGAAGGCCGATGGCGACGAGCGCCGCGACCGATGCGGCCAGGGCAGTTCCTCCGGCGATCGACTTTACGTAACCCGGCAGGAAGATCCGCCGTGAGAGGCGGGGCATGAACTTGCGATTATGCTCTCCAGCGCAATTCGCGGAAACGGCACGCGAAACTTCTGGCGCCGCAGACATAGCTCGCGCGCTCGCCACCGCATCTTCCGCCATATACAATCCTGCGCGCGAACGCAGAAATGCGCCGCGATGACGCCCGTCCGCTGCCAGCCATGTATTCAGCTCGGCGTGGTCTTCGGCGGTCATTTCGCCATATTCCACTAGAACCGCCCATTCAGTAGCTCGATCAGCGATAGTCTCAGGAGAAACAGATCTAGCCAATCACTTCAACCTTTCCGTCTCTTTCTCTTTTTTTGCATGTGGCGCATCAGCGTTTTCATGCTGGGCGGTCATTGCCTGCAGTATCTTTCTAACGCCGCGAACCAAGTGATTTCTGATCACATCCTCGCTGACGCCGAGCCGTCTCGCGGCCTCTCTTTGTGGCACTCCCTCGACGCGGCGTAGCAGGATCGCCTCGCGGCAAACGTCGGATAGTTGTGAGAGAAGATAGTCTACCTGCCTGAGTTCCTGATCTGCCTCCAGCACACGATCCGCCAAAGGCTCGCTATCCATGACGTTCCACCAGTCGATTTCGGTCAGGGGAACAATATTGGATTTCCTCGCACGGCGTATCATGTCGGTTACCACTGACTGAACTGTGCGGCGAAAATAGCCGATGGGGTTGTCGATATGATCGACGCAGCCGAGGCTTGAGATTCGGCAATAAGCTTCCTGGATCACATCGTCGGGGTCGATAATCTTGTGCCAACGGCGAGAAAGCCATGTGTGGATGGCTTTCTCATGGGGCAGGATTTCGCGCGCTACCCAGGCCGCAACAATGTCACGCTTACCGTCCATACGACGCGACAGTTCATGTCCCCATTCGGATTGCGCTCGCCAGCCGTACGATTCGTCGGCCAGCGCAGTTCGCTCCGTCTGGGCGCGCGTCATGACATATTCGCGACAATGGTAGAGCGGCGAGGCGGCGTTTGGTTTGTGCGTGCGATTGCACGAAACACAGAGGGGAGCGGATTGGTGACCCCTACGGGAATCGAACCCGTGTTTCAGCCGTGAGAGGGCCGCGTCCTGACCGCTAGACGAAGGGGCCGAATTATCCGGCAATCCGATGGCCAGCGATGCTTCGCACGCATCGGCAGGCATGGTGTGAAAACCATGCCCACCGTGGTGACCCCTACGGGAATCGAACCCGTGTTTCAGCCGTGAAAGGGCCGCGTCCTAACCGCTAGACGAAGGGGCCACGTCGGTGGCAGGTCCGCGCACTTAGGGGTGCTTTCCGGTGCGGTCAAGCCTCTTAAACGCTTTTATCTCAATCAGCCCAGGCAGCGTCCTCTACATGCAATTCCGCCTGGGGTCGGCTGCCCCAGTCGTCCAGCTTCGCACGGCCCGCCAGCCACAGGCTGCGCCCGCGCGAACCATGCAGGAGAGCCTGCCCGAGCTCGGTTTCCGCGGTTCTGAAGGCCACAGCCTTGAACGATCCGCCATCCCTTCCGCTGGCGATCAGGCGCACGTGATCCTTGCCCACGATATCTGCTTTCACGATCCGCACGGGGCCCACGGCGATGCGCGGGGCGGGCCAGCCGACGCCGAAAGGGCCGGCACTTTCCAAAGTTTCCACAAGATTCGGAGTGAGGCCGCCGGGTGCAAGGGCAAGGTCCAGCAGCATGGACCGCTCTTCCATGGCGCGCATCACCGCTGCCGACAGGCGCTCGTCGAGCCAGTCTGCCAGCGAATCGAGCTTGTCCGGCTCCACGGTGAGGCCAGCGGCTATGGCGTGCCCGCCGCCTGCCACCAGCAAGCCATGCTCGCGTGCGGCGATAATGGCCGAGCCGAGGTCCACTCCGCTGACGGACCGCCCCGATCCCTTGCCGCGCCCCTGCTCATCGGCGTCGAGCGCGATGACTAGGGCGGGCTTGCCGACCTTTTCCTTGATGCGCCCGGCTACGATGCCGATCACCCCGGGATGCCAGCCGCTGCCGGCTAGAACGACGACCGAGCGATTATGCTGCGCGGCCAGCTGTTCCTCGGCGGCTTCCTGCACGGCGGCCTCGATCGCGCGGCGTTCTTCGTTGAGCGTCGAGAGCTGAGCGGCGATGGCGCGGGCTTCATCCGGGTCCTGAGTGGTGAGCAGCCGCACGCCCAATGTCGATTCGCCCACGCGGCCACCGGCATTGATTCGCGGTCCGAGGGCGAAGCCCAGATCGCTGCAAGTCGGCGCGCGGTTCAGGCGGCTCGCGTCGATAAGAGCGGCCATGCCGATATTCTCTCGCCGGGCCATGACCTTGAGGCCTTGGGCCACCAGCGCACGGTTGAGGCCGTGCAACGCCGCCACATCGGCCACGGTGCCCAGCGCCACCAGATCGAGCAGCGCAAACAGATCTGGCTCCCGGCGGCTTTCGAAATAGCCGCACTCCCGCAAGGTGCGGATTGTGGCAATGGCCAGCAGAAAGGCAACGCCCACTGCCGCCAGATGGCCATGCGCGGCCCCGATATCGCTTTCGTCCAGGCGGTTGGGGTTCACCAGTGCGGTGGCAACGGGTAATTCTGTGGAGCATTTGTGGTGATCGACCACGATCACATCCACGCCGGCATCATGCGCCATGGCGAGTGCCTGATGGGCCATCGCGCCGCAATCCACCGTAACGATCAGGCTGGAGCCTTCTTCCCCGAGCCGGACCAGTGCCTCAGCCGAGGGGCCGTAACCTTCAAGCAGGCGGTCGGGGATATAATAGCGTGCCTCGTGCCCCAGATCCCGCAGCAGGCGGACGAGCAGGGCGGCACTGGTTGCCCCGTCCACGTCGTAATCGCCATAGACAGTGATCGTCTCGTTCCCAAGCACGGCCTCCGCGAGGCGCCGGGCAGCGGCATCCATGTCGCGAAATTCGCTCGGATCGGGGAGGAAACCGCGCAGGGTCGGGCTGCGGTGCCGCTCTATATCGTCATGCGCGACACCGCGGGCGAGCAGGAGCTGGGTAACCAGATCATGCTCCAGCCCCGCCATGGTCGAGTGGCCTTCGCCAATGTCCATATTGCCGCCGCGCCAGCGCCAGTTGCGCCCTGCGAGCGAGTGTTCAACGCCGAAAACCGCCGATTTGCCGTGAGTAGCCATGCAGGCGGCCTACTCCGGACCCGGTGCGGTTGACAATGCCACGCCATGCCGGATGCTGTCGCGATGGAGAAGAACCCGCTGCCTCTGCTTATCCTCTGGCACAGTCGCACCGGAGCAGCGCGGGCCCTGGCCCAGGCTGCGGGGGAGGGGGCTGGCGGAAGTGCCCGCATGATGCGCGCCCGCGATGCGGTTCCGGAGGATCTTTTGGCCGCATCGGCGTTCCTGTTCGTTTGTCCCGAAAATCTCGGCACCATGACCGGCGAAATGAAGGAACTGTTCGACCTGAGCTATTACCCCTTGCTGGGGCGCATCGAAGGACGGCCCTATGCCACGCTGATTGCGGCCGGATCGGATGGCCACGGAGCGCAGGGGCAGATCGACCGGATCGTGACCGGCTGGCGGCTGCGGCGCGTGGCAGATGGGGTGATCGTCAATCTCGGCGCGCAGACGCCTGCGGCCATCGCGGCTCCCAAGATTGTGCCCGAAGGCGAACTGGCCCGCTGCCGCGAGGTTGGCGCCCTGCTTGCGGAGGGCATCTCCCTCGGCATTTTCTGACGGAATCCTCCAATGTGGACGCGACTCGCCGGTCAGGGACTCGACGCACGGCCCCCTAAAGGGCACAAAATCGGCCAGTTTGGGGGAACGGGCCATTACTTTAGAAGTTGCAACAGGCGGCAGGCAGGCCGCACCGGTGCTTTCGCTTCTGTTCGACGCGGCCTCGCGTCCGGATGCGCGGGCAGTGCGCGCCCTTGCCGAGCATGGAGAATTCTCCATCACTTTTGACGCTTCCTCCGGTCGCGGCTCATCCAGCCGTGGCTTGTCCGGTCGCGGGGGCGCGAAGCAGGGTGACTGGATGGAATTGTCGGTCAGAGGCCTCACTTTCGATCTGCGCGGCCTCGCGCCGGGGGAGCCGGGGATGCTGCTGCTCCATCCGCGTCGCTTCGGCCTGCTGCCATCGCTCTCTCATTGCGAGGCAGTGACGCTGGCCCCCACGCCGCATCTGGCAGGCGGGGAGGGGACATTGCTGGTGCTGCGGGCCCAGCTGCTCCTTGGGGTGTTGTTATGCGGATTGCCCGGCCTCGCCGCAGTGTGCTGGCTCCCGGCACACAGCCTGACGGGGACGACGCTGTTCCGCGAGGCGACGCTTGGCTGGCTTGCCGGGCGCCCGGTGCCGGACTTCCTGCGGGAAGAAATGCCCGCATAGGCCCCGTTGTGAACAGGAAACCGCTCCGCCGCTAAATCGCCGTTGGCATGTTGGCCTTTGCCGCCAGTTCGCGCTTTGCCGCCTCATATTGTTCTGCCAGCCTGGCTACCCGAACGGCGACCGGCTCCACGGCCTTGACCGCGCCGATACCCTGGCCCGATCCCCAAATGTCCTTCCACGCCTTAGCTTCGCTGCCGGTGGCCTTGGCAAAATCCATCGTAGTGGGATCGCTTTCGGGCAGATGATCGGGGTCGAGCCCCGCGCGCTGGATTGAGCTTTTCAGATAATTGCCATGTACCCCGGTGAAGAGGTTGGAATAGACGATGTCGCTGGCCGTGCCTTCCACGATTGCCTGCTTGTAGGCGTCGATGGCGTTGGCTTCCGGCGTGGCGATCCAGGGGGAGCCGATATAGGCAAAGTCCGCCCCCATGGCCTGCGCGGCCAGGATGGAGCGGCCATGGGCGATGGCTCCTGACAGGGCGATTGGCCCGTCGAACCATTCGCGCAGTTCCTGCATCAGGGCGAAGGGCGATTGCGCCCCGGCATGGCCACCGGCCCCGGCTGCCACCGCGATCAGCCCATCCGCGCCCTTGTCGATGGCCTTGTGGGCGAAGCGCTGGTTGATGATGTCGTGCAGCACGATCCCACCCCAGCCATGGACGCCCTTGTTGATGTCCTCAATCGCGCCGAGCGAGGTGATGACCAGCGGCACTTTCCACTTGGCCAGCACCATCGCATCCTCCTCCAGCCGGGGGTTGGAGCGGTGGACGATCAGGTTGCAGGCGAACGGCGCGGCAGGGCTTTCCGGATGGGCGCGGTCATGCGCGGCCAGTTCTTCCGTGATGCGATGCAGCCACTCGTCCAGCATGCCAGAGGGGCGGGCGTTGAGCGTGGGAAAGCTGCCCACGATCCCGGCCTTGCACTGGGCGATTACCAGCTCCGGATTCGAGATGATGAACAGGGGCGAACCGATCACCGGAAGGCGCAGATTGGAAAGCAGGGCGGGCAGAGGCATGGTTTTTTCCGTTCAGCTTCCGGCCGCTCTGACCGGGGATGCTACACATATTACACTATGGTTTGCTCGGAACGCTATTTAATAAGCATTCTAGAATATTTAATGAAACTATTGATATAAAATGCTATAATATGAACGTCGAGCAATTGCCCATCGAGGGCATGCCGGTTCGCTCATTCCGGGGTGCGATCCGGATGGGGCGCTTTGGTGGTAAGGCGCAGGATCATGGTTTTCCTCCCGCATCCAGATATCCGTGACCCGTGTGTATCGCTTTCAAGCAGGGGATCGAGCCTTAACAATACTTGCCCGTTAGGCACGGCAGCGTAATGTCCGGCTGATGCAGGGGGTAATCATCTCCGTCGCCAGCGATGGCGAACATCGCTTTTCCAAGCAGCGGCGCACCGTGTTGCATCTCGTTGCGGGGCCGGGCGTGGCGGGCGACGCCCACGCCGGTTCCTCCGTCCGTCATCGTTCCCGCGTTGCGAAGAATCCGGCGGCCCCCAATCTGCGACAGCTTCACCTGATCCATGCGGAACTGCTGGAGGAACTGGCCCGGAAAGGCCTCGACGTAAAGCCGGGGCAATTGGGGGAGAATGTGACTACGCGTGGCGTGGACCTGCTGCGCTTGTCTGCCGGAACGCGTTTGCTGCTCGGGTCGCAGGCGCTGATCGAGATCACGGGCCTGCGCAATCCCTGCCGCCAGATCGACCAGAATATCGCGCCGGGAGCCATGGTCGCCATGCTGGATCGCCGCGAGGATGGCTCGCTGGTGCGCAAGGCGAGCGTGATGGCGATCGTTCTGAAAGGCGGAGAAGTGCGAGCGGGTGATACCGTGACGATGGAATGGGCCCCGGCTCGGCCAGTTCCGCTGGGTCCGGTCTAGGTGGTTTGGTTCACTGGGGAAAGAAGGCAGCCGTGATTGCTCGATAAAGTTGAGGATGACGGGTGAGGAAGGCCCCCTCGCACAACGAATGTGTCTAAAGCCGCCGTTCCGGAATGACAGGCTACTGCCTTCACAAATCTCCGTTCGTCCTGAGCTTGTCGAAGGACGCGCTCCGGCGCTTGCCCAACAAGGGGATATGGGGCGGACGGTTTCCCCTGTCCTTCGACAAGCTCAGGACGAACGGCGTGTGGTGATTGGGCCGAGAACTTCGTCCGCTACACACCTCAAATCTATCGAATGCCGCCATTCCGGACGCGACAACATTCATGACATTCACTCAGCGCTCTGCTATGATATGCATATGTTGAGCGTCGTTTCCGCCAGCCGGTCCCGCACTGGGAGTGCCCGCCGCAGGGGTGATGCGCAACCTATCGTACACTTAAACCGACATTGTAGGTCGGATAGATTCGACCCGGGTGAAGCATCGCGCAAGGAAGCTCAAGCGAGGGCTTTAGAGAAGTATCTCTCCCGCCAATAATGTCCGCTCACCACCCCAAACTTTCCAATGCTGTAGTTCCAGACACGACAACATTGCGGTCGTTCCAGACACAACGTAGCTGCTCAATATGAGCGAGAGATTTGAGCGGCTGTTCACACGGGCCGAAGCGATCCTTGAAGGCAAAGCGAATGGCTTCGGTGAGCCAATTTTGCACTATCTCGCTCACCGTAAATACGGTCCGGCAATGCTGAGCCTCGCATGCCGCAGAACAGCTTCGGGTAAGCGAGCAGATTTAGGGCGTTTGAGCGATCCGAACAGTTCCGCTGGCATGATGTATCGAGCATTCCGCCAGGGCGAGATCGACGCTGCCCAGAATTTTGCGCTGACACTTTTCTATGTGAACGATTTGACGGGCTACCGTCGGTGGATGCGTAGAGCCGCACGGTGCGGCGACGCTGATGCCACTCTGGAACTACGCAAATTTGAGCTGCGCCAACCCTTTCCGCTTGCTCGGCAAATAAAGCGCCTGCGGCCGTTTCGCCGAGATGGCAGCTAACCACCCAAATTCAGCCCGCATGGGGCAAGGTCAATATGCCTAAAAACGGATATCCCTCCGTATCGCGCGCGGCATCTCGTTTGACGGCCAGTCTATGCGAAATTGTATGAAGAACTTACAAATATTGTAGTTGAATATAACAAAATTACAATTTCCTTCTCAATAAAGCAAAAATCGTCTAATATTGCGGAAATTGAGTCGCATGACGGATAGGGGCATGGCGATGCAATTGTTCAGCATATTGTTGTCTGGCTGCGTGGGGCCAGTGGGTATCGCCATGCGGATCGATTGATCCGCCGGCCGGGCGGGCGCCCCATCTCCCCCCTCGCGCCCCCCGGCCGTACCATTCCGGTCATACCACCTCCGAGCAGAACCTTTCGCAAACTTGATCCGCCGCAGGGATTTTTTGCCCTTGGTCAATTTGTCCATGGGCGGCCCAAGCTATCGTTTCACTGACACGAGTTTCCTGAACTCATGCGGAGAGACGATGCGATGACACATTTTCCGAATAATCCGGGTTTCACCGGAACGCTTCGCCCCCTGCGCCTGCAAGGCGACATCCTCGACATGGAAGTGGAAGGCGAGATTCCGGCCGAACTGAACGGCGCGTTTCACCGGGTGCATCCCGATAACCAGTTCGCGCCGAAGTTCGAGGACGATCAGTTCTTCAATGGCGATGGCATGGTCAGCATGTTTCGCGTGCATGACGGCAAGGTCGATTTCAAACAGCGCTATGCCCATACGGACAAGTGGAAGCTGGAGAACAAGGCAGGCCGATCCCTGTTCGGCCATTACCGCAACCACCTGACGGATGATCCATCGGTGGCGGGGCAGATCAGGGGCACGGCCAATACCAATGTGATGGTCCATGCAGGCAAGCTCTACGCCATGAAGGAAGACAGCCCCTGTCTGCTGATGGATCCCACTTCGCTCGACAGTTTCGGCTACACCGATTTTGGCGGGCGGCTGGAGGCAAAAACCTTCTGCGCCCATCCAAAGATCGATCCGGCCACGGGCAATATGTGCGCCTTCTCTTACATGGCGAAGGGGCCGATGACCTATGACATGAGCTATTTCGAGATCAGCCCGTCAGGCGAGCTGCTGTTCGAGATTCCCTTCGAGAACAAATATCTGTGCATGATGCACGATTTCGGCATCACGCAGGATTACGCAGTGTGGAACGTGATGCCCTGCATCACCAATATGGAACGGCTGGAAAAGCGGATGCCCTATTTCGGGTTCGACCATTCGCTGCCCACCTGGCTGGCGGTGCTGCCGCGCAAGGCAGGGGCCACGGCGAAGGATCTGCGCTGGTTCAAGGCTCCGTCCAATTGCTTCACCGGCCATGTGATGAATGCCTTCAACGATGGCACGAAGATCTATTTCGACCTGCCCATCGCGGCGAAGAACAGCTTCCCCTTCTTCCCCGACGTTACCGGCGCGCCCTTCGATCCGATCGGAGGCCTGTCCTATCTCACGCGCTGGACGGTGGATCTGTCGAGCAATGGGGAGGAGTTCGAACAGGTCGAGCAGATGACCAGCATTGCCGATGAGTTCCCCCGCATCGACGACCGCTATGCCGGGCAGGCCTATCGTCATGGCTGGATGATCGCCTTCGATCCGCAGGCCCGGTATGAGGGCCCTCCGGGGCCGTTCGTGGGCGCGCTCAACACATTGTGCCACATCGATCTCTCGACCGGCGATACCAAGAGCTGGTGGCCCGGCCCGACCAGCGGAATCCAGGAACCCTGCTTCATTCCCAAATCCTCCGATGCCGCCGAAGGGGAGGGCTATATCGTCGCTTTGGTGGACGATCATGTCGCCAATTATTCGGACCTGTGCTTCTTCGATGCGCAACGCGTGGATCAAGGGCCGATTGCCCGCGCGAAAATGCCGGTGAAGATCCGGCAGGGGCTGCATGGCAATTGGTCCACGGCGAAGCAGCTGGGCGTGGGGTGAGTATTTCAGGGGGTGAGTTCAGGGGGTGAGTTTTCTGGCGTGCGAATCCCAGCGCAGTCGGGGACCATTCCCGTCATCTCACCTCCTCCCCAAAACTGCGCTGTCGGGATTGTGCAGCCCTGGCAAATGCGTAGAAGGTATCTCTTGAAACCAGGTCGATAACAGGGGGCCCTCCGATGCGTCTGCTTTTCACTGCCACTGCGCTTGTCCTCTCGCTGCAGCCGCTGACGGCGCTTGCCCGCCCAGTGACGCCTGAGGATCAGGTGAAGGAGATTTTCGTTTCCGATCCCGACCTTTCGCCATCGGGCGATGCGGCGGTTTATGCAGTGTCGGCTGCGGATCTGGATGCGGACCGGCCGGTCTCCCACATCTGGCTCGCCCCTTGGGATGGCAGCGGTCCGCGCCAGCTCACCTCGCGCAAGGGCGAAAGCGAGAGCAATGCGAAGTTCAGCCCGGACGGCAAGAAAATCGGTTTCCTCTCCTCTCGCGCGGATGAGAAGGACCTTTCGAAGCTCTGGATATTGCCGACGGCGGGCGGGGAAGCAGCGCCACTTGAGGGGATCGAGGGATCGGTGGAGGATTTCGCCTGGTCGCCCGATGGCAAATATCTCGCCCTGATCGTGCTCGACAGGCCGGAGGAACCGAAGAAAACCAAGGATGGCGATGAGATTCCGCCGCCCATCGTGATCGACCGCTATCACTTCAAGGTCGATGGGGTCGGCTATCTCGGCAAGGAACGCTCACGCCTGTGGCTCTACGATCTGGCTAGTGGCAAGGCGGTGCGGCTGACCGATGGCGATTATGACGAGGGGTTCCCGGCTTGGTCGCCCGATGCGACGCGCATTTCCTTCGTCTCGCGCCGGGGGCCGGATGCGGACCGCTCGCACGACTACAACATCTATCTCGCGCGCCGCGATGCGCCCGGTGCCGCGCCGGTGCAGCTCACCAGCTATGAAGGCGCGGATGCAGGGCCGGATTTCGGATCTTACCCGGTGTGGAGCCCGGACGGGTCGAAGCTCGCCTATGTGCGCGGGGGCGATCCCAAGCTGCTGTGGTATGCGGCCAGCGATTTGGCGGTGATCCCGGCCAGCGGGGGCGAGCCGGTGATCCTCACCAAGGGACAGGATCGTAATGTCTACAACCCCCAATGGACGGCGGACGGCAAGGCGCTGAAGTTCATCGTGGAGGATGACGGGCAGATGAAGCTCGCCTCCGTGCCCGCAAGTGGGGGCAAGGTGTCGGTGCTGGCCGGCGGCGAGTTCGTCTTGCGCAGCCCGGATTCGGAGGGCAGCCGCACGGTTGTGACCTATTCCTCGCCGACCAAGCCCTTCGAGCTTTACGCGCTGGATGCGGGCAAGCTGCGCCCGCTCACCAGCCATAATGCCGAATGGATGAAGGGCATCGATTTTGCTGACGCGAAATTCACTTCCTACAAGAGCAAGGACGGCACCGAGGTCCATGGCTTCGTCATGGTCCCGCCGAATGCAAAGTCGGGCGAGAAGCTCAAGACGATCCTGCACCCGCATGGGGGGCCGGCCGCGCAATATGATTACAGTTTCGACATGTGGCAGCAGGTGTTCGCCGGTGCGGGCTTTGCGGTGCTGACGCCCAATCCGCGCGGCAGCACGGGGCGAGGCACGGCCTATGCTTCGGGCATCAAGGCCGCCTGGGGCAGCGTGGACGTGGAGGACGATCTCGCCGCCGTGGACGATGCGGTGGCCAAGGGCGTTGCCGATCCGCAGCGGCTGGTGGTGGGTGGATGGTCCTATGGCGGAATGTCCACCAATTACCTCATCACCTCCGATCGCCGCTTCAAGGCGGCCATGTCAGGCGCGTCGATCGCCAATGTCCTGCTGGGCTACGGCACAGACCAATATGCGGTGGAATATGACGTGGAACTGGGCATGCCATGGGAGAATACGGAGGTCTGGATCAAGAACTCCTACCCCTTCCTCCATGCCGACCGCATCCAGACGCCCACACTGTTCATGGTCGGTTCGGCGGACGTTAACGTGCCGACCTGGGCCAGCGAGCAGATGTATCAGGCGCTGAAGGCGCGCCGGATCGATACTGAACTGGTGATCTATCCCGATCAGAGCCACGGCTTCATCCGGCCGAGCTACATTGTAGACCGGATGAAACGCTGGCTCGATTGGTATGCCAGATATGTGAAGTGAGCCGCGCTCAGCGGGCGTGGTGCTCAGCGGGCGGGGCGGCGAACGAAGGCCGGTGCGGCGAGCAATCCGAACAGGAAGCCGCCCAGATGCCCCTCCCACGCCACGCCGCCGCCCTGGCCGGTCAGCAGGGCAGGCAGGGTGAGGATCGCGATCAGGAACAGGTTGGTCTTCACGAAATCCACCAGCGCGCGGCCGGTTTCGCGCGTCCATAGCGGCATGGTGCCAGGCGCTCCAGGCGGATAGCGCACCAGGAAACCCGCGAAGCCGAAGATCGCACCCGATGCACCGAGCATGGGGATATCGCCATCGGGGTGGATCGCCAGGAACATCGCCAGCCCCGCAAGCCCGCAGCAGATGAACAGAGCGAGGTAGCGCAGCCAGCCATTCGTCCCCGCGCCAAGACGAAAGGCGACGTGGGGCGAGAGGCTCGCCAGCGCCATGCAGTTGAAGGCGATATGCATGAAGCCCGCATGGGCGAACATATGCAGAAGGATGTTCTGCCAATAGCCTGCACGCAGGATCTGGGCGGAGACGGCCCATTCATACATGACGGCGCCGCGCGGCAGATGCAGCAAGAAGGCTGCCACCATGACCGCGATCAAGGCCCAGCCGGGCCATTGTGCGCTGAGGGGCAGGGCGAAGGCGTCTTGCCCCTCAGTATCATTCACAGAGGATGTCTCGTCCTCTTCGCGCAAGATCAGGCCTGGCGCGTCGCGCCGTTTGCGGCGGAAAGGATCGCGCGGACGCTGGCCGAGGCGACATCCTCGTCGATCCCCACGCCCCACACCACGCGGCCATCGGGAAGGGCGCATTCGACATAGGCCGCTGCCTGCGCATCGGTGCCCTGGCCCAGCGCATGCTCGGTATAATCGAGCACTTCCATCTCCAGCCCGAAGCTATCGTTCAACGTGGCCAGCACGGAGGAGATCAGGCCCTTGCCGCGACCGGAAACGCTCTGTTCCTTGCCGTCCACTTCGATGGTGCCCGTGAAGATGCGCGTGCCGTCAGCCGCGCGGCCTTCATCGTAATTGACCAGCCGGAAGCGGCGCTTCTCGACCTTGACGAAATAGGCTTCGCGGAAAACCTGCCAGATATCGGCGGCATTCAGTTCGCGGCCCAACTCGTCGGCCATGCGCTGGACGTGTCTGGAAAAGTTCGCCTGCAGCTTCTTGGGCAGCTTCAGCCCCTGATCCTGTTCCAGAACCCAGGCGAAACCGCCCTTGCCGCTCTGCGAGTTCACGCGGATCACCGCTTCGTAATTGCGGCCCAGATCGGCGGGATCGATCGGCAGATAGGGCACCTGCCACAGCTGGTCGTTGCGCTTGGACTGCGCTTCGAAGCCCTTCTTGATCGCATCCTGATGGCTGCCGGAGAAGGCCGTGAACACCAGTTCGCCGCCATAGGGATGGCGCTGATGGACGGGGATCTGGTTGCAATATTCCACCGTCTCGATGATGGCATCAATGTCGGAGAAATTCAGTTCCGGATCAACACCTTGCGTGTACATATTGAGACCGACTGTCACCAGGCAGCAATTGCCGGTACGCTCGCCATTGCCGAACAGACAGCCTTCCACGCGGTCCGCGCCGGCCATCAGGCCCAGTTCGGCTGCCGCCACGCCAGTGCCCCGGTCATTATGGGTGTGCAGGCTGATAGCCACCGTTTCGCGCCGCGGGATGTTACGGCAGAAATATTCGATCTGGTCGGCATAGACGTTGGGCGTTGCTGCCTCCACCGTGGCGGGCAGGTTCAGGATCAACTGGTGATCCGCCGTCGGCTGCAACACGTCCATCACCGCCTCGCAAACCTCCAGGCTGAAATCCAGCTCAGCGGTGGAGAAGGTTTCGGGCGAATATTCGAAATACCAGTCCGTATCCGGGCGCTTGGCTGCTTCATCGCGCAGGATCTTCGCCCCCTTGATGGCGATTTCCTTCACTTCGGCCTTGCTCATGCGGAACACGATGTCGCGCCAGGCAGGGGACACTGCATTGTAGAGGTGGACGATGGCCGCGTGTACGCCTTCCAGACTGTCGAAGCTGGTGCGGATCAGATCCTCGCGCGACTGGGTCAGCACCTGGATCATCACGTCCTGCGGAATCTTGCCCGAGCGGACAAGGCCCTGGATGAAGTCGAATTCGGTCTTGCCCGCGGCGGGAAAGCCGACTTCGATTTCCTTCAGGCCTACTTCCACCAGCGTATCGAAGAAGCGGTTCTTCTTCACCGCATCCATCGGATCGATAATCGACTGATTACCGTCACGCAGATCGGTGGAGAGCCAGCGCGGAGCCTTGGTGATGGTGCGGGAAGGCCACTGCCGGTCCGTGATCGGAACCTGCGGGAAGGGCCGGTATTTTTCGCCAGGATTTTTGAGCATCGCCATGAGAATTGCCTTATCGCCTGCTGCGCGCACGGCAAGGTGCGCGGCCATATTCGACTGAAGTTTTTTGAGATGGCCCTTAGGCGGGCTGCCATGCGCGAGGCGCGCAGGCGAGGGGACACGCCTAAGGGCGTGTAAGTCGAAGCAGGCTAAGGAGCGAGCGGTTCGTCATCGCCACAGCAGATGGACAATTGTGCGGCGGATTTCAAGGAAAAGGTTCGGGCAGGCTGCGGAAAGCAAGTTTCGTCATTGCGAGCGGCAACGCCGCGAAGCAATCCAGGGCACCACATGCTGGGCCCTGGATTGCCGCGGGGCCTTCGGCCCCTCGCAATGACGGCTCTGGCTTACTGCTTTTCGAAAGCAGCCGCGATGTCGAGGTCGACCGTATCGGTCACCATCGGCACGGCGTAATTGATGTTGAATTCCGAACGCTTGATGCGCGCAGTGCCCTTGAAGCCGACGGTTTCCTTCTTGTTGAAGGGGTTGGCCCCGGCGCCGACGAATTCGGCATTGATCGTCACGGGCTTGGTCACGCCATTGAGGGTGAGATCGCCGGTGATGGTGGCCTTGTTCGCGCCCGCGGCCTTCACCGAGGTGGACTTGAAGGTGGCATCGGCCGGAGCAGCGCCGAAGAAGTCGGCAGGCTTGCCGTCCTTGCCGGCGGCCAGCAGGTGGCCGGTCAGGCCCGCATTGGCGGTAGTGACCTTGGAAACCGGGATCGTCACTTCGACCGAGCTGGCGGCGACGTTCTTCGGATCGAGCTTGAGCGTGCCCTTCACGTCACCGAAAATGCCGAAATAGTCCGAGAAGCCGAAGTGATTCACCTTCCAGCCTACCAGCGTGTGGCCGGGATCGGCTGCATAGGTGCCGGCAGTGACGACAGAAGCATCGGCCTTGCCGGGCCCACCGAGGTCGCCGTTCTGCGCCTGCGCGCCTACGACGTAGAGCAGGGCCGCACCGGTAACCGCGGCGATACCCATCTGAACTTTGCGCATCCTTGAATTCCTCCCTTTGAGTTTAGCCCATGGAATGGATGACCGGCACTTTGGCTTGCCGGTTTGATAAAGTCTACTGTGCATGCGCGTCTCCTGCGCGCACGCCGGATAAAACAACGCCGCCGGCGGGGATATGATCCCGCCGGCGGCGCATGTTTTCCGCAATGTGGAAAGCGGATCAGTTCTTGGTCTGGTCAACCAGCTTGTTCGCGCCGATCCAGGGCATCATGGCGCGCAGGCGGGCGCCGGTCTGCTCAATCGGGTGGGCCGCGGCTGCCTTGCGGCTCGCCTTCAGCTCGGGCTGGCCCGCGCGGTTATCGAGCACGAAGTTCTTCACGAAGCGGCCGGACTGGATATCTTCCAGCACCTTCTTCATTTCCCACTTCGTTTCTTCGGTGATGATGCGCGGACCGGTTACGATGTCGCCATATTCGGCGGTGTTCGAGATCGAATAGCGCATGTTGGCGATGCCGCCTTCATACAGCAGATCCACGATCAGCTTGGTTTCGTGGAGGCATTCGAAATAGGCCATTTCCGGAGCGTAACCGGCTTCAACCAGCGTTTCGAAACCGGCCTGGATCAGGTGAGTGATGCCGCCGCACAGCACGGCCTGCTCGCCGAACAGGTCGGTCTCGCACTCTTCCTTGAAGTTGGTTTCGATGATGCCGCTGCGGCCGCCGCCAACGCCCGAGGCATAGGCAAGGGCGATGTCATGCGCATTGCCGCTGGCGTCCTGATGAACGGCGATCAGGCACGGCACGCCGCCGCCCTTCACATATTCGCCGCGCACGGTGTGACCGGGGCCCTTGGGCGCGATCATGATCACGTCGATGTCCGAAGGAGCTTCGATCAGGCCGAAATGGATGTTCAGGCCATGGGCGAAGGCAAGGGCGGCGCCCTTCTTCATGTTGCCCTTCAGATCGTTTTCCCAGATCGCGGCCTGGTGTTCGTCGGGCGCGAGGATCATCAGGATGTCGGCCCATTCAGCCGCTTCCTTGTTGCTCAGAACCTTGAAACCGGCGCCTTCGGCCTTCTTGGCCGATGCCGAGCCAGGACGCAGCGCGATGGCCACTTCCTTCACGCCGCTGTCACGCAGGTTCTGCGCATGGGCGTGGCCCTGGCTGCCATAGCCCAGCACGGCGATCTTCTTGCCCGTGATGAGGTTCAGGTCCGCATCGGCGTCGTAATAGACTTTCATTTTCTCATTCCTTCCGTCGCCCCATCCCGGCGGGGCACAAATCCAAGAATTCGGTTGGCCAGAACGGTCGGCCAGCCCGATACGCGCTCACTTGCGCGATTTCGACCCCTAAATTGCCTTGATCAGGAACCGTTGGGGCCACGCATCATGCCGACCACTCCGGTGCGGCCCACTTCGACCAGCCCCAATTCGCGCATCAGCGTGACGAAGCTGTCGATCTTGTCGGGCGTTCCGGTGAGTTCGAAGATGAAGCTCTGGGTCGTGGTGTCGACCACCTTGGCCCGGAACACATCGGCCAGGCGCAGGGCCTCCACGCGGTTGTCGCCCTTTCCGGCTACCTTGATCAGCGCCAACTCGCGCTCGATATGCGGGCCTTCCTCGCTCAGGTCGATCACCTTGTGCACCGGCACAAGCCGTTCCAGCTGGGCGTGGATCTGGTCGATCACGGCCGGGGGACCGTTCGTGACGATGGTGATGCGGCTGACTGCGTGGTTTTCGGTGATGTCCGCCACGGTCAGGCTGTCGATATTATAGCCGCGCGCGGTGAACAGGCCGGCAATCTTGGCGAGAATCCCCGCCTCATTGTCGACGATGATGGTGAGCACATGGCGCTCGGATGCGGAATGCTGGATTTTCATCACGGGGGCGCCCTTACACCAATGCCTTCGCTTCGTCTTCCATCGTGCCCGCAACCTCGTCGCCATAAAGCAGCATCTCGGTATGTGCGGCACCCGACGGGATCATCGGGAAGCAGTTCGCTTCCTTGGCCACGCGGCAATCCACGATCACCGGCCCGTCATAAGCGATCATCTCGCGAATGCCGTCATCCAGCTGGCTCTGATCCTCGATGCGGATACCCTTCCAGCCATAGGCTTCGGCCAGACGGACGAAATCGGGTAGGCTGTCCGAATAGGAGTTCGAATAACGGCTTTCATAGGTCAGTTCCTGCCACTGGCGGACCATGCCCATATATTCGTTATTCAGGATGAACACCTTCACCGGCAGGCGGAACTGGCTGGCAGTGCCCAGTTCCTGGATATTCATCTGGATCGAGGCTTCGCCCGCAATGTCGATCACCAGGGTGTCCGGATTGCCGAGCTGCGCGCCAATGGCGGCAGGCAGGCCGTAGCCCATCGTGCCGAGCCCGCCTGAGGTGAGCCACTTGTTGGGCTTGTCGAAACCGAAATATTGCGCGGCCCACATCTGGTGCTGGCCGACTTCGGTGGTGATGACCGGATCATGCTCGCGGGTGAGGGCGAACAGCCGCTCGATCGCATATTGCGGCATGATGTCGCCGCTCTTGCTCTCGGCGGGATAGGCCAGGCTCTGGCGCGCGCGCCAGCCTTCGATCCGGGCCTTCCACTCGCTCAGATCCGCAGCCTTGCGCTTGCCCCAGACGGCGATGAGCTGTTCCAGAACCGTAGCGCAATCGCCCACGATGCCGAGATCGACGGGCACGACCTTGTTGATCGAGGACCGGTCGATATCGATATGGATCTTGGTGGAACCGGGCGAGAAAGCGTCGAGGCGGCCGGTGACGCGGTCGTCGAAACGCGCGCCGATGCAGACCATCACATCGCACTGGTTCATTGCCAGATTGGCTTCATAGGTGCCGTGCATCCCCAGCATGCCCAGCCAGTCGGCATGGTCATGGGGGAAGGCGCCAAGGCCCATCAGCGTGCTGGTAACGGGCGCGCCGGTGAGCGACTGGAAATGGCGCAGCAATTCAGTGGCCAGCGGGCCGGAATTGATGATGCCGCCGCCCGTGTAGAAGATCGGCTGCCGGGCATTTGCGATCAGTTCCACGGCCTCGGCAATGTCTTCCACGCTGCCCGCGGTCTGCGGCGAATAGCGGATCTTGCGCTGAATCTCGCCATCCTGCCAGCTGGCGGTGGCGACCTGGACGTTCTTGGGAATGTCGATCACGACCGGGCCGGGGCGGCCGGTGGTGGCGATCTGGAACGCCTCGTCAATCGTCGCAGCAAGGTCTGCCGGATCCCGCACGAGATAATTGTGCTTGGTGCAATGGCGCGTGATGCCAACCGTATCGGCTTCCTGGAACGCGTCAGACCCGATCAGATTGGTCGCGACCTGGCCGGTGATGACCACCAGCGGAATCGAATCCAGGAAAGCGTCGGCAATGCCGGTGACGGCATTGGTCGCACCCGGGCCAGACGTGACGAGCACGACACCCGGCTTGCCGGTGGAACGGGCATAGCCTTCCGCCGCATGAGCCGCGCCGGCTTCATGCCGGACGAGGATGTGGCGGATGCGCTTGTCGGAAAACAGCTCGTCATAGATCGGAAGCACTGCACCGCCGGGATAGCCGAACACATATTCGACGCCCTGCTTGACCAGGCTCTCGACCAGGATTGCCGCGCCGCTCTTTTCCTCGGCCACGTAGAATTCCTTTTTCTTCCTCGGGCGCCGGACCGATCCGGAACCCCTCCTCGAACGTGCCCCATGCGATGTTTCGCAGGTGGGGCTTCTCCTTGATGACTGGCCGGGCGTTTTCGCCGTCTTTGCCAGTCGCTCCTTCTTTAAAAGACCGACCCGGCGCAGTTGGTTGTGCCGGCCAGTCCTTCTTCAAAAGACCGACCCGGCGCAGTGGGCTGCGCCGGGTCGCCTCTCCATCCGATTGCATGGCCCGATGAGCCAAACTCGACGAGCCAGCTACGGGATCATTTATAACGCGTCAAGGCTTAGTTGGGTAATAATCTTTCAAAATAAAATTTGAGAGGGTAATCGTGTGACTCAAATCTTTGCCAATCGCCCGGGAACTGGTGCTTTGCCCATGTGAATTGCCGCTTCACGTAATTTCGTGTCGCCTGGGAGCCTTTTGATTGCGCTTCTGCAAGGCTCCATTCTCCGCGCAAAAAGCCCGCGATTTCCGGTACACCGATAGCACGCATCACCGGCAGGGCAGGGTCCAGCCTGCGGGCAAGCAGGGCCTTCACTTCCTCCACCGCGCCGCTTTCCAGCATCCGCGCAAAACGGGCATCGCAGCGGCGATAGAGTTCATCGCGCGGCGGAAGCAGGACCACGGCGTGAAGATCGACCGCCGCGCTGATCCCACCCTCGCTGCGGGCCTGCCAGAAGGAGAGGGGCTTGCCGGTGGAGCGGATCACTTCCAGCGCGCGGGCCACCCGCGTGGTGTCCGCCGCATCGAGCCGGGCGGCACGTTCCGGATCTTCGGCCTTCAGCGCCTCGTAAGCCTCACTGACCGCCATGGCGCGCACTTCATCGCGCACATTTGCGTCGATTTCAGGAACAGGAGCGATGCCGTCCAGCAGAGTGCGGATATAGAGGCCGGTGCCGCCGACCAGGATCGGCACGGCGCCTTGTGCCTGTATCTCGGCGATTTCGCGCCTCGCGGCAGCGGCCCAGTCAGCGGCGGAGCAGGCGGTCGCCCCCTCCCACGCGCCGAACAGGCGGTGTTCGACGCCTTGCATTTGCTCGGCTGAGGGGCGCGCGCTCAGCACGGCGAGATCGGCATAGACCTGCGAGGCATCGGCATTCACCACCACGCCCCGGCGGCCGTGACTCGCAAGGGCGAGGGCGAGCCTTACTGCGAGATCGCTCTTGCCGCTGGCGGTCGGCCCTGCAATTAGCGCCAACGCCGGCAGGTGGCCGGACGAATTCGGAGACTGATCCTTGCTCATTGCCCGGCTGATAGCAGACCCTGCCACTCTTTCGGCAAGTCTCGATGCGGCAAGTGTCGCGCTGGAACGCGAAGGCATGCGCCTTGCCATGGCGCAGATGCTTGATTTCTGCGGCGGCGTGCTGGAGCTTTCGCTGCCGGAAGGGGAGAGCGAAGCGCTACGCGCCGTGCTGGACGAACATTTCCGCCCATCGGACCTGATCGTGGCGGAGGCGGATTTTCGGATTCCCAACCTGTTCGTCTCGGATATGGATTCCACCATGATCCAGGCCGAGTGCATTGACGAGTTGGCCGATTTCGCCGGGATCAAGCACCAGATCGCCGTCATTACCGAGAGGGCGATGCAGGGCGAACTCGATTTCGAAAACGCCCTGCGCGAGCGGGTGATGCTGCTGCGCGACCTTTCGGAAGGGGCGATCTTCGAATGCCTCGATACCCGCATCGATCCAATGCCGGGCGCACGTGTGCTGGTCGAAACGCTGAAGAGCAAGGGCTGCCGCACCGTTCTGGTGACGGGCGGTTTCCACCAGTTTGCCGATCCCGTGGCGGAATTGCTCGGTTTCGAGCGGGTCGTGGGCAATCGCCTCGCCGTGGAAGGCGGAGTGCTGACCGGCGGCCTTGTGGGCGGCATCACCGACAGCGGGGTGAAGAAGGCCGTATTACTGGAAGAAATGGCCGAGCTTGGCGCCGAAGCAGTCTCGCTCGCCACGGGCGACGGGGCTAACGACATCCCGATGCTGGAAGCGGCGACCTATGGCATTGCCTATCACGCCAAGCCCAAGGCACGCGCCGCCGCCAATGGCTGGATCGACAGGGGCGATCTGACCGCCATCCTGAGCCTGCTGGGCATTCCCGAGAATGAGTGGGTAAGCTGAGCGGAGACCGCGCCGATTCTTGATTCCCGCTTTCGCGGGATCACGAAGGTTATCTCCGCATGACCAGCTTGGCCTGGCTGCGCACGAGCCAATATTGACATCAGTGTAAGTAAGGTCCATTTTTCGGGAATGGACGTTACGGAACCTGTGCAGGATTTCAGCAGCGCCGCGCCTTCCGGCATGGGCAATTGCGCTGTTCCGGCAGACCTTCCGCTGATCGATCCGCTGCGCCCACGGGTTCGCTATCGCCCCCTCAAGGCATGGAGCCATTTCCGGCGGCTGGTGAAGAACAAGGAAGATACTTCCGAAGTCTTCCGCATTTTCGAGGCCTTGCCCTGGAAGGGCATGCCGCGCGCCGCCCGGCAGTTTCTCCGCAGCGAGCAGGGCAGGGCCACGATCGGTGCCGAACCTTCGCTGGTGAAGCTGCTGGACGATCACGCGGCCTTGCGCCGCACGCCCAAGGGCAGCCTTGCCCATGCCTATTGCGATTTCATGGAAAGCGAAGGGCTGACCGCGCAGGGGCTGGTGGATGAGTTCGAGCGCTTCATGGCGGACCGGCGGCAGTTTCAAGACCAGTTTTCATTCTATCTCAACCGGCTGCGTGACACGCATGATTTGCTGCATGTGCTGACCGGCTATGGCCGCGATGCGCTGGGCGAACAATGTGTACTGGCTTTCACATATAGCCAGCAGCCCGCGCCGGCGCATCTGTTGATCGCTTATGCCGGCGCGCGGGAAATCGCCAAGCGGACGCCTGCGGCGCCGATATTCCGGGCGGTGCGGGAGGCGCAGCTGCTGGGCAAGGCCTGCCCGCGCGTGGCGGAGCTTCCGGTGCGGGAATTGCTGCCTCTGCCGCTGGAGCAGGTGCGGACCATGCTGAACATCACGCCGCCGCTATATTACAGGCAATGCCACCGCGCCTGGCGCGATGGCGGGATCGATCCCTATACCGTGCTGAAACCGCAGCCGGCCTGAATTGAGCGGCCTGATCGCGCCATCCGGGGCTTGCGCCCGCGGATGGCGATCCGGATCAGCCTTCCATCCAGTCCTTGAAGAAGCTCTCATTGGCTTCGCGCAGGGCCTGAAGCGAGGCGCCTGCCACGCTGGAGCCGCCCACCGTGCCGATGCGCTGCGCGGCGGGAATTTCCACTCCGGCCGGGGCAGTGACCACATAGCGGCCCTGATCCTCGCCAAAGGCCTTTGCGACATCGAGTTCCATATCGAGCTGCGCGCCGATTCCTCCGGCCAGCGCCATTTCCGCAAGGGTGACCAGCAGGCCGCCATCCGAAATATCGTGAACCGCGGTGACGGCCTGCGCCTTGATGAGCGCGCGCACTTCCTCGCCATGCTTGCGCTCGGCCGCCAGGTCCACCGGCGGGGGAGCGCCGGCTTCGCGGCCATGCAGTTCGCGCAGCCACAGCGATTGGCCGAGATGGCCGGTTTCGCCGCCGATCAGCCAGATTGCATCGCCTTCCTTCTTGAAGGCGATGGTGGCCATCTTCGAATAATCGTCCAGCAGGCCAACGCCGCCAATCGCCGGGGTAGGCAGGATCGCACTGCCGCCGCCGGTGGCCTTGGATTCGTTGTAGAGCGAGACGTTGCCGCTCACGATCGGGAAATCGAGCGCACGGCAGGCATCGCCCATGCCGGCAAGGCAGCCGGTGAACTGCGCCATGATCTCCGGACGTTCCGGATTGGCGAAGTTGAGGCAGTTGGTGACCGCCAGTGGCGTGCCGCCCACCGCGCTGATATTGCGATAGGCTTCGGCAATCGCCTGCTTCCCGCCCTCGTAGGGGTCGGCATAGCAATAGCGCGGAGTGCAATCCGTGCTCATGGCCAGCGCCTTGTGCGTGCCATGGACGCGCACCACAGCGGCATCGCCGCCCGAAAGCTGCAGTGTGTCGCCGCCGACCTGACTGTCATATTGCTGCCAGATCCACGCGCGCGAGGCGAGATCGGCACTGCCCATCAGCTTGAGCAGATCCGCGCCCAGATCGGCGCTGGCAGGCACTTCGCCCACTTCGCCGGGCTTGGCCCATGCCTGATAGTCTTCGCGGCTGAGGGAGGGGCGATCATATTCCGGCGCATCGTCGGCCAGTGGGCCGAGCGGAATATCGCACACCACTTCGCCGTTGAATTCCAGTACCATATGGCCGGTATCGGTGACTTCGCCGATCACCGCGAAATCCAGCTCCCACTTGCGGAAGATCGCCTCGGCCATCGGTTCCTTGCCGGGCTTCAGCACCATGAGCATCCGCTCCTGGCTTTCGCTCAGCATCATTTCATAAGGCGTCATGCCCTCTTCACGGCAGGGCACCTTGTTCATGTTGAGCCGGATGCCCGCGCCTCCCTTGCTGGCCATTTCCACCGAGGAGGAAGTGAGGCCGGCCGCGCCCATGTCCTGAATGGCGACGATTGCGTCGGTCGCCATCAGTTCAAGGCAGGCTTCGATCAGCAGCTTTTCGGTGAAGGGATCGCCGACCTGCACGGTGGGGCGCTTCTCTTCCGAATTCTCGCCGAAATCGGCGCTGGCCATGGTCGCGCCATGAATGCCGTCGCGCCCGGTCTTCGATCCGACATAGACGATGGGGTTACCAACGCCGGTGGCGGCGGAATAGAAGATCTTGTCAGTATCGGCGACGCCCACGGTCATCGCATTGACCAGAATGTTCCCGTCATAGGCCTTGTGGAAATTGGTTTCCCCGCCAACGGTGGGTACGCCCACGCAATTGCCGTAGCCGCCGATCCCCGCGACCACGCCGGAGACGAGGTGCTTCATCTTGGGGTGATCGGGCCGCCCGAAGCGCAGCGCGTTCAAATTGGCCACCGGGCGGGCGCCCATGGTGAATACGTCGCGCAGGATGCCGCCCACGCCGGTTGCCGCGCCCTGATAGGGTTCGATGTAGCTGGGGTGGTTATGGCTCTCCATCTTGAAGATGGCGGCCTGGCCCTTGCCGTCCGGCCCTTCGCCAATATCGATGACGCCGGCATTCTCGCCGGGGCCGCAGATCACCCAGGGGGCCTGCGTCGGCAGCTTCTTCAGATGCAGGCGCGAGGATTTGTAGGAGCAATGCTCCGACCACATGACCGAGAAGATGCCAAGCTCCACCAGATTGGGCTCTCGGCCCAACCGGTCGAGGATGATGGCGTATTCGTCTTTGCTCAGGCCGTGCTCGGCCACGATTTCGGGAGTGATCTGGGACATGAAGCCGCCCTTAGCGTCGCCTATCGCCCTGCGCCAGCCCCCTCAGGCTACTTGGCAAGCTACTTGGCGCGCTTGACCCTGCGGCTTGTCCCCGTCATTGCTCGCTCAGGATGGCGGAAACCTCTGACACTATCGCTGGAATGACCTTCGAGGACGCGCTGCGCGCGCTGGAAGACGTCGTTCGCAAGCTCGAAGGCGGCGAAGTGCCGCTCGACGAATCGATCACCCTCTATGAGCGGGGGGAGGCGTTGCGGAAGCATTGCCAGGCCCGGCTCGATGCGGCGCAGGCGCGAATTGAAAAGATCGTAGCCGGGCCGGACGGCCAGCCATCGGGCACCGTGCCGCTCGATCCCGACAGGGGCGCCTGAGCCATGGCGGTTAGCGGCGTGGCAAGCGGCGTACTCGCTCGCGGGCTTGAACGGATCGCGATCGATATCGACAGGGCGTTCGACGAATTGCTGCCCGTGCCCGACGATGCGCGCCGCCGACTGGTGGAGGCGATGCGCTATGCCACTATCGGTGGGGGCAAGCGGCTGCGCCCGCTGCTGCTCGCCGCGACGGCCGATCTTTATGGAGTCGATCGCGCGCAGGCAGTGCGGGCCGGGGCCGCGATCGAGGCGATCCATGTCTATTCGCTGATCCATGACGATCTGCCCTGCATGGACAATGACGATCTGCGCCACGGCAAGCCCACCGTGCACAAGGCATTCGACGATGCCACGGCGGTGCTGGCCGGGGATTCGCTCCATGCGCTTGCCTTCGAGATTCTGTCCGATCCGCGGATGAGCGGCGATCCCTTCATGCGCGCCGAACTGGTGGTGACGCTGGCGCGGGCCAGCGGGCATGACGGCATGGCCGGCGGTCAGATGATGGACATGGCGGCGGAGACCGAGACTTTCGACCTCCATACCATCACGCGCCTGCAACAGCTCAAGACCGGCGCCCTTCTGGGGGCGGCAGTGGAAATGGGGGCGATTCTGGGCCGGGTGCCGCATGATGCCCGCACCCATCTGCATAATTACGCGCGTGACATCGGTCTTGCCTTCCAGATCGTGGATGATCTGCTCGATCACGAAGGCGATCCCGAAAAGGCAGGCAAGGCGCTGCGCAAGGATGATGTGCAGGGCAAGCAGACCTTCGTTTCGCTGCTGGGCCCCGAACGGGCGCGCGATCAGGCACAGGCGCTGGTCGATCAGGCCATCGGACACCTCGCGGTGCATGGCAAGGAAGCCGAACTGCTGCGCGCCATTGCGCGGTTCATTGTCGAGAGGGATCGTTGAGTGGCGCAGCGCATCGGCATCTATCCCGGCACGTTTGACCCGATCACGCTGGGGCACACGGATATCATCCGGCGCGGTGCCAAGCTGGTGGACCGGCTGATTATCGGCGTGACCACCAATCTTGCGAAAGACCCGATGTTCTCGCCTGATGAGCGCATGGCAATGGTCAGGCGCGAGGTGGAGGCGCTGGGGCTCGATAATGTCGAGGTGGTGGGCTTCAACGCGTTGTTGATGAAGTTCGCCGAAAGCCAGGACGCTTCGGTCATCATTCGCGGCCTGCGCGCGGTGGCGGATTTCGAATATGAATTTCAGATGGCCGGCATGAACCAGCAGCTCAATCCCCGGATCGAGACGCTGTTCCTGATGGCCGATGTCAGCCTTCAGCCCATCGCTTCGCGGCTGGTGAAGGAAATTGCCCTGTTCGGCGGTGATATTTCCCGTTTCGTCAGTGCCCCGGTTTGCGATGAGGTTGTTGCTCGCGTAAAGGAACTCGGCCGCAAGGGTGACTTCTGAGCCAACCGGATGCAGGTGCATCGTTCATTGAACCGACAGTCCTTCGCCGCTACACCTCGCGGCAATAGAGTGCTCCGAAAGAACAGTAGCTTTACATGATCAAACGCCTGACTGCCGTGGCGCTCGCCATTTCCATCGCTGCCATGCCGTCTTTCGCGGTGGCGGAAGACGCGGAGCCTGCCCCGGCGCCGCGTATCTATCAGCCGGTGAATTTCAATCCGCAGGAAGATCTGGATAATATCCTGTATCTCGACCTGTCGAACGGCAAGCGCGTTACCATCCGCCTGATGCCTAACTGGGCGCCCGCCCATGTGGAGCGGATCAAGACGCTGACCCGTCAGGGCTTTTATAACGGGGTGGTGTTCCACCGCGTTATCGACGGTTTCATGGCGCAGACGGGCGATCCCACGGCCACGGGGCAGGGCGGGTCGGAACTTCCCGACCTCAAGCAGGAATTCAATCCCCTGCCGCATGTCCGCGGCACCGTTTCCATGGCGCGCGCGCAGGGTGAGGATACGGCCAACAGCCAGTTCTTCATCGTTTTCTACCCGCGCCTCGGGCTGGACCGGAAATATACCAATTTCGGCCGCGTGATCGCCGGGATGGATGTGGTGGACGAGATAGAGCGGGGCGAACCGCCCGCGAATCCCACCAAGGTTCTGCAGGCTTCCATCGGGTCGGACAACAAGGCCCCGCCGGTGATTGCCCAGCCTGCTCCGGAAGAAGCCATCACGGCCGACATGCTGAATGCGGCTTCAACGCCCGCTCCGGCTCAAGGCCAGTAAGACGACGGCAAGAGAGAGGGGATAGCAAGGCGCTTCCCCTCAGGCACGTCCCGGCCTAGACGCGCGCCATGCGTGTTGACCTGTTCGATTTCGATCTGCCGCCTGAACTGATTGCCCTGCGCCCCGCGCGGCCGCGGGATTCCGCGCGCCTGCTGCTGGCAGCAGGCGATGCACCTTTGCAGGACCGGATCGTGAGCGAATTGCCTGGGCTGCTGCGCGCCGGCGATGTGCTGGTGTTCAACGATACGCGCGTGATTCCCGCCCAGCTCGAAGGCAGGCGGGGTGAAGCCAGGATCGGGGCCACGCTGCACAAGCGGATCGATCTGCGCCGCTGGCAGGCATTCATCCGCAACGGCAAGAGGCTGAAGGCCGGGGATGTGATCGAATTCGCCAATGGCGTGAATGCAGTGGCGGAAGAACGGCACGTGGATGGCAGCTGGACGCTTGCCTTTGCGGGCGAGGAACCGGTCGAAATTCTGCTGGAACGCGCAGGCCGCATGCCCTTGCCGCCCTATATCGCGGGCAAGCGCCCCACGGACGAGGCAGATCGACAGGATTATCAGACGATCTTTGCGGAAAAGGACGGCGCGGTCGCCGCACCCACAGCCGCGCTGCATTTTACGCCTGCCTTGCTCGACGCGCTCGATCAGGCGGGCGTCCTGCGCGAAACGCTGACCCTGCATGTTGGGGCGGGCACCTTCCTGCCGGTAAAGGCGGAGGATACGAGCGAACATCGCATGCATTCCGAATGGGGCCGGATCGATGCGGAAACGGCCGATCGCCTGAATGCCGCGCGCGCTGCGGGCGGAAGGATCATCGCGGTGGGCACCACATCCCTGCGGTTGCTGGAAAGCGCCACGGGCGAGGATGACATCATCCATCCCTTCGAAGGGGACACCGCGATCTTCATCACGCCCGGCTATCGTTTCAAGGCGATTGACGGGTTGATGACCAATTTCCACCTGCCCAAATCGACGCTGTTCATGCTGGTCAGCGCGCTGATGGGGCTTGAGAAGATGCAGGCCGTGTATGCCCACGCGATAAGGGAAGGCTATCGCTTCTACAGCTACGGGGATTCCAGCCTGTTGCTGCCCAAAGGATGATGGCGGTTCCGGCTGTCCCCGATCCAGACTGAGCCGGCCGGATGAGGCGATGGTTTCGGCCTTCGCTCTGCGCGAGTTAAGCGACTTTGCGGGAGCCCAGGCTGAGGTAATCCTGCGTGGCAAGGGGCAGGCTGCCCGGAACGCCAATCCCGTGCCGGCGAAGCAGCCCGATGGCTTTGGAGCGGCTGACCGGGCGCGAGAAGATGTAACCCTGCGCCCGGGCGCAGCCCAGTTCGGCAAGCATCTCGATCTGCTCGGCGGCTTCCACACCCTCGGCAATCGCCTCAATCCCCAGATCTCGCGCGATCTGCAATATCCCGCGCACAATGGCGGTGCTGGGATGGCGCGGCGACAGTTTGCGGACGAAGGACTGGTCCACTTTCAATATGTCGATTGGTACGGTGAGCAGATGGGTCAGCGCGGCAAAGCCCGTGCCGAAATCGTCCAGCGCGACCTTGATCCCCCGCATCCGCAGATCGCGAATGCCGGAGGACACGACCTTGTCCCGCTGGCCGAGATAGGCGTCTTCCGTCACTTCGACCACCAGATGATCCAGCGGGATGCTGTGCTCGCCAAAGGAACGGTCGATCTTCTCATGCAGATTGCCGAAATAGAAATCGGCGGAAGAGACATTCACATTGACCTGGCGCACGGGCAGGGCCTGATCGAGCCAGGAACGGATGTCTTGCGCCACGATTGCCAGCACCCGTTTGGTCAGTTCCGCTGAAACGCGCGCATCGGAGAAGGCCTCCTGAAACAGCGAAGCGGGAAGAACCCTGCCGGAGGCGTTCTTCATGCAGCTCAAGGCCTCGAAGCCGACGATCTGGCGGGTTTCTATGCAGACGATGGGCTGGTAGCGCACATTGATGCGGTCATCCCCCAGCGCATCGCTGACATTGCGGACCGCATCGCGGCGATATGCCATGCGGGTGCCAATCCCCGGCCAATAACGCACGAAGCCGCCGCGCATGGTTTCCTTGGCATGATACAGTGCGAAATCCGCATTGCGGCGGACTGCGGAAGGCATCACGTCGGTAGGGGCCAGCACCGCGCCGCCGATCGTGCAGCGTGGCAGGAATGTGTGCCCGTCATGCTCGGCCGGGGCGGAAATCGCAGCGATGAGGATTTCGGCAGCGCGATAGAGATCCTGCAGAAAATCCGCGCCCTGAATGATGATCGTGAATTCGTCTCCGCCAGTGCGGAAGACGGTATCAGGTGCCATTGCCCGCGCGATGCGCTGGCCGACAGCCCGCAGCAACACGTCGCCCGCATCGTGGCCGAACGTGTCATTCGTGATCTTGAGATTATCGACATCGACGATGAACAGCCCCCACGAACCGGGCAGTTCACAGCGCAATTGCATCAAAGCCTCGTCAAAGGCAGCCCGGTTGGGAAGGCCGGTCAGCGCATCGATCGTTGCCCTGCGTTCGCGGTCGAGAATGCGTTGTTGCCGGGCGAGGGCAAGGCCGCACAGTTCCGCACAGGTTTCCATCAGGCTCCGCTCGGTCGGGGTCGGCGCGCGCTTCTCGTCGAAATAGAGGGCAAGTGCGCCGATTGCCTGGCCATCCTCGTTACGGATCGGCATGGAACTGCAGGCGAGGAAGCCGAGCGGCAGGGCGAGCTGCTTGCACGCCGCCCATTTCGGATCGTTTTCAATATCGTCCACGCAGACGAAACGGTTGTGATAGATCGCGCTTCCGCAGGACCCGACGTCGGGCCCCACCAGCAAACCATCCATCGCCTGAAGATAGGCATTAGGCAAAGCAGGGCCTGCAAGTGGCCGCAGCATACCGGCCGGATCAACTGCTAGAATTGTGAAATGTCCAGACGCAAAGAACTGCTTGGCTTCTATGCAGAGCCTATCCAGTATTTCTTCAAGTGGACTGCCTTTAGCAATCTGCTCGAGAATAGTATTTCTGAATTTAAGCAAGCACCGATCCCAAGCAGCGCCTTTCCGGCGGCCGAATGCATAATTGGCATAGAGTTTTGAAATTTGAATTAACGGGGGCGCCTCCAGCGGCCCCATCGTCCATTTTGGCCGCGTGGCGGAAAAATCGGAGGTCGCTGCGAAGGCAGAAGCGGAACTGCGCGGGTAAAAGATATGTTTCGCATTTGCGACTGAATTGCAGCCTTGAAATGTGTGGCGGTGCGGCCAATCTCGCCCCGGTGACTGAAACGATTCTCGACATTCAGGGTCTTTCGAAGACCTACAAGAATGGGCTCAAGGCCTTGGACGGCGTGGACCTGACCATCCGCAAGGGCGAGATCTTCGCGCTTCTGGGGCCGAACGGCGCCGGCAAGACGACGCTGATCGGTTCGGTTTGCGGGTTGGTGCGGCCCACAGGCGGCACGATAACGGCCTTCGGTACGGATCTGCTGCGCAACTGGCGGTCTGCACGCGCCCGGATCGGGCTGGTGCCGCAGGAGCTGGCGACCGACATGTTCGAGAAAGTCAGCCGTTCCGTCGCGTTCTCACGCGGCCTGTTCGGTCTGGCGCCCAATCCGGAGCGGATCGAGGAAGTGCTCCGCTCGCTCAGCCTGTGGGACAAGCGGGACGAGCAGATCAGGGCATTGTCCGGCGGGATGAAGCGCCGCGTGCTGATCGCCAAGGCTCTGGCGCACGACCCGGACCTGCTGTTCCTCGACGAGCCCACCGCCGGCGTGGACGTGGAACTGCGCCGCGACATGTGGAAGCAGATTGGTGCCCTGCGTGAACGGGGGACCACGATCATCCTCACCACGCATTATATCGAGGAGGCCGAGGAAATGGCCGACCGGGTGGGCGTGATCGACAAGGGCCACATCCTGCTGGTGGACGACAAGGCGGCACTGATGGCGCGCATGGGCCGTACAGAGGCGGTTTTCAGCCTGGCCGAGCCGCTGACCGAAATTCCCTCCGCCCTTTCCGCCTTCCCGCTGCATCTCTCTGATGATCGGCGCGCGTTGATCTATCGCGGGGGCGACGGAATGGGGCAGGGCAAGCGTGATGTGGCAGACCTTACCCGTGCGCTGGTGGCCCAGGCTATCGTCTATACAGCTCTCGATATCCATGAATCGTCGCTGGAAGACATCTTCGTCGATCTGGTGGACCATCGGCCGGAAGGGACCGCAGAATGAGCGCGCATCAGGGTCGTGCCCCCCTCCTCAACTGGCGCGGGGCCTGGGCGATCTTCAATAACGAGTTGATGCGCGCCTTTCGCACCTGGATCGGCTCGATCTTCTCGCCCGTGCTGACGACATCGCTCTATTTCATCGTGTTCGGCGCGGCGATCGGATCGCGCATCAATGAGGTGAACGGGGTGTCCTATGGCGCCTTCATCGTGCCGGGCCTGCTGATGCTGACGCTATTGAGCGAGAGCACCAATAATGCGAGCTTCGGCATCTACATGCCGCGCTTCACGGGCGCGATCTACGAACTGCTCTCGGCACCGGTGGGTTTCGTGGAAACGCTGATCGGCTTTGTCGGCGCGGCGGCTGTGAAATCATTGATCCTCGCTACGATCATCCTCGTAACCGCGACCCTGTTCGTCGATTACCAGATCGCGCATCCCTTCTTTGCGCTGTGCTACATCCTGCTGATCTCTGCCTCCTTCTCGCTGTTCGGCTTCATCCTCGGCATCTGGGCCGATGGGTGGGAGCGTTTGCAGATCGTGCCGGTGCTGTTCCTCACCCCGCTGACGTTCCTGGGCGGCACGTTCTATTCGATCGAGATGCTGGGCGAGCCCTGGCGCACCATCGCGCTGGTCAACCCCATCGTCTATCTGGTGAACGGCCTGCGCTGGACGTTCAGTGGCCATTCCGATGTCAGCATCGGGGTCTCGCTCGGCATGACACTGGGATTCCTCGCAATTTGCATTGCAACCATCGCAATCATCTACCGTACCGGCTGGCGCCTGCGGGGCTGACGCGCTACCGATCAGCTGCATGGCATATCCGGTTCGACTTCTCCGTATCGCGGCGGCGTCTTGCGCTGTGGTTTCGGTTCCTGCCCTGGCGGAGCTCCCGTCGCCGGTGCGCGCCATGGTGGATGCGGCGATAGCGACTGGCGACACTGCCAAGGTCAAGACGGTGATCGAGATCGCCAAGGCCACCAATCCAGCCGATCACGCCGAACTCGATGAAATTCATGACGCCTTTTTCAAGGTTCAAGAGGAAAAGGCGCGGCTTGCAGCCAAAGAGAAGGAAGAGCGTATCCGTTCCGCCGGGCTGTTCAGGAACTGGTCCGGCCGCGGCGAAGTGGGCGCATCCTATTCTTCCGGCAACAGCCAGAATACCGGCGTGACGCTGGGGTTGGATCTGAAGCGCGAAGGTATCGACTGGAGCCACCGCCTGCGTGGCAACATGGATTATCAGCGCTCCGACGGACGCACGACGCGGGAACGCTATTTCGTGTCCTACGAGCCGCGTTTCCAGATCAATAACGGCCTCTTCACTTATGGCCTCGTCCAATATGAGAGCGATCGGTTCCAGGGCGTGGCCGGACGGCTGGCCGCCTCTGGCGGGCTTGGCTACAAGATCGTCGACGACAACAGCGTCAGCCTGTCTGCTAAGCTGGGCCCCGCCTATCGTCATACCGATTTTGTCACGGGAGCGACGGAGAGCAGCCTGGCCGTTCTGGCCGGCATGGATTTCGACTGGGCGATTACCGACCGGCTGAAACTGACGCAGGATACCAACATGGTCGCCGAAACTGGCGGCGCAGCCACGGTGATCATCGATTCCTCCAATACCACGGTTACGCTGGTAACGGGGCTGGAGGCGCGGATGAGCAGGCGCTTCTCCACGCGATTGTCCTTCACTCTCGATTACGACAGCAACCCGCCGGTGAACAAGAATACCACCGATACGCTTTCGCGCGTCTCGCTGGTCTACGGCTTCTGACTTTCCGCCCCCTCTCGACTTCGGGCGAGGGTGGCGGCAAGGGGAGCGGATGACCCGTTTTTCCTTCAAGATCGACGCCACGGACGGCAAGGCCCGTACCGGCGGCATACAGATGCTGCGTGGCGAAATCCGCACGCCTGCCTTCATGCCCGTCGGTACGGCAGCCAGCGTCAAGGCCATGAAGCCTGAGGACGTGCGCAGGACCGGCGCCGACATTATCCTGGGTAATACCTATCACCTGATGCTGCGCCCCACGGCAGAGCGTGTCGCAAGGCTGGGCGGGTTGCACAAATTCATGAACTGGCAGCGCCCGATCCTGACTGACAGTGGTGGCTATCAGGTGATGAGCCTTTCCGACCTGCGTAAAATCACCGAAGAAGGCGTCAGCTTTCGCAGCCATCTGGATGGCTCGAAACACATGTTGACCCCGGAACGGTCGATGGAGATCCAGCGCCTGCTCGGCTCCGATATCGTGATGGCATTCGATGAATGCCCCCGCGCGGATCAGCCGCGCGATGTGATTGCCCGCAGCATGGAAATGTCAATGCGCTGGGCAAAGCGCAGCCGCGACGGGTTCGATTCCGGCGAAGAACATGCCGCCCGTTCCGCTCTGTTCGGCATCCAGCAAGGCGCTCTGGACGAGGGGCTGCGCCGCCATAGTGCGGAGATCCTGACCGAGATCGGGTTTGATGGCTATGCCATCGGTGGTCTGGCGGTTGGCGAGGGGCAGGAGGCGATGTTCGCCACGCTGGATTTTGCGCCCGGCCAGCTTCCCGCCGATCGCCCGCGTTATCTGATGGGCGTGGGCAAGCCTGACGATCTTGTTGGCGCGGTGGAGCGTGGAGTCGATATGTTCGACTGCGTGCTTCCCACCCGTTCGGGCCGCAACGGTCAGGCTTTTACCTGGAATGGCCCGCTCAATTTGCGCAACGCCCAATATGCCGAGGATACCGGTCCGCTGGATGAGCGTTGCACGTGCCCCACCTGTGCGACCTATAGCCGGGCCTATCTCCAGCATCTGATCAAGTCGGGCGAGATTCTGGGCGCGATGCTGATGACGGAACATAATCTCTCCTTCTACCAGCAGCTGATGCAGGGGATGCGCGATGCCATCGGGCAGGGGCGTTTCGCCGCCTTCGCCGCCGATTTCCGCCGCGACTATCTGCGCCCGTCGAGTTCGTGACGAAGCTCTCGCCGGGTGCGAAGGGATGCGCTAAGGGCGCGGCATGGCGGAACGATTTGAACGGCACAAGCAGCCCTGGACCTCTGCGGAGATCCAGAAACTGCATACTCTGGCGAAAAAGGGCATGGCGCTGAAGGCGATTGCCAAGGCACTGACCCGCAGCGAGGAATCCGTGAAGGATCGCGCCAAGGCCGATGGGCTGACGATCGCGAAGAAGCACTGATGCTGCGCCTTTCCGGCCTTTCCCTGCCGCTCGATCACGAGGCTGAAGCGCTGCCCGCCGCGATTTGCGAGCGGCTGGGCATCGCGCGTGAGGACCTGCTCGAGTTTTCGATCTTTCGGCGTGGCAATGACGCGCGGCGGCGTAACGCTATCCAGCTTGTCTATACCGTGGACGTCGATCTGGCGGATGAGGGCGATGTGCTTGCCCGCTTTGCCGGGGACAAGGATGTTCGCCCAACGCCTGACATGGCCTATCGGCCGCCTGTTACCGCGCCCTCAGGCTGGAACGGAAAGCGGCCTGTGGTGATCGGAGCCGGTCCCTGCGGGTTGTTTGCCGGATTGATTCTTGCACAGATGGGTTTCCGTCCGATCATTCTCGACCGCGGTAAGGTGGTGCGGGAACGGACCAAGGATACCTGGGGCCTGTGGCGCCGTTCAGAGCTGAATCCCGATTCCAATGTGCAGTTCGGGGAAGGGGGCGCGGGCACCTTTTCCGACGGCAAGCTCTATTGCCGGGTGAAAGACCCGCGTTTCCTGGGTCGCAAGGTGCTGGAGGAATTTGTCCGCGCCGGCGCGCCGGACGATATTCTGTGGGAAGCGCACCCCCATATCGGCACCTTCCGCCTCGTGACCATGGTCGAAAGCATTCGTCGCACCATCGAGGAACTGGGCGGCGAATATCGCTGGCAGACGCGCGTGGACGATATCGAGCTGGATCGTCTGCCCGATGGCCGCAGGCGGCTGCGCGGTTTGCACTTGCACGATGGCACTTTTCTTGAAGCGGACCAGGTGGTCCTGGCTATCGGCCACAGCGCACGACCCACTTTTGAAATGTTGCATCGCCAAGGCGTCCATATGGAAGCCAAGCCTTTCTCGATCGGCGTACGGATCGAACATCCGCAAAGCTGGATCGATCGGGCCCGATACGGAAATTGCGCGGGCCATCCCGATCTGGGCGCGGCGGCATATAGTCTCGTCCATCACTGCGCCAACGGGCGCACGGTCTACAGCTTCTGCATGTGTCCCGGTGGGCGCGTGGTGGCCGCGACATCCGAGGTGGGGCGCGTGGTGACCAATGGCATGAGCCAATATTCGCGCGCCGAGTTCAACGCCAATTCTGGCCTTGTGGTCGGGATCGAGCCTGAGAAGGATTATCCGGGCGGCCCGCTCGCAGGGATCGAGTTCCAGCGCCATTGGGAATCGCTGGCCTATCTCGCGGGCGGATCGACTTACGCAGCGCCGGGGCAGAAGGTGGGTGATTTCCTTGCCGGTCGGCCATCCACCGAGCTGGGCGAAGTGCATCCTTCCTACAAACCGGGCGTCACCATGACGGATCTGGCCCAATGCCTGCCGCCCTTCGCGATTGAGGCAATGCGGGAGGCAATTCCCGTCTTCGGTCGGCAGATCGCGCGTTACGATCATCCCGATGTGGTCATGACCGGGGTGGAGACGCGCACATCCTCTCCCGTCCGCATCACGCGGGGCAAGGATTTTCAGAGCCTCAATACCGAGAATCTGTTCCCCGCAGGGGAAGGGGCAGGCTACGCCGGCGGCATTCTTTCAGCCGCGATTGACGGGATCAAGGTGGCGGAGGCTTTGGCCCGCAGCATCGTAGCGGATTGAACTGACAGCCGCCGGGGGCTTGGCCAGTTCTGCCGCGAGGCTTCAACAAACGGCGATTGTATCGCCTGCAGATACAATGCGAGAGGCGGCTGATGGTGCTTCCTCCATCGTCACCCTGAACCTGGTTCAGGGTCCATTTCTCCTGATCGAGCTGCCGCTCCTAAGGAAGGATGGATGCTGGGAGCGAAGCTGTGCCTGCACAAATGAGTTCAGCATGACGACATGGGGCTGGCGAAGAGCTCGCCACATCGTGTGTTTGCAAGCGATACAATCGCCAAACGAAAAGGGCGGCCCCGAAGGACCGCCCTTTTTGCTGCGCAATCTGCGAAGAGATCAGCGCGAGTAGAATTCGACCACCAGGTTCGGTTCCATGGTGACGGGGTAGGGCACCTCGTCCAGGCTCGGAACGCGGGTGAAGGTCACCTTGTCGGTGCCGTCGACCGAAACATAGTCGGGAATGTCACGCTCGGGCAGGCCCTGAGCTTCGACGACCAGAGCCATTTCCTTGGCCTTGTTGCCCAGGCTGATCACGTCGCCAACCTTCACGCGGCGCGAGGCGATGTTGCACTTCACGCCATTGACGCGAATGTGGCCGTGGCTCACCAGCTGGCGGGCGGCGAAGATGGTCGGTGCGAACTTGGCGCGATAGACGACCATGTCAAGACGCTGCTCAAGCAGGCCGATCAGGTTCTGACCGGTATCGCCCTTCATGCGCGACGCTTCCTGATAGGTGCGCTTGAACTGCTTTTCGGTGACGTCGCCGTAATAGCCCTTGAGCTTCTGCTTGGCGCGAAGCTGCAGACCGAAGTCCGACATCTTGCCCTTGCGGCGCTGGCCATGCTGGCCGGGGCCATAGGAACGGCGGTTTACGGGGCTGTTCGGGCGGCCCCAGATGTTTTCGCCCATGCGACGGTCAAGCTTATGCTTGGCGCTCTTGCGCTTCGACATATGTCATCTCCAATTTGCGGACAGGCCCAATACCTGTCTTAGAACCCGGCACGCACCGACAGGCCTGATGCCTGTCGCGGCCGCCGCTTCACCGGGATGCGAGGCCAATCGAAAAAGCCGCCAGCAACGCCAGCGGCCCCGAAGTGAGAGGCGCCAATGACCGTTTGGGGCGCCAATGTCAATTGCCAACCTGCTCTTGAACCAAGGCTTGCAGGCAAAATCGGCCTAATCGCCAGCCTTTGTGGGTTTCGGTCCTCGGGCCAAGGCTGACAGTACGCCGCGCAGGGTGCGAATTTCCAGATGGTTCCAGCCGGGCTTGGTCAGCACGTTGCGCAGGGTGAGGCGGGTTGCTTCCGCACGGCTTGCAGGGAAGAAATAGCCCTTGGGTTCCAGCAATTGCTCGAAATGGCCGATCAGCCCCTCCAGCTCCTCCTGCGGGGCAGGGGGCAGATGGTCTTCCTGGGTCGGTATGGCCAGATCGCGGTGCTTGGACCATTCATAGGCGCACAGGATCACTGCCTGCGCCAGATTGAGCGAGGCAAATTCCGGATTGATCGGCACCGTCACGATTGCGCGTGCCACCGCCACGTCCTCGGTCTCAAGTCCTGATCGTTCGGGGCCGAACAGATAGGCGCTACGGCCTTGCTGAGTGGCGATTTCCCGCGCAGCTTCCTCGGGCGTTACGACCGGCTTGGTCACGCCGCGCTTGCGGACCGTAGTGGCATAGACATGTGCGCAATCGGCCACCGCTTCCGCCACGCTGGAGAACACTTGCGCGCCTTCCAGTACGATGTCAGCGCCAGAAGCCGCAGGCCCGGCTGACGGGTTCGGCCAGCCGTCACGCGGATCGACCAGGCGCATTTCCGCCAGCCCGAAATTGAGCATCGCGCGCGCCGCCTTGCCGATATTCTCGCCCAGTTGCGGGCGCACGAGCACGATTACCGGCAGTTCAGCCTTCATCGCCGTCCTGGCTCCCGATTTCGCGCACGCTGCTGGCGAATTCCTCGAAATCGCGGGCTTCGGAAAAGTCACGATAGACTGAGGCGAAGCGGATATAGGCTACGGAATCCAGCTGTCGCAGCCCGTCCATCACCATCTCACCGATCCGGGCGGATGCGATTTCAGCATCGCCCAGTGTCTCCACCTGGCGCTGTATGCCCGAGACGAGCTGGTCCAGTCGTTCCTGCGAGACACCGCGCTTACGGCAGGCGAGCGCCACCGACCGCTCGATCTTGCTGCGATCGAACGGTTCGCGTTCATTGTCGCTCTTCACGACGGTAATGTCGCGCAATTGCACACGCTCGAAGGTGGTGAAGCGCGCGCCGCAGCTTTCGCATTGGCGGCGCCGACGGATCGCGGTGTTATCCTCGGTAGGCCGCGAATCCTTCACCTGACTATCGTCATGCGCGCAAAAGGGGCAGCGCATCGCTTACTCCTCAGCGGCCCGGATAGACCGGGAACGCCTCGCACAGCTCGGTAACACGGCGGCGGACGCTTTCTTCCACCTGCGCGTCACCATCGTCGCCATTCTTGCGCATGCCGTCGACCACTTCGGCGATCAGTTCGCCGACCTTGCGGAATTCCTCCGGCCCGAAGCCGCGAGTGGTGCCCGCCGGGGTGCCGAGACGAACGCCCGAAGTGACGAAGGGCGAGCGCTGATCGAAGGGGATCGCGTTCTTGTTGCAGGTCAGCCAGGCCCGGTCGAGGCCCTTCTCGGCAGCCTTGCCGGTCACATCCTTGCGAGTGAGGTCCACCAGCATCAGATGATTGTCGGTGCCGCCGGATACGATATCCAGCCCGTGATCCTGCAGGCTGCTGGCCAGCGCCTTGGCGTTCTCGACAATGCGAGCCGCATAGGCCTTGAATTCGGGACGCAGAGCCTCCTGGAAAGCAACCGCCTTGGCCGCGATCACGTGAACCAGCGGGCCGCCCTGCATGCCGGGGAATACGGCCATGTTGAACTTCTTGGCCAGATCCTCGTCATTGGTCAGGATCACGCCCGAACGGGGCCCGCGCAGGCTCTTGTGAGTGGTGGTGGTCACCACATGGGCGTGCGGGAAGGGCGAGGGATGCGCACCGCCGGCGACGAGGCCGGAGAAGTGCGACATATCGACCAGCAGATAGGCGCCGACTTCATCGGCGATTTCGCGGAAACGGGCGAAGTCCCAGTGGCGCGGATAGGCGGTGGCGCCGGCGATGATCAGCTTGGGCTTGTGCTCGCGCGCCAGCCGGGCGATCTCGTCCATGTCCAGCAGCTGGTCTTCCTGGCGGACGCCATAAGGCACGACGTTGAACCACTTGCCGCTCATGTTCACGGGCGAGCCGTGGGTCAGGTGGCCACCGGCCGAGAGGCTGAGGCCCATGAAGGTGTCGCCCGGTTCCAGCAGCGCCAGGAATACGGCCTGGTTCATCTGGCTACCCGAATTGGGCTGCACATTGGCGAATTGGCAGCCGAACAGCTTCTTCGCGCGCTCGATCGCCAGATTCTCGACGATATCCGCATATTCGCAACCGCCATAATAGCGCTTGCCCGGATAGCCTTCGGCATATTTGTTGGTGAAGACAGAGCCGGTCGCCTCAAGCACGGCGGGCGAAGCGATATTCTCGCTCGCGATCAGCTCGATCTTGTGGCGCTGGCGACCGAGTTCCTTCTGGATGGCGGCGAAGACCTCGGGATCCGACTGTTCCAGCGTGTCGTGCCAGAAGTGCTGCAAAGCCTCGGAGGTGACGGCGGGGGCGCTGCTCATGTAGTTCAGTCCTGCGGAGGGTTGGTAAGCTTGTCGACGCGGGGGCCATGGCGCCCACCGGCGAAATCGGTGCCAAGGAACGCATCGATGCATGCCTTGGCCATGTCGGGTCCCGTCAGCCGCGCACCCATCGCGATCGCATTGGCATTATTATGCTCGCGGGCGAGGGCAGCGGAAAGCGGCTCGGAGACGAGCGCGCAGCGCAGCTTCGGGTGGCGGTTCACCGCAATGGAAATGCCGATACCGGAGCCGCACAGGGCAATGCCCCGTTCGGATGTGCCGGAGGCGACGGCTTCCGCCAGCTTGTAGCCGTAATCGGGATAATCCACCCGGTCGGCCAGTTCGGGGCCGAGGTCGTTCACCTCATGGCCCTGTTCGCGCAGCCAGTTTGCGAGCTCGGCCTTGAGCTCCACCGCTGCATGATCGGAGGCAATGGCTATCTTCATGGCGCGCACATAGGGACTAGATCCACATGGTGCCACCGCAAAAGCGCTTTGTTCCCCAATGGTGGACCTTTTGTCCTATCCGGCCTGTGCTACGACACTGTAGCATGGAGACACCTGAAGGCGATCGGACGGGTTCCAAAGGGAGAGTAAAGTGACTGAAGAGGATTATCATCGCTATATCGCCGCCTTCAACGCGCGGGACTATGACGCGCTGGAGACCTTCTTTGCGGACGATTTCGCGCTCGAGAATGCGGGCTTCCGCGTTCAGGGAAAGCCCGCCTTCCGGGAATTCTACGCCTTCTTCCACCAGTTCTGCCTTGAGGAAGTGATCTTCAAGGAATTCTTTCCCGGCAAGAATGGCTTTGTTTCCAATGTGGTAATCCGTTTCACCGGGATAAGGGATCTCTCCGCCGAGGTGCTGGCCGAGAAGGGCTATTCCGGAATGAGCGTGGTGCCCGAGGGCGTTTCGGTGGATGTCGAATTCTATATCCATTATCTGCTGAACCCCGATGGCCAGATCCAGTACATCAAGGGTGCCGTCTGGGTGCCGGAAGAGAAAAAGGGATAGGTCAGGGAAGGGGGCGCAATCCGCGCGCGAACCGTTATAGGGGCGCTATGGACCTTACCACATTCGACACCGCCACGTTCCTCAGCGATTATTGGCAGAAAAAGCCGCTGCTGATCCGCAATCCGTGGAATTCATGGTGCAACCCGCTCGATCCTGATGATCTGGCCGGGCTGGCTTGCGAAGATGGCGTGGAATCCCGCCTCATCGAACTGGCGGCCGGTGACTGGCTGCTGGAACACGGACCGGTTGCCGAAGAACGTTTCAGCGAACTCGGCGGGAAGCCATGGACGTTACTGGTCCAGGCCGTCGATCATTACGTGACGGAAGTGTCGGCATTGATCGAGCCGTTCCGCTTCGTCCCGAACTGGCGCATCGACGATGTGATGGTCAGCTATGCCACTCAAGGCGGCGGTGTGGGGCCGCATTTCGATCAATACGATGTGTTTCTGGTGCAGGGGCTCGGCCGGCGACGCTGGCAGATCGGTGGTTTGTGTGACGATGCCAGCAGATTGCGTGAGCATCAGGATCTGCGTCTCCTCGCGGATTTCGAACCCGTGGAGGAATGGATTCTCGAGCCCGGCGACATTCTCTATCTTCCGCCCCGCGTGGCCCATGATGGCGTTGCGTTGAGCGATGATTGCATGACCTATTCGATCGGCTTCCGTGCGCCGTCCCGTGCCGATTTGCTCGGCAACTGGACTGACGATCTGCTGGAGGAGATGCCTGAGGAGGATCGCTATGCCGATCCCGGCCTTCAGGCGCAGTCTAACCCCGGCGAGATTTCCACGGAGGCACTGGGGGCACTCCACGGCATGGTCACTGCCGCGCTGGCCGACCGGGATGCCTTCACCCGGTGGTTCGGTCGATATAACAGCACGCGCAAATATCCCGACCTCGACTGGGCTCCCGAGACGCCTCTGAGTGCGGAAGATCTGCGGGATTTACTGGCAGAGGATGCGCTGGTGAGCCGCAATCCCGCGAGCCGGTTTTCCTTCGTCCGGCAAGGCGGACAATCCGTGTGGCTGTTCGTTGATGGCGAATGTTTCGAATGCAGCGGGGCAAGCGCCGCGCTGGCGGAGCGGATGTGCGCCGTCCCGGATTTCGTGGTTGAGGATGATGTGGCGCAGGACGATCAGGCATTGGACCTGCTCGTCCGACTGTTCAATCAGGGAAGTTTGGGCGTCGAAACCGAGGAGTGAAGGGCGGGGCAGTGCTGCAATTGACCCCTGCCGTCATTCAACGAATATCGAAGCGGCCTGTGACTTCTTGCCATTCGCCGGGGGGCAGCCCTTCCAGATTCCATGATCCGATGCTCCAGCGCACCAGCCGCAAGGTGGGGTTACCGATGGCTGCGGTCATCCGGCGAACCTGGCGATTGCGGCCTTCGCGGATGGTCAGGCGCAGCCAGCAATCGGGAATGCTTTTGCGCACGCGAATCGGCGGGTCACGCTGCCAGAGCGCCGGATCATCGATGCGGTCAACTTGCGCGGGGCGTGTGAGGCCGTCATTCAGCCTGATTCCGGATCGCAAGGCTTCAAGGCTCGCCTCGCTCGGTTCGCCTTCCACCTGCACCAGATAAGTCTTGGGAAGCTTGAACCGGGGATCGGCGATACGGGCCTGAAGGCGCCCGTCATCGGTCAGCAGCAGCAGGCCCTCGCTATCGCGATCCAGCCTTCCTGCGGGATAGACGCCTGGTATTTTGATGAAATCGGACAGCGTCTGGCGCGTCGTCTGCGTTCCGCGATCGGTGAATTGCGAAAGCACCCCATAGGGTTTGTTGAACAGGATCAACCGCGCCACAGCATCACCGTCCCTCAAAAAGGAAGCCCCGCCGAAGCGGGGCCACCCTGATTACTTTCACCTCGATTACTGATCGAGGAAGCTGCGCATCTTGCGGCTGCGGCTGGGATGCTTGAGCTTCCTCAGCGCCTTCGCTTCGATCTGGCGGATACGTTCGCGGGTAACGGAGAACTGCTGGCCCACTTCCTCCAGCGTGTGATCGGTGTTCATGCCGATACCGAAGCGCATGCGCAGCACGCGTTCCTCGCGGGGGGTAAGGCTGGCCAGCACGCGCGTGACCGTTTCCTTGAGATTGGACTGGATCGCCGCATCCACCGGGATGATGGCGTTCTTGTCCTCGATGAAATCGCCCAGATGCGAATCTTCCTCGTCGCCGATCGGCGTTTCGAGAGAGATCGGCTCCTTGGCGATCTTCATCACCTTGCGAACCTTTTCGAGCGGCATGGAGAGACGCTCGGCCATTTCCTCCGGCGTCGGCTCGCGGCCCTGCTCGTGCAGGAACTGGCGACTGGTGCGCACCAGCTTGTTGATCGTCTCGATCATGTGGACCGGGATACGGATCGTGCGCGCCTGATCCGCGATGGAACGCGTGATCGCCTGCCTGATCCACCACGTAGCATAGGTGCTGAACTTGTAGCCGCGGCGATACTCGAACTTGTCCACCGCCTTCATCAGGCCGATATTCCCTTCCTGGATCAGGTCAAGGAACTGCAGACCGCGATTGGTGTATTTCTTGGCGATGGAGATCACGAGGCGGAGATTGGCTTCAACCATCTCCTTCTTCGCGATACGAGCCTCGCGTTCGCCCTTCTGCACCATGTTCACGATGCGGCGGAATTCGTTCAGGCTCATGCCGGTCTGGCTGGCAATGTCCGAGATTTCGGCGCGGATGCGTTCTACCGGCTCGGCTTCCTTCTCGGCGAAGGCGGCCCACTTCTTGTCCTTCTTCGCCATGGTGGCAAGCCAGGCGTCGTCCATCTCATTGCCGACATAGGCGGCGAGGAAGTCGCCGCGCTTCACCTTGTGGCGTTCCGCAAGGCGCAGCATCTGGCCGCCCAGCGTGGTGAGGCGCCGGTTGAAGGCATAGAGGTTGTCGACCAGATATTCGATCTTGGTCGCATGGAACTGCACGCTCTCCACCTCGGCGGTGAGGTCTTCGCGCAGCTGTTCGTATTTCTTCTCCTTGGCGGCGGGGAAATCCTCCCCGCGGCCCAGCGCGTCCACGCGTTCGGCCTGGAGCTTCTCGAACTTCTTGAACAGGTCCGCGATGCGGGCGAAGCGCTCCAGCGCTTCGGGCTTCAGCGCGGCTTCCATCTGGGCGAGAGAGAGGGTGTTATCCTCCTCGTCCTCTTCCTCGCGGCGGCGCGAGCGGCCTTCGCCGTCCTCGCCATCCTCGTCGGAATCGGCTTCTTCCTCTTCCTCGATCTCGTCATCTTCCTTGTAGGAAGGACCAGCGGTTTCTTCGCTGATCTCGCCGTTATCGTCGCCTTCTTCCTCCATGCGCTCGACCGGCGGCTCCTTGGACAGCATCGCATCGAGATCGAGAATCTCGCGCAGCTGCATCTCGCCATTGTTCAGCGCTTCGGACCACTGGATGATCGCGTGGAAAGTGATCGGGCTTTCGCACAGGCCCAGGATCATCGTGTCGCGGCCGGCCTCGATGCGCTTGGCGATGGCGATTTCACCTTCGCGGCTGAGCAGTTCCACCGCGCCCATTTCGCGCAGATACATGCGCACCGGGTCATCGGTGCGCTCGCCAGTGCCGGCCTTGCGCGGAGCTTCGGGCACATTGCGGCCTTCATCGGCCTCGTCAGGCGAGGCGACCTCGTCGACGTTATTGTCCTCTTCCTGGCCTTCCGCATCCTCGTCGCTCTCGACGATGTTAACGCCCATTTCCGAGATCGCGGACATCACGTCCTCGATCTGCTCGGAAGACAGTTCGTCTTGCGGCAGAGCTTCGTTCAGCTCGTCATAAGTGATGTAGCCACGGCGCTTCGCCTTCGCGATGAGCTTCTTGATCGAAGCTTCGTTGAGGTCGATCAGCGGGGCATCATCGTCTTTTTTGTCGGACATATGTGTCGCTTCTAGTCCTGTTGCCTGCTCGCCCGTTCCTCTTCCTGAGGTCCGGTGGGAGCGGATTCCGTTGCCGATTGCGCGGCGCGTTTGCTGGCCATTTGCCCGAGTCGTCGCTCGAATTCCAGCTTTCGTTTGAGCAAGCGTTGCTGCTCCTCAAAAGCCTCCTGTTCGAAGGTCTGTTCGAAGCGTCGAGTTGCGTCAGCGAGCGCGGCCTCAAGTGCCGGCCTTTCGACCAGCAAAGACACCGCTTCGGCCAGGTCTTCGCGCGCGCCTTGCGGATCGGACCCTTCCATCAGGAAGGAAAAGCGAGTTTTATCCGGCGGCGGAGCGAAGTCTCCTGACGCCGATATGGGCATCTGGCCACTAATTTCAAGCGTATCTGCAATATCCAGCAAACTATCGATGGCCGCAGCAAAGCGCATATCGTCCGGAGTCAACTTGCCGAGAGTTTCTACATGGCGCGCGATTTCACCCGGATGACGGGCCAGGCCTGCGATAACGGCCTGCGCCAAACGGTCCCGCGCGCCGCCTGAAACAAAGGAATGCAGCCGCTGGCGCGCCTCTTCGGTCAGGGCAGGTTCTGCTGATTTTCCTGAGAATTGCCCACGTTTTCCGCCGCTCCCGCCACTGCGTTGCGGCGTGAACTCCCGTTTCGGGAAGGCAAAGGAATAGAAGCGGTCCAGCAATTCGCGCCGATAGAGCGACTTGATGTCCTTATCCGCGATCAGCTCGACATGTTCGATCAGCCGAGCGCGCAGGCCAGCCTTGTCTTCGGGCGTGCGTAGCGGTTTTGCCTCGCGCTCATGCTCCCAGATCGTGTCGAGCAGGCTCTGCGGATTAGCGAGCAGCTTTTCCATCGCCGCCGCGCCCTGCTGCTTGATGAGATCATCCGGGTCCAGGCCGGCGGGCAAATGTACGATGCTGAGCGAATGGCCGGGATGGAGCAGGGGGAGGGCACGGGAAATCGCCCGCATCGCCGCGCGCTGGCCTGCCGCGTCCCCGTCGAAACACAGGATCGGCACATCCACCAGCCGCCAGAGCAGGGCAATCTGTTGTTCGGTAAGGGCTGTGCCCATGGGTGCCACGGCATCGGCGATCCCCGCCGCCGCGAGCGCGATCACATCCATGTAACCCTCAACTACCACGATCCTATTGGACTGGCGCGAGGCGGGCCCGGCACGATGCAGATTGTAAAGCGTCCGCCCCTTGTCGAACAGGGGGGTATCAGGCGAATTCAGATATTTGGGCGCATCTGTTTTGCCGGCTTCGAGGATTCGTCCGCCAAAGCCGATGACCCGGCCGCGCGCATCTTCGATGGGCAGCATGAGGCGGCCGCGGAACCGGTCATAGGGTTCTTTACCCTCTACCGCGATGCGCATCCCGGCTTCGATCAGCATGGCTTCAGGGATATTGTCGCCAAGGGCCGCTTTCAGCGCCTGTCGCCCTTCGGGCGCATAGCCGAAGCCGAAACGCTGGATGGTATGAGCATCGAAGCCTCGGCCCTGCAGATATTGCCGAGCTTTCTCGCCTTCCGGTCCCAGAAGATTGTTTTTAAACCATTCCTGTGCGGCAGCAGTGACATCGTGCAGACCCGCACGCTGCTCTGCCTGCCGGGCTGAGCGGGGATCGGGTGCAGGGACTTCCATCCCCGCTTCCGCTGCCAGTTCCTTCACTGCATCCATGAAGGAAAGGCCGCGCTGGTCAGTCATCCAGCGAATGGCATCGCCATGGGCCCCGCAGCCGAAGCAGTGATAAAAGCCCTTCTCGTCATTGACGGTAAAGCTGGGCGATTTCTCGTTATGGAAGGGGCAACAGGCCTTCCATTCCCGCCCGGCACGCTGCAGCTTGGTGGTGCGCGAAATCACGCCCGAAAGCGTGATGCGTTGCCGCAATTCGTCAAGCCATTGGGGACTGAGCATGATCCCGCGAGTGTGCCCCCGCACCTCGCTCGAGTCGAGGGCGGGGGTGCTTAATTCAGGGGATCAGCCGAAGCTGGCCTTCACCAGGCCGCTTGCCTTGGACATGTCGATTTCAGTGCCGTGGCGTTCCTTGAGGGTGGCCATGACCTTGCCCATGTCCTTGATGCTCTCTGCGCCCAGCTCCGCCCTGATCGCGGCAATCGCGGCCTTCACATCATCTTCCGACATCTGCGCGGGGAGGAATTCCTCGATCACGGCGAGTTCGCCCTTTTCCTGATCGGCCAGTTCCTGCCTGCCGCCCTGCTCATACATGGTAATCGATTCGCGGCGCTGCTTGGCCATCTTCTGCAAAACGTCGATCACCAGCACGTTGTCATCGTCGGGCGCGGTGCCTGTGCGCAGTTCGATATCGCGGTCCTTGATCTTGGCCAGGATCAGGCGAACGGCGGCAAGGCGAGGCTTGTCGCCAGCCTTCATCGCGGAAACCTGAGCGGATTTGATCGTGTCGCGGAGCATTTTGAGGTACTTTCCTGTGGATGTTTCGGGCTCCAGATGGGCGAGTGCAGCATGGAATGCAACATTCGCACATGCAGCAGGTTGACGCGGCGGGAATGCAGGTCTAGCCGCCGAGCCTTAGCGACATCGCCGTCAACAACTTACAACGGAGCGCCCCATGGCCGACCCCGCACCTTCTGCTGCGCAACCTAAAGGCGCAACCGGAGTCCTCGTTCTTGCGGACGGGACAATCCTGTGGGGCAAGGGCTTCGGCGCCAGCGGCAGTGCTGTTGGTGAAGTGTGCTTCAACACCGCGATGACCGGCTATCAGGAAGTGATGACCGATCCCTCCTATGCCGGGCAGATCGTCACCTTCACTTTCCCGCATATCGGCAATGTCGGCGCTAATGACGAAGACGTCGAATCGCATGTTCAGGGCGCGGTGGGCTGCATTGTGCGCGAGGATGTGACCGAGCCCTCCAACTTCCGCTCCACCGGCAAGTTCGGGGACTGGCTGGCCGCACAGGGCAAGATCGGCCTTGCGGGGATCGATACCCGCGCACTGACCCGCCGCATTCGCCTGCAGGGCGCGCCCAACGCCGTGATCGCGCATGAGCCTTCGGGCAAGTTCGATATTCCCGCGCTGCTCAAGCAGGCGCAGGAGTGGCCTGGCCTTGAAGGCATGGATCTGGCCAAGGTGGTGAGCCGCCAGGGCGAGGAAGAGTGGAAGGGCGGCGCCTGGTCGCTCGGTTCGGGCTACGCTTCGGAGCCTGACGGCACCCGCCCGCACGTGGTGGCGCTGGATTTCGGCGCGAAGGACAACATCTTCCGTAACCTGGTGAAGGCCGGCGCCCATGTGACGGTGCTGCCCGCGCAGACTTCGCTGGACGAGGTTCTGGCCCACAAGCCCGCAGGGGTGTTCCTGTCGAACGGTCCCGGCGACCCGGCAGCGACTGGCGGATATGCCGTGCCGGTGATCAAGGGCCTGCTGGAACGGGATGTGCCGATCTTCGGTATCTGCCTTGGCCACCAGATGCTCGGCCTTGCGGCCGGGGCAAAAACCTCCAAGATGCATCAGGGCCACCGCGGCGCGAACCATCCGGTGAAGCGCCTTGCAGATGGCGTGGTGGAAATCACCAGCATGAATCACGGCTTCGCGGTCGACAATACGAGCCTGCCGGAAGGCGTGGAGGAAACCCACGTCTCGCTGTTCGACGGCTCCAATTGCGGCATCGCGATCAAGGGTAAAAAGGCGTTCGGCGTGCAATACCACCCCGAAGCCTCACCCGGCCCGCAGGACAGTTTCTATCTCTTTGAAAAATTCGTTGGATCGCTCGCCTAATGCCAAAACGCACTGACATCTCCTCGATCCTCGTCATCGGCGCCGGCCCGATCATTATCGGTCAGGCCTGCGAGTTCGACTATTCCGGCACTCAGGCAATCAAGGCGCTGAAGGAGGAGGGCTACCGCGTGGTCCTCGTCAACTCCAATCCCGCCACGATCATGACCGACCCGGAAATGGCCGACGCCACCTATGTGGAGCCGATCACGCCGGAAATCGTCGCCAAGATCATCGAGAAGGAACGGCCCGACGCGTTGCTGCCCACCATGGGCGGGCAGACTGCGCTCAACTGCGCGCTGGCCCTGTTCAATGACGGCACGCTGGAGAAGTTCGGCGTCACCATGATCGGCGCCAATGCCGATGCGATCGACAAGGCGGAAGACCGCCAGCGCTTCCGCGAGGCGATGGACAAGATCGGCCTTGAAAGCGCGCGCTCCGGCGTGGCCCACACGGTGGAAGAAGCCTTCAAGGTGCTGGAAACCACTGGCCTGCCTTCGATCATCCGCCCCAGCTTCACACTGGGCGGCACGGGCGGCGGTGTGGCCTATAACAAGGCCGAGTTCGAGAAGATCGTCCGTTCGGGCCTCGATGCCTCTCCCACCACCGAAGTGCTGATTGAGGAATCGCTGCTCGGCTGGAAGGAGTATGAAATGGAGGTCGTGCGCGACAGGCACGACAATGCCATCATCATCTGCTCGATCGAAAACGTCGATCCGATGGGCGTCCATACGGGCGATTCCATCACTGTCGCGCCGGCGCTGACGCTGACCGACAAGGAATATCAGATCATGCGCACCGCCAGCATCGACGTGCTGCGCGAGATCGGCGTGGAAACGGGCGGTTCCAACGTCCAGTTCGCGGTCAATCCGGCCGATGGCCGCCTGATCGTGATCGAAATGAATCCGCGCGTGTCCCGCTCTTCGGCGCTGGCCTCCAAGGCCACCGGCTTCCCCATCGCGCGCGTCGCGGCGAAGCTGGCCGTGGGCTATACGCTCGACGAGATCATGAACGAGATCACCGGGGCCACTCCGGCGAGCTTCGAGCCGACGATCGACTATGTCGTCACCAAGATTCCGCGCTTCGCCTTCGAGAAATTCAAGGGCGCAGAACCGCTGCTGTCCACCGCGATGAAGTCCGTGGGCGAAGTGATGGCCATCGGTCGCAACTTCAAGGAAAGCATGCAAAAGGCCCTGCGTGGGCTGGAAACCGGCCTGGACGGCTTCAATCGCGTGCTGGAGCTTGAGGGGGCAGGGCGGGATGAGATCACCGCGGCTCTCTCCAAGCAGACGCCTGACCGTATCCTCAAGATCGCGCAGGCATTCCGCGAAGGCTTCACTGTGGAGGAAATCCACGCGATCACCCATTTCGATCCGTGGTTCCTGCGCCACATCGAAGAGATCATCGCCGAAGAAAAGAAGATCGGCACCGATGGCCTGCCAGGCGATGCCGCCGGGCTGCGCCGCCTGAAGGCCATGGGCTTCTCCGACAAGCGCCTTGCCACTCTGGCGGTGCGTTCCGTGCATGTCGCGGGCGGGCTGGGCGAGACCCAGGCCAAGCGTTCCGGCCTCTTGCATGATGCGCTGCGCGCCATGGCCGGTGCCACCAGCGAAGAGGAAGTGCGCGAGCTTCGCCACAAGCTGGGCGTCCTGCCGGTGTTCAAGCGCATCGACAGCTGCGCGGCCGAGTTCGAGGCAGTTACGCCCTATATGTACTCGACCTATGAGGCGCCGACTTTCGGCACGCCCGAGGACGAGGCCATGCCTTCCGACCGCAAGAAGGTCGTGATCCTGGGCGGCGGCCCTAACCGGATCGGGCAAGGCATCGAGTTCGATTATTGCTGCTGCCACGCCTGTTTCGCGCTGGCGGAGGACGGGTTCGAGACCATCATGGTCAATTGCAACCCGGAAACGGTTTCGACCGACTATGACACCTCCGATCGTCTCTATTTCGAGCCCCTGACGGCCGAAGACGTGCTGGAAATCCTCCGCGTCGAGCAATCCAATGGCACGCTGGTGGGCGTTATCGTACAGTTCGGCGGCCAGACCCCGCTCAAGCTGGCGCAGGCGCTGGAAGATGCGGGCATTCCGATCCTCGGCACTTCGCCCGACGCGATCGACCTTGCCGAAGACCGCGAGCGTTTTGCCGCGCTCGTCAACAAGCTGGGCCTCAAACAGCCCGCCAACGGCATTGCGCGCAGCCGGGACGAGGCCGTGGCCGTGGCCAATCGCATCGGTTACCCCGTGCTGATCCGTCCCTCTTACGTGCTGGGCGGCCGCGCGATGGAGATCGTCGACAGCGAAGCGCAGCTCGATGACTATATCGCCACGGCGGTGAACGTATCGGGCGATAGCCCGGTGCTGATCGACCAATATCTGCGCGATGCCATCGAATGCGACGTGGACGCGCTGTGCGATGGCGAAAAGGTCGTCGTTGCCGGCGTGATGCAGCACATCGAAGAAGCCGGCGTCCATTCGGGCGACAGCGCCTGCACGCTGCCGCCTTACAGCCTTCCGGCCGAGATCATCACCGACATGGAACACCAGGCGGAAGCTCTGGCCATGGCGCTGGGCGTGAAGGGCCTGATGAACATCCAGTTCGCCGTGCAGGACGGCGTGGTCTACCTGATCGAGGTGAACCCGCGCGCCAGCCGCACGGTGCCCTTCGTCGCCAAGGCTATCGGCCAGCCGGTCGCCAAGATGGCGGCGCGTGTGATGGCCGGAACGAAGCTCTCGGATCTGCCAGCCATCAAGCGCGATGTGCCTTACATGGCCGTGAAGGAAGCCGTGTTCCCCTTCGCCCGTTTCCCCGGCACCGATCCGGTGTTGAGCCCGGAAATGAAGTCCACTGGCGAAGTCATGGGAATCGATACGGATTTCCCGATTGCCTTTGCCAAGTCGCAGATGGGCGCGGGGATGAAGTTGCCGCAGGGCGGCACGGTGTTTGTATCGGTAAAGAATACGGACAAGCCGGTTATCGTACCCGCGGTGAAGCTGCTTATCGAGCAGGGCTTCCGCATCGTCGCCACAGGCGGGACGCAACAATATCTTGCCGAGCAGGGTTTGCCTGTGGAGCGGGTGAAAAAGGTTGCTGAAGGCCAGCGTAACATCGTCGACATGATCGTCGATGGTGAAATCGCGTTGATCTTCAACACCACCGAGGGCTGGCAAAGCCTGAAGGACTCGCAGTCGATCCGTGCATCGGCACTGGAAATGAAACTGCCCTATTACACGACCGCCGCTGCATCTGACGCGGTTGCACGTGCCATAGCGGCATTGAAATCCAGCCAGCTTGATGTACGCTCGCTTCAGGACTATTACAGTTCATAAACGCGCGTCCCCCAAACAATCGAGCGCATCGGAAAGCCGTCTCTTCGCAAAACCGCGTGGGGCCGGACGGAAGGCTTTAGCGATTGATCGGGGCGCGACACGATAACGGCTCAGGGGTTGTTTAATGGAAAAAGTCCCCATGCTGGCGGAAGGCTACGAAATGCTGACCGCCGAATTGAATCTCTTGCGGGCCGAGCGGCCGAAGATCGTCGACGCGATCGAGGAGGCGCGCGAGCACGGCGATCTCTCTGAAAACGCCGAGTATCATGCCGCCAAGGAACGTCAGGGCCAGGTTGAGGCCCAGATCGCCGATATCGAAGACAAGGTCAGCCGCGCGCAGATCATCGATCCGGCGACGCTTTCGGGTGACCGCATCATCTTCGGCGCGACCGTGACCCTGCTTGACGAAGACGACAAGCCGAGCCGTTATCAGATCGTCGGCCAGACCGAGGCCGATGTGAAGAAGGGGCGGATTTCCTATAATTCGCCTCTGGGTAAGGCACTGATCGGCCGCAAGGTAGGCGATGAAGTCGAGGTGACCGTGCCTTCAGGCGATCGTTTCTATCTGGTGGACAAGATCGAGTTCATCTGACCGGGATGGCGGCTGCAATGTTCAGCCGCTTTTCCATCGCATAATTGTGGATCCCGACGCCGTCGATTACGAAATCCCGTCGATGCGATACAGAATATCCTGCCCGCTCGAACACCGGACGGGCGACTTCGCTCGCTTCTGTAAACAGACGCGTAACACCGTTCGCTCGCGCTATTTCCTCGGCATGGGCGATGAGGGCACTTGCATGGCCGCGCCCGGAATGGCCGGGATGGCAATAGAGCCGGTCAAAATGGCCATCCTGTTCCAGCAATGCATAAGCCGCTGGTGAATCGCCATTATCCGTCGCGATGAAGATCATCGCCCCGTCAGCGGCCCGTCTTTCGTAAATATCGGCATCCGGCACGCGTTCCCGCCACGCCATTATCTGATCGGAGGAATAGTGCCGTGAACCTAGGCCGGTGATGGAGGCAATGCACAATTCGCGCAAAGCTGTCCCATCACCGGGCCTGAAATTCCGGATCATTGACCGGGGAGCTTGGGCTCCAGCAGGCGATGCAGATGCACGATGACATATTTCATCTCGGCATCGTCCACGGTGCGCTGGGCCCAGCCGCGCCAGGCTTCTTCGGCGGCGGCATAATTATCGTAGAACCCTACGACATGGATGTCCTTGAGATCCTGGAATTCGCACGTCATGGGATCGGTCACCCGTCCACCCATGACAAGGTGAAGAAGCTGATTGGCCATCAAATCGCCCTGTTGAATTTGCAGTGAGTTTCGGCCCCCGCATAGAGAGGTTTGCCGGGCGCTGGCAAGCCTTGCGAGGGCCTGAATGGCCTATTCTGTGACGGAAATCTCGGGTTCTGCCTTCGTCGCGCTCTTTTCCGGCGTCAATTTACGTTTCAGCTTGGCCGCGCCGCCGGTGATTGCGTCTCCGATCTGGCCCAGCCGGTCGCGGGCAGGCTCTTCCTTCTCATCGGTCGTGTCGAGCATTTGTCTGCCGTAGAGTATCCCCAATTCGGCGATACCGGCGATCAGCCCCACTGCATTCTTGCTGAGGCGGCGAGTTGGTGAACGCGGGACCAGCGTGCTCAGGGCCACGCCGATGGCCAGCCCGCCAGCGATCAGCATCAAGGGATGTTCGCGCGCGACTGACGTCAGCCGGTCCCGTGCAACCGCAGCGCCCTGGGAAAGAGCGCTACGCTCCGCCTGGCGGGCCTTGCCGGCTTCGATCCTCTGCCGAAGTTCCATTCTCTTCGCATCACTCATGGTCACCATCCTCGCGGGAGTCCGTTGCCCCTTCTTCCCCTGTCTCTTCTTCGCGCTTCCCGGTAAGCCGGGCAAGCGTTGATAGGATCGGTTTGTGCGCCAGCCACAGGCCCGCTGCTGCAAGAGCTGCAATTATCGGCGCCTTATGCCGATCCGCGAACTCGATGGCCGCATCGCTTGCTTCATCCGCACGAGCTCCGATCCGGTCTGCAATGCGCTGGCCGAGCGCGCTGGGCGTGATTTCCTTGCGCGTATTCGCCAGCCCGGAGAAAAAAATGCCGCGTGCGGCATCGCGCAAGGCACGATCCTCCTCAAGCTGCGCTTCAAGCTCGCCGCTCATTCCCATTCACCCCCGTCGGCTTCCTCATCTTCCGCATTGTTGCCGAAGGCGCGCATCATGGCCTTTGCCTTGGCCTGGGCGATTCTGATCAGAGCGAATGCGGTGACCAGCAGAACCACAAAAACTATGGCAGTTGCGCCAATGGCGCCAACCAGCGGCGTGAGGGCAAGCAAGGCCCCGAGAACCAGCGCGACGATTGCCAGGACCACCAGCAGCGCAGCAATGCCACCGGCAATGAACAGGACCTTCGCCTGCTGGCCGATATAGGCTGCCCGCGTCTTCTGATAGGCGATTTCGGCATCCGCATAGGTTCGCCCATCCTCGATCAGGGTGGCGAGATCATCGAACAGCGAAGATGTACCAGTGTCCTGTTGGCGGCCCTCATCCTGCGGAACCGGGCCGGCAACGGGGTCATCTGGCGATTGGGCTGTCATGCGGCGGGGTGAACCGTCCATGGAGGCCCCTGTCAACGGATTACTTCGAGCTGGAGAACAGGCGAGCAACCAGGAAGCCTGCCACTGCGGCAAGGCCAACGGCAAGGCCGGGGCTCTTGCGGACGAACTCCCGGGCATCCTCGCCCAGTTCATCGAGTTCCTTCGCGTCGATCTTCTCTGCCGTTTCCTTCATCTTGCGGGAGGCAGAACGGGCATAATCGCCATATTTCGCGCCGAAGCGATCATCGATCGTGGAGGCATTGTCCTCAACCAGCTTGCCAAGGCCGGCGATGGCATCGCTGGTACGGGTCTTGCCTTCGGCGGCCAGTTCGCCGGCCTTTGCCTTGGCCTGTTCGCCATAGGCTTTGGCATCCTCCATCCAGTCGCCGGATTTTGCGGTCGCCCGTTCCCGGGCTTCAGCGGTGAGGGCCGCGGCGCCAGCCTTGGCTTCCTCAATCGCGCGGGTGAACTTCTGCTTTGCCTCGTCCGTGTGGCTGGCGGGTGCCTTTGCCTTGGCGGCGGGCTTTGCCTTCGTCGTCTTGGCGGGAGTTTTCGCGGGGGTCTGTGCCATCGGATTGAGTCCTTTCACCCTTGGGGATTGAGGCTATGATGTTGAAGCGGCCGGGCGCCGCCTCTTCTTAAATAGGAAACGTGGCTTGCTTGCCAATGTCCCACTGACTAGGAGGCCCGCATTTCCATTATTGCACCGCATCATAGCAGCCGGAGCCTTAATTCACCATGACCGCAATCATTGATATCCATGGCCGCGAAATTCTCGACAGCCGGGGCAATCCCACCGTCGAGGTCGATGTTCTGCTGGAAGATGGCAGTTTTGGCCGGGCCGCAGTGCCTTCTGGTGCGTCGACGGGTGCCCACGAAGCGGTGGAATTGCGCGACGGGGACAAGGGCCGTTATCTCGGCAAGGGCGTGCTCAAGGCCGTGGATGCGGTAAACGGAGAGATTTCCGAGACGCTTCTTGGCCTCGATGCCGAAGATCAGCGCGAAATCGACCTGGTGATGATCGCGCTGGACGATACTGAGAACAAGGCTCGCCTGGGGGCGAATGCCATTCTCGGCACGAGTCTGGCCGTGGCGAAGGCTGCGGCCAATGCGCGCGGCCTGCCGCTCTATTCCTATATCGGCGGCGTTTCGGCCCATGTGCTGCCGGTGCCGATGATGAACATCATCAACGGCGGCGAGCATGCCGACAACCCCATAGACTTCCAGGAATTCATGATCATGCCCGTCGGGGCTGACAGTATTGCCGAGGCAGTGCGCTGGGGCGCCGAGATCTTCCACACGCTGAAGAAGGGGCTTTCCGAGAAGGGGCTTTCTACCGCGGTGGGTGATGAAGGCGGGTTCGCGCCCAATCTCGCCAGCACCCGCGCTGCGCTCGACTTCGTGATGGAATCCATTGCCAAGGCGGGCTTCAAGCCGGGTGTGGACGTTGCTCTGGCGCTGGACTGCGCCTCCACGGAATTCTTCAAGGCTGGCAAATACGAAATCAGCGGCGAAGGTCTTTCGCTGAGCCCGGCCGAAATGGCCGATTACCTCGCGGATCTCTGCGCCGCCTATCCGATCCGTTCGATCGAGGACGGCATGGCGGAAGACGATTTCGAAGGCTGGAAGGCGTTGACCGACAAGATCGGCAGCAAGGTGCAGCTGGTTGGTGACGATTTGTTCGTGACCAATCCCAAGCGCCTTGTGATGGGAATCGAGAAGGGCCTTGCCAACTCGCTTCTGGTCAAGGTGAACCAGATCGGCAGTCTGACCGAAACGCTGGAAGCAGTGTCCGTCGCTAACCGTGCCGGTTATACTGCCGTGATGAGCCACCGCTCGGGCGAGACCGAGGATTCGACCATCGCGGATCTCGCGGTCGCCACCAATTGCGGGCAGATCAAGACGGGTAGCCTTGCCCGCTCCGATCGGCTCGCGAAGTACAACCAGCTTATCCGCATCGAGGAAGAGCTGGGCGACAGCGCGTATTATGCGGGCGCCGGTTGCTTCGGCCGTCTGCAGGCCTGAGCAAACCCGCATCCTTCGACCAACAGTATCCCGCTCTCGACGAGCGGGATACTTTTCGGTCATTCTTCGTCCTATCAGGTTCCGTATGAAACCATGTTGCGCGCGGCGGGAGATGCTGCGCGTGGCCGGACGAAGGGACTGACATGAAGAATAGCCTGATCGCGGCGCTGCTGCTTGGCACTGCCGCAATCATCGCCGGGCCAGTGGCCTGTTCCAGCGGAACCGAGACGTTCGCCACCGGCACCGGACTGGGGATCGAAAAGGGCTGGATGGATACCTCGGTCAAGCCGGGGGATGATTTCTATGCCTTTGCCAACGGCACCTGGAACAAGACGACCGAGATTCCCGCGGATCGCGCCAGCACTGGCGGTTTCGTCATCGCCTTTAACGAGACGGAAAAGCAGCTCGACGCGCTGATCAGGAATATCGCCACATCCGATGCTGCGGATGACACTGCGGAAGGGCGGATCCGCAACCTCTACAGATCCTACATGGATACCGGCGCTATCGAGAAGGCGGGACTAGGTCCGATAAAGCCCGATCTGAATCGGTTCGCTGCCATCAAGGACAGGAAGAGCCTTTCGGCGGTAATCGGCAGCCAATTGCGCGCCGATGTCGATCCGCTCAACGCGACGGATTTCGGCACCGAGAACCTGTTCGGCATCTTCGTGACGCAGGCGCTTTCCGGCGGGGAAGTGGTGCCCTACCTACTCCAGGGCGGCCTGGGTTTGCCGGAGCGGAAATATTATCTCTCTTCCGATCCGGAAATGGCGAAGCTGCGTGGGGCCTATCGTCAATATATCCAGGATGTCTTTGCCTCGGCGGGAGAGGGTAACTCCGCCGCGAAGGCCGGACGGGTGTTCGATCTCGAGATGAAGATCGCCCGGGCTCATGCAAGCCGGGAAGAAAGCGAAAGCTTCACCCAATCGGCAACGCTGTGGACGCGGGCTGAGCTGGAGAAAAATGCGCCGGGGGCGGATTGGGCCGCTTTGCTCGACGCGGCGCAACTGGGCCAGCAGGGTAAATTCGCCGCTTATCATCCGGGGGCGATCAAGGGGCTTTCAAAGCTGATCGCCAGCGAACCGCTGGACGCATGGAAGGACTGGCTGGCGTTCCACCAGATCAACACCAATGCCGACGTTCTGCCGGCGAAATTCGATAGCCTGCATTTCGCCTTTTACGGCACGACCTTGTCCGGCACGCCCGAGCAACGCAGCCGGGATAAACGCGCATTGGCGACGGTGAGCGAGTTGCTGGGAGACGACCTCGGCCAGCTCTATGTGGCGAAATATTTCCCCGCTTCGGCCAAGGCGCAGATCGAAGGGATTGTGGGCAATATCAAGCGCGCCTTTGGCGTGAGAGTGCAGGCGATTGACTGGCTTGCTTCGGAAACCAAGGCAGAGGCGTTGAAGAAGGTCGAAACGATCCAGGTGGGCGTCGGCTATTCTGATAAATGGCGCGATTTCTCGTCTGTGAAGATTGCGGCGGGTAGCCCATATGCGGATGTGCAGGCTGCTCGGAAGGCTGAATATGCACATCAGCTTGGCAAGATCGGCAAACCGCTGGACAAGGCCGAATGGTGGATGACGCCGCAAACCGTCAACGCGGTGAATCTGCCCGTGCAGAATGCGCTGAACTTCCCGGCGGCGATCCTGCAGCGCCCCTTCTTCGATCCGCGGGCTGATCCTGCCTATAATTACGGGGCTATCGGCGCGGTGATCGGTCACGAAATCAGCCACAGCTTCGATAATAATGGTGCGGAATTCGATTCCGTTGGTGCATTGCGCAACTGGTGGACCGATGCGGACCGCAAAAGGTTCGAGGAAGCAGGCCAGAAGCTGGCGGCCCAATTCGACAGCTATGAGCCGTTTCCGGGTTTACATGTGAACGGCAAGCTCACTCTGGGTGAGAACATTGCCGACGTTGCAGGCCTTGCGGCCGCTTACGACGCCTATCGCGCTTCGCTGGGTGGTAAGGAAGCGCCAGTGATTGACGGTTTCACCGGAGATCAGCGCTTCTTTATCGCCTATGCCCAGGCATGGGCCACAAAGATGCGCGATGCGGCACTGCGCCAGCGGATCGCCACACCGGGCATGTATCGTGCGTTGACCGTGCGTAACCTCGATGCCTGGTACAAGGCGTTTGACGTCAACCCGGGTGACAAGCTGTATCTAGCGCCGGAAGAACGTGTGCGGATCTGGTAAACCTGAAAAACAGGGGCGCCTCAGCCGAAACTGAGGCGCCCCGTTTGTTTCAGGCGGAGCCGGCAGCAGAAAGCTGAGCCAGTTGCTCGCCGCTGAGTTCGAGTGAGACGGCTTCCAGCAAGGCGTCGAGCTGTTCCGGAGTGCGTGCGCTCGCGATAGGGGCGGCAATGCCGGACTGAGCGTTGATCCACGCCAGGGCGATCGCGGCATGGCTGGCGCCGGTCTCCGCCGCGATCACGTCCATCACGCCCAGGATCGGCAGGCCCTGTTCGAAAAAGCGGTCCATCCCATATCCACGTGCGGACTGGCCGAAATCATCCCGCGAGCGATATTTGCCGGTCAGAAAGCCTGAGGCGAGGCCGAAATAGGGCAGGGCGGCAATATCGCGCGCCACGCACAAATCCTGCACCGGGCCTTCATAATCGCTGCGGCGAACGAGATTATACTCGTTCTGCAGCACGCTATAGGCTGTCTGCCCGGCAGCTTCCGCCGTTTCGATAGCGGCGATCAGGCGATCCGCCGTAAAGTTGGAAGCGCCCAGTTCGCGAACCTTGCCAGCCTTTACCAGCGCATCGAAACCACCGGCTACTTCGTCGAGAGGAACGGTCTGATCGTCCCGATGGGCGTAATAGAGATCTACATAATCGGTGCGCAGCCGTTCGAGCGATTTATCCAGTTCGGCAGCCACCTTTTCGGGCGCGAGGTCGCCCGGATTGCAGTGCATTCCGGTTTTGGTAGCGATCAGCATGTCGGAGCGGACGCCCCGTGCTTCCAGCCATTTGCCGATCATGGCCTCGCTCTCGCCGCCGACATGGCCGGGTGCCCAGTCGGAATAGCCCTGAGCGGTATCGACCATGCGACCGCCGGCCTCATAGAACTTGTCGAGCACCGCATAGCTCGCATCCTGATCGGCGGTCCAGCCGAATACGTTTCCGCCCAGACACAGGCGGATGCCGCCGATTGCAGGATGCTTGCTCATGTGAATCTCTCCCTGATGGCCAGCAGGGCCAATGCCGCCTTCGCCGCTTCGCCGCCCTTGTCCTTCTGGGCAGGATCGGCACGGACCAGCGCCTGCGCTTCGTTCTCCACGGTAAGGATACCGTTGCCGATCGCAAGCCCGTCCATGGTCAGGGCCATGATCCCTCGCGCACTTTCTCCGGCGACAATTTCGAAATGATAGGTTTCGCCGCGGATCACCACGCCTATACCGACGTAGCCGTCATAGCGGCCGCTTTCGCTGGCCAGAGCAATCGCGCCAGGAATTTCGAGCGCGCCCGGTACGGTGAGCACTTCAACCGAATGCCCTGCTGTTTCCAGGGCGGCGCGGGCTCCAGCCACCAGCATATCGTTCAAATGATCATAGAAGCGCGCTTCGACGATAAGGAAATTTGCCATCATGCGGCTCCTTCAGTGAGAATGGGACGTTCGCCGACAATCGAAAGATCATATCCTTCGAGGCCGACCAGCGAATGCTGGGTATTGGTGAGCAGGATCATGTCATGCACGCCCAGTTCAGCCAGAATCTGGGCTCCAACGCCATAGTCGCGCTGTTCCTGCGCCATGTCTTCCGATTTGTCGCTCTGCGTTACGGGTTGCTCACGGCGGAGGATTGAACGGCTGGCGAAATTGGGGCTGGGGCGATTGATAAGCACCACCACGCCTGCGCCTTCTTCCCCGATGGCCCGCATGGCACCTTCCAGCAGACCCTGCCGGCGCCCGGCTTCGGCGAATACGTCATCGAATACGGACATGGCGTGCATCCGCACCAGTGTCGGTTTTGCCGGATCGATATTGCCTTTGACGAGCGCCATGGTCTCATCCCTGGTGGCCCTGTTATAAAAGCTCACCGCTCGCCATTCGCCGCCCCAGCGGCTGACAAAGCGGGTTTCGGCGGTCTTCTCCACCAGATGATCATGCTTGCGGCGATAGGCGATCAGGTCACGGATCGTACCCATCTTGAGATTGTGCATGCGCGCGAAGCGGATCAGGTCGTCCATCCGCGCCATGGTGCCGTCTTCATTCATGATCTCGCAGATCACGCCCGAGGGATTGAGGCCGGCGAGGCGGGATATGTCTACCGAGGCTTCCGTATGGCCCGCCCGCACGAGCACTCCGCCGTCCTTGGCGACGAGGGGAAATACATGGCCGGGTGTGACGATATCCTCCGGCCCCTTGGCCGCATCGATTGCCACGGAAATCGTTCGCGCCCTGTCACCCGCGCTGATTCCCGTGGTCACGCCCACTCGGGCTTCGATCGAGGTTGTAAAAGCGGTTTCATGCCTCGTGCGATTGTTGCGGCTCATCAATTCGAGCCCCAACTGATCTACTCGTGCTTTGGTGAGGGCCAGGCAGACGAGTCCGCGGCCATAAGTGGCCATGAAATTGATCGCATCGGGTGTGGCCATCTGGCCGGGAATGATCAGGTCGCCCTCATTCTCGCGATCTTCGTCATCCACGAGGATATACATGCGTCCATTTCGCGCCTCCTCGATGATCTGTTCGATCGGAACCAGCACGGGCGCATCGTCATTGGCGTTGAGGAAACGCTCCAGCTTGGCCAGCGTTTCTGCCGTAGGGTTCCATCCCGGGTCGGTGCAGTCACGCAACGTATTGGCATGAAGTCCTGCGGCGCGCGCAAGGCCGGCGCGTGACATGCGCCCTTCGCTGACGATCTCGCGAACGCGAGTGATGGTCTGATTGCTCATGGGCAGCAATTAATCACACTATAATGTGATTGCAAGGAAGGCGATACACATTCCATTGGCGCTGGGGCCGTGGCAAGGTTAAACCCGTGCCTGACTGATGCGATATGGAGATTTCATGGGCCAGAATGACATTCTTGACGCTTTCCGCAGCGCCATGCGCCATGTGGCCGCCACCGTCTATGCCGTGACCACAGGCCATGACGGAGAGCGTTTCGGTATTCTCGCCACGGCAGTCAGTTCCCTCAGCTTCGATCCGCCTTCCTTGCTGGTGTGTATCAACCGGGCCGGCTCTCTCCACGAACCGATTGCATCCACCGACCGCTTTTGCGTGAACGTGCTGGGGGTCGGCAATCGCGACGTGGCGGATTGCTTCGCGCGCGGTGGCACCGGGGAAGAACGCTTCTCGATTGGCGATTGGGTGGAAGAACAGGGTGTTCCGGTCCTTGCGAGCGCCCAATCCAGCCTGGTTTGCCGGATCGCGCATCGCCACGCCTTTGGTACGCACACGATCATCATCGGGGAATTGATCGCAGCGCGACATAGGGAAAACGCTAAGCCGCTGACATATTACGACGGACGGTATATCGACATTACCGAAGCGCCCGATCAGCAACCTTAGCGAATCGACGGAGAGACTATCACATGCAGAAATGCTGGAGTGTACCGGCGGCAGTGCTTGCACTGCTGGCGCCGGTGGCGGCGCACGCGCATCATTCATTCGCGGCCTTTTTCGATCCCGAAAAGATCATCACCATCAAGGGCACAGTAACGGAGTTCCGTTTCACCAATCCCCACGGCACCGTTGCGCTCGACGTGAAGGGTAAGGATGGCAAGGTCGTCCACTGGCGCGCCGAAACCAATGCGCCGGTCATCCTGGTGCGTCGCGGCTGGAGCCGGGACATCATCAAACCCGGCGACACCATCTCGGTGGAAGGCTGGGTTTCGCGGGATGGGAAGCCCTATCTCCGCCTGAAGCAGGCCTTCGATGCCAGTGGCAAGCGGATCGGCAATGCGCCGTTTGGACAGGGCGACCACTGATGCGCCGCCTTGCAGTCGCGCTTTTGCCGCTCGTGGCGATTGTCGCTTCGCCTGCCTATGCTGCGGATCATCCGGACCTGAACGGCTTCTGGTATCTCGATTTTGACGAGGTTTCGCCCGTATCCAAGGACATGGTCGCGAAATTGCCGCCCAACACCGTTATTATCGACGATACGGGTGTCGCAGAATTTCCGCAGAATGAATATGGTGGCCTGAAGCTGAAGCCCGAGGCGCTGGCCAAGGCGCAGCAGTGGAAGCCCACCGATGAGATGAAGCTCACCCGCGTGTGCCTTGCACCGTCGGTGATCTATTCGATTCAGGGCCCGTTCCCGTTCGAAATCTATCAGAGCGATCAGATGATCGTCTTCAAATATGAGTATTTCGATCAGGTGCGGGTGGTGTTCATGGATGGCCGCGGTCATCCTCCGGCCGATGCAGCCCATACCAAGGTTGGACATTCGATCGGCCATTGGGAAGAGGATGAATTGGTGATCGATACCACGCATATCCTGCCTTCCACCATTACGAACAATGGCTTGGACCACAGTGCGAATATCCACATGGTCGAACGCTATCGTAAGCTGGATGACGGCACTCTGATGGCTACCCAGTGGTTTGAAGACCCGGAAACGCTCGACAACAATGGCGCCCGGATCATCCAGTGGAAGAAGATCCCCGGCCAATATGTGAACGCCTATGACTGTGATCCCAGCATAGCGCTGGAATATCAGCAGTTGGACGGCGATTCGGACAGTAGCGGCCAATAATCCAGACGGGGCGGGGCGCAGTGTGACGAACAATATTCGTCCGATGCGCCCCGCACCTGGATGGCACGCGCTTGGGTGATGCCATGCGGCCTATCCCCATAAAGCGACGTAGAAAGCGCGGATCGCCTATTGCGGCTCTTTATGCCATAATAAAGTACGCGCTGACGCACCTTGCAGACAGTCGTTCGTCGACAACTAGCCCGCAATTGGCATGTATGGTTTGTCGGTTCGCAGGACCTGCGCGCCACAGGGGATCTTCCCAGGCTGTCGGTGCTTGGCGCGGCAGGCTTGGAACTGGGGCCGGTATATAGGCCTGCAGGCTCACGGGAACGCGAAGCAATACAGGACTGCTGTGACCGTCTTTGTGAGAAGGCCTCCCTTGAGGGGTGGTTCCAAGTGTTTGGAAAGTTTGGTGGACGCACTAGGGCTCGAACCTAGGACCCGCTGATTAAGAGTCAGCTGCTCTACCAACTGAGCTATGCGTCCACACGGGCTTCTGGGCCTCTCGGCCCGTTTCCGCCGTCCGGTTGTTCACCGGAGGCGCTCCATATAGAGCCTGTTTCGCTGGTGTGAAGAGGTTTTTGCCTCAAACTGTTATTTTAGGCAAAAAATATATCAAATCAGGCGGTTATCCGCGCATTCGCGCGCGATACAGTTCCGCCATCCGCCTTGCAGCCTCGCTGGAAAGGGCCAAAAGGGAGTCGGCACTGCCCGAAGTGCAGTCATATCGCTCTATCAGCATCGCCTTGACGAGGGAGTCGATATCCTCCCGAGCCTTAGCGCGACCCCTGTCGTGATTCGCAACCACTTCGGAGACACGCATATCGCGCCCGTCCAGGCGAGCGATCATCAGGCTTAGCATGATATCCCAGACCGGGTGGCTGAGGCGGTCATCGGCAAAGGAGAGTTTCCGTCGCCGGTGTTGGGCGAGAAGGGCTTCGAAGTAGAGATGCGGGGTAGCCCCAGGGTCAGGTTGGTTGGCGCTGCTGTCGCCCTGTTGACTGCCTATCTCTTCCGGTGCTTCGGAAAGTTCGTTGGCAAGACGCAGAAGATCGCGCTGGAAATTCCACAGCGAGATGACTTCCGGTTCCTGTTCAATTCGCTCGTCCGCAGGGCTGCGCGGGCCAGTTATCGGCATCAACACCTCGTCGCGGCTCCGGATGTCCGAAACCTGCGCTGGGGGAGCATCCAATGCCCATCGAGGCGCGCAATGCGGAAGGGGCCGGGTCAGCCTTGCTCCGCAAACGTGTCTCAGCCTGGGGAGGAGACTCCGGGATAATCTGGAATCCGCCCGCGAAATCGCGACGACGGATTGATCGGCCAAGCCGATTTAAGCGGGCGGTTAACGATTTAAGTCTGCAATTGCAATCTATTTTTGTTGCAGTGCGCCATGGCTGACGAGCGCCTGTGCCGCATTGTCAGGAGAGGGAATTCTTCCCCTGCCTGCTCCAGCGGTCGACCATCATCAGCGTGCCGATGCAGATCATATTGGTCATCATGGAGGACCCCCCGTGGCTCATGAAGGGCAGGGGAATGCCCACCACGGGCGCAAGGCCCATCACCATCATCAGATTGATCGCAACATAGAAAAAGATGGTGGAGGTCATGCCTGCGGCCAGTAGCGAGCTAAACCGGTCAGGCGCCCGCCGTGCGACGCTCCATCCCCACCGCAGGATAACGCCGAAGACCAGCAGCACAGCAAGCCCGCCAGCCAGGCCCCATTCCTCGGCCATCGTGGCGAATACGAAATCGGTATGCGGTTCCGGCAGATAATTGAGGTGGCTCTGAGACCCGTTGCCGAAACCCTTGCCGAATATCCCGCCGGAGCCGATTGCGATCTTGGACTGCGTAATATGATAGCCGGCCCCCAGCGGGTCGCTCTCCGGATCGAGGAAGGTCGTCACTCGGCGGCGCTGGTAGTCATGCAAGGCGAAGAAATAGGCGAGGGGGGCGACAACAGCCGCCAGCAAGCCGCCGCCTACGAACCAGCGCATGGGCAACCCCGCCAGGAAGATGATCACTACCCCGCCGAAGCCTATGGCCAGAGCAGTACCAAGATCAGGCTGCAACAGCACCAGAGCCATGGGAAGGCCGATCAGTACACCAGCGGGAACGATGGAGCGCCAGCTGCCGACTTCGCCCGGAGGCAATGAATTATAGAAGCTCGCCAGCACGAGAACGATGGTCGGCTTCATCAATTCGGAGGGCTGGAGTACGATCGGCCCCAGATTTAGCCAGCGCTGGCTGCCGCCCCCGATCGCGCCCAAGGCCTCGACAGCCATCAACAGCAGCAACACCCCGACATAGGCGGGATAGGCGGCCCAATGGACGAGATCACGGGGGATGCGGGTCATGACCAGGGCCATCGTCATGAAGATGGCGAAGCGGAGAAGATGAGAGCCGGCAAAGGGGCTCATGCTCCCGGCTGCAGCGGAATAGAGTACTGCTGCTCCGAATGTCGTAAGGCCAACGAGCGGAATGATGACGCGCCACGGCAGCTGGGCGATAGGTGCCGGGATGACCGACCGGCTCATTGCGCGCCTCCGGCGGGCGGCAGAGCCGGCCCGGCGGGTGTCGCCTGCGGTGCCGGAGCGGGCGCCCCTGTCATGGTCGTGACCGGGGGCATTTCCTGATCCATTTCGACAGGACGGGTGATCGCAACGCCACCTTGCGGCGAATCCTCGAGCGCGGCGGCAGAGGCACGGGCATCGGCATCCGCCATCCGGGCGATGTCTTCCAGATTGGGGGGCGGTTTGGGCACGGATACGCCATATTGCGTGGCATAGGATGCATATTTGCGCGCCATGCGTTCGCGCGGAGTGCCGCCCCAGCCTTGCTCGAGCTCAAGCAGTTTTTCCATGCCCAATTGGGGATTGTAGAGGAAGGTGACCACGTCTCGCGCGATGGGATAGGCCGAACCCGATCCGCCGCCATGCTCGATCACCACCGCCCCGGCATAGCGCGGATTGTCGAAGGGAGCGAAGAAGATGAACAGGCCGTGGTCACGATGTTTCCATAGCCCGCCCTTGCCGCTCGAAATATTGAGCGACACGACCTGCGCCGTCCCGGTTTTACCGGCCATGTTGACGCCTTCGATGGGTATGCGCGCACGCCCGGCCGTGCCGGCGCCGTTCACCACTTCGTTCATCGCATTGCGGATGATCGTGGTGTGATCGCCGTGGAAGTTCATGCTCTGGAAATTGGGCTTCTTCCCGTCAAGGATCAGGCGGGGCATCACCTTGTTGCCGGTGGCGAGGCGTGTGGCCATCACCGCCAGCTGGAGCGGATTGGCGAGCATGTAGCCCTGGCCGATTGTGGCATTCACCGTATCATAAGGCTGCCATTCCCGCTTGTGCTTGCGCAGCAGCCAGGCGGGATCGGGAACGGTGCCGAAGAACTGGCTGGCGACGGGCAGGGGAAATTCCTCCTGCATGCCGAGCCGCCGCGCCATGGGAGCTATGACATCCATCCCCAGGCGCTGGGCGAAATGATAAAAATAGACGTCGCAGCTCTGGTAGATGCCCTTGGCCATGTCGACTTGGCCATGCCCGCGGCGGTTCCAGCAATGGAACACGCGGTTACCGACCTTGAGGCCGCCCCCACAAAACACGGTTTCATGGGGATCGAGCCCGGCTTCGAGAAAGCTCATCGACACCATGGGCTTTACGGTCGAGCCCGGGGGGTAAAGGCCTTTCAGAACCTTGTTGCGGAGGGGCACGTGGTCATCATCGGCCAGCATTTTCCATTCAAGACGGCCAATGCCGTCCGAAAAACTGTTGGGATCTAAGCTGGGCATCGAGGCCATGCAGAGCAGATCGCCAGTGAGGCAATCGAGCACCACGACCGAACCGGATTCCAGACCGAGCCGGCGGGCGGCGTAATCCTGTAGCGGGCCATCGATCGTGAGCTTGATCGATTTGCCCTGAACATCTTCGCGTGTTTCCAGATCGCGCACAATCTCGCCGCTGGCGGTGACTTCCACACGCCGCGCCCCGGGCTCGCCGCGCAGGGCCTGCTCGAACTGCTTTTCGATACCATCCTTGCCCAGCTTGAAACCGGGCGTGACGAGGAGAGGAATCCTCTCCTTTTCATATTCCTCGGCTGAAGCGGCGCCGACATATCCGATGAGATGCCCCACCGATGGACCGGTGGGATAATAACGTGAGAAGCCCCGCTGGGGCACTACGCCGGGCAGATCGGGCAGGCGGACACTTACGGCCGCGAACTGATTGTAATCGAGGCCACTGGCGACTTCGACGGGCTGGAAGCCGCGGGCGTCGGACAGCTTGTCTTTCAGATCCTGCACCTGAACCGGCGAGAGATTGAGCAGGCTACCGAGCGTCTCGATCTCCCGGACCGGATCGCGCATCCTGTCCGGCACGATATCCACGCGGAAATCGGCGCGGTTGGAGGCCAGAGGCGCGCCGTGCCGGTCGAGAATCCAGCCCCGGCGGGGAGGGATCAGAGACAGGTTCACGCGATTTGATTCTGCGAGCACGCGGTAGCGTTCGTTCTCCGCGACAGCCAGATAGCCCATTCGAGCCGCCAGCAGCAGGCCGACGCCGCCCTGGATGCCCCCGATCAGGAAACTGCGGCGCTGGAAGGAGTGCCGTAGGGAGCCGGCTGAATTGCGGGGCTTCGCCATGTCCGTCAGCCTATAACCTTGATGCGGAACAGGCGAACACGGTCGAAAAAGGCGACAATACGCCCGACGATCGGAAACAGCAGGATGCTGAAGGCCAGTTGCGGAATGAGCAGCAGGAAACGCTGCGGTTCGAAATTACCGCCCGCCACAAGCGCGCCGAGCACCAGATAGGCTGCAATCATGCCAGATGCCGTTGCCCAGTCCTGCCAGAAGCTGCGCCAGGGGAAGCGCGCTTCGATCGCATCCATTGCGAGCATGGCGATAGACCACAGCAGAATGGCATTGCCGAAGGGCTGGCCGCTGAAGAGATCGTCAAAGGCGCCAAGCGGAAGGCCTATCCAAGGGGGCATCAACCCCGGGCGCACGATCCGCCAGGCGAGCAGGAACATGAAGCCGAAAGGCGGCATGACCGGACCGGAGGCGATGAGCGGCAGCATGGGCGTGAGCGAACCGAGCAGGATCGTCAGCAGCGGCACCGCATGGGCAAGGATAACCGAATGATCGCGGTTGATCGTCTTGCCGAAGCTGTCGCGGTGGGTTGAGGACATGCGGGCGCCCTTGCGGTGCTCCGCCATCATTGTGGCCCTCCAGGGGCGGGCTGTGCGACAACATCTGCTGCCTGCGGAACCCAGACCGGATCGACTGCTACGTGAATCGTCGCGGCGGGATTGGCGAGGGGCAGGGCGAGCGCGCCATCATGCGTGACCTTTTCCACCACAGCCACGGCAATCCCCGGCCGGAAGATGCCGCCCGCGCCGGAAGTGACGAAAACATCGCCCTTCTTCAGCGGATTGATGCCCAGATTGATCAGCCGCAGGCGCAAAGTGCCGTCTGCCCGGCCTTCGGCGAAGGCCACGACATTGTCCGTATTGCGCCGCACCGGGACCATGCTGGCCGTATCGGTCAGCAGCATCACGCGTGAACTGCCATCCCCCACTTCCAATACGCGCCCGACGAGGCCCATCGGCGAACGGATCGGCATGCCGGGCTTGACCCCATCGTCGCTGCCTGCCGAAAGATAAGCGAAGCGCCGGGTGCTGGCGGAACTGGACCCGATCAGCCTTGCGAAGGCGACGGGCTTTACCTCCTCCTCGCGCAGGCCGAGCAGTGCCTTCAGGCGGGCATTTTCCGCTTCGACTGCCTTGGCTTCGACCAAGCGCACGCGCGCCTCTTCCATCTCGCGCTTCAGCCGGGCGTTCTTGTTGGCGGCATCAAAATAGCCGGCAACGCTTTCGATCACCCCCTGGCTATCGGAACGCACGGTCGCACCCGCCTTGCCGGCAGGGACAGTCAGATCGGTTGCCTCTGCCCGCAGCGAGGCCATCGCGTTCGGCTTCCAGACGGAAAGCAGCAGCAATCCGGCGCCGACGAGGACGCCGATGCCGGCCACGAGATATCCGGTGAAGGCGCTGAATTGCGCCTTCTTTGAATGGCCCGTGCGGCGTTTTGTCGGCGGCGCCATGCGCCCATTTCCTTATTGGGCCGGCGGACGGCCTTTATGAGCTGCCCCCCGGCGGTTGGACTGTCTCAGGCAGACATCAATACGCCGCGATAGACCGGATCTTCCATCGCCCGGCCAGTGCCCAGCGCTACGCAGGACAGCGGATCTTCCGCCACGCTCACCGGCAGGCCGGTTTCTTCGCGCAGATGCTCGTCCAGACGGCGGATCAGTGCGCCGCCACCGGTCAGTACGATGCCCTGATCGACGATGTCGGCGGCCAGTTCCGGAGCGGTATTTTCCAGCGCGATACGCACGCCTTCAACGATTGCCCCGATCGGCTCGGACAGAGCTTCGGCGATGTTCGCCTGGTTGATCGAGATTTCCTTCGGCACGCCATTCACCAGATCGCGGCCCTTGAGGGTGATGATCTCGCCCACGCCGTCTTCCGGAACGACTGCGATGCCGTAATCCTTCTTGATCCGCTCGGCAGTCGCATCGCCGATCAACAAATTGTGATGTCGGCGAACATAGGAGACGATGGCTTCGTCCATCTTGTCGCCGCCGGTGCGGACCGAAGTGGTATAGGCAAGGCCGCGCAGAGAGAGCACCGCGACTTCGGTGGTGCCGCCGCCGATGTCCACCACCATGGAGCCGACCGGTTCGGTAACCGGCATATCCGCGCCGATCGCGGCGGCCATGGGTTCGAGAATCAGAAACACTTCGGATGCGCCAGCGTTCGAAGCTGCGTCGCGAATGGCGCGGCGTTCAACGGAGGTCGAGCCGGAGGGAACGCAAACGACGATTTCCGGATAGCGCAGCAGGCTCTTCTTGCCGTGCACCTTGCGGATGAAGTGCTTGATCATTTCTTCGGCGATTTCGATGTCCGCGATCACGCCATCGCGCATCGGGCGGATGGCATCGATGTTGTCGGGCGTCTTGCCCATCATCATCTTCGCATCGTCGCCAACGGCCTTCACGCGCTTGACGCCATTGATCGTTTCGATTGCGACCACCGAAGGCTCGTTAAGCACGATACCCCGATCCTGCACATAGACCAGCGTGTTGGCAGTTCCCAGGTCGATGGCCATGTTCTGGGAGCCGAGCTTGAAGAATTTCGAAAAGAAGGAACTCATCAAGGAAATCCGTATTGTTTCCAACCCTTTTAAGGGCTCTGTTATAAAGGTCGCCGCTGCGCCGTAACGAGGGGTCGCGGCTGCTTAACGCAAGCGCCGGGCAAAGGCCAAAATTTTGTGAGGAAAGCGATGCATTTTTGGGCGGCTCGGCTCGAAATCGCGCCCGTTCGCCGTTAGGCTTGCCAGATGCCCCAAATTCGCCGTCTGCCCGAAACGCTTATCAACCGCATTGCTGCCGGCGAAGTAGTGGAACGGCCAGCCGCCGCGCTCAAGGAACTGGTCGAGAATGCGATCGATTCCGGGGCCGGGCGGATCGCGGTAACCATTGCGGAAGGCGGACTTTCGCGCATTGAGGTAACCGACGACGGTTGCGGGATGAACCCGCAGGACATGGAGCTTGCGCTGGAGCGCCACGCCACCTCCAAGCTGCCCGACGAAGCGATCGAGCAGGTTTCCACCCTGGGCTTTCGGGGGGAGGCGCTGCCGTCCATCGCCAGCGTCGCGCGGCTGACGCTCGAGTCGCGTGTGCGTGGGGAAGATCAGGGCTGGAAGCGCGTGATAGATCATGGCGCCCTGATCGAGGAAGGGCCCGCTGCCCTGCCGCCGGGAACGCGCGTCCGGGTGGAGCAATTATTCGCCAAGATTCCCGCGCGACGAAAATTCCTGCGTAGCGAGCGCAGCGAATATGCTGCCTGTCTCGATGTGGTTCGCCGCCTCGCCATGGCCCGGCCCGACATTGCCTTCAGCCTCGAACATGGGGGCAGGCGGGTATTCGCCGTTCAGGGTGGCGAAACGGCCGAAGAACGCGTGGCGCAACTGGTTGCGCGGGAACTGGCCGGAAACGCCGTGCTTCTGGACATAGAGCGTCCCGTGGAGAATGGCGCGATGCGCCTCTCCGGCGTTGCGGGCCTGCCGACTTACAACCGCGGCGTGGCCGATCATCAATATCTGTTCGTCAATGGCCGCCCGGTGAAAGACCGGCTGTTGGTCGGCGCGGTGCGCGGTGCCTATGCCGACATGCTTGCGCGCGATCGGCATGCCGTGCTGGCGCTGTTCCTCGACCTGCCGCCAGAGGATGTCGACGTGAATGTTCACCCCGCGAAAACGGAGGTTCGCTTCCGCGATTCCGCCGGCGTGCGCGGCTTTATCGTTTCAGGGCTGAGGCAGGCACTGGCCACGGGCGACAAGCGCAGCGCACAGGCGCCCGATGCCAATGCAATGGCACGTTGGCAGCAGGAGCCGATCAGCCAGCCTTCCGCGGGCGAGGCAGCCCCGGCCTTGCGATCGCTTTTCGGCGGCAGGGACTGGACTGCCAGTTCCTCAGGTGGCGGCCGTCCTTCCGGTGTGAGTGAGGCTGGGCAGGCATGGCGGGCCTTTGAAGCCGAAACCCCCCTCCCGCAGGCACCCGTCCCGATGGGGCGTGCTGAAGAGGCCGGGGATATGCCCGAAGATGCTGCCGCCTATCCGCTGGGCATTGCGCGCGGGCAGGTGGCAAACACCTATATTGTCGCGGAGGCGGCCGATGGGCTTGTTCTGGTCGATCAGCATGCGGCGCATGAGCGGCTCGTGCTGGAAAGGCTGCGGGCAGCGGGGGCGGGCGAGAAGGTGGCCGCCAGTCAGGCCCTGCTCATCCCCGAAGTGGTCGAGATGGACGAACCGGCCTGTGATCGCCTGGAAGACAATGCCGAAAAATTCGCGGCTCTGGGTCTGCTGATCGAACGGTTCGGCCCCAATGCAATGTTGGTGCGTGCGATGCCCGGCGTACTCGGCAAGGCCGATCCCCATGCCCTGCTTCAGGATCTGGCAGACGATCTGGCGCTCAACGGGGATGCCTTGCTGCTCGATGAGAAGATCGAACATGTGCTGGCCACAATGGCCTGCCATGGCTCGGTACGGGCAGGGCGTACGCTTTCAGTCGCCGAGATGAACGCGCTGTTGCGCGAAATGGAGGAGACGCCGCGTTCGGGCCAGTGCAATCACGGTCGCCCAACCTGGGTGAAGCTCTCCATGGCGGAGGTCGAAAAGCTGTTCGGGAGGCATTGATGCGCGGAATGACGATAGTGCCACTGGCTGCTCTGCTTCTGGCAGCTTGCGGGGAAGAGACGGAGCACAAGCGCGAAGCCATCGACAGCGAAACGGTGGACAGGGCGCTGGCGGGCAAAGCCATTCCGATCGAGCTGGAACCCATCAGGCTGCCGGACATCGAGACGCATCAACTCTACGGCACCAGCTGCGCCTTCGCCCCGGAAGGAGGCGGCTTGGGCGCAGTCGCGATTGCCATGGAAGACGCGGGCTATCTCAAGATCGGCAAGGAAGTCCGCCGTTTTGCTGCTGACAAGGGAAGCGCGAAGCTGCTGTTCGGTACCCATGCCCAGCACGACGGACTGACCAACAGTTTCGATCTGGAGCCCGTCGGAGACATCCCGCAGGCGAATGGAGGGAGCGTAACCTTCCCCGGCAGGCTGACCGTGCGCGATGACCACGAGCGTGTGGTTTACGAGCGGGCAGGCGAGATCCAGTGTAATCGATGAAGGAGAGAATGTGACAGAAAAGGATGGCCCTTCAGCCTAGCCGTCTCCGCGCGTCCGGATCAGGGTGATCGGCTTCATGGAAATAACCGGCTGCCCATCCTGATTGAAAGTCGTCGTCCGGGTATTGAGGATGCCGATGCCGGGCTTTGATCGGCTGAGGCGCTTTTCGAGCAGTTCCATTTCGCAGCTCAGCACATCGCCGGGATAGACCGGACGCAGCCATCGCAATTCGTCCACGCCCATCGCCCCCAGCGCGGCGCGGGGCATGATTGCATGGTGTTCCACCAGCATCGCCATGGTCATCGAACAGGTGTGCCATCCGCTGGCAGCGATTTTTCCGAAATGGGTCAGCGCTGCCGCCTCGTCCGACAAGTGGAAGGGCTGAGGATCATATTTACCGGCAAATTCCAGCACTTCCTCCCGGGTAACTTCATAGCGCCCGAAGCGGATGGTAGTGCCTATTTCCAGATCCTCGTAAAACAGCATCAGTTTCAATGTCCCAGTGATAGCTTGGCGAACAAGGTGTAGCCCATTGCGTCCTTGCCATAATAGGGATCAAGTGCCGATGGCTTCGCAAAAGCGGAAACCGCACCGCCAAGGCTCAGCTTGAGCGCGCTGCCCAAGTCGAAATGGCGGGCGTAGCCGGCCTGGAACTTGGTTACGCGAAAGGGCTGGTCGTGCAGCGGATCGTCATGATCCGGGATCAGCTCGTCATTATTTACATTCTCGATCCGGCCGAAAATTGAATTGGCCTTGTCGATATCCCAGTTCACTTCACCCAGCCACGCCGTCAGCGTGTCGCCGGGAATGCGGTCCTTGGCGCTGAAAGCGGCGAGGGCGGACAGACCCTTGCCATTGGCATATTGGATGGAGGCAGTGGTCCGTGCTTCATCCTCATTCGCGTGCAGCGTCTCGGGCTGTTCGATGCGAGCATGGCTCACCTGTAGCGCCCAATTGGGTGAGGGGGTCAGCGTGGCCCGGATGGCCCAACTATCGAGCTTGGGTGTTTCGATGCCCCAGCGTTCCTCATCCGGCTCGGCCCCACGAAAGGCGGAACCCTCCAGCTGGAAGAAGCGCGAGGCATAGCCAGCCGTAACCACCCCATAGGTGATGTGCGTGGAATCGAACCAGTGGTGCGTGATCGGGGGTTCGGGATTGTTGCTTGCCGATCCGCGATGCATGAATGCAGACGGACCGATGGCGGGTTCGCCCACGGGGCCGCCATAGAGAAACACGGTGGCGTTATCGGAGACATTCACGTCCACCCGCGCGGCGAGTTCCATGAACAGATCGTGTGGATGCTGCCGGTCCACAAGAGGCTCTCCATTCGCAGTCTCCCCGGTGGCGAAGAGGTTGGGATAGCCGCGCGCTTCCATCAAAGGTTCGAGGCTGAGCATGCTGCGCAACTGGATGCGGCCCCAATCGGTCTGTCTGGTTCCTGAGAGCATCAGCATGGAGGTGGAATAAAGCATGTCATCGCCGCGCGGGCCGGAAAAGTCCGAATATTGGGCCGTGACTGCGCCATGGACCATCACCATCCAGTCGCCACTACCGATGTGCAGGCCATGCATCTCCCCTTCGGCTGCGGGCAGACGCGCCGTGCCTGATCCCTCGGCGGGTTTCCATTCGGCAGCCGGCCCCATCTGCATCGCGCCGTGGTTCATGCCGGAATGGTCCATCGCCCCGTGATCCATCTCGTCGGGATTCATGGTGCCATGATCCATCTGGCTGTGGTCCATCTCCTCCTCACCATGCTGTTCATGGCTATCCTGGGCGAAAGCAGGCGTGGCCGTGGCGACGGCGATGGCGGCAAGGCTGGTGGACAGTGCATGTTTCATTGTCGGAACTCCAATCCGGCTCAATGTGCCGGGAACATCATCCAGATCGCCATGGCGACCATCATCACGTTTTCGAGAAGCGATACGGGCCCCAGCGGCACCTTGCCGGACCCGCCCACGCAGGCGCATTCCAGCTCCCGTTTCTGGACGTAAACGGCATAAAATACCGAAATTGCGCCAATCGAGCCGATGAATAGTGAGATCGGGATGGCGAGCCAGGGTAGCAAACGGGCGGCCATCAGGGCCCCGGCCAAGGCCTCTGCGAAGGGATAGATAAAGGCATAGGGCACCCAGCGGCGGGCCAGCAGGTCATAACCCAGGAACATGGTCGCGAATTTATCGACGTCCTGCAGTTTGAGCATTGCCAGGATCGCCATGGAGAATGCGATGAACCATTCAAGCGCGCGCAAGGTCAGCGGGGAGCCGAAGAGGGACTGGCTGAGAAGCAGCGCAAGGGCACCGGCAATGGCAAAGACCGCGATCACCGGGCGATAGGTCTTCGCGCCAGGATCTCTCACTGCCAGACCGAAATACCGCCGCAGATCGTCATAACCGCCGATGCGCTGCCCATTGATGTAGGTCTGGGGCGTAGTCTTAACGCCATGTTGGGCTTTGAACGCGTCCGTCTCCTCGCGCGTGGTCAGGTGGTGGTCCTCCACGCGGTAGCCCTGGCGTTCCAGCAGATATTTCGCGCGCAGGCCCCATGGGCAGACATGTTTTTCCATCACCATGCGGTGAAGCTGGGCGACGGGTTTGGTCGATTGCTGTTCCATAACGAATCAGCCTATAGCTTCCGTACCATGGTACGGAGTCAAGCGATGGCAATGACGATTTCTGAACTCGCCCGCAGCGCCGGGGTCGGCGTGGAAACCGTCCGGTTCTATCAACGCAAAGGGTTGATACACGATCCCAAACCCACCGAACTGGGCGGAGCCAGAGGGCGCAGGCATTATGGAGAGGAAGAGGCGCGGCGGATGCGCTTCATTCGCTCGGCGCAGGAGGCGGGCTTCACTCTGGGCGAGATTTCCGAGCTGATAGAGCTGGATCGCACCAATGACCGCCCCCGCGCACGCGAAATGGCGGCGGAGCGTATCGCCGATCTCGACGCGAAGATCGAAAGCATGACCCGCGCGCGCGACCGGCTGCGGAAACTGGCAAGGGAATGCGCGGGATCGAACAGTGGGCCCTGCCCGATCATCGCCGCTTTCGAATGACGGTGCCTAGCGGGCCAGTGCATCCCTGAAGACAGAGGCCGAACCGTCAATTTCTGCATCGTGTGACGGCAGGCCGATGAGTTCCCGCAATAGCGGCTCTACATCGACATTATCGAATGCGGGGAGGGAGACGCCGGATTTGAAGGCGGGGCCATTGGCAATGAAGACCGCGCGCATCAACGGATCCTGATTGTCCCAGCCATGCGTGCCGCCATTCCATGGCGTGTCGCCGGGCTTGGGCGCTTTGCCGCGGACTGCCCAGCCGGTTTCGCCCAGGCAGAAAAACTCTGGCACGCGCGCGTTTTTGCCATATTCGAAGCGAGCGGGAAGCTCGCTCTTGCGCCAGCATTGCATGTGATCATGGGGTTTGAGCAGCACTTCGGCCAGCGCGGCATCTTTGCCTTCCAGGGGATTGATCGAGGAATAGGCTCCCTGTTCCACTGCCACGCCGAGCCCATCGATCTCTTTGTAGAGCGCAATCACCCGGTCCTCGCTGCGCGCAGCCATGCCGTGATCGGATACCACCACCAGATTGGCGGGCTGGCCCATGGATGCCAACTCATCGCGCATTCTGCCGATCTGCAGATCGAGCGCCGCCAGAGTTTCATTCACTTCCGGCGAATCCGGGCCGAATTCATGGCCCGCATGATCCAGTTCCTCGATGTAGAGCATCATGAAGCGAGGGCGGTTGGCCGCCGGGCGGCGGGCCCAGTCGATGATGGAATCCGTGCGCTGGCGCATGCCGATGGTGAAGCCGAACTGGTGCCAGTCCGTTGGGAAGATGCCGTTGGTTGCCACGGTAGTACCGGGCCAGATTTCCGTGGCGGTGGGAATGCCCGCCCTTTCCGCCGCCACCCAGATGGGTAGTGCTTCGTTCCACCACCAGGCGTCGGTCCCGCCCACCCAGAAATCGGGCGAATGGCTGGGGTCAGTCATGGTGTTCCCGATGATGCCGTGGCGATCGGGGCGCAGGCCGGTAGCGATGGTGTGATGATTGGGAAAAGTGAGGCTGGGGAACGAGGGGATCATCGCCGCCTTCACTCCGCCTGCCGCAAGCTGTTCGAGATTGGGCGTCAGGCCGCGCGCGAGATAATCCGGGCGAAACCCGTCCAGCGAAATCAGGATAGTTATCGGTTCGCGCTGCTCGGCCTGTATGGCCGCAGGAGCGGCGGACTGAGCCGCGAGGGGCAGGGCGAATGCGGCACAGGCCGCGGCGATCAGTGTCTTGAACCAGCGCATGGCCGGACCTTTGCCGGGCCGCGAGCCTATTTGAAGACCTCTTGGCCGCTCATGCGCCCCGGGTAACGAGATAGGGCGTTCGCCGCAAAGGCGCGGCGAACGCCCTGCTATTCACACGTTGAACTTGAACATCATTACATCGCCATCCTGCACGACATATTCCTTGCCTTCCTGGCGCAGCTTGCCGTGTTCGCGCGCACCGGCTTCGCCGCCCAGCGTGATGTAATCGTCAAAGGCGATGGTTTCGGCGCGGATGAAGCCCTTTTCGAAATCGGTGTGGATTTCGCCGGCGGCCTGAGGAGCCTTCGCGCCCTTATGGACGGTCCAGGCGCGGGCTTCCTTGGGGCCGACCGTGAAGAAGGTCTGCAGACCGAGCAATTCGTAGCCGGCGCGGATCACGCGGGCGAGGCCGGTTTCCGAAAGGCCGAGCGATTCCAGGAATTCGCCACGATCTTCGGGAGCCATGCCGACCAGTTCCGCCTCGATCGCGGCTGAAACGATCACAGCCTGCGCGCCTTCCGCCTTGGCCTTGGCAAAGACCTTTTCGGTCAGCTCATTGCCGGTGGCCGCATCGTCTTCCGAGACATTGCAGACATAAAGCACCGGCTTTGCGGTGAGCAGCTGCGCCTGGGCGAAGACGCGGGCTTCTTCCTCATCCTTAGGCTCGGTCAACCGGGCGGGCTTGCCTTCGCGCAGCAGTTCCAGGGCCTGGCCCAGCACGCTGGCAGCGATCTTGGATTCCTTGTCCCCCGTTGTGGCCCGCTTGGCCGCGGCGGGCACCCGCTTTTCGAGGCTTTCGAGGTCCGACAGCAGTAGTTCGGTTTCCACCACTTCCGCATCCGCGATGGGATCGACCTTGTTGGCGACATGCTGGATGTCGTCATTCTCGAAGCAGCGCAGCACGTGGACGATGGCGTCAACTTCGCGAATATTGCCGAGGAACTGATTGCCCAGACCTTCGCCCTTGCTGGCGCCTTTCACCAGGCCCGCGATGTCCACGAAGGCCAGCTGGGTCTCGATGATCTTCTGCGAACCGGATATCTTCGCCAGCTGCTGCAGCCGCTCATCGGGCACAGCGACCTGGCCGACATTGGGCTCGATCGTGCAGAAGGGATAGTTCGCGGCCTGCGCGGCCTGCGTTTCGGTAAGAGCATTGAAGAGAGTCGACTTGCCGACATTGGGCAGGCCGACGATCCCGCAACGGAAACCCATTTGATAATACCTCGATCTGGAATTGCGCGGCCATTAGCGGGGGCGGGGCCATAGCGCAAATGAAACGCCCCTCCCGCTGGGAAGGGGCGTTCGATCGCCTGCGGAAAAGCGAGCCGCGCAGGGCGGCCATGCGCTTGCGGCGCGCAATATTTACTGGCGAGCCTGTTTGCGGCGGCGGTTGCGGATCACGGCCAGGGCGATCAGTCCCGCGCCAGCCATGCCGAGCATGCCAGGCTCCGGCACCTGCGTGCCGCCGCCGGTGGAGCCGCCCGAGGTCGAGCTCGCGGGAGGCTTGGGCTTGCCCCAGCTACCCGAGGGGGAGCCCCAATTACCCGCCAGAGCCGGAGACGACGCGGCCAGCGCGCCGAGAACGAAAGTCGAGATAAGTGCCTTGCGGAGCATAATGGTCCCCCTTCTTGCTGCCGGAATGGTTACCGGAGACAGACGCAAGGTGCGTGCCAAACGTGGATAACAGCCATTATCATTAGTTAACAGATGGCGGAAAAGTTGCGTTTTGTAAAATCAACCGACGGTTTCAGGTCAGTGCGCCGCCGCCTGTGCCGGTGCACTCGTGTGACTGTTGCCGGCAATCCACTGCGATGGAGGCAGTGGCGGAAATGCAAGGGAAAGTGGGCGAAATTCCTATCCCACTTACCACAGCCGCTCATCCTGAGCTTGTCGAAGGACGCAGGAAACCATCAGCCCCATATCTCTCTTTGGGCAAGCGTCAGCGCGTGTCCTTCGAAAAGCTCAGGATGAGCGGAGGGTGGGGATGACCGCACAGTTGTCGTGCCCCGACGAACAGCTCTCCGACAAAGTGATCGCGGGCAGCCCCGTCTTAACGGGTCAAAAATTGCACGCGTAATCCTGCCACCTAGTCCTGCTGGCGCAGCGCTACGTCGCTCATGAAGCGGGCGTCATCACCCTTGGCCAGCCAACCTGCCTCGGCGCCGATGGCGCCCAGCATGGTGGCCAGATCGTCTTCCTCCGACTTGGCGTAATTGCCCAGCACATGGCCGGTCACGCGGTCCTTGTGCCCGGGATGGCCAATGCCGATTCGCACGCGGCGGAAATCCGCGCCGAGATGCTGGTCGATGGAGCGCAGGCCATTGTGGCCCGCCGTGCCCCCGCCAGTCTTCACCTTCACCTTGAACGGGGCGAGATCCAGTTCGTCGTGAAAAACGGTGAGGGCCGCAAGGTCCAGCTTGTAGAAGCGCATCGCTTCGCCCACCGCGCGGCCGCTCTCATTCATGAAAGTCGCGGGCTTGAGGAGAATGACCTTCTCCGTGCCGAGCCGCCCTTCCTGCACCCATCCCTGAAACTTCTTCTGCACCGCGCCGAAGCCGTGCATGTCGGCAATCACGTCCAGCGCCATGAAGCCGACATTGTGCCGGTTCATCGCATATTGCGGTCCGGGATTTCCAAGGCCGACCCAGAGTTGCATCGCGCTTTCCTAAACTTTCAGGGACCACAAAAGCAAAGCGCCGGCGGTGCCTTTGCACAGCCGGCGCCTGCTTTGGCTGCAATGCCGGGCGATTATTCGCCTTCGGCTTCGCCCGCTTCGGCTTCACCGTCGCTCGACTTCAGTGCCGAGGGTGCGACGATGGTCGCAATGGTGAAGTCACGGTCGGTGATGGCGCTGGCCGCACCCTTCGGCAGCTTCACGCTGCTGATGTGGATGGAATCGCCCACTTCGCGACCGGTCACGTCGATCTCGATCTCCGAGGGGATCAGTTCCGGATCGCAGATCAGGTCCAGCTCGTGACGGACGACGTTCAGCACGCCGCCGCGCTTGAGGCCCGGCGAGGCTTCTTCATTGGTGAAGACCACCGGCACGAGCACTTCGACCTTGGCATCCTTGCCAAGGCGCAGGAAGTCCACATGCAGCGGGCGGTCGGTGACCGGGTGGAAGGCGACGTCCTTAGGCAGGGTGCGCAGCGACTTGCCGCCGATCTCGATGGTGACGATCGAGTTCATGAAGTGACCGGTGCCGAGCTGGCGGCGCAGTTCCTTCTCCTCGACGTGGATCGACTGGGGTTCTTCCTTGCCGCCATAGATAACGGCGGGAACACGGCCTTCGCGACGCAGTACTCGGGAGGCTCCCTTGCCAGCCCGTTCGCGTGCTTCGGCCGGCAGGGTCAGAGCGTCGCTCATGGTACGTGCCTTTCGAAATACAGTTGGTTCGCTTCTCCCGCCACGCCTCCAGGGATGACCATGACGGAGAAGGGCGAGCCCCTATGGCAAAAGCCGCCCATTTGCAAGCATTCCCTCCCCCCGACGCGGATCGCGCCCGGCTGGCTTCGGCTACTGGACGCGCTTCACGCCATAGCCGCGTTCAGCCAACAGGGTGGCCAGCCCTTCGCGACCTACCATATGGGCGGCGCCCGTGGCGATGAACAGGGTTCCGCCACGGTCCAGTTCGCGGGCGATCTTTTCGGACCACGCGCGGTTGCGGGACAGAAGCAGCGCCTCGCGCAGGCCGGGATCTGCCAACATCCCTTCACGCGTTTCCTTTTCCAGCGCCGCAACATTGCCGGTGAGCCAGTGCTTCATCCGCGCGTCACTGGCCTGTTCGCCATGCAGCGCCTCCTGCGCGACACTGGCCAGCAGATCGCGCTGATCCTGTTCGGGCAGGGCATCGAACAGGCGTAACTGGGGCTCTGCGCCTTCAAGTTCGATTACCCTTCGCTTGCCCGCGGCCCTGATCAGCGAAAGGTCTGCTCCTTCGCCGTCATCATCGCTATCATAAGCTTGGGCGAGGACGAGTGCTGCGGCCCAGCTTTCCATCCCCGCAAAATCCTTGTCAGTGAGCCCCTTGGCCATCATTGCCTTTAGCAAATCCGCCTGTTCCTGGCCGGATAGGCGGGCACTCAGTGGGGGAAGGCCGGGAGCGCGGGAAAGGGCGGCGAAGATACGCGCGATGGCCCGTCCCTGTGTCGCAAGGTTCACTTCCACCATCAGCCTGTCGGAGGATGCAAAAGCCCGGTCGAGCGTGTCGGTGCGCCAGCGATAGCCTTCCGGCAGGGAATGGGCCGTGCCGAACAGATAGCCGCGCTGCCCCTGCGGCCCGGTCACTTCCCACAAAGCGGGGGAGGGTTCAGGCTGCTCGGGCGCCTTGCTGCAGGCGGCCAGAAGCACCAGCGGCAGCAGAAACGCGGCGGCGAGCCCGGACAGGCGACGGAGAAGCGAGGCGGGTACAAAAGTCACGGGCAGACAGGTCAATTGACGCGCTTGGAGCGGATGCCGCGCTTTCTCAACTGATCGAGCACGCTGCCCTTGCCGGCAAGATGCCCGGCGCCCACCGCGATGAACACCGTTCCCGGCTTGCGCAGCCTGTCCTTGATCCAGCCCGACCAGATGACGTTGCGGTCAGTCAGCATGCGGCGGTTGAGCGCCGGATCGCCATCGGCCGAATTGATCAGCTGACCGAGGGAATCCGCGTCCCCATCCAGCCAGTCCTTCAGCATGGTGGTGAGATCTTCCTTTAGCCTCGGCGCGGTTTCCACCACTTGATTGAGATAGGCGATCTGCTGCGCCTCAGGCAGGCCAGCGAAGAGATCGACCTGGAAATCGACCGTTTCCAGCGCGCTGCGCCGGGCATTTTGCGGACGCTGGCCTTCCACGACTTCTTCCGCGCCCTTTTCGGGATCGAAACCGGCGCGCTTGGTCATCAGCACGGACAGCGTGAGCCCGGCGGCCCAGGGCTTGTAGCGATCGAACTGTTCGATGGGGATGCCCAGGGTGATCAGCAGTTCCTCGAACTTCTTGCGATCATCGGGCGAGAGCATTTCGCGCAGAATCTGTCCTTCCGGCAGGAAGGCGGTCTGCTGCATCAGTCCGGGCAGGCGCTGCGCATCTTGCGGGTCAAGTTCGGTGACGACTTCGTTCGAGGATCGCAGCGCGGTTTCTATCGGGCCGGAGAACCAGTCTACATCGCCTGGCAGGAAGTGAATCGTACCGAACAGATAGATGGTCGTATCCCGGTCGGATACTTCCCACAGGGCAGGGCCGCCCGAGGCGGATTGCTCCGCCGGTTCCGGAACGGGATACGGGCTTTCGGCCGCGGCAGCGGCGGAAAACTGCAGTGTAACAATCACTGCCGCAGATGCGATGATTCGCCGTATCCCCGTGATCATGCGAGCCTTGTCGCGATAAGCCGTGCAAAGAGCAAGTTACCCTGATGTTAAGCAAATGATTGATGCGGCGATGTGGCATAGGTGCAGCGCACCATTGACCGAGTAGGAGCCATCCGCCATGGGCCCGGCATGAGCAGCACCACTTCTTCTGGGGAAGTTCTGAGCTTCCAGGACATGATCCTTGCCCTCCACAATTACTGGAGCGCGCAAGGCTGCCTTATTCTGCAACCCTATGACATGCGCATGGGCGCGGGCACGTTCCACCCTGCCACCACCCTGCGTGCGCTGGGGCCCGAGCCTTGGAATGCCGCCTTCGTGCAGCCTTCCCGCCGCCCGACCGACGGCCGCTATGGCGAAAACCCCAACCGGTTGCAGCATTATTACCAGTATCAGGTGATCCTGAAACCGAGCCCGCCGGATTTGCAGGAGCTTTATCTCAAGAGCCTGGAAGTGATCGGCATCGATCCGCTCAAGCACGACATCCGCTTCGTTGAGGATGACTGGGAAAGCCCCACGCTGGGCGCCTGGGGCCTTGGCTGGGAAGTGTGGTGCGACGGGATGGAAGTTACCCAGTTCACCTATTTCCAGCAGATGGGCGGGTTTGACTGCAAGCCGGTGGCGGGCGAACTCACCTACGGGCTGGAGCGCCTCGCCATGTATATTCAAGGCGTGGACAATGTGTACGATCTGGCCTTCAACGGCCGGGGCGTGACTTATGGCGACGTGTTTCTCGAAAACGAGAAGCAGATGTCCAAGTGGAACTTCGAAGTCGCCGATACCGAGGCGCTGTTCGATCTGTTCCGCAAGGCCGTGGCGGAGTGCAAGAACTGCCTCGCCAACGACGTGCCCATTGCCGCCTATGAGCAGGCGATCGAGGCCAGCCACATCTTCAACCTCCTCCAGGCGCGCGGCGTGATCAGCGTGCAGGAGCGTGCAAGCTATATGGGCCAGGTCCGCGATCTCGCCCGCGGGAGCTGCGAAGCCTATATGGCCAAGGAAACCGAGCGGTGGGAAGCCAAGTTCCCGGGGTGGTCGGCATGAGCGATTTCCTGCTCGAACTGCGCTGCGAGGAAATTCCGGCGCGTATGCAGGCCGGCGCGCGCGCCGATCTGGAAAAGTTGTTCCGCGCCGAAATGTCGGCGGCGGGCGTCGCGCTTGGCGAAGTCACCGTTTGGTCCACGCCGCGCCGCCTTGCGCTCATCGCGCGGGACCTGCCGCAGGCGACCGAGGCCGTCAGCGAAGAGGAAAAAGGGCCGCCCGAAGGCGCGCCCGATCAGGCGATCGAAGGCTTCTGCCGCAAGAATGGCGTGACGCGCGACCAGCTTGAGCTGCGCGACGTGAAGGGCCGGGCGACCTATTTCGCCGTTCGCAACATCCCCGGCCGCGCCGTGAAGGATGTGCTGGCCGACGCGATCCCCGCGATCATCCGCGCCTTCCCATGGCCCAAGTCGATGCGCTGGGGTGCTGCCTCGCTCTCCACCGAAAGCCTGCGCTGGGTGCGTCCGCTTTCGGGCATCGTCGCTCTGTTCGACGGCGAAGTGGTGGAATGTGAAGTCGGCGACGTGGTTTCGGGACGCAAGACCAAGGGCCACCGCTTCCACTCCCATGGCGAGATCGAGATCGCCGGGGCGGACGATTATGCCCAACACCTGCGTGTTCATCACGTAATCGTGGACCAGAGCGAGCGCGAGGATATCGTCCGCAAGGGCGCGAAGCATGTCGCGCATGAAGCTGGCCTCGTGCTGGTGGAAGACGAAGGGCTGGTGGTCGAAAACGCGGGTCTCACCGAATGGCCGGTGCCGCTGCTCGGCCGGTTTGACGAGGCCTTCCTCGAAGTGCCGCCCGAAGTGATCCAGCTCACTGCGCGCACCAACCAGAAATATTTCATCTGCCGCACGCATGACGGCAAGCTGGCCAATGCCTTCATCTGCACCGCCAATGTGGTGCCTGCCGATGGCGGTCTGGCTATCGTGGACGGCAACCGCAAGGTGCTGGCCGCACGCCTTTCCGACGCTCGCTTCTTCTGGCAGCAGGACAAGAAGGTTCCGCTGGCCAAGCAGGCCGAGAAGCTGGCCCGTATCACGTTCCATGAGAAGCTCGGCACCGTGGCCGACAAGGTGGAGCGGGTAGCGATGCTGGCGCGCTGGCTGGTTGAGGAAGGTATTGTCACCTCGTGCGCTCCTGCGAAGGCAGGAGCCCAAGGCGACGATGCGCAACCCGGCTCTGGCCCCCTGCCTTCGCAGGGGCTCACAAAAGAAGAACTGGCCGATCTCGCCGAACAGGCCGCACGCCTTTGCAAGGCGGACCTCGTCACCGAAATGGTCGGTGAATTCCCTGAATTGCAAGGGCTTATGGGCGGTTATTACGCCCGTGAGGAAGGTTTGTCGGATGCCGTGGCCGACGCCATTCGTGACCATTACAAGCCGGTCGGGCAGGGCGATGAGGTTCCAACCGCTCCGGTGACGGTGGCGGTCAGCCTGGCGGACAAGCTGGATACGCTTCGCAGCTTCTTCTCAATCGATGAGAAGCCGACGGGATCGAAAGATCCGTTCGCCCTGCGCCGCGCTGCGTTGGGCATTATCCGTCTGATTCAGGCGAATGCCTTGCGCGTGAGCATTGGTGAGGGTGACTTGCTCGACTTCTTCGCGGATCGCCTCAAGGTCCAGCAGCGCGAGGCGGGTGTTCGTCACGATCTGATCGATGCCGTGTTCGCTCTGGGCGGCGAGGACGATCTCGTCCGCCTGCTCGCCCGCGTCCATGCGCTCCAGTCCTTCATCGGCACGGAAGACGGCGCCAATCTGCTCGCCGGGTACAAGCGCGCGGCCAATATCCTCAAGAAGGAAGATTGGCAGGGCGTGGAAGGCGAAATCGCCCGTACTGGCGAGGAAGATCCGCTGGCCGAAGTTGACGACCCCGATCTGAAGGATGTGGTTGCGGCCAAGATGGAGCTGCGCCGCTCGAAAGAGCTTTCCTACACGCCCGAAATTGCGGAAAAGGCCCTGATCGACGCGCTCGATACGGCAGGGCCGCGCGCCTCCACCGCCATTGAAGCGGAAGACTTCGAAGGCGCCATGGCGGCCCTTGCAAGTTTGCGCGCACCGATCGACAAATTCTTTGACGAGGTGACGGTGAATGACGAGCAGCCCGAAAAGCGCAGCAGCAGGCTGGACCTGCTTGCCCGCTTCCGCGCTGCTGTGCACAAAGTGGCGGATTTCTCGAAGATCGAAGGGTAGGGAATTTTCCCTCAGGACAGTGTCAACATTGTCAACTTCGACAGACAACGGCGGAGTTAGATGAACAAATCGGTCTATACATTCGGCGGCGGTGTGGTCAGTGCTGATCCCCGCGCGAAGGACAAGACGATCGTGGGCGGCAAGGGCGCGAACCTTGCCGAAATGGCCGATATCGGCCTGCCGGTTCCGCCCGGCTTTACGATCACGACCGAGGAATGCGTGCGCTATCTGGCCGGCGGCTCTGACTTTTCGGCCGAGCTTCGCGCCGAAGTTGACGCTGCACTGACGCATATCGAGCGGAGCGTGGGCAAGAAGTTCGGCGATGCAGCCGATCCGCTGCTCGTCTCGGTCCGGTCGGGCGCCCGCGTCTCCATGCCCGGCATGATGGACACGGTGCTGAATCTCGGCCTCAATGACGAGACGGTGAAGGGCCTTGCCGCCGTTTCGGGCGACGAGCGCTTCGCGTGGGATTCCTATCGCCGCTTCATCCAGATGTATTCCGACGTGGTGCTGGGCCTCGATCACGGATTGTTCGAGGAAGCACTGGAAATTGCCAAGGAAGACAATGGCTACCTGGCCGATGTCGAGATGGGCTCTGAAGACTGGAAGGCGCTGGTCCGCGAATATGAAGGCATTGTCGAACGTGAGCTTGGCAAGCCGTTCCCCCAGGATGTGACCGAACAGCTGTGGGGCGCGATCTCTGCCGTGTTCGACAGCTGGGATTCCGATCGCGCCAAGGTCTATCGCCGGTTGAACGACATTCCGGGCGACTGGGGCACTGCCGTGAACGTGCAGGCCATGGTGTTCGGCAATATGGGCGACACTTCCGCCACCGGCGTTGCCTTCACGCGCGACCCGGCCACCGGCGAGAAAGCCTATTACGGCGAATGGCTGGTCAATGCCCAGGGCGAAGACGTGGTGGCGGGCATTCGCACGCCGCAATATCTCACCCTGAAGGCCCGCGAAGCCGCCGGGGCAAAGCCGCTTTCCATGGAAGAGGCGATGCCCGAGGCCTATGGCGAACTGGCCCGTGTGTTCGAATTGCTGGAACAGCATTATCGCGACATGCAGGATATCGAATTCACCGTGGAGCGCGGCAAGCTGTGGATGTTGCAGACCCGCAGCGGCAAGCGCACTGCCAAAGCCGCTCTCAAGATGGCCGTGGACATGGTGGCCGAGGGGTTGATCGACGAAAAGACCGCGATCCTGCGGGTCGATCCCATGGCGCTGGACCAGCTGCTCCACCCCACGCTGGACCCGAAGGCTCCGCGTGACATCCTCACCACCGGCTTGCCTGCCTCGCCGGGGGCTGCTTCCGGTGCAATCGTGCTGGATGCCGATACGGCCGAACATCGCGCCGCGCGCGGTGAAGCCGTGGTGCTGGTGCGGGTGGAAACCTCGCCGGAAGACATTCACGGCATGCATGCCGCCAAGGGCATTCTGACCGCGCGCGGGGGCATGACCAGCCACGCCGCCGTGGTGGCGCGCGGCATGGGCCGCCCCTGCGTTTCGGGCGCTTCCACTGTGCAGATCGACATGGCCGCGCGCACCTTGCGCATCGGGGATCGCCAGTTGAAGGAAGGCGATCACATCACGCTGGACGGTTCGACCGGGCAGGTGATGGCGGGCGAAGTGCCGACCATTGAGCCTGAACTGGTGGGCGATTTCGCCACACTGATGGAGTGGGCGGACAGCCACCGGCGCATGAAGGTGCGCACCAATGCGGAAACTCCGCTGGATTGCCGCATGGCGCGCCAGTTCGGCGCGGAAGGCATTGGCCTGTGTCGCACCGAGCATATGTTCTTCGACGAGGCGCGCATTACCAATGTGCGCCACATGATCATGGCCGATACCGAAGCTGGGCGCCGCGCGGCTTTGGCCAAGCTTCTGCCGGAACAGCGCAAGGACTTCGTCGAGATCTTCGAAGTGATGCTGGGCCTGCCGGTAACGATCCGCCTGCTCGATCCGCCGCTGCACGAATTCCTGCCCCATGCGGAAAATGACTTCGCGGAACTGGCCGATGCCACTGGCATCGGGCTGGACCGGCTGAAGCGCCGCGCCGAGGAATTGCAGGAATTCAACCCCATGCTCGGCCATCGCGGCTGCCGCCTGGGGATCACTTTCCCGGAAATCTACGAGATGCAGGCCCGCGCCATTTTCGAGGCGGCTTGTGACGTGGTGATCGCGCGTGGCCAGGCTATCGTGCCGGAAGTGATGATCCCGCTGGCTGCCACCAAGCGCGAGCTGGATATTCTGAAGGACCTGATCGACAAGACGGCGCAGGCCGTGTTCGCCGAAAAGGGCAAGGTCCTGGACTATACCGTCGGCACCATGATCGAGCTGCCGCGCGCGGCGCTGATGGCAAATGAGCTGGCCCAGACGGCCGAGTTCTTCAGCTTCGGCACGAACGACCTGACCCAGACGACGCTGGGCCTGAGCCGTGACGATGCCGGGCGTTTCCTGCCCACCTATGTCGACAAGGGCATCTTCCCGCGCGATCCTTTCGTCAGCCTGGACATTGACGGTGTGGGTCAGCTGGTGCGCCTTGGCGCCGAACGTGGCCGCTCGTCGCGCGGCGACATCAAGCTCGGCATCTGCGGCGAGCATGGCGGCGATCCGGCCAGCATAGCCTTCTGCGAGGAAGTGGGCCTCGATTACGTCTCGGCCTCGCCCTATCGCGTGCCGATCGCACGGCTTGCTGCCGCACAGGCGGCGCTCAAGTAAGCGGTTCGAAGTATTGTGAGCCCCTGCGCCGACAGGGGCTCACCTTTACAGACCCCACCCGCTGAGGGTGAGGATCTCGAAATGCTCGGTCGCGCGGTCTTCGCCACCCATGAACGCCTCTTGCGCCCGTCGCATAGCCGCGCGGGTGAGCCGGGGAGCTGGGGAGGCCAGTGCCTTGCCAAGCCCCTGCGCCCGCAGGTCCGCCAGCAGGCTGCCGAACGAGCCGAAGCGGACATCGAGGCCGCGGCTATCCACCACGGGCCGGGCAAAGCCGCAGCGCTGCAGCAACTGGCCGCCAGCTCGCACATCCACCATGGGATGCATCCGGGCGGCGGGCCGGTCCCCATCGGCGGCGAGCATCGCTGCGCGGAGCCGGGGCAGGCTGCCCGCGCCCATGAAGCTGGCGATCATCAACCCGCCGGGCGCCAGCGCCTCGCGGATATGGATCAGCGCACCGGGCAGGTCGTTCACAGTGTCGAGCGTACCAAGGCTGGCAATCAGGCCGAAACCGCCAGCGGGGAAGGGGGCTTCCTCGTCAAAGCCCTGTTCTGGCGAAACGGAGGTAACCGCGCAGCCCGTCGTGCCGAGCTGGCGGGCAAGATCGCCGGTATAATCCCCGATCACCAGCACGGATTGGGGTTCATGCCGCAGGAAGCCGATCCGCTCCACCACGTCCTCCACCATGTCGTCCATCAGATAGCGCGCCGCGCCGACCCGCTGCTGGAGCGAGCGCATGCGGCGGCGCAGGGCAAGGCGGCGATGGGGGGCGAATATGGTGGGCGGGGCAGAACTCATCGGGTCCGTCCGTGCACTGCTTGCTCCTGTCGCGCAAGCAAGGCAGCATCATGGGCGTGACTCTCCTGCGCCAATTTTCCACTTCGCTCGCCCCGCTGGTCGATTTCATCTTCCCGCCGCGTTGCCCCCTCTGCGGCGAGGGGCTGGCGGCGCAGACGGGCCTTTGCGCATCGTGCTGGAGCGAGCTGGCGATCCCGGGCCAGCCGGCCTGCGCCAGTTGCAGCCGCCCGTTCGGGGAAGGAAGCGTGGCCGATGGAGCCATCTGCGCGCCGTGCCTGGCTGCTCCACCGCGCCATGACGGCATTGCTGCGGGCACCTTGTATAATGATGCTTCGCGCCGCTTGGTGCTGGCCTTCAAGCATGGTCGCCGCATTGCCCTCGCGCCGATGCTCGCCCGGCTGATCGCGGCGCGCCTTCCGGAGATGGATGAGGAGTGGCTGATTGTGCCGGTTCCGCTTCACCGCATGCGGCTGTGGCAGCGCGGCTTCAATCAGGCGGCGCTGCTTGGCCGGGAACTCGCGAAAGCGCGGGGCGGCAGGCTGGAAGTGGATATTCTCCGCCGTCGCAAGCGCACGCCCAAGCTGGGCGGATTGGGCAGGCAAGCGCGCGCGCGGGTCCTGCAGGGCGCCATTTCGGTCAACCCGGCGTGGCGCGCGCGCCTCAAAGGGGCGCAGGTGCTGCTCGTGGATGATGTGCTTACCAGCGGCGCCACAAGCGAAGCCTGCGTCACCGCGCTCAAGCGGGCCGGGGCCGAGCGCGTGGTGATTGCCTGTTTCGCGCGCGTTCTGGATGAAGCGCTGGATGCAACGCGCTGAACCCTGAAACGCAAGACGCCCGGAGTTTCCTCCGGGCGTCCACGTGACGATTTTGAAGAGCGATGTTCCCGTGCCAGTGGCGGCACCAAGGCCAACGCCCAATCCCTCATTTTACCGACTGGCCCTTCGTCCAGGACCTTGCCGAGACCCCCTATTCCTTGGCGCCTGCTGCGACGCCGCCGGTTTGGCGGGCGGCTTCATTGAACCGCGAGCCGTTCATCCCATTGAAAGCTTCAATTCGGAAGCGGCAAGCCTGTGAAGCATGGATTTTGGCCGCGATCTGTGGTTATCGTGCAACAAGAAATTGCCCGTCAGTTGCATGGCGCGCAAGAAAGAAAGGGATCAGATCATTTCCGGGAATGGACCAAGTGCCGCAGAACGCGAGGGCGGCTCTGCCTTTTTGCCCAAGTTCGATGCTGCCGGGCTGCTTACTGCCGTGGTTACCGACACGACCACGCGCGAGGTGTTGATGGTCGCCTTCATGAATGAGGAAGCGCTAACCAAAACGCGTGAGACGGGCATCGCGCATTTCTATTCCCGCAGCCGGGGGCGGTTGTGGATGAAGGGCGAAACGAGCGGCCATGTTCTGAAGGTGGAGGAAATTCTGGTTGATTGCGATCAGGACGCTCTCGTGATCCGCGCCACTCCTGCGGGTCCCGCCTGCCATACGGGGGCAGTCAGCTGCTTCTATCGCAAGCTCGACGGCGATCATCTATCCCGGCTTCCTGATTGACGCTTACGTAAAGGGAATTTACGATAAGTGGCATGCCTGCCGCTGCTACCCGCAAAGCCGATTCCCCCGTATCCGCGAAGGAACATTCGGGTGCTCATCTCGAACGCCCCGATGCGGAGCGGCGGGAGAAGTTCTCGATCAGCGATCTGACGCGTGAATTCGGGGTAACCGCACGCGCATTGCGTTTCTATGAGGATGAGGGGCTGATCGCCCCCTCTCGCGTGGGGTTGAACCGGATCTATTCCAGGCGTGACCGTGCACGGCTTGCCTGGATCATGCGGGCCAAGAATGTCGGATTCAGCCTGACAGAGATCCGCGAGATGATCGATCTCTACGATCTCAATGATGGCCGGGCGGAACAGCGCCGCGTGACGGTGCAGCGGTGCCGCGAAAAGATCGCAAAATTGAAGAAACAGAAGGCGGATATCGAGAGTTCGATCAAGGAACTCACCGAATTCGTCACCCATATCGAGACGCTTGAACTGGAGCGTAAGGCCGCTTCAGCGAACTGAGCGACCCTGAAGCTTCATCTTAGGAGAGACCAATGCCGATCTACAAGGCGCCCACGCGCGACACGCGCTTCGTCATCAACGAACTGCTGGATCTGCAGAGCTACGGGAATATTCCAGGCTTTGAGGAAGCGACCCCGGACATGGTCGAGGCAATCATCGACGGTGTTGGCAAGTTCACTTCAGAGGTCATCCAGCCCCTCAATCAGACGGGCGACGATGAGGGCTGCATCCGCCATGAGGACGGATCGGTGACTACGCCGACCGGCTTCAAGGACGCCTATCGCCAATATTGCGAAGCAGGCTGGGGCACGCTTTCCCTGCCGGTGGAATATGGCGGACAGGGATTGCCGCATGTGCTCGGCTTCGTGCTGGAAGAATATATGGCCACGGCGAACCACGCTTTTGCGATGTATCCCGGTCTTACCAACGGCGCGGTTTCCGCAATTCTCGCCACGGGTTCGCAAGAGCTGAAAGAAAAATACGTACACAAGATGGTGTCGGGCGAATGGCTTGGCACCATGAACCTGACCGAGCCGCATTGCGGTACCGATCTCGGCCTGATCAAGACCAAGGCAGAGCCGCAGGCGGATGGCAGCTTCACCATCAGCGGGACCAAAATCTTCATCTCCGCCGGTGAGAACGATCTGGCCGAAAACATCATTCATCTGGTGCTGGCCAAGCTGCCCGGCGCTCCGGAAGGCTCGAAGGGCATCTCGTTGTTTATCGTGCCCAAGTTCCTGGTGAATGAGGATGGCTCTCTGGGCGAGCGCAACGCCGTTTCCTGCGGGTCGATCGAACACAAGATGGGCATCCACGGCAACGCCACCTGCGTGATGAATTACGACGGCGCGAAGGGCTGGATTGTAGGTGAGGAGAACAAGGGCCTTGCAGCCATGTTCATCATGATGAACGCCGCGCGTCTGGGCGTCGGCGTGCAGGGCCTCGGTCAGGCGGAAGTAGCCTATCAGAACGCGGTGCAATATGCGCAGGATCGTCGTCAGGGGCGGGCAATCGCCGGCCGCGCCGATCCTTCCGCCAGCGCCGATCCGATCATCGTCCACCCCGATGTGCGCCGGATGCTGATGGACGCCAAGGCCTATAATGAAGGCATGCGTGCGCTGATCCTGTGGGGAGCGCTGCAGGTCGATCTCAGCCACAAGGCGCCTGAGGAAGCCGACAGGCTGGCCGCGGATGACATGATCAGCCTGCTGACTCCGGTCATCAAGGGCTATGGCACCGATAAGGGTTTCGACATTGCCGTGAACATGCAGCAGGTCTTCGGTGGTCATGGTTATATCAAGGAATGGGGGATGGAGCAGTTCGTCCGCGATTCCCGCATTGCCATGATCTATGAGGGTACCAATGGCGTGCAGGCAATGGACCTGTGCGGCCGCAAACTGGCGGCCAATGGCGGGCGGGCGATTCAGGCCTTCTTCAAGCTGGTGGATGATGAAGTCGCATCGGCCAAGGCTGATGCTCAGCTCGAACCCATCGCCTCGCGCCTTGAAAAGGCTGTGGGCGAGCAGAAGGCGGCGACCATGTGGTTCATGCAGAACGCAATGGCCAATCCCAACCATCTGGGCGCGGGTGCCCATCATTACATGCACATCATGGGCGTTGTCGCACTTGGCCTGATGTGGCTGCGCATGGCAAAGGTTGCCGCAGCCAAACTGGCTGAGGGCGCTGATGACAAGGCATTTTATGAAGCGAAGCTGGTGACGGCTCGCTATTTTGCCGAACGCTTCACGCCGGATGCCGGTGCGTTGCGTCGCAAGATCGAAGCCGGTGCCGATGCGATGATGACGTTGAGCCCGGAACAGTTCGAAACGGCGGCCTGATCCGCTCGATTCGCCCCCGGCGCGACAATGCGCCGGGGGTGTAATTCCATGAAATGTATGCTGGCTGCGTTGAACAGCGCGGCTTTTTCACCTTGCCCGGCGGGAGTTTCCTGCCATCGCAAGGTGGTGGCGCAAAGGTGCCTCAGTTCAGATGTTGGATGCAGACAGGGGGTTGGCCGAAGAGGAACAACCAATGTCATATCTTGAAAAAAACAGTCTGAACGGTGCCGCTCTGGCGCTTGCATTTGCTCTTGGTACGGCGGCGTCGCCGACAATGGCACAGGATCAGGGCGGCGCAGCGGCAAGCTCCGAGCCCTCCATCGATACGAATGGCGATGGTACAGCGGATGCCTGGGATCTGAATGGCGACGGCAAGCCCGACGCATGGGATACGGACGGCAACAAGCTGGCGGACAAGTGGGACACCAATGCCGATGGCCGGCCGGATGCGTCGGACGATGACGGGGATGGTGCGCCCGATCCGCAGACCTCGGACAGCGGCGGTTCGCCTGAAGCGTCGGAAAGTCAGCCCTGACGGTCGCCTGCCAGGGAAGGAGCCGGCGGATGGGTTTCCCGCCGCTGGCTCCTACGCCTGCTGACGTAAATCCCCGAAAACCTCATCGAACAGCGAATGCATCGCCGCCCAACTCTGCCGGTCGGCGCTTTCGTCATATGCGACAGCGGGATTTCCCTGCACCGGATAGGGATTGCTGAAGCCATGCTTCACCCCGGCATAGGAATGGAAATGCCACTTTCCGCCAGCCGCATCCATCTCTTCCCAGAATTGCATCACCTGACTGCGCGGAACCATCGGGTCCGCATCGCCGTGACAGACCAGAATGCGTGCCTTGATCGCGCCAGCCTCCGCAGGAAGTTCCGTGCCCAGCAGGCCGTGGAAGCTTACGACCGCCGCCAGAGGTGCGCCTTCACGGGCCAGTTCGAGAACAGCCCCGCCGCCCATGCAAAAACCTATCGCGGCCAGGGGCAGATCGCGCGCATCCTCAAGGGAAACTGCGGCCCTGATCGCCGCCCGCAACCGCCTGCGATAATCCTGGACATCTCCGCGGATCTCTGAGGCGAAGACGCGGGACTCATCGAAACTGGACGGGGTCTTGCCGTAGAAATCCGCGATCAGCGCCAGGTAGCCGGCGGCTGCCAGCGCCTCGGCTTTGTCTTCCACGGCACGGGTGGAATTCATGATCGTGGGATAGACGACGATAGCCGCGCGGGGCCTGCCTGCCGGGCGGGCAAGCAGGCCTGTGAGCGCGGTTTCACCGTCCGAATAGGCCAGCTTTTCCAGCATGGTCATTCAGGCAGGAAGTCCGGTACCGAGAGGTACCGCTCTCCGGTGTCGTAATTGAAGCCCAGCACGCGCGATCCGGGGGCGAGTTCGGGCAGTTTGCTGGCAATGGCAGCGAGCGTGGCGCCGGAAGAAATGCCGACCAGCAGCCCTTCGGTCCGGGCACATTTGCGGGCCATTTCCTTCGCATCCTCGGCGTCAACGGGAATTGCACCATCGATTGCCTGGGTGTGCAGGTTGGCGGGAATGAAGCCTGCGCCGATTCCCTGGATCGGGTGGGGTCCGGGCTGTCCGCCCGAAATGACCGGAGAAAGGGCTGGCTCAACCGCAAAGGCCTTCAGCGTCGGCCATGTCTTCTTCAATTCCTCCGCGCAGCCCGTCAGGTGGCCGCCCGTGCCCACGCCGGTGATCAGGGCGTCCAGCGGGGTATCGCGGAAGTCCGCCAGGATCTCCTGCGCGGTGGTGCGGGCATGGATCGTGACGTTTGCCGGATTTTCGAATTGCTGGGGCATCCACGAGCCCGGCGTTTCGTTGAGGATTTCCGTCGCGCGTTCCAGCGCGCCCTTCATTCCCTTTTCACGGGGTGTCAGGTCGAAACTGGCGCCATAGGCAAGCATCAGGCGGCGACGCTCGATGCTCATGCTTTCCGGCATGACGAGGATGAGCTTGTAGCCCTTCACGGCTGCGACCATGGCAAGGCCGATGCCGGTATTGCCCGAGGTCGGTTCCACAATCGTGCCGCCAGGCTTCAGATCGCCCGATTTCTCGGCGGCTTCCACCATGGCAAGGGCAATACGGTCCTTGATCGAACCGCCGGGGTTGGACCTTTCGGACTTCACCCATACTTCGTGATCGGGGAACAGCCGCGAGAGGCGGATGTGCGGGGTGTTGCCGATAGTGGCGAGAACATTGTCAGCCTTCATGTGCTGTCTCCCTCTCCTTGGGGTTGCCGGCGATATTGTGGGGCGAAGGTCTTCGCCCAGCGAAGTTCAGGGAATATCACTGCCCAGATTGCAGTTATGACTATCGCACCGACGCCGCCGAATACAACTGCTCCGGTGGCGCCGAGCAACGCTGCGGCGATGCCCGACTGCATTTCACCGAGTTCGTTGGATGCGGAAATTGCGAGGCCGGAAATCGAAGATACGCGCCCGCGCATCGTATCCGGCGTGTTGAGCTGGACCAGGGTGCTGCGCACGAACACGGAGACCATGTCTGCCGCGCCAAGGATGCCGAGCATCGCCATCGACAGCGGGAAGCTGCGCGAAATACCGAATATTACCGTTGCCCCGCCAAAAACCGCCACGGCCCAGAGCATCTTGGCCCCGACATTATGCGCGAGTGGCCGGAAGGACAGGTAAAGCGCGACAAGGCCGGCGCCCATCGCCGGCGCGGCGCGCATGAGGCCAAGACCTTCGGCGCCGACCTGGAGGATATCGCGTGCGAAAACCGGCAGCATCGCGGTTGCCCCGGCAAAGAGCACGGCGAAGAGATCCAGCGTGATGCAGCCCAGCAGGAATCGGTCACGCCAGGCGAATTGCAGGCCCTCGATCATCTGGCGAACCGGGTGCAGCTTGCTGGTCTGTTCGGCCTTGATCGGACGGATGGAGATAATCAGAATGGCCGCGAGGGCGAGTAAACCGGCGGAGATGAAATAGGGCAGGGCGGGGTGCGCAGCATAGACCAGGCCGCCGAATGCAGGGCCTGCGACCTGGCCGCTGGTGAAGCCGATCGAACCCAGTGCAACTGCCCTCGGCAGGAGGGAAGGGGGCACGATATTCGGCGCGATGGAACTCATCGCGGGGCCGCTGAATACTCGAGCGGCGCCATGGGCTGCAGCCAGGATGAAGCAGAACGGCAATGTCAGTGCGTCGGTCCAGGTCAGGATCGCGATCGTCAGGGCAATTGCGATATCCAGGCAGAGAGAGGCACAGGCAACGAAGCGCCTGTCGAACCTGTCGGCGGCAAGACCTGCGACCGGAGTAAGGAAGAATAGCGGGATGAACTGGACCAGCCCGAGCAGCCCAAGTTGGAAGGCCGCCTCTGACCGGCTCATGCCATAATCGGCTCGGGCGATGTCGTAGGTCTGGTAACCGATCAGCACCACCATGGAGAGGGTGGACGCCACGGTCAGAAAACGCGCTACCCAGAAGCGACGATAATCGGGGATCCCGAGAGGTGAGGATGGTTCGGTCACGCGCCGCGAATGACAGGCAGTGCTCTCGTTGCCAAGGCTTCAGATTATTGGGTGGTCCAAAGCGAAACTAGCAGGCCGGGAGGATATGCGGCCTGTCAGCCTTATTAGCGGCGGCTTCTCAGCCTTGGATTGGGTTGAAGAACGTCCATCATCTTCACGAAATCGTCCATCCGGATGATCCGCTCGAACTGAAAGCCCGCGCGTTCGTCGCGCATCCAGATCGCATAGGCTTCGATTCGCCCGATCACCGGCAAGCGGATGATCACGCGTTCACCGCGTTGCAGGTCGGGCGAATTGTCGACCATGAAACCATGCGCGGAAACATTGGCGATATGCAGTGATATGTCGCCGCGATCGCGATGTTCGGCGATCACCGGATAATCTACCGGATGGCGCGTGGCGCGGCGCATTTCCGGCACAGAAAGTTGTGCTCCAGACACGGGGCAAAATCCTCCATTTGGCCTAACGGAACCTCATTGTGGCAGTAAATCTCTGCCAAATCGTAAAGGACCGGTTAGGACAAATGCTTCACCTCACTTAGGGAACGTTTCGTCTTATCCCTTGCCTAGGCACCTCGCAGGATGCCATGGCGCTTCTTGCCTAGGCTGAGCTTGTGTTCAGAACCAGGCTCCAGCTTGATCACATAGGCCGCGTCTTTCACGGCCTCGTCATCGATCCGTACGGCGCCTTCGGCGATCTTGCGCTTTGCTTCGCCATTGGAGGCAGTGAACCCGATTGCGGTACAGGCGGCAGTAAGCGCCATCCCTTCGGCAGGAATATCCAGCGTTGGAAGATCTTCGCCCAGGCCGCCGGCGCCGAATGTGGCCGCAGCGGTCGCTTCTGCGGCGCGGGCAGCTTCTTCCCCGCGCACGAGCTTGGTCACTTCATTGGCCAAAACCACCTTGGCGGCGTTGATCTCGCTACCTTCCAGCGCTTCGAGCCGGGCGACTTCGTCCAGCGGCAGATCGGTGAACAGGCGCAGGAAACGGCCGACGTCCCGGTCATCCGTGTTGCGCCAATATTGCCAGAAATCGTAGTTCGGAAGGGCTTCTTCATTGAGCCAAACGGCACCTGACGCCGTCTTGCCCATTTTCGAGCCGTCTGCCGTGGTGAGCAGCGGCGTCGTCACGCCGAACACTTCCACGCCGTCCATTCGGCGAGTCAGCTCGATGCCGTTGACAATGTTGCCCCACTGGTCCGAACCGCCCATTTGCAGCCGGCAACCGCAGCGCTGCGACAGCTCCCGGAAATCGTAGGCCTGCAGGATCATGTAGTTGAATTCGAGGAAGCTTAGCGACTGTTCACGGTCGAGCCGCTGCTTCACTGAATCGAAGCTGAGCATCCGGTTGACCGAGAAATGCTGCCCCACTTCCCGCAGGAAGGGGATATATTCCAGCCTATCAAGCCATTCCGCGTTATCTACCATGATCGCGTCGCTCGGCCCGTCCCCAAAGGTGAGGAAGCGATCGAAGATCTTGCGGATCGATGCGACGTTCTGGGCGATGACATCATGCGTCATCAGCTTGCGCGCCTCGTCCTTGAAGCTGGGATCACCGATTTTCCCGGTGCCGCCGCCCATCAGCACGATGGGCTTGTGCCCCGCCTGCTGCATGCGGCGCAGAAGCATGATCTGCACCATGCTGCCCACATGGAGGGAAGGAGCGGTGGGGTCGAATCCGATATATCCGGGCACGACCTGTTTCACTGCGAGCGCATCGAGCGCCTCCGCATCGGTCAGCTGGTGGATATAGCCGCGCTCGTCCAGCAGACGCAGCAGTTCGGATTTATACGTGCTCATGGTGCCCTCTTCTATGGAGCGGCCGCCTAGCACGCGATTTCGCGGCGAACAAACCCGTTCCACCGTGCTTGCCGAAGTGCAGAGGTTAATTTAGCGCTGCCGGAATGATCAGCGCTGCCCTTCCGCTCATTCCTCACCCGGATCACCCGCCCTCCTCCATACGCAGTATCGAAGCGCGGGTTATCGGGTTCGATGCCAACTGGTTGCGTCTGCGCTGGCGGATCGACGGAGCGGGGCAACTGGTGATTCCGGCATTTGCAGGCAAGGGCAGGGCCGACGGATTGTGGACGACGACCTGTTTTGAGGCATTCCTTCGCCCCGATGGAGGAGATGCTTATGTCGAGCTGAACCTCGCTCCATCGGAGCGGTGGGCGGCTTATGACTTTTCCGCTTATCGGGAAGGCATGGCTGAACGGGCTTTCCCGCGGGAGCCGGAATGCTCCATGCGCAAGGGCGAGCAACTCGCAATTTTCGATGCCGCAGTGCCGGCGGGCGGATTGCCACAGCTTCCCGCTGCACTGGGTTTGAGCGCGGTCATTGAAGAGGAGCGCGGCAGGATTTCCTATTGGGCTCTGGCTCATCCCGCCGGAAAGCCCGATTTCCACCATGCCGCTTGCTTTGCCACTACGCTTGAGCCACCTCCAACAGCATGAAATTCGGTATCGATCGCCTGCTTGCGGAGCCTGATCTGCGCAAGCCGCTCCATGGCAAACGCCTAGCCCTCGTCGCCCATCCTGCATCGGTGACCGAAGGGCTCGTTCACTCGCTCGATGCGTTGATGGCCTTGGATGACATCTCGATCACCTCGGCGTTCGGCCCGCAGCATGGGCTGAAGGGCGACAAGCAGGATAACATGGTCGAGACCGCTGACGAACTGGATGCTCAGTATGGCATCCCGATCTACAGCCTCTATGGCGAAGTGCGCCGTCCGACGCCGGAGATGATGGACAGCGCGGACATCTTCCTGTTCGACCTGCAGGATCTGGGTTGTCGCATCTATACCTTCGTCACCACGCTGCTCTATCTGCTGGAAGCTGCCAGTGGCACGGGCAAGCAGGTGTGGGTGCTGGACAGGCCCAATCCCGCAGGACGCCCGGTGGAGGGCACGCTGTTGCTTCCGGGGCAGGAAAGCTTCGTGGGTGCCGGGCCGATGCCGATGCGTCATGGGCTGACGCTGGGCGAGATGGGCCGCTGGTTCGTGGATCATTTCAAGCTGGATGTTGAATATCGCGTGATCGCAATGGAAGGCTGGCAGCCCCATGAAGCGCCCGGTTTCGGCTGGCCTGAAGATCGCATCTGGATCAATCCGAGCCCCAACGCAGCCAATCTCAATATGGCCCGGGCCTATGCCGGCACAGTGATGCTGGAAGGCACGACGCTGAGCGAAGGGCGGGGGACAACCCGCCCCCTCGAAGTCCTGTTCGGCGCGCCTGATGTCGATGCAGCGGCGGTTCGGAATTGTATGGAGCGGATCGCGCCGCATTGGCTGGAAGGCTGCGCCCTGCGCGAATGCTGGTTCACGCCCACCTTCCACAAGCATCAGGGCGAGCTGTGCAACGCGCTGATGGTCCATGCCGAAGGACCGTTCTACGATCATGCGAAATTCCGCCCTTGGCGGTTGCAGGCACTGGCGCTGAAGGCAATCCGCTGGTTCCACCCGACCTATCCGATCTGGCGGGACTTCCCCTATGAATATGAGTTCGAGCGTCTGGCGATCGATGTGATCAATGGCGGGCCATCGCTTCGGGAATGGGTGGACAATCCTTCGGCCACACCGGCCGATCTGGACGCGCTGACATCGCCGGACGAGGCTGCCTGGCGGGAAGAGACTGCGAGCCTGCTGCTTTACTAGGCCCGATGGGCAGAGGGCAGGTGTAACCTTTTCTGGCAGCAAAACGGCCTGTTTTGTTCGAGCCGTGTCACTGCTCTCCTGCTTGGATTTGAGCCGTTTTTCGGGCGTTTGGCCGGTGCGGAGTGTAACCTTTGGTTTCGGGTTTTCGTGCACGCCCTGCTTGGGTCGGTTTGCGGGGTAGGGGCGGCTTTCAGATGCGGCGGGGGCGAGGCTGTTCATCGGTGAGATAAGCGCCATTTGAGGCCCTGTAGGAAAGTGTTTTGCGAGGGACGGGCGCGTCCTGAAGCGAACTTTCCGGAAACTGCGGGTTGGGAACAGAGCCCAACCACCTTCGTCATTCCCGCGAAGGCGGGAACCCAGCAGCAACGGTTGAACTGGGTTCCCGCCTTCGCGGGAATGACGAACTAGGAGATGGCAGTTCCCCCCTTTTGCTGGTCGTGCGCACTCCACATAATCCCCAATACTCCAACTTGCAGGCGTAACTTCAGCCCCGCTTCCGGCTCAATTCCCGCATCGCCTCGTCCAGCCCATCCAGCGTGAGCGGATACATGCGGCCACCCATCAGATCGCGGATCATGCGAGTGGATTGGGAATAGTCCCAATATTCCTCCTTCACCGGATTGAGCCAGGCGGCCGCCGGATAGGTCGAGGTAATCCGCTCCATCCACACCGCGCCGGATTCCGGATTGGAATGTTCCACCGAACCGCCGGCGTGAGAGATTTCATAGGGGCTCATCGCGGCGTCTCCCACCAGCACGACCTTATAATCATGGCCATATTTGTGGAGGATGTCCCACATATCCATTCGCTCGTCCCAGCGGCGGCGATTGTCCTTCCACACGGCCTCGTACGGGCAATTATGGAAGTAGAAGAATTCGAGATTCTTGAATTCGCTGGTGGCGGCGCTGAACAATTCCTCGCACACACGGATATGCGGGTCCATCGATCCGCCGACGTCGAGAAACAGCAGCAGCTTCACCGCATTGTGCCGTTCGGGCCGCATCTGGATGTCCAGCCAGCCTTGTCGCGCGGTGCCGTCGATTGTCGCTTCAAGGTCCAGCTCGTCCGCCGCGCCTTCACGGGCGAAACGGCGCAGGCGGCGCAAGGCCACCTTGATGTTCCGCGTGCCAAGTTCGCGAGTGCTGTCGAGATTGCGGAAGCGGCGCTGTTCCCAAACCTTGACCGCCCGACCATGCGTGCTTTCACCACCGATCTGCACTCCCTCCGGGTTGTAGCCTGAGTTGCCGAAGGGGCTGGTGCCGCCCGTGCCGATCCACTTCGATCCGGCCTCGTGCCGCTCCCGCTGCTTCTCCAGCCTTTGCCGGAGCGTGGCCATGATCTCTTCCCAGGAGCCCAGAGCCTCGATCTTCGTCATCTCCTCTTCGGAGAGGAAGCGGCGGGCCATGGCTTTGAGCCAATCTTCGGGCACGTCCGAGGGGGGCTGGCCGAAATCAGCGATGGCGCCCCTGAAGGTCTTTTCGAAGACGAGGTCGAACCGGTCCAGCAGCGCCTCGTCCTTCACGAAGGTGGCGCGTGCCAGATAATAGAATTCCTCGGGGTTCTGCCCGATCACCTGCCGGTCGAGCGCTTCGAGCAGTACGAGATATTCCTTGGCGGAGGCAGGGATTCCCGCCCCGCGCAATGCCTCGATGAAGCTCATGAACATAGGCATGACCATGCCCGATTATCGAAGGAGCGCAAGCTCCCCCCGGCATCATTGCCCTATCGTGCTGGCAATCACCTTGCCGCCTTCGCGCGAGACGGACCACAGGCGGTGGGGGATCTTGGGATCCCAGTCGATTGCCTGTCCTTCATTGGCGGTGCCATGAATGGCCACCAGCCGCAGGGTGCTGCCGGCGTCGGGCAGGGCAAGAGCATAGATTTCCGGCCGGTCATGCCCGCTGGCATAGAGCAGCCCGTCCTCACCCCAGCTCATGCCCGAACAGCTATAGGGCGCCATGCGGGCGAGAACTTCGGGAGGGAATGCCCAGCTTTGGGTAATGCGAAACTGGTCGTCCAGCCGGGCGAGGATCGTATATTCATGGCCGCGGCCGGGAACTCCGCCCCTGCCGTCATAATTGGCGAAAACCGCCCACCATGCCCCATCATGGCGATCAAGCACGGTTAGCGAGCCGGGCATGAAGCCCAGACTGACGGTGCGAATATGCGTAAGGGGATCGAGCGAGAAAAACTCAATCGCGCTGGTCTGCGGTACTTTCGGATAATTGGACGCGGCGCAGACGAGTTCGCCTTCTGCCACGGTGCAGCTGTTCATATGCGGGAAGAGAGCCGGTTCGCCCGTCCATTCAGCGATTTTCCGGCCGCTCGCGATTTCATACTTACCAATGCGGTCGTTATCCACTGCATAGACATAGGTGCCATCCGAAGCCACGCCCTGATCCGCTTCCGGAGCCTCGATAGTCAGCACGACCGAGGCGGGCGGTGGAGACGGGGCCTCCGGCGACAGGGCGGTTGCTTCTCCCGCCTGTAACGGGCTGGCAAAAAGGGCGGCGCCGGTCGAAACCAGCGCCGCCAGGGCAATGCGGGGAAGACGCAGTGCCATGCTTACTCAGAAACGCACCGAGGCGCCGACGAAGAAGGTGCGGCCATAGCGCTCGGTCTGGGAGACCCAGTCACGCACGCCGCCCTGATACTGGCGGGTGGGTTCATCCGTAAGGTTCTGCCCTTCGGCAAAGACCCGCAGGTTCTCGGTCAGGTCGAGCGAGATCTTGGCGTCCAGACGGCGCAGATCGTCATTGAACTGATCGGTCAATGCAACATCCCCGGCGGAGATCAGGGCGCGGCCGGTGTGGTGATAAGCCACCGATGCTTCGACGATGCCCTTCTGGTAGAACAGCTGGGCGCCCCAGAGCAGTTTCGACTGTTCGGGGAAGTCGATCTCGCCGCGCGTGGGATCGGTCAGGTTGGCGTCGATCAGCGTAAGGTTGAGGTTCACGCCAAAGCCCGAGAGCAGGCCGGGCAGCATCGTGAACTGCTGCTGATAGGCCAGTTCGATCCCGGTAATGTCACCCTTTTCAGCGTTCTGCTTCTGGCTGAAATGGATGATGTCATAGGTTTCGCCCAGGAAAGTCCCATCATTGACGTCAAAGCTCTGGGTGAAGATCGGGTTCTTGATCCATTTCGCGAAGGCGCCGATGCTCAGCATGCCGCCCGGTGCGAAGTACCATTCCGCCGAAGCGTCGAGAGCGTCAGCGACATAGGGCTTGAGTGCCGGGTTACCGCTGCTGACGCTGATTTCGTCATCGCTTTCCACCGTGACGGAACCACCGGGCGAAAGGTCCGAATATTGCGGACGCCCGACAGCGCGCGAATAGGCCAGGCGCAGCATCACGTCTTCTGCCGGCTTGAACCGAGCCACGATGCTGGGCAGCCAGTCCGTATATTCCCGCGAACCACTCGCCGGAACCACATTGGTGTCACCTTCCAGCAGATAGCCGGTAATATCGAGCTTGGTGTGTTCGACCCTCACCCCGGCGGTCACGCCGATCTGGCCGAAATCGAGGTTCGCCATGGCATAGCCGGCATAGACTTCCTCGGTCAGGTTGAAGTCCGACAGAGTGTCATTCGCCAGCGAGGTGTTTTCGGTGAATACGAACTGCGGGCCGCCCAGCTTGCTTTCCGTATAGGCCTGGATCAGATCCTCGTCGATCGTCGGGGCGATCATATAGGGATGGCCGGACTTGGGATGGACGGTGACGTTTTCGCCCGCCAGGTCCGCCAGCGTGAAGCGGTTGGCGGACGTCCCGCGGCTGTAGCTCTCATTGGCGGAATCGAAGCTCTTGCCGGTGGACCGGATGTTCGCGCCGAACTTCAAAAAGCTGTCCATCCCGATGGCAGGAAGCTCGCCGGTAATGTCGAACCGGCCCTGCCATGTCTCTTCAAGGCCATATTCGTCTTGCGCCGTGTAGCTGCGGAAACCCAGGGCCGATGCGTCGAGATAGCCATTCACAGGGACCGCAGTGTAGAGCTTGTCGGTGAAGTCCACACCGACCTTCCCGGGGTTGCCCCGGAACTGCCAGACCTGATTAGGCTCCACTACTTCGTTGCGAGTATAAGCCCCGCCGAAATCGGCCTTCCAGCCATCGGCGAATTCGGTGCTGCCGCCGGTCATGAAGGAGAGGAGCGACTTCTCCTTATATTCCAGCCGCAGGTCGGAGCGTTGTTCGCTGGTGGAGGCAATGCCGGTCAGGCCATTGGCATCCCACGTGATGTTCGAGAAATCGAGGCGGAAACGCTGGCGATATTCGTCTTCGCTAAACTTGGAATAGACACCCCGGAAGAACAGCTCGGTCGCGCCGCTGCGCCAGTCGAGCGAGCCGGAAACGCCGATCCGTTCACGCTTCAGTCGGTAATCGGTATATTTGATGTTGGTCGGCACGGCGCCGCGCGCCGCGGCTTCATTCTCTGTCCAGTCATCCGGATAGATGCCGTTGCTGGTGAAGGTACGATCCGAATAGCTGGCGCCCAGCAGGATGCCGAATTCTTCATCGGCGCCGAAACGGCCGCCCACCGTGATGTCGCCCTTGATCGGCAGATCCTGATCGCGCAGTTCCTGATAGCCGATTTGTGCATTGGCCTGCACCACGAAGGGCTTGTCGAAATCTAAGGCAGTTTGGGTAACGAGATTGATCGTGCCGCCAATACCCTGGCCTGTTAGGTCCGCCGTCCTGACCTTCATCACCTCAACCCGGTTGAGGAGCTGGCCGGAGAGAATGTCCAGCGGCAGCGAGCGGGTGTTGCCATCGGGATTGCCGATCTCGAAGCCGTTGAGCGTATAGCCATTGAGGCTGGAAGGCACGCCGCGTACCGCGACATAGCGGCCTTCACCCTGATCGTACTGGACGCCAACACCGGGAAGCCGCTCGATCGCCTCAGCCACATTCTTGTCGGGCAACTGGCCCAGTTCGTCGGAAGATGCGATGTCGACGATGGCGAGCGAGTCGCGCTTTTCGGCAATCGCGCGCACCTGCTGGGCACGCTGGCCGGTGACCACGATGGCGTTTTCCGTGCCGTCATCGGTGGTCTCGACATTCTGCGCCGCAGCATTGGTTGCGGTGAGCGCAGTAAGGATAAGTGCGCTCGCGCTGGCGAGAAGTTTGTAACGCATTGAAAATGATCCCTCATTCGGGCGGTCCGGGGGGAGGCCGTCCTTTTCGCGGGTGCGGTAGGAGGGGTTTGTTCCAGTTCCGCGTCACTTAGGTGACAGTTCAGGGACATCTGGTCGCAAATGCGATGAAATGGGCCAATCAGCTCCGCTCCACGATTGTACGTTGACTTTATCCGTTTGGATGCTTGCCCTTGTCCGGGGCGCGGGTCTAAGCCGATTTCGTCAAGAGAAGGATTGTCCGAAATGCTCAAACTCTACAGCTTTGGCCCGGGTGCCAATTCGCTGAAGCCGATGCTGACCCTGCATGAGAAGGGCCTGGATTATGAGCAGGTGTTGCTCGATCCGCGCAAGTTCGAACATCATTCTGACTGGTTCAAGAAGATCAATCCCCGTGGTCAGGTGCCCGCCTTGGATGATCGCGGCCACATCATCACCGAAAGCACGGTGATCTGCGAATATCTCGAAGATGAATGGCCCACCGAAGTGAAGCTGCGCCCCGATGCCTCGTGGGAGCGCGCCGATATGCGGGTCTGGACCAAATGGGTGGACGAATATTTCTGCTGGTGCGTCTCCACGATCGGTTGGCACCGCTATGTGGGGAACATGGTCAAGGGCCTCTCCGACGAGGAATTCGAAGAGAAGGTGAAAAACATTCCCGTGGTGGAGCAGCAGGTGAAGTGGCGCCGCGCTCGCGAAGGTTTCCCGCAGGAAATGCTGGACGAGGAAATGCGCAAGATCTCCTATTCCGTTCGCAAGCTGGACGATCACTTGCGTGACCACGAATGGCTGGTGCCGAGCATGTACACGCTGGCAGACATCTGCAACTTCTCCATCGCGAACGGTATGCAGCATGGCTATCCCGAATTGGTGAACAAGGAAGATACGCCCGGCCTGCTGCGCTGGATCGAGCAGATCAACGAGCGTCCGGCGGCCAAGAAGATGTTTGCCGATGTACCGCGGGAAATCCGGCACGAAGACGCGAAGAAGTAAGCTGCGCCTTACGGTGCCCTTGGCCGGCTCACGGCCGAGACCAGCACGAAGCTGATATACATCAGCAGATACCATGCACCCAGCTTGGCGGGGGAGACGGGCGACCAGCCCCCCGCCTGGTCGGGATAGGTCCATGCACGGGCGAACGTGCCGATATTCTCCGCGAACCAGATGAACAGCGCCACTAGCAGCCAACCGAGGAGCAGCGGCATCCAGCGTCGTTCGCGCCAGACGGTGAAGTGAATTCGCGTCCGCAGGAACAGCACGATCAAGGCGAGGAACAGCGCGTTACGAATATCGGGCAGCCAGTGGTGCGCAAAGAAGTTCATATAGACCAGCACTGCCACCAGCCAGCTTGCCCAGAGGGGTGGATATCCGGTGTAGCGGAAATCGAAAATCCGCCAGACGCGCGCGATATAACTGCCTACCGCAGCATACATGAAGCCGGAGAACAGCGGCACTTCGCCGATGCGTAGCAGGCTTGGTTCCGGATAGATCCACGATCCAACTGTCGTCTTGAACAGTTCCATCACCGTGCCGACCACGTGGAAAACCAGGATTACCTTTGCTTCTTCCCAGGTCTCGAGTCGGAACCACAACATGCCGATCTGGATGGCCAGTGCCGCAAGGGTAAGAAAATCATAGCGGGCGACGGGAGCATCGGCGGGGTAGAACAGGAAAGTCGCCAGCAGCAGCGCCAGCATCAGGCCCCCGAACAGGCAGGCCCAGCCCTGTTTGAAGCCGAACAGCGCGAATTCGTAGATCCATGAATGGAGGCCGGGGCGCGGCTCGAACGCTTCCAGCCGTGCGCGTATGGCGGCAAAGCGGGTGTGGGTTTCGGGAGATGGCATTCGGAAAGTCTGTGGAAGCCCGACCCTGGCGTCAGCCGCCCCGCCGATGCATGAAGGCGAGCCTTTCGAACAGCATCACATCCTGCTCATTCTTGAGCAGCGCGCCGTGGAGCGGGGGGATTGCCTTCGCGGGGTCGCGGCTTTGCAGCACTTCCAGCGGCATATCTTCGTTCAGGAGGAGCTTCAGCCAGTCGAGCAACTCACTGGTAGACGGCTTCTTCTTCATGCCGGGCACTTCACGAATGTCGTAAAACAGGTTCAGGGCTTCCTTCACCAGACGCTGCTGGATGCCGGGGAAGTGGACATCCACAATCGCCTGCATGGTCTCGCGGTCAGGGAAGGCGATGTAGTGGAAAAAGCAGCGCCGCAGGAAGGCGTCGGGCAGTTCCTTCTCGTTATTCGAGGTGATGACCACGATGGGTCGTTCCTTTGCCTCGATCCGCTCCTGCGTCTCGTAAACGTCGAAGCTCATCCGATCGAGTTCCTGAAGCAGGTCGTTGGGGAATTCGATATCCGCCTTGTCGATCTCATCGATCAGCAGCACGGGCAGGCGAGGAGAGGTGAAGGCCTCCCACAGTTTGCCTTTTCGGATGTAATTTGAAATGTCATGGACGCGCGGATCGCCCAACTGGCCGTCACGCAGGCGGGCAACTGCGTCATACTCATACAGCCCCTGATGCGCCTTGGTGGTGGACTTCACGTTCCACTCGATCAGCGGAGCATCCATCGCTTTGGCGATTTCATGCGCCAGCACGGTTTTGCCCGTGCCCGGCTCGCCTTTCACCAGCAGTGGGCGGCGCAGCAGGACGGCCGCATTCACCGCAACCTTGAGATCCTGCGTGGCTATGTAGTTCGCCGTTCCTTCGAAGCGTGTGCTCATTGATGAAGCGTCCCGATCAGGCGATGGCCCAGGGCCAGGAAAGCGGAATCATCTACTGCCCTGTCAGGATTGTTCCATGCCATAGTGACCACGATCCAGCGGCCTTGCCTGTCTTTCAACAGCCAGGACAGATCGATCACTCCCGTTTCCGACCCGCCTTTGTAGCCGACATAATCCCATTTTTCCTTCTCGGCGGGGGGCAGGGCAGTGTTAATGCCCAGTATCGCCATAACCGTGGGGTCGTCCATGTCCCGCAGGCGCCTGTAGATGCGCGCGAGGTCTTCGGCGGAGGCGAACCATTCGATGCTGTCTATAGCGGCTGGGCCGCTGCCGATGAACCTGGCGACCTCGACCTTATCCGCCGTAAGGGACGGCGCCCATTGGGCGAGCAGGGCGCGCTGCCCCGCATCGTCTGCCGCTTTGTAAGCCGCGACCTTCGCAGGATCGGTTTTCAGCGCGAAGAACTCCACCGTAGTCAGCAAGGGAAGGGTGTCCGATGGTTCCGCATGGCCAGCGGCAATCAGTTCCGCTTCCACTACATCCCGGCCAAGTGTGCGCATCAGCACATCCGTTGCGGTATTGTCGCTGATGGAGATCATCATTGTCGCAAGCGTCTGCAGGGTGACGGGTGCACCTATTGGCCAGTTCTGCATCTGACCGCTGGGAATAGAGGGAGCGTCGAGCCGGACCACATCGCTCCAGTGACGTTTGCCTGCCTTGATTTCTCCTGCCAGCGCGGAGAGGACATAGAGCTTGAAGGTGGAGCCGATAGCCATTTGCTCCGACGGCTTGCTGGTCAGAAGCGGACGCGTCTCATCGCCGTCGAGAATATAGACGCCCATCTGGGTTTTGCCGGGAAGGGCGGCAATTTCCTCCGTGATTTTCGTCGGCGTATCGTCGATCGGAGCGACGGCCCCGATACGAAAGCCGGTGACGAGATAGGGGGGCTGGCTGTCCAGCTGGAGCGTGGCCGCTGCCTTTGTCTTCTCGAAAACGAGATTGAAAGTGGCGGCGCCCTTTGCCTGATAGGATAGCTGGTCCACAGCGCGGATCGGGCCGTTCGCGGAAATCAGCTGATCCGCAATCGCCTTGATCTGGGCAGCGGGCACCGCCGCGAGGAAGGAAGGCGAGAAAACACGTTCGGGCGCCATGTTGCCTGCCATCACGGCGCGGATGTCTTCTGCCCGGCTTCTGCTTGCATCCTCAAGCGCGTGGCTATCCTCCTGCGCGAATGCGGCGGAGGGGAATGCGATCAGCAAAGCACCGGCGATGAGCAGATTTTTCATCCCGCGAAGCTAGCGGATCGCATTCAAACTGCAATGTCGCCTGTCGGGGACGAATTCCCTTCCCCATGCCTCTTGAATCAACGTCGAGGGTCTCCCATATAACGTGAGCGGGCCGGGCCCCTCTGGCGCAGTTCCATGCCTTCTGGCGGAATTGCGTGATGTCGGACCGCATCGGATTGCACCGATGCCGGGTCCGGGTTCCCATCCCCCACCCCTCCCCCGGGCTTCGGATCTGGCTCGGTGCATCCGATCAAACGCAACTGACGTTTTGAAGGGAGCATCGATATGTCCAATCGCCTTTTCAGCCTGATGGAACGACATCAGAAGCTGGACCAGGCCATCCGCCTTGCCGAACAGCGCAAGGGCCGCAACTCATTCGAGATCATGCGGCTCAAGAAGCTCAAGCTGGTGGTGAAGGATCGCATGGCGCGCCTGCTGCGCAGGCCCGTTCCGGCAATCTCCAACTGATCGACATACCGGACGCATAGGTCGCCCGCAGCCCGTCCGGGTTGCGGGCGATAAGCGTGTGTGCACCCTGCGCAAATGAGGGACTGAAACATGGAGTTTATGTTTGCCGACTGGCTCGGCACCCCCTTGTGGTTCTGGCTGTCATTCGCAGCCATCGTGATTGCCCTTACCGCCTTCGACCTTGGCATTCTCCACAAGGAAGACCGGGAGATGGGCGTGAAGGAATCGCTCAAGCTCTCCGCCTTTTACATCGGTGTCGCCATGCTGTTCGGCCTGTGGGTCTGGATAGAGCGCGGGCCCGATCTGGGCATGAAATATTATACGGGCTTCTTCATCGAGAAGGCGCTGTCGATCGACAATGTCTTCGTCATATCCCTGATCTTCGGCTTCTTCGCCATCCCGCCGCGCTATCAGTATCGGGCGCTGCTATGGGGCATTCTGGCGGTGATCGTTCTACGCGGGCTGATGATCGCGGCGGGCGCAGCACTGGTCCAGGAATTCTACTGGACGCTCTATATCTTCGCGGCCTTCCTGATCTTCACCGGCATCAGAATGCTATGGGTTGCCGATCACGAGCCCGATATTTCCCGTAATCCGCTGATCAAATGGCTTTCCAGCCACATGCGGATCACGAAGGAACTGCATGGCCCCCGCTTCTTCGTGCGGGAGCCTGACGCGAAGACGGGCAAGCTGGCGCTGGCGGCCACTCCGCTATTCCTCGCGCTGGTGGTGATCAACCTGGCGGACCTCGTCTTTGCGGTGGACTCCGTGCCTGCGATCTTTGCGATCACGACCGATACTTTCATCGTCTACACCAGCAATATCATGGCGATCCTCGGCCTGAGGGCGCTCTATTTCGCGCTGGCGGCGATGGTCCACCGCTTCCACTATCTCAAATATGCGCTCGCGCTGGTGCTGGTCTTCATCGGCTCCAAGATCTTCATCGGCGATTTCCTGACGGAAAGCGGCAAAGTGCATCCGGCGATCAGTCTGGGTGTGACCTTTGCCCTGATCCTGGGCGGCGTGTTCTGGTCGCTCTGGAAGACACGGAAGGAGGAGGGCGGGGCGAATGCCTGATGCCTAGAACGGGCCGGGACCAATCGAACGCTCAGGCGTCGATCAGGTCCCGGTCCAGTTCGCCTGCTCTGTTCTGGATGAAGTTGAAGCGATGTTCCGGGTTGCGGCCCATCAACTGGTCCACCAGTTCCTTCACCGCGAAACGCTGTTCATGCTCGGCGGGCAGGGTGATGCGGATCAGGCTGCGGCTGGCCGGATTCATGGTGGTTTCGCGCAATTGCTGCGGGTTCATTTCGCCAAGGCCCTTGAAGCGACTTACTTCCACTTTCCTGCCCTTGAAGAGGGTCGCTTCCAGCTCCGCGCGGTGGGCCTCGTCACGGGCATAGGTGCTCTCCTTGCCGGCAGTCAGCTTGTAGAGGGGTGGCTGGGCAAGGAAGAGGTGCCCGCGCTTCACGATTTCCGCCATTTCCTGAAAGAAGAACGTCATCAGCAAGGTGGCGATATGGGCCCCGTCGACATCGGCGTCAGTCATGATGACGATGCGGTCGTAGCGCAGATTATCGGGATTGCAGTCCTTGCGGGCGCCGCAGCCGAGGGCGAGCAGCAGGTCCGCTATTTCCTGATTGGCGCGGATCTTGTCAGCCGTGGCGCTGGCCACGTTGAGGATCTTGCCGCGGATCGGCAGGATCGCCTGTGTCTTGCGGTCGCGCGCCTGCTTGGCGCTGCCGCCGGCGGAATCGCCTTCGACGATGAACAATTCGGTCTCGCCATCGCCTTCGCCGGAACAATCGGTCAGCTTGCCGGGGAGGCGCACCTTCTTGGCGTTAGTGGCGGTCTTGCGCTTGATCTCTCGTTCGGCCTTGCGCTTCAGCCGCTCGTCCATCCGCTCCATCACCGCGCCCAGCAGCGCCCGTCCGCGCTCCATATTGTCGGTAAGGAAATGATCGAAATGATCGCGCACCGCGTTTTCGACCATACGCGCCGCTTCGGGGCTTGTCAGCCGGTCCTTGGTCTGGCTCTGGAACTGGGGATCGCGGATGAAGAGGGAGAGCATCACTTCACTGCCGGTGACGATATCGTCAGCCGAGATGTCCTTGGCCTTCTTCTGACCGGTTAATTCGCCAAAAGCGCGGATGCCCTTGGTCAGCGCGGCGCGCAGGCCCTGTTCATGGGTGCCGCCATCGGGCGTGGGAACCGTATTGCAGTACCAGCTATAGGAACCGTCAGACCAGAGCGGCCAGGCTATCGCCCATTCCACGCGGCCCATCTGTTCGCCTTCCGGCCCGGCCGGAAAATCCTGACTGCCGCTGAAGAACTGTGCGGTAACACATTCGCGGCCTGCCACCTGCTCGGCCAGATGATCTGCCAACCCGCCGGGGAACTGGAACACAGCCTCCGCCGGAACGCCCTCGCTGGTGAGGGAGGGGGCACATTTCCAGCGTATTTCGACCCCCGCAAAGAGATAGGCCTTGGACCGGACGAGCTTGAACAGTCGCTGGGGCTTGAACTTCTGATCCCCGAAAATCTCGTTGTCGGGAACGAAGCTCACGCTGGTTCCGCGCCGGTTGGGCGTGGGGCCAAGCTTCTGCAGTGGGCCTTGCGTAACGCCGCGAGCGAATTCCTGCGCGTAAAGCTGCTTTTCGCGCGCCACTTCGATGCGGGTAAAGCTGGAGAGCGCGTTGACCACGCTCACGCCCACCCCGTGCAGGCCGCCGGAAGTGGCATAGGCCTTGCCAGAGAACTTGCCGCCCGAATGGAGGGTGGAGAGAATGACTTCCAGCGAGGACTTGCCCGGGAACTTGGGATGTTCGTCCACCGGGATGCCGCGACCGTTATCGACAATCGTCAGGCGGCCCGCGCTGCCTTCCGGTCCTTCCTCAAGCGTTACCTCGATGCGATTGGCATAGCCAGCGACGGCCTCGTCCATCGCATTGTCGAGCACTTCGGCGGCCAGATGGTGCAGGGCGCGTTCATCCGTCCCGCCGATATACATGCCTGGACGCCGCCGGACCGGCTCCAGCCCTTCGAGAACCTCGATCGAGGAAGCGTTGTAATCGCCGCTGGCGGCGGGCGCGTTTTCGAACAGATCGTCGGACATTGGAATGTCTATAAGGCCCGGAATCCCGCCATCACAAGCGCGATGCGCGGGTTATCGTCAGTCCTCGAAGCGGTCGGGCGCGGCAGAGACCACGTCGATCTTCCCCTTGGCAACCCGGCGCACTTCCATCGAGCGTTCGACCACGCCGTCCGTCCGGAAGCGGAACGGGCCGTCCAGCCCCAGAAAGCCGCCGCTGTCTCGCATCTTGGCGAGGGGGAATGCCTTGCCCGGCTTCCAGTCCCGCGCGATGCGCAAGGTCAACAGCACGGAATCATAGCCGAGCGTGGCGATCCGGTGCGGCGTCGTGCCGAAGCGGGTCCGGTAGCTTTCTGAAAACTGGCCGAAGCGTCCGTCTGAAATCGTGGAGAACATCGCACCGCGAAGGGCGGCCGAATTGGCCACGCTGGCATCGCCACCCCACAGTTCCGTGCCCAGCAGAAGAGGCGATGTGGCATTGGCGGGGCGAACTGCCCCGGCCGCCTGAATCGACAGGCGCGGCCCTTCTGCGATCAGCAAGGTGTCGAAGCCGCCTTTTTCGCGTAGGCGCTTGGCCGCGCTGACGATGGACGTATTGCCGCGATCATAGGTTTCACGGCCGGCGAGAGTGAGCCCGCTTTGCGTCAGCGCATAACGGAGAGAACTTTCCGCCCGCGCGCCATAATCGCCATTCGGCACCAGAATCGCGACCTTCTTCGATCCCAGAGTCTTGGCAAATTCGATTGAACGGACGATCGACTGTTCCGGGCTGACGCCCATCACGAAAACATCGTTGGCTGCGACCGAGGTGTCGTTGGAGAAGGCGATCAGCGGCACGCCCGCAGGCCGTGCGCGAGCCAGTACCGGCATTACGTCTTCCGAAAGGAGCGGGCCGAGGATCAGCTTGTTCCCGTCGGAAAGAGCACGGGCGGCGGCGCTGTCCGCGCCGGTGGCCGTGTCATAGGTGGTAATGCGCAGATTTTCGGCATTGGTATCGAGCAGGGCCATGGTTGCCGCATTGGCAATGGACTGGCCTACTTCACTATTTGTGCCGGACAGTGGAACCAGCAGCGCGACGCGGTGGCGGTCCGTATCGGTGGGCAGCGCGCCTTCGGTGGGCTTCGGGGCTGGGGGCGGGCCGGGTTCGACCTTGGGGATCACCTTACAGCCTGCCAGAAGCACCATGGCCGCTATGGCAAGCGCCCGGCGTCTATTGATTGATCCACCCAACATCTTGCCGCTCCCTGCAATCCTGTCCACAAGGCCTGAATGTCCAGCGCCGAACGTGAACCGTCCCTGACCCCGGGGCTCTATATAGTCGCCACACCCATTGGCAATCTCGGGGACATCACGATGCGGGCAGCCGATGTCCTGGCACGATGTGATGCAATTGCCTGCGAAGATACGCGGGTTACCGCCAAGCTGTTGAAACATCTGGGTATCCGCAAATCGCTGTGGCGCTATGACGATCACAGTAACGAGAAAGATCGCGCGCGCCTGCTGGAACTCATGCGCAATCAGGCAATTGCGCTGGTGAGCGATGCGGGCACGCCGTTGATTTCAGACCCTGGCTATCGCCTGGTGCGGGACGCGCGCGAGGAAGGGATTGCGATCACCAGCCTTCCCGGGGCGAGCGCCGCAATAGTCGGCCTGACGCTGTCAGGCCTGCCTAATGACCGCTTCCTGTTCGCGGGCTTCCTGCCCGTGAAGGAAAAGGCGCGAGGCGATGTGCTGGCGGAGCTGGCGGCTATTCCTGCCACGCTGATCTTCTACGAAACGGCGCCGCGCCTCGCCCGTTCGCTGGAAGCCATCGACGCCGTTCTGCCCGGGCGTGAAGTGGCCGTGGCGCGCGAACTGACCAAGCTGCACGAGGAATGCCGCACCGGCTCCCCGGCGGAACTGATCGCCTATTACGAGGCGCATCCGCCCCGGGGGGAGATCGTGCTGCTGGTCGCCCCTCCCGGCGAGGATATGGGGCAGGGCGTGGATGCAGACGCCCTGCTGCTGGCCGCGCTGGAACATGACAAGCCTTCGCAGGCGGCGGCGCAGGTGGCGAAGGCCACCGGACTCGATCGAAAGATTCTCTATGCCCGCGCGATGGAGCTCAAGAGCCTGTGACCCGGGCCAAGGCGGAAAAGCTCGGGCGGATTGCCGAAATCCGCGCGGCCCTGTGGCTCAACCTGCATGGCTGGTGGGTGCTGGACCGGCGGGTGAAGACACCCCGCGGTGAAATTGATCTGATCGCCCGGCGCGGTCGGACCGTGGCCTTCATTGAAGTGAAATGGCGCCGCCGAGGCGAGGATCTGGATGCGGCGATTGATGAATATCGCCTGCGGCGCGTGGCGGCGGCAGTGGAAGCGGTGGCCCATCGCTATGCCGGGGCAAAGGATTCCATCCGGATCGATGTGCTGCTGCTTGCACCGGGGCGCTTCCCACGCCACATCGTCAACGCGTGGATGCCCTAAGCGGCACCCATCAAGCTCGCTGAATAGAAAGAACAGTTATGGCCCTGCGCGTCGCAGTCCAGATGGACCCCATTGAAAGCATCAACATTGCTGGAGATTCCAGCTTCGCCCTGATGCTGAGCGCGCAGGCGCGCGGGCATGAGGTGTTTCATTACGATGTGGGATCGCTGACGCTGGATGAGAATGACCGGCTGCACGCCATGCTGAAGCCCGTCACCGTCCGGCGCGAGCCCGGCAATCATTTCAGCGCCGGGGAAGATCGGCGGATGGACCTCGGCAAGGAGATCGACGTGGTGCTGATGCGGCAGGACCCGCCGTTCCACATGGGCTATATCACCGCCACTCACTTGCTGGAACGGATCGAGGACGAGACGCTGGTGGTGAATAACCCGGCCAGCGTGCGCAACGCGCCGGAAAAGGTGTTCGTGCTGGATTTCCGCCAGTTCATGCCGCCCACGCTGGTCACCCGCTCGGTGGAGGAAGTGCGCGCTTTCCAGAAGCGCCACGGCGCGGTGGTGGTGAAGCCGATCCACGGCAATGGCGGCAAGGCGATCTTCCGCGTGCCCGAAAGCGGCGACAACCTCTCCGCCCTGATCGAGGTGTTCAACCAGACCTGGCCCGAACCGCATATGGTGCAGCCTTTCCTCCCGGAAGTGGCGGAAGGGGACAAGCGGATCGTGCTGGTGGATGGGGAAGTTGCGGGCGCGATCAACCGCCGGCCCGGCGAAGGCGAGTTCCGTTCCAACCTGGCGCGCGGGGGTTCGGCCGAGGCGACCGGGCTCACCCCGCGCGAAGAGGAAATCTGCGCCGCCCTTGGCCCGCGCCTGAAGGAACTTGGCCTGCTTTTCGTGGGGATCGACGTGATCGGCGGTAAGTGGCTGACCGAAATCAACGTGACGTCCCCCACCGGCATTGTCGCCATCGACAAGTTCAATGGCACTGACACTGCCGGGATGATCTGGGACGCGATAGAGCGCAGGCTCGGCCGGCGCTGAGCCCGCTCACACACTATCAGATGGAATAACCGCCATCGATGGCCAGTGCCGCGCCCGTGATGAAGCGGGCTTCCGCACTGGCGAGATAGGCCGCAAGCCCTGCGACGTCGGCAACATCGCCGAACCGCCCGGTGGCCAGGGCCGCACGGGCAGGCGCGGCCCATGGCCCGTCTGCAGGGTTAAGATCCGTGTCGATCGGGCCGGGTTCGATCACATTGGCGGTAATTCCGCGCGGACCAAGATCGCGCGCGGCACCCTTGGTGAGGCCCACCAGCGCGGCCTTGGTGGCGGAATAGAGCGCCCCGTGAGTGAAGGGCAGGCGTTCTGCATTGATGCTGCCGATGGTGATGATCCGCCCGCCCGAAGGCATCAGCCTGGCGGCGGCATTCATTGCCACAAAAGCGGCGCGGACATGGACCGCGAAGATATGTTCGTAATTGGCCAGCGTTGCTTCGCCGATCAGTTCGGGCGTCCCGCCGCCCGCATTGTTGACCAGAATGTCCAGACACCCGAAATGGGCCGCCGTATGGCCCACGGCATGTTCAACCGCCATCGGATCGGCACTGTCCGCCGCAATCGCAAGGGTATGGCCGCCTTCCGCTTCTATACCGGCGACGATATGCCGCGCCGCGTTGGGCGAAGAGCGATAGGTGAAGGCTACTTTGGCGCCTTCCGCCGCGAAGCGACGGACGATGGCTGCGCCGATCCCGCGCGATCCCCCGGTTACGAGCGCGACCTTGCCGGAAAGGCGCTTCTGGCTTGTCATGATGCAATCCTGTTCTTGTATGGCGTTGTTTCCTCGCTAGTGGCTGCCAGAGGCGCCGTCACTTCTGTCGAAAGCGCGACAATTTTTTGGCCGCCTGCGGCAAAGGTCGGCCTGTGAATCCCGCCCCGAATGGAGCATCTTCCCCGTAATGAACGAAATCATCCTGCAAGTGATCGAGCGGGGCGGCTATCTCGGCATTGCGCTGCTGATGGTGATCGAGAACGTCTTTCCCCCGATCCCGTCCGAGCTGATCATGGGGCTGGGCGGTGTGGCCGTGGCACGCGGCACGATGCAGTTCTGGCCCTTGCTGGCCGCCGGAACGATCGGCTCCACACTCGGCAATTACGTCTGGTTCCTTGCCGGGCACAAATGGGGCTATCGGCGGTTGCAGCCGCTGGTAGATCGCTGGGGGCGGTGGCTGACGGTGGAATGGGAGGACATCGAGAAGGCGAGCGCCTTCTTCCGTCGCCATGGGCAATGGGTGGTGTTCTTCCTGCGCTTTTCGCCCTTGCTGCGCACCATGATTTCCCTGCCTGCGGGCCTTGCCCATATGCGCCATGGCAGGTTTCTGGCCTATACATTCGCAGGATCAGCCGTGTGGAACGCCCTGCTGATCGGCGGCGGGCACTGGCTTGGCCATTATTTCGAACAGTCCCAGCAATGGCTCGACTGGATCGTGATCGGCGGACTGGCCGTGGGGGTGGTTGGCTATCTCTGGAGAGTCATCACCTGGAAACCTCGCAAAGACAGGTAGCAGGATGGCCCGATACGGGTTTTCCGTGATAGCTGCGGCAGTGGGGAATTAGCCTGGATTAGCTACATCACTGCCATGAACATTCCTCTTCTTGCTGGCCTGACCGCCATCAATGGATGGACGGCCTTTCGCTTCTGGCATGACAAACGACTGGCGATTGCGGGCGCGCGGCGGATTCCCGAGAGGGATCTGCTGTTCCTGGCGTTCATCGGCGGAACGCCCGGAGCATTTCTCGCTCGGCATTTCTTCCGTCACAAGACGCGCAAGGAACCCTTTTCCACCTATCTGCAACTGATCGGGGTTTTGCAGGCCGGGGGCATCGCGGGCTGGTTCCTGCTTTGAACTACCCCGGCGCGCTTATCCTGATCCGTTGGTTGCAATAAGCGGGAAACGCTCTTCGGCCCATGCCGATCGGCTTGGCGCATCTCCGCAATTACCAGGGCTAATCCCGCTCGCGAGGATGAGCCTTGCGGTAGGTGTCCAGCAAGGTGGCTGCGTCAACTTTCGTATAGATCTGGGTGGAACCGAGGCTCGCATGGCCGAGCAATTCCTGGAGGCTCCGCAGATCGACGCCTGCGCCCAGAAGATGCGTCGCGAAGCTGTGGCGGAGCGCGTGGGGCGTTGCGGTGGCGGGAAGGCCAAGGGACTGGCGCGCACGCGCCATGGCTTTCTGCACCATGCCTTGCGACAGCGGACCGCCCTTGGCTCCCCGGAAAACGGGGTCGTCCTTGGCGATGGGCCAGGGACATTGCTCGACATAGGCGGAAACGCCCTGCCCGACGATGGGCAGGATCGGGACGACGCGCTGCTTGCGGCCCTTACCAGTGATGACCAGCCTGTCGCCCAGGGGTAGATCGGCCCCTTTCAGCGAAAGCGCCTCCGAAATGCGCAGGCCTGCGCCATAGAGCAGCAACAGCACCGCCCGGTCCCGCGTGCCGATCCAGCCCTCGCTGGCATCCTCGTCCACCGTTTCGGCAAGGTTCAGCGCTTCATCGGGCGTTACGGGGCGGGGCAGGCCCTTCTTGATGCGCGGCCCACGCAGGCGCGGCGCGGCGGCATCGGGCAGCCCCGCCTTTTCTCGTGCAAAGGCGATGAATGTCTTGAGCGCGGATAGCTCCCTTGCGGCGGAGACATTGCCGATCCCGTCTGCCCGGCGCGCCGCCAGTTGCTGGCGCAATGCGGCGCCTTCCAGCCGGGCGAGGGAGGGCCAGTCGGTTTCGCCCAGCTGATCCAGCAGGCGGGCGGCACTGGCTACATAGGCGCGAACGGTATGCGGCGAACGGCGGCGGCCTTCCGTGAGATGGTGGTGCCAGGCCTCCAGAATGTCGCCCCGGCTGGTCATGCGGTGACGAGGTCTGCCGGAACCAGTTCTCCCAGCAGGGCATCGAGCAGGGGCATCCCGGCCTCCGTCACGATGATGCGCGGTCCCTGTTTTTTGACCAGCCCTTGAGCGGAATAGAAGTTCAGCCGCGCCTGATCCACCAGCGCATCGGGAGCAATGCCGAAGCGGGCGGAAAGCGCCTGAAGGTCGATCCCTTCGGCAAGGCGCAGGCCCATCAGCAGCGCCTCGCTGGCCTGCTCGTTCAGGCCCAGCACGCGTTCTTCCGCTATGCCGTGGCCTTGGCTCTCAATGGCGGAAAGCCAGTTCTCGGGCTTTTTATGCCGCACCGTCGCCTTTCCGCCGCGCCGGCCATGGGCGCCGGGGCCGATGCCGACATAATCGCCATAACGCCAATAGGTCAGATTATGGCGGCTCTCCTCGCGGGGGCGGGCATGGTTGGAAATCTCATAGGCGGGCAGGCCTGCCGCGGCAGTGATCTCGCGGGTAAGCGTGAACAGGTCGGCAGCCGCATCGTCATCCAGCGGAGTGAAATTGCCCTGCCGCACCATGGTGGCAAAACGCGTGCCCGGCTCGATGGTCAGTTGGTAGAGCGAGAGGTGAGAGGTGCCGAATGACAATGCCCTCTCGAGCATCCTTTGCCATTGCTCCGGCGTCTGACCGGGCAGTGCGTAGATGAGGTCGAAAGTGACCCTCGAAAACGCGTTCTGCGCCGTTGACAGCGCGCTCAGCCCTTCTGAGCTATCGTGTAGCCGGCCGAGAAATCTGAGCGCATCGTCGTCCAGTGACTGCAAGCCGAGCGACACGCGGTTGACACCGGCCGCCGCCAGATCCTTGAATTTGCTCGCCTCGACCGAGCTGGGATTGGCCTCCAGCGTGATTTCGATACCCGGTGCGAAGCCCCACAGGCGCTCTGCCTCCTCCAGCAGGGTGGAAACCAGTTCGGGAGCCATCAGTGAGGGCGTTCCCCCTCCGAAAAAGATGCTCTCCAGCCGCTCCCCGCTCGCCAGCTCCGCCTCATGGCGAAGGTCGCAATGCAAGGATTTGCGCCAGATTTCCACATCGATCCGGTCCCGCACATGCGAATTGAAATCGCAATAGGGGCACTTGGCGAGGCAGAAGGGCCAATGAATGTAGAGCGCGCGCGCCATTCCGCTTTTCAGCAAGCATTAAGCGCCGGGAGTCAAGCTTTCCACCATGAAGATGGCTCGAATCCTTTCTCTCTCAATAGCACTGGCTACCACCGCTCCTGCCGCCGCGAGTCCCCTTGCGGGAAGCGAAGCGGCGGAATTCCTGATCCTTCACAATCGCGCCCGCGATGCCGAGCGCCTGCTGAGGCTGGAATGGAGCGCGGAGCTTTCCGAGCAGGCGGACGAATGGGCACGCAAGCTGGCAAAGGACGGCAGACTGCGCCATTCATTGTGGTCAGATCGGGAGGGAACCGGCGAGAACCTGTGGATGGGAACGGCCGGCTTCTATTCCTTTGCCCATATGATGGGCGCCTTCACCGGGGAGAAGCGCGATTTCCGCCCCGGCACTTTCCCTGACGTTTCCACGACCGACAGATGGCAGGACGTGGCGCATTACACCCAGATTATCTGGCCGGACACGCGCAAGGTCGGCTGCGCATTGGCGACGGCAAGGGGCCGGGATGTGCTGGTTTGCCGCTATTGGCCCGCCGGGAACTGGTTCGGCAGCAAAGTGGGCCGCTGAGTGCCCGGACGGATCAGTGGAACTGATCCGTCACCAGCTTGGCGAAGGCATCGGCACGATGGCTGATGCGATGTTTTTCTTCCGGCGCGATCTCGGCAAAAGTCTGGTCAAATCCGCTCGGCACGAACACCGGATCATAGCCGAAACCCATGGTTCCGCGCGGCGGCCAGGTGAGAGTTCCTCCGACGCGGCCTTCATAGACCGCGCTTTCCCCGTCAGGCCATGCCAGCGCCAGAACGCAATGAAATGCCGCATCGCGCGCAGTGTCAGGCCCCTTTTCGGCCAGCATGCCTTCCACCTTGCCCATAGCCATGTACCAGTCACGGCCCGGCTCGCCTTCGAACCATTGCCGTTCGGCCCAGTCGGCGGTGTAGACGCCCGGGCGGCCGCCCAGCGCATCCACCGACAACCCGCTATCGTCTGCCAAGGCGACGATGCCGCTTGCATCCGCAGCGGCCCGTGCCTTGATCAGGGCATTCTCGACAAAGCTCGTGCCGGTCTCTTCAGGCTCGGGCAGGCCCAGCGACCCGGCTGAGACGCATTCCAGCCCATAAGGGGCAAGCAATGCGGAAATTTCCCGCAGCTTGCCCGCATTATGGGTGGCGATAACCAGCTTTCCGGAAGTGAGCCTGCGCGTCACTTCACAGCCTTTTCCTGAGCTGCGTAGATCTGATCGCAGCCGATACGGGCGAGGCGCAGCAGGCGCAGCAGCCCTTCCTCGTCATAGGTCGCGCCTTCCGCAGTGGCCTGCACTTCGGCAATCTGGCCGCCTTCGATCAGCACGAAATTGGCATCGGCATCGGCGGAACTGTCTTCGATATAATCGAGATCCAGAACCGGCGTATCCTTGAAAATCCCGCAGCTGATCGCCGCCACCTTGCCGATGATCGGGTCTTCCTTGACCAGCCCCTGTTCCATCAGCTTGTTGACCGCCAGACGCAGGGCGACCCATGCGCCGGAGATAGAGGCGGTGCGTGTGCCGCCGTCGGCCTGAATCACGTCGCAATCGACGGTGATCTGCCGTTCGCCCAGCTTCTTGAGATCGACCACCGCACGCAGCGAGCGACCGATCAGGCGCTGGATTTCCTGGGTACGACCGGATTGCTTGCCCTTGGCCGCCTCGCGCTGACCGCGGGTGTGAGTGGCGCGGGGCAGCATGGAATACTCGCCCGTTACCCAGCCTTCGCCCTTGCCCTTGAGCCATGGCGGCAGGCGTTCTTCCACGCTGGCGGTAACCAGCACCTTGGTTTCTCCGAAAGAGATCAGGCACGATCCTTCCGCATGCTTGGTGAAACCGGTCTGGATTTCGATAGTGCGCATCTCGTCGATCGCGCGGCCGGAAGGTCGCATAAATCACTCCGTTGGACTGTGTGGTCCCCCTAGCCAGCAAGTGTTCACGATGCCACAGCCATTTCCGCAAGGGGCCTGAATTCGTACCGGAAAGGAATTACCCGCGTGTCGAGTAAATGGATTCCCCTCGCCGCAACCCTTCTGCTTGCAGGGTGCGCAACAACTCCCGTGCAGGAAAGCACGGCGCCCGAGACGGTCACCTTTGAGGAAACCGCCTGTTTCGGTTCCTGCCCGATCTTTTCCTTCACGCTGAATGCGGATGGCAGCGGGACTTTCACCGGCACGCGCTTCGTTGCAGCCAAAGGAGAGCATCCGTTCACGGCCACGCCGGATCAGGTGAAGGCCTTCCTTGCCCGGATCGAAGCATTCCGGCCGCAGGGGGTGGTGGAATATGGCTATGACAATTGCTCGGTGCCCGTGCGCACGGATAGTCCGAGCGTGAGGGTAACCTGGCAGAAAGAGAGCGGAGCCGACGCGCTGAGCTGGTATCTCGGCTGTGCGGAACCCAAAGCAGAGAAGATCCAGCCCGACCTGTATGGTGCTTGGAAGGAACTACCGCTCGATGATCTGGTGGGGACGAAGCAGAATCGCTTCGAATATGAACCGCAGGATGGCTAGGCCTGTATGAGTTTACTGCCTAGCAAGTACACCTCCTCTCTGGATTGCGGGGGCAAGTCTCCCTAAATGTGGGGCGTGATGAAGACGCTTCCCGTCACTGAACTGACCACACGTGCTCGTGAGATATTCCGCCTGGTGGTGGAAGGCTATCTCACGAGCGGGCTTCCCGTGGGCTCGAAGGCGCTTGCACAGGAAAGCGGGGTCAGCCTTTCCCCAGCTTCCATCCGTTCGGTTTTGGCCGATCTTGAGTCGCTGGGCCTGCTGGCTGCCCCGCATACCAGCGCGGGACGTATGCCCACTGAACTTGGCCTGCGGCTGTTTGTGGACGGGATGATGCAGGTAGCCGAACCGAGCGCGGAAGAACGTGCCGCAATCGAACGGCGACTGGCTCAGCCTGGTCCGATCGAGCAGGCTCTTGAGGCTACGAGCGCCATTCTTTCCGATCTTTCCGCTGCTGCCGGGGTGGTCATGGTGCCCAGTCGCGAGCCGACGCTGGCGCAGATGAGCATCGTCCCACTCTCGCCCACCACCGCGCTGGCCGTGCTGGTGGGGGAGGATGGCCAGATCGAGAACAGGGTGCTCCATTTGCCCGCCGGCATGCCGCCCACTGTTCTGGAGCAGGCCACCAATTTCATCACCGCGCGCCTGGCGGGACGGACCCTCGCGGAAGCAGTGCGTGCGATGCGGGCCGAGATTTCCTCAGGCCAGTCAGCACTTGACGAGGCGAGCCGCGATCTTGTGGAGCGTGGCCTTGCCATCTGGAGCGAGGATGCCGCGCGGCGCCCGGTGCTGATCGTGCGCGGTCAGGCAAAATTGCTGGACGAAACCGCACTGGGCGATATCGAGCGTGTGCGCCAGTTGCTGGACGATCTTGAGAATAAGCAATCGATCGCGCAATTGCTCGAAAGCGCGCGTGAAGCGGAATCGACACGGATTTTCATCGGTTCGGAAAACCGGCTTTTCGCGCTTTCAGGCTCTTCGGTGATCGCCTCGCCCTATCGTGATCGCGAGGGCAGGGTGGTCGGTGTAGTGGGGGTGATCGGCCCGACGCGGTTGAATTACGCGCGCGTCGTCCCCATGGTGGATTTCACAGCTCAGTCTCTGGGTAAATTGATCGGCTAGAACAGACAGATAATGACGATGAACGATGACAAGAAGAAGCCGCTTGACGATGCTGCAGCCGCGGAACTGGCAGGAGTTCCGGAAGAATTGCTCGATGGCGGTGAGGGTGAGAGCATCCTCGACGAACTAGGCAAATTGCAGGAAGAACTGGCATCTGCGCAGCAGGGCGTCCTTTATGCTCAGGCCGAAACGCAGAACGTCCGCCGTCGGCTTGAGAAGGATATCGCCGATGCGCGGGCCTATGCCGTTACCGGTTTTGCGCGCGATATTCTGAGCATTGCAGATAATCTCTCCCGCGCACTGGATGCGGTTTCCGCCGAGATGCGCGAGGACGAGAAGTTCAAAAGCTTCATCACCGGTATCGAGGCGACCCAGCGCGAGGTCGACAAGGTTTTTGCCGCCCATGGTATCAGCCGGATCGCGGCCATGGGGCTTCCGCTCGATCCCAATCAGCACCAGGCCATGATCCAGGTGCCAAGTGCCGATGCAGAGCCCGGCACTGTGGTGCAGGAAATGCAGGCCGGCTACATGATCAAGGATCGCCTGCTGCGCCCGGCGATGGTGGCAGTTGCGAAGAAGCCGGACTGAGGTTTCAATCCACCGCAAAGAGGCCCTCGATCTCTCTGGTCGAATAGAGATCGGCAAAGACGAAGGCCATATTGTGCAGGGTGGCCGCGTGTTCTTCGTCGCTCAGGGCGGCGTTGGCATCGGCGGCCACCAGCACCCGGTAATTGTGCTGCATGGCATCGCGGGCGGTACTCTCGCAGCAGCAATTGGTAAGCGTGCCGCTGATCAGCACCGTATCGATCCCACGCTCGCGAAGAGTGGCGTTGAGGTCGCAAGTGCCGGGAGTGAAGGCGCTGAAGCGCTGTTTCTCGATCACCAGTTCATCCTCCGCGATATCCAACTCCGGCCATAGCTGCCAGTAATGCGCTCCGGGCGTGAAGGCTTCGCGATGGGCCTGTGCGCCCGGCCCCATGCGAAAATGGAAGTTCGACCAGCTTGGCGAGCCTTCGGGTGGCGTGGTGAAGCGCACGAAGATATTGTGTCCGCCTGCCTTGCGCAGGGCAGCGGAAATCCGGTTGATATTATCCACAACGTCGCGTGCCATAGGCACTTCCACCGGCGCGCCTTCTTCCATGAAGCCGTTCTGCATGTCGATGATCAGATGGGCGATGCGGGTGGGGTCGAGGTCGGTGAAGCTGTTGCGTACCCCGCCGCGCGTGGCGGCCAGGCGATCGAGGATGGCGGAATGATCGACGTCATGCGGCATTTCAGGGCTCTCCGGCATTTTGTTTTGCGCAGCATATGGCCGCAGCAGGCCCTTCATCGCAACCGGGACCGCCACCTGCGGGGCAAGGTAGCGCAGAAATACGATAGGCCGTGCAACCCTTAGCTTGCCTAAGTCGTTGATTGTTCAAGGGCATGAACAGGGGTGAAAGAGGAACCAGTGACATGACAAGGAAACTGCCTTTCGTTCCCGTGATCTTCGCATCCGCTCTCGCTATCGGGGCCTGTTCAACCAATTATGCCGGTGAAGGCGCTCTGGCCGGCGCCGCGGTGGGGGCTGGCGTGGGTGCCTTGCGCGGCGGCGACGTTGCCGAATCTGCCGCTATTGGCGCTGGCGTAGGCGCCGTAGGTGGTGCGCTGATCGAGAAGGAAGGCAAATGCTATCGCCGGGACAGCCGCGGGCGCGAATATGAAGTGCGCTGCCGCGATCGCCGCTAAGAATCAGTGCCGGGAAAATCGACCAGCCTTTCATAGGCTTTTGCGTCCGTCACGCCGGGAAGTGCCGTGCCATTGCGCAGCAGAAAGGCGTGGCGGATGATTTCTGCCTGCTGCTCGATCCCGTAAGCGGTCAAGGGTTGGCCAGGTTTCAGCGCGTAAGCGTAACGGCAGAAAGGATGCCGCTGCAAAGGCAGAAAAACGCCCCGCTGGTGCTGCCACACATGTGCCATTTCATGAATGAACAGGCCCTGCCGGCTGAGCGGCGCACTGGCGAAGTCATCGCAATAGGATTGACCCTGCGGATGGAAATGCAGGTGGCCGCGCGGGGCCATTACCACGCTGCGCAATTGGAACGGAAACCACTTGCGGCGCCTGATCCGCACCGGGCCATAATGGATTGCATCGCCGAATATCGAGCGGGCGAGGGCAATCTCCCCCGGCGTCAGCGGTCGTTCGCCACCCGCCGGGCAAATCGTGCCGCCATGGTTCAGCGTACATCCCCCGCGGCGCGAATCTCTGCCGAGAAGGTCGCCTTGTCTCCATTGGTGAAAGTGAGCGTGACATCGGTGAACGAACCGGGCTTCAGCCTATCGTCCAGTTCCATGGCCATGATGTGATTGCCACCGGGCTTGAAACCGGCGCTTCCGCCCTTGGGCACGACGAATTCGGACATGTCCTTCATGGAATTCATGCCGTCCACCGTCATGGTTTGGTGCATCATCGCGCTGCCCGCGCCATCCACATGCACGCCCACGATGGAGGCATCGCTTTCGCTCTTGTTGGCGATATCGAAATAGACCGCGCCCGGATTGCCCTTCACGGCTGGCAACACCAGCACGCCATTGGCCAGTGCAATGCCCGCCGGTGCTTCGGGAGCGGCCGGAGAGGCGCCTTGCGTGGGTTCAGCCGCCTCCTGCTGGCAGGCGGCAAGGCTGATCCCGGCAAAGGCGAGGGCAATGGCGGTCAGGCGAATGGATTTCATCAGATCTTTCCTTACGGACTTTCGTCAAATTTCTAGTCGTCACTATCTCTTGTGCCAAGGAAAACCGCTCCTATATCGCCCCTGTGAACGAGCCGCCGAACCGCTTTGCCTCAAGGGGGAAGCGAACAGCGCGGTGTCCAACATGAAGCACAGGATGGGAAATACATGGCCAAAGTTATCGGGATCGACCTGGGTACGACCAATAGCTGCGTTGCAGTGATGGATGGGGGCAAGCCCAAGGTTATCGAGAACTCTGAAGGGGCGCGCACCACGCCCTCGATCGTCGCTTTCACCAAGGATGGCGAACGTCTGATCGGACAGCCGGCAAAGCGCCAGGCGGTGACCAACCCGGATAATACCGTTTTCGCGGTGAAGCGCCTTATCGGCCGCCGTTTCGATGACCCGGTGACCAAGAAGGACACCGAGCTTGTTCCCTACACCATCGTGAAGGGCAAGAATGGCGACGCATGGGTGAATGCCGGCGGCGAGGATTATTCGCCTTCGCAGATTTCCGCCTTCATTCTCCAGAAGATGAAGGAAACGGCCGAGAGCTATCTCGGCGAAACCGTCACTCAGGCGGTCATCACGGTTCCGGCCTACTTCAACGACGCGCAGCGCCAGGCGACCAAGGACGCCGGCCAGATCGCGGGCCTTGAAGTGCTGCGCATCATCAACGAGCCGACCGCGGCCGCGCTGGCCTATGGCCTCGAGAAGGAAGATGGCAAGACCATCGCCGTCTATGACCTTGGCGGCGGCACCTTCGACGTTTCGGTGCTGGAAATCGGCGACGGCGTGTTCGAGGTGAAGTCCACCAATGGCGACACCTTCCTGGGCGGTGAAGATTTCGACGGCGCGATCGTCGAATATCTGGCCGACAAGTTCAAGGACAAGGAAGGCATCGACCTGCGCAGCGACAAGCTCGCCCTGCAGCGGCTCAAGGAAGCCGCCGAAAAGGCCAAGATCGAACTGTCGAGCGCGCAGACCACCGAAATCAACCAGCCCTTCATCACCGCGCGCATGGAAGGCGGCAACACCACGCCGCTCCACTTGGTGGAAACCATCACGCGCGCCGATCTGGAAAAGCTGGTCGACAAGCTGATCCAGCGTACACTGGAACCCTGCAAGAAGGCTCTGGCCGATGCCGGCGTTTCGGCCAGCGAGATCGACGAAGTGGTGCTGGTCGGCGGTATGACCCGCATGCCCAAGGTGCGCGAAGTCGTTGAAAAGTTCTTCGGCAAGAAGCCGCACACCGGTGTGAACCCGGATGAAGTCGTGGCCATGGGCGCTGCCATTCAGGCGGGCGTGCTTCAGGGCGACGTCAAGGACGTGCTGCTGCTCGACGTTACCCCGCTTTCGCTGGGCATCGAGACGCTGGGCGGCGTGTTCACCCGCATGATCGACCGCAACACCACGATCCCGACCAAGAAGACCCAGGTCTATTCGACTGCCGAAGACAATCAGCAGGCGGTGACCATTCGCGTCTTCCAGGGCGAGCGTGAAATGGCGGCGGACAACAAGCTGCTCGGCCAGTTCGACCTCGTCGGCATTCCGCCCGCTCCGCGTGGCGTGCCGCAGATCGAGGTCACCTTTGACATTGACGCGAACGGCATCGTGAACGTCAGCGCGAAGGACAAGGGCACTGGCAAGGAACAGCAGATCCGCATCCAGGCTTCGGGTGGTCTCTCGGATTCCGACATCGACCAGATGGTCCGCGATGCCGAGAAGTTCGCCGAGGAAGACAAGAAGCGCCGTGAAGCGGCCGAGGCACGCAACAATGCAGAAAGCCTCGTCCACGCGACCGAGAAGCAGCTTGCAGAAAATGGCGACAAGATCGACGCCGATCTCAAGAGCCAGATCGAGGCTGCGATTGCCGAAGCAAAGACCGCGATTGAAAGCGGCGATGCTGCTGCGATCAATGCCAAGAGCCAGGCGCTCACCGAAGTGGCCATGAAGATGGGCCAGGCGATCTACGAGAAGGAACAGGCTTCGGCCGCTTCTCCGTCGGGCGCCGCGGACGCATCTTCGGGTGACGAGGAAGTGGTGGACGCCGAATTCTCGGAAGTCGACGAAGACAACAAGGGCTGATGGCCTGATGGAAATGCTGGCCGCCGCTGATGCATCCCGCGTCGGCGGCGGCTAGATTTATCGGGACGGGGCTATGTCGACCGACATCGATTATTACGAACTGCTCGAGGTGGAGCGGACGGCGGACGAGAAGGTTCTCAAAACCGCCTACCGCCGACTCGCCATGCAATATCACCCGGATCGCAATCCTGGCGATTCCGAAGCTGAAGCTCGCTTCAAGGCTATCAATGAAGCCTATGACTGCCTGAAAGACCCGCAGAAGCGCGCGGCCTATGATCGTTTCGGTCATGCCGCGTTTCAGCAGGGTGGTTCTGGCGGGTACGGTGGTGGTCCCGGCGCCGATTTCGGCGATCTCGGTGATATTTTCGAAACCATCTTCGGCAGCAGTTTTGGAGGCGGGGCGCGTCAGCGCCCTCGTCGCGGCGCGGATCTGCGCTATGACTTGCAGGTGACGCTGGAAGAAGCGTTCCACGGCAAGGATACGGAAATCGAAGTAGAGGTTTCGGTTTCCTGCGAACCCTGCGACGGCACGGGAGCCGAGCCGGGCACGGGGCGGCGGACCTGCAACCTGTGTGGCGGCCGCGGCAAGGTGCGTGCGCAGCAGGGCCTGTTCGTGATCGAACGTCCCTGTCCGACCTGCCATGGCAGCGGGCAGGTGATTGAAAGCCCCTGCAAGCACTGCCGGGGCGAAGGTCGGACCGATCGGCTTCAGCGCCTTGAAGTCGCGGTTCCTCCGGGCGTCGATAACGGCACGCGCATCCGCTTGTCAGGCCGGGGTGAGGCTGGGCCGAATGGCGCGCCTCCGGGCGATCTCTACATTTTCGTGCATGTAGCGCGCCATCCGGTATTCGAGCGGGAAGGGACCACGCTGTTCACCCGGATGCCGATCAGTTTCACCACTGCGGCGCTGGGCGGCTGTGTCAGCATTCCAGGGCTCGACGGAGAAAATCATTCGATCGACATTCCGGCGGGAATCCAGTCCGGCAAGCAATTGCGCAAACGCGGTGCCGGTATGCCGGTTCTGCAAGGGCGCGGGCGCGGTGATCTGGTGGTGGAAGTCCAGGTGGAGACGCCAACCCGCCTCTCGGTTCGCCAGAAGGAATTGCTCCGGGAATTCCAGGAGACGGAAACCGGTGAGGAATGTCCCGAAAGTGCAGGTTTCTTCGATCGCCTGAAAAATGCGTGGAACGATCTGACCGAGTGACGCTAGTCAAACCTTATGAATGAACGCCCCGCTCTGCTATTTGTATGCCTTGGTAATATCTGCCGTTCTCCGCTCGTTGAAGCGGCAATGCGGCAAGTGGTAGAGCGGGACGGTCTCCAAATCCATGTCGAATCCGCGGCAACCGCGTCCTACCACATCGGCAAGCCTATCGATGAGCGTTCGCTGATCGTGGCGCGCAAGCATGGGGTCGATCTTTCCGATCATCGCGCCCGCCGGGTCACTCCAGATGATTTCATGCGGTTCACCCATATTTTCGCGGTGGATCAGGGCGTACTGATGTCGCTGCGCATCATGGTGCCCGATGGCCCGAAGGCAAAACTGGAATTGTTGCTGGACAATGTGCCCGGTCGCGAAGGCGATTCCATCGCCGATCCTTTCTTCAGCGAGCAGGATGCTTTCGACATTACCTGGGCAGATTCCATGGCCGCGGCAGAGGCATTGGCCCGGCGTTTCAGTAAATAGGTGTTCCTTCCCTTAGTCGCTCCATCACTTCGGCCCGGATCGTGGGGATCAATGCGGGATCGGTGGTCAGGCGGCATTCTTCCTCGTCAAGGATGGACCGGAAAATCCTTCGTTTCCAATCTATTATGAGCTGTTCGTCAACTATTCCCTCAACAGCAGAACATGTCAGATCGATCATGCGTTCGGCCCCGTGCAGGCGTCCCCAGAGATAATCGTTCTCGCGATAGGCGCGGCTGAAAAAGGCCCCGAAATTATAGAATTCCACTCCGCGCAAGGTCGCGAATGTGCCCCCTTGGCGAATGGAAACGGCATCATCAGGGGAGATACGGTCAACCTTGATCGGATCGAACTCGGTAAAGCCTTCGTTGCGCAGCAAAGGCAGCGTGGCGACATCGTAGAACGGGAAGCCGAGATAGGCGAACAGGATGCGCCGCCGCAGCGGCTTGGGCATGGCCTCCAGCGCCTCCGCCAACATGGCTTCCACGGCAACGTCCAGATCTTCCAGGTCGCGCAGACGCGCTACCTCATCAAGCACGCCCCCCGGATTGTGGAGAACCTGCTCGGCAATCGGAACGAACTGTTCGCCGGGAAAGGATGGGCCTTCCCGATCGAAATAGAGCGCCAGAGCGCGATAGACCACATCTCTTCCGGCGTCTCGTGCGGCCTCGGGCACTTCGGGATCATCTTCCCAATCGTGAGTCAGGCGCCTTGCGAGCAGGCGCAGGCGCCGAATTCGGAAGCCGATGTCGTGCTTGCGGAAGAATGCGATCGCCTGCTCGCTGGCGCCGCCTGATGGATCCATCAGGCTGGCAAGGCCGCGCTTGTGCAATTCAGTGCGCAGCGCTTCCTCGATCGGTGCAGAATCTGGCAATAACAGGCCGGGAGCGCAGGCGAAAACGAGTTGGCCAAGGCGGTCAACAATCCCCGCCAGCTTCGTCTGGGCATAGGAATGGAAGGCATATCCAGCCTGCTCCGCCGCAGCCTGCTGCGCTTTTGCGCGCCAGGATGCGAGCCGTTTGGGTGTCGGCCGGTTCATGAAAAAGGTGCGGCCAAACAATTGGTCTACCGTGCGCTCCACCTCAGGGCGCAGGGAAGCGGCGATAAGCTGCATCTGCTCCGCCTCGCGTGAAAGGGCCGCGATCTGTTCCAGATTGTCGCGAATGGGCTGCTCGCGTGGAATCACCGAGATCGAGCCTACGATTGCGCGAAAGAAGCCGACATCCTGCCCCCGTTCACGTGCGCGCCGCCCGATACGATCCGGACGTGGATCGATATAGACAAAGCGCCTGTCCACTTCGCGCTGGGCAGGGCGCCCTTGCAATGAATTCATCGCTTCCGAAAATGGCGCATTCACCAGAACGGAACCGTCGATCAACGAGACATTTTCGGCATCATGCTGGCGCGTATGGCCCGGCATTACCCGTTCGATGAATTGCTCCCGGCTTTGCCACTCCAGTTTGCGGCGGCGGGCCAGTTCGTCAATTTCAGCGAGCTTCAGTGGCGGAAAGGCACCGGGAAAGCTGGCCGTGGAACGTGCCGCCAGCGTCAGTTCCAGCATATGCGCCAGCGGCTGCCCCCCCTCTGCCGGAATCCGTGCTGAAAAACCGATGGGCAGTCGATGTTCGCTTTCTTCAACCACCGACGGGCTATTCAGCCGCAGCAATTCGACATAGCCTCCGAAATCGGTAGCGGTGACGAACAGGTCCAGCGGATGGCCCGGCGGCAACAGCGGCAAGCCTGCAGGAGCTTTTTCCATCGCCTGCAGTGCATCTGCGATCAGGCCGGAAAATCCGATTCCCGAAAATGGCGGGGCAAACCAGCGGGATCGCACGAACCGCCCGAGCTTCTTGCGCACCTGCCGCCGGGTTTCGGGTGCCACACTCTCGTTCACGGCACTGCCCGGGCGGCTCAACAGGAATTCGACAACGGGCGGAGCCCAGAATTTCGCGATCCAGGTCCACAGGCGCGCCTCGGGATCGAGCAGACGATCCACATCGGCATGGTCCAGCCACAATTCGGTAAGCGGTTCGAGCGACTGGCCGGAATGAATGGCCTGAGCCAGAAACACGGCATTGATGCCGCCCGCGCTGGCCCCGGTCAGAATGTCAGGCATGATGCGCAGCGCAAGATCCTGCTCCGCGCCCAAATGCTGAAGCATTTCCAGATAGATCGCCTCGCTGCCGTTCAGCGAGGTGTCACCTGCGTGGAATGCCCGGCTTGCCCGGGTAAGCTTCCACACTTCCTTGGTCACGCCATGCATATAGACGGCCAGACTGACGCCGCCGTAGCAGATGAGCGCGATACGGAGTTCCTTCTGGCGCATGGTGCCCTGTTTGGCGGCAAGGGAAGCGGAAGGCAATTGCGTTCCACTTATGTTCTGTATATCGCGTATTTATGGCCAAACCCAAACGTCGATATGTCTGCCAGGCTTGCGGAAGCACTTCCCATCGCTGGCAGGGGCAATGCGCCGATTGCGGCGAATGGAACTCTCTGGTGGAGGAAGCTCCCGCCACGGTGTTCTCGCAGAAGCATGATCTTTCGAGCGGCGGGCGCAAGGTCGATTTCGTGGCGCTGGATGTGCCGGCGGAGATGCCGGTCCGCCGCGCCACCGGGCTGGCGGAGTTTGATCGCGCGCTGGGCGGCGGGCTCGTGCCGGGTTCAGCTATCCTGATGGGCGGTGATCCGGGTATCGGCAAGTCCACCCTGTTGTTGCAGGCAGCGGCGCAGATTGCGCGGAACGGGGGCGATGCGGTTTATGTCAGCGGTGAGGAAGCTGCCGGGCAGGTGCGGATGCGGGCGGCCCGGCTGGGGCTGGCGGATGCTCCGATTCGGCTCGCTTCCGTCACCTCTGTGCGCGATATTCTTACCACGCTGGGCGGCATGGCGCCGCCAGCCCTGCTGGTGATCGATTCGATCCAGACGATGCATTCCGATCAGATAGAAGGCGCGCCCGGCACGGTCAGCCAGGTGCGCGGCTGTGCCTTTGAACTGATCCGCTATGCCAAGGAGAACGATGTCGCGCTGGTGCTGGTGGGGCATGTCACCAAGGATGGATCGATCGCGGGCCCCCGCGTGCTGGAGCATATGGTGGATGTGGTGATGAGCTTCGAGGGGGAGCGCAGCCATCAGTATCGCATCCTGCGCGCCTTGAAGAACCGCTTCGGCGCAGTGGATGAGATCGGTGTTTTCGCAATGGCGGGGCAGGGGCTGGAAGAGGTTGCCAATCCCTCGCTCCTGTTCCTCTCGGGCAATGAGGAACCGCTGGCCGGCAGCGCGGTATTCCCGGCACTGGAGGGGACGCGCCCGGTGCTGGTGGAAGTCCAGGCGCTGATCGTCCGGCTGCAATCCGGCGCCACGCCACGCCGGGCCGTGGTCGGTTGGGATTCCAGCCGTCTTGCCATGCTGCTGGCAGTGCTGGAGGCACGGTGCGGGCTCAGTTTCTCCTCCTGCGAGGTCTATCTCAATGTGGCCGGCGGATATCGCCTTGCCGATCCGGCAGCCGACATGGCTGTAGCGGCGGCGCTGGTTTCGGCACTGGCGGACAAGCCCTTGCCATCGCGCAGTGCGTGGTTCGGCGAGATATCCCTTGCGGGCGAGGTCCGCTCGGTCGCCCATGGCGGGGTGCGCCTGCGAGAATCCCTGAAGCTTGGTTTTGACCGGGGTTTCGGGCCGGATGGCTGCGACAGTCCGAAGGCTCTGCGCTATGAACCGCTGAAACGTGTATCCAATCTCGTTGACCGGGTGATGGGCAGCGCATAATTCTCGCGGCAATGACGGGCTTCGATATCATCGTCCTGATAATCATCGGGGTAGCAGCCGTCGGCGGATTCCTGCGCGGTTTTGTGCAGGAGGTGCTTTCACTTGCATCGTGGCTGCTTTCGCTTTTCGCGATCCATTACCTGCACACCCACCTGACCAGTCAGCTGATGACCTATATCCACAGCGTGTCGGGGGCTGCGGTTCTGGCTTTCGCGTTGCTGCTGCTCATTCCCTACGCCGGAATGAAGCTGATCGCCGGCCGCTTGGGGGAAAGTTCGCGCAATTCGCTTCTGGGGCCCGTGGACCGTGTGCTGGGCTTCGGCTTCGGAATGGTGAAAGGCGGGATCATTGCCGTACTGGCGTTCAGCCTGCTTGTGCTGGGCTATGACAAGATCTGGGGGATTCAGGGCCGTCCGAACTGGATTACCCAGGCGCGAACCTATCCGGCAGTGAATGCGGGGGCCGATGCGCTGGTACAAATGATCGAAAGTCGCCAGGTCGACATCAAGGCCTCGGATGCGGTGATAGATGGCGAATGAAATGAGCTCCGCTGACCGGCTATATACGCCAGACCTCCTCGCCTTGACCCTTCGCCTCGCGGATTACCCGTGGGCTGAGGATTTGCCCTTGTCGGGGGAGTCCCGCTCCCGGAGCTGCGGCAGCACTCTGGCCATGGGGCTGCTGCTCGATGGGCAGGGGCGTATCGATGGAATCGGCTTGCGCGCACGCGCCTGCGCAGTGGGGCAGGCGAGTGCTGCGATTTTTGCTGCTGCAGCAAAGGGCAAGACCTTCGAGGACATTGAGGCATCCGCCAGGGCGATGGAGGATTGGCTTGCAGGCAACGGTTCCTTGCCGGATTGGCCCGGTATCGGGGCGATTGAGGCCGCGCGCAGCTTTCCCGGTCGGCACGGCGCGATGATGTTGCCATGGCAAGCGGCATTGGCGGCTCTTTCTTCTGCGCGGGCGAACGTCTAGGGCCTGCACAGAAACCCGGCGGGGGCCGGAAGAGGGGCAGGGGCAATGGCGACAGTCGATACGGCAATAGCTGGAAGTGATGCAGTGGCTGGCGAACCCAGCGCGAAGGAAATTCGCATGGTTATCGCCGCGTCGAGCGCCGGTACGGTGTTCGAGTGGTATGATTTTTTCATCTACGGCACGCTTGCCTCGCTGGTTGGCAAGGCATTCTTCCCATCCGATAATGAAACACTGCAAATGCTGCTCGTCTGGGCGGGTTTTGCCGTGGGCTTCGGCTTTCGCCCGCTTGGCGCGATATTGTTCGGCTTCCTGGGCGACCGCCTTGGCCGCAAATACACCTTCCTCGTTACCGTCACCCTGATGGGCATTGCAACGGCTGGCGTGGGACTGATTCCCACGGCTGAAACCATCGGTGTCGCCGCGCCACTGATCGTGCTTCTGTTCCGCATCCTGCAGGGGCTGGCCCTTGGCGGGGAATATGGTGGCGCGACAGTTTATGTGGCGGAACATTGTCCGCCCGAAAAACGCGGATATTACACCAGCTTCATCCAGGCGGCCGTCGTGGGCGGCTTCGTGCTGAGCGTTGGCGTGGTACTGGCGTGCCGTCTGCTGATCCCGGGCGATGCCTTTGTTGAATGGGGTTGGCGCGTGCCGTTTCTCGTATCGCTCCTGCTGCTCGCGATTTCGCTGTGGATGCGCATGAAACTGAATGAAAGCCCGGTGTTCCGCGCCATGAAGGCAGAGAACCGGACTTCGGCCAATCCCTTCAAGGAAAGCTTCACCTATCCGGGCAACAAGAAACGCATTTTCGTGGCCTTGTTCGGCATAACCGGCAGCCTGACGACGATCTTCTATGCCGCCTATTTCTCCAGCCTGTCCTTCCTCAAGGGGCCGATGCGGGTGAATTCGACCACGGTGGAAGCACTGATCCTGGTCGCCGGGCCTATCATCATGAGCTTCTATCTGTTCGTGGGCAAATGGTCGGACAGGGCGGGCCGCAAGAAACCCATCATATGGGGCAATGCCCTGATCCTGCTGACGATCTTCCCCGCCTTCTGGGCGCTGGGGGCGATTTCCAATCCTGGCCTGATAGAATCTTCCAGCGCGGCGCCCGTCGTCGTCTCGGGGCCGGATTGCGCTTACGATCCCTTCGCGAATACCCAGAAAACCGAGTGCGGCAAGCTGATCTCCGACCTCACCGCAGCGGGTGTTCCCTATACGCTTTCGGCATCGCCTGCGCTCGAATTGCGGGCGGGGAACATGCCGGTCGCAATCGATGGGTTCGACTGGGAAGACGGCACTGCACGCAAGGCGCAGTTGGAACAGGCGCTGGGCACTGCCGGTTATGATTTTTCCGTCCAGCATCCGGGTTTGCTGCGCAGCATCGGCATCATCGGCGTGCTGTTGTTCTTCGGCTTCCTTTCCGCCATGAATTATGGATCGGTCGCCGCGTTGCTGGCCGAGATGTTCCCTGCGCGCATCCGCTATAGCTCGATGTCGATCCCCTATCATATCGGGGCGGGCTATTTTGGCGGTTTCCTGCCCGTGATCGCGGGCTATATCGTGGCCAGAACCGGGGATGTCTATTCCGGGCTCTGGTATACATGGGGCTTTGTATTTATCGCGCTGATCGTGGGGATCTGGGGCATCCCGTCCGGTCCGCCACGTGACTTCGAGGAAAACGAAACTGCCTGACCTGCCTCCCGAGCCGCCCAGAGCTCTCCGTCTTCGTCTCGACCGTGATGCACTGGCCTATAACTGGCGCGCGCTTGATCGCCTGTCGGGCGATGCCCGCGCTGGTGCTGCGGTAAAGGCGGACGCCTATGGCCTGGGTGCGGCAGAGGCCGTTCCCGTATTGCTGGCTGCAGGCGCGCGGGACTTCTTCGTAGCTCATTGGTGCGAAGTGGCGGCGGTGCTGGCCCATGCGCCCGCTGGGCAGATTTCCGTGTTGCACGGCCCATTGACGGCGCAGGATGCCGCCTATGCGAAGGCGACGGGCGTGAAGCCCGTGATCAACAGCCTGCATCAGGCGCATCTATGGATTGATGCCGGGGGAGGCCCGTGCGACCTGATGGTCGATACGGGCATGAACCGCCTCGGCCTGCCGATGGATCAGACAGGTGATCCCCTGATCGCTGCTCTGGAGATCGACGTTCTGCTGTCTCACCTCGCTTCGGCGGATGAGGATAGCGCGCTGAACGAGACGCAGCTCGCGCGCTTCACTTCGGTTTGCGCGCAAGTCCCCTCGCGTCGCCGCAGCCTTGCCAATAGTGCCGGCATCAGCCTGGGGACGCGTTATGGCTTCGACCTAACTCGCCCGGGCCTCGCTTTGTATGGCGGTATTCCTTGTCCCGCGCTGGATGGGCAGATTCGCCAGGTTGCCTATCCGCAGGCGGCCATCCTCCAGACGCGGACCATCCAGCCGGGCGATACCGTTGGCTACAACGCCATCTTCACTGCCCAGCGCCAGATGCGCGTCGGGGTGGCCTCGCTCGGTTATGCGGACGGTTTCCTGCGTTGCTGGGGCAATGAAGGCTTCCTGCTGCATCAGGGTGTGCGGCTGCCGCTGCTTGGCAAGATCTCGATGGATATGGTCGTCGTCGATCTGGAGGCGGCGCCGGATGTCCGCGAAGGCGATTGGGTCGATGTGCCCTATGATCTGCCTCAGGCGTCGGCAATTACCGACCTGTCCCAATATGAATTGCTGACGGTTATCGGCCGCCGGTTTGCGCGAATCTAGTCTATTGCATTCATGTTGCACCGCACTTGCTGCAAGTGCTAAGTGTGCGAAAGGGCTCAAAAGGGAGTGATGCAATGGCCAAGAGTGCAGGGGGCTCGGACCAGCCGGTAATAATCAAGAAATATGCAAACCGGCGGCTGTATAATACGAGTTCTTCAAGCTACATCACGCTTGACGATCTTGCGAAGATGACACGTGAAGGTGTGGAATTTCAGGTGCTCGACGCCAAGACGGGCACTGACATCACCCATTCCATCCTGACTCAGATCATCATGGAGGAGGAAGCGAGCGGGGGCGAACAGATGCTGCCCATCAGCTTCCTGCGCCAGCTTATTTCCATGTATGGCAATTCTATGCAGGCCCTGATGCCGCATTATCTGGAAGCCACGATGGAGAACTTCCAGGCTAACCAGCGCAAGCTGCAGGATGTGTTCAAACAGTCCATGGGCGGCGATACTTTTGCCAAGATGGCTGAAACCAACATGGCTATGTTCAAGGCTGCTGCGGCGGCATTCATGCCCAATGCCTCGGCCGCTGCCGAGCAGGAATCCGCGCCGACGGCCCCTCAGGCCAAGACCGAGGACGAACTGGCCCTGCTGCGCAAGCAGATGGCCGAAATCCAGAAGAAGCTGGATTCCCTCGGCAGCTGATCCGATCCGGCCCGGTGCCTATGGGGGCGCTGGGCGGGTTTTACCGCCGAACAACCGCGCAGGCCGCGCTTGTCGAAAGCTGTGTGCTGGGGCAAGGGCGGCGCGACATCAATCCAGAGGCAACACACGTGTCCGCAATCCGCCATGCCCTGTCGGTCAAACGCACCGACGACTTCGCCCAATGGTATCAGGAAGTCATTTCCGCCGCCGATCTTGCCGAGGAATCGGGTGTGCGTGGCTGTATGGTCATCAAGCCGTGGGGCTATGGCATCTGGGAACGCATCCAGCGCCTGATGGATACCCGCATCAAGGCTGCAGGGGTGCAGAACTGCTATTTCCCGATCTTCATCCCGCTCTCCAACTTCGAGCGCGAAGCGGAGCATGTGGAAGGTTTCGCCAAGGAAATGGCGGTCGTTACCCATCACCGCCTGATTGCCGATGGCAAGGGCGGGCTGGTGCCCGATCCCGATGCGAAGCTGGAAGAGCCACTGGTGGTTCGCCCCACGTCCGAGACGATCATCGGCGATGCCATGGCGCGCTGGGTGCAGAGCTGGCGAGATCTGCCGTTGCTCACCAATCAATGGGCCAATGTCGTGCGCTGGGAAATGCGCACCCGCATGTTCCTGCGGACCAGCGAATTCCTCTGGCAGGAAGGTCATACGGCGCATGAAAATCGCGACAGCGCGATGGAAGAGACCAAGCGCGCGCTGGAAATGTATCGTGCCTGCGCGGAAGACGAGCTGGCCCTGCCGGTGATCGCGGGCGAGAAGCCCGAGAATGAGCGTTTCCCCGGCGCGGAGGAAACCTGGTCGATCGAGGCGATGATGCAGGATGGCAAGGCGCTGCAGGCAGGTACCAGCCATTATCTTGGCACCAATTTCGCGGAAGCGGCCGGCATTCGCTATCAGGATCGCGAAGGCAGCCAGCAATTCTGCCACACGACCAGCTGGGGTGTGTCCACCCGCCTGATCGGCGGCGTGATCATGACCCATGGCGACGATGACGGGCTGCGCGTGCCGCCAGCCATCGCCCCCTACCAGATCGTGATTGTGCCGATGCTGCGCGAAGACGATGGCGATGCTGCACTGCTGGTCTATTGCGAGGAATTGCGCGCCGCTCTGGCCAGCCAGCAGGCGCTCGGCGAGGCCGTGCGCGTTCTGCTGGACAAGACGCCGGGCAAGGCCGCTGCCAAGCGTTGGGATTGGGTGCGCAAGGGCGCCCCGATCCTCGTCGAAGTCGGCCCGCGCGACATGTCGGAAGGCAAGGTTGCCGTGCTGCGCCGCGACAAGATCTGGAACGACGCAGGCAAGACGGCTTTCGCCTTCACCGCGCGCGATGACTTCGCGGCCAATGCTGCTGCCATGCTGGCGGATATCCAGTCCTCGCTTTACGAGGAAGCCAAGGCGCGCCGCGATGCGAACATTACGCGCGGCGTCACCTCGCTGGATGATCTGGCCGCCTTCTATTCCGACGATGCCCGCTATCCGGGTTGGGTGGAAGTCCAGTGGTCCAAGCCCACGGGCGAGGCGCTCGATAAGGTTGTGGAACAGCTCAAGGCTTTGAAGCTGACAATCCGCAACGTGCCGATCGGCGCGGAACCAGCAGATAGCGCCTGTATCTTCACGGGAGAAAAGGCCGTGGAACGCATTCTGGTTGCGCGGGCCTATTGATAATCGCTCGTCATTGCGGCGGCAAAACCGCGTGGCAATCCAGGGAGTAACCCATTGGGGCCTGGATTGCCGCGGAATCTCCGGTTCCTCGCAATGACGAAGAATTGGCGCGTTACTGTGCGGCCTTGGCCATTTCCGCGCGATAGGCATCGAGGGTGATGTCGCGGCCCAGGAAATCGCGCACCAGTTCGGCCGCAGGCTTGGTGCCGCCCATGGCGAGAACCTTCTCGCGATAATCCTTCGCAGTCGCCTTGTTGCGCAGGCCTTCCCCGGAGAAGCGGGTGAACAGATCATCCGCAATCACCTTGGACCAGCGATAGGTGTAATAGATCGCGGAATAGCCGTTCAGATGGCCGAAGGCAGCCTGCATCTCCACGAAATCCGGCGTGGGGATCAGGTCGAACGCGCCGCGATAATAGCGGGCGGCGTCGCCCATATTCTCCGGCACCGGCTGCTGGTGGAATTCCAGCGAGATGTTGGAATAGCCCAGCTGACGCATGTCGCCGAAGCCCGCGTTGAAGAGGCGCGCCCGGTTCATTTTCTCGACAAGTTCGCGTGGGATGGGATTGCCGTCCTTGTCCTTCGCGAAGGTCTTGAGCGTATCGTAGTCATAGACCCAGTTTTCCAGCATCTGGGAAGGCGCTTCCACGAAGTCCCACTCCGTCGCCACGCCTGACTGGCCGAACCAGCGCTGCGTGCCGCCGAAGATGCCGTGGATCAGGTGGCCGAATTCGTGGAGGAATGTCTCCACATCACCATGTTCCATCAAGCCGGTGGTGTGATCGCCCTTCGCCATGTTCATCACCAGCGCGCCCAGCGGCACGGCCTTACCCGGAATGCCGGGACGCAGGGGCACCATGTTGGCGTGGCTGTATTTACCGGGGCGGGGATGGGAATCGAGATAGAAGCGCCCGATCAGCTTGCCCTGATCGTAGACCTCGTAAGGCTCCACATCCTTGTCCCAAACGGCGGTTTTCCAACGGCGGATTTCCACGCCGAACAGATCCTGCGTCAGCTTCAGGATGCCGTCGCGCACATCGTTATAGGCGAAGTATTTGCGCGCTTCCTGCGGATTGTAATCATAATAGCGCTGCTGGACGATGGGGGAGAGCCAGGCCGTTTCCCAGAACTTGATGTCGGTCGCGCCGGGGCGCAGTTCCTGCAGCACGGCCAGGTTCTTGGCATAGTCGCCCTTCGCTGCGGGCAGGGCGGCTTCGGCCATATCCTCCAGCAGCTTCTCCACCTTCTTGGGCGTGTTGACCATCTTGTCCTCAAGCACCAGTTCCGCATAGTTGCGGCGCCCGAGCTTGTTGGCAAGTTGCTGGCGCAGATGGAGCAGTTCGCGCAGCTTCGCGTCATTCTCCGGGAAGGCGCGCTGGTTGTAGATTATGGACAAATCATGACGCAGCTTGTCGCTCTTGGCGTAGCTCATCACCGGCACGTAATCGGGAGTGGCGGTGGTGATTTCGACCAGACCATCCGGGCCGGGCCTGTGCGCGGCAATGTAGTCTTCCGGCAGGCCTTCCAGCTCTGACGGGGCGACCTTCAGCGATTTCTGCCCGGCCGCAATATTGCTGTCGAACTCATTGCCGACCTCTGCGATCTTTTCCTGCAATGCCTGGATTTCCGCCCGCTCGGCATCGTCCAGCGCAACCCCGCTACGCTCGAACGAGGCGAGGGTCTGCTTCAGATAGAACCGGGTAGCCTCGTCTTCCTTCGAGGGATCGATCGCTTTCAGCCGGTCATAGATCGGGCGCGAGAGGCTGATCCTGCTGGAGAGGGTGGAGAGGCGCACCTGGCAGTTGCCGCCGGCATCGCGGCGGGGCTGGTCCGCCATGACTTCCTGATAGAGCGTGAATTCCCCGCTCCCGCCGCCGATCAGGGCGATCAGCTCGTCATAACGGGCAAGGCTGGTGTTCGCCGTGGCAGGGCCGGTTTCATTTTCCAGCTCAGCGATCCGCCGCTCGATCTCCTTCACGTAGAGGTCGCATTTGCCGTCGATAGTGGCCGCATCGGGCGCGGTGGCGAGCAGCGGCCCCATGAAGTCCACTACATTGCCGGGCTTGGCGGATTTCGCGGAGACGGGAGTGGCGGAAAGGGCGGTCGCGGCGAGCAGAATGCCCGCGAGCTGAATATGCATGTGTCAGTCCCCAGGAGAATTGGTATCCTTGGCAACTAGCGGCCATTGGGAGTTCCCGCAATCAAGCCGCGTTCGATAAAGAGCGGGCGAGGGCTGGCGAACGACTTGAATTGCCGACATGAAGGCGCGGCAAACCGGGGATGTCGCGGCATACGCCCTTGTTAGTGCCCACGTTCCCGCCCATATTCCGGCCATGTCATCTCCAAAAAATGCGCCTTCGCCCAAGAAGGTCCGTCGTGGCCCGAGGCCTGCCGTTCCCGGCCTGCCCACGCGGGAACAGATTCTCGATTTTATCCAGACCTCGAGTGAACCCGCCGGAAAGCGCGAGATCGCGCGCGCCTTCGGCCTGAAAGGGCAGGAAAAGATCGCGCTCAAGCGGCTGCTATCCGACATGGCCGACGAAGGTTTGATCGACGGGAAAAAGACCGCGTTTCACCGCATGGGCGGCGTGCCCAAGGTTACGGTGCTTCGCGTGGTCGAGATCGACGATGGGGAGGCTTTGGCCATTCCCGACAGCTGGGCGCCCGATGATGGCGCCCCGCCGCCGCGCCTGCGCCTGATCGAAAAGAAGCGCGGCCCCGGCAGACAGGCTGCGGTCAAGATGGGTGACCGGGTGCTAGCCCGTACGGAAGATACACAGACCGGGTGGATCGCCTATCCGATGAAAGTCCTCGCCTCCGCCGATGAAAGCGTGATGGGCGTGGTAGAGATTGACGGATCGGGCAAGGGCTGGCTCGCCTCGGTGGACAAGCGTATCCGCCATTCCTCGCCCATTGCCGATCTCGGTGGTGCGGAAGGCGGGCAGCTTGTGCTGGCGGAACCCGCCGGGCGCTCGCCTCGCGCCGGGGTGAAGGTAGTGCAGGTGCTGGGCGATCCGCTCGCGCCCAAGGCCTTCAGCCTGATCGCCATCGCCAAATATGGCATCCCCTTCCATTTCGCGAATGAGACGCTGGAAGAGGCAAAGCTGGCAGCCAAATTGCCGCTGAGCGAGGAAAGGCGCGAGGATTTGCGCCATATTCCGATTGTCGCCATCGATCCCGCCGATGCGCGCGACCATGACGATGCGATCTGGGCCGAGCCCGACGGGAAGGGCGGCTTCAACGCCATCGTCGCCATCGCCGATGTCAGTTTCTATGTCCGCCCCGGCGGCAAACTGGACCGGGAGGCCAGGAAGCGCGGCAATTCGGTCTATTTCCCTGACCGCGTTGTGCCTATGCTGCCGGAGATTCTCAGCGCGGATGTCTGCTCGCTCAAGGAAGGGCAGGATCGCGCGGCGATGGCCTGCCATCTTTCCATCGATGCCAGCGGCAATGTGAAGGAATGGCGCTTTACCCGCGCTATCGTGCGGATCGCGAAGAACATCGCTTATGAGAATGCTCAGGCAGCCATAGACGACGGTTCGGCCGACGATGTGCTGAAGAACCTGTGGACCTGCTGGCATGCGCTGGCTGATGCCCGCCACAAGCGCGATCCGCTGGAGCTGGAGCTGCCAGAACGCCGTGTGGTGCTGGACGAAAAGGGCCGCATTGCCGAAATCGCCATTCGCGAAAGGCTCGATGCCCACCGCGTGGTGGAAGATTTCATGATCGCGGCCAATGTCGCGGCGGCCAAGGCGCTGGAAAGCAAGGCGCATCCGGTAGTCTATCGCATCCACGAACCGCCGAGCCGGGAGAAGCTGGTCGCCCTGCGCGACTATCTCCAGACCTTCGAGAAGAAGCTCTCGCTCGGTCAGGTCATCACGCCCAGCCTGTTCAATCGCATGTTGAAGGACGTTGCGGACGAAAGCGAAAAGGCTCTGATCATGGAGGCGGTACTGCGCAGCCAGACGCAGGCCTATTACGGCCCGCGCAACGCCGGCCATTTCGGCCTCGCGCTGGGTAGCTACGCCCATTTCACTTCACCGATTCGCCGTTATGCCGACCTTCTGGTGCATCGCGCTCTGGTGGACGGCTTCGGGCTCGAACAGCCGAAACCGAAGGACGATTTGCCCGCTACTTCAGGCCTGTCCGACCGTGATCGCGCCGATCTGGAGCGAGTGAGCGAAGCGATCAGCAGCGCCGAACGTCGCGCCATGGAGGCAGAGCGGGAGACGATCGACCGCTATGTCGCTGCATGGCTTTCCGGCCGGGTAGGCGAGGTTTTCGACACGCGGATCACCGGCGTTCAGAAATTCGGCTTCTTCGCCACTATCATAGCCCTCGGTGGGGACGGGCTGGTGCCGGTCTCCACGCTGGGGAACGATTATTATCATTATGACGATTCCGCCCAGGCGCTGGTAGGTGAACGTACACGCACGATCTACGCGATGGGCGACCGGCTGAAGCTGCGTCTGGCAGAGGCGAATCCGCTGACCGGCGCGCTGAAGTTTGAACTACCCGAAGGCGGTAGCGCGCCCATCGAACCGCGCGGCTCCAAGATGGAGCCCCGGAAGAAGGGCAAGCACGTGGTCGGTAAGCGGGGGCGGCCCGGCAATATCCGGCATCAGGGGAAGAAGCGGTAATTCAATCCGCTGCTTTCCCGGGCCCGCTCGGCCTGAGCTTGTCGAAGGCCACGCGATTCCGTTCGGGCTTGGCGCGAATGTGGCGTGTGTCCTTCGACAAGTTCAGAACGAACGGATGTGGTTGACTGGGTTGAACCCGCTCAACTCAGCCGATCGATATCCTCATCGGTCAGGGCCCCCGGCACAAGGAATACGGGGCAGGAGAGCCCTCCCGACGCCTGGCTGAAATGCGTCACCAGTGGGCCCGGATTACCCTCGCGCGCGGAGCCCAGCACCAGCGCGGCGACCTCCGGGTGTTCGAGCAGATATTGGCGGATGACCTTCACCCCTTCGCCCTGGCGAACGGCGATAGTGGGCATCTTCCCGCTTTCGGTCAGCAGGCTGCCTGCCGCACTGGCGGCCAGCATCTCTGCCCGGTCGCGCGCTTCCTGTTCGATAGTGGCCTGGACGCCGCCGAAAGCCACGAAATCCTGCGGAGGGACGAGGGCGAGGATATGCACCCCGCCATCGGTCTTGGCTGCACGGCGGGAGGCAAAACGCAAGGCAACCCGCGCCTCTTCCGTTTCGTCCATGATCACCAGATAGACGCGCATTTTCTGCTCTCCCTGCGGAACCCTATCCGCTTAAAGGCGCTGTCAGGCAAGACGGATGCTGATTTTGCGCTAGTGAGCCCTTGCCCCCGCGCGCCAAATTGGCCAGAGAACCACCCGTCAAACACCAGAAGGACGAAATCTTTCCGCCATGTCCATTGCGATCAAGATGCCCGCTTTGTCCCCCACCATGGAGGAGGGCACTCTGGCCCGCTGGCTGGTCAAGGTTGGAGACAAGGTGTCGGCCGGTGACATCATGGCCGAGATCGAGACCGACAAGGCCACGATGGAATTCGAAGCGGTGGATGAAGGCACCATTGCCGACATCGCGATCGCCGAAGGCACCGAGGGTGTGAAGGTCGGTACCGTGATCGCCACCCTGGCTGAAGAAGGCGAAGATGTGGCGAGCGTGAAGCCCGCTGGCGGCGCTGCGGCGCCTGCTGTCGCTCCTGCTCCCAAGGCCGAAAGCGCACCCGCACCGGTTGTTGCGCCGCCCCCGGCTCCCGCCCCGGCAGCCACTGCTCCGGCCCCTGCTGCTAACGCGGGTGAGCGAGTGATCGCATCCCCGCTGGCCAAGCGTATCGCGGCCGACAAGGGCGTCGATCTGAAGGCGGTGAAGGGTACGGGCCCGCATGGTCGCATCGTGAAGGCAGACGTGGAAGGCGCGAAGCCCGGTGCAACCGCTCCGGCGCCTGTGGCAACTTCCGCCCCCGCCGCTGCGCCGGTTCAGGCGCAGGATTTCGGCATTCCGCACGAAGTCGAAAAGCTCTCCGGCATGCGCAAGACCATTGCGCGCCGCCTGACCGAGTCCAAGCAGCAGATTCCGCATATCTACCTCACGGTGGACATCCAGCTCGATGCGCTCCTCAAGCTGCGCGGCGAGCTGAACGCGGCGCTGGAAGGCGAAGGCGTGAAGCTGTCGGTCAACGATCTGCTGATCAAGGCTCTCGCCAAGGCCCTGCTGCGCGTGCCGGTGTGCAATGTGCAGTTCGCAGGTGACGAACTGATCAAGTTCAAGCGCGCCGATATTTCGGTGGCAGTCTCCATCCCCGGTGGGCTTATCACCCCGATCATCGCGGATGCCGGCAGCAAGTCGATTTCCCAGATCTCCAACGAGATGAAGGATCTCGCCGCCCGTGCCCGCGAAGGCAAGTTGGCGCCCAGCGAATATCAGGGCGGCACCGCCAGCCTTTCCAACATGGGCATGTTCGGCATCAAGCAGTTTGAGGCAGTGATCAATCCGCCGCAGGCGATGATCATGGCCATCGGTTCGGGCGAGAAGCGTCCCTATATCGTCGATGGCGCGCTGGGCGTCGCCACGGTGATGAGCGCGACCGGCAGCTTCGACCATCGGGCCATAGACGGCGCGGATGGCGCGCAGCTGATGCAGGTATTCAAGGAACTGATAGAGAAGCCGCTGGGCCTCATCGCCTGAGGCTTTCGTACACACGCACCGGGAGGATAAGTTCCTCACCATGAATTCGCAGTTTTCCTCTTCGGATCGGGCCAGGGGCACGATCTTGGAAAGTCACATGGCTTTTCAGGCAAGTGATTGGGAGAGCAGTGAAAAAATGGAAGAGCTTGCGTGTTTCGCAGCCCCATCTGCGTCAATTTCGGCGAGGCATTGAGTGACTGAGAAGCGCGATCCCGCCATCCGGGTCACGGCCATGCCCGCCGATGCCAATGCCTATGGCGACATATTCGGCGGCTGGCTGGTCAGCATTATGGACAATGGCGCCGGGCTGATGGCCGCGCGCCGTGCCAAGGGCAGGGCCGTCACCGTGGCCATTGACGGGATGCAGTTCCACGAACCGGTGAAGGTGGGGGACGAGGTTTCGGTCTATGGCACGATCGAAAAGGTCGGCCGCACCAGCATGGTCATCGCCGTCGAAGCCTGGCGCCGTCCGCGCCATCTGGAAGAGGCGGCAAAGGTAACGCAGGCGAAGTTCACCTTCGTCGCAGTCGACGACAATGGGCACCCGCGCCCAGTAGACGCTCAGGAGTAATTCGAAGTGGCAGAAGCCTACGACGTCATCGTTCTCGGTTCCGGCCCCGGCGGCTATGTCGCAGCGATCCGCTGCGCCCAGCTTGGCCTGAAGACGGCCATCGTGGAACGTGAATTGCTGGGCGGCATCTGCCTCAACTGGGGCTGCATCCCCACCAAGGCCCTGCTGCGTTCGGCTGAAATCTATCACTACATGCAACACGCCAAGGATTACGGGCTGGCTGCGAAGGAAATCACCGCCGATCTGGAAGCCATCGTGAAGCGTTCGCGCGGCGTGGCCAAGCAACTCAATCAGGGCGTCACGCACCTGATGAAGAAGAACAAGATCGCCGTGCATATGGGCACGGGCACGCTCAAGGGGCCGAACACGCTGGAAGTGGCGGGCGAGAAGGGCACCGAAACGCTCACCGCCAAGCACATCATCGTCGCCACCGGCGCGCGCGCGCGCGACCTGCCTTTCGCCCCGGCTAACGGCAAGCGCGTGTGGACCTATCGCCACGCCATGACCCCGCCTGAAATGCCCAGCAAGCTGCTGGTGATTGGCAGCGGCGCGATCGGCATCGAATTCGCCAGCTTCTATAATGACATGGGCGTGGATGTGACGGTGGTCGAAATGCTCGACCGGGTCGTGCCGGTGGAAGATGCGGATGTCTCTGCCTTCCTGCAAAAGGCGCTGACCAAGCAGGGCATGAATATCCTGACCGGCGCTGCGCTGGAAGAACTCAAGGTTTCCGACAAGGGCGTCTCGGCCAAGATCAAGGGCAAGGACGGCAAGGTGACGGAAGGGCAGTTCAGCCATGTGATCGTCGCCATCGGCATCCAGCCCAACACCGAGAATATCGGGCTCGACAAGCTGGGTGTGAAGCTGGATCGCGGCTTCATTCAGATCGATCCCTATGGCCGGACTGGCGTGAAGGGCCTGTGGGCCATCGGCGATTGCGTGCCCGGCCCGTGGCTGGCGCACAAGGCAAGCCATGAGGGCGTGACTGCCGCCGAAGCCATCGCGCAGGAACTGGGCAACAAGGATGTCCATCCGCACGCGCTGGACCGCAACAACATTCCCGGCTGCACCTATTGCCACCCGCAGATCGCCAGCGTCGGCATGACCGAGGCGAAGGCCAAGGAAGTGGGTTACACGGTCAAGGTCGGCATGTTCCCCTTCATCGGCAACGGCAAGGCCATCGCGCTGGGCGAGCCGGAAGGCTTCGTGAAGACGGTGTTCGACGCCAAGACCGGAGAATTGCTCGGCGCCCATATGGTTGGGGCGGAAGTGACCGAGATGATCCAGGGCTATGTCGTGGGCAAGACGCTTGAAACCACTGAGGCCGAGCTGATGAACACGATCTTCCCGCATCCCACCATCAGCGAATCCATGCATGAAAGCGTGCTGGCCGCTTATGGCAGGGCGCTGCATATCTGATCCGGGCGATGGAGCCACTCCCGCTCAGCAAGGCATTCATGCTGATCGAGCCCGGGCCGGTGGTTCTGGTAACTACCCGCGATGGCGAGCGGGATAATGTGATGACCATCACCTGGACGATGGTGATGGATTTCTCACCCCGCTTCGCCATCACTACTGGCCCTTGGAACCATTCCTGGGCGGCGCTGCGCGATACGGGCGAATGCGTGCTCGCTATTCCGACGGCGGATGTGATCGACATCGCCGTTGGCATCGGCATGTGTTCCGGCAGCGATACGGACAAATTCGCGCGCTTCGGCCTGACCCGTCTTTCCGCAAGTAAGGTGAAAGCGCCGCTGATCGGCCAGTGCCTCGCCAATATCGAATGCCGGGTGGTGGAGATCATCGAGCCTCATGGCATCGTGATTCTGGATGGGGTTGCCGCCTGGCACGATCCCGCGAGGCAGGACAAGCGTATGCTCCATGCCGTGGGCGATGGCACGTTCATAGCCGATGGGGAACGGTTTGACCGGCGCGACCTGATGCGGGCGAAAATCCCGCCGGGGGTCTAGCCTTGTGGCGGAAGAGGTGGGATTCGAACCCACGAAGGGCTTGCACCCTTGCCGGTTTTCAAGACCGGTGCCTTCAACCGCTCGGCCACTCTTCCGTCCGGTTGGCGGCTAGCGAGCTTTGGCGAGCTTGTCACCGGGCAATTGTGCTTGCGGCAAGTTTCCCGGCCTCCGCAAAGAAGAACGATTTCCTCATCTTGCCCCCGTGACTCCGGGGCCGGATGGCATTAGGCAAAATCAACGAGCGCATAGGCGCCGTTCGGGAGACAATTTCAAGATCCGCGCCGGTGTTGAAAGACCCATAGCGGACCGATTGGAGAGACTGGGATGAAACGCCTATTTTTCACAGCAATCACAGCCGTTTCCGGCCTGACGATGGCAACCCCCGCCATGGCGCAGTCCGCATGCACCCGCGAACAGCTGGATGAAACCGCCCAGAGCTGGGTCAATGCTCTGGAAAAGGGCAGCCCTTTCGAAATGGAAATGGGCGAATGGGTGGATTATCGCGAAAACTTCAAGCTGGGCACGCTTTCCGCCCTGTTCACCAAGCCCCGCAAGGTCGATTGGTCGGTTAAGATTCTCGATACCACGGTGTGCAAGGTCTTCATCGAAACCGTGATGACTGATCCGGAACATCCCTATGTCATGGCCACGCAGATCAATCGTGGTTGGCAGGGCGGTGTCGGCACCATCAACAATATCGCGACGGATGAAGGCGACTGGCTATTCAACGCGGCCAACACGCTGAAATATGCCTCGGCTGAAAACTGGTCCGTCATTCCGGAAGGGCAACGCAACACCCGGCAGGAACTGATCGCGGCAGCCAATGCCTATCTCGATCTGTTCAATGACAAAAACGTCCAGGTTCCCTGGGGCACGCCGTGCGCGCGCCTTGAAGGCGGGCTCTACACCGGCCGCGGCCAGCCTGATGACAGCTGTAACGTCGGCGTGCCTTCGGGCGTGAAGCTGGCCTCACGCGAATATGTCGTGGACGAGGCGCTGGGCGCCGTCAGCGTCTTCCTCAAATTCGGCGAAAAAGCACGCCCTGACAGCCACCTGTTCCGTATCGAGAACGGCAAGATTCGTTATGTCCACACCGTCACCAATTGCGGAACGGAAGTGAATTGCGGTTTCAAGCCGATTGACTGGAACAATCCGCAGGTCGGCGCCGCTGGCAACTGAGGTGGGGCGTTGAGCCTGCCTGAATTTCCCCACGCTCCGCATCGCCGGGGCTTCTAAGGGGAAGCTCTTTGTGACAGGGTAAGGATATGAGCCTGCGAAGCCATATTCTTGCCCTGTCGTCTTTTATCGGCCTTTCCGCGTCCATCTCGGGCGCTTCCGCGCAGGAGGTCGTCCAGCCTCTGCCTGCTGCATATGCAGGTGGCGAATCGCTGGACGGGGAGGGTGGATTGCCCTTCTCTTCCTATCTTCAGGTCCTTGCGGCGCGTGCCCGTGCCGAAGGGGTTAGCGAGGGCACGATTTCCGCGATGACTGTGGGGCTTACGCCTAACAGCCGTGTCGTTTCGCTGGATCGGGCGCAGCCTGCCGGCCCGCCCGGAAGTGGTTTCTCGCCTCTCGCACCCTATATCGCCACTCATGTCGACCGGAACCGGATCGCTGGCGGAAGGCGGGTTTACGAAGCTGCGGCTGATACAGTCGGGCAAGTGGAGCGCGCATATGGCGTTCCCGCGCCGATAGTGATCGCGATCTGGGGGCATGAAACGAATTATGGCAGCTATAAAGGCGATTTCGATCTCGCCCGTTCGCTCGCCACCCTCGCATGGGAAGGGCGCCGCCGGGAATTGTTCGCGGCCGAATTCATCGATCTTCTGAAAATCGCGGATACCGGCTTTTCGCGCGATACGTTGAAAGGCAGCTGGGCCGGCGCCTTCGGCAATCCTCAGTTCCTGCCAAGCGTTTATCTCCGCCTTGCGGTCGATGGCGATGGTGACGGGCGCAAGGATATCTGGAACAGCCGGGCGGATACGCTCCATTCGATCGCCAATTATTTCCGCGATGCCGGATGGCGCACGGGCGAACCTTGGGGCGTCGCGGCGCAATTGCCCGCCGGTTTCAATGTCGATGCCCATAAGGGCAAGATCCTCTCCCCCGTCTGCCCGCGCGTCCATGAACGCCACAGCCAGTGGAAAAAGGTGCGGGAATGGAAGCAACTCGGCGTCACGCCGCTCGCCCCGATTGGGGATGATGTGATGGCCAGTGTTTTCCAGCCTGACGGGCCCGGAACGAAATCCTGGCTCTTAACCGGTAATTATAGGGTCATCCTCGAATATAACTGCTCGAACTACTACGCTATGAGTGTCGGGCTGCTTGCTGATGAGATTGCCAAATAACCAACTGACCATTGCCACCGGCTTTGCCGCGCTGGCGGCGATTGCCGTGCTCGCGGGGTGTGCTGCATCTGGCGCGGGAGCGGGGCCCAGGCTTTCTCCGTCCTCAGCCGTGAACGGCCCTGCTGCAGATTACCCCGTTACGATTGGCCTGCCCTATACGGTGGACGGTGTAACCTACACGCCAACCGATGTCTGGAATTATGACGAGGTTGGATACGCTTCGCTGGAAAATGCAGGCGGCCCTACGATTTCTGGCTCCAGCCACACATTGCCGCTGCCCAGCTATGTCGAGGTCACCTCGCTGGAGACCGGAAAGACCATTCTGGTGCGGATCGAGCGGCGCGGCCCGCTGGAGAGCCACGACGTCGTTGCGCTTTCTCCAGGAGCGGCTGAACAGCTTGGAATATCACGCGCCACTCCGGTTCGCGTGCGCCGTGTAAATCCGCAGGAGCCGGAACGGGCTGCATTGCGTGCCGGCAATCGCGCGCCGGACCGGATGGACACGCCGATGTCGCTGGTGAATGTCCTGCGGCTCAAACTGCCCGGCAGCGGGCCCGAAACCTCGATAGCCCTGCCTCAAAGTGTTGCCGGAGGAGAGCAGCCGGAAGCGCCATCTGCACCTCCGTCCTTGCCGTCTCCTGCGCTGGAACCAGAGCTTGCCACTGCCGCGCCAGCGCCCGTTTCGCCTCCTCGGAAGCCAGCTTCTCCGCCGCCTCCGGCCAAGCAGGCCGCACCTGTTCCGGTGGCGCAGGCTCCAGTAACCGCAGCGCGCGTCCAGCCTGCGGAGAAACCCGCCGCAACCGCTGCGAAGAAGGGTTTCTTCGTCCAGGCCGGTGCGTTTTCGAGCAAGGCGCGTGCTGAAAAGGTGGCAGGCGCCATCGGCGGTGAAATCAGTAAGGCCGGTTCGCTTTACCGCGTCCGCACCGGGCCCTTCGGATCGCGCAATGCCGCGGAAGCCTCGCTCGCCAAGGTGAAAGCTGCGGGTTATAGCGACGCGCGAATCTATTCAGACGGCTAGGGGCGCTTCAGCCCCGGCCGCATGACTGGCGGGAGCGGACTTGAGGCGTATCGGAAGGATCGGATTGCTGGGTTTGGGCTCGGCATTGTTGGCAACTCCAGCCGCTTTGCATGCCGATCCGGCTCCGCCGACTGAGGCTGAGGCGCCGATTGCCTTGCTGGTAGATATCAGTTCAGGCCAGACACTGCACAGCCGGGAAATGGACCGGCGTTTTCTCCCGGCTTCCGTCACGAAGGTGATGACGACCTATCTCGCCTTCGAGATGCTCGCCGATGGCCGGCTGAAGCCGGATCAGACATTCACCTTCGGGCCAGATCTCGCAAAGGACTGGCGAGGGACAGGTTCGTCGCTGTTCCTCAAGGAAGGGGATACAGTTACCGTGGATACGCTGATCCACGGCATCACCACGGTTTCTGCAAATGACGGGGCTGCGCTGCTTGCGCAGGGTGCTGCGGGATCACTCGATAATTGGGTGACGCTGATGAATCGCACTGCGTCCAGGCTGGGCATGTATGACAGCCATTTCGGGACGCCCAATGGCTGGCCGGATGAAGGCCGAACCTTCGTAACCGCGCATGATCTCGCTCTGCTCGCAAAGGCACTGATTGACCGGCACCCGCAGCTCTACGCGCGCTATATCGGCAAGAGAGGTTACAGCTTCAACGGCATTACCCAGGCCAATCACGATCCCATGCTGGGCAAGGTCCCCGGGGCGGACGGGATCAAGACGGGTTTCACGCGAGAGGCAGGCTACAACTTCCTCGGCAGTGCCCAGCGCGAAGGCCGCAGGCTGGTGATCGTGCTGGCGGGCACGGAGAGCGGGCCGGAGCGGGCCCGTATTGCGCGTGACTACATCGAATGGGGCTTTGCCGCATTCGTTCCCCACCAGATATTTCAGGCAGGATCGACCATAGGAACCGCGCAAGTGCAGGACGGGTCAGCCTCTACCGTTGCCTTGCGCACGGCGAGGCCTGTGCTCGCGGATATTCCGCCGGGCCTCAAGCCGCGCATCACCATGTCGCTTCATTATCGCGGGCCTATCGCCGCACCTATTGCCGCTGGGCAGGAAGTGGCGGAACTGGAAGTAAGGATCGACGGCATGAGCCCCTATCGCGTTCCGTTGGAAGCTGCATCGGCGGTCGACAAGGCCAATCCGTTGGAGCGCATGATCAATGCCGTGCTAGGCTGGCTTTCGTGAGCAAAGGACGATTCATCGCATTGGAAGGCGGGGAAGGGGTGGGCAAGTCCACTCAGTCCCGCCTGCTTGTGAATGCGCTGACGGAATTGGGCCTTTCGGCTGTCCTGACGCGAGAGCCGGGCGGAACTCCGGGTGCTGAAGCGATCCGGGCGTTATTGCTCGATCCTCCGGGCGAGGGATGGAACCTGCGCGCCGAAGCGCTGCTTTTCGCCGCAGCCCGTTCCGATCATGTGGAGAAGCTCATCCGGCCCGCCTTGGAGAGGGGGAGCTGGGTAATCTGCGACAGGTTCATCGATTCCACCCGGGCCTATCAGGGCGGGGGCGGGGGGCTTTCCGAAGACGATATTCTGACGCTCCACCGCATTGGCAGCGAAGGACTGCTCCCGGATCTCACGCTGCTGGTGGAGGTGCCGCCCCGGCTGACCGAGGGACGGCTCGCTGCGCGAGACACCGATGGGGCCGACGCAATCGGAGGGCGCGATGCAGCCTATCACGCGCGCGTTGCCGCCGCATTCACCCGGATCGCGGAAATAGAGCCCGCGCGGTTCGCCAGGATCGACGGGGAGGGGGCGCCTCTCGAAATTCACGCCCGCATCATGGCCGCCCTGCGTCCCCTGCTGGAGCCTGCCACATGAGGCATTCAGGGCATGACGAACCCTGGCGGGCCTGGCACGCCGCGCTCTCCGGGCCGCGCATGCATCATGCCTGGATGCTGGCTGGCAAGCGCGGCATCGGCAAACTGGATTTCGCCCTTGCTGCCGCCCGGGAACTGGTAGCCGAGGATGGTTTTCCTCAACCGAAGGGCGACCATCCCGATATCCTTCTGCTCGAACATCTTCCCGCCAATGCGGAAGAGGAGAAGAAAAAGGCAGAGGGCAAGGAATGGCAGCCCAAGAGAAACATTTCGATCGACCAGATTCGCGAAATGCAGCACCGCCTGGTCACACGGCCTACTTTGGGCAATCGCCGCGCCGTGATAATTTCCCCGGCTGACGATCTGGAGAAAGGCGGAGCCAACGCGCTGCTCAAAAGCCTGGAAGAGCCGCCCCAGGGCACGTTCTTCCTGCTCGTTACGCACCGGCCGGGGCGTCTACTTCCCACCATTCGTTCCCGCTGCCGCGTCTTGCGTTTTGGCGAAGCCCGTGCGGATGAGGTGGAGGCATATCTCGCCAGAGAAGCGCCGACAGCTGATCCCGCCGAACGGGCATTGGCTGCGAGCGCAGCCGGCGGCTCTCCGGGGGCGGCGCTGGAATTCCTCTCCCATGACCTTGCTCCGCTTCATCTTCTGATGCAGCGAATATTGGCCGAAGGGGATGAAAGCTTCGTCCTGCGCGGCGAACTTGCCAATGCCATCGGCCAACGCCCGGCGCGTGAACGGCAGTTGGCCGCTATCGAGCTGGCCCGCGCGGTAATTGCGCAGGAGATGCGTAGGGCATCGCTCGCGCGTATTCCGGCTATCGTCAGTGCCCATGGTGACATCAACAGGCTTGCCGCCCAGGCCCCGACCTATAATTTCGATCCAGCCTTGCTGGTCATGGAAATCGGCAGCTTGCTCGCAAGTGCAGCACAGCCTAGGGAACCGGCCCATGGTTGAACCCTATTACATCACTACCGCCATTTCCTATCCCAACGGCCCGCCGCATATCGGCCATGCCTATGAAGCGATTGCGGCCGACGTTGCCGCCCGCTTCCAGCGTTTGATGGGCCGCGAAGTGCGTTTCCAGACGGGAACGGATGAGCACGGCCTCAAGATGGCGCAGAAGGCGCGTGATCTCGGCAAGACACCTCTCGAACTGGCGAGCGATATGTCCGCGCTGTTCCGTGCGATGTGCGATGGGCTTAACGTGTCCTACGATCGCTTCATTCGCACGACGGAAGATGCGCATCATCGCGCCAGCCAGGCGATCTGGCAGGCGATGGAAGCCAATGACGACCTCTATCTGGATCGCTATGAAGGCTGGTATTCGGTTCGCGACGAAGCCTATTATGACGAGAGCGAGCTCCTGGAAGGGGAAGGGGGCGAAAAGCTCTCCCCTCAAGGCACGCCTGTAGAATGGACGGTGGAGGAAAGCTGGTTCTTCAGGCTTTCAAGGTATCAGAAACCGTTGCTGGCGCTTTACGCCGAGCATCCGGAGTTCATTCAGCCCGACAGCCGCCGCAACGAAGTGCTGCGTTTTGTCGAAGGGGGCCTGCGCGATCTTTCGGTCAGCCGCACCAGCTTCGATTGGGGCGTGAAGGTTCCGGGCCATGATGACCATGTGATGTATGTGTGGGTCGATGCCCTCACCAATTACATCACCGGCGTCGGCTATCCCGAGGATACGGAGGAATTCCGCAAGTTCTGGCCGGCGAATGTCCATCTGATCGGCAAGGACATCGTTCGCTTCCATGCGGTTTACTGGCCTGCCTTCCTGATGAGCGCGGGAATCGCCGTACCGAAGCAGATTTTTGCCCACGGCTTCCTGCTCAATCGCGGCCAGAAGGAATCGAAATCGCTCGGCAATGTCACCGATCCGATGCAACTGGCCGAACGATATGGCGTGGACATTCTGCGCTACTTCCTGCTGCGTGAAGTTACCTTCGGGCAGGATGGCAGCTATTCCACTGAAGCCATTGTAACTCGGGCAAATGCCGAACTGGCAAACAGCTTCGGCAATCTTGCCCAGCGAGTGATGAGCTTCATTGCCAAGAACTGCAGTGAGGGTTTTACAGCCAGCGCTCCCGTGCTTGAAGCGGATACGGAGTTGCGCGCAAAGGTGAATGCGGCCTGCGCTGCGGAACTGCCGGAAGCCTTTGGCAAGCTCGCCTTTACCGCTGGCCTCGAAGCCTGGATGCAAGCTGTCTATGCCTGCAATGCCTATGTTGACGAACAGGCGCCTTGGGCTCTTCGCAAGACCGATCCGGAGCGGATGGAGCGAGTTCTCGCAACGCTCTGCGGCTGTATCCGGGATCTTGCTGTGGCAATTTCTCCTGTAACGCCAACTGCTTCCGCCAAGATCCTCGATGCCTTGTGCATTCCGGGCGATGCGCGCAGCTTTGCGGCTCTGGCTCACGATAACGCACTAGGTGCCATCAAGGTCGATGCTCCCACACCGGTCTTTCCCCGGCTTGAAATGCCGGTGAAGGAGGGCGCCTGATGCTTGTCGATAGCCACTGCCACCTGGAGTATAAGGGGTTGGTGGAGGATCAGCAGGGCGTGCTCGATCGGGCGCGTCAGGCTGGTGTGCATGGCTTCCTCAATATTTCCACCCGCAAGAGCGAGTGGGAGCGGGTTGTGAACACCGCTGCGCGCGAGGCGGATGTGTGGGCCAGCGTGGGCATCCACCCCCATGAGGCGGATGGTCACGCCGATCTTGGCGCAGCCGCCTTGCTGGAGGCGGCGCAGCATCCCAAGGTGATCGGGATCGGTGAGACCGGGCTCGATTATTATTACGACAAATCCGATCGGCAGGTACAGCAGGCATTGTTCCGCACGCATATCGACGTGGCGCGTCAAACCGGCCTGCCTCTCATCGTGCACACTCGGGACGCTGAAGAAGATACGGCAGCGATCCTTCGCGAGGAAATGGAGAAGGGGGCTTTCCCCGCTCTGATCCACTGTTTCACCGCTTCGGCCGATTTCGCGCGCCTCATGCTCGATCTCGGGCTGACGATTTCAATTTCAGGAATTGTGACCTTCAAAAACGCCAAGGATCTTCAGGAAGTCGCATCGTGGATTCCACGAGACCGGCTTCTTGTGGAAACGGACAGTCCATTCCTCGCTCCTGTTCCGCATCGCGGGAAACCCTGCGAGCCCGCCTTCGTGGCGGCCACGGCTGCCTTTGTGGCTGAGTTGCGAGGGGAAACGCTTGGCGTGCTGGCCGAATATACCACCCGAAACTTTCACGCTTTGTTCCGAAAGGCGGTGGCGTGAAAGTTCTCATTCTCGGGTCGGGAACATCCACGGGCGTTCCCCGAATTGGAAATGATTGGGGAAATTGCGACCCCGACGAGCCCCGCAACCGTCGGACCCGCGTATCGATCCTCGTTGAAAGCGAACAAGGCAATCGTCTGCTGGTAGATACATCCACGGACCTTCGCCAGCAATTGCTGGCCAATGATATCGAGCGGGTCGACGGAATCTTCTGGACACATGATCATGCCGATCATTGCCACGGGATAGATGACCTGCGGGTGATGCGCTATGGCCGCGCAGCGCCTTTGCCGGGGTTTGGATCCACGGAAACGGTTCATCGGCTCAGGCAGCGTTTCAGCTATGTCTTTGCAGGTCAGTACGGTTATCCCACGATCGTCGAACTGGAGACGCTCGACCGTCTGAGATGCCATGCCGGATTTGGCGTCAGCTGGTGCCAGATGCCTCATGGACCGACAGAATCCACTGGTTACCGCTTCGAGTGCGATGGCAAATCTATTGCCTATGCTACTGATTATAGCGCCATTACCGCCGAAATGGTCCGCCTTTTCCATGGCGTTGACATTCTGGTGACTGATTGCCTGAGGCGCGAACCGCATCCAACGCATGCCCATTTGGCGATGGCGATCGAACTTGGAGACGCCTGCCGCGCGGGCAAGACCGTGCTGACACATCTCGACAAGAGCATGGATTATCAGACGATCCAGGATGAGGTGCCCAAGGGTGTGTTCGTCGGCTATGACGGCATGGTGGTGGAGCCATAGGAGCTTTCGATGTACGGCAGTTGGGTATCGGTCGTCGCGTTGCTGGGATGGCTGATACTTGCCGTGAGCGCTTATTCCGGAATGCGTTTGAGATGGCGTAAAAGTCTGGTCATGGCACTGATGTGGGCTACGATCTTCACGTCGATGACCCTGATAATCAGATGGATGGGCGTTTGAATATGCCGTTGCTGAGCGCCACAGCAGGCCTGCCTTCGGAATACCCCTTGTCCAATATTTAACATAATACTTATTATCATTCTTCGTGAGCTAGCCATGTCCGAACAGTTGAACCGCCTTCTCAGCATTATGGCCCGCCTGCGCGATCCCCACGCTGGCTGCGAATGGGATGTTGCGCAGACCTTCCGGACGATTGCTCCTTACACGATTGAGGAAGCCTATGAGGTGGCCGATGCCATCGACCGTAACGACATGGAAGATCTTCGCGGAGAACTTGGAGATCTGCTGCTTCAGGTGGTCTTCCATGCGCGAATGGCCGAGGAAGCTGGTCATTTCGACTTCAGCGACGTTGCTCGCGCGATTGCCGACAAGATGGAGGCTCGCCACCCCCACGTCTTTGGCGACAGTCATTCGCCAGGCTGGGAAGCGCTGAAAGAGCGGGAGCGCAGTGCTGCCGGCGCCACGAGTGCGATGGACGGGGTTGCGCGAGCATTGCCGGCATTGCTGCGGGCGGAGAAGCTGCAAAAACGGGCTGCCCGGGTGGGTTTCGACTGGCCGGACGTGACCGGGCCGGAAGCCAAGCTGGTCGAGGAAATGGCGGAATTGCGCGAGGCTGACGCGGCTTCCCGGCTTGAGGAAGCTGGCGATGTGCTGTTCGCCGCGGTTAATCTTGTGCGCGCCTATGGTATTGCGCCAGAGGATGCGTTGCGCGCGACCAATGACAAGTTCGAGCGGCGTTTTCGTGCCATGGAGGAACTTTCCTCCGGTAAATTCAACGAACTCAGCCTGGATGAGCAGGAGGTTCTCTGGCAGCGCGTCAAAAAGACTGAAAACACGCTCAAAAACGGATAGCTAGGCGTCACCATAGCCATGAGTGATGCAAGTCCCCTTAAAGCGATGAGTAGCGCCCGAACTCCTTCGGGGTGAGGCGTACCGTCATCCGCATGCGGGCATCCCCTTCTCCTACCCCTTCCCCGGCGACCTGCTCTTCAGCCAGAACTTCCCCATGAGCATGAAGCCAGGCAATGCGCTGGCCATCACTCATGGGAACTAAAAATTCATAGGTCTTTGCATTTTCTGTCAGTAGTTTGCTGAGTAATTCGAACAGATCTTCGAGGCCAAATCCGGTGACCGCGGAGATCGGCACAATGCGATCATCCCCTTGGGTCAGTTCGGCCAGCTCTACCTTGCGATTTTCATCCAGAAGATCCCATTTGTTCCACGCCTCGATAATCGGGATGCGGCTTTCTCCCCCTTCCCCTTCGATCACATCGAGGTCAGTGAGAATTTCCAGCACCTGGATTTTCTGCGTCTGGTTGGCCGGGTTGGCCATATCGCGCACATGCACGATCACATCGGCAGCCGTGACTTCTTCCAGCGTTGCCCGAAATGCGGCGACCAGTTGCGTAGGCAGATCGGAAATGAATCCCACCGTGTCGGAAAGGATCGCCTTTTCCACGCCCGGCAACCGAATTGCCCGCATGGTCGGATCAAGCGTGGCGAAGAGCAAATCTTCCGCCATCACATCCGCGCCTGTCACGCGGTTGAACAGGGTTGACTTGCCGGCATTGGTGTAACCCACCAGCGCGATTACCGGCCAGGGCGCCTTGCCACGCCTTTCGCGGTGAAGCGCCCGGGTCTTGCGCACCTGATCCAGTTCCTTGCGCAGCCGCCCCATGCGGGTACGGATCATGCGTCGATCGGCCTCGATCTGCGTTTCACCGGGCCCGCCCAGGAAGCCGAAGCCGCCGCGCTGCCGTTCGAGGTGGGTCCAGCTGCGGACGAGGCGGCTCTGTTGGTAATCCAGATGCGCCAGTTCGACCTGCAGCCGCCCTTCGGCGGTAGCAGCCCGCTCCCCGAAAATCTCCAGGATCAGCCCCGTCCGATCAATGACCTTTCGCTTGAGCTTTTCTTCCAGGTTGCGCTGCTGGATCGCGCTGAGCGAGCCATCGACGATGACAAGCTCCGCCTCCTCAAGAGTGCAGGCGGTAGCGATGCGCTCTATCTGGCCTTCACCGAATAAGGTAGCCGCCCGCACATCGCGGATCGGCACGATGAAGGCATCGGCCACGATAATGCCGATCGCGAGGGCAAGGCCGCGCGCTTCCTCAAGCCGGGCTTCAGGTTCTTCGCTGCGGCGTTGCCCTCTGATATCCGGGCACACAACCACGGCACGCGCACCGCGCGTCACCTCCCCAGCAAGTTCGTCGGTAAAGGTCAGGCGCCCTCGCCTTCACCGTCCCAATCGCCGGTCAGATCGACAGGCGAAGCGGGCTGGATGGTCGAAACCGCATGCTTATAGGCAAGCTGCACGAAGCCTTCACGCTCCAGCAACATGCAGAAAAGATCATAGGCGGCGATCCGGCCCTGCAGCATCACGCCGTTCACGAGGAACATGGTGACGCTGACGCCCGCGTCGCGCACGCTGCCAAGGAACACGTCCTGCAACAGGCGCTGCTTCTTGCCGCCATCCACGCCAGAGGCGAATTGTTCCGCATCCACGGGTGCGCCGGGCATGATCGTGGAGATCGCGTGCTTGTAAACCAGCTGCGACTGTCCGTCGCGCCGAAGCAGGATCGAGAAATTGTCGAACCAGGTCACGATGCCCTGCAACTTCACGCCCTTGACGAGGAACATCGTCACCGGCGTCTTGTTCTTGCGAAGCAGGTTGAGGAACGCATCCTGCAGGCTCTGCCCACCCTTGGCGGCCGGGGCCGGTTTGACGGGGGCGGCACTGGATACAGCAGGCTCGGGGGCAGGCTTGGGCCGTGCCGACAGGGTTCTTCCGGTCATGAAACTGACTCCTTGTTGTTGGCAGCCGCGATTGCGGTTCCGCGTTCTGGCTGGCTCACCTCGTTCCATATGAAACGGATTCGGCGTTACAGCCGGATAGCAAAGCTAGTGTAGTGCGAGTTCGTCCGAAGCGGCAAGAATTTTGTGCAACTGCGAACAATCCTGTCACTTTCCAGCCTTTCAGGAGGGATCTTCTCCTTCCCTTTCAGCCATTCCCAACAACTTGAGCTTGCGATGCAGGGCAGAGCGCTCCATCCCGATGAAGCCCGCCGTCTTTGAGATATTACCCGAGAAACGGCGGATCTGGATACGCAGATATTCCCGTTCAAAGCTTTCGCGCGCCTCCCGCAGGGGGACACCCATCAGGGAGGTGATCCCCGGCCCGCTGCCCATTTTACCGCCCGTGATTTCCGGAGGAAGCATGTCGGGTTCGATCCGCGCGAGCTTGTCACGCGGAGTGAGGATAACCGTGCGTTCGATGACGTTGCGCAACTGCCGGACATTGCCCGGCCAGTCATAGGCCTGCAGCGCGGCCATCGCCTCGGACGAGACAACCGGAGGGGTGATGCCCTGCTCGGCCGAAAAACGCGTGAAGAAATGATCCGCCAGGCTGGGAATATCCTCCCGCCGTTCGGCGAGTGGCGGAATCCCCACGGGCACGACATTCAGTCGGTAAAACAGATCCTCGCGAAAACGCTTTTCAACGATTTCTCGCTCAAGCTCGCGGGAGCTTGAGGAAACCACTCTTACGTCCACGGCGATCTGCCGGGTGCCGCCCGCGCGAACGAAACTCTGTTCCGTCAGAACGCGCAGGATGCGGGCCTGAGTGCTTTCGGGCATGTCGGCCACTTCATCGAGATAAAGGGTGCCCCCGTCGGCCATTTCCAGCAAGCCGGCCCGCACCAGCTTGCCGTCAGCCTCCTCGCCGAACAGCTCCTGCTCAAAGCGTTCGGGAGTGATGCGAGCCGAATTGACCGTGACGAAGGCCTTGTCCGCGCGCGGGCTCCAGGCGTGAAGCAGACGCGCGGCCACTTCCTTGCCGGCCCCTGCCGGGCCAGTGATGAGCACCCGGCTTCCGGTATTGGCCACTCGCTTCAGCGTGGCTCGCACCTGATTGATAGCACTGGAATTGCCTGTGAATTCGTCATTCTTGATCAGGCCTTCGCGCAGGCGGGCATTCTCGCGCCGCAGACGCTCGGTTTCCGTCGCTCTGCTGACGAGGTGCAGCAGGCGTTCTGCCTCGAACGGCTTTTCGATGAAATCCATTGCCCCGCGGCTGACGGCGGAAACGGCCGTGTCGATATTGCCGTGGCCGGAAAAGATGATCACCGGCAATTCGGGCTCGCGCTGCTTGATCGCATCGAGCACTTCGAGCCCGTCCATCGGGCTGCCATGCAACCAGACGTCGAGCAGGACCAGGCTGGGCCGTTTTTCGTCAATCGCAGCAAGCGCGGATGTGCTGTCACCGGCGGTACGGCATTCATAGCCCTCATCGCTGAGTACACCGGCGACGAGTTCGCGAATGTCTCGCTCGTCGTCCACAACGAGGATGTCGAGCGCCATCAGATCTTCTCCATTGCAAAAATTATCATTCCGCCGCCTCGTTACCCTGACGAGCGGAAACGGGATCTCTCGCAAACCTCAAGGTTACGCGAGTTCCGCCATTTTCAGCCGATGTGAAACTCATTTCGCCGCCGTGTTCCTCGACGATCTTGTTCACGATCGCCAGGCCAAGGCCGGTACCCTTCTCACGGGTGGTGACATAGGGTTCCACGATCCGCTCCCGATCCTGCGGCAGGCCTATGCCATTATCCTCCACCGTCACGATGAAGGCAGTGCCATCATATCTGGTGCAGACCGATATGCGGCCGCGATAATCCGGTTCCGCGTCGCGCGCGCGCGCATCGATCGCCTCGGCCGCATTTTTCAGCACATTGGTCATGGCCTGGCCGAACTGGTGTCGGTCGCAAGCGATGGGATGCGCCCCTTCCCCGGCTTCGAAGCTGTAGGAAATCTCGGGATGGCCGACTTCCTGCAGGAACAGGGACTGCCGCACCAGTTCCACCGGATCTTCCGGCCGGAAAGCAGGCTTGGGCAGCCGCGCGAAGCTGGAGAATTCGTCCACCATCTTGCGCAGATCGCCCACCTGGCGAATGATCGTGGCGGTCAGCTCGTCGAACAGTTCCGTGTCGGTCGTGATCTGGCGGCCATATCGGCGCTTCAGACGTTCGGTCGCCAGCTGGATCGGCGTCAGCGGGTTCTTGATCTCATGGGCAATGCGCCGCGCAACGTCGGACCAGGCCGCCTGTCGCTGGTCCAGCAGCTGCCGGGTGATGTCTTCAAAGGTGATGACATGGCCGCCGGCCGCAGGGGCGACTTTCACCGCCAGCGTCAGCAACTCGCCATGCTTGTTATATTGCACCAGCCCGTTGGACAGCTGGGCATCCATCATGGCGGCGATTTCAGGCGCGATTCCGGCCAGCTTCAGCCCGACGGGCGCGGGGCCAACCCGTTCCAGCAGCAGCTTTTGCGCGGAACTGTTCATCAGCAGGACGGCGCCCTGCCCATCGACCGAGACGATCCCGGCCGTGATCGATTCCAGCACGGTCTCGATGAAGGCGCGGCGTTCCTCCAACTGCTCATTGGCGTTTACCAGAGCCTTGGTCTGTTGCTCGATCTGCGCGGTCATGCGGTTGAAGGCGCGGTTGAGCAGGCCGATTTCATCCGGCCCGGTGCGGCCCTCCACGCGCAGGGCATAATTGCCCTGCCCCACTTCGCGGGCAGCTCCTACCAGATCGGTCAAGGGGCGGACCTGCCGGTCGGCAAAGCGCAAGGCGAACCAGATCGCCAGCCCGACCAGACCCAGCGAAACGAAGAACAACAGCAGGTTGAAGCGCAATTGCAGCTTGCGCGCACTGCTGGTCAGCACGTCATAAGTGGACACAACACTCTGTGCACGTTTCCACTGGCTGAGCGCGAGAGCATCGGAATTCCGGGCATTATAGAGATATATTCCCGCGCTTCGGTCAATCGCCGCGACTGCCTCGATCCGGTCTTCCTTGGCCGTAACGACCACATTCTCTCCCGCATCGAGCTTGGGCAGCGCGGAAGCTACCACTTGCTTGACCAGTTCCCCCTCGTCAGGATCGACGATGGCCGCAATGCCCAGAGCACCATCCTGCCCGCGTTGCACAATGGCGCTGCGGTTAAGTTCACGCTGATAGGCCTGGAGATAATATTGCTCCGGAAATTCAGCGCTCGTCAGTGGATAGCGGGCCAGCACGTAACGCAGGTCTCCCGCCATGGCGGTGGTGTTGTTGGCTACGGCGCGCTGGTTCTGATCGTAATAGCCGCGCGCCAGTTCGTTTGCATTCTCGATGATGCCGCGCTGCCGGTCAGAGAACCAGAATTCCACGCCTGTCTGAAACAGGAAGGCGGCAAAGATAGACACCAGCAGCGTGGGAATCGCGGCGACCAGCGAGAAGAAGAACACCAGGCGTACATGCAACCGTGCCGTCTTCCCCCCGGCGCGGCGGATCGCCATGCGCCTGCCCACCAGTACCAGCAGTGTCATGGCAGGAATCAGCGTGCCGATCAGTAGTACTGCCGCCTCGCCCGACGGCACAAGCTGGCCGCGCACGGGCTGTCCGAACAGCTTCACGTAGCTCCACACGACCATCACGCCCAGAATGACGGCCGCCACGATTTCCATGATTCCGAATATGTTGGCTCGCCGCGCGCTTACCAAAGCGCGGCGGGACCAACGGGGCCAGCGGTGCCCTTTCAGGGGAGGAATATCAGGCATCGTTGCTTCGTTACAACGATACTGTTGCACTTTTGCAAGCGCTTTTCTCGTTAGCGCGGCAAACCGTGCAATCAGTTCCTTCGGACGAAGCGCTCCGGATCGATCGCCAGCTCGTCCAACCGCTTGCGCAAGGTGTTGCGGTTGATGCCCAGAAGATGGGCGGCGCGCAGCTGATTGCCGTTGGTTTCGGCTAGAGCGTGTTCGAACAAGGGCTTTTCGAAAGCGGCCAGCGCAGCGTGATAAAGCGTCCCTTCGGCCGGCACTGTCTGACCCAGCCAATTATCCAGAGCACTGGCGAAAGTCGCACCTTCTGCCGGCGTAGTGCTGGAAGGGCGATCTTCCAGCATGGTGAGCACGGTGGGCGCATCGATCATTTCCTCGCGCGCCAGCAAGGCCAGACGGAAAATGAAGTTCTTCAATTCGCGCACATTTCCGCGCCAGGGCTGGCGCATCAGCACTTCGCCTGCATCTTGCGTCAACTGGTGGCGGGGCAGGCCCTCCTCCGCCGCCTGCAGCAGGAAGTGCCGGGCCAGAGCGTCGATGTCTCCCGCCCGCTCGCGCAGAGGCGGTAGCTGGATCGGCACGACATTAAGGCGGTAGAACAAATCTTCACGGAACTGCCCGGCAGCGATCATCGGAGCAAGATCGCGATTGGTCGCGGCGATGATCCGCACATCGATGTCGATTTCCTCACGCCCGCCGACCCGTCGGATCCGGCCGGACTGGAGCGCGCGAAGAAGGCGCGTCTGGGCTTCAGCAGGCATGTCCCCGATTTCATCCAGAAACAGGGTGCCGCCGCTTGCCTGCTCGAACTTGCCGATATTACGGGCCACCGCCCCGGTGAAGGCGCCTTTCTCGTGGCCGAACAGCTCGCTTTCGATCAGTTCGCGGGGGATGGCTGCGGTATTCACTGCCACAAAGGGCCCCTTGGCGCGATGGCCGAGTTGGTGAATCGCCTCGGCCACCAGTTCCTTGCCGGTGCCGCTTTCGCCCAGGATCAGCACGGTGAGATCGTTCCGCAGAACGCGGGTAATCATGCGGTAGACACCCTGCATGGCCTGGCTGCGCCCCACCAGCGGCAGCCCTTCACCCGATGGAGCGCCCTCCTCAGCTCCGCTTTCCCGGCTGTCCGCGGCCTGACGCGCAGCGCGGACCAGTTCATCGAGATCGAAGGGCTTCGGGAAATATTCAAAGGCGCCGGTGTCGCTGGCGCGGACGGCGGTATCCAGCGTGTTTTGCGCGGAAAGGATGATTACCGGCATGTCCGGATAGGCTGCCCGGACTTCGCCCAGAGTCTCGATGCCATCGCCATCAGTCAGCATGATGTCGGTGAGCATTACATCATAGCGATTATCGGCGAGCAACCGATCACGCCCTGCAATGGAATCGCAGCGATCCACCGCAAAACCGTCATCCTGCAGCGCTGCCGTGGTGACGAGCGCGATCGAGGTATCGTCCTCGACCAGCAAAGCACGTCTGGCCATCCTCATTCCTTCCTATCGCGCGACCGGCAGATGGACCTTGAAATGGGTCCATCCTTCCGCATCGTCGCGTTCGTGGCTGATGCGGCCATCCATGTCGCGCACCAGCTTGTTCACCAAGGCAAGGCCAAGACCCTGCCCGTTCTTCTTGGACGAGACAAAAGGCTCGAAAATATGGTCACGCAGCGCAGGATCGATGCCCGATCCATTGTCGCTCACTCGCACCTCGATCGGCAGTTTTACCGGACGCCCGAGGCGCAGCGCCGTCAGCACCAGCCCGGAGACGAAACGCGTGCGGATCACGATCTGCGGATGCTCGACGTTGCGACAGGCGTCGCGCGCGTTGGAAATGAGATTGATCAGCACCTGAACCAGCGCGTCTTCGTTGCCGAGCACCTGTGGCAATGACGGATCGAACTCCTCTCGGATCTCAACGCCATTATCATTTTGCGCCCGGAAGACATTGATCGCACGGCGAATTACCTCATGCAGATTGCATGGCGCCACCGGCTCCGGCTGTTCGCGCCCGAGCGATTGCATGCGGTCGACCAGCTTGGCGATCCGGTCCACCTCATCGGCGATCAACTGGGTCAGAGCCTTGTCCCCGTCCGACAGCTTGCGCCCAAGCAATTGAGCCGCCCCGCGAATGGCCGAAAGGGGGTTCTTGATTTCGTGAGCGAGAATGGCGGGCGCACGGAGCGGCGGCTCGTCCCCCTCCCCCAGCGTTTCGGTGGCACGGACATCGTTCATCGCCAGCATTTGCCAGCCTGGATGATCGATCACGGGGGACAGGATCAGGTCGAGCTTATGCTCGGCATTACCGATCCGGGTTTTCACCGACAGCGCGGAAATCTGGGAATCTCCGCGCTCAAGCCACTCATAGAAACGCGCCTCTTCAAAGTGGGCCACATCCTGTAGCCTGCGCTCGATAAGGCGCTTTGCTCCGATCCCGATAAGCTGTTCGGCGGCGGGGTTCGCTCCCCGGATCACCAGGCCCGGCCCAAGCAGCAGGACAGCGCTGGAGAGGCTGGCCAGCTGTTCCGAGGGCAGCGGAATTTCGGTCACGCGGCGCGCAACCCCTCGGCTTCTGCAAGGAAGGGTTCGTAAAATCGGGCAAGTTCGCCCAGCACCTGATCCGCATCGTCAATGAAGTTGACGAAGTTGCGGAAATCGGCCGAACCATGCAGGCCTTTAGTGTACCAGCCCAGATGCTTACGGGCGATCTTAACCCCCGTTTCCCTGCCATAATGTTCGAGCATTGCATTATAATGCTCTATAATCACGGCATATTGCTCGGCGATACCAGGCGTCGGCACTTTCTCTCCGGTTTGCAGCCAGTGCATCACCTGCCCCAGCAGCCACGGTTTGCCATAGGCGCCTCGGCCAATCATCACACCGTCCGCGCCGCTCAGTTCCAGCGCGGTTCCGGCATCTTCCTCGCAGCAGATATCGCCGTTTACGATCACCGGGAGAGAGACGGCTTCCTTGACCTTGCGAATGAAGGCCCAGTCAGCCTCCCCCTTGTACATCTGGTTGCGGGTGCGTCCGTGGACCGTGATCATCTTCGCGCCGAGATCCTCGGCAATATGGGCGAGTTCCGGTGCGTTCAGGCTGGAATGATCCCAGCCCATGCGCATCTTCACCGTCACCGGCACGGAAACGGCCTTCACCGTTGCGTCAATGAGCTGGGCCGCCAGCGGCAAGTCACGCATCAGGGCGCTGCCGGCATCGCCGTTCACGACCTTCTTCACCGGACAGCCCATATTGATGTCGATGATTGCCGCGCCGCGATCCTCGTTCAGCTTGGCGGCTTCTCCCATTTCGGCTGGCGTGCAACCGACGAGTTGCATGGAAACCGGCTCTTCCACCGGATGCCAGGCGGCCTTCTGCAGTGATTGGCGCGTTTCGCGGATCATCGCCGGGCTGGCGATCATCTCGGTGACATTCAGCCCCGAGCCATAGCGACGCACCAGCGTGCGGAATGGCATATCCGTGACGCCCGTCATCGGCGCGAGGACGACCGGAGTATCGATCGTCACCGGGCCGATTTGGATCGGGCTGAGCCGGGGTGTATGGGTTGAAAGGGTCATGCTTCGCCAATGTGCCTAAAAAACAGGCAGCGCATAGTGGATTGCGATACGCCCTGCAAGCAGCTACCCGCCGCGCCATGGTCGAGGCCAATCCCCTTCCCGCTTTTGCTGCCGTAATCGTTGCCGCAGGAAAGGGCCTTCGCGCCGGTCAGCCGCTGCCCAAGCAATTTGCGCCGTGGCGCGGCAAGGCGGTTCTGCGTCACTCTGCGGAAGCCCTGGCGGTCTCCGGGGCAAGCCCGATAGTGGTCGCCATTCCCGAAGGCGCGGATGAAATCGCGGCACAGATTCTCGCTGGCATTGATGGCGTTCGCTTGGTCACCGGCGCAGATACCCGGCAAGGCTCCGTCCGCATGGCGTTGGAGGAACTGGAAAGTTCGGCCCCGCAATTCGTGCTGATACACGATGCCGCTCGTCCCGATCTGCCGGGTGCAGTGATCGAGCGCCTCCTGCAGGCCTTGCAAAGGCATCCCGGCGCCATCCCGGTCCTGCCAGTGGTGGACAGCCTCGCAGTTGAGGAACAGGGATTGATGACCGGCAGCGCGCCGCGGGAAGCCTTGCGGCGCGTACAGACCCCTCAGGCGTTCCGATATGAGGCCATTCTTGCCGCCCATCGCAGCTGGCCCGGTGGGGCGGATGCCGGCGACGACGCACAGGTGCTTCGTGCTGCCGGAATGGCTGTCAAACTCGTCCCCGGTGACGAAGCATTGCGCAAACTGACCTTCGCGGAGGATTTCATGGACGACCTGCCCTTGATCCGCATCGGTACCGGATATGACGTCCACCGCCTTGCCGAGGGCGAGGAACTGTGGCTGTGCGGCGTCAGGATCGACCATTCGATGGGCCTTGCCGGGCATAGCGATGCCGACGTGGCTATCCATGCTGCTGTGGACGCGATCCTCGGCGCTGTGGCGCTGGGCGATATCGGCCAGCATTTTCCGCCGAGCGATCCCCAATGGCGCGGTGCTTCGTCAGACCGTTTCCTGGCCCATGCGCTCCATCTTGCAGCCCAGGCGGGGTATCGCCTTGGCAATCTGGATGTCACCATCATTTGCGAAGCACCCAAGATCGGGCCTCATCGCGATGAAATGCGCCGGAAACTTGCCGAGATTGCGGGCGTTAACATGGGATGCATCAGCGTGAAGGCAACCACGACAGAGCGGCTGGGCTTTGCCGGACGCCGGGAAGGCATTGCCGCGCAGGCCGCAGCCTGCATGATCAGGCAAGCCCGATAGGAGCATATCCATGACACGGTTTCGCGCCGCTTTGGCAGCACTTTCGCTTTGCGCGATAACGCAGGCTTCGGTCGCTCAGGCCGCGGACAGCCGCCCTTGCGTGACGGGGGCGGAAGCAGCGGCACTGTTCGTCTATGTCGTTCCGCCGACCATCCAGGCCGTAGGTAGTAGCTGTGAGGGGCGGCTGCGCCCCGATGGCTTCATGGCAACTGGCAGCCGGACTCTTTCCGCACGCTATGCTGCGCTTCAGGATGAAAGCTGGCCGCGCGCGAAAAGGGCCGCCCTCGCCCTGTTCAGCATGGCAAATGGCAAGGCGCAGACCGGTTCCGGACAGGGGATGGGAATGGACCCGGCAAGGATATTCGAAAACCTGCCTGACGATGTCGCCCGCCCCTTGGGCGATGCACTGATCATGCAGAAAGTTGCCGAACAGGTTAAGCCCGAGAAATGCGGCCAGATTGAACTGGTGCTGAGTGCCATGTCGCCCATCGAACCTCGTGAGGCCGGGGCCCTGCTGGGCGCGGTCGCCAATCTGGTGGGCATGGAAAACCTGCGCGTTTGCAAGGTGGATTGAATATGCCCGATACGCTACTTCCCCAATCGCTGGTCGACCTCGCCACGCGAGTGATCGAGGAAAACGCCATGGCCGGGCGCAAGGTCGCCGTAGCGGAAAGCTGCACCGGCGGACTGGTTTCCGCAGCACTGACGGAAATCCCTGGATCCTCCGCTGTATTCGACCGGGGTTTCATCACCTATTCCAACGAAGCCAAGCAGGAGATGCTGGGCGTTGCGAGCGATATCATCGATGCGGTGGGCGCCGTATCGATCGCCTGCGTTTACGCCATGGCTCAAGGCGCATTGGCGCGCAGCCAGGCGGATGTCGCCGTGGCCATCAGCGGAATTGCCGGGCCTGACGGCGGTTCGGAAATGAAGCCTGTAGGAACCGTGGTCTTCGCGCGGGCCGTGCGCGGTTCGGACGACAAGGATGCCGAACAGCGCCTCTTCGAAGGAGAAGACCGCGCCGGAGTGCGCCGTCACGCCGCGCTGGTCGCGCTCGAATTGCTGCTGCCGTAAAGCTCTTTCGCCCGCGCCTCAAAAGCGGTGACCATCTTATGGAATGCCCGGTCGACATATTGGCCGGCCAGCGCTTCGAAGATACGGTTCTTGAAAGTGAAGTCCACTGCGAAGCGGATTTCGCAGCCGCCATCGGACGTGGGCGTGAAGGTCCAGCGGTTATCCAGATCGCGCATGGGCCCATCCACATAGATCACTTCAATGGAATTGGGCCGGTCCTTCAGCACGCGGGAAGTGAACTTCTCACGCAGCGCCTTGAAGCCAACCAGCAGGTCAGCGACCATTTCAGTCTCGCTGTCGGATTTCACTCGTACACCCACGACCCAGGGAAGGAATTCCCCATAGCGGGCGACATCCGCCACCAGGTCGAACATCTGTTCGACGCTGTAGGGCAGCCGCTTCGTTTCGCGGATCGACGGCATCAGGCTTTCGCCGTTTGTGCCTTGGCGAGCTTTGCTTCACGCGCGGCGCGCATTTGGGCAAAATCGTCCCCTGCGTGATAGCTCGACCGGGTAAGCGGGGTGGCCGCAACCTGCAGGAAGCCCTTGGCCCGCGCGATCGCACCATAGGCGCCGAAGACCTGGGGGGTGACGAACTCTTCCACCGTGGCGTGCTTGGGCGTGGGCTGCAGATACTGGCCCATGGTGATGAAATCGACATCGGCGCTGCGCATGTCGTCCATCACCTGATGCACTTCCAGCCGCTGCTCGCCCAGGCCGAGCATGATCCCGCTCTTGGTGAAGATCATGGGATCGTGGTGCTTCACTTCCTCCAGCAGCCGCAGCGAGGCGTAATAGCGCGCACCCGGGCGGATCGTGGGATAGAGCCGCGGCACGGTTTCCAGATTGTGATTATACACATCCGGGCCGGCGGCGCAGATCGCCTCCACGGCTTGGCGCATCTTGCCGCGGAAGTCGGGAGTAAGGATCTCGATGGTCGTGTTCGGCGTCGTCCGGCGCAGCGCCTCGATCACCTTGACGAATTGCCCTGCCCCGCCATCCGGCAGGTCGTCCCGGTCAACCGAAGTGATGACGATGTGCTCCAGCCCCATCTTCGCTGCGGCGACGGCCACATTTTCCGGTTCCAGCGGATCGACCTTGCGCGGCATCCCGGTTTTCACATTGCAAAAGGCACAGGCTCGCGTGCAAACGTCGCCGAGGATCATCACCGTGGCGTGCTTCTTGGTCCAGCACTCGCCAATGTTCGGACAGGCTGCCTCCTCGCAGACCGTATTCAGCCCCAGGGTACGCATGAGATCGCGCGTTTCCTGATAACCTTTGCTGACCGGGGCCTTTACCCTGATCCAGTCGGGCTTGCGGGGGCGTTCCTGCTTCGGGGCGGAGGAGAGGTCGTTCATGCGGCCCATCTAGGCGCGAGGGTTGCATGCCGCAAGCTCACGCGGCATTGCAAAATCATGATCGCGCCTGATTCTCCTGAACTCGACGCTCTCATCGCGGGCTACCGCCGTTTCCGTGAGGGCCGTTGGCATCCCCAGCACGAACGTTGGGCGACTTTACGTGAAGGGCAGAGCCCGAAGGTGATGATCATCGCCTGTTCGGACAGCCGCGTAGATCCGGCGCAGGTATTCGATGTCGATCCGGGCGAGGTTTTCGTGGTGCGCAACGTCGCCGCCATGGTTCCCCCCTTTGAAACCACGCCGGGCCATCATGGTGTGTCGGCCGCGCTGGAATTTGCGGTCCAGGTGCTCAAGGTGCGCGAGATTCTGGTGATGGGGCACGGCATGTGCGGGGGCTGCAAGGCCGCCCTTACTCAGGAATTGCACGGAACAGAGCCCGGCCAGGGCGGCTTCATTGCTGACTGGATCGCCATGCTCGATCATGTGCGCGACCCGATCGTGCGCGAGCACGGCACTACGGGCCGTGTGGCGGAGCGCGCAATGGAGCAGGCGGGCGTCAAGGTCAGTCTGGCCAATCTGCGCACCTTCCCCTGCGTACAGTACAAGGAAGCGAAGGGCGATCTGGTGCTGCGGGGCGGGTTCTTCGCCATTTCGGACGGGGTGCTGCATCTGCTGGACGAGAACAACGGCGAATTCCATCCCGTCAGCTGATTTGTCCGGCGGCTTGCATCCCCTTGCCGCCGCTGCGACAAGTAGCCCATGGCAGATGCAGCTCTCAAGAATATCGCCCTTCTGATCGACGCAGATAACGCAAGCCACCATGGGATCGACCCGGTCCTGACCGCGCTGGCGGAACTTGGCCAGGTTAATATCCGCCGCGCCTATGGCAACTGGGCCAAACCCGCCTTGTCCAACTGGAACAAGGTCACGCATCGCTATGGAATCAGCCCCCAACAGCAATTCGACCTCACCAAGGGCAAGAACGCCACCGACATGGCGATGACGATCGATGCCATGGACCTGCTATATGCCGGAAAGGTCGATGGCTTTGGCATCATGAGTTCGGACAGCGATTTTACACCTCTGGTCACCCGGCTGCGCCAGGATGGCCTGATCGTGTATGGTTTCGGCAGCGAGAAAGCTCCGGAGGCGTTCAAGACGTCCTGCACGCGCTATATCGAAGTGGATCAGCTCATCCGCACCACCGCTGCCGAAGAAGGCAAACCGGTGAGCAGCGCGGTTTTCGTGGACAAGGATGTGATCGATCTGCTGGGAGATGCGTGGAAAGCCGCGAACCGGGACGAGGAAGGCTTTGCCCGTCTTCAGGAAGTTGGCCAGATTGCGGGCAATCGTTCCAGCTTCGACGTCCGGAACTATGGCTTCAAGCGACTTTCCGAACTGTTCCGCACGATCGACAATTTCGACCTCAAGCGCCGGGACGATGGCCAGCTCTATGTGAAACGGATGCGCTGACCCGCCCAGCCCTGACAAGAACGGCGCGGGAAGGAAGCCCTCCCCGCGCCGCTGCGAAATCCATTACAGATCGCTGTTTCAGCCGGCCGGAGCCGCCTTGGTATCGAGCCAGGCAAGCCACAGCGTCGCGATGGGCGCACGCGGACCGGTCACCTTGGCGAAATTGGCGCGGGCATCGGCGAACTTGCCCTGATCCGCCTGGGCAATCGCCAGACGCATCAGCACGCGGTTGTTGTCCACCCCGCCCTTGCTCAGAGCCAGCTGGTAAAGCCGTTCGGCATCGGCGCTTGCGCCGAAGGACTGGTAAACTTCACCCGCATCGCGAGCGGTTTCCCCCTTGGGGTCTTTCTGGGCATCGGCTGCGATAGTCGCCGCGCTCTTGCGCTCAGCATCGGCGCGGCTGTTGGCCAGTTCCAGCGACTTCTGGGTAAAGCCGATCAACTGATCCGACATACCGGCAGGAGCATTCGCGGCACTGGTAGCCAGAAGCCCCCGCTTGATGCCGTCATTGATGACCGGCACCACTTCGTTCGGAAGGCTGCGCGGATCCGCTGCATCGATATAGCCGACATAATCCGCGGCATTCAGCAGCGAACCTGTCCGGCTCATCAGGCGGTAGAGATCGAGCTTTTCCTGAAGATCGAATTCCTGGCTGCGCATCAGCTGCGCGATGCCTGCCTGCCAGGATTGCGGCGTTTTCCCGAGTTTCGCATAGAGCCCGCCCCAGCTGGCAACACGAGCCGCGTCACGCAGTTCGAGCGAATGGTTCAGGCCGCTGCCTGCCCATGCCAGCGGCACTTCCTGCCCGGCGGCAATACGGGCATCGATCACCTTGCGGAGATAGTCCACGCCTTCCGCCACACGATTGGCGCGGAAGAAACATTCGGCGGCATAGACCGCTCCGTTGGTTTCACCTGCCTGATACGCGGATTCGAATGCGCTCTGCGCGTCGGCATAGCGATTATGGTCGAAATAGAGCTGGCCCAGTTCGAACCATGACGGAGCGACCTTTTCGGGCTTCAGCGCACCACTTGCGATCTTGGTCTTGATGCCCTGGGCGGAGAGGTCGATATCGCCCGTGAAGCTGCCCAGAAACACCTGGAATTCACCGACCATATACTTCTCGTCAGCACCCTGAGCTTGCCCGGCGAGAGCTTCCAGAGCGGCACGTTCCGCCGTAGTCTTGCCCTGGAGAACCTTGCCGACCTGCTGGAACTCAGCCTCGGCTGCAGCAAAATCGGCCTGGGTCTTGGCGGCGGCCAGTTTCTTGCTGGCCGCAACGAGGTTATTCAGATCTGCCGCAATCGCCGGGTTGGACCGGGCGGCGTTGAGCTGATCCGATACGGGCTGCGCAGCCTTGGCGAACTTCTTCGAATATTGCGGCGCGTCCGACTGGGCATGTGCGGGGGCGGCGAGGCCGGCGACCCCTGCCGCAGTGCCGCCGATGGTGGCGACAGCCAATACAAGGCTGGAAACGAATCCCTTGCTGATGCTCATGCGATTGGAGCTGCGCGCGGGGTTGAACACACGAAACATCAATCTTTCTCTCCTGACAGGGAAAATTCGGCGAGGAGATTCCCCGCTTTAATGGCGCCTGGCGCTACTGCCGCTTTGCTTTCCATAATGCAATGCGCAGCTACCTGGACTGCGGTGAACCGGGTTTGAACGCATGACCGGTGGAACGGGTTCCGATGTGTGGATAAAACGCCCATTGGAGGCGGATCGAAGCCCCTTTTGCTGGCGAATTTCGCGGCATTGGCCTAGTGCCATCTGGAAGCAACCCAAAATCATAACAACGAGTGTAGAACGCAGTTGAGCGACACCACCGACATCATTGAGCCGGGTATGCCGGCCGAGGAATTCCCCCGCGTCGACATCGTCGACGAGATGAAGACGAGCTATCTCGATTACGCGATGAGCGTGATCGTCAGCCGTGCTTTGCCCGATGTGCGGGACGGCCTGAAGCCCGTTCACCGCCGCATCCTCTACGCCGCCCAGGAAGGCGGCTATGTGGCTGGGCGGCCCTATCGCAAATCGGCCAACATCGTCGGCGACGTGATGGGTAAATATCACCCGCATGGTGACAGCGCGATCTATGATGCGCTCGCCCGCATGGTGCAGCCCTGGTCCCTGCGCGTTCCCCTGATCGACGGTCAGGGCAATTTCGGTTCGATGGACCCCGATCCGCCGGCCGCGATGCGTTACACGGAATCGCGTCTTGCCCGGGTCGCCAACGCTCTGCTGGACGATCTCGACAAGGATACTGTCGATTTCATCCCGAATTACGACGCTTCGCGCAACGAACCCACCGTCCTGCCGGCCCGCTTCCCCAACATGCTGGTCAACGGCGCGGGCGGCATTGCGGTTGGCATGGCCACGAATATCCCTCCGCACAATCTGGGTGAAGTGATCGACGGCTGCCTGGCCTTCATCGAGAATCCCCTGATGTCGAGCGAGGAACTGTTCGAGATCATTCCGGGGCCGGATTTCCCGACTTCCCCGCTGATCCTCGGTTCCGCTGGCTCTCGTGCGGCTTATACCGTGGGGCGCGGCTCCATCCTGATGCGCTGCCGCCATGTGATCGAGGAAGGCCGGGGGGACCGGCGCTCCATTGTCTTCACCTCGATCCCCTATCAGGTCGGCAAGGCTGGTCTGGTGGAAAAGATCGCGGACGCCGCGAAGGAGAAGCGGGTCGAAGGCATTTCCGACATCCGCGACGAATCCAACCGTGACGGCGTGCGCGTGGTTATCGACCTGAAGCGCGACGCCACTCCCGATGTGGTGCTCAATCAGCTGTGGCGGCACACGCCCGCTCAGGCGAGCTTCCCGGCCAATATGCTGGCGATCCGCAATGGCCGCCCGGAAGTCCTGTCGCTGCGCGACATCATCCAGGCGTTTATTTCCTTCCGCGAGGAAGTGATCACCCGCCGCACCAAATATGAACTGAACAAGGCGCGCGAACGGGCGCATATCTTGCTGGGCCTCGTCATTGCGGTCAGCAATATGGACGAAGTGGTGGCGATCATCCGCGGATCGTCCAACCCCTCGGAGGCCCGTCAGCGCCTGCTGGCCCGCGAATGGCCGATTGGCGACATTGCCCAATATATCCGTCTGGTGGAGGCCATCGAGCCGACGCTCGAACAGGATAGCGGCACTTACAAGATGTCCGAGACCCAGGTCCGCGCCATCCTTGACCTGCGTCTGCACCGCCTTACGGCTCTGGGCCGCGATGAGATCGGCGACGAGCTCAAGGAACTGGCGATCAGGATCGAGGAATATCTGGCGATCCTGGGCGACCGCGTGCGCCTGTACGAAGTAATGCGGGAAGAACTCGTCGAGATCCGTGATCTCTACGCTACCCCTCGCCTCAGCCAGATCGCTCCCGCATGGGACGGGATCGAGGATGAGGATCTGATCGAGCGGGAAGACATGGTCGTCACCGTTACGCTCGACGGTTATATCAAGCGCACTCCGCTCTCCACTTTCCGTGCTCAGAACCGGGGCGGCAAGGGCCGCGCCGGGATGAACACCAAGGAAGAGGATGCGGTGAGCGAGATGTTCGTCACCAGCACTCACAACCCGGTGCTGTTCTTCTCCACTGCGGGCAAGGTCTATCGTCTCAAGGTCTGGAAACTGCCCGAAGGCGGCCCGGCCACGCGCGGACGGCCGATCGTCAATATGCTCCCTGCGCTGGAAGATGGCGAAACCATCGCCACCGTACTGCCGCTGCCGGAGGATGAGGCAAGCTGGGGTTCGCTCAGCGTCGTCTTCGCGACCGCCAAGGGCAATGTCCGCCGCAACTCGATGGATGCCTTCGCCAATGTGCCCAGCAACGGCAAGTTCGCGATGCGTTTCGATGAAGGTTCCGATGATCGCCTGATCGGCGTGGCGCTGCTGGATTCGGGGGACGACGTTCTGCTCGCCACCCGCGACGGCAAGGCCATCCGCTTTGCTGCCGATGAAGTGCGCGAATTCACCAGCCGTACTTCCACCGGCGTGCGCGGGATGACGCTGAAGGGCGAGGACGAAGTGGTTTCGCTCTCGATCCTCCACCGCGTCGGCACCTCTGCCGAGGAGCGCGAGGAATATCTGCGCTACGCCCCGTGGAAGGCCGAGAAGGAAGGCGAACCGTCAATGACGGACGAGCGCTTTGCCGAACTGGTCGCGCGTGAGCAGTTCATCCTTACCGTTTGCGCCAATGGCTATGGCAAGCTCAGCTCCGCCTATGAATACCGGCGGACTGGGCGCGGCGGCCAGGGCATCACCAATATCGACAACATCAAGCGCAACGGCCCTGTGGTGGCGAGTTTCAGCGCGACCCAGGCCGACCAATTGATGCTGGTAACCGATCAGGCCAAGCTGATCCGCATCGGGCTTGAAAGCCTGCGGGTCATCGGACGCGCCAGCGCGGGCGTCAGGCTGTTCGATGTGGCCGGAGACGAACAGGTCGTCAGCGCCGTCCGCCTTGACGAGCAGGAAGAAGAGGAAGCTGCCGAAGCAGTTGAGACCACCGGAGCCGAAGCCCTGCCCCCGGCGGTGGATGCCGCTGACGGAGAAGGCCCCGTCGAGGAATGATCGAGGCCTATTCGGGCGCGTAACACACCGCTTCGAGATTGATCCCGTCAGGATCGAGTACGAAGGCCGCATAATAATTGTCGGCATAGTCCGGCCGCAGCCCCGGCGCACCGTTATCGGTGCCGCCGGCGGCAAGCGCGGCGGCGTGAAAGTCGCGGACCTTCGCCCGGCTTTCTGCCCTGAAGGCGACGTGATAGCCCTGCCCCGGTGCGACATTGTCCCCCACCCAGAACACCGGCTTCCCGTTCGGTCCGTAGCCGAGCCAGGTGCCGCCAGAGTGAGTGACCTGCGACGGTGTTTCGAAGATCAGGCTGTAGCCCAGCGCCTTCAACGCCTGATCGTAAAACCTGCGGGCCCGGGCGATGTCTGTAACGGCGAGCCCAATATGATCGAGCATCGGAGCCTTCTTTCCACCGCCTTTTGCGGCCCTATCTGTTGCTGACGAGCTTCAGTTCCGGATCCCGCTTGCGCAAAGTCTGAACAATGCCGATCGCGATCAGGAACTGCCCCAGATAATAGGTCGGCCAGATGAAGACATGCGGAATGTTACTGGTTGCCAGTGGGCCCATCTCCGCAAAGATCAGCAGGTCGGAGATAACGAACAAGGCTGCGCCAGCCCCCACACGGTAGCGCGGAAAATCGCTCATCCACGCACATGCGGCCATGGCGCCAAGCGCGAGGGCATATAGTGCCACTTGCGGTGCCCCTGCCCGATCCTCCGGGAGGAAGAAGGCGATGATCGGCGTAAGGATCAGGATGCAGGCGGCCAGCGCCTTCTGGCTGGGGCTTGCCTCGTCCCTGCGGTGGCGCAGATACAGCGTTATCGCGAAAATATGCGCGGCAAAAAACAGCAGCGCGCCAATCTGAAGATCATATTCGATTCCGATATCGCCCAGCGCGCCAAGGCCCAGAACCCAAGCCAGCAGACGGGCATCGCGGCCGGAATGGCGCACAAAGGCATAGATCGCCAGCAGCCCGACCGAGGCCCCTTTGAGCGCAATCGCCAGCATTTCCGGGATGTCGGCATCGCGCAGGTAGAAATAGGCTGCGGCACAAGCGATGCTGGCCAGCAGGAAGGGGCGTTTCTCGTATAGCGCGTGGCGGGACATGCGAAGGCTCCTTGCTGCACGCTTGGCCTTGAACTTGCCCAAGCGCAAGCGGTAGGGCGCATCCCCATGGCGCATGACGTACACATTATCGGCGGCGGCCTCGCGGGAAGCGAAGCGGCCTGGCAACTCGCACGGCGGGGGGCAAAGGTCCGCCTGTCCGAAATGAGGGGTAGTGGCAGCAGCACTCCGGCCCATCAGGGAGACGGGCTGGCGGAACTCGTCTGCTCGAACAGCTTCCGTTCCGACGATGATGAGAAGAACGCAGTGGGCCTGCTCCATCACGAAATGCGACGGCTCGATTCCCTCATCATGCGTGCGGGGGAAGTAGCGCGCGTGCCCGCCGGATCCGCCATGGCAGTGGACCGGGATGTCTTTTCCGCCGAGGTGGAGCGCGAATTGCGCGCCCTTCCCAATGTCGAGATTTGCCGTGAACGGATCGACGTACTGCCCGATGCCGGTCTCACCATCGTCGCCACCGGCCCGCTCACCGCCGCATCGCTGGCTGAAAGCATCGTGAAGGCAACGGGCCAGGATCGCCTGGCCTTCTTCGATGCCATTGCTCCCATCGTCCACCGCGACAGCATCAATATGGATGTCTGCTGGATGGCCTCCCGCTGGGACAAGGGTGAGACCAAGGATTACATCAACTGCCCCATGACCAGGGAGCAATATCTGGCCTTCCACCAGGGCTTGCTCGACGGGGAAAAGACCAGCTTCAAGGACTGGGAAGCCGACACGCCCTATTTCGATGGCTGTATGCCGATCGAGGTAATGGCCGAACGCGGCGTGGAGACTCTCCGCTTCGGGCCCATGAAGCCGGTCGGGCTGGACGACCCGCGCAGCGCGACGCCTGAATTTCCGAAAGGGCGCTGGCCTTATGCAGTTGTGCAACTGCGCCAGGACAACAAGCTCGGCACCTTGTGGAATATGGTCGGCTTCCAGACCAAGTTGAAACATGCCGAGCAGGTGCGCCTGTTCCGCACCATTCCCGGGCTGGAGAATGCCGAATTCGCCCGGCTCGGCGGACTGCATCGCAATACTTTCCTCAATTCACCCATCCTGCTCGATCGTCAGCTGCGGCTGAAGGGGGCTGAGCATATCCGCTTCGCGGGCCAGATCACAGGGTGCGAAGGCTATGTGGAAAGCAGTGCCGTTGGCCTGCTGGCTGGGATCATGGCGGCGGAAGAACTGGCAGGACATACGTGGACTGCCCCGCCCCGCACCACTGCGATGGGGGCCTTGCTGGCACACATCACTGGCGACGCGGAGGCCGAGCATTTTCAGCCCATGAACGTCAATTTCGGCCTTTTTCCTCCCCTGCATGATGTGAGGAAAAAGCAGCGCAAGGAAGCCTACACCCATCGTGCCAAGGTGGATTTCGGGGAATGGCTGGCGGGAATGGCTATTCCGGCCTGACCGTCAGCAATTGCAGGCAGGCTTTTTGGCCGCTGGCTTGGGCGCGGTTACTGCGAACTCGCGGGCGGTCAATTGCCCGTCCTCATCCTTGTCCGCCCCTTCAAAGCGATCGACGGTGGCGACGGCCCATTCCTCGAAGGTCAGGAGATTATTCCCGTCCTTGTCCAGCTTGCGAAAGGCGTCTGTACGAGTGGAGAGCATTTCTGCCCGGCTGATCCGCTGGTCCCGATTCCGGTCATAGCGGAAGAAACGTTGCTGCTCTCTTGTGAGCTCGCTTGCCTCCGGCGGCGCCGGGCCGCGCATTCCGTTCACATCGGCGGAAGGCAGATCCATCGGGTCTTTCAGTGGCTGCTCAACCATTGGCGGCGGAGCGCCTTTTTCCACTTCGGCCCGCCCCTGCCACCAGAAGAGGCCGACCGTCACTAGCGCCAATGTGCTCACTGCGCCCAGCACTATGCGGTTCATCGACTTTCCTCTGCGACCACTTTGGCCCCTGCGGCCCGGATGACAACGATAATCTATCGCCCAAATAGGCCCAAGCGGATTGCGTGCCACGCGCTGGCCGGTCCGTCGAGCAAGGGCGTTCCTCCCTTGCGCAGGCTGCGGCGCGCAAGGCCGTCCAGAAGGGCCAGGCTCCGTAACTCGCCCGGCAAGGCAATCCGTTCGCCTCCACCGGATGCGGCATGTTCCAGCACTTGCGCGCGTTCTTCGGCATTGCTGAATTTGGTGGCGAGATCGGCAAGTGCGAAGCGACGCCCTGCCCGCATTGCCGCATCCGTTGCCTCATTCCTCCCGGCTAGCCTCGCCAAAGCGGCGAACCCGGCTGCGCGACTGTCGATTATCCGTTCGATGGCAGCAGGATCGATCCACTCTGAAAGCAGTAGCTCCCAGCCATCCACGAGCTTGCGAAGCGCCTCTTCCTCCCCCTCGAAGGCCGCCAGGGCGCGTATCAGCTCGTCCGAGTTTTCGCGCTTTTGGGAGGCAAGGCTCAGTTGGTCGCGCCACCACGCAAGGCGCATCTGTGCCATGATAGGCTCACTGGCCTGTCGCACTGCCTGAGCGAGCCGTGCTTCCAGTGCCAGAAGCGCCAAGGTGGCAGGCTTCATTCGTCCCGGTGCGTAGGCCAAGGCAAGCCGGTGGGCGGGCGACAGGGTTTCGATCAGGCTTTGCGACATGGATGGCGGATCGCGCAAAGCGCCCGCCGTGGCAAGCCACGGCGGGCTTCAATCGCTTAGCGGTAGCAGACCTTCTTCACTGCCTCGACGATGCGCGGGGCATCGATCAGCGCCATCTTTTCGAGATTGGCGGCATAAGGCAGCGGAACGTCCTCGTCGCAAACGCGCAGGACAGGGGCGTCAAGATGATCGAAGCCGTCTTCCATGCAAATCGCCTGGATTTCCGAAGCGATGGAGCATTGCGGCCAGCCTTCCTCTGCCACCACAAGGCGGTTGGTCTTGGCGAGGCTTGCCAGCACGGTTTCCTTGTCGAGCGGACGCAGGGTGCGCAGATCGATCACTTCCGCATCGATCCCTTCCTCGGCCAGCTTGTCCGCTGCTTCCAGCGCCAAGCCAACGCCGATGGAATAGGACACGATGGTCACGTCCTTGCCCTCACGCATGATCCGGGCCTTGCCGATCGGCAACACATGATCGTCGAGCTGGGCCAGTTCATAGCTGCGGCCGTAGAGCAGCTCGTTTTCGAGGAAGACGACCGGATCATCGCAGCGGATCGCGGCCTTCAGCAGGCCTTTCGCGTCGGACGCATCATAGGGAGCGATCACGATCAGGCCCGGCACAGCGGAGTACCACGGCGCATAATTCTGGCTGTGCTGTGCGCCCACGCGGCTCGCCGCACCGTTGGGACCACGGAACACGACCGGACAACGCATCTGGCCGCCGGACATGTAGTTGGTCTTGGCCGCCGAATTGATGATGTGGTCAATCGCCTGCATCGCGAAGTTGAAGGTCATGAATTCCACGACCGGGCGCAGGCCGCCCATCGCCGCACCGGTGCCGATACCGGCAAAGCCATATTCGGTGATCGGTGTGTCGATCACGCGCTTCGGCCCGAATTCTTCGAGCAGGCCCTGCGTGACTTTGTAGGCACCCTGATATTCGGCAACTTCCTCGCCCATCACGAAGACGCGGTCGTCACGGCGCATTTCCTCGGCCATGGCATCGCGCAGCGCTTCGCGAACGGTGACGGAGATCATGTTGGTTCCCGCCGGGATTTCCGGATCGCTGGCGCGCGGTGCAGCCACGGGCTTCTCGGCCTTGGCGACCGACGGCTCAGCCGGAGCTTGTGCAGCGGCGGCGGGAGCCGGGGATGCGGATACAGTTTCGCCCTCGCCCGCAATCAGTGCGATCACGGTGCCGACTTTCACATTCTCCGTCCCTTCCGGAACCAGAATGGAACCGATCGTACCTTCATCCACGGCTTCGAATTCCATCGTCGCCTTGTCGGTTTCGATCTCGGCCAGAATATCGCCGGCGCGCACTTCGTCGCCTTCCTTAACCAGCCACTTGGCCAGTGTGCCTTCCTCCATGGTGGGGGAAAGGGCGGGCATCTTCAGTTCGATCGCCATCTCAGTAGCTCCCCACCAATACGTCGGTGTAGAGTTCGTTCGCCTCGGGTTCGGGCGAATTCTCGGCGAAATCGGCCGCTTCGGCGACCTGGGCGCGGATCACTTTCTCGATTTCCTTCAGGCGGTCTTCCGAAATGCCGCGCTCGAGGAGTTCGGCCTTCGCATGGTCGATCGGGTCCTTCTTCTCGCGGACGCCCTGCACTTCCTCGCGCGTGCGATATTTCGCCGGGTCAGACATTGAATGGCCGCGATAGCGATAGGTGTTCAGCTCCATCAATACGGGGCCATGTCCTTCGCGCACGTGCTTCGCGGCGATCTCGGTCGCCTGCCGCACTTCCAGCACGTCCATGCCATTCACATCCATGCCGGGAATACGGAAGGCCGTGCCACGGCGATAGAAGTGCGTTTCGGCCGAGCTGCGCTTGACCGAAGTGCCCATGGCATACTGATTGTTCTCGATCACGAACAGGATCGGCAGCTTCCACAGCGAGGCCATGTTGAAGGTCTCGTAGACCTGACCCTGGTTCGCCGCGCCGTCGCCAAAATAGGCGACGCAAATGCCGCCATCTTCACGGTACTTATGGCCGAAGGCGAGACCCGCGCCGAGCGGAACCTGCGCGCCGACGATGCCGTGACCGCCATAAAACGCATGCTCGGTGCTGAACATGTGCATGGAACCGCCCTTGCCCCGGCTGATGCCGGCGGCACGGCCCGTAAGTTCGGCCATGATGATCTTGGGATCGATTCCATAGGCCAGCATATGGCCATGGTCGCGATAGCCGGTGATGACGCTGTCCTTGCCGGATTCCAGCGCGGACTGGATACCCACCGCGACAGCTTCCTGGCCGATATAAAGGTGGCAGAAACCGCCGATCAGGCCCAGGCCGTAAAGCTGGCCCGCCCGCTCTTCGAAGCGGCGGATGAGCAGCATCTTCTCGTAAAGATCGAGCAGTTCCTCGTCGCTCGCTTGATAGCGCTTCTGCTGTGCATGCGCTTCCTGAAGACTATGGAGCGCGAAATTGTCGCCTGCCGTAGCGGCGGAAGATTCCCCAGCGGAATTCTCGTTCGTCTTGCTGGAAGAAGTACCGGATTTGGAGGCAGGTTTTGCCAAAATCGTATCCCTTCGTCTGGCCTCTCGCATATGCCGTGCACGCTTTCGCACGAGGCGGCTTCGCGCTGCCTATAAGCGCAAGGCAAGCGCCTAGGCAACGCCCCGAATGCACAGATAATGAAAAGCTTGAAACACGTTTCGGTGCCAGGACAGCTCAAAAATAACCAAAAAGGTTAGTCGAGCTTAATAACGACTTCGTCTTGATGCACGACGTTCAGATTCTTGCGCAGCAATTCGCCCACGAGATCGGGATCGGCCTTGTTGGGATCAAGCAAGGCGACGCGATTCTGCAGCTCATCCCGCTCTGCCTTGAGTTGAGCGATCTGATCTTCCCGCTTGTCGAGCAATCGGAGATTCTCGCCCCAGGCGAGCACCCCGCTGGGCCCTGCGAGAGACAGGCCGCCAAGCACCAGAAGCCAGCCAAGCGCGCCCATCTGGACCAGCTTGTCTTTCGGCGTCAGGAGCGTTGGATCATTGCGCGACATAGCTCACCTATGAATCACAGATAAAGGCAGGATTCAAGGGATTTCGCGCATTTCCCGGCCAGTCTGCGCTACCTTGGGCGGCGAAGCGATTCCCGAGTGGTTCCGCTCGGCATATCAGTAAGTGGATTGACGGAGGTCCCCGGCGCGCAAATGGCATCGATTGCGTCCAGCAAGGACGGATCAAGCCGCATCTCTCCACATGCCAGCAGGCTTTCCAGATGGTCCATCACTCGAGGGCCGATAATCGCGCTGGTGACTGCCGGATGCTCGATGGCGAAGGCAATCGCCATCTGCGCAAGAGGTAGCCCGGCGTCGTGCGCCAGCTTCTCAAGCCGCGCAACCAGTTCCAGCTTGCGTCGGATAAGCTGCGATTCCGGATCGAACTTGCCCGTGAAGCGCTTGGAGAAGGTGACAACCCGGCTGGATTCGCCGAAATCCGAGGCCCCCTTGTACTTCCCCGAGAGGAAACCCCCATCGAGCGGGCTCCACACGATCATGCCCATTCCATGTCGCGCACAGGCGGGCAGCACGAACCGCTCTATATCGCGGTTGAAGATCGAATAGACGCTCTGCTCGCAGCGGAAAGGCAGATAATTGCGACGATCCGCCGCCCATTGGGCTTCGACGATGCGGTCGGCAGGAAACATCGAGCTGCCAAAGCTGCGGATCTTGCCCTTGCGCACCAGTTCGGTGAGCGTGAACAGCACTTCGTCTATATCGGTAGCAGCATCCCAGCGGTGCATCTGGTAAAGATCGATATAGTCCGTCTGGAGGCGGCGCAGACTTTCGTCCACGGCCCGTTCAATCCATCGGCGCGAGCCGCCCCGCATATTGGGATCATCTCCCATCGGATTGAAGAATTTGGTGGCCACTACAATCGTATCACGTCGCCCCTTCAGGGCGCGCGCCACGATCTCTTCCGATTCGCCGCGTGAATAGACATCCGCCGTATCGAGAAAATTGATCCCGGCATCGAAGGCGCGATGCATGATGCGCACACAATCGTCATGATCGGGATTGCCAAGCGCCCCGAACATCATCGTGCCCAGGCAAAGCCGGCTGACCTGCATTCCCGTGCCGCCCAGAACCCGCATTTCCATGTAAGCACCCTTCCCCGTCGGCTTGTGGCCCGGATCTCTAGACCCCCACTCAGCGATTTCCAGCCAAAAGCGTTCCCGCCCCGTCGTGCCTGTGCTAGCAGCCGCGCAAGAAACGAGTGTTGCAACGGCTTGATGTGCCTCTTGCGCGAGCGGGGCCGTGCCGCCAGTGTCGCCGTGGTATTGAGAGGAGAATGTCGATTATGGTCCACCGCATGAAGCACATGCAGCACGCGACCGCACTGCTGGTAAGTGCCGGCGCGGCGGCGGTTTGCCTGTCTGCCCCGGCGTTTGCGCAGGTGGACCCGGCCACTACGCTCAACATCATGCGCGAATGCGCGAAGATCGACGATCCGACGGCACGCCTTGCCTGTTATGACAATAATATCCGCATGGGCGGCGGTTCTCCGCGTGTCCCCGGTGCCGGAGAGCGCGTGCAGGGCGGCGGCGCAGTCCTCGGTGCTGCGAGCAATGGCGGCACTCAGGGTTTCGGGGCAGAGAGCGTGAAGAACGCCGATCGCTTCAGAAGCTCTGAAGATCGTGGCCAGGGCCCCGACGAAATCCGCGCCAAGATTCTCGAAGTGCGGGAACGCGAACCGGGCATCTATCTGGTAACGCTGGAAGGCGGCGCGCAATGGCAGTTCTCGGACTCGGTGGGGCGCAGTTTCCGCGCGCCGCGCAAGGGTGCCCTTGTCGAGATTCAGCGTGCCTCGCTCGGCAGCTTCCTCATGGTTGTGGATGGACAGGCAGGCGTAAGAGTGCGCCGCGTCAAATAATCTCGAACAATCCACTCCGAATTCTAAGAGGGGCCGCCGGGTTCTGTCCGGCGGCCCCTCTTGCGTTTACCGTCCAGAGCAGATTGTTAGTGGCTCTCGAGTTCCTCGAACGCCCGCTCCCGCTCGAGCTGAGCTGCGGCATTGCGGCGAATTTTGTCGAAAGTGGTGAGAAATGCCTCCAATTGTCGCGCGGGCACAGGTTCCATCAGGAACTTGCTCCGATTGAAGCCAGTCTCCACGATTATGTCGTAAAGCACCTGTCCTTCCGCGCTGGGAGAGAAGCGACCGTGCCTGCGGCCCAGCTTGCCTTCCCGCACTACGAGGCCTTTTTCGATCAGATGATTGACGGTGCGCCCCGCCTGACTGTGATCGCGCTCCAATATGCGGACGAGATAGGCCCAATCGGTCGGCGGGTTCTTCCCGATTTCGCTCAGTACCCAGGCTTCGAAATTTGAAAGACCCGTGCGCCGTTTGAAAGCGAGCGCGCCACTTCTGGAAAAATACGCGCTCAAGGTAAGCAGCGGGGAGACAATGCGCGATCTGTCGATCACAATCGGCTCGTTAACTCTGCCAACTTCGATGCCATGTCCCGGTTCGATTTCCTGATCGGAACGACCGGCTTTGTGGGCGAGTTCCCTCTCTTGCTCGTAAAGAGTGACTGCCCGGTCCAGCAGTATCTCCGTGACAGCGAAGAAATCCTGCAATTCCTTGTCGCTCACGTCGAAAGCCAGTTCGCGGTTGCGCAGTTCCGCCATGCGAAGCAGGCGCTCGCCCAGCGCTTCCCCTTTCCGGGTGAGGGCCACGGGGCTGCGAATTTGCTCCCGCTGAACCAGCTTCAGTTCAAGCAAACGCTTCACAGACCGGCTGACTTGAGCCTTGTCGACGCCGATTGCGGAAGACAGGCCGGCGGGAACCAGCGGCCCGCGAATTTTGAGAAGGAACAGGATGCGGCGATCAAGCTCGACCAGATCGATCTCGCGCGCATAGAAAAGTTCCGCGCTCTCCCGAACCTTGTGCAGCACCTGCCACAATTCGCTCTGGAACAGCCGGGGCGGCGCCTGTCCCTGCGGCTGGGCCGATCCCGCGGCGGTAACCGGAGTGAATCCTTCAAGTATGCGGTCAAGCTGCCGGGTAAACTCCTCGCCCGGAGACGATGCTTCGCCCCCGTTCGCGAATGTTTCCGTTGCGGCCCCCATCGCGAGGCGATCGACAAGGCGCAAGGCGTCTTCCGCCTGCTGGCCCAGGAACACCGCCAGACTGTTGATCGCGCTCTCGTCGAGCTTGGGGATCGTTGTGCCATTCATCAGGCTATCAAGGATTTCCCGCCATCGACGCCGTGCATGCCTGCGCAGCAAAAGCTGCCAGTCTCCAGCGATCGCTGACGCGCCGCCTGCATGTGTATCGTCCGCTTGCCCGCCCATCTTGGTGGCAATCCCTCCTCGTTTGTCCAACCGCGTCGCTCTTGTCCGGCGAAAATCCTGCGGCCCCACGGTCAGCCTAATCGGAAAGTTTCCAGATTGATAGAGCGTTAGATTTGCGTTCCCCCGCCCCTCCCCGCTCCGGTATTTCTCCATTCCGGCACGAAACTTCGCTCTCAATCCACCAATCGGCCGAACGGGATGATGTGCGGGCGCAGGGCTCCCATTTTCAACATGCAGAACTCATGTTGAAGCCAGACATCATCAACCTGCTGCTGCCAGAAGTACTATCGCCGAAGAAACGCGCGCGACTCGCAATGGAGCCCTGTTTTTTATTCTGGCTTGGCGAAGTTACGGAATCCGCTACGGCATACCGCAGGTTGATCGCCGATAAGCCGTGCGAGTGTCACCATCCTGACACAGTCACGAAGTTCCTCAGCAACCAGGCCTTGGCGACTAGACAAGATCAACATGCCCACATAATATTACAAGGCTGGTCGAGAGTTCCGAGACAAAACGGGCCTCGATGTGGGAGAGAGTAAATGGGGCAATCGCAGCTTTCTGCTGCCTGTGACGGCTATTTGGGATGCGCTTTTTGCGCGTCCATGGGTGATTCTCGCCGTCCTGTTTCCAGGTCTTCTCTGATCATCCCTAACATCGGGTCTGATTTGCCTGCCCTTTCAGGGCTGGGCACTTTCGGCGTTTTCACCGCCAATTTCTGAGAAGTTTCCTACCCGACGGCGCCCTGCCGTCGCAAAGATTGTCAAAGGGAGGGTAGAATAGTGAGTACCACTTTTAACACCGCACGGGGTTTCAGGACCCTGTTGCTTGCCGGAAGCGCCAGCGCTGTTGCGCTGTCGTTCGCCGCGCCAGCCTATGCGCAGGATGGCGCAACCGAGGATGATAGCGCACCTATCATCGTCACGGGTTCGCGCATTCAGCGCAAGGACTTCGAATCCAACAGCCCGATCGTCACGGTGAATGAGGATCTGCTGCAGCAGTCCAGCACCGCTGCGATTGAGCAGAACCTGAACAAGCTGCCCCAGTTCACCCCGGCGAAGACGCCCACGGGCGGTGGCGACATTCAGCCGACCGCGACCAACACCCCCGGTGCCGCGACCATCTCGCTGCGCGGCCTTGGCGCCAACCGCAACCTCGTGCTGCTCGACGGCCGTCGCGTGACGCCCAGCAACGCTGCGGGTATCGTTGACATCAACACCATCCCGTCGGCCGCCATTCAGCGCGTCGAAATCATCTCGGGCGGTGCTTCGGCAACCTACGGTGCAGACGCTGTTGCCGGTGTCACGAACTTCATCCTGAAGAAGAACTTCAACGGCCTCGAGCTTGATGGCCAGTATGGCATCACCGAGCATGGCGATAACGCCGAATATCAGCTGTCGGGCATCATGGGCACCGACTTTGCCGATAATCGCGGTAACATCAGCATCGCGATGTCGTGGAACAAGCGCGAAGAAAGCTTCCAGCGCGATCGCGACTGGTATCAGGATCTCTGGCGTGACCCGACCACGGGTGCCGGCGGCCGCTTCTTCCCGCTCAATCCGGGCATCGCACTGGGTTACGGCAATGCGCCCGACCCGACCGTATTCCTGAGCAAGTTCCCCGGCGCCAATGCCGTAAATCAGGTGATTTCGCTTAAGCCCGGCGCAAACCCGGCCTTGGGCACGAGCTATACCTGCACCAACACTTTTGGCGCAGCTCCTATTGATAGCGGCCTTTGCAGCATTGCCGCGATTCCGACCGGTCCCGACACCTATAACCCGGTGAACGTACTCGGCGGCCTGCAGGGCTTCTCGATCTACGCCAATCAGAATGGCAGCCTGTTCACCACCGGCTACAACCAGCGCGGTGGCGCCGGTCTGTTCGATGGCAAGACCGGACAGGGTGACATTGCGGTTCGCAACTCGAACGGCAGCCTGAAGTTCGTCGATACGAATGCTTATCTGATCCTGCCGCTCACGCGCTACAACATGTTCATGCGCGGCAATTACGAGATCAATGACTGGATCGGCGTATTCGCACAGGGTCTCTTCAGCAATACGAAGACCTTCACCACCCAGCAGGGCGGTGCCATCACCAGCGGTTGGGACGTGTTCCTGCCCTATGGTACGGGCGTCTATACCGGTAGCGCCAACTCGGCGACTGCCTATGGCAGCGTTGGCCTGCCCAGCTCGGTCATCCTCAACGGCATGTCCTATAACGGTTCGGCCTTCGTCGATGCCACTCCGGGCGACCTGAGCGACAACCCGACCAACCCGGCTTTTGCTTCGGCATATGGCAGCCAGTACTCCTGCGCACTGAATGCTGTTGGCGGTTGTTCGAATAATCAGGTTATCGGCCAGTACCTGCCGCAGAATATTCAGGACATCCTGAATAGCCGTACCGATCCGAACGGCCGCGTTGAAATCAACTATGGTTTCCCGCAGAATCGCTCGGTCACCAACGAAGTCACCACTTTCGATCTGATGGCCGGCTTCGAAGGCATGATTCCGGGTACGGACTGGACCTGGGAAGCATACGTCAAGCACGGTGCGACTTCGACCTACACCCGTCAGACCGGCGTGTTCTCGCTTAGCCGTCTTCGCACTCTTCTCATGTCGCCTGGCATGGGCAAGGGCTTCAAGGCGAACAGCAACACCGCCAGCGGCCGTCCGGGCTTCGGTGCGAACTTTGCAAGCTGCACCAGCGGCATGAACTTCTTCGCGCTGAGCTGGGATCAGATTTCCGCCGATTGTAAGCAGGCCGTTACGGCTGACCTGAAGAACAACTCCAAGGTCTCGCAAACGATCGCGGAAGCCAACGCACAGGGTAAGCTGGCGGATCTGCCCGCTGGCGAACTGCGTGCAGCGCTTGGTGCCAGCTATCGTAAGCTGAGCTATCAGTTCATCAACGATACGCTGACCAACCAGGGCGAATCCTTCCTGGATCAGGCCGTTGGCATCTATCCGAGCAGCGACTCGTTCGGCGAATACAACGTCAACGAGTTCTACGGCGAACTGCTGATTCCGGTGTTGCATGACATCCCGGGCATCAAGGCGTTCAACCTGGAAGTCGGTGGCCGTTATTCGGATTACAGCACCACCGGTGGCAGCTGGACCTACAAGATCCTCGGCGACTGGGAAGTGACCGACTGGCTTCGTTTCCGTGGCGGCTTCAACCGTGCGGAACGTGCGCCTAACATCGCTGAACTCTTCCAGTCCTCGTCGCAGATCTTCGGCTTCAACGCTCTGGGCGATCTGTGTTCCGAACGGTCCACCTATCGCGTCTCGGCCAATGCGGCGGCTGGCGGCAACTCGGCAGCCAATGCGGCTGACGTGAAGGCGGTCTGTAGCGCTGTGATGGACAAGACCGGCGGTGCCAACACCGGTGCGAGCTATTATGGCCGCGACATCACCCAGCAGCCGGCTCCGGGCGGCGGTTTTGCCTGGACCAACGCGAAGGGCAATCCCAACCTGAAGCCCGAAACGGCTGAAACCTGGACTGCCGGTGTCGTGATCAGCTCGCCGTTTGAAAGCGCAGCGCTTTCGCGCCTGCGTCTGGCGGTTGACTGGTACAAGATCCAGCTCAGCAATGCGATCGGTCTCCAGGGTGCCGGTACCGCTCTCCAGCAGTGCCTTGATCCCTATTGGAACCCGAGCGTAGCTGGCGCCGCCAGCGATGCTGCCAAGGCAGCTGCGGCGGCTAACAACCAGTATTGCGCCGGTATCCGTTACGATCCGGCTCCGGTACTGGGTGCGGCCAACTTCGACGTGACCTATTACAACGCCGGTGAAGTCAGCATTCAGGGCCTCGACGCCCAGCTTGACTACGCCGTCGATGTGGGTCCGGGTACGCTCACGACCAATGTGCTCGTGAACTACTACCTCGAATACAAGTCGCGCGAACTGATCAACAACCCGCTGGTCGACTATGTCGGCACGCTGGGTACTGCTCAGAACGGCCTGAATGCCGGTGCATTCCGTTATCGTGTCCTGACCACGCTGGGCTACAGCGTCGGCCCGGCCTCGCTGACGCTGCAGTGGCAGCATCTGCCCTCGATCAAGCAGGAAAGCGCCGCCGTGGCGCCGACCCCGATCAGCGGCTACAAGGCCTATGACATGTTCAACCTGTACGGCACCTACAGCGCGACCGACAACCTCACCTTCCGGGTGGGCGTCGACAATCTGCTGAACACGGCGCCGCCGGTTGGTGGCATCAACACCGCGACCACGCCGACCTCGTCGACGCTGCCGGGTGGTGCATTCAACAGCCAGTTCTATGATACGAACGGCCGCCGCTTCTACATTGGTGCGAACGTCAAGTTCTGATCCTTTCAGGAAGCAACAGAATCAGGGCCTTCCCTTCGGGGAGGGCCCTTTTTCTTTGCGCTCAATTCTTCCCCCCGAGCGCATTACTTATGCGTATCAGCGCGGTGGACAGCGACGCCGGAACGATCCTATCGTTTCGATAAATCAGAACATTCGGGCCAGAACATTCGAGAGGGTACAGAAATGGCAAAAGTAATCCGCCTCCATCGCCAGGGTGGGCCGGAAGTCCTCGAGTTTGAAGATATCGACCTGCCTCCGCCAGGTAAGGACGAAGTTCACATCAAAGTTGAAGCGATCGGACTGAACCGTTCCGAAGCGATGTATCGGGCAGGACGTTATCCCGTGCCCGTCACACTCCCCTGCCTGATGGGCTATGAGGCCGCAGGCACTGTGCTGGCGCTGGGCGAAGGGGTCGAGGGCTTCGCGGTGGGGGACAAGGTGTCGGTCGTCCCCAAATATCGGCTCGGAACCTATGGCGTCTGGGGCGAGGAAGCGATTGTGCCGGCTCACGCCCTGCTCCCTGCGCCTCCCGGCCTCAGCATGGCAGAGGCTGCATCGGTCTGGATGCAGTATTTCACGGCCTTCGCGCTTGTCGAGGTGGCAAATGTCGGCGTCGGCGATGCGGCGATCATCCGCGCAGCTTCATCCAGTGTGGGGATCGCGGCGATCCAGCTCGCCAACTGGGCTGGCGCCACTCCCATTGCCTGTACGCGAACCAGTGCCAAGGCAGATGCCTTGAGGAACCTGGGCGCGGCCCATGTGGTCGCCACCGAGGAGGAAGATCTGGTGGCGCGCGTGATGGAGATCACCGAGGGGAAAGGCGCCCGTTGCGCGTTTGATCCGGTTGGCGGCCCCTATGTTTTCACGCTGGCCTCCGCGCTTGCGGAACGCGGCATACTCTTCATTTATGGCGGCCTCAGCGAGACGGAAACTCCCTACGCCCATTGGCCTTGCGCGATGAAAGGAGCCTCGATGCGCGGTTGGGTTGCCAGCGAGATATGGAACCATCCCGAGCGTTACCGGAACGCACAACGCATCATCTACCAAGGATTGGCAGAAGGCCATCTGAAGCCTGTGATCTCGAAGAGTTTTCCCTTGGAACAGATCGCAGAGGCCAATGCTTATCTGGAATCCAACCAGCAGATCGGCAAGGTAGTCGTCACCGTCTGAAATCTCACTTTGAGATCACACTACGGAGCGAAAAAAGGAAAGGGCACCCCGACGGGATGCCCTTTCTCTTATTCAAAGGCAGCACCACATCCTGCCTGTCCCGATGAGCTTACTGGTGGATGTAAACCGCCCGCTCGTGCGAAAAGGCCTTGAAGCCGAAATAGCCGTGATAGCTGCCCATGCCGCTGCCATTGACGCCGCCAAACGGCAGGCGGTTTTCCAGATAGTGCGAGAACACGCCATTGACGGTCACGCCGCCCGAGGAAGTCCGGTCCAGCACCTTCTGAACATTGTTTTCATTCGGGCTGAAGACATAGAGCGCCAACGGCTTGTCGCGCGCCTCGATATAGCCGATCGCCTGATCGAGATTGTCATAGGTCATGACCGGCAGCAGCGGAGCGAAGATTTCCTCCTGGAGGATCTTCATCTGCGGAGTGACGTCAGTCAGCATGGTGGGGTGCACGGTGAGGTCAGCCTCGTCGAACGTGCCGCCAACCGCGACTGTAGCGCCCTTCTCCACCGCGTCGTCGAACATCGCCTTCACGCGGTTGAAGTTGCCCTGGTTCACGACCTGGGCAATCGCCTGCTTATTGATCGATCCAGCTTCGTCATAGAGGTTCTTCTGGACGTTGCTCTTGAAGGCTTCGACCAGTTCCGCCTTCTTATCTTCCTTCACGAAGACATAGTCGGGGCAGATGCAGGCCTGGCCGCCATTGAACTGCTTGGCACCGGCCAAGGCCGCACCGATGGCGCCGATATCCGCGCCATCGTCGATGATGACGGGGGATTTGCCGCCCAGTTCCAGCGTCACGCTGGCGAGGTTCTTGGCCGCAGCAGCCATCACGATCTTGCCGACGCGGGTGCTGCCGGTGAAGAAGATGTGATTGAAGGGCAGTTCGAGCAGCGCTTCAGCCACGCTGACATCGCCTTCAAACAGTGCGACTTCGTTCTCGTCGAAAACTTCCCGGATGATGGTGCCGGCAATCTTGGCGGTGGCCGGGCACAGGTCGGTCAGCTTGACGATGCAGCAATTGCCGGCGGCAACGGCGGCAGCGACGGGGCCGAGTGTCAGGCCGAGCGGGAAGTTCCAGGGACCGAGGATGAGGCACACGCCGCGTGCTTCGTAAACGATCTGAGCCCGGTCGGCGGGATTCTTCGACGGAGTAACTTCGGTGGGCTTCATCCAGTCATCGAGACTGTCGATGTTAAGCTGGATATTGCCGAGGATGTTCAGCACCTCGGTGACGCGAATTTCGCCCTCGGGCTTACGCGTATCTTCCAGAACAGCCGCGACGATATCATCCGCATGGGCTTCGATGGCGGCCTTCAGCTTCGTGAGCTTGGCTTTGCGCTGCTCTGCGGTGGAAGCTTTGACGTCCCACTGATGCGCCTGTTGCAGGGCAAATACACGGGCGATGTCCTTGGAGAGGTCTGCGGCAGTTTGCGTGGAGCTGGTCATGAGGTTTTCCGTCTATGATCGAAGTGAAATCCGCGGCCCTGTCGGCATCCTGAGCGCACCAAGCATCCCGCGAACCCGCCAGCCAAGATGGCCATTCTTCGATGGCCATTCAAGGTTGGTGCGCCCGACAGGATTCGAACCTGTGGCCCCCAGATTAGGAATCTGGTGCTCTATCCTGCTGAGCTACGGGCGCACGCATCCGAGCCTTTAAGCGGCCTTCGCCGCGCTGGCAATCAGTTGAGTTCGTCTGGCGGAGCGACGGGGAAAAGAAGCGGCGCAACCGCGATACCCTCCTCCAGCAATTCCTTTGCTTGCGCGGGGCTGGCCTTGCCGTGCACGGATTCCGCATCACGCTCGCCATAATGCATCGCGCGCGAAACCTCGGCAAAATCTTCCCCAACCCATTTGGACTGCTTGAGGGCTTCGGCCTGAATCTCGGCCAGTTTTTCGAAGACCTGCGCCATTTCGGGGGGCATGCCCCCAGCCACTGCCACACCCTGCCCTTCAGCCACTGTCGGCTCGGGTAAAGGAATGCTGCTTACCTGATTGCCCTTGCGCGGCACGGCCGGGGCCATGGGTGCCTTGGCGACCTCGGCGGAGCCGCAATGCGGGCACGAGACGAGGCCGCGCGCCTGTTGGCCGGCATAATCCTCCGACGAGGAAAACCAGCCCTCGAAACGATGGCCCTGTTTGCACGAGAGATCGAAGACGATCATGATTGGCCCGACTTAGAAATTTCCCGGCGATTGGCAAGACTTGGCAATTGGGAACGCACTTCTGCGATGCGCGCGGGATCAATCTCGGCAAAGCCCAGACCAGGCGAATTGCCGCCCATATCGAGCAGGACTTCGCCCCAGGGATCCACCACCAGCGAATGGCCGTAGGTGCGCCGCCCATCCTCATGTTCTCCCACTTGCGCGGCGGCGATGACATAGGCGCTCGCCTCTACCGCGCGGGTGCGCAGCAGCAGATGCCAATGGGCTTGGCCGGTGGGGACCGTAAAGGCCGCGGGAATTGAGATTGCATTACAATAACGCTTCCCAAGCTCTTCAAACAACGCGGGAAAACGCATGTCATAGCATATGGCTAGGCCCAACCTGCCGAGCGGTGTCTCGGCCGTCACCACCCTCTCGCCCGGAGCATAGGCTGCGCTTTCACGCCACTGCTCTCCGGTCGATAGCTGCACGTCAAACATGTGGATCTTGTCATAACGGGCGGCGATCGAACCACCCGGGGCGATCAGGAAGGTGCGGTTCGCCCCGCGCGGATCTTCCGCGGGATCGGCGTCGCTTTGGGTCACGGCCAGCGAACCGAGCGAGACCCATATGCCCGCATCCCGCGCCGCGACCCGAGCGGCGGAGAGGACGGGATTCTCATCCTCCGGCACGATATGCTTCGCCGCGCGCTGGCGATCGCGATCGATCATGCCGCACATTTCCGGGGTGAACAGCATGGCTGCCCCGCCCTTTGCGGCATCGGCAATTGCGGCATCGATCGCTCGGGCATTGACGAGCGGATCGATACCGGACGTCATCTGCAAGATAGCAATACGGGTCATATCCGGGCGGGTCATGTTAGGCATTATTGCCGGGCATCAAAGGCCAAGCAGCGGGTCAAGCTTGCCCTCGCGGTCCAGCGCCGCGAGATCATCCGATCCGCCAACGTGATAGTCCCCGATGAAAATCTGGGGCACGGTGCGCGCATCGGGCGCCCGGCGCACCATTTCCTCGCGCTTCTCGCCGCCGAAGGTCACATCGATTTCCTCAAACTCCACCCCTTTCCTGGTGAGCAGGCTCTTGGCGCGTACACAATAGGGGCAGCCGAATTTGGTATAGATATCAATCTTTGGCGCGCTCACGGCGTGATCCTTTCGCTGTTGCGATTCCCATAGTGCTTACCACTTGAAGCATGGGCTGGACTTCATATCTAAGCATTGGAGCCGCGTGCCGGAAGGGCGCGGAGTTCCAAATGAAGGAAGTGCCGTATTTCGGGCTTCCACAGGGTCAAATTGCTCAGTTGAGGATTTGTGGAAATATGAACCGTTTCGACCTTACCCCCTATCGCCGCAGCACCGTGGGTTTCGACCGCCTGTTCGATCTTCTCGAAGGCCAGGCCCGCCTCAATACCGGCGATAATTACCCCCCCTTCAATATCGAGCGCCGCGGTCAGGATGCCTATCGCATCACCGTGGCCGTCGCCGGTTTCCGTCCCGAGGATCTGGACATCACCGCACAGCAGAACCTGCTGGTGATCCAGGGCCGCAAGAAGGAAGAGACGCAGGAAGGCGAATTCCTCCATGTCGGCATCGCCAATCGTGGCTTTGAACGTCGTTTCGAGCTGGCCGATTATGTCCGCGTGGAGAATGCCCAGCTCGCAGATGGCCTTCTGGTGATCGACCTCCTGCGCGAAGTGCCTGAGGCGATGAAGCCCAAGAAGATCCTGGTGAACGGCCAGAAGGCGCTCGAAGTGGTGCGCAACGAGGATGGTCAGGCCGACGCTGCCTGATCGCTTCGCGCATAGCTGAAAAACGAAGGGCGGGCCCATCGGGTCCGCCCTTATTGTTTGGCTTGGAGGCTTCCGCTCAGACCAGTCGCGACTGGTGCAGCGCGGCCTGGATGAAGCTCGCGAAAAGCGGGTGCGGATCGAAGGGCTTGCTCTTCAGTTCCGGGTGGAACTGGACACCGATGAACCACGGGTGGTCAGGCCGCTCCACGATTTCCGGCAGCAATCCATCAGGCGACATGCCCGAGAAGATCAGCCCGCCCTTCTCCAGCGCATCCTTATAGGCACCGTTCACTTCGTAGCGATGGCGATGCCGTTCAGAAATGGAGGTTACCCCGCCATAGACGGAGGAGACATGGCTGTTGGCCGCAAGGTGCGCCTCATAGGCGCCAAGGCGCATGGTACCACCCAGATCGGTATCGGCGCCGCGCTTCTGCAAGCCTTCCTTGCTCATCCATTCGGTGATGATACCCACCACCGGATCCTTGGTCTCGCCAAATTCGGTTGAGCTTGCGCCTTCAATGCCCACTGCCCGCGCGCCTTCCACGCAGGCCATCTGCATGCCCAGACAGATGCCGAAGAACGGCACCTTGCGTTCCCGCGCGAAACGGACCGAGGCGATCTTGCCTTCCGATCCACGCACGCCAAAGCCGCCAGGCACCAGAATGCCGTGCATCGGCTCAAGCTGGGCAGCGATATCCAGATCGTCCTGCTCGAAGATTTCGGCATCGATCCAGCGGATATTGACCTTCACCCGGTTCGCCATGCCGCCATGGACCAGCGCTTCGTTGAGCGACTTGTAGGCATCGGGCAGGCCGACATATTTGCCGACCACGCCGATGGTCACTTCGCCTTCGGGGTTCTGGTAGCGGTCGATGATGTCGTTCCACCGCGTCAGATTGGGCGCCGGGGCTTCAAGTCCGAAATGGCGGAGCACTTCCGCGTCCAGACCTTCGCGGTGATATTGCAGCGGGACGGCATAGATCGAGCTGGCGTCCAGCGCCGGGATAACCGCTTCAGGCCTCACATTGCAGAACAAGGCGATCTTGCGCCGCTCGCCTTCGGGCAGCGGATGTTCGCAGCGGCACAGCAACACATCGGGCTGCACGCCAAGGCTGGTCAGTTCCCGCACGGAATGCTGAGTGGGCTTTGTCTTCAATTCGCCCGCTGCCGAGACATAGGGCACCAGCGTGACATGGATGGCGCAGGTCTGTTCCCGGCCCATCTCGTTGCGCAGCTGACGGATCGCCTCGATAAAGGGCAAGCCTTCGATATCGCCGACGGTGCCGCCGAATTCGCACAGGATGAAATCGAGATCATCGGTATCCGCCAGGGCGAATTCCTTGATCGCATCGGTCACATGCGGAATCACCTGCACCGTCGCGCCAAGATAATCGCCGCGACGTTCCTTGGCGATGATATCGCGATAGACTCGGCCTGAAGTGATGTTGTCGCCCTGATGGGCGGACACGCCAGTGAAGCGTTCGTAGTGGCCAAGATCGAGATCGGTCTCCGCCCCGTCGTCGGTCACATAGACTTCGCCATGCTGATAGGGGCTCATCGTCCCCGGATCGACGTTGAGATAGGGATCGAACTTGCGGATGCGGACCTTGAAGCCGCGCGCCTGCAAGAGAGCGGCAAGACTTGCCGCCATGAGACCTTTTCCGAGCGAGGAGACCACGCCGCCGGTGATAAATATGTACCGCGCCATGGGAGTCGGGCCTTAAGACGAGTTTCGGATTCGGCGCAAGCGAATGCTTGCGCCAGATGGTGGCAATCCACAATTATGTGGGCCACGCCTGCGATGGGATACACGCCGCATGCAGCGCGCGGGCGCTGCCTTACTGGGCTGCGCCCTGCAGCGGATCGCCGCCGGCCGGCTGAGCCGTGCCGCTGGCTGCATCCGCAGGAGCCCCTGACGGAGCCGCCGCACCACCGATGAGATCGGCTTGAGCGTTCTTTTCCGGAGTTACCGAGCGATCGAGCGTGGCATCAACTTCACGGCCGGAAGTCGCCCCGACGGCAAGTGCTGCCAGAACGATGCTGAGCAAGACGAATATAGTCGCAAGAATCGCGGTTGCCCGGGTGAGGAAGTCCGCGGCACCGCGCGCCGACATCAGGCCGGCCGGGCTACCGCCCCCGCCGAGACCGAGGCCGCCGCCTTCGGAACGCTGCATCAGCACGACAGCCACAAGGGCCAGAGCTACGATGGCCTGGACGACCGTAAGAAACAGGAAAAGCGACATCTGTCGGGTCTGGCCTTCTTGATATTCTCTATCGTTGGAGCGGCAGATAGCGATGCAAGGCCGGAACCGCAAGGGAGCGGCCCCGATCCGTCATCGCCGATCCTGCCTTCAGCCTTCGGTGCGTTCCGCCGCGGCGACGATAATGCCGAGGAAGCTCTCCGCCGTGAGGCTCGCCCCGCCAACCAGCGCACCGCCAACTTCGGCGACATGCAGGATGTCGGCTGCGTTCTCCGCCTTCACCGAACCGCCGTAAAGAATGCGGATTTCCGTGCCCGCCGCGCCGAAAATTTCTACCAGTTGATCGCGGATGGAGCGATGCATCTGGCCGATTTCTTCAATCGAGGGGGTCCGGCCCGTGCCGATGGCCCAAACGGGCTCATAAGCGATGGTCATCTTTTCGGCATATTCCGTGCCATCGGGCAGGGAAGCTGCGATCTGGGCGGCCACGACTTCTTCAGCCTTGCCTGCGTCACGATCCGCTTCGCTTTCGCCCACGCACAGGATCACCTGCAATCCGGCATGGAGGGCCGAGCTCGCCTTGGCCTTCACCACTTCGTTGGTTTCGCCATGGTCGGCGCGGCGTTCGCTGTGGCCGACGATGACAAAGCCTGCGCCGGCATCCTTCAGCATTGCCGCCGAAACGTCGCCCGTATGGGCACCGCCTTCGGCCTGGTGGCAATCCTGCGCGCCCACGCCGATCAGCGAGGCTTCTTTGCGGATGGCATGGATCAACGTGTAGGGCGGCGCAATCGCCACCTCTGCCTTGATCAGACGTTCTGCCGCACGGTCGATCGCGCGGGCTTCGGCGAGCATGGCGCGAGTGCCATGCATTTTCCAATTGCCGACAATATAGGGGCGCTGGGCCATCAATTGTCCTTAACCTGTTCGCGGGGCGCCGCGATTCCGGCGCCGCCTGGGGTGATGCCCGCTAGTCCCGGGCGGCTTGCTTGTCAAAACCGCTTTTCCACATAGGGGCAAAGCTGCCTCCACTGTTGCCCCCCAGCCTCAGCGGGGATAAAGCGCCTGCCGACCGGGCAGAAGAGCCCAGAAACCATTACTGATCAGGCGGCGCCTACCCATGCTTCAGCTGTTCCGCAGTTTCATGAATTCCAAGTCCGGCGTGTTCGTCACGCTGGCAGTGCTCGCCCTGATCGCGATTGCCTTCGCGATCGGGGATATCGCCAATACCGGCACGTTCGGGGGCGTTGCAGGGGGGGATCGTGTAGCCATTGTCGGCAAGCGCAAGATCAGCACTTCCGAGCTGGAACAGGCCGCCCGCACCGAATTCGAGAATCAGCGTCGCAGCAACCCCACGCTCACCATGGAGGCGTTCATCGCCCAGGGCGGGCTGGAGCGCGTGCTTGACCGCCTGATCGACCGCACGGTGCTTTCCGAATTCGCCAAGACACACGGGCTGCGCGCCGGGGAACGTCTGGTGGGCAGTGAAATTGCCCGCATTCCCGCCTTTACCGGCCCGGACGGCAAGTTCAGCCAGGATGCCTATCGCGCCGCGATTGCGCAACAGGGGCTGACCGACCAGCAGGTTCGCGAAGACATCGCCTCCGGTCTGCTCGTGCAGCAGGCGATTGCGCCGGTTCTGCCGGGCGGCGTCATGCCGCCTTCACTGGTCTCCCACTATGCGGCACTGCTGCGCGAGAAGCGCCATGGGTCGATCGGCCTGCTTCTGAGCGATGCCTATGCGCCCACCACCGGGCCGAGTGCCGCGCAGCTTGACGAGTTCTACAAGAAGAACAAGGCGGCCTACATGCGCCCAGAGCGGCGCGTGATCCGCTATGCCCTGTTCGATGCAAGCGCGGTCAAGAACGTTACCGAGCCCACCGAGGCGGAAATCGCGGCCCGTTACAAGCGGGATGCGGCCCAATATGCCGCCACCGAAAAGCGCCGCCTGACGCAGCTGGTCGTTCCGACCGATGCGGCAGCCAAGGCCATCCGCGATGAAATGGCCAAGGGCAAGTCGCTCGATGTCGCCGCCCGTGAAAAGGGCCTGCAGGTTACGCAGATCGGTCCGATCACCCAGAGTGAGCTTTCCGCGCAGTCTTCCGCTGCCGTTGCGCAGGCGGCCTTTGCCGCCCAGCGGGGCCAGATGGCTGCCACTGCGCGCGGCGGGCTGGGTTTCTACATTCTCCGCGTCGATGCGGTTGAAAGCACTGCCGGCCGCACGCTGGATCAGGCACGGGCGGAAATCCGTACTGCTCTGATGGCGGAGAAGCATCGTCAGGCCATCGCCGACCTCAGCGCAAGGGTGGAAGACGAATTCGATGGCGGTTCGAGCCTGGCAGAAGTTGCCAAGGATCTCGGAGTTCAAGTCCAGGCCACGCCCGAAGTGATCGGCAATGGCGCGGTTTACCTCAAGCCGGGCGAAACCGCTCCGGCGGTTCTGGGCCGCGTTCTTTCCACTGCCTTCCAGATGGAGGAAGGCCAGCCCCAGCTCGCCGAAGTGGAGCCGGGCAAGACCTTCCTGATCTTCGACGTAAGCGGCATCACGCCTGCCGCCGCCGCCCCACTCGCCGATGTGCGCGAAATGGTGGAGAAGGCATGGCGCCGCGCCGAGGGAGACAAACTGGCCAAGGCTGCCGCCGACCGTGTGATGAAGGCCGTCGCCAAGGGCGAGACGGTCGCCGCCGCAATGGCCAAGGAAAAGGTGAAGCTGCCTGCTCCCGATCCCGTAAACATGAACCGCGAGGATCTCGCCAGGCTGGGCGGACGCGTGCCGCCGGTGCTGGCGCTGCTGTTCAGCATGGCCGAAGGCACGGTGAAGCGGCTTGAAGCCCCGAACGACAATGGCTGGTTCGTGGTCAAGCTGGACGATATCGAGCCCGGCAAGCTGCTGCCCAACGATCCGCTGCTTGCCCAGGTCAATGGCCAGCTGGGCCAGGCGCTGGGTGACGAATATGCGCAGCAATTCACTGTCGCCGCCCGCAAGGAACTCGGCGTGGAACGTAACAAGGCGGCTATCGATGCCGTCAAGAAGCAGCTGGCGGGTCGCAATTGAAAACCGTGATGCTTTCCGGAGCCCTGCCTGAGAATGCCGCTGCGGCCCGCGCTGCCCTTGCTGAAGGGCGGCCCGCGCTGGTGTGGCGCAAGCTCGTTGCCGATACGGAAACCCCGGTCGGCGCGGCGCTGAAGCTGATCGTGCCCGGCCGCGGCGATTTCCTGCTGGAATCGGTCGAAGGTGGCGAGACGCGCGGGCGCTACAGCCTGCTAGGCCTCGATCCGGACCTGATGTTCCGGGCCACCGGAGCAGCCTGTGAAGTCAATCGCCGCTGGCAGCATGACCGGGAGGCTTTCGAGCCCCTACCCGGCGAGAGCTTTGCCGAGTTGCGCGCTCTGGCCGCCTCCTGCCAGATCGACATGCCGAAGGAGCTGCCTCAGGCTCTCGCATGCCTCGTAGGCTATTTTGCCTATGAGACGATCGGGCTGGTGGAAGATCTGCCGCGCGCGCCGCAGAGCGAGCTGGCCGTTCCCGACATCCTGATCGCCCGCCCCACGGTGACGCTGGTGTTCGACCGGCTGAGTGACGAGCTGTTCTGCATCTCCCCCATCTGGTCGGCCGAGAATCCTGACCGCGCGATCGAGCTTGCGGGAGAGAAGATCGACAGCGTGCTGCGCCGCCTTGCAGGGGCAATTCCCGGTCAGGTGAAAGACGCGACGCTGCCTGACATGGAGCTGACCCCGGTGATGCCGGAAGGGCTCTATGAAAGCATGGTCGCGCGCGCGAAGGACTATATCGAAGCGGGCGACATCTTCCAGGTGGTGCTGGCGCAGCGTTTCACCTGCCCCTTCCCCCTGCCCCCGCTGGCGCTTTACCGCGCGCTGCGCCGGGTGAACCCCTCGCCCTTCCTCTATTTCCTCGACCTGCCCGGCTTCGCCGTGGTCGGATCGAGCCCGGAAATCCTGGTGCGTGTGCGCCATGGAGAAGTGACTATCCGCCCGATCGCCGGCACCCGCCCGCGCGGCAAGACGGATGAGGAAGACCGGGCGAATGAGGAAAGCCTGCTGGCCGATGCCAAGGAACGGGCAGAGCATCTGATGCTGCTCGACCTCGGCCGCAACGATGTGGGCCGCGTCGCCAGCAAGGGCAGCGTCAAGGTGACGGCCAGCTTCACTATCGAACGCTACAGCCATGTCATGCACATCGTCAGCAATGTGGTGGGCAAGCTCTCGCCCGATCATGACGCGCTGGACGCCCTGTTCGCTGGCTTCCCGGCGGGCACCGTTTCAGGCGCGCCCAAGATCCGCGCCTGCGAGATCATTGCCGAGCTGGAACCCGAATCACGCGGTCCCTATGCGGGCGGCGTCGGCTATTTCGGGCCCGATGGCTCCATCGACAGCTGCATCGTACTGCGCACCGCCGTTGTGAAGGATGGCGTGATGCATGTGCAGGCCGGCGCGGGCATCGTGGCGGACAGCAATCCCGAATATGAACAGGCGGAATGCCGGCACAAGGCAGGCGCGCTGATCGCGGCGGCCCGCGAAGCCGCGCGGGTGGCGAGCGAGCCGGACTTCGGGCAGTAATGCGGGCGCTGGTTGCCCCTTTTCTCGCAGGGGCGGCGCTCGCGCTTTCCTCCTGCGGGGCGTCTCTGCCGGGCGGAGATCCTGCGCTCGATCTGACGGCAGGCTGCCATGAGACGCGCTTCGAGAATGTTCCGCTGACCCTGTGCGTGGCCGACCCTGAACTGCATTCCATCCGCACGGCGCTCGCCCCCGCTACCGAGACCGGCGGCGGGCCGCCCTGGCGCAGTCTCGCGGCTTTTGCGGCCAACCGCTCGCCCGAGGCACCGCCGGTGGTTTTCGCCTTCAATGCCGGCATGTTCGACGATGATGGCAAGCCCATCGGCTATTACGTCGAAAATGGCGAACGGTTGCAGGCGCTGAGCCGCAAGGCCGGGCCCGGTAATTTCCACATGCTGCCCAATGGTGTCTTCTATGGCGCGGGCGGCAAGTGGGACGTGCGCAGCGCGGAAGATTTCTTCTCCAGCGTCACCAACCGCCCCGATTTCGGCACGCAATCCGGGCCGATGCTGGTGGTGGATGGCGAGCTGCATCCCGGCATTCAGGACGACGGCGCATCTTTGCGCATCCGCAACGCCGTGGGCGTGGACGATAATGGCCGCGCGCTGTTCGTGATTTCCGACCAGCCCATCAGCTTCGGCAAGCTTGCCCGTTACTACCGGGACGTTCTGAAAGTCAGGAACGCGCTGTTCCTTGACGGGACGGTTTCCCAGCTCTGGGACCCGGAAAACAGACGGCTGGACAATACCTATCCCATCGGCCCCTTGATCGTGGTCGAGAAACGGGCAAAGGCGGCACCATGATCCTGGTTATCGACAATTATGACAGCTTCACCTGGAACCTGGTCCATTATGTGATGGAACTGGGCGCCGAGGTGAAGGTCGTCCGCAACGATGCCCTTACTGCTGCGGAGGCTCTGGCCACCGGCGCGCAGGGCTTCCTGCTCTCGCCCGGCCCCTGCACTCCCAACGAGGCAGGCATCAGCCTCGATCTCGTGGCAGCCTGTGCCGAGGCGAAGAAGCCGCTGCTGGGCGTATGCCTGGGCCACCAGTCCATCGGCCAGTATTTTGGCGGCAAGGTGGTGCGCGGCGGGCTGATGCACGGCAAGACCTCGCCCGTGCGGCATGACAATACCGGCGTGTTCGAAGGCCTGCCGAGCCCCTTCATCGCCACGCGTTATCACTCGCTGATCGTTACCGACATTCCTGACGATCTGGTGGTGAACGCCACGGCCGACGATGAATTCGTGATGGGCTTCCGCCACCGTGAGCTGCCGATCCATGGCGTGCAATTCCACCCGGAAAGCATCGCCACGGAACATGGCCACGATCTGCTGGCCAATTTCCTCAAGATCTGCGGCATCAACGCCACAACACTGGCATGAGCGGCCTCCCCCACGTCGTCGACGTTCCGCTGGAGGAAGCGGAAGCGGAAGAAGCCTTCGGCGCGATCCTTGATGGCTCGGTGCCGGACGAGGACATCGCCAACTTCCTGATCGCCCTGTCCGACCGGGGAGAAACCGCCAGCGAGATCGCGGGTGCGGCTCGTGCCATGCGCGCGCGGCTGATCCCGGTCCGCGCGCCCGAAAATGCCATCGACGTCTGCGGCACTGGCGGGGACGGCCATCACACGCTGAATGTCTCCACTGCCGTCTCGCTGGTCGTGGCCGCCTGCGGCGTTCCGGTCGCCAAACACGGCAATCGCGCGGCTAGCAGCAAGGCTGGCGCGGCTGACACGCTGGAAGCGCTGGGCCTTGATCTGGACCGGGCAATGGCCACGGCAGAAGAAACGCTGGCCGATATCGGCATCTGCTTCCTCTTCGCCGGGCGTCACCATCCCTCGATGGGCCGCATCATGCCCATCCGCAAGGCAATCGGCCGCCGCACGATCTTCAACCTGATGGGCCCGCTGGCCAATCCGGCCAATGTGAAGCGCCAGTTGGTTGGCATCGCCCGCCCGGCCTATGTCCCGATCTATGCCGAGGCACTACTGCGCCTTGGCACAGAACATTCCATGGTCATTTCGGGCGACGAGGGGCTGGACGAACTCAGCCTCGCCGGGGGCAGCGAAATCGCCGAAGTGCGCGACGGGCGCATCCTGATGAAGCGGGTCGAACCTGCCGATGCGGGCCTGCCCGCCGCGCCGCTCAGCGCGATCAAGGGCGGTGATCCCGTTCACAACGCCGCCGAATTGCGCAAGCTGCTGATGGGCGAGCATGGCCCCTATCGCGATGCCGTGCTGCTCAACGCAGCCGCCGCGCTGATCGTGGCGGGCGAAGTGCAGAGCTGGATCGAAGGCGTTGAGGAAGCCGCAGAGGCAATCGACAAGGGCCTGGCCAAGGCCATTCTCGATTGCTGGATCGATGCGGTGAAGTAAGACTACGCTTAAGTGAAAATTCAGGGCCGGGACAATGGATAAACTCGCCGAAATCTGCGCCACCAAGCGCGAGGAAGTGGCCGCGCGCAAGCCGCTGGCCACTCTGGCCGATCTTGACGCTTGCGCTGCTACGCAATCCGCCCCTCGCGGTTTTCGCCGCGCGCTCGAAGCGAAGATCAATGGCGGCTATGGCCTGATCGCGGAGATCAAGAAGGCCAGCCCCAGCAAGGGCCTGATCCGCCCGGATTTTCATCCCGCCGACCATGCCCGTGCCTATGAAGCGGGCGGCGCGGCATGCCTTTCCGTGCTGACCGACGCCCCCTATTTCCAGGGGCATGAGGATTTCCTGATCGAAGCCCGCGCGGCCTGCGCCCTGCCGGTGCTGCGCAAGGACTTCATGGTCGATCCGTGGCAAGTGGCGGAAGCTCGCGCCATCGGGGCCGACGCGATCCTGATCATCGTCGCCGCGCTGGACGATGCGCAGATGGCCGAGATCGAGGCTGCCGCCATCGAGCGCGGCATGGATGTTCTGGTAGAAGTCCATAATGAGGCGGAGATGGAACGTGCCGCCGCGCTCAAGTCCCGCCTGATCGGGGTCAACAACCGTGACCTGAAGCGCTTCGTCACCGATCTCGCCACTACCGAAAGGCTTGCTCCGCTCGCGCCGGAAGGCAGCTTGCTGGTGGGCGAAAGCGGCATCAATTCCCATGCCGATATCCTCCGCCTGGCCGAGGCTGGCGTGCGCTGCTTCCTGGTGGGTGAAAGCCTGATGCGGCAGGCGGATGTGACGGCGGCGACGAAGGCGCTGCTGGGAGGCTGAACCGCCCCCTGTCCTACACCCGCCCAATCTGGCATGGGGACAGGATGAACGCACACTTGCACAGGGTTTTCGGCCACCTTTCCCGTCTTCCGGAGAGGTCCGAAACCGATCTCTTTGTACTGTGTCAACCTTGTCAACTTCGGCGGAAAAGCGCGTAGCCAGATGACCCAGCTCACTCATATCGACGAATCGGGCGCGGCCCGCATGGTGGATGTCGGCGCCAAGGCGGAGACTGCCCGCAAGGCCGTCGCGACGGGCCGCATCCGCATGTCGGTCGAGGCACTCGCCGCGATCCGCGATGGCGATGTTCCCAAGGGCGATGTCTTCGCCGCCGCGCGTATTGCCGGGATCATGGCCGCGAAGAAAACGGGCGAGCTGATCCCGCTCTGCCATCCGCTGTCGCTCGACGCAGTGACTGTCAACTTTGCGTTTGAGGAAGGCGCCGTGCGCGCCACCGCCACGGCCAGCCTCACCGGCAAGACCGGCATAGAAATGGAAGCAATGACAGCGACTTCCATCGCACTCCTGACAATTTACGATATGGCCAAGGCCATCGACAAGGGCATGGTAATCGAAGGCGTCCGCCTGCTGGCCAAGAGCGGGGGCAAATCCGGCGACTGGCACGCTCCGGAAGAATGATCCGATGAAGCCGCCCATTCCGCTTGTCGAGGCACAGGCCCGACTGCTCGCGTCCGTCACCGCGCTACCTGCCGAGAACGTGCCGGTGGAAGCCGCGCTGGGCCGCTGCCTGGGCGAACCTCTGGCCGCGCATCGCACTCAGCCTCCCGCCGATCTCTCCGCCATGGATGGCTATGCCCTGCATCTGGGAGAAGAAGGGCCGTGGCGCGTGATTGGCGAAAGCGCAGCCGGGCATCCCTTTCCCGGAACGGTGGGCCCGGGCGAGGCGATCCGCATTTCCACCGGCGCGCTGATGCCTGCGGGGGCCGATGCCGTGCTGTTACAGGAAAATGCCACGCGCGATGGCGATGTGCTGAGCCTCAATGGCGAGGGCGAGCCCCGTGCCCGCCATATCCGCCGGGCAGGGTTCGACTTCCGCCAGGGGGACGAATTGCTACCTGCCGGCACTCGCATCGGCGCGGCGCAGATCGCGCTGGCGCTGTCGGGCGGGAATGCTGCCCTGCCGGTCCATCGCCTGCCGCGCCTTGCCATTCTCGATAGCGGGGATGAACTCGCCGCCGACCCTGCCAATTGCGCGCCACATCAGATCCCCGCAAGCAACGGGGCCATGCTGGCCGCCATGGCGCGCGGGCTGGCGGGGAGTATAAACCGCATCGGCCCGGTGCCCGACGATCTCGATACCCTCGCCCATGCGCTGGAACAGGCGAGCGGCGCCGATGTGATCGTCACCAGCGGCGGTGCTTCCGTGGGCGATCACGATCTGATCCGCCCGGCGCTGCAAACCTGGGGCGCCGAGATCGATTTCTGGCGCGTGGCCATGAAGCCCGGCAAGCCGCTGCTGGTTGCCCGCAAGGGCGCAACTATCGTGCTGGGCCTGCCCGGCAATCCGGTGTCCAGTTTCGTCACGGGCTATTTCTTCCTGCTGCCACTGCTGCGCGCATTGGCAGGCGACCGCACCCCCCTGCCCCTTCCGATCCCGCTGCCGCTGGGCGTGGATCTTCCGGCGGGAGGCTCACGCATGGAATTCCTGCGCGCTTCGCTGACAGACGGTAAGGCCATGCCCGTATCCGAACAGGATTCCAGCGCATTGAGGGCCATGGCCTCCGCCGGACTGCTGATCGAACGCCCGGCAAATGCCCCTGCTGCTCCGGCAGGTTCGGTCATTCCGGCCTATTGGATCGAAAATGGCGGTGTTGCTTGACTTGACGGGATAAGTTGCCTAGTTGTTCCGCATTCGTTCCCTAAATGGAACATATGAGGAGGCCGCTTCGATGCTCACCGCCAAGCAACATGAGCTTCTGCTGTTCATTCAGACGCGTCTGGAGGAATCGGGCATTTCCCCGAGTTTCGAGGAAATGAAGGAAGCACTGGACCTCAAGTCCAAGTCTGGCGTGCATCGCCTGATTTCCGCGCTGGAAGAACGTGGCTTCATTCGCCGCCTGCCCAATCGGGCACGCGCGCTGGAAGTGCTCAAGAATCCCGAGGATGTGAACGCCAAGGGCGCCCGGCCTGCCAATGATGTCGCGGCCGATCCGGTAAGCCGCGTCACCACGCCGCCACGCGCTCCGGCCTTTGCGGCCAATGACGTGATCGAGATTCCGCTTCACGGCAAGATTGCAGCAGGCGTGCCTATCGAGGCACTGGAAAGCGACCGCACCCTGCCTGTTCCGGCCGCCCTGCTCGGCGCCGGCGATCATTATGCGCTTGAGGTTTCGGGCGATTCGATGATCGAAGCGGGCATTCTCGATGGCGATTTCGCTCTGGTGAAACGTACCAGCACGGCCCGCGATGGGGAAATCGTGGTCGCACTGGTTCGCAATGAGGAAGCGACTCTCAAATATCTGCGTCACGAAGCGGGCAAGATCCGGCTCGATCCGGCCAATGCCGCCTATGATCCGCAATATTACGAACCACATGAAGTGATGGTGCAAGGGAAGCTGGCGGGGCTGCTGCGCCAATATCACTGAGTTCTGAGGCTCAGTTCTGACGCTCAGTTCCGGCACTCAGCCGGTTACTCTGGGGGTGAATTGATGGGGAGGCTGAAGGTGGCCGGAATCGTGCCGCCTCGGCTTCCTTCCCTTTCCACCAGCCATGATCGCCCTGCCCCTCGGCGACTGTGTGGATTTCCCGCTTGTCGAGATAGATCGCAAGACCGCCCGTTTCGCTCAGCATGCGGCGGTCGGCCTTGATCCATCGGGGGTGGCAGGATCGTGGCAGAGAGCGTTCCGCCACCACGATGTCGGCCAGATCGCAGGCGGCTGCCAGTTGGCGCTCCTCGATCCGTTGTTTGCTCAGGGCCAGCAGCAAATGCCAGTCTCGCCCGCCGCGGCTGAGAGTGACCGAGCAGAAATCCGCGCTGCATTGTGCGCCAGGCCATTCGGACAGGGCCAGCACCTGGCCTTCCATTCCAGCCATTTCCTGCAGTGTTTCGCGTGTGAAGCCGCTCTTCGATTCCCGCAAGACCAGCAGCCTTTCCCCCTCGCCTGAAATGCCCACCTGCCTGCCGTCGCCAGAGACGAGCAGATCGGGAACGGGCGTGAGGACCAGCATGATCGTGGCCAGAACCAGCGGCGTAAAGCCCAGCAGCCTGATGGGGCCTCGCCACAGGCCGAGCCACAGGCTGCCCGCAGCAAACAGGGCAAAAGTGCCTTGCCCCATCTGCGGCATCAGCTTGACCGCGCCGGGCTGGTCCGCCGTGAAATGGGCAAGCCAGATCAGCAGGTCGAGCGACTTGCCCGCCAGCCACCAGGCCGGGCCGCCCAGCCCCACGCTGTCGAGCAGCAGACCCAGCGCGATCAGGGGCATGGAAATGAAAGTGGTAAGCGGAATGGCGATCACATTGGCGAAAGCTCCATATCCGCCCATGCGGTGGAAGTGGAACAGCACCACCGGCATCAGCGCGATTTCGATGACCAGCCCGGTCGCCAGCAGCATGGCTCCCTGCCGCCCGGCACGGATAAGCCAGCCTTCCTCACGCGGCGCCAGAAATGCCCGCACCGGAGCCGCGCCATGCAGGGCGACAATCGAGATCACGGCCGCGAAGCTCATCTGGAAACTCGGCCCGACAAGCGATTCGGGCCACAGCAGCAGCACGAATGCCGCCGCCACGGCCACCAGCCTGAGCGACAGGGGTTCGCGCCCCAAAGCCAGCGCCAGCAGCACCAGCACTGCCCCAACGCAGCTTCGCACCGTCGGCACTTCCGCCCCGGTCAGCAATGTGTAGCCAATCCCCGCCCCTGCCGCGAGTGCCGCCGCGACAACCGGCAGGCGCACCCGCAAGGCCAGCCAGGGCCACAGGCCCAGAAGCCGGATCGCCAGGAAATAGGCCGCCGCGATCACCGCGCTGACATGCAGCCCGCTGATCGACAGCAGGTGCGAAAGGCCCGCATCGCGCATCGCATCCTCATCTTCCGGCGCGATCGCACCCCGGTCTCCACTGGCCAGCGCGGCAGCAATCGTACCGGCGGAGCCATCCAGGCGGGAACGGACATGATCGGCCAGGGACCGCTGCAAGGAAGCCAGCCCCTGCCGTTCCCTTGCCGGTTCGACCAGTTCGGGCGTCGCAAGCGCGCTACCGGTCGCAGCCAGGCCGTTGAACCACGCGGCCCGCGCAAAATCATAGCTTCCCGGCAGCATCGGCGGAGCGGGAGGCATCAGCCGGGCCTTGACCCGGATTCGTGCGCCTTCGCCCAGTCCGGGGGCATCCTTTTCCAGCGGCAGGTTCACACGCACTTTCATCGCCCGGCCACTTCCCGGCTCCCGGGTGGCCAGCACGAAACGCACACGCCCCTGCGCGGGCTGCTCGATCCGCTCCAGCACCCGGGCATCGAATATACCTGCTATGGGCCGCTCTATCGGCTCTGCCCCGACCAGCGCGGACTTGGCCCACACCACGGCGACTCCGGCAGCGAAAGCGAGTCCCACTGCCGCGACCGCCATCCGCAAGTGCGCTCCGCGCCCCTCCTCGGGCCACCATCGAAGCGCTACCATGGCGGCAAAACCCGCCGCCAGTGCCGTGCCCAGCCATTGGAGCGGCCCGGAAAGCGCGAACCAGGCCCCGATTCCGGCGGAAAATGCCACGGCCACCCATGGTCCGCGATCGAATCCGGAAGCGTCCAAAAATGCGTCGATCCTGTCTCGCGCGCTAGACAAGAGCCGTTCCATTCGCCAATGCGTCTGCTGCATCGCAGCATCCTGTGGCACGTCATCCTGAAGGACTGAAACGGGTGGGCTGTCTGCCATAAGAACAATGGAAAGGATCAAGTGGGTCATGGCAAGCGTTAGCGGCAATGCGGCTGAAACCGGCACCCCGGTGGTCACGCGTTTTGCGCCGTCGCCCACCGGCTTTCTTCATATCGGCAATGCCCGTACCGGCCTGTTCTCGTGGCTCTATGCCCGCCATCATGGCGGCAAGACCCTGCTGCGTATCGAAGATACGGACAAGGTGCGTTCCACCAAGGAAGCGATCGACGTCATTCTTGACGGGCTGGATTGGCTGGGCCTCGAATTCGATGGCCACACCTATTACCAGTCGCAGTTCGAGGCGCGCCACGCCGAAGTGGCGCATGAGCTGATCGCCAGCGGCGCGGGCTATCGCTGCTATCTCACCCAGGAAGAACTGGCTGCCCGCCGCGAGAAAGCGCGCGAGGAAAAGAAGCCCTTCCGCATCGAGAGCGAATGGCGCGACGCCGATCCTTCGACCTGGCCCGAGGGGCAGGATTACGTGGTCCGGATCAAGGCCCCGCGTGAAGGCGAAACGGTGATCGAGGATCTCGTCCAGGGCAAGGTGACGGTAAAGAATTCGGAGCTGGACGATTTCGTCCTCCTCCGTTCCGACGGGACGCCCACCTACATGCTTGCCGTGGTGGTGGACGATCACGACATGGGCGTTACCCATATTATTCGCGGTGACGACCATCTGAACAATGCCTTCCGTCAGCTGACCATCATCAAGGCGATGGGCTGGCCCGAACCGCGCTATGCTCACATCCCGCTGATCCACGGGCAGGACGGCGCCAAGCTTTCCAAGCGTCACGGCGCCATGGGCGTCAGCGACTATCGCGACGAGCTGGGCATTCTGCCCGAAGCACTGCTGAACTATCTGCTCCGCCTTGGCTGGGGCCATGGCGACCGCGAGGAGTTCACCAAGGAAGAAGCGATCGAGCTGTTCGACATCGGCGGTGTCGGCAAGAGCCCTTCGCGCTTCGACATGAAGAAGCTGCTCAGCCTTAACGGGCACTACATTCGCGAGGCGGACAATGCGCGGCTCGCGGCGCTGATAGCCCCGCGCATCGGCCCCAAGGCCGATATCGACACGCTGGTGGCAGCCATGCCCGTGCTGAAAACCCGCGCGCGCGATATCAACGAGCTGGCCGATGGCGCCGCCTTCCTTTTCAAGTCCCGTCCGCTTGAATTGACGGCCCAGGCGCAAGCCTTGCTGGACAGCGATGCCCAATTGCTTTTGTGGCGGATTTCCGCCCGTTTGGCGGCTGAAAATGACTGGACATCCGGCCCGCTGGAGGCCAGTTTGAAGGCAATGGCGGAAGAGCTGGGGCTGGGCCTCGGCAAACTCGCACAGCCGCTGCGCGCGGCGCTGACGGGGCAAACCACCTCGCCAGGTATTTTCGACGTACTGGTCCTGCTCGGGAAGGAAGAAAGCCTTGCGCGTATCGATGCGCAGGCCATTCCGGGCGACCAGACTGCAGAGCTTTGAGGAGTACGACACTTGGCTGACAAGCACGCGAAGCTGACCGTTGGAGACAAGAGCTACGATTTCCCGGTCCTGGAGGGCAGCGTAGGCCCGGATGTAGTCGACATCCGCAAGCTCTATGGCCAGTCCCATCTGTTCACTTACGATCCGGGTTTCACCTCCACCGCTTCCTGCGAAAGCGCGCTGACCTATATCGATGGCGAGGAAGGCGTCCTGCTCCATCGCGGTTATCCCATCGGCCAGTTGGCGGAACATTCCAGCTTCATGGAGGTGGCCTATCTGCTGCTGAATGGCGAACTGCCCAACGCCGACGAATATGACAACTTCACCCGCACCATAACGCGCCACACCATGCTGCACGAACAGCTGGCGACCTTCTATCGCGGTTTCCGCCGCGATGCGCACCCGATGGCGGTGATGTGCGGCGTGGTCGGGGCCCTGTCCGCCTTCTATCACGACAGCACCGATATTTCCGATCCCGAACATCGCCGGATCAGCTCGCACCGCCTGATCGCCAAGATGCCGACCATTGCGGCGATGGCGTATAAATATTCGGTGGGCCAGCCCTTCATGTATCCGGACAACAAGCTGTCCTACACGGGCAACTTCCTGCGCATGACCTTCGGCGTGCCGGCCGAGGAATATGAAGTGATCCCCGCGGTGGAACGCGCGATGGACCGGATCTTCATCCTCCATGCCGACCACGAGCAGAACGCATCGACCTCCACGGTCCGTCTCGCCGGCTCGTCGGGTGCCAATCCCTTCGCCTGCATCGCGGCCGGTATTGCCTGCCTCTGGGGCCCGGCCCATGGCGGCGCGAATGAAGCCGCGCTCAACATGCTGCATGAGATCGGCACGCCCGACAAAATCCCGCATTATATCGAGCGCGCGAAGGACAAGAACGATCCGTTCCGCCTGATGGGCTTCGGCCACCGCGTCTACAAGAATTACGACCCCCGTGCGACTGTGATGCAGAAGACGGTCCGCGAAGTCTTCGAAGCGCTGAAGGTGGACGATCCCCTGTTCGAAACCGCACTGCGGCTCGAGGAACTGGCGCTTCATGACGATTACTTCGTCGAAAAGAAGCTGTTCCCCAATGTGGACTTCTATTCGGGCATCATCCTGTCGGCGATCGGTTTCCCGACCACCATGTTCACCGCCCTGTTCGCTCTCGCCCGCACCGTGGGCTGGGTGGCGCAGTGGAACGAAATGATCAGCGACCCCGGCCAGAAGATCGGCCGTCCGCGTCAGCTCTACACCGGCCCGACGCAGCGGGATTATATCCCCTTCGACAAGCGCTGAGCCCTATCATGCGCCTGCGCCGCCAACAGGTGGCGCAGGCAGCAGGCTCACATTTTATCGATCTTCGCGGGGCAAGGTCAGAGTAAAACGGGCACCCTTGCCCGGCATGCTGCTGACACTCAGTTCGCCGCCCATCGCCCGGGCAAGCTTGCGCGAAATATAGAGGCCCAGGCCCGAACCGCCATCGCCGCTGCGGCCCAGTCGTTCGAACTTGTCGAACACCTTGGCCTGCTGTTCTTGGGACAACCCCTGCCCCTCATCCGCGATCGTGACACTCGCTTCGCCAGCACCGCTGCCCAGCTCGACATGAACCCGCGATCCTTCCGGCGCGTAGCGAATGGCATTGCCGATCAGGTTGAGCAAAACCTGCAGCACTCGCCGGAATTCGCCGACGGCAGGCAGGCGCTCGGCCAGAGCTGGCGGATCGATTGCAATTCCCTGTTCCTGCGCGCGCACCGCCAATATGCCGACGGCGCGGCGGGTCACATCGGCCAGATCGATACGGTCGGGCGCGGTAGTGAACTCCTCCGCCTCGACCACTTCCAGATCGGACAGGTCATCTATCAGGGCAAGCAGATGCTGCCCGGCCGCGGCAATGTCTGCTGCGTAATTGCTATATTCCTCTGCCAGTGGCCCAGCGAGCCGGGTGCGGATCGTTTCCGCATTGGCGATGATCCGCGCAATGGGCTGTCTCAGCACGGGTGCGACATCCCGGCCAATCGCCGCCCCCGGAACCGCCCTTGGCGCTTCCGCTGTATAGGCGAGCGGCATCTGGGTGGGCGGCTGATCCGCGGATAGATAGAGTTCAAAGCCATTGCTGCCCGGCTCAGCCCCCCCAAGAGGGACGAGACTGGCGCGCCAATGGCGGTTCGATCCCGGCAGGCGCACAGCAGCGCCATCCAGCAACCGCCAATGCAGGGGCTGATGGTGCTGGCTTCCTTCCACCTCAATGAAATCTGTCCATGGCCGCCCGATGCCTTTGCGCATCGCCGCAGCCAGCACGCGCAATTCGCGCGAGGCAGTGTCCGCCGAAAGAATCGCCTGTTGGGGATCGAGCCGGGCAATCAGCTCTGCCAGATCCCGATCGATCTCGGCGCGGCGCGATTCCGCGATCCCGGGATCTTCGGACGGTATCTGAGCCGACTGCCAGTTGGCCAGGCCGATTATGCAACCGGCGTCGTCCGGAAGCACTTCGACCCAGGCTGTCACGGCTTCCTGACCGAACTGGGCCTGTATCGGCTGAGCCAGCTTGAGCCCATAACGCCGCGCCTTACGCACCAGTTCCAGCAGGGCTGGCGTGGCAATCACTCCGGGAAGTTCGCCCCCGCTGCGCAGTTGCATGACTGCAAGCAGCTCATCGGCCTCAACGAGCCGGTCATCGGCATCGCTGCGCGCCTGCGCGATATATTTGGTTGCCAAGGCCATCAGACGTCACTCGCGAGAGGCGTTGAACCGGCGAGCAGAGCCGCCGCGCGATCGGAACGGAGCTGGTCGAAACCTTCGGGCAAGGTGACATCCGGGTGAAGATACAGGAGTTGCTCGTCCACTGCCGACGGTTTCAGTCCCGCCGAGCGAAGACTGAGCGCCAGTCTTGCCAATTGGCGTTCATGGGTCGAAAGCACTGCCAGATCCCGTTGCTGCCCGGACCCAACTGCCAAAGCGGTGAGGAACATGGCCACACCCGCGTGGCTTACCGACAGAGCCGCGATCGCTCCACCTCCCATGCCGGTGACGAGCCTGGAGAGAAGCCCCAACCGGCTGCGGCTCTCATCGAAATCGGACCGGAAGGCCGCGTCAGCCTTTCGGACTGCCTCTTCCGAATCCACATCCGCCAGTGCGCACATGGTGAGCAGAACGGAATGGAAAAGCTCGCCGGGCAATTCATTCAGATTGAGCTCCATCCGCCTCAACCCCTGAACAAAACGGGCCTGGGCCGCCAGTGTGGCCATGGCGGAACTCGCCGTTTCAGCATCGGGCGAGCCGATAAGGGCCTGCAACAGCGGTGAAAGCACCGGATCGAGACCGCTGCGCATATGAAGGCGATCGGCAAGCTGCCATTCCATTGCCAAAGCGTGCAAATGGCTCACAAGCGCGCTTTGCCCCAACAATGCGTCGCAAAGCTCCTCAATACGCTCCGCCACATAATCTTCGGGATTTTCGATACCCGCCGCGTCTGCCTGCGCATGGAGAAGTTGCAGGGCGATGCTTGCGCCCATCCCCCGCACCCGCGCCACGGTTTCATCGCTGAACAGCGAAAGCCCGTCACTTGCCAGCAAATGCCGCAGAATAGGGCCGAGCGTACCGATCATTGCGTCGCCCTCCGCCAGTTCAAGGCGGAGGACGTCTTCGACGCTCTGATCAGTGAGGTGATTCATGCCGGCCATTTTTCTAGCCCCGCCATAGCGGTTCTTGGTTAAGCCTGCGTTATCTGCCCTGACTCGCGTGAAAAGCCCAACAAGGCTGCGATCAGGAGCAGAACCAGAAGCTGTATAGCAGGAAGCAAAACGCCCCCCGCTGCGGCGATTGCCAGAAGAAGAGCCAGAGCCGCCCGGTCCTGAGCCACTTCAGCCCATTTTGCAGAAATATATCCACTCGCGATGCGCGCCATTCCGAGGAGGACAAGCGGCGGAAACAGACGCTCCGCCCGCGTTCCGTGCAAGGCGAGCGCAAGAACTGCGACAAGCGCCAGATCGATCAGAATTGCAGCAATCGCCAGCGAGCGCCCGGTCCCTTCTTCCTGATCGCTGCCGGCCTTGGCCAGCATTGCCAGTGCAGCGCCAGATTCGCCGGAAATCCAGCCCAGCCCGCATAATATTATCCCCGCGACTGCATGTTCGAACCAGGCGGACACAACGCCCAGCCCCGCCAGCGCAATCCCTGCCCCGGCAAGGAAGTCAGGCTTCCACCCCCTCGCCAACAGAGAGCCGCCCCATTTGCGCATTCCCAATCGGGCTGCCGCCCTGCCGGGCGCCCAGAGCGAAGGAGGGGCGATATGGCGACGAAACCAGTCCGGTTCGAGCTGTGCGAGCATTTCCCGCGACGTGATCAGGGCCCAGCGCCGTTCCGCAAGCAGAGCCTCGGGCAAGGAGCGTTCTGGAACCCTCCCCTGCAAGGCAATCCGCAGCAAAGCGGAGATTGTGTCGCAATCGGGCGGAAGCTGGTTGATCCGCTCCACCAGCGCACCGGGCATGCCAAGCAGACCCGCCCAGGCGTGATTGAGGTCGATGCGCTCGAAACCTGCTGCAATCCCCGGTTCAACAGGCAGAACCAGTACTCCTGAGCCATTGGCCAGGGCGACCTTTGCTTCCGCCGCAGCAGGCAGGAGCCCATCGGCGACAACGATCAACTCGTCGGCCGTATTTACCAGACCGGCCAGCTGGCGCGGGCCTGCGATCAGGTTGAATCTCGCCCCCTGGGCTTCAACGCGGTGTTGCAGGGCAATAAGATCTCGCCCCACGCCTCCAGAAAGGCAGACGATCCGCTCGCACCCCAGCCCCAGCAAGAGTTCAAGTTGCCGTTCCGCAAGACTATGGCCGGCCAGAGCCAGCACCGCGAGCGGCGTTTCCGGATCGTCACCGGCTCGTTCAATCAGTGAAATAAGACCTACGCGCACCGCTTCGATCTAGGGCAGCGTCAATGGCGTGCCAAGCACAGAAGCAGCCATCTCAATCGACGGGATGACTGAACCCGTCAAGGAACTGCTCAAGCTTGCGAATTACCACCGGTTCGCCCGGGGCGGAATCAAGTGCCTCCTCCGCCAGACCGATCAATCCTTCGGCATGGAAGCTTGCGGCGAGTCCTTTCAAACGCATGGCCGCGACATTCCAGTTTCCATCGCACCGCGCACGGCGCAGAAGATCCACCTGGTTGGCGAGGCTGTGGGTGAAGGCATCGCGCAGCTCCAACAGCAGCGCCGGGTCATCCCCGGCGGCAGCCGCCAAAGTCGCATCGAGAGCACCATTTTCGTAAGCCATTGGCGCTTCATATGCGCACAAGGTTAAGGCGGGGTGTATTGCGGGTCGATCCGTGATATTCTGGAATAATGTCTGGGGGATCACATATCGTTTCGCTCGGCAAGGGGGATATCCCTTCCGAAGCCCGTCCCGAAACCGCGCCGGATGCCGCGCTGGAACTGACCGTGGAAACGGCCGAGGAGGCCCAGCTATTCCTTGAAGAGGGTGGTGCGCCAGCAGGTCGCTTCGGGTGGATCGTGCCGACTCTGGCGCTGCTCACCATTGCCGGATGGACTGGCTTCTTCATCTGGGCGCATCTGGGGCAAATGCTCGCTGGTGCATCGCCGACGATCTGGAGCAGCTGGATTGCCCAATGGGCGATGCCCGCAGTTCTGGTGGTCGGCCTGTGGCTCCTCGTCATGCGCTCAAGCAGGCGTGAAGCCCTGCGTTTCGGCGCTGTTGCCCGATCGCTGGCAGAAGAAAGCGCGATGCTGGAGGCCAGGTTGACCACCGTCAATCGCGAGCTGAGCCTTGCCCGGGAGTTTCTGGCTGCCCAGTCGCGCGATCTGGAATCGCTTGGCCGTGTTGCCGGAGATCGCCTTTCCGAAAATGCGGAGCGTATGTCCGCCTTGGTCCACAAGAACACCTCCCAGATCGAATCCATCGCCAGCGTCAGCACCACCGCTCTGGCCAACATGGACAAATTGCGCGACGAGCTGCCGGTTATCGCCACATCCGCCCGCGATGTGACCAGCCAGATCGGAAATGCGGGACGCACCGCAAAGTCCCAGCTGGACGACATGATCAGCGGGCTCCAGCGCATGAACAGCTTCGGCGAGGCTGGCATGAACCTCACCGAAGATATGAAAGCAAAGGTGAGCACCACGCTGAGCGAGTTGGAAAATCATACGCATCGGATCAGTCAGAATGCCTCTTCCGTCATCGCGGATATGAACCGGCAGATCGATGCCCTGCGCGGCGAATGCGACGCGTTTGCCGAGGCGATTGAAGGGCGGCGAATGCAGCACTCTTCACGCGAGGCTGAGGAGATTCAGACGTTCCAGTCGCGAATTGCCGAACTCGATTCCCGCATTTCCGATTATCAGCAGCGCCACCTCGCCCATGTCGGCACCCTCTCCCAACAGGGCGAGGAACTGGCCGCGCGAATCCGCCAGATGAGCGAGCAGATGGAAGCGATCACCGCGCGCGGTGGGAAGATCGGCGGCGAACTGGCCCAGACTATCGATCTGATCGCGGCAAGGCTCAAGGCCAATCAGGAGGTCATCGAAAGCACGGATCAGTCCGTAAGCGAACTCACCGAAGCCAGTGTCCGCCTCCTCGAACTCGTGCAGGCCGGCGCACAGCATAGTCGCGAACAATTGCCTTCTGCTCTCGCGCTTGCCGAGCAGCGCCTGACAGATTTCGAAACGCGCACGCGCGAACTTGGCCCCATGCTTGACGAGGTTGGCGAGAAAGGACGGGCCCTCTCGGATTACGTCCTGTCTGCCCGCGAAAACGGCAAACTGGTGCTCGATGAACTGGAAGTGCTGCATGGCTCTCTGGCCGAGCAGGAAGACGAACACAGCCTGCGCATCGCAAATCTGCGTGACGCGATTGTAGCGCTGGGTGCAGAGAGCGATACTGTTACCCGCCAGTTGCGCGGCGAAATGGTAGAAGCCGTCGAAAAACTTCAGGGCGTGCTCCAGGCCGCCATCGATCAACTGGGCAGCGGGGATAGTCACACGATTGACGAACTCGCAGGCAGGATCGGGGCCCAGAGCGCCGAAGCTATCGAACGCGCCATCCGTCTGCGCGCCGCCGAAGCGATTGGCGAGCTTGAGCAGGCCGCAGCCCATGCAAGCGGCGTAGGCCGGGAAGCCGCGCGACAGTTGCGGGATCAGCTTGCCAAGGTAGACGAGTTGGCCGGGAATCTGGAGAACCGGGTGGCCCGCGCGCGGCAGCGCGCCGAAGAACAGGTCGACAATGATTTCGCGCGCCGCGTCGCGCTTATTACCGAGAGCCTCAATTCCAACGCCATCGACATTGCCAAGGTTCTGTCAAACGACGTAACCGACACCGCCTGGGCTGCCTATCTGCGTGGGGATCGCGGCATCTTCACTCGCCGCGCAGTGCGCCTGCTCGATACCTCCCAAGCGCGGGAGATCGCCGAGATCTATGATCAGGACAGGGATTTCCGCGAGCATGTCAACCGGTACATCCATGACTTCGAGGCGATGCTGCGTAGTCTGCTCTCAACCCGGGATGGCAATGCAATGGGGGTTACCCTGCTCTCCTCGGATATGGGCAAGCTCTATGTGGCGCTCGCCCAGGCGATCGAGCGTTTGAGGGACTGACCCGGCGCGGTCAGTTCTTCATATGCTCTTCGAATTCGGGCGGCTCGCCAAAAATGTTCAGATCTTCAGGCCCGATCCAGCCATTGATATAATTGGCCACGTAAATCGCACAGAGGATCGCGGCAATAATTGTAGCACGAATAGCCACCTTTCCCGGTCGGAAGTTCGCTGGCGCACTGTCCGCCTGGCCGGGTGTTTTTTCCACCCCCGCTTCATCGTGAGTTTTCACTCCGAAGGGCAACAGGGCAAAGGCCGTCAACACCCAGAACAATGCGTAGATCGCAAGGATCGACGTCCACTTCATCGCCTCACTCCCCGATCAGGATCACGCGCGTTTGCGGCTTCTTGCCGCACCAGCGCTGCGCCGCTCGCCGGGCCGCAAGGCGGGCGGCCTCCGCAACCGCTTCCCGATCCTTGCGCGCACCGCCTTTCAGGCGCCTGAGCGCTTCGGAAATATCGCTGACCGCTTCTCCGACGAAGTCATCGTAATCCTCGTCCAGCGGCAGACCAATTCCGTGCACTTGTGCCTTGCCCTGCCCATCCAGCGTAACGATCACAACCCCATCCCGCGCCATGCGGCGGCGCATGGTCATCGCTTCACCATCGGCCGGAACAATGATGTCCCCGTCGAGCACCAGCCTGCCGGTAGGCACCTGTGCCAGCTTCCCGGGTTTACCCGGCGCGAGGCGGACGATGTCGCCATTCTTCTGCAGGATCTGCTGCGGAATGCCACTGCGCGCGCCTACGCGCGTCTGCTCCGCCATATGGCGCAGCTCACCATGTACGGGCACAAGGATTTCCGGGCGCAACCAGGAATAGAGTGCCTCCAGCTCCGGGCGCCCCGGATGGCCGGAAACATGGGTGTGGCTCTGCCGGTCAGTCACCATCACCACGCCGCGTTCAGCCAGACGGTTCATGACCGCACCGATAGCTAATTCGTTCCCGGGGATCTGCCGGCTCGAGAAGATAACCACATCGCCAGCCACCAGGCCAACGTGATGCGTATCCTCCGCAATGCGGGCCAGAGCGGCCCGGGGCTCACCCTGCCCGCCGGTGGCAATGATCAGAACTTCGCCGCGAGGCAGGCTCATGGCCGTATCGAAGTCGATGACGGGCGGGAAATCGGCCAGATAGCCGCTTTCCCGCGAAACATCGATGATCCGTTCAAGCGAGCGCCCCGCCACGCAGAGCTGCCGCCCGGTAGCTCGCGCAACTTCGCCCAGCGTGTGAAGCCGGGCTACATTGGAGGCGAAAGTGGTAACGAGTACCCGCTTGCCGGCGTGTTTCCGGACTTCTTCCAGCAACCCGCGCGCAACCTCCCCTTCGGAACCGGAAGGCTTCGGATTGAAGACATTGGTGGAATCGCAGACCAGAGCGAGAATGCCTTCATCCCCAAGCTGGGTAAGTTCCTCTTCCGTCGCCGGCTCTCCGATCAGCGGCTCGTCGTCCAGCTTCCAGTCGCCCGTATGGAATATCCGGCCATAGGGCGTTTCGATCAGCAGGGCGTTGCCTTCCGCGATCGAGTGGGCCAGTGGCACATAGGAAATGTCGAAGGGGCCCAGCGCGAAGCTGTCATTCCCTTCGATGATGTTGAGCTCCACATCATCGCTGATCCCGGCCTCTTCCAGCTTGCGCATCACCAGTCCGGCAGTGAACGGAGTGGCATAGATGGGCACGCCGAAATCCGCCGCAAAATACGGCACAGCGCCGATGTGGTCCTCATGTCCGTGAGTCAGGACGATGCCTACGAGGTCCTTGAGCCGCGCCTCGATGAAGGCCGGATCGGCAAATACCAGTTCGATACCGGGATATTCGTTGCCGCCGAAAGTCATGCCCAGATCGACCATCAGCCACTTGCCCTCGCAGCCATAGAGATTGACGTTCATGCCAATCTCCCCCGAGCCCCCGAGTGCAAGGAAGAGCAGTTCCTTCTCCGGTGTAAAATCCTTCTTCAACTTGCGTTTTTCCTTCCGGCCAGCAGAGCCAGGCCCTCAAGCGTCAGGTCCGTATCGACAGCGTCGAAAATCCTTACGTGCTGATCGAACAATATGGCTAGCCCTCCGGTGGCGATAACCTTGGCAGGGCGTCCAATTTCGGCGCGCAGACGGGCAATCAGCCCCTCCATCATCGCGACATAGCCCCAGAAAACACCGATCAGCATCTGATCCTGCGTGTTACGCCCGATCACCGAGTTCGAGCGGGGCTCCTCGATCGCGATGCGCGGCAGCTTGGCGGTGTTGTTAACCAGTGCATCAAGCGAAAGATTGATGCCAGGCGCGATGATTCCGCCCTTATAGGCCCCACTGAAATCGACCACGTCGAACGTGGTGGCGGTGCCGAAATCCACCACTATCAGATCGCCGGGATATTTGGCATGCGCCGCAATCGCATTCACCGCGCGATCAGCCCCCAGAGAACCGGGTTCATCCACATCTATGGGCATGCCCCATTCGGCAATCCCCTGTCCCGCAACCAAGGCTTCGACGCCAAAATATTTGCTGGAAAGCACCTGCAAATTATGAAGCGCGCGAGGCACCACAGTAGAGATAATCACCTGCGTCACATCTTCGCGGACAAAACCCTCAATCGACAGGAGTTGTACCAACCACACCGCATATTCGTCGCCAGTTCGCCTTGGGTCGGTGGCAATCCGCCAACGAGCGCGAATGACGGGCTTGTCCTGACCGTCCATTCCGAACAGGGCAAACACGACATTGGTGTTTCCGACATCGACAGCGAGCAACATCAGTCCTGCCCTCCAATCAGCGATACGTCCCCTGCATGGATCATCCGCAGGCTTCCATCTTCAAGACGGAGGCACAGTGCTCCATCCGCTGCAAGGCCATCAAAACGGCCTTCGATTGTTCCTTCCGCACCGGTCTGGACGCTTAGCAAGGTTCCAGGCGGATGGGCTGCCGCAGTCCAGCGGTCAATGATGTGAGACAGCCCGGACCTCCGCCAGCCTTCGACTTCGCGAGCGAAATGCCCGGCGAGATCCTGCGCAAAACCGTCCCGGTCCACAACTGAGCCGAATTGTTGAAGTGACGTGACACTCCGCCCCGTGATGGCCGGGGCCTTGACGAGATTAACGCCAATCCCGATCACGACCGCATTGCCCACCCGTTCGAGCAGAATGCCTGCCAGCTTGCCTCCAGCTAGCAGCAGATCATTCGGCCATTTGAGTTCCAGCCTGACTGGTGTCAGCAACTGGCTCAAAACGGCGTGGTAAACCGCCAGCCCGGCAACAAGCGCCAGAGTATGTGGCGCAGGCTCCCCGCCATCCAGATGGACGACGGTGGAGCCCATGAAGTTGCCTTCACCATTGAACCATTGGCGGCCTTGACGCCCCCTACCCGCACTCTGCCGGTCTGCGACGAGCCATTGGCCTTCAGGCACCGCCTCCCCCGCGCGCAACCGCGCGACGAGGTCGGCATTAGTGGAACCGGTTTCCGTAACGGTTTCGATCAGGCCCGCCAATTAGACGCCGAGAAACAGCACGGCGGCAGCCTTGTCCGCCAGATTGCCCAGCCAGGGAGTGAGCAGATAGCCAAGCGGCGAAATTGCCAGAGCAGAGATCGCGAGCAGCGCCCAATGGGCCCAGTCGCTCTCACCCTTCACCACATCCGCCGGTTCATCGAAATACATCACCTTTACTACCTTGATGTAGTAGAAGGCGCCGATCACGCTGGCAGCGATACCGATCGCGGCAAGTGCCACGAAACCGGCATTGACCGCAGCCTGGAACACCACGAACTTGCCCCAGAAGCCGAACAAGGGAGGAATGCCAGCCAGGCTGAACATTACCAGCATCAGGCAGAATGCCAGCGCCGGACGAGTGCGGGAAAGCCCCGCAATATCGGCAATGGCTTCCACCGAATTGCCGTTTTCATCCTTCAGCATCAGCACGGCGACAAAGCCGCCCACCGTCATCGCCACATAGATGGCGAGGTAGACCAGCATGGCCGAAGCGCCGGCCGGCGTTCCGGCCGCGAGGCCAATCAGGATGAAGCCGACATTGTTGATCGACGAATAGGCAAGCAGTCGCTTGAGGTTCGATTGGCCAATCGCACCCAGCGCACCAATCACGATCGAAGCGATGGCGGCGAAGATCACGATCTGCCGCCATGCATCGTCCTGAGCGCCGAAGGCCTCGAGCGTGACGCGCATGGTCAGTGCCAACGCAGCGACCTTGGGTGCCGAGGCAAAGAACGCCGTAACCGGCGTCGGCGCGCCTTCGTAAACGTCCGGCGTCCACATGTGGAACGGCACCGCGCTAATCTTGAATGCCAGGCCGGCCAGCATGAAGATCAGGCCGAACAATGCGCCCATGGCCATCTCGCCGTTCAGCGCAACCCGGATACCCTCGAAGCTGGTCGTACCGGTGAAGCCATAGGTGAGGCTCATGCCGAACAGCAGGATGCCCGAAGCCAACGCACCCAGCACGAAATACTTCAGGCCCGCTTCCGCAGAACGGTCATCGGTACGCAGGAATGCTGCGAGGACATAGGCGGCAAGGCTGTTCAGTTCGAGGCCGATATAGAGCGTGATCAGATCCCGCGCGGAAACCATGATCGACATGCCCAGCACGGCGAACAGGATCAGCACCGGATATTCCGCGCGCATCGCATTGAAACGCTCGAAGAAGGCGGGTGCGATAACCAGCGCCGCGCCACCCGCTGCGAAGATCATCAGCTTTGCCAGCCCGGCGAAGGCGTCAGCAGAGAACTGTCCGCCGAAGGCCAGCGTATCAGGCCCGCTCGCACCTGAGCAAACCGCTGGGGCAACGAGGAAGAAACAGGCACCGAGCACGACGGCGGCAGCCACGCTGATCGCGCGGGAAGCCTTGTCGCCAACCCAGGCCGACACAAGGAGCAGAACCAGGCCCGATACCGACATCAGCAATTCGGGCGCGATAAGCTTAAGGGAAGCTGCGAAATCCATCAGTGCGCTCCCCCCTGCGCGGCATGTTCTTCAACTGGTTTGGGTTTACCGATTTTCAGATGTGCATCGCCCTGAGGCGCGGCACGGGCAAGACGGGCGTCAAGCGCCGCGATATCCTTGCGCATCGGGGCAAGGAAGCTCTCGGGATAAACACCCATCCACAGCACTGCTGCAGCCAGAGCACCCAGCATGGTCCATTCACGCAGGTCGATGTCGGGCATTGCCGCCGCATCGGCGTTCTTCTGCTCCCCGAAAGCAACCCGGCGATAGAGATACAGCATATAGGCAGCACCAAGGATGATACCGGTGGTGCAGACCAGCGCCACCCAGGTTGAAATCTGGTACACGCCCGCAAGGCTCAGAAATTCGCCGACGAAGCCGCTCGTCCCGGGCAGGCCGATGCTTGCCATGGTGAAGAGCAGGAAGAACATGGCGTATTTCGGCATGTTGATCGCGATCCCGCCATAGCGACTGATCTCGCGCGTATGCAGCCGATCGTAAATGACGCCGACGCATAGGAACAGCGCGCCGGCCACAAGGCCGTGGCTGAGCATGACGATCATCGAACCTTCGAGACCCTGCGTGTTGAACGCAAAGAGGCCGATGGTGACCACGCCCATATGCGCGACGGATGAATAGGCAATCAGCTTCTTCATGTCGTGCTGGACGAGGGCGATCAGGCTGGTGATCACCACTGCTGCCATCGACAGAGCATAAATCAGCCATGCGAACTGCGCGCTCGCTTCCGGGAACATCGGCAGCGAGAAACGGATGAAGCCATAGCCACCCATCTTCAGCAACACGCCCGCCAGGATCACGGAACCGGCAGTAGGCGCCTGAACGTGAGCGTCGGGAAGCCAGGTGTGGACCGGCCACATCGGCATCTTGACCGCGAAGCTGGCGAAGAACGCCAGGAACAGCCAGGTTTGTGCCTGCACCGGGAAATCATAGGCCATCAGCGTCGGGATGTCCGTCGTCCCGGCTTCATGCACCATCCACATCATCGCGATCAGCATCAGCACGGAGCCGAGCAGCGTGTAGAGGAAGAACTTGTAGCTGGCGTAGATCCGGTTGTCCCCGCCCCAGATACCGATGATCAGATACATCGGGATCAGGCCTGCTTCGAAGAAGATGTAGAACAGGTACAGATCCTGGGCCGCGAACACGCCGATCATCAGCACTTCCATGAGGAGGAAGGCCGCGAAATATTCGCCGACGCGCTTGGTGATCGAGTTCCAGCTGGCGCCAATGCAGATCGGCATAAGGAATACCGACAGCACGATCAGCAGCAGCGCGATCCCGTCAATACCCAGCGCATAGCTGAAGCCCGCGAACAGTGGAACTTTCTCGACGAATTGCCACTGCGCCCCGCCGATATCAAAGTTGAGCCAAAGCACGATGCCGAGCGCAAAATCGACCAGCGTGGCGATCAGTGCGATCCAACGCGCTGTCTTCGCTTCGGCGAACAGGCAAGCGACGGCGCCGACCAACGGCACCAGCAGCATGAGCGAAAGGATTGGAAAGCCCCCCATCACTGCACCATCATCCAGCTGATCGCGGCAACGAGACCGAGCAGCATGACCAGCGCATAGCTATAAAGATAACCCGACTGCACCTTTCGTGCGACCACGGCGCCCTTTTCGACCACCCAGGCGGCACCGTTCGGGCCGAAGCGATCGATCAGCCCCACGTCACCCTTCAGCCAAAGCTGACGGCCAAGCCAGAAGGCAGGTTTCACGAAGATCAGGTTGTAGAGTTCGTCGAAATACCACTTGTTATAGAGGAACGCGTGAAGGTTCCGGAACTGGTCCACGAACTTCCGCGGGATCGACGTGTCTTTGATGTAGGCGAACCAGGCGACGACAAAGCCGATCAGCATCACTGCCGTAGCGGTCAGCTTCACCCAGAGCGGCACACCGTGCATCGAGTGGATCAGGTGCTCGTTATAATAAATCGCGCCCTGCCAGAAATGCTCGCTGTCGATGAAATAGGGGCTGAAAACAAAGCCCGCAAACACCGCGCCTACCGAGAGGATAATCAACGGCGTGAGCATGACCCACGGGCTCTCATGCGGGTGATAACCCGCCGTCCCGTCATCATGTTCACCGTGGCTGTGATGATCGTCATGGGCATGATCGTGCCCGTGATCCGCATGACCATGCTCGTCATGCACCGCATGCTGAATATGCTCGGACTGCGACCAGCGCGGTTTGCCCCAGAAGGTCAGGAACATCAGGCGCCAGCTGTAGAAGCTGGTCAGCAGCGCAGCGAATGCACCGAGCCAGAAAGCCGTGCGGCCCATCTCTGTCCCGCTGGCGAAAGCCGCCTCAAGGATGGAGTCCTTCGAATAGAATCCTGCAAAGCCGAACACGCCCAGGATACCAACGCCAGTGATCGCCAGAGTGCCAGCCATCATTGCCCAGAAGGTGATCGGGATGTGTTTACGCAGGTTGCCGTAATAACGCATGTCCTGTTCGTGATGCATCGCGTGGATCACGCTACCTGCCCCCAGGAACAGCAGCGCCTTGAAGAAGGCATGCGTGAACAGGTGGAACATAGCCGCGCCATAGGCGCCAACGCCCGCAGCGAAGAACATGTAGCCCAGCTGCGAACAGGTGGAATAGGCGATAACCCGTTTGATGTCCCACTGAGTGGTGCCCACCGTCGCGGCGAAGAAACAGGTGGCGGCGCCAATGAAGGTCACAACCGTCAGCGCATCGGGCGCTGCCTGGAACATCGGCGACAGGCGGCAGACCATGAACACGCCCGCCGTCACCATGGTGGCCGCGTGGATCAGGGCGGAAACAGGCGTCGGGCCTTCCATCGCGTCAGGAAGCCAGGTGTGCAGGCCGAGCTGGGCCGACTTGCCCATCGCGCCGATGAACAGCAGCAGGCACAGGATCGTCAGCGTATCAAACCGCATGCCGAGGAAACCGATGGTCGATGCGCCCTTGAGAGCCGGCGCTGCCGCCAGAATCTCGGGAATGGAAGTCGTCTGGAACACCAGAAAGGTGCCGAAGATGCCCAGCATGAAGCCGAGATCGCCCACACGGTTGACCACGAAGGCCTTGATTGCCGCTGCACCGGCCGACGGTTTCTTGAACCAGAAACCGATCAGGAGATAGGAGGCCAGGCCCACGCCTTCCCAACCGAAGAACATCTGGACCAGATTGTCCGCCGTTACCAGCATCAGCATGGCGAAGGTGAAGAGCGACAGATACGAGAAGAAGCGCGGCTGGTCGGGATCGTCCGACATGTAGCCCCAGCTATAGAGGTGAACCAGCGCAGAGACGCTGGTGATGACCACCAGCATGATCGCGGTGAGCGTATCCACCCGCAGCGCCCAGTCGAACGTCATATTGCCCGAATGGACCCACTGCAGCACCGGAACCACGGTAGGCTCGGCAGCCCCGGTAAGGAAGCTGATGAAGATAGGCCAGGAAAGCCCACAGGAAATGAACAGGCCGGCCGTCGTGACCGACTTGGCAACGGTATTTCCCAAGGCACGGTTGCCCAGCCCCGCAATTGCGGAGGCCAGCAGCGGCAGGAATACGATGATCAGGATGGAGGACATGAGTTTAACCCTTCATCCGGTTGACATCGTCGACCGCGATCGTGCCGCGTCCACGGAAATAGATCACCAGGATCGCAAGGCCAATGGCTGCTTCACCTGCGGCAACCGTCAGCACGAACATCGCAAATATCTGACCAGTCAGATCGCCAAGGAAGGCGCTGAAAGCCACCAGATTGATGTTCACAGCCAGCAGGATCAGCTCAATCGCCATCAGGATAACGATCACATTCTTGCGGTTGAGGAAAATGCCGAGCACGCCGAGCACGAACAGGATCGAGCTGACGACGACATAATGTTCGATACCAATCATGCGCGCAGCACTCCGCTGTCCCGCTCGCCCCGAGCTTGTCCAAGGATCACAGCTGCACCCCCTGGCCGACTTCCGGCTTCACATTCACGGTCGCATCCTCCGGACGGCGACGGACCTGTTTCGAAATGATCTGCGGGCGCGTGCCCTTGCGTTCGCGATGGGTCAGCACAATCGCGCCGATCATCGCGACCAGCAGGATGATGCCGGCACTTTCGAACAGGAACAGATATTTGGTGTAAAGCAGCGCACCGATGCTCTCGATATTGCTCTTGCCGAGCAACGGAGCCGCGGAGCCGTCAGGCGTGCCGAGTTCCAGCGAGCCGGCGCGATAGGCGCCGATGCCCAGGACCAGTTCGGCCGCCAGCACTACTGCAATCAACATGCCGAGCGGGAAATTCTTTACGAATCCGGCGCGCAGTTCGGCAAAATCAATGTCGAGCATCATCACGACGAACAGAAACAGCACTGCGACTGCGCCAACGTAAACGATGACCAGCAGCATAGCGATAAATTCGGCACCGACGAGCACCATCAGCCCCGCGGCGTTGAAGAACGCCACGATGAGCCACAGCACGGAATGCACCGGGTTGCGGGCCATGATCACCAGCGTGGCGCTGGCGATGGTAAGGGCCGCGAAGAGGTAAAAGGCAAGGACCTGGATCATGGGTTCGCGCGCCCCCTAGCGATAGGGCGCATCGGCTTCAAGGTTCGCGGCGATAGCACGCTCCCACTTGTCCCCGTTCGCCAGCAGTTTAGCCTTGTCATAGAGCAGTTCTTCGCGCGTTTCGGTCGCATATTCGAAGTTCGGCCCCTCGACGATCGCATCCACCGGACAGGCTTCCTGGCAGAAGCCGCAATAGATGCACTTCGTCATGTCGATATCGTAGCGAGTGGTGCGGCGGCTGCCGTCATCACGCGGTTCCGCCTCGATCGTGATCGCCTGTGCCGGGCAAATCGCCTCGCACAGCTTGCACGCAATGCAGCGCTCTTCCCCGTTGGGATAGCGACGCAACGCGTGTTCGCCGCGAAAACGCGGGCTCAGCGGGTTCTTCTCGAACGGATAGTTGATCGTCGCCTTGGGCTTGAAGAAGTACTTCAGCGTGAGGGTATGAGCCTTCACGAACTCCCACAGGGTGAACGATTTGACGAGGTGCGCGACGCTCATGCGCCTTCCTTTCCGTCGCCGGGCATAACCATGCAGCTTCCTTCAAGCCCGATCATCGTGCGCTGTGCGGCCTCCGGAGTGAGATCCTCCATGATCGAGGCGCGAGCAGTGCCCGCTTTCGGGTCAATTTCGAAAATCGTGACGTCGATGGGCGAATTACTGCCATCGTCGAGTTGCAGATAGAGATTATCGGGCAGGCCATCGAAGACCTGCGCCACCTTGACCTCATTCTCACCGAAGGCACCTGCCTCGGCTTCGAACTTGTAAAGCGTCAGAACATTACCGCTGAAATTCGAGGTCGCTTCTGCGGTCGGAGCGAACACCTCGAACTTGCGCGTCACCACTTCGCAATCGAAGGAGGTGCCGGAAGCAGCCGCTGCAGCAGTCAAGGCAAGCAGCATGCTCATGCCCCATACCTCGTGACCATCAGCCAGCCCGAAACCAGCACCACGAACAGCAGGCTCATCGGCAGGAAGATCTTCCAGCCCAGGCGCATCAGCTGGTCATAACGATACCGGGGCACCGTTGCCTTCACCCAGCTGAACACGAAGAAGAAGAAGAAGATCTTGGCGAACAGCCACAGCCAGCCCGGAATCAGGTACAGCACCGGAATGTCGAGCGGCGGGAGCCAGCCACCGAAGAACAGCACCGCGTTGAGCGTGCACATAAGCAGCACGTTGGCATATTCACCCAGCCAGAACAGGGCGAAGGCCATCGAGGAATATTCGGTCTGATAGCCAGCAACGAGCTCCGATTCCGCCTCGGTAAGGTCGAATGGCGCGCGCGCGGTTTCGGCCAGCGAGGAAATCAGGAACATCACCCACATCGGGAACAGCAGCAGGTTGAAGAAATAGCCGTTCACGATGCCGAGACCATGGCCCTGCTGAGCCTCGACGATACCGTTGAGGTTGAAAGTCCCGGACCACAACACCACGCAGATCAGGATGAAACCGATCGAGACTTCGTAGGAAATCATCTGTGCCGCGGCACGCATGGCGCTGAAGAACGGATATTTCGAGTTGGAAGCCCAGCCAGAAATAACGACGCCGTAAACGCCGAGTGAACTGACAGCCAGAATATAAAGCAGGCCGACATTGATGTCCGCCAGAACCGCGCCGGAATTGAACGGGATCACCGCCCAGGCCATCAGCGCCACCGTGAAGGTTATGATCGGCGCGATCAGGAAGAGGCCCTTGTTCGAGGCTGAAGGGATGATGGTTTCCTGCAGAAACACCTTCAGACCGTCGGCAAAGCTCTGCAGCAGACCGAAGGGGCCCACCACGTTGGGGCCCTTGCGCAGCGCCATGGCCGCCCAGATCTTGCGATCGACATAGATGATCATGGCCACCGCCAACATCAGCGGCAGGGCGATCAACAGGATACCGGCGATGGTCGCGATGAACCACGACCATTCATAGGTCAGGCCGAGGGACTGGAAATAACTGGTCATTCCGCCGCCTCCGCGAACTCAACGCCATGGAGCAATTCGGATGAGCAACGCTGCATCGTCTCGCTCGCCCGAGCGATCGGGTTAGTAAGGTAGAAGTCCTTGATTGGATAGCGAATTTCTCCGCCCAAATCAGCCTTGGCATCACCCTTGGGCAGGTCGCTGCCGTAATCGGCCAGACCTTCAATACCCAGCGCAGGAACTTCTGCGATCATCGCCGCCTGCAGTTCCGCAAAACTGTCGAACCCGACAGTCACGCCCAGCGCATCCGCAAGGGCGCGCAGGATCGTCCAGTCCTCGCGTGCATCACCCGGTGCGAACACCGCCTTGTCGGCGAATTGCACACGGCCTTCGGTGTTAACGTAGGTGCCTGCCTTTTCCGTGAAAGCGGAAGCCGGCAGGACAATGTCCGCAGCATGGGCCGCCTTGTCGCCATGATGGCCGATATAGACCTTGAGGCTGCCTTCAAAGGCACTGAAATCGACTTCATCGGCACCAAGCGCAAGCAGAACCGCAGGCTTTGCAGCCACCAGATCCTTGATCCCGCCCTGCTGCGCAAAGCCCAGCATCAGCGCGCCCATCCGAGCTGCGGCCATGTGCAGAACGTTGAAGCCGTTCCATTCAGGCGTGACCATCTTGAACTTGACCGCCAGTGCCAGCGCGGCATCATGCGCACCGGCCGCCAGCCCTGCCCCGCCAAGGATGATCGCTGGACGCTTCGCATCCTTGAAAGCATCCGAAACGTCGCCCGGCAACTTCGAAAGCACCGAAACATCGGCACCCAGGAAAGTGGCAGGATAGGTTGTTTCCCATTCGGGCCCGACGATAAAGATCTTCGCGCCGTTCTTGGCCGCCTTGCGCAGGCGGACATTCACCAGAGGCGCTTCCCAGCGGACATGGCTGCCGACAATCAGGATGGCATCAGCCGTTTCGATTCCGGCGAAGGTGCTGTTGAAGTTGACAGCGGCAAGGCTGGAAACAGCATAATCCATGCCGGTCTGACGGCTCTCGATCAGCGAAGAACCACTGGCCTTCAGCAATACCTTGGCCGCGAACATCGTTTCGCAATCGAGCATGTCGCCCGCGATGGCGGCGATGCTCGCACCCGGCTTGGCCTTGGCAATGGCGGCGAAGGCATCTTCCCAGCTAGCCTGCTGAAGCTTGCCCTGCTTGCGGATCCAGACACGGTCGAGGCGGCGGCGGGTGAGACCATCCACCTGGAAACGCGCCTTGTCGCTCAGCCATTCCTCGTTCACGTCGTCATTCACGCGCGGAAGAATGCGCAGCGCCTCGCGCCCGCGGCTGTCGATCCGGATGTTGGAGCCGACCGCGTCCGAAACGTCGATCGAAAGGGTCTTCTTCAGTTCCCACGGACGCGCTTCGAAGGCATAGGGCCGCGAAGTCAGCGCACCGACCGGGCACAGATCAATCACATTCGCCGAAAGCTCATGCTTGGCAGCGCGTTCCAGATAGGTGGTGATCTGCATGTTCTCGCCGCGATAAAGCGCGCCGATTTCGTCCACGCCGGCGATCTCTTCCGAAAAACGCACGCAGCGGGTGCAGTGAATGCAGCGGGTCATCACCGTCTTGATCAGCGGGCCCATGTATTTTTCGGTGACGGCGCGCTTGTTCTCGTCATAGCGCGAAGCGCCGCGACCATAGGCAACCGACTGGTCCTGCAGGTCGCATTCGCCGCCCTGATCGCAGATCGGGCAATCGAGCGGGTGATTGATGAGGAGAAACTCCATCACCCCTTCCCGCGCCTTCCTGACCATTTCGCTGTCAGTGCGGATTTCCTGGCCTTCACCGGCGGGCAAAGCGCAGCTCGCCTGTGGCTTGGGCGGACCAGGCTTCACCTCAACAAGGCACATGCGGCAATTGCCGGCAATCGAGAGCCGTTCGTGATAGCAGAAACGCGGAATTTCCTTGCCCGCGGCCTCACAGGCCTGGAGCACGGTTGCCCCTGCGGGGACTTCCACTTCGATGCCGTCTACGGTGAGCTTGGGCATTACTGGGTAACCTCGGAACTGTCGGCCTCGGCCGGCGCACTATTATTGGAAGCGTGCCACAGGGCTTCGCCCAGCCACACACGCAACGAGGACGGATCGAGCTTGAGTTCACGTCCTTCGGAGATGCAACCGCTCAGAGACGGCATCAACTCCTTGACCGCCAGCTTTTCATCTTCCGAGCCCGAAGGGGTGCGGAAATAAAAGTCGCTGGTGTGGGGATCGGCCGCCACCACGCAATCCGCGAAATTCATGGCAACTTGAACCTCCGGCACGTTTTCAGAAAGCGGATAAACGCGATCCTTCACGACATTGCCCGGTTTCACCCAACTCGCGTCATCGGGATATTGATCGAAATAGGCGGTTTCCAGCAACCACTGGCGCAATCCATTGGGATAAAAGCGCAGTGCTACGCCGCTATTGTTCGATTCTGCGACCCGGCCAAGGCAATCGTGAAACCCAAAGAGCTGGGCGAGTTCCTCGCCATTGGTGCCGATCTGCTCGAAGGACACAAAACCGAAATCCGTCTTCGCGAGAAAGTTGAGCGATCTCTCGTTAGAGCGATTGTAGAGACAGCGGGAAAACTGCCCAAGCATCGCCTTGCTGCGCTTTTTGCCGACACTTGACGATTTCTTGAAATCGAAGGTCCGCCGCGGTTCCGTCGGGAAGGCATTCTTGCGCTTGATGCGCGAATTGAGCGGCGTGTAACTATCGCTATTGGATTGCGCAGCAAGGGGTGCCGAGACCAGCACCGCCGCACAGCCAATTACGATCGACAGCCGTTTCACTCCGCTGCCTCCTGCATCGATGCCGAACGCTCGGTGATGCGGCGCTCGATTTCGGGGCGGAAATGCTTGATCAGCCCCTGGATCGGCCACGCCGCCGCGTCGCCCAGCGCGCAGATGGTGTGGCCTTCGACCTGCTTGGTCACCTGCTGCAGCATGTCGATTTCCTCGACTTCCGCATCGCCGGTGCGCAGGCGTTCCATCACGCGGTACATCCAGCCCGTGCCTTCACGGCACGGTGTGCACTGGCCGCAGCTTTCGTGCATATAGAAGTGGCTCAAACGGCTGATGGCGCGGACGATGTCCGTGGATTTGTCCATCACGATCAGCGCGGCAGTGCCGAGGCCCGAACCGACTTCTTTGCAGCCGTCGAAGTCCATCGGCACGTCCATCATCATGTGGCCGGGGACGAGCGGCACGGAGGACCCGCCGGGGATTACAGCGAGCAGGTTATCCCACCCGCCGCGAATGCCGCCGCAATGCTTCTCGATCAGTTCGCGGAAGGGAATGCTCATCGATTCCTCGACCACGCAGGGCTTTTCTACATGGCCGCTGATCTGGAAGAGCTTGGTGCCCTTGTTGTTCTCCCGCCCGAAGCTGGAGAACCAGCTCGCACCGCGCCGCATGATGGTGGGCGCGACCGCGATGGATTCCACATTGTTCACCGTGGTCGGGCAGCCATAGAGCCCCGCGCCGGCAGGGAACGGAGGCTTGAGGCGCGGCTGGCCCTTCTTGCCTTCCAGGCTTTCGATCATCGCGGTTTCTTCACCGCAGATATAAGCGCCAGCGCCGCGATGGACGAAGACGTCGAAATCGTAGCCCGAACCGGCGGCATTCTTGCCCAGCAGGCCCGCATCATAGGCTTCGCGCACAGCCGCGAACAAAGTCTCCGCCTCGCGGATATATTCGCCGCGGATGTAGATATAGGCCGCCCGGGCACGCATGGCGAAACCTGCCACCAGCGCGCCTTCGATCAGCTTGTGCGGATCGTGACGGATGATCTCGCGATCCTTGCACGACCCCGGTTCGGACTCGTCAGCATTGATCACCAGGAAGCTCGGCTTGGGGTTGCCGTTCTGATCCTTTGGCGGTTCCTTGGGCATGAAGCTCCACTTCATGCCGGTGGGGAAGCCCGCACCGCCGCGCCCGCGCAGCCCCGAGGCCTTGATTTCCTCGATGATCGCATCCGGCCCCTTGGCGAGGATGTCCTTCGTATTATCCCAATCGCCGCGCGACTGCGCAGCCTTCAGGTTCCAGGGCTGGAACCCGTAGAGATTGGTGAAGATGCGGTCCTTGTCAGCCAGCATCAGATATACCCCTGCCAGAACAGCACGCCCGCGAAGCCGGCCAGCATCACGAACGAGGCGAGCTTGATAAGCCCGGTAAACATTTTCCAGGCGAGAAAGCCCACAAGAAGCGCCCCGCCGATGGTGATTGCGGTGCCCATCACCACTCACCCCGATAGTCGTGGTTTTCCTTGACCATCGCTGCCAGCGAAGTGGGTTCGCCTACCGGCTCCACCGTGTGGCGGCCGGGCAATTGGGTGCCGGGCTTGGGCGTTTCACCCTTGGCCAGCGCATCGAGAACCTTGTCGAAGCTCTCGACCGTCAGATCCTCGTAATTGTCGTCATTGATCTGGACCATGGGAGCAGAAGCGCAGTTGCCCATGCATTCCACTTCGGTGAGGGTCCACATCCCGTCATCCGTGGTGTGCCCTTTGTGCATGCCACGCTTCTTGCATGCGGCCATGATGTCGTCGCTGCCACGCAGCATGCAGGGCGTCGTGCCGCAAACCTGCACGTGATACCGGCCAACCGGCACCAGATTATACATGGTGTAGAAGCTGGCGACCTCGACCACGCGGATGATCGGCATGTCGAGATAGGCCGCGACATATTCCATCACCGGGATCGGCAGCCAGCCCTGTGTATTCGTTTCCGCCCCCACCTGGCGCTGGGCCAGATCGAGCAGGGGCATTACGGCCGAACGCTGGCGTCCCACCGGATAACGGGCGAGTACTTCCTTTGCCTTCTCGGCGTTTTCCGCATTCCACGCGAAATTGCCCCAGCGGGCACGCAGTTCGGGAGTATCGGGTTCGAGATGACGGGCAGCCATTAGCGGATGAACTCCACGCGAGAGCACTTGTCGCCCTCGAACGAATAGACGGCGATCACATCGAAGGGTTCGACCAAGGCCGAACCGTCAGTGGCGGGGCCACGCGTGACATGTTCGCGAAAGATCACATAATTGCCGATCGCCTGTTTCTCGACGATTTCGGCACGGTTTTCCGGCCAGCGGGCAAAGGCTGCGGCGAGGCCCGAACGCGTGCCTTCCTTGCCTTCGCGCACCACATCCCCGCGATAATTCGCTTCGCAGGCCTCGTCGGTCATGTACGAAACGTACATATCCACGTCCTGTGCATTATAGGCCGCAATCATCGCTTCTGCGGTTTCAAGATGGCTCACCGGTCACACTCCCCGAACACAACGTCGATCGCGCCGAGAATAGCGGTCGCGTCGGGCAGCATGTGGCCCTTGCACATGAAATCCATTGCCTGAAGGTGGCTGAAGGCGGTCGGGCGGATCTTGCAACGGTAGGGCTTGTTGCCACCATCGCTCACCAGATAAACACCGAACTCACCCTTGGGGCTTTCGGTCGCCACATAGACTTCGCCCGCCGGAACGTGGAAGCCTTCCGTGTAGAGCTTGAAGTGGTGGATCAGCGCTTCCATCGACTGCTTCATCTCACCGCGCTTGGGCGGCGCGATCTTGCGGTCGAGCGAGGCAATCGGGCCTTCCGGCATTTCGGCCAGGCACTGCTTCATGATCCGGGCCGACTGGCGCACTTCCTCCACACGGACCATGAAGCGGTCATAGCAGTCGGAATTGGTGCCGACGGGAATTTCGAAATCCATCCGGTCATAGACGTCGTAGGGCTGGCTCTTGCGTAGATCCCACGGAATGCCCGCGGCGCGGATCATCGGGCCGGAGAAGCCCCAGGCCAGCGCATCTTCCTTGCTGACGACCGCGATATCCACATTGCGCTGCTTGAAGATGCGGTTGTCGACCACGAGCGACATGGCATCTTCGAACAATTGCGGCAGGCGCGTGTCGAGCCAATCGGCAATGTCAGTGAGCAACTTGAGCGGCACATCCTGATGCACGCCGCCGGGGCGGAACCATGCGCTGTGCATGCGGGCGCCTGAAGCGCGTTCGAAGAAGTTGAGGCAATCCTCGCGGATCTCGAACAGCCACAGGTTGGGCGTCATCGCGCCTACGTCCATCACGTGCGAACCCATGTTCAGCATGTGATTGCAGATGCGGGTCAGCTCCGCGAACAGCACGCGCAGATATTGGGCACGCAGCGGAACTTCGAGATTCAGCAGCTTCTCGATCGCGAGAACGTAGCTGTGCTCCATCGCCAGCGGCGAACAATAGTCGAGCCGGTCGAAGTAAGGCAGCGCCTGAAGATAGGTCTTGTGCTCGATCAGCTTTTCGGTGCCGCGATGCAGCAGGCCGACATGCGGATCGATCCGCTCGATGATCTCGCCATCGAGTTCCATCACCATGCGCAGCACGCCGTGCGCCGCAGGGTGCTGGGGTCCGAAATTGATCGTGTAGTTGGTGATCGTCTCGTCGCCGGTCGTCGGCGACTGTTCCAAGGTCAAACCGCTCATGCGCAGATCCACATCCCCGGCGAATAGAGCCGTTGCTTGCCATTGGCGTCGGTAACGCCAAGATTGGCGGCATAGCGGCTGACGCCGCCGGAAACACCGCCCTTGGAGCCGCGAGCGACTTCCACGGTGATCGTGCCGTTCGAATATTTCCCGCCGGCCTTGATGCCATCCAGCCCGATATCGCCCATCGTCGCCAGATTGACGATCACGCCATCAACCCGCACGGCAGCCTTCCCGGCCGCGCCCTGATCGGCGGGAGCAGCTGCGATCAACAGGTCTCGCCCATCATTATGCTGGAAAGTACAGCCACCCTTGCGCTGCCCGAGGTCCACGCCGGACAAATCGCCAAGTGCCTGGAGGACAGGCCCCTCACCCTTGTCTACTGGCTGGCCTGCCGTATCCTTCGGCAGATCGCGCTGGACGTCCGGCTGAACGATCTTGGTACCGGCCGGAGCCTCCACCTGCTCGTCCTGTTTCTTCACCAGGTTGCAGCCGGCAAGGCCTGTGGCCGCGATGGCCAAGGGCAGAACGGCACGGAAAGCGACGAACGCTCTCACTTGCCTTCTCCTTCCGCCTTCTCGTCACCCGGAAGCACGTATTTGGCGCCTTCCCACGGGCTCATGAAATCGAATTGCCGCAGATCCTGCGCCAGTTCGACCGGCTCATAGACCACGCGCTTCTCCTCTTCGGAATAACGCAGTTCCTGATAGCCAGTCAGCGGGAAATCCTTGCGGAAAGGGTGCCCCTCGAAGCCGTAATCGGTAAGGATACGGCGAAGGTCGGTATTTCCTTCGAATAGCACGCCATACATGTCGAACACTTCGCGCTCGAGCCATCCGGCATTCGGCCACAGGGTGGTGACAGTCGGCACGGGAGTATTTTCGGCCGCGCGGCACTTCACCATGATGCGGTGATTGCGGGTGACCGAGAGCAGCATGTAAACGACATCGAACCGTTCCTCACGGCTCGGATAGTCAGCGCCGGCGATTTCCATCAGCTGCTGATATTCATGCTCGTCACGCAGAAGACGCAAGGCATCTTCCACATTCTCGCGCACCACGGAAAGCACGATTTCGCCATGCTCTTCCTTGGCGTGGATGAGCATGTCACCCAGCGCCGTGGCGAGCTTATCGGCAATCCCGTCAATCTGGGCGATCTTCGGGGCTGAATGCAGGACCTGTGCCATCCTTACCTCTCGATCGTACCGACGCGGCGGATCTTACGCTGCAACTGCATGACGCCGTAAAGCAGTGCTTCGGCGGTCGGCGGGCAGCCCGGGACATAAATGTCCACCGGGACAATGCGATCGCAGCCGCGCACCACCGAATAGGAATAGTGATAATAGCCACCACCATTGGCGCAGCTACCCATCGAGATCACATATTTGGGATCCGACATCTGATCATAGACCTTGCGCAGCGCGGGGGCCATCTTGTTGCACAGCGTGCCGGCCACGATCATCACGTCGCTCTGACGCGGCGAAGCGCGCGGGGCGGCGCCGAAACGCTCCATATCATAGCGCGGCATGTTCACATGGATCATCTCGACCGCACAGCATGCAAGGCCGAAGGTCATCCACCACAGCGAGCCCGTGCGGGCCCACTGGAACAGTTCTTCAGTCGAGGTGACAAGGAATCCCTTGTCGCTGACTTCCGCATTCAGGCTGTCAAAGAAGGCCTGATCCGGCGCGGTCATTGCGCCCGGCTGAGCAAGTCCAGCCTTCTGAGGCTCGATCACTCCCATTCCAGCGCTCCCTTCTTCCAAGCATAGGCAAAGCCGATCACCAGTTCGCCCAGGAACACCATCATGGTAATCCAGCCCGGCCAGCCCGTAACATCCAGACTTACCGCCCAGGGGAACAGGAACGCAGCTTCCAGGTCGAAGATGATGAACAGAATGGCCACCAGATAGAAGCGCACGTCAAACTGGCTGCGCGGATCTTCGAAAGCTGGGAAACCGCATTCATATTCGCTGAGCTTTTCCGCATCGGGATTATGGGCACCGGTAAGCCGTGCGACCCCCATGGGGAGAAACACGAAGGCAGCCGACAGACCCAGCGCGATGGCAAGGAAGATCAGGATCGGCAGATATTGTGACAGATCGACCACGGACGATTCCCGTAAAGCGGAGACAGTTAGAGTCGGGTCGCCTCTAGGCCCTGCCCAAGCGGGGTGCAAGGCCGGAAGGGAGCAAATCTGGCGCGAATTTAGCCATCGATCCCCAGACTTGATCTGCCTCCCGCGGCTAAAATTGTCTATTTGCGCAACAACATCTTCAGGGCCCGCCGCGTGGCAGCACCATAGGGAGGCTTGAGGCCCGACAAGGCCGCCACATCCCAACGGGGCTGGCGATAGATCGCGCGAGCATGGCTGAAGGCCCTGAAGCCTTCGGGACCATGATAGGCGCCCATGCCCGATGGGCCGATTCCCCCAAACGGCAGATCATCCTGCGCGATATGCAGGATAACGTCGTTTACGGTTGCCCCGCCGGAAATGGTGCGGGCCAGAACCTGCTCGACCTCCGTGTCGTCCTCGCTGAAACAATAAAGACCAAGCGGCCGGTCATGCGCATTGACGTAGTCGATGGCATCGCCGGTGGTTGAACAGGCCACCACCGGAAGGATCGGACCGAATATCTCCTGCTGCATTACCTCCATCGCGTCGTTCACATTGCGCAATATGGTGAGCGGCATCTTGCGGCCGTTGCTGACGGAGAAATCCTCGCCTGCCGGATTGACCTCAATGATCTCGGCGCCTTTTTCGGCCGCATCCCGGATCAGCCCCTTCAATCGCTCGAAATGCCGATCATTGAAGATTGAGGTGTAGTCGCCATTCGCCAGAAGCGTGGGATACATGGTGCTCGCACTGTCCACGATGCTGGCGATTGCTTCCTGTTCGCGATCTTCGCGCACCAGCATATAGTCCGGCGCAAGGCAGATCTGCCCTGCATTCATCAGCTTCCCGATGGTCACCCGTTCCGCCATGCGGGCGATATTGGCGCTGCGCCCCACGATGACGGGGGACTTGCCGCCAAGTTCAAGCGTGACCGGAACGAGGTGGCGCGCGGCGGCTTCCATCACCTTGCGTCCCGTCGCGGTCGAACCGGTGAACACCAGATGATCGAAAGGCATCGCGACAAACCGGGCGGCAATATCCGCTCCGCCCGTGACCACTGCGGCTTCTTCCGGTGCGTAGAAGCGACTTATGAGATCGGCCACCAAGGCCGAGGTTCTTTCAGTGAATTCGCTCGGCTTCACCAGAACACGGTTACCGGCGGCGAAAGCCTGCATCATCGGGGCAAAACTCAGGCCGACGGGGAAATTCCACGGCGAAACAATACCGATAACGCCTTTGGGTTCATGCCGGACCTGCGCCCTCCCCCCGATCAGCCCCAAGGGAAAGGTCGCGGCACGCCGTTCCGGCCTGGCCCAGCGCTTCAGACTCTTCAGGCAATATTTGCCCAGGCTTACTGCAGGCAAAATATCCGTAAGCATTGAGAGATCGTGACTGCGATTTCCGAAATCGGCTGACATCGCTGCCGCCAGATCGTCCGCATGATCCACCAGCAGGGCAATTGCGCGGCGGATACGGTCCGCCCTCAGGTCGAGAGGTTCAGGCCGGGCAATTTCGAAAGCCCTGCGCTGGCGCGCCAGCAGTCCGGCTACATCAATCTGAGGCGCCTGTTCCATTTCGCCCGTCTCCTGCCTGGTTCAAACATCCCGGCCGCTTGATGAATTGATTCTGCCGCACTGCAGCATTACATCGGCAGTGTCCTCGTCTTCCTATGCGAAAGGCCGATATTCCGCCATGTCCGAGTTTTCTGCCAACGATCCCATCGTGATCCTGTCTTATGCGCGCACCCCCATCGGCGGGATGCAGGGTGCTCTTGCCGAGGTTTCGGCAACCGATCTTGGCGCAACAGCGGTCAAGGCCGCAGTCGAGCGCGCCGGAGTGCAGGGTGAAGATATCGAGCGCCTTTACATGGGCTGCGTGCTCCCTGCCGGCCTTGGCCAGGCACCTGCGCGTCAGGCGGCCCTGAAGGCGGGCCTGCCCAAGTCGGTCCAGGCAACCACCGTGAACAAGGTCTGCGGCTCCGGCATGCAGACAGTCATAATGGGGTCCGAGGCGCTCGCCGCTGGCAGTGTGGAAGTGATTGTCGCGGGCGGCATGGAAAGCATGACCAATGCGCCCTATCTGCTCAAGAAGCACCGTTCCGGCGCGCGCCTTGGCCATGACACAGCCTATGACCACATGTTCCTTGATGGGCTGGAAGATGCCTATGAAGCAGGCGCGGCCATGGGCAGCTTCGCCCAGGAAACCGCGAACGACTATCAGCTGACGCGCGAGGCGATGGACGATTATTCCATCGAAAGCCTCCGCCGCGCCAATGCTGCCATCGCTAACGGTGCCTTTGCCGGCGAAGTTGTGCCCGTGACCTATACGACCCGCGCCGGCGAGGTGACGGTGGATAAGGACGAGCAGCCCGGCAAGGGCCGTCCCGAAAAAATCCCTCAACTTCGCCCTGCCTTTGCCAAGGACGGCACGATCACTGCAGCCACTTCCAGCTCGATTTCCGATGGCGCGGCCGCCCTTGTGCTGACGCGGGAAAGCGTGGCCAGGACAAAGGGGCTCAAGCCCGTCGCCCGGATCGTGTCCATGGCCGCCCATGCCCATGAGCCGCGCCTGTTCACTACCGCTCCGGTCGGCGCAATCCAGAAGGCGTTGGCCAAGGCTGGATGGGAAATCGGCGATGTCGATCTGTTCGAAGTGAACGAGGCCTTTGCCTGCGTTGCAATGTTCGCAATGCACGATCTTGGCATCCCGCGCGAGAAGATCAACGTGAACGGTGGCGCCACCGCTCTGGGCCATCCGATCGGCGCCAGCGGCGCGCGCATTATCGTGACCCTGCTCAATGCTCTGAAAACACAGGGCAAAAAGCGCGGCGTTGCGTCGCTATGTATTGGCGGGGGTGAAGGTACGGCCGTGGCAGTAGAATTGCTCTGACCCAAACCGGGGAGAACTTTGAAACGGGCTGCGTGAAAGCGCGCGATTTGTGTTAAAATGTCGATCTCTTTAAAAAAGGGGAGAGGCAATAATGAAAAAAATCGCGTTGCTTAGCGCGGCCCTGATCTTGGCCGCATGTTCCGGGTCTGAAAGTGAGAGCCAGAAAGCGGCTCCGGAAACTCCGAAAACACCTGAAGAAGCTGCCCTGGGTACTTTTGAAGTCACTAACGCCGATGGCAGCAAGATGACTTCCGTCGTATCACCCGATCGCTCCTACACCGACGCCATCCGGGGCGAAGTGGTTGAATGGGGCACCTGGGAAATCAAGGATGGCAAGACCTGCTTCACCCCTGAGACAGAGGGCAAGAAGCCGAATTGCTATACCAACGGGGCGCCTGCCGAAGATGGCAGCTATACCGCTACTCCGGACGAAGGCGATCCGGTCAAGATCCGCAAGCTCAGCTAAGGGCCGAGCCCAAGGGGCTCAGGGTTCGCCGGCACCCCAGAGGCGCTGCTGGCGGACCCAGCCTTTGCGCTTGTCCACCATCAACTCGCACCAGCCTGCTTCACAATCGCCCAGCTTGCCCACCACGCCGGGTTCGACATTCCAGCGCAAGGCGCTGCCTTCGCTTGGCCCATCGCGCATGGATGCAAGCCCCTTGCCCACAACCAGAGCAGTCCGTTCCGGGCTGAGCAGGCGGGCAACGACCCATCCCTGCGCTCCGTCGGCATCGCGGATCAGCCGCCAACCTTCCATCACGCGGACCACTTTTACCGGCAAATGCGCACGGCGATAGACCCACTCGATCTTGTATTCCTCGCTGGGGCCCACGCGCATGTTGACCTCCTGGGAGCGCATGGAGGCCCAATAGGGCACTTCCCGGTTCTGCGCAGCGGCAGGAACCGCCAGCAAGGCAAGAAGGACAAAGGTGAAAGTTCTGGCGAAGAATCGCATGTAATTCCCTTACCCCCCTCCCCGGTGCCGCTTCAAGCAAGCAATCCGGCGCTTGACCACCTCCCGGCAGGAGCATAGCGCGCTAAGCATGACTGACAGCACTCAACCCGCGCCCGCCTCTGCATCCCCCCGCCGCGTTGATGGCAAGCCGCGCGTCATTGTCACGCGGCATCTGCCCGGCGTGGAGCCCCGCATGGCGGAACTGTTCGACACGGTACTCAATACCGAAAACCGACAGTTCAGCCGGGATGAACTCGTGGCCGCGATGCAGGATTGCGATGTGCTGGTGCCCTGCGTGACTGACAAGATCGATGCTTCGATGATTGAAGCCGCCGGCGGCCGGATGGGGCTGATCGCCAATTTCGGCGCGGGGGTCGATCATCTCGATCTCCATGCCTGCCAGGCGCGCAAGATCATGGTCACCAATACGCCGGGCGTCTTTACCGAAGATACCGCCGACATCACCATGGCGCTGATCCTCTGCGCATCCCGCCGCCTTTCAGAAGGTGTCCGCATGGTGGCCGCCAATGAATGGCCGGGCTGGTCCCCCTCGCACATGCTGGGGCGGACCTTGCGCGGGAAGGTTCTGGGCATTGTGGGGATGGGCCGTATCGGCCAGGCCCTCGCCCACCGCGCCCGCGCGTTCGGCATGCATGTGGTCTATAACAATCGCAGGCGCCTGCCCGATGCACTTGAGACCATCCTCGGCGCCGAATTCGAGCCTGATATGGACCGGTTGATCGCCCATTCCGATTACCTGTCGCTCAACTGCCCGGCCACTGCAGAAACCAAGGGCATGCTCAATGCCCAGCGGATCGCCACGATGAAGCCCGGCTCCTTCGTGATCAACAGCGGCCGGGGCGATCTGATCGACGAAGATGCACTGATCGATGCGCTGCGCAGCGGTCACCTTGGCGGCGCAGGACTCGACGTTTTCCTGAACGAACCGAACATCGATCCGCGCTTTGTGGACCTGCCCAATGTCGTGGCCCTGCCGCATCTGGGCAGCGCAACGGTAGAAGGACGGACGGCCGCCGGCGAAAAGATCATCCGTAACATCCAGAGCTGGGCTGACGGTCATTCACCGCCGGATCGGGTAGTAGTAGGTTTGGGCTGAGGTAGGGCCAGCAGGCAAGCCTGACCTGAAACGGCGCACATCCGCAGTTTATTGCGACAGTCGCTTGTCCTGCGCCAGAATCCTGTCCTAGACGCCCGCATGACGTAACAGCCGCGCCAAGCGGACGCAGGGGAGACTAATCAGGATGTTCCGCAGACTCATTGCGGCGATGGCACTCGCCGTCCTGCCGACCGCAGCCTTCGCGCAGGATCCTTACGCCGCCGCAGGCGATAGTGGGGACACTGCCTGGATCCTGATCTCCTCCGCATTGGTGCTGCTGATGTGCCTTCCGGGCCTCAGCCTGTTCTATGGCGGCCTCGTAAGGGCCAAGAACTTCCTTTCGGTTGCCCTGCAATGCGGCGCTGTGGCCGCCGTCGCCTCGCTCCTTTGGGTCATGGCCGGCTATACTCTTGCATTCGGCCATGTCACCAATGGCTGGTTGGGTGCCGGCAATGCCTGGATGCTGATCGACCTTGGCAATGTGCGCGATGGACTGACCATTCCCGAAAGCACCTTTGCCCTATTCCAGATGACCTTTGCCGCAATCACCCCCGCCCTCATGGTCGGCGCATGGGTCGATCGCGCCCGCTTCGGCTGGGTCATAGGTTTCTCCGCCCTTTGGAGCCTGATGGTCTATGCCCCTGCCGCACATTGGGTTTGGGGTGACGGATGGCTCGCTTCTACCATGGGCACGCTCGATTTCGCCGGGGGCATTGTGGTTCACACCACAGCGGGTGTCTCCGGCCTTGTGATCGCGCTGCTGCTCGGCCGGCGACAGGGCTTTCCCGGAACCGCGATGCTCCCCCACGCACCCGGTCTCACCATGATCGGCGCGATGTTGCTCTGGGTCGGCTGGTTCGGCTTCAATGGTGGCTCCGCCCTTACCGCGACAGATGATGCTTCCACCGCGATTATCAACACTCATGTCGCCGCCGCCATGGCAGCCCTTACCTGGGTGCTGATCGAGCGTTTCACCTTCGGCAAACCGACCAGCGTGGGTTTCGCAACCGGCGCTATTGCCGGGCTTGCTACCGTCACTCCGGCGGCCGGCTTCATCTCGCCCGGCGCGGCGATCCTGTTCGGGGCGCTGGCGGCCGTGGTCTGCTATGGAGCGATCCATCTCTTCAAGATCAAGCTCAAGATCGACGATTCGCTGGATGTCTTCGCCGTTCACGGCATAGGCGGCATGCTGGGCTCGCTGTTGCTTGGCGTGTTCATTTCGCCCGCCCTGGGCGGAACCGGCTACCCGGAAGGTCTCAATATGGTGACTATGGTGGCGGCGCAGGTTGTGGGCGTCGGTGCTGTCGCGATCTGGTCCGCCATTGCCACTGTGGTACTGGCGCTGGGCGTGTCGTTCCTCATCCCGATGCGCGTCAGCCCTGAAGACGAGACCGAGGGGCTCGACATTACCAGCCATGGCGAGCGCGGCTGGGAGTTCGACTAGGTTTTCGAAAGGATCGAGCGCAGCCTTCCTTCGGGAAGGTTGCGGGAAATTCAGACGGCGATTCCCGCCGTTTCGTCCGCAGGCAAATTGGCCGCCAGCATTTCCACCACCTGACGGACGCCATCAGCAGTGCCGCCATAGCCGAAATGCGTCACATCCAGTTCGATCTGCAGATCGGATTCACTGCCCAGCCCGCGCGCTGCCGCCGGGGCGACTATCCCATCGCTGGCTGACCACACCGCTATAGTCGGCACCGGGGGTTTGGTCAGGAAGTCGAGACCTTCGGGCACTTCGTCGACGGAATGCTCATTAACGAGATTATAGAGCCTCCACGCGCGGTTGCGATGCCGATCGCCCGAAAAGGGGCTGCCCAAGCTCACGATCAGCGCAATCTTCTCCGGAAGCCGATTGCCAAGCGCCCTTGCCACAATCCCCCCGAGGCTCCACCCCAGCAGGATCACCTTTCGGCCCTCGCGCCCGGCAATAGAGTCGAGGCGCTGCTCGAGAGCTTCCACCAGTCCCGGCCGGAACCCGAGATTAAAGCCCTGCTCCCAGCCATAGGAATGGAAGCCCGCGCGATCGAGTGACCTGCGCAGCAGCGCCGTCGACAGATCGTCAGTCATGAAGCCGGGCAGCACCAGAACGGGCCAGCCCTTCCCATCGGCCTGGCAATTCACCGGACCGTGCCAAGGGCTCAGCCCCAGTGGAATGGCAGCGCCTGCCTCAGTCAGCAGGCGCCAAAGCGGTGGGAGCGGCGGTTCTCCGGCCTTATCAGCCACGTGCCAGCCCCCGCGCGCTCAATCGCCGGTAAGGATACGGTCAACCAGTTCCTTCACCGTAGGGGTGAAGTTGTTTGAATAGAACGGATCCTGCTTGAAACGATAGGCCGCATGGCCGGCGAACATCAGGTTCCGGTCTACGTCGCCACCATGGGCTATGTCCTGCAGAGTCTTCTGAATGCAGAAGCTGCGCGGATCGGCAAGACGCCCGGTGGTGTAATCATCATGGTCCTTCCATGACGAGAAGCCGCAATGCGAAAGGCAACCCATGCAATCGGTCTGATCCTTGCGGATCTCGTTGCGGTCATCGGCGGTAACGAACACAACCGTGTCGTCCGGCGTCTTGAGCGCTTCAGTGAAACCCTGCGAAACCCAGACGCGCGCGCGTTCCAGATCCTTGGGGGCGACCCAGAAGTTCTTGCCCTTCACGCCGACATCCAGCTGGACCGTATGCTCTCCCGCTTCAACGCGTGAATAGGGAATCTGGCGCTCGGAACGAGCCTGAAGATCGAGCAGGAACGGCGTCTTCACTGCCGAGCTGTAGAACCCGGTGGGAGAAAATTTGTGCAACAGCACATCGCCCGGTTCGATCTTGCGCAGGGCGTCCTTCCACTGCTGCGGGATCGGGCTTTCATGAGTCAACAACGGCCGGGTGCCGTACTGGAAGGCGATCTGACCCAATTCAGGATTGTCGATCCAGTCGTTCCATTCGCGCAGGAACCACACGCCACCGGCCATGATGATCGGCACGTCGTCCGAAATGCCTTCCGCCCGCATGGTTTCACGCAGCGCCTTGACGCGGGGATAGGGATCTTCCGGCTTCTGGGGATCCTCGGCGTTGGAAAGGCCATTATGGCCGCCCGCCAGCCACGGATCTTCATAGACTACCGCGGCCATCAGTTCGCTGACCTTGTGGTAGGAACGCTTCCACAGCGCGCGGAAGGCGCGTGCGGAACTGATGATGGGCAGGTAATTCACATTGAAGCGCGCGGCGATCTCCGCAAGCTTATAGGGCATGCCCGCGCCGCAGGTGACGCCGGTGACCAGACCACGGGTCTTTTCCAGAACGCCTTCAAGGACAGCCTGGGCACCACCCATTTCCCACAACACATTGATGTTGATTGCCCCGCGTCCGCTGGCAACGTCGTAAGCCCGGCGCACCTGTTCCACCGCGCCGTCAATCGCGTAGCGGACAAGTTGCTCGTGCCGCTCCACGCGCGTGCGCTGCGGATAGAGCTGCGGAATCACATTGCCGTTTGCGTCATAAGAATCAGCGTTAACCGCGCTGACCGTGCCGATGCCCCCGGCAGCCGCCCAGGCGCCCGACGAGGCATGGTTGGTGGCAGCAACGCCCTTCCCGCCTTCAATCAACGGCCAGACTTCCCGGCCACCATATTGGATCGGCCGCAACCCTTTGAAACTCATGTACGTTCCTAAACTATACGCGCCAGACTTACGAGGGCGTCTTCGTTTCCGTTGCCCCCGGCTGGCCGCAGGGTTCGATATCTTGTGGCTCGGGCCTGTCGCCCACTGCTTCGAATTGCGCGTAGTACCCGGCGAGCTCAGGTTTACGAACAAATTCGACGAGACGAAAGCCCACATGGTCGAATTCACAGAATAACAGCTTGGGTTCGATACCGTGCTGGTCCGCCGGACGATCCCGATCCACGACGATTATCTGCCCGCCCGGACGCAGCGCTGGCCGCAGGCGCCAGAGAAAGGCATAGGGCTCCGAAACCTCATGATACATGTGGATCAGGAATACCCGGTCAAAGCTCTTTTCCGGCAGACGAGGATCATCCTCCGCCCCGAGCTTGATCGATACGTTGTCGAGCCGCTCGCGCTCCACCCGGATGCCCAGGCGCTTGATCGCTGCTTCATCGATATCCTGCGCCAATACGCGCCCGCGCGTGCCGACCTTGGAGGCGAGACGGACAGTATAATACCCTTCGCCCGCGCCAATATCGGCAACGGTCATGCCAGGGCGGATATTGGCGAGATCCATCACCGTCTGCGCTTCGCGCCGATCGTCGCGGGCCTGTTCGGAAGAAACGCTGTTGCCGCCCAGATTGGAGACCGGACGATAGGCCCGCGGAAATTCACGCGCGGTTTCCGGCCGGCCGTCATCCTCCTTCTTGAACAGGTTGCAGCCGCCCAACAGCAGCAGCCCTACACAGAAGGCCGCGCGCAATCTCACTCGACATCCTCCACTTCAACCGCCTCACCGGTTACACGCTGGGCCAGAGCGGCGGAGATGAAGTCGTCAATGTCGCCGTCCAGCACATCGTCAGGCGCGGTGGAGGTGGTGCCAGTGCGCAGATCCTTCACCATCTGATAGGGCTGCAACACATAGGAACGGATCTGGTGACCCCAGCCAATGTCGGACTTGGAGGCGTGTTCGGTACTGGCAGCCTCTTCCCGCTTGCGCATTTCTTCCTCGAACATGCGGGCGCGCAACATGTTCATCGCGATTTCGCGGTTCTTGTGCTGCGAACGGTCCACCTGGCTCGCCACGATGATCCCCGAGGGAACGTGGGTGATGCGCACTGCGGAGTCCGTGGTGTTGACGTGCTGACCGCCCGCGCCCGATGCGCGGTAAGTATCGATCCTGAGGTCCGCCGGGTTGATTTCGATGTCGATATTGTCGTCGATCACCGGATAGACCCATACAGAACTGAAGCTGGTGTGGCGCCGCGCCGAGCTGTCATAGGGGCTGATGCGCACCAGACGATGCACCCCGCTCTCGGTCTTGGCATAACCATAGGCGTTCTCGCCTTTGATCAGCAGCGTAGCGCTCTTGATCCCGGCCTGTTCGCCTGCGTGATAATCCACGAGTTCCACCTTGTAGCCATGGCGTTCGGCCCAACGCGTATACATGCGCTGGAGCATTTCCGCCCAGTCCTGGCTCTCGGTACCCCCGGCCCCGGCGTGGATTTCGAGATAGGTATCGTTGGCATCGGCCTCGCCCGAAAGCAGCGCCTGCACCTTGTCGGCATCGGCGCGGATTGCCAGCTGCTTCAGAGCATCCAGCCCTTCGCGCACGACATCCTCATCACCTTCCATTTCGCCCAGTTCGACGAATTCGATGGCATTGGCCATCTCCGCCGAAATCTCGTTGACGGTGCCGATTGAGCTTTCGAGGCGGCGACGCTCCCGCATCACGCTTTCCGCGTTTTTCGGATCATCCCACAAGGTGGGATCTTCGACGCGTGCGTTCAGCTCGTCGAGCCGCCGCACTGCGCGATCCCAATCGAGCGAACGGCGCACCAGCGCCAGGGCTGCTTCGATCCGGTCAATTTGGGCCTGCCCTTCGGCACGCATGGCAATCTTACTCCGCTAATCCAGCGGCCCGCTTAGCGGAAGACTGCCGATTGTAAAGAAGGGCTGCCCCGCGAGGGCACCATATCGTGCCTGGCGGCGGTCAGCGCCCTTTCAGTTCCTTGACCTTGGCCAGCGTGCGGCTGACGTGCTCGCGCCAGTCGAGATCAGAATGGGCCAGCTTCACCTTGCCGTCCCTGCCAATGACATAGCTGGTGCGGTTGGAAAGGCCGGTGTCCTGCCCGTTCATCACGAAGCCTACGTCATAGGCCTTGATCAGCGCCTTGTTCGCGGTCGCCACCGGGAACTTGTTGCGGCATTCCTCTGTGGAGAAGCGCTTCAGTGTGGGCAAATCGTCCGCCGACATGCCCACCACGGTAGCACCAGCCTTATGGAAATCGTCCATTGCCTCGGCAAAGGCGTTGGCTTCCAGCGTGCAGCCCTGCGTGAAAGCCTTGGGGAAGAAATACAGCACTACCGGTCCCTTCTTCAGGGCCTTGGCCAGATCGAAGGTAAACCCCTTCCCCGCCAGCGCCCCTTGGGTGGCGAAGGTGGGAGCTTTCGCCCCCTGAGGAAGCTGTGCCGAAGCGGCGCCGGGCAAGGTGGCGACTGCCACAATGGCCACTGCGGCAGCCAGATTACGTGCGATCATCATGCGTTCTCCCCTGTGCAATCCTGCAAAGGTTCCGGTTCAATAAAGGCCACCCTGCTCTTCGGCGAAATTCTGCGGCTGCCGATTATCGGAAGTGCCGTTTGTAACGCCCTGCTTCGCCGCTTGTTCCCGCCTGCGCAACTGCGCAAGGATCATGTCGCGCATGGCGTCAATCTCGTCCTGCAAGGCGGCGCGGCGCGGCTCAGTATCGGGTTTGAACGCTTCCCAGATCACGCTCGATTTCGGATCGTCAGTGGGCCAGGCGCCGAAAATGCGGCGGCCCGTGGCACGGTCGATCCGGACCATGCGGATTCCCGCCGGGGCCACGAAGGGCCTCCCGTTCCAGCGATCCCGGCTTTCATTGACGAATTGCTTGAAGATCGGCGCCGCAATTGTGCCGCCCTGGGCATAGCCACCCATGTTGCGCGGCTTGTCGAAGCCCATATAGACGCCCGCGACGATGTCGGGCGAGCCGCCTACGAACCACACGTTGGTCGGGCCGTTGGTGGTCCCGGTCTTGCCGAAAAGCGGCAGGTTGAGATCGCGCAGCACCACGGCCGTACCCCGCTGAACCACGCCTTCCAGCATGTGCACCACCTGGAAGGCCGTGCGCGGATCGAGCACCTGCTTGCCCACCGGCTTGAGCCGCGGCATCGGCTTGCCATCCCACTGCGGCATGTTGCAGCCGGTGCATTCGCGCTTGTCGGCGCGCCAGATCACCTTGCCACGACGGTCCTGCACGAAATCGATCGTGCTCTGGCCAAACTGCAATCCGTGATTGACCAGCGCAGAATAGGCGTTGACCATCCGCGCAACCGTGGTTTCCCCAGCGCCCAGCGCGAAGGAAGGATAAGGATCATATTTGCCGATCCCCACGCGGTCGATGGTCTTCACCACATTGGGCATGCCTGAATCCATCGCGATGTGGACGGTCATCAGGTTGCGGGACTGTTCGAGGCCCCAGCGCATCGTATGTTCGCCACCGCCGCGCGCACCGCCGAAATTGCGGAAGCATTTTTCGCCAAGCGCCGCGCCCTGATAATAGCAATATTCGCCATCGAGGACCATCGTCGCCGGGGTCATGCCATGATCCAGCCCGGTGGCATAGACGAAGGGCTTGATCGTGGAGCCCGGCTGCCGCAGCGCCTGTGTCGCACGGTTGAAGCTGTCTAGCCGCGGGTCGAAACCGCCCTGCATGGCCAGCACGCGGCCGGTATTGGGATCTTCTGCCAGGAAGCCGCCGGAAATTTCGGGAACGCTGCGAATCCGCCAGCCATTGCCTTCCGGAGTGGCTGCGACGACGTCACCCGACTTGAGCTTATCGGGCAGGCCCACCAGAGGCGCTTCCTTGCCATCGGTAAAGCCGATCCGGGCGGAACCGCCGGAACGGCTCGTCACCACACCCACGCGCCAGTTCAGATATTTGATCGCAAGGCCGGAACTCTGCAGCTGGCCGCGCCATTCGCCCTTATCCATATCGATCGTGGCAATGGGCCCGCTCCAGCCCTTGGCGGATTGATAGCGCAACAAGCCGGAACGCAGCGCATTGCTGCCGGCTTCCTGCAATTCCGGGTCCAGCGATGTGCGAACCCACAGGCCGCCCGCATAAACGCTATTCGGCCCATCTTCCGCCTGCTCACCGAACTTCTCGATCAGTTGGCGGCGCACATCCTCCATGAAATATCCGGCATCGACCGTAGTGTAATCGGGCCGCTGGGTAACCAGACCCAGGGGCTGCGCCTTGGCGGCATCCGCTTCTGACCGGCTGACGAAGCCATTCTCCACCATTTCGTCGAGCACCCAGTTGCGGCGCTCTATCGCGGAATCATGAAATTGCGGACGCCCATAGCGCTCAGGCGCCTTGGGCAGGATCGCAAGGAAAGCAGCCTCATGCAGTTGGAGATCGCCGACATCCTTGCCGAAATAGGCGCGCGAGGCCGCCTGGACGCCAAAGCTGCGGCGACCAAGGGGAATTTCATTGAGGTAAAGCTCGAGAATCTGCTGCTTGGTCAGCACACCCTCGATCCTGCGGGCAAGCAGCATTTCCTTCAGCTTGCGGGTGATCGAATATTCGTCCCCCACCAGAATATTCTTCGCGACCTGCTGAGTAATGGTGGAGCCGCCGCGCGCGCGCTGGCCGCTGCCGATCTTGCTGACGTAATCGACCACGGCGCCCGCAAAGCCCGTGATATCCACGCCGCCATGGGTCCAGAAAGTCTTGTCTTCCGCAGAGAGATAGGCGTTGATCAGCGGCTTGGGAAAATCCCGGAACTGCAACTGGACACGCCGTTCCCGAGCGTAGGAATCCACGATGTTGCCGTCTATTCCGCGCACCATGGTGGGCAATGGCGGTTCATATTCCAGCAGCATCTTCGCGTCGGGCAGGTTGCGCGCCAACAGCAGCCAGACGAGCAACCAGACGAGCAGCAGCCCGACGATCGCGGTGGATGCCCAGCGGAACGCAGGACTTTGGCGCCAGTTCTCCCGGAACCAGTTCATCACGCTGTGCGCTTCGCGGCGGATCCGGTAATGGATCGATTGCGGGGCGGATTGATTAGTCTCGCTCATGGTCGCGCGCGCCTTAGCACGGCGTGTTCGCCCGATGCCAGAAGGAAGCGCGCCTCTATGCGCCGGGGCGGGAATTGCGCGCGAAGAATATGCGGATGGCACGCTCCACGGCGTCGGCGAACCGCTCCTTTCCTTCCGGAGTGGCAAGCCGCTCCACATCCTGCGGATTGGTCACGAAACCAGCCTCGAACAGCACCGAAGGCACGTCGGGCGCACGCAACACGGCCAGCGCGGCCGCACGGCGCGGCTCGGCATGGAAGGCGATAGCCCCAGTCCCTTCGCGGACGATCAGTTGCGCGAACTCCGAGGATTCGGCCTGCGCACGGCGCTGCGACAGGTTTACCAGAATGGCGCTGACGACATCACTTTGGCCGGACAGGGAAATCCCGTTCAAACGGTCGGCATTATTTTCCCGCGCGGCAAAACGGGCTGCTGCCTCGTCCGAGGCCTTTTCCGACAATGTATAGACGCTGGCACCCTGTATCCCGCTCTCAACTCCTGCAGAATCTGCATGGATCGAAAGAAACAGATCGGCCCCAAGCCTGCGGGCGATTTCGGCACGTTCCTGCAGCACAAGGAAACGATCATCGTCACGGGTCAGCGCCACGCGGATACCGCCCTCCTGCAAGAGACGATCACGCAGGGCCAAGGCGAGCCCGAGAACCAGACGCTTTTCCTCGAGCCCCTGGCCGGAAGCGCCCGGATCATGCCCGCCATGCCCGGCATCGATGACTACCAACGGCATGGCGGCATCCGCCGGCCCCTCCACCTTGGGCAGGTTCACAGGCTTACCGGAGGTGGGCAACTCAACCCTGATGACATAGGAACGGCCAAGAGCCGGCACAGGCAGGTAGAGGCCAAAAGCATACAGCCCGGCAAGCAGGGCTGGCGGAAAGAGAAGCAACAGCCAAGGCAGGACGCGCAGTGCCATCACCGCACCGCTTAGGTTCGCGGAGTACATGGCGACAAGAGGAATTATGATACCAGTCGCGCAATTTTCGTGCGCAAAGCGGTTGCCGATGAAAAAACGCAGTGCTAGCACGTTGCAACCGGGCTATTCTGCCTTGCGAGATCCTACCAGCGCTGCTGCGGCCACTGAAGGCGCAGGCACCGCCGCGGAGAATCCCCTCGCAGCAATCCCGGTCAATCTCCGGGCTATATTTCGGGAAACGCTTTTCCCGGAAAAAAGGTCCGGCCCGCATACAGGTTGATGCCGAAATGAGAATCTTTTGCCCCGTACGATCGCCGCAGCCGCAGGGCTGCGTTGCGATGTCGCGGCGCATAGCGGCGCAGCGCACCGGCGACGGGCCGCCCGTTCTTATTTCCGCAGACACATTCCGCTTCGCCGGCTGCATTCAGCAGACCGGCGAATTTTCAATTTCCGGCCGCCACGAATGGCAACGTCCTCGGGCCGCCGGTTTCAACGCATATGTGCGCGCCGCTTCCATCCATACCGAAAAGGTCGCAGGAACAGGGCGCGCCTGGAGAATTCATAATGGCCACGCGCATGCTAATCGATGCGCGCCACCCGGAAGAAACTCGGGTGGCGGTGCTCAAGGGCAATCGGATTGAGGAGTTCGACTTTGAATCTGCTGAGCACAAGCAGATCAAGGGAAATATCTATCTCGCCAAGGTAACCCGGGTAGAACCCTCGCTGCAGGCGGCATTCGTCGATTTCGGCGGCAACCGGCACGGGTTCCTCGCCTTCAGCGAAATCCACCCCGACTATTACCAGATCCCGCGCGAGGATCGTGAGGCGCTGCTCGCCGAAGAAGCTGAAGCCGCCGCCGAGGAAGCCGCTTTGCGCGCAGCCGAGGAAGAAGAGGAAGACGCGCTGGCCGAAGAGAGCGAAGGCGATGCCTTTGCGGATGAAATGGCCGGTGAGGATGGCGTCGAGGAAATCGACACCTCCGAGAAGGATGATGTCGCCACCATCGAAGGCGGCGAAATCGCCGATGGCGATGAGGAAGACGGCGAAGGCAACGCGGATGACGGCGTTGAAGGCGCCGAAGATGGCAACAAGCCCCGACGTGGCCGTCGCCAGGGCCGTGGCGGCAATCGCGCCCGCGCCAAGGAAGTGGACGAAGTACGCGCCAAGCGCATGGCGCTGCGCCGCCGCTACAAGATTCAGGACGTAATCCACAGGCGCCAGGTGCTGCTGGTGCAGGTCGTGAAGGAAGAACGCGGCAACAAGGGCGCCGCCCTCACTACCTATCTCAGCCTTGCTGGCCGCTATTGCGTGCTGATGCCCAATTCCACTCACGGCGGTGGCATTTCGCGCAAGATTTCCAACGCTTCGGATCGCAAGCGCCTGAAGCAGATCGTGGCCGAAATGAAGCTGCCCAAGAGCATGGGCTGCATCGTTCGCACAGCCGGTCTCCAGCGCACCAAGCCGGAAATCAAGCGCGACTTCGATTATCTCGCCCGTCTGTGGGACGAAATCCGCGAAAATACGCTGAAGAGCGCGGCCCCCACGCTGATTCATTCGGACAGCGATCTGGTGAAACGCGCGATCCGCGACATCTATAATCGCGACATCGAGGAAGTCGTGGTGGAGGGCGAGCTCGGCTACAAGGCCGCGCGCGACTTCATGAAGCTGCTCATGCCCAGCCATGCGCGGCGCGTGAAGGCCTATTCCGACCCGGTGCCGCTGTTCCAGCGCTATGGCGCGGAAGACCAGCTGACCGCCATGTACGATCCTGTCGTACAGCTGCGTTCGGGCGGTTACATCGTCATCAATCCGACCGAGGCGCTGGTCTCGATCGACATCAACTCCGGCCGCTCGACCAAGGAACATGGGATCGAGCAGACGGCTCTCGCCACCAATCTCGAAGCGGCGCATGAAATCGCAAGGCAACTGCGCCTGCGTGACATGGCCGGGCTGGTGGTGATCGACTTCATCGACATGGAGTACAATTCCAACATCCGCAAAGTCGAACGCGCGATGAAGGACGCCCTCAAGCACGATCGCGCGCGCATTCAGGTGGGTCGTATCTCCGGCTTCGGCCTGATGGAAATGAGCCGTCAGCGCCTGCGCACCGGCGTGCTGGAAGCCACCACCCGTTCCTGCCCGCATTGCGACGGCACCGGTCTGGTGCGGACCGCCTCCAGCGCGGGCCTTTCCGCCCTGCGCCTGATCGAGGACGAAGCGGCCAAGGGCAAGGGCACGATCATCACGCTCTATGCCAGCACGGAAGCGTCGATCTATCTGCTCAACGCCAAGCGCGCCGATCTGCATGAGATCGAGGATCGCTATGGCGTCACCGTTCAGGTGATCCCCGAGGGCGAGAATGAGGGCGCCAAAATGCGCGTCGTCTCTGGCGGACCGCGTCCCACTTCCCTCCCCAAGTTCGAACCCATCGTCGATGAGATCGAAGAGGAAGAAGAGCTGGAAGCCTTCGTCGATGAGGAAGAAGACGAAGAGGGCGAGAATGACGACCGCAACAAGAAGCGTCGCCGCCGCCGCCGTGGCGGTCGCGGGCGGAAGCGTCGTGACGAGATGGATGAAGGCTCCGACGAGGAGCGTGAGGATGACGAATCCGAGGCCGGGGAAGATTCCGCAGCTGATGAGGGCGAGTCCGACGAATCTGATACCCCGACTGACGAAGACGGCGAAGGCTCCCCTCGCAAGAAGCGCCGTCGGCGTGGTGGCCGCAACCGCCGCAAGAAGCGTCTGGACGGTGAAGGCGAAGGGGAAGGTGAAGCCGAAGGCGCTGCCCAGGACGGCGAAAGTGCTGCAGAAGATGCAGAGGTAGCGGAAGCCGAACTGGCGGAAACTGCCGAGCCGGCCGCCGAAGAGGCCGCAACTGTGGAGGCTCCGGTTGAAACGCCCAAGCCCAAGGCCCGCCGCAGCCGCGCAAAGAAGGTGAAGGAAGAACCTGCCACCGATGCGGAAACGACTGCCGGGGAAGCCAGCGTGGCAGAACCCGCTGCAGCTGCCGAGGAGGCTCCTCCCGCCAAGCCGAAGCGCACGCGTCGCAAGAAGGCAGATGCCGAAGCAGAAGCTGCCGCCGCTGCGGAAGCGGCCGTAGAGACGCCCGCTGCGGAAGTCTCTGCGGAGGTGGCACCGGCCAAGCCGAAGCGCACTCGCCGCAAGAAGGCCGAGCCGACTGCGGAAGCACCGGCTGCAGAAGTGGCAGCTCCCGAAGCCGCGCCCGCCGAGACGGTAGCGGAAGTGGCCACTGCCGAACCGGCCGCACCTTCCGAGCCGGAGCCCGCTGCGGCTCAGGAAGCATCACCGGAAAGCTCCGCCTCACCCCGTCGCGGCTGGTGGCAGCGCACTTTCGGAGAATAGGCCCAGAAAGGTTATCCCGGCCGTTCGGAACCCGCCCTCTCAGCCGCTCTTGCGGTGACACTGGCGGGGCCTCTGCAACGGCCGGGACAGTCTAAGTCAAGGCAGCCCGGCTGCTGGATGTGGCTGGCGGGAAATACGGCCCTCGTCGTCGTAATGGTGACGCTACATCATCGCTGTCCGGCCTCTACGGCCCGGGCTTCACGGCGACGCCCCATTCCATGAACCCGGCCCAGCGGGGCATCTTGCTCATGTAGAGACTGCTGGAATCCGCAATCTCGAAACCAGTCCGTTTCACGGCGGGCCTCACTTCGCGGGTCAGATGGCAATTGCCCATCATCCTCTTCCAGACCGGCTCGATCATACGCTGGGCGCGATAAACGCCGGGTTCCGGCGCGCGGCCATGTTCGAGGAACAACAGCCTGCCGCCGGGCGCCATAATACGGCGCATCTCCGCGAGCACACGCGTCTGATCGGTGACCGAGCACATTGTGTAGGTACAGACCACCGTATCGAAACTGTCATCCGGAAAGGGGATCGCTTCACCCTTCCCGATCCGGATATCGGCCTGCCAGCCCTTCTCCTGCGCGGCCTTCAGCGCGCCGTCCAGCATGGCGGGGGAAGGATCGATAGCAGCAAAGCTCGTCACGCGGGACGGATCGTAGAATTGCTGGTTCAGCCCGCCGCCACAACCCAGTTCGAATACGCGGCCTTGCGCCAGCGGCACTAGGTGGCCCCGCAATTCATGGATGCGCGCATCATTGCAGGCGCACTTGATGATCCGGGGGAGGACAGCCTCCTCATACCAGCTGCGCAGTCCCATCCGCTCTCCTCTTCCGCCCGCCGTGCCCTGCCGGACCGGCGTAGTTCTATCGGAAAGGGTAATGGGCTGGCCTGGGGGGATGACGCAATGGTCTTTTTCACGCCCCACCGCCTTGCCCCGCGCCGCACAATCGCTAGAGAGAACGAGACTCAGCAGGATCGCACCGATGGCAACCTTCACACTCCCCGCGAACAGCAAGATCACCGGCAAGAGCCGCGACCATTCCACACCCGGCGCCACTCGCCCCAAGAAGTTCAAGGTCTATCGCTATGACCCGGAGAGCGGAGAGAATCCGCGCTTCGACACATTCGAGCTGGATCTGGACCAGACAGGCCCGATGGTGCTGGACGCCCTGCTCAAGATCAAGAACGAGGTGGACCCCACCCTCACCTTCCGCCGCTCCTGCCGCGAAGGGATCTGCGGATCCTGCGCGATGAACATGAACGGCAAGAACGGCTTGGCCTGCACCACCGCGATTGAGGATCTTTCAGGCGAAATCCGCATCACGCCGCTGCCGCATATGGAAGTGGTGAAGGATCTGGTGCCCGATTTCACCCATTTCTACGCGCAATATGCCTCGATTCGCCCCTGGCTTCAAACGGTCAGCCCCACGCCTTCGGGCAAGGAACGGCTGCAGAGCCCCGAACAGCGCGAGAAGCTGGACGGGCTTTACGAGTGCATCCTGTGCGCCTGCTGCTCCACTTCCTGCCCAAGCTATTGGTGGAATTCGGACAAGTTCCTCGGCCCGGCCATTCTTCTGCAGGCCTATCGTTGGCTGGCTGACAGCCGTGACGAGATGACCGGTGAGCGGCTGGACGAGCTGGAAGATCCCTTCCGCCTCTATCGCTGCCACACGATCATGAACTGCGCCAATGCCTGCCCCAAGGGCCTCAGCCCCGCCCGCGCCATTGCCGAGATCAAGAAGATGCAGGCAGAAAGGCACGGCTGATCGCCATGGTGGATGCCGGTACTGTTCTGGAAGGTGGCTGCCTGTGCGGAGCGATCCGTTACAGGCTGACCGGCCCCAGCCTGTTCGTCTCGCAATGTTGCTGCAAGGATTGCCAGAAGGCCACCGGCACCGGCCATACGACCATCGTAGGCATTCACAAAAGCCAGCTCGAACTGGAAGGCACACCTGCAACCTACACCAATGTGGGGGAAACCGGCGGCAGTGTCACTCGCCATTTCTGCGGCACCTGTGCGGGGCGGCTCTATACGTCGGGGGATCTGCCGGGCGATCACATCATGGTGCAGGCCGGATCGCTGGACGATCCCAGCGCCATTTCGCCGCAAAGCGTGATCTATCTGAAGAATGCCCCAGTCTGGGATCGCTTCGACCCTGACCTGCCCAAGTTCGAGGCCATGCAGCCGCGCGAAAATCACGCCCGCTGATGACCGGAATGCTGGTTCGGTACGAGGCTTTGCTGGCCGCCGGCGAGTTGCGCCCCGATCCGGAGCAACGCGCGGCAGCAGGGCGGTTGGATGCGCTGCAGCGCGAGTTGGAGCAAGGCTCTCACAAACCGGGGCTGCTGGGGCGGCTGTTCGGCAAGAAGGCCGGGAACCCGCGCGGGGTCTATCTGTGGGGCGGCGTCGGGCGCGGCAAGTCCATGTTGATGGACCTGTTTCACGAAACGCTGGGCATTCCTGAGAAACGTCGCGTCCATTTCCATGCTTTCATGCTGGAAGTCCACGCCCTGCTGCGCGAGGCCCGACAGAGCGAGAGCGGCGATCCGATCCCGCCTGTTGCCGCAAAACTGGCCCAGGGCCTGCGAGTCCTCGCTTTTGACGAAATGGTGGTGAACAATTCCGCCGATGCCATGATCATGAGCCGCCTGTTCCGCGCATTGATGATGGACGAAGGCGTTACGGTGGTGACCACATCGAACCGTGCGCCTTCCGATCTCTACAAGGATGGCCTCAATCGCGAGCATTTCCTGCCCTTCATCTCACTCATCGAAAGCGAGATGGACGTGCTGGCCCTCAACGGTCCCGTCGATTACCGGCTCCAGCGTCTCGGCGGAATGGCCACCTGGCACACTCCGCTTGGCCCCGAAGCGACGGATCAGGTGCGGGAGGCGTTCTTCCGCCTGACCGATTACGCGCCCGAAGATGCCGCCCATGTGCCGAGTGCGGAACTTGAGGTTGGCGGGGGGCGTAAGCTGTTCGTGCCCAAGAGCCTGAAGGGCGTGGGAGTATTCAGCTTCAAACGGCTATGCGGCGAGGCGCGCGGCGCGGCGGATTACCTTGCCATTGCCAGAACCTATCACACCGTGATTCTGGTCGGGATACCGGTGATGGGTCCGGATCAGCGCAACGAAGCCGCGCGCTTCGTGACGCTGATCGATGCCCTGTACGAACATAATGTAATCCTGCTGGCGGCCGCAGCGGCAGAGCCCGAGAACCTCTACAAGGCAGGAGACGGGCGCTTCGAATTCGAACGCACCGTCAGCCGCCTGATGGAAATGCAGAGCGCCGATTATCTTGCCAGAGGCCACGGCGCCGCCAGCTGATTTGCGGGGTCCGATTTGCGGGGGGCCCGATCCGCAAATGCCCGATCAGTGCATCAGGCTGCCGCGCGTGAAAGCCTTGTCTGGGCCGCCGCAAGCCTGCTCATCACCTTGAGGTCCTGCTCCCGCAATTGCAGCGCGGCATCGGCCCACAGATCGACGATCCGCTTCATTTCCTCAAGCCGGATCGGCTGTGCAACTTTCATTGCCTTGCGGGCATTCACAAGGCCACCATGGCGCCGTTCGGACTTGTCGATGAAGTCCCGGCAGGCCTTGAGCCCCTCCCCCGGTTCGGCCAGCTTATGGACGATCCCCAAATCATACATCTGCTCTGCGGTGTAGGTCTCGTTGGATACGATCAGCCGGTCAGCCATCGCCGCGCCGAGCTTTCGCGACAGATAGGCATGAGCGCCCATGCCGGGGAACAGGCCGAACATCACTTCAGGCAGGCCGAAAGTCGCGCCCCGTTCCGCGATGATGTAGTCAAACGACAGAAGCGCCTCGAAACCGCCGCCCAGCGCCGCACCTTCGACAAGGCCGATGGTCAGCATCGGAAGATCGAGGCACTGCGTGTTGCGCTGCAGGATCTCCACGCATTTATAGCCGTATTGGGCCAGCGCGGCACGATCGCGTTGCCTGATAAGCCTCTGGAAAAGCTCCAGATCGCCGCCGAAGCAGAATACGCCTGGCGCCCGGCTTCCCAGAACGAGGAAACGCAGCGGCACCTTTCCGGGGCCAAAACTATCCCCGATCAGACGCTGCCAGTTGATGAAATCGCCCAGCATGGCCGGAGAAAAACTCGGCCGCCCGGCAGGGCGCATATAGGTCCAGAGGGTCTGGCGGGAATCCTCGTAGAGGACATCCAGTTCCTTGAGCTGGAACAGCTCTTCCGGAATGGCCAGGTGCCTTGCCCCCGCAGTGACGAGATATTCCTCGCCCTCACCGAGAAGCATGGCGGGGCGCTCGCCCCCATCAGATTCCAATTCGCCCCTGTCGAGACTGCTCGCCAGTCGATCCATAGACAGATCCCTCTTTCGCGACCCCCTGTCTGCTGAATTTTTATGTTCTTCGCAGAAGTCATTGAAGAATCTACGTCACGGGGGAGACTCTTGGCAAACGATTTGTTTACCAAACTCATCCGCAATGACGCTTATCTCCCTCCCAGCTGGCGCAACGGGCTATCCATTTGCCTTCGATGGTTGGGCCCAAAAGGGAGCGCCTCAGCCGGAAATGCCCAGCTGGCGCAGCGATCTGTCGAGCATCAGCAATTGCCACAAAAGCCGCGAACGATCCGCCCGGCCCGAGATATGTTCTTCCGCCAGGCGCGCGATCCGGCCCGCGCTGAACCAGCCTGTCCGGGCGATTCCAGCGGAAGAGGCAATCGCCCGCGCCTCGCCCGCAAGCGGCCCGCGCAGCCATTGCGCGATAGGGGTAACGAAGCCCTGCTTGGGGCGAAACAGGATCGTGTCAGGCAAATATCGACGCATGGTCTGCTTCATCAGCCATTTGCCCTGCTTGCCGCGCACCCGCATTCTGTCAGGTAGCGAGGCGGCAAATTCCACCAGGCGGTGATCGAGGAGAGGTTCCCGCGCTTCCAGGCTGACAGCCATGCTCGTGCGGTCCACCTTGGTGAGAATGTCCCCCGGCAGCCAGAACTTGAGATCGACATATTGCGCGCGGTCCAGCCCGGAGCGAGCGGGCGCGGCCCGCATCATCTCGATGAAGGGAAGCTCGGCACTGTACCCCGCCAGTTCCCGGCGCATGGCGTCGCTATATAGCCCGGCGCGCAGATCAGGGCGATTGATTGCCAGAGCGGCGGCATAGGCTTCCTCGCCATTGGCAGCCAGAGCTTCCAGCGTCGATTTCGCCCGCATGGGCCGCGGGGCCCAATCCGCCTTGGGATAGAGCGCGCCCAGCGCCCCGAACACCGGCGCGCGCAAGGCCGACGGCAGGAAGGATCGCACCCGATCCTCATGCGCCTGGAACACCTGCCGTCGATAGCCGGCAAAGGCCTCGTCCGCTCCGTCGCCCGAAAGGGCCACCGTCACATGCTGCCGCGCCAGTTGGCATACCCGCCAGGTCGGCAATGCGGAGGCATCTGCGAAAGGCTCGTCAAACATGGCGGCGAGCCGATCAATCTCCGCGAAATCGTCGGCCGCCACCACTTTGCTGTGATGATCGGTGGCAAACAACCGGGCCACTTCGCTGGCATAGCCCGTCTCGTCCTCAGCCTCGACATCGAACCCGATGGAGCAGGTCCGCACCGGCTCGCGACTGGCCTCGGCCATCAGCGCCACCACGCTGGAACTGTCCACCCCGCCGGAAAGGAACGCGCCGAGAGGCACATCGGCCACCATGCGCGATGTCACTGCCTCGCGCAGGTGATGCAGCAGTTCAGCGCCCAGATCGGCTTCCGATCCACGGCGGCGGGAGGCGAAGCTCACATCCCACCATTTGATCGGCGCGGATGGCGCGGTATTGTGGCGCAGCAGGCGATAATGGCCTGCGGGCAGCTTCTCCACACCCTTCAGGATGGAGCGATGATCGGGAACATAACCCCAGGTGAGGTAATCCTCTATCGCCAGCGGATCGACTTCCCGCCGCAACAACGGATGAGCCAGCAGGCCTTTTAGCTCCGAAGCGAAGGCGACGCTGCCGTCGCTAAGCTGCGCAAGGAACAGGGGTTTCACGCCAAGGCGATCCCGCGCCAGAAACAAGGTGCGATCCGCCATGTCATACAGGGCGAAGGCGAACATGCCCTGCAACCGGTCGAGACAGGCAACGCCCCATTTGCGCCAGGCAGCCAGGATCACTTCGGTATCGCCATGCGTGCGGAATTCCGCGCCGCCTGCCTCAAGTTCCCGGCGCAACTCTCGGAAATTGTAGATTTCTCCGTTGAACACGATCACCGCGCGTCCATCTGCCGACTGCATCGGCTGGGGCGATCCGGCCAGATCGATGATGGAGAGACGCCGATGGCCCAGCCCCACGCCGGGTGCGGTCCACACGCCGCCGCCATCGGGCCCGCGATGGACGAGCGCATCGCACATACGCTCGACCCGCGCGGGATCGACCGGCTTGGGCGTCTGGCAATGGAAGATCCCGGCAATTCCGCACATAATTCGGCCAGTTAGGGAAGTTGAGCGATGCCGTCCATCCATTCACCCACTGGGCCAGTGGCACGACGGAAGGCAGCGATGCTCTGGGCGGCGGGGTGACCGGGCCGCTCCTCCGCGGAGAGGACAAGCGTCATGGTCGGTTCGGCGCGAACAAGCAGCCGATCGCGCATATTGGCCAGTTTCAGGCGCGAATTGCTGCCGGTCAGCAAATCGCCGGTGCGATAGAAGGTCGCCGCGAGACGGGATACGCGGCCCTGCGCCAGCAGCAGATCGGCCTGGGCATCGGGAATGGCAGGGCCAGGCTTGAGCCAGCGCCAGTCGCTGTCAGGCACCAGAGCGCCCTGCCCGAACGCCCCGGCCTCGCGCCCTTCGTCCTGCGCTGAATAGAATGCGTAGAACACATCAACCTCATGCCCATGGCCGTCCACATAACGGCCAAGCAGGCGATGATCGGCCCCGCTTGCGCGCGGCTCCCACCAGACCTGCGGGCGGTAGTCCACCATCTTCCAGCCCGGCACCACGGGCAATGCGATCTGCGGAGGAACAGGCGCGGCGAGCCGCTCTGCCCGAGCCGCCCAGGCGCCGGTCAGCAGCACAAGCGCAACAATTGCCAGCAGGGCGCCCCATCCATTGATGCTGAACCGTGCAAGCCGCGCGAGAAATGGAGCAGCCGAAATGGCACCGGCGTCAATCAGCGGATCGTCAGCCGCACGGTCGAAAAAGCGCCATCCCAGCGCGAGCAAAACCCCCATCACGATGGCGAAGAACACCCAGCCATAGAAAATATGGTCAAACCCCTGGGCGAATTCCACGCCCTGAAACTGGGCGATATAGATCGTGCCCCAAGCCCTGACACCATTGGCCAGGACCGGCAGGATCACCGCCACCGCGACAAAGGCGATCCGTCGCCCCCATCGCTCGAAACAGACATGCGCGACCAATGTGCCAAGGGCGATCATCGCGATCAGGAATTTCACGCCCGAACAGGCTTCCGCCACTTCGAAAAGCCCCGCGGGCGTGTCGATAAACACCCCCTCGATCCGGGCTGGAATGCCGCTCAGATGCGTAAGGCCGATAGTCAGTTCGGCCGTGATCATCTGCAGGGTCGGCACCAGTTCGTCTCCAAAGGGGACGAGGAACAGCAGATAGGCCAGCGGAAAGAGCAACCCTGCCGCCACGCGCGGCCCCAGCAAGGTGAGCGCGGCGCCCTGCAAGGCCGCCACCGCACCCAGCTGCCGCGCCAGATTGAGGCCGGAAATCGCGCCAAGCAGCCATAGGATTGCGGCACCCGCCACCACGATCAGCCCCGGCCACCAGGAGGAAGGAACGAGCCGCGCCAGTTCGCGCGCCCGCAGCCAGACAAGCCAGCCCACAATCGCAGGCACCAGCAATATGTGATTATAGGTGGAACTGTTCCACCACTGATCGGCCATCTCGGCCCAGTCGTGCCAGAACCATGCGATCAGCCCGATCCATGCCAGTGCGAGGCGGACAAGCGGAAGCTGCCATTGCCTCGGGAACCGGGCGATCAGGCCACCGAACCCGCCGCGAAGCGTCGCGGCATCATGCGGCATTTCGGCTCGCCTTTTCCGGGCGAGGCAAACCCATGATATCCGGAAGATCGGCCAACATTGCCGCCCAGCCCCGCTGCTCCACCACGAATTGCCGGGCCGCCGTTCCCATGGCCCTCGCCCGCGCCGGATCCTCCAGCATTGCCCGGACGCACTGCGTCAGCTCTGCATCGCTATCGCCCACGCGGAAATGGACACCATCCTGTGCGCCAATTCCCGTCGCCGCGCCGGGTGTGAGCACCACCGGGCAGGCCATGGCCATAGCTTCCAGCACCTTGTTCTGGACACCGCGCGCCAGGACCAGCGGTGCGATCGCGATGTCCGCCCCGGCAAGAAACGGCCGGACATCGGGAACTTCTCCCCAGATGCGCACTCCGCCCTGCCCGTCATGCGCAAGCAGTTCCTTCGAGGGGGCCCGTCCGACGACATGGAACCGGGCGCCAGGCCATTCGCGGCGCGATTCGGGCAGGATGTGCCGGATGACGCGCATCGCGGCTTCTACATTGGGCGCGTAATCCATCTGGCCGGTGAAGACGAGATGCGGCCCCGGATTCTCGTCCAGCGGATGCTCCGCCATAGGGGCGGCAGGGTTAAAACTGGCGGTGTCGATGCCATTGCCCAGTGCCCGCACCTTTTCTCTGGCGGGTCCTCGCAGGCGGGAACGCAGCAGCTCGGCTTCGGCTTCGCTGACAAGCAGAGTCACAGCGGAAGCATTGGCAAGGCGCTGCTCCTCGGCCTGCAACAGCCGCCCCTCGCGCGCATCGATCCACGCGCGAAGGCCGCTTCCGCCAGCGGCGTAACTCTCGAACTTGGCGGAATCGACATCTACGAGATCGACCACCAGGCGGCCGGAAAACCCCGCCGGCACATATTGGCCCATCTGGCCGGAGAAGACGTAGATTGCCGAGATCGGCCGGGTGCGGAGGATGTCCTCGACATAATTGGCCAGTGCCGCGCTGCCAAAGGCTGCAATGCTGACCGCCTCCCCCCGCAGCAACGCCTCGCATCCGGCGACGATCAGCGGGCGGGAACGCGAAACGAGACGGTATGAGGCAGCAATCGCGGCAAGATCACCTTCATGCGCCCAATCGTCCGGATTATCGACGAAACTCGCGACATGAACGGGGGCAAGCGCCGCCAGCGCCGTGAGTATGTGGTGGGACCGGATCTTATCCCCCCGATTGGGCGGAAATGGCAGGCGGTGGGCAAGAAAGAGGATTTCCCCGCTCATCCCAGACCCCGGGCAATGATCGGGCCGAGCCGGTTGGCTACCGCCAGCGGCAATCTCCGCCACAGCGCGATCCGGGCCGCATGGCGCGCGCTGGTGGGGTCCGCATCGCGCTTGGCCGTGCCCGGTGCCGTCCAGCTGGCATAGGCCAGCGGCGTAGGCTCGAAGCCCCAGTTCTTCTTGAAATGCCAGGCGCCGCTATTGGTCTTCGAACGGCCGAAATCGAACCGTGTGCAGCCCCGCGCGCGGGCATGACGCATCAGTTCGAAATACATCCGGTCATTCGCGCGCAATGTCCGGGCAGCCGCCACACCGCCACCCCAATAGGGCAGCACCGCACCCTGATGATAGAAGGACAGGACGCTCGCCACTGGGTTACCACCATGGCGGATGGTCAATATGTCCGCATCGAGAGCGTCGAGCATTGCTTCAAACAGGGAGCGCGGGAAAACGGGTGTGCCGAGATTGCGCACGCTTTCGGCATAGACGGCATAATGTGCCGCGCGGTCTTCCGCCCCCGTGCCGACGTGGACGGTCAGATCCTGCTCCAATCCCTTGCGAACCTCGGCCCTCTGCTTGCGCGGAATGGCCAGAAGTTGTGCTTCATCATCGGGCGCCAGTTCCCACTCAAAGCCGCAATGGCTGTCCGTCCGGATGTCCCAGGCATGGGGCAAGGCCCCGCCGCGCAGTTCCACCGTGGTGCAACTGTGGCGCAGGGCCAGTTCCTCTGCTGCGCGTGCCAGCGCCTCCGCGCTTTCGCTCCGCTGGGCCAGGATTCCCCCCCCCACCGCGAAGCCGCTGGAAACCATCGCGCTGCCGAAAATGGGAGAATGGATGCGGCTGAGCGGTAGCCAACCGGTGATTGCGCCCGCCTTTTCCGCCACCAGCCCCAACGCCTTCTGGCCCGTGCCTTGTTCCACTGCTGCGAGCCATGCCGGACGATGGAAGATCGTGCCTTTCATCGCCGCTACGAAACCTTCGATCCGCGCGGTCTCGCCCCGCTCGCGCAGATCGACCGTGCGGACCGTCTCACCGGCAAGGGAAAAAGGCGCGTTCACGCCGCCAGATCCAGCGCGCGCGGGGCCTCCTGCCGGGCAAGCTCATCCATCCGGCCCCAACGAAAATCTCTCAGCAATTGCTCCAGCTTTCCGGCCATGCCACCCAGATTGGTATAATGGCGCAGGCGCGATTTGAGCGGAGCATTGGCGACGCGCGGCTGGCCGGGATCGATTTCCCACGGGTGGAAATAGAAGATGGCGGGCCGGCCGTCGCGCCCGTTTACCTGGCGGATTGCCCAACGCGAAAAACCATAGGGCAACACACGAAAGAACCCGCCGCCGCCCGCTGCAAGCCGCCTGCCTGCGAATTCCGCCGTGGTGACAGGAATTTCCACCAGATCGCTGTCCGCCAGCGGCCTGAAAGCGAAACGCGGCGCGTCCCGCCAGCCATAGTGATCGTGGGTGATCGGCGCCACGCTGGAGGAATAGGCATAGCCCTGCTTCGCCAGTTCCTCGTGTGCCCAGGGCGTGCGGGCATCGATGGAGAAGCTGGGCGCACGATAGCCGGTAACGGCCATTCCGCTCGAATCCTCGATTTCCTGCTGCGCGCGGCGTATATCCTCGGCAAAGCTGGCGCGATCAAGCGTATGGACGCGGGCGTGATCCCAGCCATGGCTGGCCAGTTCATGCCCCCGCTCCGCGATCCGGCGCATCAATGCCCGGTTGCGCTGTGCGACCCAGCCCAGGGTAAAGAATGTGGCCTTCACGTCAGCCTTGTCGAACAGGTCGAGGATTTCTTCGACATTGCGTTCAACACGCGCGGCCAGACCATCCCATGCGCCACGCTCGATCACATGTTCGAACGCGCCGACCTGGAACCAGTCCTCCACATCAACGGACAGGCCGTTGACCGGAGTGCCGCCTGCTGGAGGCAGAGAGAGCGCTTCCTCGCTCACGCCTTCATCCTCACGCCGCGATTTGCGAAGGGTCGTTTTCGATCCACTCGATCAACATGGTCAGCGTGTGACGCATCGTGCGCTCCTGCTCGATCAACCGGGCTTCAAGCTGAGCCACACGTTCCCGCAGCGCCTCGATTTCGGGGCTGGCAGCCTCGGTCTGCGCATCGCCCCGGGAATAGGACAATTCAACGACCGCCTGCTGCAGTTCCGCGATCTGGTTGTCGCGTTCCGCCAGCGCGCGGCGCAGTTCCTCGGGCCTGATTCCGGCCACGGGAGCGGCAGGACGCGGGGCGGTCGCGGCTTCTGCCGCAGCGGCCTGTTCCACCTGTGCGGGCGTGCGCGCCTTCACTACCGGTGCGGCGGCGGGGAAGGCATTGTCGCCATCCATTTCCGCCAGCACCGCATGGAGCATGGCCGCATCGATGCGAGAGCGCTGCTCCACCGCGCCCAGCAGCATAAGGCGATTGGCAATCTGGTTGATCCGGCGCGGAATGCCGCCCGATGCTTCGTAAAGTTCCGCAAAAACGCGCTGGTCGAAAGAGGGACTGGAGCCATCCCACCCGACATGCTTCAGGCGATGGACCACATAGGGCTCGATCTCCGCCGCATCCATCGGTTCCAGATGGTGGGCCGCGATCACGCGCTGGCGCAATTGCTCCAGCCCGCCTTCGGACTGCAGCATGGCGCGGAATTCCGGCTGGCCAAGCAGCAGGGTCTGCAACAGCGGATGCGAACCGAGCTGGAAGTTGGAGAGCATGCGCAGTTCTTCCAGCGCGGCGACCGAAAGATTCTGCGATTCATCGACGATCAGCAGACAGCGACGGCCCGCGCGCGCTTCCTCATGCAGGAAGCCCTCGATCGAGCCGAGCGCGCTGGCCTTGTCATGCCCGGTAATGTCCAGGCCGAAGCTCTGCGCCACCACATGGACGATTTCCTCATCGTCCAGCTTGCTGGTCACCACCTGGCCGACGGTGAGCTGGGCCGGATCGATCGAGGCCACGAGATGCGCCACCAGAGTGGACTTGCCCGCCCCGACCTCGCCGGTGATGACGATGAAACCTTCCCCCTGCGCCAGGCCATAGCGCAGATAGGACAGCGCCTTGCGGTGCGTCCCGCTGGGGAAATAGAAGGCCGGATCCGGCGTCAGCTGGAACGGCTTTCCCGTGAGCCCGTAAAAATCGTCGAACATTATCCCTACCTCCGGGCCCAGGCCGAATAGTTTAGAACGAATATCGCATACCAAGCAGCGCCGCGGCAGACAAAGTGTCATCCAGCGTGCTGTTGTCGCGATTCACGCCATCGATACTGACGGCAGCCGTTGCCGAAAGATGCTGCGTGATGGAACGATAATAAGCGGCCGAGGCGCCAAAGCCGGTCGAACCGCCCGCCAGTTCGAAATCACTGTCGAACCAGCTGGCATAGATATTGGTCGAAACGCTGGAACTGTCACCCAGGCGGCCATTGAGATAGGCCGCAAGCCAGACGGTTTCGTCGGCCTTGCCGTTCACATCGGCCAGAACCGTGTTGTCGGCGGCGATGAACTTGCGGTTGTCATATCCCGCGCCGATGCCTGCCTGCCAGCGGCCGAACCGCTTGGCATAAGTGGCGGCCACGCCGCGCGAGCGGAAGGTGGAAGAGCGCACGGCGCTCAGCACGCTGCCAAGGCAGGCGCCCTTGTCGAGACTGTCGACGCAGCCGGTGATGTCGCCCGAGATCGGATTGCGAAGCGCCTGAAACTCGGTCGGCAGATTGGCCAGCGCATTGTTCAACTGGCCGCCGAAGCCCGATACTGTGTCATAAACGCCCACATTGAAGCTGGAGCGCGAGCTGGGCTGGTAGGACAGCGAGCCGTAATAGCTCATCGAGCCATAGCGGCGGCCCACATGCGCTTCCAGCGACGTGCGCCGGCTCGGACGCCAGAGCACGCCTGCGTCCCAGATCAGCCCATCGGTCTGATAGGCGATCTGGCGGGGTGAGGATTTATCGGTGACATAGCGGCCATCGGCGCCCACCACCGGCTTGCCCTGCCCGTCCAGCACCGCGTCGCGCGAGGAAATCTTCACATCTTCATAGCCGACGCCGCCAACCAGCGCCAAGGAGGGGCTGACCGGCACGGTCACATCGGCGCGCACATGGCGATCATCCACGCGCTGATCGAGATTGTTGATGTCCTCGCGATACCATCCGGCACCCACACCGACACCCACCGGCAGCAGCGTATTCGGCCGCGCGCCGACGCGAAGCTGGGCATTCTGCACCACGCTTTCGTCGAACACATCCACCGGTTCTGCCCCCGGAGCACTCACCAGCGCATCGGGTTCTTCAACCTTGGTGTAGCCGATGCGGTAATGCCCTTCGACTTCCAGATCGCCCATGCCCGTATGCAGCGAAGGACCGGCATAGACGCCGTAGATATTGGCCTTGCCCGCATTGTCCACGATCGGGCTGAGGATGGAGGCGCCATTGCCTTCCACCCGGGTGCGCGCCGCGATGCCGCCTGCTTCAAGCGTCAGCGTCTGCGGAATGAGGCCGACGCCCACGCGGGCAATGCCGCTGATGAGATCGCCATCGGGGGAATCCTTTTCCCACCCGATACGCCGTTCATAGCGCAGCGAGATGGCGCCTGCCGTATTGCGACCCGTCACCTGAGCATCCACGCCTGCGGCAATGCGCGAATAGGTCACCACATCATTGCCCGGCGAAAGCTCCGCCGTGAGAACCTGCGCTGCCTCGATATAGGGCGTGACCGAAACCTGGCGGGGTTTGCCCTCCGCCTCTTCCGCATGGGCGGCAAGAGGCAGCGCGGCGCAGCCAAGGACAATCGGGAGGGTATAAAGGCGGTGGGCCACAAACCGGCGGGCCATCTTACGCTCCATATCCATAATAGGAGCCGAAGCGCCGACCGCTGGGGCTGAAACGCGCATCATTCAGCAACAACTTGATGTCTTCGCAATGGGACAGCAGGTGCAGTGCATCCTCGATGGATCGCTGGCCAGTGGAATCGGCCCGGACGATCAGCACCGCCTGCCCGACATATTTGGCGATTTCCGCGGCCGGCGATGCCGCCAGAACCGGCGGAGAATCGAAAATGACCATACGATTGGGCGCGCCCTGCGTCAGCCGGTCGAGCAGCTGCGCGGTCTTGCCGGAGGCGAGATATTCGCTGTCGCGCGTGGTCTGGTTTCCAGCGGGCAGCACCCACAGGCCGGGAATGTCCGTGCCCAGCACGCAATCCTCGACCCGGATCGAAGGATCGGCCAGCGCATCCATCAGCCCCGGGCCGCCGGGCAGGCCCAGCACTGAAAGGATGGAAGGCTTGGCGAAATCGGCATCCACCAGCAGCACCTCGCCATCGCGCTCCGCCGCCATGGCCAGCGCGAGATTGGTGGCGCAGAAAGTCTTGCCTTCGCCCGGCAATGGCGAACAGACCAGCATCCGCTGGGCCTTGCCGCCCATGCCCTTCACTTGAGCCTCGCGCGCGGACTGCAGCAATTCGCGCTTCACGATGCGAAATTCCTCAAGCAGGGTCGAAACCGTGCCTTCAGGCTCGATCAGGCCCTGCTCGCGCAGATGGGCGCGGTTGATCGGGTGCCGGGTTGCCGGGAAATCCACCGGATTTGCAGGCGGCGTCTGCATGGCAGCAGGTGCAGGTTCCGCAATCTTCGCGGCAGGCTTCTGGGGGGCAACCGAAGCCGGCTCCGCGGCGACCTTCTGGACCGGCGGGATCACCGGCGCGCCAATCGGCACCGGGCGCGCATCGGGGGGCGGAGGCCGCCGGCGTTTGATCCGGGTGGGAATGTCCGCCAGGTTCTTCGGCACCGGCGCGGGAGTGAACGAACCGCCCAGATCGAAAGCGCCATTCGCGCGCTCGAACAGCGAGCCGCCTTCCTTTGCGCCCTTATCCTCGCCCGATGCGCCTCCGTCGTTCTGGGGACCGTCCCGGGAATCGTCGCGTTCCGGAGGAAGCGGGATCTTGCTCTGATCGGTCATGTCGCTTCCCCCCTCAGGCCACCATGCCGCGCTGGATGAATTCCACCGCCAGCAGCACGATGAACAGCCCGCACAAGGCGCCCGTCCCGGCCGCGAATTGTTTCAGGCGTCGTGCCTTCAGCACCCGCCCCGCTTCGGTGGTGACGTGGGAGATCGTGCCGATAACCGGCAGATCGAACACGGTTTCCAGCTTCCCCGCGGTGGCATAGGAAGAACGCAGCTGGCCAATGCCCCAGCCCACGCCAGCCCCGCCAGCCATGCCCACCACCAAAACGCCAAACAGCAGCAGCGGGCGATTGGGCGCGGAAGGAATGCGCGGCGTTGTCGGCGGATCGATCACCTCGAACTTCACGGCGTTCCGTTCAGTCTCCACCTGCCCGCGCAGACGCAGTTCCTCGCGATCCTTCAGCAGCTTGTCATATTGTTCGCGCAGCACTTCATAGTCGCGGCTGATCCGCTGGGCCTCAGCCGCAACGCCCGGTTCGAGCGACTGGTTCGCCGTGATCTGCATCAGTTCCGAATTGAGCGCCGCCTTGCGCGATTGCAGTGCCTGGACATTGGCCATGCGCTCCGCCCGAATAGACTGGAGCGAGCTATAGGCCGGGTTCGGCATGCCCCCGCCATTGCCCTGCTTCGCGGCCTGCTGGCGCAACGAGGCGATCTGCTTTTCGAGAGTCACCACATCGGGATGGCTGTCAGTCAGCCCGCGCGCGCGCATGTCTGAAAGATTGGCTTCCGCCTGCATCAATGCGCCGGCCGCGCCGCCGACCTGCCCCGGAACGACCAGAGTGCGCGGAGTGCCTGCGAGCTGGCCATCGGTGGCCGCCAGCGCGCTTTGCGCCGCAGCCAGATCCGCCTCCACGCTGCGCAGTTCCGCGCGAGTGGATTCGAGCCGCTGCGAAATGGCCGCAGCGCCGCCGATCAGTTCAGGATGCTTGGCCTCGAAAGCGAGGCGTTGCTGCTCGGCCGTTTCCAGCTGCTTCTGCCTGTCGGCCAGTTGCTGGTCGAGAAAGTCGATCGTCTCGCGCATTTCTCCGCGCGATCCGCCCAGATTCTGCTCGCGGAAAATGTCGATCAGTTTCTGCACCACCTCCTGAGCCAGCTGGGCATTCTGTCCATCGGACAGATCCCTGCGGCCGCTTTCGGCGGTAATCTCGAACAGGTTTTCCTCGGTGCTTTTCACCGTGATCGTCTTGGCCAGCGCCGCCACCGCATTTTCCATCTCGCGCGGCGTGTTGACCATGCTGCCAAGGCGCGTGGAACGGATGACCTTTTCCAGGTTCACCGCGCTCGTCAGCGTCTGGGTGACGCGTTCGATATCCTTCTTGCGGCTACCCGTGCCGATACCGATCTGCTGGGCCAGCACATCGTCGAGCTGGACAAAGATACGGGCCTTCGATTCATAGGCATTGGGGAACATCGCCACGGCCAGCCAACCTGCGATGCACAGACCCCAGGCGACCGCCAGCGCGAGCCATCGCCGGTTCCAGACCGACCATAGCGCCGCGCGGATCTCTTCTACGATGGCATTCATCCCCTGTGCCGCCCCGCCCTCAGAACATGCTTTCGGGAATGATGATCACGTCGCCCGGCATCAGCAGGACATTGGCCTTGCTGTCGCCCTTCTTGAGCAGGTCCGACAGGCGCAGGGCATATTCCTGCTGCTTGCCCGTTTCCTTCTCGAAACGGACCAGCTTGGCACGGTTGCCGCTGGCGAATTCCGACAGGCCGCCCACCGCGATCATCGCATCGAGCAAGGTCATATTCGCACGATAGGGGATGGAGGCCGGCTTTTCGGTCGCGCCGACAATGCGGACCTGCTGGCTGAAAGTGCCGGCGAACTGGTTCACGATCACGGAAACCAGCGGGTCGGTGATATATTGGGAAAGCTGCAGACGGATATCCTCGGCCAGCATGGTGGGCGTCTTGCCCACGGCGGGCATGTCGGAAACCAGCGGCGTGGTGATGCGCCCATCGGGGCGCACCTGCACCTTGGCGCCCAGTTCCGGGTTGCGCCAGACATGCACGGTCAGTTCGTCAAGCGGGCCGATCACATATTCCTCGCCCGGCCCTTCCTGCATCGCCACGAACTGGGCGGGCGGCAGCTTGGGCCCGGTGCTGGCACAGCCGGTCAGCGCAAGGCTGACCATGGCCAGTGCCATGAACATGCGGGCAGTCACACTCTTGTGCATCGATACGTCCTCACGCAGATCTAGGCATTATTTGCAGCCGTGATGAAGAAACGGCTTGTCCGTTCCCAATGCCCGGCCCCCTTCGATCCGGGGCTGGTCTTTCCCGAAAAGGGTGAACATCTCGTTATCCAAGGCCGAAAAGCGAGGTTTTGGGAGGGGCTTGGCGGCACTGTCCCGAATAGGGACTGGCCCATATCAAAGGTTAAATGGTTAAATAAGAATTTCCCCGGCAGGCCCTTGCCCCAGGAACATCGCCGGGCTGGCGCTGGCGCCATAGGCACCGGCGCAGAATACCGCCACCAGATCGCCCACATCGGCACGCGGAAGCGCCGCCTGATCGGCGAGGCGATCAAGCGGCGTGCACAGGCAGCCGACCACATTCACCTCCTCCTCAACCTCCGCGCCGAAGCGGGTGGCGATGGCCAGCGGATAGTTGCGGCGGACCACGGTGCCGAAATTTCCCGAGGCCGCAAGCTGATGATGAAGCCCGCCATCGGTGACGAGATAGGTCTGGCCATGGCTGGCCTTGCGATCGACGATTCGCGTCAGATAGACGCCTGCTTCCCCCACCAGATAACGGCCAAGTTCGATACAGAATTGGGTATTTTCAAGGCTTTCAGGAAGAGATCTGAAGCGATCTGCCAAGGCCGCCCCAATTATCCCAATGTCCAGCGGCGCGTCGCCATTGAAGTAGGGAATGCCAAAGCCGCCGCCCATATTCAGTTTCGGCAAAGGCGAGCCGATTTCTTCCGCCAGCCTGTCCGCCAGCGCCAGCACATTGGCCTGGGTTTCGATCAGCGCCTCCGCGTCCAGCGCCTGGCTGCCGGCGAAGATATGCAGGCCGCACCATTGCGCACCCTGATCAATCAAATGGCGGGCGAGCGCAGGCACCTGATCCGCATCCACGCCGAAGGGCTTGGCCCCGCCCCCCATCTTCATGCCCGATCCGCGCAGTTCGAAATCGGGATTCACCCGGATGGCAAGGCGCGGTGTCACGCCAAGGTGCGCGGAAATTTCCAGCGCGCGCCGGGCTTCGTTCGTGGATTCGAGATTGATCGTCACGCCTGCCGCGATGGCGGCTTCCAGTTCCGCATCGCGCTTGCCCGGCCCGGCGAAGCTGACCTTCGCGGGATCGATCCCGGCGGCACGGAGCATCGCAAGCTCCCCGCCCGAGGCAATGTCAAACCCGTCGACCAGACTGGCCATTTCCCGCAGCAGCAGGCCGAAGGGATTGGCCTTCACCGCATAATGGATCGCCAGCCTTGGCGGCATGGCGGCGCGCAGATCGGCAATCCGGCGGGCGATCATCTCGCGCGAATAGACGAACAAGGGCGTGCCCCCCGCCTGCGCCACAAACTCGCTCGCGGTCTTGCCGCCGATGGCAAGCTCGCCATCCAGCGCCGCGAAACCTGCGGGGATCGGGCCGAGCGGCTTCATGCGCCAAGCTCCCGCTGCAGGGCTGCCCGGTCGATCTTGCCATTGGGATTGAGCGGCATGACGTCCCGCCAGTGGAATATGCGAGGCTGCATGAAATTGGGTAGCTCCTGAGCCAGAATGCGCGGCAGGCGGGTTTCCGCATCTTCCACCCCGGCGCGGGGGCGCACGATCAGATGGACAGCCTGCCCCAGCCTCTCATCCGGAACGCCCAGCGCCACGGCTTCCGCCACCAGCCCGGTGGCAAGCGCGGCATCCTCTATCTCCTGCGGGGAAATGCGGTTGCCCGCGCTCTTGATCATCGCATCGCGCCGGCCGGAAAAATAGAGCAGGCCATCCGCGTCGCGCATCACCCTGTCGCCAGACCATACCGCCATGCCGCCATAGGCGGAACCCGCCGGAGCAGGCTGGAACCGTTCCGCCGTGCGCTGCGCATCCCGCCAATAGCCTTGCGCCACCAACGGCCCGCAATGGACCAGCTCCCCCTCCTCCCCCGGCGCGGTGATGGCGCCATCATCCCCGATCACCAGCACTTCGGCGAAGGGAATCGCCTTGCCCATCGAAGTGGGGTGCGTGTCCACCAGGGCGGGATCGAGAAAGGTGGAACGAAACGCCTCGGTCAGGCCATACATCGGGAACAGCCGCGCCTGCGGGAAGATCGCGCGCAATTTGCGCACCAGAACCACGGTCAGTGCGCCGCCGCTATTGGTCAAGCGGCGTAGCGGGGCGGAGGATTCCTCCGGCCAGTCCTGCTCCACCAATTGCACCCATAAAGGCGGCACGGCGGCCAGAGTTGTCACGCCATGGCGAGCGCAGGCTTTCACTACATCGCGGGCGGTGAGATAATCGATCGGCACCACGCTCGCCCCCGCGCGCCAGGCGGAAAGCAACTGGTTCTGGCCATAGTCGAACGACAGGGGCAGTACGCCTAGCACCACATCATCCGCCCCCAGCCTCAGATAATTCGCCACGCTGACCGCCCCGAGCCACAGATTCGCATGACTCAGCATCACGCCCTTGGGCCTGCCGGTAGAGCCGCTGGTATAAAGGATCGCCGCCAGATCGCCCGGATCGGCGGACGATGGCGCGAGCGCGCCGTCCAGAGCCTCGGCGCCTGCCCAGACCTCCGCCTCCTCGATCAGCGCGCAGCCTGCGGGAACATCGCCTTCGCCAAGGCTGCCGAGGCGAGCGGCATTGCCCACCAGCAGGCTTGCGCCGCTATCGGCCAATATATGCGCCAACTGCGCATGTTTGAGCAGCGGATTGACCGGCACATGCACCAGCCCCGCCCGCGCCGCGGCGAGGGGCAGCAGACAGGTCAGTTCGCCCTTGGCCGCCCAGCTCGCCACGCGCGCGCCCTGTTCGGGCACACGCGCCGCCAGCCACGCGGCGAGCAAAGAGATACGCTCCCTTAAGGCCTTGTAGGTAAGGACGCCTTGCCTGAGGACGAGCGCCGCCGCATCATCCTGTCCGAACAGGGCAAGATGGTCGAGCGGTCTGGCAATCGGATCGGGGGCGACAGGCATCGGGACTCCGGCAGGAGGCTCCACTAAAGGGGAACCGTTCAGGTGATCGCGGTCAGCTATCACAACAGGGTTAATGTCTTGCAACCACCCGGTTTTGCAAGCGCCGCTCCGTTCGACCGGGCGGAATGGTTCGCCCTGCTCGCAAAGGAAGGCGGGCTAGATCCCTTCATCGCCATGGCCGGAGACGGGCTGCATACGCTGGCCCTGCCGCTGATGCGCGAAGGATCGGCGCTGGTACCCCTGGCCAATTGGTACAGTTTCTTCTGGCGGCCACTCGCCACTCCAGGGGCGAATCAGCCGGCCCTGATGCAGGCCATCGCCCGCAGACTTGCGGATGAGGCGCGCCGGATCGTACTGTGGCCGCTGCCGGACGAGGATCGCAGCGCCACCATGCTGGCGGCGGCCTTCCGTTCCGCCTGGTGGATCGTGCTGCGCGAGCCCTGCGACACCAATCACATATTGCGCGTAAGCGGGCGATCCTATGAGGATTATCTGGGCGGGCGCCCGGGCACATTGCGCACCACGCTGAAGCGCAAGGCGAAGAAGGTGGAGGTGGAAATCCACACGAGCTTCGATCCCGCCGCATGGGCCGCCTATGAGGCGATCTATGCCGCGAGCTGGAAGCCGGCGGAGGGCAAGCCCGCCATGCTGCGCCGCTTTGCCGAGGAAGAAGGCGCGGCAGGCCGCCTGCGGCTGGGCATTGCCCGCAGCGAAGGCAAGCCGCTGGCCGCCCAGTTCTGGACCGTTGAGGCCGACACCGCCTTCATTCACAAACTGGCCCATGTGGAAGAGGCCGGGCCGCTTTCGGCGGGAACCGTGCTGACCGCCGCCCTGTTCGAGCATGTGATCGATCGCGATCAGGTGGAAATGGTCGATTTCGGGACAGGTGACGATCCCTATAAGGCGATGTGGATGGAAGAAACGCGGCCGCGCTTCCGGCTGGAGTGCCTGCGCCCGGCCAATCCCGCCAACTGGCCCCGCCTTGCGCGCGCGGGGTTGCGCAAGCTGCGCGACAGGACTTAAAGCCGGGGCCTTCCAGGGCATTGGCCCCAATCGATGAAAGACGCGATGAGCACCGCATCCGAAATTTCCGGCCAGACCGACACGATCCTGCGCGAAATCCTGTGCGATGTGCTGGGGCTGGACCGCGCGCGCGTGGATGGTTTCACCAGCGATACGGGCCTGTTCGGCCATCTGCCGGAACTCGATTCAATGGCAGTGGCCGGGCTTCTTACCGAAATCGAGGATCGGCTGGACATCATCATCGACGATGATGAAATCGACGGCGAAATGCTGGAAACCTACGGGGCGCTGCTCGCCTTCGTGGGGAACAAGCGCGAAGTCGGCTGACCTATGCCGATAGCCGTCTGGCCCACTCCCGATGGCGGCGAGGAATATGCCCTCGCCTTCGATTCCGGGCGTGCGCGGCGGCTGTTGATCCTGCCCCCTCTGTTCGAGGAGGCGAACAAGGTGCGGCACACGCTGGTGGAGGCAATGCGGCGGCTGGACCGCATGGGGATCGATTCATTTCTGCCCGATCTTCCCGGCTGTAATGAAAGCCCCGCCCCGCTGGAGCGGCAATGGCTGGCCGGATGGCGCGCCGCCGCAATCGCCGCCGCAGGGCATTTTGCGGCAACCCATCTGCTGACTGTGCGGGCTGCCGCCATCCTTGCCCCGCCCGCGCTGTCCGGCTGGCGCTATGCCCCCACGGGCGGCGCGAATGCACTGCGCGCGATGCTGCGCGCGCGGAGCATCTCCGGGCGCGAATCCGGCATCAACGAAACTGCGGAGGATCTGCTTCAGATAGGGCGCGGCGAAGGGCTGGAACTGGCCGGCTATCGCCTGGGCCCCCAAATGGTGCGCGATCTGGAAGCGGCGCGCCTGCCTGACAGTGGCCGCCTGTCCGACATTCCCCATGCGGCGATCGGCGGCTCCGCACCCTGGCTGCGCGCCGAACCGGGCTTCGATCCCGCACAGGCGGACATGCTGGCGGGTTTCCTCGCAGTGGAACTGGGCAAAATGGATGAGGGCAAATGAGCCGCATCCACCTGACTTTCCCATGCGAAAGCGCGCAGCTCTTCGGAACGCTGGACGAGGCGGCAGAGGAAGCTCCTGGCAAGGCCGGCCTGCTGATCGTCACCGGCGGGAACGAAACACGTGCCGGGGCCTTTTCCGGGCAGGCCCAGCTCGCCGCGCAGATCGCAGCGGCAGGCCATCCGGTGTTCCGGTTCGACCGGCGCGGCGTAGGCGATAGCGAGGGGGAAAACGGCGGGTTCCTCCACAGCGCGCCGGATATTTCCGCCGCCCTTGCGGCCTTTCGCGCGGCGGCTCCACGGATGGAGCGCGTGGCAGGCTTCGGCAATTGCGACGGGGCAAGCGCCTTGATGCTGGCGCATGGCGCGGGGCTGGACGCGCTGGCGCTAGCCAATCCGTGGACGATCGAGAATGAGGACGCGCCTCCGCCCCCGCAGGCGATCCGGGCACGCTATTCCAGCAAATTGCGCGATCCGGCGGAAATCCTGCGGCTGCTGAGCGGCAAGGTTTCCTTCGGCAAGCTGATACGCGGCATCGGGCAGGCATTGCGCCCTGCCCCGGCGCCGACCAGTCTGGCCCAGCAGGTCGCCGCTGGCCTTGACGGTTTCTTCGGCCCCGCCACGATCCTGCTGGCGGAGCGGGACCGCACTGCCCAGATTTTCGCGGCGGGCTGGGATCCGGCCGATCCCCGCTTGCGCCACTGCCCCGGCGCCAGCCATGCCTTTGTGGAGGCCCATGCGCGTGAGTGGCTCTCCGCGCAGTTACTGGAAATGCTGGCGGCCCTTTAGCTGCTCTCGGCTTCAGCCCTTCACGAACAGGCTGGCGAGCTCGACATGGGTGGACCAGCGGAACTGGCCGACAGGCCGCAAATCCACCAGGCGATAGCCGCCTTCCACCAGCAGGGCAGCATCGCGCGCCCAGCTTGAGGGATTGCAGCTGACATAAACGATGCGCGGCACGGTGCTGCCCGCGATCAGCTTCACCTGTTCGCGCGCGCCGGCGCGCGGCGGATCGAGCACGATCCCGCCAAAGCGGTTCAGCTCGTCCAGCTGCAAGGGATTGCGGAACAGGTCGCGATGCAGCGCATGGACCGGGCGCCCGGAAGTGCCGGCAGCCGCCTTGCACGCCAGATGCGCATCGCGCGATGCCTCTGCCGCCAGCACCTTGGCCGGGCCGGCCAGCGCGAAAGCGAATGTGCCGAGGCCGGAGAACAAATCGGCCACCACCTTCGCACCATCCAGCCATTCCCTGGCACAGGCGGTGAGCATTTCCTCCCCATCCACAGTCGCCTGCAGGAAGGCACCGGGGGGAAGCGGCACCGAAACCCCGCTCAGCGATATGGTTACGGGCACCGGCTCCCACCGTGTTTCAGGCCCATAGCCTTCATCCACCGTAAGCCGGGCAAAGCCGCTTTCCCGTGCAAAATCGAACAGGGCTTCCGCATCGGCCAGCCCCTCGAAACTCAAGCCCTTTAGCCCGCAGGCAATGCCCTGCTCCGCCAGAGTCAGTTCGATATCGGCGGCATATTTGCCCTTCCGCCGCGCCAACAGGCGGCGCAGCTGGCCGACAGCCTCGAACAATTCAGAGGCCAGCACGGGGCATTCGCTGATGCCCACCATCTTGTGCGATCCCGTCTCGTGAAAGCCGATCAGCGGCCCGCCGCCGCCATTGATTGCATGAAGGGTCGCCCGGCGGCGGCTGTGCGAAGGCGACAGATGCACGGGGTGCAGGCGTTCCGCCACCAGCCCCCGGCCCTGCGCATGGGCGGCATTCACCACCCGTTCGGTGACGAATGTAGCCAGCGCCTCCTCGTCCAGATGCTGGAGCTGGCATCCGCCGCAGGTGCCGAAGTGGCGGCAAGGCGGATCGACATGATGGGGGCCGTGTTCCAGCGTGCCATCAATATGCAGCAGATCGCCCGGCGCGGAAAAGGGCGAGTGGCGGCCACTGGCGGTAACGCCGTCGCCCTTGGCGGCGATGCGGATAATCTCTTCGGTTTCGGTCACAGGCAGCGCGCGTAGGCGGCTGGAATATGCGTGACAAGCCCCGATGGCACCAGCAGCGGCCCGGCGAGCCGCGCGGCCTCCCCATGCAGCCATACTGCCTCGCAGGCGGCGGTGAAGGGATCGGCGCCCGTGGCAAGGCGGCTGGCGGCAATCCCGGCCAGGACATCGCCTGAACCGGCAACCGACAGCCAGCTCGGTGCAGGCCGTGCCACTTCCACCCGGCCATCGGGCGCGGCAATCAGCGTGTCCGCCCCCTTGGCGATCACCACCATGCCCGTGCGCCGCGCCAATTCCTGCGCCACGGCGCGCTTGCCCTGCGCGGCAATGTCGAAAGCTACGGCAAGCTGCGTCAGCTCCCCTTCGTGCGGCGTGGCAAGGATGGGAGAACGGCGCCCGGCCAGCATGGCGGGCGTGAGCGCCACCAGCGCATCGGCATCCAGCAGCAGCGGCACTTCGCGGGCCAGAACCTCGCCAAGCCGCGCCTGCGCGCCCGCGCCCCGGCCAAGGCCCGGCCCCAACAGCGCGGCGGAAAGACGCGGATCGCCCAGCGCCTGCGGATCGACTACCAGATCGGGCGGCGTACCCATGGGGGCCTGCGCCGCGGCAAGCCGGACATAGCCCGCTCCGGCGCGCATCGCCGCCTCGCTCGCCAGCAGAGCCGCGCCCGGCATGGCGCCGGGGATCACGGCCAGCAGACCGCGCGTATATTTGTGGGCATCGGCGGCGGGCGCCTGAAGGTGCGGCTTGCCGAGCAGATGGGCAACGCCGGGAACCTGCGCCGCGCCGATGGAAACCAGCCTGCGCTCTCCCATCAGGGCAGCGGCGGGCATGGTCCAATGGGCGAATTTCCATGCGCCGAGACATATGGTCAGGCGGTAATCCGGCAGGTGATCGTTCAGGGCGCGGCCACTGTCGCTTTCCACGCCGCTTGGCAGATCGACAGCGATCCGCAGCGGATGGCTATCCGCCAATTGCCGCAGCATCTGGAACAATTCGGGGCTCAGCGGCCGGACCAGCCCGCTGCCGAACAGGCAATCGACCAGAACATGGCCGCGCAGGCCCTCGGCGGAGGGCAGAACCTCGCCCCGATAGGCCGCACGGGCATTGCGCGCGGCATCGGTGCCGGGGGCGAGCGGGGCCACCACCGTCACCGGCAGGCCGCGCTCGCGCAGGGCCTCGGCAATGACATAGCCGTCCCCGCCATTATTGCCGGGGCCGCACAGTACCGTGACGGATTTGGGCCAGCCGAGCCGCCAGACCCATTCCGCCGCCCCGCGCCCGGCGATCTGCATCAGCGCATCCACGCTGCTGCCTGCCGCAATCAAAGCCTCCTCCGCATCGCGCATCTGGGCGACGGTGAGTATCTGGTCACTCGCCCGGCGCATGGGCCTTCACCGTTGCAGGAAAGCGATAGCGGTCATCCGCAACGCGTATGTCGAGCCGACCATCCACCAGATCGGCCTGTGCCTGTTCGGCCCCGTCCGCAGGTTCCAGCCCGCGCCCGTCGGTCAGCACTGTGAAGCGCCGGAACCCGCCATCGGGATGGCGCACGATCAGGATGCGGGCGCCATCGTCGGCCGTGCCCTTCTCCACCTCGCATTCGCGCAGGAACCATTGCGCACCGCCGATGGCGCATTCGATCAACTCGTTGCCACTGGCGGAGCGAGTGGGTGCTTCCTTGGCTTCCTCAGCCTTGGCGGGGGATTTCTCCACCGCTTCGGGGGAGCAGGCGGATAAAAGCATCGTCATTGCGAGCCCGAAGGGTGCGGCAATCCAGGGCCGTTGCGCACAACCGCTCCGGATTGCGTCCGGCGCTCCTCGCAATGACGAATGCGTATCCATTACCCCCGCTTGAGCTGCGAAACGTCGCGCACCGCGCCGCGTGCGGCGCTGGTGGTCATGGCGGCATAGGCCTGCAGCGCCGCCGAAATCTTGCGCGGGCGCGGTTCGGCGGGTTGCCATGCGGCATCACCCTTGGCCTCCATCTTCGCGCGGCGATGGGCCATTTCTTCATCGCTGACGGCCAGATGGATCGTGCGGCCCGGAATGTCGATCTCGATCATGTCGCCCATCTCGACCAGCCCGATGGCGCCGCCTTCCGCCGCTTCGGGCGAGGCATGGCCGATGGACAGGCCCGAGGTGCCGCCAGAGAAGCGGCCATCGGTGATGAGCGCGCAGGCCTTGCCCAGCCCCTTCGATTTCAGATAGCTGGTCGGATAAAGCATTTCCTGCATGCCCGGCCCGCCCTTGGGCCCTTCATAGCGGATCACCACCACGTCGCCCGCCTCGACCTGGCCGGTGAGGATCGCGGTCACGGCAGCGTCCTGGCTTTCATAGACCTTGGCCGGGCCGGAGAATTTCAGGATGGAATCGTCCACGCCCGCCGTCTTCACGATACAGCCTTCCAGCGCGATATTGCCGTAAAGCACGGCAAGGCCGCCGTCCTTGGAGAAGGCATGTTCGGCCGAGCGGATCACGCCGTTTTCACGGTCAATGTCCAGCTCGTCCCAGCGGCGGTTCTGGCTGAAGGCGGTCTGCGTGGGCACACCACCGGGAGCGGCCTTGTAGAATTCCTGCACCATCGGATTGTTGGTGAGGCGAATGTCCCAATCGGCCAGCGCATCGCCCAGGGTCGGGCTATGTACGGTCGGCAGCGCAGTGTGCAGCAGCCCCGCACGATCAAGCTCGCCAAGAATGGCCATGATCCCGCCCGCGCGGTGAACATCTTCCATATGGACGTCGTTCTTGGCCGGGGCGACCTTGGACAGGCACGGCACCTTGCGGCTCAGCCGATCAATATCGGCCATGGTGAAGTCCACTCCAGCTTCCTGCGCGGCGGCCAGAAGGTGGAGAACGGTGTTGGTGGAACCGCCCATGGCGATATCCAGGCTCATCGCGTTTTCGAAGGCTTCGAAGCTGGCGATGGCGCGCGGCAGGACGCTCACGTCGCCCTCTTCGTAATAGCGCTTGGCGAGCGTCACCACGAGGCGGCCGGCGCGTTCGAACAGCTGCTTGCGATCCGCATGAGTGGCCAGCTGCGAGCCATTGCCCGGCAGCGAAAGGCCCAGCGCCTCGGTCAGGCAGTTCATCGAATTGGCGGTGAACATGCCCGAGCAGGAACCGCAGGTGGGGCATGCGGAACGCTCGATCTCGGCCACTTCCTCGTCCGAATAGGCTTCGTCAGCGGCGGCAACCATCGCGTCGATCAGGTCAAGCGCGACTTCCTTGCCCTTCACCACGACCTTGCCCGCTTCCATCGGCCCGCCCGAAACGAACACGCAGGGAATGTTGAGGCGCATCGCGGCCATCAGCATGCCGGGCGTGATCTTGTCGCAATTGGAGATGCACACCATCGCATCGGCGCAATGGGCGTTGACCATATATTCCACGCTGTCCGCGATCAGGTCGCGCGAAGGCAGCGAATAGAGCATGCCGTCATGGCCCATGGCGATGCCATCATCCACGGCGATGGTGTTGAATTCCTTGGCGATACCGCCCGCCGCATGGATTTCCCCCGCGACCAGCTGGCCAAGGTCTTTCAAATGCACGTGGCCCGGCACGAACTGGGTGAAGCTGTTCACCACCGCGATGATCGGCTTGCCGAAATCGCTGTCCTTCATTCCGGTGGCACGCCACAGCCCCCTCGCGCCCGCCATGTTGCGGCCATGGGTGGAAGTGCGGGAACGATAGGCAGGCATGATACAGGCTCCGAAATCAGGTTTGCAGGCGCTCTACTTCAGGTAGCGGGCGAGCCGAAGAAGAAAATGGACAAAGTGGGGACAGTGCCAATCTTCCTGTCACCCCCGACTTGTTCCGGGGTCCAGCTCAATAAGGGTGCCACGCAAAGCCAGGAAGGCGCAAAGAGATTGCGCGTTCACTCACCTTCTTCGCGTCTTTGCGCCTTTGCGTGAGATAATCAGCTGGACCCCGGAACAAGTCCGGGGTGACAGGCAGGGTTATTCCCCGATCGCAATCGCCACACGGTTGCATATCCGCGCCAGCCGCTCGGCCCATTCGGCCTGCTGTTCAGGCGTCGATAGCCGGTCCTGCCGAACCTCAACCCCGAAATAGGGCCTGCCCTCGGCCTCGGCATGGACGTTCATCGTGGTGTTGAGCACCTTGCCTGAATAGGGCTGGTTATCGCCCACATTCAGCCCTTCCGCCGCCAGCACCGGAATGGCCACGCGGGCGGCCCGGTCATCCTGATTATACAGCACCCCGCATTCCCACGGGCGCCTGCAATCGGGATCGCTGGCCAGTTGCGGCGTGAAACTGTGGAGCGAGAGGATCAGCGAAGGCGGCGTTTCTTCCAGCAACCGGGCGAGCGCGGAGTGATAGGGGCGATAGAAACGCGCCATCCGCGCTTCATGCACCTCGCCGCGATTGCCGGGAATTTCCACTCCGTCGCTCACTTCGGGAACGCTGGCGAGGGAATCCTCATCCCGGTTGAAGTCGCACACCAGACGGCTGACATTGCCCTGAAAGGCCGCGATGCCGGGATTCTGCGCCATCAGTTCGCCCACCACGGCAACCCCGATGTCGATAGCGATATGCTGGTTCAGCAGCGCGGGATCGATGCCCAGCTCGATGTCGCCGGGCACTGCATTGGAAGCATGGTCCGAAACCACCAGGATGCCGCCGAAACGCGGGGTTCCCAATATCCGGTATGCCTCATGCTCGATCATCGCAGTCTGCCTTCCATGCGCCACCATTGCGGATGTTCCTGCGCTAGCCGCTCGGACGCGGCATGCAAGGCCTCCGGGCTGTCGAACAGGGCAAAACAGGTCGCGCCGCTGCCCGACATGCGCGACAGCCAGGGGCCTGTTGCCTCAAGATCACGCAACACATCGGCGATTTCGGGGCAGAGCGAGATGGCGGGCGCTTCCAGATCGTTGCGCCCTTCCAGGGCGATCTGCCGCGCACTGCCTTCCGGCATGGGCCCGCGATCCTGCCCATCCCACGCCTTGAAAACCGGACCGGTGGCCAGCGGAATGCGCGGATTGACCAGCAGCACGGGCATTCCGGCAAGGTCGACCGGGCCGGGTTCCAGCTCCGTCCCCGTGCCGCGCCCCACGCAGGTCACGCTTTCCACGCAGGCGGGCACATCCGCGCCCAGCTGCGCGGCGCGTTCCCGCCAGTCATCCGGCAGGCCGTGTGTGCGCTCCACCAGCCGGAACACCGCCCCCGCATCGGCAGAGCCCCCGCCCAGCCCGGCGGCGACCGGCAGGTTCTTCTCCAGCGTGATCGCCAGCCCATCGGCGCGCGGCAGGGCCCCCAGCGCGCGGGCAACGATATTGCCGAAGGGATCGGTCAGCGCAGCCCCGAATTCCCCGGTGACGGCCAGACTATCCTGCTCCGCCTGCCGCGCGGTGAGTTCGTCCCCCGCATCGACAAAGGCGAAGAGCGTTTCCAGCTCATGATACCCATCCTCCCGCCGCCGCCGGACGTGGAGGGCGAGATTGATCTTGGCGTAGGCGGTTTCCCTCACAAATCCTCCCCGTTCCGGGGAGGGGGACCATCCGCAGGATGGTGGAGGGGCACACGCGGAGTCATCGGAACGCCAATCCTGTCACAACAAACCTCAACTACCCGCTCCATAGCCGCCCCGACATCGTCCAGCACAGCCTTCGCCGGAACCCGCAGCGTAGCAACGCCTTGCGACCGAAGGAAATGGGACCGAGCAGCATCCGCCTTCGCCGCACGAATACCGCTGTGGGCAAATCCGTCCACCTCGATCGCCAGTCGCGCCCCCGCGCAATAGAAATCCAGCACATAATCCCCCGCCGGATGCTGTCGCCGGAATTTCAATCCTTGCGAGCGTTTGCGCATTTCCCGCCAGAGCATCGCTTCGGGCAAGGTCATTTCGCTGCGCAATTTGCGAGCGCGTTTGACTGTGTTGCGAGGTCCGGTGATCACGCCTGTGCCCCTCCACCACCTTTGGTGGTCCCCCTCCCCGTTTCGGGGAGGATTTCACATATTCGGATAATTCGGCCCACCGCCGCCTTCGGGCGTTACCCATTCGATGTTCTGCGTCGGGTCCTTGATGTCGCAGGTCTTGCAGTGGACGCAGTTCTGGGCGTTGATCACCAGGCTGGGATTGCCTTCCTCCACGCCCACGAATTCATAGACGCCCGCCGGGCAATAGCGTGCTTCCGGCCCGGCATAGACCGGCAGGTTGATCGCCGTGGGAACCGTGGGGTCTTTCAGCTTCAGGTGACAGGGCTGGTCTTCCTCGTGATTGGTGTTCGACAGGAACACGGAGGAAAGCCGGTCAAAGCTGATCACGCCATCGGGCTTGGGATAGGCGATGGGCTGGTAATTCTTCGCCTCGCCCGTGGCGGAGGCATCGGTGTGGTGCGCCATGGTGAAAGGCAGGCGAATGCCCAAAGTGCGCAGCCACATATCCGCGCCCGCCAGAACCGTGCCCAGCGTGCCGCCGAACTTCGCCACCAGCGGTTCGGCATTCTTCACCAGTTCCAGTTCCTTCGCGATCCAGCTGGACCGCAGCGAGGCGCCATAGCCGCTCAGCTCGTCATTCTGGCGGCCGGTCTCGAAGGCTTCGGCAATGGCTTCGGCGGCGAGCATCCCGCTCTTCATCGCGGTGTGGCTGCCCTTGATGCGCGGCACGTTCACGAAGCCTGCCGAACAGCCGATCAGCGCGCCGCCGGGGAATTCCAGCTTGGGCACGGACTGCCAGCCGCCTTCGTTGATCGCCCGCGCACCATAGGACACGCGGCGGCCGCCCTCCAGAATGGCGCGGATTTCCGGGTGCTGCTTCCAGCGCTGGAATTCCTCGAAGGGATAGACATAGGGATTGGCGTAATCGAGCGCGGTGACGAAGCCGAGCGCCACCTGCCCGTTGGCCTGATGATAAAGGAAGCCCCCGCCCCAGCTGCCGCTTTCGCTCAGCGGCCAGCCCTGCGTGTGGAGCACGCGGCCCGGCACATGCTTTTCCGGCGCGATGTCCCACAATTCCTTGATGCCCAGGCCATAGACCTGCGGCTGGCAATCCCGCTCCAGATCGTAATGCGCCTTGAGCCGCTTGGTCAGATGGCCGCGCGCGCCTTCGGCGAACAGGGTGTATTTGGCGTGCAGTTCCATGCCCGGCTGATAGTCCGGCTTGTGACTGCCATCCCTGGCCACGCCCATATCCTGCGTGGCGACGCCCATCACCGCGCCAGCCTCGTCGAACAGCACTTCCGCTGCCGGGAAGCCGGGGAAGATCTCCACGCCCAGTGCCTCGGCCTTTTCCGCCAGCCAGCGGCACAGATTGCCCAGCGACCCGGTATAGCAACCCTTGTTGCTCATCAGCGGGGGCATCATCGCATGGGGCATGTCGAGCTTGCCCGTGGCGGTCAGCGCCCAGTGCCAATTGTCGGTGACGGGCACTTCGGCCATCGGGCAGCCGTCTGTGCGCCAGTCCGGCAGCAGCTCGTCCAGCGCCTTGGGATCGACCACCGCGCCGGAAAGGATATGCGCGCCGACTTCCGAGCCCTTTTCCAGAATGCACACGCTGGCATCGGGCGCGAGCTGCTTGAGACGGACGGCGGCGGCAAGGCCGGCGGGCCCGGCCCCAACCACTACCACGTCATAAGGCATGGATTCGCGTTCGCTCATTTTCCGGCGTCCTCGATGGAAAAGTGTCTTCGTGAACGCAGGAGCCTTGATTGCTGGCGGCGGCGAGGTCAAGACTGGAGGCGACTTATGGACACTGCCGCATCCCTTCCGCCCAGCCGCACGCTCGCCGCGCAATTCGCCGCCGTGCAGGACTGGTGGCGAGAGGCCGGGGTGGACCATATTTTCACCGACGCTACGGAAGTCTGGCTGCACGAGCCAAAGGAGGAAGCGCCTTCCACTCCCCGGCGCATCCCGCCTGTCATTGCCCAGCCCGAGGCAGAGGTTCAGCGCCCCAGAATCGGCGGCGATCCGGCCAGCTGGCCCCAGCGGCTTGAGGACTTTGGCCAATGGTGGCTGACCGAGCCGAGTCTCGATACGGGCGGCCCGCGCCCCCGCATCGCCCCGCGCGGCGCTGGCGGCGCGCAGCTGATGGTACTGGTGCCCGAACCGGAGCCGGAGGATAGCGAAACGCTGCTTTCCGCATCGCGCGGGCGGCTGCTGGCCAGCTTCCTGCGCGCGGCAGGAGTAGATCCGGCGGATGTCTATCTGGCCAGCACGCTTGCCCGGCATACGCCCGCGGCGGACTGGGCCTCGCTGTCTTCCGATGGGTTGGGGGCCGTGGTGCTGCATCACATCGCGCTGGTGCGCCCGCGCCGCGTGATCGCCTTCGGGCGCGACGTTTTGCCGCTGATCGGCCACGATCCGACGCAAACTCAAGCAAATTACCGCGAAATTAACCACCATGGCGTGACTTTTCCGCTATTGCCGGAAAGAAGCCTCGACTTTCTGCTGGCCCGCCCGGCCGCTAGATCGGGCTTCTGGCAGCGGTGGCTGGATTGGACGGACGGCTCGGACTGACATGACTCGCACAAAACGAATGGCGCTTGCCCTTCTCGCAGGCGGGATCGGATTCACGCTCGCCACGTTCACATTGGCAACGCCGGCCATGGCCGACAGCGCTGAATATTTCCACGCCCATGCCACCGGCTCCACCGTGCCCACGCTGCTTCCGCAGTCGGACCGGGACTATTACCGGGATTTCTTCAACGCGATCGACAAGGAGGACTGGGCCAAGGTCCAGGATCTTCTCGCCCAGCGCAAGGATGGCCCGCTGCACAAGGTGGCGCTGGCGGAATATTATCTCGCCGCGCGTTCCCCCAAGGTGGAACTGCCGCAGATCGAGGATTGGCTGAAAGGCGGCGAAAGGCTGCCCCAGGCCGAACAGCTCGCGCGGCTTGGCATGAAGCGCGGGCTCACCAACCCGCCTGCCCTGCCCCAGCAGCAGAGCTTCCAGCGCCAACCCTCCCCGCCCAAGCGCATTCGCCCCGGCGCGGTGGAGGATGGGACCATGCCCGAGGCCGTGAAGGCCCAGATCCTCGACCGGATCACCAATGACGATCCCGATGGCGCGCGCACCGCGCTGGGGGGCGTCGATGCCCTGCTCAGCCCCGAAGCCCGCGCCGAATGGCGCCAACGGGTGGCCTGGAGCTATTATATCGAAAACCGCGACGCCGATGCGCTGTCGCTGTCGCTCACCGTGGCCGAAGGGGCGGGCCCCTGGGTAGCCGAAGGCCATTGGGTGACCGGCCTTGCCGCCTGGCGGCTGGACGATTGCACGACCGCCCTCTACGGCTTTGAAAGCGCGGCCCAGCGCAGCGCCAATCCTGAATTGACCGCCGCCGCGCATTACTGGGCCAATCGCGCCGCCGTGCGTTGCCGCATGCCGGAAAAGGCCAGCGCCCATCTGCGCCAGGCGGCCCGGACGGACGAAACCCTCTATGGCATGCTCGCCGCCGAGCAGCTGGGCATTGGCCTGCCCAATCGCTTTGCCAAGCCCGATTTCAACCAGAAGGACTGGGACCGCCTGAAGGACAAGGACAATGTCCGCATGGCAATCGAACTGGCCGAGATCGGGCGAGACGATCTGGCAAGCAAATTGCTGATCCATCAGGCGAAGATCGGCGATGCCCGCGATTATGAATCGCTGTCCCGCCTGGCGCGCGGGCTCGGCCTGCCTTCCACGCAATTGTTCATGGCCAATAATGCCCCCTCGGGCGGAAGGGCCGATCCGGCTTCCAGCTATCCCGCGCCGCGCTGGATGCCGGTTACCGGATGGGAAGTGGACCCTGCGCTGGCCTATGCCCATGCGCTGCAGGAATCGAACTTCCGGGTCAGCGCGGTCAGCCCCGCCAATGCGCGCGGGCTGATGCAGATAACGCCGATCACCGTGCGTGAACATGCCCCGCGCCTCAATCTCTCGGCTGCGGCGGTCGATCTGGACGATCCTCGAGTAAATCTCGCATTCGGCCAGCAAAATCTTGAAATGCTGCGCGATTCTACCGCGACCGAAGGCAAGCTGCCCAAGATCATGGCGGCCTATAATGCGGGCCTCACTCCCGTCACCCGCTGGAACAGCGAAGTGCGCGATCAGGGCGATCCGCTGCTCTACATGGAATCCATCCCCTATTGGGAAACGCGCGGCTACGTCGCCATCGTTATGCGCAATTACTGGATGTATGAGCGGCAGGCGGATAGCGATTCTCCCAGCCGCATGGCGCTCGCCCAGGGCCAATGGCCCGCCTTTCCGGGCCAGCCCAGGAGCGGCAGGGTCTGGCTTTCCGCAAAACGCGATTAAGCAGCCCGGATTCCCCGGCACACCGATAGTCTAGAAGGGCCCAAGCCATGGCGGTCGATCCCGCACGTATCTTCAAGCCGATCAATATCGCCCTGCTCACCGTATCCGACACGCGCGGCCCGGATGAAGACACTTCGGGCGACATTCTGGCAGACCGGATCAAGACCGCCGGGCACAGACTGGTGGCCCGCGCGCTGGAAAAGGACGATGTGGCCATCATCACCCAGCGCCTGAACAACTGGATCGACGATCAGAGCGTGGACGCGGTGATCATCACCGGCGGCACCGGCCTGACCGGCCGCGACGTGACGCCCGAGGCGCTGGACCGCGTGAAGGAAAAGGACATTCCCGGCTTTGGCGAATTGTTCCGCTGGATCAGCTACAACACGATCGGCACCTCCACCGTCCAGTCCCGCGCCTGCGCCGTGGTATCGCGCGGAACCTATGTCTTCGCCCTGCCCGGATCGAACGGCGCAGTGAAGGACGGGTGGGACGGCATCCTTGCCGAACAGCTCGACAGCCGCAACCGGCCCTGCAATTTCGTGGAACTGATGCCGAGGTTGCGGGAGAAATGAGCTAAAGTAGTTTGACAGGTAGGCGACTTGAGCTTTTAATTCTCATGCCTTCGCCATCCGCGCACGCCGGAAGCAATGTCGGGAATCTGCCGGGCGTGATCGCTTGCCATGCCCAACCCGTCATCCTGAACTCGTTTCAGGATCTATTTCTCCGGATTGCGTGACAGCGTATGGGGAAGAATGGATCCTGAAACAAGTTCAGGATGACGCTGATAAATAGATTTTTTAGGTATTTCTGATACTTATCGTTCAATCCAGCCAATCAACCTCATTCCGCCCAACAATCCCCTGTCCTACACGCAGCCTCATGCATAATAGACCTGATTCGCCATTTGTTCTCAACAGGAGAAGCGGATCATGGAATTCACGCAATTTGCCGGAACCGAGCTTCCCGCCCGCAAGGACGGGTGGAGCGGCGCGCTCAAGGTCAGGTTCCTGGATCACCTTGCCAGCAAGGGCACGGTCCGCGCGGCCTGTGCGGCAGTGGGTATGTCACCCGAGGCGGCCTATCGCCTGAGGCGGCGCGATGGGCTGTTTGCGCGCGGATGGGCCGCCGCTCTGGTGCTGGCGCGCGAGGTGAGCAGCGACGAACTGGCTTGCCGCGCGCTGGACGGGATCGAGGAAGACATCTGGTATCGCGGCGAGCTGGTCGGCACGCGGCGCAAATATGATACGCGCCTGCTGCTGGCCCATCTCGCCCGGCTCGACCGCATGGTGGAAGAATGCTCCGACGAGGACCCGCACAAGGGGGACGCCGCACGGTTCGACGAACTGCTGGCCTCCTTGTGCGATCAGGATCGGCCCTGCGACGAAGACCGGCCCGGCAGCCCGGGAAAAGACCTGCCTCCCGAGCGGGAAGACTTCATCATCGAGGCCCGGGGACGCGCATGGCAGGAGGCCTTCCATCGGACACCCGTCCGTGAGGGCGCAAATCCGGCCGACAGCGAGCCCGATCCCATCTGGGATGAAGAGGACGGGGACGGCTATTACAGCGAAGAAAGCTGCGAACTGCGCGAAGAGGCCGCCGATCAGGCTGGCGAGGAAGCCGCGCTGGAAGCAGCGGCGTGCTGGGATGACTGGTTCGCCCGTGGCTGCGCAGCGGTGGACGCCGCCTGCGCACCGCCTCCCCCGCCCCGGCGGCTGCGAGGGTCGGCCAGCCTGCTCAGCACTGTGTCAACCTTGTCAACTTCGGGCGGGATCGGGGATGGGGCCATCGGGCAAAATCAGAACCGCTCAGCCTGAGCTTGTGGAAGCCTGTCCTGAGCGGCGGCAGCCGGCAGACAGCCGATGGGACCACGCGCCTCCCTTGGGCATGGGAGACCTTCGCCCGCGTGCTTCGAAAGGCTCAGCACGAGCGGAGCCTAGGGGCCGGAAAGGACACGCACCTTGCCAATGTTCCACTTATGTTCTATCCATTCCCCATGCCCGTCCCTCCCCCCATACGCGGCCGCGGAGCCACTTCCTCCACCCTGTCGCGGCGCTTCAACCTGCCCGCGCGGGAGGTGGATGGGGACTGGCTGGATGAAGTGGAGGCGCTGGACGGCCCGCCGCCAAAGCTGCGCACCAGTGTCACGCAGGAGCATCCGCGCACGATCCTGAACTTCAACAAATCGCCCGACATCCCGTTCGACCGTTCGATCAATGCCTATCGCGGCTGCGAGCATGGCTGCGCCTATTGCTTCGCGCGCCCGACCCATGCCTATCTCGACCTGTCGCCGGGGCTGGATTTCGAGACCAGGCTGTTCGCCAAGCCCGATGCGGCGCGGCTGCTGCGCGAGACGCTGGGGAAGAAGGGCTACAAGGTGCAGCCCATCGCCATGGGGACCAATACCGATCCTTATCAGCCGATCGAGGCGCAATATCGGATCACGCGGCAGATATTGGAAGTATGCCTGGAAACACGGCATCCGGCGCTGATCACCACCAAGTCCGACAGGGTGCTGCTTGACCTCGATATTCTGGCAGAAATGGCGGCCAACAATCTGATTTCAGTATCTCTTTCCGTTACAAGCCTCGATCCGCATCTGTCCCGCACGCTGGAGCCGCGCGCGGCAACGCCCAGCAGGCGTCTGGCCGCGCTGGCGCGGCTTTCCGCGGCGGGCGTGCCCACTCATGTCTCGGTCGCACCGGTGATCCCGGCCATCACCGATGGGGAAATGGAGGCGATCCTGGCCCGCGCGGCGGAGGCGGGGGTTACTTCCGCCAGCTGGATTCTGATTCGCCTGCCGCATGAAGTGGCGCCGATCTTCCGCGAATGGCTGGACGCCCATTTCCCGGAGCGGGCGGAAAAGGTGATGGCCATCGTGCGGGCCATGCGCGGGGGCAAGGATAATGACGGGCGCTATTTCAAGCGCTTCCGGCCCGAAGGCGTCTGGGCCCGGCTGCTGCGCGACCGGTTCCGGCTGGCCGTGAAGCGCAGCGGCATTGCGCAGTATTATCCCCGGCTGGATTGCAGTGGCTTCCGGCCGCCGGTGCAAGGGGGGCAGATGGATCTGTTCGGGTAAACTTCCTGTCATGCCAAGGGGATAGATGGCGCTTGCGCCGCGGAAAGTTAACAGGCAGGAAATGACGATGAGCGGCTTCGAACAGGCCAAGCTGGCCCTTGTCCATTTTACCGGCCTCGAAAGAGACGCGCTGCACATCTACGTGTCGCTGATCGTCTTTTTCGGCTCCTGCCTGCTGCTGCGCTGGAAAGCCTGGCAGATCAGGCCGCTGCTGCTGGTGCTGCTGGCCGCCCTGATCGGCGAGTTTCTGGATCTCTATAATCAATCCACGCTGGGCCAGCCTCTGCTCTGGGGTGAAAGCGCGAAGGACATGGTGAACACCTGCATGGCCCCCGCGATCCTGATGCTGATGGCCCGGCTGAGCGGCGTGTTCCGCAAGACTGGCGCAAGTGAGGCGCTTGACGGGGAAGCCGCTTCTCCCGGGGATGCCCCCCAGGCCTAGGCGACCAGACGCAGATTGCTCCGCCCGCCCTGCGGCTTGAAATCGCCCACGATCAGCCCCTCGATATCCGAAAGCCGGTCCACCAGTTCGCCATCCAGCGCGAAATCGCGTCCAAGGCGGACGAGCGGCCTGAGGTCCGGCCCGGCATTGAGCCGCGCCATCACTTCGCCGCAGCCCGGATTGCCCGGCAGCAGAGCCAGCGCCAGCTGTTGCAAGGCTTCCTCGCTGGTGATTTCCAGCGTCAACTGCATCCGGGTGGAGCCGGTGACTTCCGCCAGGGGCCGCGCCCCGCGCACCGTCACGCGCGGCGGTTCGTCCGGGCTGGGTGAATCGAGTTCCACCGTCAGCAGCACGCAGGTGCCGTCCGCCGCCCATTTCGGGAACGCATCGACCAGGCTCTCCTCGAAACAGGCGGCGCTGAACTGGCCGGAGGAATCCGAGAAATCGGCGCGGATGAACTCGCTGCCCTTGCGTGTCCGGCCCTTGCTCGCCCCTTCCACCATGGCGGCCATCACCGCCGTGCTGCGCCCGCTGGGCGCGCCGCCTTCCATCAGGCCGGCATAGGACCGCGCACCATTGGCGGAGGCCACGGCGCGATATTGCTGCACCGGATGGGCGGCAAAATAGAAGCCGAAATTCTCCCGCTCCTTCGCCATCTGCTCGGTCTTCGACCAGGGCGGCGTATCGACCAGACGCAGGGCCTGTTCCTGATGGCCTTCGCCGCCGAACAACCCGGCCTGCCCGCTTTCCCGCTCGCGGTTGGAAGCATCGGTCACGGCCAGCAATATGTCGGCATTAGCCAGCACCTTGGCGCGGTTCGGCTCAAGGCAATCGAAGGCCCCAGCGCCTGCCAGCCCTTCCAGCTGGCGGCGGTTCATCGCGCCGGGCGGCACGCGGCGGAACAGATCCTCAAGGCTCTCGAACGGGCCATTGGCTTCGCGTTCGGCCACCAGAACTTCCATCGCCTTCTCGCCGACATTGCGGATGCCCGCCAGCGCATAGCGCACGGCGTGCCCCTCATGCGTCTGATCGACCGAAAACTCGGCCTCCGACATATTCACGTCCGGCCCGGCCACCTCGATCTTGTTGCGGCGCATATCGTCCACGAAGACCGAGAGCTTTTCGGACTGGTGCATGTCGAAGCACATGGATGCGGCGTAGAATTCATGCGGGTAATGCGTCTTGAGCCATGCCGTCTGGTAAGACAGCAGCGCATAGGCCGCCGCGTGGGACTTGTTGAAGCCGTAGCCTGCGAATTTGTCGATCAAGTCGAACAGCTCGTTGGCCTTGGCCTTCTCGATGCCCGAGATTTCCTTGCAGCCATCGACGAAGCGCTGGCGCTGGGCATCCATTTCCGCCTGGACCTTCTTGCCCATGGCGCGGCGCAGAAGGTCTGCATCGCCCAGCGAATAGCCGGCCAGGATCTGCGCGGCCTGCATCACCTGTTCCTGATAGACGAAGATGCCGTAGGTTTCGGAAAGGATGCCTTCCAGCTTGGGATGCGGATATTCGATCTCCGCCTCGCCATTCTTGCGCTTCCCGAACAGGGGGATGTTGTCCATCGGGCCGGGCCGATAGAGCGAGACGAGCGCGATAATGTCTCCGAAATTGGTCGGCTTCACCGCCGCCAGCGTGCGCCGCATGCCTTCGGATTCCAGCTGGAACACGCCCACCGTGTCACCCCGCTGGAGCAGCTCGTAAACCTGTTTGTCATCCCACGGCAGCGTGTCGAGATTGACCTCGATCCCCCGCCGGGCGAGCAGGTCCACCGCCTTGCGCAGCACCGACAGGGTCTTGAGGCCGAGGAAGTCGAACTTCACCAGCCCGGAATCCTCGACGAACTTCATGTCGAACTGCGTCACCGGCATGTCCGAACGCGGATCGCGATAGAGCGGCACCAGCTGGGCCAGCGGCCTGTCTCCGATCACCACGCCTGCGGCATGGGTGGAGGAATTGCGCGGGAAGCCTTCCAGCTGCATCGCCAGATCGATCAGGCGCTTCACATCGGGATCGGAATCGTACTCGCGCTTGAACTCGGCCACGCCATTCAGCGCACGCGGCAGCGGCCAGGGATCGGTGGGATGGTTGGGCACCATCTTGCACAGCCGGTCCACATGGCCGTAGCTCATCTGCAGGATGCGGCCCGTATCGCGCAGCACGGCGCGGGCTTTCAGCTTACCGAAAGTGATGATCTGGGCCACGTGATCGTGCCCATATTTGCGCTGAACATAGCGGATCACCTCGCCGCGCCGCGTTTCGCAGAAGTCGATATCGAAGTCCGGCATGGAAACGCGTTCCGGGTTGAGGAAGCGTTCGAACAGCAGGCCCAGCTTGATCGGATCAAGATCGGTAATGGTCAGCGCCCAGGCCACCAGCGAGCCCGCGCCGGAACCGCGCCCCGGCCCCACCGGGATGCCGTTTTCCTTCGCCCATTTGATGAAGTCGGCAACGATCAGGAAGTAGCCGCCAAAGCCCATGCGGTTGATGACGTCGATCTCGAATTCGAGCCGCTCGTCATAGATCCGACGCTGTTCCTCCGTCAGATCCTCGTAAGGCGCGAGCCGGGCAGCGAGGCCCCGGCGCGCATCTTCCGCCATCATCCGCGCTTCGCCTTCCTTGTCACCGGCAAGGCTGGGCAGGATCGGCTTGCGCTTGGGAGGCGCCACGGCGCAGCGGCGGGCGATGGTCAGCGTATTGGCCAGCGCCTCCGGCAGATCCGCGAATTCCTCCGCCATCAGTTCGGCCGATTTGACGAAGGCTTCAGGAGCGGAGCGCGGCCTGTCCGGCGCGTCGATCTGGGTGGAATGGGCAATGCACAGCATCGCGTCATGCGCGGCGTGGAAAGCCGGCTCCGCAAAATTGGCGGGATTGGTGGCTACCAGCGGCAGGCCGCGGGCATAGGCATAATCCACCAGCCCCTCTTCCCCCGCCTCTTCCACGGGATCGCCACGCCGGGAGAGTTCGATATAGAGGCGGCCGGGGAAGAACTCCTCCAGCCTATGCCCGTAATCCCACGCTGCCTCCGCCTTTCCGTCGGCGAACAGGCGCGTCATCCCGCCCTCGCCCGCGCCGGTCAGGGCGATCAGCCCGTGATTATGCGCAGCCAGATCGGCGAAAGTGACGTGCGGCTCCATCTCCAGCGGACGGTCCAGATGGGCGCGGCTGACGAGGTGGCACAGGCTGTTCCACCCGGCCTGATCCTGAGCGAAAAGCGGCAGATAATCTACCTGCTTGCCATCCTCCCGCACCACGCCCAGCAGCGTGCCGATGATCGGCTGCACGCCCTGATCGCGGCAGGCGCCGGCAAAGGCGACCGTGCCATACAGCCCGTTGCGATCGCAGATGGCGATGGCAGGGAACTTCCGTTCCTTCGCCAGTTTGGCGATGGCCTTGGGATCTATCGCGCCTTCCAGCATGGAGAAGGAGGAGAAAACCCGAAGCGGAACGAAGGGGGCGAAGGACATAATGCAGAGGTAGCAAGCGCATCCCGACGATCAAGGGCGATGCCGCGCCGGCTGGGGAAAAGCCTGAACACTTGCGCTTCGTCGAAAAAAAGGTTCCACTCCCGGTCCAGTTACCGAGGGGAGACTGGCAATGTCGGATAATCCGTTGAGTTCCGAGAATACCGCCTCGCTCATCGCCCGCGCCAAGGCGATGATCATGCAGCCCAAGGCCGAATGGTCCAAGGTTGCTGCCGTGCCCGGGAACGTTCAGGGCATATTGATCAAATACGCCTTGCCGCTGATCGCCATCGGCCCGATCTGCAGTTTCATCGGCGGGCAGCTGTTCGGCTACAATGCCATGATCATGATGTTCCGGCCCAGCCTGTCCTTTTCGCTGACCATCGCGATCACCGGCTTCGTCCAGTCGATCATCGCGCTGTTCGTCGTCAGCTTCGCCGCCAATTTCCTCAGCCCCAAATTCGGCGGCAAGGATGATTTCGGCTCGGCCTTCAAGCTGGTCGCCTATTCGATGACCGCCGCCTGGCTCGCGGGAGTGTTCGGCATACTTCCGATGCTGGGCGGCATCGCGGCCATCGCCGGGGGAATCTACAGCATCTATGTGCTGTTCCTGGGTGCCACACCCGTCATGGCCGTGCCGCAGGAGAAGGCCGCTGGATATATCGCGGTGACCGTTCTGGTGGCGATCGTGGCCTCGATCATCCTGAACATGGTGGCCGCTTCCTTCATCACGCCGGCCATGGCGTTCTGACGATCCGGCAGCAAGGGAGCCCGCAGAACACGGGCTCCTTTTTCGGCGCCTCTTGAGCCCGATCTATTCGAGCACGCCCTCGTGCAGGCGCACGACGCGGTCCATCGCCATGGCGAGCCGCTCATTATGCGTGGCCACCAGCGCCGCGCTGCCTTCTCCGCGCACGAGGCGGACGAATTCGGCCAGCACCTTGTCTGCCGTCGTCTCGTCGAGATTGCCGGTGGGCTCGTCAGCCAGCACGATGCGGGGCCGGTTGGCCAGAGCGCGCGCCACGGCGACGCGCTGCTGTTCGCCGCCGGATAGCTGGCTGGGCCGATGTTCGAGCCGCGCCCCAAGGCCGAGCGAGGTCAGCAATTCGCTGGCCCGTGCCTGAGCCTCGGCCGGGCTTCTGCCCGCCACCAGTTGCGGCAGGATCACGTTTTCCAGCGCGTTGAAATCGGGCAGCAGGTGGTGGAACTGATAGACGAAGCCGATGCAATCGCGGCGCAGCGCGGTGCGTCTATCCCCCGGCAGAGTGCTCGCATCGGTTCCGGCGATCTCGATCCGCCCGCCAAAGCCGCCTTCCAGCAGGCCCACTGCCTGGAGCATGGTGGATTTGCCCGAGCCCGAGGGACCAAGCAGCGCCACGATCTCGCCCGGCTGGACTGCCAGGTTCACCCCGCGCAATACGTCGATCCTCACCCCGCCCTGCTCGAAGCTGCGGGTCAGGTTGGTCAGCTGCACCACCGGCATCAGATGGGCGTTATTCATAGCGCAGCACCTGCACAGGATCGGTATTGGCGGCGCGGAACGCCGGATAGAGCGTAGCTACGAAGCTGAAGACCAGCGCCATTATGCTGATGGCGATAACTTCGCCGGGATCGGTGCGGCTCGGCAACTCGGTGAGGAAGCGGATCGAAGGGTCCCACAGGTTCTGGCCCGTCACGATCTCTATCCCGCGCACAATCTGCTGGCGGAAGAACAGGAACACGAAGCCCAGCGCCAGGCCCGCCATGGTGCCCAGCGCACCGATCAGGAAGCCGGTGGTGACGAATATCTTCAGCATACTCGTTCGCGTGGCACCCATGGTGCGCAGGATCGCGATGTCCCGCGTCTTGGCACGCACCAGCATGATGAGCGAGGACAGGATGTTGAATACCGCCACCAGCACGATGATGGACAGGACGACGAACATCGCCACCCGTTCCACCGCCAGCGCCTCGAACAGGCTGGAGTTGATCGTCTTCCAGTCGGAAATCACCGCCACGCCCGCAAGCTGGCGCTGAACCGGCGCGAGGATTTCGGTCACCTTGTCAGGGTTGACGGTCTTCACTTCGATCATGCCTACCGTGTCGCCGATCAGCAGCAGGGTCTGCGCATCCTGCATGGGCATGACGACGAATTTCTCGTCATAATCATACACGCCCACTTCGAAGATCGCGGCCACTTCATAACCGATCTGGCGCGGCACGGTGCCGAAGGGCGTTGCCCGACCGGCGGGATTGATGATGGTGATCGTATCGCCGATCCGCGCGCCGAGATTTTCCGCAAGCCTGCTGCCGATGGCAACCTTGCTGGCGCCGGGCCGCAACTGGGCAAGGCTGCCGGAAACCTGCTGCGGTTTGAGGCGATTGATGTCCTGCTGCGTATTGCCGCGAACCAGCACGCCTTCAACGCGGCCGTTGAAGGTGACCAGCAGCGGCTTTTCGATGAGCGGAGAAGCGCGGACAACGCCCGGCGTCTTCTTCACTTCCTTGAGCACCTGCTGCCAATTATCGAAGCGTTCGCCATAGGCCTGGATGATGGCATGGCCGTTCAGCCCCACGATCTTGTCGAGCAGTTCGGCGCGGAAGCCGTTCATCACGCTCATCACGATGACCAGCGCGGCGACGCCAAGCATCACCGCCACAAGGCTGATCCCGGCGACGAGGGCAATGAAGGCCTCTCCCCTGCCGGGCAGCATGTAGCGCTTGGCGATCATCCATTCGAAAGGTGACAGGATCAAGCGGGTTGCTTTTCGTTGTTATCGTCCAAGTGGGCGGGGTTTAGAGGTGCCCCGAAGGCGAGGCAATGGAAAAGGCCCAAACGGAATGCGCCCGCCCATCCCCATATGCGGTTGGTCGAATCCTGCGTCACCCGCCCCTCAGCAATTGCACTCCCCAGTCGCGCTCGAACAGATAGAGCAGCAGCCTTGCCGCCGCGCCGCGCGGGCTGGCGAGCCCGCCGTCACGTTCGATCAACAGGCGCGCATCGTCATGGGCGAGCGGCAACAGGCGCTGGATCTGATCGAGCGTGGCGACATTGAAGGCACTCTCGCCCGACTGGCGAGTGCCCAGCAATTCGCCGCCGCCGCGTAGTTCGAGATCTTCCTCTGCAATGCGGAACCCGTCCTGCGTTTCGCGCATCAGGGCGAGCCGCTGCTTGGCGGTTTCGGACAATTCGTTTCCGCGCAGCAACAGGCAGACCGACTTTTCCGATCCGCGCCCTACGCGCCCGCGCAGCTGGTGAAGCTGGGCAAGGCCAAAGCGTTCGGCCTGTTCGATCACCATCAGCGTGGCGTTGGGCACATCCACGCCGACTTCGATCACGGTAGTGGCGACCAGCACCTTGGCCTGTCCGCTGGCGAACCGCTCCATCGCGGCGTCCTTCACCTCAGGCTTAAGCTGGCCGTGGACCAGCACGACGTCCTCTCCGAAGCGTTCCCTGAGCGACGCGAAGCGTGCCTCGGCAGCGGCAAGGTCTTCGCCCTCATTCTCGCGCACCATGGGACAGACCCAATAGGCCTGCTGGCCGCCAGCAATATGCCGTTCGATCCCGGAAACGACATCCGCCAGTCGTTCTATCGAGATAACGCGCGTATCGATCGCCTGCCTGCCCGGCGGCATTTCGTCGAGGCGGGAGACGTCCATCTCGCCATATTGCGCCAGCGTGAGCGTGCGGGGGATCGGTGTGGCAGTCATGGCAAGGCAATGCGGCGTCACCCGGCCCTTCTGCGTCAGCATCAGGCGCTGGCCGACGCCGAAGCGGTGCTGCTCGTCAATCACTACCAGCCCGAGATTGCGATAGGCAACCGCTTCCTGAAAGATGGCATGGGTGCCGATCACGATGTCGATACTGCCATCGACCAGCCCCATCAGGATGCTTTCGCGCGCCCTGCCCTTGTCGCGCCCGGTGAACAGCGCGACGTTCACTCCGGTGGGCGCGGCAAGGCGGCGGATCGTTTCGAAATGCTGGCGGGCAAGGATCTCGGTCGGCGCCAGCATCGCCGCCTGCGTTCCGGCCTCCACTGCCACCAGCATGGATTCCAGCGCCACTACTGTCTTGCCCGCACCGACATCGCCCTGGAGCAAGCGCAGCATCGGGTGGCCCTGGGCCATGTCGCCTTCGATCTCGGCAATGGAGCGCTTCTGCGCGCCGGTCAGGCCGAAGGGCAATTGCAGCTTCGCCCTCAGCGAACCATCGCCCCGCAAGGACTGGCCACGCCGCGTGCGATTGCTTTCCTTCACCAGCATCAGGGCAAGACTGCTCGCCAGCAGCTCGTCATAGGCCAGACGATCCCGCGCGGCGGCGTGTTCGTCCTTGTGGGCCAGCACCAGCGCATCGCGCCAGGCGGGCCATTTCTGGCGATCGAGCAAAGTCGGCTCGATCCATTCAGGCAGTTCCGGCGCGCGGGCCAGCGCCTGCGCCACCAGCCCCGCCACGCGCGGCTGGGTCAGCCCTTCGGCAAGACGATAGACCGGCTCCACCAGCTTACCCGCCAGACGGCTGCTCTCCTCCTCGACATGATCGGGGTGCACGATCTGGAGCATCTGGCCATATTGATCGAGCCGCCCGGCGATCCAGCGCTTCTCCCCCAGCGGAAGCTGTTTGCGCGCGCTGTAGGAAGCCCGGCCGAAATAGGTGAGCGCACAGATATTGCCGAGCGCATCTTCGGCCAGCACGCGGAACGGACCGCGCCCGGCGGAAGCGCGTTGCTCCACCGGAGTGAGCGCCACCACGATCTGCTCGCCTACGCTTGCCTGATCGAGATTCTCAACCGCATGACGCAACACGAAACGCTCCGGCAGGTGATAGGCAAAGTCCTTCACCCGCGCGAGGCCGAGCTTCTCCAGCGGCTTGCGCAATTTGGGGCCGACGCCCTCCAGAGCGTCGGCTTCTACGAAAAGCGGATTGAGCTGTTCTGGCCGCATGAAGGCTCCTTGCCCCATCGACAGAAAATTCGCCAGAATTGACGCAGCTCATTAAACTGTCCGTCCCGAGTCACCATATGGCCCTACTGGTAAGGGTATTAAGAGTGAGGAGAAGGTGAATGCTGCTGCCCCATGGTGCAATTATCGCTCTGGTCGATGGCGCGAAGTTCGAGCTCTATCGCAACAGCGGTAATGAGGCTGAGCCTGAACTCGCCCCCCTGCCCGCCGTCAAGCTGGACGAGCATAATCATGGGTCGGGTGGGCGCCATTATTCCAGCGCGGGCAATCCGCAGGCCAGCCTTCAGGATGAAGACGCGCATGCAGCAGGCGTCGCGGAATGGCTCAACAGCCGGGTGCTCGGCCACAAGATCGACAAGCTGGTGGTGATCGCCGCACCCCGCACCTTGGGCGAATTGCGCAAGCATTATCACAAGCAGACCGAGGCTGTGCTGCTGGGCGAGTTTGCGAAGGATATGGCGGGCCGCAAGCCCGAAGATATCCTCGAAGCCCTGAGGGCCAAGTAAGATGCCCGGTGCCCCGACCCGGGAAGCTCGCCTTGCCCGCGCAAAGTTTCGTGCGTGGCATCGCGGCACGCGCGAAGCCGATTACATGATCGGCGGTTTTTTCGACCGCCATCATGCCGATTGGGACGAGGCTGCGCTCGGCTGGTTCGAGGCACTGCTTGACGAGGATGACGTGGAGATCATGGCCTGGGCGCTGGAAGCACAGCCCGTGCCGGAAAAATATGCCGGCCAGATGATGCGCCAGCTCCAGATGATCGATTACGTCCGCATCTGATCCCCTCGGGCGGTCGCATTGCTTGCGCGGCTGGCCAATGGGGCATTCGACAACGCGCGCTCCCCCCGCTAGGGAGCATCGACTTTCACAAAACCCGTTTGCGCTGAAATCGCGCCAACGGGTTTTCGTGCGTGCGCAGACTACACGGATCGACACCACAAATGCCCGATTTCCAACGCATTCTCTCCGCTTCCTCCCCGCTGACGCTCGCTTCCGTCGCGCGCGGGGCGCAGCCATTGGTGCTGGCGGACCTGGCGCGCGCATCGAAGGGCCGGGCCGTGTTCGTCGCGCCCGACGATACCGCAATGCGCGCAGTGGCCGATGCCGCCGCCTTCTTCGCGCCCGAATTGGAAGTGATCGAATTCCCGGCGTGGGACTGCCTGCCCTATGACCGTGCCAGCCCTGCCCTCTCGATCAGTTCGCAGCGCCTGTCCGCGCTCCACAAGCTGCAACGGGGCAAGAAGAACGGGCAATTGCTGGTCACCACCGTCAATGCCCTGCTCCAGCGCGTCCTGACCCCCTTCCGTATCCGCGAATCCGTGCGCGAGATCGTGCCCGGAATGCAGATCGGGCATGAGAGCCTGATCGCGCTGCTCCAGCGCCAGGGCTATTCGCGCACCGACACTGTGATCGATGCCGGCGAATTCGCCGTGCGCGGCTCTGTATTCGACATCTTCCCCTCCGGCTTCGAAGGCGGGCTGCGGCTCGACTTTTTCGGCGACGAACTCGAAAGCCTGCGGCTGTTCGATCCCTCCACCCAGCGCAGCACAGGCATCGTGGAAGGGCACCTGCTGCTTCCCGCCAGCGAGGCCCTGCTGGACGAGGACACGGTCAAACGCTTCCGCACCCGTTATCGCGAGATGTTCGGCGCCAATGCCACTGGCGATCCGCTCTATCAGGCCGTGAGCGACGGACGGCGCCTTGCTGGCATGGAACACTGGCTGCCCCTGTTCGAGGACAAGCTCGCCAGCCTGTTCGATCACCTTTCGGCCGACGACGTAATCGTGATCGACAATGCGGCCATGGGATCGGCCGACGAACGGCTGGGCGACATCGAGGATTATCATCAGGCCCGCGTCGAGGCATCGGGGCAAGCGGCAGGCTCCTATCGCCCACTGGCCACCGATGCGCTTTATCTCTCCCGTGACGAGTTTGCAGAACGCCTGTCAGGCTGGCCGGTTCACCGGGCGGATATCTTCGCACAGCCCGAAAGCGGGAGCGTGATCGACTTCGCCTTCTCCAGCGCGCGCGATTTCGCGCCGGAACGCGCGCGGGGGGACAATGTCTATGAAGCCGCCGCGCGGCATCTCAACACCATTGCCAAGGCCGGGCGGAAACCGCTGATCGCGGCCTATTCTCAGGGCTCTCGCGCGCGCATTTCCTCCATCCTTGCAGAACAGGGCGCCGAACCGCGTCTTGCAGACACCTGGCAGGAGGCGCTGGGTTTTGCGGCAAAGGGCGCGCCGGTCGCTGTCGTCCTCCCACTGGAAACCGGCTTCGCCAATGCCGAGATGGAGGTGGTCACCGAGCAGGACATGCTGGGCGACAGGCTGGTCCGTCGCCGCAAGCGCCGCAAGGATGCCGACGCATTTCTGGCCGAGCTTTCGGCACTCAATGCTGGCGATCTGGTCGTCCATATCGACCATGGCATCGGCAAATATCTCGGGTTGGAAGCCATCGCGGTCGGCAAGAGCCAGCATGATTGCGTGATGCTGGAATATGCCGGCGGGGATAAGCTCTATATCCCGGTCGAGAATATCGACGTCCTCACCCGCTACGGCTCCTCCGACGAAGCTCTGCCGCTCGACCGGCTGGGCGGCGAGGCATGGCAGAAACGCCGCGCCAAGCTGAGGGAGCGCATTCAGGCCATCGCCGCCGAACTGCTGCGCACCGCTGCCCTGCGCGCCCTGCGCACCGCCCCGGCACTGGTGCCGGACGAAAGCGGCTATAACCAGTTCGTCGAGCGCTTCCCCTGGCAGGAGACCGAGGATCAGGAACGCGCGATCGAGGACGTGCTGAACGACCTCGCGGAAGGCAAACCGATGGACCGGCTGGTCTGCGGCGATGTCGGCTTCGGCAAGACGGAAGTGGCTTTGCGCGCTGCCTTCGTCGCCGCGATGGAAGGGCAGCAGGTCGCGGTGGTGGCCCCCACCACTCTGCTCGCACGCCAGCATTTCGAGAACTTCTCCACCCGCTTCAACGGCTTCCCGATCAAGGTCGGCCGCCTCTCCCGCCTCGTCCCGCCCAAGGAAGCATCCGATACGCGCGACGGGTTGGCGGACGGCACGGTGGACATCGTGGTCGGCACCCATGCGATCATCGCCAAGCAGGTAGAGTTCAAGCGCCTTGGCCTCGTAATCGTGGACGAGGAACAGCGTTTTGGCGTGAAGCACAAGGAACGGCTGAAGGAACTGAAGGCCGACGTCCATATGCTGACCCTTACGGCCACCCCCATACCGCGCACCTTGCAAATGGCGATGAGCGGGCTGCGCGAACTCACCACCATGCAGACCCCGCCGGTCGATCGCCTGGCCGTGCGCACCTATGTGATGGAGTGGGACGAAGTGGTGATGCGCGAGGCCCTGCTGCGCGAACATCACCGTGGCGGGCAGAGCTTCATCGTCGTGCCGCGCATTGCCGACCTGCCCGATATCGAGGACTGGCTTCACAAGGCCGTGCCGGAAGTGAAATACATCTCGGCCCATGGTCAGATGGGCGCCCGCGAAGTGGAAGAGCGCATGGCCGCCTTCTACGAGCGCCGTTATGACGTGCTGCTTTCCACCACTATCGTGGAAAGCGGCCTCGACATTCCCAGCGCCAACACGATCATCATCCATCGCGCGGATCGCTTCGGCCTCGCCCAGCTTTATCAGCTGCGCGGCCGAGTGGGCCGCTCCAAGCTGCGCGCCTATGCCTATCTCACCCATCCGCGGGACCAGCAGCTTTCCGAAGTGGCCGAAAAGCGCCTGAAGGTGTTGGGCGATCTCGACGGATTGGGCGCGGGCTTCCAGCTTGCCAGCCACGATCTCGACATTCGCGGTGCCGGCAATCTGCTGGGTGACGAGCAATCCGGCCATATCCGCGAGGTCGGCTTCGAGCTTTACCAATCCATGCTGGAAGATGCGATCCTGGCTGCCAAGGCCGGCGATATGGGGCTGGAGCGCGACAACAGCGGCCTTTCGCCGCAGATCACTGTGGATGCCCCGATCATGATCCCGGACGATTACGTGCCGGATCTTGCCGTGCGCATGGCGCTCTATCGCCGCCTGAACGATGCGAAGGGCAAGGAAGAACTGGATTCGCTGGCCGCCGAAATGATCGACCGCTTCGGCCCCCTGCCCTCGCCCACCGAAAACCTCGTCAAGCTTATCGAGATCAAGCAGCAGGCCATCGTCGCCAATATCGCCAAGGTGGATGTCGGCGCACGCGGCACGCTGGTGACGTTCCACAAGGATTCGTTCCCCGATCCGGCGGGTCTGCTTGCCTATGTCGAACGCCTGCAAGGCACGGCCCGCCTGCGGCCCGACATGAAGCTGGTGATCGAACGGGCATGGGGCGATCCGAAATCGCGCCTCAATGGCCTCTATCAGCTGACCAAGGGGCTGTCCGGCATTGTGAAGCGAGCAGCAAAGGCGAGCTGAGGAGCCCTTCCTTGAAGGTCTATCGCGTCCCGGCAAACGTCCTGAACGCCGCTGCGCCCATAGGCCTCGCCCGCAGGAAGCCCTGATAGCAGGCGCAGCCTTCCCGCGCGATCAGCGCGCGCTGGGCCTCTGTTTCGATGCCTTCGGCAATCACTTCGAGTTCCAGAGCATGGGCCATGGCGACGATGCCGCGCAGAACCGCAAGGTCGCGCATGTCTTCGACTATGTCCTCCACCATCGTGCGGTCGAGCTTGAGATAGTGAAGCGGCAATATCTTGAGATAACGGAAATTGCAGAAACCCGCGCCAAAATCGTCGAGCGCAACGCGAATGCCCAGGTCCACCAGCTTGCCCAGAGCCAGGGCGGAACGGGCAAGGTCGGTCAGCAGCGCCTGTTCGGTAATCTCGATCGTCAGCCGTTCGGGAGCAAGCCCGGCGCCGCTCACGATAGAAGCAATATCCTGCGCAAAATTACCGGCCGAAAGGTCCGCCGGAGTTACGTTGAGCGAGAGGTGCAAGGGGGCAGGCCAATACGCGGCCTCTGCCACCGCACGGGTCGCGATATGGCGGGAAAGCTGGGCAACATGGTCCGCCCGCTCGGCAATAGAGAACAAGGCCGCCGCACCGATCCGCCCGAGCAATGGATGCTCCCACCGGGCCAGCGCCTCTGCCCCAACCAGCGCATCGTCTTCGCTGCGGAACTGGGGCTGATAGAGAATCTGGATCTCGTCCCGGTCCAGCGCGGCGAGCAGGTCTGCTTCCAGTTGCGCGGCACTGCGGCCGGCAATGCTGGCATCGCCATCCACCCATACCACCCGGCGCCCACTTTCAAGCCGTACGCGTTCCATAGTGTCAGCAAGCCTGCCGAAAATCGCATCGGCGTTTTGTAGCGGAAGCGCACGCATCAAGGCGATGCGCGGCCAGAGCCGCAAGGTGCCGGCTCCCACAGGATTCGCGATAGGCCGGGCAATGCTCTCGGCCAGGGTTTCGGCCAGCCATTGCCAACGCTCCCGGCTGCACTGCTCATGAGCGACCAGCAGGAAATTGCCGCCGCCCATGCGCGCGACCACCCATTCGCCCGTCAGTTCATCCGCCGCGAAGCGCGACATTCTGTTAGCCACGGCAACCAGCGCGGAATCGCCTGCCGCCTCTCCATAGGCGAGATTGACCGTATCGAACCGGCGCAGGCCCAGCATCATTGCGTGGATAGGCGCAGTCCCCCCGTCCCGCGCCGCATCATCCTGCCATTGCACGATCCGGGCGCGCGCGCCGGCTGGCCCCACCAGCCCCGTCAGCGCGTCTCGTTTCTGATCCGGCACCTGATGCAATTCGTCTGCCATTCTTCGCTTGTAAGACCTGTTGCCGGAACTCATGTGGTTAGAACACCATCCGCGCCCTTGCGATTGCAAAACGGGGCGTTGCTCCATAGTTTCGTTCTCTGTCGCACAGGTGCGCCCGCACCGCCATCCGGAGGTTTCTGCAAATCGTGAGCTGCACATCGTGAGCCAGGGACACGCCTTTTCAGCGCTTGCGATAGTGGCGTCGGAAGCACCGCGCGCGCAGGAGGCGGCTGGAGAGCTGGCCGGGCTGGTCGATTGGGTGCCGCTGGAACAAGCGGAAGCCGTGGTCGTGCTGGGCGGTGACGGCTTCATGCTGCAAACGCTGCACCAGATGATCGACAGCGGCCGGGTTCTGCCCGCCTATGGCCTGAACCTGGGCACAGTCGGTTTTCTGATGAACAGCTTCCGCAGCGGACGAAAGCTGGTGGAACGCATCAATCGTTCCCGTGCCATCGCGGTAGACCCGCTGCGCATGGAAGCCTTCACTCGCAAGGGCGAAAGCCACATTCACTACGCCATCAATGAAGTCTCTCTGCTGCGTGAAACGCGGCAGACGGCCAAGATCGAAGTGAGCGTGAACGAAAAGGTCCGTATTGCGGAACTGGCATGCGATGGCGTTCTGGTGGCCACCCCCGCCGGATCGACCGCCTATAACCTTTCCGCCAGCGGGCCGATTCTGCCGCTCGATTCGCAGCTTTTGGCGCTGACCCCCATCAGCCCCTTTCGCCCCCGCCGCTGGCGTGGAGCATTGCTGCCTGACCGCAGCCGGATCAGCTTTCGCGTGCTAGATCCCGACAAACGACCGGTAGCCGCCGTGGCCGACCACAAGGAAGTGCGCGATATTGCCGAAGTCCACCTGGAGATCGCCCGGGACAAGGAATTGACGCTGCTGTTCGACCCCGGCCACAGCCTCGACGAACGCATTGTGGCCGAACAATTTATCGCCTGAGCCGGAGAATGCATAAAATTTGCTTTGGCCGCTTGCCAAACCAAACGGGCCTGAATATAGGCCCACTCCTGCCCGGCAGGGCTGCTCCCCGATAGCTCAGCGGTAGAGTAGGTGACTGTTAATCACTTGGCCGTAGGTTCGAATCCTACTCGGGGAGCCACTACCTTCCAGGTGGCAAAAAAGGGGCCTTTCGGCCCCTTTTCTTTTGACCCGCATATTGGCGCCGCTCAGCCCGGCTTGCGGAAGCGCAGGGCAAATTTGTCCGTCTCTCCACGGATCGCCGGATCGCTTACTCCCAGACCGTGCTTGTCATCCGGATTGTGCAGCACATCCGATTCTGCCTCCAGCTTGAACCCGGCTTCAGTCACTGCGGATTTCACCGCTTCCGGATCGATTCGGTGGAGCGTGCGGGTAGCGCTGGTTCCCGTCCCCGGCGCGGAATGATCCTCCACGAAATAAATGCCACCCGGCTTCAGCGCCTTGAACACCGAACCGTTGATACCGGCGATATTGCCGTTGGCCATGTCGTGGTAGTTTTCCGTGGTCCAGACGAGGTCCACCGGCTTTTCCAGCGTGAAATCGGCGAAATCGGCAACTAAGACCGTCACATTGCCATATTCCGCAGCCAGCTTGTTGATCGCATCCAGCCCGCCGGGCCGGCTGGCGAAGAAGCTGGGCATCATGGCATAGACATGCCCCTGGGGCCCAACGGTCTTGGCCAGAATGCGTGTGTAATAGCCGCCGCCCGGCGCGATCTCCGCCACGATGTCGCCCGGCTTCACGCCTGCGAACGTAACGATCTCACCCGGCTTGCGGGCATTGTCCCGCGCCGTATCCGTGGCTGGTCTGCCCTGATCGGCAACCGCAGTGGCCACAGCCGGGCTGACTTCGGCCTGCGCCGGAACGGCGACCGCCATGGCAAGGGCAATGCCGGCGATCCCGGCAAGAATGGATGATTTCACGGCTCTCTCCCTGATAAGCACTGTCGGGCAAACGCGGGAGAGGAGCAGCTGGTTCCGTCGCCCTAAGCCGCCCGCTCCTGCCCAGCACGCTTCTGTGTAAGGCCCACAAGCTGGATCGCAAAGGGAACCGCAAAAAGCACGATCATGGCCGCCCCCGCAAACCACGGGATATCATGCCCGGCCGATTCGTAGATCAGGCCGAAAGCAGGCGGCGCAACGATGCGAGAGAAGGCGTTAGAGGCCATGATCAGCCCCATCACGCTGCCCTGCCGCTCCACGGGTGCCGTACGCGACGTGAGCGCCCCTGCAGTGGGAAAGGCAAGGCTATGCCCGACCATCAGCATCCCCATCAACGCGACCGCCACGTAGGGTTCCCGCAGGATGGGCTGCAGCAACATGGACAAGGCGATGATCAGCAAGCCGGCTGTGATCACCCGCCCTTCCCCAAAGCGCGTCACCAGCGGGTGCAGCAGGAACAATTGCACTACCAGGCCGCCCAGGCCGATGGCGATGAAGGCAAAGCCAAGATCGCGCGCAGTCCATCCGAAATTCGACTCGCTCCACAGACCATAGATCGCCTCGCTCGAAGCGAAGGCGGCAATGCCGAAGAAGGAAATGACGAACAGGCGGAACAGCAGCGGGCTCTGGACGATATAGGCAAAGCCCTCGCTATATTTCGGCAATGCACGGGCTTTCCCGGCGGGCGGATTGACGTCCCGCAGCACCAGCAGAGACCAGACTGCAGCGACGGCAGACAGCCCCGCCGCCACCAGAATAGGCGCCCGGAAATCGGCCAGCGCCGTGCCTGCACCCGCGAACAACCCGCCAATCACCGGTCCGAAGGCGAAGCCGAGGCTGAAGGCCGATCCGAACAGGCCCATCGCCTTCGCCCGCTGTTCAGGCGGGGAGGCATCTGCCAGGAAGCCCTGCGCGACGCTCAGCGTACCGCCGAAGAAGCCGTTCACCACGCGGATGGCGATGGCCAGCCACAGTACTGGCGCAAAGGCGAAAGCCACATAAGTCACCGCCGCGCCGGTGGTCGTCAGCACCAGCACGGCTCGCCTGCCCCATTTGTCGGACTGGCGGCCCCAGTAGATTTCGCCAAAGACGTTGCCGAGGCTGTAGGCCGCGAAAAGCAGCGCCACTTCGAACGGGCCCGCCCCAAACAGCGGACCATAGAAGGGCAACAGCGGCAGGATCAGACTGAAGCCCGCAATGTTGATGAACACCGCGAACATCAGCGGGAACATACGCCGGTCAATCATGTGGGAATGCCTCTGTCAGCCGCCGTAGCGCGGTTCGGGAATACCGGTGGCTCCAAGTCCTTCGATCAGGAAGATCAACCCGTCATCAGGTTCTGACGGCTTGCCGATGCAGGAAGGATCGATGGTGGGGACGAACATCCGGTCCAGATCCGGCCCCATGAACATGCAACTGGCGGGAATGTTGGTGGGGAACTTCACTTCCCTCAGCACTTGCCCTTCAGGCGAGAGGCACAGCACCACCCCGCCCTCGCAAATCGCCACCCAGATGTTGCCATCCGTATCGACGGTCGCGCCATCGGGAATCGGCCCATAGGATGAGGTGTCGAAGAACTCGCGCCTGCCGCTCACCGCCCCGGTTTCTATATCATAATCATAGGCATAGATCATGTGGCGCAGACTGTCAGAATGGTAGAGAATCCGGTCATCGGGCGACCAACACGGGCCGTTGCCGAGATGGATGTCATCGTCGATCTGGGTGAGTTTGCCATCGGTTCCGAGAGACCAGAGCCCGCCCAGCGGCTCCTTCATCGTGCGATGGCTTGTGCCGAAGACGAAACGCCCGCGCCTGTCCACTTTCCCATCGGCCAGTTGCAGCGCCGGATTGGGCGGGTCCATCAGGGCAAAGAGAGATACCTCTCCGCTCGAGAAATCGAGGTAATGAATGCCCGTGACGAGGGCGACAATCGCGCCGTCCGGCCGGGTTCCACTGCCGCGCAGAGCCATCGAGCCGATCATGTCGGGCACGTCCCATGCCCTGTGTTGGCCCGTGGCTGGATCCCACCGGAAGACCTTACAGTCCACGATGTCGATATAATAGAGCGCCTGCTCGGCTACGTCCCAGACCGGGCCTTCACCCACCTTGCAACGCGGCAGATCGAGTTTCTGTATCTGCATGGTCCCTCCACTCCCGTGGGGGACCATAACAGATGTTACAATTGCGGCAAGCGAGAGAACGCTCGCCCTATGCCATAGAGATCAGGCAATCGCCCCGTGGCAATGCTTGTACTTCTTGCCCGAACCGCAGGGACACGGCGCATTACGGCTGACATTCATCTCACGATAGGGATCGCCCAGAACCGCACCTGGCACCACACCGGGCGCAGGCGCCATTTGCGGCGAACCGGCGAGCGAGCCGAACATCTCTTCCTGTCCAGCGGAGCCATCACCATCATTGCTGTCGTCCATCCCGGTGAAGGGATCGATATGGCCCGTGAGGAAGGAAGGCAGTTCAGGCAGTTCCGAAACCGGTTCCGGCGGAGCGATCCGTAATTCGCTGGTCATCAGAATGCGGGTCACATCCTCGCGAATCGTTTCCAGCATGCGTTCGAACAGGCCGAAAGCTTCCTGCTTGTATTCATTGATCGGCTGCTTCTGCGCGTAAGCGCGCAGGAACACCACCTGACGCAGGGCGTCGAGCGTGGCGAGGTGTTCCTTCCAATGGAAATCCAGACGGTCGAGCAGCACCTGCTTTTCGACCTGCCGCCAGATCGATGCGTCCGAAGCGGCGATCTTCGTTTCCATGTGCGCATCGGCCAGTTCGACGAGCCGCTGTTCGATCAGTTCAGGCTCCAGCGCATCTTCCTGCATCCAGTCATCCAGCGGAGCTTCCAGCGCCAGCACATCGGCAATGCGTTCCTTCAGCCCGGCGATATTCCACTGCTCGGGATAAGAGCCCGGAGGGCAAGCCTCGGCCACCAGCGCGTTGACCGTCTCGTGGCGCATATCCACCACGACATCGTCAACCGCCTCGCTATCCATGATTTCGGCGCGCTGTTCGTAGATCACCTTGCGCTGGTCATTCATGACGTTGTCATATTCGACCACCTGTTTGCGCACGTCATAATTGCGCGCCTCGACCTTCTTCTGTGCCGTCTCGATAGCTTTGGAGAGCCACTTGGACCCGATAGCCTCACCATCGGCGAGGTTCGAATTCATCATGCGGGCAAACAGCGTATCGGGGCCAAAAATGCGGAGCAGATCGTCTTCGAGGCACAGGTAGAACTTGGAAAGGCCGGGGTCGCCCTGACGTCCGGAACGGCCGCGCAGCTGGTTGTCGATACGGCGACTTTCATGCCGTTCCGTGCCGATGACGCAGAGCCCGCCAGCATCGAGAACCTGCTTCTTCTCTGCTGCGATTTCCTGCTTGATCCGCGCGAGCGCGGCATCACGCTCGGGACCTTCAGGCATATCTTTCAGCTCGTCTTCCGCCCGGAATTCGAGATTGCCGCCCAGCTGAATGTCGGTGCCGCGACCGGCCATGTTGGTGGCGATGGTCACCGCGCCGAGCCGACCGGCCTGTGCAACGATATGCGCCTCGCTCTCATGGAAACGGGCGTTCAGCACATTATGCGCCACCCCTTCCTTGCGCAGGAAGTCCGAGAGAAGCTCGGATTTTTCGATCGACACGGTGCCGACCAGCACCGGCTGGCCAATCTCGTTCTTTTCGCGGATCAGCTTCGCGATCGCCTGAAACTTGTCATTCGTGTTCTTGTAGAACTCGTCTTCCTCGTCGATCCGCTGCACCGGCACGTTGGTGGGGATTTCAACGACGTTGAGCTTGTAGATGTCGTAGAATTCCGAAGCTTCCGTCGCAGCTGTGCCGGTCATGCCGGAAAGCTTGGGATACATGCGGAAATAGTTCTGGAAGGTGATCGAGGCCATCGTCTGGTTCTCAGGCTCGATCTTCACCCCTTCCTTGGCTTCCACGGCCTGATGCAGGCCGTTCGACCAGCGGCGGCCATCCATCATGCGGCCAGTGAACTCATCGATGATGACAACCTTGTTGTCCTTCACGATGTAGTCGATGTCGCGCTTGAAGATGATGTTGGCCTTCAGCGCCTGGTCGAGATGGTGGACCACCTGCGTGTTCTCGACATCGTAGAGATTGTCGGTGGCGAGCAGGCCGGACGAGACGAGCAGCTTCTCCACCTCTTCGACGCCGTCTTCAGTCAGCGAGACATTGCGGGCCTTTTCGTCAACATCATACCATTCCGCCGGAATGGTCTTCACCACCTGATCAATCGAAACGTAGAGTTCGGACTTGTCCTCGGTCGGGCCCGAAATGATCAGCGGAGTACGTGCCTCGTCGATCAGGATCGAGTCCACTTCGTCAACGATGGCGTAGTTGAAGGCGCGCTGCACCATCTGGCTGCGCTCATGCTTCATATTGTCGCGCAGGTAATCGAAGCCGAATTCGTTATTCGTGCCGTATGTAATGTCGCAGGCATAGGCCTCGCGGCGCTGATATTCGCCGATATTGGGAACGATCACGCCCACGGTCAGGCCCAGCCAGCGATGGAGCTGCCCCATCCATTCAGCGTCGCGCCGGGCGAGATAGTCGTTCACCGTAACGACATGCACGCCCTTGCCCTCGATGGCATTGAGATAGGTCGCCAGCGTGGCCACCAGTGTCTTGCCCTCGCCCGTGCGCATTTCGGCGATCTCGCCGCGATGCAGCACCATGCCGCCAATCATCTGCACATCGAAATGGCGCATGCCCAGCACACGCTTGGAAGCCTCGCGCACGGTGGCAAAGGCTTCGGGCATGATGTCATCCAACGTCTGACCATCTGCCAGCATCTGGCGGAACTTGGCGGTCTGGGCCTGCAATTCCTCGTCGGAAAACGCCTCCAGCTGCGGCTCAAGCGCGTTGATCTGGCGGACGATCTTGTCGAGCGATTTGACGTAACGGTCGTTGGACGAGCCGAAAATGGCCTTGGCAATGGCGCCGATCATGGGAAAATCCTGTGCTGTATCGGGAATCCGGGCATGCCGGACAGAACTGGCCGCACACGCGCATGGCGTCGCAACCCGGGCTTCAATCTATCGGAAAGCGGGCGCTATTCGTGCGCGCGGTCAGCCTGAAGCTGAACCGTGGGGATCACAATCGTGATGACGGCCGGACGGCAGCCCGGCATTTGCGGCTTCCTGTCGCCAATGCGCTCGACCTGGATGGTCTGCTGGGTAACGGCCTTGTCCGCACATTTGGCGACACTGTCGCCCGCCGCGTGAAGTTCAAGCCCATCAAGCGCAATCGCACGAGCCTGTGCAGGCGCTGCCACGGCGGCAAGCCCGGTAAGGATCGCAAACAAGGTCAAAATACGCTTGAGCATCGATCGCAAGATAGTCGCGACTTTGCCGCGCGTCCAGTAGCGGCGGCCACACAAATCGATGCTGCCGCCTGTCGGCCACGCTCGCCACTTGCCCGCAACCGGCGTCGGACCTAATGGCTGCCCTCATGGAACTCGAAATATCGCCGCTCGCGAAGCCTTTCCCCGACATGCCCCAGATCGCAGGCGTGACCCTGCGCGTCGCGCGCGCGGGTTATAAGGATTGGGGCCGCTGCGACCTTACCTATGCAGAGCTGGCGGAAGGCACTGTCGTGGCCGGCGTGTTCACCAAAAACGTCTGCTGTTCTTCCGAAGTTGAACTGGGCCGCGAACAGGCGAAAGCCGGGAAAGCCCGCGCGCTCATCGTCAATGCAGGCAATTCCAATGCCTTTACCGGCTATCGCGGGCGCGAGGCGGTGGAGCAGATCATGGGGCAGGTCGCCGCCCATCTGGGCTGCGCGCCTTCCGAAGTGTTCGTCAGTTCCACGGGCGTGATCGGCGTCCCCCTGCCGAAGGACAAGGCACGCGCCGGCGTCGAGGCGGTTCTGGATGCAGAACCCTGCAGTTGGGAAGACGCGGCGAGGACCATCTCCACCACGGACACTTTCCCCAAGGGAGCGATGACGCAGGCCATGATCGGCGGAAAGACAGTGACACTGGCCGCGATCATCAAGGGCAGCGGCATGATCGCGCCCGATATGGCGACGATGCTTGGCTATATCTTTACCGATGCCGCAGTTTCGCCAGCGTTTTTGCAGCAGGCCCTTTCGGCGGCCAATCTGCGGACCTTCTCCTGCATCACCGTGGATAGCGACACCTCCACCAGCGACACTGTGCTGGCCTTCGCCACCGCCAAGGCAGGCAACGATCCGCTGACTGGTGAGGACAGCCCTGGCGCAGATGCCTTCACTGCCGCGCTGCTCGACATCTGTCGCCAGCTCTCCCACCTCGTGGTGCGCGACGGCGAAGGGGCGCAGAAATTCATCACGGTGGACGTGACGGGCGCCGTTTCGGATGAAAGCGCACGCAAGATCGGCCTCGCAATTGCCAATTCCCCGCTGATCAAGACCGCAATCGCAGGCGAAGATGCCAATTGGGGCCGTGTGGTGATGGCAGTGGGCAAGGCAGGCGAACCGGCCGACCGCGACAGGCTGTCCATCGGCTTTGGCGGCGTCTGGGCCGCGAAGGACGGGCAGCCTCTCGCGGATTATAACGAGGCACCGGTGGCTGAGCATCTCAAGGGCCGCGAGATCGACATTTCAGTCGACATCGGACTTGGCGATGGCCGCGCCACCGTCTGGACCTGTGACCTGACACACGGCTACATCGCGATCAACGCGGACTATCGTTCGTGAACCCGGACGGCTTGCACGATGCCGTCCATTCCCTGCTACGTGATGTAGCCCGCCAGGCGATCCTGCCGCATTATCAGACGCTCGCAGACCATCAGGTAACGGCGAAGGCGGCGGACGATGTCGTCACTGTGGCGGATCACCTGTCGGAGGAAATGCTGGCCGAAGGGCTGGCAAAGATCATCCCCGGCCTTTCCATCGTGGGCGAAGAAGCGGCCCATGCCAATCCTTCCGTGATGGACCGGCTTTCCGCCCCATGCTGGATCGTCGATCCTCTGGACGGCACCCGCAACTTCGCCAGAGGCAAGCCACCCTTCGGCATTTTGCTGGCACTGGCAGAAGGCGGGGAATGTCATACGGGCTGGGTTTATGACGTTCTGACCGACCGCTTCTGTGTCGCTCATCGCGGCAAGGGCGCCTTTGTGAACGGTCGGAAAATCACGGCTCGCCCCAGCGAGGGAACCCTCCCGATAGCCGCTATTTCGCTGATATTCATGGACCCGGCCCGGCGGGAGGCGATCATCGATCAGGTCGCTCCGCATTACCGCTGCGTCGATGTGCCCTATTGCGCGGCAGAGCAATATCCACGGCTCGCGCTGGGGGAGAACGACATCGCCGTCTTCGAGCGGACCCTCCCGTGGGATCACGCAGCGGGGGTGCTTTTCCTCAACGAAGCCGGGGGAAAGGCCGCACGGCCAGACGGTTCAGCCTATCGCGTGGACGATGGGCGCAAAGGCCTGCTTTGCGCGGCGAGCCCGGCCTTGTGGGATAATTTGGCCGGCCTGATGGAAAACCTGCCGGCCTGAACCCCTCCTCCGAAGAGGAGGGGAAATCACATCACAGAACGCTTTCGATCCAGCTCTTGATCTGGCTCTTGGGTGCGGCGCCGAGCTTGTGAGCCACAGGCTGACCACCCTTGAACAGAACCATCAGCGGGATCGACTGGACGCCGAAGGCGCTGGCGGTTTCGGTGTTTTCCATGATGTCCACCTTCGCGATGGTCACCTGTTCGCCCAGTTCCTCGCTGATTTCTTCCAGCGCGGGAGCGATCATCTTGCAGGGGCCGCACCAGTCAGCCCAGAAATCGACCAGAACGGGCTTGTCGGAATTGATCACGTCATCGGCAAAGCTGGCGTCGGTCACGGCCTTGGTAGCCATCGGGATTCTCCTGAAACGTCGTTGATCTGCAATTTAGGCAGGCTCGCCCCGAAGGCAACGGGCCGAGGGTGAAAGGATTACTGCGCTGGGGACAAGTGCGCTTTGTGCTCTGCCAGCAAAGCGGCAGGCAAGGCGAACAATTCAGGCGTCTGGGTATAGAGAACCGCAGCCTCCACTACCCGCCCCGGATAGATTACCTCCAGCGCAGCGACATAGGCCGCCATCTGGCGCAAGGTGGCCATCGGGATTTGCGTAAGCGACCGGGGCGGACGGGCAGCTGTCTTGAAATCCACCACCATCACGCGGTTGGCAGTGACGAACAAGCGGTCCGCAGTACCGGCGATTACCCTGCCCTCGACCGTGGCCGCCAGCGGAACTTCGGCAAGCGCGGAAGGGGAGAATATCTCGGCCCAGTCGGGAGCGTTCAGCACCGCCAGAGCCGCTTCCGTCATCTCTTCGCGGGTTGCTTCATCCAGATCGGCAGCCCGACGCGCCAGCCACTGCCGGGCAGCCCCGGCGCGAGCATCCCGTTCAAGCTCGGGCAGGCGTTCCAGCAGGGCGTGGATCAGTGTCCCCCTTCGCGCAGCCGCCTCCATCGTTCCGGGAGGCATAGGCGGCATGGGCGCAGTATCCTCGCCAAGCGAAGACGGCGCGAGCGGGCGCGGCGGGCGCGGTTCCGGCCCTATCGGCCGCAAAGCCCATTCCGGCAAGGCGATGGAAGCCTCCCCGGAAACCGCCGGGCTTCCGCCCGCTACTGGTGGCGGCAAAGCTCCAATTTCCCAGCGACGCCCCCACACAGGGTCTTCGATTGGCTCCCCGGTGAATATCGGGCGAAGCTGCGCATGCCAGCTATCAGGCGCGGGTTCATCCTCCCGGCTGCCAAGCGCACCGCCAATGAACAAAGCCTCTTCCGCACGGGTCATCGCCACATAGAGCAGGCGCCAATGTTCCTCCCGCTCGGCAGCGGCACCCGCTGCTTCGGCCTGGGCGATACGCCCCACCTTTTCCTCGCCTGAAAGGCTCGGCAAAGGCACGCGTCGCCCCGCCCCGCCCGGCAGGATCTCTTCAAGTTCCAGCCCGCGCGGCGGGGATGTGTCGGGATTTCCAGCCGCATCCGCCAGAATGACGATCGGTGCCTGAAGCCCCTTGGAGCCGTGCACGGTCATCACCCGCACCAGATCGCTGCTTGCCCCGGCCTCGCGCTTCAATTCACCCTCGCCAGCATCGAACCACTGAATGAAGCCCTGCAGACTGGGTGTAAGCGCGCTGGCATAAGCGAGCGCCGCATTGAGCAGTTCGTCAATCGGATCATTCGCCTCGCGCCCAAGCCGGGCGACGAGTTTACGACGTCCTTGCCAGGAACCAACCAGAATCCAGTGCAACAACGCCTGAGGCGGCTCGTAATCCGCACGTGCCAGCAATTCGCCCAATTGCACCAGTGTGGCCCGGACGAGTGGATCGGATGAAGCACGCAGGTGGCCCCACAGGCGCACCCGGCCATCTTCCCGCCAGCCATGATCGAGCAAATCCTGCTGGCTCCAGCCGATCAGCGGAGAAACAAGCAGATTGGCAAGATTGAGGTCGTCCAGCGGCTGCGCGGCAAAACGCAAGGCGGCCATCAGGTCTTTCACCGCCAGAGGGGCGCCAAGCCGAAGCCGGTCCACCCCTGCCACCGGCACGCCGGCCGCATAGAGCCGCGCGACGATCAGCCCCGCCAGATCGCGGCGCTTGCGGACCAGCACCATGATGTCGCCCGGCCCGGCGTTGCGATGCCTCCCCTTGGCGAGCGGGAAGCCCTGATCGAGCCATGCCTTGACCTGCCGGGCAATCTTGCCCGCCATCCGGCGTTCCGCGCTGGATATCCAGCTCTGCTCGCCTTCATCCTCTCCTGCATCGTTGGCCTCGGAGGAAACCGGCTGCCACAGAATGACAAGGCCGGGGCGATCATCACCGAAATGCTTTTCCGGTTCATCGCTCAGGCCAAAACGACCATGCCCGATGGCGGCGATCGCCTCGTCCACGAAAGTGAGGACTTGCTGGGCAGTCCGGAAGCTCTGGCCAAGCCCGAGGTCGAGCAAGTCCCGCGCCGGTCCGCCGCCGCGCGCTTCCCGCGCATTCGCCACCGCACCCGCCAGCGCCTTGCGCACCCGATCCCGCGCCCTCGCGAAATTCTCGGGACTGGTGCCCTGGAAACGGAAAATCGCCTGCTTGTAATCGCCCACCACGAACAGGGTGCGCATCTTGCCATCGCGCTGCCCCAGTCCGGCGAAGAAGTCCCCTGTCAGCGCATCGATGATCCTCCATTGCGCCTCATTGGTGTCCTGCGCCTCATCCACCAGAATATGATCGAAACGCCGGTCCAGCTTGTAGCGGATCCAGTCCGCCAGATCGGAGCGATGGAGCAGGTCGGAAGCGCGGCGAATCTGGTCGTCGAAATCGATCAGCCCTTCGCGATTCTTCGCATCTTCCCATGCCAGCGCGAATTTTCGGCCGAGCATCAGGGCCGATAGTAGCCACTTCGCCAGGCCCAACAGAGCCTTGAACTGCGCGACTTCGGCAATCCGCTCCCCCACGCGGGCGACGTAATCGGGGTAGGCCGGATCGATCCCGAGCATTTGCTTGAGGCTGCGCGGCTCCCCCTTCTGGGTGAAGAGCGCGCTTTGCAGATCGCCAAGCCGCTCCGCCCGTTCGCCGGGGCTTGCAGCCAGCCATTCCCCGATGGCCGAAGCAGTGTCCTGCCCGGTCTTGGCCTTCCATCCTGCCTGCGCCGTCATGCACATGCGTAGCGAGACAGTGTCAAAACGATCATCCGCGCATAACGCCACGATATCCGCTTCGGACGCATCGGCGGGCAGACCGAGCAACTGGTTCAGACGGTCAGCAAAAGGAGGAATCCAAGCCCCTGCACCGAACCATGCCTCTCGCGCCTGGGCGCATGTCATCAGCCAGGCTTCGACCGCATCCGGCCCTTTCCTGAGCGAAAGGTCCGCCAGGGCATCGAGCGTTTCTTCGTCACCCTGCTGCTGCGCCTCCACCAGCATTTCCGCCAGCACCTCCCGCGCCAGCAGACTACGCTCGCGATCTTCCATGGCACGAGTGCCGGGAGTAAGGCCTGCTTCCTCGGGAAAGGCCGAGAGCAGCCATTGGGCAAAGGCGTGGATCGTGTCGATCCTCAATCCACCCCCCGGGCAATCGAGGACGCTGGCAAACAAAGTGCGAGCCCGTTCGATGGCATCGGGCCCAAAATCGGCCCCGATTGCCTTGAGGTCCGCCGCCAGATCGCCGTCCGGCATACGCACCCAACCGGCCAGCACCTCATTGACGCGCACGGCCATCTCCGCCGCGCCAGCCTTGGTAAAGGTCAGGCAGAGAATCTCGGAAGGCTGGACATCAGGCTGGAGCAACAGGCGAAGCACGCGGGCGGATAGCACCTGGGTTTTGCCCGTGCCCGCTGATGCCGAAAGCCACACAGTGCGTTCCGGATCGACCGCATGGGCCTGATTGCCCTTGAGCGGATAGACCTTGCCGCTCACGTACCCTTCTCCCTAGCCCCGTTCTGCTTGGCCCCGTTCCCCTTAGCCTCGTCCTCCAGTCCCATCCATTCATCCAGACGCATCAACTGGTCATATTCGCCATAATTGGGCAGATCGGGATTGAGCCGCGCAGTGAAGGGTTCGGCGCCCAATATCCAGCGGCTGAGCGCGTCGTGCAGATAGTCTTCCGTCCTTTCGAGGAATTCCTCGCGCAGCAGGCCCGTCTTCTTGCGCCCTTCCTTGATAGGCTCATCCCGCTTGCCGAACCCGGTTTCGCTCTGCGGATTTTTTCCGAAGGACCAATATTCGAAATGGGTAGGTTCTCCGGTGATTACCTCACCCGCACTGTCGCGGATCTTGCCGGCCTGCGCCATCAGCCCCAGAACCCCGAGTTGGAGCGCAAAACCTTCCTCCACCATTCTGCCGGAGGGCGGAGAGCCTGTTTTGTAATCGACAATGGCCAGTTCGCCGCCCGGCAGGCGGTCGATCCTGTCAGCGCGGCCACGCAGCGTTACCCCGCGCACTTCCATTTCGCCCCAGGCTTCGACAGCGGCTACTTTCCGTTCGGGCAAGCGCTCGGTCAGCTCGCTCTCGATCCACTGCAGCGCCGCCATCAGGCGCGGCCGCCACAAGGTCCGCATCAGAGGATGCGCGTTGATCTGTTCCAGCACCCGTTCCGCGATCGGGGCAAGCTCACCCCCCTCAAGGTGCCATGCTTCGAGAATCTTGTGTGCGGCGTCCCCCCTCCAGGCCGCAGTGGGCACTGTATCCAGCGCATCGAGGCTGCGCAGTTTGAGGATGGCATTGGCATAGAACTGATAGGGATCGCCGCGCAGCCGATCCAGAGCGGTGACGCTGATCGGAACCTTCCGCCGCTCGGCCGACGGCATCGGCTGCGGCCGCAAATATTGCGGTGCACGGGGCGCCGCATCAATGGCGCGAGCAAGCCTGACGGCCTCTGCTTCCCGGTGATCGCCCAGCAATTTCTCTCCCAGCAGCGCCTCGACGCGCAGGAGAAAGCGCGAAGGGATGGCCGGGCCGGATATGTCCCTGTCGGCCCTGCTGAGCACCACTTCCGGCGCGCCTAGCAGGCCGGCAAGGTCATGTGCTGAAAGGCCGATACGGAAATCGGCTGCGGGTACGCCCAATATTCGCAGAATGGCAGGCGCCAGCAGGGAATCCTGCGTAGGTATCTGGGGCCAGCTTCCTTCATTCAGCCCCCCGCAGATGACCAGTTCCGCGCGCGTCATCCGCGCTTCCAGAAGGCCGTAGATCGCCACGCGCGAATGGCCGCCCCAGGGCGGACGAACGGCGATAGCATCCATCCGCTCGCGCAGCACCGCGTGCAGATCTTGGGGGGCCAGCAAGGTTCCCACGTCACGGGCGTGGAGCCTCAGATCCTCTACCAGCGAAGCCAGCGCACGTCCGTCTTCCCGGGCCCACAGGGCTTCGCCGCACAATGCCTCTCCGGCAGACGCCAGAGCGTCAAGCAAATCGGCCAGTGGAGCTTCGTCCCTGCCGCCCAGTTCCAGCAACGGCACAAGGGCAGCTTCGATATGTTCCCACCAAGGGAGAATGCCGGGATCCCGCTCGGCCAGCTTCATCGCCAGTCGGCGCGGAACGGCAAGGCCAGGTTCGGGCCGCGGCCCGCGCATATCGCGTTCCAAGGCACGCGCACGCTCAAGCCAGTCCGGCCGCCCCTCCCCAGCCCCGGCGAGGGGATGGCCCAACAAGGCCATAAGCGGGACCGGCGCAGCATGATCCGCCATGATCTCGCCCAGCAGCAGAAGAACCCGGCCCGCCGCCGTTTGCGACAACGGCCTGCCGGCGGTGTCGTCGGCCGCGATGTTCCAGCGCTGCAGATGGGCTGCCACGCGGCCGGCAAGACTGCGATCCGGGGTCACCAGCGCAACCCGCTTCTCCGACTCTTCCAGCGATTGCCGGATGAGCAGCGCGATGGCTTGCGCTTCTTCTTCGGGATTGGCGGTGTTCATGATCCGCACACCTGCAAGGCGGCGTTGTTCCGCAGGCATCGTGGCCCATTGCTTGCTGGCCTGTGGCGGCAGGAACAGGCTGGAAATGGCATGGGTACGCTCGGGCGGCCCCTTTGCCATCCCGGCACGATGCCATTGCTGCACCTCCTCGCGTGCCACCCCCATGCGGTTAAGCAACAATTTGAGGTGATATTGCGGATGGGTAACGGCATCCCCCCGCGCAAAGACCGGCCCGCCCCCCTCCTTCGGCGCTCCGGCGCAGCCCAATTCGTCCCACACCGCATTGTCCATCGACAGGTCGAGGTCCGGCAGGATTACCCCGCCCTGCGGCAGTTCGGAAATGACTTTCAGCAGGCGCGCAAGGGCCGGTGCCGAGCTGGTTACGCCCGCCACAACGATTGGGGAAGCTGGCGGGGCCGCCCGCCATTTGCGCGCTGCCGCGTTGAACAACATGTTGCGCCGGGTGGCCGCATCCACCTCGCCCCGTTCCGCCAGCTCTGCCAGCCAATATTGCTGAACCGTAGCGAAAAGCCGGGTATTGGCGGACCAGTGGTGAGACAGATCGGCGAGGACATTCAGCACCTCGTCGCTCCACAGCCGTTCCGGCGCGACGTCCTCGACCAGCAGACGATCCATCGCCTGCGCGATCTGGGCAGCAAGCCGCAGAGCAGTTGCGCCTTTTCTGGCCTGCTCGCCTCCATGTTCGCGCACCAGTTCAGCCAGCCGCAGCCAACGGCGCGTGGGATCGGCGGCGGGTGGAATATCGCCAGTCTCTCCGATCGGATCGAACAGAGGGCCCAGCGTCTCATCCAGATCGAGATCGCCAACCACCGCCATGCGCGGCATCAGCAGGCCGGATTGGCCTTCCTGAGTGCCGTAATGACGGATGAATGCCTCTGTGACCGTGCGGATGGCGCGGCGGCTCGGCAAAAGAAGCGTCAGCCGGGCAAGGCCGAAATCCTCTTCCGAATAACGCGGCACCAGTCCCGCCACCAGAGCATCGGCAAAGCCGCGATGGGCAGCAATCGAATAGACCTGAGGGCCCGACCGCTCAGCCACGTTTCAAAGCGGATTCTGTGGGCCCAATCGCGCCTGGCTCGCCCACTTCGAACCACTCCCCCGCAAAACAGAGCCCGTAAAGCCTGCCTTCCTCGATCGCGCGGCTCCACAGAACATTGGTCGAGAAGGGCCCTTCCGGTGCATCCCGCAACAGACGGTGCGAAACGAGCTGGATGCCGCTGTAGATGAACGGCGCGATCCGACCCGAGCGCCGGCGCGAAATACGCCCCAACGGGTCCATCTGGAAATCACCCTTGCCGCGATAATTGAAGGCTCCCGCATGCGGCACCAGTAACAGCAGGGCATCCATCCGTTCAGCATCCCAGCTTTCCGAAAGCTCCCGAAAGGCATCATAGGGCCCGTCGAGCCAGATATTGTCCGCGTTCACAGAGAAGAACGGATCGGGCAGCAATGCCTGCGCCTTCACCATCCCGCCGCCGGTTTCCAGCAGCAGGGCGCGCTCATCCGAAATGGTGACCTTGGGCATAGGCCGGGCGCCAAGATGGGCTTCCAGCGCATCGGCCAGATAGTGAACGTTCACCACCGCCTTCGTCACCCCGGCAGCGCCAAGGCGATCCAGTACATGGTCGATCAACGGCTTGCCGGCCACCCGCACCATCGGCTTGGGCTGGGTCGCAGTGAGCGGGCGCATGCGCTTGCCGAGGCCGGCCGCGAGCACCATCGCCGTATCCGATGCAAGTGTGCTCACCCCAGCCCTCCTCCGCACCTCTCCCGGACATCCTTCGGGATATTGGCATCGAACCAGCGCGCGACAGGCTCAAGTGCAGGATGAGCGAGATCGCGCTCCAGCGCTTCCCACACGCGCGGGATGAAGGCGAGATAGCGCGACTTGCCGTCCCGCTTCCAGAGGCGGGCGAAGATACCCACGATCTTGGCGTTACGCTGCGCGCCGAGGCGGGCATAGTCAGCCGTGAATTCGGCGTCATGTTCCGGCCCGCCATTCACCTGCGACAGGTAATGATCGAGCATGGCCCGTTCGAGTTCCATCGAAACATCACGCCGGGCATCCTGCAGCAGCGAAACGATGTCATAGGCCGGGTGGCCCACAAGAGCGTCCTGGAAATCGATCAATCCCTGCGCGCCATTCGGCAGCAGCATGATGTTTTCCGCGTGATAATCGCGCAGGACAGTGATGCCGGGCGCCTGTCGGGTAATGACCGGGGCCATCACCTTATCCCACGCATCGGCATAGGCAGCAGCGTCCACTTCGATCCCCGCAGCCGGGCAATACCACTCCGGGAAGAGCGCCACCTCGCGCTGATAGACCGCCATATCATAGGGCGGGAACGGCCCGGGCGACGAGCGGTGGAGCTTCACCAGCGCGTCAATCGCACCGCGATAGGTTTCCTGCTCGGCAGCGGGATGGACATCCAGCCAGTCCCGCATCCGATCGGAACCGAAATCTTCCAGCAGGACGAGGCCCCGCGCGCGATCCTCCGCATAAATAGCGGGAGCACGATGGCCATGTTCGGTGAGCCAGTGAGCGACATCGAGGAACGGCCCCGGATCTTCATGAGGGGGAGGCGCGTCCATCAGCATCGCGCTTTTCGCGCCATCCCGGATACGGAAATAGCGACGGAAACTGGCATCTCCGGGCAAAGGTTCAATGGACGCACCTTGCCAGCCTGCGCTGGCGAGGAATTGTTCGATACCGTCAGGCAGGCTCATGGAAATCGCCCTAGCCAATCCGCCCCCGTCTCGACAACGGCCTTGCGCCCTTCACCCGCAATTTCCAGCGCGATGGAAAGGCAACCGGGCTCATGAGCGAACCCCCCGGCATGATCCGGCCATTCGGCAATCATCGCCGCGCCCTCCCGATAATCGTCGAGCCCCAGTTCCTCCGCTTCTTCCGGGCGGGACAGGCGATAGAAATCGGCATGAACCAGCGGCAAGCGGACGGCTGGCGGATCGTAGGTTTCGATGATGGTGAAGCTGGGTGACGGAACCTCGCCCTGATGGCCCAACGCCGCGATAATCGCCCGCGCGAGCGTCGTCTTCCCAGTGCCAAGACCGCCGGTGAGCGCCACCACGTCTCCCGCCCGCAGGCGTTCAGCAATTCGGCCGCCCAGATGTTCCATCGCGGCGAGATCGGGGAGATCCACGATCATGGCAGAATCATCGTCACGGTCGTGCCAGCGCCTTTTTCGGACACGAGCGAGAGCTTGCCGCCATGCGCCTCGATCAATTGCCGCGCGAGCGGGAGACCGAGCCCCTGCCTACGGGCGACCGTCTTGCCGTCATGGGCGACCTTATAGCCTTCAAGCGCGCGGGCAGCATCGGCCTGGCTCATACCTCCCCCGTTGTCGGAAACCACGATACGCACCCCCTCTTTCACGCGCGCAATATCGACCAGTATTTTTCCGCCCTCCGGCGTCGCGGCAATCGCATTGTCCAATATATGGCCGATTGCCCGGCCAAGGCGCCGCTTGTCGGCCTGGATGCGTCCTGCCGATCTGTCACCGCGCAATTCAAGCGACAGGCCTCCGCCGGTAATTGCTCCTTCACGGTCCCGCACGATCGTCGTGAGGAACGGGAACATGTCGAGCGGGGCCAGGTCGAGCGGAAGAAGGCCGGCCTCGCTTTGCGAAAGATCGAGGACATTCTCGATCTGCTCTCCCAACCGGGCGACAGATTCGAGAATTGCCGCAACATATTCCTTGCCGCTTTCGGAGAGTTCCCCGGCCACCCCGCTCTGCAGCAATTCTGCAAAGCCACCGATGGACGTGAGCGGCGTGCGGAATTCATAGGACATGTTCGCGAGGAAGCGGGTCTTCACAGCATCCGCTTCTTCCAGAGCGGCATTACGCTCCCGCAGGGCAGCCTCGGCCTTCTGAGAATCCGTGATGTCGAGCACGGTGAGCAGGCCATTGCCGTCCGGCAAGGGAACGCCCGCGAATTCCAGCGTGCGCCCATCCGCCAGCACGACCCTGCCCTTCTTCTGTCGACGATCGAGGGTGGCCGCGCGGACGACATCCCCGATGGAATCGGCCTGAGGAGGCCGTGCGAGACGGTCGCGGATCTGGGCGAGCAGCGCCGAGACATGGGGGTGCGCGTCGAGAAATTCGCCGTCGAGCCCCCAGACCGCCAGAAAACGCCGGTTCCACAATTGCAGCCTACCGTCAGGCGCGAAGACGGCCAGGGATTCGAACAGGGAATCGAACGTCGCCGTCCGGGTACGCAACAGCGTGTCACGCGTGGCGGACAATGCAAGCTGCTCCGTCCGGTCTTCCGCCACCAATACCAGCCCACCATCCGGCATGGGCTGGCCTACGATGCGCAGATGCGTCCCATCCGGCAGAGGCCAGGCCTCTTCCTTTGGCGAGCCCGCGGCAAACCATGCCCCAAGTTCACGCCGCCACGCCGGAAAGTCCCGGACTTCCGGTACGCGATGAGCATCGCGTGCAATGTCCAGGAAACGGTCGAAATCCGGCGGATCGATGGCGATCGTGCCGGGAAGTTTGAAAATACGCTGGAACGGCTGGTTGGCGAAGGTGAGGAACCGCCGTTCATCGAACTGCGCCACCCCGACGCTCAGTTGGTCGAGCATGGAACGCTGCGCCTCGCGGAACGCCTTGAAGGCGCGGCCCAGCTCTTCCATGTCCTCGATGTCCACGGCATATCCTGCCACGCCTTCTTCGCCCAGAGGCAGATCGCTGACGCGCAATGCGCGGCGCTGCCCGTCGATAGTGGCGGAAACCATGCGCTCGATCGGCATGTCCTTGGCATGGGCCTGACCCGCGACCTGAGCTGCCGTCAGGCCATCGGTTGCCTCGATCAGCTCGATCTGTCCTTCAACCGCAGCCTCCGCACTCGCAGCGCCAACAGCATCGACATAGGCGGAATTGACCAGCCGCAGCTTCATATCCGGTCCACGAAACCACATGGGCATTGGCGCGGCCTCAATCAGGCCGACAAGCGCAGCAAAATCGCCTCGCGCCCGCGCGGCTTCCGCCCGCAAACGCGAAAGTTCGGTCTGGCTGTCGGAAAAATCGAAAAACCATACGAGCGCCGCCCCGCCCGGAGACACCGAAGGATCGGCCAGATGACCATGTACCGCCAGACTGCGGGTGGTTCCGCGCGGCGTGACCACCATGCGGAATGGGGCCGCGGTTTTCTGCGCGCGGCGAACGTTCTCGTCGAGCTGGGAGAGCTGGTCCGAAGCCAGCCCGTGCGTGCGGGCATCCAGTTCGGAGAGATAACCCGGCACTGCGTCGAGCCCCAGCCAGGACGCCAGCCGCTCAGGCGCTTCGATCCGGCCATCCGCCCGCACAAGCATCGGAACCGCGGGCGATTCCTCGACCATCCGGGCAAGCCGCTTGGCCGCCCGGCGCGCGCCCTCGGCTCCACGCGCCGCGCCGTTGGAACGCAACACGAGCAGAGCGGCGCCAAGAGTCCACGCTGCCAGCAGCAGGCCGAGCAGCGCCAAAGCGGTGGGGCTCATTTCCATCGCGACTTCGCTATGCCCGGCAGGCCGCGATTACAATGGTATCGCTGGCAATCCTCTTGTGGAAAGCGGCGGATTTCTCCGCCGCCCCACATTCGATCAATAACGGTAATGATCAGGCTTGAACGGCCCTTGCGCCGGAACGCCGATATAATCGGCCTGCTTCGGCGTGAGCGTCGTCAACTTTACGCCCAGCTTTTCAAGATGCAGCGCAGCCACCTTCTCGTCGAGATGCTTGGGCAGGACGTAAACCTGATTGGCGTAATCGTCGCCCTTGGTGAACAGTTCGATCTGCGCCAGCACCTGATTGGTGAAGCTGGAAGACATCACGAAGCTGGGATGGCCGGTGGCGCAGCCCAGATTCACCAGGCGGCCCTTGGCAAGAACGATGATCTGCTTGCCGTCCGGGAAGGTAACGAGGTCGGTACCCGGCTTGATCTCGGTCCACTCGTAATTGTCGAGCGCCGAAATCTGGATCTCGCTGTCGAAGTGGCCGATGTTGCAGACGATCGCCATCGGCTTCATCGCCTTCATATGTTCGGCGGTGATCACGTCTTCATTGCCCGTGGCGGTGACGAAGATGTCGCAGCGCGTCACGGCTTCTTCCATCGTGACGACTTCATAGCCTTCCATGGCCGCCTGCAGCGCGCAGATCGGGTCGATCTCGGTCACCATCACGCGTGCGCCGCCCTGGCGCAGCGAAGCGGCCGAACCCTTGCCCACGTCACCGAAGCCCGCAACACAGGCAACCTTGCCGGCCAGCATCACGTCGGTCGCACGGCGGATAGCGTCGACCAGCGATTCCTTGCAGCCATAGAGGTTGTCGAACTTCGACTTGGTCACGCTATCATTCACGTTGATCGCGGGGAAAGGCAGCTTGCCGTTCTTGGCGATGTGATAAAGGCGGTGAACACCCGTCGTGGTTTCTTCCGACACGCCCTTGATCGACTTCACCGTCTCGGTGAGGTATCCCGGACGCGCCTTGAGGAAGGCCTTCAGCGCGCGCTGGAACTCGATTTCCTCAGCATTGGCCGGTTCGGGCAATTCATCGCCCGCTTCCACCCGCGCGCCCCACAGGGCGAACATGGTGGCATCGCCGCCATCGTCCAGGATCATGTTGCAGGTTTCGTCACCCCAGTCGAAGATGCGACCCACATAATCCCAGTAATCGGCGAGGCTTTCGCCCTTGATCGCGAATACTGGGATACCCCGGGCTGCGATGGCGGAGGCGGCGTGATCCTGCGTGGAGAAGATGTTGCAGGTTGCCCAGCGCACATCGGCACCCAGCGCCACCAGCGTTTCGATCAGCACAGCCGTCTGAATGGTCATGTGCAGGGAGCCGGTGATCCGTGCGCCCTTCAGCGGCTGCGCCGCACCATATTCTTCACGAAGGGCCATAAGGCCCGGCATTTCGGTTTCTGCAATCGCGATTTCAGCCCGGCCATATTCGGCGAGAGAAATATCCTTCACGACGTAATCGCCGGTAATTGCCGCAAAATTGGTCGCCACTGCGTGTTCTCCGGGAAGCGAGACAAGAGGAAAGATGCCAGCAAAGGGGGGTGGCATCCCTTGCAACGCTCTTAGACGTTGCCGGGACCGGAGGTAAAGCCGGGTTACGACGAATAGATTTCAAAATACCAATCGCGGATGGCCGATCTGTGCCGGACGCCATGTTCCCTCTGCCCTCTATGGGGAACCATCAAGCGAAATTAGCCCTGAGGCAAGAAACTCCCGGTTGCGCCCCCGCACTCTTGCAGCCTATCCCCGCGCCAGGACGGATAATGGCTCTGGAAAGGTATATGACATGACGATTTCTGTTGGCGACCAACTGCCTGATGTGAAGCTGGTGAAGGTGACCGCGAACGGCCCTGAAGCCGTGCAATCGGGCGAATATTTTGCGGGCAAGAAGGTTGCCCTGTTCTCGGTGCCGGGTGCCTTCACCCCCACCTGCTCGGCCAAGCACCTGCCCGGCTATGTCGAAAAGGCCGAGGAACTGAAGAGCAAGGGTATTGACGAGATCGCCTGCACGGCCGTGAACGATGCCTTTGTGATGGGCGCATGGGGCAAGGCCTCCGGCTCGGATGCAGTCACCATGCTTGCCGATGGCAATGGCGATTTCGTGAAGGCACTGGGCCTCACCATGGACGGAAGCGGCTTTGGCATGGGCACGCGGGGCCAGCGCTTTTCGCTGGTGGTCAACGATGGCGTGGTGGAACAGTTGAACGTCGAGGCCCCCGGCGACTTCAACGTCTCCAGCGCGGAATATATGCTCGGCCAGCTCTGAGGCTGAATTCGGGGCGGTTCTTTCGGATCGCCCCACCCGGCCCTGTCTTCAGGGTCTTTTGCCGTGCTCCGCAAATTCAGCGATGAGGCCGGCATATTCTTCCATCTTCGGAAAACGCTCGAAGCTCCGGCGCGCAGGAGTGGCAACCCAGGGCAGGCGTTCTGCCAGTTGCATCTCTGCGTAAGGCTCGAACCATGACGCTTCATCAAGCATCGTCGCGCGCAGGTTCACGAAGCCCATCTCCGGTTCTAAGGTAGTAAAGACCCAGCTCTTGCATGCATCGCAATGATGGTGATGCACCGCGGCGCCGTGGACGCCGCCTGTCACCACCGTTCCCTGGGAGAGGCGAAAGCCCGCCTGTGGAATTGTCAGCGTGGTGGAAAAGGCGCTGGCCGACATGCGCTGGCATCCAAAGCAATGGCAAACGCTGGCCAGCAGCGGTGCAAGCACGACCTCGAAGCGCACAGCACCGCACCGGCATCCTCCCGTCCATGGGAGTTTCCATTCAGCCTGTGCGTCCATGTGCGCCTCCAGCCTTTTAATACCCCATCAGCCGGAGCACTTCCTCGCGGCTGCGGTGATCCTTGCGGAACACGCCTGACACGCGGCTGGTCACCATGCCGACGCCGGGCGTCCTGACGCCGCGCGCGGTCATGCAGGAATGGCTTGCCTCGATTACCACGGCCACGCCGCGCGGCTTGAGATGCCGCTCGATACAATCCGCCACTTCGGCGGTCAGGCGTTCCTGCACCTGCAGGCGGCGCGCATAGCCGTGCAGCACTCTGGCAAGCTTGGAAATGCCTACAACATGGTCGGTCGGCAGATAGGCAATTGCCGCCTTGCCGATGATCGGGGCCATGTGGTGTTCGCAATGCGACTGGAAGGGAATATCCTTCAGCAGCACGATCTCGTCATAGCCGCCCACTTCCTCGAACACGCGGGAGAGGTGTATGCCGGGATCTTCGCTATAGCCTTCGCAATATTCCTTCCATGCGCGCGCCACACGCGATGGCGTATCGACCAGCCCTTCACGGCTTGGATCGTCACCGGCCCAGCGGATCAGCGTACGAATGGCTTCCTGGACCTCTTGGGGCACGGGGGGTTTGGTGCTCATAATTCCAATTCCTGCCACGCGAGCCCTCAGCCGGGCAACGCCATGGATGGCCCGTTAGAGTGCCAAACCCACTTCGCCAAGTGCCCCTTGGTCCATCGAGCTATTCCTTGGCGTCTTCCTTGCGTTCAGGCGTAACTTCCGCCTCTGCCGTCTCTGCCGCTTTGCGCCGTTCGAACACCTTTTCCATGAAGGCTTCATCTTCCTTGGTGAGGTGCTCGGCAAAATCAGGGAAATGTTCTTCTTCCTCCTCATCGATGTGATGGAGGTACTCGTCGCGCAGCTGGCGGAACTTCACCAGCCAGGCACCGCTGGCCATATCGGTCGCTGCGATATCGTTGAGCGATTCTTCGATCTCGTGATGCTCCGCCACGGAATGGCGGGTGTCGTCGGTGGTTTCGGGCTTGCGCATCATCGTGGAATAGAGCGCCTGCTCTTCCGCCGCGGCATGGCCCTTCAGTTCAATGGTGAGTCTTTCGAACAATTCGGCCCGCTCATCCGATTCCCCGTGGGTCTGCTCGATGCGCTCCAGCAGTTCGCGATGGAGATCGTGATCCTGCTTGAGACGTTCGAAGATATCGCTGTTTACGGCCATGCTCTCTTCTCCATGCAGTTGCAGATGCAGTTGGAGTTCGTGAAACGCAGGGCCGAACGGGGCCGTTCCAGCGGCAACGGGGAAGCGTGTGCCGTATAAGGGGAAGCGTGCGGAGCCTCCAGGTGCGGCTTGGAACGGGCGTCACAAACCGCACAAAACAAAAGGGCCGCCCCTTCGCAGGAGTGGCCCTTTTGTTTTTTGGCGCACCCGGAACGATTCGAACGTCCGACCCTCAGATTCGTAGTCTGATGCTCTATCCAGCTGAGCTACGGGTGCGCTTGGAGGGCGGCCAATAGGGCTGAGTTTTCATCTTGGCAATACCTATCCGACGTCTTTTTTCAGATTCCTGAGACTATCCAGCAAAATTATGTCGAGAGGCGGCTTTTCCAGCGCCTTGGCCTCCTGGAATGTGAACCAGCCCCAGCCTCCACCCTCGTAGGCATGGGGTTCTCCCTTCCAGAGCGTCACAGTGTAAAGAAGAATGACAATCGCGGGGTTGGCGCCGTCCGGATGCGATTCAGCAAAGGCCGCCGGCGCCATGCCTGCCGGATCGAGAATTATCCCTAATTCCTCATTAATCTCTCTGATCAGCGCCATTACAGGCGTTTCCCCAAGCTCAACCTTGCCGCCGGGGAACTCCCACAACCCTCCATGATGCTTCCCGAAAGGGCGCCTGTGCATCAGCACCCGGCCATCCCCGTGCATGATCGCGGCAGCCACTACCGGCATCCATGTCGGGATATTTTCCAGGTCAGTAGCCATCAGAAACCTTTTGTTAGGATTTGTATGGGAAATGATGATCGTCAGTCCGAATTGGACGGGGGTAACAGAGCAGTGAAAAGAAATCTTTTCGGTGCGATCCTGGAAGATACCAGGGGTGCTGCCGCCGTCGAATACGGATTGATCGTGTCATTGATTGTGATTGCGATCGTCGGGGCGCTGCAAGGCGTCGGAAATGGCAATAGTGGGTTGTGGGCCCTGATTGTCGAGAAAGCCGATTTCGCGATGGGGCAATTTTGAGATTAGGCCTTTTTCAACCTTTGTCACGTAGTCACAACCTGCCCGAACCAGTCATGTGGGGTTGGCCCGGGCGCGAAGATTGTACCAGGAGACAAGCGATGAAGTTCATGAACAAGCTGCTGCGCGACGAAGCTGGCGCCACCGCAATCGAATACGGCCTGATCGCCGCCCTGATCGCCGTTGCCGCCGTGACCGCGATGAGCACCCTCGGTGGTCAGTTGAAAACGACCTTCAACACCGTCGAAACCAAGATGGCCAACACCCCGGCCACGTAAGCTTCGACATGGCAGCGGTCAGGATCTGACTGCGCCATAGCAAGCATATTAAAGGGCGGCAGGGAAACCTGCCGCCCTTTCCATATACCTGCTTGTCATAGGCGGCTTAGTTACCCCTTACGACGACCTTGACCTTCTGCCCTGCCTTCACCGTATCGCCTGCGGCAAGTCCGTTCAGCACCCGGAAGCGGGCCTCTCGCGAATCCGTGTAGGCCATGCGATTGGCCAGCGAGGCGACAGTGTCGCCGCTCTTTACGGTCACCACCTCCAGCTTGCGCGGCGTGACAGCGGCGGCCTCCGACGCACTGAGCCGCCGCATCGATGCAAACATCCCGTCAAACACGCCTGCCTGCCCGACCGGAGCGAGGGCCGCGAAATGCAGCGCCTGACCGCTGGAAAACTCATAGGCATAGACAACTACGTCCACCTGCCCTTCCCCGCTCTGCACACGCGCGGTGCCGACCATGGCCGGGATGCCGTTTACTGTGGTGCGCTTGACGCTTTGGGGAGCAAGGGTCTGCTGGGTGCCGCCGAGTTTCTGGAATACCTGCCGCACATAGGTTTCCAGATTGCCATTGTAGGCCGCACGGGAAAGTTGGGCCTTGCCGCTATTGCCGTTGATCGAAACCGCATCGGCTCCGTTCACCATGTAGAAGCCCTGCGGTGCCTTGAAGGACATGCGCAGATCGGGATGGATGAACTGATTCCCCTCGATCACGCCCTGATGAGCATCGTCACCATAGACGATGCCGCTGACCCGGGTGAGGAAAGCATCACGATTTGTCGTTCCGCCATTGGCCGCGCCAGCCAGTTGCAGCGCATTCTGCACGCGGGAGGCCGGGTCCGGGTGCGTGGAAGCCCATTCCGGCATACGCGCATCCCGCCCCTGAAGCTGTGCATCGAGAGAGTTCTGCGCGGCGAGGCTGGCCAGAAGGCTCGCCATGGCGCGTTTGTCGTAACCGGCAGTGCCCAGATACTGGACGCCCAGCCCATCGGCCTCCAGCTCCTGCCCGCGCGAATATTTGAGAGTCGCCAGTTCAGGGACTGTGCTGGAGATTTGCTGCCCCAGCCGCCCCAGTGACGAATCGCCCAGCAACACGCCTGAAAGAATCTGCCCCAGCGCGCCGAGAAGCGCATTCTGCTGCGCCGCCTGTTGCCGCTTGGCGGAATGACGCGCGGCGACATGGCCCACTTCATGCCCCAGCACCGCCGCCAGTTCCGCCTCGTTGTTCATCAGGGCGACCAATTGCCGGGTGACGTAAACATAGCCGCCGGGAATCGCGAAAGCGTTATTCACCGAGGAATTGAGCAGCGTCACCTTGAAGGCCCCGGGCGAATTGCCCAGACCGGACTGGAAAGCGATGTTCTGCCCGACGCCGATCACATAATCGGCCTGAGAACCACCCATGGCGCCGCCGAATTCGGAAACGATCTGCGTATGTGCCTGGGCGCCCTGCTGGGCTTCGGTGGGAGTGATCGGGCTCCCCGCTGAGGCAATGGGGCCGCCAGCCATGCAGCCGGCCAGCGCAAGGCAGGCCACCCCGCCAAGCGCCGTGGAACGTGTGCGAATCTTCGCAAATGCAGACATGAATGCTCCTCCGTGCGGCTCGTATGGCCGCTCCAACACGGGGGCATAGTGCTTTGGGGGCCGCGCCCATGCAAGCGCGACCGGGAGAAAGCGTGGTTTTCCTCAGCCGATCTTGAGGAAGCGGTCCTCGCGCATCTTGCGCAGGGCAGCCGAGCTTTTCTTGTTCAGAGCGTCCAGTTCCTGCGCAATAGCCGCACCAAGCGCGAGGGCTGTTTCCCGGCGATCCCGATGGGCACCGCCTGCCGGTTCTTCCACGATCCGATCGATCACGCCCAGTTCAAGCAGATCGTGGGCCGTCATCTTCATAGCCTCCGCCGCGAGCGGGGCCTTTTCGCCTGTGCGCCAGAGAATCGAGGCGCAGCCTTCCGGCGAAATAACGGAATAGACCGCATGTTCGAGCATCAGGACGCGTTCGGCGCTGGCCAGTGCCACCGCGCCGCCCGAACCACCTTCACCCACGATTGCTGCGACCATCGGCGTCGGCAGTGCAAGACAGGCCTCGGTCGAACGGGCAATGGCCTCCGCCTGGCCGCGCTCTTCCGCCTCGATCCCCGGAAACGCGCCGGATGTATCCACCAGCGTCACCACCGGCAGGCCGAAACGCCCGGCCATCTCCATCAGGCGCACCGCCTTGCGGTATCCTTCCGGCTTGCCCATGCCAAAATTGTGGCGAATGCGGCTTTGCGTGTCATGGCCCTTCTCGTGGCCGATCAGCATGACCTTGCGCCCATCCAGGGTCGCCAGTCCGCCGATTATCGCCTCGTCCTCGCCAAAATAGCGATCCCCGCCGAGCGGCACGAAATCGTCGAAGATCTCTTCGACATAATCCTTGAAGTGCGGCCGCATCGGATGGCGCGCCACCTGCGTCTTCTGCCACGGAGTGAGCGAGGCATAAGTGCTGGCCAGCAGCTCAGCACTTTTGGCCTCAAGCCGCTTGATCTCCGCCGATATATCGACGTCGTCACCTTCGGAAGCGGCACGAAGCTCCGCAATTCGAGCTTCAAGGGCGGCAACCGGCTTTTCGAATTCGAGATAGGAAATCATGCGCCCTGCGCTAGTCGTCCGAAGGCTTCGGGGCAAGAGGGGCGCGGCCCAGAGGGTGGCGTTCATTCACCAGCGCCACCAGACGCGCGGCATCGACATGAGTATAAATCTGCGTGGTCGCGATATCCGCGTGGCCCAGCAGGGTCTGAAGAACCCGCAGATCCGCGCCGCCTTCCAGCAGATGTGTGGCAAAGGCATGGCGCAGAACATGGGGGCTCAGTTTTTCGGGAGCCAGGCCCGTCCGCACGGCCAGTTCCTTCAGCATCTGATAAAGGCGGATGCGACTGAGATGCTTGGCACGGGAAGGAAAGAGATAGCGCCCCTCCCCCTGCCGCACTTCCAGCCAGCGGGACAGCGCCTGCCGGGCCCGCGCCGAAACCGGTACCATGCGCGAAACGCCCCCTTTGCCAGTAACGGTCAGGAATGGGGCATCGCGCGGAACGGCCGAGAGCGGCAGCGACACCAGTTCGGTCGCGCGCAGACCGGAACCATAGAGCAGTTCCAGCAGCGTCAGCAGCCGGACTGTATCCATCCGTCCATTTTCCGCCTCCTCCTCCGCGCGGGAGAACAGGCTGGCCACTTCCTCATGGCTGAGAATCTTCGGTAAAGCGCGCCTTGCGGGCGGCCTTGGCAAGGCTGGGGAGGGATCGTCCTTTCTCAGCCCTTCATCCTGAAGGAAGCCGTAAAACTGGCGCAAGGCCGAGCTTTTGCGGGCCACACTGGCCGGAGCAAGCGAAGCCCAACGGGTGGCAAGCGAGGCAATAGCGTCCCTGTCGGCTCGCTCAAGATTGCCGAGCAGTTCCTCCGCGCCCTCCAGATCCCGGCGATAGGCCGCCAGCGTATTCGCAGCCGCCCCACGCTCGGCAGCGAGCATGGCGAGGAAGGATTCAATGGCGCCCGAGATAACCCTATCCCCGGGCGACGGCCTCTGCCGCGATCATGCGCGCTTCGGCGGAGAGCCCCACGCGATCAAGCGAGCGGACGATATAATAAAGCTGGCGCGCCGTCATCATTTCCCACTTGTCGCCTTGCATGCCGAGCCCTGCCAGCATTGCGACGAGCGCCGGATTATCGGCCTCCGCAGCGCGCGTGATCATCCGGCTCCACGAGCTTTCACGTGCAAGGTTAAGGCCACGGGATTCCGAAAGGCTGCGGATATCGCCTTCATCGAGACGGCCAAGGCCCGCCAGCCCGGCAAGAAGGAACTGCGCCTTGCGCTGGCCCGCGCTCGAATCGTCGTCAAAGAAGGACTCGACCGCAGACTGGCGTACTGTGCTGTCCTGCCTGGTCTGCGCCAGTGCCAGCATCGCCCAGCCCGCGCTGCCCTGCGGGACGACGGAGGCCCAGCGCATAGCATTCCGATCGAGCCCGGCTGTCAGCATGGAAGCGATCAGCAGCGGGGAATCGTCCTCCAGATCCTTGCTCGGCGTAATGCGTGCCGCCGCATAGGCAGTCAGCACCAGCCTTCCGTAATCGGGCGTGGCGGAACCCCACAGATCGCGGATTGCCTGAATACGGTCGGCCGGATCCTGCGCCACATAGGCTTCGCGCAGCAAGGCGGCGCGCTGGGCCACTTCGCCCTCGATCTCCGGCGTGGAGAAGATCTGCGAATAGAGATCGACCAGCGCCGCGCTGGAGAGGATGCCTTCCCCGGCAGCCCGATCGGCCGATGCTGCGCGGATTCCCAGCGGCAAGGCGGGCGAAAGCGCCCCCATGCGGTCATACCACGCGCCCGCACCGTTCCGCAGGCTGTCCGGCACTTCGATACCCAACGTCACAGCCAGCGAATAGCGCCAGGGGTTAAGTTCGCGCACATCGTTCCATTCGATGTTCACGGCCTGCCCGCCTTCGGCCGCGGCCCCGGCATAACGCTTGGCCAGCAGCACATCGATACGGGGCGCGGTGCCGCGTGAAAGGGCAATGTCCAGATCCCGCGCGGCCTGCCGCCCGTCGCCAGCGTAGGAACGGCAGATGGCCTGCACCATCTTCCATTCGCCATCCTTGCGCATATCCCCCTTGAGCCGCGCGACCGGGCACAGGCCGACAATATCGCCAGTCAGCAGATAGGCATCGAAAGCCGCATTGGTGAGCGCGGAATTGTAGTTGGAGGAATCGACATCCTGCACCAGCGCGCGGGCGACATAGCCTTCACCCATGCGGTTGAGCGCAGCGGCGCGCAGGGCGGCGAATTCCACCGGGTCCATGCCCTGCGGCGCGTCGAGGCGGCTGGCCAGAGTGCGCCGCAGCAGGATATGGCCCCAGCGCGAGACCAGCGGATGCTTCGTCGCCCCAAGTGCAGCGCGCACCAGTGCGGCAGGCTGCCCGGCCACGGCGCGGGCCGGAAACCCGCCTTCCTCCTGCGAGATCACGCCTACCCTCTGAAGCGAACGGCGCGCACCGGGTGGAATATCGAATTTCGGCTTGAGGCCCAGCAGTTCGTCGATTTCGTCAGGGCTCATATTCTCGATCTGCGCGATCGAGGGAAAATTGGCAGGCAAGGCGGCGGCAGGCGCGCCGCTCTCCACCGCCCCCGGCAACGGCTGCACCACTGGCGAGGAAATGGCACCACCCTGCTGAGGGGCGACCACGGTCGGCGCCGCAATGGGGGCGGCAGGTCGCGCAGCCGGCGCGGGCGCCGGTTTGTCAAAGCCCGGGGGCAAGAGCGATTCAGGCGCGGCAATCGCCATGCCGGAAGAGAATACCAGCGCGGCGGCGCCGATCAGGAGGGCGCGCTTCACTTGAAATCTCCTGGCAGGGCAACAGGTTGGCTGATTTCGCGCATGGGCTGTTCGCCCCCGTCATACCACGCCAAGGCGAGCACCAGCAGCACGATCACCGCCAATGTTGCAACAAACCCCCTGGAACTCATGGCCAATGATCGCGTCCTCGCCAGCTTCATCCAGCCGCGCGCAAGGTTCGCGCGGCGCTTGCGCTGCCGGTTAGCGCATCTATAGGCAAGGCGGCAATGACCAAACCCGAACCCATGCTCAGCGACAGCGAGATAGAGGAGCTGGCCGCCCGTATCGACCGGCCGATCGCGCTGGTGGGAATGATGGGCGTGGGCAAGTCCACTATCGGGCGCAAGCTCGCCAGCCTGCTCCACCTGCCCTTCACCGATGCCGATGAAGCAATCGAAAAAGCCGCGCAGATGAGCGTTAGCGAGATTTTTGCGCGTTTCGGCGAACCCTATTTCCGCGATGGAGAACGCCGCGTAATCGCAAGGCTGGCGGCGGATCGCCCCTCCATCATTGCCACAGGGGGCGGCGCTTTCGTGAATGACGAGACGCGGCACCTGCTGCTGGAAAAGGCCATCTGCGTGTGGCTCGATTGCGATACGGACACGCTGGTGGAACGGGTTGGCCGCAAGGACACCCGCCCGCTGCTGCGCGATGGCAATCCGCGCGAAATCATCGCACGCCTGAAGGCAGAGCGCGAACCCTATTACTCGCAAGCGCCGATCAAGGTGATGAGCGAGGCCGGCCCGCATAATCAGGCCGTGCAGAGAATTCTCAAAGGTATCGAAAAATGGCTGTAATCCCGGTCGAACTCGCGGGACGTTCCTATGAAGTACGCGTGGGCAGCGGCCTTCTGGCCAATGTCGCGGAAGAATGCGGCGCCATGCTGCGCAAGCAGCGCGTGCCGATCGTCACTGACGCCAATGTGGAACGGCACTGGCGCGCTGCAGTGGATGCCTCGCTGACGGCGGCAGGCAAGGAACCGCGCTGGCTGGTGCTCGATCCGGGCGAAGCGACCAAGAGCTGGGATGGCCTGTCGCGCGCCATCGACTGGTTGCTGGGCGAGGAAGTAGAACGCGGAGACCATATTCTGGCGCTCGGCGGAGGCGTGATCGGCGATCTGACCGGCTTTGCCGCCGCGATTCTCAAGCGCGGCTGCGGCTTCATCCAGCTTCCCACCAGCCTGCTGGCGCAGGTGGACAGTTCGGTGGGCGGCAAGACGGCGATCAATACGCCTACAGGGAAGAACCTGGTTGGCGCATTCCATCAGCCTGCGCTGGTGCTGGCCGATCTCGACGCGCTGGATACTCTGCCGGTGCGCGAAATGGGCGCGGGCTACGCAGAAGTGATCAAATACGGCATCCTTGGCGACAGGCCCTTCTTCGACTGGTGCGAGGGTAACGGCGCCAAGGTGATCGCGGGTGACAAAGCGGCGCAGGAATATGCCGTGACCGAAAGCGTGAAGGCCAAGGCCCGCATCGTGGCCGAGGACGAACGCGAGACGACCGGCACGCGCGCCCTGCTCAATCTGGGCCATACTTTCGGCCACGCGCTGGAAGCCGAAACCGGCTTTTCCGACCGGTTGCTGCATGGCGAAGGCGTGGCGATGGGCATGGTCCTCGCCGCCCGCTATTCCGCGCGGCGCGGGTTGATTTCCGGTGAGGATGCCGAGCGCGTGGCCACCGCCATCGCCTCTGCCGGACTTCCTTCCGAACTTTCATCGCTCGGCCTGAACGTCAGCGGCAAGATGCTGGCCGCCCATATGTTGCATGACAAGAAGATGGATGCGGGCACCCTGCCCTTCGTCCTCCTGCGCGGCATTGGCGAAGCGTTCCTCGACAAGACCGTGCCGCTGGACGACGTGGCAGAGTTTCTGGACGGGCAGTTGCAGGTTTAAGAACCTCCCCGTCACGGGAAGGGGGACCGCGCCGCGAAGCGGCGGGGTGGTGGGACACCCGGGATAAGCCCTTCCATCTGACCGTATCGCGTAGGGCGCCAGCCCCCCACCATCCTTCGGATGGTCCCCCTCCCCATTTTGGGGAGGATTGTTTTTGAAGCGAGACAAGCCGCCCCCACCCCGCTAACCCGTTGCGCCTGTAACGAACGGGGATTCCATGACCACCGCCGAAGCAACGCCCGAGCTGGATATCGAAACCCGCGCCGACCGTGCCTTTCTCGGCCACCCCAAGGGGCTTGGCTATCTGGCCTTCACCGAGGCGTGGGAACGGTTTTCCTATTACGGGATGCAGACCCTGCTGGTGCTCTACATGGTCAAGCACCTGCTGCTGCCGGGACAGGTGGAGCAGGTCGCGGGGATCGAGCAATTGCGCGCCCTTTATGGTGGGCTGGAGGGACAGGCTTTCGCCTCCGCCATCTTCGGAACCTATGCCGCCAGTGTCTATCTGACGCCCATCCTCGGCGGATGGCTTGCTGACAGGGTTCTGGGCAAAAGGCGCACCGTTCTGTTCGGCGCGATCACCATGGCGCTGGGCCATTTCCTGATGGCCTTCAATGTCACCTTCCTGCTCGCTCTCCTCTGCCTGATCCTTGGTTCCGGCATGTTCAAAGGCAATATCGCGAGCCAGGTCGGCTCGCTTTACAAGCCGGAGGATCTGCGCCGGGCGGACGCGTTCCAGATCTTCTATCTGGGCATCAATGCCGGCGTCATTGCCTCGCCTCTGATCGTGGGTACGCTGGGCGAGAAGGTCGGCTGGCACTATGGTTTCGGCGCGGCAGGCATTGGTATGCTGATCGGCCTTGCGATTTATGTCGCGGGCCAGAAATATCTGCCCAAGGAACACTTCGACGTGCCCGGCAAGGCAGCGGAGCCGCGCCAGCCGATGACCCGGAAAGACTGGCTGGCAACCTTTGCCCTGCTGCTGCTGATCCCGGTAATGTCCGTTGCCATCGTGCCCAACAACCAGATCTTCAACGTCTATCTGATCTGGGCGGATCAGGATTTCGCTCTCCGCTGGGGCGGCATACTGCTGCCAACCAGCTGGCTGGTGACGCTGGACGCGGTCGTCTCGGTCAGCTTCCTGGCCGGCGTCGCCCTGTTCTATCGCTGGTATGGCCGACACTGGCAGGAACCGGATGAGCTCTCCAAAATGATCATCGGGTCGGCCTTTTCCATGGGCGGGATGGCCTGCCTCTACATGGCTGCCGTGACCATGCCGGAAGGCGGGAAGATCGGCCTGTTCTGGCCAGTAATGTTCCACATCACCAACTCGATTGGCTTCGCCCATATGCTGCCGGTCAGCCTTGCCCTGTTCGCGCGGCTTGCGCCCAGACAGATCAACGCGACGGTGATCGGCCTCTATTACCTCGCCTTCTTCGGCGGGAACTCGCTGGTGGGCTATCTCGGTACGAAGTTCGAGACGATGAACACCGGCGCATTCTGGCTGATGCACCTGATGCTGGCCGCAGCGGCCGGTGTGGTGTTCATCCTGTTCAAGCTACTGCTCGCCCCGCGCCTGATGCACCGGGCAGAGGGAGAAGACGTCGCGCTCGCCTGAGCGCGACGTCCCATAAATCGGATCAGATCTGGTCCAGTGCCTGGGCCATATCGGCGATGATATCGTCGATATGCTCGATGCCCACGGATACGCGCACTACATCAGGTACGGCACCCGCCCGGACCAGAGCATCGCCTTCCAGCTGGCTATGCGTGGTGGAAGCCGGATGGATCACCAGCGAACGCGTGTCGCCGATATTGGCAAGATGGCTGAACAGCTTGAGCGCGCCGACCAGCTTCACGCCCGCATCGTAACCGTCCTTCAGGCCGAAGGTGAACACGGCCCCGCCTTTGCCGCCGAGATAGGTCTTGGCCAGCGCGTGATACTTGTCATCCGGCAGGCCCGCATAGGAAACCCAGCCCACCTTGGGATGGGCCTTGAGCCACTGGGCCAGCGCCAGCGCATTGCTGCAATGGCGCTCCATGCGCAGGGTCAGCGTTTCCATGCCGGTCAGCGCCAGGAAGGCGTTGAAAGGCGCCATGGCGGGCCCGAGATCGCGCAGGCCCAGCACGCGGCAGCCGATGATGAAGGCAATCGGCCCCACGGCATCGGTCAGCACCGCGCCGTGATAGGAACCGTTGGGCTGCGACAGGGTCGGGAACTTGTCCGAAGCGGCCCAGTCGAACTTGCCTGCATCCACGATCACGCCGCCGATGGAATTGCCATGGCCGTTCAGGAACTTGGTGGTGGAATGCACCACGATGTCCGCGCCATGCTCGATCGGGCGGCACAGCACCGGGCTGGCCAGTGTATTGTCCACCATCAGCGGAACGCCTGCATCATGGGCAACCTTGGCGATAGCCGCAATGTCCTGCACCACGCCGCCGGGGTTGGCGAGGCTTTCGATGAAGACCACGCGGGTCTTCTCATCGATGGCCGCAGCGATATTCGCCGGATCGTCCGCATCCACGAAGCGGGCTTCCCAGCCGAACTTCTTGAAGCTTTCGCCCAGCTGGTTGAGCGATCCGCCATAAAGCTTGTTCGCAGCCACGATGTTGCAGCCCGGCTCCATCAGAGTGTGGAACGCCAGGAACTGCGCCGCATGGCCCGAAGCCACCGCCAGCGCCGCCGCGCCGCCTTCCAGCGCCGCGATCTTGCCTTCCAGCGCCCCATTGGTGGGGTTCATAATGCGGGTGTAGATATTGCCAAATTCCTGCAGCGCGAACAGGCGCTGGGCGTGGCCGGCATCCTCGAACACATAGGATGCGGTCTGATAGATCGGGGTGATCCGCGCCTTGGTGGTGGGATCCGGTTCCGTCCCGGCGTGGACCGCCAGCGTATCGAGTTTGGGTTCGCTCATTTCAGCACTCTCCAATTGGCGCAGCTCCTCAGTGCGCACTTGAAATCAAACGGGTTCGGCAATTTTGCAGGCGCGCATCGGCTCCTCGCCCTCGAGCGGCTTCAGGCCCAGCCGGGCGAACAGCGCGGCATCGGCATCGTCGCCGGAATTGGGCGCGGTCAGCAACTTGTCGCCGGTGAAGATCGAATTGGCCCCGGCCATGAAGCACAGCGCCTGCGCGGCCTCGCTCATGCTCTCGCGTCCGGCGGAAAGGCGCACCATGCTCAGCGGCATGGTGATGCGCGCGGCGGCAACGGTGCGGACGAATTCGATATCGTCGATCTTCGCCAGCGGCGTATCGGCCAGCAAATCTCCCAGCACGGTGCCCTTCACCGGCACCAGCGCGTTGACCGGCACGCTTTCAGGATGCTGCGGCAGGGTGCTGAGCGTGTGGATGAAGCCCACGCGATCTTCCCGCGTTTCGCCCATGCCCACGATCCCGCCGGAACAGACATTGATCCCGGCAGACCGGACATTTTCAAGCGTATCCAGCCGGTCCTGCATGGTGCGGGTGGTGATGACCCGCTCGTAATATTCGGGGCTGCTGTCGATATTGTGGTTGTAATAATCGAGGCCCGCCTCGGCCAGCATGTCGGCCTGTTTCGGGCTGAGCATGCCCAGCGTCATGCAGGTTTCCAGCCCCATGGCGCGCACGCCCTTCACGATCTCCACGATCGCGGGCATGTCCCGCTCCTTGGGGTTGCGCCAGGCGGCGCCCATGCAGAAACGCTGGCTTCCAGCATTCTTGGCCCGGGCAGCGGATTGCAGCACTTCGCGCACATCCATCAGCTTGGAGGCTTCAACGCCGCTGTCTGCCTTCACGCTTTGCGAACAATAGCCGCAATCTTCCGGACAGCCGCCGGTCTTGATCGACAGCAAAGTGCAAAGCTGCACCTCGTCCGGCTTGTGATGCGCGCGGTGAACCTCGGCCGCCCGGAACAGCAGTTCGGTGAAAGGAAGGTCGAAAAGGGCTGCGATTTCATCGCGCGTCCAGTCAGTGCGGATCTGGGTCATGGCCCGGCTATCCACTTCTCGCGAGCCGGGTTCAAGCCCGAACCTGCCTGACGGGTCTACTCCCCCCTGAACTGCGGCGCCCTTTTTCCGAGAAACGCGCCGATCCCTTCCTTTGCATCATGAGTGCCCGCGGCTTCCCGCTGAGCGGCAGCCTCCGCATCCATGACGGTGCCGTATGAATGGTGGAGCGCGGAGTAGAGATTCGCCTTCATAAGCCCCAGCGCGGCAGTAGGCCCGGCGGCAAGGCGCACGGCGAGCGATTGCGCCTCATCCGCCAGCTCGGCGTCCTCCACACAGCGATGGATCAGGCCCCATTCGGCTGCCCGGCCCGCCGGAACCTTCTCCCCAAGCATCAGCATTTCGGCAGCGCGGGCCTTGCCGATCAGGCGCGGCAGAATCCAGCTTGCCCCACCATCGGGCACCAGCCCGATATTGACGAAAGCCTGCAGGAAATAGGCGCCCTGCCCTGCAAGGCAAAAATCGCAGGCCAGCGCGATGCTGCACCCGATCCCCGCGGCCGCCCCGTTCACTTCGGCTACGATGGGCAGGCGGTGTTCGGCAATATCCATCACCAGCGGATTGTAATGATCCACCAGCGAGCGATAGGCCCCCTCCCCGGCGTCTTCCTCGCCCAGGATCGCGCTGAGATCGGCGCCGGAACAGAAGGCCCGCCCCTCGCCCCGGATCAGCACCGCCCGCGCGGCGCCGGTGTTGGACAGGGCATGGCGCATCTCATCCGCCATGTCCTGCGTCAACGCATTGAGCTTGTCGGGCCGGGCGAGCGTGAGAGTGGCAACGGTGCCGGCAATCTCGAAGCGGATGAATTGATAGGCCATGGATATGATCTCATCCCAATCGCACCGGCCGGTCAGGCGGAAGGTGCCTCACCGGTCATAGTGCCTCCTGCCTTCCGGCGACGGAAGGCAAAATCGGCATGAGTTATCGTCGGGGGGCCGGGAAACGCTCGCCCCGGCCTTCCAGCTCACTTCTTGGCGGGAAGCTTGTCGAATTCCGCCTGGAGCTTTGCCAGTACTTCATCGCTGAGCGCTGCGGGCTCGAACTGCTGGACGGCCTTCAGAGTGAGCGAGCGGCCCATCGTCTGGAACATTTCATTGGCATAGACCGTGGGAATCAGCGCCTTGAGCACTTCAACCGCGGCAGGATCCTCCAGCAGGGTGCCGACCGGCGTCGTGTCCACGCTGTAATGCCCCGAATGCGCGGCCGCATCCTCGGCATAGGCCGGAGCGGACATCATCGGCACGAGACCACCGGCAGCAACGATGGCCAGAGCAGCGGAAAACAGTTTTGAGCGCATAATTCCTCTCCTTAGGAATATAGGCTCTAATCCAATTCACCCGCGATTGCGAGCGCAAAGCGGAGAGGCAGGACGAGAGCCGGAGCTTCGATTAGTTCCTTGAGCACTGTCGTCTTGCTGAACTTGTTTCAGCATCCATTCTTCCCCGCGAGCGGCCGCATGAAACGGAAAAATGGACCCTGAAACAAGTTCAGGGTGACAACGGAAGACGATGGCTTTTTTAATCGAACAAGCCCTCAAAGGGGCGGATTTCCGTGTTTCTTCCAAGGATTTTCCAGCTGCTTGTGGCGCAGCTTCCTCAGCCCCAGCGCAATCCGGCGGCGCGTGGAATGGGGATGGATCACTTCATCGATGAAGCCCTTGCTGGCGGCGATGAAGGGGTTGGCGAAGCGTTCCTCATATTCCTTCGTGCGCTGCGCGATCTTTTCCGGGTCGCCGGCATCCTTGCGGAAGATGATCTCCACCGCGCCCTTGGCGCCCATCACCGCGATTTCCGCCGTGGGCCAGGCATAGTTGAGATCGCCGCGCAGATGCTTGGATGCCATCACGTCATAGGCCCCGCCATAGGCCTTGCGGGTGATGACGGTGATCTTGGGCACGGTCGCCTCGGCATAGGCGTAGAGCAGCTTGGCACCGTGCTTGATGATGCCATTATGCTCCTGCGCGGTGCCGGGCAGGAAGCCCGGCACGTCCACGAAAGTCAGGATCGGGATGTTGAAGCAGTCGCAGAAGCGCACAAAGCGCGCAGCTTTCTTTGAACTGTTGATGTCCAGGCAGCCCGCCAGCACCATCGGCTGGTTCGCCACCACGCCCACCGTGCGCCCTTCCACCCGGCCGAAGCCGATAATGATATTGGCGGCATGGTCAGGCTGGATCTCGAAGAAGTCGCCTTCATCCACCACCTTCCGCACCAGTTCGTGCATGTCATAGGGGTGATTGGGATTATCCGGCACCAGCGTGTCGAGGCTGTCCTCGATCCGGTCCCACGGGTCAGCGGTCGGCCGTTCGGGCAGGTCGGACCGGTTGGACAGCGGCAGGAAATCGAAGAAACGCCGCGCCGCGACCAGCGCCTCCAGATCGTTGTCCAGCGCCAGATCGGCAACGCCCGTCTTGGTGGTATGCGTGGTTGCCCCGCCCAGTTCTTCCTGCGTCACCACCTCGTTGGTGACGGTCTTCACCACATCCGGCCCGGTTACGAACATGTAGCTGGTGCCCTTCACCATGAAGATGAAGTCCGTCATTGCCGGGGAATAGACTGCCCCGCCCGCGCAGGGCCCCATGATCAGTGAAAGCTGCGGTACCACGCCGCTGGCCAGCACATTGCGCTGGAATACTTCGGCATAACCCCCAAGGCTGGCCACGCCTTCCTGAATGCGCGCGCCGCCTGAATCGCTGAGGCCGATCACCGGGGCGCCCACTTTCAGCGCCATGTCCATGATCTTGCAAATCTTCTGCGCGTGCCGTTCCGACAGGGAACCGCCGAACACAGTGAAATCCTGCGCATAGACGAATACCAGCCGACCATTGATCGTGCCGCTGCCGGTCACTACCCCGTCACCGGGGACGGTCTGCGCCTCCATCCCGAAATCGGTGCAATTATGCTCGACATACATGTCGAGTTCCTCGAACGATCCGGCATCCAGCAGCACGTCCACCCGCTCCCGCGCGGTCAGCTTGCCGCGCTTGTGCTGCGCATCGATCCGATCCTGTCCCCCGCCCAGCAAGGCGGCGGCGCGGCGGCGTTCCATTTCGGCGATATTGGCGGACATGCGTGCCTTGCGGCTCTCCCGATCCGGTTATGCCAGTGGCCTAACGCGCAGGCGGGAGAGGGGCAAGCGCCATAGATCCTCCCCGAACCGGGGAGGATCTTAGTTCAGCAGAACCAGCTCTTCCGCCATGGATGGGTGCAGCGCCACGGTGGCGTCGAAATCGGCCTTGGTCAGCCCCGCCTTCACCGCGATGGCAGCTACCTGCAAAATCTCCGGTGCTTCCGGGCCGACCATATGGATGCCCAGCACCTTGTTCGTGTCCTCATCCACGATCATCCGATAGAGCCCGCGCTCCGCATTGGGGGAGAACAGGTTCTTCATCGGCCGGAAATCGGATTTGTAGACCTTCACATTCGGATATTCGCGCCGCGCCTGTTCCTCGGTCAGCCCCACTCCCGCGAGCGGCGGCTGGCTGAACACGGCGCTGGGAATGTGGTCATATTCCACAATGCGCGGCTTGTTGCCGAACACGGTATCGGCAAAGGCGTGGCCTTCACGGATCGCCACCGGGGTCAGTTGCACGCGGTCCGTCACGTCGCCCACGGCATAGATGCTGGGGCAGGACGTGCGATTATACTGGTCCACCGGAACCTCGCCCTTCACGCCCAGCTTGATGCCTGCCGTTTCAAGGCCCAGCCCGGCAGTGTTCGGCTTGCGGCCCGTGGCGATCAGGATCTGGTCCGCCTCGATCGTCTCTCCGCCCAGATCGGCCAGCAGCGAGCCGTCGGCCTGCTTCGTGACCGAGCGGATATTGGCGTTCAGCTTGAACTGGATACCGCGCGCCTGCGCGATCTCGCTCAGCCGTTCCACCACGCCCCGGTCATAGCCGCGCAGGATCGTTTCGGAGCGATTGATTACGGTAACTTCGCTGCCCAGCGCGTTGAATACCCCCGCGAATTCCATGGCGATATAACCACCGCCCACCACCAGCAGGCGCTTGGGCTGCTCTTCCAGATGGAATACTTCGTTGGAACTGATGCAGTGCTCCACGCCCGGAATGTCCGGCATGGCAGGCCAGCCACCCACGGCGACGAGGATATATTTCGCGGTGATTTCCTTGCCCGACGCCAGCTTCACGCTGTTCGGCCCGGTCACGGTCGCGCGTTCGAGATATTTCTCGACCCTGTTGTTCTCCAGCGTCTTTCCGTAGAGCCCTTCCAGCCGGTCCACATCGGCATTCACGAAATCGCGCAGCACCTTCCAGTCGAAGCTCTTGCCCTCGATCGTCCAGCCGTAATTCCCAGCGTGGGAGAGTTCTTCCGCGAACATCGATCCATAGACCAGCATCTTCTTGGGCACGCAGCCGCGGATCACGCAGGTGCCGCCCACGCGATATTCCTCGGCCACGGCAACACGGGCGCCATGGCTGGAAGCAATGCGGCTGGCGCGGACCCCGCCCGAACCGGCACCGATGATGAACAGATCATAGTCGAAATCAGACATTCGCAGGGCTCCTCTGGGCCGAGCGATATGGAGAGCGCCGCGATGCAAATCAATCTTCGGCTGCGGACAAGCACGCGCTCTGGCAATCGGGCACTATCATCGCCATCTGGCGATCAACGCCAACCTTACCAGTGCCGATATGGAGATTCCCTTGAGCAAGATGCCCGCATTGTTCGTCGGCCACGGAAGCCCGGCCAATACGTTCGAGGATAGTCGCTATGCCCGCGCCTGGCGCAAGATGGGCGAAGTGCTGCCCCGCCCGCGCGCGATCCTCTCCATTTCGGCCCACTGGTATTTCAGCACCTCCGCCGTGACGGCGATGGAGCATCCGCGCACCATCCACGACTTCTACGGCTTCCCGCAGAAATATTTCGATTTCCAATATCCGGCACCCGGCGCGCCGGACGTGGCGGCGATGGTGGCCGAAGCGGCCAAGCCGATCTGGGTCGGGCTGGACCGGGACCAGTGGGGGATCGATCATGGCACATGGTCCGTCCTCGCCCATATGTATCCCGATGCCGACGTGCCGGTGATGCAGCTTTCATTGAACGGCGTGCGTCCGCTGGATTACCACATGCAACTCGGCGCGCAGTTCGCTTCCCTGCGGGATGAAGGCGTGCTGATCATGGCCACGGGCAATGTGGTCCACAACCTTTCGACCATGCGGCGCGACGAGGTGGATTTCGGCCATGACTGGGGCATCCGCTTCGACAAGGCCGCAATCGAAAAGCTGGAAAGCGATCCGGGCGACATCCTATCGCTCGCCAGCCACCCGGATTACGCCATGGCCGTGCCTGCGCCGGATCACTACATCCCGATTCTCTACATCGCCGGGCTTGCCGCTGCCGAGAACGAGCCCCTCAAGGTATGGAACGAAGGCCACGCGCTGGGCGCCGTGTCTATGACGTCCTACGCCATGGGCATGGACGATGCGGCCCTTGCCGCCGTGCGCGAGGCTGCGGCGCTGGAAGCGGCCTGAGCGGTCAGGCCACCACGCTGGCCGCAACGGCGCCAAGCACGCGCTGGGCGTCCTTCGGGTCCAGCCGTAGCTGAAGGCCGCGCTGGCCGCCATTGATGAACACCAGATCATGCGCCAGCGCGGCTTCCTCGATGGCGACGGGCACCTTGCGCCGCTGGCCGAAGGGGCTGATCCCGCCGACCTTGTAGCCGGTCGCCCGCTCCGCATCGGCGGGCTTCATCATCTGCGCCGACTTGCCGCCCAACGCGGCGGCGAGTTTCTTCATCGCTACTTCCCGGTCCGAAGGCAGGATGACGCAGGCGGGCTTGCCGTCCACCAGCGCCATCAGCGTCTTGAGCACGCGCGCCGGATCTTCCCCGATGGCTTCCGCCGCCTGCAACCCGATCCGGTCTGCATCGGGATCGTAATCATAGGTGTGAACAGTGAAGGCAACGCCGGAGTGCTCCAGCGCGCGGGTTGCGGGGGTGGCTTTCGACATGGTTGTTCCACTAACCCAACTTGTCATCCCCGCAAAAGCCGGGACCCAGGCCAAATGTTCGAAGCTGGGTCCCCGCTTTCGCGGGGATGACGAAATGGGAGAGAAATGAATGAAGGAGGGCTAGATCACCCCAACCCCGCAGCCTGCAGCAGCGCCGTGGTGCTGGCGTCGAACTTGGCCCCGCCTGCCTCGATCTGTTTGGCGATTTCCTTGCCCAGTTCCACACCGAACTGGTCGAAGGGATTGATCCCCATCAGCACGGCATTGGCGAAAGTGCGGTGTTCGTGGAACGCGATCAGGGCGCCTACCGTGGCGGCGTCGAAATCGTCGCACAGGATCGTCGCGCTCGGCCGGTCGCCCGGATAGGAGCGCGCCGGATCGCTGCTCGCCCTGCCCGCCATCAGCGCCGCCCCTTGGGCGAAGCAGTTCATCAGCAGGATGCGGTGATGCGCCGGGTCCAGCACATCGCCTGCCGCAATGCTGGCGATGAAGTCCACCGGCACCAGATTGGTGCCCTGATGGAGCAATTGGAACACCGCATGCTGGGCATCGGTGCCCACCCCGCCCCAGGTGATCGGCGCGGTTGGGCCCGAGACGGGCTTGCCATCGGCGGTCACGCTCTTGCCGTTGCTCTCCATCTCCAGTTGCTGGAGGTAGGAGGGCAGCAGGCGCAGCCGCTCGTCATAGGCGAAGCACGCCCGCGTCTGGCAGCCACGAATGCGGCTGTAATAGAGATCGGCAAAGGCCGCGCGCAGCGGCAGGTTTGCCGCCCCATCCGTTTCCGCGAAATGCCGGTCCATCGCCGCGGCGCCGTCCAGCATCTCTAGGAATTCATCCATCCCCACCGCCATGGCGATGGGAAATCCGATGGACGACCATAGCGAGTAACGCCCGCCCACGCTTTCCGGGAAAGGCAGGATGCGCGTTTCATCCACGCCCCATTCCACGGCCTTTTCAGGATAGGCGGTAAGCGCCACGACCCGGCCGGAAGGATCGGCCACGCCATGCTGCGTCATCCATTCCAGCACGCTGATCGCGTTCGTCATGGTCTCGATTGTGGTGAAAGTCTTTGATGCGACCGCAAGGATAGTGGTCTGCGGATCGCAGGCGGCAAAGGCCTCTTCCAGAGCGCAGCCATCGATATTGGAAACCACATGGACATCCACGAGCGGCATTTCGCGCGCCAGCGCGTCCACCGCCAGGGCCGGGCCCAGCGCCGATCCGCCAATGCCGACATGGATCAGATGCTTCACATCGCCCATCGCGCCTTCATGGATCGCGCCCACCAGCATGCCCATGCGGGCGAGCAGCGCCTGCGCCTCTTCCACGCTGGCAGGATCGCCCACGCCGCGCAGGGCGGTATGTTCCGCCGCGCGATTTTCCGAAGGGTTGACCACTTCGCCGGCGAACAGCCGGGCGCGCATATCGGCAAAGCCGGCCGCATCGGCCAATTCGTCGAACAGACCGATCAAGCCATCATCCAGATGGGTCTTGGACCAGTCGAACAGGATGCCCCCGCCGCCGGGCAATTCGAGCCGGTCCGAAAGTACCGCGACGCGGCCTTCATCCGCGAAGAGTTCGGCAAGGCTTCGCCGCGGGCGGGCCGACAGCCTCTCCCAGATCGATGAAATACCCTCGCTCATAGAGCTCCCCCTTTCCTACATGCTCGCGATCGGCGTAAGCTTTGCCGCAATGAATGAAAAGGCCCAACTCCCCGAGAATGCGCCCTTTTTCCGGTCAACCGTGACAGTGGAAGGCATTTGCTTCAGCACAGTGTCAACTTTGTCAACTTTGGTCGCCAGTCGCTGGGCACTTGACGGCAGGCGACGTGGCCCACAAGTGCTGGCGCAATGACCGAAACGACACCCAGTGCGCCCTCGCCGGCCGCCGCTCAGCAGGGCAAATCAGAGCCCCCTGCTCCCTCCGCGCAGCCCGCGAAGAAGGAGAAGGACGAAGGCAATTTCTTCATCTTCCTGGTGAAGCTGATCGTCATCATGCTGGCCTTCCGCACGCTTGCCTTCGCGCCCTTCAATATCCCCAGCGAGAGCATGCTGCCAGGCCTGCAGAATGGCGACTATCTGCTGGCGTCGAAGTGGAATTACGGTTTCTCGAACAATTCCCTGCCCTTCGGCGTCCATCCCTTCCCTAATGGCCGCATTCTGGCCAGCCAGCCGCAGCGCGGCGATGTGGTGATCTTCAAGGCGCCCCCGCTCAACAGCGAGGATTACATCAAGCGTGTGATCGGCCTGCCGGGGGATCAGATCCAGATGATCGGCGGGGTGCTGCACATTAACGGCATTGCCGTGAAGAAGCAGCGCATTGCCGATTTCGAACTGCCGATCTCGCCCAACACGCGCTGCTTCTCCGCGCAATTCGCAGCGACGAACAAGGATGGCCTGTCCGTCTGCCGCTATCCCCAGTTCCGCGAAACCCTGCCCAACGGGGTGAGCTACAATGTGCTGGATTACGGCCAGACCCCGCAGGACGATACCTCCGCCGTCGTGGTGCCCGACGGGATGCTGTTCATGATGGGCGACAATCGCGACAATTCGCTCGACAGCCGCTTCCCAGCCGTTCCCGGCCAGGGCGTGGGCCTTGTTCCGCAGGATAATCTGGTGGGCAAGGCATCAATCATGATGTGGTCCACCGATGGATCTTCTTCCTGGCTGCTGCCCTGGACATGGTTCACCGCAGCGCGCTGGAGCCGGATCGGGGGCACGTTTTGAACGGCAAGGTAACGCTTTCTGACGAGGCACGCGGCTTCCTGGAGGAACTGGGCTTCGGGCCGGTGACGAATGACGATGTATGGCTGGAGGCGCTGACCCATGGCAGCACCGGCGATGCACGCGATTATCAGCGGCTGGAATTCCTGGGCGACCGCGTGCTGGGCCTCGTCATCGCCGACTGGCTCTATGAGCGGGAAAGCCATGCGGAAGGCAAACTGTCACAGCGGCTCAACGCGCTGGTCAGCCGCCAGATGTGTGCCTCCGTCGCGCGCAGGATCGGCTTGCCGGATCATATCAGGCTGGGCCCGCAGGCCCGCGCCGATGGCGGTTCGGACAGCGACAATATTCTGGGCGACGTGATGGAAGCCCTGCTGGGCGCAGGCTTTGTGGAACATGGCTTCGATGCGATGCGCACCCTCATCCGCCACTTGTGGGCCGAGGGCGTAAAGGGCGGCGTCGGCCAGTCCAAACACCCCAAGAGCGCACTTCAGGAATGGGCCGCCGGCAGCGGCAGGCGCATACCCGAATACAGGCTGGTGGATCGGCAGGGGCCGGACCATGCCGCACGCTTCACCGTGGAAGTCAGCGTCAAGGGCGTGGGTGAAGCACGGGCAACCGCCCACAGCAAATCGGAAGCGGAAAAACAGGCCGCACGGGAATTCATGGAGAAATTTGCATGAGCGAGGGCAAGACCCACTGCGGTGTCGTGGCCGTTATCGGGGCACCGAATGCGGGCAAGTCCACGCTGGTCAACGCATTGGTCGGCCAGAAGGTCGCCATTGTCAGCGCCAAGGCGCAGACCACGCGCGCGCGCCTTCTGGGCATCGCGCTGGAAGGCGATACGCAGATCATTCTGGCCGATACGCCCGGCATCTTCGCGCCCCGGCGACGGCTTGACCGCGCCATGGTGAGCGCCGCCTGGGAAGGCGCGCAGGAAGCGGACGCCATCCTGCTGGTGGTAGACCCCATCAAGCAGCGCCGTCACGAGCTGGAGCCCCTGATCGAGGCCCTGAAGGACCGGCGGGAACGCAAGATCCTGGTGCTCAACAAGGTGGATGCCAGCGCCAAGGAACCGCTGCTGGTGCTGGCCGAAGAACTCTCCGCCAAGGCGGATTTTTCCGAGGTGTTCTTCGTCTCCGCCATGTCGGGGGATGGCGTGCCGGAACTCAAGGCCCGGTTGGCGGAACTGATGCCGGAAGGCGAATGGCACTATCCCGAAGATCAGGTGAGCGACGCTTCGGAACGGCTGCTGGCCTGCGAAATCACACGCGAGCAGCTCTATCGCCAGCTGCATGACGAACTGCCTTATGACTCGGCGGTTCGCCCTGAAAGCTACAAGACCTTGTCCGATGGCAGCCTGGAAATTCACCAGCAGATCGTGATCGGCCGCGAAAGCCAGAAACCCATCGTGCTGGGCAAAGGCGGATCGAAGATCAAGGCCATCGGCGAGGCCGCACGCAAGGAATTGGCCGAATTGCTGGGCGTAAAGGTCCACCTGTTCCTCCACGTGAAGGTGGAGGAACACTGGGCCGAAAGCCGTGAAATCTTCGAGGAAATGGGGCTGGACTGGGTGAAGTAGGCGAACTCAGCCCGCGTCCCTAATTACGGCCGATCCGGCGGCGGAAGAATTCCGTCGCCGAATAACTGCACCGCAGGTCAGGCCTTCTCCTTGGCTGGAGCCTTCTCCTTTGCAGGAGCTTTCTTCTTCGCCGGGGCCTTCTTCTTTGCGGGTGCCTTCTTCGCCGCCGTTTTCCTGGCGCCACCCTTCTTCTTGGCCGGCCCCTTGGCAACACGCGCATCGATCAGGGCGATGGCCTGTTCCTCGGTGAGGTCTTCAGGCTTTACGTCCTTGGGGATGGTCGCATTGGTGGTCCCATCGGTGACATAGGGACCATAGCGGCCCGGCATCACCTTCATCTCGCTGCCGCTGGTGGGGTGAGCACCCAGCACCTTGATCGGTTCCGCCTTGGTGCCCGAGGAACGCCCCGGCCCACGATTGGCCGCTTCGGCCAGCAGCGAGACAGCCGCATTCATCCCCGTTTCGAACACGTCGCGGGTTGAGGACAGCTTCGCATATTTGCCGTTATGCGCCAGATAGGGGCCATAGCGCCCGATGCTGGCCGTGATCGGCTCCCCACTCTCCGGATGGGTGCCCACTTCGCGCGGGAGGCTGAGCAGCTTGAGTGCCCATTCCAGATCGAGTTCCGGTATGTCCTTGGGAATGGAAGCGCGCTTTGCGTCCTTTTCCTCACCCAACTGGATATAGGGCCCGAAACGGCCGACCTTGCGCAGCACTTCGAGGCCGGTCACCGGATCGGTGCCGAGCGTGCCATCCTCACCGCCATCGCCATTCTCACCACCCGGCTGGGCGAAGCGACGGGTATATTTGCACTCGGGGTAGTTGGAGCAAGCCACGAAGGCACCGAAACGTCCGCCGCGCAGGGCCAGCTTGCCCTCGCCGCATTTCGGGCACAGGCGCGGATCGCTGCCATCATCCTTGGGCGGGAAGAGATAATCGGAAAGGAAGGCGTCCAGTTCCTGCGTCACTTCGCTGGGCTTGCGCTCCATGACTTCATCGCTCTTCGGCTTGAAGTCGCGCCAGAATTCTTCCAGCACCTTCTTCCACTCGGCGCGGCCACCCGAAACGTCGTCGAGTTCATCCTCCATCTCGGCGGTGAAATCATAGCCGACGTAGCGCGGGAAGAAGCGCTCCAGGAACGCGGTCAACAGGCGCCCGCTTTCCTCCGCGAAGAAGCGGTTCCGTTCCGTACGGACGTAGTTGCGATCCTTCAGCACCTGGATGATCGAGGCATAGGTGGAAGGCCGGCCGATGCCGAGTTCCTCCAGCCGCTTGACCAGACTGGCTTCCGAATAACGCGGCGGCGGCTGAGTGAAATGCTGGGTCGCTTCCACTGCCTTCTTGGCCGGGCTGTCGCCCTTGTGCATCACGGGCAGCAGGCCTTCGTCCTCGTCCTCGCCCTTCTGGTCCCGCCCTTCCTCGTACACGGCGAGGAAGCCGGGGAACTTCACGACCTGCCCCGTGGCGCGCAATTCGTGCCGTCCGGTGGGGTCGCGCAGAGTGACCGTGGTCCGCTCAAGGCTGGCGGAGGCCATCTGGCTCGCCATCGCGCGCTTGTAGATCAGTTCATAAAGGCGGGCCTCGTCGCCCGAACCAGCATGATCGCGCATGAAGTCGGTCGGGCGGATCGCCTCGTGCGCTTCCTGTGCGTTCTTGGCCTTGGTTTCATAATGGCGCGGCTTTTCGGGCAGATAATGCCCATCGTAGCGCTCCGAAATGGCCCGGCGCGCTGCGGCAATGGCACTCGGGTCCATCTGCACGCCATCGGTACGCATATAGGTGATGGCGCCCTGTTCGTAGAGATTCTGGGCGCACCGCATGGTGTGGCTGGCGGAAAAGCCCAACTTGCGGGCCGCTTCCTGCTGCAGGGTTGAGGTGGTGAACGGCGGCGCGGGATTGCGGCGCAGCGGCTTGGTCTCCACCTCTTCCACGGTGAAGCGCCCAGCCTCGACCGCGGCCTTGGCCTTCAGCGCGATGCCTTCCTCACCCAGAGAAAGCCGTTCCAGCTTCTCGCCGTCAAAACGGACAAGGCGGGCCTCGAATTCGGTCCCGTCCTGCTCCATCCGGGCCAGAACCTGCCAGTATTCCTGAGGCTTGAACTGCTCGATCTCATGCTCGCGCTGGCAGATCAGCCGCAGCGCGACGGACTGGACGCGCCCTGCGCTCTTGGCTCCGGGCAGCTTGCGCCACAGCACGGGAGAAAGCGTGAAGCCGAACAGATAATCCAGCGCGCGGCGGGCCAGATAGGCATCGATCAGATCCTCATCCAGCTGGCGCGGATGCTTCATCGCATCGGTAACGGCCTGCTTGGTAATCGCGTTGAAGGTGACGCGTTCCACCTCCTTGGGCAGAGCCTTGCGCTTGGCCAGCAATTCCCTGACGTGCCACGAAATCGCTTCCCCTTCGCGATCAGGGTCAGTGGCGAGGATCAGGCGATCAGCCTTCTTGGCCGCATCGGCAATGTCTTTCACGCGGGAGACCTTGTCGCGATAGGTTTCCCAATCCATCGCGAAATCCTCGTCCGGGCGGACAGAACCGTCCTTGGGCGGCAGATCGCGGACATGCCCATAGGAGGCGAGGACCTTGAAGTCCTTGCCGAGATATTTCTCGATGGTCTTCGCCTTGGCGGGCGATTCTACGATCACAAGCTGCATGGAATTCCTGAAAAGACCTCTACACGTACGTACGCGCGAGGGTGGTGGCGGCCTGCCTTGTTCGTCAAGCCGCCAATTAAGGCAAGAGCGCGATTGATTGCCCCGCTCAGTCGAACACACCCATCGTATCGCGCGCGCTGATCAAACCGAACAGGGCAACCCCCAAGGCACAGGAAATAACACTCGCGGCTGCGCTGCCCAACTGCCCGATCACCGTGCCCACCAGTCCGAGCTGCGGGAACAGGAAGGGCGGAAGGAATGCAAGGGCGTAAAACAGGATCATCATGGCCAGTGAGGCTGCGATGATGGTGAACTCATTCCCCTTTGTCGCCTCCCAGCTCTTGCCCAGCGAGTCCATGATGCCCATGCCCCGCCCGATGAACAGCGAGGGAGCAACGCTCCACCGGGCCATCAGCACAAGACCGGGAATGATCAAAAATATCAGCCCTGCGCCCACCGCGAGACCAATCAGGAGCGACATTCCGAGATAGGCGAAGAAGCGCCGGTCCCGCTCCTGCGTGACGAGGCCCGTGCGACGAAGCATCGCCTCGATCAGCAGATAGGAGCCGATGATGCCGACGACTGTCGCAGCAAGGCCCAGCGCCGATGCCTGGATCATGGCCGAAAACGAAACTGCCTGTTGCGGATCCCCGCGTACCAGACCCGCCGCAACGCCGAGCCCTGCAATCACTGCGATATAAAGCAGTGCCGGAGCGATATTCCGGCCGACGACATCCATCGTCTTGTCAATTATGATACCGATCTTGAGATCGCGACTAGGTAAACTGGTCATGATTTCCCCCTCTTCCACCAGCCCCATTCATAAGCTGGACCGATTTTGCGAACAGTCAAGGGTGCGCTGTTAAGCCCTCGCAATCAGGCAACCTTACTGACCCTTCCACCTGCGTGACGTTCCAGCCTGCCCGCCAGTTCGAGTTCGAGCAGCGCCATCTGCACCGCCGCAGCACTTGCGCCAGACTGGCGGATCAGTTCATCCACCGCGACCGGCGCGATGGTCAGCAGGGCGGTAACATCAGCCTCGTCCCCAGCCTCCGGTGCGGCGGGCTCCGCCTCGAACAAGTCCTGCGCGGAAGAACGCAGGCGGGAAGACATCCCTCCACCAAAGCTCGAGACAAGCTCGATCACATCGGCCGCAGACTGGATGAGTATCGCCCCCTCACGGATAAGCTGGTTGCAGCCATGGCTGCGCGCATCGAGCGGGGAGCCGGGAATGGCCATCACCTCGCGCCCATATTCACCCGCCAGCCGCGCAGTGATGAGCGAACCCGATTTGGGGGCAGCCTCCACTACGAGAGTTCCCAGCGCCAGCCCGGCAATGATGCGATTGCGGCTGGGGAAATGGCTGCCGCGCGGTTCCGTGCCGGCGGGCTGTTCGGCCAGCAGGAGGCCGTTCTGCGCGATTTCCTCCTGCAACTCCGCATGCTGCGGGGGATAGGCAATGTCGATCCCGCTGGCGATCACGCCCACCGTTGCAGGCATAGCGCCGCGATGGGCAGCCCCGTCTATTCCTCGCGCAAGGCCGGAAACGATGGTGAAGCCCTCTCCGGCAAGCTCCGCCGCCAGATCGCGTGCAAGACGCATGGCTGCTGCTGAGGCATTGCGTGCGCCAACCAAGGCAATGCACGGCTTCGCAGCCAGGCCAGCGTCGCCCCTCACCGTCAGTACCGGAGGAGCGCTTTCGATCTCGGCCAGCATGGGGGGATAATCGGAGGAATCATGGAAAAGGTAACGTGCGCCAGCGCGGCGCACTGCCGCAATTTCCGTCTCGATCCGCTCACGAGGTGCCGCGCGATATTTAGCGCCGCCCTTTGCAGCGAGATCGGGAAGAGCCTCCAGCGCCTCAACAGCCGTGCCGAAGCGGTGCATAAGCTGGCGGAAGCTGACCGGCCCGACGTTGGGAGAGCGCAGAAGACGGATTCGGGCAAAAGCCTCGTCCCGGGAAAGCATGGCCTTTGGCGAGGCCGCCAAGCTCACTTCCTGGAACCGATCTTGGGTTCAGCCCCGTTCTTCAACCGCGCGATATTGGCGCGGTGCAGCCAGATCACCAGCGCGGAAATCGCCACCAGCCAGGGGAATGCCGCAGGATATCCGAACGCATAGGCCGCTATCGGCGCTGCGACTGCCGCACTGAGGCCCCCGAGCGAACTGATCCGGGTGACCGCAAGCATGCCGATCCATACAAGCGCATAGGCAAGCCCGACAGGCCAGCCGATGCCGAAGCAGACTCCGGCCGTAGTAGCCACCCCCTTGCCGCCCTTGAATTTCAGCCAGACGGGGAAGCAATGGCCCAGCACCACACCCAGTGCCGCGAGCCCTTCGAGCCCGGGAAACAGCCGGGCAACCAGCAAGACTGCCGCAGCGCCCTTGGCCAGATCGAGCAGCAGGGTCAGGACCGCCAGCCCCTTGTTCCCTGTTCGCAGCACATTGGTCGCGCCGATATTGCCGGAACCGATCTGGCGCACATCACCCAGCCCGGCCAGGCGGGTGAGCAGCAGGCCAAACGGGATCGAACCCAGCAGATAGGCCAAAACCGCCGCCGCCAGAATCGCCTGCCACTCGCTCATGAAACTCCCTTTCCCGTCGGCACTCTATAGCTCACGCCTTGCACTTCAGGGGCACGAAAACAATCCGTTCTCGCTGCGAAAGTGGGCAAGCGCGAACTGCCGGTTGACGCCCAACACGGCTTTGTCCATCCCGCGCCGATGGACCCGAGTTCGCCGATCCTGCTGTTCGATTCCGGAGTCGGCGGACTGACGGTGCTGGCGGAGCTGCGTAAACTCCTGCCGCAGGCCCCGGTGATCTATGTCGCCGATTATGCCGCCCTGCCCTATGGCGAAAAGACCGAGGCTCAGATTGCCGGGCGCGTGCCGGCGCTGCTCGGACGGCTGGTTGAACGCTATCGCCCTCGCCTCGTCACCATCGCCTGCAATACCGCCAGCACCATTGCGCTGGCCGCCGTGCGCGAAGCGCTGGACCTGCCGGTGGTGGGCACGGTTCCCGCCATCAAGCCGGCGGCCGCCATGACGAAGACCGGCGCGATCGGACTGCTTGGCACGGCAGCAACTATCCGGCAGGCCTATGTCGACAATCTCGAGCGGGAATTTGCTCAGGACAAGGTGCTACTGCGCCATGCTGCACCCGATCTGGTCAAGGCAGCCGAGGCCAAGCTGCGCGGTGAACCGGTAGATCCGGCAGTATATGAACGTGCTGCAGATGGCCTGCGAGGCCAGCCCGGAGGTGAGAGAATCGACACGGTCGTACTGGCCTGCACGCATTTCCCCCTGCTGGAGGAAGAGCTGGGCAAGGCATTGGGACCGGGCGTAAAATTCGTGGATGGGGCCGCGGGCATAGCGCGGCGCATCGCCTACCTTACTCAGGGGCAAAGCTTCGAGCGCAAGGGGCCGGACATCGCGGTTTTCACCGGCACAAATGGCGACCTCGAGAAATTGCGCCCGGCGCTTGCAAGCTACGGGCTCGATCACATTGAACATCTTTAATGCGAACCTATCGCAAACTCCGTGCTTTAATTGATTTGGGTCATGGCGTAAGGCGCCCGGAATTGCTCTGGCTGCCCAGCGAGTCCCGCATCGGGGTTCGATTGCAGCGTTAGGAACGGATGGATCCGTTGAATTACGACCAGATCTTTGACCAGGCGATCGACAGGCTTCACTCGGAAGGCCGTTATCGCGTCTTTATCGACATTCTGCGCAACAAGGGTTCCTACCCCAATGCGCGGTGCTTCGCTGGACATAACGGCCCGAAGCCGATCACGGTCTGGTGCTCCAATGACTATCTCGCCATGGGGCAGCACCCCAAGGTGATCGAGGCGATGGAAGAGGCGTTGCACGATGTCGGCGCCGGTTCCGGCGGCACCCGCAATATCGGCGGCAACACGCACTATCATATCGAGCTGGAAAACGAGCTGGCGGATCTGCACGGCAAGGAAGCTGCGCTGCTGTTCACTTCGGGCTATGTCTCGAACGACGCCACGCTTTCCACCCTCGCCCGCCTGCTGCCCGGCTGCATCATCTTCTCGGATGAACTGAACCACGCGAGCATGATCGCGGGCATCCGCAATTCGGGCTGCGACAAGCGCGTATTTCGCCACAACGATGTGGCGCATCTGGAAGAACTGCTGGCCGAAGCCGATCCCAATCTGCCGAAGCTGATCGCTTTCGAAAGCGTCTATTCGATGGATGGGGACATCGCGCCGATCCATGCGATCTGTGACCTTGCGGAAAAGTACAACGCGCTGACCTATATCGACGAGGTCCACGCCGTGGGCATGTATGGCCCGCGCGGCGGCGGCATCACCGATCGTGATGAGGCAGCCCACCGGATCGACATCATCGAAGGAACGCTTGGCAAGGCCTTCGGCGTGATGGGCGGCTATATTGCGGCCGACAAGAAGATCATCGACTGCATCCGCAGCTATGCCCCGGGCTTCATCTTCACCACTTCGCTCAGCCCGGTTCTGGTTGCGGGCGTTCTGGCCGCCGTGAAGCACCTCAAGAGCTCCAGCGTGGAACGCGATGGCCAGCAGTCCGCCGCCGCCTTCCTCAAGCAGTCCTTCCGCGATGCAGGCCTGCCGGTGATGGATTCCACCACCCATATCGTCCCGCTGATGGTGGGCGATCCGGTGCGGGCGAAAAAGATCAGCGACATTCTGCTCGCCGAATACGGCGTCTATGTGCAGCCGATCAACTTCCCCACCGTGCCCCGCGGCACGGAACGTCTGCGCTTCACTCCCGGTCCGGCCCATACGGAAGAGATGATGCGCGAACTGACCGAAGCGCTGGTGGAAATCTGGGACCGCCTCGATCTGGAACTGCTCAAGGCAGCATAATGGTGGCGGGCGCGTGCTCGTCCGTCACATATTGTGTGATATTGTGCACAGGTGACTGATCCTGCTGCAATACAGGGCGAACGCGCTCCACTTTCTGGTCTGAGCAAGGCGGAAGCCGCCGCGCTCCTCGCATCCGAGGGGCCGAACGAGCTTCCGTCCGATCAAAGCCGCAAACTTGGCGAGATCCTCGGCGGCGTATTGCGCGAACCCATGCTGGCGCTGCTGCTTGCGGGCGGCCTGATCTATCTCGCATTGGGCGATCTGCAGGAAGCCATTCTGCTGATCATCTTTGCGGGCTTTTCCGTCGTGGTCACAACCTTGCAGGAAGCACGGTCCGAGCAGGCTCTGGCCGCCTTGCGTGACCTGGGCAGCCCCCGGGCGCTGGTGATCCGGGATGGGGAACGCGTCCGTATTGCCGGGCGCGACGTGGTGCGCGGCGATCTGGTAATTCTCAATGAGGGCGACCGGATTCCCGCCGACGGCGTTCTCCTGCGCTGCGATAGTCTGACCGCCGACGAATCGCTGCTGACCGGCGAGTCCGTCCCCGTTTCCAAAACCGCCACGCCGCCGGATGCCGGCAATGCTCGCCCCGGCGGAGATGGGCTCCCTTATGTCTGGTCGGGGGCGCTTGTCGTGCGCGGCAGCGGGATTGCCCGGATTACCGCCACCGGGCTGCGCAGCGAGATGGGGAAGATCGGCGCCGCGCTGCATGCGCTGGAACCCGAAGTGCCCCGCCTCAGGCTACAGACACAAAGGCTGGTCTTCTGGTTCGGCGCGCTGGGAGCTGGGGCATGCGTGCTTGCGATCCTGCTTTACGGTTTTCTGCGCGGCAGCTGGCTGGACGCGGCCCTGGCCGGCATCGCCCTGGGTATGTCGATGCTGCCGGAGGAATTCCCCGTCGTCCTGACGGTATTCATGGCCATGGGGGCAATGCGCCTCTCGCGCGTCAATGTCCTCACCCGGCGTGCCGCTGCCATCGAAACGCTGGGTTCGGCAACGACCTTGTGCACGGACAAGACAGGCACCCTCACCGAAAACCGAATGAAAGTCGCTGAATTGCGGCTGCCGGACGGACGCCGCCTGACTTTCCCAGGCGCTCCGCTGCTGGAAGAGGATTTCCGCCTGCTCGCTCGCTTCGGCATCCTCGCCAGCGCGGAACAGCCGGTCGATCCGATGGAAGTTGCCTTTCACGATCTCGCCGGAACCGATGGGGCGGACGGTCTGCTGGCCGATGCAGGAAATGGCTGGTCGCTCCGCCGCCAATATCCGCTCGATCCGAGCCTTCTGGCAATGTCCCATGCCTGGCGCGATGGGAATGGCGGAGGGCACGTCATCGCCTCCAAGGGTGCGCCGGAGGCAATTGCCGAATTATGTGCCATGTCCGCCGATGAAAAGGCCCGCATGCATGCCCAGGCCGACGCGATGGCAGAAGAAGGGCTGCGCGTTCTTGGCGTGGCCGAAGCAAGATGGAATGGCGGCGACCTGCCACCGGATCAACGCCATTTCGAATTTCGCTTTCTCGGTCTGGCCGGGCTGGCGGATCCGCTGCGCTCCTCCGTGCCGGAGGCGGTCCGCCAGTGTCGGGAAGCCGGCATCCGGATTGTGATGATCACCGGCGATTATCCACCGACCGCTCGCGCAATTGCCGAACAGGCCGGAATCGCGGTCGAAGAGGTGTTGAGCGGGGATGATCTGCGCGCGATGAGCGATGACGATCTCGCCGCCCGGATCGGCACCGTGAACGTCTTTGCCCGGATCATGCCGGAACAGAAGCTACGGCTGGTGGAAGCACTGAAAGCACGCGGCGAGATCGTGGCCATGACGGGCGACGGGGTGAATGACGCCCCTTCCCTCAAGAGCGCCCATATCGGCATTGCCATGGGCAAGCGCGGCACTGATGTGGCGAGGGAGGCGGCCTCAATCGTCCTGCTCGACGACGATTTCGGCTCGATCGTCACCGGCATCAGGGTCGGGCGGCGCATCCACGACAATCTGCGCAAGGCGCTCGCCTTCATTGTTGCGGTGCATATACCTATCGCGGGCCTAGCACTGCTGCCGCTGCTGGTAGGAATGCCGCTGCTGCTTGCGCCGATCCACATCGCCTTTATCGAGATGATCATCGATCCGGTCTGCTCGCTGGCATTCGAGGCGGAAAAGGAAGAAAGCCGCCTGATGCAGCGCCCTCCTCGCGCGCCGGACGCCCCGCTGTTTCCCCGCTGGATGGTGGCATGGTCGGCTTTGCAGGGCATAGTTGCCTGTGGGGCAACTGCAGCGATCACATTTCATGCCTGGCTCGGCGGAATGGAAGCCGATCAGATTCGCTCCATTACCTTTCTCAGCCTCGTGCTGGGTATTCTCTGCCTGATATTGGTCAACCGATCCTACAGCGCGTCTGTCATCCGGGCGATCATTCGTCCCAACCGTCCGTTGGCGATCGTGGCGTTGATCGTCTTCGCGATTCTCACCCTTTCGCAGCTTGTGCAGCCCGTAATGGAAATGTTCCGTTTCGCCCCAGCAGGGGCTGACGAACTCGTTCTCGTCGCGATATCCGGCGCGGCAACATTGTTGCTGCTGGAATTGATCAAACCCTGGTGGCGCACCCGCCTGTTTCCGGAAACCTCCGCAGAGTGAGGAAGGGGGGCCTTCGCGCTCGCCCGATCAGGCGACGCGAGGCCTGGTCAGGACGCCTTCCACGGCCCTCTGGTGCCGCAGGAGCTTTCTCAAGTCCTCCAGCTCCATCGGGCGGCCATAGAGATAGCCCTGCCCATATTCCACCTTGAGGGCCTTCAGTTCCCGTTCCTGCTGTTTTGTCTCGATCCCTTCAGCAACGATTGCCAGTTTCAGATCCTTGGCCATGTCGATAATCCGCCCGGCGACCTGGCTCGTCGCTGCATCGGTGCCAAGCGACTGGACAAAGAGCTTGTCGATCTTGAGAAAATCGATTTCGAGCTTCGCAAGATAGCCCAGGCTCGAATAGCCCGTCCCGAAATCGTCGATAGCCACTTTGGCCCCCGCATCGCGCAAGCGGCGCATCGTTTTCTGGGTCTTCTCGATATCTACCAGGCTTCGCTCGGTGGCCTCGATTACCAGATTGGAATAGGCAATTCGGGATCGCTCCACCAGCCGGTCCAGTTCCTCCATGATATCGGCGCTGTGCATGTCCTCTGCCGAAAAATTTACCGTGAAATAGAAGTCTGGCGCAATCTGCACGACGGCTTGGACATCCTGTGCGAGCAGTTCCAGCATCCGGCCTGTGACCAGTCGGATGAGGCCTGCATCCTCTGCAACGGCAATGAAACGATCGGGAGAAATGGCATCATGCTCACCCCGGTCCCAACGAAGCAGCGCTTCCGCCCCTACGATCCGCCCGGTCCTCAGTTCGATTACCGGCTGATAAAGGAGATGGAACTTGCCACGCTTCAAGGCGCTGCGGATCATCATCGGCATGGAAGCGCGGCTGCGGACGATGTAGAGCAGCACGCCTGACAGGAGCAGGCCGACTATCACGCCCAGCGGGATCAGGATTCCCGCTATCTCGCTCGCATAGCCCGAGCTCTTTCCGACAGGCAGCATAGCGAACGCGCCAATGTCGTATTTCCGGGAGCGAACGATCGCGATCTGATAGTTTCCGGACGAGATCACCGTATCTCCAGTGAGATCGGGCCGCCGGATAAGCGAAGGGATCGTTCCCCGGAAGGCTCCGGGTGTCCGCTGGGACCAGGAGAAGGCGCCAACCGACAGGCCCGGAACATAATCGACGAAGTTCAACACCGCATCGTGATGCACGATCCCGACTGCGGAGCCGATCTGCACCGCGATATATCGCTGCTTCGGGTCGATCAGGGTCACGTTGTTGCGAAAACGCGTCCGGGTGTATGAATCGACGTCTGGCGGGCCAAGATCGAACGGCTGATTTCCCGCAAATGAGGAACAGCGCATTACATCGCCATCCACCCACCCGACTGCCTGCAGCAGAGTGGATTCAAGATCGATCTTGCGCATCACGGCCAGCCCCTCGGCTGAACAGGCCATTCCCGGCGACAAGGCATTGATCGCCTGTGCTGCGGCAAGGATCTGATCCCCGCTGACTTCCGAGCGGGATAGAACCCTGTGAGCGATATCCAGCGCGTGGCGCTGCTCGCTCTCAACCTCCTGATCACGAGCGAGCGTGATCGCCGCAATTATCGGCAAGGCCGTCGTGAGGCACACGCCCAGCACGATGATGGCATTCAGGGGACTTATTGTGCGCATCCCGCTCCTCTTCCTCAGTAAGAATACTAGGGAAGAGAAGCGGAAAGGTTAATCCCTTAGCGCAGGCTGACGACGTTATCGCTCGGCAGGATCTGGCGATCACCACGATAGAGGCTGGCCATAGGTTCATCCGCGACATTGACCGAGATCGCCTGGCCAAAGCCATTGAATCCGGTCTTCATCGCGCTGCCATAGGCGCCCAGCATGCCGATCTCGATATAGTCGCCCGGGCCGATATCGGCCGGAAGCATGAAGGGGCCCTTCATGTAATCGGCATCGTCGCAGGTCGGGCCATAAAAGGCGAATTCCTCCCCGGCACCGCGCAGCGCATCGCCCAGCGCGTTCACGGGGAAGCGCCAGTCAATATGAGCCGCATCGAACAAGGCGCCATATGCGCCGTCGTTGATATAGAGCTCGTCGCCCCGGCGCTTTTCCACCTTGACGATCATCGAGCTGTATTCCGCGCACAGGGCACGGCCCGGCTCGCACCAAAGCTCCGCATTGTAGGAAATGGGCAGAGCTTCGAAATAACGATCGATGATGGCGAAGAAATCTTCCAGCGGCGGCGGTTCCATGCCCGGATACTGGCTGGGAAACCCACCCCCGACGTCGACGATGTCAACCGTCACGGCCGCTTCGGCAATGGCCGCGCGCACGCGCTCCAGCGCCTGGACATAGGCGAACGGCGTCATCGCCTGGCTACCGACATGGAAGCAGATGCCCAGTGCGTCGCAATGCTGGCGAGTGGCCTGCAGCAGCGGAGCCGCATCGGCCAGATCCACGCCGAACTTGGACGCAAGGCTCAGTTCCGAATAGTCGGACGAAACGCGCAGGCGCACCAGCAGCGAAAGATCAGCCGCCGGCTCACCCGCTTCACTCGTCGTTGCCGTGACAATCTTCTCCAGTTCCTCGATCGTGTCGAGGCTGAAGGTGCGCACGCCATGGACGTGATAGGCTTCGCGAATGGCGCTGCCGGTCTTCACCGGATGCATGAAGCACAAGGTGGCTTCAGGCAGCACCGAACGCACGAGCCGCACCTCGGCAATCGAGGCGACGTCGAAATGCGTAATTCCCGAATCCCACAGAATCTGCAGCAGTTCCGGCGAAGGGTTCGCCTTCACCGCATAGAGCGACGTGCCCGGAAACTTCTGTGCAAAGAAGCGGGCAGCGCGCGCAGCAGCGTGCGGGCGGTTGAGGATAACGGGTTCGTCCGGAGCGAGGTCGCGGACTACAGCCGATGCGCAGGGATAGATGTGCAACTCAAGGGACCCCCAAAACGGTTCGTTTCAGACAAGGCTGCCTTGCGGTTAGGAAGTCCCCTTGGGGCAGCGAGGGGCGGATATAGGACCCCTTCGCTGAACATCAAGTGAAAATCGTACCCAGACGGGACTATGTCACAGAACTGTAATTTCCATGTTTACATCACAATTTCAGTTAGTTGAGCCGTCAGGAAAGCCGATCTCGGAAGTCCTCATAGCCAAACTTGCGCACCTGTTCGAGGGAATCGGTCTCCGAATCCCATAGCCAGATGCTCGGCAGAGGCACGCCGTTGAAGGTAGTGGTCTTCACCATCGAATAATGGGCCTGGTCCAGAAAGGCGATTCGCTCGCCTGGCCGGCATTCGACAGGCAGGCTGTAATCCCCAATCACATCGCCCGCGAGGCAGGAGGGGCCGCCGAGCCGCACCGCCTCAGCCGAGCTTTCGCCCTCGCCCAGCATGGCCGGTCGATAGGGAGCCTCAAGCACATCGGGCATATGGCAGGTCGCGGAAATATCCGTGATAGCGAGTTGCATCCCGTTCCAATGCGTATCGAGAATCGTACCCACGAGAATGCCCGCATCCAGCGCAATCGCCTCGCCCGGTTCGAGATAAACTTCCGCGCCGGTATCCTCCTGCACATCTTTCAGAAACTCGACCAGTTCCTCGCGTTGGTAATCCGCGCGGGTGATGTGGTGGCCACCTCCGAAATTCAGCCATTTGAACTGGCCGAAATAAGGCTCCAGATAATCGAAGACCTTGTCCCAGGTGCGCTGGAGCGGCGCCAGATCCTGCTCGCAGAGCGAATGGAAATGGATGCCATCCACCATGGCCATGTGCTCTTCAGTCAACTGGTCGATAGGGAAGCCCAGCCGCGAATGAGGCGCGCACGGATCATAACGCGGCACGTCCCCTTCGGCATGAAGAGGGTTGATGCGCAGACCGATGTCGAAGGAATCCCCGCGTATCCGGGCTGCATCCAGAATGGCCGAGCACCGTTCGATCTGCATCGGCGAATTGAAGATCACATGGTCGGACAGACGGCAGATTTCGTTGAGATCCTCGGCCTTGTAGGCCGCGCAATAGGTCGCGATCTCGCCATCGTAATGCTCGGCCGCCAGCATCGCTTCCCACAGGCCGGAAGTGCATACGCCGTCAAGATATTCCCCGATAACCGGCGCCACCGACCACATGCTGAACGCCTTGAGCGCAGCCAGCACCTTCACGCCGGAAGCGTCGCGAATATCCGCCAGAACCTGCAGGTTCTGGCGCAGCTTCGCCAGATCGACCACGAAGGACGGGCTGTCCACGCGGGTCAGGTCGAAATGGGTAAAGGCACCCGGATCGCCGGCTCTGGTTTCCATAGTTCTTTCCTTAACCCAGAGGGGATTTGAAGATGAAGAATGCCCCGCCCGCAATCAGCAGGAAACCGATAATCTGGCTGGGCCCCGGTCGCTGATCGAACAACAGCCAGGCTACCATCACGAAAGCCGTGAGCGACATGACTTCCTGCATCGTCTTCAGCTCGGCCAGCGAATAGACCTTCGACCCGATGCGATTGGCGGGAACCGCGAGGCAATATTCGAAGAACGCGATGCCCCAGCTTACCAAAATGACTGCCCACAGCGCCTTGTGCGGGAATTTCAGGTGCCCGTACCAAGCGAGGTTCATCATGATGTTGGAGCCGGCCAGCAGCCCGATGGGCGCGAGGAAATTCCAGTTCATGCCTTGAACCCCGTATGCGCTCCGGCAATGGCAGGAGCATCAAGCCACGGGCCCCTGCCTTCACAGGGGCCCGCCGATTCCTCAGAAATCCACCGGACCGGAAAGCTCTTCCACGGTCCAGGGCAGGCCATGCTTATTGAGCATCTCCATGAAGGGATCGGGATCGAGTTGTTCGATATTGAACACGCCGTCTCCCTTCCAGATGCCCTGCACCATCAGCGCGCTGCCGATCATCGCCGGAACGCCGGTGGTGTAGCTGACGGCCTGATTGCCGGTTTCGGCAAAGGCATCTTCATGGTCGCAGATATTCTTGATGTAGAACGTCTTCTCGCCAGATCCGTCCAGCGCCTCGCCGGTGGCGATGCAGCCGATATTGGTCTTGCCCTTGGTGGTGGAACCAAGGCTGGCGGGCTCGGGCAGCACGGCCTTGAGGAACTGGAGAGGGATGATCTCCTTGCCCTCATAGATCACCGGATCGATCCGGGTCATACCGACATTCTGCAGCACGGTGAGATGCTTGATGTACTCGTCGCCGAAGGTCATCCAGAAGCGCGCGCGCTCCATCTCGGGCACGAACTTCGCGAGGCTTTCCAGCTCCTCGTGATACATCAGATACATGTTCTTGGGGCCCACCCCTTCAAAGTCGAATTCGACCTTGTTGGACATGGCGGGGGTTTCCACGAACTGGCCGTTCTCCCAGTGGCGGGCAGGCGCGGTCACTTCGCGGATGTTGATTTCCGGGTTGAAATTGGTGGCGAAGGCCTGGCCGTGATCGCCGCCATTGCAGTCCAGAATATCCAGCGTGCGGATGGTCTTCAGCTTGTGCTTCTTCAGCCACATGGTGAACACGCTGGTCACGCCCGGATCGAAGCCACTGCCCAGCAGCGCCATCAGCCCGGCTTCCTTGAAGCGGTCATGATAGGCCCACTGCCACTTATATTCGAACTTCGCCTCTTCCTTCGGCTCGTAATTGGCCGTGTCGAGATAACCGACGCCGGTCTCGAGGCAGGCATCCATGATGGTGAGATCCTGATAAGGCAGTGCCAGGTTCACCACCAGGCTGGGCCCGATCTGCCGGATCAACGCCGACAGCGCCGGAACGTCTTCCGCATCGATGGCATAGGTCGCCACGGTTTCGCCCGTGCGTTCCTTCACGCTCTGCGCGATGGCATCGCATTTGGACTTCGTGCGGCTCGCCAGATGGATTTCCGGAAAGATGCCGGCATTCATCGCCATCTTATGTACCGCGACCGAGCTGACACCGCCCGCGCCGATCACCAGGACCTTGCTCAAAACCTATCTCCTTTGCCGAAGCGTGATTGCGCATATAGATCGCTTGCATGACAGCACAACCGATGCACGCACCTTCCCATGACGGAACGGTCTCCGCAGCCGCCCGGATTGCGGAAATTCTGCCGCCCACGCCTCTGCTTCCGGTAGAGATAGAGGGCATTCCCTTGTGGGTGAAGGCTGAATGCCTCCAGCCCATCGGGGCATTCAAGATTCGCGGCGGCTGGAACCGGCTGAGCACGCTTTCACTGGAAGAGGCCAAGCGCGGTGTCGTGGGCGTCTCCAGCGGCAATCACGCGCAAGGCGTCGCATGGGCGGCGCGGCGATTGGGCATCCACGCCGCCATCGTGATGCCAAACGATGCTCCGCAAGTAAAACTCGCCAATGTGCGCGCTCTTGGGGCGGAAATAGTCCTGTATGATCGCCCAGGCGGAGAGGATCGAGACGCCATCGCCCGTGCCTTGTGCGAGGAGCGCGGGGCCACCTTCGTCCATGCCTATGGCGATGCCTGGGTGATCGAAGGCCAAGGCAGCGCGGGCATCGAGATCGCGGCCCAGATGGCGGAACGCGGAATCGCAGGTCCCACGCGGATCGTTGCCCCATGCGGCGGCGGCGGGCTGACCGCGGGCCTCGCCCTGGCCTGCCCCGACGCAGAGATCGTGCCGGTAGAGCCCGAAGGATGGGACGATGTCGCGCGTAGCCTCGCGGCAGGCAAAATCCTTTCGGTGGGCCCCAATCTACCCCCGACAGCCTGCGACGCATTGCAGACGCCCGCTACCTGGCCGATCAATTTCGCCGTACTGCAGCAGCGTGCCTCTCCCGGCCTTGCAGTGAGCGAAGCGGAGGTGCGCGCGGCGCAGCGTTTCGCCTTCTCCCATTTGCGGCTTGTTCTGGAACCCGGAGGATCGGTTGCGCTGGCGGCGGCCCTTGCCGGCAAGGTGGCGCTCGATCCCGGCACGGTCATCATGCTGACGGGCGGCAATGTTGACCCGGCGAGCTTTGCCAAAGTTCTGGAAAACGCCTGATTAGTTGCATTTGACAATCTAATGGGACCCATCCAGTCTCTGCCCGTCCTGGCAAGGGGAGGGGAGAGAAAGGATGGTAGGAATGGCGATCCTGCAGCCGGTGGTGGTGCTGGCCGCGTGGACGATGGTGATGTGCGCCTGGATGTATGCCACTCGCATTCCGGCAATGTCGGCTGCCAAGGTCGATCCGAACCGGCTGGCGACCGATCCCGAAGCAACGCTGGACCGCATCCTGCCGCCACAGATCCAGTGGAAAGCCCATAATTACAATCATCTGCATGAAGCACCTACGGTGTTCTATGCAATTGCCATCGTACTGGCGATCATCGGACAGGGCGATGGGTGGAACGCCTATTTCGGCTGGGTCTATGTCACCTTGCGGATCGCACATTCACTGGTGCAAGCCACCATCAACCGCGTGATCCTGCGCTTTGCCTTGTTCGTCGCCTCCACCCTCGCACTAGCCATTCTGATCCTGCACGCAGCGATAGCGGTGTTCTGAGGCAGATGATGTTGGCTCCTGCTCAGGCAGGAGCCTCTTTACATCCTGGAGTGAAGTCCCTGCCTGGCAGGAACTCGCTTGCACTCAGGCCCTGGTCTTGGCCTTCTCGAAATCGCGATGCGCAAGGAAGCGTTCGGCATCGAGCGCGGCCATGCAGCCCGTGCCCGCTGCGGTGATCGCTTGGCGGTAAGTGTGATCCATCACGTCACCGCAAGCGAATACGCCGGGAACAGAGGTCTTGGGCGTGCCTGGCTCCACCAGGAGATAGCCGCTTTCGTCCATGGGCAGCTTGCCCTTGAACAGTTCCGTAGCGGGCGCATGGCCGATAGCGACGAAGGCACCGTCCACTTCCAGCGTGCTCGTCTCACCGGTGACGGTGTCGGTCAGTTCAAGATGATGCAGCGTGCCGTTCTCGCCAGCCACGAAACGGGTGACGGCCTTGTTCCAGAGCGTGGAAATCTTGGAATTGGCGAACAGACGGTCCTGCAAGATCTTCTCGCTGCGCAATTCGTCCCGGCGGTGGATCAGAGTCACATCGTCAGAATGGTTGGTCAGATAGAGCGCCTCTTCCACGGCGGTATTGCCGCCGCCGATCACCGCCACCTTCTTGCCGCGATAGAAGAACCCGTCACAGGTTGCGCAAGCCGAAACGCCCTTGCCCGAGAGCGCATGTTCCCCTTCCACGCCGAGCCACTTCGCCTGAGCGCCCGTAGCGATCACCAGCACATCCCCGACATATTCATCGCCGCTGTCGCCAATCGCCTTGAACGGTGAACCACCGGAGATGTCGATGTCCACGATCGTGTCCCACATCATTCGGGTGCCGACATGCTCCGCCTGTGCCTGCATTTCCTGCATCAGCCAGGGGCCCTGAATCACTTCACGAAAGCCGGGGTAATTTTCCACATCTGTCGTGATCGTAAGTTGCCCGCCGGGCTGAAGCCCCTGCACCACGATCGGCTCCATCCCCGCACGCGCGCCATAGATGGCCGCGGAGAGACCCGCCGGGCCAGAACCGATGATCAGCATGCGTGTGGTGTGCGTCGCCATAATACCCTAGAATCCGTATGCCTGTTGCCTGCGGGGCATGTAGTGTTTCACTTGGCTCGCGACAATCTCAGTGCGGCTTGGGCTGGGGAAAGCTGCCCTGTACCCGTGGAGCGCCTGCTTCTCCCCCCTGCCCTCCTCTTGTCTCCCGACGCTCGAACGCGCACAGGTTGCGGACAGAACAGATGACAGGGAAGTGCCAGAGCCGATGCAGATCCTTCACCCCATTTATTCCCACAACCGCGAAAGGATCGCCGCCCGCGCAGGCCGCACGCTCATAACCTATGGCAGGCTGTGCGCCGATATCGACACGATGGCGCAATGGTTGCTGGATCAGGGGTTGCTTCCGGGCGACCGCGTGACGTTGCATCCCAACCACCTCGCCAATCCGAGCTATTGGGACTGGATTGCCCAGTTAGGGGCCATTCGGGCCGGGCTGGTTCATTCCACCGGCGACATACCGGCAGAAGTGACTGCAAGTGGCGCGATTGGCCCTCACGCCGCGGCTATCGGAAAAGTGGGAAAGCTGGCTCCCCACGCCGATCCGCGACTCAAGCTGGCCTTTGCCCCTGCAAGCAGTGCCCCATTGGCCCAGCAGATCCAGCTCAAGACGGCTCCTCGGGAACTCGCAGGACTGGAAGCGCAATCGGTACGTCTGCTCTCAACATCAGGCACCACAGGTACACCGAAGGTCGTGAAATGGGACGCCCCCCTCTTCGCGGGAAGGCTGGAACAGGTCCGCGAAACCGGCGACATCACTCCCGATACGATAATCCTGACGCTGCTGGGTCTCATCACTACCACCGGCCTGCGCTATCCCCTTGCTGCCTGGCAGATCGGCGCCACGGTCCTTCTTCCCACCATGGGCGAAGAACAGCCCAATTTCCCTGAGATCGCCGGCGCTTCCACTTTTCTGGCCTCCTCCCCATTTCGCATCCAGGAATTACTGTCTTTTGTGCCCGGCGAATGGCCCGGCAGCGACAAACGCGTAATCGAACTGTTCGGCGGACGGGTTCCGCCTTTGCTCCGCAAAGCCTTGCTGGCGAAATGCTGTACCAGCCTGCGGATGAGCTACGGTGCGACGGAGGTTGGCCGGGTGGCCGCCGGCGATGCCGCACTTGTGTCGCGCAATCCGGGTGCCGTCGGCATGACGGAGCCGGGTGTCACCGTTCAGATCGTGGATGCGGAAGGCATCGAGCGGCCAAGCGGCGAGCCCGGCATCGTGCGCCTGAAATCCGCCTTCATGTGTGACGGCTATCTCGGGCTTCCTCCTTTCCCAGGCCAGAAAGCTCCATTTCGCGACGGTTGGTTTTATCCCGGGGACATCGGTATTCTCTATCCCGACGGCCTTTTCGCGATAACGGGGCGCAGTTCGGAAACCATCAATCTTGCCGGGGCGAAACTCTCCCCCGTATTGCTGGAAGAACGGATCGGCAAACTACCGGAAGTGAAAGATAGCTGTGTGGTAGCCATGCAGCTGGATCACGGCGATGTGCTGGGCGTGGCGCTTGTGCTTCAGCCCGGCCAGGAGATTTCTCAAATCCGCGCGAAGATAGGCGCGGTTCTGCCCCCGCATATCTCTTTCGTCCTGTTCAACGCCCAGTCCATCCCCCGCAATGCCATGGGCCGTATTCCGCGGCAGGCAGTCGCACTCGAACTCACCAAGCGACTGCAACGCAAGGAAGCGACTCGGCAAGCGAGCTTAAACACCAATAATACTGATAGGATGGTAGCGGAGGAGGGACTCGAACCCCCGACACGCGGATTATGATTCCGCTGCTCTAACCGGCTGAGCTACTCCGCCCCAAGGTATGTGCCCTGTGGGCTACCCTCGCATCGCGTGGGCAGGCGGCGCATTTAGGTTGGAGTTTTCGGTTGGTCAACCGCGAAACGGATATTGTGCAATCTCTCCCCACAATCCGCCTTCCCAGACATAGAGACCAAAGCCCCTGAACCGGAATGCGCGGCGCTCCAAGGTCTTCCGCAGTTCCGCTTGCAAGGCGCGTGCAACTGCGGGCTGCACCTTGTTTTGCACGGTTATATGCAGCCGCAGCGGGTGGCTATCCTGTGCCGAAAGCAGGCCGTGAAGGCGTTCGGACATGAGATCATGCATGGCCACCATGCCGGGACTGTCCACATCCAGCGCAGTCCCACGACCCAGATTCATGATCCCGCTAATTCGTGCATCAGGCGCCCTTCCCCGGGAAAGGTCCGCCAGAAGCCGCCGAATCTCCCCCTCGGAAGAAGGCGGCAAGGCATGAAACAGGGTGACATGGGCACGCAGCCGATTGCGCTCCGGCGGATAATGCCGCCGCCGCAATCCGTCTGCCCAGCCCAGGATGTCCGGCGGCAGTTCAGCGGTGATCAGGAGCGGCGCGGATCTGATCTGGCCCACCCCTCACCCTGGATGATCAACCAAGAAAGCCGGGATCGGCTTCCATTGAACCGCAAGTGGAAAGAAGTTCGTCCACTGCCGCATTGAATCTGTCATCGTCCATGGCGTTGAGCGTTTCTACCAGGCTGTTGCTCACACTGATGAAATCGGGCTCGTGTCGCTCGTTAAAACCGTCGGGAAACCTTGAAGACAGAAAATCGTGCCAGGTCTCGGCCATGAAAGCAGCATATTCCGCTTCGTCCTCGGCATTCTCGGAATTTTCGCCCAGCAGGGAATAGATCGCCTCACAGGCGAGGCCCTGCTGATAGGCGGTCTCGGAATCGGGGGATGCCTGTTCTTGCCCCCAGGCCGGCCCAGACAGGGCAAGCAGCGCCGGCAAGGTGAGCGCGGCAAGACGGATACGGTCGATCATGGCCCTGTTTCCCCTGTCAGGCGCGGTGCGCCTCATTCAATTTCCCCCCGCTGGCGGCGCAGGGCGAACCAGCGGGCGACATTGGCGTTATGCTGCTGCAGCGTGTCGGCAAAGACGTGCCCCCCCTTGCCGTCCGCCACCATATAGAGTGCGCTGGTTTTCGCGGGCGACAACACCGCCTCGATCGATTCGCGTCCGGGATTGGTGATCGGCCCCTTGGGCAGCCCAACCATCGAGTAGGTGTTGTAATCGTTCACCGCGGCGATCTCCGACTGGAGAATGCGGCGGCCAAGCGGCTTGCCTCTGGTGATCGGGTAAATGATCGTCGGGTCAGCCTGCAGCAGCATGCCAGTGCGCAAACGGTTGGAATAGAGGCCCGCAACCATCTTGCGTTCTGAAGCAACGCCGGTTTCTTTCTCCACGATGGAGGCCAGGACCAGGGCTTCCCTAGGGCTTTTCACGACGGTGTCGGGGGAGCGTTTGTCCCATGCGTCAGCCAGTTCCTTCGCCATCGCCGCCTGCATCCGCTGGAGCACCGCAGTGCGGCTTTCACCACGCGCGAAATCATAGCTGTCGGGCAGGACAGAGCCTTCGGGTGGCACCGGAATGCTGCCGGTGAGCAGCTTTTCCGCCATCAGACGTTCGTAGACGAGGATAGACGGCATCCCTTCCGGGATCGTGACCATCCGCCGGATGACTTCGCCGTTCTGCAGGATCCCCATGATCCGCCGGGGGCTCGCGCCTGCAGGCAGCATGAATTCACCCGCCTTTATCGGTTCTTCGCTGGCAAAGAACTTGGCACGCAGGCGGAACGCATCGGCGGAAGAAATCGCGCCCTCTGCTTCCAGCCTGTCGACCACACCGTAAAGCGATGAGCCCGAAGGGACGAGGAAGCTGGTGTCCTTTTCCAGCGGGCCAGGGCCAAACCAACCCCAGCCGAACAGCGCCAGCGCCGCCGCCAGCACCAGCCCGATAGCCGCAAGCAGCTTCATCAGCGGGTTGCGGCGGCGCCGCGCCATGGATCAGTCTACCTGCTTCATCACCAGGCTGGCATTGGTACCGCCAAAGCCGAAGCTGTTGTTCAGCACCGCGCGCACCGGGCGCTTCTTGGCAGTATAGGGGACAAGATCCACACCCTCGCAACTCTCCGACGGATTATCGAGGTTGAGCGTGGGAGGCACGATCTGATCGCGCAGAGCCAGGATGCAGAAGATGCTCTCAACGGCACCAGCCCCGCCCAGAAGGTGACCAATGGCGGACTTGGTCGAGCTCATGGAGACATGGGACATCGCATCGCCAAACAGGCGGCGCACCGCGCCCAGTTCCAGTTCGTCACCCATCGGCGTCGATGTGCCGTGGGCGTTGATGTAGTCGATGTCGTCCGGCGTCACCCCGGCCTTGCGCAGCGCCATTTCCATGGAACGGAACGCACCCGAACCTTCCGGATGCGGCGCCGTGACATGATAGGCATCGCCCGACAGGCCATAGCCGACCACTTCGGCATAGATCTTCGCACCGCGCGCCTTGGCATGCTCATATTCCTCGAGCACCACCACGCCTGCGCCCTCGCCCATCACGAAGCCGTCGCGGTCCTTGTCATAAGGACGGCTGGCCTTTTCGGGCTGGTCGTTGAAATTGGTGGAAAGCGCGCGCGCTTGCGCAAAACCGGCAATACCGATGGGGCACACGGTGCTTTCCGCGCCGCCCGCCAGCATGATGTCGGCATCGCCATCCTTGATCATCCGCGCCGCGTCACCGATCGAATGCGCGCCGGTGGAGCAGGCGGTGACGACCGCATGGTTCGGCCCCATCAGGCCGTATTTGATCGAGACCTGACCCGAGATCAGGTTGATCAGGCGGCCGTGCACGAAGTGCGGGGAAACGCGGCTCGGGCCTTTTTCATAAAGGACGATCGATTCCTTCTCGATCCCCGGAAGGCCGCCAATGCCCGAACCGATGGAGCAGCCCGCGCGCAGGCGCGTTGCCTCGTCCATGTCCGTCAGCCCGGCATCCTCGATCGCCTGACCCGCAGCATCGATCCCGAACACAATGAATGGATCGACCTGCCGCTGGATCTTGTGATCGACGCGCTTGTCCGCGTCGAAACCCCAGGGATGATCGGCCGGCTTCACTTCGCAGGCAATCCGGCACTTCTGATCCGAAGCATCGAATTTGGTAATGGGGCCTGCCCCGCTCTTTCCGGCCAGGATGTTGGACCAGGTGGTCTCCACATCGGCCCCCAAGGGGGTCACGAGGCCAAGACCGGTAACAACCACACGACGCATATCACTCTCCAAAGTCACGAAAGGCCCAGCCTTTAACGGCTGAGCCTTCCATCCCCGTCACGTCCGGCGGGACCATACGCTAAGGGGTGTAAGGGCAATCAGCCCTTGTGATCTTCGATATACTTGTTGGCATCGCCGACAGTCGCGATCTTCTCAGCCGCATCGTCGGGAATTTCGACGCCGAATTCTTCTTCAAACGCCATCACCAGCTCGACGATGTCGAGGCTGTCAGCGCCCAGATCGTCGATGAAGCTGGCATCGGGCGTGACCTTGTCGGCTTCGACACCAAGGTGTTCGACAACGATCTTCTTCACGCGTTCGGCGGTATCGCTCATGGAAATCCCTCTCAAAGGAACATTTAATCTCGGCCTTCGCCCCTAAAGAAGCCCGCGCGCGCTGGCAAGAGGATAGGGTTCGCCTGACGGATCGGCACGGAGAAAGGCCGCGCAGCGCGGAAAAACCTTCATGGAAGCAAGGATTTCGCGCAGCCGCGCCTCGCCCTCGACTGTGGAGAGCTTCGCGCCGCATTCCCATGTCTGACGCAGACCGGGGTTTTCACCGGGGGATAGGTGCCCCGCACATGGAGTCGCACGACAGCGATTGCCAAGCGACGCTTCGCCGATGTGAAGCAATGGTTTGACCGGCCCGCCTTGATTGCGCGATGCAGCACCATAGCTTGCAATTCCCCCTCATGATGGAGCCTTGCATGTCCTCCGCTTCGAACAATGTTCTTTTCCGCCCCTTTTCGCTGAAATCGCTCAATCTCGATAATCGCATCGTGATGGCGCCGATGACTCGCGCCATGGCCCCCGGCGGCATCCCCGGCCCGGCCAACGCGGCCTATTACAGGCGTCGCGCGGAAGGCGGCGTGGGGCTGATCCTCTCGGAAGGCACGGTGATAGACCGCCCCGCCTCCCGCAATGATCCCAACATCCCCTTCTTCCACGGCGATGCTGCCCTGTCCGGCTGGAAGGGCGTGATCGACGCCGTTCACGAGGTCGGAGGCAAGATGGCGCCGCAGATCTGGCACACTGGCGCAACCATTACGCCCAGCGGATGGGAACCGGAGGCTCCCGTAGAAAGCCCTTCAGGCTTGCTCGCCCCGGGCAAGCCGCGCGGCAAGGCGATGAGCGAGGAGGACATCGCGGATACGATCGCCGCCTTTGCCAAGGCCGCCGCCGATGCCCAGCGGCTGGGTTTCGACACGGTCGAAATCCACGGCGCCCATGGTTATCTGATCGACGAATTCTTCTGGCCAGGCACCAATGAACGGACCGACCGCTATGGCGGGCCCACCATTACCGAACGCTCGCGCTTCGCGGCCGAGGTGGTCGCGGCGATCCGCGCTGCGGTAAGCGCAGATTTCCCCGTGATCCTACGCCTCAGCCAATGGAAGCAGCAGGATTACGCCACTCGCGTCGCCACCACGCCCAAGGAAATGGAGGAATGGCTCGCTCCGCTGGTTAGCGCGGGCGCGGATATTCTCCACTGCTCCCAGCGTCGCTTCTGGGAACCCGAGTTCCCCGAAATCGACGGCGAGAACGGCCTGAATTTCGCCGGCTGGGCCAAGAAGATCACGGGCGTCCCCACTATCAGCGTCGGCTCGGTCGGCCTCTCGGGCGAATTCTTCGGCGCCTTCGCCGGGCAGGGCTCGGAAGTCTCTCCGCTCGACAAGCTGGTAGAGCGGATGGAGCGCGACGAATTTGACCTGATCGCCGTCGGCCGCGCGCTGCTGACCGATCCCCAATGGGTCAACAAGGTGAAAACCGGCGATTTCGATCACCTGCGCGGCTTCCAAGCCGCTTCTCTCGCCGAACTGGCCTGATGCATTACCCTGGAGCGGGCGGCCAAGGCCGCTCGCTTTCATGGTGTGCCTCTAGTTCTTCGCGGCCTCCCAGTTCAGCCAGAGGGCGTGCCAGCGCTCGATAAAGGCATCTACGGTTTCAGCCAGCAGGCGCCCGCACAACAGGCGAGCGCGATCTTCCAGCACCTCGCTTTCGCGGGCGGCCAGCGCGAAGACCGGGGCAAGTTCCTCCCCAGTGCCGAAATGGATGCCGTCCTGCTCAAGCCGGGCGACGAACATCGCCAGATCGTGGTGCTGGCCAAGACCATGCGCAAGATCCTCCGCCACAGTGGCACGGGCGTCCATTTCCTCCGGCCACAGCGGGCGCAGCAGCCGGGCGTGGCACCAGTGATAGCGAACATGCTTGCGCAGCTCGTGGAAATCCTCGGGCCGCCGATCCTGCAAAGCGCGGGCGGTATCCGCCAGCATATGACCATAAGTGATCGCAGCGCCCTCCCCCGGCACCTGCCAGCCTTCCCCCTCGACAGTCCAGAGCGTGGCGCTCTGATCAAGCTGATCCAGCCGCTCGCGCGCATCGCGCAGAAGTTCCGCCACACCCTCGCCCTGCCGTTCCACTTCACGTTCCGAAGCGAGATGCCCGCAAATGCGCTTCAGCATCCCGCGCGCGGCATGGCCTTCGGCCTGCCGGGCAAGGAACTCCGCCGTATCGAGCATCACTTTCGCGTCGCGTGTGGCGGATAATGGCCGGGCGATGGCGCGGATGGCGGCATCGGCGTCGGCGAAATCGTCAAACCCGGTGCGGAACAGACGGATCAGCCCGCGCAGGGTCTTGCTGCGGCGACGGATTTCGTGGACGGCTCCGGGCGGTTCCCGATCCTCGATCGCGGCCACGGCTTCGGCAATCTGGCCGCGCGCGATGCGGCGCAGGGCATCGCCGAGAGTGCGATCCTCCACGCTCAGGCTGTAGCCCATGGACCCTGCCCAGCGGAGGAACGCCTCACCCTCATTCGCCCCAATGCTCCTGCAATTGCTGTTCCGCGCGATGCCTCCCCGCGATCCGGGCCAGACCCTGTTCGGGGTAATCATGGCCCGGCGAAAGCTGCAGCGCATAGCGATAATGTTCCGCCGCCAGATCGAGATCGCCACGCATTTCCGCGCATAGGCCACGGTTGAAGGCAATGGAAAGCTGGGCCGGGTCCGTTTCCGCCAGGCTTTCCCATTCGCCACAGGCCGCTTCCGGATCGGCGGGCGTAATCTTCACAGCCTGCTGGAACGCCTTGGCGGCCTCCCCTTTCAGCCCCTTGCGGCTTTCCATGACCCGGATCGCGCGGCGTTCGTGCAGCGGAGCGAGCTGGAAGCGCAGATCGCCGGCCACGCCATCGAGCAATTCTGCGACCGTGCTTTCCTCGGACTTCACATTGTCATCATCGCGGGGGCAATAGCTGAGCTGCTGCGAAGGCGCGCCATCGCGCGCATAGAGCTGTTCCCCGCGCCAGCTGACAAGCCTGAGCGAATAATTGAGGCTTATCGTGCGGCGCAGGCAACGAGCGTCCACTTCCTTGTGTTCGACGCATTTCTTGCTGTTCTGCTCGTCATATTTGGCGCAGCGCTTGCGCTTCAGCGTTATGTCCTCGAAGCGGGTCTGGGCTGTAGCGGTGCCCCGCAGCACAGCGTCCACCTCCCCGCCGCCGCGCCCGGGCAGGATGACGAACCACGGGCGACCGTCCACTTCAACTCCGCGCAGCTGATCCTCAATGCGGATCGACAGCGCGGGGCCATCGACACCGCCGAAATTCTCCACGGCAATGCTGTTCACGCCCGCCGCAGCGTCAGCTCCCGCCGGATAGGTGCCCGTGATAAAAAGCGATTCAGCCTGCAAGGGCGCGGCAAAACTCCACGCGGCAAGCGCGGCGATCCAACCGGCCCAGCCCCCGATACGCAAACCGACCTCCTCCGTTCCGTCAGGAACGGAGGGCTATCACTGCTTGGGCTGCTCCACAATGCGGATGCCCAGCTCGCGCAGCTGCTTCGGCTCAGCCGGAGTCGGCGCCCCCATCAGCAAATCTTCTGCTCGCTGGTTCATCGGGAACAGAGCCACTTCGCGCAGATTCTGCGCGCCGCACAGCAGCATCACGATACGGTCCACACCGGCGGCCATGCCACCATGCGGCGGGGCGCCATACTGGAATGCACGGTAAAGGCCGCCAAAGCGCTCCTCCACGTCCTGCTTGGTCAGGCCGACCATTTCGAAGGCCTTGATCATCAGTTCAGGCGACTGGTTACGGATCGAGCCCGAGGCGATTTCATAGCCGTTACAGACCAGATCGTACTGATAGGCCTTGATCGTCAGCGGGTCCTGATTGGTCAGCGCATCCATCCCGCCCTGCGGCATCGAGAACGGGTTATGCGCGAAATCGACTTTCTTGTTGTCCTCGTCCCATTCATAGAATGGGAAATCGATGATCCAGCACAGTTCGTAACGGTCACGGTCGATCAGGTCGAGCTGTTCGCCCACGCGGATGCGGGCCAAGCCGGCGAGCTTGGCCGCCTGTTCTTCCTTACCGGCCGCGAAGAACACGCCGTCATTCGGGCCGAGGCCCAGAGCCTCGATCAGCGCCGCGGTCTTTTCCTCGCCGTGGTTCTTGGCGATCGGGCCGCCGGGGACGCCATCCTTGATGTTGATATAGCCAAGGCCGGAGAAGCCCTCGCCCCGCGCCCAGTTGTTCATGTCGTCAAAGAACTTCCGGCTGCCTGCGCCTGCACCCGGGGCCGGGATTGCACGGATCACCCCGCCATTGCCGACGATGCTTGCAAAGATGCCGAAGCCCGATTCCACGAAGTGCTCGGTCACATCCTTGACGATCAGCGGGTTCCGCAGATCGGGCTTGTCCGAACCGTAATCCAGCATTGCCTGGGCATGCGGAATGCGGCGGAACTCCCCGGCGGGCGTCACCGGCTTGCCTTCGGCGAAATCGGCGAACACGCTCTGGAGCACCGGCTCCATCGTCTCCCAGATTTCTTCCTGGGTTACGAAGCTCATTTCAAGGTCGAGCTGGTAGAACTCGCCCGGCAGACGGTCAGCGCGGGGATCTTCGTCGCGGAAGCAGGGGGCGATCTGGAAGTAGCGGTCGAAACCCGCGACCATCAGCAGCTGCTTGTACTGCTGCGGTGCCTGCGGCAGCGCGTAGAACTGCCCCTGATGAATACGGCTGGGCACCAGGAAGTCGCGCGCGCCTTCAGGGCTGGAGGCAGTGAGGATCGGCGTCGCATATTCCGTGAAGCCGATGGCTTCCATCTTGCGGCGCATGTCCGAAATGATCTTCGTGCGCTTCACGATATTGGCGTGCAGCGTTTCGCGGCGCAGATCGAGGAAGCGATAACGCAGGCGGATTTCCTCGGGATATTCCTGCTCGCCCGCAACCGGCAACGGCAGTTCTTCCGCGCGGCTCTGCACAATCGCCTCGCGTGCGAAAACCTCGATCTCACCAGTGGGGAGATTGGGGTTCACGGTGCCGGCGCTGCGAGCCTTCACTTCGCCATCGATAGTGACGACGCTTTCCAGACGCAGCCCGTCCAGAAGCTTGAGCGCGGGGCTGTCCTCATCGGCGACGATCTGGGTGATGCCGTAGTGGTCGCGCAGATCGACGAACAGAACGCCGCCATGATCGCGCTTGCGATGCACCCAGCCTGAAAGGCGCACGGTCTCGCCGACATTCGCGCTCGAAAGCGCCGCGCAGGTGTGGGAACGATAGAGGTGCATCGAATCTCTTTCCATTCGGCCATCAATAAGGCAGGGGGAAGCCGCGGCCCGAGGGTCAGCCAGCCGGGCTGGCCCTTGAGGCGAAGGCCGCCATTTTGTCAAGCCGCAGGCCCCTGAAGGGGCCACCAGCCAGGTCTCCCGTAAGGGAACCGAAAAGAAATGTCGCAATGAAGATACACGACCTGATTACGACGACCGAAGAACTGGCCGCCCTGTGCGAACGCTTCGCCAAAGCGGAATTCGTCACCGTCGATACCGAGTTCATGCGCGAGAACACCTATTGGCCCGAATTGTGCCTGGTGCAGATCGCCGATGACAAGGAAGCCGCCGCCATCGATCCGATGGCTCCCGGCATCGACCTGGGCCCGCTTCTGGAACTTCTCACCGAAAATGAGGATGTTCTGAAAGTATTTCACGCCGGCAGCCAGGATGTGGAAATCATCTACAACCTCACCGGCAAGACCCCGCATCCCATATTCGACACTCAGATTGCCATGATGGCGATCAGCCAGTCCGAACAGATCGGCTATGCCAATCTGGTGGAAGCCTGGATGGGTACCCAGATCGACAAGGGCGCGCGCTTTACCGATTGGGGCCGCCGCCCGCTGACCGAACGGCAGATCGAATATGCCATCGGCGACGTAACCTATCTCTCCAGGATTTTTCCCCGCATCCTGAAAAAGCTGATCAAGACAGGGCGCGGCGTCTGGCTGAATGCCGAAATGGAAAAGCTGGCCGATCCGGAAAATTACCGCAACGATCCAAGCCAACTCTGGCGCCGCATCCGCGCGCCTTCCCGCAATGCACAGGTACTTGGCCGGTTGAAAGAACTGGCAGCATGGCGCGAAGTGGAAGCGCAGGACAAGAACATTCCGAGAGGCCGCATCATGCGTGACGAAACGCTGGCGGACCTCGCCAGCCATCCGCCAAAATCGCAGGAAGACCTGGCCAAGGTCCGCGGCCTATCTGGTGCATGGCGGGAAAACGAGATCGGCAAGCGCCTGATGCGTATCCTCAAGAACGCCGAACCTCTGCCGCAGGACGAAATGCCTGAAAAGCCGCAACGCGGCGCGCCGCTGGGCAAGGAAGGCGCTCTCGTGGCCGATCTGCTCAAGCTGCTGCTGAAGATCCGCGCACGCGAGATCGACGTCGCCGCACGCCTGCTCACCCGTTCCGACGAGCTGGAACTGCTCGCCGCTGGTCTGCGCGACCTGCCGATCTTGGATGGCTGGCGCTATGAAGTGTTCGGCCGCGATGCTTTGGAACTGGTGGAAGGCCGCCTTGCCTTCGCAGTCGAAAAAGGCCGGCTGAAGATGACGCGGGTGGAACAGGTAACCGTAGCGATCGAAGCCGAGCAGGAAGCAGAGTGACAAAGGACTAGGATGAGCACCTATCTGCCCACCATCAAGCAGCTGCAATATCTGGTTGCGCTGCATGAGCATGCCCATTTCGGGCGCGCGGCGGATAGTTGCTTCGTCTCCCAATCAACGCTTTCCGCCGGCATTCGCGAGCTGGAATCGCTGCTGGGCGTGACTCTGGTGGAGCGCAGCCGCCGCGTGGTGCGCTTCACCCCCCTGGGCAATGCGGTGGTCGAAAAGGCGCACCGCCTGCTGCGCGAGGCGGAGGAACTGGCCGATCTGGTGCAATCGGCAGGCAAGCCGCTGGCGGGCGAATTGCGCATGAGCGTGATCCCCACCATCGCGCCTTTCCTGCTTCCCCGCATTCTGCCGCGCCTGCGCAAGGAGCGCCCGCAGCTCAAGCTGTTCCTGCGAGAGGAACCCAGCGCGGCGGCAATCGAATCCCTCCATCACGGGCGCGCCGATTGCGTGCTGCTCGCCCTGCCCTTCGCCACTGGCGAGGTGGAGATCGAATCGCTCGGGCGAGACAGGCTTTACGTTGCCTTCCCCGAAAACGATCCGCGCGATCCCCCTGCCGAAATTCCCCCAGCCCTGATCGACGAAGGGCGCCTGTTGCTGCTGGAGGACGGGCACTGCCTGAAGGAACACGCGCTGGCCGCCTGCAATCGGCCCGAACTGCGTGCCAGCGCGACGATGATCGGCACGTCGCTCCACACGCTGGTGCAAATGGTGGATAATGGCTTGGGGGTTACCATTGTGCCGGAAATGGCGATCGAGGCAGGCATACTCCACGGCACGCATGTGGTCGCCCGTCCGCTCAAATCGCCTAATGCCAGCCGTGAAGTCGCTCTGGTGTGGCGCCGCAATTCCCCCCGTTCCGACGAATTCCGCCTGCTGGCCGAGGAACTTCGCGTCGGTTGAACCCCGCGAGCGCCGGGGCTAGGAACCGCGCGTGGAACTTCATTTCGCCTCAGCTACCCTCGCGGGGGAATTGCTCGCCCGCACTTCCAGTACGGCGCGCGTACAGGAGATGGTGCAGCTTTCGCTCACCCCAGCCTTCCTGCTTGCCGCGATCGGGGCCTATCTCAACGTTATGAACCAGCGCCTGACCTGGATCGTCGAACGGGTGCATCTGCTGGAACAGCGCGAGGAACACGAGATTCCCGATGAGGAGATCGAGCAACTGCCCGTGCTGCGCAAGCGCCGGAAGTTCGCCCATATCTCGATCAATTTCTGCACCGCTGCGGCGCTGCTGATCTGTCTTGTGGTGAGCCTCATGTTCATCAGCGCCTTTATAAAACCGCCGCTTGGCACCTATGTGGCCCTGTGCTGGATCGCGGCGATGGCGATGGTATTCGGCGGGTTGCTGTCATTCCTCATGGAAACGCGCCTTGCCACCCGTTCGCTTGACGACACGCGGCGCATTTCCCGCAAGATCGAGATGAAGGATAGTGAAAGAGGGGACTGATCCTACGCCGGGTACCGGTCTAGCCGTTCAATCCCAGCACCGTTCAATCCATGTGCTTGATGCCGACGCGCAGATAATCCCAACCGGTAACCACCGTCAAAATCGCCGCACCCCACAGGCTTAGCAGGCCGACCTGGTGAATCCAGAGCTGCCCGGGCAGTGCCCCCGCAAGGATCAGCGCGCCCAGCGCGACGAGCTGGAATGTCGTCTTCCACTTGGCGAGCTTGGATACAGGCATTGAAACCTGCAGCCCGCCCAGGAATTCCCGCAGGCCCGAAACCGCAATCTCTCGCACAAGAATGACAAGCCCGGCGATCACGTGGAAATCGCCCAAATACTCGCCCCGCAGCCCGCCTTGAGCGGTCAGCACCAGGATCACCACCGCCACCATGATCTTGTCGGCAATGGGATCAAGGAAGATGCCCAGCTTGGAAACCGTACCACTGGACCGCGCGAGATAGCCGTCGAAATAATCCGTAATGCCCATAAGGCAGTAAAGGAGAAAGGCGAGGCCGTAACCGCTCTGCCAGTTCGGCCACCATAGCAGGAAGGCCAGAAGGGGCAGCGCCACGATGCGCGACAGGGTCAGGAGATTGGGCAGCGAAAGCATGACGTGTGCCCCCTTAGAGCCTCCAGCAGACTTGTGCCAGAGCCGCCGTGCAAGTCAGGAAAATGCCTTTTGCCCCTTGCCCGCCCCGGACATGCCGTTAGAGGTCCATCGCAACACGAGGTTGCTTGCCGGGGCTGAATGACGACCACACCGCATCTGCTAAGGCAAAGGCGCTTCCTGCCGCTTTTCGTCACGCAACTGCTCAACGCCTTCAATGACAATCTGTACAAGAACGCCATGGTGCTGTTCGTCGTGTACAGCGTCTATAATTCCGAGGCGGCCGAGGCGCAGTTCAGCGCCATCGCATCGGGGTTGTTTATCCTGCCCTTCTTCCTGCTTTCCGCCCTATCCGGGCAACTGGCCGACATGCGGGACAAGGCCCGCATCATTCGCACGGTAAAGCTGGCGGAAATCTTCATCATGCTGTGCGGTGCCACGGGGCTTGTGCTCGCCTGGCACGGAACCCTGACGCATGTGCTGGCGATCCCGCTGATGCTGGCCGCTCTGTTCGCCATGGGGATCCATTCGACCTTCTTCGGGCCGATCAAATATGCGATCCTGCCCCAGCATCTGCAGAAGGACGAAGTGCTGGCTGGCACCGGGCTGGTGGAAGCCGGAACCTATATCGCAATCCTGTTCGGCACGATCCTGGCGGGCTGGATTCCGGTTGAATGGGCCGCAGTCTGCGTGGTCTTCACCGCACTGGTCGGTTATCTGACCAGCCGTCAGGTGCCTCCGGCCGAGCCCGTAGGTGAAAAGCAGGCGATAGACCGGCATATTTTGCGATCGTCCATCAAGCTGATCCGCGACACCATGCATGAACGCGAGGTATTCCTGGCGATCATGGCGATCAGCTTCTTCTGGACCATAGGGGCCGTGCTGTTCATCCAGTTCCCCCCGCTGGCCAAGAACGTGCTGCTTGCCTCCAAGGAAGTGGCAAGCCTGTTTCTGGTGATGTTCTCCATCGGGGTCGCGGCTGGATCGGTATCCATCAATGCGCTGCTCAAGGGGCGGGTGTCGGCACGCTATGCCCCGGCCTCCGTCATCGCGATGGGCGTGTTCGTGGCCGGTTTCTGGATGGTCTGCCGCGCCTGGCAGGCCGGGACTACCGGGACGGACCTGATGGATGTCTCGGAATTCCTCTCGCACCCATTGGCCTTTGCCGTGCTGGGCATGCTGCTGCTGATCGCCATTGCAGGCGGCATGTTCGTCGTGCCGCTCTATGCATTCCTCACCACCAAGGTCGATCCGGGTCAGGCGGCGCGGACGATCGCGGCGAACAATATCGTCAATTCCGGCGCCATGGTTGCAGGCTCACTGCTGGCCGTGGGGCTGAGCGCGCTCAACGTGCCGCTGACGGAGCAGGTGCTGCTGAGCGGCGGTATGTGCCTGATTTCGGCCTGGCTCGGCTATGTACTCTACAAGGCCGAGAAACAGGGCTGCGGAAAAGCCTGAGGGCCGGCCTCCCGGCCCCGATTGTCAGGCGATGAAGGTGCCCACGGCCACAAAGCAGGCGCAATAGGCCAGCACGAACTGCCGCAGGCCATCCGTTGCTGCCAAGCCCTGCATGCCGTGGCTCTCGCCGGCCCATTCGCCCTTGCTGGCGACTTCTCCCCCGCTCACCACGCGAATCTCCCTCCCCGGCCTGATGGGCCCGCCGCCTCGCGTTACATGAGGCGGAAGGCTTGCCCGGAACGGATGGCGGGCGGTTTCATCGGTGAGGACCAGGCTGCGTCGCATCAGGTTTTCTTAACCTGATAGTAACCATATGGAAGCCGACCTTATCCTCTGTCGCAAGACGGGACATGCCCACTCTCGGATATTTCCTCTCATTCTTCCCGGCACGCGCCGCGCGATGCAATCAGGGTTCTTCCCCTTGGGCGGGACTGGCCCTAAAGAACGGTAATGAATGAAACCATCTCGCTGAATCCCTCCTCGCCGAACCCATCGCTCAGCGCCGCGCGCCTGCTTGTCGATTGTCTCGTCGCACAGGGTTGCGACCGGATCTTCACCGTGCCGGGGGAAAGCTTCCTGCCCGTACTGGACGCGCTGCATGACACCGAATCGATCCACACCGTCACCTGCCGCCAGGAAGGGGGCGCCGCCTTCATGGCCTGTGCCGATGGATCGATCACAGGCAAGCCCGGCGTGTGCTTCGTTACTCGCGGACCGGGGGCGACCAATGCCAGCATCGGCGTACATGTGGCGATGCAGGATTCACAGCCGCTGATCCTCTTCGTGGGCGATGTCGATTCCACCATGCGCGACCGAGAGGGCTTTCAGGAAATGGACTTCGCGGCCTTTTTCGGCCCGATTTCAAAATGGGCAGTGCGGATCGACGATCCCGCGCGCATCCCGGAATATATCGCCCGTGCCTATTCGGTCGCGATGGCCGGTCGCCCCGGCCCGGTGGTTCTGGCACTGCCGGAAGACATGCTGAGTATGGCCGTTTCCGGCCCAGCCCCCCGGCCTGCCGTTATCCGTCCGGCCCAACCGCCTTGTGGCGATGCCCTGAACGCCATGCTCGGGTTGATCGCGGACGCGGCCGCCCCGGTGGCGATCGTCGGTGGCGCGGGCTGGAACGCCAAGGCACGCGAATATTTCACCCAATTCGCCGAACGCATCGGCATTCCGGTGGCCACGGCTTTCCGCCGACAGGATGCGATTTCGCCCTCCTCTCCGGTCTATGCCGGCAATCTGGGCTATGGCCCCAATTCCCGGCTGGTGGAACGAATCAAGGCAGCGGATCTGGTGCTGGTGGTCGGCGCGCGGCTCGGCGAAGCGACCACGGACGGCTACGAACTGGTGACGCCTGAACACCCCGGCCAGATCCTGATCCATGTTCATCCCGACCCGGAGGAACTGGGCCGAGTCTATCGCACAGATCTTCCGATTTGCGCTGACATGGCCGAATTCGCGGAAGCTGCGGCCCTGTGGTGTGAGGACGAGATCATTCTCTTCGATGCCGGGGCAGAAGCCCATGCCGAATGGGAAGCCTTCAGCACGCCGGGTACAGACGGTACCGCTCTGGACCTTGCGCGCTGCCTCGCCACATTGCGCGAGGTGCTGCCCGCCGATACCGCGATCTGCAACGGGGCAGGCAATTTCTCCGGCTGGTGGCACCGTTACTGGCACTATGAGGGCTTCCCGTCCCAGCTTGCGCCAACCTGCGGCGCAATGGGCTATGGAGTGCCCGCCGCCGTTGCCGCGAAGCTCCGAATGCCGGAACGCATGGTGCTGGCCGTGGCCGGTGACGGGGATTTCATGATGAACGGGCAGGAACTGGCTACTGCCGCCCAATATGGCGTGGACCTGTTGGTGATCGTGGTCGACAATTCTACATACGGCACCATCCGCATGCATCAGGAACGGGAGTTCCCCGGCCGTATTTCAGCAACCAAACTGGTCAATCCTGACTTCGCCGCCCTCGCCCGCGCATATGGGGGATGGGCCGCGCGGGTGGAAAAGACGGAAGAATTCGCACCCGCCCTCGCCGAGGCGACCAGCCTCAAGGGCCTGCGCTTGCTGCATCTGGTAACCGACATCGAACGGCTCAATGCAGCCGGGACGACAGTAACCTCACTACGCTCCCGCTGATCGACCGATGGAAAAGGCCGCCTCCAAGGCGGCCTTTTCGTTATCAATCCAGGCGACGCGGCGTCAGATCTTGTCGCCCAGCGCGCCCTTGATCTTACCTACCAGATTCTGCGCTTCGCCTTTGCGCTCCTGCAGCTTGCCTTCGGCCCGTTTAGCGGGATCGGAAGAATGCTGCTTCGCCTTGCCGACGATCTCGTTGGTGATGCCTTTGGCCTTATCGGTCAGTTCACCCATCGAAGGTCTCCTCTATTGTGCGGCTCAACCGGCCGCCCTGAAAAGGAAACGATCCCAAATGGTGTACAGTTCCGAATTTATCACTCTGAAAGAGAAAGAATTTTCTTCCACTCCTCTGGTCGCACCTCAGCCACGGACAGGCGTGAAAGACGCACGAGTTCCATATCGGCCAGTTCAGGCAATGCCTTGATCTGCTTGAGGGTAACGGGCTTTGCCAGCTTGCGCAGGGGCTTCACTTTTACGGCAGCCCATTTGCCTTCCGGATCGGTCGGATCGGTCAACCCTGAGACGCTGATCGTCACGATGCCGACGATCTCAAGTCCGATATTGGAATGGTAGAAGAAGGCCTGATCCCCAACCTGCATCGCACGCAGATTGTTGGCGGCACGGTGGTTGCGCACTCCGTCCCAGGTGCCCTCCCCTTCGGCTACGAGATCATCCCAGCTGTAAGCATCGGGTTCGGACTTCATCAGCCACATTCGCGCCATCGCATTTCTCCTAATTCGCTGCGCCGCGCATATCGCCTCACACCCCTTCTGACCACAGGCCGGGTCACCCATCTGCCCGGCCCGATTGCGAAAAACAGCCTTGTTAACCTAATTTTCAGTGCGTTGGGGGATAGGAGGCTCGCAAAAAGCAGGGACGTTGCACTTGTATTCGAGCAGCAATACGATCGGCGGCAGCAATCGCGAGCCACTCGGCCATGCCGAGCGGGATGTTGTCGCACTCGGCATCGCGGTTGCCGCGCTGATCCTGTTCGTGGGTACGGGCGGAACGGTTTTACCTCAGATCGTGAGCACCTGGTTGGGCCACGCTCAAAATCCCGACGTTATCCTTTCCAACGCCTTATTGCTGAACATCGCACTGATCATTTTCGGCTGGCGGCGTTATGCCCAGCTTTCGCGCGAAGTGGCGGAACGCCGCAGTGCAGAGGAAAAGGCTCACCAGCTCGCCCAGACCGATGCGCTGACCGGCCTGCTCAACCGCCGTTGCTTCATTCCGGCCGCAGCAAAGCTGGTGGCAGATGTGGCCGAGACGAACCAGGGCGCGGCGGTGCTGATGATCGATCTCGACAATTTCAAGCAGATCAATGATGTCCACGGCCATAAGGCCGGTGACATCGCGCTGACCGAAGTGGCGCGCCGGATGGAAGCCTTGCTGCCGGTCACCGGGATCGTCGCTCGCCTTGGGGGTGACGAATTCGCCTGCGTGGTGCCTTATGAGCGCCGCCTGCCCGACAAGCTGGACCAGCTCGCCGCCAGCCTGATCGAAGCGGTGCGCGCGCCCATCCGGATCGAGAATAAGGAAGTCGAGGCAGCCCTTTCCATCGGCATAGCCCGCACCATCGAGAATCCCGATCCCGCAGCGGCCGAAGATTGCGCCCAATCGCTACTGCATCATGCCGATATCGCGATGTATCATGCAAAGAAGCGCGGCCATAACGGCTACGCATGGTTCGAACCGACGATGGAAAGCGAACTGCGCTTCCGCCATGAATTGGAAACGGGCATCCGCGCAGGCATTCCCAAGGGCGAATTCGTTCCGTTCTACGAACAGCAGATAGACCTCGTGACCGGCGATCTGGTTGGCTTTGAGATGCTGGCCCGCTGGAATTCGCCGCAATTCGGCCTTGTAAGCCCCGAGATTTTCATCCCCATCTCGGAAGAGATCGGCGTTATCGCCGAGCTTTCGGAACATCTGATCCAGCAGGCGCTGCAGGATGCGCAGAAGTGGGATCCCAATCTCACCTTGTCGATCAACATTTCCCCACTGCAATTGCGTGATCCCTGGTTCTCGCAGAAGCTCCTGCGGCTGCTGGTGGAAAGCGGCTTTCCCCCGCACCGGCTGGACATCGAAATCACCGAAAGCTGCCTGCACGAGAATATCGGCGTGGTCCGTTCCGTCGTCACCAGTCTGAAGAATCAGGGCGTACAAATCAGCCTGGACGATTTCGGCACCGGATATTCCAGCCTGGCCCAGCTCCGCTCGCTTCCCTTCGACCGGTTGAAGATCGACCGCAGCTTCGTGACCGAACTCGCCCATGAAGGCGCAAATGCCAAAATCGTGGAAGCCATCGTTTCACTCGGGCGCGGTTTCGATCTCCCGATGACTGCCGAAGGCATCGAGAATGCCGAAGTGCTGAAGGTGTTGCGCACCATGGGCCAGCTCAAGGGCCAAGGCTATCTCTATGGCCGGCCGGAAGATGCGAGCAAGACCTTCGCTCGCCTGAAGGAAAAGCGCCTGCTTGCCCCGGAAGTGCAGGAAGCCGCCGACCGAGCCGATGCGCTTGCAGTTCAGATCAACACGATTTCCGAGAAGGAACATCACGCAATGGGATGATTGGGCAGAACAGGCTATATGAACCTTCAGCCCCGACCTTCTCTTGCTTCACCTCTATTCCCTCCGGACGGAATAGTGATAAACTAAACCGACGGGCAATGCGGGCGCCCGGTCAGACGATATTCGTCCAAGTTCCGCTCCATAAGCCGTACCTTACGGCCGGAGCGCAAATGCTATGACGAATGAACCCCTTCCTCCACACCTCGGCCTTCTTCAGCTTTTCCTGAAATTCCTGCGCTTTGGATGCCTGGCATTTGGCGGGCCGGTTGCCCAGATCGCCATGGTCCGGCAATCGCTTGTGGAGGAAGAGCACTGGATTTCGTCCGCGCGTTTCAATCGCCTCCTTGCCGTCATGCAGGTTTTGCCTGGGCCCGAAGCCCATGAATTATGCGTCCATATGGGAATATTGGCGCGTGGACGTCTGGGCGGGCTCCTGGCAGGACTGGGCTTCATGTTGCCCGGCTTCATCCTGATGCTGCTGGCCGGGTGGCTATATTCCACATGGGTCCTTGGGAATGGCGCGATTGCCATCGCCTTGTTCGGGATTCAAATCGTGGTGCTGGCCATCATCCTGCGAGCGGTCTGGCGGATCGGAAAGCATGTGCTTGAAGATCGCCTGTTGTGGGTTCTCGGCTTCCTGAGTTTCGCGGCCACTCTGGCGGGGGTTGCATTCTGGATTCCCCTGCTCGCCTCGGGCCTCATCTATGCATTTGCCTCTCGCAGAAATGCGGTCCTCCTGATCGGGGTGAGCGCAGCTCTGCTCGCGTGGGGTCTCTATTCCTTCGGTCCGATTGTCGCCGGGCCCTTTCAATCGACCGGCAAGGCGAGCGTATTCGCCCTGTTTCTGGCAGGATTGAAGGGAGGGCTTCTGACGTTCGGCGGCGCTTATACTGCCATCCCCTATGTCCGCGCGGACACAGTAGGGCGTGGATGGTTGTCCGATGCCACGTTTCTTGACGGCGTTGCCCTGGCAGGAACGCTGCCAGCTCCCCTCGTCATCTTCGCGACCTTCACCGGCTATATTGTCGGTGGGGTGCATGGCGCGCTTGCGATAACTGCCGGCATGTTTCTTCCGGCTTTCGCCTTTTCCATGATCCTCTTCGAGAAGCTGGAGAGGATCGTGGAAAACCCCGCCCTCCATCGCCTTCTCAACGGAGTGGCCGCCAGCGTGGTGGGGATTATCGCCGCAACTCTCGCGCAGCTCGGCTGGTCAACTGGAGAACGCGTGTCCGATCCCCTCGCGGCTGCCGCGATCTTCGGACTGGGCATCGCAGGTACCTGGTGGTTCAGGGGCAGGATGGCCGCTCCGGCTCTCGTGGTGGCGGGCGGCCTGGCGGGATGGCTGTTCACGCCCTGAATGGCCCGAATGAAGATCCCCGGCCCGCATTCAGCTTGGCAGCGTCACAGGCCCGCTTTTTAGCGCGATATCTTGACCATCAGGACGGCTCACGCGTGACATTTCCCCGTTCACCACCTAGATGCGCCTGCGAAATGCGTGTTCCCTTCGTCAAGATGCATGGGCTGGGCAATGATTTCGTCGTGCTGGATGCGCGGCGCGATCCACTGATGCCGCTTACCAACGATCTCGCCCGTGCGCTGGCGGACCGGCGCACCGGGATTGGCTGCGATCAGCTGATCCTGCTGGAACATTCCGATGTGGCCAGCTTCCGCATGCGCATATTCAACAATGACGGCAGCGAAGTAGGCGCCTGCGGCAATGCCACCCGAGCGGTCGCCCTGCTGCATGCCGAACCGGCCACCATCGAAACGGCAGGCGGCATTCTGGAAGCTCGCCCGGCCGATGGCGGCATTTCCGTGGACATGGGCACGCCCCGCTTCGGCTGGGACGAGATTCCGCTCGCTTACCCGATGGACACGGCATCCATGCCCGTCGCGTGGGAAGACCTCGAGAATCCCATGGCCGTAAATGTCGGCAATCCGCATGCGATCTTCTTCGTGGAGGATGCAGATGCGGTGGACCTCGAACGGCTGGGCCCGCAGATCGAGCATGATCCCATCTTTCCGGAGCGGGTGAACGTCAATGTCGCCCAGATCGTCAGCCGCGAGGCGATTCTGCTGCGCGTGTGGGAACGTGGCGCCGGGCTCACCCGTGCCTGCGGCACCGGGGCCTGCGCCACGGCAGTGGCCGCGATGAAAAAGGGGCTGGTGGACCGGGAAGTGGCCGTTACCCTACCCGGCGGCACACTTACCATCGCCTGGGGTGCCGACAATCGCATCCTCATGACCGGGCCTGCCGCAGAGAGCTTTCGCGGTACCTTCGATCCGGCGGATTTCGCATGAGCGCGAAAGGCGCCGCCGAAGTCATCTCGCTGGGCTGCCGGCTCAATATCTCGGAAAGCGAGACGATCCGCGCCCTGCTGGCGGAAGAGCGCAACGTTGTGGTGGTGAACAGTTGCGCCGTCACTTCCGAAGCCGTGCGTCAAACCCGTCAGGCCATCCGCCGGGCGCGCCGCGCCAATCCCGATGCCCGTCTGCTGGTGACGGGCTGCGCAGCCGATATCGAGCGCGAGGCGCTGGCCGCCATGCCAGAAGTCGATGGGCTGGTCCCCAATGCCGCCAAGCTGGATGCACGCGCCTGGAATGTGGCGCAGCCTGCCACCCTCGCCCCGGTCAATCGGACACGTGCCTTCGTTGCTGTGCAGAATGGCTGCGATCACGCCTGCACCTTCTGCGTCATCCCGCAAGGGCGCGGCCCCAGCCGTTCACTGCCCGTGGCCACCGTATTGCGCGAAGTGGAGCGTCACCTGGACCAGGGCGCGACCGAGGTAGTGATTACAGGGGTGGACGTTACCTCATGGGGCCACGATCTCCCGGGCTCCCCTTCCCTCGGCGCGCTTACCGCTGCAATCCTGAATGCCTTTCCTCAACTGACCCGCCTTCGCCTCTCTTCCCTCGATGGTGTGGAAATCGATCCGCAATTATTCGAACTCCTCGGCGGCGAGCCGCGCCTCATGCCGCATCTGCATCTCTCGTTGCAGCACGGGCATGACCTGATCCTCAAGCGGATGAAGCGCCGCCACCTGCGCGCCGACGCTCTTGATCTGGTGGCCCGGCTGAAGGATCTGCGCCCCGAAATGGCCATCGGTGCCGACATCATCGCAGGCTTCCCCACCGAAGATGAGGCGATGCATGGAGCGAGCAGGTCGATCATCGGCGAATTGGGCATCGTTCACGCCCACATCTTTCCTTACTCCCCACGCCCGAACACACCGGCAGCGCGCATGCCGCAGGTGAATCCCGCGCTGGTGAAAGCCCGCGCGGCAGACCTGCGCGAACACGCAGCGGCGATCCGCACAAGCTGGCTGCAATCGCTGGTGGGTAAGCCGCTCAACATACTCGCAGAGCGCGATGGCACTGGCTATTCGCCCCAATTCGCCCGGGTTCGCCTGCCCCAAGGCATCGCACCCGGCACTATCGTCACCATTACCCCCGCCAAGCTCGAGGAAGGGCTGCTGTCATGAGCGAGAAGAGTTGGACCGAGCGCCTGTTCGGCGGCTTCCGCAAAACCTCCGAAAAGCTGAGCGAAAATCTGACAGCCGCTGTCGGCACCGCCAAGCTGGATGATGCCACGCTGGACGATGTCGAGGATGCGCTGATTCTCTCTGACCTCGGCCCCAGCGCGGCGGCGCGTATTCGCGCGAAGCTGGCCGAGAAGCGCTTCGGCCTAAACATCTCCGAACAGGAACTGAAGGAAGCCGTGGCGGAGGAAATCGCCGCGATCCTGCGGCCTGTCGCCAAGCCGCTCGAAATCACCGCCTTCCCGCGCCCGCAGGTGATCCTGGTGATCGGCGTGAATGGCAGTGGCAAGACGACGACCATCGCCAAACTGGCCCACCTCTTCCAGGAGGAGGATTATGGCGTGATGCTGGCGGCGGGCGATACTTTCCGTGCGGCCGCGATCGGTCAATTGGGCGTCTGGGCAGACAGGCTGGGCATCCCGATCGTGCGCGGTCCTGAAGGCGGCGATCCGGCCAGCATCGTGTTCGACGGCGTAAAGGCCGCGACCGATCAGGGTATTGACGTTTTGATCGTCGATACGGCTGGTCGCCTCCAGAACAAGCGCGAGCTGATGGATGAACTGGCGAAGATCCGCCGGGTGCTCGGCCGCCTCAATCCGGAGGCACCGCATGACGTGGTGCTGGTGCTGGACGCGACTAACGGCCAGAATGCCCTCGCCCAGATCGATGTATTCAAGGAAGTGGCAGGCGTGACTGGCCTTATCATGACCAAGCTGGATGGCACCGCACGCGGCGGCGTTCTTGTCGCTGCGGCGGAGCAATATGGCCTGCCTATCCACGCAATCGGCGTGGGTGAGAAAATCGACGACCTGCGTCCCTTCGATCCCGAGCTGGTTGCCCGCGTGATTGCCGGAGTAGCGTGATGAGCGAAGAACAAGTCCCTAAGCCCGCCCCGAAGAAAAGCGCCGCTTCCAGCTGGATCAACCTGCTGGTCGACTATGCCCCGCTGATCGTCTTCCTGGGCGCCTATCGATATTACGCACCGGCCGACAAGGAAGACAGCATTGGCGTAGTGCTGGCCGTGGTCCATTCGACCATTGCCTTTGTCATCACATCCGTGATCGCCCTTGCCGTTTCGAAATGGCGGCTTGGCAAGGTTTCCCGCATGCTCTGGCTTTCCACCGTCCTGATCGTGGGATTTGGCGGCTTGACAGTGCTGCTGCGCGATCCCTTCTATGTGCAGATCAAGCCGACCGTTTTGTACATCTTCTTCGGCGGCGTGCTGCTGGCAGGCTGGTGGAAAGGCAAAGCCCTGCTCCAATGGCTTCTTGAGGCTGCCTTCGAAGGCTTGAACGATGAAGGCTGGCTGAAGCTCTCCCGCAACTGGGGCATCTTCTTTTTCTTCCTTGCCGCTCTCAACGAAGCCCTCCGCCTCACGCTCAGCTTTGGGGACTGGCTGACGATAAAGGTGCCGGTATTTGCAGGAATTTCCTTCCTCTTCACTTTTGCCCAGCTGCCTATGCTTCTCAAGCACGGTCTCGCCATGGAAGCGGTGAAGGAAGAGGAAACTACTCTTCCTCCGCAGTAAGAATCCCGTGAGGAACGCGCCGTTCCCGCAACCCTTGCCGTAGGGTCATTTTTGGCGATACTCTGTGTCCTCGCCCGGATTTTCGGGGCGAGGACAGCCAGGAAATACAACACAATCTGGCAGACGGGGGAAACGACATGGCCAAACTATTCGGGAATCTCCAACTCATAGTAATCGTTGGACTTATTGCCGCGATCGCGATCATCGCAGCATTCGCCTCCAGTGTGGCGGCCGACGCGAATTCGATCCTGCGCTGGCTGCATCTGGTCTTCGGCATCTTGTGGATCGGGCTGCTTTATTACTTCAACTTCGTCCAGGTGCCGACAATGCCGGCCATTCCGGCGGAACAGAAGGGCGCGATAACGGGCTTCATCGCGCCAAAGGCTCTGTTCTATTTCCGCTGGGCAGCCCTGCTGACGGTGATTACCGGCCTGCTGATCGCGCAGATCAATGGTTATCTTCATTCCGCGATGAGCTTCACCGGCGAAGGTGCCGTCAAGCTGATCGGTGCAGGCATGTGGATCGCTCTCGTGATGGCCTTCAACGTCTGGTTCATCATCTGGCCGAACCAGAAGAAGGCGCTGGGCATTGTGGAAGCCACGCCCGAACAGAAAGCCGCCGCAGGGCCACGCGCCATGATCGCGAGCCGGCTCAATACACTGCTGTCCCTGCCCATGCTCTATTGCATGGTCAGCGCCAATCTGGGCTGAAAGGCTCAGGAAAGTGGTTGAGCTGGGGAAGTCGGAGTGAGCCTGCCTCATCGCGGCATTGCATTCGGTGCTCTGGTTGGCATCATGGTCGGCATGATGAGTTCGGTTGACACACCGACCAAAGTGGTAGGCCCCATGATCGCCTGTACGCTGATCGGATGGCTGATCGGGCGCTATATGGAGATGCGCAAACCCCGCAGCTAGGCGGTGTGTCCGCAAGATATACTATCGCCAAAGGAAAGGGCGCCCTGCACTGGCAGCGGCGCCCTTCTCATATCTGGGGCTTCCCCACTGGGCGTCAGATCTCCAGCTGACTGCCCAGTTCGACCACGCGATTGGTCGGCAGGCGGAAGAAGTCCATCGGTGTCGCCGCATTGCGGAGCATCCAGCTGAACAGCCTTTCACGCCAAATCGCCATGCCCGGGTTCTTGGAGGGCAACAGCGTCTGCCGGGAAAGGAAAAAGCTGGTCTGCATCATGTCGAACTTGCCGCCGCATTTGCCCGCCTGCTTGAGCGCGGCGGGAATGTCGGTCTCTTCCATGAAGCCGTAATTGATCACGAGCCGATAAAAGCCCTGCCCCAGATCGGTAATGCCTATCCTCTCTTCGGGATCGACGTAGGGCACGTCCGCGATATTCACGGTCAGTACCACCACCCTCTCATGCAGCACCTTGTTGTGCTTGATGTTGTGCAGCAGCGCCGATGGCACTCCGCTGGTGGCTGCCGACATGAAGATCGCCGTGCCCGGCACACGCTGCGTGCTGGCATGGGCCGATTTGGCGAAGATATCGAGCGGCAGCTCCACTTCCGCCATGCGCTCGCGCATCAGCTTGCGGCCGCGCGCCCAGGTGGTCAGCAAGGAGAAGGCAACCGCACCGATCGCCAGAGGGAACCAGCCACCATCGGGAATCTTCGTGGTATTGGCGGCAAAATACGCGCCGTCGATGATGAAGAAGGCGCCCACCACCGGCACCCATACCCACCACTTCCAACGCCACACCATCGCCACGAGCACCGCGATCAGGCAGGTGTCGATCAGCATCGCCCCCGTAACGGCAATGCCATAGGCCGCAGCGAGGTTGGAGGAGGTCTGGAAATTCAGGACCAGCACAATCACCGCCACCATCAACGCCCAGTTGATGAACGGGATATAGATCTGCCCCTGCTCGGTCTCGCTGGTGTGGCGGATCGAAAGGCGGGGAATGAAACCCAGCTGGATTGCCTGATGCGTGACCGAGAACGCCCCCGTGATCACGGCCTGGCTGGCAATGAAGGTCGCCATAGTGGCCAGAAGCACCAGCGGCAGGCGCAGCATCTCGGGCGCGAGAATGAAGAAGGGATTCTTGATAGCTTCCGCCGCGACGGCCGGCTCCATGCCCATGATCATCGCGCCCTGCCCGAAATAATTCAGCAAGAGGCACGGCATCACGAAGGAAAACCAGGAGATGCGCATCGCGCTGCGGCCGAAATGGCCCATATCCGAATAAAGCGCTTCCGATCCGGTCACCGCCAGCACCACGGAGCCCAGCGCCAGAAAGGCCGTTGTACCGTCCGCAATGAAAAACTGGATCGCGAACCACGGATTGAGCGCGATCAGGATTTCAGGCGACTGGACGATATGAACGATGCCCAGCACAGCCAGCACCGTAAAATAGATGATCATCACCGGGGCAAAGAGTGCGCCGACCTTGGCCGTGCCGCGCTTTTGCAGAAGGAACAGGCAGATCAGCAGCGCCAGCGCGATGGGAAGCACGAAGGGCTGGAAGCCCTGCTCGACTACCGTAAGACCCTCGACAGCGGACAGCACGGAGATCGCCGGCGTGATCATGCTGTCGCCATAGAACAGGGCGGTGGCGAACACCCCCAGCATTACCGCGATCCAGCCATATCTCGACTTGGCAATATGGCTGGAAACCAGCGCCACCAGGGCAAGCGTGCCCCCTTGCCCCTTGTTGTCCGCCCGCATCAGCAGGCCGACATATTTTATCGTGACCACGATCGTCATGGACCAGAAGATCAGGCTGACCACCCCATAGATATGGAGCTGATCGACTGTCAGCGGGTGATGACCGGCGAATGTTTCGCGAAAAGCATAAAGCGGGCTGGTCCCGATATCGCCAAAGACGATACCAACCGCGCCAATCGCCATCTTGTAGATGGAGGACTGGCGATCATGCCCGTGAAGGCCGGCGAATTCCCCCTGAGCCTGCGGAGGAGCGGCTTCGGGTTGCTGCGGCGTATCGGCGTCACTCATAGAGTTTAAGCGCCCCTCTTCTCGCCCTCATTGGCCGGAAAGGCTCCGGCAGGCGGGCGACGGCGCTTAGCAGTCCCGCTTCCGCACTGCAACATGGCCATCCGCGCGCCTCAACGCCCTGATTTCTGCGCCTCTTCGACCAGTTTGCGCAAGATCTGATCGTAACCCTCGAGTCGTTTTTCCAGAACATCGCGTCCCGGAGCGTCCTTGGGCATGGATTCGAGGCGTCCTGCCCAGACTTCCCGCCCCTCGATAAGCTTGCCTTGCCTGATAAGCGCCCAGCCCACGAAAAAGGCAGGACCGGCACTGTCCGGTGAAAGCTGCGCCGCACGGCGATAGGAAAGCAAGGCCGCCGGGGTCAGCATGCCGTCCGCCTGGAACGTCAAGGCATTCCCCAATGCCAGCCAGGCCTCGGCATCCTTCGGATTATCATGCACGGCGCCCCGCAAGAGGGCAGCAGCATTGGAATATTGCCCGCGTCGAACGAGCGCATCGGCCGTCAGCACCAGTGGATTGCTGGATCGATCGGAGGGGCCGACCAGCTGCTTGCGCATGTCGACGATCGCACCGCCCTCTTCCGCCTTGTCCGCACGCGGTGTGCCGGGCGCGCCAGGAAGATCGGGAGAACCCTGCAGGGCATATCCTGCCAATCCCAGCGCAAGCGCAGCGAGGACCGCTGCCCAGCTATTTCTGGGAAGTTTGAACACGAATGCAAACACGCCGAAACAAGCAACGGCGAGCACAATGGCGATGATCCAGCTCACGCCTTTTTCCCCAGCTTGTTGCGGAACACGAAAACGGCCACCAGCAGCAGCAATGCCGGGAGGGCAAAGAGCGGCCAGGTTGAACTCGTCACTTCAGGCTTGAAGCTGATATATTCGCCATAGCGTTCTATCAGCCACGCGCGGATCGCTTCCGGCTTCTCGCCACGGGCAACACGTACGCGCACCTGATGCCGCAAATCCCCGGCCATAGGAGCATCCGAATCCGCGATCGACTGGCCCTGACAGGTCAGGCAGCGCAGCGTTTCCATCAGCGCCTTGGCTTCCGCCTCCTGCCGGGGATCGTCGAGCTGCTTGTAAGCATAGGGCGCCGGTGGCAGTGAATCCTGTGCGGAAAGAGGCGCAGCGAGTATAAATGCGATAAGGAGCAGGAGCCGCTTCACAGCCCGGCCTCCTTCAGTTTTTCCAGCAGCATCGGCACATCCTGATCCCGGATATCCCCGATATGCTGGTAACGGATGATGCCTTTGCCATCGATCACGAAAGTTTCCGGCACACCGGATGAGCCAATACCCACCTGCACTTCGGAAAGATCGTCTGCCCCGATACGGCTATAGGGATTGCCGTGCTGGGCAAGGAACATAGCGACATCTTCAGGCCGATCGCGAATGGCGACGCCCACGATATTGGCGCCCGCCCGTTCGAGAGCGGAAAGCTGCGGAGCTTCCGCCGCGCAGGGCACGCACCAACTGGCGAAAACATTCAGCAAGCGCGGCTGCCCATCCCGCATATCCGACGTAGCGAGGCCCGGACGGTCCGCATTGGCGGGTTTCAGGGCAAATTCGGGAAGCGGCTTGCCGATCATCGCGCTCTCCACCGTAGTGGAGGCGGGATTCATCAACTGGCTGGCAACCAGCACGAAGAATGCCCCGAACAGCGCGAGCGGAACCCACAAAGTCCAGCGAAGCTTGCTCATGCCGCCTGCTCCTCGTCAGCGGCGGTACGGCGACGGCGGGCAATTCGGGCCTGAAGGTTGCGACGTTTCAGGTCGCCCAAAACGCGCCCAAGCAATGCGAGAAAGCCACCGAAACCGATCAGAAGGCCCCCATACCAGATCCAGGTAACGAAGGGCTTCCACCAGAGGCGGATCTGCCACCGCCCCCCATCGATCTCTTCACCCAGCACCGCGTAAAGCTGGCCGTTCCAGCGAGTAAGCAGCGCGGATTCGCTCGTCTTCTGGACAGGCGACCAGAACTCGCGCGACTGCGGCGCGATTTGCTTCGGCTTGCCTCCCTTATAAGAGGCCACCAGCACGCCTTCCAGCGCGGTCCAGTTCGGCCCAGCCACCGGCTCCACCGTCTCCAGCGTGACCTTCCAGGGACCGACTTCCACTGTCTCGCCCGGCGTCGCCGCGACGAGCTTTTCCTTCGTAAAGGCACTGTCAGCCGACATGCCGAACATGGCGACAGCAATACCGAAATGGGCCACCACCATACCCCAGACAGCCAGCGGCAGCCGGCGCAGGGAACGCCCCTTGAGCGGGAGGACACTACCCACCGCAACCGCGACTGACAGGGCAAGGCCCAACAGGGGCAGCAGGCCAATTGAGGTGTTGAACCACACTCCCGCCAGCACCAGCAGGGCAATCACACCCAACAGCACTGCTTCGTTCTGCACCCGCCCCAGGGAATCCCGCCGCCAGCGCAGCATCGGGCCAATCGCCAGCACCACCAGCATGGGCAGAAAGAACAGCGCGCTCACCGGGTTGAAATAGGGCGGGCCCACCGAAACCTTGATGCCAAAGGCCTCGGTCAGCAACGGATAGAGCGTACCAACCAGCACGATGGCCAGAATGGCGCTCAGGGCGACGTTGTTCACCACCAGCGCACCTTCGCGGCTGGTTACGGAGAAGCGCTCTCCTTCGGCCACCGTTCCCGCCCGCAGAGCGAAGAGGGTCAGGGCGCTGCCGATATACAGCGTGAGCAGGGCAAGGATGAAGCTGCCGCGCTCCGGATCGACGGCAAAGGCGTGAACGCTTGTGAGAATACCCGAGCGGACCAGGAACGTCCCGATCATGCTCATGGAAAAAGCCACCACGCCCAGCATGATCGTCCAGGCACGCAGCGCATCGCGCGCGGCAAGGACGCTGGCCGAATGGAGCAAGGCGGTTGCCGCCAGCCACGGCATCAGCGAGGCATTTTCCACCGGGTCCCAGAACCACCAGCCGCCCCAGCCGAGCTCGTAATAGGCCCAATAGGAACCGGCAGTGATGCCCAACGTAAGGAAAATCCATGCCCCCAGCACCCATGGCCGCATGGCGCGGGCAAAGTCCGGCGTGACCTGCCGGGTCAGCAGCGCGCCAACGGCAAAGCTGAACGCTACCGAGAGGCCGACATAGCCGAAATAGAGCGTGGTCGGGTGGTAAGCTGCGGCAACGTCCTGCAGCAACGGGTTGAGGCCATTGCCCTCTGGAGGTGCCGGGCTAAGCCGCTCAAACGGGTTCGAGCTGACCAGCAGAAAGGCATAGAAACCCAGGCTGACGAAAGCCTGTGCGGCGAGTGTCGCCAGCAAGGTCCGTTCAGGCAGGCGGTGTTCGATCAGCGCGATCAGTGCGCCCGCCAGCGCCATGACGGCAACCCACAACAGCATCGAGCCTTCATGGTTCGACCACGCGCCTGCGATCTTGAAGATCATCGGTTTTGCGGTGTGCGAATTCTCCGCCACCAGACGGACCGAAAGGTCTGTCTGCACAAACAGCAGGAACAGCGCCCCGAAAGACAGGGCTGCAAGCAACCCCTGCACTACGGCCGCCGGGCGCACCAGTGCGGCCAGCGTGGGCTCATCCCGGCGCAGCACCAATGCCCCGGCGACAAGCTGCATCGCGGCGAGTGCTGCTGCCAGCCATAAGGCTGCAAGGCCGAATTCGGCGATCATTGGCCCATGCTCATCTGGCTATGCTCACTTGGAGGTTTCTTCCACCGCGGCGCGCTTCTGCGCCTCGGTCATGTCATGCAATTCGCGCGGCACGTAATTCTCGTCATGTTTGGCAAGGAGAGTATCCGCCGCGAAAGTTCCATCGGCATCCATGCGCCCTTCGGCTACCACGCCCGAACCTTCGGTGAACAGGTCGGGCACGATGCCGGAATACCGCACCGGCACCCTTGCATCGCCATCGCCCACCACGAAGTTGATCGTAATGCCATCGGGCGCGGTCTTGAGCGATCCGGCCTGCACCATGCCGCCAAGGCGGACGGCCTGGCCCGGTTCTGGCGGATTGGCCACCATCTCGCTTGGCACATAGAAATAGCTCGCCTGGCTACGCAGTGCCCAGGCCGCCAGCAGGCCGGCGGCGATCAACACCGCCACCGCAATGGCTATCAGCACCAGTCGCTGATGCTTGGCTTTCAAACCCGTACTCATTTACCGCGAGCCTTATCCCGCCGCCTTTCGGCGCGCTTCATTCCAATCCAGCTCCATGCCACCAGGGCCAGCGTCCCGCCTACCCCAAGCCCATAGGAAGCAAATACGAATACCCAGTGATCCAGTGCCTCGCGCATCGATCAGGCCCCTTCCGCCTTGCGGCGCAACCGAGCCTCCGCCTGCACATCGGCAAGGATCGCGCGCATGCGTGCCAGCACGACCCCGCCGAAAATGAAAGTGAAGCCCAGCGTCGCAGCCATCAGGCCCCACAGGAACGGCCCCGCCATGGCGGAGCCGCCTGTCGTCAGGCTGGGGGGCTGATGCAGCGAATTCCACCACAGGACCGAATAATGGATGATGGGGATGTTTACGGCCCCAACCAGCCCGAAAATCGCAGCGATGCGACTTCCTCCGCCCTCCCGGGCAGAGGCTCCGGCAAGCGCAATATAACCGAAATAGAGGAACAGCAGCACCAGCATGCTGGTCAGCCGCCCGTCCCATACCCACCAGGTGCCCCATGCGGGGCGGCCCCAGAGCGATCCCGTAGCAAGGCAGAGAAACGCGAAGAAAGCCCCAGGAACAGCCGCGGCCCGCGCACCGATTCCCGCGAGGGGATGGCGCCAGACGAGTTCCACGAAGCTCGCCACCGCGATTCCGCTCCACCCTGCCATTCCCAGCCATGCAGCGGGAACGTGAATGAACAGAATCCGCACGCTATCGCCCTGCAACCGTTCAGGCGGAGCATATACCAGGCCATAATAGAGGGCAGCGCCCGTCAGCAGCAGGCCCGCCACCAGCAATGGAACGGTGAGCACGCGTGCGATACGGAGGAAGCGGGCAGGATTGGCAAAGCCGTGCATTATTGCGTTTGTCCGGTTAGCTGGCGGTGCTTTGGCAGGGAGACCGGGCAGAGGCAAGCAGAACCAGCCACAAATCGGCCCGCCAATTCACCATGCCGCTCGAACCCGCCTGAGGCTTGTGGCGTGCATTATTATCGGGGTCAGGGAAATGGGGCGATTGAGGGGTCTCGAACCCCCGACCTCCGGTACCACAAACCGGCGCTCTAACCAACTGAGCTACAATCGCCATAAGCCAGGCACACATCGAATCCGCGTACCAACAGGCATTCCCACAGAAGCAATCAAACCGCTCCCTGCGAGGCGGCGAGCCTCTTGCACAGAGCGAGCAAATTGCAAAGCAAAATTTACGCACTGCTCTCTGTCATGGGCAATGTTTCCTGCTTGAACACCGCCGCGCTCACACTATCGTCCCGCCCATGCCGTCTCCGGGCGAATCTTCCAGCGAAATCCTGCGCGCCTGCGACGGCATGCGTCAGGTTCCCACTCCGCGTGCGGAGATGTTCACCCTGCCCGGCTTCCTGCCGCCAGAATTATGCGTGCAACTGATGGCGCTGATCGACACCAATCGTCGACCTTCCACAATTGCCGACGCAAATGGCGACCATTATTTCCGCACGAGCGAAACCTGCGATCTCGATTCTGCAGAACCTGCCGTCATCGAACTGGAAAAACGGCTGATCGCCATCAACAAGATCGATGCGGCCCATGGCGAGCCAGCGCAGGGCCAGCGCTACGAGGTCGGGCAGGAATTCAAGGCCCACACCGATTATTTCGAACCCAGCGGCGACGATTACGAGAAATACTGCTCGGTCGCCGGGCAGCGCACCTGGACCTTCATGGTCTATCTCAACGATGTCGAAGCGGGCGGAGCCACTCGCTTCAAGGTCATCGACAAGATGTTCCAGCCTGAACAGGGGCGCCTGGTCTGCTGGAATAACCGCAGGCCTGACGGCAGCTGCAACCCGGCCACGCTTCATCACGCGATGAAGGTCCGCAAGGGGCTGAAATATGTGATCACCAAATGGTATCGCGAACGGCCATGGGGTTGATGCAAATGGACGACGCCAATCTCATCCATCAGGGCTCCTGCCATTGCGGAGCCGTCCGCTTTACAGTGGCCCTGCCCGATCACCTGAGTGGAACGCGCTGCAATTGTTCGATCTGCGCCATGAAAGGCGCGGTCACGGTTTATGCCCCACTTGAGGATCTGACCGTGACCCAAGGCGCCGATACGCTCAGCACCTACAGCTTCAACAGTGGCGTGGCGAAGCACCATTTCTGCTCAAGCTGCGGCATCCACTGCTTTCACCAGACCCGCTCCATGCCAGACAGATATGGCATCAACGTCGCGTGCCTCGAGGGCATGAGCCCCTTTGACTTCGCGGAAGTCCTCGTGGTGGACGGGGTGAACCATCCCAATGATAATGGCGGCCTGCGCCGTATGGCCGGCATGCTGCGTTTCGAGCCTGCGACCGGATAAGCCCAGCGCCAAACAGGTCCAGCGCCGAACAGACGCCTGCCCAAGATAGCAAAAGGGCGGCCCATGGGACCGCCCTTTTCCAAATTCCGCAATATGCGAACCCTCGTAAGGGTTGGCTTACTTCTTGAGCGTGAGGCCGCCGAAACGCTTGTTGAACTGGGCAACGCGGCCACCTTCGTTGAGGAGGCGCTTGCTGTCGCCAGTCCAGGCCGGGTGGCTGGTCGGATCGATTTCCAGTGCCATCACGTCACCTTCGCTACCCCAGGTGGAGCGCGTCTGGAATTCGGTGCCGTCAGTCATCTTGACGGTGATCATGTGGTAATCGGGATGGGTATCGGCCTTCATGACGGTATCACTCCGTATGCGCGGAGCCGGTTCCGACCGGCCCTGCTGATGTTCGGAAAGCCGCGCGCTTAGCGACGTTCGCGCCCTATTGCAAGGTCCGCGACCGTTTTTGCCAATGAGCTGCCGGCTCTGGCATATCAGAGCCGAGCAGGCACAATCAGGCTTCTTCCGCCGGTGGATCGGCGATCATGGCAGTGAACTGCACTTCGCAGGCCAACTTGTCGCCCAGCTTTGCCTTGCCCCAGAACTTGCAGACCCGAGCGCGCTTCTGGATGAAGCCGACATGGAGGTCGAGCAGGCATCCCGGCTCGACAGGAGTGCGGAACTTCGCCTCTTCAATCGTCATGAAATAGACGAGCTTGCCGCTTCCAGCGAGTTCCAGCGTCTCGATCGCGAGAATCGCCGCCGATTGCGCCAGCGCCTCGATAATCAGGACGCCGGGCATGATCGGACGGCCGGGGAAATGCCCCTGGAAGAACTGCTCGTTGAAACTCACAGCCTTGATGGCGTGAATCTCCTCGCCAACCGTGAGCGATTGCACACGGTCGACGAGCAGAAGCGGATAGCGATGCGGCAAGGCGTTTAGCACCTTGCGGATGTCATAGGCTGGTGCGCCCGACTCTTCACTCATTGCATTGCCCCTGGATAATCGGCCGATCAGCGCGATTCAGCCGGCGGGCCAGCCGGAGTGGAGGCAGGACCCGCCGGAGCCGCATTACCCTGAGCCGGCTGCGCGCCGGAAGCCGCCTGCTCGCGGGCAAGCTGTTCACGCAGTTCACGCGGCAGCCAGTTCGGCGGCGGAACGATCTGGGCGACCGGAAGCACGGTGTCGAGTTCCGTGATGACGTCCTGATTGATGTTATAGGCCGCATCACGATAGACAATCGCACCGGTGGCGCGGTTGAGGATCAGCGTGATCTGCTTCTTCTTGGCGACATTTTCGATCGCCTTGGGCAGAGCTTCATTGATCTGCTCGTCCACATATTCCTGGCTCAGTGCAACCGGCGCGAGAATCTGCTGCAGTTCGCGCTGGCCCTGCTGGTCGATCTGATTGATCGCGGCAGCCTGCTTGGTGAGGTCATCGCGATTGGGATTCGGCGCAGCGCGATCAGCCTCGAACTTCTTCACCAGCGGTTCCAGCTGGGCGTCGATCTGGTCCTTACGGGTCTTGGCCTGATCATAATTCTGCTTGTAGGTCTGCGGGCGCTGAGCCTCGGCAGCCTTGAAGGCGGCGCTGCTGCTGATCACGACATTGGGATCGATTACGCCAATACCCTTGACTGCCTGCGCAGCGGCCGGGAAAGCGACCATCGGGCTGACCGCAGCAAGAATGAGGCCGGTAGCAAGAACCGGCTTGAGAATGGATTTCATCAGAATTGGGTTCCTACGTTGAACGTGAAGATCTTGGTGTCATCGCCAGGCTGCTTCATCAACACCTTGGCAACGTCGATCCGGAATGGACCGAAAGGCGAATTCCAGTTGACCCCGACGCCCACCGCGATGCGTGGCTTGGGCGAGTCACCCAGGAAAGCTTCCCTGAAGCCGCGCTGGGTACTGCCGAGTGCGATATTACTGGCACTGGTAAGGCAGTCCGGCTTGCTCGGATTGGTGGGACTGGTGACGGTCGAGGTACTGTCCGGAGTACAGATACCATCCACCAGGGATGCGGAATCGATCTGGGTATAGAGCTGTTTACCCGAGCTATCGCGCGTGGGGATGAAATATGACGGCCCCGTATCGGTAAGGATCGGTTTCCTCACACTGAAAACGGCACCCGCATCGACAAAGATCGAAGGCCGCAAGCCCATTTCACGGGCGCCGGTGCCAAGCGGAATCTCCAGTTCGGCGCGCGCCAGGTAGTAGGCATCGCCGCCCAGCGGATCGTCGATCGGGTTCTTGGGGTCGCTGTAGAAAGTGTAGCCACCATTGTTCTGGCAATTATCCTGCGACGAGCCATCGCTGCACACCGCCTTGCCGTTGTTGTCGAGCACGTAGAACTCACGGAGGATACGCGGGCCTACGCCGCGGATATCGAACCCGCGAATTTGCGGATCGCCAAGGAAGAAGCGGTCAGTCAAGCGGACGCTGTCCTGCCCCGGGCCACGATCCTTGAAGCCCTTCACATAGCCGCCCTCGCCGGACAGCGAGAAGACCCAGCCCGGAGCAAGCTGCCAGTATTTGGCCGCGTTGACGCGCATTTTCGCATATTGTTCCGAGCCACCAAGGCCGGCAACGTCAAGACTGATCGAGAAAGTTTCCCCTCGCGTCGGACGTACACGGTTATCCAGCGTATCGTACACCATCGAGACACCGACTATCGAACTGGTCCGCGAGCCAATGGCATCGCAGAGATAGCGGCCGGCAAGTAGCACGTCACACTCAAAGTTCGGCGGGTTTACGCGATCGCTGTAATACAGCGATTCATCCAGCGTGACGTCGTCGAAATTAAGCGTGTAACGCCCGATGACCGAGGCATTTTCAGTAATCGGAATACCGGCGCGAACCTGGAAGCCGGTGGTCGCCTGCTTGAAGGTGGAATTGCGATTATTGTTGTAATAATTCCAGTTGTTCAGATCTCGCCGATAGATATCGATACCCATCGAGATATTGCGATCGAACACATAGGGTTCGGTAAAGCTCAGCGTGGCAGACCGCGAATAGCGCGACCAGTTAACGCTGGCCCCGACGGTCTGCCCCCTGCCGCGGAAATTCCGCTGCTTGATGGAACCCTGCAGGATGAAGCTTTCGAGGCTTGAGAAGCCTGCGGAGAGCTGGAGTTCGCCAGTGGCCTGTTCCTGGACATTGGCGTCGAGCACGATGCGGTCGGGCGCGGAGCCCTGACTCTGCTCGATCTTGAAGTTTTCCTGGAAGTAACCCAGCGAGTTGATGCGCGCGGTGGAGCGCTTGACCGCCAGTGAGTTGAACGCATCGCCTTCGGCCACGCGGAACTCGCGGCGCACCACCTTGTCCTGCGTCAGCGTATTGCCGTTGATGTTGATCGCCTCGACGTAGACGCGCGGCGCCTCGTTGAGCACAAACTTCACGTTCATGGTCAGATCGTCGCGGTTGCGGCTGAATTCGGGCCGCACATCGGCAAAGGCATAGCCATAGATACCCGCCGTCTCGGTCAGGCCCTCGACCGTATCTTCCACCAGCTTGGCATTGTACCAGCCGCCCGGCTTCACCGCGAGCGTGCGGGTCAGCACGCCTTCGTCGAAATCGCGCAGCTGGCTTTCAACCTTCACATCGCCGAATTTGTAGCGCTCACCTTCTTCCACCACATAAGTGATGATGAAGTCCCGCTTGTCAGGCGTCAGCTCCGCCACCGCAGAGACCACCCGGAAATCGGCATAACCCTCTGTCAGGTAGAACTGGCGCAGCTTTTGCTGGTCAAAGGCCAGACGATCCGGATCGTAGCTGGTGCCCGAACTGAACAAGCGGAAGAAGCGCGATTGCTTGGTCACCATCTGGCTGCGCAGTTCCCCATCGGAGAACTTATCATTGCCGATGATGTTGATCTGGCGGACCTTGGACTTGGGCCCTTCGGTGATCTCGTAAACGATGTCGACGCGGTTCTGCGCCAGCTGTACGCTCTTGGGTTCCACCACCGCGGCAAAGCGGCCCTGGCGCTTGTACAGCTCGATGATGCGCGCCACATCCGCGCGCACTTTCGACCGGGTGAAGATCTGACGCGGGGCCAGCTTGATCTCGGGGAGGATCTTGTCCTCCTTCAACCGCTTGTTGCCCTCCAGGATAATCCGGTTGACCACCGGGTTCTCCTGAACGTCAATCGTCACATTGCCATTGTCGTTACGGATGCTCGCATTGGCGAACAGTTCCGTCGCATAGAGATCCTTCAGCGCCTGGTCGGCCGCGGCCTCTGTGTACTGGCCGCCAACCCGGAGCTGGATGTAACTCAGGATCGTCTGCGCCTCCAGACGCTGCGACCCCGTCACAACCAGCGAACGGATCACTTCAGCCGGCTGGGCCGGTGTCGTGACGCCCGAGGGATTGTTGGCAGCGGCACCCTGGTCTTGCGCAGATACTGCGACCGGTTGGCCCGCCAGAATTGTCCCGCCGAGCAGTGCCGCGGCGATTTTCGGTGCAGAGAATTTCTTGCCCTTAAGGCCCATTTCCCGTCCAATCTTCGACACGGTGATTTACGTCCCCTGACGGCGAACCGCCCGCCCAATACCGTTGGGTTTCCCCCGGCAGTAAGTAACCGCCGCCCTTGCCCGATGCCGTGTCGCCAATCAAGCAAATGTCCGGTGAAATAGGCTGGCCCGCAGTCCTTTCCCGCTCAACTTCCCAGAATGAGGAGCGAAGCAATATCGTTTATCGTCACGAACAGCATCAGCGCGAGCACAAAGGCCACGCCGGTGCGGAACGCCCATTCCTGACTACGCGGGCCGACCGGCTTCCGACGGACCGCTTCTGCCGCGTAGAAAGCCAGATGCCCGCCATCGAGCGCAGGAATTGGCAATAAATTGATGAATGCCAAATTAATTGAGATCATCGCCACAAAGGAGACAAAAGAAAGCGGCCCCTGGGACAGGCTTTCTCCGGAATATTGGGCAATCTTGATAGGCCCGCCCAGTTCCTGAACCGAGCGCTCTCCAGCAATAATCTGGCCCAGCCCGGTCACCATGGTGGAGACGATCATACGAGTCTGGCGTACCGCGAGACTCACTGCATCGACCGGACCGACAGCGACGAATTGCCGCTTGGCGGCAATCCCCAACATACCGACCCGCTGGCTGTTCCCCAGTTCATCCTTCATGGCGATAGCGCCAATGGTCACGGGGATAGAGACTTTCTGCCCCGCGCGATCCACCAGGACGACGACCTTCTTGCCAGGATGCATCAATGTCCGTTCCTGGACATCGAAAAAGTCCGAAATGCTATCGCCATCCATCGAGACGATGCGGTCCCCCACCTGCATGCCTGCATCGCGGGCAGCAGATTGCGGGGCAAAACCGCCGACAACTGGAGCCGCATCAGGCTTGCCGATGGCAAGATTGAAAGCCGCGAACACGGCCACTGCGAATAGGAGATTGGTAAGGGGGCCCGCCGCGACGATCAGGGCCCGTTGCCACAGGGGCTTGGCCTGGAAGGTCTTGCGGCGCTCCTCCTCCGGTAAGGCCAGCCACTCGTCACTGGGCTGGCTGGCGGGGTTCATATCTCCGGCAAATTGCACATAACCGCCCAGCGGCAGGGCGGAAATCCGCCAGCGTGTTCCGCGACGATCAGTCCAGCCAGTCAGTTCCCGGCCAAAACCGATCGAGAAAACATCCGCCTTTACCCCGAACCAGCGGGCGACAAGATAATGCCCGAACTCGTGAATCGTCACCAACGGTCCGAGCACAAGCAGGAAGCCAACGATCCACATCCAGAAAGGCGCAGATTCCATTACTCAGGCATGCTCCAGCATTTTGCGCGTCAAGGCGCGGGTTTCGGCATCCACCGCCAGAACCTCGTCGAGGGTAGCAGGTGCAGAAGGGATAGCGCGAGATAGCATTCTGTCCACCTTTGCCGAAATATCGGTGAACGCTATCTGACCGGCGAGAAATGCTTCTACCGCAACCTCGTTCGCCGCATTGAGTACCGCCGGCGCCGCGCCACCTGCCTGCACGGCTTCACGCGCGAGGCGCGTGGCAGGAAAACGCTCTTCATCCGGGGCGAAGAAAGTCAGCTGGCCGATGGCCGGCAGATCGAGCGGCTTGCATGCCGTGTTCATGCGTTCGGGCCAGGCGAGGCAGGATGCAATCGGCACGCGCATGTCTGAAGGGCCGAGCTGAGCGAGCGTAGACCCGTCGCGATATTCCACCATGGAATGGATGACGCTCTGCGGGTGGACCACAATCCGCAGTCTATCCAAACCCACCGGGAACAGATGATGCGCCTCGATGAACTCCAGCCCCTTGTTCATCATGGTAGCGGAATCCACCGTGATCTTGGCCCCCATGGACCAGTTGGGGTGCTTGAGAGCCTGTTGCGGCGTAGCTGCGCGCAGTTGCTCCATCGTCCAGTCGCGGAACGGCCCTCCACTGGCCGTGAGCGTGATCCAGTTCACATCGGCGATGTTGTTGCCCTGCAGGCACTGGAAGATCGCATTGTGCTCTGAATCGGTCGGCAGCAGGGTCGCGCCGTATCTCTCGACCTCTGCCAGCAGGATATCCCCCGCAGAGACGAGCGCCTCCTTGTTGGCGAGCGCCACTGCCCCGCCCTTGCGGATGGCCGCCATGGTAGGCGCAAGGCCGGCGCAGCCCACGATACCGGCGACAGTGATGTCCGCACCTCTCGATGCCGCTTCACACAGGGCCTGCGATCCGGCCGCAGCCTCCACCGAACTGCCGGCCAGCGCCTCGCGCAATTCGGGCAAACGCGCCTCATCGGCGACCACGGCAATCTCGGCATCGAATTCGATCGCCAGCGCCGCAAGCTCCGTAGCCTTGCCATTGGCCGTGAGGGCAACAACGCGCCACTTGCCCTTGTCGCGCCGAAGGAGATCGAGCGTGGAAGCGCCGATAGAACCCGTGGCACCGAGAATGGAAATCGAACGCATCAGGAAATCGTCACCCGGTAAATCAGCGATACGAGCCCCGCGATGATCGCCACCGGCAGAAGGCCATCCACTCTGTCAAACACCCCGCCGTGGCCGGGAATGATCTTGCCCGAGTCCTTGACCCCCGCTTTGCGCTTGAGCCAGCTCTCCAGAAAATCTCCGGCCTGAGCCGCCACCGCCAGCACAGCACCGGTGGCGCCGCCGATCAGCATTGCCGGCCAGGGAATGCCCGGTTTTCCCGGCGAGAGGGCCGAAAGCGCCAGAGCCATGAAGCCGAATGCCAGGGCCGTGAACATGCCCGCCGCGATCATTCCGCCTGTCAGGCCTTCCCAGGTTTTGGAGGGACTGATCGCGGGAGCAATTTTGCGGCGGCCATAGCGGCGGCCCGCGAAATATGCCCCGGTATCAGTACAGATCACGATGCCCACCACTATGCCGACGAGCAGCGAAGGGAGCGCCATAAGCGATATGGCAGCAGCCCCCACATAGGCCGCCCCGGCCAATGCCCCCGCGATACGCACCAGCGGCTTCTCGCTTGCCAGTTCGACCAGCTTCATCAGTTCAATCAGTGTGGCGAAGGAGACGAGCGCAATAAACAGATCGAGCACCGGACCGCCGAACCAGAATGCTCCTCCGGCGACCAGCAGCATCGCTGCCGCGCTCATCACCCGGAGTTTCAAATCCGATCGAGACTGCGCCATATCTCCGGCGCCCTTCGGGTTCAGGGGCTCGCCGCTCATATCAGCGTCCGCCGAAGCGGCGTTCGCGGCCTGCAAAGGCCGCCAGCGCCTCGTCCAGATGTCCTGGCGTGAAATCAGGCCACAGCACATCGGTGAAATACATCTCCGCATAGGCGGCCTGCCAGAGCAGAAAATTGGAAAGGCGCACTTCGCCAGAGGTCCGGATCAACAGATCCAGCTGCGGAAGGTCCGCCGTATCCAGATGGCGGGAAATGCTCTCCACGGTCACCGGGCCTTCCTGTGCAGCCAATTGCGCCGCACGGGCAATTTCCTGCTGCGCGCCATAATTCAGGGCGACCACCAGAGTTACGCTGCCGTTCCGGGTCCGCTCGATTGCATCGTCGAGCATGTGAACAATGTCGGGCTCCAGCGCCTTGTAGTCGCCGATTATCTTCAAGCGCACGCCATTGGCGATGAATTCCGGAAGGTCGCCTTTGATGAAGCGGCGCAGCAGCCCCATCAGATCGGAAATCTCGTCCTGCGGGCGTTTCCAGTTTTCTGAAGAAAAGGCGTAAAGCGTGAGGCACTCGAGCCCCATGCCCCGCACTGCGCGGACAAGACGCCTTACGGATTCAACCCCTCGCTGATGCCCGACGGCGCGCGGCAGATGGCGGCGCTTCGCCCAGCGCCCGTTACCATCCATGATGATCGCGACATGGCGCGCACCATGCGCGGCCCCCGGCCCGCATAGGTCGGACGATGCCGCGACATATGCATCGCCATCGTGCCTCTCGTCTTCGCTCGCGGCTAACGGAGAGGGAGACTGGTCGCTCACTGGCCGAGAATTTCCTTTTCCTTCTGGGCCGCAACCTCGTCAGTCTGCTTGATGTACTGATCGGTCAGCTTCTGGACCTCGTCTTCGGACCGCTTGCGCTCATCCTCGCCGATTTCCTTCTTCTTCTCGTCTTCCTTCAAGGCTTCCATGCCGTCACGACGGACATTGCGAATGGCGACCTTGGCCTTCTCCGCATATTGCCCGGCCAGCTTGGCCAGTTCCTTGCGGCGTTCCTCGGTAAGATCCGGGATCGGCAGGCGGATCGTCTGCCCGTCGATCATGGGGTTCAGCCCCAGGCCTGCCTTGGCGATAGCCTTTTCCACCGGGTTCATGTTGGAACGATCCCACACCTGCACGCTGAGCATGCGCGGTTCGGGCGCGGAAACGGTGGCCACCTGATTCAGCGGCATCATCGCGCCGTAGACTTCCACGTGAATGGGATCGAGCAGCGCCGTATTGGCACGACCAGTGCGCAGGCCCGCAAGATCACCCCTCAACGATTCCACCGCGCCGGCCATCCGCCGCTCGAGATCTGCCTTGTCGTATTTTGCCATTGTCAGGGCTTCCCAGATTACCGTCTATTGCACCGTGGTCTGCACGCCCTCGCCCGCGAGAACGCGTGCGAGATTACCCTCTTCGCGGATCGAGAATACCACGATCGGGATATTGTTGTCGCGGCACAGGGCCACGGCGGAGGCGTCCATCACCTTGAGATTGTCGGCCAGCACCTTGTCATAGCTGACCTTATCGAACCGCACTGCATCGGGATTGATCTTGGGATCGGAATCATAGATCCCGTCAACGCTCGTTCCCTTCAGCAATGCGTCGCATTTCATTTCTGCCGCGCGAAGGGCTGCGCCGCTATCCGTCGTGAAATACGGGCTGCCGACGCCTGCGGCGAAAATCACGACCCGCCCCTTTTCAAGATGCCGTTCGGCGCGGCGGCGGATCACCGGTTCGCAAACCTGGTCCATCTGCACGGCGGACTGCACCCGCGTGTGGACGCCGATCTGTTCCAGCGCGCTCTGCATCGCCAGCGCATTCATCACCGTGGCCAGCATGCCCATATAGTCGGCTTGGGCACGATCCATGCCCTGGGCAGCACCGGCCATGCCGCGGAAAATATTGCCACCGCCAATCACCAGACAGATTTCAAGGCCGGAATCCCTGGCGGCTTTAATTTCCTTTGCCAGTTCCAGCACAAAGGCAGGGTCTATCCCGAATTGCTGATTACCCATCAGCACTTCGCCCGAAAGCTTCAGAAGGACACGTTTGAAGCCGGGTTTGGACATAGGATCAGGAACTCGCTCAATTTGCGGGGGCGCCGCCCTTATAGAGCGACGGTAAACGCTGCCAAGGGGTGGACACGCCTTGGCCGGGTATGAAAATCCCCGCGCGGAACGAGCCGCGCGGGGATAATTTCATCGCAGGTGGGCGATCAGCCCGCGACTGCGGCAGCGACTTCTGCGGCGAAGTCGCTCACTTCCTTCTCGATGCCTTCGCCGAGCTGGAAGCGGACATAGTCCTTCAGCACGATCTTGGCGCCAGCTTCCTTGCCGGCCTGATCGACGACCTGCTGGATCGGGGTCTTGTTATCCATGACGAAGACCTGCGAGAGCAGCGCGTTTTCCTTGGCGAACTTGGCAATCGCGCCATCGACCATCTTGGCCTGAACTTCGGCGGGCTTGCCGCTCTCGGCAGCCTTTTCCTCAGCGATAGCGCGTTCGCGGGCGATCAATTCCTGGTCAAGGCCATCGACATTCAGAGCCAGCGGGAAAGCCGCGGCGATGTGCATCGCCAGCTGCTTGCCGAGAGCTTCGAGCACATCGGCGGGAGCCGAGCTTTCGAGCGCCACCAGCACGCCGATCTTGCCGAGGCTCGGCGCAACCGCATTGTGCATGTAAGGAACGATCACGCCTTCGCTGACCGAAACGGTCTTGATACGGCGAACCTGCTGGTTCTCGCCAATGGTCGCGACATTGTTGGTCAGCTTCTCGCCAACGGTCCCGCCATCGGGATAGGCGGCAGCCTTCAGCTGCTCGACATCGTCGCCATCCACGCCCAGGGCAACCTGAGTGGTCTTGCGAACGAAGTCCTGGAACTGGTCGTTCTTGGCGACAAAGTCGGTCTCGGAGTTCACTTCCACGGCAACGCCGCGAGTGCCTTCCACGGCAACGCCCACAAGACCTTCGGCCGCAGTGCGGCTCGACTTCTTGGCGGCGGCGGCCAGGCCCTTGGCGCGTAGAGCGTCGACGGCAGCCTCGATGTCGCCATTGGTCTCGTCGAGAGCCTTCTTGCAGTCCATCATGCCGGCGCCAGAGCGCTCGCGCAGGGCTTTCACGTCAGCGGCAGTATAAGCAGCCATTGTTCTGTCCTTTTGAAATTATGCCACGGCACCGGGCCAATCGGCTGACCCGGCGCCGCTAGACGGCAATTATGCCAGTTCGGTTACGCTCAGGCCGAAGCTTCGGCGCCGGCTTCCGCTTCCACGGCAACTTCCGCGATTTCTTCAACCGGGGGCGCATCCATGGCGCCGATGTCACGGCCCGAGTCGACCACGCCTTCGTGGTTGCCCTTGGTGGCAGCCTGGGCGATCGCGTCGCAATAGAGGCGCACAGCGCGGCTGGCGTCATCGTTGCCCGGGATCGGGAAGGCAATGCCCGAGGGATCGACGTTGGTGTCGAGCACGGCCACGACCGGAATACCCAGCACGTTGGCTTCCTTGATCGCCAGCTGTTCGACATTGGCGTCGATCACGAACATCACGTCCGGAATGCCGCCCATGTCGCGGATGCCGCCCAGCGAGAGCTGAAGCTTTTCATGCTTGCGGGTAAGGTCCAGGATTTCCTTCTTGGTGAGACCCGAAGTGTCACCCGAAAGCTGTTCCTCGATCGTCTTCATCTTCTTGATCGACTGGCTGATCGTCTTCCAGTTGGTGAGCATGCCGCCCAGCCAGCGGTGGTTGACGAAATACTGGCCGCTGGCACGGGCCGCATCAGCAATCGGCTCCTGCGCCTGACGCTTGGTGCCGACGAACAGCACCTTGCCGCCATTGCGGACGGTACCCGAAACGAATTCAAGCGCGCGGGCCATCAGCGGCACGGTCTGCGACAGGTCGATGATGTGAACACCGTTGCGGGCGCCGAAGATATACGGCTTCATCCGCGGGTTCCAGCGGTGGGTCTGGTGGCCGAAGTGAGCGCCGGCCTCGATCAATTGCTGCATGGTGACGGTAGGAGCCGCCATAGATAATTCCTTTCCGGTTGTTCCGCTGGAAGGCTGGAACCGGGCGGAGATCCCGCCAACGGCACCGGTATGTGCGCCTTCCATGTGAATTAGCTTCGGCCCGAACCAGCAAAATGCGCAGCTCTTGCCTAAGCGGCCTGCCCCTTAGCGCCGAATATCAACAAAATCCAGCACGAATCCGGCAGCCCGCAACTGCGTATTTCACAGGATCAGGGAATGCTGCTTGACAGCTTGGAACAAATAGAGAACATTGTTCCTCATCAAGTCCGGCAAAGCGAAGCGACTCAGCTTTCCTACCACCTTCCCGGGCTTATCCACAAGCCTTCCACAGCCCTTTCAAGGCGCGGAAGCAAGCATGGAGCGGTTCGATGACGATTCTTACCCTTCTTTTTGTGACTGCCGGCCTTGTCTCGTTCGCCGTGCTGGCGCGTTCCTGCGCTGCAGCCATCGCCGCCTTTGGAACGCTGCGCCGCGCCCTTGCCCATTGCGACGATGTGGTGGTCGCCCGCGTAACGATATCGGAACAGCGAGCGACGTGCCTGCGGCTCGTCAGTTCGACGCAGCTTACGCCGCGCGCTCCGCAGTCTGACGAATTGCGCGCTGCCGCCTGATCCTGCCATAGCTGATAATCCCCCAGGGCATCAGGGCCAGATAGATCAGACAGATCGCCGCCAGGGTCCACCAAGGTTCGGTCAGCAGGGCGGCAAAGGCAATCCCCACAACTGCTATCACGCCCAGCCGCGCGCTGCGCCGCGGACGGAGTGACGTCCAGCTCAATGTGGCGACGCTGGATATCATCAGGAAGGCGATAGCCGCCACCCAGATCGCAATCAGGATGGGTTCGCGGAATATCTCTTCACCGCTGGCCATCCAGAGATAGAGCGGCACGAATGCCAGCCCAGCCCCAATCGGCGCAGGAACACCCGTGAGGAAACCTGCGGATTTATGCGGCTGTTCGTCCATGTCGATCCGCGCATTGAAACGCGCAAGGCGCAGGGCGCAGCACAGGGCAAAGAACAGCGCCGCGAACCAGCCGAAACGCGGAAGCCCCTGCAGGGACCAGAGATAGAGAATCAGGGCCGGAGCCATGCCGAAGGACAGGGAATCGGCCAGGCTGTCGAGTTCCGCACCGAAACGGGACTGCGCCTTGAGCAAACGGGCGATGCGGCCGTCGATTCCGTCCAGCAAACCAGCGAGTACAACGGCGAATACCGCACGTTCCCAATCGCCGTTGATTGCAAAGCGCACGCCGGTAAGACCCGCGCACAGGGCGCCGGCCGTAATTGCGTTGGGAAGAACCGCACGGAGCGTAAGCCCCGGCGCGCGGTGCCGCGCCACTGCATGCTCCCCTTCCGAGGCCTTCGGCCCCACGGGTTCGAGCGAATCGCCCTCGCCCGGAACACTCACTGGCTGACACCTTCGATCAATTGCCGCTTGCCGATCTCAGCCAGCACCGTCTCACCCGCGATCACCTTCTGCCCCATGAGAACCTTGGGATCGGTGCCCGCCGGAAGATAGACGTCCACGCGGCTGCCGAAGCGAATGAGGCCGACCCGCTGGCCGATTGCCAGCATGTCGCCCGGCTTCACGAAGGGAACGATTCGACGGGCAACCAGCCCTGCGATCTGGGTAAAGCCGATCTGCAGGCCATCCGCCCGCTCGATCAGGATGTGCTGGCGTTCATTTTCCTCGCTGGCCTTGTCGAGGTCAGCGTTCATGAATTTACCGGGGATGTAGATTACCCGCCGCACGGTACCGCCCACGGGCGCGCGATTGATGTGCACATCGAACACCGACATGAAGATCGAGACGCGCGTAACCTTGCCGCTGCCCAGCCCGCGAGAGCCGCTGCCGTCATCCATGAGCAATTCGAGCGGAGGCTCCACTTCCTGGATCAATGTCACCAGCCCGTCAGCCGGCGAAACGATATAGCTATCGTCCTGCGGCACGACGCGTTCGGGATCGCGGAAGAAGGCGAACACGCCGAAGGTCAGCAAAACCAGCGGCCAGCCGACGATCTCCCAATCGAGACCGATCAGGAAGACAAGGCTGATCACTGCTGCGATCACGCCGAATTTGCGCCCTTCGGGATGAATTGCTGGCCAGCGCCATGCAGCTTCACCCCGGCCCTTGTTGTCCAATATCTCACCGGCCATGGAAGCCTCCTAAGGGTTAGCGTGCAGTGCTACAACCCATGACGGGCGTAGGCGCACCGATGCGGGCACCAAGAGTCCCGCCTGATCCAGCGGGATAGCAATGAGCCTGTTTGAGGGGCAGCGGTGGTGGACAGGGCTGGATTCGAACCAGCGTACGCTTGCACGGGCAGATTTACAGTCTGCTGCCTTTAACCACTCGGCCACCTGTCCACACCATTGCCGGTGCCGGGTCACCCCGGAATTTTGACCCTTCAGCGAAGGGCCGGTCCGGCCGAGAGGCGCCCCAATGACGAAGCGACGCTTGCCTGTCAATGGGGTGACTGGCAGGAGCGCCAGGAAGATTTCGGCGAATGGCGCCAAAAAGGGAGTAAAGATGGCGAAGCGTGGGGAAAAGCGGGCGTTGCGTGGGCGTGCCGGGCGAATGCAGGGCGGACGCGGCAGCGGCCGTGCGTCACAGGGTTATGTACGCCTGTGGGGGCGCCATGCGGTCGAAGCGGCCCTGAAAAACCCCGAAAGGCGCCATCGCAAGCTGTGGGCGACGCGCGAAGGCATCGAATCGCTCGATGGCGAACTGCCTGCGAATTTCCCGCTGGAATATGCCGATGGGCAGGATCTGGCCCGGCTGGTGGCGCGCGATGCGCCCCATCAGGGACTTGTCCTCGAATGCGAGCCGCTGGAAGACATCCACCTGGATGAAGTGCTGGACGGCGACCCTGCCCGGCCGCTGGTGATTCTCGATCAGGTGACCGATCCGCATAATGTTGGTGCGATTCTACGTTCGGCCGCCGCCTTCAATGCCTGCGCCGTCGTCACGCAGGATCGCCATGCCCCGCCCGAATCCGGCGTGGTCGCCAAATCCGCATCCGGCGCGCTGGAAATCGTGCCCTGGGTGCGCGTGGTGAACCTCTCCCGCGCGCTGGAAGAAGTGGCCGAGGCCGGATATTGGCGCATCGGCCTGGCCGGCGAGACCGACGCGACCCTGGGGCAAGTAATGCCTTCCGGTCCGGTTGCACTGGTGCTCGGCGCGGAAGGCGAAGGGCTGCGCAACAATGTGGCGGCGCATTGCGACGCCCTCGCCCGGTTGCCGATCAGCCAGCAGATGGAAAGCCTCAATGTATCCAACGCGGCCGCGATTGCGCTCTATGCGGTAGCATCGCGCGAAACCGCCTGATCTGGAGACCAAGCGATGACGGGAATGAAGGGATTCAGCAGCGCGGCTCGCAGCGCAGTTCTGGCAGTCGGCCTCGCCCTGCTGCTGACAGGCTGCTTCCTTTCGCCTGGCAAGTTCGATTCGGCGCTCGAAATCCGCAAGGATGGCGCCTTCGCCTTCAGCTACAAGGGCGAGATCTACGTCCTTGGGCTCAGCAAGCTGGCGGAGATGGGCGATGCATTGGAAAGCGACCAGCCTTTCGAGGCATCGCCCTGCTATGATGAGAACATAGACGAGCGGGAATGCAGCGACGAGGAGATCGAGCAGCAGAAACGCGACTGGGAAGTGAGCAAGGCTAACAAGAAGGCCGAGGATGCGCGCAACGCCAAGGCATTCGGTGCGATGTTCGGCGGGATCGACCCGAGCGACCCTGCCGCTGCCGAGGAACTGGCCGCCAGCCTGCGCCGCCAGCACGGCTGGAACAACGTCGAATATAAGGGTGACGGGCTCTATGTAGTGGACTTCGCGGTCGCCGGCCGGCTGGATCACGATTTCACCTTCCCCGTGCTGGAAGGCTCTGCCCTTTCAAACAATTTCGTGATCGCCAATCGGCGCAATGGCGGCGTCGTGCGGGTCGATGCGCCCGGCTATGCGGTGCAGTCCAGTTCCCCGAGTGCATCCAGCGGGCTGCTGCAAGCCGCGTCGCTCTATGGCGAGGATGAAGCGGAAGGCGCCGATTCACCGCGAATCCCGGAACTGAACGGGACTTTCACCATCACCACGGATGCCGCCATTCTGGCGAATAATACCGATGAAGGTGCGCAGGCCTCCCCCAAGGGGCAAATGCTGAGCTGGAAGGTCAACCGCCGCAAGACGAATGCGCCCATGGCGCTGATCCAGCTGACCCGCTGAGCGCGCAGGGGCACTCCTTCGCCGCCGGAGGAGCTGTCCCGCGCGCAGGCAGCCTCTGCCCCAGACAGAAAAAAGCCGCGTCCACCCAAGGGTAGACGCGGCTTTTTCTTGCGGTCGCGAGGCGTAGCGGCCGCATGGAAATCCGCTTAGTTGACGGAGTCCTTCAGACCCTTGCCCGCCTTGAACTTCGGCTGGCTGGAGGCCTTGATGGTCATCGGTTCGCCGGTGCGCGGGTTGCGACCGGTGGAAGCCTTGCGCTTGGCAACCGAGAAGGTGCCGAAGCCCACCAGGCGGACTTCATCGCCCTTGGCGAGCGCTGCAGTGATCGTGTCGAACACGCCTTCCACTGCCTTGGTTGCGTCACTGCGGGAAAGTCCGCTGGCATCGGCAACAGCGCCGATCAGTTCGTTCTTGTTCATCGTAAAGGAACCCCCTCTGAGATGTGCCGGATTTGACTATGGTTTTGAATCGCCTCTCGGGTGGCCGGAATTGAGCGATTTTTGATCGCCCTGTCAAAGGCAAAACACACGCAATTGCGCGGTTTTTCACAATTTCAGTCTCGAACGCGACGAGACGTGCTTCCCGGCGGTGTCACAAGAGCAGTCGGCCCCCGTCACAAAACTGTCGTGACAGGGGCCGGACCGGTTCGAATCGCCCTTTCAGGGCAAATCTCAATGAGCGGTGGCGGAAGCGCCAGACCCCACTGAAGCGGGATTCGGCTGGCTGGCCAGATCGTCTTCCTCGCTCCATTCGATAGGTTCGGGCATGGCGGTAAGCGCCCGCTCCAGCACCTGATCGACATGGCTGACAGGCAAGATTTCCAGCCCCTGCTTCACATTGTCGGGAATCTCGGCGAGATCCTTACGGTTCTCTTCCGGGATCAGCACCGTCTTGATGCCGCCGCGCAGCGCTGCAAGCAGCTTTTCCTTCAGCCCGCCAATCGCCAGTACCCGTCCGCGAAGGGTTACTTCGCCGGTCATCGCCACGTCCGGGCGCACGGGAATGCCCGTGAGCGAGGACACGATGGAGGTCACCATGCCGATACCGGCGGAAGGTCCATCCTTCGGCACCGCCCCTTCGGGCAAGTGGATGTGGATGTTCTTGCGCTGGAAGATCGAGGGTTTGATGCCATAGGCCGGTGCCCGCGCCTTCACGAAGCTGAAGGCCGCCTGCACGGACTCGTTCATCACTTCGCCCAGCTTGCCGGTGGTCCGCACCTCGCCCTTGCCGGGCGTGGTCACGCTTTCGATGGTCAGCAATTCGCCGCCCACTTCGGTCCAGGCAAGGCCCGTCACCGCGCCCACCTGCGCCTCTTCATCCGACATGCCGTGGCGATATTTGCGCACGCCCGCATAGTCGGCGAGATTTTCCGGCGTGATGGTAACGCTTTGCGCCTTGCCTTCCAGGATCGCACGCAGGCTCTTGCGCGCCAGCCGGGCGATTTCACGCTCCAGCGTACGCACGCCCGCCTCGCGGGTGTAGTAACGGATAAGGTCGCGCAGGCCTTCATGGGTGAGCGTGAACTCGCCCTTCTTCAGCCCATGCGCCTTTACCTGCTTTTCGATCAGGTGCCGTTCGGCGATCTCGACCTTTTCGTCTTCCGTATAGCCTTCCAGCCGGATGATCTCCATGCGGTCGAGCAGCGGCTGCGGCAGGTTCAGGCTGTTCGCCGTGCAGACGAACATGATGTCCGAAAGATCGATATCGACCTCCAGATAATGGTCCTGGAACTTGGCGTTCTGTTCCGGATCGAGCACTTCGAGCAGAGCCGCCGAGGGATCGCCCCGGAAATCCTGACCCAGCTTGTCGATCTCATCGAGCAGGAACAGCGGGTTGGAAGTGCCGGCCTTCTTCAGGTTCGACACGATCTTGCCCGGCAGCGAGCCGATATAGGTGCGGCGGTGGCCGCGAATCTCGGCCTCGTCGCGCACGCCGCCCAGCGACTGGCGGATGAATTCGCGCCCGGTCGCCTTGGCGATGGACTTGCCGAGGCTGGTCTTGCCCACGCCCGGAGGGCCGACGAGGCACAGGATCGGCCCCTTCAGCTTGTTGGAACGGGCCTGAACCGCCAGATATTCGACGATCCGGTCCTTCACCTTGTCCAGCGCGTAGTGATCCTGATCGAGCACGGCCTGCGCCCGGCCAAGATCCTTCTTGAGCTTCGACTTCTTGCCCCAGGGCAGGCCCAGCAGCACGTCGAGATAATTGCGCACCACGGTTGCCTCAGCGCTCATCGGCTGCATGGTCTTGAGCTTCTTCAGCTCGGTCAGCGCCTTGGTGCGGGCTTCCTTGGACAGCTTGAGCTTTTCGATCTTATCCTGAAGCTCGGCGATTTCGTTGGCTTCCTCGCCATCGCCGCCCAGCTCGCTCTGGATCGCCTTGAGCTGCTCGTTGAGGTAATATTCGCGCTGCGTCTTTTCCATCTGGCGCTTCACGCGCCCACGGATCTTGCGCTCCACCTGCAGGACGGACAGCTCGCCTTCCATGAAGCCATAGGCCATTTCCAGCCGCTTCATGGGATCGCGTTCGGTTAGCAGGGCCTGCTTGTCGGAAACCTTGGCGTTGAGATTATGGGCGATCATGTCCGCCAGGCGCGAGGCATCGTCGATCTCGGCCAGTTCCTGCTCAAGCTCCTCGGGAACCTTCTTGTTGAGCTTGGCATATTCGGCGAACTGCTCGACCACGCTGCGCATCATCGCGGCCACTTCGGTGCCGCCGGCGAATTCGGGTTCCGTCTGCTCGACCTGGGCGACCACGAAGCCGCCTTCCTCGCGCAGGCTTTCCAGCTTTGCGCGCTGCTGGCCTTCCACCAGCACGCGCACGGTGCCGTCGGGCAGCTTCAGCAATTGCAGCACCTGGGCGACCACGCCCATGTCGTACAGATCGTCACGATCGGGATCGTCACAACCCGGATCGAGCTGGGCGACAAGGAAGATGTCCTTGGAGCCCGCCATCGCCTCTTCAAGCGCCGCGACAGACTTTTCGCGACCCACGAAGAGCGGAACGACACTGCCGGGGAAAACGACAATGTCGCGCAGGGGAAGAAGGGGGTAGAGGTTCATTACGCCGCTATATCCAGATTTCTGATGCGCCGCATAGGGCGCAGGGAAGGATTTCCCATCATTTAACGGGGAATATGGGTAGCCTGCCCGCCCGCTGCAATGGGCGGAAGCCATTCATGTTCATGATTGGTTTCCAGCCGAAGTTGACAAGGTTGACACTGTGCAGAGCGGAAATCGCGCTTCCCCCGCGGCAATCTCCGGGCGGGGTCGGGATAGCGAGAATCTGGCGGAAATACGGGCATATCCGCACTGTGGCACATGCGGGCGATGTAGGAAAACAGGGATTTCCCGGCATTCGGTGGGCCAGGGGGCGGCGGGCCTGGGGGCGGCGGGCCTTGACGCTTGCAGCAATGACGCTAGGGCCGCCGCGACCTTTAGAAACCCAACTCCTCATGCTTTCCCGCATCCTCCTCACCACTGCCGCGCTAGAGCGCCAGCACGCCTTCGGCCATCTGGGATGGCTGCGCGGAGCTTTGGGCGCCGCGCTGGGAATATTTCTGGCAGGCGCGGTCACTTACGGTGTCGTCCACCTGATGGGCGGAGCGGCGGGCATGGGCGCCTTGCCCTGGCTGGTCGCACCGCTGGGCGCATCGGCGGTGCTGGTGTTCTGCGTTCCGGCAAGCCCGCTCGCCCAGCCCTGGCCGGTGATCGGGGGAGACCTGCTTTCCGCGCTGATCGGACTGGCCGCCGGCCATCTGTTCGGCACACCCTGGATCGCGGCCGGCGCGGCGGTGGGCGCGGCTATCGCGGTGATGACGCTCACTCGCTGCCTTCACCCGCCGGGCGGCGCCTGCGCCCTGCTCTGCGCGCTGGGAGCCACCGGGGCGGAGCACTGGAACTATGCCCATATGATCCCCTTTGCCGCCAATGTCGGCACGCTGGTGCTGGTGGGCTGGCTCTACAATAATCTCACGGGCCATGCCTGGCCCCATGTCATGCCCAAGCCCCCTGCTCCGGCAAACGAAACGCTCTACCGGCGCGAGGATCTGGACGCGGTGCTGGAGGAATGGGACGAGTTGCTGGACGTCGATGCAGACGATCTGGATGCCCTGTTCCAGGCAGTGCAACGCCGCGCGCGCAGCCGGGTGATGTCGGGCGGCAGCGGGCGCTAGGCCCGGCTCGGTCCGATCCCGCGCATTATGGTGGATATTTCGTTTCCCACCTGACAGGCCGCAGGGTTACCCTCCTCTTCCTCAACAGGAGAGGAGAAAGAAATGGACATGACCAGAAAGCTCACTGCCGAACTGATCGGCACATTCTGGCTGGTGTTCGGCGGATGCGGATCGGCGGTGCTGGCTGCGGCTTACCCCGAACTGGGGATCGGCTTTGCGGGCGTGGCGCTGGCATTCGGCCTGACCGTGCTGACGATGGCCTATGCGCTGGGCGGCATTTCCGGCGGCCATTTCAACCCGGCTGTCTCGCTGGGGCTGGCCGTGGCCAACCGCTTCAGCTGGAAAGAGCTCATCCCCTACTGGATCGCGCAAGTGCTGGGCGCCGCAATTGCAGGGGCGGTGCTTTATGCAATCGCCAGCGGCAAACCCGGCTTTGAAGCGGGCGGCTTCGCCTCCAACGGCTTCGACAATCTGTCACCGGGCGAATATTCGCTGCGCGCGGCCCTGATCGTGGAAATCGTGCTGACCGCAGGCTTCCTGATCGTCATTCTGGGCGCGACTTCCAAGGCGGCACCGGCCGGGTTCGGCGGGCTGGCCATCGGGCTGGCGCTGACGCTGATCCACCTCGTTTCTATCCCGGTGACCAACACCTCCGTCAATCCCGCACGTTCGACCGGGGTTGCGCTGTTTGCTGAAACGGCCGCGCTCGGCCAGCTTTGGCTGTTCTGGGTCGCTCCGCTGGTCGGCGGCGCATTGGGAGCCATCATCTGGCGCTATCTGCTCGCCTCCGAAGCCACCGAGGGAGAAGCGACCGAGGCCTGAAACGGAACCGCCCGGCAAATTGATGCCGGGCGGTCCTGTTCCTGCGTGAATTACGCCGCTCAGCCCATGCCGGGCAGGTTGAAGCCGGGCGGCAGGCCCATGCCGCCCTGGATCTTCTGCATTTCCGTATTGGCGGCATAATCCGCCTTGGCGCGGGCATCGTTGAACGCGGCCGTCACCAGATCTTCCAGCATCTGCTTGTCTTCCGGCACAATCAGGCTGTCATCAATCGAGACGCCCAGAATGCGGCCCTTGGCGGTGCAGCGGATTTTCACCAGCCCGCCGCCTGCGACGCCTTCCACCTCGATATTGTCCAGCGCGACCTGCGCATCGTTCATCTGCTTCTGGATGGTCTCGGCCGCCTGCTGCGCTGCCTTGAGCATTTCTTCCATAGACTTCATGGCATTACCCTTGGATATTCATAGTGTTTACAATGTTAGCGGCGGCCCCACTGGCGCTGGTTGCCTTGTGCGGGCGGTTCTTCCTCCACCAGCTCGGCGCCGGGGAACGCGTTAAACGCGGCTTTCACCAGCGGCGCCTCGCGGATGCGGCGCACCTCGTCGGATTTGGCGTTCTCCACTGCCTCCACCAGCGTGGAAGCCCCGCCTTCCGCCACACGCTCAATCTCCCAGCGTTCGCCGGTGATCTTCATGAAGGCGTCGCGCAGTTCGGCCGAAAGGTCTTCCTTGAACGGCGGGGCCAGCGAATAGACCAGCCGCCCGGGCGCGATGTCCACCACCCTCACCTGCAGCTTCATCTTGTTCGCCAGCGTCATATGGCCGGGAAGGCCCGAATGTTCGATCTGCTCGACAAGCTCGGGCCAGCTGACTGCCGGGGCCGCTCTTGCCTGCACCGGCGCATCGCCGCCGGAACTTGTCGAACCGCCGGATGAAGGCGCCCCGGTAAAGGCTCCGCTCGCCGCCATTTCCTCCAGCTTCTTCGCCAGAGTGCCGGGATCGGGCATATCCGCCGCATGCATCACGCGCAAAAGCGCCATCTGCGCCGCCACCAGCGGATCGGGCGCCTGACGCACTTCGTCATGCCCCTTCAGCAGCAATTGCCACAGGCGATGCAACTGGCCGGGGCTGAGCTTTTCGGCCCATTCCTCGATCAGCGCGCGTTCTTCCGCCGTCGCCGCCTCACCCGCGCGGCCGATCTGCGCAACCGTGATCCGGTGGCAGACATCCATCAGCGAACGCATCAGGGCGAGCGGTTCGACGCCCAGCGAATATTGATTGTCCACCAGCGCCAGCAGGCCCTGCGGATCGCCGTTCAAAAGGGCGGCGAACAGCGTGCGCAAGGCGCTGCGATCCGCCAGGCCCAGCATATCGCGCACACGTTCGCCCGTGACCTTGCCGCCAGTATCGAGATCGGCATGGGCAATCGCCTGATCGAGGATCGAGAGCCCATCGCGCACCGAACCTTCGGCAGCGGCGGCGACCATGGCCAGCGCATCATCCTCCGCTTCCACGCCTTCCTTCACGCAGATCCCGGCGAAATGCTGCTGAAGCAAGGGGGCGGGAATGCGGCGCAAATCGAACCGCTGGCAGCGGGAGAGCACCGTAACCGGCAGCTTATCCACTTCGGTCGTCGCGAAGAGGAACTTCACATGCGCAGGTGGCTCCTCAAGTGTCTTGAGCAAGGCATTGAAAGCATTGCGCGAAAGCATGTGAACTTCGTCAATGATGTAGATCTTGTAGCGCGCAGAAACGGCGGCATAGCGCACCGCCTCGATGATCTCGCGCACGTCGTCCACGCCGGTATGGCTGGCAGCGTCCATCTCGATCACGTCGATATGGCGGCCTTCGGCAATGGCGATGCATGGTTCGCACTTGCCGCAGGGCGAGATGGTCGGTCCGCCCTGCCCATCCGGCCCGACGCAATTGAGCGCCTTGGCGATCAGGCGCGCGGTGGAAGTCTTGCCCACCCCGCGCACGCCGGTCATCAAAAAGGCATGAGCCAGCCGGTCGCGCGCGATGGCGTTGGCCAAGGTCTTCACCATCGCATCCTGGCCGATCAGCTCGGCAAAGGTCTGCGGGCGATATTTGCGGGCCAGCACGCGATAGGGCTGAGCGGCGGCAGGCTTGGGCTCAACCGGGGCCGCAGCCGCAGCGGCGGCCAGCGGGGCAGGCTTTTCCGGCCCGGAATCGACCGGCCCGCCAAACAGTGCGGATTGGCCTGCGGCCTCAAGCTCCGCAGTGCTGGGCTGCGTCTCTTCCTCGCCGTCGATGTGGGGTGAATCGGCCATGGGCCCTAGGTAGGGGGTCGGCGCCGAATTGTCAGTGATAAAAGGAGCCGGACGCCCTGGCTGGAGGGCTGCTCCGGCCCGCGCGCCCACCCGGCCACCCAATCAGAGTGTATGCTTTGGGAGGCCGGGTGGGGGCGCGGGCTGGTGCCGCATCTTGCAAAGGAGCCGGCCGACCCGCCGCTGACCGTTGTGGCTGCTTCCTTCCGGACCTGACCAGGTTGGCGGACGCAAACGTCCGACCGACTCCCGGGCGGGCATATGGCGGGGATCAGGGTGGATTGCAAGACGTTAGCCCCTCCTGTGAAGAGGGGGGGACCAGTTCTTACCGAAAATTATCGGCGTAGGCCTGAATCTTCAGCGCGCGCGGCGGGGTGGCATGGACGCGGGCCGGGATACCGTGCTTGGCGGCATAGGCCTGCGCGGCTTCCTGGCTCGGGAACTTCAGCTGCACCTGCTGCTGCGTGTCACCGCTGCCAGCCCAGCCCATCAGCGGATCGGGCTTCTTCGCCTCGGCCGGATCGAATTCGAGAATCCACTGGCCAAGCAGGGCTTTGCCGGACTGCATGGCGTTTTTCGGGCGTTGGTAGATGCGTGCGCTCATGGAAAAGAGCCTTTCGTCAAAAGCGCGAGTCGAATCAAGTGCGTGTTGTGGCGTTGAAGGCGTTCTTTGTCTTCAGGCTGGGCGCTTCGGCCCATGGTTCGTCCGGCCAGCGGTGCTTGGGATAGCGTCCCTTCATGTCCTTCACCACATCGCGCCAGCTGCCGCGCCAGAAAGCGGGGAGGTCACGCGTGGCCTGAACCGGGCGCCCGCCGGGGCTGGTAAGCTGGAGCAACAAGGGCTGCGGCGGCTGGCCAATCATGGGATGCCGGTCCAGCCCGAACAGGGCCTGCACCCGCACTTCCACGCTGGGGCCGCCATCTGCGTCATAATCGATCGCATGCTGCGTGCCCGCCGGGCTGGTCCATTCGCGCGGGGCCAGCCGGTCGAGCTTCTGGCGCGAATCCCAGTCCAGACGATTGAGCAGCGCCTCGGTCAGCGCGCCCCTGGGCAGATCGAGATCCCGGCGCTTTTCCAGCAGCGGGGCGAGCCAGTCATCGGCCTCAGCCGCCAGAACTTCCAGCGAAAGCGCCTCCAGCCCGGCGTGGCGTGCGCGGGCCATCAGGGTTTTCGGCAGGATATCCGCCAGCTTTTCCCGAGCCTTATCCACAAGCAATGCAGTAACCGCCACCGGGTCCGGCTTCGGATCGGGGCCACTGGCCAGCGTGATCGCACCCAGCCGCCTCTCCAGCCGGGCCTCTACCCGGCCTTCCGCCGCGTTCCAGTTGAGGACGGAGCGCCGTTCGATCAGGCGGGCAAGGTCGCGCTCCACCTCTTCGGAGGAGAGCGGCCATGCGGCGGTAATCCGCGCGGCCTGCGCCCTGCCCTGCGCATCGCCAATGGCGAGCCATTCCGCCCGCGCCAGCGGGGATGCAGGATCGAGCGTGTAGCCCCGCCCGCCCGCACTTATCCAGCTTTCGCCCGAGGCATCGCGGCGGCGGGCGAGATTGTCCGGTAGGGCACGGGCGAGGAGCGTTCCCAAATCCACAAAATCCGTTCGTCCCGAGCCGGGCGTAGCGGCGATGAGACCGCTCGCCCGCTTCGCCCAGCCGTCGGCCAGCTTGCGCGAAGCCTCTGCGCGGGGCGAACGGTCGCCGTTCCAGCGTGAGAGGCGCTGCGCCAGATCCTCGCTGCGCCCACCCAGCCCGCGTTCCTGCAGCAGCAGCGCCAGCCGGGCTGCGCCGCGCGCATCGCCAGCCTCCGCCCCGAACAGCACCATGGCCGCAAGCGGCGGCTCCATCGGCAATTGGGCAAGCTTGCGCCCGAACTCGGTAATCCGCCCTTCCCCATCGAGCGCCCCCAGCGCTGCGAGGCGCCCACGCGCGGCGGAAAGCGCGGCGGCGGGCGGCGGATCGATCCACGCCATCGCCGCCGGATCGCCTGCACCCCATTGCGCCAGAGCCAGCACCAGCGGAGCGAGGTCTGCAGTCAGCATCTCCGGCGGATCGAAGGCGGGCCGCCCGGCATGGGCACCTTCTTCCCACAGACGATAGGCGACACCCGGCCCCTGTCGCGCCGCGCGGCCCGCGCGCTGGGCAGCCGAAGCCTGGCTGGCGCGTGTAGTGACGAGATGCGTCACGCCCGCCGCCAGATCGAACTCTGCCCGGCGGGCCAGCCCGCTATCCACCACCACCGACACGCCATCCAGCGTGAGCGAGGTTTCCGCGATGGAAGTGGCCAGCACGATACGGCGGCGGCCTTCACTGTCCCGCTTTATGGCAATGTGCTGGCCCTGGGGTTCCACCTGTCCATGCAATGGCAGGATCGGGACATTGGGCAGCTTTTCGGCCAACCGCTCGCGCGTGCGTTCGATCTCGCCGACGCCGGGCAGGAAGGCCAGAATGTCGCCCTGTTCTTCCCGCCAGGCGGTAAGGATGGCGGAGGTCATCGCATCCTCGACGCGCAATTCCGGGCGGCTGCCCAGCCAGACGAAGCGCAGCGGATGGGCCTTGCCCTCGCTCTCCACTACCGGCGCATCGCCCAGCAGGCCGGCAAAGCGCGTGCCGTCGATCGTGGCGGACATGACAATCAGGCGCAGATCGTCGCGCAGAACCTGCTGGCTTTCCACCGCAAGGGCAAGGCCGAGGTCGCTGTCCAGATGCCGCTCATGCGCTTCGTCGAACAGCACGGCGGAAACCCCCGCCAGTTCCGGATCGTCGAGGATCTGCGCAACGAAGATAGCCTCCGTCATCACCACGATCCGCGTCTTGCCGGACATCTTGCTATCCAGGCGAGTGAGATAGCCCACCGTCTCGCCGGGCTTTTCGCCCAGCAGTTCCGCCATCCGTTCGGCAGCGGCGCGAGCTGCAACGCGGCGGGGGGAAAGCAGGATCACCTTGCCGCTGCACCACCCCTGCCCCAGCAGCGAGGGAGCCACCGAAGTGGTCTTGCCCGCGCCGGGCGGGGCAATCAGCACGGCGGAATTATGCGCGCGCAGGGCGCCGAGAAGCTCAGGCAGGACAGCGTGGATGGGAAGATCGGTCACGTCCTGCCCATATCGTCATGCCGGGCTGGAGTGCACGAAATATGTGGCTGGTCACCCCGGACCTGTTCCGGGGGCCCGCTTGTTTTTCGCGAAAGGCACCAAGAAAGCAGCACCAAGCAGCCCATCGGCATCATCCCGGTATCGCCCACATATTCAAATAGCTGGACTCCGGAACAGGTCCGGAGTGACAGTGAAAAATCAATAGCCGCGCGAAACCGCGAATTGCGCCGCTTCCACCATCGCTTCGCGCGCCTTGGTGGCAGGGAAGATCGACAGGGCATCGATCGCGCGCTGAGCGAAATGCCGGGCGCGTTCGCGCGTGGCGTTCACCGCGTCATGGCTCTGGATCAGTTCCACCGCATGGGCGAGGTCCGCATCGGAAGTGCGATGCCCCGCAATGGCGGCGCGCCAGAAGCTGCGTTCTTCCTCGCTGCCACGCGCATAGGCGAGAATGACCGGCAGGGTCATCTTGCCTTCGCGGAAATCGTCACCGCGATCCTTGCCCATTTCAGCAGCGTCGGAGGAATAATCCAGCGCATCGTCCACCAGCTGGAAGGCAATGCCCAGATTGCGCCCGTAATCGTCCAGCGCCTGTTCTTCCGCCTCGCTACGCTCCGCCACCACGGCGGCTATGCGACTGGCGGCGGCGAAGAGAGCGGCCGTCTTGGAACTGATGATCGAGAGATAGCGTTCCTCGCTCGTCTCGATCTGGCGTTGAGCGGTCAGCTGGTCCACTTCGCCTTCGGAAATCACCGAGGATGCGTTGGAGAGGATCTTCAGCACCTTCAGGCTGCCATCTTCCACCATCAGCTCGAACGAACGGGTGAACAGGAAATCGCCCACCAACACGGTGGCGGGATTGCCGAAGATGATGTTGGCGGCCGCCTTGCCCCGGCGCATATCCGATCCATCAACCACATCGTCGTGCAGCAAGGTGGCCGTGTGGATGAATTCCACAGCTGCGGCCAGCTTGTGATGGCGGGTGCCCTGATATCCGATCAACTCTGCCCCCGCGAGGGTCAGCATCGGGCGCATGCGCTTGCCACCGCCCGAAATCAGATGGCCGGCAAGGGCGGGAATCAGCGGGATCTCGCTTTGCATCCGATCAAGGATCACCGCGTTGACGGCGTTCATCGCCGTGGCAGTGAGGGACAGGATCGGGGCCAGCGACGGCTCCTTGCGGGGAAGCGGAATAACCTGAGCGCTCATGTGTCCTGCCCATGGAAGCTGACAGGCCGCTTGGCAAGCGTGGAATGTGTGCTAGGGCCAGTGCTTACCGCCCGACAATCGTCACGATCAGCGATAGCGATGAACAACGAAACCGCCCCAGATCCCACCCTTGCCGGCTTCCGCAAGAGCATCGACAACATCGATGCCGCGCTGATTCACATGCTGGCAGAACGTTTTCGCATCACCAAGGCGGTGGGCGAATACAAGGCCACCTCCCACCTGCCCGCGAGCGATCCGGGCCGCGAGGAACGCCAGATAGCCCGCCTGCGCGCCCTGGCGACCGAGGCGGACCTCGATCCGGAATTCAGCGAGAAGTTCATCCGCTTCGTGATCGATGAAGTGATCCGGCACCATATGCAGGCGAAGAACGGGAAGTAGTTTCCCCGCTACTTGCCACATCCACCCAGCCTGAGCTTGTAGAAGGCCACGTGCTGTGGGTTGCTACGGGATCGACCGCTTTCCCGCGTCCTTCAACAGGCTCAGGACGAACGGGCGTGGTGCCGGAGGCTGGCCGGATTCTAACCCGCCCTCGGCAGCCGCAATTCCACCAGCAGCCCGCCCAGATCCTCGCTCTCACCCAGAGTGACACTGCCGCCATAGATTTCCGCCACGTCGCGCACGATGGCGAGACCAAGGCCGGTGCCGGGCTTGCTCGTATCCAGCCGCGCGCCGCGGTCAAAGATGCGGATGCGCTCGCTTTCGGGGATGCCCATACCGTCATCCTCCACCTGGATCACGCAATCCGCCGCTTTGGGATCGGCGTCGATCGTCACGAACACGCTGCCGCCGCCATATTTGGCCGCATTCTCGATCAGATTACCGAGGATTTCGTCCAGATCCTGCCGCTCGATGGCCACCTGCGCATTGCGATTGCCGTCGAGGTCGAAGCGCGTTGTGTCATAGAGGCGAGTGACGGCGCGCAGCACTGCCTCCACGCTCTCGCCCACATTGGCGCGGGACAGGCCCACCGCACGGCGGCCCACAGCCCGCGCGCGGGCGAGGTGATGGTCCACCTGCCGGCGCATCACGGCGGCCTCACGGATCACCGTGTCGGCCAGATCGGGCGCCTTGGCGGTGGCAGCGTTCATCACCACGGTGAGCGGCGTCTTGAGGGCATGGGCAAGATTGCCCGCATGAGTGCGCGCTTCTTCCGCCTGCTTGTCCGAATGGGCGAGCAGGGCGTTCAGTTCCTCCACCAGCGGCTGCACTTCCAGCGGCAGCGGATCGGTCACACGATTGGCGCCGGTAGTGCGCATCCGCTTGATCGCCAGCCGCACGCGGCGCAACGGGCCTAGGCCATACCAGGTCTGCAGGCCAGCCATCAGGAACAGGCCCATGCCCAGAACAACGAAGCTCCAGAACAGGATCGAACGAATGCGCCTGATCTGGGCATCCAGATCGTCACGGCTGGCCGCCACCACGAACCACCATTCGGTATCGCTGCCCGGCAGTAGGATGGTCCGTTCCATCACCCGCAATTTCTCGCCCGCAAACTGGTCGCTGTCATAGATGCGGGGGGCGGCCAGGAAGTGGCTGTAATCGACCTTGAGCGTGCGATCCCATAGCGAGCGCGAGGCGAAATCATCGTGCCCCTTGCCGGTGATCTGCCAGTAAAGGCCGCTATTGGGCTCCAGAAAGCGCTGATCGCCCAGAGGACGGTTGAACAGCACTTCGCCATCGGGCCCGATCTCTACCGAGCCGACCATGGCGGTGAGCATGTAATCCAATTGCTCGTCGAAACTGCGCGTAACCAGCCCGGTCAGCGTCCGGTCCAGCGCCAGGCCACCCAGCAGCAGCAGGATCGTGATCCAGCCCGCCGCGATGAACATCATGCGCCGGGCAAGGCTGCCCGTATAGGGCACGTCGTCCGGCACGGCTCCCGCAGCGGCGACAGCTTCCCCGGAGGCGACGCCCTGTTCTGGCGCCGTCATCGCGGGCGCGTCATTCGCGGGGGGCGTCTTGCGGGTCGTCGAGGCTATATCCAAGGCCACGGATCGTCGTGATCACATCAGAACCCAGCTTCTTGCGAATGCGGGTGACGAAGACCTCGATCGTATTCGAATCGCGGTCGAAATCCTGATCGTAAATATGTTCGATCAGCTCAGTCCGGCTCACTACCTTGCCCTTGTGGTGCATCAGGTAGCTGAGCAATTTATATTCCTGCGCAGTCAGCTTCACCGGCTCGCCTGCCAGAGTGACGCGGCCCGACCGGGTATCAAGCCGGACATCGCCAGCGGTCAGCTCGGATGAGGCATTGCCCGATGCGCGGCGGATAAGCGCGCGCAGGCGGGCAATCAGTTCCTCGGTCTGGAAGGGCTTGGCGAGATAATCGTCGGCACCCGCATCGAGCCCGGCCACCTTGTCGGACCAGCTGTCACGCGCAGTCAGCACCAGCACGGGGAAACCCCGCCCTTCCTTGCGCCACATGCCCAGCACGGTCAGCCCGTCAATCTCAGGCAGGCCGAGATCGAGGATCACGGCGTCGTAATCCTCCGTACTGCCCATGAAATGCCCGTCTTCCCCGTCAGTGGAGAGGTCCACGGCATAACCGTTCTGTTCCAGCGTATTCTTGAGCTGCTGGCCGAGAGTGGGTTCGTCCTCGACTATCAGAATCCGCATCGCGTCATTCCCTGTATGGTCCGCCGGTGCTCCGGACGGCGCAAGTACTGTAACCTGCTTTGGTTCCTTGCGCGGAATGCGTCAACCAAGAGACGGGCCGCCCGCCTATTCGCTGCGCGAAAGGACGCGGCCGGAGCGCGCATCGACATCGACGAATACGACCCTGCCGTTCCGGATGAATTTAAGGCGATAGGCCTTGGCAACCGAATCATACGCCGGCCCCAGATATTGCATGTCGCCCATCTGGGGGATGACCCGGCGTTCGATTTCCTTGAGCGGCAAGACATTGCCCGCGCGCATTTCCTTGCGCGCCGCGCCCTGATCGTCACGGTTCTGCGATTGGGCGAAAGCCTGCGGAGCGCTCAGGCCGGTAAGGGCCAGCGCACCAAGAGCGAACGGAGCAAGAAGGGAAGCAATCTGCCTGAACATTATGTGCCTGTGCCTAGGGATAGAGCCTTGAACAAGGTGTGAATGAGGCGAAACTGTGGCGTTCATCTGAGCAGTGCGGGGCCATGCCTTTGCGCGCCTCATCGCGCAAGACTTTCCGGCGGACAGTTCCCGTGCTGGACGCAGCCCCCCTGCCCCGCTACTGGCCCGGCCCATGGCTGAACCACCGATTTTGAGCTGGGAAGGGCTCGGGCTTATCCAGGGCAGCGGCTGGCTGTTTCAGGATATCGACCTGCATGTCGGCCCGCGCGACCGCATTGCCCTGATCGGGCGCAATGGCGCGGGCAAGACGACCCTGCTCAAGCTGATCGACAATCTGATCGAGGCGGACAAGGGCAAGCGCAGCATCAAGCCGGGCACCCGCGTGGTCATGCTGCAGCAGGAACCGGATTTCACCGGCTACGAAACGCTGATGGACTATGCCCTGTCCGGCCCGGATGCGCCGGCCCGGCACGAAGTGGAAGCCATTGCCGGGCAGATCGGCATCGACCTTACTCGCACGGCCAAAAGCGCCAGCGGCGGCGAGAAGCGCCGCGCCGCCCTCGCCCGCGCGCTGGCCAGCGATCCCGACCTGCTGCTGCTGGACGAACCGACCAACCATCTGGACCTTGCCGCGATCGACTGGCTGGAAGACTGGCTCAATCGCTACAAGGGCGCCTTCATCGTCATCAGCCACGACCGTACGTTTCTTACCCGCCTGACCCGCGCGACCATGTGGCTCGACCGGGGTAGCCTGCGCCGCAAGGAAGTGGGCTTCGGCGGTTATGAGGCCTGGGAAGAACAGGTCTTCGCGGAGGAAGCCCGCGCCGCGGAGAAGCTGGACGCCAAGCTGAAGCTGGAAGCACACTGGCTGGAACGCGGCGTCACCGCCCGGCGCAAGCGCAATCAGGGCCGCCTTGAAAAGCTCTGGGAAATGCGCGCCCAACGCGCCGCCATGCTGACCCCGGGCGGCACCGCCAAGCTGGCCCTGAAGGCTGACGATACCAAGACGAAATCCGTCATCGTGGCAGAGCATGTCACCAAGCGTTTCGGAGACGGAGAAAACCAGCGCACCATCATCCGCGATTTCAACCTGCGCATCCAGCGCGGGGACCGGATCGGCATCGTCGGCTCCAATGGCGCGGGCAAGACGACCCTGCTCAAGCTGCTGACCGGCGAGATCCAGCCCGATGAGGGGCAGGTGACGCTGGCCAAGACCCTGTCCGGCGTGATGATCGACCAGCAGCGCAGCCTGCTGAGCCCGGACAAGACCGTGCGCCAGATCATCGCCGAAGGGGGTGACTGGGTGGATGTGCGCGGCGTGCGCAAGCATGTGCAGGGCTATCTCAAGGAATTCCTGTTCGATCCGGCCATCGTTGACATGAAAGTGGGCGTTCTGTCGGGCGGAGAACGCTCCCGCCTGTTGCTGGCGCGCGAATTCGCCCGCGAATCCAACCTGCTGGTGCTGGACGAACCAACCAACGACCTCGATCTCGAAACGCTGGACCTGCTCCAGGAAGTGATCGCCGATTATGAAGGCACCGTGCTGATCGTCAGCCACGACCGTGACTTTCTTGATCGCACCGTTACCGTCACGCTGGGGCTTGATGGCAGCGGCTCGGTTGACATCGTCGCGGGCGGCTATGCCGATTGGGAAGCCAAGCGCAAACAGCGTAACGCACCCGGCAAGGCGAAGCCGAAGGCGGACAGCGCCGGGGCCGCTCCGCCGCCCCCTCCCCCGCCGCCGAAGCGCACCAAGCTGTCCTATAAGGACCAGCGCGATTACGAAATTCTGCCCAAGCGGATCGAGGAACTGGAAGCTGCCATCGCCCGGGATGAGGAAGCAATGGCGGACCCTGCGCTCTACACGCGCGATCCTGCCCGCTTCGCCAGCCTGTCCGACGCAATCGCCAAGGCTCGCGAGGAAAAGGACGCGGCAGAGATGCGCTGGCTGGAACTGGCGGAACAGGTCGAGGGATGAGCGATCTCCACCGGGAGATTGCCACCTGTACGCTCTGCGCCCCCTTCCTGCCGCTCGGCCCCCGGCCGGTCGTGCAGTTTTCGCCCACCTCGCGCCTGCTGATCGTCGGGCAGGCGCCCGGCACGAAAGTGCATGATAGCGGCATCCCCTGGAACGACGCCAGCGGTGCCCGCCTGTGTGAATGGACCGGGCTCACGAATGAGGAACTGCACGATCCGGCCCATGTGGCCATCGTGCCCATGGGCTTCTGTTATCCCGGCAAGGGCAAGAGCGGAGATTTGCCGCCGCGCCCGGAATGCGCGGCCCTGTGGCACGAACGCGTGCTGGCCCGGATGGCGGACATTCGCCTCACTCTGCTGGTCGGCGCCCATGCCCAGCTGCGCTATCTGCCGCAGACCCGCAAGCTGACCATGGGTGAGCGGGTGCGCCGCTTTCAGGAATTCGGCCCGGCCTTCTTCCCCCTGCCCCACCCTTCGTGGCGCAGCACCATCTTCATGCGGCAGAACCCGTGGTTCGAGGCAGAGGTGGTTCCGGCCCTGCGCAGGGCGGTGGCAGGCGCTCTGGCCGACTGAGCCGACGCTTCAGGTTTCGATCCAGGGCACCTCGCCGGGCGTCCAGCGTTGCCGGCCATTGGTGGCCATTTCCAGCCGGTTTCGCCCCTTGGCCTTTGCCAGCACCACAGCCGCATCGGCGCGCTTCATCGTTTCATCGAGCGAGTCCCTGATCCGCGCCACCCCCGCGCTCACGGTCGCGCGCGGGCCGCCCAGCCCATCCGGCCCACTGATATCGGAAAGGGTAAGCACCACTCGCTGGCACAGCGCCTCGGCCTGTTCCGGGCTGGCGCCCGACAGCAGCACCGCGAAGCGTTCCCCGCCGATACGCGAAATGATGTCGTCCTTGCGCATCAGGCTGCGCAGCAGGCGCGCCACGGTAGTCAGCACCTTGTCGCCCACATCATGCCCGAAATCGCGGTTGATCGAACGGAAATCGTCGATGTCGAAAATCGCCAGGCAGCCTTCGATCGGCGCATCCAGGTGGTATTGCAGCATGGAATTGAAGGCGCGGCGATTGGTCAGCTTGGTCAGCGGATCGGTCAGGATCGCGGCAAAGAGCTGCTGCTCCAGCGCCTTGCGCTCCTCGATGCTGCGCATGGTGATGATCGCCCCGTCCACCCGCCGGTCATCCCCGCGCCAACTGCGAATCTTCGTATCGAACCACCGCTCATTGCCGGTCGTGGAACAGCCCAGAAACTCGTGCCAGGTCGAGGCAGGCGCGCCATCCGCAATCACGCCTTCAAGCTCGGACTGGAAAGACGCGGTGTAGGATGGATGGATCAGGCTGAGCACATGCTTGCCCATGAGTTCCACCGGATGCAGATCGGTCATCTTCTCAATGCTGGGAGAGGCATAGAGAATATACCCTTCCCGATCCGTCTTGATGATGATGTCGCTCATATTCTCGGCCAGCAGACGATAGAGCGACTGGCTTTCGTTGATCACGAAATCCTTGGCCTCGAGCGACATATCGATCGAATCCGAAGCCTTGTTCTTTTCCCGCAGAGCATCGGCAAGGCGGCGGTTCTGGGTGATGTGCCCGGCAAGCGGTTGCAGGCAGATCACCACCACCGTCAGATAGAATTGCAGGAACTGGACAGTTCCGGGCAGGCCCAGCTGCAGGGCTGGCTGGATAAATGTACCGGCCGCCTCCGCGCCCCATGCCGAAAGGGCGAGCACGAAGATGGAGAGTGACGCTGCCGTCATGCCGAACCGGCAGGTGACAATCAGCGCAACCAGGACCGGCATCAGATAGGCGGCGCTACCTGCCTGCCAGACGGCACCGCACATAGTGATCGCAACCAGCGCGAGAAACGCCGCCATTTCCAGCTTGCGGGCCGGGGGATTGCTTTCGATCCACCGGCTCAGGCTTCCCCCGACCAACAGGCTGAAGAACGGGAAGAACACCATGATGCCCAGCGAATGCGCGAACAGATAATTCAGGAAGTGGGCCGGCCATGCCCAGCCCGCTGCAAGGGCCATGGTGCTCGCAACGATCAGCCCGCCGGTCGCGGGCGCGACAATTCCGATGGATGCCGCATCGGCCAGCCATTCACGCAGCAATTCGCTTTCCTGCCGCTTGCGCCGCCGCAGCAGGCGGGCGGCAATCCACGCCTCCGCCGGATGGGCGATCAGGCAGGCAGCTGCGAAAAACAGGCTTTCCCCCGCCAGCAAGGCGGCGAGCGCGCTGCCCAGGCCTGCCAGCCCCAGATAGGTAATCCATTGCCGCTGTGGTGCATGGAGGAGAATGGCCACGATCAGCCCTGCGGCCGGCCACAACAGCATAAGCCCGGAAGCACTGCTTCCGGGCGGCAAGGCAACCAGTGCCAGGCCGCCATAAGCGACAAGGAACAGAAGCGCCGTGAAACTCTTGCGGATCACAAACCGTATCGTGAACTTATGCGGTAACCGGATCGTGAAGATCGAGGCTCAAGAACCCGTTAACCGAGCACTTTTCTGAAAATCCTGACCTTATGGGGACGGGATTGCCCCTTCAGGGAATGCGATAAAATTTCGCCACGCGCTCAAGAGCGATACGAAGCACCAGCTTGCCGCTGCGCATAGGCCAGTCCAGCGCCTTTTCGGCAACCGTCAGCGCCTCTCCCGCGCAGACCACACGCCACAAAATATCCGTCAGTCCGCTTCCCGCAGCCTCCATGGCGCCATCGAAGCGGCTTCGCGCAGCGATCTGCCGTTCCGTCGGGTCAAGCCCCGCTTCCCCGGTACCCGTGATGCGCACTGCATCCCATCGCATGGTTACGCGCGGGCTGATTGCGGCGCGCTCGTAATCCCGCCGCAGACATTCACCGGCCGCGGACAATCGGTCGTCCAGATGGCCCCGCGCATGGAGCCAGGAGAGGGGGGATTCGGCGAGGTTAACCGTCACCCTGCGGCCGCGCGGGCTCAGGCCCGATCTGCGGCGGGGGCCTTCGGGAGTGAGTTCGCGCTCTACGAATTGCGGCTTCATGCGTCTTTCCTCTCGCAATGGCGGTGCAGGAAAGAAGTCTTGCCAAAATCGGGTTATTGTAGGAAAGCGCAAAAACCGATTTGGTTACCAAAAAGAGGCCCGGCATGATCAACCGCATCCGCGATATCCGCAAGCAGAAGGGCATGACCCTGGCCGACGTGGCAGCGGCCTGTAATCCGCCCACCACAGCTCAGACCATCGGCCGGCTGGAAACAGGAATGCGCAACCTTTCGCTGACCTGGATGAACCGCATCGCCGCCGCGCTGGAAGTGGAGCCGGAAACGCTGGTGCGCGGAGAAGCTTCGCCGCAGCCGCGGATCGTGGCTCGCCTCACGGAAACGGGGGCGGAAGCTCTTTCCTCCCCGCGTGACGCGATCCTGCCGACGGAACTGGAAAACAACGCCCCGCTCGTCTGCATCACGGTAGAGATCGGCGCGGGCGAATATCGCCCCGGGGACCAGATCTGGTTGCGCCAGTTGCCGCCGGAAGATGCCCCCCGCCTGATCAATCGGGATGTGCTTGTGCCCCGCAAGGGTGGTCGCTTCGCCTTCGGGCGCCTGATCGACCGTCAGGGCAATATGGTGGGCATCCTTCCTCCCGGTTCGGGTCAGCGGCAGATCGTGGTTGATCATCCCGAATGGCTGGCGATGGCGGAAATGCTGGTCCGCAAATTGTGACTGCAGCGCGAAGGGTTCTGTCGATTGCAACCCTTTACCCCAACAGCCACACCCCGCGCTTCGGGACTTTCGTCGCACGGCAGATGGAAGCGCTCGCCGCGCGCGGCGATTGGGAAGTAACGCTGATCAATCCCATCGGCATTCCGCCGATTGCCTTCGGCCCCTATCGGGCCCTCGCCCACGCAGTAGAAAGCGGGCGGGAGAATGGCGTGGATGTTCACCGCATCCGCTTTCCCCTGCTGCCCCGGTTCGGGGCGAGGCTGAACCCATCCGCCATCGGGCGCGCCATATTGCCTCTGGCGCGACGCCTTCACGCCGAACGCCCGTTCGATCTGGTGGACGCGCAGTTCTTCTTCCCCGACGGGCCGGCCGCCGCCCGGATAGCCAGGGCGCTGGGCCTGCCGCTGTCCATCAAGGCGCGCGGGGCGGACATCCACTATTGGGGCAGCCTCCCATGGGCGCGCCGGGCGATAGTAGATGCTGGAAAGCAGGCGACAGGCATGCTGGCCGTTTCCCAGGCCTTGGCGGCGGACATGGCGGCGCTCGGCCTGCCGCAAGGCTCCATCACCGTGCATTATACTGGCCTCGACCGCGCCCGCTTCCATCCGCTCGGCCGCGCCAATGCCCGGCAGTATCTGGCCGGAATGCCCGGCCTGCATATCCATCCCGGTCACAGGCTGTTGGCAGCGGTCGGCGCGCTCATTCCCCGCAAAGGGCAATCGCTGGTGATCGAGGCGCTCGCCCGGATCGAGGGAACAGATCTGGTGCTGGTGGGCGCGGGACCTGACGAAGCCAGCCTGCGTCGGCTCTCTTCCAGCCTCGGCGTGGCGGACAGGGTGCATTTTCTCGGCAATATCGATCACGATCTGTTGCCGGTCGTTCTCTCCGCCGCCGATGCGATGGTTTTGCCCTCCTCCAGCGAAGGGCTTGCCAATGCCTGGATAGAGGCGCTGGCTTGCGGAACGCCTCTGGTAATCTGCGATGCGGGCGGCGCGCGCGAAGTGGTGCGCGATGCCTCGGCGGGCTTTGTGGTGGAGCGGGATGTGGCGGAAATCGCGCAGGCGATCAGCGCCTTGCTGAAAGATGCGCCCAGCCCAGACGCGGTCGCCGCCAATGCGGATCGCTTCAGCTGGGAGGCCAATGCCCGGGCATTGGCCGATTATTACGAGCGCTTGCTCACGGCCTGAGCCGGGCAATCACGCCCCTCGCTCTCATCCATCGCAATCCTGCACGTCAGCCGGACCGTTCATGCCGGCAAATCACCGGCACGAACGGACTGGCAAACCTCAGACTTCGCCCCGGGCGAGCTTGTCGGCCTTGTCGCCGGCATCCTCTTCAGGAACGAAGCTGTGGGAATCCACGCCCAGCCAGATCAGGATTGGCGCGGCCATGTAGACCGAGCTGTAGGTACCAACGAAGATACCCAGCGTGATTGCCGCGGTGAAGCCGAACAGGCTCGCCGGGCCAATCAGCAGAAGCGCCAACAGCACCACCAGAATGGTGAGCGAAGTCATCACCGTACGCGCGAGAGTTTCGTTCACCGAGAGATCCAGCAGTTCGGGCAGCTGCATCTTGCGGTATTTCTTCATATTCTCACGAATACGGTCATAAACCACGATGGTGTCATTCAGCGAATAACCGATGATCGTCAGGATCGCGGCCACGATCTTCAGGTCGAACTCAATCTGAAACAGGGCGAACATGCCCATCGTCAACGAAACGTCATGGACCAGCGCGAACAGCGCGCCCACGCCGAACTGCCATTCGAACCGCACCCAGATGTAGATCGAGATCGCCAGCATGGCGAAGCCCAGGGCATACATGGCGGTGGTGAACAGCTCGCCAGAGACCTTGCCTGAAACCGAGGAAAGGTCGTCTATTCGCGCATCCTTGAATTCGCTCTTGATCGCGTTGACGACATTGGTGGTCATCGCATCGGACGCAGCCGGATTGTCTGCCACGTCTTCAGGAAGCGGGAAGCGGATGGAGACTTCGTTCTTGTTGCCCGCGATCTGGATCACCGGCTCGCCATAGCCCAGCCCCGCCACCTGCTCGCGCAATTCGGCGACGGGAGCTTCCTTGGTCTGGGTGAAGGTCACCAGGATCTGCTGGCCGCCGACGAAATCGACGCCCAGATTGAGGCCCTTGATGAAGACCAGCGCGATGCTGGCAATGATCAGAAAGGCGCTGACCGAGTAGAACGGCACGCGCCACTTCAGGAAGTGGATGTTCGTATCGTCGGGAACGAGCTTGAGCAGTCGCATCTATCCGTTCCTTCTCAAACGGCGAGGTCACTGGGCCGCGCCTTGCGCAGCCAGCCGGCAACCCACATGCGGGTCAGGGTAACGGCCGTGAAGACCGAGGTGACAATGCCGATCATCAGCACGATCGCGAAGCCGCGCACCGGGCCGGATCCGAAGGCGAACAGAAGCACCGCTGCGATAACATTGGTGATGTTCGCATCGAAGATGGCGCGGCTGGCTTCCTTGTAGCCTGCTTCCACTGCAGCCACGACTCGTCGCCCTCGTTTTCGCTCCTCGCGTATGCGTTCGTTGATCAGCACGTTGGCGTCCACCGCCGCACCAATGGTAAGCACGAAACCCGCAATGCCCGGAAGGGTCAGCGTGGTCTTGAAAACCGCCATCACGCCCAGCAGCATCAGAACGTTCAGCACCAGCGCGATATTGGCGTAGATGCCGAGCCGGCCATAGGTGAAGCCGATCAGCAGCAGTACCGCAGCCGAGCCGACCCCCATTGCGAGCAGACCCTTGCGGATCGAATCAGCGCCGAGTTCGGGGCCAACTGTGCCTTGCTGGACGACGGTGAGGTCCACCGGAAGCGCGCCGGAACGCAGCGAGATGGCCAGCTGGTTCGCGGATTCGGTGGTAAAGCTGCCCGAGATCTGCGCCTTGCCGCCCAGGATCGGCTCGTTGATGTTCGGGGCCGAAAGCACCTGGCCATCAAGGATGATGGCAAAGGGCTTGCCAACGTTCTGCGCCGTGAGATCGGCGAATTTCTTGCCGCCGGCCTGGTCGAAAGTGATGTCCACCACGGCCTGGTTGTTGCGCTGGTCGAAGCTCTGCTGCGCGTTGGTGAGCGAATCGCCCCGAATGCCGCCGAGACGCTTCACCGCGATCGAAGTCCCCGCCAGCGGCGTACCGGGAGCATAGGGCACGATTTCGCTACCCGGAGGCGCGATGCCCTGCGCCACGTCGGATTGCAGCGCGGTGGTATCCACCAGCTTGAATTCGAGCTTTGCCGTCTGGCCCAGCAGCGATTTCAGCGCTTCGGGATCGCTGAGGCCCGGCACCTGCACCGAAATGCGGGTATCGCCTTCGCGAATGATGGTCGGCTCGCGGGTGCCCAATGCGTCGATACGCTTGCGGACCACTTCGGTTGCCGTATCCATCGCGTTGGAAACGGCCTGATCGAGGCCATTCTTCGTGGGAGTCAGCACAAAGCGGCTGCCATCGACCACTTCCAGATTCCATTCCCGCACCGGCCCGCTGCCATTTACCAGCGGCAGGAGTTCCTCACGTGCGCGATCGACCTGGGTGGGATTGTCCAGCAGGAAGCTGATCCGGCCGTTGCTGCTCGAAAGATCGCCGATGCGGATCGCGGGCGATGCCTGCCGCAACACACGGCGAACATCTTCTTCCATGCTCTCAAGCCGCTGGCGGGCTACCTGCTTGGTATTGGCTTCCAGCAGGATCTGGCTGCCGCCGGCAAGGTCCAGCCCCAGATTGACCTGTGGCCCCGGAATCCCGACGCCCGCAAGCGAACCGAGAGTAGGAAGCGCTGCGGCAACCGCAGCCAGGGTCAGGAACCAGAGCCAGGCCCTTTTCCAGGTGGGAAAATCGAGCATCGCCTGCGCCTCGATCAGTCGTTGGCCGGAGCGCCGCCGGGGGCGACCACGTCAGTGACGGTTTGCTTGACGGCCTTGACCTTCACGCCCTGCGCGATCTCGATTTCGACATAGACGTCATCGACCTTGATAACCTTGCCGAGCAGACCGCCGCCGGTGATCACCTGATCGCCGCGCTTCATGCCCTGCACCTTCTGCTGGTGTTCCTTCTGCCGCTTCATCTGCGGACGCAGGATCAGGAACCAGAAGATCACGACCATGCCGACGATCGGCAGGAAACCAATCAACTGCTGCGTGCCGCTGGCTCCGGCGCTGGCGGAAAGGTAATCAAGCATCAGGCACGCCCCTCATTCATTCGGCGGAAATTTCGCGTTCAATTGGTGCCGGAATGTTGGATTTCAAGGCTCCGGCAGACAGGCAGCGCGCCTAGCAGCAAAGCCTTGGGGGTGCAACGCGGCACCCGGAATGAGCGTTCCCACAGGAGAATTCTTTCAGCCTGGCCAAAATGCCCGAACCCGTGCTTGCATGATCGCAGACACCTGCCTATAGGGCGCGCCTCCACTGTCGGGACGTAGCGCAGCCTGGTAGCGCATCACACTGGGGGTGTGGGGGTCGGAGGTTCGAATCCTCTCGTCCCGACCAGTGGAATTAACTCACCCCAAAATCGTCTGATGCGGCCCCGGCTTATAGCCGGGGCGAGCGCCTTTAGGCTGATCGGGCCACGCGGTTCTCGATAGCGCCGATACCGTCGATCTCGCAGCGCACGACATCGCCTTCCTTCAGGAATTGCGGAGGATTCATCCCCATGCCCACTCCTTCCGGGGTGCCCGTGGCGATCAGGTCGCCCGGCTCCAGCGTGAAGGCCGTGGAGAGATATTCGATCTGACTGGCAATGGAGTGAATCATATTGGCAGTCGTGTTTTCCTGCCGTTTTTCTCCATTGACGAAACAGCGCAACGCCAGTGCCTGCGGATCGGGAATCTCGTCAGCCGTCACGATCCAGGAGCCGATGGGCCCGTGAGTGTCGAAGCTCTTGCCCATGGTGAACGTGGGCGTGTGTTTCTGCCAGTCCCGCGCCGAAACGTCGTTGGCCACGACATAGCCGAAGATGTGCGACAGGGCATCTTGCGCGCGCACTCCCTTGGCCCTTGCCCCGATCACTACGCCCAGTTCCACTTCGTAATCGACCATGGTGGAAACACCGGGATCGATGGGATCGAAGGGCCCGGAAATGCAAGTGGTCTGCTTGTTGAACCAATATTGGTGGGCCGGGGCGGAATCGCGCCCCATTTCAGCGATGTGCTTCGCATAATTCATCCCGATGGCGAGATATTTTCCGGGCCGGAAAGGCGCCAGAAGACGCACATCCTGCAGCCGGTGATGCGGGGCGATGGCATCGGTCATCTCGCGAATCTGGCCTAGTGCATCGTCACCTCCCGCGATGATCGAAAGCAGGTCTGGAAACAGGCATCCGGCCGCGGCCAGACTGATGATTCCCTCATCCTCAACCACGCCAATGTCGATCTGACCATCAATCTCGAACCGCGCCAAACGCATGCAAAATCCTCTCTTCCGGAGCCTTTTTCGAGCCTAGCGCCAGCCGACGCGCAAAGCGACAGAGATGCACGACAAAAGCACGGAAGGCCGGACATCCCCCAGTCCGCATGGGGAGCGGAAACAGCCTGAAATAGCATTTTCCTACACGAACCAATTTGGTTAGTCAGTTCCGCGAATCGCATCCCAAGGAGCAAAGCGATGGCGATCCTCGACGTTCTGATCGGCCCGATTTCCGCGATCATCGACAAGGTGATTCCCGACAAAGCCGCACGGGAAAAGGCCAGGCTGGAACTGCTGAAGCTGGAAGGCACGCAGGAAATGGAGCTGATCCAGGCCCAGCTTTCGGCCATTGTGGCGGAAGCCAATTCCAGAGACCCTTGGACCAGCCGTGCCCGGCCCAGCTTCCTTTATGTGATCTATGTCCTGCTCCTATGGGCTATCCCCATGGGCCTGATCGCCGCCTTTCGCCCGGAAGTGGCGCGGGACATTGCCAGCGGCATGAACAACTACCTCAACGGCTTGCCCGAACCGCTCTACGCCCTCTTCGGCACCGGCTATCTGGGCTACACGGCAGCGCGCCAGTGGGGGAAGGTAAAGGGCGTGGAGCGGTAACTCCTTCTTCCGCTCATCCTGAGCGGATCCCTGGATAAACTGCGTTATCCTCACGCCTCGCCCACCTTCCCCACTGCCCCCCTTCCCGCTATGCCGCGCCTCCAAGGAGAAACAGCCATGTCCGCCAACACCGTCTATGTCCTCAACGGGCCCAACCTGAACCTGCTCGGCATGCGCGAGCCGGAAATCTACGGCACCGAGACATTGGACGATGTCGCGGGCATGCTGGAGGATCGCGGACGCGAGCTGGGGCTGGAAATCGACATGCGCCAGTCCAACCATGAAGGACATTTGATCGACTGGATGCACGAAGCGCAGGCCGAGGGCGCGAAGGCGATCCTGATCAATCCTGGCGCCTATACCCACACTTCCATCGCCCTGCTGGATGCGGCCAAGTCCATCAAGATTCCGGTGATCGAAGTGCATCTTTCCGATCCTGAAAAGCGGGAGGATTTCCGCCACATTTCCTATATCGGCATGGCCGCCGTGAAGACCGTCAAGGGTTTGGGAACCAGGAGCTATCTCGTCGCGTTGGAACACGTCGCAACGCTGTGAAACGGCCCGCCGGGCACCATGGCCGAAGGGGAAATCAGGCCGCCACCCCTTGCCAGCCCGGCATTGTCTGCGCATAGCGACCGCAAAACTGGATACCCACGAGGAACGAATGGGCGAAAGCAAGGGCGCTTCCAGCCGTAACGGCCGGATGAATGTCGATACTGATATGGTTCGCGAGCTGGCTGAAATGCTGGCCGATACCGGTCTTACCGAAATCGAGGTGGAAGACGGCGATCGCAAGATCCGCGTCTCGCGCGGGGCCGTTGCGGCTGCCGCTGCCCCGGTGGCATTTGCCGCCGCGCCAGCCCCGGCGGCCGCTCCGGCTGCTGCCGTTGCCGCACCGGCAGAAAGCGCACCGGCCGATCACGCCAATGCCGTGAAATCGCCGATGGTCGGCACCTGCTATCTCTCTTCCGAACCGGGCGCCGCCCCCTTCGTGAAGGTGGGCGACACGGTGAAGGCCGGGGACACGCTGCTGATCGTGGAGGCGATGAAAGTGATGAATCCCATCTCCGCCACCGCGCCCGGCACGGTCAAGGCGATCCTGGTAGAGAACGGGCAGCCGGTCGAATATGACCAGCCGCTGGTCGTAATCGCTTAAAGGCTGCACAGCGCCATGCCGATTACCCGCCTGCTGATCGCCAATCGCGGCGAAATCGCCCTGCGCATTCATCGCGCGGCTCATGAAATGGGCATCGAAACCGTGGCGGTGCATTCCACCGCCGATGCGGATGCGATGCATGTGCGCCTGGCTGACCAGGCCATCTGCATCGGGCCGCCCTCGGCCACCGATTCCTATCTGAACATCGCGGCGATCATTTCGGCGGCCGAAATTTCGGGCGCGGATGCGATTCATCCGGGTTACGGATTCCTGTCCGAGAACGCCAAGTTCGCGGAAATCGTGGAAGCTCACGGCATCACCTGGATCGGGCCCAAGCCCGAACACATCCGCACCATGGGCGACAAGGTGGAGGCCAAGCGCACCGCTGGCGCGCTGGGCCTGCCGCTGGTTCCCGGTTCGGACGGCGCGATCAGCGATCCCAAGGTAGCCGCCAAGATTGCCGAGGAAATCGGCTATCCGGTGATCATCAAGGCCGCATCGGGCGGCGGCGGACGCGGCATGAAGGTTTGCCCCAGCCCCGACCAGCTCGAAACGCTGATGAAGCAGGCCGGCAGCGAGGCGAAGGCCGCCTTTGGCGACGACACCGTCTATCTCGAGAAGTATCTCGGTAATCCACGTCACATCGAATTCCAGGTGTTCGGCGACGGCAATGGCAACGCGATCCATCTGGGCGAGCGCGACTGTTCGCTGCAGCGCCGCCACCAGAAGGTAATCGAGGAAGCCCCCTCCCCCGTCCTCTCTGCCGAGGATCGCGAGCGGATGGGCGGCATCGTGGCCAAGGCCATGGCCGAAATGGGCTATCGCGGTGCAGGCACGATCGAATTCCTGTGGGAAGATGGCGAGTTCTATTTCATCGAAATGAACACCCGCCTGCAGGTAGAACATCCCGTTACCGAAGCGATCACCGGGGTGGACCTGGTCCGCGAACAGATCCGCATTGCCGATGGCAAGCCGCTGTCGGTCACGCAGGAAGAACTGGAGTTCAAGGGCCACGCCATCGAATGCCGCATCAATGCGGAAGATCCGTGGACCTTTGCCCCTTCGCCCGGAAAGGTGAAGGCCTATCACGCGGCAGGCGGCATGCATGTGCGCGTGGATAGCGGGCTTTATGCCGGTTACTCGATCCCGCCCTATTACGATTCCATGATCGCCAAGCTGATCGTCTATGGCCGCACGCGCGATGGCTGCATCATGCGGCTGAAGCGAGCGCTGAAGGAAATGGTGATCGAAGGCGTGAAAACCACCATTCCGTTGCACGAAGCCCTGCTCGATCAGCCCGATATCCTTAACGGCGACTATTCGATCAAATGGCTGGAGGAATGGCTGGAGAAGCGCGAGGGGTAAACGCGCCTATCCATCAGAAAAATCCGACGATTTTTCAAATTTTAGGTCACTTTTCGGCGTTTGTTGTTAACCATTGGGCCTTAGCCTGCCTCGCAGACCGGGGGGTTATCGAAAGCCGATGAGTATGCGGGGGAAACCATTTGAGGGCCTGGCAGCCTGGCTGCTGGGTGCCCGGACACCTGCGCCCCCGGCAATCTATGCTGAACTGACCAAGGGGCTGTTCGCCTCGCTTCCGATTTTTCTCGGCGGCGTGATAAACACCACTGCGGTTGCAGGCGTTGCGGCGTGGCGTCAGCCCTATTCGCCCTTCATTGCCTGGTTCCTGTTCGAGATTGCCCTGGGCCTCACCCGGATCGCCGTTTTGGTCCGCGGCCGGGCGGTACAGCGGAACGGCGGCGAGCCGCCCCGCTTCCTCGCCGCGCTCCTGTCCTGCTGCTGGGCTACGTCGGTCGGCATCGGCACCGCCCTTTGTCTGGATAGCGGGGACTGGCTGCTTGCCAGCATCGCGGGCTTTTCCGCCGCAGGTATGGTGTGCGGGGTATGCCTGCGCAATTTCGGCACACCGCGCCTTTCCGCGATCATGTGCTTCCTCATCCTGGCACCCTGCGGCATCGTGGGCGTGTTTTCCGATGAAAGCCTGCTGACGATCATCGCGCTGCAGCTGCCGTTCTATATGTTCACCATTTTCGCCGCCGGCTTTTCGCTGCAGGAAATGCTGGTGTCACGGATGACGGCGCTCAGCGATCTGCAGCGCAGCGAAACGCTGAACGAGACGATCCTCAAATCCAGCCCGGATCGCACGCTGATCCTCGACAGTTCCTATCGCATTCTGTTCAGCAATATCCCCAATGGCATGGCCCAGCCGGAGGAGCTTGTCGGCCTCTCCTGGCCTTCGCTGATTCCACCGGAAGAGCGGGATAATGCCATTGCGGCACTACGGATGGCGGAATCCGGCCTGCCCGGAAATGTCCTTACCCATCAGATGGATCGCAATGGCCAATGCCAATGGTTCGATGTCATCGCCAACCGCATCAGCGATGATTCGGGCCGTATCATCGTGGTGGCACGGGACATCACGCATCAGAAGAAGTCCGAAGAACATGCCCTGTGGATGGCCCATCACGATGCGCTGACCGGCCTACCCAATCGCGCCCTGCTGCAGGGCAGGCTGGAGGACGTGCTGACCGATTTCGGCGCAAGCCAGCAAACCGCGCTGCTCATCCTCGACGTCGATAATTTCAAGACCATCAATGACGCGCTGGGCCACGATGCGGGCGACATTTTGCTATGCACTTTCGCCAGCCGCCTGCGCGCTGCGGTGAATGAAGGCGATCTGGTTGCCCGCACCGGGGGCGATGAATTCGCGGTCATCGTTTCCGCCACGACCGAGGATGATGTGATTGCCGCGGCCGACCAGATATTCGATCAGTTGCGCGAGCCGTTCTACCATGAAGGCCGCCTGCTGGAATGCCGGGCCAGCATCGGCGCCAGCATGATCCCGCGCGACGGGATAAGCCGCTCGGAAATCATGAAAGCTGCCGACATCGCGCTCTATGCCGCCAAGGCTGGCGGCCGGGCGCGGCTCAAGCTGTTCGAGCCGGCGATGATGGTGGAGGTCGAGCGCCATCAGAGCATGATCGCCTCGGCCCGCCGTGCCCTGCAGGCCAATGCGATCATCCCGCATTATCAACCGAAGGTTTCGCTCGGCAATTCGCGGATCGTCGGCTTCGAGGCCCTGCTGCGCTGGCGCGACCCCTATGGGCGGCTGCAGGGACCCGATGTGCTGAAAGCCGCCTTCGAAGATCCTGCCCTGAGCGGCCCGTTGAGCGACCGTATGCTTGACGGGGTGCTCCATGACATGCGCGACTGGCTCAGCCAGGGCCTCGATTTCGGGCATGTCGCGATCAATGTCACTGCGGCGGATTTCCGGCGCGGTTCCTTTGCGGAACGCCTGCTGGGTCGGTTGGAGGATCATGGCGTGCCGCCCTCCTGCATCCAGATCGAAGTGACCGAAACGGTCTTCCTGGGACGCGGGGCGAGCTATGTGGAAGATGCGCTCAAGCACCTCAATGCGCATGGCATCCTCATCGCTCTGGACGATTTCGGCACCGGCTATGCCTCGCTATCCCACCTCAACCAGTTTCCGGTGGACCTACTGAAGATCGACCGCTCCTTTGTAGGCGAAATTGGCTGCAACCCGGATGCGGAGGCAATTTCCACCACCGTCATCAATCTCGGCCATTGCCTGGGGCTGGAAGTGATCGCGGAAGGCGTGGAAACCCGCGCGCAGGAAGCCTATCTGGCGACCGTCGGCTGCGATACGGGACAGGGCTATCTCTATTCGGAAGCCCGGCCCGCCCATGCCATCCCGAGCATGCTGCGCGAACAACCGATCCCGGCTGTCAGGGCCTGATCCTGATGCGATCCATCTATTTTAGAGCAATGCCCAGTGCGAGGGGGATGCCCTATTCGAGGGGAACGCCGGGCTCCTGCTTGGCAGTGCGGATCGTCAGCGAAGTCTTCACGCTGGCCACATTGGGGGCCGGGGTAAGCTTGCTGGTAAGAAATTCCTGGAAGCTCTGCAGATCCCTGCTCACGATCTTCAGGATGAAATCGATCTCGCCATTCAGCATATGGCATTCGCGCACTTCAGGCAGATCGCGCATATGCTGTTCGAAGGCGCGCAGATCTTCCTCGGCCTGGCTCTTCAGGCTGACCATGGCGAATACGGTGATGGCGAAGCCCAGCTTGGAAGGATCAAGATCGGCATGATAGCCGCGAATGACTCCCTCTTCCTCCAGCGCACGCACGCGGCGCAGACACGGCGGTGCAGTCAGCCCCACGCGCTGCGCGAGTTCGACATTGGTAATTCGACCTTCAGCCTGCAATTCGGCAAGCAGACGCCGGTCGATTGCGTCGAGATTCGCCATAATCGAAAACCCGCTCGCTTCATGTGCGAAGTTTGTGCCCATCTGGAGGGCAAGGAGTAGCACGAATACTGATCGCAGCCAGCAATATTGTTATATATGTCCGGACATGTCCCGCTTTGCAACGCCGGAACCGCCTGCGTTCCTAGTTTACGGGAAACTGGTAGGACTTTTCAAATTACCCCCGCCTCCCGGCACGCCGCTCTATCGGAGATTGAATGCAGTTTGACGACCGCCTTGCTACCGTTCTGCGCATGCAGACCGGCGGTGTGCGGGCGGCGCACACGCAGTTCCGTCAGCTGCTGGACCTGGCTGGCAGCGCTCCTGAAAGTACCGACGATGCCCGGCTGGGGCGTGCCTATGACCGGCTGAGCGCTCTATCTGCGGAAATTCCGTTGGAAATCCGCGCCGCGATGATTCGCGATCCCGGCCTGCGGCTGCGCAATCCGGCCTTCATCGCCTATCTCGCTTCGCAGGAACTGCCCATTGCCAAGGCGGCGATGAGCAATGCCCGGTTGAGCGAGGCGCAATGGGAAGCCCTGATTCCGGCACTGCCGGTGCCGGTCCGCGCTCATTTGCGCCAGCGTACGGACTTGCCTCCGACGATCCGCGATCTGCTGGCCCTTCTGGGCGTGCGGGATCTGGTGCTGCCGCAGCCGGATGAAGCATCCGTAGCGATCGATCAGCCGGGCCGCGCCACTCAGCCCGCCCCCGCTCCGGCAGCCCCGGCCCAGGCGGCGACCAAACCGCATCCTACGCCAGAACCGAAGCCGAAACCGGTATCGACACCGGCCAGCAAGCCTCATCCCCAACCCGAACCTCAGCCTGCCAGCGTGCTCGATCTCGATCCCGCTCTTGCTCTGGCGGGGGAAGAAGGCCCGGCCGGCATCGGTGCGATCGTGCGGCGTATCGAGGCGTTCCAGCGTACCCGCGCCGCCACCCAGCCCCATGTGGATGCCCCCCGCCTCCCCCTTGGCGAACATGCGAATGACGGTGCGGATGACCTGCCGCAGAGCTTCGATTTCACGACCGATGCCGATGGCCGCATCAGCTGGGCCGGACAGAATGTGGCACCGATGACGGTCGGCATGATGCTGGCCGGACGGAAGGAGGATTCCCCCGCCCGCCCCGACGCAGCAACTCTTGTGGCCATGCGCCGGCGCCAGCCCGTGCGCGGCGGCCATCTGGTACTGGAAGGCGCTCCTGCCATCGCGGGCAAATGGCGGATGGACGCCATGCCCGTCTTCTCGCCCAGTGGAGGGCGTTTTTCCGGCTATCGCGGCCGCATGCGCCGGCTGGTGGAGGAAGATGCGAGTCTCGCCCCTGCCGCCCCGGTGGATAGCCCGGCGGACCGGATGCGCCAGATCATCCATGAATTACGTACGCCGGTAAACGCCATCCAGGGCTTTGCGGAGATTATCCAGCAGCAGCTGTTCGGCCCCACGCCCAATGAATATCGCGCCCTGGCCGCTTCGATCGCGGGCGATGCAGCAAGGATGCTGGCCGGCTTCGAGGAGCTGGACCGGCTGGTGAAGCTGGAAAGCGGCGCGCTGGAACTGGATGAGGGAAGCTGTGACCTGCGCTCCATTCTAGCCGGCACGGTTGGGCAACTGGACCGGGTGTTGCGCGCACGCAGCGCAGGCCTTTCCCTGCAAGGGGGCGATGGGGCGGCCCCTGTCCCGTTGACGCGCGGCGATGGTGAAATGCTGATATGGCGCATGGTCGCCACTCTGGCAGGCGCGGTCAGCCCGGGCGAGGAGCTGCAGGTGATGTTGGGGCACGACGGTTCCCGGGTCATTCTCGCCATGGATCTGCCGGCAGCCCTTGCCGGGCGGGACGATCTTTTCGAAAGTACCGCCCCCGCCCTGTCGCAGGCCGTAAGCGCCGGAATGTTCGGCGCGGGGTTCACATTGCGCCTTGCCCGTGCAGAAGCGCGCGCGACACGCGGCGACCTCTGCCGCGAAGGAGACAGGCTGCTTCTCACCCTGCCTCTGGCAGCAATTGCCAGCAAGGAAAGCGGCAATTACGAGGTAGACTTGCGTGGCCAGATAGCCGAGACGGGCTGAGGGATACTGCTAACCAAGGTTGATAGGGGGGCGGCTGGGCGCCATGCGTTCGATCATCGATGCGCCGGCAAATATCGAGAAGGCGAGGTTCAAGCCGGGCTTTGGCCAGCGGTTTATCCTGACTGTCGATACGGAAGAAGAATTTGACTGGACCAAGCCCATTCGCCGCGAAGGCCATGGGCTGGAACACTTGCCTCGCCTCGCCAAGTTCCAGCAATTCTGTGAAAATGAAGGTGTCTGCCCGGTCTATCTGATCGACTGGCCGGTGGCGACATCCGCCCTGGCGGCGGATATTCTGGCCGAACCTGTGGCGCAGGGCCGTGCGGAAATCGGCGTCCAGCTCCATCCCTGGGTCAATCCTCCCTTCGATGAGGAAGTGAACAACCGCAATTCCTATGCCGGAAACCTGCCGCCCCAGCTGGAGCAGGCAAAATTCGCGCGGCTGCGCAGTGCGATCGAGACGAATTTCGGCAGCGTTCCCAAAATCTACCGCGCCGGCCGCTACGGCGCTGGTCCGCATACCGGGGCCATGCTGCGCGAAGGCGGCATCGCCATGGACAGTTCGGTGCGGCCGAAATTCGATTATTCGGCGGAGGGCGGCGTGGATTATCGCAAGCATCCGCTGGTGCCCTATTGGCTCGATCCCGAACACACGGTGCTGGAAGTGCCGCTGACCACCACTTTCTGGGGCATGCTGCGCAAGCAGGGGGACTGGATCTATCCGCTGATGTGGCGTGCGCCCGCATTGCGCGGCCTGCTGTCCCGCCTTGCCTTGCTGGAACGCATCCCCCTCACGCCCGAAGGTGTCTCTGTAGAGGAAGCAATCCGCGGAATCGATATGGCCCTGGATGACGGGCTGCCGCTGCTGGTATTCTCTTTTCACAGCCCTTCGCTTCGCCCGGGCCACACTCCCTATGTGCAGAACGAATATGATCTGGACTCGCTGTACGACTGGTGGCGGCGAATTTTCGCCTATCTGCGGCTGCGCGACGTGAAGCCATGCAACGCCCGGCAGATCATGGATGCAATTGAGGTTTAGCCGCGCTTGTATTGCTGCGACTTAGCGGCTACGTCGCGGCACGTTCGGCAAAGGGGGCCTGTAGCTCAGCGGTTAGAGCTGGCCGCTCATAACGGCTAGGTCGCGGGTTCGAATCCTGCCGGGCCCACCACCCAGCCGACGAAACAAGAGTCGGGGAGTAGCGCAGCCCGGTAGCGCGCCTGCTTTGGGAGCAGGATGTCGCAGGTTCGAATCCTGTCTCCCCGACCATTGTTTCCCGCCTTTTCAGCACACACGGCGGGTAATTGCTCCCGCACGCGGGACAGATCCGTCTTCGCAATTGCCTGAATAGTTAACGAGAGTTACAAGTGCCACGATAAGTAGTTAATATTTCCGGAGCGACGCCCATGATCGTGCGGAATTGGGAAGGCCGCGTCCCCAGGCTGAAATCGCCCGAATTTCTTCGCCTCATGCGGGAGGTGATGCTGCCAGACCATCACTCGGCGCCCGGCAATCGCGGCGCATGGTGCCTCCATCGTCGGCAAGACGATGTGGTCCATGTGCGCATGGTGAGCCATTGGGAAAGCTGGGACGCCCTCCGTGACTTTGCCGGGACCGACATAGACCGGCCCCGTTCCTATTATTTCGACAAGGACTTCCTGCTCGAAATCCCCGAGAAGGTCGAACATTGGGAAATGCAGGAAGGACGCGCTGTCGACACGACGGGAAATCTCACCAGAGGCAGGTAAGGCCGTAGAACAGCGCGCCCACGGCCGCACTGGCCGGGATGGTGATGAACCACGCCACGATCACGCGGCTGGCCACCGTCCAGCGCACCGCACTGGCGCGCCGCGCAGCGCCCGTGCCCACCACGCTGCCGGTGATGGCATGGGTTGTGGAAACCGGAATACCCATCGCGCTGGCCCCGAATACCACCACCGAACCGGCCGTGGAGGCGCAGAAGCCCGAATGGTGGTTCAGCTTGGTCAGCCCGGTGCCCATCGTCTTGATGATCTTCCAGCCGCCCGACATCGTGCCCAGCGCGATTGCGGCATAGCAGGACAGCACAACCCATTCCGGCACATGGAATTCCCCGCCCAGATGGCCGGTGGAATAGAGCAGCACGGTGATGATCCCCATGGTCTTCTGCGCATCATTGCCGCCATGGCTGATCGAATAGGCTGCCGAGGACAGCAGATGCAGCCCCTTGAACACGCCATCGGCGCGGCGGGGCGCGGCGCCTTTGAATATCCAGCTGGTCACCACCATCAGCGCCATGGCGAAGACGAAGCCGATCATGGGCGAAAGGAAGATCGCGGCGACGGTCTTCACCGTGCCACCGGATTCAACCACGCCCGGCCCGGCATGGGCGATCCCCGCCCCGAGCAACCCGCCGATGAGGGCGTGGCTGGAGGATGAGGGGATGCCCTTGATCCAGGTCACCACATTCCAGAACATCGCCCCCACCAGGGCGCCGAACACCACGGCAGGTGTCACTGCGTCCTTATCGACAATGCCCTTGCCCACCGTTTCGGCCACATGCAGCCCAACCAGCCAATAGGCGCCGAAATTACCGGCGGCCGCGAACAGCACCGCGCTGAACGGCGAAAGCAGCCGGGTGGAAACGACAGTGGCGATGGCATTGGCCGCATCGTGCAGGCCGTTGAGAAAATCGAAGGCGAGCGCCAGGGCGATCAGCCCGATGAGCAGCGGCAGGGCAAGCGTGGTTTCCATCGGTCGGGCCCGGGCTCAGGAATGATCGATCACGAGACCGTCGATCTCGTTGGCGACATCCTCGAAGCGGTCCACGACGCGTTCCAGTCGCTTGAACATCTCCTGGCGGACAACGAACTGGATCGGGTCTTTCTTGCCCAGCTGCTTGTAGATGCGCTTGAGGCCGGCAGCATGAATCTCGTCGGCATGGCCTTCCATCCGCACCAGCCGTTCGGTCAGTTCATGCAGGCGATGGCCGTTATCGGCAACCTTGCGCAGCAGCGGAATGGCTTCCGCCGTCAGCCGCGCAGCATCGACGATAATTGCGCACATGTCTCGCATTTCCGGCTCGAATTCCTCGATCTCATAGAGGTCCACCGCGCCGGCAGTCTGCTGCATTTCGTCGATAGCATCGTCCATCGCGCCGATCAGGTCGGTGATGGCCCCCCGGTCGAACGGGGTAAGGAAAGTGCGACGCACGGCATGCAGCACTTCGCGCGTGATATCGTCCGCATCGTGCTCGCGCTCTTCGATCTCGCGGATATGCTCGGCCTTGTTCGGCCCGCCTTGCGCCAGCCGCGCCAGCGCATCCGCGCCCGCTACCAGCGTGGCGGCGTGCTGTTCGAACAGCTCGAAGAAATTCCCCTGCTGCGGCAGCAGCTTCTGAATCCAGCCGAACATGGCAGATATTCCCGTTTTTTTACCGACCGTGCTGATCGTATTGATGATGATGCGCCCCTGGGCGGCGGCGCGAAATTCGCGGGCACCGAAGCTGCGGATGAGAGCGCGAAGATCGGGCTCGTCCACTGCTTCGGCGGCTTCAGCCAGAGTGAACCAGCGGCGCTCGCGCTCGTGCTGTTCCTTCCAGCTATCCAGTTCTTCCGTCACGGCAAAGGGGAACACGTCCACATCGGTCCACACCGTGGCACCCGAAGCGCGCTTCTTGCGATACCGGAAAGAGCCGATGGAAGTGGGACAGGCAGCGCCCAATACGCCTGCTTCCTCTTCCGCTTCCTGCGCGGCACTGGCGTGAGGGGGCAGCTTGCCCACCTGCCCGCCCTTGGGAATTACCCAGCGACCCGTGCCCCTCGTGGTGATCAGCAGAATGTTGATGGGCGCATCCACCGCAGGGGAATCCGTACGATAGGGCAAAACGGCAATCTGCCTCATCGCCATGAACGGACCCTTTCCTTCTGCAGGCTTGCGCCGTGCGCGCTAGGGGAACGACACAAATATGACAAACAGGATTTACGGGCGTTTCCCCAATTTAGCACAGATTGGCGCCTGGAAAGCCCCCATGGGAGCCTATGGGGGCTTTCCATGCTTGCCCCGCTGCCCTGCAATCCCTATTTGCCGCTCAAATCCTCATACATCCCGATTGTCCGCGAAGGACCACCCCAAAGGACGAACATGGCCGCCCAATATGCATACGTCATGAAGAACATGACGAAAACTTTCCCCGGCGCGCAAAAGCCGGTGCTGAGCAACATCAACCTGCAGTTCTATCAGGGCGCGAAGATCGGTATCGTCGGCCCCAACGGCGCCGGCAAGTCGACCCTGATCAAGATCATGGCCGGCATCGACAAGGACATCACCGGCGAAGCCTGGCCGGGCGAGAACATCACCGTGGGCTATCTGGAGCAGGAACCCGAGCTCGATCCCACGAAGACGGTGCTGGAAAACGTCAAGGACGGCGCCCGCGCGACCGCCGATCTGGTCGAACGGTTCAATGCCATTTCGGCGGAGATGGGCGATCCCACCGACGAGACCGATTTCGATGCCCTGATGGAAGAGATGGGCGATCTCCAGGCCAAGATCGACGCAGTTGACGGCTGGACGCTCGACAACCAGCTCGAAGTCGCGATGGAAGCCCTGCGCTGCCCGCCCAGTGACATGGGCGTGGAAAGCCTCTCGGGCGGTGAAAAGCGCCGCGTGGCGCTTACCCGTCTGCTGATCCAGAAGCCCTCGATCCTGCTGCTCGACGAACCGACCAACCACCTCGATGCCGAAAGCGTCCAGTGGCTGGAAAACCACCTCAAGGAATATGCCGGTGCGGTGCTGATGATCACCCACGACCGCTACTTCCTCGACAACGTAGTGGAATGGATCCTCGAACTCGACCGGGGCAGCTACTATCCCTACGAAGGCAACTACTCGACCTATCTCGAGAAGAAGGCCAAGCGCCTGGAGCAGGAAAGCCGCGAGGAAAGCGGCAAGCAGAAGGCCCTGCAGCGCGAACTGGAGTGGATCCGGCAGACCCCGGCCGCCCGCCAGACCAAGAGCAAGGCCCGTATCCGCAAATTCGAGGAACTGCAGAACGCGCAGGACAACCGCGCCGTCGGCAAGGCCCAGATCGTCATCCAGGTGCCCGAGCGCCTTGGCGGCAAGGTGATCGAGGCCAAGAACATCTCCAAGGCCTATGGCGACAAGATCCTGTTCGAAAACCTGTCCTTCATGCTGCCGCCCGGCGGCATCGTGGGTGTGATCGGGCCCAACGGCGCGGGTAAGTCCACGCTGTTCAAGATCATCACCGGCAAGGAACAGCCCGACAGCGGCACCGTCGAGATCGGGTCCACCGTGCATCTGGGCTATGTCGACCAGAGCCGCGACCACCTGAACCCGGCCAACAACGTATGGCAGGAAATCTCGGACGGGCTCGACTACATGAAGGTCAATGGCCAGGACATGAGCACGCGCGCCTATGTCGGTGCGTTCAACTTCAAGGGGCCGGACCAGCAGAAGAATGTCGGCAAGCTCTCCGGCGGTGAACGCAACCGCGTCCATATGGCCAAGATGCTGAAGCAGGGCGGCAACGTGCTGCTGCTGGACGAACCGACCAACGACCTTGACGTGGAAACCCTGGCCGCGCTGGAAGACGCGATCGAGAACTTCGCGGGCTGCGCCGTGGTTATCAGCCACGACCGCTTCTTCCTTGACCGTCTGGCCACGCATATCCTCGCCTTCGAGGGCAACAGCCATGTCGAATGGTTCGAGGGCAATTTCGCGGCCTATGAAGAAGACAAGCGCCGCCGCCTGGGCGACGCTGCGGACCGGCCGACCAAGCTGGCCTACAAGAAACTGTCGCGCTGAGCGACAGCTCCGTTGTTACCCGGCCGGTTGGGGCTTCTGCTCCTCCGGCCGGTCTATTCTGGCCCGGTCTGTTCTGGCCGGTCTGTTCTGGCGGGTCTGTTCTGGCGGAAGTCGCGGCATGATGCCCTTCCCCAGCCTGTGATAAAACCCCCGCCTGCACAGCTTGGCACCCGCCCAGCCCGTAGTCACTGCATTGGCGATTAGCGGCTGGATCATTCCGCCGCCGCAGGTGGTTTCGGCAAGGACGTCCTGCCGTCAGCGATGCGCGCCCCCACAAAATAGATATGTTTATGCCCGCTCGACGGAATTTCCGCGCGAGAGGCGACATTTGAAATTCCGCGAAATTTTAACATTCGGGCCGAGAAACCTGAACGAAAGCCTATCAAGCCGGTTCAGTCTTCCGTCAGCGCAGCAGGTTTAGAGCCCCCTTACATACGGGGCCGCGAACCACTCGGCGGCATGACCAAAGGAGATGCCGCATGACTATCGCAAGACTGCTTCGGACGAGCGGTTTCGCAGCACTCGCCGCCGCTATGGTGGTGACCGCGCTCCCGGCTCAGGCCTGGGCGCGGGACAATGACAATCGCACCAGCGCGTCCAGCCGGCCGGGTGACCGGGGCGGTTCGGATCGCGGTGCGCGCCAGCAGCAACGCCAGGGATGGACGAGCAGCCAGCGCGAAAGCGCCCGGTCGGACAATCCCCGCCGCCAGCCCCAGCAGCGCAGCGAGCGAGCCCAGCAGCGCGCGGAGCGCCCGCAGCAGCCCGCGAATTCCAGCTATCGCCCCACCCCCGCGCCACGCCCCGCCGCGCAGGCAAGCGCACCGGGACGGGACAATTACCGCCCGGATCGCGACAGGACCCGCCCTGATCGGGCTGGCACGAACCGGAGCCCCAACAGAGGCCCCATTGCCAGTCGACCCGGCGGCGCGCCTCCTGCCCAGGGCACGGCCGGCTATCAGAACCGGGATCGCGACAGGGATCAGGCGCGCGACCGTGACCGTTGGGACCAGAACCGGCGCGAGTGGCGCGATAATGACCGCAACCGCAGCTATCGCGACAATGATCGCAACCGGTCCTACCGCGATGGTGACAGGAACCGTTCCTATCAAAACCGCGACCGGGATCATCGCCAGTGGGATCACAGGTGGCGCGACAATCATCGCTATGACTGGCGCGGCTACCGCAACAGCCACCGCAATGTCTTCCATGTGGGGATCTATTACGCGCCCTATCGCAATTACTACTACCGGCGGCTGAACGCCGGGTTCTTCCTGGACGCGCTGTTCTATTCGAACCGGTACTGGATCAACGACCCGTGGCAGTATCGCCTGCCGGAAGCCTACGGCCCCTATCGCTGGGTACGCTATTATGACGATGCCCTGCTGGTGGACACCTATTCAGGCGAAGTGGTGGACGTGATCTACGACTTCTTCTGGTGACAGCCGAGTAGGGATCATGGAGCTCCCGACGCCGGGAGAGTGGCCCGGCAGACAGGGCAAGTCCCCCGCCTCACGGTGGGGGACTTGTTCGTTCAGGCTCCCAGAAATCGGGCCGGAGTGATCAGGCCTTGGGCGTGCCAAAGGGCAACATACGGAACAGATTGCCGTCCTTGTCCACGAAAGTGTGCTTCAGCGCACCCAGCACGTGGAGCACGATCAGTGCCAGCATCACCGTGCCGCCCGTGGCATGCGCCTCGAAGATCGTGTGGCCCATCTCGGGATTCTTGCCGACCGGCAGCATGGGCAGCGTGAACACGCCGAACACATCCAGCGCCAGCCCATAGAAGGATTGGCCGAGCCAGCCGCCCAGCGGAAGACCGATCAGCAGCATATAGAAAAGGATATGCACCGTCCTGGCGCTTTTCCGTTCCCAGGGCTTGAGCGTGGAAGCGAGCGGCGGCGGTGTCTTGGCCAGGCGCCACAATAGCCGCAGGACAGTGAGGATCAGGATCACGATCCCCAGCGCCTTGTGCTGATCCATCACTCGCATCTGTTCCGCGATTTCCAGATTTTCGGTCGATTCCGCGATCCGCCAGTTCACGATCACCGCGATCGCGATCAACCAGTGGAACAGCATGGCCACCGATGAGTAACGCGCCTGCGTCATATCCCGTCTCCTCTTCTTCCCCGAAGCCCAGTGTTACCGGCCAGCTTCGAGGCGGCAAGGAAAACTATTCCTTGGTGCTGTCAGCAGCCTGACCTTCCACATGCCCCATCACCCGCGCCAGCCGGTCCAGTTTGTGGGAAAGGCGGATAAGTTCCAGCTGGGCGCGCAGGTTCACTTCGTAATCGTGGCGAGCGGCGATGCGGTCTTTCTTCGCCTGCCGGTTCTGGCTCATCATGATGATCGGCGCCTGCACGGCGGCCAGCATGGAAAGCATCAGATTGAGGAAGATGAAGGGATAGCGGTCAAACGGGGCGAACCCCAGCGCGGCGAAGACATCGCTGTTGATCACCACCCAGGCAAGCAGGACAAGGCCGAAGCCCACGATGAAGCCCCAGCTGCCGCCCACTGCCGCAACCTTGTCGGCCAGCCGATCGCCGAAACCGGCGTGGATCTGGTCCGCCTCTTCCCGGTCGCCAACGAACACCGTTCCGGCGGCGACACGCCTGATCACGCGCTGTTCGTCCGGCTCCAGATCCTCAAGTTCGCGGCCCAGCAATTCGCGGGCCAGTCTGTGAGGATCGGCCGGTTCGTTCACTTGGCCAGCGCTTCCGCGATCAGGCGCCGGGTATTGGCCACCCCATAGAGCGCGATGAAGCTGCCCATGCGCGGGCCCTGGCTGGAGCCGAGCAGGGTTTCGTAAAGCGCCTTGAACCAGTCACGCAGGCTTTCGAAACCGAAGCGTTCATCCTTGCCGATTTCGTAGACTTCGGTCTGCAGATCCTCGGCCGATGCACCTTCCGCAGTGGTCGCCAGCACCGCGTCGAGCGCCGCCAGCGCCGCTGCCTCATTGGCGTCAGGCGCGCGGCGGACCAGCGTGGGGGCCACGAAATCGCGATTATAGGCCAGCGCCTTATCGACCAGAATGTTCAGTTCCGGATGATGCTTGGGATCGGCATCGTGGACGTAATTGCCCAGGTAATTCCACACCTGCTCATGCGTGGCATGCGTGCCCAGCACGCCCACCAGATTGAGCAGCAGGCCATAAGTGACCGGCAGCGTATCGCCATCGCCGCCATGATAGCCATTGGCGCGCAGCAGGTTCCACACCGGGTTACCCAGTTGCTGTTCCACCGGCTGTTCGGGAATCTTGGCGCGGAACTGCCAATATTCGTCCACCGCGCGCGGGATCACGCCGACATGCAGCTGCTTGGCGCTCTTGGGTTCGCGGAACAGGTAGAAGCCCAGCGATTCCTCGCTGCCATAGGTCAGCCATTCCTCGATGGTCAGGCCATTGCCCTTGGACTTGGAAATCTTCTCGCCATTGGCATCGAGGAACAGCTCGTAGATCATGCCTTCCGGCTTACGCCCGCCAAGAATCTGCGCGATCTTGCCCGACTGGGTGACGCTGTCGGTCAAATCCTTGCCGCACATTTCGTAATCGACGCCCAGCGCGACCCAGCGCATCGCCCAGTCGACCTTCCATTGCAGCTTGGACTTGCCGCCCAGGATCGACTGTTCGACCACTTCGCCGTCATCCTCGAACCGGACGGTGCCGGCTTCGGCATCCACCACTTCGATGGGCACTTGCAGCACATGGCCGCTCTTCTCGCTGATCGGCAGCACGGGCGAATAGGTCTTGCGGCGTTCTTCGCGCAGGGTGGGCAGCATCACGCCCATGATCGCATCGTAATGCTTTAGGACGTTCTTCAGCGCATCGTCGAACTCGCCGGAATCGTAACGGTCCGACGCAGCGACGAATTCATAGTCGAAGCCGAAGCGATCGAGGAAATCGCGCAGCATCGTGTTGTTGTGATGGGCGAAGCTGGCGTGGCCTTTCTCGAAGGGGTCGGGAATGCGGCTCAGCGGCTTGTGCAGGTTTTCGCGCAGCACGTCGCCATTGGGGATATTGTCGGGCACCTTGCGCAGCCCGTCCATATCGTCGGAAAAGGCGATCAGGCGCGTGGGATGGCCGCCGGTCAGCACTTCATAGGCGCGGCGCACCAGCGTGGTGCGCAGCACTTCCTGGAAAGTGCCGATATGCGGCAGGCCCGAAGGACCATAGCCGGTTTCGAAGATCACGGGGGCAAGATTGCCCGCCGCATCGCGCTTGCCGCCCGGAAAGCGTTTGGCGAGGCGCTGCGCCTCCTGAAAAGGCCAGGCCTTGGATGTCTGTGCGGCGGCGATCAGTGCTTCATTGGTCATGGCGCGGGTCCATTGCGCCTTGCGCGCCATTTCGCAAGTGCGGCGATTCGAAACTTGCGAAAAAGGCACGCAATTCCGCCGAAGTTGACAAGGTTGACACAGTACAAATCGGAAAGATCGCCACCCCGCCCGCACCGCTCCCGGCCATGGAAAGCGAGGGAGAAACAGGGGGCGAAGGCAGCAGCATCCCACCATGCTATCGCATCGCCTGCCTGTAGGACATGCGAAAGAGGCGACCGCTTGCGCGGCCGCCTCCCTCTCCAACCGGCATAGGTCAGGCCGCCTGGAGATTCCTGCGAGCAAGCTCCGGCCAGACTTCCGGATAATCGCTCAGATCGATCCAGGGATCGGCCCGCTCGAAACGGCGACCGATGGACTGGATGATCAGCCGGGCGCGCTTGAGGCGAGCCCGGCGCGAACGGAACGGATTGGCCTTGTCCGGCGGCGCATCCATCATCCGCTTGAGCAGAGCATCGCGTTCCGCGAAGCTGGCAGGCGACGTGGGGGGCAGATCCACCGCACCCCGGCTATGGCGCGAACGGGCCATGAAACGCGGCTGCACAGTGAGCGGAATGCGGCTCGGAGCAATGGTATTGGCCACCGGCGCGGCATCACCGTTAAAGGCGGTGACGGGAACCGGGGCCACCGGAACCGTAGCGACCGGATCAGGGCGGCGTTCCACTGCCGCACGCGTCACGCGGGGCGGATTTGCCTCCGGCTTGCGGCGACGGCGCAGCGGGCCGCTGAACAGGGCCAGCAACAGAACCGTGCCCGCAGCACCCCAGGCGATGCCATCAATCGCGGAAATCACGGGATTGCCGGTATCGTTCGGACTGCCTGCGGCGGAAGCGGTGTCTTCAAGCAGCGGCTCGCTTTCCGGCGCCGTATTCTCGGCCGGGAAGTAATCCGTATCCACCGCAGGTGGAGCAATCACCGGGCCATCCACCGTTGCAGCCTCGTTCACCGGAGCAGGCGGAGCGGCCTCCTCACCAACTACACGCGGAGTTGCACGCTGCTGGACGGGAGCGGCTTCACGCGCGGCCTGGGAGGCTGGCCCGCTGCGTTCTTCCGTAACGGCGCCTTCCTCCTCGACGGGCAGCGGCTGCACTACCGGGCTGGATTGCATGATCGGCGCCGGGGCAGTCGCAGCCTGAGGTGCGGCAGAAGGCGTCGCGGGGGGGATAGCGGGCGTTTCCGCAGGTTGGGGCGGCGTGGCCGGTTCCAGCGGGGGAACGATCTCGGGGGGCGGTGCGGCAGGCGGGTCCACCTGAGGGGGGACGACCTGAGCTGACAGCCCGGTTGAACCAAGCACAAGTACCGCGGCAATCGCGGCAGTCGCGCAACGAGCGGATGTGATTTTCCTTTCCATAGTGGAAGTAAAACGCCCGCCCGCCGGGCCACGTTCCTTCATCTACGGTTCACGGTTTAGGCAAAATTCGCAGTTTTCCTTGATTTTTGCCCCCACCAAACGAGGCAACCGGAAAATGACTTGCGATGGGTTGAGACGATTAGAAACGGAATGAGTAATGACCCAGAACGACTTGCCGACATGGCTCAACAGTTCGTCTCAAGGGGTTTTCCGGCATGGGATGGGAACCCAGCTTGCCCATTGTTCTCAATACGTTCTAAACTCCGTGCCCGCCGATATTCGAGGAGAGGAACTATGAGCTATACCGGGCACTGCCATTGCGGCGCCGTAACCTTCACCGTGGAGGCTGACCTTCCGGAAAACGCCGTCGAGTGCAATTGCAGCCATTGCAGCGACAAGGGGCTGATCCTCACTTTCGTGCCCGCCGGTCAGTTCACGCTGGACAAGGGCGCTGGCAATCTTGGCGAATATCGCTTCAACACCCGCACAATCGCCCATCGCTTCTGCACCATTTGCGGCTGCGAGCCCTTTGCCGAGGGGACCAGCCCCAATGGCGAGATGCGCGCAATCAACCTGCGCTGCGTCGATGCTGCGGATCTTTCGGCAATCCGGCTCGACCCGGTGGACGGCGCGTCTTACTGACGGGGCGTGACTCAGCCCCTCCCCCTTCCCGCGCTCCATGCCAGCCACGCCGGCAGCTGGCTGCGCGCGGCCAATGGTTCCACCCGCACGGTGGGCAAGGGGGAAGCAATCATGGCGGCGGCCGATACGCCGCTGCTGCTGCTCAATGCCCCGCTGGTGGCCACCCGGCTGGGCTATCCGGACCTCTCCGGGCTGGATTTGCTGGAACTCTTCGCCTTCATCCACCCCGCCCGCTTCTGCGTGCCCACGCCCAAGGGCCTGGCCCATGCGCTGGGGCTGGAAGAGCCGGCCAGCGACGATACCGTGCCCGCTTTGCTCCAGCTGGCGGCGGGCAAGCTGCTGGAAACCTGCGAGAGCCCCGAATGGCAGGAGCGGGAGGGTGCGTGGAGCGTGCTCCAGTCGCTGATGCGGCTGCGCTGGCCCTGGGCGCAAGTGATCGCCCCGCATATTCGCCAGCCCGAGCGTGCCGAACGCTGGCTGTTCACGCGCCTGCCCGAATGGGAAGAAGTGCCCGAGCGCCCGCAGCCCGCGCAGGTCACTCTTTCGCCGGACGAGGTGCGCGCCCGCCTCGCCATGCTCACCGGAACGGGCGCGGAAGAACGCGAAAGCCAGCGCGCCTATGCGGCGGAAGCGGCCGGGGCCTTCTCCCCGAGAGACCGGCGCGGCGTGCCGCATATGCTGCTGGCGCAGGCGGGAACCGGCATCGGCAAGACGCTGGGCTATCTCGCCCCGGCCTCGCTCTGGGCAGAAAAATCCGGCGGTACGGTGTGGGTCTCCACCTTCACCAAGAACCTCCAGCGCCAGCTCCGCAAGGAAAGCCGCCGCGCCTGGCCCGATAACCGCGCCGATGGATCCCAGCCAGTGGTGGTACGCAAGGGGCGGGAGAATTACCTCTGCCTGCTCAATCTGGAAGATGCGCTGCAAGGCGGCTTTGGCGGGCGCGCGGCGGTGCTGGCGCAACTGGTCGGGCGCTGGGCGGCATACACCCAGGATGGCGACATGATCGGCGGGGATCTGCCCGGCTGGCTCGGCACCCTGTTCCGCAACCGCGCGATCCGCAGCCTGACCGACCAGCGCGGCGAATGCGTCTATGCCGGTTGCCCGCATTATCGCAAATGCTTCATCGAACGCGCCGCGCGAGCCAGCGCCCAGGCCGATCTGGTGATCGCCAATCACGCGCTGGTGATGGTCAACGCCGCGCGGGGCCGCGATCATGCCCAGCGTCCTACCCGCATCGTGTTCGACGAAGGCCATCACGTATTCGATGCCGCCGATTCCACTTTCGCGGCGGAACTGACGGGGCTGGAATGCGTGGAGCTGCGCCGCTGGATTACCGGGCCCGAACGCGGATCGAAAGGCCGCCGCCGCGGCCTCGCCGCCCGGCTGGCGGACATCGCCTCTTATGACGAGGCGGGCGGAAAGGCCGTGGCCGACGCCGTTACCGCCGCCGAGGCACTGCCGGGCGAAGGCTGGCTGCAACGCCTCTCCGAAAACCAGCCTTCCGGCCCCTTGGAGGAACTGCTCGCCGGCGTGCGCGCCCTTACCTATGCCCGCGACGAAAGCGGTGGGCAGGAGGCGGGCTATGCCATCGAAACCGAGGCCGCCCAGCTGGACGGCAATTTCATCGAGCTGGCACAACAGGCGGCGCAGGCTCTGGCAGCGATCCGCTCGCCCTTGATGAAGCTCTCCGTCCGGCTGGAAGCAATTCTGGAAGATCCGCCGGATTGGCTCGATGGCCCCGGCCGTGCCCGCATCGAAGGGGCGCGCTATTCGCTCAAATGGCGCATCGACATGCTCGCCTCGTGGGAAGCCCTGCTTGACCGGATGGGCGGCCCGGCAGACCCGGATTTCGTCGACTGGCTGGCGGTCGACCGCTCCGATGCGCGCGAATACGATATCGGCCTGCACCGGCGCTTCCTCGATCCGATGAAGCCCTTTGCGCAAGTGGTGCTGGAACCCGCGCATGGCGTGATGCTGACCAGCGCCACGCTGAAGGACGGCGGCGAATGGCAGGCCGCCCTCGCCCGTTCGGGCGCGAACTGGCTCGATTCCGCGCCCATGCTGACCGAGCATGAAAGCCCGTTCGACTATGCCTCCAATGCCGAAGTGCTGATCGTCACCGATGTGAAGAAGGGCGACATTGCCGCGCTGGCCGGCGCCTATGCCCGCATTATCGAGGCATCGAAGGGCGGCGTTCTGGGCCTGTTTACCGCGATCCGCCGGTTGCGCGCGGTCCATGGCCGCATTGCCGACCGGCTGGCGCGCAATGGCCTGCCGCTTTACGCCCAGCATGTCGATCCGATCGACACCGGCACTTTGGTGGACATTTTCCGCGACGATCCACGCGCCTCGCTCCTCGGCACCGATGCCCTGCGCGACGGGGTGGACGTTCCCGGTGAATCCCTGCGCTGCGTGGTGATGGAGCAGGTGCCCTGGCCCAAGCCCTCCATCCTGCACCGCGCCCGCCGCGCGGCGGGCGGCGGCAGTTCCTTCGATGACCGGATCATCCGCGCGCGTCTGGCCCAGGCCTTCGGGCGGCTGATCCGCAGCAAGGACGACAAGGGCCATTTCGTGGTTCTCTCGGCCGCTTTTCCTACCCGGCTGACGACTGCTTTCCCCAAGGGCACGCCTGTCATCCGCCTGTCGCTCGATGAGGCTTTACATCGGATCGCGAGCGGTGTTTCTGGGGGCAGCGAAGCGATTCCGGCCCCTCCGGCATCGCCGCTGGAAGGATCCTCGCCCTGGTGAAACTGCTCGGCCTCCTGCGCCATGCCAAATCGGACTGGGACGATGTCGGCCTGCGCGATTTCGATCGCGGGCTGAACGAGCGCGGCCGCAAAGGCGCGGCGCTGATGGGGAAACATATCCGCGACCATGGCGTGGAATGGGATTATGTCATCGCCAGCCCGGCCGAGCGCGTAAAGCGCACGCTGGAAGCCGCCGGGATCGATGGCGCCGTCCATTGGCAGGACCGGGCCTATCTGGCCAGTTCCAGCACTCTGATGGATCTGCTGCGCCATGTGGAAGGCGATCCGGCCAGCATATTGCTGTCAGGCCATAATCCTGGCCTGCAGGAACTGATCTTTGATCTTGTGCCCCCCCACGCGGAAAACACATTGTTCGATACGGCGGCCCAGAAATATCCGACCGCGACCTTCGCCGTGCTGGAACTGGATATTGACGACTGGGCTCAGCTGGAGCCCAATTCGGGCCGGCTGATCTATCTCGCCCGCCCGCGCGACCTCGATCCCGCTCTGGGGCCCGAAAAACGCCGCTGAACCTGATAGCGCACCAGAAGAAAGCGGGGGCGTCACTCCGCCCGCGCTTCTCCTGCTTCAACCGTTGCCCAGAACCTCAACCGTCAAGCGCGGCTGCCAGCCGATCACGGATGGCGCGCAGCTGGGGAAGAATGTCCACCGACGTGCGGATTGCCTGTTCGCGCGGCTGCACTGGCGGCGCAGGCATAGCGGGGGCGGAAGCTGCAACGGCTCCGCCGGACAGCGCCTGACACGCGCCCTTCAGCGTATAGCCTTCGCGGTTCACTAGCCGGTCGATCATGTCGACCATGCGAATATCTTCCGGCCGGTAATATCGGCGCCCACCACTGCGCTTGAGCGGCTTGAGCATCGGGAACTGCTGTTCCCAATAACGCAGCACATGCTGCTTGATGCCCAGCGCGCGCGCTACTTCGCCGATGGTGCGCAGCGCATCGGCATCCTTGCCGTCGCTGAACCTCGGATCCCCTGCCACTCTGTACCTGCTTTCCTGTTATCAGCCTTGACCGACGCGGTCCTTCAGGATCTGGCTGGCACGGAAAGTCAAGACGCGGCGCGGCGTGATCGGCACCTCGACGCCAGTCTTGGGGTTGCGCCCGATGCGTTCATTCTTGTCGCGTAACAGGAAGGTGCCAAAACCTGAAATCTTGACATTTTCTCCCCGCTCCAGAGCCTCGCACATGTGATCGAGTATCGCCTCAACCATCGCAAGCGACTCCGCACGGGAGAATCCCATCTTGCGATTGATCACCTCCGCGAGGTCCGCGCGTGTAAGCGTGCCAACCGAACGCATCATCTTCCCGTCCCCTGTTCAGATCATCTGGACAGTTCCAATGTGAACAACCTAACACTTTGTGAGGACATAGCAATATTTCCCGCATTTCTGCGGTTAGTTCGGATATCCGAAGTTTTCAGAAAATCACATGCGCAGCAGGCTGGCACCCCATGTGAAGCCGCCGCCCATGGCTTCCAGCATAACCAGATCGCCTGCTTTGATACGACCGTCGCGTACGGCGGCATCAAGTGCAAGAGGCACCGAAGCGGCCGAAGTATTGGCATGATGATCGACTGTTACGATCACTTTTTCGTTAGCCAGGCCAAGTTTACGTGCCGTGGCATCCAGGATGCGGGCATTGGCCTGATGCGGTACCACCCAATCGAGGTCAGCGGCAGTAAATCCCGACTCTTCAAGTACTTCCTGAAGAACTTCAGCCAGATTCACCACTGCGTGACGAAAAACCTCACGGCCTTTCATGCGCACCTTGCCCACCGTGCCGGTGGAAGAAGGGCCGCCATCAGTGAACAGTAGTTCGTTATGGGCGCCATCGGCGTGGAGACGGGTGGTGAGCACCCCCGGACCGCCTTCCGCAACCTCTTCTGCGGCAAGGAGAACAGCCCCTGCACCATCACCGAAAAGGACGCAGGTGGCACGGTCTTCCCAGTCCAGAATCCGGCTGAAGGTTTCCGCACCGATCACCAGAGCATGCTTGGCCATTCCGGTGCGAAGCAGCGAATCGGCTACGCCAAGCGCATAAAGAAAGCCCGAGCAGACGGCGGACACGTCAAAGGCGATTCCGCCGTTGCAGCCCAGCGCGTCCTGCACCTTGGTGGCAGTCGCGGGGAAGGTCTGATCCGGTGTCGCAGTGGCCAGCACGATCAGATCGACCGCGCTTGCATCCACCCCGGCGGCGGCCAGCGCGTTGCGCGCGGCTTCGGTCGCCAGGGTGGCGGTGGTTTCCCCTTCGCCCGCCACATGGCGCGAGCGAATCCCCGTGCGCTCAACGATCCATTCGTCGCTCGTGTCGACAAGGCGGGCAAGCTCGTCATTGCTCACCACGCGCGACGGAAGGGCGGAACCGGTACCCTTGACCACGGAACGGATCATACTGCGTTCTCTTTATCTTGCCCGTTGGCGGAAGAATTGCGGTTATGGCGCAGCCGTTCCTCGCCCAATTCGGCAAGGTCGGCTGATATCCGTTCGGTGATGCTGGCTTCCAGCAGCCGGGCGGTCACTGCCACGGCATTGGCCACGCCCTTGGCATTCGCGCTGCCATGGCTTTTCACGACCACGCCATTGAGCCCAAGGAAAACGGCGCCATTGTGATTGTTGGGATCCAGATGGTGGCGCAACAGCTCGGTCGCGGGCCTGCTCACCAGGAAGCCGAATTTGGAGCGCAGCGAGCTCTGGAAGCTGCGGCGCAGCAGATCGGCCACGAAACGTGCCGTTCCTTCCACTGCCTTGAGCGCGATATTGCCCGAAAATCCATCGGTCACCACCACATCCACATCGCCGCGCGACAGGCCATTGGCCTCCACGAAGCCTTCGAACTGCATGGCAAGGCCGGTCGCCTCGCGCAGGCGCGCGGCGGCTTCCTGGAGTTGTTCGGTGCCCTTATTGTCTTCGGTACCGATGTTGAGCAGCCGCACGCGCGGCGCTTCACGCCCGGTGACAATGCGGGAATAGGCTGCGCCCATGATGGCGAACTGCACCAGATTGCGGGCATCGCAATCAGTATTGGCGCCCAGATCGAGCATCACCAGATCGCTTTCGCCCAGAGTGGGCATCAGCGCGGCGAGCGCGGGGCGGTCAATCCCGGGCATGGTGCGCAGGGCAAGCTTGGCCATGGCCATCAGCGCGCCGGTATTCCCGGCACTGACGGCAGCGCCGGCATGGCCCTGCTTCACGGCATTGATCGCCATGCCCATGGAAGTGGTGCGTGCACGGCGCAGGGCCTGCGTGGGCTTTTCATCGCCCGACACCACATCCGCGGAATGGAGGATTTCAGAAGCCCCGCGCAGATTGGGATGATTTTCGAGCGCACGCTTGATGCGCTCCTCATCCCCGACCAGCAGGAACTTGAAGCGGTCATGGCGACGGCGGGCAAGCGCCGCGCCTTCGACCATCACGCGCACGCCTTCATCGCCGCCCATCGCATCGACGGCGATACGCGGCAGATTCATGCGCTTACCCCTGGAAGAGGGTCAGGAGCCATTACCGGCGCCTACGAGGCGTCCAAATGGCAAACATATCGGACCACAAAACGCGCCGCGACGGCCCGACGCCATCGCAAGCGTTTTGTGGTCCGATATGGCAGCCATTTGGGCGTCCCTGCGGGATTTGACCGAAATGGCCCATTGCTGCGTCCGAAGGGCTGGAAATATCGACATATTCCTGCGCCCTTCCTCCTCGCACTGAGCCATTTCGCTTCAAACCTCGAAGGTGCCGGTAATGGTTCCTGACCCTTCGGCCTTAGAGGCCAACAGCGACGATCTCGCGCCCGTTATAGTGGCCGCAATGCGTGCACAGATTGTGCGGGCGCTTCAGTTCGCCACAGTTCGAGCATTCGTGGAATGCTTCAACCTTGAGCGCGTCGTGCGAACGGCGCATACCCCGGCGGGAGGGACTGGTTTTTCTCTTGGGGACAGCCATCGCGGCACCTGTTCCTGCAAAATTCTAGATCGGTTTAATCAAATCGCCCTATGCGATGACCCGGCAATGCACAAGTGCGTGGCACCTGTGTGCTGGCCGGGATCGCGGCTGGCGGTGAAGGCGCGGCCTATAGCGATTTTCACGTGCGTTGCAACCTCTCCCGGTCATATAGGGCAACCACGCCGCTCAGGGGAGAAAGAATGCCATGGACCTTACCGTAACCCTTACATCCACGGCGGTCGCCGCGATCATCGGCATATGGCTCGCTTTCAGGGTCGTGCAGCTGCGCCAGCGTTTTTCCATCGCGCATGGCCACGGGGATAATGACGCCCTCATGCGCCGGATGCGCGCCCAGCTGAACTATGCGGAGAACACGCCGCTGGTGCTGCTGCTGGTCGGCGCGATCGAGCTTTCCGGCAAGGCCGGGATCTGGCTCTCTTACGTAGCGGCGATCTACTTCCTGGGCCGCCTTGCCCATGCAGTCGGGATGGACAGCGCAGGCGTGCCGATAACTCGCAAGCTGGGCATGGCATCCACCTTCCTCGTGCTGATCGGCCTTGCGATTTATGCACTGTTGATCGCGCTGAAGATCGTCTGACGGAAAGGACGAGGCTCGGCGTAGGGCCTGGCGATTCTCTGAAGCTCGCGGACTTCCGAAGTTCCGCACGGCGGGGAGGATAAATCCCTCCGCACGGGTAAGCCCACCCCGGCTTACCGCAAACTTTGTTTCCCGCGGATCAAGGGCAGCGGCCCGGTCCCTGATTACCCGGCGACCGCCGCGTCGCTGACATAGGGATTATCCACCCGCTCCTGCGCAAAAGTGCTGACCGGGCCATGGCCGGGGATGAAGGTCACATCGCCCAGCGGCCAGAGCTTCTGCGTGATCGAGGCGATCAGATCGGCGTGATTGCCCAGCGGAAAATCGGTCCGCCCGATGGAGCCGCGGAACAGGACATCGCCCACGATGGCAAAGCGCGTCGGCCGGTTGAAGAACACCACATGGCCGGGCGTATGGCCGGGGCAGTGAATCACTTCCAGCTCCACCTCGCCCAAGGTGACTTTATCGCCGTCGTGCAACCAGCGATCCGGCTCGAAAATCTCGCCATGCAGGCCCCAGCGGCGGCCATCCTCGTCCAGCCGGGCGATCCAGAACCGGTCCGCCTCGTGAGGGCCCTCGATGGGCAGGCCCAGTTCCTTCGCCAGAATGCCCGCCTGCCCGCAATGGTCGATATGGCCATGGGTGACGAGCAGCTTTTCCAGCGTCACGCCCGCCCTGCGCACGGCATCCTTGAGCTTGTCGAGATCGCCGCCGGGATCGACCAGTGCGCCCTTCATCGTCTTCGTGCACCAGATGAGCGAGCAGTTCTGCTCCAGCGGTGTGACGGGAATGATCGCCGCCCGCATTGGAGGCGATTGGGGGGGCGCCTGAGGGGCAGTGTTGGTATCGGACATGTCGCTTAGGTGGCCGGAGGGCGGCGGGATTGCAAGCGCCCCTAGATCCGTCCGCCCTTCCACACGACTCGCCCGATCACATCCACCTCCGCCAGCGGAACTTCAATGGGCGGATAGGCCGGATTGGCGCTGATCAGGGTCAGCATGCCGGGCCGCGCCACCTGGATGCGCTTCACATGCAGCGCCTCGCCCAGGCGGACGACGTGAATGCCTTCGCGCAAGGCACGCAGAGTGCGGTCCACCAGAATCTCGTCCCCGTCGCGCAGCACCGGTTCCATCGAATCGCCCGCCACGGCGATGGCCGAGAGCATCGCTGCGTCGAGCCCTTGTTCGCGCAGCCAGCGGGCGGAAAAACGGAAAGTATCGAACGGCACTTCCTGTGCGGTGAAACTGCCCGGCCCGGCCGAGGCATCGAGCGCCAGCCGGGGCACTTCCACCCAGCCGTCCTTCGAGCGCCCGTCATAGGATTTTTCCGTCGCCCCGCCCAATTCGCTTTCCGCCACGCCGAAGAAGCGGGCCAGCACTTCGCGATCCTCCTCGGCCAGCCGGCGCGGACTGCCCTTGGTGATGAACTGTTGAAGATATGTGCCATTCTTGCCGATCAGGCGCGAGAGGGCGGCAAGGCTCACCCCCCGTTCACCGGCAAGGGCAACAAGGCGTTCGCGAGGATCGCCAGAGGAGCTTCCTACGTGATTTTTCATGATCGCATCCTACACGTAGTATTTTTCCTAGACAAGTAGGATTTCGCAGGCGAGGAAAGTCATATCGAGTCGAAGCCCGGCGGCCCTGCCTCACGGCATTCGGCACTGCCGCACGAACTGGGAGAAGGAGTGACGATGTTGATTCGCAAGATCGAGAAATTCCTGCGGCGCACCGGAATGCCCGCCACGAAATTCGGCAGGCTGGTGGCCCATGACCCACGCTTTGTGCTCGATCTGCGCAACGGCCGCATTCCGCGCCCTCGCACGGAAAAAAATGTAGAACATTTCATGAACAAATACGAGGAGAGCATCCATGCTGGCTGATCATGCCACCCTGCCCCGCGCCACTCACAAGGTGCCCGCCATCCGCCGCCGCACCACTTCCGACAGGCTGAGGGCCGCGCTGCAGATCCTCGCCTGCGGCCATGTGCGGATCGCCAGCCATCGCGAAACCGCCTGGGCCAGCATCACCTTTGCCGGCACCCGTCACCGGCTGGAACTGCTGTTCGAGGGCGTGGAGGCAGTCGAAGCCGGGGAGCATTTCATTGCCGAACTGCCCGATTACGAATTCGACATTCCCCGGCAGCTGGTGGCCGATGCGGCAGTGATGGAAGTCGACCACGCCCTTACGCCCGAACCGCGCCTGGCAGTGAGCGTGGAACTGCTGTTGCTGGAGGATGCGTGATGAAGATCCTCCGCCACCGGGGGAGGGAGACCATCCGCAGGATGGTGGAGGGGCAGGCGCGGCTATTCGCCCACTTCTCGCGCACTTCCTCGCCAGTGCCCCTCTACCCCCGGACTACGTCCGGCGGTCCCCCTCCCCGTTTCGGGGAGGATCAGTACCCCAGCACGGGGTTGAAACGCGGCTCCAGAGGCTCACCCTTACGGTAGCGTTCGCAATTTTCCACGAAACGGATGGCCCCGCGCAGCATGCTTTGCGGCGTGGGAATACCGGAAAGGTGCATGGTGATATGGGCGTTATCGAGATTCCACAAAGGATGCTCCGGCGGCAAAGGCTCCGGATCGGTCACATCCAGCATGGCGGCGAAGATCCGGCGGTGTTTCAGCGCATCGGTCAGCGCCGCCTGATCCACCACATTGGCGCGCGCGAAGTTCACCAGCACTGCCTCGGGCTTCATCGCGGCAATCTCGGCCGGGCCGATCATTCCTTCGGTTTCCGGCGTGCCGGGAACAGTGAGGATGATCCAGTCGAACTCCCCAATCCTCGCCTGCCACTGATCCGGCGTCAGCGCGCCTTCGGCTGGATGGCGCCGCACCGGCACTACCTCCACCCCGAAACCGGCGAGCTTTTCCCCGATCTTCCGGCCGATCGCGCCATAGCCCAGGATCAGCGCCCTGCTGCCAGCCAGATCGCGAATGCCCGGCGCGGCGGCCAGCCATTCATGCCGGTCCTGCGCCCGCACGATGGCCGGATAATTCTTGGCAATGGCCAGCATGCCCAGCACCACGAATTCCGAAACCTGAATATCGGTAAGCCCCGTGCCGTTGGTCAGTTGCACGCCGCGGGTGCGCATTTCCTCCATGGGCAGGAAATCCAGCCCGGCATAAACCGAGTTGAACCATTTCAGGCCCTTCGCCAGCGCAACAGCCTCCAGCAAAGGCGGCTTGTGATGCATGTCGAACCAGCCGATCTCGGCTTCCGGCGCGAGGGCGTGAAGCTCCTCCACCGAATGCCACCAGCGCGGCTCGATCCACTCCGGCAGACGCGATTCCAGCATGGGCCGGGCGAGGCCGGGAAGCACGGCGACAGTTTTCGTCGTCAAAGTTTCCATTCCCAGCCCAGCGGATCGCCGTCCATCACATCCACGCCCTTGGCCGCGAGCTCGTCACGGATCGCGTCGGAGGTGGCGAAATCCTTTTCCGCGCGGGCGGCCTTGCGACGTTCCAGCGCGGCTTCGATCTCTGCCGGATCGATCGCCGCGCCCTTGGGTCGCAGGCGCAGTTCGGCGCGGTCCAGCTCCAGCAGATTGAGGCCCAGCACCGCATCCATCGCGCCCAGCAGGGTCAGCGATTCATCGGTGGGCATCTTCTTGAGCGAGAGCAGTTCCTCAAGGATGGTCAGCGCCACCGGCGTGTTGAGATCGTCGGAAATCGCCTCGTCGAAACGGATCGCCAGCGGGCGCAGGGTTCCGCCGATTCCGTCAAGCAGGCGAGCGAAGGTCCAGCCGCCTTCAGGGGCTTCGACTGGATCTTGCCCCTTGTCGGCATGGCGCTTTTTAAGGGCCTGCACCGCCAGCACCATGCGCTTGAGGCGGGTGAGCGCGGCGGCAAGCCCTTCCCAGCTGAATTCCAGCTCGCTGCGATATTGCGCCTGAAGGCACAGCAGGCGGTAGGCCAGCGGGTGATAGCCCTTGTCGATCAGCAATTGCAGGCGGAGGAATTCGCCGGAGGATTTGCTCATCTTTCCAGAGCGTTCGACCAGGAAGTTATTGTGCATCCACAGGCGCGCGCCGGAATTGGCAGCTTCGGACAAGCCGCCGCAGCCGCAAAACGCCTGATTCTGCGCGATCTCGTTCGGGTGGTGGATTTCGCGGTGGTCGATCCCGCCGGTGTGGATGTCGAAGGGGAAGCCAAGAAGCTTGCCGCTCATCACCGAGCATTCCAGATGCCAGCCCGGTGCGCCCTTGCCCCAGGGCGAATCCCATTCCATCTGGCGCTTCTCGCCCTCGGGCGTCTTGCGCCAGATGGCGAAGTCCGCCGCGTGGCGCTTGCCTTCCACGGCCTCGATCCGGCCTTCCCCCTCATCGGTCGCGGCGCGGGCGAGCTTGCCGTAATCCTCCACGGTCGAAACGTCGAAATAGAGGCCGGAAGGCAGTTCGTAGCAATGCTTGTCCGCGATGCTCTTCGCGAAATCGAGCATGTCTTCGATATAGTTCGTGGCGATGGACCAGTCGGCCGGCTGGCGGATGTTCAGAGCCTTGATGTCCGCCCAATAGGCTTCGGTATAATGGCGGGCGATCTCCCAGATGGACTGCGCCTTCTCCGCAGCCATCTTTTCCATCTTGTCCTCGCCCTGATCGGCATCGTCCGTCAAATGGCCGACATCGGTGATGTTGATCACATGGGTGAGCTTGAAGCCCTTCCAGCTGAGCGTGCGGCCCAGCACATCCGCGAAGACATAGGCCCGCATATTGCCGATATGGGGGTAATTATAGACGGTGGGCCCGCAGCTATAGACCCGAGCTTCCCCGGGATGGACCGGAGTGAAATATTCCGCCTGGCGGGTGAGGCTGTTGAACAGCGTAAGAGGTGCGCCTTCGATCATATGCGCGGCTTTGGTCCGAAGGCGGGGCCTTGGTCAAGCGGCAGGCGCTTACTCGCTGGCGAGTTCGGGTTCGGGAATGTCGATTGAGGCCAGTTTCCATGAGAGGCCACTGCGCGTGAAGACCAGCGCGGGATAGGCCTCGCCATTCTCGCCCTTGGGGACGGCTCGGAAACTGTTCAGGCCGGTGCGCTCCACATCCCAGTCAATTTCCCTGGCGGGCTTGCCATCGCGCATGGGCACGAGGCTGCCGGTAACCAGCAGCGCCGCCATGCCATCGGGCGTGATGACGCTATCCACCACCCCGTCCAGAAAGCCCGAGGCGAGCAGCGCACCCGCGCCCTGCATGGGATTACTCTCGCCGCGTTTCGACGCTTCCTGCGCGATCTGTTCGCGCATCTGCTGCTTGAGGGAAGTCCGGAGGGCGGGAAAATCGATCGATTCCTCCAGCGCGCCGCGATCAGCCTCCCGAGCGGCATCGCGCAAGGCATCCATTGCGATCCAGGGCGAAACGAAGGCCCAGGCGGCGGCCAGCAACAGGGCCAGCACGCCACCGCTCAGGATCAGTTTGCGCATGAGGGGCCTCTCCTTGCTCCGGAATATGCAAATCTGGGTCTGGGGCCTTCCCTTATCGGGCGCAAGCTGAACGAAATCAGACCACCACGCGGTGAGCTGCGGCCCCCTACCCTCAATCCACCTCGAACAGATCGGCCAGCTGCTCGATAATCGTGCCGCCCAATTGCTCGACATCCATGATGGTCACCGCGCGTTTGTAATAGCGGGTCACGTCATGGCCGATGCCGATGGCGACGAGCTGGACCGGGCTCTGCTTCTCGATCCAGTCGATCACCTTGCGCAGATGCTGTTCCAGATAGCCGGCGGAATTCACGCTGAGAGTGGAATCGTCCACCGGCGCGCCGTCGGAAATCACCATCAGGATGCGGCGATCTTCCGGCCGGGCAAGCAGGCGGCTGTGAGCCCACAGCAGGGCCTCCCCGTCGATATTCTCCTTCAGCAGCCCTTCGCGCATCATCAGGCCGAGATTCTTGCGCGCGCGGCGCATGGGCTCGTCGGCCTTCTTGTAGATGATGTGGCGCAGATCGTTGAGGCGGCCCGGCTGGGATGCCTTGCCGCCCTCCAGCCATTTCTCGCGGCTCTGTCCACCCTTCCAGGCACGAGTGGTGAAGCCGAGGATTTCCACCTTCACCCCGCAGCGTTCCAGCGTACGCGCCATGATATCCGCGCTGATGGCCGCGATGGAGATCGGCCTTCCGCGCATGGAGCCGGAATTGTCGATCAGCAGGGTGACGATAGTGTCCTTGAACTCCTGATCCTGCTCCATCTTGTAGGACAGGGAGTGGCCGGGGCTGATCACCACGCGGGCCAGCCGCGCGGCATCCAGCAGGCCTTCTTCCTGATCGAAATCCCAGCTGCGGTTCTGCTGGGCCATCAGGCGGCGCTGGAGACGGTTGGCCAGCTTGGTCACCACGCCCTGCAGGCCCGTCAACTGGCTGTCCAGATAGGCGCGCAGGCGGGTCAGCTCATCCTCGTCGCACAGATCCGTGGCGGAGACGATCTCGTCGAATTCTTCAGTGTAGACCTTATAGTCGAAGGTGGAGGGATCGTCGGTCCAGGGGCGGTTCGGGCGGACCGGCATCATGCCTTCCTCCCCGTCCTCGCCCACATCGCCGTCGGTCATCTCCTGTTCCTGCTCGACCTCCTGCTCGCTCTCGCCGTCATTCTCTCCCTCGCCGTTTTCGGCGGCGGTGTCCTGCTGCTGGCGCTGCTCGTTCTGGGGCTGCTCCTCGCTGCCCTCATCCTCGCCGGACTGATCGCCCGCCTGATCCTCGCCTTCCTCGCTGGAGGGCTGTTCGATCTCCTCGGCGCGGGTCAGTTCCAGATGGCGGAGCATGTCGAGCGTGAGGGACTGGAATGCCTTCTGATCGTCGATGGACAAAGCCAGCCGGTCAAAATCGTCGCCCGCCTTGTCCTCGATCCAGCCGCGAACCATGTTCACGCCCTGCTCGGCGGAGCGCGGCACCGGCTGGCCGGTCAGCTTCTCGCGCAGGATCAGGGCTAGCGCGGTCTGGATCGGCACTTCATCGGCGCTGGTGGCGCGCGAAATTGGGTCTGAAGCCATGCGCATATCCAGCGAGGCCGCCAGATTGCCGCGAATACCGTCGTAATTATTTTCGCCCAGTGCCTCGTATCGCACGGCTTCCACCGCGTCGTAACAGGCCCGCGCCGAAGGCTCGACCGGGGCATGGCGGCCGTGCAGGCCGGGATTGTGGTGCTTCAGGCGAAGCGAGAAACTATCGGCAAAACCGCGCGCCTGCTGGGCCTGCTCCCGCGGCAGGGTGCGGCCCGGCATGGGCACCTTGATCGATTCCCCCACGATGCCGGGCGCATCGGACGTCCAGGTCACGTCAATTTGCGCATCATGCGAAATCGCGCGGGCGGCGCCGGTCAGAGCTTGCTTGAAGCGGTCGAGGGGAGTTTCGTTGGCCATATCAATCTTGCTTAAACACTCGCGCGTTCCGGCGAAAGCGGGAAGCCCGGCAGCGCACTCCCGCAATCAGGCCCCTGCCCGCGCAGCAGCGCATGCTTCTATTTCAGGATGGTCTGCCCGGTCTTCGCCCAATCGGCAAGGAAGCCTTCAATGCCCTTGTCGGTCAACACATGCTTGAACAGGGCGCGGATCACGGCGGGCGGCATGGTGGCCACATCGGCGCCGATCCGCGCGCTTTCCAGCACATGGATGGGATGGCGGATCGAGGCGGCGAGGATTTCCGTCTCGAAATTATAATTGTCGTAGATCAGGCGAATGTCGCGCAGCAGGTCCAGCCCGTCGAACCCGTTATCGTCATGCCGGCCGACGAAGGGCGAAATGAAGCTCGCCCCGGCCTTGGCCGCCAGCAGCGCCTGATTGGCGGAAAAGCACAGGGTGACATTCACCATCGCACCATCGTCGGTCAGTGCCTTGCAGGTCTTCAGGCCATCGACAGTCAGCGGAACCTTGATGCAGACATTATCCGCGATCTTCCGCAGGACTTCCGCTTCCTTCATCATGGTCGGGTGATCGAGCGCGACCACTTCGGCACTGACCGGCCCATCCACCAGCGCGCAGATTTCCTTTGTCACCTCCATGAAATCGCGACCGGACTTGGCGATCAGGCTGGGATTGGTGGTCACACCGTCCAGCAGGCCCGTTGCAGCCAGATCGGCGATTTCAGCAGTATCGGCAGTGTCGACGAAGAATTTCATGGGTCTGTTCCGGCTGGCAATGGGACTCGTGCGGGCGGCTATATGCTTACGGCGCGGGCTAGGCCACCCCGGAACCATCGAGATTCAGCCCACTCCCTCTCGTCATTCCCGCGAAAGCGGGAACCTAGCAGCAACGGTGGAACTGGGTTCCCGCTTTCGCGGGAATGACGAGGAGGGATTAATACCCCGCAGCCAGAGCCCCGATCAGCACAGGGTCTTTCGTGCTGCGCGGATCGGCGCGGATCGCGGCTTCCTGGCGGCCCATTTCGGCCCAGATCGCATCGTCCACTTCGCCTGCGAAATCGCGGGCCAGCGCGGGAACATCCACGCCGGTCAGCGCCGCCAGCGCCTGCCCCACCAGAGGTTCCTGCGAGATACGCAGCGCGTCGGCCAGTTCGGGGGACATTGCCTCGATCAGGCTGCCTGCCATCTGGCCGCGCAGATAGCCAGTCGCCGCAGTCGGCCCGCCTTCCAGCAAGGCCTTGGCATTGGCGATGCCGATCACTTCCACCGCATCGGCCACCAGCGGCGCGGCGCGGCGAGCCCCCCGTTCGGCCATATGGTTGAATTCGCGCTGGAGCCTGTCCTTGAACACCACCGAGGTGAGAATACCCGCGAGGATATTCCCGCGTGAGCCGAGCGCGCCGGGCAGGTCCAGTCGGGTCAGTTGATTGTCCCAGAAACCACCGGGGGCCATCAGCCGCGCAAAGGCGTTGGCCTGCGCATGATAGAGCAAGCGGCGCACCGCATCGACCAGGCTGTATCGCCGCATCGTCTCGCAGCCGGGCAGCGCCAGCAGCGCGGCGGCCGCCGCACCGGCCAGCACCATCCTGCGGCCCAGCCTTGCCTCGCCAGCCATTTCCACGTTGCGTTCCGTCATCCGATCCTCCCGCGCTTGCGATGCAGCCCTGTGCAGCCCATTAAGCACCGCATATCATGAACCGCGTCAGACTGCTCCACTTCAACGCCGCACTCGGCCCGCTGGACTACCGGCTGCCCGAAGGAATGGACGCGCCGCCCGGAACGGTAGTGTCTGCCCCCCTCGGCCCGCGCCAGATCATCGGCATCGTGTGGGAGAAAGGCCGGCTGCCCGCCGACGAAGTGCCCGATGCCAAGCTGCGCCCGCTGCTGGGCAAGCTGCCCGTCCCGCCGCTGAAGGAGAGCCTGCGGCGGCTGATCGAATGGACGGCGGATTATTATTGCGCCCATCCCGCCTCGGTCGCGCGCATGGTGCTTTCCAGCGGCGGGGCGCTGAAAGGCCCGGCGACGATGACCGAATATCGCCTGACCGACCAGACGCCGGAGCGCATGACGCCCCAGCGCGAGGCGGCAATCGACGCCTTGCAGGGCGAGCAGGCGACCATCCGCGAACTGGCGGGAATCGCAGGCGTTTCCGAAGGGGTGCTGCGCGGCCTCGTCAATCAGGGCGTGCTGGAGCCGGTGGAAGTCGATTGCGACCGGCCCTTCGAGCGGGCGCGGCCGGATTTTCATCTACCCTCCCTCTCACCCGCTCAGCGCGAAGTGGCGGACCGGTTCGCGGGCGCAGTGAGCGAAGGCGGCTTTGCCCCCTTCCTGCTTGATGGCGTTACAGGATCGGGCAAGACGGAAACCTATTTCGAAGGCATCGCGGAAGCCCTGAAGAAGGGCCAGCAAGTGCTCGTCCTGCTGCCAGAAATCGCGCTGACCGAAGCCTTCCTGCGCCGTTTCGAGGACCGTTTCGGCGCGCCGCCCGTCACCTGGCATTCCTCGCTCAAATCCACCGAGCGGCGGCGGGCATGGCGGGCAATTGCGGCTGGCACGGCGCAGGTCGTAGTCGGGGCTCGTTCCGCCCTGTTCCTGCCCTATGCCAATCTCGGCCTGATCGTGGTGGATGAAGCGCATGAGGTGAGCTTCAAGCAGGACGATGGCGTGCGCTACAATGCCCGCGACGTTGCCGTGATGCGCGCCCGGTTCGAGAAGATTCCGGTGATCCTCGCCAGCGCGACCCCGGCGCTGGAAAGCCTCCAGATGGCAGAGGCCGGGATTTACGAGAAGCTGGATCTGCCCAGCCGCTTCGGCGGGGCGGAACTGCCTGACATCGAAACCCTGGACCTTACCAAGGAGCCGCCCCAGCGTGGCCACTGGATCGCGCCCCGGCTGGTGGAGGAAATGAAGGTGCGGCTGGAACGCGGCGAACAATCGCTGCTGTTCCTCAACCGGCGCGGCTATGCCCCGCTCACCCTATGCCGCCATTGCGGCTATCGCTTCCAGTGCCCCAATTGCAGCGCCTGGCTGGTGGAGCACCGCCTGTCCCGCCGCCTCGCCTGCCACCATTGCGGACATGAGACGCCCACGCCCGACAAGTGCCCCGAATGCGGCGAGCCCGATTGTCTGGTCGCCTGCGGCCCCGGCGTGGAGCGCATTGCCGATGAAGTGGCGGAAATCCTGCCCGAGGCGCGGGTGGCTATCGCCACATCGGACACGCTGAACTCGCCCGAGAAGATCGCCCATTTCGTCGGCTCGGTGGAAGAAGGCGCGGTGGATGTGATCGTGGGCACGCAGCTCGTCACCAAGGGCTTCCACTTTCCCGAGCTGACGCTGGTCGGCGTTGTCGACGCCGATCTGGGCCTCGAAGGCGGCGATCTGCGCGCGGCGGAGCGGACCTATCAGCAGGTAGCGCAGGTAGCGGGCCGCGCCGGCCGTGGGGAGAAACGCGGCGAGGTGATCATCCAGACCCGCCATCCCGATGCCCCGGTGATCGCCGCCCTTGCCGCCGGAGATCGCGACGCCTTTTACGAGGCGGAGGCAGAGGCGCGCCGCCACGCCGGCGCCCCACCCTTCGGCCGCTGGGCCGCGATCATCGTTTCCAGCGAGGATGAGAACGAGGCGCGGGAGGCTGCGCGCCAGATCGGCGCGACCCGGCCCAATCTGCCCGACGTCCAGATTCTGGGCCCCGCTCCTGCCCCCTTGAGCCTTCTTCGGGGCCGGTATCGCCACCGCCTGCTGATCAACGCCCGCCGCTCAGCGCAATTGCAGGATGTGATCCGGGAATGGCTGGGCTCTTTGAAATTTCCCGTTGGCGTGCGGGTCAATGTCGATATCGACCCCTATAGTTTCGTCTGAACGCCCGCCCTGCCGTTTTCAGCGCGCGCGTTCGCGGGAAAGCAGGGCCTCTTTGATGGCCGTTCCATAGGCATAGCCGCCGATCGAGCCATCGCCGCGCACTACCCGGTGGCAGGGGATCAGAACCGCGACATTATTGGCCCCGTTTGCCCCGCCCGCCGCGCGAACGGCCTTGGCATTACCGGCAGCGGCGGCGATTTCGGCATAGGACCGGGTCTCCCCCGGCGGAATCTTGCGCAATTCCCGCCAGACCGCTTCCTGAAAGGCCGTACCTTTCACATCCAGCGGAATGTCCCCGCCAGTGCCGGGGCTTTCAACGGCGGCCACCACCTGATCCAGCAGGGCCGCGAAATCTTCCCCACCCTCCACCAGTTCGGCTGCCGGAAAGATCGCGCGCAGATGCTCTTCGCCCTCGTTGAAGGACAGGCGGCACACGCCCTTGTCGGTGGCGGCAACCAGCATCGGCGCCAGTGTGGTTTCCACCAGGGCCCAGCGGACGGTCACGCCCGCCCCGCCCTTGACCCATGCCGATGGCGTCATTCCCAACCTTCCCTTCATTCCATCGTAGAAGCGCGAAGGCGCCTCATATCCCGCATCATAGATCGCCGCCGTCACCGATCCGCTGCCGCTCAGCGCCTCGCGCGCGCGCGCGTCACGCAACGCGCGCGTATAAGAAGCCGGGCTCATGCCGGTCAGCCGCTTGAACACGCGCTGGAAATGGGTGGGCGAATAGGCCGTCAGCGCGCCCAGCTGTTCCAGCGTCCGAGGTGTCTGCGCGGCACGGATCGCGGCAATGGCGGCCATCACGGCCTGCTTGTCCCGCGCGGTCTCGTCGGGCTTGCAACGCTTGCAGGGGCGGAAGCCCGCGGCCTCGGCCCCGGCTTCATCTGCATAGAAGAGAGTGTTTTCCGGCAGGGGGCGGCGCGCCGGGCAGCTCGGGCGGCAATAGATGCCGGTGCTGGTCACCGCGACGACGAAGCGCCCGTCCTGCGAGCGATCGCGCTCCGCAAAGGCTCTCTGCATGGCCGCAAGGGTGGAAGGATCGGTTATTTCCATCTCGCCTCCCTATGCCATCAAAGGCGGCTACGCGTCCCGCATCTTGCGTTCAAACCCATAAGCTGCCGGATTCCCCCTCTCGGTTCGGCCCTGTGACGGATAAAGCGCGGCCCCCGTGAAGTCAGCCCGCCAAAGCCGCTTGCGAAGCGCCAGTGCGAATGCGAAATCAGCGCCATGGTTTCTTTCCATTTCCTGCGCCAGGCACTGGCTGCATGCTTCTGCCTGGCGTTGCTGCAGCTGGCTTCCGCCGCCCATGCCGATCCGTCCGACATCGACGCCGCCTCGCGCGGGGTGGTGCGCGTGATCATCATTGGCGACGATAATGGCGGGGCATATCCCGTATCCCACGGCACCGGCTTTGCCGTGACGCCGGAACAGATCGTCACCAATGCGCATGTGGTGGAGGAAGCCCGGAGGGACCGGGATCTGTCCATCGCCATCGTCCCTTCGGACGGGGGCAAGGTGGTCTATGGCAAGATCACCGCCTTTTCCCCGCGCAACGATCTGGCGATCCTCACTACCACCAGCCCGCTCAAACTGCCGCCCCTCACCATTTCGGGCACGCCGGAAACCGATTCCGGCCCGGTCACCTCGGTCGGTTATCCGATGAATGTGGACCGGGCGCAGGGCCTGGGCGTGAATGACATCTTCCGGGCGCAGCCCCCGGTAAAGAGCCGTGGCTTCCTTTCCGGCGCGCGGCCCACGCGGGATTTCGACACGCTGCTGCACACCGCGCCCATCGGCAAGGGCAGCAGCGGCGGCCCTCTGCTCGATAATTGCGGCCGGGTCGTAGGCGTGAACAGCTTCGGCGCGGAGAGTGACGGTGCCGATGCGGAATTCTACTTCGCCGTTTCCACGCGGGAGCTGCTGCCCTTCCTGCGGACCAATAACATCACCGCGCAGGTCAATGGCCTGCCCTGCCGCTCGCTGGCGGAACTCGACGCCGCGGAACGCGCCCGGACCGAGCGTGAACAGCTCGCCGCGCTCCAGCAGCAGCAGGCCAAGGCCGCACGCGATGCCCGGCGCACGGAAGAAGTCCGGCGCGAGGTGGAATTCGCAATCATCACCGAGCGTGAGAATGCGATGATGCTCACCGTGATTCTGCTGCTGTGCGGCATGGCCGGCGGCTTCGTCGCCTGGCGCGAACGGGATGAAGGCAAGATTGGGCCGATGAAGATCGCAGCAGGTGCAGCGGCAGTGGCCTTGCTGGCCGCGCTTGGCACCTGGCTGGCCCGCCCATCCTACAATGATGTGGAAGACCGCGTGGCCCTGACCCTCAAGCAGGAAAAGAAGGCCGTCGGCGCCAGTGCGCGCCCGACGCAGGCCGTGGCGGCGACAGAGGGACGGATGATCTGCGTCGTCAATGTGGAGCGCAGCCGCATCACCAGCATCGCAACCGACGATATTCCGATCACCTGGACCGATCAGGGCTGCATCAACGGCCGGACCCAATATGGCCAGAAGGACGGGAAATGGTCCCGCATCCTCGTCCCGAATGACGAGGCCGCCGTTTCGGTAAATTCCTTCGATCCGGCAGCGGGGCAATATCGGGTGGAGCGTTACCTCCTGCCCCATGCCGCAATGGAGGCCGTCCGCCAGGCGCGGGAGGAATATGAAACGCCCCAATGCGGCGCGGCGCCTGCCGAGATTGCCGCCTTCGGCAACAATCAGGCGACCATATTCTCGCTCCTTCCCTCGCAGCCCAACGAGCGCGTGATCTACGATTGCCACCCCACCCAATAGGCCGATCCCTTCCCCGGCTTTCGTTCGACCTGTCTAAATCCGGGGCCGAGTCGGGTTGCGTTGTAGGAATGCCGGTGCTAGGCGCGCGCCTACCTTGCTGGGGGCACCTTCGGGGGCCTCGTTTGGGCTGGGTACAGTTACCGTTTCTTCGGACCTAAAGGACCTTTCGCGCGTGGAGATTTCCGCCGGAATTCAGGCTAGCCTCGCCGGACGCTATGCGTCGGCGCTGTTCGACCTCTCATCGGAGGCCGGCAATGTAAGCGCGGTCGAATCCGACCTCGAAGCGCTTGATGCCGCGCTTCGCGAGTCGACCGACCTCGCCGCTCTTATCCGTAACCCGGAAGTGAGCCGCACCGATCTGGGCAAGGCCATGGCCGCGCTCGGCGATGCGATGAAGCTGGACAAGCTCACCCAGAACTTCCTGGGCGTGCTGGCAGCCAATCGTCGGCTCTCGCAGCTCCCCGCGATCATCCGCGCCTTCCATGCGATCGCCGCCGCCCAGCGTGGTGAGGTGACCGCGCAGGTCACCAGCGCCCACGCGCTGAGCGACGATCAGGTTGTTGCGCTGGAGAAGAAGCTCAAGGCCCGTGAGGGCCGCAACGTCAAGATCCGCACCAGCGTCGATCCCGAACTGCTGGGTGGCCTGGTGGTCACCATCGGTTCCAAGCGTATCGACAGCTCGATCCGCACCCGTCTCAATTCCCTCGCGCACGCGATGAAAGGCTGAACATGGAAATCCGCGCCGCAGAAATCTCCAAGGTCATCAAGGACCAGATCGCCAATTTCGGCACCGAAGCGCAGGTCAGCGAAGTCGGCTCCGTCCTCTCGGTCGGTGACGGTATCGCCCGCATCCACGGCCTCGACAGCGTTCAGGCTGGCGAGATGGTGGAATTCGCCAATGGCGTGCAGGGCATGGCCCTCAACCTTGAAGCCGACAATGTCGGCGCCGTGATCTTCGGTTCGGACGCCAACATCAAGGAAGGCGATTCCGTAAAGCGCACCGGCACCATCGTGGACGTGCCCGTCGGCAAGGGCCTGCTGGGCCGCGTGGTTGACGCGCTGGGCAACCCGATCGACGGCAAGGGCCCGATCGTTGCCGACAAGCGCGCCCGCGTGGAATCGAAGGCTCCGGGCATCATCCCCCGCAAGTCGGTGCACGAACCCGTGCAGACCGGCCTCAAGGCGATCGACGCCCTCGTTCCCGTCGGCCGCGGCCAGCGCGAACTGATCATCGGTGACCGTCAGACCGGCAAGACTGCCGTGGCGATCGATACCTTCATCAACCAGAAGGAAGCCAATCAGGGCACCGACGAATCCAAGAAGCTGTATTGCATCTACGTCGCAGTGGGCCAGAAGCGCTCCACCGTCGCCCAGATCGTGCGCCAGCTGGAAGAAAACGGCGCCATGGAATATTCCATCGTCGTGGCCGCCACCGCTTCGGAACCGGCTCCGCTCCAGTATCTCGCGCCCTACACCGGCGCCGCGATGGGCGAATTCTTCCGCGACAACGGCATGCACGCCGTGATCGTGTATGACGATCTTTCCAAGCAGGCCGTTGCCTATCGTCAGATGTCCCTGCTGCTCCGCCGCCCGCCGGGCCGCGAAGCCTATCCGGGCGACGTGTTCTATCTCCACTCCCGCCTGCTTGAGCGCGCGGCGAAGATGAACGACGACAATGGCGCCGGTTCGCTGACCGCCCTGCCGATCATCGAAACGCAGGCGGGCGACGTGTCGGCCTATATTCCGACCAACGTGATTTCGATCACCGACGGCCAGATCTTCCTTGAAACCGGCCTGTTCTACCAGGGCGTGCGTCCGGCGATCAACGTCGGTCTGTCGGTCAGCCGCGTCGGCGGTTCGGCCCAGACCAAGGCGATGAAGAAGGTTGCCGGTTCGATCAAGCTGGAGCTGGCGCAGTATCGCGAAATGGCTGCCTTCGCGCAGTTCGGCTCCGATCTCGACGCTTCGACCCAGAAGCTGCTCAATCGCGGTGCGCGCCTGACGGAGCTGCTCAAGCAGCCGCAGTTCAGCCCGCTGCCCTTCGAAGAACAGACCGTTTCCATTTTCGCCGGCACCAACGGCTATCTCGACAGCGTCCCCGTTGCCGACGTGACCCGTTACGAAGCCGAAATGCTCAGCTTCATGCGCCAGAGCCATGCCGACGTTCTCGGCCTGATCCGCGACACCAAGGAATTTGGTGACGAGGCCAAGGCGAAGACCGTCGCTGCGCTTGACGCTTTCGCCAAGCAGTTCGCCTGAGCCCACGAGAACCCATAGCGGGACTAATAGGGAGCCGTCATGGCCAGCCTTAAGGAACTCAAGGGCCGTATCAACTCGGTCAAGTCGACCCAGAAGATCACCAAGGCCAAGCAGATGGTCGCCGCGGCCAAGCTGCGCAAGGCGCAGGCGGCTGCTGAAGCCGCCCGCCCCTATGCGGAGCGTCTGGCATCGGTGATGGGCTCGCTCGCCTCACGCATCACCGTGAGCGAGAGCAGCCCCAAGCTGCTGGCCGGCACCGGCTCCGACCAGCGCCACCTGCTGGTGGTGGTCAACACCGACAAGGGCCTGTGCGGCGGCCTCAATTCGAACATCGTCAAGGCGGCTGTCGCCAAGGCGAAGAAGCTGATCGCGGAAGGGAAGAAGGTTGAATTCTTCCTCGTCGGCAAGAAGGGCCGTGCGCCCATCCGCCGCAATTTCCCCGATGCGATCGCCGGGAATTTCGACACTTCGGATGTCCGCCAGCCGGGCTATGAGGAAGCCGAGAAGATCGCCGCCGAACTGGTCACCATGTATGAGGCCGGCAAGTTCGACGTCGCCCATCTCGTCTATGCGACCTTCAAATCGGCCCTCGCCCAGGACCCGACTGAGCAGCAGATCATGCCCGTCCCCACTCCCGAAGCGGCTCCGTCCGCCAGCGGTGGTGCGGTGGTGGAATATGAGCCCGACGAGGAAGCAATCCTGGCCGAGCTGCTGCCGCGCTATCTGAAGACCCAGCTCTTCGGCGCGCTCCTGGAAATCTCTGCTTCCGAACAGGGCGCATCGATGACCGCGATGGACAACGCCACCCGCAACGCCGGCGAGCTGATCCAGAAGCTGACCATCCAGTACAACCGCAGCCGCCAGGCCGCGATCACCACTGAACTCGTCGAAATCATTGCTGGCGCTGAAGCGCTCTAAAAGATCAAAGGCAAGGAAACGAACATGGCCACCGCAGCCAAGACCAAGAGCAAGCCCAACATCACCGCGGGCGGCACGATCAGCCAGGTGATCGGCGCCGTCGTCGACGTGACCTTCACCGGCGAACTGCCGGCGATCCTTACCGCGCTGGAGACGAAGAACGGCGAGAACACGCTGGTGCTCGAAGTTGCCCAGCACCTCGGCGAGAACACCGTCCGCACCATCGCGATGGACGCTACCGAAGGCCTCACGCGCGGCCAGCCCGTGACCAGCACCGGCCAGCAGATCTCGGTGCCGGTGGGCCCCAAGACCCTCGGCCGCATTTTGAACGTGGTCGGCGAGCCGATCGACGACATGGGCCCGGTTGGCGCTGATAAGTTCGCCCCGATCCACGCTGAAGCTCCCGCCTTCATCGACCAGTCGACCGAAGCGGCCATTCTGGTGACGGGCATCAAGGTCATCGACCTTCTCGCTCCTTACGCCAAGGGCGGCAAGATCGGCCTGTTCGGCGGCGCCGGCGTGGGCAAGACCGTGCTGATCCAGGAACTGATCAACAACATCGCCAAGGGCCACGGCGGCGTGTCGGTGTTCGCTGGCGTGGGTGAACGTACCCGCGAAGGTAACGACCTCTACCACGAATTCCTCGACGCCGGCGTTATCGCCAAGGATGCCGAAGGCAATGCCACCTCGGATGGTTCCAAGGTCGCGCTCGTATTCGGCCAGATGAATGAACCCCCGGGCGCCCGCGCTCGCGTGGCTCTCTCGGGCCTGACCATGGCGGAATATTTCCGCGACGAGGAAGGCCAGGATGTGCTGTTCTTCGTGGACAATATCTTCCGCTTCACTCAGGCAGGCGCCGAAGTGTCGGCCCTTCTCGGCCGTATTCCTTCGGCCGTGGGTTATCAGCCGACCCTGTCGACCGACATGGGCGCGCTGCAGGAACGCATCACCTCCACCACCAAGGGTTCGATTACCTCGGTGCAGGCCATCTACGTTCCTGCGGACGACCTTACCGACCCGGCTCCGGCAACCTCCTTCGCTCACCTTGACGCCACGACCACCCTGTCGCGCGCGATCTCGGAACTGGGCATCTACCCGGCCGTGGACCCGCTGGACTCGACCAGCCGCGTTCTCGAACCGCGCGTCGTCGGCCAGGAGCACTACGAAACCGCTCGCCGCGTTCAGGAAACCCTGCAGAAGTACAAGTCGCTGCAGGACATCATCGCCATTCTGGGCATGGACGAACTGTCGGAAGAAGATAAGCTGATCGTGGCCCGCGCCCGCAAGATCCAGCGCTTCCTCTCGCAGCCGTTCCACGTGGCCGAAGTGTTCACCGGTATCCCGGGCAAGTTCGTGCAGCTGGAAGACACCATCAAGTCGTTCAAGGCTGTGGTGGACGGCGAATACGATCACCTGCCGGAAGCCGCGTTCTACATGGTTGGCGGCATCGACGAGGCAGTGGCCAAGGCCAAGAAGCTGGCAGAGGACGCCTAAGCAGATGGCTTTGCACTTCGAACTCGTCACGCCGGCCAAGCTGGTCCTTTCCGAGGATGTCCACATGGTGGTCGTCCCCGGCGAGGAAGGCGAATTCGGCGTGCTGGAGGGCCACGCGCCCTTCATGTCCACCATCCGTGACGGGGCCGTTCAGGTCTATCGCACCGCGGGTGGTCAGCCTGAAGAGATCATGGTCCGCGGCGGCTTCGCCGAAGTGGGCACCAATGGTCTCACCGTGCTGGCGGAGCATGTGGAAGGCTGATCCGGCCTCTGCTGACAAGCATTCGAAAGGGCGGCCTCGCGGGGCCGCCCTTTTCATTTGGCCCTGCAACTTCTGGGCACCTCCGCAAGGAGGTGAGAGCTGCCCGCACTATCACCGCCCCTTGCGCGTCGGTGCGTGGAAATCCGGCGGCTTGTTTGCGATCCAGCGGACGAAGCTGGAAATCACAGGATTGTCGAGCAGTGCCGCGTGCTGCCCACCCAGCCTGCACAGCTCCCCGTTACTGAAATTGGCGTGGATGGTGCGATGGCATATTGGATGGACCGGCACTGTCGCGCGGCCGCCTCTGGCCTTGGGAACGGTATGGTGCCACTCCACCCTCTCCCCGAGCGCGCGGGCACACAGCCAGCAGCTGAGGATGCCATTCGCTTCTGTCACCTGGCCTTTTCCATGCCTTTCCCATGCCTTGTATTCCTACCACAAGTACTGGCCGAAAGCGGATGGGGCGGATTCCGGCGCTCCCTATCCGAGAGAACGTCACCCCATGTGGAACGCTAAACCGCGCTTTCCACTACATCCATATCGCGAATGGCGTTCACCCGGCGGCGGGCATCCCACCACATCAGCAACCCGGCCGAGATGATGACTGCCGCCCCCGCCAGCGTCACCAGATCGGGGCGATTGTCGAACAGAAGCCATCCCAGAATGGTCGAGGCGAGGAGTTGCACATAAGTGGCCGGGGCTATGGTCGAAGCCCCCGCGCGAGTGGTGCCGACATAGACCATCCAGTGCCCGATGGTGCCCGTACCAGCCACTACGAAGCAGCGCGCGATCACTGTCCAGTCCGGCTGGCCGATATGGAGCATGGCGATCCCGCTGGCATTGCCCAGTATCGCCGCGACGATCAGCAGGCAGGCGGCGACAGCGGCCACGAAGAACTGCATGGAAAGCGCACTGCCCTGCCCGGCCGAGGCCCGGTTGGTGATGATCAGCAGGCTCATACCCAGCGCGGTGAGCAGCGGCAGGAAAGCGGGCCAGCCCAAAGTCATCACATTGGGGCGCAGCACCACCAGCACCCCGGCAAAGGCGACAATCACCGCCACCCAGGTGAGCGGTCGCACCCTTTCGCCCAATAGCGGGCGCGCCAGCAGTGCCGCGATAGCCGGGGCGACGAAGGATATGGCCACCGCCACAGTCAGCGGCATCAGAAAGATCGCGAAGAAGAAGCCCAGCGTGCCCATGCCGAGGCTGAGGCCACGCGCCACCTGCAGCCAGGGGTTCTGCGGAATGAAAGCACGCGCACCCTCCCGCCAGTAGAGCGCCGCGCCGGTTACCACAGCCCCGATGGTGAAGCGCAATGCCGCCACCGCCCAGGGTGACCATGCGCCCGCTATGCTCTTGGTCACCGCATCGCCGCAGGTGAACAAGGCAAAGCCGGCCAGCGCGATCAACAGACCCGATCGTTCATTACCCTTCACTTGGCCTCCGCTGCGTTGATTGCCCTGCGTCTGCTGTCCCACCAGAGGAACAGCCCCGCGCCGATGATGATTGCCGCGCCCAGCAGCGCGACCGGATCGGGCTTGTCGCCATAGAAGATCCAGCCGAGCCCGGTGGCCATCAGCAACTGGCCATAGGTCATGGGCGCAATGGTGCCCGCGCCGGCCTTCATAGTGCCCATATAGATGAACCACTGCGCGAAGGTGGCGCTGATCCCGATGAAGGCACAGCGCGCCACCACGCTCCAATGCGGCCAGTCCAGCGCGAACCTCTCGACACCCGAAAAATTGCCAGCAAGCGAGGCGACGATCAGGAACACCATCGCGGTGGCCGACATGTAATATTGCATCGCCAGAACGCTGGCCGTACCCGCCACCGCACGGTTGGCGATGATCGTCACCGCCATGCCGGTCGCCCCGATCAGCGGGAACAGCGCACCCCAGCCCAGCGCCTCGAAATTGGGGCGCAGCACAATGATCACGCCGACAAAGGCGATGGCCGTGGCGATCCAGGCCGCAGGCCGTGCCGGTTCGCGCAGGAAGACCATGGCCAGCATGGCGGTGATCATCGGCTGAGTGAAGGCAATGGTGGTCGCTTCCGCTAGCGGCATGATCCACACTGCCAGGAACATGCCGATTGCCGAACAGCTGATCGCAATGCCCCGCAGCCATTGCAGCGGCGCGGAAGGCAGGCGGATGGCCTGCCACCCTTCACGCGAGCCCAGCAGCACCGCCAGTCCGATCGTCCCCACCACATAGCGCGTCGCCGCCATGGCCACTGGGGACCATTGCCCCGCCATTCCCTTCACGATCGCATCGCCGATCGACAGGGTGCAGAAACCGGCCAGTGCCCACATAAGGCCGGCTCTTTCATGATGGGGGTGGACTGTCATCGGCGGCGCTCCTCCTTATTTTTGTCTTATATTTTGGGCCCGGCTCTAGTCAGCCCATCCGGGCTTGGCGAGCGCAAATGCCTGCCATGCGCCTGCTGCACCGAGATTGATCGTGTGACGCATGCCCCAATTCGGGGAACCACCGGCAGGGGACAACCTGCAGTCCCGTATTTAGACAATTTCAAGGTTCGCAATCTATTCACCAAGTTTAGACAGGCCTCGTTTGGCACGGTTCATCGATGGCTGTGCAGCGGGTTGAACAAGCATAGGCCGCAAGGAGCGGGGAATGAGTGCATTCGGACGGAAGAACGGCGTAAGCGGCATGGCTCAAGGGGCCCGGCCGAGCTTCGGCGTCGCCAAACCGATGAAAGGCGGCGACTATCGCAAGCCAGTGCCCGTGCCCCAGCCCGCAGGGGGGGACCAGTTCCCGCCCCTTCCCGGCGAGGCCCCGGCGGGGGATTCCGCGCAGGCAGGCGGCAGCCGATCCTCCGATGCGATGGCCCGGCTGGCCGATCGCGCCAATCAGATCGTGGACAACACGCCTCTTATCGAGGGGTTCGAGGCGAGCGTTCACAAGATCAAGGAACAGGTGCTGCCCCGCCTGCTGGAGCGAGTCGATCCCGAAGCGGCGGCGACCCTTTCCAAGGAAGAGCTTTCCGAGGAATTCCGCCCGATCATCATGGAAGTGCTGGCTGAGCTGAAAGTCACCCTGAACCGGCGCGAGCAATTCGCGCTGGAGAAGGTACTGATCGACGAATTGCTCGGCTTCGGTCCGCTGGAAGAGCTGCTGAGCGATCCGGACGTGTCGGACATCATGGTGAACGGCCCGAACCAGACCTATATCGAAAAGAAGGGCAAGCTGCAGCTTGCCCCGATCCAGTTCCGCGATGAAAGCCACCTGTTCCAGATCGCCCAGCGCATCGTGAACCAGGTCGGCCGCCGCGTTGACCAGACGACCCCGCTGGCCGACGCCCGCCTGAAGGACGGCAGCCGCGTGAACGTGATCGTCCCGCCGCTTTCTCTGCGCGGCACGGCCATTTCCATTCGTAAGTTTTCCGAAAAGCCGATCACGCTCGACATGCTGCGTGACTTCGGATCGATGAGCGACAAGATGTGCACCGCGCTGAAGATCGCGGGCGCCTGCCGCATGAATGTGGTCATCTCGGGCGGTACCGGCTCGGGTAAGACGACCATGCTCAATGCCCTGTCGAAGATGATCGATCCCGGCGAGCGTGTGCTGACCATCGAAGACGCGGCCGAACTTCGCCTGCAGCAGCCGCATTGGCTGCCGCTGGAAACCCGCCCGCCGAACCTTGAAGGCCAGGGCGCCATCACCATCGGCGACCTCGTGAAGAACGCCCTGCGTATGCGCCCGGACCGGATCATCCTGGGCGAAATTCGCGGCGCCGAATGTTTCGACCTGCTCGCCGCCATGAACACCGGCCACGACGGTTCCATGTGTACGCTGCACGCCAACAGCCCGCGCGAGTGCCTTGGCCGTATGGAAAACATGATCCTGATGGGCGACATCAAGATCCCCAAGGAGGCCATCAGCCGCCAGATCGCGGAATCGGTGGACCTGATCGTGCAGGTGAAGCGCCTGCGCGACGGCTCGCGCCGCACCACCAACATCACCGAGGTGATCGGGATGGAAGGCGACGTGATCGTGACGCAGGAACTCTTCAAGTTCGAATATCTTGAAGAGAGCGAAGACGGGAAGATTCTGGGCGAATTCCGCAGCACGGGCCTGCGCCCCTACACGCTGGAAAAGGCGCGCCAGTTCGGCTTCGATCAGGCTTATCTTGAGGCGTGCCTCTGAGGTTTCCTTTCCCTCCACAGGGAAGGAAAGTGACACGGAACAGCCTGCAAAACCTGTGACCTTCGGCTCCCCGATTTTGGGCAGAGCCGGAGGTATTGTTTTTTAAAACAACGATTTATTTTCATACAGCGACAGCCATTGCCGCCAATGGCGCGCAGTGGAGTGTGACTTTCCGTTGCGCCGCCTTTTCGCCTTTGCAGGGATATGATCGAGAGCGGTTTTCATCCGCCAGGGTGGGCCCGATTTCAGCTGTGCAGGAAAGGTGTTTGACAAGCCCTGCCCGCCAGCGCCTCCTCTGCGGCGAACCGACGCCAGGAGACAGGGCATGGCCACCGCACCCCGAACAGGAGACAGGCTTACCGACAAGGCCTCAGTGCCGGATGACGAAACAGTCCGCGACTGGATCGGGGCGGATGCTTTCGCCCATTGGGCTGCCCTGCGCGCATGGATTGCGCAGACCTATCCCGGCACCTTCAGCCCGGACTGGATCTATGGCGGCAAGAAGCACGGCTGGGCGCTGCGCTACAGGAAATCCAGGGCATTCTGCACGCTGTTGCCCGAATATGGCTCGGTTGCCGCCGTCATCGTGTTGGGAGAGGCAGAGCGAGAAAAGTTCGAGACGCAGCGGAGCAGCTTCAGCGCCCGGCTCTCACGCCTGTTCGACGAAACCGAGACCTTCCGCGACGGCAAATGGCTCAAGGTGGACATCATGTCCGCCGAAGACTTGCGGGACGTTACCTCGCTGCTCGCGCTGAAACGCCCTCCAAAGGGAATGGTCGGTCAGCCCGCCAATGCGGCCCCTCCCCCGCCAGCGGGAGAGGGGGACAAAACCTTGCCTTGAGAAATATCACTTTGCCCCGTTCACCGGGATCGAGGTCGCCTTCTTCTCGGTGGGCGCGAGGCGCGGGACAGTCACCTTCAGCAGCCCCTTGTCGAGATGCGCGGCTGCCTTGCTCTCGTCAGCCTCGAACGGCAGGGTAAAGCGCCGCAGGAACGTGCCCTTGCTGCGCTCGACGAGGTGATAATGCTTCTTCTCGTCCTTTTCCTCGTGTTCGGTCTTGTGCTCTGCCTTGATGGTCAGGACGCCGTCCTGGATATCGAGCGTAACGTCCTTTTCATCGAAGCCGGGAAGCTCGGCCGTCAGCTCAAGGCCGGTTTCGGTTTCCGCGACGTCCACCTTGGGTATGACAAACCCGTCCTTGTCGCTTGAGAAAATGGCGGGCAGGCCGCGTCCAAAATCTTCGAACAGACGATCCATGTCCTGTCGGAGGCCCGAAAACGGATCGTAACCACGCGCCAACGCGCCGCGTCCGAAGGGGATGAGAGAACGAAATTCAGCCATTGCTTAGCTCCTTCCTCAATGCCTGGTATTTTTCGGTGCGTATATTGTCCTGCATCATTTGCGATGCATTGATCGCCGTCAAGCGGACGGCACAGCACGATCTGGTATCGACCTTGCGCGGTTCAAGACCCGGCCAACCCGGCCAAATGCGTAAGATCAGGGCACCAGCACCGCCGCGCCCTGCAATGCCCCCGCGCGCAGTTTCTCCAGCGCCGCCGCGGCATCTTCCAGTGGATGAACCTCCGTCGCGACATGCAGCCCGGCCTTTTCGGCTATCTCGAAGAAACTCGTCCCGTCTTCGCGCGTGAGATTGGCCACGGAAAGTATCTCCCGCTCCCCCCAAAGATCGGCATAGGGGAAGGAGGGGATGTCGCTCATATGAATACCCGCGCAGACCACGCGCCCACCCTTGCGCACGGATTTGAGGGCAAGCGGGACCAGTTCACCGGCGGGGGCGAAGATCAGCGCCGCGTCCATTTCCTGCGGCGGGGCCTCAATGGTGGAGCCCGCCCATTGGCAGCCGAGCGAGCGGGCGAAGGCGCGGCTCTGCTCGTCCTCCGGGCGAGTAAAGGCATAGACAATGCGCCCCTGCCACAGCGCAATCTGGGCCAGAATATGGGCCGCTGCGCCAAAGCCATAGAGCCCGATGACCGGGGCATCGCCCGCCATACGCAAGGCACGCCAGCCGATCAGCCCGGCGCAGAGCAGCGGGGCAGCCTCCACATCGGAAAAGCGATCCGGCAGGGCAAAGCAGAAATGCGCATCGGCCACCACATGAGTGGCATAGCCGCCATCGCGGGTGGCCCCTGTAAACAGCGGATTATCGCAGAGGTTTTCCTTGCCCGCGCGGCAATAGGGGCAGGTTCCGCAGGCATGGCCCAGCCAGGGAATGCCAACACGCTGACCGAGGGTGAACCCCGCCACCCCTTCCCCCAATTGCGCCACGCGGCCCACGATCTCGTGACCGGGCACGATGGGATAATGCGCCTCCACCTCGCCATCGAGGACGTGCAAATCCGTGCGGCACACACCGCAGGCGGAAACCGTCACCAGCAATTCCCCCGGGCCGGGGCTCGGCACCGGACGCTCCACCCGGTGCGGCGGATGGCCCGGCGCATCGATCTGCATGGCGGTCATCATCGGCACGGTTGTCATCATCGGGAGAGGGCACTCCTTAGGTCAGGCGCCGATCATGCCCGATCAATTACCCGCCACGCCAGCCTTATCCGCTCCGCCATGCCCGGCAGGCGCCCCGCCACGGCCGATATAATCCGCCAATGTGGAGATTTGCTCATCCGTTAGGATACCGGTGAAACTGGGCATATCGCCGCGCCCGTTGTGCAGCCGGTCCAGCACCAGTTCCCGCGTCAGATGGGGGGCAGGATCGAGCGGAGGGGCATAGCTGGCCGCCGATCCGGCATCGACCAGCGCATGGCACTGGTTGCACCCCGTCTCGCGAAACAGCTGGCGGCCTTCATCCAGCGGGGGAGCCTCGGCAGGCGCCATCCCGCTCAAGGCGAAGGCTGCGGCAATCAGAGCAAAGGGCAGCGCCTTCATTCGGCGCCCTCCCCTTCACTCGCCAGCCGCTCGCAGGATCCGGCGGATTCGATCTGATATTGCTCGCCCATCGCATGGTCGGTCCGCATGACAACCGCCTCATAGCGGCCGGTGCCGGGATCGATGGAATGCATGACGAGGCTCTCGCTATGCTCGTCGCTCACCACTTCCTCCAGCACCAGCCTGCCGTCCCGTTCCTCAAGATTGCCAGCGGCGAAAACGCGCAAAGGTTGGGCAACAGGCAGATTTTCCGCCGTGCTGACATTGCGGATCGCCTCCACCTTGCAGCGCCACGCCGCGCGCTCCTCCGCTGGTTCCGCCGCGGAGACGCCGAAGGGAGCGGCAAGTGCCGAGAGGCTGGCAAGGGCGAGTGATTTCATGGGCATATTCTTTCTCGTTCCAGCGGGGGGCATAAAGCCCCCCTCCTGTCCGCCCGATGAAGCGCTGCCCATTACAGCATGCCCGCCGTCTGCAGCAGCAGCCACAGGCCGATCACCAGGAACAGCAGCGCGGCGACCATGCGCACGGTGGCCAGCGGAATGCGCTTGATCAGCTGATTGCCCAGAAGCACCGCCGGAACATTGGCGATCATCATGCCAAGGGTAGTGCCCAGGGTGACGAGGATCGCGTTCTGATATTGCGCACCCAGCGCAATGGTGGCCACCTGAGTCTTGTCGCCCATTTCCACCAGGAAGAAGGCGATGGTGGTGGAAAGGAACGCCCCGAAACGCGGGGGCTTCTGTTCCGCATCGTCCAGCTTGTCGGGCACCAGCGTCCAGGCGGCCATGGCGATGAAGGAGGCGGCGATGACATAGCGGAACCACTGTCCGTCGAGCAGCGAGGCGACCTGCCCGCCGATGAGCGCGGCAAGGAAATGGTTGGCAAGGGTAGCCACCAGAATGCCCATGATGATCGGCACGGGCCGCCTGAAGCGGGTAGCCAGCACGATGGCGAGCAGCTGGGTCTTGTCGCCGATCTCGGCAAGAGCGACCACGGCAGTGGATGTGATCAGGGCTTCCAAGGCAGAACTCCGGGGCCGGGCGCATGCAAGACAGCAACAGCACCACTCCCTCCGCCCGGCCGAGCGAAGGAACGGTGCCATTGGTCTCGCCCGAACGGTGGTTCCGTTCCCTGCACACCATGGCCTCTCGACCAAGTATGTTGACATGCAGGCCCGCCTCTCGGCGGCTGGCTACTCCCCAGATGACGGGGCGCGGTTACAGCGGGTGGAGGGAATTGGCAAGAGGGTGCCGCCCTACCCGCCCTTCAGGGCCAGCCCGATCAGCGTGATCCCCACCAGCGCGAAGACGAAGAACAGCTTGGTCCAGGGCATCCAGCCGACCTTGTCGATATGTTTGCGTTTGGTGCGGCGGATATCTGCCCACATGGTCAACCCCGCCAGCGCCAGCAGCGCCCCGCCCCATAAGAGCATCAGCGTGGAATCGCTCGCAAATCGCAGGGCATCGGGCTCGTGCAGCATGGTGCGCGCCATATGGGTGAGCCGCCCCGCCGGGGCAAGAGATGCCGGCGGGCTTGATCGGCAGCCCAGTGCGGCTAAGGCGAAGGGACATGCCCTCCGCCCCCACCAGCCCCGCATCCCCGCCGCAGCATCGCCCGCTTCTGGCCCTGCTCATCAGGCTGGGGGCGATTGCGGCGATTTCCACCATGACCGCGCTGGTAAAACTCGCTTCGGCGCATGGCGTGCATCTGGCGGAAATCATGTTCTGGCGGCAGGGGCTGACCATTCCCATGATTCTGGCCTGGGTGATGATGACCGGCAGTCTGGCCCAGCTCAAGACTCATCGGCCAAAGACCCATGCCGTGCGGGGGATTTACGGCACGATCGGCATGGTTCTGAATTTCAGCGCCTTCATCATGCTGCCGCTGGCGGAAGCGACAACCTTTGGCTTTACCGCGCCGATCTTCGCGGTGATCCTTTCTGTGGTCCTGCTGAAAGAGAAGGTGGGCATTTATCGCTCCGCAGCCGTGGCGTTGGGCTTTATCGGCGTGATTGTGATCGCGCAGCCCGGCAGCGGACATATCCAGCCCCTGGGCGCCGCCGTGGCGCTGGGCGCGGCCTTCATGATCGCGCTGATCTCCATCCAGGTGGCCGACCTCAACCGAACCGAAAAGCCGCTGACCATCGTATTCTGGTTCGCCGCCTTCAGCACTCCGGTTGCGGCCCTGTTCCTGCCTTTCGTGGGCAAGGCGCATGACTCAACGACATGGGCCTTGCTGGCGGGCATCGGGGTGGTCGGCACAGTGGGGCAGCTGCTGCTGACCGCTGCCCTGCGTTATGGCGCGGTGGCCAGCGTGATCGTGATGGATTATTCCTCGCTCATCTGGGCGACCTTGTATGGCTGGCTGATCTGGGATCAATTGCCGCCCACTGCCACCTGGCTGGGCGCACCGATGATCATCGCCGCAGGGCTGGTAATCGCCTGGCGAGAGCATCATCTGCACCGCAGAAGGCTGGAAGAGGCACGGCTGGCCGAAAAGGAAGCCGCACTTTAGTCATCTTCCGTCAATCCTGCCGGAGCGATAGGATTCGGCATCAACATTCAGGGAAACTACCCATGCTTCGCAAAATGGTTATCGCCGCCGGCCTTGCCGCCATCGCGCTGACCGCTTCGGCCTGTAACACGGTGAAGGGTCTGGGGCGCGACATCGAATCCGTCGGCCAGACGGGTGAGGAGGCGATTAACAAGTAACCCGGCAGCAACCGGCGCTGCCCCACGGTGCACCGGTTCACCCTTTTCGATAGGTCAGCATCAGATTGTTGGCAGGCATTTCCACGCGCCTCGTGCGAGTGAAGCCATGCCGCCCGGCCAGCGCGTCCACATCCTCGATCCGGCGAATGCCGAAGCGGGAATCCTTTTCCTTCAGCCACTGGTCGAAGGCCAGGTTGGAAGGCACGGTTTCCACTGCATCCTCCAGATAGGGCCCATAGAGCACCAGCGGGGCGCCCTGCGCCAGCAGCCGCTCCGCGCCCGCAAACAGTCCTTCGGCCGAGGCCCATGGGCTGATGTGGATCATGTTGATGCACACCATGGCATCGGCGGTACTGACGGGCCAGTCGCCAGAGGCAGCATCCAGCGCCAGCGGCGCGCGCAGGTTCGGCAGGCCTTCTTCCTCCCGCCAAGCGGCGATGGATTGCAATGCGGACGGGTCCGGATCGGTCGGTTGCCATTGCAGGGCCGGGAATGCCGCAGCGAAATGAACTGCATGTTCGCCCGTGCCTGCTGCGATTTCCAGCACCAGCCCGCTCCGCGGCAATTCTTCCACCAGCACCTGTGCAATGGGTTCACGATTGCGGGCGGCTGCGGGCGCGGTCTGCTTCATGCCGCCTTCCTTCCGATCTGTTCCTGACGGTCCTTCACTTCCAGCCGGTGTGCAGCGCGCATCAGGCTGTCATGATCATGGAAGAAGCGCCCGGCGGCTTTTTCCCGCGCAAGAGCGACAATCGCCTGTGCCAGGCGCTGAGCGGAGATGGAGTGAAACTTGCGCCACGATCCCCGCAGCGCCAGATCGACCAGCAGGCTCGCCAGCCGAGTCAGCCCCTCAGCCAGCCGCAGATCGCCCTGCCGCGTGCCGAGCAGCATGCCGGGCTGCAAAATATCCAGCCGCCTGAACTGCATCCGGCCAAGCGCATTCTCTGTCTCGCCCTTCACCCGGAGGTAGAAGTTGCGCCCGGCCGAATTCGCCCCTGCGGAAGAAACCGTGATGAAGTGCCGCGCGCCCGCTTCCTTTGCGGTGGCGGCAACTTTCAGCACCAATGCTTCATCCACCGCGCGGAAGGCTTCCTCATCCCGCCCGGCTTTGCGCCAGGTGGTGCCCAGAGCGCAGACGACTATTTCCGGCCGGATTTCCCGCAGCACATCGTCCCACAGATCGACCGGGGCGAGGCGCATTTCCATCCGCGCGCCCTTTGGCAAGGGCACTTCGCGGCGGGCAATGGCGGTGAAGCGGAAATCGGGCCGCCCCACCATTTCTTCCATCACCGCGCGGCCGACAAGGCCAGTCGCGCCGACGAGGGTCAGGTTCACCGGATCAGCCATGGGCCGTTGACACCGGTGCCCCGTCACACATTGGACAGGCCTTCAGGCACATTGCCGAAAATCCGGGCATATTGATCGATGGCATAGCGATCGGTCATGCCCGCGATGAAATCCGCAATATGGCGGCTGCGCTGGGGCTCCTGCTGCGGCAGTGCCTCGCGCCAACCCTCTGCCAGCAGATCGGGTTTCTCGGAATAGGCGGCGAACAGGCGAGTGATCACCTCGCGCGAACGCTCTGCCGTGGCGAGCTGTTCGGGGTGGTAATAGAGCCGCTGATACATGAACTTTTTCAGCCGCCGCTCCTTGCCCGCCAGATCGGGGGAGAAGGCCACCAGCGCCCTGCCCGCTGCGCGGACTTCTTCCACGCTGCCGATGCCATCCAGATTGGCGCGGGTCTGGTCCAGCAGATCGTTCACCATCAGGCCGATCTGGGTGCGAACCATTTCGCGCAATTGCCGGTCACGCGGGGCGCCGGGGAAACGGCGCTCCACAGCGCCCCATTGATCGGCCAGAAAATCCAGCTCCAGCAGATCGTCCAGCTTCAGGAAGCCGGCCCGCAGGCCATCGTCGATGTCGTGATTGTCATAGGCGATATCGTCCGCCAGAGCGGCGACCTGCGCCTCCAGCGAGGGCCAGGTCAGCAGATCGAGCGGGAAAGCCGCATCGATTTCCTCCATGGCCCAGCCGGGCGCGGTTACCGGCCCATTATGCTTCGCCAGTCCTTCCAGCGTTTCCCAAGTCAGGTTCAACCCGTCATGCCCGCAATAGGGGCTTTCCAGCCGCATCAGCGTGCGCAGGGACTGGGCGTTATGATCGAAGCCGCCAAAGGGTTCCATCGCGGCGTCCAGCGCATCCTCGCCCGCATGGCCGAATGGCGGATGGCCTATATCGTGGGCCAGGCACAGCGCCTCGGTCAGATCTTCGTCCAGGCCAAGCGCACGGGCAATGACGCGACCGATCTGCGCTACTTCCAGACTATGCGTCAGCCGCACCCGGTAATGATCGCCATCGGGCGAAATGAACACCTGCGTCTTGTGGCGCAGGCGCCGGAAGGCGATGGAATGGACGATCCGGTCCCGGTCGCGCTGGAATTCATTGCGGGGTCCGCGCGCGCCGGCGCGTTCTTCCGCGAATTCACGCCCGCGCGAACGGAACGGGTCGCTCGCAAAAGGCGCGCGGGGGATGCTGGTTCCGGTCATGTGCTGGCGGGGTTAGGAAAGCCGAGCCGCAATGGCAAGCGAAGCCGCATTTCCCGGCACTACTCCGCGCCCAGAATCCATTCCGCCGCTTTTTCAGCGTGAATCCGCAGGCTGTCATAGATCGGCAGGACATTGGCATCCACATCCACCACCATGTCCAGCTCGGTACAGGCCAGCACGATCGCCCGGGCGCCCGCCTGTTCCTTCACCGTGATCATCGTCTTCAGCTTGCGTTCGGCATCCCGGGTAACCTTGCCCTGCATCAGCTCGTCATAGATGATCCGGTCCAGCTGCTCGACATGGTCCATGTCAGGCGGCAGCAGGTCAACACCATGCGCCACCAGACGCTTGCGATAGAAGCTTTCAGTGGTGACGTTGCGCGTGCCGAACAGGGCAGCGGTGGTCACGCCATCAGCCTTCATCTTTTCCCCCACGCATTCGGCGATGTGGAAGATCGGAATATCGACGGAGGCGGCTACTTCATCATACACTTTGTGCATGGAATTGGCGCAAATCGCCAGCGCGCCTGCACCCGCCTGTTCCAGCCTGCGGGCTGATGCGATCAATATCTGGGCGGCTTCTTCCCAGCCCTGATCCTCCGTCACCCGATAGACGAGCGAGAAGTCCAGACTTTCGATCAACAATGGCGCACTGGCAGGAAACGGAGCCCGCGCCTGCACATAACGATTGATACGATCATAATAGGTGCGGGTCGAAACCCAGCTCATCCCGCCGATAAGGCCGAGTTTGCGCACTAACGATTCCCTTGATTGCAATCCGGCCCGAATAATTCGCAGCGAGGGAGGCGGCAACAGGCTGGGCCCAACCTTATGGGGATTGGTTATCGCGCGACTGGCACGCCTTGCCGAATATGCAGGGATAATGGCAGCTAGAGCGCCTTCACGATCTCTTCGACAACCTTCTTCGCATCACCCAGCAACATCATTGTCTGGTCCATGTAGAAAACGTCATTATCCACGCCAGCGTAGCCTACCCCGCCCATGCTGCGCTTGATGAAGAAGATCGTCTTGGCCTTCTCCACATCGAACACGGGCATGCCGTAGATCGGGCTGCTCCTGTCGTTCCGGGCTGCCGGATTCACCACGTCATTGGCGCCGATGATGAAGGCCACGTCCGTCTGGGCGAACTCGCTGTTGATGTCCTCCAGTTCGAACACTTCATCATAGGGAACGTTGGCTTCGGCCAGCAGAACATTCATGTGGCCGGGCATTCGGCCCGCCACGGGGTGAATGGCGTACTTCACCGTAACCCCATGTTCCTTCAACAGGTCACCCATTTCGCGCAGAACGTGCTGAGCCTGCGCCACCGCCATGCCATAGCCGGGGATGATGATGACCTGACCCGCCTCTTTGAGCAGGAAGGCCGCATCTTCCGCGCTGCCGCGCTTCCAGGGCCGTTCCGTCCTGGCCTCGCCCGCATCGCCCCCGCCGCCCTGCGCGCCGAAGCCCCCCGCGATCACGCTGAGGAAGCTGCGGTTCATCGCCCGGCACATGATGTAGGACAGGATCGCGCCGGAGGAGCCGACCAGCGCACCGGTTACGATCATCGCGGTATTGTGCAGGGTAAAGCCCATCGCGGCGGCCGCCCAGCCGGAATAGGAATTCAGCATGGAGACGACCACCGGCATGTCCGCCCCGCCAATGGGGATGATCAGCAGGAAGCCGATGGCAAAACTCGCCGCCAGCAGCACCCAGAAGATCGGGTGCTCGCCCGGCCCGGCATGAGCGGAAAGAGCGAAACCCGCCGTCATGGCCAGGATCGCCGCCAGCGTTCCCAGATTGATCAGATGCCGCCCCGGCAACAGGATGGGCGAGCCCGACATATTGCCGTTCAATTTGGCGAAGGCGATGACCGAGCCGGAGAAGGTAATCGCCCCGATGGCCGCACCCAGCGCCATCTCGACGCGGCTGACGGTGAGGATATTCCCGTCCGCCCCCAGAATGCCGAAGGCATCGGGATTGAGGAACGCCGCGACTGCCACCAGCACTGCGGCAAGGCCAACGAGGCTGTGGAACGCGGCCACGAGCTGCGGCATGGCTGTCATGGCGATGCGCCGGGCGATTACGAAGCCGATGGCCCCGCCGATGGCAATGGCCGCAAGGATTTCAGGCAGGCTGGCGATCTCATGCGTGACCAGCGTGGTCACCACCGCGATCAACATCCCCGCCATGCCATAACGGTTGCCCGACCGGCTCGTGGCCGGTGAGCTAAGCCCGCGCAGGGCAAGGATGAAACAAATCCCCGCGATGAGATAGGCCAGGGCAACCCAGGGGTTCACGGCATGGACCGCTGCTTCGGGCGGGAAGGCTTCAGCAGGGATTTCCACGGCGCTTTCGAAAGGAGCGACCATTATTTCCGCTCCTTCTTCTTATACATCGCCAGCATTCGCTCCGTCACCGCGAAGCCGCCGAAGATGTTCACGCTGGCCAGCACCACCGCCAGCAGCCCCAGCCATTTCGCGCCCGGACTACCCGCCGCAGCAGCCGCAATCAGCGCGCCGACGATAATGACGGAGGAGATCGCATTGGTCACCGCCATCAGCGGAGTATGCAATGCCGGAGTAACGGACCAGACCACGTAATAGCCTACGAAACAGGCCAGCACGAAGATCGACAGGATAGAGATGAAGTCCATTAGGCAGCCTCCCCGGCACGGGGAGGGAATGTCGCTGCCTTCACAATAGCTTCTGCAGCTTCATCCGCGTTCCGCACCACGTTTTCCGCCGGGATGCGTATCATCCGCAACCCCAGCCCCTTTATATATTCGTCCCGTCGTACATCCCGTGCGGGCCAATCGGCCATGTCGTGCGCGATCCCGTCAATCTCGACCGCCAGCCGCGACTCGTGGCAGTAAAAATCCCGGACATACGGACCTGCCGGGTGCTGCCTGCGAAATTTGACACCGCCCAGCCGCCGCTTCAGCCGCTGCCAAAGCAATACTTCCGGAAAAGACATATCCTTGCGCAACTTGCGGGCTCGGCTCTGTGTCGGCTTCGGGCCCTGCAGCATTCAGATCCTCCCCTGGCAGGGGAGGTGGCAGTCGCGTGGCGACTGACGGAGGGGTATTGCCGCTGGCGAGAGGAGGACACCCCTCCACCATCCCCTTTCAGGGGAGGATGGGATCGCCCCACCCGTCACCCCAAAAGCCTTTCATTCACGATCCTGCCGCCTTGCGTCAGCCGGACGGCATTGCCGATCTCCTCATCGAGCACCGGCCCGCCCTGCTCCTTGTCCCAGAAAGCAGAGAGGAAATTATAGAGGTTGCGCGCATATAGCGCGGAAGCGTCGGCGGGGAGATGGGCGGGCGTGTTGGAATAGCCCATGATCTTCACCCCGTGCCGCTCGATCAGCTGGTCAGCCACGGAGCCTTCGACATTGCCGCCTTGCGCCACGGCCAGATCGAAGATCACGCTCCCTGGCTTCATGCTGGCGATCTGGGCATCGCTGACCAGACGCGGCGCGGGGCGGCCCGGAATCAGCGCGGTGGTGATCACAATGTCCTGCTTGGCGATATGGCTGGAAACCAGTTCGGCCTGCGCCTTTTGATATTCCTCGCTCATTTCGGTGGCATAGCCGCCCGCACCCTCGCCCTCGATCCCGGCGACCTTTTCGACGAAGACCGGTTTTGCGCCGAGGCTCTCAATCTGTTCCTTCGTTGCGGAGCGGACATCGGTGGCGGAAACCTGCGCGCCCAGCCTGCGGGCCGTGGCAATGGCTTGCAGCCCGGCAACGCCCACGCCCATCACGAACAGGCGCGCGGCGGTAATCGTGCCCGCCGCCGTCATCATCATGGGAAAGGCGCGGCCATAGGTATCGGCGGCGGCAATCACCGCCTTGTAGCCGGAAAGGTTGGACTGGCTGGAAAGCACGTCCATGCTTTGCGCGCGTGTGATGCGCGGCATGAATTCCATCGCCAGCGCCTCTATGCCGGCCGAGGCATAGGCATCCACCCGCTCCCGCTGCGCGAAGGGATCGAGTATCGCGGCCAGCAATGCCCCCGGCTTCGCACCAGCGAGCATTGCGGGATCGGGGCCTTGCACGCCCAGCACGATATCCGCGCCCTGCGCCGCCTGCCCCTGCGCGGCCATTGCCGCCCCGGCCTCGGCAAAGGCGGAATCGGAAATGGACGCAGAAACGCCCGCCCCGGCCTCGACCGAGAGCGTGGCGCCCAATGCGATGAATTTTCTGACGGTTTCGGGGGTGGCCGCTACGCGGGTTTCACCAGCGGCTCGCTCCTTGAGAATTGCGATCCGCATTGGCCCTTCCCCCCTTGGAAATCGCTCAGCTTGCGATCAGGATCACCACCAGCGCGGTAATCGCGATGACCACCGGGGTCGAATATTTCACCAGCGAAACAAAGCCTTCGTAGGTCTTTTGCGCTGCCTGCATGTCATTTGCCGAAGCCATGATATCCCTCTGAAATGTGGCCACGGGCCATGGTGCCCGATCCTGTTCCAGTGTGATCTAGCGCCCAATGCGCCCGCGCTCAAGTGTCACGCTGGCAGCCGTGCCCGAAGTAAACGATCTGGACCATAATGGGAATAATTCCGTCGATTAGCCTTAATCAGCTCTTTACCGGCGATGGGTAATTCCACATTCCGTACCAGTTAGGGACAGTTGAGGACCATGGCGGAGCCGGAACAACGACTCTTGATGCTTATCGACGATGAGCCAGCGCAGAGCCGGCTCATCTCGGCCCTTGCCGCGCGCGAGGGCTGGAGGACGCTTGTCGTCAAGGATTCTGAAACGGCCATCGCCACGCTTGGCACGCGTGAGGGCATGCAGCTTTCCGCCATCATCCTGGATCAATGGGTGCCGGGTGACGATGCCTGTTCCCTGATCGCGGAACTGAAGGACCGCCGCCCCGCCTTGCCGATCCTGATGCTCACGGCCAGTGCATCCCCGCTACTGGCGGTGGAGGCCATGCGCGCCGGGGCGACCGATTATCTGGTGAAGCCCGTCGCGCCGGACCGGCTGATGCAGGCCCTGCGCAGCGCCACCACGCGCGAAGCGCCGAAGGATGAACTGCAGCCGCTCACCGAGAAGATGCCGGCCTCGCTCGATTTCGATTCCATGATCGGCGCGGCCCCCACTTTCCGCGCGGCACTGGCCAAGGCGGCCAAGGCTGCGCGCGGCCATGGCTTCGTGCTGATCGAAGGCGAAAGCGGCACCGGCAAGGAAATGCTGGTGCGGGCCATGTATGCCGCCAGCCCGCGCGCCCGCGCGCCGTTCCGCATCGTCAATATTGGCGGCCTTCCGGCCAATTCAGTCGAATCCGTGCTGTTCGGGCACGAAAAGGGCGCCTTCCCCGGCGCTTTCGAACGCCAGATCGGCGCGTTGCAGCATTGCGATGGGGGAACCATCGTGCTGGACGAGGTAGACCGGCTCTCTTCTTCCCTGCAGGAAAGGCTGGCCGAATCCATCGCCGCGGGTTCCATCCGCCCGGTTGGCGCACGGCACAGTTTCCGTGTCGATGTCCGGCTGATCGCAGCAAGCAATTATCCGCTTTCCGAACTGGTCGAGGCAGGCGCCTTCCGCCGCGACCTTTACGAGGCGCTGGCGGCAACCCGCATCGTCCTGCCGCCCTTGCGCGAACGGGTAGGCGATATACCCAGCCTCACCCGCTATTTCCTGGGTCGTATCGGGGAACAGCCGGGCCTGCGCCCGCTGGGCATCACCGATGGCGCGCTGGCGCTGCTTTCCGCCTATGACTGGCCGGGCAACGTCCGCCAGCTTCAGGCCGTGCTGTTCCGCGCGGCGGTGTTCTGCGATGGCGATGCCCTGACTTCGGAAGATTTCCCCCAGCTGCTCGAGCTGATCGGCGAAATCCGCGACATGCCCGAAAAGCATGCCCATGAAAGCGCGGGCGTCCAGCTCTATACCGAAGACGGCAATCTGCGCCCGCTGGAAGAGATCGAGGCCGATGTGATCCGCCTGGCCATCGGCCATTATCGCGGACGGATGACCGAAGTCGCCCGCCGCCTGGGCATTGGCCGCTCCACCCTTTATCGCAAGCTTAGCGATCTGGGGATCGATAACGATGCTGCCTGAGCAGCCCCACCTTCTCCTTGCGGAAAAGAATGGGCCAACTCAGGATCAAATGCCCGGCAGGCAGCTGAAATCCGTCAGCGCCGCATCGCGCAGCCCGCGCCATACATTGCGGGCCTGCACCGTTTCGGCCACGTCATGCACACGCAGCAGGTGATAACCGGCATCCATTCCCTTCAGCGCAACGGCCAGCGAACCACCGAGCCGCTGATGCGCAGGAGCCTCGTTGGATAGCGCACCGATCATCCGCTTGCGGCTGGCCCCCAGCAGCAGCGGCTGGCCCAATGCGTGGAACAGGGGCAACGCATTGAGCAGGGCGAGGTTCTCGGTCAGCGTCTTGCCGAAGCCGATGCCGGGATCGAGCACGATCAGCTCGCGGGAAATGCCCGCCGCAATCGCCCGGTCGCGCGCATGTGCCAGCCAGTCGAACACATCCAGCACTACATTGTCATACCGGGCATCGGCATGCAGATCCTCACCATCGCCCGGGGCGTGCATCAGCACCACCGGCGCGCCGGAAGCTGCCGCCAGCCCCAGGCTGCGCGGGTCGTGGCGCAGGGCGGAAACATCGTTGATGATATGCCCCCCGGCCGCCAGTGCGGCCTCCATCACTGCCGGACGCCTGGTGTCGATACTGATCGCGCCGCCCATCTGGCCCACAGCCTCTATCGCGGGAACGACGCGCTTGATCTCATCCCCTTCCCACACCGCGGCAGCGCCGGGGCGTGTGCTCTCGCCGCCAATGTCGATGATCGCCGCGCCCGCTTCCAGCATGGCGGCGGCGTGATCCTTCGCCACGGCTGGATCGTCCAAGAACTTGCCGCCATCGGAAAAACTGTCGGGCGTGACGTTCAGGATACCCATCACCTGCGGCTGATCCAGCCGCACCACGCGCTCTCCGCATTGCAGGGGGCTATGGGCCTTCTGCAGGTTTTCCCACTGGAGGCCACCTTCCCTCTGCAGCCCCGAAGGCAGAGCGCCAAGGGCCGGCTCCATACCGCGCGCCGTCACCTGCTGGCTGGAGACAACCCGTCCCTCTTCGGCCACGATCAGCGCGAAACCATGGGCATAGGCCAGGCTGCCGGCCAGCCGGATCGCATCGCCCTCCACGCTCTGGGGAGAGGCCACCAGGCTGGTCGGGCAGAGATAGAGCTTTTGCGTCATGCGCGCGCACCTATCAGGCGAAAGGGCCTGCGCCAACGGGGCTGCTGCGACAGGCCGAGCTTGTGCATGTTTCAATTTGATTACATAAGCCGCCCATGACATCAGGCCAAAAGGCTCATCAACCGGTCGCGCGCATTCAGGAAAATGTCCTGGCGGTTTCCGAACGTCGGCTCCTCAACTGGCTCTGCGCCAGGCTCCCCGGCTGGGTCACTCCCGATCTGCTTACTGGAACGGGCGTGGTGGGCGCGGTGGCGATTTTCGCCGGCTATGCGCTCAGTACCTTTGGCTCGCATTGGTTGTGGCTGGCGATTGCCGGCTATTTCATCCAGTGGTTCGGGGATTCACTCGACGGCAGCCTCGCCCGCTATCGCAAGATCGAACGGCCGCGCTTCGGCTATTTCATCGATCACAGCTGCGATGGGCTGACCTTGCTGCTGATCCTCGCGGGGATCGGCCTCAGCCCCTACGTCACTTTCGATGTCGCCATGGTAACGCTGGCCGGATATCTCCTGCTGTCGATCCACGCTTTCCTCGCCACGCATGTGCTGGGCGAAATGCGCCTGTCCTATCTCGCCATGGGCCCGACGGAGCTGCGCTTCGTGCTGATCGGCACCACCTTCGTGATGATGGGAATGGGCTATGATCGGGACTGGTTTGCCGATGTTTCCGGCTTTGACCTGACCTTTGGCGGCGCGGGCGCGCTGATGATCTTGCTGTTCGTGATCCAGACCCTGAAAACCGCGAAACAGCTCGCCGCGCAAGAGCGCCGGTAATCCGGCGCCCCTGCGGGGAAGGTCGATCTATCAGTCTTCGATAGTCAACAGGTAAAGCTGGCGCAGCGCATCGAGCGGCTTCACCTCGCCCTGATGCTCCACGTGCCAGAAGGTCCAGCCATTGCAGCTGGGCGCGCCCTGAAGGGTCTTGCCGACACCGTGGATGGAGCCCGTCTCCGTGCCTGAAGCAATCGAGCCGTCGGCGCGAACCTGCGCACGGAAGCGGCCCTTCTTGTCGAACAGTTCGGCGCCCGGCTCCAGCAGGCCGGCCTCCACCAGCGCACCGAAGGCCACGCGGGGTTGATCCTTGCGGCTCTGCATCGTCTTGAGCGCGCTTTCGTCCAGCGGGAGCGCCATTTCGATCCGTTCCAGCGCGGCTTCGCGATAGGCGCTTTCACGCTCGCAGCCGATCCACTCACGGCCCAGCCGCTTGGCCACCGCGCCGGTGGTGCCGGTGCCGAAGAAGGGATCGAGCACCACGTCGCCCTTTTCGGTGGTGGCCAGCATCACGCGATAGAGCAGCGCCTCGGGCTTCTGCGTGGGGTGGACCTTGGAACCGGACTTCTTCAGCCGTTCCTGCCCGCTGCAGATGGGGATCACCCAGTCGCTGCGCATCTGAAGCTCGTCATTCAGCGTCTTCATCGCGCGATAGTTGAAGTGATATTTCGCCTTCTCGCCCTGCGACGCCCAGATCAGCGTTTCATGCGCATTGGTGAAGCGCGTGCCGCGGAAATTGGGCATCGGGTTGGACTTGCGCCAGATGATGTCGTTCAAAATCCAGAAGCCCAGATCCTGCAGGATCGCGCCGACGCGGAAGATGTTGTGATAGGAACCAATCACCCACAGCGAACCGTCCGGCTTCAGCACCCGGCGGGCCTCCGTCAGCCATTCGCGCGTGAAATCGTCATAGGTCTTGAAGCTGTCGAACCGGTCCCAATCATCGGTCACGGCATCCACATGGCTGCCATCCGGGCGATTGAGATCGCCCCCCAGCTGGAGGTTATAGGGCGGATCGGCGAACACCATGTCCACGCTGGCGGTGGGCAGGCTGCGCATGGCCTCGATGCAGTCGCCGGTCAGGATCTTGCCCAGCGGCAGTTCGGGCCTTGCGGCAATATCGGTCTTTCGCGCGGCTACGCGCGGCCTTGTCAGGACTTGTACCATCAAAAATAATCCCCTGTACTGGCGCACAGGGTGAATCCTCCGGAGTCCCGCGTCAACCCACGAGTCGCGGCTTCCGAGGCGAGCCGCACGAAGTGTCTGACGAGAACGAAATGAGTCCGCCACAGCATATGGAGTCCCGCCGCGATGGCAGGACTCGATATGTAGGGGGTGTGGCGAAGCGGACTCTGGCCCGATTATTTTTTTGCCAGCACGATTTCGCGTCCGATCCCGATGGCGGAAAGGAAAGCGGGATCGTGGCTGACCACCAGCATAGCCCCGTCATAGGCCTGCAGCGCCCGCTCCAGTTCCTCCACCGCTTCGAGGTCGAGATGATTGGTCGGCTCATCCAGAACCAGCAATTGCGGCACCTGATTGCCGGAACACACCAGTGCCAGCGCGGCGCGCAGCCTTTCCCCGCCACTCAGCGTGCCCGCAATCCGCTCCGCCTCGCGATTGCGGAAGGCGAAGCGAGCCAGCGCGGCATGGGCATCGTGGCGGGTCATGCCGGGATGGCGCGCCATCATGGCTTCGATCAGACTGGCCCCCGGATCGAGCAGCGCGGCGTGCTGATCCAGCATGGCGATGGCGCCGGGCGCGCGGAACACCTCGCCCAAAGTCGGCTCAATCTCGCCCAGCACGATGCGCAACAGGCTGGTCTTGCCGCTGCCATTCGGCCCGCTCAGCGCCACCCGCTCCGGCCCTGTAATCTCGAACGAGACCGGCCCCAGGATAGGCTTGCCGTCCACTTCCAGCACCACATCCCGCAAGGCGAGCAATCTGCGCCCGGCTGAAAGCCCGCTGGGCGGAAGGTCGATCGACAGCGGGGTAATCACTTCAACCCGGCTGCGCGCCTGCTCCACCAGTGCTCTCGCCTCTTCCGACTGGCGCTCCGCCAACGCATCGAGCGCCCCGGCCGAGGCTTCCGCCCGCCGTTTGAGCGCGCCGAGCAATATCTTCGGCTCCCCGCCCCGCTCGCTGCGTGCGCGCCCGGCGCGATCCCGCCGGGCCTGCGCTTCCTCCCGCTGGCGCGCCCTCTGCACTTGCTGGCGCTGGGTGCGGCGGGCACAGTCCAGCTCGGTTTCCGCCCGAACGCGAGCGGCATCGCGCGCTTCCACGAAATCGCCCCAGCCACCACCATGAAGCGTGATGCCGACCGGAGAGAGGGCCACGATCTGGTCCATTTCCTCCAGCAATTCGCGGTCATGGCTGGCGACCAGCGCCCCACCCTGCCAACCGCGCAGCAGGGCCAGCACTGCCTCCCGCCCTTCACGGTCCAGATTATTGGTCGGCTCGTCCAGCAGCAGCAAATCCGGCGCGTCGAGCAGCAGCGCGGCGATGGCCAGCCGCGTGCGTTCCCCGCCGCTCAGCCCGGCTACATCGCGGGCAAGGTCCAGCCCCGCAAGCCCGATACCGGACAGCACCGCGTCGAGCCGTTCGGGCAAATCCCATTCCGCAAGGGCGGCGTCCTGTGCTGTGCCTTCCCCTGCCTCCAGCCGTGCCATGGCGGCGAGCGGAGCCTCCACGCCCAGCGCACAGGCAATCGCCCCGGCATCGGGCTGAATCTGGCGCAGGAAGCCGACACGGCCGGTAGGGGTTACGTCTCCCGACAAAGGCGCAGCAAGCCCGGCGGCAATGGCCAGCAGGGTCGATTTGCCGGAGCCGTTCCGCCCGACGAGGCCGACAGCTTCGCGCCCGATGGCGAGTGAAAGATCGGAAAAAAGCAGGCCCCCGTCAGGACGGGCGGCGGAAATCCGGTCGAAAGTAAGAAAGGCAGGCATGGTTCACCGTGAAGCTGGCGCGAGAGGAAAGGCGGCTTTCCATCTGCGTGATCACGGTTGCTGCTCCTTGCCGGCAGGCACGATGCCCGTCTTGCGGGCTGTTCGTAGCATATCGGGCGCGGCGGGCCAATTGGGGTCAAGCCCTCGTCACACCCATACCTATACCCGTTCGTCCTGAGCCTGTCGAAGGACGCGCGAGACCGGAGTCCTTGGGAAATCACTGGCACCCTCCCCCGAGGAGGAAACGAGTCTGAAATCAAATCTGGCGCGCGTCCTTCGACAGGCTCAGGACGAACGGAGGTTGGACATTTCCAAAGTCGCGCCACTCACCACAAATCACTTTCCTGCACATTGCGAAATGGCGTTTATCCTGCCCGAAGAGCCGCCCGGAATCCTCCCCCCCTCGCGCACTTCCCGCTCGCCAGATCCTGCACCAAATGCCGAAACGAAAGGTTACACTCAGGGTCGCGCCTTACGCCGAAAAACGGCTCGAAACCGCGCTACACGGGGATGACACACATTGTACAAAACAGCACCTTTTCCTGTCGGGAAAGGTGACATCCGTGCCCCGCCTAAAACAGCTCCATCTGCGCCACCGGAGCAAAGCTCCTGCGGTGGAGCTGGCATGGGCCATGCCTGCGCAGGGCGGCCAGATGTTCGGGCGTGCCATAGCCCATGTTCTTCTCCCATCCGTAATGCGGGTGCGCCAGCGCGGCCTCGCGCATCATCCGGTCCCGATATTCCTTGGCGATGATAGAGGCAGCGGAGATGGCCGGTTCCAGCGCATCGCCCCCCACGATGGCACGCGCGGGCCAGCGCCATTCCTCGCGCCTTCCGGCCGGGGTCATGTTCCCGTCGATCAGCACCTGCGCCGGTTCTGCCTCCAGCGCCGCGCAGAGATTGGCCACTGCATGACTCATCGCCAGCATGGTGGCCTGAAAGATATTGATCCGGTCGATCTCCTCCACATCCACCACGCCCACCCCCCAGGCGCAGCGCGCGCGGATCGCAAGATCGAGCTTGGCGCGCCTTGCTGGGGACAACTTCTTGGAATCGTCCAGACCTTTGGGCCGGGGCTTGCACAGTACCACCGCAGCAGCCACAACTGGGCCCGCCAGCGGGCCGCGACCAGCCTCGTCCACACCGACAAGAAGGTTTTCTGCGCCAAGCTCGGCACAAAAACGGGGATTGGGTGTTGAGCAGAGCATGATCAGGAATTTCCGGCCTTCTGTCCCGCTTCTTGCCCTCTCCGCGATTGCCCTCGCAAGCTGTAACTCCGCCTATTCCGGGGAAAGTTCGGCGCAGTCCGTCGCAAATTCCACCGAAGATACGATCGGCCCCTTCGCCGTGACCCAGATGGGCGCCTTCAACGAGCCCTGGGCCATGGCGTTCGAGCCGGGCACCGGGAACCTCTTCATCAGCGAGAAGAAGGGCGCGATCCAGTTCCTGACGCCCAGCGGCGCGATTGGCGAGGTGAGCGGCGTTCCCGAAGTTGCCTATGGCGGCCAGGGCGGGCTCGGCGATTTCGTGTTCGCACCCGATTACACGACCAGCCGCCGCATCTATCTGAGCTGGGCCGAGCGCGCCGAAGATCCGAACCCCGAGAACAAGCGCCGCGCCGTGGTCGGCATGGGCAAGCTCAATTGCAGCGGCGATACGCGCTGCGCGATCGAAGGGCTGAAAGTGATCTGGCGGCAGGAACCTGCCATCGCCAGCTTCGGCCATTTCTCGCACCGCATTGCCTTCTCGCCCGATGGCAGCCACCTGTTCATCACCAGCGGCGAACGAATGCAGGGCGCCCCCGCGCAGGATCTGTCCACCAATCTGGGCAAAATCGTACGCCTGCTGCCCGATGGCACGCCCGCACCGGGCAATCCCTTCGCCTCCAGGGGCGGGGTTTCCTCCCAGATCTGGTCCTATGGCCATCGCAATCTGCTGGGTATGAAGTTCGATAGTCAGGGCCGGTTGTGGGAGCTGGAGCATGGCCCCGCGGGCGGTGACGAGCTGAATCTCGTGGAGCCCGGCAAGAATTACGGCTGGCCGCTGGTTTCCGATGGCGATGATTATTCGGGCACGCCGATCCCCCGCAATGCCACTCGGCCCGACATGGCCGGGCCGGCAATCAGCTGGAACCCCGTCATCGCGCCGGGCAATTTCATTTTCTATTCCGGGTCGCTGTTCCCGCAATGGCGCGGAAATGCGCTGATCGCCGGGCTCAAGACGCAGGCGCTTGTGCGCGTGGAGATCGATGGCAACAAGGCCCGCGAAGTGGAACGCTTCAAGATGGGCATGCGAGTGCGCGATGTGATCCAGGGCCCGGATGGCGCCATCTGGGTGGTGGGCGACGGGCCGGGCGGCAAATTGCTGAAGCTCACTCCGAAGGAGTAAGCGGGGGCGCGCCTTGTCGGCTGCGTGGATTTGTCCACGCGGTTTTGATTGCGCCACACCCCGCTTGACCCTATCGGGCGCGGCCCATGGACGCTGCCGACTCTTCCCCCACCCTGATCCCGCTCGATGCGGTTGACCCCGCACTGGTCGAGCAATTGCTCGATCGTGCCTTCGGGCCGGGCAGGTTCGGCCGAACCGCCTACAAGGTGCGCGAGGGGATGGACTGGCTTCCGGGCCTGAGCTTCGCTGCGCTGGACAGTGAAGGCCATCTGGTCGGCACGATCCAGGCCTGGCCGGTTGCCCTCACCGATCCGGAAGGGCGCGCCCATCCGATGCTGATGGTCGGCCCGGTGGCGGTGGTTCCGGAACGGCAGGGCGAAGGTTTCGGCCAGGCACTGATGCTGGCCATGCTCGGCGCACTGGATGACCGCGCGCCCCTGCCGCAGGTGCTGATCGGCGATGCGGATTATTATGGCCGCTTCTTCGGCTTCAGCGCCGCGCCCACACGCGGCTGGACCGTCCCCGGCCCCTATGAGCAGGACCGGCTGCTCGTGCGCGCGGCCAATCCCGCCGTGCTCCCCAAGGAAGGTACGCTCGGCCCTTGGCGGGGCTGATCAGTTCTGGCACGGCAGCGCGATGAGCCCGCTGTTCGATCGCCTCAAGATCATCTTCGACGAAGGCCACGGAGTGCAGCTTCCCGGCCTGCGGACCGATGCCGCCTTCGCCCCGCCGGGTGAAGTGCGTCCGGCCGCAGTGATGATCGGCGTGACGGACAGGGCACAACCGGGCGTGCTCCTCACCCATCGCCCCCTGGGCATGCGCCAGCATGCGGGACAGGTCGCCTTCCCCGGCGGCAAGCTCGATCCGGGCGAGGATGCGGTGATGGCCGCCCTTCGTGAAACGCATGAGGAACTGGGCATAAGCCCTTCTAATGTATCGATTATCGGTGCCACGGATCGTTTTATCACGGGCACGGGATATGACATTACTCCGGTGATGGGCGTCCTCCCGCCGGACCTGCCGATCATCCCCAATCCCGACGAAGTGTCGGACTGGTTCGAAGCTCCGCTGGAATTCGTGCTCGATCCGGCGAACCGTGTGCGCAAGCAGGCCGAATATCGCGGGCGGCTGCGCGAATATACCGAGATCGTCTGGGAGGGGCATCGCATCTGGGGCGTCACTGCCGCGATCATCGAAAATCTCTCGCAGCGCCTCGCCTGGGAAGGACTCATCCGTGGCTGACTATCTCCCCCGCGCGCCCTGGACCCAGCGCGACGATCTGCACCGCATGGTGGATGCCCTGGGCAACGCGCCCGATGGCACCAGTCTCGCTCGCTGGGTCGGCGGCGCCGTGCGGGACGGGCTGCTGGGCGAAGATGCGGCAGATGTGGATTGCGCCACGCCGCTCAAGCCGCAGGATGTGATGGCGCGGCTGAAGCGCGCGGGGATTCGTACGGTTCCCACCGGGATCGACCATGGCACGGTCACGGCCCTGCTGCCCGGCGGCAAGGTGGAAATCACCACGCTGCGGCGCGATGTTTCAACGGACGGGCGCCGCGCCACGGTGGAATATGCCAGCGAATGGCGCGACGATGCCGCTCGCCGCGATTTCACCATCAACGCGCTCTATGCCGATCCCCGCACGCTGGAGATCTACGATTATTTCGGCGGGCTGGCCGACCTTGCTGTGCGCCGTGTGCGCTTTATCGGGGATGCCCGGCAGCGCATCCGCGAGGACCATTTGCGCATCCTGCGCTATTATCGGTTCCAGGCGCGCTTCGGATCGGCGCTGGACAGCGAGGCTGAAGAAGCCTGCGCGGAACTCGCCGCCATGCTCAAGGGCCTCAGCCGCGAGCGTGTGGCGATGGAATTGCTCAATCTGCTCGGCCTGCCCGATCCATCGGACACGCTGCTGCGGATGGAACAGCGCGGCGTGCTGGGCGTGGTGTTACCCGAGGTGCAGCGCCCGGCGATCGAAGCCCTGCCCACGCTGATCGGGGCGGAACGGCAGGCCGGGCTTGCCCCACAGGCGATCCGCCGCATGGCCGCCCTGCTGCCCCTCTCCCCGCAGGTGGCGGAAGGCGTCGCAGCGCGGCTGCGCCTTTCGCGCGCACAGCGTGACCGGCTGGCCTGCGTGGCCGGCCGTCAGGCGGACGATGCGGCAAATCCGCTTGCCCTCGCCTATCGCTGCGGAACCGAATGCGCACAGGACCGGCTGCTCCTGTGCGGAGGCGATCCTGCCCCGCTCAGCGACTGGGAGATTCCCCAGCTTCCCCTCAAGGGTGGGGAGATCGTGCAGCGCGGAATCAAAGCCGGGCCCGAAGTGGCGCGAATCCTGCGCGCGGTGGAAGCACGCTGGATATCGGAAGGCTTTCCCGACCGGGAACGGGTACTCCGCCTTCTCGAAGCCGAATTGCCTGCCTGAACCTTGCCCTTCAGCCTGCTTCAGCCTCACTTCATCCCTGAATTGAGAGCTTTGGGCGTTGCCAACCGGCAGCTTTGATGGAAAGGTAAGGGCACATTTTCGCGTGCAATTTTGCTATCTTTCGATAACAAACCCGACCGCACCCGACATGGTTAGCCCCGTGGAGGGTTTCCTCGTCCCGCGATCTCGGCGGGCTCGCTATCCGGTTTCTTGCGTCTTGGCGCAGGGTCTGCCCGGTTCCTCCGGGCATTGAGTACGAATTGACAGATACGGAGTAAGTCAATGAAGTTCACAAAAATGGTCGCAGCTTCGTTGCTTGCCTTTGCAAGCATTCCCGCCGCTGCGCAGAGCGATGTGGGCCTTGCCGTGGGCGCAACCGTCTATGGCTCCGATGCCGGTGAAGTCGGCAAGATCGTGGAAGTGGGTGACGGCTACGTCATCGTCGATACCGGCACGCATAAGGCAACCCTGCCCAATTCCTCCTTCGGCAAGGGCGCCAAGGGCCCGCTGATCGGCCTGACCAAGGCCGGGCTCGATGAATTCGTGGCCAAGGCCAATGCCGAAGCCGCTGCCAAGCTGGCCGCTGTGCTGAAGCCTCAGGCCGCTATTCAGGGCGCCGCCGGCGGCGATCTGGGCACCGTCAAGTCGATCGAAGCCGATGGCACCGTTGTGGTGACCTACAAGGGCATCGACACCGCGTTCCCCAAGGATCAGTTCTACGCCAACGAAGCCGGCCAGCTTGCCCTGCCCTTCACTGCCGAACAGCTCGACCAGGCGCTTGCCCCGCAATTCGAAGCCGCAGGCAAGGCCAAGGCTGCGCTTGAAGCCGCGCTGACCGCGGGCAAGACTGTCAAGACTTCGGACGGTGTGGAAGTCGGCACCATTCGCGAGCTGGACGCCCAGGGCAATGTGGTGATCGACCGTTCCGCAGGCCCGATTACGCTGCCCAAGAATCTCTTTACCGCCGATGCCGCAGGCAACCCGGCTCTGCTGATCGACAAGGCCGCGCTCGACGCTGCCACTGCAGGCTAGATTTCCCGCTGACAGCGACGGGACAGGCCGGGCGCGAGCAATCGCACCCGGCCTTTTTCGTGCCTTTGATCCACCTCTACGCCCGCTCAGGACGAGCGGAGGCTGGGGATTCCGCGACCAGGTCGCGCCCCGACCATCCCGTCAGAACTTGTTGTCGCGCGGGAAGCCCGTGGGCGGCAGGCGGCCAGCCGCGCCGCGCGCCACTTTCCACATGCGGATGTCCTTTTCCGTGCGGGTGCGGCCCGTTTCGCCGCCCATTGTCCAGCTGAGGCCATCCTCCAGCTTGAAAGTCACCGCATCGGACATACCGCCATCGCGATAGCGTTGCAGCTGCACGCCCTGCCCGCGACCCATCACAGGCACTTCCTGCAAGTGGAACACGATCAGCTTGCGGTTCTCGCCCACCACGGCGATGTGATCGTCTTCCTCCGCGATGGGGCGGACCACGCTGAGCTTCACCTTGTCCTTGACGTTCACCACCTGCCGGCCCTTGCGGGTTTCGGCCAGAAGCTCGTCCATCTCGGCGGCGAAGCCCTTGCCGTTCGTGGCGGCGAGCAGCAGCTTGCCCTTGGGCTTGTAGGCCAGCGCGGCCACGATCCCGGCGTCGGCCTCTATATCCACCATGGTGCGGATCGGCTCGCCAAAGCCGCGTGCGCCGGGCAGCTTGTCAGCCCCCAGAGTGTAGAAGCGGCCATTATCGGCGGCGATCAGCAATTTGTCGGTCGTCTGGCAATGGAGCGCGAAGGCCGGGCCATCGCCATCCTTGAACTTCCATTCCTGATCGAGCGGCACATGGCCCCTGGCCGCGCGAATCCAGCCCTTGGCCGAAAGGATTACCGTCACCGGTTCCTTTTCAATCATGGCATCCATGGTGAATTCCACGGTGGGCGCGGCTTCCGCGATGGTGGTGCGGCGGCGGCCGAGGACGGTATCTTCCGCATATTCCTTGCGCAGCGCCCTGAGATCGCGGGTCAGGCGGGTGCGCTGGCGGTCGGGCGAGCCGAGGAGCTTTTCCAGTTCGTCCCGCTCGGCCAGCAGATCGGCATGTTCCTGCCGCAGCTCCATTTCCTCCAGCTTGCGCAGGCTGCGCAGGCGCATGTTGAGGATGGCTTCGGCCTGCCGGTCAGTCAGGTTGAATTCGGCCATCATCACGGCCTTGGGCTCATCCTCGGTGCGGATGATCTCGATCACGCGGTCGAGATTGAGGAAGGCGATGATGTAGCCTTCCACCAGTTCCAGCCGGGCGGCGATGCGCTCCAGCCGATGCTGGGTGCGGCGCTGCAGGATGTCGATCTGGCTGGTGATCCAGTTGCCCAGCAATTCCTTCAGCCCCATCACCATCGGCGTGCGGGTGGCATCCAGCACGTTGAGATTCAGGCTAAAACGGCTTTCCAGATCGGTCAGCTTGTAGAGCGATTCCTTGAGCAATTCCGGGTCGATATTGCGGCTCTTGGGCACCAGCACGATGCGGATCTGTTCGTCGCTCTCATCACGCACATCTTCCAGGATCGGCAGCTTGCGGTCGGCGATCAGCTGGGCGATCTGTTCGATCAGCTTGCCCTTCTGGACCATGTAGGGGATCTCGGAGATGACGAGCTGATATTGCCCGCCGCCCAGCCGCTCGATCCCCGCGTCGCGATCCGCCTCTTCCTTCGCCTCGGCCGCATGGAAGCGCCCCCGCACGCGGAAGGCGCCGCGCCCGGTTTCATAGGCGTGGGAAATCGCCGCCGGGCTGTCCACGATCACGCCGCCGGTCGCGAAATCCGGCCCGTGGAACAGTTCCATCAGCCGCGCATGTTCGACATGCTGATTGCCGATCAGTTCCAGCGTGGCGTCGATGATCTCGGCAACATTGTGGCTGGGGATGGAAGTGGCCATGCCCACGGCAATGCCGGTGGCGCCATTGGCCAGCAGATTGGGGAAAAGACCTGGAAAGATTTCAGGCTCTTCTTCCTCATTGTTGTAAGTCGGGATGAAGTCGACAGTGCCTTCGTCCAGCCCGTCCATCAGCTGCATGGCCGTGCGGGTCAGGCGCGCTTCGGTGTAGCGATAGGCAGCGGCATTATCGCCGTCGATATTGCCGAAATTGCCCTGCCCTTCCACCAGCGGGTAACGCAGCGAGAAATCCTGCGCGAGGCGGACCATCGCGTCATAGACGGCCGCGTCGCCATGCGGGTGATATTTGCCGATCACGTCGCCCACCACGCGGCTGGACTTCTTGAAGGCATTGGCGGGATCGAGCTTCAGCGCCCGCATCGCCCACAGCAGGCGGCGGTGGACCGGCTTCAGCCCGTCGCGCAGATCGGGCAGCGACCGGGCAGTGATGGTGGAGAGCGCATAGACGAGGTAGCGCTCCGACAATGCGGAATCGAACGGGGCATCGACGATCGCATCGAATGCGTCATCTTCATCGGTCGTGGTGGCCATGACGCAGCCCTAACACCCCGAAGGCGGGCGCTCTAGCAAGCTTGTGCGGGAATCCACATTATCGACGGCTAAATATCGTCATTGCGAGGAGGCGAAGCCGACGCGGCGATCCAGAGCCCCGCGCGTTGGTTTCTGGATTGCTTCGCGGCCTTGCCACTCGCAATGACCAGTTTCCTCAATAACCCTGCGCGTCCCGGCTTTCTCGGGGGATGCGCACGGTCAACCCCTCCAGTTCGGGCGTCAGCACGATCTGGCACGACAGGCGGCTGGTGCGTTCCACAGCGGCGGCGAGGTCGAGCATGTCTTCCTCGTCGTCGCTGGCGGGCTTGAGCCGGGCGAACCAGTCCTTCTCCACGATCACATGGCAGGTGGAACAGGCCATCTGCCCTTCGCACGTGCCCTCCAGCGGCATGCCGGCGGCCTGCCCGGCCTCCAGCAGCGAAGTGCCTTCGGCCCCTTCCGCATCGACCCGGTTGCCTTCGGTGGTGACGAATGTGACCTTGACCATGTTCAATCCTGCGCTTCGGCGGCCCGGCTGATTTTCCCGGCTGCCTCCTCAATCTCTTGCAGCGTCGTATAGCGCCCGAACCCGATCCGGATCGAGCTTTTTGCCTGCCCATCGGAAAGGCCCAGCGCGCGCAGCACATGGCTGGGGCGGCCCGAGCCCGAGGCGCAGGCAGAACCGGCGGAAAAGCAGACATCCCGCAGGTCCGACATCAGGCGGGCCACATCCAGCCCGTCGCGCCTGATATTGAGGTTGCCCTTCCAGCGGGCATCCGCGCTGCCGTTGAGCGTCCAGCCTGCCAAGAGTTCGCTCGCCCGCGCCCACAAGGCGCCGACATGGGCGGCATCGGCCTCCATCCGCTCCTTCGCCAGCTTGGCCGCAGCGCCGAAACCGGCACAGAGCGCAGGGCTGAGCGTGCCGGAACGCAGGCCCTGTTCCTGCCCGCCGCCATGCATTTGCGGATCGAGCGAAATCCCGTCGCGCACCCACAGCGCCCCGATCCCCTTGGGGCCATAGAGCTTGTGCGCAGACAAGGCGATCAGGTCGGCATTGGCAGGCGCGGCAAGCTTGCCCGCACCCTGCACCGCATCGCACAGGAACAGCGCGCCTGCCGCATGGGCCGCATCGGCCAGCGCCTCCACCGGCTGGATCGTGCCGATTTCATTATTGACCTGCATGATTGCGAGAAGCCCCAGCCCCTGCGGCAAGGGGATATCGGTGCTGACCAACCCCTCGCGATCCACTGGAAGGATATGCACCGGATGAGTGCTTCGCATTGCCTCGGCGCAATCGAGCACCGCCGCATGTTCGATGGCGCTAGCCGCAATCGCGCCGCCCTGCGAAGTGCCCTTGATTGCCAGATTGATCGCCTCGGTCGCGCCGGAAGTGAAGATCACGCGCCCGCCCGGCGGCAGCAGTGCTGCCACCTGTTCGCGCGCAACTTCCACTGCGGCGGCCGCCATCCTGCCCATGCGGTGCGGCGAATGGGGATTGCCGAAGCCCATCGTCTCCGGCCCGCCCAGCCACGGCAGCATCGCGTCCCGCGCCTCGGGCGCAAGCGGCGTGGTGGCCTGATAGTCGAGATAGATCATGGCGCTGCCTTAACCACCGACGGAAAATCAACGTCATGCTGAACTCGCTTCAGCATCCATCGCGCCTTCGGGCAGGCCGGTTTATGAGGAGGAATGGCCCCTGAAACAAGTTCAGGGTGACGGGCAGAAAGTTCATCCTACCGCCCGCCCGCCACAGCACGCCACTGATCGATAAAGGCCCGCACATCCGCCTCGCTCGTCTCGCGCCCGATACTCACGCGGATCACTTCCCCCGGATCAGCATAGTCCATCGCGGAAAGGACGTGGCTGACCTTGAGGCTGCCGGAAGAGCACGCACTGCCCGCCGAAACCGCGAAGCCTGCCGCATCGAAGCGGATCAGCTGGGCATTGGCCGACATGCCCGGCATGCGATAGGCGGCGATGGAGGGCACGCGCGCAGTTTCCTCGCACAGCAGTTCCCCGCCCGCCTCGGCAATCGCCTCATCCAGCAAGGCGCGCAGGCGCACAGCTTCATCCAGCCAGCCGCGATCCGCTTCCAGCGCGGCGACCATCGCCATGGCGCCGGGCAGGTTCTCCGTCCCGCCGCGATAGCCTCGCTCCTGGCCGCCGGTTGGCTTGAGCAATGCCCAGTCGCGCACCAGCAGGGCGCCGATGCCGATGGGTCCGCCGAATTTGTGAGCCGACAGCGCAATCAGATCCGCATCCGGCAGGGCCAGCTTTCCCGCCCCCTGCGCGCAATCGGCCAGCAGCACCCCTCCCGCACCGCGCACGGCCTCGGCCACGGCGCCGAGCGGCTGGATCACGCCCGTTTCGCTATTGGCCTGCTGCACCGCCACCAGCCCCGGCAGCGCGCAATCGGCGGGATTCACCAGCCCCAGCGCATCCACCGGCAGGCGCTTCGTATCACCGGCATGGCGCAGCACGGATTCATGCTCCACCGCGCTCACCGCCAGCAACGGAGCCTGTGCGCGGGTCAGCGCGATAGCCAGCGCCTCGCTGGCGCCGGAAGTGAACACCACTTCCCCTTCCCAGCCGAGCGAGACCCTGATGCGGGCGCGTGCATCCTCCAGCGCGGCCCGCGCCTTACGGCCTTCCGCATGGGGGCTGGAAGGATTGGCCCAGATGGCAAAGCCCTGCCGCATTGCCTCCCCCGCTTCCGGCAAAAGCGGAGTGGTCGCGGCGAAATCGAGATAAATCCGGTCTGTCATCAACGGCATTCTGGGGACTTTTGCTGGCTTTCGGCGCTGGGTAATTGCGAAAATCGCACTCGTCACTATATAGCCAGCAACTTCCTGCGCGCCAGCCGCGCACTCACCCGTTATTTCGAGAGCCGATCATGCCTGCTGTCATTTTTCCCGGCCCCGAAGGCCGCCTCGAAGGCCGCTTCCAGCCCGCCCCGCGCCCGCGCGCGCCGGTGGCGATGATCCTGCACCCGCATGCTCAGGCGGGCGGGACGATGAACGACCGCATCACGCAGCGCCTTTACAAGACCTTCGTGGATCGGGGCTTTGCCACCCTGCGCTTCAATTTCCGCGGCGTGGGCCGCAGCCAGGGCAGCTTCGACAATGGCGTGGGCGAACTCAGCGACGCGGCCGCCGCGCTTGACTGGGTGCAGTCCATCCATCCCGAGGCGCAGACCACCTGGATCGCGGGCGTCAGCTTCGGCGCGCTGATCGGCATGCAATTGCTGATGCGTCGCCCGGAAATCCGGGGCTTCATCTCGGTCGCCCCGCCGGCCAATATGTATGACTTCTCGTTCCTGGCTCCCTGCCCGGCCAGCGGGTTGATCGTGCAGGGCGCCGCCGATACGGTGGTGCAGCCGCAGGCCGTGCAGAAGCTGGTCGACAAGCTGCGCACGCAGAAGCACATCACCATCCATCATGAGGAAATCCCCCGGGCCAACCACTTCTTCGAACATGAGATGGAGGATCTGATGGGCTCGGTGGACAAATATCTCGACTTCCGTCTCTCGCCGGATTGCCCGATCCGCTAAGGCTGAGGAAATCGACGACATTCAGGGGGCGGGTGCGCAATGGCGTGCCCGCCCCTTCGTATTTGCGCGTATCCCGCACGAGCCAGCTTGCCTGCTCCCCCATAACAATGTAATGTTGTAACATTAAGAGCGGTCGCCCGCTTTCCTGAGCACCCAGACCATAATGGGCGGCCGAAACGAAGGAGAGCATGCCATGGCTTATGTCGACCGACAGAGTGGAACCAGCAGAGCAACCTCCATCCTCGCGGTGGGTCTCATCCATGCGGGCCTTGGCGCGGCGCTGATCTATGGGCTGGCGGCCACCTTCATTCCGAAGGAAGAGGACGGGCCGATCCGCTCGGTCCTGTTCCCCGTCCCAACAATCCCGCCGCCCCCGCCCGCTGAAAAGCCGAGTGTGGAACCTTCCAGCACAATCACCACAGTCACCCCCTCGGTGGATGCGACGCGGGACGATAGTGTGAAAGTCGATCCCGGCCCAATCCCCACTTTCACTGACACCATTCGCGATCCCGCAGCCTATCCCACCGTCACGCCCAGCAACACGGCCACCTCCACTCCTCCGCCGCCGCTCTTCACCCCGAAGAACCCCAGCCCCGCAAATGACCGGGCAAACTGGGTGACCACCGTCGACTATCCCGCCCGCGACCTGCGGCTGGGCCATACCGGCACCACGAAATATCGCGTGGTCATCAGCAGTTCGGGCAAGGTGCAGAGCTGTGAGATCACGGGATCGAGCGGCTATGCCGGGCTGGACGAGGCAACCTGCAAAAGCGTTTCGCGCCGTGCCCGCTTCGAACCGGCCATCAACGCTAATGGCGAGAAGATCGTGGGAACCTGGTCTGGTTCGGTAAGCTGGAGAATTCCGGACTGAGCGGCTGACTTACTCGGCGAGCGCGGCGGCCTTCTGGACCGGCGCCTCGCCGCTTTCGTCCGGCAGGGTCCAGATCATCACATTGACGGCCATTACCGCCGCCAGCACCACCATCAGCACGATCTGCTTCGTCTGCCCGCCCTTGCGCCACAGCACGAAGGCCCCGATCAACAAACCGATCGCCGCCAGCACCAATATCGAAAGCACCATGTCCATGCCGCTGCTCTAGCGGCGAAGTGCGGCGGAGAAAAGCACGCCATTTGACAGGGCTGGCGGTTCATTCCACAGATCGCCCATGCAAAACCCGGTTCAGATGAAACTAACCCGCCGCCAGACCCTCGCCGGGCTCGGCGCAGGCATCTCCACCCTTGCCCTTGCGGGCTGCACGGGCAGAATGGGCCTGGCCTCCACCCCGCAGGCCCAGTCCGCCTCTGCCCTGCTGGACGAGATCGCGTGGAATCTGATCGAGCTGGAACCCGGCACTGCCACCGGGCTGGGCATCGATACGGGCGACAAGGCCTATCTGCGTTCCCGCATGTCGGACCTCTCGCCAGAGGGCATGGTGCATTATGCGGGCAATCTGCGCGACGGGCTGGCCAAGGTCCGCGCCTTTGACAAGGCCGGGCTGGACGCCGCCACTCTCACCAGCCTTGAAGTGGTGGAAAGCGCCTATGCCACGGCGCTGGAAGGCTTTGCCCTGCCCTATGGCGACGTGGCCACCGGCAGCTGGCGCAATGCCCCCTATGCGGTGATCCAGAATGTCGGCGCCTATCTGGACGTCCCGCGATTCCTCGATTCCGACCATCCCGTGCGCACCAAGGAGGATGCCGAAGCCTATGTCGCCCGGCTGGATGCCTATCCCGCCATGCTGGATGGAGAGCTGGAGCGGATGCAGGCCGCCACGCGGCTGGGCGTGATCCCGCCCGCCTTCCTGCTCGACAAGGCCATCGCCCAGATGGAAAACTCGTTGGCCGATGCACGGGCCGATGGCGGGCTGGTCACTTCGCTCACCGGACGCACCAAAGACATTCCCGGCGACTGGGCCAATGCGGCCGGCCGGATCGTGAGCGCCAAGGTCCGCCCCGCGCTGGAGCGCCAGCTGGCCGAATTGCGCAACCAGCGCACGCGCGCCACGGACGATGCCGGGATGTGGGCCCGCCCCGATGGTGAGGAATGGTATCGCTGGGCGCTGAAGGCCAGCACCACCACCGGGCTGGGGCCTGACGAGATTCACGAGATGGGCCTCTCCCAGCTGGCCGAGATTCATGGCCGGATGGACGCAATCCTGCGCGACATCGGCTATAAGGATGGCCCCGTGGGCCAGCGTATGCGGGAACTGGCCGAAGATCCGCGTTTCAAGTTCGCCGAGGGCGATCCCGGCCGCGCGCAGATAATGGAATTCATCCAGCAGCGGATCGACTGGATACGAGAACAGATGCCGCGAGCCTTCCGCACGCAGGTCCGCGCCAATCTGGAAGTGCGCCGCCTGCCCCTGTCGGAAGAACCCGGCGCGCCCACGGCCTATGGCGGCTCCGGCTCGATCGACGGGACGATCCCCGGCAAGATGTGGATCAACCTGATGACCACCGATCTGCACCGCGAATATACCTTGCCCACGCTGGTCCATCACGAAACGATCCCCGGCCATGTCTGGCAGGGCGAATATGCCAACCAGATGCCGCTGATCCGCTCGCGCCTGGCCTTCAACGCCTATTCCGAAGGCTGGGCACTCTATGCCGAGCAACTGGCGGACGAGTTGGGCGCCTATGCCGATCACCCCGCATGGCGGCTGGGCTATCTGCAGGATCAGGCCTTCCGCGCCTGCCGTCTGGTGGTGGATACCGGCCTGCACCACAAACGCTGGACCCGCGAACAGGGCGTGGCCTTTTTCGTGGAGCGCAATGGCGACAATCCGCAGGAAGTGGCCAGCGAGGTTGACCGCTATTGCAGCTGGCCGGGCCAGGCCTGCGGCTACAAGGTGGGCCACACCGAAATAGTGCGTCAGCGCAGCCTTGCGCAGGCCGCGCTGGGCAGTGGTTTCGACCTCAGGGATTTCGACGATGCGGTGGTGAAAGGCGGCAATGTCCCGCTCGACGTGCTGGCGAAGAATGTCGCCCGCTACGTCGAGGGGGCACGCTCTTAGCTCAGATTTCTTCCTCCACCGTATCGGCGGCGGATTCGAGGTCTTCACCCGCGCCGCGCACGGTATTGCAGGCTGCAACCGTCCGCCCCAGCAGGCCAACGGCAAAGGCGGTGAGGATTGTGCGAGTCATTGCTTCTCTCCTCTTCATGCGCCCCCACGGGATAAACCTGGGCGGGATAAGGCGCGTTCCGCTGGAAAGGCTGGAGTGTGCCGGTAGCCGGGTGGGATGAGGGTTTTTGAGCTGGCAGAGGCGGAGAGATTTTTTGGTTTCGCGCAAAGACCGCGAAGTGCGCGAAGATGTGGTGCTTGGCCTGCCCCTTCTCGTCATTCCCGCGAATGCGGGAACCTAGCAGCAACCATTGAACTGGGTTCCCGCGTTCGCGGGAATGACGAGGGGGCTGAGTTTAGCGCAGCCCCTCAGCGTTCTTCGCGCTCTTTGCGCGAACCCAATAATACTCACGCGGAGACGCGGAGGCGCGAAGGGAATGCGCCCCGCCGCTCCTCCCTGCGCCTCTGCGAGCGCCCACTCTCTCTCCGCGCCCCCGCGTCTCCGCGTGAAACCCTTCCACATCACCCCACGCAATCCGGCCAGCGCTCCCGGCCTTCGCCCGGAGGACGATTGATAGGATTGGTGTTTTCACTTGACATTTCGAACCGTTTCGGTTATATGCCCCGGCACATTGCAGGACTACCAACCCTGCAATTACCTACCAGTCCGGAGGGGCGCGATGTCGACCGCAAGCCTCCCTTGTTCCATGAACAACGCGGCCGGCGCGGGTGTGTGCTCCCTTGGGCGGTTCTCCCAATGGCAATGCCTCTCCAGCGCTCAGACGCGGATGATCGGATGTGTGGTGCTCTCCTCTGCCCGTGCACACCTGTCCCTGGAGGACGGGCTCTCCGGGACGGATCACCGCCAGTGGCGCGAGATGATCACTCGCGAGGGAAAGCACGCCGCACGCGAGCCCGTGGCGCCTTTCCTGGCCGATCACCGATCAAAGGGCCGAACCCAAGGCGCTGCGGATGGGCGCCCGGTCTCTCGCAACTCCCTCCGCCCGCTCCGCACGCGCCTCAGTTCCTGACGCCGTGCCGGCCGCGCGATTGGTTGTTCCATAGGATGGCGTTACGTCCGGGCTCGCCGCCGGATGGGGGTCTGTGCTTGCCGCCGCCCCCCCCGCTTCACGCCCCCAATCCAACTCCCATTTGCCTCTCGCGCCGAAACATGAAAAAGGCCGCGCACGAAAAGGAGAGTCACATGCCTGGTTTGCGGCCCGATATCGATCCCGACGGTTTGCTCGAATTCTCGGTGGTGTTCACCGACCGTTCGCTCAATCACATGAGCCAGGCATTCCAGGGCGTGATGCGCGACATTCACGAGATCCTGTGCGAGGTCTATCATGCCAAGCGGGCCGTCGTGGTGCCCGGCGGCGGCACTTACGGGATGGAAGCGGTCGCCCGCCAGTTCGCCACTGGCGAAAAGGTGATGGTGATCCGCAACGGCTTCTTCTCTTATCGCTGGAGCCAGATTTTCGAGGCGGGATCGATCCCGGCCGAGGAAATCGTGCTGAAGGCCCGCCGCACCGGCAATGGCGGGGCCGATGCGCCTTTCGCCCCGGTTCCGATCGAAGAAGCCGTGGCCGCGATCAAGGCGGAAAAGCCCGCCGTGCTGTTCGCCCCGCATGTGGAAACCGCATCGGGCATCATCCTGCCGGAAGATTACATCGCGGCGCTGGCCGATGCCGTCCATTCGGTGGGCGGTCTGTTCGTGCTGGACTGCATCGCCTCGGGCTGCGCCTGGGTGGATATGGAAGCGACCGGCGTGGACGTGCTGATCTCCGCCCCGCAAAAGGGCTGGTCCGCCCCGCCCTCCGCCGGCCTGGTGATGATGCGCGATGCCGCGCTGGAACGCTGCCGCGAAACGAAGTCCACCAGCTTCGCCGCTGACCTCGGCAAGTGGAACACAATCATGGAAGCCTATCTCAATGGCGGCCATGCCTATCACGCCACCATGCCGACCGACGCCCTGCGCGTGTTCCGCGATGCCATGCTGGAAACCAGGCGGATCGGCTTCGACACGCTCTGCGCCGCCCAATGGGAACAGGGCAACAAGGTGCGCGAAATGTTCGCCGCACGGGGGATCAAGTCGGTCGCGGCGGAAGGCTTCGGCGCCCCCGGCGTGGTGGTGTGCTTCACCGATGATCCGGAACTGCAGAACGGCAAGAAATTCGCCGCGCTGGGCTTCCAGATCGCGGCGGGCGTGCCGCTGATGGTGGATGAAGGGCCGGACTACAAGAGCTTCCGCATCGGCCTGTTCGGGCTCGACAAGCTGAAGGACGTTCCGGCCAGCCTTGCCCGACTCGAAACGGCATTCGACAAGGTGTTCCCCGCCTGATCAGATACCGGTCCGGCATTGTTTCCTCAGATTAACCGCGCATTAGGGATAGTCGGCTAAGGCGCGGAAATGGGTAGGAAACACGCTATCGAACAGCGTGCGAAGGTGGAAGCCGGCTTTTCGGAGCGGCGGGGCATCGCCTTTCGCATCACGCAGGCGCAGGCATGGATCGCGGTCTGCGCGGGTATCGCCCTGACCAGCCTGGTCGATTACGCAACCGGGCGGGACCTCTGGCTGGGCCCGCTCTATCTCGGCTTCATCGCGCTGGCCGCATGGGCCCTGGGCCTGCGCCGCGCAATTGCCGTATTCGGGGTCTGCATCCTGATCGGCGCGGTCGTGAATGCCGACAGCCTCTATCCCTATGATAATCCGGTAACTCTGGCGGATTTCCTGGTGCGCATTCCGCCGGTTCTGGCGATCATCGCCCTGCTTTCCTATGCCCGCCACGCCTGCGAAACCGAATGGCGCCTTGCCCGGACCGACCCGCTGACCGGCGCGTTGAACCGCAAGGCCTTTTTCGAAATGGCCGGCCCGATCAGGGAAGCGCAATGCTGGCATGTGCTGGCCTATGCCGATCTCGATGGGTTGAAGGCGCTGAACGACATTCATGGCCATGCCCGCGGGGATGCCAGCCTCAAGGCTTTTGCCCGCCATGTCCGCGCCTCGATCCGCAGGGACGATATCTTTGCCCGGATCGGGGGCGACGAATTTCTGGTCTATATGCCGGTGCGCGATTCCCAGGCCGGGATCATGGTCGCCAACCGCCTGCACCGCGCGATGAATTCCGCAGTCAGCGATTTTGCCGACGAATTGCGGTGCAGCGTGGGCGCACTGATCCTTGCGCCGGGGGCACGTTCGATCGACCAGGAACTGCGCCTGGCCGACAAGCTGATGTATGAGGCCAAGCAGAACGGCGCGGCCCTGACCATGGCGATGACCAGCCCCGATGGCCGGGGTTTTGCGGATGCCACGGATTCGCTGCCCCTGTTCGCCGGGATCGCGGAGGATCTGCCCTCCAGCGCCGAATTCAGGCAGACTTCCCGCGATGACAATAGCAGGCCGGGCGGCTCGTCAGAGCAACCCGGCCCGCCGCCGCCCCTCAAGGCGGCCTGATCCGGCCCTCGTCTGCCCTTTCGGACAGCCCCCTAGAGAGCCGGAAGCCACAACAGGGAAGCCCAAGCGCTACCCCATTGAATTCCAGTCTATCGAATTTCCGGGCCCTCGAATTTCCGGCCCACCGGATTCAGGCTCCCGGTTTTCGGCCCGCCGGATTCTGGCAGGCGATATTCCGGAATGCCATGCAACCTGTGCGCGGCACCTATGCCCTGCCGGGCATGGGCCGCGCCGGTGCCTCATTCTTTTCCGAAGATGCCCTTTGCGATGCCGGTAATGTCGTTGATCGGATTCCCGTCACCATCGCGGTCCAGCATGTTGGCAAACTCCATCAGCGAACCTTCGCCGCCGATATGCTCCACGATCTGCTGCAGCGTGCCGGTGGGAAGCCCGGTGCTGGCCGCAGCCGCCTCCACCGTGTCGCCTTCCATCTGATGGGCATGGCCCAAAGCGGCAATGGCCTTTTCGGCAGTGGCAGGATCGATCCCGATCTTTGCGGCCAGATTGGCAACGTCATCAGGGGCACCCGAGATGCTTTTGAGGATGGAATCGAAAAGGCTCATATCATCCGCTCCTTTGGTTCACTGACCGATAGATCGGCATGATGCCCCCTCGCCGCATTGGCGCAAGTGAAATCTGAGCGGGTTCGGACTCCTCGGCCCTGAACATCGCCGGGCACCGAAAGCGAGCGAGCCTGGAGAAACACTCGGGAAAGTAAGGCCGCCAGCTTCCGGCCGCCAGCTTCCGGGAAGCCCGGAATCAGAAAAGGGGGCCCTTGCGGTACCCCCTTTTCCTCCTCTCCAACTCGTGTGCGGATCAGACGGCGGGAGCCGCCTGTTTCACGCTCTCGTCGACATGGTCGGCAAATTGCTCGAAATTGTCAACGAAGAGCTGCACGAGCTTCGCGGCAGTCGCGTCATACTCGTCCTTGTCCGCCCAGGTGGAACGCGGATCGAGGATCGAAGTATCGACCCCCGGCACGGCCACCGGCACATCGAAGCCGAAGTTGGGATCCTTGCGGAACTCGGCATTGTTCAGCGAACCGTCGAGCGCGGCATTCAGCAGCGCGCGGGTTTCCTTGATCGGCATGCGCTTGCCCACGCCATACTTGCCGCCGGTCCAGCCGGTATTGACCAGCCAGCAGGAGACGCCGCCCTTGGCAATGCGTTCTTTCAGCAGGTTACCGTAAACGCTGGGGTGGCGCGGCATGAAGGGAGCGCCGAAGCAGGTGGAGAATGTGGCTTCCGGTTCGGTCACGCCGATTTCCGTGCCCGCCACCTTGGCCGTGTAGCCCGACAGGAAGTGATACATCGCCTGATCAGGCGTGAGTCGCGCGATCGGAGGCAGCACGCCGAATGCGTCGGCAGTGAGCATGATCACGTTCGAGGGGACCGGACCGAGATTTTCTTCCGAAGCGTTCGGAATGAAATCGATCGGATAGGCACCGCGGCTGTTTTCGGCGAGCGAGTTGTCGTCGAAATCCAGTTCCCGAGTCGCTTCGTCCATCACCACGTTTTCGAGCACGGTGCCGAACATACGGGAGGTGGCGTAGATTTCCGGCTCCGCTTCGGGCGAGAGGCGGATCATCTTGGCGTAGCAGCCGCCTTCGAAATTGAAGACCGCCGTATCCGACCAGCCATGTTCGTCATCGCCGATCAGGGTGCGGCTGGCGTCGGCCGACAGCGTGGTCTTGCCGGTGCCCGACAGGCCGAAGAACACTGCCGTGCGCCCATCCGCGCCGACATTGGCCGAGCAGTGCATCGGCATAACGCCCTTGGTCGGCAGCAGGAAGTTGAGGATGCCGAACACGCTCTTCTTCATTTCGCCGGCATATTTCGTACCGCCGATCAGGATCAGCTTTTCCGAAAGATTGACCGCGACCACCGTCTCGCTGCGGCAGCCATGGCGCACCGGATCGGCCACGAAGCTGGGCAGATCGATGATCGTGTATTCCGGAACGAAGCCGTCAAGCTCCTCCGCCGAGGGGCGCACCAGCAGGGTGCGGATGAACAGATTGTGCCATGCGAGTTCGTTGATCACGCGCACATTCACGCGGTGATCCACCTGCGAACCGCCGAACAGATCGGCGACGTAGAGCTTGTCCTTTTCGGCCAGCGCCTTGAAGAAATCTTCCTTCAGCGCGGCGAAATGTTCAGGGCTCATCTCGACATTGGTCTTGCCCCACCAGACGGTGTGTTCAGTCACACCGTCCCGGACCATGAACTTGTCCTTCGCGGAACGGCCGGTGTGGCGGCCGGTTTCGACTACCAGCGGCCCGTGGGCAGCAAGGCGGCCTTCGCCGTTGGTGACGGCGTGTTCGACGAGCGGAGCCGTCCCAAGGTTCGCATGAATCGTCGCGGAAGTGCCAATGCCCTGGCGGTCGAGCGGGAAGGAAAGGGCGGAAGTCAAGTTCGTCTCCAGACTAATGGGCCAGAGTGTTCTGGGTAGCGCAGCGATCCTCCGCTGCAGGGAACGCGGTTGCGCATAGTCGCCGAAACACCCTTCGTCAAACTGGCGCAATCACAATGAAATTACTGATTTACCACAATGTTTTACCGCACATGCGTGAGACCGGGAATCGGCTCAGGCGTTGTCTATTTGGCGCGAAATCGTTAATCGCAGGCTTCAATACCAGCAGGAAAGTTCCTCCATGGCCCAGCAGCCCGGCCTTTCAGAAGCCAGCCAGTCCGCTTCCGCTACGGCAGAGCCGCAGCAGGTGATCGCGCTGGTGGATGATGATCGCAACATCCTGACCAGCGTTTCCATCGCCCTCCAGTCGGAAGGCTTTGCCACTCGTGTTTATACGGATGGGGCGACCGCACTCAAGGCCCTAACTGAAAATCAGCCCGATCTGGCCGTGTTCGACATCAAGATGCCGCGCATGGACGGGATGGAATTGCTGCGCCGCCTGCGCGAGACATCGACCCTTCCCGTCATCTTCCTGACCAGCAAGGACGACGAGCAGGACGAGGCAGCCGGCCTTGCCATGGGGGCGGACGATTACATCGCCAAGCCTTTCAGCCAGAAGCTGCTGATCGCGCGCATCCGCGCGATCCTGCGACGCAGCGGGATGGCTCAGCAAACCCCCGGCGAGGAAACCGAGTCCGCCGAGACAGGCGAGGAAATCGTGCGGGGCAAGCTGCGCATGGACCCGGCCCGCCACCGCGTGACATGGGACGGGCGGAACGTCTCGCTGACGGTAACCGAATTCCTGATCCTTGAGGCACTGGCGGCCCGGCCCGGCGTGATAAAGAGCCGCAACCAGCTGATGGACGCCGCCTATCCCGACGATGTCTTCGTGGATGACCGGACGGTGGACAGCCACATCAAGCGGATGCGGCGCAAATTCCGCGTGGTCGCCCCGGATTTCTCTGCAATCGAAACGCTTTACGGCGCGGGATACAGCTTCTCCGATGGCTGAGACACCCGAGGCGAGACCCGAAGCGAGGCCCGAACTGAGAAGAGTGCGCCGCTTCGAGCGCCCGATCTTCACCCCGCGCGCGTCGCTGACGATCCGCATCCTCACGTTCAACATCATCGCCCTGTCGATCCTGGCGGGCAGCTTCTTCTATCTCGACAATTTCCGGCGTCAGCTGATCGAGGAACGTTTCCGCCTGGCCCGCGGCGAGGCGCAGATCACGGCGGAGGCACTGCTGGGCGCAAGGGCCAGCCTGCGGGACCGGCTGATCGTGCAGATCGGCCAGGAACAGAAATTGCGCCTGCGGCTCTATCGCCCCGATGGAACGCTGGCGAAGGACAGCTTCGCCCTGGCCCCACCTTCCTACACGCTGATCGATCCGGCCAGGGAGCCGTGGTATCAGCACGCCGCGCGCTGGCTGGACCGGGGGATGGACGCGATCCTGGGGGCGGAGCCTGTCCCCGCCTATGTCGAGCCGGGCAATACCGACGCGGCTTCCTGGCCCGAGCTGGTAGAAGCGCGCAAGGTTGGCCGCACGCAGATATTCCTGCGCTATGCGCCGGACCGGACCCCCATAATCTCGGCCGCCGCGCCAGTCGGGCGGGACGGCACCATGCTGCTGACCACCCGCAATGCGATCGACATTACCAAGCGAGTCCGCGATGCGCGGCAGACGCTGGCGATCATCGTGGCGGCGGCGGTGATCATCTCGGTTCAGCTTTCGCTCTATCTCGCACGCATCATCGTGCGCCCTTTGCGCGTGCTGGTGCGCGCCGCCGTTCGCGTCAGGCTCGGGCGTGACCGCGAAGTGGTGGTCCCTCGCCTGCCCGACCGGCGCGACGAGATCGGCATGCTTGCCCGCGCGATTTCCGACATGAGTTCCGCCCTGCGCCAGCGGATCGACGCGGTGGAAAGCTTCGCTGCCGATGTGGCCCATGAGCTCAAGAACCCGCTTGCATCGCTGCGCAGCGCGCTGGAGGCGCTTTCCAAGGTCGAGCAGCCCGCCCTGCGCCGCCAGCTGACCGACATCGCCCTGCACGATGTCCAGCGCATCGACCGCCTGGTGAGCGAAATCTCCGATGCCAGCCGGATCGACGCGGAACTGACCCGCGCCACTTTCGAACAGGTGGATCTGGCGGCCCTCATCGCCAATGCCGTGGGCGCGCGCGAACATCGCACCGAAACGGATGGCCGCAGGATCAAACTGAAGCGCAAGGGGCGCGGGCCTTTCACGGTGATGGGCGTGCCCGCCCGGCTGGAACGCGTGGTGGAGAACCTGCTGGACAATGCCGTGTCCTTCTCCCCGCCCAACGGCGCGATCACCATCGAACTGCGCACGCATGACGATCTGGTGGAAGCCACGATCCGCGATCAGGGCCCCGGCATTCCCGAAAGCGAGCGCCACAAGGTATTCGAGCGGTTCCATTCGGTGCGCCCGGAAGGAGAGGGCTTCGGTGCCCATAGCGGCCTCGGCCTCGCCATCGCGCGGACCATTGTGGAAGCGCATGACGGCTCGCTCACCCTTGGCGATCCGCTGCCGGAAATGAGCGGGGCGTGCTTCATCATCACCCTGCCGGCCGCCGAACAAAGATGAGCGCGCTGATCCATCAGGCAAGCTGCGTTGCATTGGGGGCGCGTGCTGTGCTGATCGAGGGCGCGCCGAGCAGCGGCAAGTCCAGCCTCGCCCTCGTCCTGATCGACCGGGGGGCCGCACTGATCGGGGATGACGGCGTCACCCTGGAACGGCGCGGCGACGTTCTGTGGGCATCGCCCCCGCCCAACATCGCGGGCAGGCTGGAAATCCGCAATGTCGGCATTATCGACCTGCCGACCGAGCAGGCCCCCGTGGCGCTGGTCCTGAGGCTGGACCCCATGGCCCCACGTCATGTGGAAGAGGCGGAGACTATCGTTCTGGCAGGCGTTCCCCTGCCGCTCATCCGCCTGTGGCCCGACAGCCCCGCCCTGCCGCTGCGCGCCGAATGGGCGCTGAAACTCCATGGACTGAGCTGAAGCCCCCTGCCCCCATCCGGCACAGTGGCGCGCAAAGCCTTCCCTTTCGTGGCGGACGGAGGCAAACCGCGCCAAATGGCTTCCGAGTCTCCCCCCCTCCCCGCTGATTCCCGCCAGCGCATTCTGCTTGTCACCGGCATGCTCGGAGCCGGCAAGACGACCGCCCTGCGCGAGCTGGAGGATCTGGGCTGGGAAGCGATCGACAATTTCCCCATCCGCCTGCTCGATCGCCTGATCGGCGCCGATGATGACGGGCGGGACGGGATCAAGGCCCCGCTCGCCATCGGGTTCGATTCCCGCACCCGCGGCTTCGATCCGGCCTACATCATCCTGCGCGTAAAGCAGCTTTCGGAGCGGGACGATCTGATCGTCACCACCATGTTCCTCGATTGCTCCGCGCAGGAACTGGAACGCCGCTATAATGAAACGCGCCGCCGCCACCCTCTGGCAAGCGGCATCCCGGCGGCGGACGGCATTGCGGCCGAACGCGAATTGCTGGCCCCGCTGCGGCGCTGGGCGGATGTGGTGATCAACACCACCGCCTTTTCCACCAACGACCTGCAGCAGGCGATCCGAGAGCAATTCGGCATCCATACTGGCGAGGCGATGACCGTGACGGTCAGCAGCTTCGGCTTTTCCCGCGGGGTGCCGGTGGCCGATCTCGTGTTCGACATGCGCTACCTCGATAATCCGCACTGGGTATCGGGCCTGCGCGAGCTGACCGGGCTGGATAGCGCAGTAGGCGCGCATATCCGCACCGATCCCGCTTTCGACAGCACCTTTACCCGGATAAGAGACCTGCTGCTGGAACTGCTGCCGCGTTATGCGGCACAGGGCAAAAGCTACGTCAACATCGCCTTCGGCTGCACGGGCGGGCGTCATCGCTCGGTCTTCGTGGCCGAGGAAATCGCGAAAACCTTGCGTGAAGCTGGTTTTTCGCCCACTGTTCGCCACAGAAACCTCGGATCGCGAGCTGCCGAACTTATTGAAGGGCCGCACCAGCCGTGAACCCGATAGCGCCTTTTCGCATCATGGCGCCGATGGTACCCATGAACCCCCGCGCGGCCCTCAGGTCTGAAAGCTGTTTTCCTGCATGATCGGAATGATTCTTGTCACCCACGGCCGATTGGCCGAGGAGTTCGTGAAAGCGATGGAACATGTCGTCGGCCGCCAGGAAGCGGTTGAGACGGTGTGCATCGGCCCCAAGGACGACGTCGAGGCGCGCCGCGCCGAAATCGCGGAAGCGATCAGTAAGGTGGATAGCGGCCAGGGCGCCGTGATTCTCACCGACCTGTTTGGCGGCACCCCTTCCAACCTCGCCATTTCGCTGATGGAAGAAGGCAAGGTGGAAGTCGTGGCGGGGATCAACCTGCCCATGCTCATCCGCCTGGCCGGTGCGCGCGACAAGATGCCCATCATGCAGGCCGTGGCCGCCGCGCGCGATGCCGGCCGCAATTACATCACTGTCGCGTCCGAATTCCTTGGACAGGACGCCTGATCAACGAAAAGATACCACCACTAGCATTACCGCCCTGGGAGGGGTGCCCGGATGGATACAGCACGAAGAAGCGTGGAAATTATCAATCAGCGCGGCCTGCATGCGCGGGCCAGCGCGAAGTTCGTAGCTGCCGTGGCCAACCTGCCGGACGGAACGCAGGTAACCGTCGCGAAGGACGGGATGGAAGCCGTAGGCGGATCGATCCTGGGCCTGATGATGCTCGGCGCGGCCAAGGGCGACACGATCGAGGTCTGCGTGCGCGGCAATGATGCCGATGCATTGCTGACCAAGCTGGTCGGGCTGGTGATGGACGGTTTCGGGGAAGATTGACCCTGGCTGCCCGGCCTGAGCTTGTCGAACCGGCCACGGCGACCTAAGCGGGCCTTATGCGCCGCCAGATCACCGGTTTCTCCAATCCCACGGTCAAATATCTCCGCTCCCTGCGAGAGAAGAAGCACCGCAAGAGGGAAGGCAAGTTCCTCGCCGAGGGGCTCCGCCTCCTCACCGATGCGCGCGAAAGCGGCCGCATTCCCGAAATGCTGATCATGTCGAGCGAGCGGGACGAACATCCGCTGCTCACCGCGCTGGAACAGGCCGTCGATCAGTCTGGCGGCGAAATCCTGGAATGCACGAGTGAGATCCTGTCGAAGATCACCGGCAAGGACAATCCGCAGGCAGTCGCCGGGGTCTTTGCCGAATTCGATACTTCGCTTGCCCATCTTGACCGGTCTTCAGCCAAAATCTGGCTGGTGGCGCAGGCCCTGCGCGATCCCGGCAATCTCGGCACCATGTTGCGCACAGGCGATGCGGTGGGCGCAGGCGGCGTGATCCTGATCGACGATTGCGCCGATCCCTTCTCGGTAGAGGCTGTGCGCGCCAGCATGGGCGCGATCTTCACGCAGGAAATCGCACAGGCGAGTTGGGGCGAATTCATCGACTGGCTGCGCGCCGATGAAGGCCAGCTTGTTGCCGCCTCGCTGCGGGATGCCCAGCCCTATCGCGGCGCACCCTATGCCGCGCCCTGCTTCCTGATGGTTGGCAATGAATCGCGCGGCCTGCCGGAAGAATATGAAATGGCCTGCGACCTGCGCGTGACCATGCCGATGCGCGGACGGGCCGACAGCCTCAACGCCTCCGTAGCAGGCGCAGTGCTGGCCTACGAGGCGCTGGCCGCGCTCGATCCCTGAGAGATTCATTACTGAGGCTATTTTTTCAGCGCCATTCAGCCTGCTGACAGCGAAAATGAACGATAGGGAATCATGCGCCATGCAGTTTCCCTATTGGCCTTCATTCTCCTGGCCCCGTCCCTGACGGCTTGCGTGGCGCAAACCGCACCCCCTCATGCCCTCGAAGGAAGCCAGTGGAGCTTCACCGGAATTGACGGACAGGCGCCGATCGCCCCGGCGCGCGCCAAGCTGTCTTTCGAGGGCGACATGCTCTCCGCCAATGTCGGCTGCAATTCGCTTAGCGGGCCGTGGCGGATCGAAAAGACCCGCCTGATCGCCGGCCCCCTGATCCAGACCCGGATGTTCTGCGAAGGGCAATTGGGCGAACAGGAACAGGCTGCCAGCGCCCTGCTGGTGGCCGCGCCTGAAATAGAGATCGAGGGCAGCACGCTCACCCTCAAGTCGCGCGGGCACAGCGCAAGCTTCACCCGGACCGGCGGCCCCGCGACTCATCGCTGAGAGGCCGTCACTGGCGCATGGACAGAGCGCAGGCGGGAACCTATTGCCTTGCTATGCACTGACACCGGGCAAGCGCACCGCGCTACAAGACCGAATATTGGGGAGAAATGAGCATGTTCCACCGCAAACCCGCCGCCTTTGGCCCTGCCGTCGCAATCGTTGCGCTGGCCCTGCTCACGATCCCGGCCGCCGCTGTCGGCCCTGAAATGGCCGCGCCGGGCTGGATCGTCGATCCTGCCTCCTCAAAGCTCGGTTATGCAGGCGTGGGCAACAGCGAGAGCTTCGAAGGCAGCTTCGGCAAGTGGAGCGCGGAAATCAATTTCGATCCGGCTCATCTCGATCAGTCCCTCGCCAAGGTGACGATCGACACCGGCAGCGCCAGCAGCGGCGATCCGTCGCGCGACGATCCGCTGCGCGAAGCCAGCTGGTTCGACATCGGCGCCTTCCCGAACGCGACCTTCACCACCCATGGCATTACCTCGACGGGGCCCGATGCCTATGTGGCCGACGGCACGCTGACGATCAAAGGCGTGAGCAAGCCGGTGAAGCTGCCCTTCACTCTCACCATCGACGGCGACACTGCCAGGATGAAGGGCGAAGCGCAGATCGACCGGAAGGAATGGGGCCTTGGCGAAGGTTCCTGGCAGGACAAGTCCGTCGACCCCAACGTAACCGTCAAGGTGGACATCACTGCGACCCGGGCCAGTTAAGGCCCGGGCCCGCGCGGGCCCGTCAGTCTCCCGCGACGAAGGCGCTCAGCACCCAGCCATCTTCGCGTTCTTCCACGATCAGGCGATAATCGACCAGCGCCCGCAGCTTGTCCCATTCCATATAGCCGGACAGTTTTCCGTAATCGTCCACCTTGGCGAAGGGACTGTCCTCGTCGGTGCTATCTTCCAGCTGGACGACATCCCAGTCGAAGGTCCGCAGCACTTTGGCATCCCGGCGCTGGGAAGCGAGAAGCGGTACGCCCTCTCCCCGCACCAGCAACAGCGTATAGCTATCCCGGTCCCCGAAATCCTGCGTGAAGTACCACGGCATGGTGAAGCCGCCCTGTTGGTTAACGGCACAACCCAGCGGGAGCAGGTTCTGGAGCGCTTCCCACAAATTATATTGCGGATCTATCAGCCGGCGGCGCAATTCGGCTCGCCCCGCCCCGCCGCCGAAATCCAGCGCGATGTCCGGTGCAGAGAGGGCGACGAGAGCATCCGTATCGCGATCGATCACCGCCTGGGCCAGCTTTACGCGAAATTCTTCCGCGCCGCTGATCGCACCGCATTCATCCCGGGGGGCATAGGGCCCCTTCTGGCGTGGAGTGACCAGCGAGGTAAGTAACGTCTCTGCTTCGCTGGCCTCCGTCTGGCGGGCTTCCGGCGAGGCCGGCGGCGCCTTTCCACCCTCGCCCTGTCCACAGGCAGCAAGCATGGCAAACGGAACGATCAAGGTGACCGACCCCAGCAATTGACGCATATACTCAATCCTCCGGTGCGGTGACCTCCTCTGCCTGATCTTCGACAGGGTCGCCCGCGACGTAACGTGGTGCCGCCTCGACCAACGGCACATCTTCGATTTCTCGCTTGCCGATTTCGACGCCTTTGTCTCTCAATCGGCGACCAGCGGAGAGGACATTGCGCTCAAAGCTTCCCACAAACTTGTTATAATTGCTTACCGCGCTGTCCAGCCCTGAGCCGACGCGCTTGAGATGCTCGCCAGCAACGGCCAGCCGGTCGTACAATTCGGCCCCCATCCGCCCGATCTCCCGAGCCTCCCGGGCCAGCGCATCCTGCCGCCAGACCTGCGCCACGGTGCGCGCAATGGCCACCAGATTGGTGGGCGTCGCCAGCAGCACCTTGCTGCGGAAAGCGAAGTCCCACAGCTCCGGATCATGCTCCAGCGCGGCGGCCAGAAAATGCTCTCCCGGCACGAACATCACCACGTAATCGGGCGCATCCTCGAACTGGCTCTGGTAACTTTTGGCGCCAAGTTGCTGCACGTGGTTCTTCATCGCCCGTGCATGGGCCGCCAGCGCCAGATCGCGCCCCTCATCCGTATCCGCCTCGAAGGCTTCCTGATAAGCGTTGAGAGAAACCTTGGCGTCGATCACCAGTTTCTTCTGGCCGGGTACGTTCACAATGGCATCGGGCCGCAGCCGGCCATCCTCCGTATTCACGGAATGCTCGGTGACGAAATCGGTGTGTTCCGCAAGGCCGCACTGCTCCAGCACGTTGCGCAATTGCTGCTCGCCCCAGCGCCCGCGCGCCTTGGGCGCATTGCGTAGAGAATTGCCGAGCCGTTGAGCTTCCTGCCTTACCTGCTCCTGCCCTTCGCGCATCGACTGGAGCAGACCGGCCAGCTGACCGAATGCGTCCACCCGTTTAGCTTCCAGCGCGGCGACCTGTTCCTCATAGCTTTTCAGCCTCTGGCCCACCGGCTCCAGCAAGATACGGATCTTCTGCTCGCCATTTTCCTCCGACTGACGGAAGCGTTCCTCGGCGCGCCGCAGGAAGGCTTCCTGAGCCTCCCCCAGCACCTTGCTGCCGGCGTTCTGGAATTCCTTGAGCATATCTTCGCGCACCTGAAGGAGCTGACGCCTCTGCTCCTCGAAGCCTGCCTCCCGCGCCTTGAGTGTCGTCAGCTCCTCCCGCGCGCGGTCGAGCTGACCGGCCAGCATATCCGCCCGTGCGGCCCGCTCGCTCATCGTCGCGAGTTCCGGCGCCATGCGGGCGAGCTTTTCGGCCGTATCCCTGCCCTGCGCCTCCGCCGATACCAGCCTCTCCTTCAGTTCCCCCGCGGGTCGCCCGCCGAAGAACCAGCCCATACCCAGCCCGACGGCAAGAGCCACAAGTACAGCAATAACAATAAACAATGTTTCCATAACGCCCCCGCACCAGTGTTGGGCGAGGCATACAGCCCCGCCCAGTTCTACTGGCACCTTTCAAATAAACCACTGTGCAAAGTCAGCACGAGCTTCGTCTTCGGAGACGAAGCCGTTCAATGACATCTCAATGATGCATCCTAACACTGACAACCTGACCCAGTAGCAAAGGCCCTCAATCCAGCAGAACACATGTGGGGTGCGGCACATTGCCACCTCCAAGGATGCGTTTCTTAGAGATGGGTCGCTTTGGAAGGGGCAAAGGGCCGAAATTCCACGATATCACTTGCTAAGCGCACAGAGTACTTTTGCTCTGCTTCGCCGGCGTAGCGCTTCTCGTGCGGTTCAGTCCTAGACGCTTCCACTTTGAGACCACATCCTAGCGGATTGTCATTACGTTCTACTCACTGCTCCATAGGCACCTCCATCACTTCAATGGATGAAACATGCCATACCAGCGCGGGCGAGCAATACCTGAATATCCAGCGGTTGGGGATTTCTGTGGAGAACGTAAAGTGAACACCCTTTTGCGCGCGCGGCCATCGATGCGCTTATTTAGAAAGCAGCTTGCTGTTGCCCCACACCGACAAGAATCCGTCCCAAGAATCACCCTTGAGGATTCGCACAGGAAAATTGTATGAGCCGCTTACAAATTTCAGAATCACGAAATCTTCGTGAGTGCGAAATGGCGGATGGCCGGGCTAGCGCCTTGCCGGACGTTCCCGGAAGTTCGAACTGCCCTTAAGACAACAAGGACGAGAAGCGATGCCTACTGATATCGAAATCGCACGCCAGGCCACGCTGGCCCCCATCACCGAAGTCGCCAAGAAGGCCGGCGTTCCCGATGAGGCGCTGATTCCCTACGGCAAGTACAAGGCCAAGATCGACCGTGACTTGCTGCCTCCGGCGCTGGCTCCGGGCAAGCTGATCCTCGTCACCGCCATCAACCCGACCCCGGCCGGCGAAGGCAAGACCACCACCTCGGTCGGTCTGTCGGACGCCCTGCACCGCATCGGCAAGAAGACCCTGCTGTGCCTGCGCGAACCCAGCCTCGGCCCCTGCTTCGGCGTCAAGGGCGGCGGCGCTGGCGGCGGCAAGAGCCAGGTCATGCCGATGGACGAGATCAACCTGCACTTCACGGGTGACTTCCACGCCATCACTTCGGCCCACAACCTGCTGTCGGCCATGATCGACAACCACATCTACTGGGGCAACGAGCAGAACATCGACCTGCGCCGTGTCACCTGGCGCCGCGTTCTGGACATGAACGATCGCGCCCTGCGCCAGATCGTCGGCCCGCTGGGCGGCGTGTCGAACGGCTATCCGCGTGAAACCGGCTTCGACATCACCGTCGCTTCGGAAATCATGGCCATCCTGTGCCTCGCCTCGGACCTCAAGGACCTGCAGAAGCGCCTGGGCGACATCATCATCGGCTATCGTCGCGACAAGACCCCGGTCTTCTGCCGCGACGTGAAGGCTGACAGCTCGATGACCGTTCTGCTCAAGGACGCCATCCTGCCGAACCTGGTGCAGACGCTGGAAAACAACCCGGCCTTCCTGCATGGTGGCCCCTTCGCCAACATCGCCCATGGCTGTAACTCCGTGATCGCCACCAAGACCGCGCTGGTCATGGCCGATTACGTGGTGACCGAAGCCGGCTTCGGTGCCGACCTCGGCGCTGAAAAGTTCATGGACATCAAGTGCCGCCTCGCCGGGCTGAAGCCCGACGCCGTGGTGCTGGTCGCCACCGTGCGCGCACTCAAGATGAATGGCGGCGTTTCCAAGGCCGACCTGACCAAGGGCGAGAACGTGGAAGCCGTGCGCAAGGGTTCGGTGAACCTGAAGCGCCACATCGAGAACGTGAAGAAGTTCGGCATCACCCCGACCATCGCGATCAACCACTTCTACCTCGATACCGATGCCGAACTGGCCGTGATCAAGGAAATGGCTGAAAGCTTCGGCGCCGAAGCCGTGATCTGCAAGCACTGGGCCGATGGTGGCGCGGGCGCCGAAGAACTGGCCCACATCGTCGCCGCCAAGGCCGACGCCGGTGCGCCGGATTGGGCCCCGCTCTATCCTGACGAAATGCCGCTGGCCGAGAAGATCGAAACGGTCTGCAAGGAAATCTACCGCGCAGAAACCGTCACGATGTCGCCTGCGGTGAAGAGCCAGCTCAAGCAGTGGGAAGAAATGGGCTACGGCAACTTCCCGGTCTGCATGGCGAAGACGCAGTACAGCTTCTCGACCGATCCGACGCAGCTGGGCGCCCCCGAAGGCTTCGACGTAACGATCCGCGAAGTGCGCATCTCGGCCGGTGCCGGCTTCATCGTCGCCATTGCCGGTGACATCATGACCATGCCGGGCCTGCCCAAGGTTCCCTCGGCCGAGGCGATCTACCTCGACGAGAACGGTCAGATCGAAGGCCTTTTCTAAGTTACATCATAGATTGCGAGAGGCCCGTCCGGAGCAATCCGGGCGGGCCTTTTTCATCTGGGGAACCCGGCAATTCCACCAAGTTGCCATCTGCAATAATCCTTCCTAGTCTGCCCCTTCCAAGACAGGGAATTTCGTCCGTTCGATTGAGGTCGAGCGCGAAATATCCCCGCGGGAGAGGGAAGGACATCGCCATGAAATTCGCGAAGGCTGCGGCCGTTCTGCTGGCAGTTTCCACAACAGCTCAGGCGCAGGAAAGCAACTGGGGCTACTTTCAGGATGAAACCGAAACCAAGGGAGTCCGCCTGCTTCAGGCAGGTGTCGTCGCCGAAAACGGCGCACAGCTTATTCTAAAATGTGAAGAACCCGGGGAAACGAAGGTCATAGCCGTAGTCGTCACGGACGTGAATCTCACCGGAGCAAGACCTCGTCCACCCGAACGGCCTGTCTTCCTGCGCTTTGACAATGGCGGACCAAAGGAAGTGCGGTGGTTTTATTATCCCAACAGCGTGATCGCGACGAATACCAAGCGTAATCCGCTGATCGGACCGTTCATCACGCAACTGGCCGACGCGAAAACCCTGGAGGTAAGGCTTGAGCCGGAAAAGGGCAGCCCGGTACAGCTTCATTTCAACGTGACAGGTGCACGTGAGGCAATCGGTCGTGTGTTCGAGAACTGCAAGGACAAGAATCCCCTCGGATAATCCGGAAGAATCATCGGAAGCGGCGCCGTTCCTGTTCGGACGGCCCCCACTTCCGATGAATTCCAGCCAGCACCGTGACGATCGCCGAAGCGAGCGATGGGCGTGTCAGGCCGCCTTGCGCAGCTTTTCCAGCCCATTGAACACCATCGAGGCAGATGTCTCGTGCTGGATGCGGGCTCCTACCGCATCAGCGCCTGTCGAACGGCTTCCTTCACAGGATAGCGCCGCCCCACCTCGCTTTCCTCATTCGGTCCGCCCCGCCACAGCAAAGGCGGTTGAGCCAGAAAACGGGGCGCGCGACCTCGATGAAGGCTCGCCGCATGAACCAGGAAGGGGTGACAGAGATAAACTGTGCCTGCCATTCCGGTCGCCAGCACTTCTTCCAACCCCAGCGTTCCACCGAATCCTCCTTCGACCAGTTCGCGCAAGGTCAGGCCCTGTTCTTCCGCGGGCTCCAGCAGTCGCGCCACCCGGCGGTGCGAACCCGCAAACAGGCGCGTGGGTGCGTCATCCGGGCCAACATCTGAAAACAGGAACAGCATCAGCAAGGCCCGGCCCCGGCTGTACACATTCGCCCGCCACTCCATGAAATCGGGATGCTCCGTCCCGAAACTCACATCGATATGCCAGCCGGTATCCCCCGGATCTTCTGACGAAGGAAAGCGGACGGGAAAGGTTCCCAGGACCATGGGCGGAATCCAGCAATCCGGCCCTGCAAGCTGGTCAAAAGCGCGATGCAGCAGCGGGGTATTGGCGGCTTGCCGAAACGGAGGCTGCCCGTAATGGCCCAGCCTGATGACAGGCCGGGTCCAGTTCGCGGGATCGGACGCGTCCAACCCCATATCGCGCCAGAGAATGGCGCGCGCCTCTTCGGCAATGTCCTCGGGAAAGGCGCGGTTGATCCGCACGAAACCGCGCTGAATGAAGTGATCGATCTCCGCGGGGCTCAACCCAACGGTGGGATTTTGGGTATCAGTCATGAAACACTCTCAACACTCAAAGCCGCACGGCGCGGTCGTGCCGGGCCGTGCGGGCGAATTCACGTTCGTTGCGACTTGGCCTGTCAGGCCAGCGGAAACGCCGCGGAGTAGTTGAAAGCGATAATCGTCATTCTCTTTTCGTTCAGGCCGCCTTACGCAGCTTTTCCAGCTTCTTGAGGGCCATCGAGCGCTTCAGGCGGCTGAGATGATCGATGAACAGGATGCCTTCGAGATGGTCCATCTCGTGCTGGATGCAGGTGGCCAGGAGGCCTTCCATCGCCTCTTCATGCACATTGCCGTCCAAGTCCTGATAGCGCACACGGCAAGTGGCCGGGCGGTCCACATCGGCATAGATATCCGGAACCGAGAGGCAGCCTTCCTGATAGGTGGAAAACTCTTCCGCCGGATCAAGGATTTCGGGGTTGATGAACACCCGTGGTTCCTTCTTCGTCGGCTGATGCGTATGCGCTTCGCCGCCATGATGATGGCAGGCTTCGGGTTCCGCATCGGGATCGTCAGGCTGCAGATCGATTACCACCACGCGCAGCGGCACGCCCACCTGGATAGCCGCAAGGCCGATACCGGGCGCGTCATACATCGTCTCGAACATGTCGGCGACGAGCGTCTTGAGCTCGTCATCGAAGGTCTCGACGCGCGAGGAAATGGTCTTCAGCCGGGCATCCGGCACTTCAAGGATTTCACGAATAGCCATCAGCCGCAGATAATCGCGCCTTTGGCCGGGCGCAAGGCGCGGTGCGCGGCGAATTTTCGATCAGACTATGCTGCGCGGTGCCGGTTCAGCCCACCGGCCGCCTCGCTCGCAGCGCCTGTGCCAGCGTGCCCTCGTCCAGATAATCCAGTTCTCCGCCCACCGGCAGGCCATGGGCCAGCTGCGTTATCCGCACCGGGAAGCCTTCCAGCCGTTCGGCGATGTAATGGGCCGTGGTCTGCCCTTCCAGCGTGGCGTTCATCGCCAGCACCACTTCATCGATCCCGCCGGCCTCGACCCGGGTAATCAGTTTGCCGATCGTCAAATCTTCCGGGCGCACCCCGTCCAGCGCAGACAGCCGCCCACCCAGCACGTGATATTTGCCGGTGAAAAGCCGCGCCCGGTCCAGCGCCCACAGGTCCGCCACATCCTCCACCACGCAGAGCTGGCGCGCATCGCGGCGCGGATCGGCGCAGATGCCGCAGGGATTCTGTGTATCCACATTGCCGCAAATGGCGCATTCCACCAGCGTCTCACGCACAGAGGTCATCGCCTCCAGCAGTTGCACCAGCGCGGTTTCCCGCCGCTTGACCAGCCACAGCACCGCCCGCCGCGCGGAACGCGGGCCAAGCCCCGGCAGGCGTGCCAGGGCAGCGCTGAGTGCCTCGATCTCTTGCGATGCCATGTCCCGGGAGATAGGGCTTGCCGCTCCCGATAGGAAGGCCACGATAGCCCGCTATGCGCATCATTTTCATGGGAACGCCGGACTTTGCCGTGCCCGCCCTGCAAGCCCTGCACGCGGCAGGGCATCAAATCCTGGCGGCCTATACCCAGCCGCCCCGCCCCGGCGGCAGGCGAGGCAAGGAATTGACGCCCACGCCCGTCCACAAGGCGGCGGAGGCGCTGGGGATTGAGGTGCGCCATCCCGTGACGCTGAAAGACGCGCAGGCGCAGGCGGACTTTGCCGCGCTGGATGCGGATGTGGCCGTGGTTGCCGCCTATGGCCTGATCCTGCCGCAATCAGTTCTGGATATGCCCCGACATGGCTGCCTGAACATCCACGCCTCGCTCCTGCCGCGCTGGCGCGGAGCAGCCCCGGTGCAGCGGGCTATTCTGGCAGGGGATGGGGAAACCGGCATCACCATCATGCAGATGGCCGCCGGGCTGGACACGGGCGCCATGCTGGCGAAAGTGGCCACGCCTGTCGATCGCAGGACTACCGGCGAACTGACTTCCGAACTGGCAGCAAGCGGCGCCGGGCTGATGGTGGAAGTACTGGCCGATTTGCCTGCCTTCCCGCCCGAGGAACAGGACGACGCCCTCGCCACTTATGCCGCCAAGATCGACAAGGCCGAGGCGCGGATCGATTTCACCAAGGGCGCCCTGCAGGTGGACCGGCAAGTACGCGCCTTCGCGCCAGCACCTGGCGCATGGTTCGAGGTCGATGGGGAACGGGTGAAGGTGCTGGCGGCTGAACTTGCCCCCAATTCTCATTACTCCCCCGAAGCGGGGGTGACGCTCGATGACCAACTCACCATTGGCTGCGGCGACAGCGCCATTCGCCCGATAGTCGTACAACGGGCTGGCAAGCCCGCGATGAACACCGCCGACCTCCTCCGTGGCTTCCCCATTCCCGCCGGAACCCAACTCGGCTGATGACCCGTTACGCTCTCACCATCGAATTCGACGGCACGCCCTTCATGGGCCTCCAGCGGCAGGCGCATGGGCCCAGCGTGCAGCAGACCGTGGAAGAGGCTGTGCGGCAGGTGACTGGCGAAGCGGCCACGCTCCATTCGTCAGGACGCACCGATGCGGGTGTCCATGCACTCGCCATGCGCAGCCATGTGGACATCGCCAAGCCCTTCACACCCTTCCGCCTGATGGAGGCACTCAACGCGCTGATGCGCCCGGCCCCGGTCGCGGTGATCGACTGCAAGGTGGTCCCGGATGACTGGCACGCGCGCTTTTCCTGTATCGGCCGGTCCTATCTATACCGCATCGTCAACCGGCGCGCACCGTTGACGCTGGAGAAGAACCGCGCCTGGCATGTTGCCCGCCCGCTGGATGCGGAGGCGATGCACCGGGCCGCGCAGAATCTGGTGGGGCGGCACGATTTCACCACCTTCCGCTCGGTCCATTGTCAGGCGAAGGATCCGGTCAAGACGCTCGACCGGCTGGATGTGCGCCGCGAGGGCGATCTGGTGCTGATCGAGGCGGCCGCGCGCAGTTTTCTGCATCATCAGGTCCGCTCCATGGTGGGCACGCTGGCGCTGGTGGGGCTGGGCCAATGGAGCGAGGACCAGGTGGCACAGGCCCTTGCCGCTCGGGAACGACAGGCGCTGGGCCTCAATGCCCCGCCAGACGGGCTCTATTTCGTCCGCGCCTTCTATCCCGGCGAGGACTGACCCCGCTCTCTAGGGCGAAGGTGCAGGGGACGGCGAGCTTCGCGGCGCGCTCGTGCCCGGTGCTACGGTCAAACCGTCATTAGTGAGCCGCACATCCACCGGCATGCCGTTCACTTGTGTGGAAAGCACCGCCTCGCCCTGCTTGACACGCAGATTGGTGCCATCCGTACCGATGGGAATCTCGGCACCCTCCGGCACATCGAGCGGCTGGACCGGGCCGGAGGGATCGGGCTGAGGCGTTGCCTTGCGCTTCGCGGGGACCACCTTGGGGCCGAGCGCCTGGCTGATGAAATCCTTCCAGATACGCGCGGGCAAGCCGCCCCCGTGCACCCCGCCCAGCGGCGTGTTATCGTCATTGCCGACCCACACGCCGACCACCAGATCGCCGGCATAGCCAACGAACAGGGCGTCGCGATTATCCTGGCTGGTGCCGGTCTTGCCGAAATTGGGCACGTTGAGCATCGCCGCGCGCCCGGTGCCGCGATTGATCGTGGCCCGCAGCATTTCCTCGATCCCTTCCTGCTCGCGGGAGGAAAGGTGCTGCTGCGAATTCCACAGCCAGTCGAACCAGCCCGCCTCCTCCGCTTTCACCGCGCGCGGTTTCACCGGGAAGGCATTGCCCGCCACGCCCGCATAGGCTGCCGTCAGTTCCAGCAAGGTCATGCTGGAGGTGCCGAGCGCCAGGCTGGGGTCGCCTTCCGCCAGCGGGGAAGTAACGCCGAGGTCACGCGCGGTTTCGATCACCTTCTCGCTGCCCAGCTGCCCGAACAGGCGCACGGCGGCGACATTGCTGGAACGGGCAAAGGCATCCTTCAATGTGATGCTGTCCGAATAGGTGCCGCTGGCATTGGCCGGACGATAGGAGCCGCTTTCGATGGGCGAATTGTCGATCCGATCGTCAGGCGACATGCCATCGCGCAGGGCAGCCAGATAGACGAACAGCTTGAAGGTGGAACCCGGCTGGCGCCGTGCCTGAGTGGCACGGTTGAAGGGGGAATCCTCGTAATCCTTGCCCCCGATCATGGCGACGACTTCACCATTGGGGCGCATAGCCACCAGCGCCACCTGTGCCTTGCCCAGCCCTGCCCGGCTCACCGCGCGGCGGGCAGCGGCCTGCAGGCGGGAATCGAGCGTGGTGGTGATCGTCTGCCCGCCATAGCCCGCCTCGGTGAGCTTGCGTGCCTCGGGCAGTGCCCAATCGGCAAAATAGGTGCCGGTCGGCAGATCATCGCCCCCGTCGCGCACATCCAGGCGGGGGGAACGCATGGCCTTGGCCTCAGCCTGCGTAAGGAAACCTGCCTCCACCATGGTCTGGAGCACCACCCGCATGCGCTCTTCGGCGAGCCTGTAATTCCTGGTCGGCGCATAGCGCGACGGCGCCTGCAACAGCCCGGCCAGCATGGCGGCCTGCTCCGGCTTCAGCTTTTCCGGCTGACGGTGGAAATAGTGCAACGAGGCCGCGCGCAGCCCATACACATTATCGCCAAAATAGGCATTGGAGAGATAACGCTCCAGTATCTCGTCCTTGGTCAGCCATGCCTCCAGCCAGAAGGCGATCAGCGCCTCGCGCGCCTTGCGGGTGAGGTTCTGCTCAGGCGTCAGGAAGGTGAACTTGGCAAGTTGCTGGGTGATCGTGCTGCCACCCTGCGTACGTCCGGTCGTCAGGTTGCTCCACGCCGCGCGGGCGATGCCGCGCGGATCGACGCCCCAGTGATCGTAGAAACGCCGGTCCTCGATGGCGATGAAGGCCTGGGGCACATGGGGTGGCAATTCCGCCACCTTCACCGGCCTGTCCACCACGGCGCCATTGCGGGCAATCGGCGTGCCATCGGCGGCCAGCAGGGTCAGTTCCGGGGGAGCGATGGGCTGGAGCGACTTGGAAAGTGGGGCGGTGACCATCAGCCAGCCAACCAGCAGCACGAACAACAGCGCAAAGGCGGCCATGCCCCGCCTGATCCACCACCAGCGCGTGTGGAGCTTCTTCGGCGGCGCGGCAGGCGTTTCGACGCCCCCGATAACCCGCCCCCCGCCTAGCGCGCCGGGCGGAACGTCGTCGTCATCCGCATCCAGCCCGTAAAGCGCGGAATGCGGTGCTTCCTCGTAGTAGATATGCTGCACGGGTCGCGGCTCGCGCGACCAGGGCCACCAGCGCCGTTTCACGCCCGGCTTACGGGAAGGTAAATCCATCGGAACGCTGTATTAGCGAAACAACACAGCCTTGGCGAGAGGATTTGCACACCATGCCCCCTCCCCGTGTGAGGAAGGGCATGGAGCAGGCTCACGCCTTGCCCACGACGCTTTCAGGCAGATCCACGCCAAAGACGCGCTGGTAATATTCGGCCACCAGCATCCGCTCCGCCTCGTCACACTTGTTGAGGAAGCTGAGGCGGAAGGCAAAGCCCACATCCTTGAAGATCGCGGAGTTCTGGGCCCAGGTGATGACGGTGCGCGGGCTCATCACGGTGGAGATGTCCCCATTGATGAAGCCTTGGCGGGTCAACCCGGCAACGCGGATCATCTTTGCGATCACATCCTTGTCCATGTCCGGGTTCTTGGCCGAGACGATGTCCAGTTCGGTGGATTCCGGCAGGTAGTTCAGAGCAACCACGATATTCCAGCGGTCCATCTGGCCCTGGTTGATCGCCTGCGTGCCGTGATAGAGCCCGCTCGTATCCCCAAGGCCCACCGTATTCGCCGTAGCAAACAGGCGGAAGTTCGGGTTCGGGCGGATCACGCGGTTCTGATCGAGCAGGGTCAGCTTGCCTTCGGTTTCCAGCACGCGCTGGATCACGAACATCACGTCCGGGCGGCCGGCGTCATATTCGTCGAACACCAGAGCGACCGGATGCTGCAAAGCCCAGGGCAACAGGCCTTCGCGAAATTCGGTAACCTGCAGGCCATCGCGCAGCACGATCGCATCGCGCCCGATCAGGTCGATACGGCTGATATGCGCGTCAAGATTGATACGGATGCACGGCCAGTTGAGGCGCGCGGCGACCTGTTCGATGTGAGTCGATTTGCCGGTCCCGTGATAGCCCTGCACCATCACGCGGCGATTATAGGCAAAGCCTGCCAGAATCGCGAGGGTGGTGTCCGGATCAAACACATAGGTGTCATCCCGATCGGGCACCCGCTCATCCGCCTCGCTGAAGGCGGGGCAGGTCATGTCCGTATCGATCCCGAAGACTTCGCGTACGCTGATCACCTTGTCAGGTGCTGCGAGGCGGGTGGTTCCGGTGGGCTCAGAGTGCTTGTTGGTCATCTCGTTCATCGCGCCGGATCGACTAGACGGGCACGCGCGTCGCTGCAACAAGCAATCCCCGTAATGGGCCAGATTCGGCCTTACGGGAGAGTACATCCATGAAGATTTTCGGTTTTCCCCTCTCACCCTTCGTTCGCAAGGTGCTGGTCGCCACCAAGGAAAAGGGAATCGATGCGGAACTGATCCCGTCCAATCCCAACCAGCCCGACGAGGCGTTCCTGCAGGCGAGCCCCTTCCGCAAGATTCCGGCGATTCAGGACGGCGATTTCCGCCTGGCCGATTCCACCGCGATCGTCACCTATCTTGAGGCCAAATATCCCACCCCCGCCCTGCTTCCCGCCGACGCCCAGACGCGCGGCAAGGCCGTGTGGTTCGATGAAGTGGCGGACACCATCCTGATCCCGGCCGGCGCGCCGATCGTGGTCAACCGGTTCCTCTATCCCAAGGTCTTCGGCAAGGAAGGTGACGAGGCAGCAGCCGTCGCGGCCGAGGAAGCGATCCTCAAGCCGCTCGACTATCTCGAAGGCGTGCTCGGCAATGGCGGCTGGCTGGCCGGTGAATTTTCCGTGGGCGACATTGCCGTTGCATCCTCTGTCAAGACGCTGGGCTACGCGGGCTGGCAGCTCGACGCTTCGCGCTACCCCGCTTTGGCCGACTGGTATGATCGCGTGAGCGCCCGTCATGCCTGGCAGGCCGCTGCCGAGCAGGAAGCGGCGGTATTCGCCTCGCTGGGGGGCTGATCCGTTACGGGGCGCCTGCGGGCGCCCCGATCTTTGGCGGCAGGGAGAACAGGGCTGCGTAGCGTTTCGCCAGCTCGCGATCTCCCTCCACCACCAGGCCAGCCTCTGCCTCCAGCACTTCCATCGGGATTTTCGGATAGAGCAGCGCGGCAACGGCCATGGCATCCTGCGCACGAAAGATCACGGGCGCGTCCAGCGCATCGATGCGGCGTATCGACAGTTCCCCATCGCGTAATTCCGCGACGAACATTTCCCCTGCCACATCGAAGCCGACCACGGCGTCGAAAGCCTTCGCCCCTTCCCGGTCCAGCATCGTGCGCATCGAAATCATCAACGATACCGCCGATAGCGGCAGCATCGGATCATGCAGCACAGATCGTGCCGCCCAGCGCCCAAGTTCCTGCACCGCAGGCTCGATCGTGTAGCCCCACTCGGTCAATTCATAGACCTGCGTAGAGGCTGGCGGCGGCAGAAGACGTTTTACCAGCACGCCCGCCGCTTCCAGCCCGGCCAGCCGTTCAGTCAGAACCTTGGCGCTGATGCCGGGCAAAACCCGGCGCAGATCGGAGAAACGCCTGCCGCCCAGCAGCAATTCGCGCACGATGAGCAGCGACCAGCGTTCCCCCACCACTTCCATGGCGAAGGCCGTGCCGCAGGCATCGCCATACCACTTGCCGTGGCACTCTTGCGACGAACTGGTTTCTTTTAGTGACTTCATAGTTGCTTTTAGTAACTCACTAGATGATGCTTCGGCAATGGCGATTCGCCAAAGGGGAGAATGCTGGACATGAGCAAGATGATTTTCGTGAACCTGCCGGTGACAGATCTGCCGCGCGCCCAGGCTTTCTATGAGGCGCTGGGCTTTCCGAATAATCCGCAATTCACGGATGAGAACGCCGCCTGCATGGTGTGGTCGGAAACAATCTTCGTCATGCTGTTGAGCCATGGGCATTGGCGTAACTTCACTCAACGCCCCTTCCCGCCCGAAGGCTCCAGCGAAGTGATGCTGGCGCTCAATTTCGACAGCACGGAAGAAGTGAACCGCATTGTAGACCTCGCCGGAGCGCAGGGCGGCACGGCGGACGTCAATCCGAAACAGGACCATGGCTTCATGGTTTCCCGCAGCTTTGCCGATCCGGACGGGCATGTCTGGGAAGCCTTCTGGATGGACCCGGCGGCTATGACAGGCAGCGAAGGCTAAGCCAGCAGATCGGGGGAGGAACTGCAATGAGCCAGAAACGCATGACGATAGCGGGTTGGGTGCTGACCGGCTTGTTCGCCCTGTTCATGCTGGGCGCATCCATCGCACCCAAGCTGTTGGGGATGAAGGCTGCCGCAGCCAGTCTGCGCGATCTTGGCTGGCCAACCAGCTATGTGGCCTTGATCGGCGGGTTCGAACTGGCCTTCGTCCTGCTCTATCTGGTTCCGCGCACCAGTGTGCTGGGGGCCGTTTTGATGACCGCCCTGATCGGCGGCGCAATGGCAGCGCATATTCGCGTCGGCAGTCCGCTGTTCAGCCACACATTGTTCGGCATCTACCTCTCCCTGTTCATGTGGGGCGGCCTCTGGCTGCGCATGCCGGGGTTGAGAGCCCTGTTTCCCATCGACGTCACAAAAAAGGAAGGAGCCTGAAGCCATGTATATCCAGGGATTTATCGTGCCGGTCCCGGCCGGAAACAAGGATGCCTATCGCGATGTCGCCGCGAAGTTCTGGGAGATCGCAGAGGATCTCGGCGCCTTGCAGCAGCTAGAGGCGTGGGAAGTGGACGTTCCCGATGGCAAGGTAACTGACTTCCGCCGGGCCGTGAATCTGGAGGAAGGCGAGAAGGTCGTCTTCTCGTGGGTCACCTGGCCCGACAAGGCCACGGCGGATGCCGCTCATGAAAAGATGATGAGCGATCCGCGCATGGAGGAATTCGGCGGAACCATGCCCTTTGACGGGAAACGAATGGTCTTCGGCGGCTTCGAGCCCCTGGTGTTCAAGGAGGCCAAATGATGGCCGGCTTCCCCATCTGGTATGAGCTGATGACGCCCGATCCGGCCAAGGTGGCCCCGTTCTATCGCGCGGTCACCGGCTGGACGATCTCGCCGGAAGGCAACATCATGCCCAATGGCGCGGAATATCGCATGATCCACCGCGCCAATGGCGGCCATGAGGGCGGCGTCCTGTCGCTCACGCCCGCGATGATGGAAGGCGGCGCCCAGCCCGGCTGGATCGCCTATTTCCATGTCCCCGATGTGGACGCCGCGCTGCCCAGAGCCGAAGCACTGGGAGCGACCGTGTGGATGGGCGCCCAGTCCGTTCCGGGTGCCGGGCGAATGGCCATGCTGGCCGACCCGCAAGGCGCCCCCTTCTATATCATGACCCCCGCCCCGCCGCCCGACAAGGTCGATCTGACGAGCGATGTCTTCGATGCGAAAAAGCCCGGCCACTGCCGCTGGATGCAGCTCGACACCATCGACGCGCCCGCCGCCAATACCTTCTACACCGCCCTGTTCGACTGGAAGACCGATCAGACCATGCCGATGGGCCCGGCGGGCGATTACCGCTTCATCGAATTCGACGGCGTGCAGATCGGCGCCTTTAATCCGATGATCCCCCAGGGGCAGAAGCCTGCCTGGCTGCTGTTCTTTGGCGTGGAAGACATCGACACTGCAAAATCCGCCGCACAGGCCCATGGCGGCACGGTAACGCAGGATATTCATCAGGTCCCCAGCCGCGATTTCATCTTTATGGCCCGCGATCCCGCCGGTGCCGCAGTGGCTTTCGTCGGCCCGCGCAAGGGAGCCTGATCATGCAGAACAAAGCTTTCGCCTGCATCTGGTACGAAAATGGGGCGGAAGATGCCGCCCGCTTTTATGCCGAGACTATTCCGGGCAGTTCCATGGGCGCAGTACACAGGGCCCCGGCGGACAATCCCTCCACCCCGAAAGATGCCGTGCTGATGGTGGAGTTCACCGTAGCAGGCATTCCCTGCCTCGGCCTCAATGGCGGCCCCGCCTTCAAGCAGAGCGAGGCGTTTTCCATTCAGGTGCTGACCGACAGTCAGGAGGAGACCGACCGTCTGTGGAATGCCATTGTCGGCAATGGCGGGGCGGAGAGCATGTGCGGCTGGTGCAAGGATCGCTGGGGCCTCTCCTGGCAGATCACTCCGCGCGCGCTGATGCAGGCCCACTCCCATCCTGACGAAGCAGCCCGCGCCCGCGCCTTCCAGGCAATGATGGGCATGAAGAAGATCGACATAGCGGCCATCGAAGCCGCGATAGCGGGGTAGACACGATGCTGGCTCTCTATGGCCATCCCTTCTCCTCCTATACGTGGAAGGGTCTGATCCCGCTCTATGCCACGGGGGCGGGATTCGAGTTCCGCGAAGTCGGGCCGGACGAGCCGGATCACAGCGATTTCGTCGCGCGATCCCACCCGGCAGGGAAGTTTCCCGTGCTGGTGGATGGCGACACTACGGTGATCGAAGCAACCTCCATCGTTGAACATCTGGCACTGAAATATCCCGCCAGCGGCCTGATTCCAGCAGATCCCGCCGAGGCTGCGATTGCGCGCATGCTGGACCGGGTGTTCGACAATTACGTAATGGGCAGCGGCCAGCGCGTGGTGAATGCCTTTCTCGCCAATATGGCGGCACCCGATCAGGCAGAGATCGAGGCTGGCAAAGCCGGCCTGCGCCGCGCCTATCGCTGGCTGGAAAGCTGGCTGGCGGAAAATGCCCTGCCCGCGCATGTCTCACTGGTGAGCTGCGCGGCGGCCCCTTCGCTGTTCTATGCGGACTGGATCGAACCCATCCCCGCCACAGCCCCGCGCCTCGCGGCCTTGCGGGCCGAGTTGCTTGCGCTGCCGGAAGTCAGCCGCTGCGTGGAGGATGCGCGGCCATTCCGTCCATGGTTCCCGCCCGGCGCGCCCGACCGCGACTGACCGGGACTGGAGAGAGGAAGCACACAGATGTCCAACGAACTGAAAGTTAGCTGTTTCATCGCTGCTCCGCCGGAAAAGGTCTGGGATGTGCTTGCCAACCGCATGGAGGAATGGTGGTGCCCCAGGCCCTGGCGCGTGGAGGTCGATCATCAGGATCGCCGCGCGGGCGGACGCTGCGCCATGACCATGTATGGGCCCGATGGCGAAGTCATGCCCAATGAAGGCATTTTCCTCGCTTGGGAGGAAGGCCGCCGCTTCGTGAGCACGGATGCCTTCAGGGGCGAGGATTTCGATCCGTCCGGCCCCTTCATGGTCGGTTTCTGGGAAATCGAGCCCGAAGGCGACGGCACCCGCTATACTGCCCGCGCCAAGCACTGGAGCGAAGTAGCCCGCAGGAACCACGAGGAAATGGGCTTCACTCCGGGCTGGATGGCCGCAGCGGAACAGCTGAAGGAACTGTGCGAGCAGGCTTGACTTTGCGCCATTTGTTCCATTTATGTTCCAGATCTACAGCAGGAGATTAGGGCATGGCTGACTTCACCTTTTTCACTAACCCCATGTCGCGCGGGCAGATCGCCCGCTGGGCCCTGCATGAGGCAGGGGCGAGCTATGACGAAGTGATAGTGGAGTGGGACGCCAAGCCCGCCGAACTGCTGGCGGCAAACCCGCTCGGCAAGGTTCCGACAGTGATCCATCATACGCCCGGTGGAGACCGGGTGATTTCCGAGGCCGCCGCGATCTGCGCCTATCTCGCCGCGGATGACCTTGCGCCCCGGGAAGAAGAACGCGCGGATTATTTTCGCTGGCTGTTCTTCACGGCAGGCCCGATCGAACAGGGCGTCACAGCGCGCCGCTACGGCTACGAGCCGAAAGAGGCGCGCGATCGCATCTCGGTTGGCTGGGGCGATACCGATGCAGCGCTCGCCATGCTGGAAGGCCATCTGGCCGAAGCCGATTTCGTCTGCGGCAAGCGTTTCACCATGGCGGATGTCTATGTCGGCAGTCAGGTAGAATGGGGCATGATGTTCGGGACTTTTCCGGAACGGCCTGCCTTTACTGCCTATGTCGAACGGTTCCGCGCGCGTGACGCTTATAAGGCGGCAAAGGCTATCGACTACGCCCAGATCGCCGAACGACAGGCGCAGGGCTGACCCTTGCCTTAGCCCTCCTCTGAATAGGAGAAAGCTAGAGGGCGTGGACAAATTGCAGCCTAAGCTTCCATAACTGCTTTTCAGAATTTCGACCTAGAAACTGCCGTTCCGGACACGACAACATTGCGGACGATTGCACTATCGTCATGCTGAACTTGTTTCAGCATCCATCCATCCCAGAGAACTGCCGTGCGATCCGGAGAAATGGATCCTGAAACAAGTTCAGGATGACGGGTTAGGGTGGTCCGCTTCCCCAAGGCTACCGAAAGCCGATAATCCGGACACGACGCATTGCGGACATCCCCTACCTCCGCTCGTCCTGAGCTTGTCGAAGGACACGCGCTAGCGCTTGCCCAACAAGGGGATATTGGGCTGACGGTTTCCCGTGTCCTTCGACAAGCTCAGGATGAGCGGACGTGGTGGCTTGGGATAAGGATACTACTCACTTACCTTCGTCATTCTCGCGAAGGCGGGAACCCAGCGGCAACCGTTGATCTGGATTCCCGCCTTCGCGGGAATGACCGGCATTAGGTAGCAACAGCAGAAAAAACCATCCTGCCGCGCCGCGCTACCCCGCGCTAGGTTATTGCCATGGCAGGCGAACACACGATAAGCGCGCTTAGGCGCAAATACGCCCGTTTGATCGGGGAAGCAGAGCACCTTGAGGCGGAAGCCGCGCGGCACCGCAGATTGGCGAGCCATGTGGCCGAAACCATCAAGCTGTTCGATGCCGGGCTAGATGTTTCAGGTATTCGCCCGGTTCAGTCACGGGCCTATAGCCGCTGGCGAGGGCGCGGCGTCGGGATACGGATCTATCTCGCTATCCTGCGCAGCGCCGACGCGCCGCTAACCTCGCTTGAGATAGCCGAGAGGGCCGCCGCGTTCGATCCAGAGGGTGGAAGCAGCAGGTCCGCCATCAAGGCGCTCGTCGGGCCGCTCAACAAGGCTCTGTCCAAGAGAGTTGGCCGGGATGTTGTGCGAATTGAGGGAAGGCCGCGACGGTGGGCGCTGGTGCGGGCCGGACAGTAGTTTCAGTTCAATGGAGGTGTGTATGTCTATCAGCCGTCGCCAAGGGCGGAATTCAGCTTGTCCCGAAGATCGCGAGCCAAGGCCTCTGGAAGTGAAAACGTCACCGGAAGGCCGGTTGATAACGTGGTTTCTAAAGCCAGGCTGGGGCAACTTCCCGCAATTCCTACGGAATCGATCAGAAGAGGTATCCGAGACTCTGCCACCGAAATACCATTGCTCAGAGCCGCTAACGCCACAGTCAGCGAAAGCGAGAGGTGTGGTATTTCTTCCGATGCAAAAGCGAGTTCAAGAACGTCCCCATCGTCACGATGGGCGACAATGACCACATCCCCTGCATCATGCTCGACACCAATCCCCGGTATATCGTCTGCTCTGAAGCGAAAACTTGCCATCACCGCCTCCCGATTCCCCCGGTAGGCTATGGCGTCACAGGTAGGGAGTCGAGTCAGGCGGCGCGCTGCCAGTAGCCCGCCCAGCGGCGGCTCTGGCGCGAGGCCATAGCGGCCCCGGCAACCAGCATCGCCTGATCGCCATTGGAGCGGCGGCGATGATCTTCGCGCCAAGCGGCTTCCCCGGCATAGGCATTGAGATACGGCCCGGCGATATGGTGGTGCGTCCCAACTTCCATGCGGCGCAGGCGGCTGAAATAGCTTTCGGCCTGATTGGTGCATGCGCCATCTTCGAAATAGGCCTGCGAGTGATTGATGCGCCACGTATCCCAGCCCGCGTGGAGATCATCCCAGCTTGAAGCCTCGTCGGCATGAACCGTGGCGAGTGTATGAACCCGGTCACGCACGATAGGCACGGCATCGCCTTCGTGGCGCACGATGAACGGCAGGGCCTTTCCGCCACGTTCCCGCATCACAACAACGCACTGGCGCTTGCCGGTCTGGTTCACGGCAAGGCGACGGTCCCTCCGATCCTCCTTGCGGTTTTCAGGCCGGACGTGGCCGCCGAAATAGGCCCCGTCGATTTCCACGATACCCTTGAGCATCGCGTCGGCCTGCTCCTTCGCCATGGCCTCGCGCAGCTTATGGCAAAGGACGTAGGCAGTCTTGTATTGCACATCCAGATCGCGGCTGACCTGGAGTGCGGAAACGCCCTTCGCGCCGTTCACGAACAGCACGATAGCGGCCAGCAGATCGGTGAAGGCCAGTTTGCGCGCGGCAAAGATCGTCCCGCTCGTAACCGAGAACTGGTGCCCGCAGGCCTTGCACTGGAACTTGCGGCGGGTGGGAATGTCATAGGCATCGCAACAGCCGCAACGCGGGCACACGGCCTCGCCTTCCGTCTCCGGCCAGCGCAGGGAACGGAACATCTCATAGGCCTTGTCCTCGCCCATGGTGTAAACCTGCTTGAGGCTGATCGTGCGAGCCTTGGCAGAGAGAAGGAAGTGTTGGCCTTTGCGTTTCATCATCATATCCGGTGTTGACACATCGAATATGATGATTTCATGTCCCGTTGTCAATGAGAATTACATCGTTTATGATGATGCCCATGGACAACACGATGAATGACGCCGTGAAGCGGGCCACGCGCGAAGTCGCAGCTATGGTCATGCTGTTTACGCTGACCGTTGCAGGGCTTTTTGGAGCGATCTTGTGGAGCGCCGCGCATGGCTGACATCGATTGGACCGCGCGGGCAAAGGGCCTGCTTAAAGCAGAGTTGAAGCGCCGGGATATCGGCTATCGGGAACTGGCTGAGAAGCTGGCCCTGCTTGGCATAAACGAAAACGAGCGGAACCTTGCGAACAAGATCAGCCGGGGGGGCTTTAGTGCCGCGTTTCTACTGCAATGTCTGAGCGCGATTGGAGTGGAAACGCTTAGGTTGGATTAGTGGCGTTCCCGCCTCTGTTGATCCAGCACTGGTAGCCATGTTTTCCAGCCCGGTCGCATATAGGTTTCGAGTTCGTCTTTCGTGATGAAACTATCCAGCGTGATATCTGCGCGCAAATACCCGTCTATTTCTTGTCCGCGTTTCATCGCTTCCCACTGACGAGATGTCATCACCGCTGGCCGGATTAGGCCTTCACGAGCGTAATACAGCATCTCGCTCGCCTCACCCTGGGCTTCAAGATGGCCTTCGTATTCGGAGGGGTGAATCCCAACCGCAACACAGGCAGCTTCGCGGATGGTAAAGCGAGTCCTATTTTCGATAAACGCCGCCAAAGTCTTGCCTGCTATGCGCTTACGATGATCTTGGAGGATGCGTCGCCCATCTGACCAAAGTAGCGTGGCCAGCAAAAGCCCGGAGAAAATCCAAAGTCCTGTGTTCTGGTCAATCATGGCGGCCATCTCCCGCCACGGCTGAGCCGCCTGCTCGTAATCCAGAGCATCCTTTGGAAGCCAAAGCAGCCCTAGAAAGAACATCAGAAAGCCCAGAGACTTCCAGCCAAGTTTGATAATGCGCAACATCACCCGCTTCTGCCTCACCCCTCCCCAAAAGTGGAGTCCGGCAGAAATGCCTAGCTTCGACGCGCCTTCTGCGCTTGCTACCTAATGCCGGGAATGACGAATTGGGGACTGGCAATTCCCCGCCCCGTTCCTGCCATTCAGGCCGCAAGCTGTAATCCCAGATATCAGACGCTCATTCATGTCCGAATTTGTCCACGCCGCCTAAAAAGCGGCTTCAAGCCAGAGCGCTCGACTTCCTCAATATCTGATAGGCTTCCACCACCCTGCCCAGCCGCGCTTCCTGGCTGCGGTCGCCGCCGTTGCGATCCGGGTGATATTTCCGCACCAATTGGGAGTAACGCTTGCGCAGGTGCGCGCGGTCCGTATCCGGCTCCAGCCCCATCACGCCCAGCGCCTCACGCTCACGCGGAGTGAAGCGGGCTTTTGCCTGATCTTCGGCATGGCGCCCCGCGGCGCGGCGGCGAATATCCGCCGCTCGCATACCGATGGCCTCCAGCGGATCGTCGAAATCGGCCCAGCGCGGCACGGCGCCCACTCCGCCATCGGGTTGAAAGGCACGGCTTTCCCGCCGCCAGCCGGCAACGGGATGCTGAGCTTCGAGGATTTCCTCGGCGCTCATCCCCTCGAACCAGTCATAGCCTGAATTGAACTCGCGCACGTGATCCAGGCAGAACCAGCGCCACTGCCCCGGCCCGTCGAAACCCGACGGACGCGAGCCCGGCGCCCGGAATTCACCTGCATCACCGCACCCTGGAGCTTCGCATCGGCGCCCCCGTGCCTCAAACCGTCCCTTGAACCTGTCGTGCTTCACCCCTTTAGGATGGGCATTCATTCCCTATAAGGGAAGCCCCTTTCACTGGTGAAATCCAGCACAGGAGAATTCATGGCCGGTCCGGTTCAGCGCGAAATGGAAAACCTGCTGGAGGCGGCGTTCAGCCCGCTCCGGCTGGAAGTAATCAACGATACCGCCCGCCATCATGGCCATGCGGGCGACGATGGCAGCGGCGAATCGCACTTCACCGTGGTGATCGAAAGCGCGGCCTTTGCCGGCAAAAGCCGCCTTGAACGCCAGCGCATGGTTAACCGGGCATTGGGTGACATTCCGGGCGAACGCGTCCATGCCCTTGCCATCAAGGCCATTGCTCCAGGGGATACGGCATGAACGTGATCGACACCATCACTCCCATTTCTCACGATCTGGGCGATTTTCAGGTGCGCCGCGTGCTCCCCGCAAAGGAACGGCGGATGGTGGGGCCGTTCATCTTCGTGGACCAGTTCGGCCCGGCACAATTGGATATTGGCCGGGGGATGGATGTCCGCCCGCATCCCCATATCAACCTCGCCACTGTCACCTGGCTGTTCGGCGGCGAATATGCCGGTGCGATCGAACATCGTGACAGCCTGGGCAGCCATTCGATCATCCGGCCCGGACAGGTCAACCTGATGACCGCCGGCAGCGGCATAGTCCATTCGGAGCGCAGCCCCGGCCCGGAACGGGAAGCAGGCCCGAAACTCTACGGCATGCAAACCTGGCTTGCCTTGCCCGACGGCAAGGAAGAAATACCGCCAGCTTTCGAGGCGGTGGCCGACCTGCCGGTGATCGAGGACCAATGCGTCACCGCCCGCGTCATCATGGGCGAATTGTGGGGGGAAAAGGCGCCCACCACCACCTATGCCGAAACGATCTATGCAGAAATCCTGCTCGGTCCCAGCGGCGCCATCCCGATCGAGGCCGATGCCGATGAACGCGCCGTGATGCTGGTTGGCGGGGAAGCGGCGCTGGATGGCCGGCCGCTCAAGCTCTACGAACTCGCCGTGCTGCGCCCCGGCGCCGAAATGGTGCTCGATTCCAAGACCGGCGGCCGTGTGATGCTGCTGGGCGGGGAAGCCTTCGCCACGCGGCGCCATGTCTGGTGGAACTTCGTCAGTTCCAGCCGGGAGCGGATCGAACAGGCCAAGCGCGACTGGAAGGAAGGCCGCTTCCCCAAGGTGCCGGGCGATGAAGTGGAATTCATTCCCCTGCCCGAACAGCCGCTGACGCGCAGCGAGTAAGCCCCGCGATGGCGCCCGCGACGCTATCGGAGTGGTTCAGCTGATACGGCGGGCAAGACCCGGGGATCAATCCTTCCCGAACCACTCCACCCAGGCCCCATGCGGATGGGCCTGTGACAGAAGCGTCCACTCTTCGCCCGATCCGGGCCAGTATTTCACATTCAGCTCATGGGCGAAGGTGGCGCGGTTGGTTTCCAGCCGCACCCAGGCGAGCGGCCTGTCCGCCGCAGCCTGCGCGCCTGCCGCCTCCATCGCTGCCGTGATCGCAGCCCGCGTTTCCTGCGGCAGATATTGCCACATCACCGAATGATAGAGCACACGCGTCACGCCCTGCTGCTGCGGCCGGGCGAGCATCGCCGTCACGAAATCGCCCGCATCCAGCTTCACCAGATCGGGCTTCTTCTGCGCAGCCAAGGCAATCGCCGCGTCGATCCGCGCCATTCGCTCGGTCGCGTCTGGCCAGACATAGGATTTCAGCCGCAGCGCCTCGTCTCGGTCGGAAAGATCCACCGGCGCGATGTCGGAGCCACGGATCGCCACGATCTCCACCTGCGCATCAGGCGGCGGAGGCCCGCGCCATTCGGGCTTGAGCTGCATGGGGGAATCCACCGGCCCCACGCTCACCCCGCCCAGATCGAAGCGATAGCGTTCCATCATCGTATTCACGCCCGCGCTCGATCCGATCTCGTTCAGCTCGAATTTCGGGCCAAGCTTCCGCGCCAGCCACAGCAGTCCGGCCATCAGGCTGTTGGCGCGTCCCGCCTCATTGGTCTGCGGCGGCCCGTCCAGCCACGGGGTGAGCCGCGCGTCGAATTTCTCCACCAGCGCGCAGACGATCCGGTCGATCTCGGCCTGATCGGTCAGTTCCCCCGCATAGATCGGACCAAGCTCGGGCGCGTCGCCCGTCAGGTAGAGATTGTGGATGCCCCCCGCGATGCGCAGCGGCATGGCATCTTCCAGCGACAGGCCGGGCCAGTTGTTCATCCGCCGGGCCACTTCCGTATCGGTGCGGAGCACCGCCCGTTCCGCCACGATCACACGGCTGGTGCAAGGGGCATTGGCCCGCGCGGTGTGGTCCGCCTGCCATTGCAGCGCCTGTTCGACGCTCGCGATCTCCATGACCGGTTTTTCCGCCGAACCGCTTTCCGCCATTTCCATTGCCCTTTCCGCGCTGTGTCCTTAAGGCGCGCGCCATGTCCAGACCGCTTACCTTTGCCGTTCCCAAAGGCCGCATCCTTGAGGAAGCGCTGCCGGTTATGGCACGCGCCGGCGTCGTGCCCGAAGCAGCCTTCAACGACAAGGACAACCGCGCACTCAGCTTCGCCTGCGAAAATGGCGACATGCGGATCATCCGCGTGCGTGCGTTCGATGTCGCCACGTTTGTCGCCCATGGGGCGGCCCAGGCGGGCATCGTCGGCTCCGACGTGGTCGAGGAATTCGACTATCCCGATCTTTACGCTCCGGTCGATCTCGATATCGGCCATTGCCGCCTGTCGGTGGCGGAACCGGTGAATTCCGGGCTGGAGCCGCTGGGCAAGATCAGCCATTTGCGGATCGCCACCAAATATCCCAACCTCACCAGCCGCTATTTCGAGCGGCAGGGCATTCAGGCCGAATGCGTGAAGCTAAACGGCGCGATGGAACTCGCCCCCAGCCTTGGCCTGTCGCAGCGGATCGTGGACCTTGTTTCCACCGGCCGCACGCTGAAGGAAAACGGGCTGGTGGAAACGACCACTATCCTGCCGGTTTCCGCCCGCCTGATCGTCAACCGCGCCGCGCTGAAGACCGATCCTCGCCTTGGCGAACTGGTCGAGGCGTTCCGCGCCGTGGCGGAAGGACGCGCCTGATGATCCGCCTGAAGACCTCCGATCCCGATTTCGAGCGGAAATTCGCCCGCATCGTGGCGGACCGGCGCGAGAGCGGCGGCGATGTGGCGCAATCCGTGGCCACTATCCTCAACGAAGTGCGCGCGCGCGGGGATGAGGCGCTGGCGGAATATACGCAGCGCTTTGACGGTTTCGCCCTGCCCGAAGGCGATTGGCGCATCGCGCCGGAACGGTGCAAGGCCGCCTTCGAGGCGCTGGATAGCGACCTGCCCCAGGCGCTGGAACTCGCCGCCAGCCGCATTCGCGCCTATCACGAAGCCCAGCTGCCGCAGGACCGTGACTATACGGACGATACCGGCGTGCGGCTGGGTGCGAAATGGCGCGCGGTCGATGCCGCCGGGCTCTATGTTCCGGGCGGGCGTGCCTCCTATCCCTCCTCCCTGCTGATGAACGCCATTCCCGCCAAGGTTGCCGGTGTCCAGCGGCTGGTGGTCTGCACCCCCACGCCCAAGGGCGAGGTCAACGAACTGGTTCTGGCCGCCGCCTATCTGGCGGGCGTGGACGAGGTCTGGCCCGTGGGCGGCGCTCAAGCCATTGCCGCGCTGGCCTATGGCACGAAGCGGATCAGCCCGGTGGATGTGGTGACCGGCCCCGGCAATGCCTGGGTGGCCGAAGCCAAGCGCCAGCTTTACGGCGTGGTCGGCATCGACATGGTGGCGGGCCCTTCGGAAATCCTCGTGATCGCCGACGGCAAGAACGATCCCGACTGGATCGCGGCCGATCTGCTGAGCCAGGCCGAACACGATCCCGCCGCCCAGTCGATCCTCATTACCGACGATCCGGCCTTTGCCAGCCAGGTGGAAGACCGGGTTGATGTGCAGAGCGCCATGCTCTCCACGAAGAAGACCGCGCAGGCCAGCTGGGCCGCGCATGGGCTGATCGTGGAAGTGGCCGATCTGGCCGAGGCTCCCCGCCTCGCCAATGCACTGGCGGCCGAACATATCGAGCTGGCGGTGGACGATCCTGACAGCCTGTTTGCCGAAATCCGCCATGCGGGCAGCGTGTTCCTGGGCCGGATGACGCCGGAAGCGGTGGGCGATTATGTCGCCGGGCCGAACCACGTGTTGCCCACCGGGCGGCGCGCGCGCTTTTCTTCCGGCCTTTCGGTGCTGGACTTCATGAAGCGCACCAGCTTCATTGCGCTGGACGATGCCGCTCTGGCGAAGATTGGCCCCGCAGCCGTGCGGCTGGCCCAGATGGAAGGGCTGCCTGCCCATGCCAAATCCGTGGAATTGAGACTGAAATGAGTGGCCGTTCGCAAGCCCGTTCCGCCGCCCGGCTTTCCGCCGTGCAGGCACTGTATCAGCACCAGATGGAGGAAATCGCCCTCCCCCGCCTGCTGGACGAATTCCACCAGCACCGCCTTGGCCGCGCCCAGGACGATGATGAGGAACAGCTGGCCGAGGCGGAAGTGGCCTTCTTCGACGATCTCGTCTCGGGCGTGATTGCCCGGCAGGAAGAGATCGACGGTTTGCTCGAATCCCGCCTCGCTGAAGGCTGGAAGCTGGAGCGGCTGGACAAGACCATGCTGCAAATCCTGCGCGCCGGCGCCTATGAACTGCTTGCCCGGCAGGACGTGCCGCTGGGCAGCGCGATCAGCGAATATGTCGATGTAGCCCACGCCTTCTTCGATGCGCGCGAAGCGAAATTCGTCAATGGCGTGCTGGACGCCGTGGCGAAAGCGGTGCGCAGCTAAGGCGAAATACCGCCCGTTTCCTGGGCCGCTCGTCGTCCCGGACCTGATCCGGGAGCGCTGGCTTCTTGACACCAAGCTCACAGCGATCCCGGCGTTCGCCGGGATGACGCGAAGCGCAGACACACCCAATCCTCCGCTGGCGAATGCGGGCTAACGCCGAAGTGAGACAACCGAGGACGGACGGGGCCGGGCCGGTACTGTCAGGCGCCCGCTCTGGCGAGCGGTGCGATTGCGCGTTGTTTGATATGCGAATGGCAGGCGAAGTATCGCGGCAAACTTGTCTGCTCGGCCCTGAGTTGCATGGCGGGGAAGGCATAGGGCTCGCAAGTGAGCCTTCCCTTGAGCGGAGATGTTCCTCTGGGGCGAAACATCATCCGGCCACGCATCTGTTGCGGGCGCTGGTCCAGCGGGCCGGACAGGGCGTTGACATCCACCCTGTCCATGAGGCCCGGCTCTGCAGACAGCGCCGACCCGGCGCGGGAGAGGAGCGAAGCGCTACCGCCCCCGCAACCCGTCACTGCTGGGCCATATAACCCAAATGGTTCTCAATGTCAAGATGGTGTGCCAATATCACGCTACTCGTCACCCCGGACTTGTTCCGGGGTCCCGCTTCCTGCACGGAAAACAGCTGGATCCCGGAACAAGTCCGGGATGACAATATATCGAGCACTGTACCCAAGGTCAGAGAGAATTGGGTTCACGCGGAGACATAAAACCCTCACTCCCAGCCCAGCACCTTGTCCAGATAGGCCGCCAGACGCACGCCGGACTGTTCCAGCCGCTGCTCCATCGCGGGGGTCCATTGCCAGGCATATTGCCAGGAAAGGCTGACGGGGGATTCCCGCGTCCCCACCCCCAACTCGCCACCCGTGGCGGGATAGATCCGGTCCCGCAGGGCAGTGCTTTCGTCGATCCAGACCGCCGGGTCGCTGTTCCACCAGCCGGTCACCTGCTCAGGCGTCATCTGCCGTTCCAGCCTTTCGGCATATTCGCTGTAGCTGAGCTGGCGCTTCAGGATCAGGCCCTCGTCCCAGACCCAGTGCAGGTTCTGCGGTTCGTCAAACCACAGCACGTTGAACCAGTTGCCCCCGCGATCCCTGTCGTTTCCGGCATGGAGCGGCTGATGCAGGTCCGCCACTATGTGGACGATGAACCGCAGGGCCCGCTGCCTATCTTCACGGCTGGCCTTGCGATCGCGCAGCACGGCCGCGAAACGATCCAGCGCAGTGGCAGCGTCGCCTTCCGGCGGATGGGCCAGTTCGGCGGCATGTTTGCCTTCGGGCAGGGTCACATAATGCCAGGGCGATGCCTCCGTCTGCCAGAAGGGATCGGGATTGGAGCGTTCGTCATCCGGCCAGGTGGAGGCATCGGCCAGCGTTTCCGCCCCCAGAATTCCCGCGATTTCCGCCCGGACCTTTCCGCTGATGTTGCGCTCTGCAATCTGGGCGCTTACCCGATGCCCTATCGGGCCCCAGGCGGCGGCGGGCGACGAGAGCGCCATCGCGGCAACCGGCACGGCGATGGACAGGATGGATTTGGCGATAGGCATCATGAGCTGGGCATTTCCTCGATTGCGGCCTGATAATCCGGCTAGCCGCTCCGCCATGCCGCTGGCAACCGCATGACGCGCGAACTGGCCTTTATCGAGCGGCTGCGCGCCCTTGCCACGCATCCCGCCGCGCGCGACCTGAAGGATGATTGCGCGGTGCTGGAAGTAGGCGCGGAAACGCTGATCCTCACCCATGACATGCTGGTGGAAGGGATTCACTATCTGCCCGGCGCCGACAGGGCCGATGTGGCGTGGAAACTGGTCGCCACCAATCTGTCAGACCTTGCCGCGAAGGGCGCAGAGCCGCTGGGCGTCCTGCTGGGCCATATGCTGGGGCCGGCCGATGCAGACTTCCTGCGCGGGTTGGAAGAGGTGCTGGGCCATTACGGCGTGCCGCTGCTGGGCGGAGATACGACATCGGGCGGCCCGCCCCGCGCGGATGGACTGACCGCAATCGGCCGGGCGACTTTCAGCCCCGTCCCCTCCCGCTCGGGAGCGAGGCCCGGCGATGCGCTTTATCTCACCGGCCCTGTCGGCGCGGCCATGGCGGGTTTCGAAGCCCTGCGCGATGGCACGGGGGAAGACAGCACAGCCTATCGCCGCCCCATGGCGCGGCTGACCGAAGGACGGGCGCTCGCCCCGCATGTGACGGCCATGATGGACGTTTCCGACGGTTTGCTGCTGGATACCGCGCGGATGGCCCGGGCCAGCGGCGTGACGATGTCGCTCGACACCGCCTCTGTTCCCCTGGCCTGCCCCTCCGCCCATTTGAGCGCAGCCTTGCGCTGGGGCGACGATTACGAATTGCTGTTCACCGCTCCGGCAGTGACAGTGCTGCCCTTGGCGGTTTTCCGCGTGGGAACGGTGCTGGAACAGGCGGGCGCCCCGCTCCTGCTGGACGGTGTTCCGCTCAGCGAAGAGGACGGTCTGGGTTACGAACACGGCTGATTTTCCAGCCGCATCCAATCCTCAAAATGACGGAAAACCGCGCCTTAATGCGCTGAAACGTCCACCCCTTGCCGGCGCAGCACATCCTTCAGCGCATGATAGGCTTCCTTCTGGCGATGGTTCGGAATGCCGGGATAGAGGTGATGGATCAGGTGATATTCCATCGCCATCGAAGCCCAATAACCAAGCCGCGCCCGGAAGATCCTGGTGTTCTTGTAGCGCCCACGCTCCTGCGGATGATGCGGCGCCCAGCTGAGCCAGTAACGGATCCACGAAAGGCCTACCTGACGCGGCAGCCACCACAGCACCGCCACTTCGATCGCATAGCCGCTCCATGCCATGCCGAAGAAAGTACCGAGCATAACCAGCTGAAGAATCGTGGTTTGCATGGCCGCCTTGCGCGAGGCAGGCGTGTCCATGTCGATCATCATCTTCTTGTAGCGATGAACCGATCCTTCCACGCCGGGCTGACGATTCCACCACGTTTTCAGGATCGCCTGCCACCAATTGGGCGCGCCGTCCGTATAATCCGGATCGAGCTGCGGATCGTTGGTATATTTGTGGTGTTCCATATGGGTCAGCCGCGCAACACCGAAGCCCAGCGCGATGGGGATCGTGGAGAGATGCCCGGTCAGTTCGTTGACCCAATAGAGCTTGTGGCCGCGCGGATAGATGTTGGAATGCATCGCCTCATGGCTGGGGATGAAGCCATAGGCCGCGCAGAAGGTCGAAAAGAGGAAGCCCAGCGTCAGGCCGACCGGGCCGAGGTAACCCAGAATGGCCAGCGGGAAGAGGCTGACCCAGATCGCGAAGCAGGTGACGGTCAGCGCGGCATAGACCCATGTGGCACCGCCGTGGAATTGCATGGCGATCGCCCGCTCTTCCTTCATCATTTCGCGGCGCAGATGCTTGTCGAGCGTATCGTCGCCCGCAAGGCCGATTACCGGGCCATCCTCTGCCGGAATAATGCCGGGAACCTCGATCGAGTTACGCTCGATCACTTCCGCCTCGACGAGCAATTCCGCCTCGACGAGGCTGTCTTCCTTCACCGGTCCGTCAGTCACAGCCCCAGCCCCTTCACAGCCCCAAGCGCCCTCACAGCCCCAAGCCCTTTCACAGCCCCAAGCGCTCTCACAACCAACGCCCCTTGATATTGGCGTAGAGCCCCCATGCCCCGCCGAAGATCAGTCCGAAGGTGATCCGGCTCAGGCCCAGGGGCGCATCGACGCCCCAATAGGCCATGAGCTGCGCGGTAAGCGGCGCGATGAAACCGATGCCGAACAGGAACGGCATCACGGCGAACAGCTTGCGAATGGCTTCGGTCATGACATTAACCTCGCATAAACCATTAGAAGGCGCAAGTTTTCTTGGGTTCTACGTAATATTCATGAGGTATTCGCGGCCCCACCCCCGGCAGCACCCGCAGAGCGGCGATCGGGGCCTAACCCAAGGGGAAATGCGGGTTTTAGGGCTTGCGCACCCCATGATGCAGCTATAGCCATCGTAATTGGCGCGAGCCCCTCAAAATAAAAAGAAGGTGCCGCGCGTTCCGCAATTCTTTGCAGAGGGGGAGAGGGTCTCGTGAACCTCATTACTATTTCAATCATATTGGGGCTGTTGGCGATCGTTTACGGTTTCGTCACCAGCCGCCAGGTGCTCGGTGCGAGCGCCGGTAATGAAAAAATGCAGCAAATTTCTGCAGCTATTCAAGAAGGTGCCCAGGCCTACTTGAAGCGGCAATATACCACGATCGCCATCGTCGGTGTGGTTGTGGCCGTGATCATCGCCGCCACGCTGGGTGCGATTTCCGCCAGTGGTTTCGTGATCGGAGCCATTCTGTCGGGCGTTGCCGGCTTCATCGGAATGAACATTTCGGTGCGCGCCAATGTCCGCACCGCCGCCGCGGCCCAGCAGAGCCTGCAAAGCGGGCTGACGCTGGCCTTCCGCGCGGGCGCGATCACCGGCCTGCTGGTAGCGGGCCTTGCCCTCCTCGCCATCGCGGTGTTCTATTGGTATCTCACCGACATCGCAGGCTTCACCGTTGGCGGTGAAGACCGCACCGTGGTGGACGGCCTTGTCGCCCTTGCCTTCGGCGCCTCGCTGATTTCCATCTTCGCACGGCTTGGCGGCGGCATCTTCACCAAGGCTGCCGATGTCGGCGCCGATCTGGTGGGCAAGGTGGAGGCGGGCATTCCCGAGGACGACCCCCGCAACCCTGCCGTAATCGCGGATAATGTGGGCGACAATGTGGGTGACTGTGCCGGCATGGCCGCCGACCTGTTCGAAACCTATGTCGTCACCGTCGGCGCAACCATGGTACTGACCGCGCTTCTGCTGAAGGGCGTGGGCACCATGTTGCCCAACCTGATGGCCCTGCCCCTGCTGATCGGCGGGGTATGCATCGTGACCTCGATCATCGGCACCTATTTCGTGCGCCTCGGCGGTTCGAACAATGTGATGGGCGCCATGTACAAGGGCTTCCTCGTCTCGGCAGTGCTGGCCATTCCCGCCATCTGGTGGGCGACTTCAACGGCGCTGGGCGGCATGGAGGCGACGCTTCCGGGAACGGACTTCAACGGCCGCGCGCTGTTCTATTGTTCGCTGCTCGGCCTCGTCATCACGGGCCTGATCATCTGGATCACCGAATATTACACCGGCACGAATTTCCGCCCCGTCCGCTCCATCGCCAAGGCTTCGGAAACCGGGCACGGGACCAACGTGATCCAGGGCCTTGCGGTGAGTCTGGAAGCGACCGCCCTGCCCACCATCGTCATCGTGGCGGGCATCATCATCGCCTATCAGCTCGCCGGGCTGATAGGCATCGCCTATGGCGCCACGGCCATGCTGGCGCTGGCGGGAATGGTCGTCGCTCTCGACGCCTATGGCCCGGTTACCGACAATGCCGGCGGCATTGCCGAAATGGCCGGTCTGGATGACAGCGTGCGCGAGAAGACCGACCTGCTCGATGCCGTGGGCAACACCACCAAGGCCGTGACCAAGGGCTATGCCATCGGTTCGGCAGGCCTAGCCGCGCTGGTGCTGTTCGCCGCCTACACCACCGATCTGAAAGAGTTCTTCCCCGAACTGACTGTCAATTTCAGTCTGGAGAACCCCTATGTCATCGTCGGCCTCCTGCTTGGTGCGCTGCTGCCCTATCTGTTCGGGGCAATGGGCATGACTGCGGTGGGCCGCGCGGCAGGCGATGTGGTGAAGGATGTGCGCAATCAGTTCGCCGCCGATCCGGGCATCATGGCCGGCACATCCAAGCCCGATTACGCACGGACGGTGGATCTCGTCACCAAGGCGGCGATCAAGGAAATGATCATCCCCTCGCTGCTGCCGGTGCTGGCGCCCATCGCCGTCTATTTCGTCATCACTCTGGTGGCGGGCCAGCAGAACGGCTTTGCCGCTCTGGGTGCCCTGCTGCTGGGCGTGATCGTGGGCGGGCTGTTCGTGGCCCTTTCCATGACCTCGGGCGGCGGTGCCTGGGACAATGCCAAGAAATATATCGAGGATGGCCATCACGGCGGCAAGGGCAGCGAAGCCCACAAGGCCGCGGTGACGGGCGACACGGTGGGCGATCCCTACAAGGACACGGCCGGTCCGGCAGTGAACCCCATGATCAAGATCACCAATATCGTGGCGCTGCTGCTTCTGGCCGCTCTGGCAGCCTGACCCTGACCGGCCTTTCCGGCCAATGCAGGCCCCGCCCGGCGCAATCCGGGCGGGGCCTTTGCTTTGTGAGTGCCCCATTATGGCAGGCCCAATATTCGCTTAATGCTTCCTTTGCCTTCAGGCGCTAGGCGCGGCACTCGGCCCATCATTGGAGAGCCCACAAAGGTTAACGGCTTGGAAGGCAGTTCATTCCAGAAATCGGATTTGCAATCCCTGCAAGACAGCGGGCCTGTCCGCGCGCCCACCGTCCATGCGCAGGCGGTGGACTGGCATGCGATGGCGAGCGTGGAGGCTGTGCTGCGCTGGGATGCTCTGGCGCAATGGGCATCCAGCCCCAATCCCTTCTTTGAAAGCTGGTATCTTCTTCCCGCGCTGGAAACGCTGGACCCCGATGGTCGCGTGAAACTGCTCTGCGTGGAAGTGGAAGGCACTCTTGCCGGGCTGTTCCCCATCCTGCGCGAGAGCCGCTATTACCGGCATTACCTGCCGCAATGGGGCACCTGGATTCACGGCAACTGCTTCCTGGGCTTGCCTCTGGTCGCCAAGGGCATGGAGCGTGCCTTCTGGCGCGCCGTGCTGGAATGGGCGGACCGCAATGCCGGAGGCACCTTGTTCCTCCACATGCCGCAGATACCGCTCGAAAGCCCGGTCCATCATGCTCTCAAGGCCGTTCTGGCAGAGCAGAAGCGGCCAGCCGCATTGGTTCATAGGGAAGAGCGCGCCCTGCTGTGTTCCGGCCTTTCGCCCGACAGCTATCTGGAAACGGCGCTCACCGGCAAGAAACGCAAGGAGCTGCGCCGCCAATACAGCCGCCTTGCCGAGCTGGGCGAACTGAAGTTCGAACGAAGCTGCGATGCCGTCGGCGTCGATCAATGGGTGGAAGATTTCCTGCGACTGGAAGCTTCCGGCTGGAAAGGCAGCACAGGCCATGCCCTCGCGCGGGCGGAAGCTACCGCGCACCTTTTCCGGGCGGCCCTACCGGGCGCGGCATGGCGCGGGCGGCTCGAACGCCTCTCCCTCAGCCTCGACGGGGCCCCGATCGCCATGCTGGCCAATTTCCTCGCCCCGCCCGGCGCCTTCTCCTTCAAGACGGCTTTCGACGAGCGCTTTGCCCGATATTCTCCCGGAGTACTGCTCCAGCGGGAGAACCTCGCCTTGCTGGATCGCGATGACATTGCATGGTGCGATAGCTGCGCCAGTGCCGATCATCCGATGATCGATCATTTCTGGCGTGAACGCCGCGCAATCGGCCGGGTCAATATCGGCATTGGCGGCATCGCCCGGCGTATTCTTTTTCATGCAATCGCCCTGGCCGAAACGCGCAAACTTCCCGGAGAGCTTGAATGAAGCCCGCCCTGCCAACGCACCCCGCCCCGGTCTTTGACGAAGAAGCGCGCTCGATTTTCGCAGGCGCCTATCCCGAACAGCCGCACAAGTTGCGCCACAATCTGCCAGCCAACCCCCTGCTGGCGCTGGACGCACTGGCTGCACTCGGCGAGAGCCTGCCGGCAAGTTCAGTGGAATATAATCGCGGCGACCTGCCTATCGGGATCGACGGAAAACCCGATCCCACCGGCCTTTCCATCGGAGATACGATCCGCCGGATTGACGAGACCAATAGTTGGGCCGTCCTCAAGAATATCGAACAGAGCCCGGCCTATGCCGATCTGCTGGCCGCGCTGCTGGCCGAGCTGAAACCGGCCATCGAGGCCAAGACCGGCAAGATGATGAAGACGCAGGGCTTCATCTTCATCTCCTCGCCCAATGCGGTCACTCCCTATCATTTCGACCCCGAGCACAACATCCTGATGCAGCTCGTCGGGACGAAGGTGATGGTGCAATTTCCTGCGGGCGATCCCGAATATGCTCCCGACCGGGTGCACGAAACCTATCACACCGGCGGCGCGCGGGAACTTGAATGGGCGGAACGCCTCGCTGCGGGCGGGATGGAATTCCAGCTCGCCCCCGGCGATGCGCTGTTCGTGCCGGTAATGGCCCCGCATTGGGTCAAGGTCGGCCCCGCGCCTGCCATTTCCCTGTCGATCACATGGCGTTCCGAATGGAGCTATGAGGAAGCCGACGCCCGCGCCTTCAACGCCCTGCTCCGCCGGATCGGCCTGAGGCCGAGAGCGCCGGGCCGGTGGCCGCAACGCAACACCGCAAAGGCAATCGGATGGCGCCTGTACCGCAAAGTGCTGAAGGCGCGTTGACTGGCAGGGGGCACGCCGCCCATACAGGGTTGCAAATGGCAACCAACGTAAATCCCACGCCCGAAGCCCTCGTTGCCGAACTGGTTCTGCTGCTGGACCTGGAGCCGCGCGGGGGCGATGACCGTTTTCTTGGCCGGAAAAAGAAGGGCGGCATCGGCCGTGTCTTCGGCGGCCAGGCGATTGCCCAGGCGCTCGGCGCGGCCGAACGCACGGTGGACGATAATCGCCACTGCCATTCGCTCCACTGCTATTTTCTGCGGGGCGGCAGCGAGGATTATCCCATCGACTATCAGGTGATGCGGGATTTCGATGGCGGAAGCTTCTCGAACCGCAGAGTGGTGGCCAGCCAGCAAGGCCAGCCGATCCTCAACCTCACCGCGTCTTTCCAGGTCACTCAGCAGGGGCTGGAACATCAATATCAGCAGATGCCGGACGTTCCTGGCCCGGAAGAACTGAAGTCCGACGCGGAACTGCGCCGCGAGATCGCGGATCTGTTACCCAATTTCTATCGCGACCGCCTGTTGCAGCCCTGGCCGATCGACAGCCGTTCGGTGGAACCGCGCGACTGGATGTTCCCCCAGAAGTGCGAACCGCTCAGCCATATCTGGTTCCGCACCGTGGCTGAACTTCCCGACGATCCGCGCGTCCATCGCGCCGTGCTGGCCTATGCCAGCGACATGCACCTGCTGGCCACCAGCACTCGCCCGCACGGCGTCAACTGGTATCGCGGGGAGATAAAGGCAGCCAGCCTCGATCATGCGATCTGGTTCCATGAACCCTTCCGCGCGGATGAATGGCTGCTCTATGTCACGGACAGCCCGTGGGCCGGCGGATCGCGCGGCTTTACGCGCGGCCAGATCTTCAGCCGGGACGGCCGTCTGGTGGCCTCCACCGCGCAAGAAGGCATGATCCGGCCCATCGAACGCGCGCCGAAGCCTTAGGCTCCACTCGCTTCTACAACGCAAATGGCACGAAAGCACTCCGCGCGCCCCTTGCTATATTCCTTGAAACATAGCATACGATATTCCGTCATATACAGCCCTTCGCCATGGAGCGGAGGGCGTTTTTGCAATGAGGGAATAGCGGAAAATGAAACTGCGCCTGCTGGCTTCGGCCTGCCTGATCGCCTGCCTGCCCGTGGCGGCCCCTGTTACGGCCCATGCCGAGGAAGCGGCCGAACAAGCTGACAACACCTTCACCCTTGGCCAGATCGTGGTCACCAGCGCAAAGCCGGAAGGCATTGCGGTGACCGGCGAAACCATGACGGCGGAGGCAATCGAAGCCTTCAACCGCAATCATCTCGACGATGCGGTCAATCTCATGCCGGGCGTCGCAGCCTCCAACAGCGGCGGATCGCGCAATGAACGGCTGATCTATGTACGCGGGTTTGACCGGTTTCAGGTTCCCCTCTCCATCGACGGCATCCGCGTCTATCTTCCTGCCGATAACCGGCTGGATTACGGCCGCTTCCTGACGCCCGACGTATCCGAAATCCAGGTCGCGAAAGGCTATGCCTCGGTGCTCGACGGGCCGGGCGCGATGGGCGGCGCGATCAACCTCGTCACCCGCAAGCCCACCAAGGAACTGGAAGTGGAAGCGCGCGGCACGCTGGAGCTTGACCGGGACGCGGATTACGCCGGCTACAGCGCCTTCGCCCTGCTCGGCACCAGACAAGACCAGTGGTACGCGCAGGCGAGTTATGCCCGCACTTTCCGTGACCATTGGGACCTGCCGAAAGACTTCACGCCAACCGCAACGGAGGATGGCGGCGAGCGCGATTTCAGCCGCACCGAAGACTGGCGCGTAAACGCCAAGATCGGCTTCACCCCCAATGCGAGTGATGAATATTCCATCAGCTACACAAGGCAGGAAGGATCGAAGAACGCGCCGCTGCATATCTCGGATTCGCTCGGCAGCCAGCGTTACTGGAGCTGGCCCTACTGGAATATCGAGAGCTTCTATTTCCTCTCCACCACGGCCCTCAGCGACAATCTGACACTGAAGACGAAGCTCTATCACAACAGCTTCGACAACCTTCTGCGCGGCTTCGACAATCGCAACCAGAACAGCCAGACGCTGACGGCAGGCAAGGTGTTCAACAGCTGGTACGAGGACAAGGCCTATGGCGGCACCGTCCAGCTCGACTACACAACCGAAAGCAACCGGCTGGGCCTTGCCTTCCATTATCGCCGCGACGAACACAGCGAATATTCGCAGTATTTCCCGACCGGCTATATCGAGCCTCCGCAGGCCGATGACGAAGATACGTTCAGCATCGCCATCGAGGATCGCCTGCAGATCAGCCCCTCGCTCAGCGTGACGGGCGGCTTCAGCTATGATTGGCGCAAGCTCTATACGGCGGAGGAATTCACTCTCAACGGCACGCGCAACGGCGGCACTTTGTTCAGCTATCCGCTGGCCGATGCCGATGCGTGGAATGCGCAGGGCCGCGTGGACTGGACGCCGGATGCGGATACCGCCCTGCACCTCTCGCTCAGTTCGCGCACCCGCTTCCCGACCATCTTCGAGCGTTTCAGCTCGCGCTTCGGCGGTGCGACCTCGAATCCGGATCTGAAGAGCGAACGCGCAACCAATCTCGAACTGGGCGGATCGAAGAGCTTCGGCGCCGTCAGGCTGGAAGGCGCGGCCTTCTATTCCTGGCTGGACGACGCCATCGTTTCCTTCCCCTACATCTATCAGACCTGCGACAATGCCACGCCGCCGGTCTGCTCCAACAATGCCGTCAGCCAGAGCCGCAATGTCGGCAAGGGCGAGTATTACGGTGCGGAACTGGCAGTGAGCGTGCAGGCTTCCGCCACGCTGACCCTCGGCGCCAATTATACCTGGACGCAGCGAGACTTCACCGATCCTTCGATCCCCGCTTTCGAGGCAACCGGCGTGCCTACTCACAAGGCCTTCGCCTGGGCCGAATGGCAGCCACTCACCGGACTGAGCATCCTGCCTTCGGTGGAAGTGGCGTCGGACCGTTGGACGGTGAACACCGCAGGCACGCTCTATTACAAGACCGGCGCCTATGTTCAGGCCAATCTGCGTGTCGATTACGAAGTGATCGACGGGGTGACGCTCGGTGCCGGGGTGCGCAACCTGTTTGACGACAATTATACGCTGGTGGACGGTTTCCCCGAACCCGGCCGCAGCTTCTTCCTCACCGCTCGCGCGAGCTATTGAGGATTTTTCCCAAGGTCATGTCACATTGAGGGGTGGCTGCATCGTCACATCGCTGTCTCCAACGAGAAAGGACACAGCGATGAGCAGCCGCCCCCAACCCTTTGCCGCCGCACCCAAGGCAATGGAAGATTTCTTCCGCTTCTCCACCCGCGTTGCGGAAAGCGGGCTTGAGCACAGCCTGCTCGAACTCGTGAAAATCCGCGCATCCCAGATCAATGGCTGCGCCAATTGCCTGAACATGCACACCTCCGATGCCCGCAAGGCGGGGGAGACGGACCAGCGGCTCCACTTGATCGCTGCGTGGCAGGATGCGCCATGCTATACAGATCGCGAGCGCGCCGCCCTCGCCTGGACGGATCACATCACCCAGATTGCCAAGCGGCGCGCCCCTGATGAGGTCTATGCCGGGCTCGATGCCCATTTCGACAAGGAAGAGCAGGTGCAGCTGACCATGGCGATCATCGTCATCAATGGCTGGAACCGGCTGGCAGTGGGCTTCGACATGTTCGACCCGAAGCTGGGCTGGTGAGCACCATGCCCGAACATGCGGCGGCGGCGTTCGAGCAGCACCGGCCGATGCTGCTGCGCGTCGCCTATCGGATGCTCGGCTCCATGGCCGATGCGGAGGATATGGTGCAGGAAGCCTGGCTGCGCTGGGCGCGGGCTGAAAGGGACGCGGTGGAAGTGCCCGCCGCTTTCCTGCGCCGCGTCGTTACGCGCCTGTGTCTCGACCAGCTCAATTCCGCCCGTGCCCGGCGCGAGGAATATTCGGGGCCATGGCTGCCCGAACCCGTGCTGGACGAGGAGCCGGAGGACGATGTCACCCTGCCCCTGATGCTCGCGCTGGAGCGGCTTTCCCCGCTCGAACGCGCGGCCTTCCTGCTGCACGATGTGTTCGGGGAGAGCTTCGAGAGCATTGCCGGGTCGCTCGGCCGCGATGCCGCCGCCTGCCGCCAGCTCGCCACGCGGGCGCGGCGCAATGTGCAGGCGGAGCGGGCGCGCTTCCCCGTGCAGCGCGATGAAGGCCGCCGGATCGCGGAAGCCTTCTTCGCCGCATCCCGCAGCGGGAACACGGCAGCACTCAGCAGCCTGCTGGCAGATCAGGTAAGCTTTTATGCCGATGGCGGGGGCAAGCGCCCTGCCGTGGCGCGTGTGCTGCGCGGGTGCGACATCGTCTCCCGCGCGCTGGCCGCCATTGCCCGCCTCACAGGGCTGCGCCCCACCGGCCAGCCAGAAGCCAGAGTGATCCAATATGGCTTCATCAACGGGTTGCCCGGCTTCGTGACGCAGGAAAGCGACGGAGAAATCCAGACCACTGCCCTGCTGGTTGAGCAAGGCCGCATCCGGGCGATCTATGTGATGCGCAATCCGGACAAGCTGCAAGGCCTCAAGGCCCGGTTGAACTGATCAGGCGGGCCGCAAGACTCCTTCCTCCGTCACCACCGCATCCATCGGTATGTCATAGGATTGCGGATAGATCGTGGGGATCGCCTGCACGCTATAGCCCACGCCGAACAGGCGCGGCTTGTGCGGCAGGAGCGCAGCCAGAGTCCGGTCGAAGAACCCGCCGCCATAGCCGAGGCGGTAGCATTGCGGATCATAGCCCACGACCGGGGCAATCGCGATATCGGGCACCACTTCTGCGCCATCTGCGGGAATGGGGATGTTCCACACGCCCCGCTCCAGCCGGTCGCCCGATTGCCACTGGCGGAACACCAGCGGGTGCGCCTTCTTCACCACAACCGGCAGGGCCGTGATCGCGCCCTTCTCCCGCAGCCGGGCCAGCATCGGCTTGAGGTCCGGCTCGCCCCGGAACGGCCAATAGGCGCTGACCACCAGCCCTGCCGGATCGCCGATCAATTCTTCCAGACGGGCGGCCACGCGCTCGCCCAGTTCGGTCCGCTCTGTCGCGGGGATCGCCATGCGCAGGCCGATCAACCGCTCGCGCTGGGTCTTGCGCCAGCCGTTGAGATCGCCCGGCCCGTCCAGCCCGGCAAAAGCGGGATCGACCTCACCCAGCGAACAGGGCGACGATGCCAGCTCGCGTTGTTCCTCATCGGCCATCCTGAACCTCCCTTCACCCTCTCGGGTGATAGAAATCATAGATCGTCTGCGCCACGGCGGCGCTGACGCCGGGTGCCCGCTGCAGATCCTCCAGCGAGGCCGCCCGCACCTTGCTGGCGGTTCCGAAGTGCAGCAGCAAGGCGCGTTTTCTTGCCGGGCCGATACCGGGGATTTCATCCAGCGGCGAAGCGGTAATCGCCCGGCTGCGCTTGGCGCGATGGGCGCCGATGACATAGCGGTGAACCTCGTCCCGCAGCCGCTGGAGATAGAACAGCAGCGGCGAATTCACCGGCAGCATCTTTTCCCGCCCATCGGGGAAGTGAAACACTTCGCGCCCCTCACGCCCGTGATGCGGCCCCTTGGCAATGGCGATCAGGGGCACGTCCTCGATCCCCAGTTCCTCCAGCGCGTCTTTCACCACGCTCATCTGGCCCTTGCCGCCATCGATCAGAACGAGGTCCGGCCAATTATCGCCATCCCGATCCGGATCTTCTTCCTGCGCGCGGGAAAAGCGACGGGTCATCACTTCGCGCATCATGCCGTAATCGTCATCGGTCTGGGCGGACTTGATGTTGAACTTGCGATACTGGTTCTTGATGAAGCCTTCCGGCCCGGCCACCACCATTGCGCCCACGGCCTTGGTGCCCTGGATATGGCTGTTATCATAGACTTCGATCCGCTCGGGCGGCTCGGGCAGTTCAAGGAAATCGGCCATTTCGCGCAGGATTTTTGCCGTGGTGCTGCTTTCGGCCATGCGCCGGTCCAGCGCCTCCACGGCGTTGCGCGATGCCTGTTCGATCAGCCGCCGCCGGTCGCCGCGCTGGGGAATGGAGATTTCAACCCTGTGTCCGCTGGCGCTGGCCAGAGCCTCGGCCAGCAATTCCCCGCTCTCCATCTCGCGGTCCACCAGCACGAGGCGCGGCGGCGGCACTTCCTCGTAGAATTGGGCGATTACGCCTGCCAGAATGGCATCTTCCTCCACCCCGTCGGTATGGGCGGGGAAGAAGGCCCGGTGGCCCCAGTTCTGGCCGCCGCGAATGAAGAAGGCCTGCACCGCCACATGCCCGCCCTTCACCGCCATGGCGAAGACATCGGCCTCGGCAATGCCCGCGGCATTGATCGCCTGGCTGCCCTGAATGGCAGTGGCGGCGCGCAACCGGTCCCGCAACATCGCCGCCCGCTCGAAGTCCAGCGCCTCTGCCGAGGCTTCCATCTGTTGCTGGATTTCCTGCTGCACGGCAGTGGAACGGCCCCCGAGGAAATCCTTGGCCTGCCGCACCAATTCGCCATAGCCCGCCTCGTCGATCCGGCCCACGCAGGGCGCCGAGCAGCGCTTGATCTGAAAGAGCAGACAAGGCCGGTCCCGCCGGGCAAAAAAGCTGTCCGTGCAGGACCTTAGCAGGAACAGTTTCTGCAACGCATTAATTGTGGAATTCACGGAACCGGCGCTGGCGAAAGGCCCGTAATAATTGCCCTTGGCCTTGCGCGCGCCGCGATGCTTCGTGATGCGGGGGTAATCGTGATCCGCACGCAGCAGGATGAAGGGGAAGCTCTTATCGTCCCGCAGCAGCACATTGTAAGGCGGACGGAAGCGCTTGATCAGCTGGGTTTCCAGCAGCAGCGCTTCGGCCTCGCTATTGGTGGTGACGATTTCCATGCTGCGCGTCTGGCTGACCATGCGCCGCAGCCGGTTCGTCAGCCGTTCCACCTGCGTGTAATTGGAAACGCGGTTCTTCAGCGCGCGGGCCTTGCCCACATAAAGCACATCGCCCCGCGCATCGAGCATCCGGTAAACGCCCGGCTTGGGCTTGAGCACCTTCACCACGGCGCGGATGGCGGCCACGCCCGCCTCTATATCCGGCTGGGCGGAACGCATCGTGTAGGTCGCCCGCTCCTCGTTGAAGCGTTCGGCGCCTCGGGGATCATGGGGAGTGCCGGCGGGGGTCTTGCTCATGCTGGCCAGATAGGAAAGCGGTCGGAAAAGGGAACCGCAAAGGCGCGGAAATCGGTCGAAGTTGACAAGGTTGACAGGGTACAGAGCGCCGACTTCATCCCTCCCCCGGAAAGGGCCGGAACCGGGGCCGAAAGATGCAGGCAGGAAGGCAACGGAATGGTCATAGGCCGCTTATGGCAAGTGGCTGCCCGGTAGGAAAATGAAAAGCAAAGGGGCCGCACGCCCCATGGCGACGGCCCCCTGTCTGCTGGCGGAAACGCCTCCCCGAAGGGAGCGGCCGATCAGAACATTTTGCGGAATTCGATCGAGAAGCTGCGACCCTGCGGATCGAGGAAGCCCGGCTGATAGCGCAGCGGCACATTGCCAGTGGAATCGGTGACTGTGCGATAGGAATCGAACACATTGTCCACGCCCAGCGAAATCCGGCTGCCCTTCAGGAAGGGCACGGAATTGGTCAGGCCGGGCTGCTGGCCAAGATCGGCAAAGACGCGCAGGTCCAGCTTCGCAAGACTGCCGAAATGCAGATCGGTGCTGCCCGGCAGGCCAGTGCCGTCGATCCGGCTGGGGCCGGAATAGCTGGCCGAATAGCGCATGCCGAAGCCGCGATAGAACAAGCCGCCCACCAGCTGCGCCGAATGCCGCACCACACCGCTGCCCGACAGGGCATCGCCATCCAGCAGATCGAGCACGGGCAGGCCTTCGGCGATCTGCACCTCGTTTTCGAGTTCCAGCGTGTAGTTCAGGTTCAGGAACCACCGGCCCCGGCCATCGCCGCCACCGCCCGGCCCGCGGAAGCCGCCCGGACCACCCGGAGGAGGCCCACCGGCGCCCGCCCCCGCAGGCGGGGGCCCGCCTGCCGGGCCACCCGGCGGAGGACCGGCGAAACCGCCACCCTGCCCGCTCTGGCCACCGGCACCCGGCCCGTTGCTGCTGCAGATGCGCTGCTTGAACTGCGCGAACTTCTCCGGGTCCAGATTGCCGTCCGCGCCGCGCAAATTGGCCTGTAGCGGTTCCGGCAGGGCGGAGAGGTCCGGCACTTCCTTGCTGTCCGTCGCGCAGAAACGCTGGCGTATTTCGGCAAAGCGCGCCGGGTCAAAGTTGCCCTGCGGGCCATCGTTGCTGCAAATGCGCTGCTTGGCCTGAGCGAGTTTTTCCTGATCGATCGTGCCGTCGGGCTTCAGGACATTCTGCTTCATGCGCTCCGGCATGGCGGAAATGTCAGGCTCCCCGCCATCGACACACAGTTTCTGGCGTAGTTCCGCGAAGCGCGCCGGATCGAAGCCGCCGCCACCCGGGCCGGCCACGCCGCCTTGGGCCGCGCCATTCGCCGGGGGCGGAGCTTGATCCCCGGCAGCCTGCCCGCCGCGCCCGCCACCGGCCGCATTGCGCGCCATGGCAAAGGGGCTGTTGCCGCCCGCATTGGCATTCGGATTGGCCTTGCCCAGCGAACCGGACAGGTTGAGGCCGAAGCGCAGGCGTGAGGATTTCTGGCTGTCGAAGGTCACCGGGCGCTGGTCGATCGAGACCAGGCGCCCCGTCATGTCGCGCGTGATCCGGTCGGGGAATGCCGCTTCGATCGCCGGGGTCAGCAGTGGGAAGGAGGCGCTGACATCCGAGGAATTGTTGCGGAAATATTCGACCGAGATGTTGGAACGTTCAAGGAAAGGCAGGTCCCAGAAGGCGCCGATGCGAATGTCGCGCTGCTTTTCCTTGGTCAGATTGGGATTGCCGCCGCTGATGATGCTGGCCAGCACGGTTTCGCCGCGCGCCAGATCATAGGTCGGGACATTCAGCGTCACGATTTCGGGGCTGTTGAGCTGGCTGAGGCCGGGCGCGGCATCGCGGGTGATGTAGCTGGCCTGCAGGTTCAGCGTCTCGGTGATCCCCCAGGTGATGCCCGCCGTCCAGTCGGTCAGCGTGCCGAAATCGGAAAGGTGATCGATACCCGCGGTGAAGTTCAGGCTGATGTCGCCCAGCGCGCTCAGCACATCGTCCCGGCGGCTGGTCAGCGGCACGCCCAGATTGAACCCGGCGGAAAGATCCCCGCGCGTCAGGCTGGTTTCCATGCCCGGATTACGGGTATCCTGGCTCTGCACCCGGTTCCACTTGTAGCCAGCATCCAGCGTCAGAGTGACGTCACCGGCCGGAAGGAACAGGGGCGAGCCCATTACCGTCACCAGCGAGCTGGCGGAATCGCTTACCGTCTTGGCAATGTCGAAGCCCGCATCGGCGGTGGAGGGCAGCGGGCCGTCATAGGCCAGCGATCCATCTGCCACCGCATCCTGCAGCACGCTTGGGTCCGCATAGCGGTCAATCTCCGTGGTGCTGCGCGCGCGGCTGGCATCCAAAGTTCCGGTCAGCTGCCAGTCGCCCAGCGGCGCATTCAGCGTGCTGCCGACAGAGATCGTCTCCGTCCGTCCGCGCCGGGCGAGCGGATCGTCCTCGCCATAGGTGCGCAGCAGGCTGACATCCGGATTGTCCGGATCGGTCAGCGTCACCGTGTTCAGGCCGGAAAGGCTGCGGGTGCGACCCCGCTCATAAGTGCCATTGAGCGACAGCGAGCTGCCATTGTCGCCCAGCCGCGTGGTGACATTGCCGGTCAGTTCCAGATCGGAGCTGTCGGCCACCAGGCTGCGGTAATTGGCGGGATTGGGATCGGTCCCCACGCCCGACACGACGGATTGCGGCAAGCCACGCTCCGCCTCGGTCAGCAGGCTGGTATCGTCCCACTGGGCGTTCACGTTGAAGCGGCTGGGCCCGGCGATCTGGAGATAGGTCGCCTCCACCTGCTTGCTGGAAGTGCCACCCGCGCCGGGCTGGCTATATTCGCCTTCCAGTTCGCGGCTGGAAAAATTGTTCTTCAGGATGAAGTTGATCAGCCGCTGGTCGGCGGAAAAGCCGTATTTCTGGGCCACTTCCTCGGGCAGGATTTCCACCTTCTGGATCGCCTCTGGCGGGAAGGAGCGCATTTCGCGGAAGCTGGAAACGCGCATGCCGTTCACCAGGAATACCGGCGGCCCGGAGGAGCGGCCGCGACCGGAACCGGTCTGCGGCGCCAGGGCCGCGACCAGATCCGCGATCGAACTGGCGCCGTAAGCGGCGATATCCGTCTCGTCGAGCACCTGGATCGGCGGCTGGGCCACCTGCACCTGGCCCCGCAGGCTTTCCGCCACCACGACAATCTCGTTATCCTCGCCACTGGCGTCATCAGCCGTATCGGCAGGGTCTTGCGAAACGGCAGCGGGTTGCTGCTGCGCATGGGCGGGAACAGCCGAAACAACGGCAAGGCCGGATATGGCCGACAGCAGGAGGGCGCGGTTCAGGGTCATCGTTGACTTTGTCTTTTTCGTTGAGGTGCAGGGCGTCTAATGCTGGGGTAACGCATCACCCTCAAGCCGCGTTTCGTAACAAATCGTCGCAACTCGATTAATGCCGGATGACCGCCGATAAAACGCAGATCAAACGCGGGAAGCCACCACATCCGACACAGTGTGCGCCGCGGGCTTTCCTTTTTCCCCTTCGCCCGCTATTGCGCGCGCCATATGAAAATCTCAATCCGGAAACTGAACACATATGGCTAAAGAAGAACTCCTCGAAATGCGCGGCAAGGTGGTGGAACTTCTGCCTAACGCGATGTTCCGGGTGGAGCTCGAAAACGGCCATGAAATCCTCGGTCACACTGCCGGCAAGATGCGCAAGAACCGCATCCGCGTGCTGGTGGGGGACGAAGTGCTGGTTGAACTGACGCCCTACGATCTGACGAAGGGCCGCATCACCTATCGCTTCATGCCCGGCCGCGGCGGCCCCGGCCCGCAATAAGGCCGGCGCGTGAGCGCGCCCCGCCCTTCCCCGACGCTGATCCTCGCATCCGCCAGTCCCCGCCGCCGCGAATTGCTCGCGCGGCTGGGAATTGTGCCCGCCGCGATCCGCGCCTCCGATATTGACGAAACCCCGCACCGGGCAGAACTGCCGCGCGCCTATGCCCTGCGCATGGCGCGGGAAAAGGCGCTCGCCTCTCGCCAGATGCTGGAAGAAGGCGAACAGGCCGGCTTCATCCTTTCCGGCGACACCGTAGTGGCCTGTGGGCGCCGCATCCTGCCCAAGGCGGAGGACGAGGGCACAGCCCGCACATGCCTGCATCTGCTGTCCGGTCGTCGCCACCGCGTGCTCTCCGCCGTTGCGCTCCTCGCGCCCGACGGCACCCTGCAGGAAAGGCTGAGCGAAACCGTGGTCCGCTTCAAATCTCTCTCGGCCGAGGAAATCGAAGCCTATGTCGCGGGCGGCGAATGGCACGGCAAGGCTGGCGGATACGCCATACAGGGCGCCGCCGAAGGGCTGATCGCCTGGATCAGCGGCAGCCATTCCGGCGTGATGGGCCTGCCCTTGTTCGAAACCCGCGCGCTCCTCAAATCCGCAGGCTTCGCTCTTGGCTGAATGGCTGGTGGAAGAAGGGATCGGCGAGACTCGCGCGATCCTGATCGAAGGCGATGCCATCGCCGCCGCCCGCATCGACTGGCCCGGTTCGCTCGCCGCGGGGCAGGTGGAAGATGCCCGGCTCATTGCCCGCGCCGCAGGCAGCTCGCGCGGCACGGCCCGTTTCGCCAATGGCGAGGAAGCGCTGGTTGATCGCCTGCCAAAATCCGCCAGCGAAGGCACCGCGATCCGCCTGATCGTCACTCGCGCGGCGATTGGCGAGGTTGGCCGCACGAAGCTCGCCCAGGCCCGCCCGACAGAAGATGCCCCCCGGCCAGCCCCCACTCTGGCGGAGGCGTTGACGCAGGAAGGGCACTCTGTCCGCATCCTCCGCCGCTTCCCCACGGAAGAATGGGACGAACTGCTGGACGAGGCGTTTTCGCGGGAGATCGCATTCTCCGGCGGATCGCTGCTGCTCAGCCCCACACCGGCCATGACCCTGATCGATGTGGACGGCACCTTGCCCCCTGCCCGCCTCGCCCTTGCAGCAGTGCCCGCCATTGCCGCCGCCTTGCGCAGGTTCGACATCGGCGGCTCGGTCGGCGTGGATTTTCCGACATTGGAAGCCAAGGCCGACCGGCGCGCGGTGGACGAGGCGCTGGGCGCTGCACTTGCCCCATGGCCGCATGAGCGCACGGCGATGAATGGCTTCGGCTTCGTCCAGCTCGTCGCGCGTCTTACCCACCCTTCGCTCCTCCAGCGCGCCGCGCGCAACCGCACGGGGCTTGCCGCGCGCCGCTTGCTCCGCCGGGCGGAAGGCGTGATGGAACCCGGCGCCCTGCTCCTCACCTGCCATCCTGCGGTCCGGGCGCAGTTGAAGGCAGAATGGCTGGCCGAGCTGGCGCGCCGTACCGGGCGTGAAATCCGGGTGGAAGGCGATCCCGCCCTTGCCTTGGAAGCGGGCTTCGCGCAGGCGGTGCCATTATGAGCGACGCAGCAAGACATAAACCCTGCCCGATCTGCCGCAAGCCGCAGGTCAAGGAATTCGCCCCCTTCTGCTCAGCCCGCTGCCGCGACCGCGATCTCGCGCGCTGGCTGAACGATGGCTACGCCCTGCCCGGCCCGCCTGTTGACCCGGAAGACATTGCCCGGGAAGAATGAATTTCAAAAAAGGGGATTCTGGCTCTTGCCAAGCCGCCGTCCCTTCGCCATAGGCGCGCTCTCCAACCGCTCGCCGGTCATCTGATGACCGTTGCCGCAGCGAAGCCCGGGTAGCTCAGTTGGTAGAGCACATGACTGAAAATCATGGTGTCGGCGGTTCGATTCCGTCCCCGGGCACCACTTCCCAGATCGCCACCGTCTATTGACGCACTTGTGCAAGCTGCGGTCATCGTCCCTCCCGATTCGGCCAACGGGGAAATGGTCGCCTGACCCCATATTGGCATTATGCCTTTGGAAGGGCCGATCTCTCACAAACCCGCCTCGCAACACATTCCAAGAGAAAGTCTTGGCAAATCGGTTCATCCAGTGCATGCTTTTTGCCGAACACAAAAAGATGGCGGAAAATTCCGCTTGAGGGGATGAATGTCATGGCCAAGCAGTCTCGCCTGCTCCAGGTTTTCTTGCTTTTACCGTCTCTTCTGCTCGGCACCGGGTCCGGTGTCGCCGCGCAGGAGCACAACCATGCCGCCATGGAAGTGGAAGCGGCTCCCAAAACGATCAGATCGCTGCGGTGGTCCGATCCCGCCTCTTGGCCCGAGGGTAAGGTTCCGCAGGAAGGCGATGCCGTCACGATTGCCCGCGACATGGACGTTCTCCTCGACGTCAGCCCGCCCGCATTGCGCAGCCTGACCGTGAGCGGCAAGCTCCGCTTCTCGGACGAACGCGATCTCGAGCTGAAGACCGAATGGATCTACATGCCCGGCGGTGAGCTGGAAATCGGCACCGAAGCCAAGCCGCACACGCGCAAGGCGACGATCACGCTGACCGACAACGTCCCCGAAGAAAACATCAATACGATGGGCGATCGCGGGATCATGATCTTGAGCGGAACGCTGAATCTCCACGGCGACCGGGAAAACAGCTGGACCAAGCTCGCCCGGACGGCAAAGGCCGGCAGCAGCCAGATCGAAGTGCTGGATGCCAGAAGCTGGCGCGTGGGCGACGAGATCGTTCTGGCCTCAACCGACTTCAATCCGCGCCAGGCGGAACGGCGCCACATCACTGCCATCAAGGGCAACGCCCTCACGCTCGACAAGCCACTGGAATATATGCACTTCGGCGAGATTACCTTCGGCGTGGACGAGCGCGGCGAAGTGGGCCTGCTGACGCGCAACATCCGCATCCAGGCTTCGGACGATGCGGAAAAATCCTATTTCGGCGGTCACATCATGGCGATGGCCGGGTCCAAAATGTATGTTTCCGGCATCGAGCTGAACCGCATGGGCCAGCACATGCATCTGGCCCGCTATCCGATCCACTGGCACCTCATCGGCGAAGGCAAGGGCCAGTATATCCGCAACTCCGCCATCCATGACACTTTCAGCCGCTGCGTGACGGTGCATGGCACCAATAATCTGCAGGTGGAAAACAACGTGACCTTCAACACGGTGGGTCACTGCTTCTTCATGGAAGACGGGATCGAAACGGGTAATCAGTTCGTCCGCAATCTGGGCATCCAGACCAAGTGCCATCCCACCCTGCCCTGCGAACCGACCAACCTGACCCTGGCCCATCAGGGCACGGCTGGCCAGAAGGCCAAGCATGTGCTGATCCCTTCGGACAATACTGTTTCCACTTTCTGGATCACCAACCCCGACAACATCTACAGGGACAATGTGGCGGCAGGTTCCGACCAGATCGGCTTCTGGATGGCATTCCCGCAGCATCCGACCGGCCAGTTTGAGGGCACGGAGATCAGCAAGAAGACCTGGCCGGGGCGGACTAAATTGCGGGAGTTCAGCGGCAATACCGCCCATTCCAATTTCGACGGCTTCATGCTGGACCGTGGCCCCAAGCCCGATGGCACATTCGGCATCGCGGGCCCCAACCTGATTGCCTATGCCGATCCCGCCGATACCAACAGCGGCGTGGTTGTGTCGGTCTTCGACAATTTCACCGGTTACAAGAACCGCAACGGCGCCATCTGGGGGAGAGGCGAGTATCACCTCTACACCAATCTGAAACTGGCCGATAACGCCATTGGCTTCACCCATGCGGTCGCCATGCCCGGCATTGCGCCCTACACCTCACGGGTCGTGGACTCGCTGTTCGTGGGCGAGAGCGATAATATCGGCAACCCTACCACCCCCGAAGAAATCGCCTATGGCCGCAGCCTGCCTGCCGCTGCGGCGGATTTCCCGATCCGTGGCTATGAATATTACGATTTCCACCACGAGGTGGAAAACACCACTTTCGTGAACTACCAGGCCAATGACCATCGCGATGCGGGGGCCCTGTCCTATCTGTTGTTCACCAGCTTCGGCATGAGCACCGAAAATTCGGTAAAGGGCCTGAAATTCGTCAATGCCAAGCCGGTCAGCTTCCCGCCGATCCAGCGTCGCTGGGCGTCGGATTACGGGCGCAGCGCTGCCTATAAGAGCGCGGCGTTCCGCGATCTTGACGGCTCGGTCACCGGCACTGCGGGTGCCACTATCGTCATCGACAATGGCATCGCTTCGGATGAAGAAGCCTGCGAGATCAAGGCGAGCTGGGGCGCGGCCATCTGCAAGGGTGACATCGGACGCTTCAGTATCTCCGGAGACTTCAACGGCTTCCAGACCGGGCCCATCACCAACCCGATCATCCTCCAGCGTCATGGCAAGCGTTCCGAATATATCGGGGAAACGACGCTGGGCAGCGGCGCTGAACTGCGGGTCGAGACGGCCAGGGACACTCTGGCGCTCTCCCTGCGGGAAATGGACCAGGGTTCCTTCGTGATCTTCGAGCTTCCCGGCTTCTCCACCGCCGCAGCCGGAACGCAGGAAAGCAGCCTTGCCGCCCTGCGCGCCGCGAACCGGACGTCCTATTTCCAGGATGGCGACACATTGTGGGTCAAGCTCGTGGTTGAAGACGCGGCCCATAAGGGGCCTGTCATCGAAAAGGTCGGCAATCTCACGGCACAGGCCACTATCGAGGTTGCCAGGGAAGGCCTCGGCGGCTGACGGAATGAAAGCCCCCGGCTGCGCGCCGGGGGCTTTCCGGCCTCCACGATAGTTCCGATATCGAAGGGACAGATAACAGCGCGATCTTTTTCAGGTAACGATGCCAAGCCTCTTGCTTGCGCTGCATCGGTTTGTGGCCGATCCCATGGCCCGCCAAGCCGGACCGGAGTTCCCCATTCAATGATGCCCTTGCCCATCCTCGTGCTCACCACTGGCGGAACGATCGACAAGCAATATTTCGACGCGCTGAGCGAATATCAGATCAGCGACAGCATGATCGGGCGAATGCTGGAAATCGCCAGGGTCGCTGCGCCTTACCGCATCGCTTCCCTCATGCGCAAAGACAGCCTGGAACTGACAGATCAGGATCGCGGCCAGATTCGCGCTGCGGTGGAAGATGCGGCGGAAAGCCGGATCGTCATCACGCATGGCACGGACACCATGGCGCAGACCGCACAGGCGCTCGCCGGGATTGAAGGCAAGACCATCGTGCTGGTCGGAGCCCTTGCCCCGGCGCGATTTGCGGAGAGCGACGCCGCATTCAATCTGGGCATGGCATTCGCCACGGTGCAGGCCGCCGCCCCGGGGATCTACATCACGATGAACGGCACGGTTTTCGATGGCCTGAATGTCCGCAAGGATCGCGAACGAGGCACATTCGTGGCGCAGTAAGCCACCCCCGGAGTTCCACTTGCCAATCACCTTTCCCGCGCGCAGCATCCCGGCAAATTGAGAATATTGGGGAGAGCCGCGATGAAACTGAAAGTCCCGCTGGAAGACCGCGTGGAGATCGAGGAATTGATGGCCCGCTATTGCTGGGCGCTGGATACCGGCGATTTCGATGGATATGCCGCTACCTTTGCCGAAGATGGCTGGCTGGCCCACTGGCCGCAGGGCAAATGCGTGGGGCGTGACGGCCTGAAACGCGCGACGGATTCGCTCTGGTATGACCGGCCCAATCATTACCTCGGCCGCCAGCATCGTTTCAGCGCCGTGCTGATGAGCCCGGAAGGCCAGAACGGGGTGCGCATCAAGGCGTTCTGGTCAATCCTGCAGCACGATGTGGTCACTCATGAAAACCGCGTCTTCGGCATGGGCACCTGGGACACGCTGGCCGCCAAGGAGGCAGACGGCGAATGGCGCTTCAAGAGCGTCGATGTCGATCTGTGGATCGAAGGCAACGTGCCCTGGGTAGGCGAAGACCGCGCGTGGGGCACGCCGCCTGTCAGGGCTGCGGAATAGGCGTCTCCGCATGAGGGAACCTCGGGCATCCCCGCAAGCACAGGGGTTCCCGAGTTCAGTCCAGCGGCACCGGGTAAGTGCCGTGCCCTTCAAAGGCGAGGCCATCGCGCAGGCGCAGCACATCCACCCGCTCCGGCCCGCCAGGGTGTCGGAACACGATCAGCAGACTGTCGATCCCGGCCTGAATGCCGGTCAGCTCGAATTGCAGGCCCGGTCGCTCCGCAAGGGCGGCGGTCCAGTAATCGCGCAGGGCGTCCTTACCCCGGATCACACCGCCGCTATCGGGCACTACCCGCGCGGCAAGCGGGGAAGTGAACACAACATCGTCATGGAACAGGCGCAGCACTGCTTCCACATCGTGTGCGTTCCATGCGGCAGTCCAGCGCCGGGCAAATTCTACGGGATCGTCAAGGCCACTCATGGGCCGAACCTAACCGATCATTCTTTGGCGCGGTAGTGACTCCCGCTCCGGATTGGCTAGGGAGTTTGCCTATGACAAAAATCGCGATCATCGGTGCCGGGGCCATGGGGTCCGGCGTGGCCCGCCGCCTTCATGACAATGGCTGCATTGTCCCTACCCTGCTGGAAGGCCGCAGTGCTGCCACGCGCGAGCGGGCCTCGGCTGCGGGAATGACGGAGGCGACGCTGGACGAGATCGCCAGCGCCGATCTGATCCTCTCCATTGTTCCCCCCGCACAGGCGGAAGTCGTTGTCGAAACCCTCGCCCCAGTCTTCGCGCAGGCCAATGTGCCTTTGTTCTGCGACGCCAATGCGCTGAGCCCCGAAACCAAGCACCGCATGGCCGCGCGAGTGAAGGAATTGGGCGGGCGGATGGTGGATGGCGCGATCATCGGCTTCCCCCCGGCAGAAAATTATGATGGGCCGCGCCTCTATGTCTGCGGCAACGGGGCAGCTCAGGTCGCCGCCACGATCAACCCCTTCGGCCTCGATACGCGGGTGCTGGACGGACCGCTGGGCGCCGCCTCCGCGCTCAAGATGTGCTATGGAGGGATCAACAAGGGCGTGATGGGCCTTGTCACCGCCATGCTGCTGGCCGCGCAGCGCCATGGCGCGGATGAGGATCTGCTCAAGGAAATGGGCATCAGCATGGAATGGCTGATGGGCCGCCAGCGCGGCGCCATCCCCACCATGTATCCGCGCGCCTATCGCTGGGATGCTGAGATGCACGAGATTGCCGGTTTTCTCGCTCCAGACGATGCGCCAGCCGCCGCCATCTGGCACGGGCTCGGCGATTTCTTCACCGACCGCGCCCGCGCCTACGAGGCAGGCGAGGAGCTTGAGGCCATCAAGGCGCTCCTCGCCCGGTAGAGATCAGAGGATGCCGAGCGATTCAAACATCGCCAGCATCTCCTCAATCTTGCCATCCCGCTCGGCATTGCGCAGCGGCAGGACGTTGCCGACGAGGTTTTCTTGCGGAGTGGGAACCTTGGCAAAGTTCTCCATCGTCTCGTCGAGGTAATCGGCCAGCGGCATGAAGCCTGCCCGGCTTTCCTGGCCGGGCGTCAGGCCGGTCTGCACCGCGGGCGGCGCAATCTCGATCACTTCCGCCTTGCCCTTCAGCCTGTGGCGCAGCGAAACGGTGTAGGAATGCACCGCCGCCTTGCTGGCGCTGTAAGCGGGGGTGGAAGGCAGCGGAATGAAGGCAAGGCCTGACGATACGGTGCAGATCGTCGCATTCTCCTTGCCTTCCAGCTGCGGGATCAGGCCCTCCACCACGCGGATCGTGCCCATCAGATTGGTGTCGATGATGCGCGCCGCCGTATCGACATCGCCCAATTCGTCATGGGTCATGATCCCGGCGGAATGGATCAGCATGTTGAGCCGCGGATAATCGCGCGCCAGCATCTCCAGCGCGGCGGCAACCGATGCCGGATCGGCCACGTCGAGTTCCAGCCGATGCATGTTCTCGCGCCCGGCAACTGTCTCCGCCAGAGCCGACGCCCTGCGCCCGGCGACAATTACGGTGTTGCCCAGATCATGGAATTTCCGCGCCAGCCCCTGCCCGATGCCCGAGCCGCCGCCGGTGACGAGAATGGTGTTGCCTGTGAGTTTCATGAAATGCCTCCTTCTGTTGAGAGGCAGAGTTACGCCCGAACTCTCCATTTGAAAGAAGGCACCGGAAAGATTTATACTTACCCAAAAGAGAGCGTAAGGATTTTAGCGGATGAGCGAGCACCCCCAACCAGCCGAAACGACCGAGATCGACCCGGCACTGGAAAGGCTGGTGCATGACATGATCGGTCGCGTAGCCGACAAATGGACGCTGCTGATCCTCGAAATCCTGGAAGATAACGGCGAACTGCGCTTCACCGAGATCGGCCGCAAGGTGGAAGGGATCAGCCAGAAGATGCTGACCCAGACCCTGCGCCAGATGGAGCGGGACGGGCTTGTGAAGCGGACCGTCCACCCCGTCATCCCGCCCAAGGTTGAATATAGACTGACGGAGCTCGGCCACTCGCTGAGCTATGCCTTTTGCGGCGTATGGACCTGGGCCGAAACGAACATCGGCAAGGTGGAGGCAGCGCGCGCCGCATTCGACGCGCGGTAGTAACCCTTGCAATTGCCTCGGCGCTGGAGAGCGCCTCGCCCCTTTGTCAGCGGCGCTTGTAATAAGCGGCACGCGTATTGGCCCACACGGTCTGGATCAGGCCGGCCAATGCGAGCAACACGCCCCACAGCGCCCATTGCGGATCGCCCGCCATGAAGCTGTTGAGGAAGGCGATATTGAAACCCTGCAGAATCCAGACGCATCCCATCGCGACCATGAGCAGCCCCATGATCGTGCTGATGGCTCGCCCTGCGCCGTTGAAAAGTTCACCCATGATAATCGCTCCTCCCGTTCTGTCTTTTATGCCGCTTGCGGCGTGAAGCTCAGCGCGACGCCGTTCATGCAATAGCGCAAGCCGGTGGGCTGCGGCCCGTCCTTGAAGACATGGCCGAGATGGCCGCCGCAGGTCTTGCAGAGAACTTCGGTCCGAACCATTCCGAGCTTGTGGTCGGCACGTTCGACAATCGCTCCCGGCAATACGTCCCAGAAACTCGGCCAGCCGGTGCGGCTGTCATATTTCGTTTCAGAGGCGAACAAAGGACTGGCGCATCCGGCGCAGGAGAAAATCCCCCGGCGCTGCTCCTTCAGCAAGGCGCTGCTATAGGGCGCCTCCGTCGCGCCCTCCCGCAGGACCCGATAGGCTTCCGCGCTCAGCATCGAACGCCATTCGCCCTCGCTGTGACGGACAGGGAAATTGCCCGGAGAGGGCTCGGTTTCGCCCTGCGACAAGGCGAAGCGGGTGGCAATCGCGGCTGCGATCACGCCCACGCTTGCCATGCCGATCAGTTCGCGGCGCGTCATTGCGGAATACCGGGCAGAAGCATGTACCGGGCCCTCTCGCGGGAAAGCCGATATGTGCCTCAGCCCGGCAGGCCTGTCCACTTGCCCCGACGGGCAATCAGAAATCCGCCGCCAGTTCCAGCCCTAGTACCCGGCCCTTGAAGATAGGGGAGAACGTGCCCGCAGCCGGATGCGGATCGAAGGGGCGGTTATTGCCGTCCGAATAGGTGCCGCCAGCAAAGCCCAGCTGTGTATCGCCACCGAACTGCACTTCATCCAGCAGATTGCGGCCATAGAGCGTCAGGGTCAGCCCTGAATCCGCCAGCTTCAGCGCCAGGCTGGCATCCAGCCGGTCGGAGGCGGAATTATAGCCCCAGTTGTTGTCCGTATAGGCATAGGCGGAACGGTGCTGGAAGAAGGCGTTGGCCACCAGCGTGCCGAGGCCGCCCACGCCCACTTCATAACGCGCACTGCCGCCCCAGGTCCATTTGGGCGCGCGCGGCAGGGCCAGATCGAGGTCGGCCGCGTCGATCACATTGTCCGAATTGAGATCGAAATAGATCCGGCGATATTCCGCATCGGTATAGCCGACATTGGCGGACAGGGTCAGCCCGGTGGCGGGGGCCAGCTGAGCCTCTACCTCGCCCCCACGAATGCGTGCGTCAGCGGTGTTGTAAACCGATTGGGCAAGGCCCGAGGTCAGGCTGGGCACGTTCACTTCGCGCTGCAACCCGCCGATGTCGGTCCAGAACAGTGCGGCGCTGAGGCGGGCGACACCATTGGCAGATTGCCACTTCGCCCCTGCCTCATAGCTGTCGACCTGTTCTTCGTCGAAGGCAGGCGAGCCGAGTTCGGCAGCGATCTGCTCGAAGGCGGCGGGTTGCGTGATGCGCAAATTGTAGCCGCCGGAACGGAAACCGCGCGTCCAGCTGGCGTAAAGAGTGCTCTCCTCCGAAGGCTTGTAGGCCAGCGCCACGCGGGGCGAGAGGCTGTTCCAGGCGCGCTTGTCGGTAAAGCCGTTATTCTCGCCCGCAACGCGCTGCCCGCTGGTGGGGCAGGTTGCTTCAATGGCCGAGCATTCATCGCGCGGGCGGACATAGGTGATCGCCGCGCTCTTTTCCTCGCGCGACCAGCGCAGCCCGGCGGTGAGCGTCAGATCGGACGTCAGTGCGTAATCGGCCTGCCCATAAATCCCGTAAACGTCATGCGCCTGCCGCCCGCCGCCATAGGATTTGATTGCCTGCCCCATCCCCGTGAGGTCACGCCCTTCATCGTAACCCACATCCTGATGGAAGATATAGGCACCCGTAGTGATCGTCAGCGCGCCATAATCCGCGGCATAATAGAGTTCGTTCGACCATTGCTCCTGGTTCGTCCCGGTGTCCGAATGGAACAGGTGGACGGGCGAAGAATCGATGTCGTTGCGGGTGGAAAGATCATATTTGCGCCAGCCGAAGATATTGGTCAGCTTGCCCCGGCCCAGCTCATATTCGCCGCGTGCGGTGATCGATCCGCCCTCGCTGCGGTAGAAGCCCGGCTCGTCCAGCGAAACGTCGAAGCTGTCGCGGGGGTGCTGGCCGTTATTATGGCCGACTGCGCCCTGCCCCGTGCTTTTGGTCCATTCGCCCTTGATCGTCAGCGTCAGGCGTTCCGCGGGGCGCAGGGCAAGGCCGCCGCGCAGCACGGTAGTCTCCTCCTCGCCCAGATCGCCGCCATCGTAGAGGTTCCTGAAATAGCCGCCGTCACTGGTGTGCAGCGCGGCGAGCCGGATCGCGATCTGGTCGGAAAGCGGACCCGACACGACCGCCCGCGCGGTGATCAGCGGATCGCCCCGCCCTGCATCTACCGGGCCTTCCACGGCCATGCGCAGATGGCCTTCCCATTCCCAGCTGGGATCGGCGGTAGTGACCAGCACTGCCCCGCCCGTGGTGTTACGCCCGAAGGCCACGCCCTGCGGGCCGCGCAGCACGTCCACCTGTTCCACATCCAGCATGTCGAACACGCTGCCCGCGTTGATCCCCGTATAGACGCCGTCCACGAACAGCCCCACCGCCGGATCGATCGAAGGGATCGAGCTATTGATGCCCAACCCTCTGATGGCGAAATTCGCCACGCCCTTGAACGTGCCGATAGGGTCCAGCGAGACATTGGGGCTGGCATAGCTGAGGGTGGAGAGATCCTGCACCTTGCGGTCATCCAGCGCGGCCTTGTCGATCGCCACAACGCTGCCGGCATAATCCAGCTGAGCGGCCCCCGGCTCCTTGGCGGAAACGATGATAACGCTCCGCTCTGCCTCGGGCGCAATGGCCTCTTCGGCGTAAGCCGTAGCGGGAAGCACAAGGAAAGCGGCTATGGCGAGGGCGGAAACAGCACCCGGATTGCGCGGCTGCGACATTGTTCTTTTCTCCCACGCAACCGGCCCAAATTGCGGCCGGGCGTTTCGCGCGCCCCTCTGGCGGCACCGCGCCACCCTGTCAATTGACGCTACGGAAACCTCGGTTCTTTAGAGAAAAACCCGCTCGACTGGTGGCAATTCTGCCGCACCGGGCTGCTCTGCCCAATGCGCCATGTTGAACACCGCGCCAGACTGGCGAACCCTTGCCACACGCTCCGGATCGATCTCGGCGATCACCCATTGCGCGGCATCGAGAGTGCCGCTGGCCAGCACGCCGTCATCTGGAAAGCCCAGGTCGGGCGGGCCATAAATCCCGGCCATGCCACGATTTTCATCCACTGCGGGAGACCATTGCGCCATGCCCACCGTCGGGGCCTGCACTGTGTAGCACTGCCCTTCCAGCGCCCGCGCCATCGCCCCGATCCGCACCCGGTTGTAACCGGCCAGCGTATCGGTGCAGCTCGGCACCAGGATCAAATCGGCCCCGGCTTCCACCAGCGCGCGGCCCAGCAGGGGAAATTCGCTGTCATAGCAGATCAGAATGCCGAGCCGACCCAGCTCCGTCTCGAACAGGCGCAGCGGGCCGCCGGAATGGACGCCCCAATGCTCACGTTCAAACCGGGTCATCACCAGCTTTTCCTGCACCCCCACCGCCCCGCCGGGGGTGAACAGACACGCGGCATTGCGATATTGGCCATCGCGCAGCACGGGTATGCTGGCCGCCAGAATATGGAGCCCGAACTGCCGCGCCAGTTCGGCGTGGAGCGCATCGACCTGTGGTGCCAGCGAGGCGACGAAACGCAGCGACCCGTCCAGATCGCCCATCGTCGCCTCCTCCAGCGAGGCCAGTTCCATCGCCCCATATTCGGGAAACACCGCGAGCGAGGCCCCCGTTCCGGCGGCCTCCCTGACCCAGCCCGTCACCTTGGCAACATAGGCGTCCCAGCTATCCAGCCGGTCGATCGGATATTGGGCAGCGGCGACAGTAAAGCTCACAGGCTGCGCATCCAATATTGCATGGGCTTCAGGCTCTCGTCCTGTTCTCCATGTTCCTTCCAGGCGAGTTGCGTCACCATGCCTTCCACGGGCGAATAGCCGCGCTTGCGCCAGAAGGGGTCGAGCGGGCTGTAGCCTTCGGGCCGCGCCGGGTGGTCATCCGCCCGGATAACGGCAGCAAAGCAGGCCCGATCGGCGCCTGCGGCCCTTGCCGCTGCTTCCCGATAATCGAAAAAGGCATGGCCAATGCCATGGCCGCGATATTCCGGCAGCAGCACACTCTCCCCGAAATAGAACAGCCCCGCCGTGTCGATACCCTTATCCTCGAACACCTGCCGGAACTCCGCCTTCTGCGCCCACATGGGCGAAGCCGTGGCCGCCCCGATCACCCGGTCGCCATCGAAAGCGGCGACCAGCACAGCGTCGGGCGCGGCGGCGAATTCTTTCAGATAGTCCGCCTCATATTCCTCGTCCCCATCGTAAAGATAAGGAAAGGCCGCGAAGACCGCGATGCGCAAAGCGGCCAGATCCTTGAGACAAGCGGCGATTTCCTCGCCCGCCAGGGGACGGACGGCAACGCTCATCCGCCCACCTGCCTGATCCAGTCCTCCAGATTGTAATAGACGGTGACGCGCGAAATCAGTCCGCCCGAAATCTCGAAGAAAGCCCCGGCGGGCAGGACGTATTTCTGGCCCGCCGCCTCGGGCAGGCCCTCGTCCGTCGCCAGATATTCGCCATGCACGATGAATTCGGCCGCTGCTCGCGTGCCTTCGTCATTCGCCATGATCGCGATGTCGGTCAGCTTTTCGGCGTAGCAGCGATCCATATGAGCGAGGAAGGCGCGGAAGGCCTCCTTGCCCTGCTGCCGGGCGCCCTGATTGATGTCATGTGCCACATCATCCGACAGGCAGGCGAGCATCCCCTCGCCATCGCCGGAATTGAACGCGGCATAATAGGTTTCCAGCAGCGTCAGTGCCTCGGCGCGGGCCATGAAATTCTCCCTGTAAGGTCGCGGATAAGCTCCCCGCGCAGTTAGGCAATCCGCCGGGATCGGACAATTGCTTTTCGGTGCGGTGAGCGTATAGGGAACCAATCGCCCCGGCCAGGCAGTCCAGACCGACTCGCTAGTGCCGGGGCTTGCTATTTTAGCCGAGGACCAAGATGACCCGTCGCCGCCAGATCTACGAAGGCAAGGCCAAGATCCTTTACGAAGGCCCCGAACCGGGCACGCTGATCCAGTACTTCAAGGACGATGCAACCGCATTCAACGCGGAAAAGCGCGGCACGATCAACGGCAAGGGCGTGATCAACAATCGCATCAGCGAACATGTGTTCACCCGCCTTTCGCATATCGGCATTCCCACCCACTTCATCCGCCGCCTGAACATGCGCGAACAGCTGGTGCGGCAAGTGGAAATCATTCCGATCGAAGTGGTGGTGCGCAATGTCGCCGCCGGCTCCATCTGCAAGCGCCTCGGCATGGAAGAGGGCGAACCGCTGCCCCACACGCTGATCGAATATTATTACAAGGACGATGCGCTGGGCGACCCGATGGTTGCTGAAGAGCATATCGCCTGCTTCAACTGGGCAAGCAATGAGGAGATGCAGGACATCTCCGCCATGGCCATCCGCATCAATGATTTCATGTGCGGCATGTTCGCGGCGATCAATATCCGCCTGATCGACTTCAAGCTGGAATTCGGCCGCATCTGGGACGGGGATTACAGCCGCGTGATCCTGGCCGACGAAATCAGCCCCGACGGCAGCCGCCTGTGGGACATGGCGACCGGCGAAAAGCTGGACAAGGACCGCTTCCGCCGTGACCTCGGCGGCGAAGAAGAAGCCTATCAGGAAGTCGCCCGCCGCCTCGGCCTGCTGCAGGACGATGGCTCCCCCGGCGAAGTGTTCGACCTTTCCGCCCACCGCAAGCTGCGCGGAAAGACGGAAAAGCCGAAGAAGTAAAAACAAAGCCCCCTCCCACACCGGAGGGGGTTTTTGTTTGGCGGACTGTCTTTCGCCTGCACCCTTTCACGCATCATTCAGCGATGTGACTTCACATCCGCGTTTCCCCTGTTACGCAGGGAGCCAGACAGGGCATGGCGGTTCCCCGCCGTAGCCGGACAATAAGCTGGCTTACTCCGACTTGAGCGGAGCGACGGGAGTGTGATGCGTTCAGTTCTTACGGCAATCGCCGCCCTATCCTTAACCGCTGCCCTTCCCGCCTATGCCAACCCGGCCCTTGACGCCGCGCAGCAGGCCGCCGCTTCGGCTGAAGCAGCAAAGCCGCTCTGGGCTTTCGAGAACAGCGACCTGCCGGTCGATACGGCCTATCGCTTCGGCGTGTTGCCCAACGGCATGCGCTACATCATCCGCCACAACGCCACGCCCTCCGGCACTGGCGAGGTGCGGCTGGTGGTGGATGCCGGATCGCTGGCCGAAAATGACAATGAACTGGGCTATGCCCATTTCATCGAGCACATGGCCTTCAACGGCTCCACCAACGTGCCCGGCAATGAAATGTACAAGCTGCTGGAGCGTGAGGGGCTGGCCTTCGGCGCCGATACCAATGCCTCCACCAATTACGACGTCACGCTCTACAAGCTGGATCTACCGCGCAACGATCCCACTCTTCTGGGCACGGCCCTGATGCTGATGCGCGAGACGGCGAGCGAAGTGACGTTCGACCAGGACGCGATCGACCATGAAAAGGGCGTGATCCTTTCCGAGAAGCGCGTGCGCGATACCTATGCCCTGCGCAATCTGGTGGACCGGATCGCCTTCCAGTACCCCGATGCCCGCTTCGTGAAGCGCCTGCCCATCGGCACGGCCGAGACCATCCAGGCCGCCACCACGGCCCGCCTGCACGAACTCTACAAGCGAATCTATACGCCGCAGAATTCCGCCATAATCGTGGTGGGCGATTTCGATCCCGATCTGGTGGAGCGCGAGATCAAGGCGCGCTTTTCGGATTGGGCCGCCGCCCCCGAGGCGCCGCAGCGCGTCGATGCCGGGCCCGTTAATCCCGCGCTGGCCGGGCAGACCGACATTTTCATCGATCCCGCTTTGCCGGAAAACGTTACCGCCAGCCGTAACGGCCCCTGGCTGGACGAATCCGACAATGTGGAAAACCGCCTGAACAATCTGCTGCGCCAGATCGGTTATGCCATCGTCAATCGCCGGCTGGATCGGCTGGCCAACAGCGAAACGCCCCCGTTTCGCGATGCCTATTTCGGCACCAGCGACGTGTTCGAAGCCGCCCGCACCACCAGCCTTGCCGTGGTCACCGCCGATGGTGAATGGCGCAAGGGGCTGACGGCAGCCGTCGAGGAATATCGCCGCGCGCTTACCTATGGCTTTTCCGATGCGGAGCTGGCGGAACAGATCGCCAATATCCGCACCGGTCTGGAAAACACCGTGGCGACGGCGGACACGCGCTACAATTCCACCTTCACGGAAGCTGCCATAAGCCTGCTGCGCGACCGGCTGGTGCCGACCACGCCGCAAAGCGGGCTCGCCCGGTTCGAGGCCGCCCTGCCCGGCATCACGCCCGAAGCGGTGCTGGCTGCGATGCAGGCGGAGGCTGTGCCGCTCGACAATCCGATGCTGCGTTTTCAGGGCCGCGCCGAACCCGAAGGCGGGGCCGCCGCGCTGCGCGCTGCCTGGAACGAGGCCGCTACCGCGCCGGTGGAAGCACGGACAGATGCCGATGCGGGCAGCTTTGCCTACACGGATTTCGGCACGCCCGGCACGGTGCTGTCGGACAAGCTCGATCCGCGCGTCGGCATTCGCGAATTGCGCTTCGCCAATGGCCTGCGGCTCAATCTCAAGCGCACGGACCTGAAGAAGGACCGGGTGAGTTTCGAGCTGAACCTCGACGGCGGGGACATGCTCAATACGCGCGAAAATCCGCTCGCCACGGCTATGATCACCAGCCTGCCGCTGGGCGGGCTCGGGCGTCATTCCTATGACGATCTGCAATCGATCATGGCGGGCAAGAGCGTGGGGCTGGGCATCAACAGCGACGGCGAAACCTTCCAGATGCAGGGCACCACCACCACACGCGATCTGGAACTGCAATTGCAGTTGCTCGCCGCCAGCATTTCCGACCCCGGCTATCGCTCGCAGGGGGAAGAACGCTATCGCCGCAGCGTGCGCGATTTCTTCGCCAGCCGTAATGCTACGCCCGCCGCCGCTCTGGGCAATGCACTGGGGGGGATCATCTCCGATGGCGACCCCCGCTTCACCATCGGTCAGGAGGCGGATTACGCCGCGCTCGATTACGACAGGCTCAAGGCCGACATCGGGGACCGGCTGGCCCATGGTGCGATCGAACTGGCGCTGGTGGGCGATTTCGACGAGGATCAGGCCATCGCCATGGTTGCCCGCACATTGGGCGCGCTGCCCCGGCGGGAGGATGACTTCCTCCCCTATGCGGAAAACCGCCAGCGCGGTTTCACCTCTGATCGCAGCCTGCGGCAGGTGTGGCACGATGGCGCCGCCGATCAGGCGATGATCCGTTTCACCTGGCCCACCCGCGACGACAGCGATCCGAAGGAAAGCGCCGCGCTCGGCCTGCTGGACGCCGTAGTGAAGATCGAGCTGACCGAGGAATTGCGGGAGAAGCTCGGCAGCACCTATTCCCCTTCCGTCAGTGCCGGCCAGTCCCGCTTCTACACCGGCTATGGCACGTTCGACATCGCCGCGCCCATCGATCCCGCCGATCTGGAAGTGGTCCGCAAGGCCATCGACACTACCATCGCCGCACTGCGCGCCACGCCGGTGGATGACGATACGCTGCTGCGCGCCCGCCGCCCGCTGATCGAGAATATCGACAATGCGCTGAAGACCAACAATGGCTGGCTGGGACTGGCCGACCGGGCACAGTCGGAGCCTGAGCGGATTGACCGCTTCCTCAATGCAAGGGCTCTGCTGGAAAGCCTGACGGCGAAGGATCTGCAGGAACTGGCCATGAAATATCTCGATCCCGCACAGGCCCTGCAGGTAGTCGCCCTGCCCCGCAAGGCGCAGTCCGCCGGGAAGGAATGAAGCACCGGCTTGCGGAAAACGCGCCATGGGGCCATAGGGCGCGCGAGTCTCCCCAGCCGCATTTGCGAAAGGCGTTGTCCATGAAAGTCCGGATCCATGTCAGCCTCAAGCCCGGCGTGCTCGATCCGCAGGGCCGTGCGATCCACCATGCCCTCGAAGGCCTTGGCTTTGAAGGCGTGAACGATGTCCGCGCCGGCCGCGAAATCGAACTGGACGTGGATGACAGCGTGAGCGACGAAGCGCTGGACGCCATGTGCAAGCAGCTGCTGGCCAATATGGTAATCGAAAATTACCGCATCGAACGGGTGACGGCATGAGCTTCCGGGGCGCGGTAGTCACCTTTCCGGGCTCCAATTGCGACCGTGACATGGCCGTCGCGCTGGAGGCCGTTTCCGGCGTTCCGGCGATCCGCGTGTGGCACGGCGATGCCGAGCTGCCCGCCAATCTGGACTTCATCGCCCTGCCCGGCGGCTTTTCCTATGGCGATTACCTGCGCTCCGGCGCGATGGCCGCCCGCAGCACGGTGATGCAATCGGTGATCGAAGCCGCCCGGCGCGGCGTTCCGGTTCTGGGCGTGTGCAACGGCTTCCAGGTGCTGACCGAGGCAGGCCTTCTGCCCGGCGCCCTGATGCGCAATGCCAGCCAGCACTTCATCTGCCGCAATGTGAAGCTGAAGGTGGAAAACAGCCAGTCGCTGTTCACCGCAGGCTATTCGGCCGGGCAGATCCTGAACATTCCCGTGGCCCATCATGACGGCAATTACTTTGCCGACGATGCCACGCTGGACAGGCTGGAAGGCGAAGGCCGCGTGGCCTTCCGCTATGCCGAAACGGTCAACGGCTCGGCCCGCGACATTGCCGGCGTGCTGAACGAGGCAGGCAATGTGCTGGGCATGATGCCCCACCCCGAACGCGCCATTGAAGAGGCACTGGGCAGCAGCGATGGCCGCGCCCTGTTCGAAAGCGCGATCCGGAGCCTGGTGGAAGCTTAATTTAATTCGGCCTCAAGCGCCGGCGGGGCCATCCGGCCCCTTGGCTTCCGCGCCATAAGGCGCGGCGCGCATTCGCGCTTGCGGGCTGCTGGACGCAGCCCGGTTCGGTTTCCGAATTAGTGTAGCCCGATGCTCGGTCCGCGATAGCGGACCGCAAGGCCGAAAGGCCGCACGCAGCCCCGCAGGGGCGAGGAATTCGCACGCGCGGATGCGTGTGTGGAAAGAAATCAGGCCGCTGCGCCTCTGCGGAACAGGGCCAGTGCATCCACGGCATCCATGGGGCGACCGAAATAATAGCCCTGGATCTTCGTGCAGCCCAGTTCGCGGATCATCGCGGCTTCCGCGGCGGTTTCCACACCTTCGGCCGTGGTTGCCATGTCGAGGCTCTGCGCCATCGCCACTACCGCGCGGATGATCGCCAGGCTCTCCACATTGTTCTTCGCCGCGCCCTGCACGAAGCTGCGATCGACCTTGATGGTGGAGAAGCGCAGCGTGCGCAGATAGCCAAGCGAGGAATAGCCGGTGCCGAAATCGTCCAGCGCCACGGAGCAGCCCAGCGCCATGATCTTTTCGAGCGTCGCCCGGGCAGTGCCCGCGTCGCGCACAAAGATGCTCTCGGTCACTTCGATCTCCAGCCGGTGTGCCGGCAGGCCAGTGGTGGAAAGCGCGGCAACCACCCGGTCGGCAAATTCCGGATCGAGCAATTGTTCGCCCGAGACATTGACTGCCACGCGCACATGGCCCGGCCAGTTGAGCGCCTCGCGGCAGGCTTCGCGCAGCACCCAGTCGCCGATGGGCAGGATCAGGCGGGTATCCTCCGCCAGCGGGATGAACTTGGCCGGACTGATGAAGCCATGTTCCGCACTGTTCCAGCGCAGCAGGGCCTCGAAGCTGACAATGGTTTCGCTGCGCGAATCCACTACCGGCTGGAACTGGAGGTAAAGCTCGCCGCGATCCAGCGCCTGGCGCAGCGCGAATTCCAGCTGGCGGCGCTCTTCGGCATCGGCATGGAGCGAAGGCTCGTAAGACCAATGGACCGAGCCCCCCTCGTCCTTGGCGCGATAGAGGGCGAGGTCGGCATTGCGCATCAGCGTTTCCACCGTCTGCCCATCGCGCGGGCCAAGGGCGGAGCCGACACTGGCCCCGACGTAAAGCGTGTGGTGATCCACATCGTAGGGCAGCGAGAGGTGATCGATCACCGCAGTCGCGACCTTTTCCACCCGATCCCGATCCGATGCGTCACGGATCACGATGGCGAATTCATCGCCGCCCAGCCGGCCGACCAGCTCGTTCTCGCTCATCAGGCCCTTTAGGCGGGCGGAGACCTGCGCAAGCAGCTGGTCCCCCACCTGATGACCCAGCGAATCGTTCACGGCCTTGAAGCGATCGAGGTCGATCATCAGGAAGGCGCAGCGCGTGCGCCATTGTTCGGCATAGCGCAGTGCTTCGCCCAGTGCCTCGGTCAACATCAGGCGGTTGGGCAGACCGGTCAGCGTATCGTACCGCGCGAGATAGGCGATCTTCTCGTCGCTCTCGCGCTGCTCGGTCACGTCGGAGCCTACGCCGCGGAAACCATGGAACGTCCCGTTCTCGTCGATCATGGGCGTGCCCGAAAGCTCCCACCAGCGTTTGCCATTGGCGATGCTGACCTGCACCAGCAGGTTGGAGAAGCTCTCGCGCCGCTTCAGCCGCTCGGCCAAATCGTGCAGGCTGGGCGGGAACTGGCCACTTTCCCAGGCCGATCCCGCGATCAGCTGGACGAAGCTCTTGCCCTCGATCTGGTCCAGCTCCTTGCCCAGCGCATAGACGAAGCGCGAACTGGCGGAGCGGACGCGGCGGGCCGTATCGATCTGCCACAGCCAGTCCGCATCGCTATCCTCGAATTCGCGCAGCAGCAGGGATACGACCTCGCTCTTTTCGGCGACGCCTGCCTCCGCAATGCGTGCCGAAAGATAAGTCCGCGCGCCCCGGATCGCGCCGCCCATGGCCAGCCCGCAGAAGGAAGCCGCCATGGCCGCATAATCATAGGCGCCATTGGTTATGAAACTGGTGATCGCCGCCCCGCAAGTGATGCCCGCGAAGATCAGCGTCGCCATCGGGGTGGCCGCGAAAGCCAGCGTGGAGCCGGTGATGAGCATGGCGGTAATGGCCCAGAAGGCCAGCCGATGCTCCATCGCGCCCACGGGCTCGAACAGGAAATAGGGCGCCGCCCAGACTATCGCGACCAGCGCGGCACTGAGCACATGGAAGACATATTCGTGGCGGGTCATGGCCCGGCGATCCACATCGCGCAGGCCGTCATCCACCCGGCTCGCATTCCACAGCACCGCCACCAGCACCAGCACCCAGCCCGCCAGCATCGGCGGCGGAACCGTGCGCGCAAAGATGCTGAGCGTGAGCATCAGCGCAATCGCATGAGCCAGGAAACGCGAGAGAGACAGCGCCTCAAGCCGCGAATATTGCAGCGCGCGCAGCCTTGCCCAGCTACCCTCATGGGGCTGGCTGACGCCGATTACGGCGAGGTTCGTCAGCTTCAGGGGAAGCTGCGGAAGGTCCGAGTGCGTATCCGTCACGCATCCGGAAATAGGGGCGAATGGTTAGCAGGGCGTAAATTGTAACTTTGCCCTGTGTCGAATCCCTATTCCACCGTCACGGATTTGGCGAGGTTGCGCGGCTGGTCCACATCCGTGCCCTTGGCCACGGCAACGTGATAGGCCAGCAATTGCACCGGCACGGCATAGACCAGCGGCGCGATCAGCGGATGCACTTCGGGCATCTCGATCGTGGCAAGGCACCCCTCGCCCGCTTCGGCCAGTCCCTTTGCGTCGGAGATCAGCACGATCTTGCCGCCCCGCGCGCGCACTTCCTGCATGTTGGACACGGTCTTCTCGAACAGGGGGCCCGAGGGAGCGAGCACGATCACCGGCACTGCCTCGTCGATCAGGGCGATGGGGCCATGCTTCATCTCGCCCGAGGCATAGCCTTCGGCGTGGATATAGCTGATTTCCTTCAGCTTCAGCGCGCCTTCCATCGCCAGCGGATAATCCGGCCCGCGCCCGAGATAGAGCACGTCGCGCGCGGGCGCGATCAAATGCGCCATGGCGGCGATTTCCTCGTCATGCGCCAGCGCGGCATTGAGGCTTGCGGGCGCTTCGAGCAGATGGCCGACGACTTCCGCCTCTTCCTCGCGGTCCATCCGGCCCTTCTTCACCGCCAGATGCGCGGCCAGCGCGGCCAGCACCGCCAACTGGCAAGTGAAGGCCTTGGTGGAAGCGACGCCGATTTCCGGACCGGCATGGGTGGGCAGCAGCAGATCCGCCTCGCGCGCCATGGAACTGGTGGGGACATTCACCACCACCGCGATCACCTGGCCTTCCGCCTTGCAATGGCGCAACGCCGCCAGCGTATCCGCCGTCTCTCCGCTCTGGGAAATGAACAGGGCCAGCCCGCCCTTTTCCAGCACCGGATCGCGATAGCGGAACTCGCTCGCCACATCAATGTCCACCGGCACGCGGGCAAAACGCTCGAACCAGTATTTCGCGACCATGCCAGCGTAATAGGAAGTACCGCAGGCCACGATGGTAACGCGCTTCACCGCCGAAAGGTCGAAATCGATCTGCGGCAGGGCCACCCCCCGTTCCAGCTGGCGGATATAGCTGCGCAATGTCTGTGCCACGACCACCGGCTGCTCGAAGATCTCCTTCTGCATGAAGTGGCGGTAATTGCCCTTCTCGATGGCGATGGAGGAAGCCCCGGACGTGGTAATCTCGCGCTCGACCGGATTATTGTCCTTGTCGAACACCTGCGCGCCGTCGCGCGTGATGACCACCCAGTCCCCTTCTTCCAGATAGGAGATGCGCTGCGTCAGCGGGGCGAGCGCCAGCGCGTCGGAGCCGAGATAGGTTTCCCCCTCGTTCTCGCCCGAGCCATAGCCGACCACCAGCGGCGAGCCGAGCCGCGCGCCGATCAGCAATTCGGGGTGAGAGCGGAAAGCGATGGCCAGCGCAAAGGCGCCGCGCAGGCGGGGCAGAACCTCGCTCACCGCGGCAGCGGGGGCCATGCCTGCCTCGATCTTCTCGGAGACGAGATGGGCCACCACTTCGGTATCCGTCTCGCTCTCGAAATGGCGACCGCGCGCCTGCATTTCCTCGCGCAGGGGGCGGAAATTCTCGATAATGCCATTATGCACCAGCGCCACTTCGCCCGTCGCGTGCGGATGGGCATTGCTGGTGGTGGGCGCGCCATGAGTGGCCCAGCGCGTATGGGCGATGCCGACCAGGCCGGGCGCAGGATCGCGTTCCAGCTCCGCCACCAGATTGACCAGCTTGCCCGGCGCGCGGCGGCGGATCAGCTGCCCGCCATCCACGGTGCAGACGCCCGCGGAATCATACCCACGATATTCCATCCGCCGAAGCCCATCGACCAGCCGCGATGCGACCTGTTCCTTGCCGACAATGCCGATAATTCCGCACATCTAGTTTTTCCGACCAAAAATTGCCTGTGTGGCGGCTTCGATTACTTCAGGAGTAAGGTTCGATGCCCCGCCACGCTGTGCCTGCCCCTTAGAGCAGAGCGCCTTGCTTGTCTTCATTGCCAATTGCAGTGTGTTGTTCGGCAGACGCGCCGAGGCGATTACGAGCAGGCTGTCCGATCACGACACCATTGCAGAGGCTGCATATATCGTCTGCCCCCCTAACGCACCGAAGGCTGCCTGTCCGGAAACGACGACATTGCGGACGTTTGCACTATCGTCATCCTGAACTTGTTTCAGGATCCATCTGACCAGATTAAGCGGCAGTTCGCGGGGAGAAATGGATGCTGAAACAAGTTCAGCATGACGGGTCAGGATGGTCCGCTTCCCACAACATTCCCGTCGCTCCGCCCGCAGAACCGCTTACCAGAAGCGGACGATTATTCAGGTCGAAATCTGTCCACGCCGCCAGACATTGGCGAGCTTGCCTCCAGGTCCGCAAGATGCCCTCCGTGCCTCGACGTGATCTGGCGCAGTCACTTCCCGGACTTCTCCGCCTTCTTCTTCTTCATCGCGTCATGGAACTGGTCGGCCCAGCCGGGCTTTACCAGCTGCTCGGCGCGGACCATGCGCAATTCGCCCTCGGCCACGTCGCGCGTCACTGCGCTGCCCGCCGCGACGATGGCGTCGGCGCCGATCTTCACCGGGGCGATCAGGGAGGAGTTCGAACCGATGAAGGCGCGCGGGCCGATCACGGTCTTGTATTTGAAATAGCCATCGTAATTGCAGGTGATGGTGCCCGCGCCGATATTGGCGCCCGCCCCCACTTCCGCATCGCCCAGATAGGTCAGATGATTGGCCTTGGCGCCGGGGCCCAGCACGGCGTTTTTCATCTCGACGAAATTGCCGACCTTGGCGCCTTCCTCCACCTTCGCGCCGGGGCGCAGGCGGGCATAGGGGCCCACTTCGGTGCCACTGGCCAGCGTTGCGCCTTCCAGATGGCTGAAGGCGCGGACGCGGGCCTTGTCCGCCACTTTGACGCCGGGGCCGAAGATCACATTGGGCTCCACCAGCACGTCGCGGCCCAGCTGCGTATCCCAGCTGAAGAACACCGTTTCCGGCGCGGTCAGCGTGGCGCCGTCCGCCATGGCCTGCGCGCGGCGGCGCTTCTGCCAGCGGGCTTCCGCCTCGGCCAGTTCGGCGCGGCTGTTGATGCCTGCCACTTCATCCGCGTCCTGCGCCACCACCACGGCGCAGGGGCGACCATCTGCCAGAGCGAGATTGACGATGTCGGGGAGGTAATATTCGCGCTGCGCATTGTCGTTCTTCACCCGGTGGAGCAGGCCGAACAATTCCTCCCCGCGCACCGCCATCAGGCCGGAATTGCACAGGCCCACGGCCCGCTCCGCCTCGCTCGCGTCCTTGAATTCCACCATCTTCCGGATCGCGCCATCCTCGGCGATCACCCGGCCATATTGCAGCGGATCGGCAGGCTCGAACCCCAGCACCACCACGGCGGGCGCATCCGCTTCATTCAACCGGGCAACCATGGCGCGCATGGTTTCGGGCTGCACGAAAGGCACGTCGCCATAAAGGATCAGCACATCGCCGGGAAAACCGCCCAGCGCGGCTTCGGCCTGCTGCACGGCATGGCCGGTGCCCAGCTGCGGATCCTGCACGGCCAGTTCCGCCCGGCCGCCGAGGGCCTGCTTCAACTGATCGCGCAGATCGCCCACCACCACCACGGTGCGTTCCGGCGCCAGCTCGGCCAGCGAGGCGAGCAGGTGCTCGATCATCGGCCTCCCGGCAATCGGGTGGAGGACCTTGTGGGTATCGCTCTTCATCCTCGTACCCTTGCCTGCGGCAAGCACGATAGCGGCGATCGGACGGTTGGCATCACTCATGGCAAGGGCAATGCCACCATTTGGTTGCGGTTTCCATATGGGCGCGGCACAGGAGACCGCGATGACCACAGTTCCTTTTTCCGCAATCGGCTTCGATCTCGACGGCACGCTGGTAGATACGCAAGGCGATCTCGGCGTGGCGGTGAATTACGCGCTCGCCCTGATCGACCGACCGCCCGTCCCTGCCGAAAGTGTCGATTCGCTGATCGGCGGCGGTTCGCGCCTGATGCTGAAGCGCGCGCTGGAACAGACCGGCGGCCCCCTTCCCGAGGCTGAGTTCGAGGATCTCTATCCCCGGCTGGTCAGCCATTACGCGGCCAATATCGCAGTCCATTCGCGGCCCTATCCCGGCTGCCTCTCCGCGCTCGACAGGCTCTCCGGCCTCGGCGTGGGCCTTGCCGTGGTGACCAACAAGCCCGAGGCGCTGTCGCTGCTGCTGCTGAAGGAACTGGACATGCTGGACCGCTTCCAATGCGTGATCGGCGGCGACACGCTGGCGCGAGCCAAGCCTCATCCCGACACGGTGCTGGAAGCCCGGGCCCGCTGCGGCGGCGGCCGCTTCGCCATGGTGGGCGATTCGTCCTTCGACGTGCGCGCCGCCAAGGCCGCGGGCGTGCCGGCCGTGGCGCTGAGCTTCGGCTATCACGACATGCCGGTGCCCGAACTGGGCGCGGATGCGGTGATCGGCCATTTCGACGAATTGCTGGGGGCGCTGGCAGGGCTTTGACATCTTTGTCGTCCCGGAATTGATCCGGGAGTGCTGGGCACGAAGTGCCAACTTCAATCTCGTCATTCCGGCTTTCGCGGGAATGACGATAGAAGGGAGTGTTCCCTGAACCTAAAACTCAGCGCCTTCGCGCCTCTGCGAGCGCCAAAAAGCGGGATCCCGGGTCAAGCCCGGGATGACAAATGAACCGGACACACCGATCCCTCCGCTGGCGAATGCGGGCTGACGCCGGGGGGAGAACAACCGAGAACGGACGGGGCCGGGCCGGTGCTGTCAGGCGCCCGCTCTGGCGAGCGGTGCTGTTGCGCGTTGTTTGATATGCGAATGGCAGGCGAAGTATCGCGGCAAACTTGTCTGCTCGGCCCTGAGCTGCATGGCGGGGAAGGCATAGGGCTCGCAAGTGAGCCTTCCCTTGAGCGGAGATGTTCCTCTGGGGCGAAACATCATCCGGCCACGCATCTGTTGCGGGCGCTGGTCCAGCGGGCCGGACAGGGCGTTGACATCCACTCTGTCCATCTGGCCCGGCTCTGCAGACAGCGCCGACCCGGCGCGGGAGAGGAGCGAAGCGCTACCGCCCCCGCAACCCGTCACTGCTGGGCCATATAACCCAAATGGTTCTCAATGTCAAGATGGAGTGCCATATGCACTCGTCATCCCGGCCATGTGCCGGGGTCCAGCTTTCTCAGAAGGCATAGCGGGATCCCGCACGACCCTCAGAAATCGAACTGCGCCCGCACCCCGAAGGCGTCCACGCCATAGGAACGATCGCCCGCCGCAGCGATGGCGGCCTGATCATATTCCATGCGCCCGTAATTGGCGATGAAGCGCGTACGCGACGTTGGCGTCCAGACGAGCGACACTTCATACCCGTTCTGCTTGCCGCCTCTTATCGGCCCGTCCACCAGATCGAGATAATCGTAGCGCAGGTTCAGCTGCACCGCGCCGATCCCGCCCTTGCCCAGCGGTTTTGCGGGCTTCACCCGTTCGAACACGCCGCCCTTGTAAGGCCGGGTATCGCCCTTGGTGATGAAATAGCCCGCCTCGACATAGCCGCCGAAGAAGGTCGGCTCCACCAGAGCGGCAGTGCGATTCACATGTTGCCAGCGGGTTTCCGCCGCGACATGGAACGGGCCCTGCACATAGGCCGCCTCCAGCCCATAGCCCACCTCTCCGGTAGAGCCGGTGATCGACCCGGTATTGATGAATTTCGTATCGGCATTGTGAATGAAGGGCCGCACCGAATAGCGCAGGCTGGCCGGATCGTCGAAACTGCGCACATGGGCCGAGGCGCCCAGATGCAGGCGCCCGGCGCCGAGTTTGGGCGCATAGACCACCCGGCCGTCAAAGCTGTGGCCGCGATCGTTTCCGCCCAGCACGCTGTCGATATCGTCAATAAAGGCCCCGCCCTGCACCAGCACATCGCCAGTGCTGTATGTGGCGCTGAGGCCCGTGCGGCGCTCATGGCCGAAAGCGGTGTTGAGGGCCGCCCGTTCCGCAAAACTGGGGAACAGGTCGCTGGTCATTTCCTCCAGCCCCCAGAACGGCTTCTGGTTGCCCAGGGTGACGCGCAGGTTCTTGGCCGCATCCCAATAGAGATAGACATCGGTCCAGGTGACGGTGCTGCCCTCGATCGCCCCGGCAAACTCCCCTTCGATGCGGAAGCCCAGATTGCCCGGCATCTTGCCGTCAACGCCGAGATAGGCGCGGCGCACTTCCACATCGGCATCCAGTCCGCCCGGCGTCACCGCATCGGCCGCTTCTTTCACTTCCGGCGAGGCATCGACCCAGCCCGCATCGATCTGCAACCGCCCGCGCGGCTGAAGCGACCATTCGCTGTCATCCTGAGCCAGAGCGGCGGAAGGATTCGCGACCGCGCCAATCACGCAGAACGCAAGGGCCGAAATGGCGGAATATCGAAGGTTAGAGCGCACGTTTTATGGTATCCGATTCTCTTTATGACATTTCGATTGCGCCACTAGGTCAACTTTAAGACTCTTGTATGACAATATTCCAATCATACTTCCGCTACGGCATCGCAGCTATTTAAGCGGGTGGTTGAAACACCCGCTAAGCCGTGCCATCCCGCCTCTGTCTGCGGCGTGGCGCCCGCCCATCCCTTCGGGAGAGCCCGCCGGCCCTTTTTCGGAGAGCTTGCCATGTCCATTTCCTTCGAAGGTCGCGTTGCCATTGTTACCGGTGCGGGCGGAGGCCTCGGCCGCGCCTATGCGCTCGAACTCGCGAAACGCGGGGCCAAGGTGGTCGTCAACGATCTGGGCGGCGCGCGCGACGGCACTGGCCATTCGGATGCCGCGCTGAAAGTTGTCGAGGAAATCGAGGCCGCGGGCGGCGAGGCGATGTCCAACGGCGCCTCCGTCACAGAATATGAGCAGATGGCCGAGATGGTCGCCAAGGCGAAGGAGAAGTGGGGCGGCGTCCATATCCTCATCAACAATGCCGGCGTCCTGCGCGACAAGAGCTTTTCCAAGATGGAGCCGGCGGATTTCGAATTCGTGGTGAAGGTCCACCTCTTCGGCTCCGCCTATGCCACCAAGGCCTGCTGGGAACTGATGCGCGAGCAGAATTACGGCCGAGTGATGATGACCGCCAGCTCTTCCGGCCTGTTCGGCAATTTCGGCCAGGCCAATTATGGCGCGGCCAAGCTGGGCATCGCCGGCCTTGCCAAGACGCTGCATCTGGAAGGCGCGAAGTACAATATCCGCGTCAACACCCTCGCCCCGCTGGCCGCGACGCGCATGACCGAGGACATCATTCCCGAACAGATCTTCCCGATGTTCGCGCCCGAAAACGTGGTTCCCGCCGCGCTTTTCCTGGTCAGCGAGGATGCGCCCAACAATGTGATCGTGGGCGCCGGTGCGGGCGGCTATCACTCGGCCTGGGTAACGATGAACACGCCGGTGATCCTGCCTGAAGGCGAACGCAGCGTGGAAGGCTTCGCCGCCCATTGGGACCAGATCTCCAGCCGCGAGGGCGATTTCGTGCCCGTATCCGGCATGGAGCAGACCCAGCGCGTGCTGGCCGCGATCCAGAAGGCTGCTGCCGGGGGCTGATAGCCGGACCGGGCCAGCTCTTCCCCCCAGAATGGATGCGTCTCTCTCCTGAGGGAAGTTGCGGAGGTAAATGGAGTGCATCATACCCTCCGTGGGGAAACACAGGGGGTATGATGGCAGAGATGTCTTTTGCCGAAGGGCTCGCGCTGCTTGAGCGCCGCACGAAGATCACCACTATCGCGATCTGGGCAACGCTGGCCACGTTCGTTGCGGCTATGGTGGGCGAATTGCTGGAAGGCTTCGGGATCATCACTCTCGATGGCGCCCCGCCGGGGATACCGCTGCTGGCCATCTTCACCTATCTGGCCGCCACACTGGTCTACCTCATTTCCGTGATCCCGGTGGGCATGTGGATATATCGCGCCCATGCCAATCTGGAACTGGCCGGGGCATATGATCTGGAATTTTCTCCGGGCTGGTCCGTCGGCTGGTTCTTCGTGCCCTTCATGAACCTGTTCAAGCCGTTCCAGGCCATGAAGGAGTTGTGGAATGCCAGCTACGGCACCAGCAATGCCTATGGCAGAGAGAGCCCCGCCACGGTTTCGACATGGTGGGCGTGCTATATCGGCGGCAATATCCTGAGTTCCGTGGGAACACGCGTGAGTGCGGTAAACAGCGAAAGCAGCATAACCGTCGGCGCACTGATCGGGGCGTTCTCATCCCTGCTTCTCGCCGCATCCGCATGGCTCCTGCTGACCATCGTCAGGGAGGTGATGGACGGGCAACGCAATCACCTGCAAGTTCACGAAGCATTTGCCTGACCCGATTGCGCGAGGGGGATGAACTGGGATGACCATCAATGAAGGGCTCGCGTCCCTCGGCATAAGGGCGAAGCTGGCGCGCTGGCTGGTGGCAGGCTCTGCCGGGCTGCTGGCGGTGATAACGCTGACGCAGATCCTTTTCCGTCTGCTGCCCGCAAGTGCCGAGCCCCTGTCCCTGATAATCGCTGGCGGGGTCGGCATTCTCTCGCTGCTCTATGTGCTGATGACGCTCGCCCTCATCATCGTCGTGCCGCTGTGGGTCTATCGCGCGTGGAGCAATCTGCGGCTGATCGGTGTCTCGGGCCTGACCCTTTCGCCCGTCTGGGCCGCGCTGAGTTTCTTCGTGCCGATCATCAATCTGTTCGTGCCCTTCCAGGCCATGCGCGAACTCCATAATCGCAGCACAGGCGAGGAAGAGCATTTCGCGCATGACAGCGTGGGCGACGTTACCTCGTGGTGGGCCTGCACTATCGGCGGCGGCTTCATCAGCGCTTTCACTGTGGCGGTTCCGGCGTTCAATCTGGCGACCGGAGGCGTGCTGATGATTACCGCCCCGCCCTTCATCCAGTTCCTGATGTCGCTGTTCGGCACCGTACTGCTGATTGCGGCGGCATTCTTCCTGTGGCGGATCATCGGCACGATCACCTCCGCCCAACGTTCCTTCGCGGGGATTGCGGAGACCTTTGCCTGAAGAAGCGGGCGCTGGTCTGAGAAAGCGGGCGCTGGCCTGAAGAAGTGATTGCTGGCCGCGTCAGCTATCGACGATCTTCACCAGCCGCCGCTCGATAGGGGCCAGCACGCCCGCCAGTTCATGGCCGCGTTTCAGCACCTGGCCCTGTTCGCCATAAAGGGTCCACATGCCCTGCCTGCCGCGTAGCGAGGGACGCTTTTCTATGCGTGCCTGCGGATATTCGGCGGCGCGGCGATAGGCGGAAAATGCGGCGAAATCCCTGGTGAAATCCATCGCATAATCGCGCCATTCCCCGGCGGCGACCATGCGGCCATAGAGATCGAGGATGCGCTGGAGTTCGGCTCGTTCGAACCCGACCTGATTGGGCGCGCGCCCGGGAAATGGAACGACCGAGGGCCCGCCCGGCGAGGATGCCATCAGCTATCCGTGCCGTTCAGCCGCGCTTCCACCGGGCGCGATCCTTTTGCCGGTTCGGCCAGGCTTTCGTCCCGCAGGGAATCCAGCTCGGCCTTCAGCTCGGCGATCTGCGCTTCGAGCGTTTCCAGCCGCTGGCTGCTGCCATTCGGCTCGCAAGGCTCGTCGCAAGGCGTGCCATAGGGGATGAATTCGCGCAGCCAGGTTTCGGCCGGAACCAGCGTCGAACGGGCCTTGAGCCCGATCATGGTCGCCCCTTCGGGCACATCGTCCGTCACCACGGCATTGGCGCCCACACGGGCACGTTCGCCCACGGTGATGGGCCCGATGATCTGCGCGCCCGATCCGATGATCACATTATCGCACAGGGTCGGGTGGCGCTTGCCCCCCTTGCCATTGGTCGGATTGGTTCCCCCAAGCGTAACACACTGATAAATAGTGACATTATCGCCAATCTCAGCTGTCTCGCCAATCACGGTAAAGCCATGATCGATGAAGAAATTCTTCCCGATCTTCGCGCCCGGATGAATATCGATCGCGGTCAGCCAGCGGGACCAGTGGTTTACCAGCCGCGCCAGGAAAAACATGCGCCCGCGGAACAGCCAATGCGCGATGCGATGGTAGAACAGCGCCCAGACGCCCGGATAGAGCAGGATTTCCCAGCGCGAACGCGGCGCGGGATCGCGCGCGTGGATCGAGTCCAGATAGGTCTTCAACCGGTTGAACATGGCCCCCAGATTCTCCCTCAAAACCCCGCTCAAAGCAAGCGAGGCTGCTCTGCACCGACAACTGCTTCCAGCGCATCGCGCCAGATCGAGAGAGTTGCGGGCTGTTTGCGTTCCAGACTGATCCGGTCAATCGCCGCCACGAGCTTCTCGATCCCGGCAAAGCTGCGCTCCGCCCGGGGCACGAGATATGTGGTGGCTCCTTCGCCCAGAACAAGTCCGCGCTGCTGCGCATGGGCAAGGATCAGCGCGGCGGTCATCTCGTCATCCGGGCGGCCGATTTCCAGATGCAGCGCCGCGCCCAGGCGAGAGCGCAGATCCGGCAAGGCAATACGCCAGCCCTCGCCCCCGGCGCCGCCCAGCAGGCCGGTGGTCAGCAGCAGCGGAGTGCCGCTCTCCTGCGCGCGGTTCCAGCGATGGAACAGCTCGGTCTCGTCCATGCGGTCGGCATCGTCCACCACAGCCCCGCCCTGCTCTGCAAACCAGCGTGCGATCAGCGATTTGCCCGAACGCGGCGGCCCGGAGAGGATGGCAGTGCGGAAAGGCCAGTTGAGCGGCGCGGCCAGCGCATCGAAAACCGGGGCATTGGCATTTCCCACCACGATTCTCGCGGGGCCCGCTCCTGGCCCGCCGCGCAATGGCAGGGCGATCTGGCTCATGGCTTACCGGCTGATGGTCAGGGAGTTGCCCGACTGGGTCACGCTCCACCCGCGGGAACGCAGCGCCGCCGCCAGCGCGCCCAGATCGCCGCCATAACTGACGCGCATCACCGAAACCCCGCCAATGGCAATGCTGCTGGTCGCCGCGCCGCGCACGCCCGGCGTGCCGCGCACGGAAGCCAGTGCCGAATCCACCGCCGGCGCGCTCGGCGTGGTGAACTGCACCACAAAACTGTTCACGGCCTGCGCCGCGGGGGCCTGGGCAGGCGCGGTCTCGCTCGGCATGGGCACCGCCAGCGCGGCAGCCGCTGCGGCAGCCGCAGCATCCGCGCTTTGCGCATCACGTTCCGCCGCAATCAGGGCCGCGACCTTCGGGTCCAGCGTCAGGCGATCGGTCCGCAAGGTCGGATCGGGCCGCAGTTTCCCGCCCAGCAACGCCGCAGTATAGATCTGGTCAAACCGCTGGATCGCCTTGTTCAGCATCGCGGGAACTTCGTCCTCGCTGCGGGCGGAAAGCGTGAAGCTCTCGATAAATTTGTCGTCCGGGCCGAAACGGGCAGTGAAAGTGCCCTTCACCGGGCCGCCGGGCCATTGCCGCTCCAGATGGGCGACGGGCACGATGACATCGGCCGCGCCATAGGCATCCAGCACGTTGCGCCACCAGCTGCGACTGCGACGACCGAGCTGGCCATAATTCACCAGCAGCGAATCGCCACCCGCGCCGGAGGGGCGGACATAATCGATTGCGCTGCGCCCGGCCTGATATTCAGCCCATGCCCGCTGCCATTCATTGCGCACTTCATAGACCGTGTAGGTACCGCCCGAATTGAGTACGGGAATGGTCAGCAAGGGCGCGGAACGGACGGCCGGGCCGCCCTGCCCGCCCAGCAAGGGCCCCGCCTTGGTCCGGTCGAACACTACGCCCAGCCTGGCGATATAGCGGCGCGGCCCGATCTGTTCGCTTTCGATCACGATGGCCGAAACCATCGAATCGATCACGGAATCGCTCATTTTCGGGCCGCCGAGCTTTTCCCAAGCCTTGCGTTCGGCCTGCAGCCACCCGTTCTTGCGCGCATCTTCCGCATTGCGGCCGGACGCATTCACCTCGATTCCGCCGATGGAAATATCGGTGCTGCTGGCCACCGGCGCGATACCGCGATCCCCGGAAACCTGCGCGATCAGCGCGGTTCCTGCGGCAATCGTCAGGCCAAGCGCCCCCAGCGCCGCAATCCAGCTGGCCGGCCAGCTTGCCGAGCGGTCCATCTTGGGACGAAAGGATGCTGCAAAAGAGGTCATTAGTGGAAACCGCGCGCCTTTTGCCTAATGGGACATGGAAATCCAAGCGCGAATACGCCAAAGGCCATTTCCATGACGTCCAACACGCCCTCTTACACATACGAACAGGCCGGGGTCTCGATTGACGCCGGCAATGCGCTGGTCAAGGCAATCGGCCCGCTGGTCAAGGCTACGGCCCGCCCCGGCGCCGATTCCGAGCTTGGTGGCTTCGGCGGATTCTTCGATCCGCGCGCCGCCGGTTATAAAGACCCGCTGCTGGTTGCCGGCAATGACGGCGTGGGCACCAAGGTGAAGCTGGCCATCGATCATGACCGGCATGATACGATCGGCATCGATCTGGTGGCCATGTGCGTGAACGATCTGATCGTTCAGGGCGCGGAACCTTTGTTCTTCCTGGATTATTTCGCCACCGGCCGCCTCGATACGGGCGTTGCCGAACGGGTGATCGCGGGCATCGCCGAAGGGTGCCGCATGTCGCGCTGCGCCCTGATCGGCGGCGAAACGGCGGAAATGCCGGGCATGTATGCCGATGGCGAATATGATCTCGCGGGCTTCTGCGTAGGCGCGGTGGAACGCGGCGAACAGCTGACCGGGGACAAGGTCGCGCCGGGGCAGGTGCTGCTGGGCCTTGCCAGTTCGGGCGTCCATTCCAACGGCTATTCGCTGGTGCGCCGCCTGGCCGCCGACAAGTTCTGGGCCCTGTCCGAACCGGCCCCGTTCGATTCTTCCCGCCAGCTGATCGACTATCTGGTCGAGCCTACGCGGATTTACGTCCAGAGCCTGCTGCCCACGATCCGTGGCGGCAAGATCGCCGCGCTGGCCCATATCACCGGCGGCGGATTGCTGGAAAACGTGCCCCGTGTGCTGCCGGAAGGCGCCCATGCGGTGATCGACGCGGGCAGCTGGGACCAGCCCGCCCTGATGGCTTTCCTCCAGAGCGAGGGCAATATCGTGCCGGGCGAAATGGCCCGCACCTTCAATTGCGGCATCGGCATGGTGCTGGCCGTGGATGAAGCGCAGGTGGCGGAGGTAATCGCCGATCTGGAAGGGCGCGGCGAAACCGTGTTCCGCATCGGCGCCATCGAACCGGGCCAGCGCGGCTGCACAGTGCGCGGCGCGGCGGGCATCTGGGGCGCAAGCGAGGCATGGGAAGCAAGCCACACCGCCTGAGGTGCGACCTGCGGCCATTGCGTATATAAATCCCATGCTTGTGCCTGCCCGCATCCTGCCCCAGAATGGCGGGCACAGGGAGAATTTGGACATGCTGCAAAGCATTGGAACCGGCATGAGTAGGACCGGTGTGGCAGGGGCTGCGCGATGACACGCGCCCGCGTTGCGGTTCTGATTTCCGGCAGCGGCACGAACATGGCCGCCTTGCTCTATGCCAGCCGCATGGAGGATGCCGCCTATGACATCGTGCTGGTGGCCAGCAACGATCCCCAGGCAGGCGGGCTGGCGCTCGCGAAGGCAGAAGGCGTTCCGACCTTTTCCTTGTCTCACAAGGGGATGGATCGCGCAGCTCATGAAGATGAAATGGATGCCGCGATCCGCGCATCGGGCGCCACCCATGTCGCGCTGGCTGGCTACATGCGCGTGCTGGGGGAAGATTTCGTGCGCCGCTGGGAAGGCCGGATGCTCAACATCCACCCCTCCCTCTTGCCCAAATACAAGGGCCTGCACACCCATGCCCGCGCGCTGGAGGCGGGGGATAGCCACGCCGGGGCAACCGTCCATCTGGTGACGGCGGAACTGGATGCGGGCGAGATACTGGGTCAGGCAAAGGTTGCGATCCTGCCGGGCGATACGGAGGATGCGCTGGCAAAGCGCGTGCTGATCGCCGAACACCAGCTCTATTCGCGCGTGCTGAATGCCTATGTCGGGCGGGAATTCGACGCACAATGGCTTTCTGAGCAGGTGCGCTGCCATGCCATGGCACTGCCGGGGGCGGATGAAGTGCTCTCTCACGGCATGGTCTGTTTCGGTATCGCGGGCGGGAAGAAATTCGCCTATGTTTCGGCCAACCACCATGGCGACGGGAAAACCTCCCTGCTGGTGAAGATCAGCGGGGCCGAGGAGCAGGCCATGCTGATCGAGCGTGACGAGAATCGCTATTATCGGCCCGCCTATTTCGGCGATGGCTGGATCGGCCTGAGGCTGGATCTGGGGGATACCGATTGGGGCGAAGTGGCCGAGAGGCTGGCGCAGAGCTGGCGCTCGGTGGCCCCGAAGAAGCTGGCGGGCATCGCTGGCGCGTTGGCGGAATTCTAGGCCATGGCGCGCTGCCCTCGCCAACATCCGCTTGCCCGGGCCCCGCTGATCGACCGGATCAACAATTGGCTGGACAGCGCATGGCGCAAGGGTGCCCTGCCCCGCCCGCCACTCGATCCCGAAGCCCTGTGGCGCAAGGCCTATCGCGGCGTACGCGGCGGCTGTGAAACGGGCGGGCGGCTGGAAGAAGATGCCGCCGATTTCCGCCTGCGGCTGGAAGTGCTGGCGCAATCGCTGGTGACCGAGGCCCGGCTCAACCCGTTGGGCGAAGCTGTCGCCCATGGGCAGCTGGTGCGCGTCCTGCGCCAGCGCCTGCGGCTGGGGCGGTTGTGGGCACGCGACCCGCAGCTTGCCCGCACTCCGCTTGCCGCGCCCATTCTGGTCATCGGCCAGATGCGCGCAGGCACCACGCGCATTCACCGCCTGCTCGCGGCGGACCCGGCCCATTCGGCCACGCGCTTCTGCGACAGCTGGAACCCCGTGCCGGAAATGCCGGACCTGCGGGCCATGCGCTCAGCCTGCATGCTGCTGGGCGCGCGGCGGATCGACCCGTGGATCGATTCGATCCATCCCTTCGGCGCGGGCCGCGCGGATGAGGAACTGGGCTGGCTGGCCAGTGCGCTGAACCATTGCGCCTATGAGGCACAGTGGCACGTCCCCAGCTTCACCCGCTTCAGCGAACAGCGCGATCCCGCGCCGGTCTATCGCGAATTCGCACGCATTCTGGCCACTGACGCCGCGCGCCATGGCAACGCCCGCCGCCCGCGCGTGATGAAAGTGCCGCAATTCGCGGAAGACCTGCCCGCCCTCTTCGCCCAGTTTCCCAATGCCCGCGCCGTGGTGACCCACCGCGCGGCGCGCGATGTGGCGCGCAGCGCCGTCTCGCTCGTCGCCAACCAGATGACCATCCAGTCCGACGCGGTGGACATGGGCTGGATCGAGCGGGAATGGCAGCGCAAGATCGCCTTGCGCGAGGAACGTGCGGAAGCGGGGCTCGCCAATTTCCGGGGGCCGCTGGCGCGAGTGGATTTCCACGCCTTCGAACTCGACTGGGAAGTGGCGATCGCCTCGATCTATCGCCGCCTCGATCTTGACCTTTCGGACCGCGCCATATCCGCTATGCACCGTGAACAGCGCCGCGCGGGAACCTCCCCCCATAAGCACCATGCGGAAGACATGCGCGCTTTCCAGTCAGCCTGAAACGAAAAGGGCCGCCCAAGCGGACGGCCCTTTCGCAATCGGGTGAGGCGAATGCCTTAGCCGACGATTTCTTCCGGCTTGAAGAAATAGGCGATTTCGATCGCGGCATTTTCTTCCGAGTCCGAACCGTGGACCGAGTTGGCTTCGATCGATTCGGCCAGTTCCTTGCGGATCGTGCCCGGCTCGGCATTGGCGGGGTTGGTGGCGCCCATGATGTCGCGGTTGCGCTTCACGGCGTCTTCGCCTTCCAGAACCTGCACCACAACCGGGCCGCTGATCATGAATTCGACCAGTTCGCCGAAGAAGGGGCGTTCCTTGTGGACCGCGTAGAAGCCTTCGGCCTGTTCGCGGGTCATGTGGATGCGCTTGGAAGCAACGACGCGCAGGCCGGCTTCTTCAAGCATCTTGGTGACGGCGCCGGTCAGGTTACGACGGGTCGCGTCGGGCTTGATGATCGAGAAGGTGCGGGTAACCGCCATGGGACTGTTCCTTGTGCGAGTTTGCAGGCGTCAGCGCGCCCGTTACGAATAGGGATTTCGCGCGCGCCCCTAGCGCCCCCGGCCCGTCGGGGCAAGTCCAAGCATGCGCGCGCAACGATGCGAGCGCGAAGCTCGCTGGCCTCAAGGCCCCTCGCGCCAGCGCCCGTTCTCGCGCTTCCAGAAGCGGCGATCCACCTGGTCGGCGGAACCGAGTTGCCGCCAGGCGCCGCGTGCGCCCTCTATCCCGGCATCGTCGAACAGCAGGAAGGCGCGGGAGAAAGCCAGGCCTTCATCCCGCCAGAGCCCGTCGGCGAACATCACCATGCGCGCGCCATTCGCCGCCTCGCAGGCGGGAGCGAGCAGGATCGGCTGGCGGGCGGAATGCGTATCCCCCGCAAAGCCATGGGCGAGGAATTCCTCCCCCGCCTCGGCCCATAGGGCAGCGGAAACCGCGCGCAATTGCGCCTCCGCCTGTGCCACGACCAGCAGCTTCTCCCCCGCCTGGCGCACCTTGGCGGCCAGCAACGGGATCGCCCGCTCCGCCGCCTCGGTGCCCAATTGGTAGAAGTCCACTCGCATGGCCGATGCCTGCCGATCAGCCTTCGATCACGTCGCGCACATAGCGGTCCAGCAGGCGCACGCCATAGCCGGTGGCGCCCTTGTCCCACGTGGCGCCCGGCGTGCTGGCCCAGGCCATACCGGCAATGTCGAGATGCGCCCAGGGGGTGCCGTTCTCGATATAGCGCTGGAGGAACTGGGCCGCCGTGATCGAGCCGCCATAGCGCGGGCCGACATTCTTCATATCGGCAATCGGGCTGTCGATCAGCTTGTCATAGGCCGGGCCCAGCGGCATGCGCCACAGCCGGTCACCGCTCGCCTCGCCCGCCGCCGTAAGGCTGGCAGCCAGGGCATCGTTGTTGGAGAACAGGCCCGCCTGTTCATGGCCCAGCGTGATGACCATGGCGCCGGTAAGCGTCGCGAGATCGACAATGGCGCCGGGCGCATATTCGCGCTGCACCCAGGTCAGCACGTCGCACAGCACCAGCCGCCCTTCGGCATCGGTGTTGATCACTTCCACCGTCTGGCCGGACATGGATGTAACGACATCGCCGGGACGCTGGGCATTGCCGTCAGGCATGTTTTCCACAAGGCCCATCACGCCGATGACATTGGCCGCCGCCTTGCGCTTCACGATGGCCAGCATGGCGCCAGCCACGGCGCCGGCGCCGCCCATATCCCACTTCATTTCTTCCATGCCAGCGGCCGGCTTGATGGAAATACCGCCCGTGTCGAAAGTCACGCCCTTGCCCACGAAGGCCACCGGCTTTTCGTCCGGCTTGCCGCCGTTCCACTTCACCGCCAGCAGGCGCGGCTTGCGGGCAGAACCCTGCGCCACGCCCAGCAGAGCGCCCATGCCGAGCGCGGCCATGGCACCTTCATCCAGCACCACCAGCTCGGCGCCCGTACCCGCAAAACGCGCGCGGCACCGCTCCACGAAGCTTTCGGGATAGATGATGTTGGCAGGCTCCGTCACCAGTTCGCGAGTGAATTCCACCCCTTCGGCAACAGCCTGGAGATCCCTCCACGCGGCCTCGGTATCGCCAGGCCCTGCGGTAACGACGATTTCCGCCAGGCTCGGCTTGTCCTCATCCTTCAGGCGCGTGCGATAGGCGTCGTGCCGCCAGCTGCGCAGGCGCAGGCCCAGCAGCACAGAGGCCGCCTGCAGCGGGGAAAGCCCGGGGCGCGACAGGTCGAGCGCCATGGCCGTTTCGCCCGAAAGGAGGAAACGGGTGGCCAGCGCGGCACCTGCTCGCTCCAGAGCGGAATCGCGATCGGCCGCCCCGGCCTGGCCCGCTCCCACCAGCGCCAGCCGCAGCACCGTGCCGCCACGTTCGATGAAGGTTTCGAACAATTGGCCCGTTTTACCAGTGAAGCGGGCCGCCCTTGCGCCTTCAACCACCGAAGCTTCAAGATCGGCAGGCAATGCGTCCTGATCGACCACAATTGCACGCAGGCGAGGAAGCGAGGCATCGACGGCAGTGGAGAATGTAAACTTCATGGAAACTCCGGATATGCGTGCAGTGGCCACACCCCCCAAATGCACCGGCCCGAAATGCGCCGGGGCGATTTACCTGTGCGCCACGCGTGATACGTGGCGTTGCAGTTAAGACCCGCCGGTGCGATAGGCAAGCCATGGTCCCTACCCCGCAGCACTTGCTGCATGCTCCGAACTGCTGCCCTTCCGCCGCGCGCGGCGCGTCTGGCGCCAGCCTGCGCACGCTGGCGCTGGCCCTTGCTGCCGCGACGATAGGATGGTCTCTCCCCGCCCATGCGCAGGATGCCCCTGCGGAGGAAGGGGGCAAGTCACAGGATTCGGATCAGGATTCGGCCCAACCTTCAGGCAGCCCGGCCGAAGAGCAGCGCGAAGTCGCCTTCGAAGCGAACGAGCTGAGTTATGATACCGATAACGATCTCGTTACCGCATCGGGCAACGTCATCATGCGCAGCGGTGAACAATCCGTGCGCGCGGATCAGGTCAATTGGGACCGCAAGGCCAACACTATCACCGCAACGGGCAATATCCGTTTCGTCGATGGTGACGGCAACGTGCTTTATACCGACAATCTGACGCTGACCGACGATCTCAAGGTTGGCGCCATGAAGAACATGCTGCTGGCCCTGCGCGAAGGCGGCAGGCTGGCCGCCAATGCCGGCGAGCGCGCGGAAGACGGCACCGTTATCCTCACCCAGGCAGCCTATTCGGCCTGCGCCGTGGAGGATGACGCTGGCTGCCCCCGCACCCCCAGCTGGCGGATCGTGGCGGATCGGGTGATCTACGATCCCGAAGCGAACCGCGTGCGCTTCAAGGGGGCGATGCTGGAATTGTTCGGCGCGCGCCTGCTGCCGATTCCCCGGCTGGAAGTGGCCACCGATGGCCGCGCGATTTCGGGCCTGATGATCCCGAACCTGCGCGTTTCCCCGTCCAACGGCGTGGAAATCAGCCAGAGCTATTATCACCGCCTGTCGGACAGCCAGGATCTGAGCGTCACCGGTTATGTCTATACAGAGGCGCCGCCGATGCTGGGGGCGCAATATCGGGCCCTGGTGGACAAGGGAGCATTCCAGCTTACCGGCTATGCCACCCGCAGCGCGCGCATTCCCATCGGGTCCGAAACGGGCACGGTCACCCAGCAGGACTGGCGCGGTTATTTCTTCGGCAATGGGCGCTTCCAGCTTTCCCCGGAATGGAGCGTAACGGCATCGGCCCGCGTGGCCAGCGACCGCACATTCCTGCGCCGCTATGACATCAGCCGGGACGACCGGCTGCGTTCCACCTTCAATGTCGAGCGGATAACCGAGAATTCCTATCTCACCATCCAGGGCTGGGCCACACAGACCATGCGCTCGGGTGATTCCCAGGGGCAGGTGCCCATCGTCCTGCCGATGATCGACTATCGCCGCCGCATCGATGATCCGGTGCTGGGCGGCAAGGTGCAATTGCAGCTCAACAGCCTGGCGATCACCCGCACCAACGGACAGGACACGCAGCGCGCCTTTGCCGGGGCACAGTGGGATCTGCGGCGCGTCACCAGCATGGGGCAGGAAATCACGCTGACGGCGCTGGTGCGCGGCGACGTCTATCATTCCGACCAGAACGAACTGACCTCCACCGTGATCTATCAGGGCGATCCGGGCTGGCAGGCGCGCGGCGTGGCCGTGGGCGCGGTGGATGTGAAATGGCCCTTCGTGGGCGAATTCCTGGGCGGAACGCAGGTTCTCACCCCCCGCGTGCAGGTGGTGGCCAGCCCGCCGATCCGCAATCTTGCCGTGCCGAACGAAGATGCCCGCGCGATCGATCTGGAAGATTCGAACCTCTTCGCCCTCAGCCGCTTCCCCGGTTATGACCGGGTGGAAGACGGGGTGCGCTTCACCTACGGCTTCGACTGGCAGTTCACCCGGCCCGGCCTGAAGATCAAGACCACTATCGGCCAGTCCTATCGCCTGAGCGAAGACCCCACCCTCGTGCCCGACGGCACGGGCATTTCGGAGCGTGTGTCGGACTTCGTCGGCCGCACCGAAGTGCGCTACAAGGATTTCCTCAAGGTCACCCACCGCTTCCGGCTGGACAAGGATAACCTTGCCGTTCGCCGCAACGAATTCGACCTTACGATAGGCTCGAACCGCACCTATTTCGAGGCGGGCTACCTGCGCCTCAACCGCGACATTTCCGAAGAGATCGAGGATCTGCAGGACCGTGAGGAACTGCGCGTCGCGGGCCGGGTCGCCTTTGCCAAATACTGGTCGGCCTTCGGTTCGGCAGTGATCAATCTGACCGACCGGAACGAGGATCCGACGCTGACTTCCGACGGTTTCGAGCCGCTGCGCACCCGCCTTGGCTTCGCCTATGCGGATGACTGCCTGGAATTGGGCTTCACCTGGCGGCGCGACTATGTGGCGAGCGGCGACGCGCGAAAGGGCAATACCTTCCAGGTTCACATCGCGCTGAAGAATCTCGGCTTCTGATTCCCTTGCGGGGACAGTAGAGCATGGCCGGATGGCAAGCCCGTTGGCAGAGTTGTGCAAACAGGCTATCCGCGCCAATCTGCAGGGGACGCTCAGCTTCGGTTAAGCCGGAAATGGCCAACCGGAAACAGCTACGAAAGGCGCGGGAACGCGCCGCTGACGGGACATAGTGCGTGATCAAGACGGTCAAGAATTTGCTGAACACCGGGCGCGGCACCGCCGCCGCCGCACTGCTGGCCGGCTCGGCCCTCGTGGGGGTTGGCGCGCTGCACGCTCAGAGCGAGCCGGCCAACAATAATGATCCCTTCAATCTGCCCTCTTCCATCACGATGCTGGGCAATAGCGACCCGAACCTGCGCAAGGCCACTGCCGTAGTAAACGGCTTCGTCATCACGGGCTCGGATATCGATCAGCGCGTGGCGCTGGTGCTCGATGCCAATAAGGAAGAGCCCTCTCCGGAGGAACTCCAGCGCCTCAAGCTGCAGGTGCTGCGCAACCTGATCGACGAGACCTTGCAGATCCAGGAAGCCAAGGCCCTGGAAATCGAAGTCACCAAGGCGGAAGTCGACCAGACCTATGAGCGCGTGGCGACCCAGAATTTCGGGCAGAGCAAGGGCGAACTGGACGCCTATCTGAAGAAGATCGGTTCTTCGACCGGTTCCCTGAAACGCCAGATCGAGGGTGAACTCGCCTGGCAGCGCGTTGTCCAGCGCAACGTCCAGCCCTTCATCAACGTCTCGGAAGAAGAGGTGAAGGAAGTGCTCGAGCGCATGAAGGCGGCGAAGGGCACCGAGGAATATCGCCTGGGCGAAATCTATCTCGCCGCCGCTACCGAGAACGAGCAGGCCGTAGCTGAAAACGCGCGCAAGATCATGGAACAATTGCAGCAGGGCGGCAGCTTCGTGGCCTATGCCCGGCAATATTCGCAGGCGTCGAGCGCAGCCGTCGGCGGCGATCTGGGCTGGATTCGTCCCGCCTTGTTGCCGGCGGAAATGGCCGCTGCCGCGCGCCAGATGCAACCCGGCCAGCTGGTAGGTCCGGTGAAGGTACCGGGCGGCATGTCGATCATGTACATGATCGACAAGCGTCAGGTACTGACCGCCGATCCGCGCGATGCCGTGCTGAGCCTGAAGCAGATTTCGATCAAGTTCGCCCCCGGCACTTCCCAGGAAGATTTCCAGGCGAAAGTCGCCCAGTTCAACGCCGGCCTGGCACGAATGAAGGGCTGCGGCACTGCAGACCCGATCGCGGCCGAGATGGGCGCCGAAGTGATCACCAATGATCAATTGTCCGCGCGGTCCTTGCCCGATGCACTGGCCCAGGGCCTGCTCGAACTGTCGATCGGCCAATATTATGGCCCCTTCGGAACGGTTGATGACGGCGTGCGCGTGCTGATGCTGTGCGGGCGGGACGATCCGCAGACGGCGGAAGAACCGAACTTCGAAAAGGTCATGGCCCAGATCGAGGACGAACGCGTCAACAAGCGCGTACAGCGTTATCTGCGCGATCTTCGCCGCGATGCGGTGATCGAGTATAATTGATCAGCCGATGAAGGCGCTCGCGGCCTCCCTCGGCGATCCCGCCGGGATCGGGCCGGAACTGCTCTGCGAAGCATGGGCAGCCCGGCATGAAGCCTCGCTGGCGCCGTTCTTCGTGGTCGGCGGGGAGCATCTGCTGGCCGCCGCTGCGGCACGCCGCGGAGTGGACACTCCCATCGTGCCCATTGCCGACCCCGCCGATGCCGCGGATGTCTTTACCCGGGGCCTGCCCGTGCTTGGCGACGAGGATGGGGAATATTTCCCCGGCGAACCGAATGCCAGCGGCGCCCGTCTGGCCCTTGCCTCCCTCACCAGGGCCGCTGCGCTGACAGCGGAAGGCAAGGCTGCCGGGATCGTCACAGGCCCGATTTCCAAGGCGCTCCTCGCCGAAGTCGGGTTTACCTTTCCGGGGCAGACCGAATTCGTGGCCGATGCCTGCGGCGTGACGGCGGAAGATGCCGTGATGATGCTGGCCGGCCCGCAGCTGAGAACCGTTCCCCTCACCGTCCATTGCGCCCTTGCCGAAGTGCCGGGACGGCTCACGACAGACCTCATCGTGCGGCGCGGCCGGATCGTGGCCAGCGCACTTGCCCGCGATTTCGGGCTGGAAAGGCCGCGCCTCGCCTTCGCCGCGCTCAATCCCCATGCAGGCGAAGGCGGCAAGTTCGGGGATGAGGAACAGCGTGTCATCGCCCCTGCAATCGAAGCCCTGCGTGCCGAGGGCATCGACGCCACCGGCCCCCATCCGGCCGACGCCATGTTCGCCCCGCATGAACGCGGCGGATATGACGTGGCGCTGTGCATGTATCACGATCAGGCGCTGATCCCGCTGAAAGCGCTGGATTTCGACAATGGAGTGAATGTCACTCTCGGCCTGCCGATCATCCGCACCTCGCCCGATCACGGCACCGCCTTCGGCATAGCGGGCAAACGCATCGCCAATCCCGGCGCGACCATTGCAGCCATCCGCATGGCCAGCGACTGCGCTGCCCGCCGCGCGCGCCTGTCCTGAACGCATGAGCCTTCCGCCTCTACGCGAAGTGATTGCCCGGCACGGGCTCAGCGCATCCAAGGCACTGGGGCAGAACTTCCTGTTCGACGAGCAATTGCTTGACCGGATCGCGGGTATTCCCGGGGATCTGCAAGGCCGCGCCGTCCTGGAAGTCGGCCCCGGCCCCGGCGGGCTTACACGGGCGCTACTGCGCGCGGGCGCGCGGGTCACGGCCATCGAGATGGACCGGCGCTGCCTGCCTGCCCTGGCCGAACTGGGCGATGCCTTTCCCGGCCAGCTGACGGTAATCGAAGGCGACGCGCTGAAAATACCGCCTGCCGAGCTGTTCGGTGACGAGCCTTACGACGTAGTGGCCAATCTGCCCTATAATGTCGGCACTGCGCTGTTCGTCGGCTGGCTTTCGGGCGAAAGCTGGCCGCCGCAATGGCGATCGCTGACGCTGATGTTCCAGCTGGAAGTGGCCGAGCGGATCGTGGCGAAAGAGGCAAGCGGGGCTTATGGCCGGCTGGCGGTTCTGGCCCAATGGCGATCCGAAGCCAAGCTGGCGATGAAGGTCCACCGTAGCGCCTTCACTCCGCCGCCCAAGGTGATGAGCGCCATCGTGCATGTCACTCCCGCCGCCATGCCGGAGGGTGTTTCTGCCCGCGTGCTGGAACGGGTGACGGAAGCTGCCTTCGGCCAACGCCGCAAGATGCTGCGCCAGAGCCTGAAAGGTGTCCCCGGGGCAGTGGAAGCCCTGGAGGAACTGGGAATAGACCCGCAACGCCGGGCCGAAACGCTGAGCGTCGGTGAATTTGTGTCTATTGCCCGAGCGTTGACGCGCTGACGCCTGCCGGATCGCCGGCCTCGCTCCCAGCCCCTTCCAGCGCCTCTTCCACGCTGTGGAACGCCCCCAGCACTTCGCCCGCGAAACCACCGAGATAGAACGTCGCGCCCGCCGCCACGGCTGCCATCAGGATGCCTTCGAGCGGGAACCTGCGAGCACCGGCCTGAACCTGCTCCGCGCCCTGCCGCGCATTGGCATGCCCGGCCTTGCCCAGTTCAAGTTCACCCTCGCCGGAAATGACGGACATCACGCTGATGCGATTCTGAAAGGCAATGCCGAAGCGGCGCGGGCCGGACCATTTCACCTGCCCCACCAGATTGTTGCGGCCCACCACCAGTTCCACGATCTCCCCGCGCGTCGGCGCATGATCGGCGCTGGCGGCCAGCCCGCGAGAGGACAGATTGACGATGCAAACCTCACGCTCCGCGCCCGCGCCCCGCAGGCGCGCCCGGATCATGACCTTGGTGCGGTCCTCAATTCTTGGTGCCTGTCCCACGTGAGCGGGCCCCCTTTTAACCTTCGCAAACAAGGTCGCACGCAATCCTTGTGGTTCGGTTAAGCCGCTGTCGTTAGGCAAAGTCGTGACCTAACCTATATGTGGATTTACGGAACTTTCCGGCCCTTGGACGGAGTGATAACCCTCAATCCAAGGGGGAAATCATGCAAATACGGCACTTTTCCAGCATCCTGGCGCTGGCTCTCGCGACTGTCCCGCAGGTGGCAGCTGGAAAGGCTCCAACCGTCCTTTCTCCCATGGGGCCCTGGACGGTCGATTACGCCGAGGAGCGATGCAGCCTGATCCGCCGCTTCGGCGACGACGAGAAGAGCCTGGTTCTTCAGATCGATTCTTATGGTTCGCCCCATCAATTCCGCGCGCTTGTGTTCGGGGACTATGTGCCTGCATCGAACAGGCCAACAGGAAAGATCAGTTATAAATTCACTCCTGATCGTGAATACCGTCAAGATCAGCGGGCCATATTCGGCAAGTCAGGAATATCAAATGCCACATCATTTCTCACGGCATTTTCTCCAAATGACATCAGCCAAAAAGAATATTTGAAATTGAGCGAGGAAGAGGTTTCCAGACGCATGGAAAATCTTCCGAAGGTTCGGGCGGAGTTCGAAGATGCAACTAACAGTATGACGTTGCGACTCGTCACGCTGAAGGAAATTGAATTACGTCTGGGCAATATGGTGAAGCCCCTGGCTGCGTTGCGAGGCTGCGTTGACGATCTTTACAACTCATGGGGGCTGGACCCCCAACCGCAACATACCCGAAAGAGAACACCAATCCCGGATACGAGGTCGGTCAGGAACGTCATGCAAAACTATCCGACCCAAATGGCTCTTGGGGGGAAAAGTGCGTTCCTTTCGGTGCGGGTCATGGTCAACGAGCAGGGAGAGGCAGGCTCCTGTATCGTGCAGAACGAGAACGTGGACAAAGCCTTCACGGATGCAGTCTGCGCAGGTTTGGCCCGCCACTTCGAACCGGCACTGGATGCTGAAGGCAAGCCAATGTCCAGCTTCTACCAGACAATCGTTACCTACCTAATCGACTGACCCTGAAAACTACTCCGCCACAGCCTGTTCCGCCGCGCAGGGATAGGCATCAGTCAGCGCGTTGATCACCATGCTGACGGCCGAATAATTCCTGTCGTTGACTTCCAGATAGGCGGTCACCTTACCACGCAGGTCTTCCGCAACGGCGACATCTCCGGGGCAGATCGACGGATTGATCGCGCCGATATCCTTCATATAGGTCACGGCGTCATACACGCCCATGATATATTCCTGGCACAGCTGGACTTCCGCTTCATCTTGCGCGCTGCAATTGGCATAGAGTTCCTCGCCCGTCCGGAAGACCCCGCTTGATGGCGTGGCGTCATCATCCTGCGCATGGGCCGCGCCGCCGGCGAGCAACATTGCGAGCATCGCGGATTTGAGGGCTGTGGTCGCTCGCATGTCAGGCTCCTGAAACTTCTGCCTTTGCCTAGCACAGCCCCGACGCCGGTCCGAGCCAGGAATCCGCCCCCGCCGCGTTTCGCACCCTTTTCCTCTTTCTCCCGCGCAGGCTTGCCCTACAGGCGGCGAAGCGGCTTCGCAGGACAGGGAATCGGAAACCCGAATGAACAAGCACTGGGCCAGCCTTGATGGCCTGAGAGGCGTCCTCGCGCTGGGCGTGGTGCTGCTGCATTTCGATGTGAACATCCTGACGCGCCGCCTGTTCGGAATGCCGCCGCTGTGGATGGATCTGGCGGTAGACGTGTTCTTCCTGCTCTCGGGCTTCGTGCTTACCCACTCGGTCCGCAACGGCACCAGCTTTCCGATCTTCGCGGTAAAGCGCCTGCTGCGGCTGCTGCCGATCTATTATGTGACCACTTTGGCCACCATGCTGGTCGTGCCGCAACTGCCGGGCGATCTGTGGGCAGAACTGTTCGTGGCGGGGCCGTTCCTGTCCCGCAATCCGGTGAACTTCCCGGCGTGGAGCATCTGTTTCGAGCTTTACCTGCCGCTTCTCGCCGTCTTGCTGCCCATCAGGCTGCCAGCCAAGCTCGTTCGTCCGGCGCTGGTGGTGGCTCTGCTGGCCTGCGGCGCCTGCATGATGGCCTTCGAGGAAGGACGCGCCATGTATGCCCCGCGCGCAATATGCGGCCTGATTGCCGGGCATCTGCTCTATCGCGCGAAGCTGGAATTCCGGGCGCCCTTCGATCTGGCGGCGCTCTGCGTGATCGGCCTGATCCTGGCTGCCAGCTTCGCCCCGGCCATTACCTTTCTGATCCCCTTCGCCGCCTCAGCCGCCATCCTTGCGGGAACCCAGGCCGAAGGGCGACTCTTCGCCAGCGCGCCAGTGCTGTGGCTGGGGTCGATTTCCTATACACTGTACCTCGTCCACGTCCCGGTTCTCTATGCGCTGGGCAAGTGGATCGAGCCCGCCGTCTCGGAAAGCCCGATCGTAAGCCTCGCCGGGATCGCGGCATCGCTGGCCCTCGCGACTATGCTCACGAAGCTGGTGGAGCGCCCGGCAATGGCGCTTTCCGCGCGGCTGTTCCCCCGGCATGTGGCGAGCCGGGGGGTTTAGGAGCTGCGAATTTCTCCCCTCAGCCAGCCTTCTTCTTCATTCTCCAGGCATGGAGCAGCGGCTCCGTATAACCGCTGGGCTGCACCACGCCCTTGAACACCAGATCGCAGGCTGCCTTGAAGGCAAGGCTGGTTTCCCAATTGCCTGCCATCGGCTCATAGGCCGGATCGCCAGCATTCTGCGCATCGACCTTGGCCGCCATGCGCCGCAGGGAATCCATCACCTGTTCGGGCGTGGCGATGCCGTGCAGCAGCCAGTTGGCCATGTGCTGGCTGGAGATGCGCAGGGTCGCCCGGTCTTCCATCAAGCCCACATCGTTGATGTCCGGAACCTTGGAACAGCCCACACCCTGATCGATCCAGCGCACAACATAGCCCAGCAGGCCCTGCGCGTTATTGTCCAGTTCGGCCCGCACTTCCTCCTCGCTCCAGTTCGCGCCCTCGGCCAGCGGAATGGCGAGCAGCGCGTCCAGCCCCGGCGCGGGCGGCAGGGTCTTCTGGATTTCGAACACATCGGCGCGGTGGTAGTGCAGCGCATGGAGCACAGCTGCCGTGGGGGACGGCACCCAGGCCGTGCTGCCGCCCGCCTTCAGATGGCCGATCTTCTCCTGCATCATCGCGGCCATCCGGTCTGGCGCGGCCCACATGCCCTTGCCGATCTGCGCCTTGCCCGAAAGCCCGCAGGCGAGCCCGATGGCGACATTGCGCTTCTCATAGGCATCCAGCCATGCAGACGACTTCATGTCCGCCTTGCGGACCATCGGCCCGGCCTGCATCGAGGTGTGGATCTCGTCGCCCGTCCGGTCGAGGAAGCCGGTGTTGATGAAAGCGATACGGTCCTTCACTGCATGGATGCAGGCTGCAAGGTTAGCGGACGTGCGCCGTTCCTCGTCCATCACGCCCACCTTGATCGTGTGGCGTTCCAGCCCCAGCAGATCTTCCACCGCATCGAACAGATCGTTGGTGAAGGCGCATTCATCCGGCCCGTGCTGCTTGGGCTTCACGATATAGATGCTGCCTTCGCGGCTGTTGGCCCAGCGGCTCTTGCCCTCAAGGTCCAGCGTCGAAATGGCGCTAGTGAAAACGGCATCCATGATGCCTTCGGGAATCTCGCCACCATCGAGCAGCAGGATCGCCGGATTGGTCATCAGATGGCCGACATTGCGCACGAACAGCAGGCTGCGCCCCATCAGGGCGAGCATCTCGCCCCCGGTGCGCTGGACCATGATGTCATCATTCAGCGTGCGGGTGACGGTCCTGCCGCCCTTCTCGAATGTGTCGGAAAGATCGCCCCGGATCACGCCCAGCCAGTTGCGATAGGCAGCCAGCTTGTCAGCCGCATCCACCGCCGCGATGGAATCCTCCAGATCGACAATGGTGGTCAGCGCCGCTTCCAGCCGGATGTCGGAAATGCCGGCCTTGTCCGTCTTCCCCACGGGATGCTGGTCATTAAACACCACCTGGATCAGCAGGCGATTGTGGCGAAAGACGATGGAATCGTCCGTCTCGCCCACCATCTGGCTGACATCGGCCAGCGGAATTGCCGGGTCCGGCCCTTCCAGATCGGCCCAGCTTCCCTCGAACAGGGGCAGTGCCTCGTCCAGGAAGGCGCGACCGGCGGCAACCACGGCCGCGCCGCGTACCGGATCATAGCCCGGCCCCGTGGCAGGCGCGGCGTCCAGTGCGTCCGTGCCATAGAGCGCATCGTACAGGCTGCCCCAGCGGGCATTGGCGGCGTTCAGCAGGAAGCGGGCATTAAGCACCGGCACAACCAGCTGCGGCCCGGCCAGAGTGGCGATTTCCGCATCGACATTCTTCGTCCCGATTTTGAACGGCGCCGGTTCGGGCACCAGATAGCCGATTTCGCGCAGGAAGGTTTCGTAAGCCTGGGGATCGTGCGGCTTGCCCAGCCGTTCCCGGTGCCAGGCATCGATCCGGCTCTGGAAATCCTCGCGGATTGCCAGCAGCTCGCGGTTGCGCGCCACGAAGCGATCGCAGATCGCCGCGAAACCCTGCCAGAACTCGCCCGCATCGCGATCGAGCGGGGCCAGCACCTCGTTTTCCAGGAAGGCGGCCAATGCCGCATCGACCTGCAACCCGCTGCGTTCAACCCGCTCACTCATCGTCCTTACTCCTTCTTAAACCCGAATATAATTAGCCTGCTAAGTAGCAATCTTTCCCGCTGGGGCCAGACCTTTTCCGGCACATGCATCTCACAAGGGGTTGGAGAGCGCCACATGGGAAGTTAGAGATGGTTTCGTATGCAACAGGTGTCGACAATTTCCGGGGCGCGGCTGCTCGATTCCATCGACGCGCCAGCTATGCTCTCCCAGGTAGAACGCTGGGCGGCGATCAACAGCGGCACCGCGAATCTCACCGGGCTGGCGGCGATGGCGGGCGATCTGGCCGATGCCTTTTCCGCCCTGCCGGGCGAAGTCACGCTGGAAGAGCCCGCCCCGGTCACCGCCATCGCGGCCGATGGACGGGAGGTCGTGAAGGATCATGGCCGCCACATGGTGCTGAGGGTCCGGCCGGATGCAGAGCGACGCTTTCTCCTCACCGGCCACATGGACACGGTGTTCCCCGTCGACCATCCGTTCCAGTCGCTCACCTGGCTCGACGCCGATACGCTCAATGGCCCCGGCACGGCCGACATGAAAGGCGGCCTGAGCGTCATCCTCGCCGCTCTCAGTGCCTTTGAGCGCACCGCCGAGGCAGCGAAAATCGGCTATGACGTGATGGTCAATTCGGACGAGGAGACCGGCTCGCTCTCCTCTGCACCGCTGATTTCCACGCTGGCGCAGGGCAAATATGCCGCGCTTACCTACGAACCCTCCGCCCTGCCCGACGGCACCCTCGCCCATGCCAGAGGAGGCAGCGGAAACTACTCCGTCACCGTAACCGGAAAATCCGCCCATGCGGGCCGGAACCCGCAGGAAGGGCGCAACGCAGTCGTCGCTGCGGCGCAGCTCGCCGTGGCTCTCAAGGCGCTCGACCATGCGGGTCTCAGCGTCAATCCCGCCCGGATCGACGGCGGCAGCGCGAATAATGTGGTGCCCGATCATGCCGTGCTGCGCTTCAACATCCGCCCTCGCTCCACCGAAGCGGCGGAAGGTTTCCAGACTGCTTTCGCCGCCCTGCTGGCCGAGATTTCCAGCGAACTGGATGTGACCTTCTACGTCCATGGCGGCATCACCCGCCCGCCCAAGCCGGTGGACGCGCGGGCGCAGAAATTATTCGATCTTGTAAAGGCTTGTGGCGCGGAATTGGATCAGACCCTTAACTGGCAGAACAGCGGTGGCGTATGCGATGGCAACAATATCGCCGCCTGCAACGTGCCCGTGGTCGATACGATGGGCGTACGCGGCGGTTCTATCCATTCGCCGCATGAATTCATGATTGTGTCCTCGCTGCGGGAACGGGCGGCCTTGTCAGCCCTCGTCCTCCAGCGGCTATCCGTGGGAGCCCCGCTTTGAGTTTTCGCCTGCGCGCCGCAACCGCTGCGGACCTTGAACCGCTTTACCAGATGGCCAAACTCACAGGCGGCGGTTTCACCAATCTGCCGCCTGATCGCAAGGCGCTCGCCTCCAAGCTCGAGCGCGCCCAGAAGGCCTTTTCCCGCCCCGATGGCGAAATGGCGGACGAAGTATTCGTGCTGGTGCTGGAGAATGTCGAAACCCGCGAAGTGCGCGGCACCTGCCAGCTTTTCACTCAGGTCGGGCAGCTCTGGCCGTTTTATTCCTATCGCCTCACCACGCTGACCCAGCATTCGCAGGAACTGGACCGCACGGTGCGCGCTGAACTGCTCAGCCTCGTCACCGATCTTGAAGGATCGAGCGAGGTCGGCGGGCTGTTCCTCCACCCCAACGAGCGCGCAGGCGGCCTTGGCATGCTGCTGGCCCGCAGCCGCTATCTGTTCATCGCCATGCATCGCCAGCGCTTTGCCGACCGTATTCTGGCGGAACTGCGCGGTATTATCGACGAACGTGGCGGATCGCCCTTCTGGGACGGTGTGGCCGGTCGCTTCTTCGGCATGAGTTTCCAGGAAGCCGATTATTTCAATGCCATCAACGGCAACCAGTTCATCGCGGACCTGATGCCCAAGCATCCTGTCTATATCGCCATGCTGAGCGAGGATGCCCGGAATGCCATCGGCGTCCCCCACCCCACCGGACGCGCCGCCATGCGCATGCTGGAGGCGGAAGGCTTCAATTTTGAAGGCTATGTCGACATTTTTGACGGCGGCCCGACCATGACCGCACGGACCGACAAGGTGGAAAGCGTGCGCAATTCCAGATGTTGCAAGGTAGTGGCGACGGAAGTGGATAAGGGCGAACAGGCCCTGATCGCCACCGGCCGTCTCTCCGACTTCCGCTGTTGCTATGGCGCCCGCAGCGTGGACGAAGATGGCAATGTCTCGATCGATTCCTGCGCAGCCGATATTCTGGATGTGAAACCCGGCGACGAGGTGTGGAGCGTGGCGCGGTGACGCTCGTCGAGATCAATTTTGACGGGTTGGTTGGCCCCAGCCACAATTATGCGGGCCTCAGTCTCGGCAATCTGGCCGCCACGGCCCATGCCGGGGAAGTTTCCTATCCGAAGGCGGCGGCGCTTCAGGGCCTGGCCAAGATGAGGGGCAATATGGAAATGGGGCTGGCGCAGGGATTTTTCCTGCCCTTGCCCCGCCCCAATCGCCGCTTTCTCGATCAGATTGCGGCAGACGTTCAGACCGACCATGCCCTGATCGCAGCCGCATGGTCCGCGTCCTCGATGTGGACGGCCAATGCCGCAACCATCTCGCCCGCGCCCGATACGCGAGACGGGCGCTGCCATCTGACTGCCGCCAATCTGGTAACGATGGCTCATCGCTTCCAGGAATGGCCTGACACCGCCCGGCAGTTGCGGCTCGCTTTTGCGGATGAGCACTATTTCGCGGTTCACGCCATAGTGCCTGCCTGCTTCGGGGACGAAGGCGCCGCCAATCACATGCGCATGTGCCTCAGTCACGGCGAGCCGGGGCTGGAGATATTCGTCTATGGCAAACCCGGCGGGCGGTTCCCTGCGCGCCAGCATGAACAAGCCAGCCGGATCGTAGCGCGGTCCCACGGGCTCGATCCCGATAAAGTCCTGTTCGTGGAGCAGAATCCCGACGCGATCGCAGCCGGGGCTTTCCATAATGACGTTGTGGCCGTGGCGAATGAGCGGGTGCTGTTCACGCACGAACTCGCCTTCGCCGATCCGGAAGGCACTTACGCCGCCATTCGGGAGAAACTGCCCGAGGCGGAAATCGTGGTTGTTCCCGCCAGCTCTGTGAGCCTGGCGGAAGCGATCCGCACCTATCTGTTCAATGCCCAGCTTCTGACCCTGCCGACAGGAGAGATGGCGCTTATCATCCCCACCGAAGCGCATGAAAGCCCCGCAGTGCGCACATGGCTGGATGCGATGCTGGCCGGTAATGGCCCGATCCGCCGGGTAATCCCGGTGGATGTCAAGCAGAGCATGGCCAACGGCGGCGGCCCGGCCTGCCTGCGCCTGCGCGTGGTGGCCGATCCGGATCGCGTGGATTCCCGCTTCCTGCTTACCCCCTCCACTGCTGAGATGATTGCAGCGGTGGTTGAGCAATGGTGGCCTGCTCAGATAGACCCCGCCGCGCTCGGCTCGGCCGCGCTGGAGCAGGATGTAGTGCGGGCACGGCTCAGATTGCTGGAAGCGCTAAACCTTGCCGAACTGGCCTAACCTGTCGGTGGCTTTTACGATTTGACGCCATGTTAACCAATATCTTGCCCTGTTTTCTGCGCCTGGCATGATCATTGCTGATCGATGAGGTAAGGAAGCGAGGAACAGATGTTTGCTAGGATCAGGCGGCTTTTCACGATCAAGACCAGAGTGGAGGCTTTTCTGATCATCTATGCGCTGGCCCTCGGCGCAGTGGAGCGCGGCAGCGTCTATCTTACCCAATATCCTGGATTTGGCGGTAAATTGCTGTTCCTTGCCTGCACCGGCGCGGTGTTCATGGCCGGCGGCAAGATGCTCGATTGCCTGAAACTGGAAAATGAGAAACGCGCGGCTGAAGCCGAAGCTGCCGCACGCACACTTCATTGATCGGCCCGGCTCGGCGCCGAGGCAATGCAGGGAGGTGGGGGATTCTGTTGCTAGGCTCCCCCGGGCCCCCGGAATCCGCTTCTGTTGCCCGGTGGGTCCAACCGCGCTTTAGCTTTGTAAATTCAGGCCGTTAGGCCGTCACATTACGCTGCGAGAGCGAGTGCTTCGTTGTCGTTGGCACTTATGAGTTTTGAGCCTTTAACGGGTTACTCAGCCCGGGCGAAAACAGTGCTTTTCAACACACGTCGATCCTGGTTCGGCCCCGTCATTTCCCCCGCGACAACGGAGGAGGTGGTGGAGCCGCCGGGTACTGCCCCCGGGTCCGCTGTGCCTATTGCACACCGCAATTTATCGCCATAGCCGGCCGAAACCGGCAGGCCCTATATAGGGGCGCTTTGCTGAATGGGAAGTGGCTGGCGAACCAGCCTCTCGCTTATTTCTTCAGCGCGTCCCTGATCTCGGTCAGCAGATCGATCTCGCTGGGGCCGGAAGGCGGCGGAGGGGCAGCTTCTTCCTTCTTGCGCAGAACCTTGTTCACCGCGCGCACCATCAGGAAGATCACGAAAGCCAGGATGAAGAAATTGATCACGGCCGAAATGAACGCCCCCCAGGCAAGGATATTCGCCCCGGCAGCCTTGGCGGCGGCAAGCGGCGTGCCTGCGGGCACATCGCCGCTCAGCACGATATACTGGTCGGAAAAATCGACACTACCCACGATCATGCCCACTACCGGCATGATCACGCTGTCCGTCAGCGACGTGACGATGGCGGAAAAGGCGGCGCCGATGATTACACCAACCGCCAGATCCATCACATTTCCGCGCGCAATGAACTCCTTGAAATCCTTGAACATCCCGGTCCCTCCAAAACTTCGGTCCATATGGTCAGCCTGCCAGCTTTGCGCAATTGTCACAAGGCGGGACTATCCGGTTGTCCTTGAACGCGGCACCCACCGTGCTATCTATGCAATACAGCAAGCCGCCCGCAGGAACTGGCGGCATGGAGGACCGATCACCATGACCAGCTCGCTTACCGCACGCATTACCCGCCTTGCCGTCGTGGCCGTTGCCGCGCTCGGTCTCGCGGCCTGCGGCATCAACAGCGTGCCGACCAAGGAAGAAGAAGCCAAGGCACAGTGGGGCACGGTGGAAAGCGCCTATCAGCGCCGCGCCGACCTCATTCCCAATCTCGTCGAGACTGTGAAGGCTGCCGCCGGCTCCGAAAACCAGATCCTGACCAATGTGGTGGAAGCCCGCGCCCGCGCGACTTCGATCAACATCACCACCGATGATCTTTCCAATCCCGAGGAATTCGCCAAGTTCCAGGCTGCACAGAACCAGCTGACGCAGGCGCTGGGCCAGCTGCGCACCGTAGTGGAAGCCTATCCGCAGCTCCAGAGCCAGCAGGACTTCAAGGACCTGATGGTGGCGCTGGAAGGGGCCGAGAACCAGGTGAACGTGGAACGCATCCGCTACAACGAGAAGGCCCGGGATTATAACACCGAAATCCGCACCTTCCCGTCCATCATGGCCGCCAAGATCGTCTATGGCGCCAAGCCGATGGAATATTTCAAGGCCGATGAAGGCGCGAAGGAAGCTCCCAAGGTGGACTTCGGCGGCATGGCGGGCGCCCCCTCCTCTGCCGCACCGGCCAAGTAAGGAGCGAGCGGAGATCAGATCGTGACCCTGCCGCAACTGCGCGGATTCGCGCTCGCCGCGATAAATGCCCTGCTTGCAGTCATGCTGCTGGCAGGGCTTTCGGCCCCCGCCCAAGCGGCCTTGCCGCCGCGCCCGACGGGGCCCGTCTATGACGGCGCCAATCTGATCCCGGATCAACAGGAAGCCGCGCTGGATACACGGCTGCGCGAGTACAACGCGAAGACCGGCAACGCGGTTATCGTGGCCACGGTGCCCAGCCTCGATGGCGATGCGATCGAACCCTACGCTACAAAGCTCTATGAAACCTGGGGCATCGGCGGGGCGGAACGGGATACCGGCGTGCTGCTGCTGGTCGCGCCGAATGAGCGCAAGGTACGGATCGAGGTCGGCTATGGCCTAACGCCTTACATCACAGACATCCTCTCCGGCCGGATCATCCGCAACGACATCACGCCCCGTTTCAAGGATGGCGATATGGCGGGCGGGATCGAAGCCGGGGTGAACGCCATCGTCACTCAGCTCGATCGTTCTCCCGAAGATGCCAAGGCCATCGCCGAAGCGGCGGCGGCGGCCGAGAAGGATCGCCAGTCGGATAGCGCCCCCAGCATTGGCGGGATCATCTTCTGGATCGTGCTGATCGTGTTCTTTGCCCTGGTCTTCGGCCGGCGGAACAAGGGCTATCGCCGCAGCGGCTTCGGCAATGCAGTCGGCAACATCATCCTGTGGGAAGCTCTCAACGCAGCCACGCGCGGCGGCGGTGGACGTCATGACGGCTGGGGCGGAGGCGGCGGTGGGGGCGGCTTTGGCGGCTTCGGCGGCGGCATGTCCGGCGGCGGCGGTGCCTCGGGCAGCTGGTAAGGGAAACATCCATGGCAAGCATCACCCTTTCCGACGAGGAACGCCGCAAGGTTTCTGACGCTGTGGGCGCGGCAGAGGCGCATACTGCGGGCGAAATCGTGACGATCGTGAGCGACCGTTCTGACGGCTATATTGACGTCGCCCTCGCCTGGTCCGTCGCCATCAGCTTCCTCGCAATGGCGCTGTTTTCGGTCTTTTCCGAGTTCTATCTATCCCTGATAGACCAGATTTTCGGTCTATGGGGCCATGAATGGACGCACCGCGAGCTGCTTGCCATCGTGATGGCGGTGGGCGTGATCAAGTTCATCGCGATGATGCTGATCCAGCTGATCCAGCCGGTGAAATTCTTCCTGATCCCTTCCGCCGTCAAATCCGCGCGCGTGCGCGACCGGGCCGTCAGTTTCTTCAAAGTGGGCGCCGAACGGCGCACCCACGGTCATACCGGCATCCTGATCTATCTCTCCATGCGGGAACACCGGGCGGAAATCGTGGCGGATCAAGCCATCACCGCCAAGGTGCCTGCCACCGTCTGGGGTGAGGCGATGGCCGACATGCTGGGCCATATCAAGGACGGCCGGATTGGTGACGGAATGGCAGTGGGCGTGCGCGACGTGGGCGCGATTCTCGCCCAGCACTTCCCCCGCAGCGAAGATGACAGGAACGAATTGCCGGACCGCCTGATCGAAGTATGACCCAGAACACCATTCCCCATGCCGCCACCCTGCCCGAGGAAATCCGCTGGCAGGGCCGCTTCATCACAGCCAAGACCCGCGGGACATGGGAATATGTCAGCCGGGCGCGCGATATTCGTGCGGCGGTGATCCTGGCTCTGGATGGCGACGAGGTGATCCTTGTCGAACAGTTCCGCGTGCCGCTCGGCCGCCCCTGCCTGGAACTCCCGGCGGGCCTGATCGGCGATGGAGACGGTGCGCAAGGCGAGCTTGCGCTGGATGCCGCCCAGCGCGAACTGGAGGAAGAAACCGGCTATCGCGCCGCGCATTGGGAAAATCTGGGCGAATATTATTCCTCGCCCGGAATGGTGAGCGAAAGCTTCTCGCTGTTGCGCGCAACCGGCCTCACCAAAGTGGGTGAAGGCGGCGGCACGCCGGACGAAAACATCACCGTCCATCGCGTAAAACTGAGCAGGATTGCCGAGACGATTTCCGAATTCCGGGAAAAGGGCCACGGGATCGACGTCCGCCTGTTGATGCTGCTGGGTGGAGCGATTATCGCCGGGTAATGTCCCGGTCCGAGGAATTGCTCGCTCTCTTGCCTGCTGGCTTTCCAGCCAATCAATCCTCGGCCGAGGCCGCTTGCCTCGTGGCCGAGCGGATCGCCGCCCTTCCACGAGACGAGGGGCCTCCCGTCATCGGGATTAACGGCGCGCAGGGTTCAGGCAAATCCACGCTCACCCAGCTTATCGGCCTCGCGCTGGAGCAGTTCCACGGCATGCGCCCCGCGCTGCTTTCGCTCGACGATTTTTATCTCGGCAAGCCACCGCGCCTCCAGCTTGCCCGGCTGGTGCACCCCATGTGCGAGACGCGCGGAGTGCCCGGCACGCATGATACGCTGCTGATGGCCGATACGCTGGAAAAGCTGACCCATGCCGGGCCGGACAGCCGCACTCCCCTGCCCCGTTTCGACAAGCTGGACGATGACCGTGTGAGCCGCGAGGCTTGGCCGGAGTTCGAAGGCCGTCCCGACGCCATCCTGCTGGAAGGCTGGTGCGTGGGGCTGCACGCTGCCGATGTGCCGGAATGGTCGGGCCCCATCAACGAATTGGAAGCGGCGGAAGATCCGCAAGGCGAATGGGCACGCTGGTCCCTGGAAGAACTGGCGCGCGATTATCCCGCCATCTGGGATCGCTTCGCCCTGCTCGTTTCCATCGAAGTGCCCGATATCGAAACCGTCATAGCCTCGCGCCTCAGGCAGGAAGTCGGGCTGGCGGCAGGCAGCGACCGCCCGCGCATGGATCGCGCGGGCGTGACCCGCTTCGTCCAGCATTATGAGCGTTTCACGCGCGCGATATGGGCTTCCATGCCCCAACGCGCGGATATGCTTTTTCGCCGGACACCCGATTTCGGCTACAGCCTGGTCAAGTGACCGCAATAATCGCGGCTAGGAGAGAAGAATGAAGATCGCAATCGTCGGCGCCGGCGCCATGGGCTGCCTCTATGCCGCAGCTTTCCATCGCGCGGGCTGCGATGTCACGCTGGTGGACGTCAACCGCGAACATATCGATGCGATCAACGAACATGGCCTGGAGCTGGAAACCCGCGCTGGCCACGAGGTGCTGCCCCTGCCCGCCCGGCTCCCGCAGGATGCCGAAGGAATCATGGATCTGGTGCTGGTCTTCACCAAGGTGTTCCACACCGAAACGGCGATGAAGGGCGCCAGGCAACTGATCGGGCCGGAAACATATGTCCTGACCCTGCAGAACGGCCTGGGCAATGCCGAGAGGATCGCCGCGCATGTTCCGCAGGAGCGTGTGCTGGTGGGCATCGCATCGCTGCCCGCCGATCTGGAAGGGCCGGGCAAGGTCCGTTCGATGGGCGAAGGCGGATCGCGGCTCTATCCCGCCTTCACGCAGGATGAGAGTTTTGCCGCGCAAGTGGCGGACAAGCTGACGCAAGGCGGAATGAACGCCAAGCTCGAACCGAAAATCCACGAGGCGATCTGGGAAAAGGCAATCTTCAACGCCGCCATGAACCCTCTATGTGCCCTCACTCGCCGCACGCCGGGTTTCTTCAAGGAAAAGCCGGAAGCACGCGGCATGATCCATGCCGTGGTTGAAGAAGGCACTGCCGCGGCCAATGCCAGTGGCTATGCCATTTCCTCAAAGCCGATCCACGATCTCACGCTGGTTTCCATGACCGACCATGCCGACCATGAAGCCTCCATGTTGCAGGATGTGAAAGCTGGACGCCGGACGGAAGTGGATTCCATCAACGGTGCCATTGTCGAAGCCGCAAGAAAGGTGGGGGTCGAAGCCCCCGTCACCGAAACGCTGTGGCGCATGGTAAAGCTGGAAGAGGCCAAGCTCGCGGAAGCAAGGCCGGGAGGATAACCCCCCGACCTTGCCCGGAACTCAATCTTCCGGCGCACTCACCCGGCGGCTGTGGAACAGCCATTTGCCGTTGACGCGCACGACATCGTCCACTCCGTTGCCCGCCGCGATCAGCTTCGGCGGGTCGTCCAGCTTGCCGGTCTCGCTCAAACGATAGGTCTGCCAGTAATAGTGGATCTTGGCCGTGTGCGGCCCGGTAAATTCGATCCAGTGATTGCTGGTGGCGTGCTGCAGCTTCGGCGCGGCCTTCCCGTCCTTGGTGAAATCCGCGATCATCTTGCGCAGCGCCTCGCGGCCCTTGGTCTCGCCAAACGAGCCGTCTTCCGTGAAGGAGGCGGCGTAGGCATCGGCATTGAACTTGTCGAGCGCGCGGTCATAGCGCCACATCAGCGCCTCGATCTCCTCGCGGTCTTTCGCCTGACGCAGTTCGACATCCACGCTGCCGACCGGCGGGGCGGCGGCATCGGGGAGGCTGGCGGGATCCCAGTGCTGGTCAGCCTTGCCGTCCACGAACCGCCAGGTGTCGAACCAGGTCGTGGTATAGGTCTTGGTCGGATCGCCCGGCAAAGGCAGGGTGCGCACCGTCAGCACGGTGACGTAATCGTCTTCCGCCTGCACTGCCACGATGGGCGAAGTGAGCGTCTTGCACTCCTTGTCCTCAGGGCGTTTTGCGACATTGATGAAGTAATCCATCACGCCCTTCAGGCCCGATGCGGCGAAGGGATTGTGCTGGATATAGCGGTCCGTGATCCATTCCGGCGCACGGGTCCACTGGTTGCACTGCAGCAGCTCCTTCATGATGTGGAGCGCGGCCTGCTTGTTCTTGTGCAGCTTGGGATCGCTGCTGTTGAACAGCGATACCGGGTCCGGGTGGGCGATCACAGGATCGCTGAGCGGCTTCATCTGCGCAGATGCGGGCACGGCGGCCAGCATTCCCGAGGCCAGCAGCGTTGCTGCCAGCATGGAAATCTTCGACTTCATTCTATTCCCCTCTGACTTCCTGATTCTCCCGTCGCAATTCGTGTAGCCGCCCGGCCCGTTCTTTCAAACCATTGCCGTCCTTGAGACAGGAGCAGGAAGAAGGAGGATCTACTCGTCCGGATCGTTAAGGCCGGTATCCAGGCGCCGCAGCAATTCTTCCAGAAAGGTATTGATGAGCTGAATCTGTTCGTCGGTAAAACCATCCAGCAGGCGGGCACGCATCGCATCCGTGACGGCGAAGATTTCCGCCAGGGCGCCTTCTCCATCCTCGGTCAGGCGCAACTGGTTGGTGCGGCGATCATTGGGATCGGGCAATCGTTCCACCAGACTGTCCTTTTCGAGGACGTCCAGCATCCGGGTAAGCGTAGGCCCTTCGATCCTGAGGCGGCGCGCGATCTCCACCTGCGGGCTCAGGGGCGGCGAATTGAGGATGGCGGCCATGGCTTCCATCCGGGCGGAACTCTGCTCGATGGGCCGCAAGCGCTCGTCCAGCAGAGAGCGCCAACGCCGGGCGGTGAGCACCATATTGACCGTCAGGCGGATTTCCGGCGTCGATCGTCCCTCACGATACAGCGTGAAACTGCTCTTCACGCTCCGCCTGCCCTTCGTTCCGCCTCGTGACGCCATAGATTGTCCAATCCAGCCTTTCGCCTGCGGATTTCACTTATTCGAATGCCTTTGCCCATACGCTTCCGAAAGGCAGATGGAAGTGGGTATGTGGACGACCTGCCCGCTGCTGGGCGGGCCACATGCAGCCGCATTGCATCATGCCTTCGCTTGGCGATAAAGCCCGCCCTCTACAGGAGGAGAGGCCAGCATCATGATCACCGTCTATCACGTACCCCGCACCCGTTCGCTGCGCGTCGTCTGGCTGATGGAAGAGCTGGGCGAGGAATATCGCATCGAGAAGCCCGGCTTCCCGCTGCCGCCGGAATATCTGGAGATCAACCCGGCCGGCACCGTGCCTTCAATCGATGACGATGGCATCCGCATGGGCGAATCCATCGCCATTCTGCAATATATCACCGGGCGCCGCCTGCCGCAGGCGATGGAATTCACTGTCGGCCCGAACCCCGATCCGGCCGCCTATGCGGCGCATCTCCAATTCCTGCACTACGGCGAAGCGAGCCTTATGGGCCCGCTTTCCGTCATTTTCCGCACCACCAAGCTGGCTCCGGAAGGGGAGCGGGACAATTTCTCCGTGCGCGATCTCACCACGGCCCTCCAGAGGCGCCTCGCCCTGCTCGATGCCCGACTGGAGGATGGGCGACAGTGGATCATGGGGGACAAGTTCACCATTGCCGACATCTCCGTCGGCTATGCGCTGACGATCGCGCAGGCGCTGGGCATGAATGACGTGCTGTCCGACAAGGTCACAGCCTACGTCGAACGGCTGACCGCACGCCCCGCCTATCAGCGCGCCATCAGCCAATAGGCATTATCCGGCGGGACTTGCATCGTGCTGCCCGCCGGGCTTCAAGTGCGATCCGGCTCGACAGAGAATCGACGTCTTCAAAGGGGGAGTTTGGCAAATGACGATCAAGCAGGGGCAGTATCGCAAGGGATTACGTGCCGGCCTGGCTATCGCGGCAAGCGCGGCGGCCGTGGCAGTCGCCAGCCCGGCAGCGGCAAAGGATTGTAACGATCTCATCGGCCTGAAGCTCGACAAGGGCCGGGTCACTTCTGCCCAACTGGTTGCGCCCGGCGCATTCGAGCAGCCCCCCGCCCCCTTCGGTCCGCCGCCGGGCGTCGCCAATGCGGCCTATAAGCACCTGCCCGCCTTCTGCCGTGTGCAGGCTACGCTCACGCCCACTTCCGATTCCGACATCAAGGTGGAAGTGTGGCTGCCCGCCAGCGGCTGGAACGGCAAGTTCGTGGGCATCGGCAACGGCATCTGGGCCGGGCAACTCAGCTATTCCGAACTCGGTAGCCCCTTGTCGCGCGGCTATGCCGTGGCCACTACGGACACCGGCCACACGGGAAGCGGGCTTACGGCGGAATGGGCCGTTGGCCACACCGAAAAGCTGATCGATTTCGGCCATCGCGCGGTCCATGGCATGACAGTGACCGCCAAGGCCGCGATCAAGGATTTCTATGGCAAGGGCCCCAGCCTGTCCTTCTGGAACAGCTGCTCCACCGGCGGACGGCAGGGGCTGATGGCAGCCTTCCGCTATCCCGAGGATTATGACGCGATCTCGGCCATGGCCCCGGCCAATCCGATGACCACGCTGATGACGCAGTCCATGTGGGTCGGCTACCAGTCGCTGCGGACGCCGCAGTCCAAACTGACGCCTGCCTCGCTCGGCCTGGTTCACAAGGCTGCTGTGGCGAAATGCGACAAGGTGGATGGCCTGGCCGATGGCCTCATCGCGCGCCCCGATGCCTGCAAATTCGATCCCGGCGAGCTGCTCTGCACATCGGGTGCGGCTGACGGCTGCCTCAATGCCGATCAGGTTTCGGCCATGCGGGCGATCTATGAAGGCGTGAAAGATCCGCGTTCGGGCCAGATCCTGTTCCCCGGCTTCCCGGTCGGATCGGAAATGCAGCTGGCCGCACTAACCGGCGGCACCGCGCCCTTCCCCGTGGCGCTCACCTATATGAGCATGCTGGTGTTCGACAATCAGCCCGGCTGGGACTGGCGCAGCTTCGATTACGGCACGGATTCAACCCGCGCCTATATGTTCGGGAAGGATATTCTCGACGTGACCCCCTCGGATCTGAATCCCTTCTTCGCGCGCGGCGGCAAGCTGCTGCTGAGCCATGGTTGGGCGGACGGGCTGATCCCTGCCACCAACACCGTGCAGTTCTACGGCAAGCTCCGCCAGACCTTGTCGCACGATCAGAACCGCGACCAGTTGCGCCTGTTCATGGCGCCGGGGATGCAGCACTGCTCGGGCGGCGAAGGCCCCTCCTCCTTCGATACGCTGGGCGTGATCGACGATTGGGCGACCACCGGCAAAGCGCCCGAGCGGATCGTCGCTTCGCGGGTTGCCGCTCCGGCCATGGGCCCTGGCCCTGCTGCGCCGGCGCTTCCCCCGATGACGCGCCCCCTCTGCCGCTATCCGCTCGTGCCGACCTACAAGGGCAGCGGCGATGTGGCTGAAGCCAAGAACTTCGACTGCAAGGCACCGCCGAAAGCCTGAGGATGATAGCGGGCGCGGGCGGAGCGCATCCGGCCGCGCCTGTCAGGCAGGATTTCAGGCGGGATCGGCCTCCGCCCGTTCTCCCACGATCCGGGGAGCGGTTTCACGCAGGAACAGGGCAGTCGCGCCGCCCAGCACCGCCAGCACGATGAGGAACCACAGCGGCGCCTGCAAACCGTATATGTCGGACAACCAACCGGCCACGAAGGGCGATAGTACTCCGCCCAAAATCTCACCAACACCCATCACCAGCCCCATGGCGGTCGCCACCTGATAGGGCGCCACGGATTCGGTAGGCACCGTGGCCATGAACATCGGGAAGATGCCGTTGAACATCCAGCCGACGAAGAAGATCACCCCAAGGATCATCACCGGCCCGTCAAAATAAAGCGCACCGAGCGGGAGGAGTACCCCGATAAAGGTGCTGATCACCATTACGGGTCGCCGCCCCACGAAGTCCGAAATGGTCGTGACCACGAAGCTGGCAAGGAAAGACGATACGCCGAGCACCGCCATCAGCCCTGCAGCCGTAGCCTCGTCAATTCCGCGATATTGCACCAGCACCAGCGGCATGAAAGCCCAGGTCACCACCAGATAGGAGACCAGCAGCACCGCCATGATCGTGCAGGCCACGACATTGCGGTTGGTCAGCAATTCGACCAGCGGCGCGCGCGTGCGCGGCTGGCGAGGCGCGGCTTTCGGGATAGGCCGTTCAACCACGAACAGGACGATCAGCAGGGCCGAGATCAGGCCGGGCACCGCAGCCAGGAAGAACGCCTCGCGCCAGCCCCACGTCAGCGCCACCGGGACCAGCACCAGCGGCGCAACAGTCGATCCCAGCAGGCTGGATCCGACATTCTGCGTCACCCCCATGGCCAGCGCGCGCCATTTCGGGGAAACCTCCGCCGCCACCATAGCGTGGCTGATCGGCATCACGCCCCCTTCGGACAGGCCCATGACCAGCCGCGCCCCGAGGAGCATCAGGAAGGACGAGGCAAATCCCGAGACGACCGAGCATGCCGAAAACAGGAGCGTGGAGAGGACGATCAGGATCTTGCGCTTGCCGGCCTTGTCGGAAAGCCAGCCAACGAAGATCGCCGCGATGGCCCAGGTGAGCGAAAGCGCCGAACCCAGCATACCGACCTGCGTGTAATTCAGCCCGAGTTCGGGCTGCACGAAGGGCATCAGGAAATTGAGGGCGTTCCTGTCAAAAAACAGAATGCCGAAATTGAGGCACAACAGAGTGACGAGGAGAATTTGATACCCGCTCGAAGACCGCTGTGACCGCATCGACTTCCCCCCTCTATGTCAGTTTCCGGCCAGCCTCACGCGGGGGTTTTGCAGGTGAAGCTGGATGCCTTGTCCGGATCCCCGCCCGTATAGTGCGGATAGGCCGGATAGGGGCAGAGCGGCCTGCTCGCCGCCGAGCCGGTGCGACGGGCCATCACTTGCTGCGGCGCCTTGCCCTGTTCCACCCAGTCCACCAGCTTGCCCAGCATGTCGAACTGATCATAGGCATTGCCGCCACGGCAATGGAGCATCCCCGGCACCATGTAGAACCGGCTGGCATTTGTGAACGCGGCCCCATTGGTGGCCTGCGCGCGCTGATACCAGTCCCATGTGGCGAAGGGGGAGAACCAGAAATCCGATACGCCGTGGAAGAACATGATCTTGCCGCCGCGATCCAGATAGGTGTTGAGGTTCGTCCAGTAATTGGTGTCGGTCAGCCGCTGCACAGGATCCTGCCGGATCGCGTGGATACGCGCATCCAGATCGATCGAGGTTGCGGTGCTGGGCGGCCCGAACGGCCCCGGCCCGCCCGTGGGGAGATAGCCCATTGGCGTGGACACGATGCCCGTATCGGCCGCCATCCGGGCATAGAGGGGATAGCCTGACTTGTCGCTCGGTCCTGCAAGACCGAGTTCGAGGGCCCGCACCTGTCCCGCGCTGAGGCAGCCATCCTTCTTTTCGCCCGTGCATTGCAGCTTGGCCGGCTTGAAATCGCACTTGGCGACATTCTCGACCATCCCGTCCTTCAACCCGTCCAGCGCATCGCATTGGTCCAGAATGCCGTTGAGGATCGTCGTCCTGTCTGCCGCCGTGAGTATCCGGGTGAAGTCCGGCTTGCCATCCGCGCCCAGCGGAGCAGCCTGGTTGAACAGCACCTGCGTATATTCCACGCCAAGGTTGGAATCCCCGGTGCGCATGGCCGGCGCGCCGACGATGATCCCGTCGAACAGCTCCGGATAACGCTGGGAAGCGAGCATCCCCTCGCGCCCGCCGGTGGAACAGCCGGTCATATAGCTATGGGCGGCAGGCTTGCCGTAATAGCTCTGCGTCACCTGCTTGCCCAGTAGCGCCACGGTCCGCACCGAGCTTTCCGCGAAATCCAGCGCTGCCCGCTGATCGGCCATGAAACTGTTGTCGAACCCGGCACCTTGATGCCCGCTATCGCTTGAAATCACCGCAAATCCGCGTGCCAGCGCCGGGCGCCCATCGGATGCCACCGGCCCCAGAGGGGGATTCACCGTGCCGTTCAGACCGCCGCCGCCCTGCAGCAGGAACCGCCCGCTCCATTCATCCGGAAGGGCAATGGCGAAACGTATGCCATAGGTCTTGCCGCCGGCTCCCTTGCGTTCATTGACCACACCTTCGACGCGGCAATGGGCCGGAATAGCCGACATGGCCATGCCTTCGAGATCAACTGTCCCCTTAGCGGAGGCGGCTACATGGGTGGCGGATGTGATGCGCACGTCCGGCCCCAGCACGGTTGCGGCGAATGCCGCGCAACCCTTGCCCCCCGAAGCGCCAGCTGTGTTTGAAGAAGCGGCCGGCGCCCCATTGCCGAGTGACAAAGCCGTACCGGCACAAAGAAGGGCATAGCCCCGCAGCTTCCAGGATCGCATCGCCATTCCTCCCCCTTCGAGCGTGCCGGAATTGCCCGATTACGCGTCAACGGAGGCTTTCATTCCACGATGCGTATCCGGAGGCAAGCATCTGGGAAAATAGCCGTGCAAGGGGTCGGAGCGGAAGGACAAGGGGCATCACCCTTCCGCCCCATAAGCCTGGGAACTGACGGTCAGGACTGAAATCGCGGCACAAACCACGACAGCCCCCGCCGAAATGAGCACTGAGAGCGGTAAGGGAACAAATCCTGCCCGCCTCTGCTCTCTCAATCTGTATGACGGAGCCACTCCCCGGGAACCTTGGCAAAAAGGCCAATTTATCCAACCCGCATTTGCGGCGGGGCAGTCAGCTTCAGAAGGCGGCGTCCAGCCCCAGCCTGATGGTGCGAGGACGCAGCGGGGTGATCTGATCGCGCCCGGTGGTGAACGGCGTGCCGAGAGCGAAACGATTGCCTTCCTCATCGGTGAGGTTCGTGATTCCCAGCGTCACGCCCATCGCATCGTTGCCCACGCGGAAGGTCAGACCGGTATCGAGATAATTGCCTTGTTCCTCGCCCAGTTCGGGCCCGACACCCAGGCGCGACTTGCCGACATAGCTGGCCCAGCCCTGCCCGGTGAGAAACAGGTCATCGCCAATCTCACGCTCGTAGCTGAAGCCGACCCGGCCCGAGACACGGGCGATATTCGGCACCTGGCTGATCCGGCTTGCCCCGATGTCCTGCAAGGGCGGCAGAATGAGATAGAAACCGGGATAGAAACTAGAGACAGTCCCGAACTTCAGCTCAAGGAAAGACGATGTCTCATCTACCCGGCTGAAATTATACGTTAGCCCGGCATCGAGCCTCAGTTCCGGAGTCACGGCCACGCTTCCCCGCAGGCTTGCCGACCAGATGTGCCCGTCACCAATATTGGCCGTAGTCGGAAAACCGGCGCTATCGATGTAATCGGCCTGAATGTCCTTCCAACGCGTGTAGGAAACGCTGGCGGCCAGATCGAACGGCCCCTTTCCGGGATTGCCATGGCGAGCGCCAATTTCGAAAGTGGAAATCTGGTCGTTCTTGAAGCGGGTTACGATATCGCCGGCAACGGCAAGGCCGCCGGGTCGGAACCCCTCCTGATAGCGCATATACACGGTTGTCTCTGGCATGACTTTCGCCACGAGCGAGGCAGAAGGAAGGAAGGCGCTCTCCTTCCGGTCAACAGTACCCGCCGCCAGCATGTCCGCTCTTTCGGCAGTCAGACTGGCGAAGGCGATGTCGGTGCCCTCCCCGCTCAGCCAGGAGCGCGTGAAACGGCCGCCTGCGGTCGCCAGAAGATTTTCCGATAGCCTGTAGCTTACCTCGCCATAGATATTGAACTCATCCACGGCATTGCGCACGCCGGTCGTGGGGACGAGCATATCCGGCTCGCCAAGCGAACGGATCAGCTTCGTGCGGTTGCTGGTGAAACTCGCGCCTACCACCCAGCCGACATGTTCCCCGATCGGCTTCCACAGGCGCGTCTCATTGGCGATCATGTGCGTTTCATTGCGCTGCACGAACAGGCGGGGATCGCCGCCTACCGCCGTGGCATCGTAACGCTCTTCCAGCCGCTGCCCGGTGATCCCGGTGGAACTCTTGAACCGGATATCCCCCAATTCGCGGGACAACACGATCTGGCCCTGCACGTAATCGGCGTCAAAACCCTCACCTACGGGCGTGGCGCGCGTCAGGGGCGGACCGTCACGATCGGCATATTGGCTGTCATGCGCGTTGGTCGTCTGGCCTATGCCCATGAAGTCGAGCGTCCAGTCCTCACCGACCTCGACCCGCAGGGCTGCGCGGCCGCCCAGAACATCGGTGCGGTTCACATCCTTTTCACCGAGCAGAGGCTTGTCGATATAGCCCCCGCGCGTTTCGGCATCGACCGTCACCCGCAAGGCCGCCACATCGCCGACCGGCAAATTGACCGTCGCGCTCGCATCGCCGCCCAGTGCACCATGCTGCGTCGCACTGCCGCCCACTGCGCCGGAGCCGGAGGTAACCCCCAGTTGCGGTGTATTGGGCACGATGCGCAGAATGCCGCCAAGCGCGCCCGCTCCGTAGAGCGTGCCTTGCGGCCCTTCGAGAATCTCCACCCGCTCCAGATCGGAAAGGCGCAAGTCGGGATCGGGCGCGTTGTAGCTCAAGCGCAGGTCGCCGAAATATTGCCCCACAGTAGCCTGGGTGGGACCGGTAAAGCTGGAATCCGCGATGCCGCGAATGAACAGCTTGTTCCGTCCGCTGCCCAGATGCGTGGAGGAAACCGTCGGCGCGCGCTGGATGATCTTTTCCGTGCCGCCCGGACCGCCAAAGGCAAGATCCTTGCCGTCGAGCATTTCCACCGAACCCGGATAGAGCGCCAGCTCGATATCCCGTTTCGAACCGATCACGATGATGTCCTGCGCCGGCGCGGACCTGGGAGGAGGCGCAGGCCGATGGGCCGCAGTACGACGCCCGGCTCCCGGCTGCGACGCGGACCGGCGAGGTTGCTTTTCCAGCACCAGCCGCCACCCGGAGGCCCCTGCAGGAATTGCCCGCGCGCCCAGCGATCTCGCCAGCTTTTTCACGGCTTCCGATGCGGAATATCTGCCCTTGATCGCCGGCACGCTGCGATTGGCGAGAGCCGGATCGGAAATCACGATACTGGTGCCCGTCTGGCGGGCAATCGCCACGGCAGCATCCCCGCCTCTGCCGGCAGGCACATTCACCGCCACTCCCTTTGCGTGAACGGGAGAAGCGATCAGGGCCGCGAGGGCAAGAAAGGCGTAGCGCCGCATATTACCGCGCCTCGATCACCCATCCGCTGTCAGCCTTGCGCACCTTGACGCCCAGCAGCGGCCCAAGACTGGCAGGATCCTGCCGCACCGGCTCAAGCAGCAGGCTGCCCGAAACACGGCGCTGCGCCCCACCGGGCGCCACGCTGAAGGAAACGCCGGTAGCACGGCTGAGATCAGCGGCCACAACCTCCAGCGCTGCGTCCTGAAACGTCAGGCGCCCTTCGCTCCATTCGCCTACCAGCGAGGGGGCGATCGTATCGAGTTTATACTCGGCCGAGCCTGCCACATTGGTCAGCACATGGCCCGGATCGACGCGGACATTCTGCGTGCGTGGATTGAACGCGACGGCGCCTTCCGACACAGCCACGGTGGTCAGATCGCCGCTCAGCTTGACGTCGAATATAGTTCCCAGATCGACCAGTTCATTCCCGCCCACATCGACGCGGAACGGTTTCGCATCGTCATGGCGAATCGTGAACAGTGCCTGCCCCGCCTCGAGTTCGGCGAAACGCGGATCGCGATGGTCGAGTTCGATCCGGCTACCGCCTGCCAGCAGGACCGTGCTTCCATCGTCGAGTGCAATCATGCGCGTCTCGCCAGGTGCGGTCTCAACCACATAGGCGCCCGGCTGCATCTGCCACAAGCCGACAGCGCCGAGTGCTGCTACCGACGCGGCCAGTGCCCCGATAAACCAGCGACGACGCACAATGCCCGGCGCAGGATCGTCATTTGCGGCGGCCATTGGGGTAGCGGACTGCAACGTTCTCAACGCGTCGGTCGCGTCGGCGGCAGCGGCCATCACCAGATCATAAGCTTCGGCATGGGCAGGGTCGATGCTGAGCCACGCAGTAAAGCCATCCCAGTCCTCGAAGGTGGGATCAGCCGTGCGCGCGGCCCAGGCAGCGGCCTGGTCCAGAATTCGATCATCAAACGCCATGATTGGTGTCTCCTGGAATACAGACGGAGACGACCGCTTCATTCCTCATCAATTTTTTCCTTCAGTCGTGCCAGCGCGCGATAAGCAGAGCGAAGATCGTTCTCCACCGTACTCAGGCTCACACCGAATTCCTCCGCCACCTGACGCTGGGGAATGCCGTCCACCCTGTGCCTGCGGAATATCGCGGATTGCCTTTCGCCGAGGGCGGCAAGCGTTTCCGCGACCATGCGGGCCTGCTGGCGGGCAATGATCGCGCGATCAGGCGAAGGTGCGTCCGACACGCCGGGAACCGCGCCCCCGGTGGCATCGACCCAGTCCTTCTCCCGCTTTTCCGCCTGCCTTGCGGATCGATAGCGATCGATCATCAGCAGGTCCGCCGTGCGGAACAGATAGGACATGGGCGAGGAAATCGGTCCCGTCTGGGCCGCGCTGATCTTCAGCCACACTTCATGCAGCATATCTTCCGCGCTCTCGCCCGCGCCGCGCGCTGCGAAGAAGCGCAACAGGCGCTCGCGATTTTCGAGGAACGTCGCCTCGAGACCTGAAGGATGGCCAGATGCCGACAAGTAATATCACCACGGTTAGTGCGAAGCGCCGCATATAGGTTCATCGGGGATGAGAGGAAAGCGCAGGCTTACCCCACGCGAAAATCCCTTATCCCGAACGGACCTATCCCCCGCATCCCGGGCGGGAGGCTGCGAATTTCCGGTCGCGTCCATAGACGTCGGGAAGAATTCTCGCCCCTCCCTCCCCGTCGCTGACCGCAGTGAAATAGGCCACGTAGATCGGAATCGGGCGGGCGAGATTGATCACGGTGGATTCGCGGGATGCGACGATCGCGTCCACTTCCTCCCGCGTCTTCACGCCTTCCAGCAGCGTCGCCGCATAGCCGATCGCATCCTCGGTGCGGATGCAGCCATGGCTGAAGGCCCGCACATCGCGCTCGAACAGGCTCTTGCTGGGCGTATCGTGCATATAGACGCTGTAGGGATTGGGCATGACCAGCTTCATCTGGCCCAGGGAATTATTCGGCCCGGGCCGCTGGCGATAACGCCCCCCACCCCAGACATATCCGCGCGCGCGCGCGGTGGATGGGCTCCGGCGAACCAGCGCCCCCACGCTTTCGCGCACGATACTGGCCGGGATTTCCCACCAGGGATTGAGATTGACGCCAGTGATTGTCGCATTGAACACCGGCGTGGGCGTGGACTTCTTGCCGACGATCACTTTCCACGTGCCGACCTTCTTTCCCTCCCGCCAGAGCCCGGCCTCGAAGGCGGCGGCGTTGACCAGCACGTGATCTTCCCCGAGCGAGCGCGGCATCCAGCGCCAGCGTTCCATGTTGCGGGCAATGGCCGAGCGTGCGCTCTGGTCCGTGGCCTGGGCATAGGCCGCGTTGAGCGCGGCATATTCCGGATCGCGCGGACGCATGCTGGCGAAGAAGGCGTCAAGGGTTCCGGCCTGAAGCGATCCGGCGAGCAGCGCCTCCACATCCACGGCCTTGTCCGTATCCACGATGTTCCAGCCCTTGCGCTCCGCAGCGGTAGCGCAGCCCAGCAGGTGCATCTTCGCCAGCCTGAGCGCGAGATCATCCGCCGCCTTGGCGATCCCCTCACCGTCAGCCGCGCTCTCCGCCTTGTCGAGCACAGCGGTTGAAAGCACCGGCAAGGCATCCATGGGCGCCATTGCCACCCAGCGTTTGAGTATTGAGAGATTCGCAGGCGTCCATGCCGAAGGCTGCGCCATCGCGGGCGAGCCCGCGGCCAGCATTATCACTGCAATCATCGCAAGTACGGCTCGCTTCATCGCCACTCCTTTTCGCACGCGTTGCATCGCCTTACCCGCCGCTTACATCAGGGGAAACGCATATTCGGGATCGCACCATGAATTTCAACCGGCGCCATTTTCTTGGTGCCGCCATTGCCGGAGCAGCAGGACTGGCTTCGCCGCGCGCTTTTGCCGCGGTGAAGAACGATACCAGGCCTGATCTGTTGCCCCGTGCCATGGCCGCACTCAACGAACATCACAATTCCATCCTCCGCCGCGACGTGATCGGCCTTGTCGATTTCTCCCACCATTCGCGCGAACTCCGCTTCCAGATCGTCGATCTGGGCAATGGCCGCGTGCTGGCATCCTATCTCGTCGCCCATGGCAGGGGTTCGGACCCGGCGAATAGCGGGTGGGCCACACGCTTTTCCAATCGCCCGGGCTCGCACGCTTCCTCCGAAGGCAGCTTCCGCACCAGTGATACCTATTACGGCAAGCATGGCAAATCGCGTCGGCTGATCGGGCTCGATCCGCAAAACAACCTCGCTCTGCAACGCGCGATCGTGATCCACGGGGCTGACTATGTCGCGCCATCGCTGATCGCCGCGCAAGGCCGTATCGGCCGCAGCCAGGGCTGCTTCGCGCTGGAACGCAAGCTAGTGAACCAAGCAATGGACCAGCTCGGCTCGGGCGCGCTGCTGTTCGCTGCAAGCTGATCTGCGGATCGGGGGCTCGTTCAGCTCCCTTTCCCCCGCGCCAGCAGCTTCGCCCAGTCGAGCCGCGCCAATGCCACCAGCGCGGCGATCATGGCTAATTGCAGAGCGATGCCCAGAGGGCTCGACAGATTGGCGGCCAGCAGATCCCCGAAAGAGGATTGCCTGACCTCCTTCGCGCTAAAGGCATAGATGGAATAGGAAACGATCCGTCCGGCGAAGAAGGCGGCCGTGAAGCCCGCCAAGCGCATGCCCGCAAGGCCCGCCGCCTCGAACAATTGCGCCGAGGGCAAGGGCGAAAGGGCGAACAGGCCCAGCGCCGCAATACCGCCCTTGCGATTACGCTCGAACGCCTCCCGCGCGGCGGCCAGATTGGCGCGCGTCTTTTCCGACACGTGCCTGCCCAGCAGGCGGAAGGCATGGGCCAGCAGGAACCGGCCCGATGCCGCGGCCAGTGCCCCCACAAGAATGATGGCGGGCACCGGCAAGTCCGAATTGAGCCCATAAAGGACGATGATCGACCACGTCGGCGGCCCGAAGGCCGGCATGAGGTTCACCCCGAAGACGATCCCGAACAGGATCAGATAGGGGATCAGCCCGTCCATGCAGGCTTTATTGGCGCGGTTTCATCCCATAGGGAAGTTCGGAATTGAAGGCCTCCACTCGCTCGATCTTGCCATTCCTGAAGCGGAACAGCTCGACCACCTGGAAGCTGTGCGGATAAGTGCCCGCAGCCCCGCCGACAGCCGGGAAATCCTCGAACGTACGATAGACGATCAGCCCGCGCTTTTCGTCCACGGCCAGCACTTCCCGATCGCGCACCTGCTCAAGGCTGCTCAGCACCGGGCCGCCAAAGGGCGATACGCAATCGCCCACATCCTGCCCGTTCACCGCCCAGCGGCATTCGGCGGAGACGCCCGCAGGAGCCTTTGCCCCCTTGGGGTTCATCGCCTTGTAGAATGCCTCCGTCGCCGCGCGCATCGCCTTGGCGGGCGTGCGCTCAGCCGGGGCGAGTTCCGGGAAGGACGGCCCGCCATTGGGCTCTGCATAGGGCGGGCCATATTCCTTGCGGCGGATCAGCACATCGATGGAGCCGACCTTCTTGCCGTCATAGGCGACGGTGAACGCCCCCCAGGCGGGCTGGCCGTGCTCCTCGATCCGGCCGATCCACACGCCCTTGCCCGCCTTGGCATCGGCAATGACCAGCGGATTGGGATCGACCATGCTGACCCCGGCCCAGATCCCCTCGCCCACGCGGATACCCACGCTGTTCTCGGCATAACCCACCTTGGGTGCCCAGTTCACATCGCGCCATTTATTGCCCGCGAAGCTGGCCACGACCTGCCGCGTCGTCTGATCGACGCAGGCATCGTCGCATTCGGAAGGCTTGGGCGCATAGGCCGGCATTTTCGAATCCGGCCGCCAGAACGGGTTGTTCTTGAAATAGGGGACGTAAGTGAACACCGCCTCGATCCGCTGGATTTCGGCATTCTTTATGCGGAACGCTTCCAGCAGAGTGATCGAGTTGGGCCATTTGAGCGCGGTCTTCATTTCGCGCCCGTTGGTCAGCAGATAGCGGTCCCATTCATTGGCATGGTCGAAGAAGCCGCGCCCCACCACGACCCCACGCTCCTCGTCCACGATGAAGAAATCGCGGCGGACGCGCTTGTTGATCCGGTAAATGCCCAGCTCGAATTGCGCGCGGCAGCCCGAAGCGAGCGCAGCGGCGTTTCCGCCCGGGTCGCCCGGAGTGGGCGCAGTGGTGGAAATCCCGTTCTCCAGCCGCCCGCAATCGTCGGAAAAAGGCGCGAAGACCTGCCCGTCATTCACTTCCACCGTATCGAAATAGGCATCGGCAATCGCCAGCATCCGCTCACGCGAGCGGCGCTGTTCGGGCGGCAGTATCTCGTTGAATTCCGGATCGTGAACCATCTTGCTCACGTCACCGAAGGGTGCGGGAAGGCCGCTCTTGCGGTGGACGACGCTTTCCACTTCGTCGATCTTGCCATCCTTCACATGGATGCGCACGGCATAGATGGCGGGCGCGCCGTTTTCCTTCACCGAGCCGAACCAGGCGGCATTGCCGGTCACCTTGTCCGCCAGTTCCAGGCCGACCTGATCGACGGCGGTAACGGTTTTCCACAGGCCCTGCCCCACCTTGATGGGCACGTTGTTCTCGGTGAACATCACATTCGCCGCGAAGGGCGCCCCGGAGGGGTCTTTGGCCGCCAGAGCCGCCATGTGATCGCGCAGCAGGCCGATCAGGCAGTCCCGCTCGCACGAGCGGTCGGGCACCGCGCTTTCTTCGCCCGCAGCCTGCGCAAAGGCGGGAGCGGCAGGCAAAAGGGCGGCCGATGCGGCCAAGGCCGCCAGCATGGTCCGGTGAAAACGCATCCTCAATTCCCCTGATTATTATTTCCTGCCTGCGGCGGCGTCCTGATAATCCTCATTGGCGCGCGCGATGAGATAGCTGTGGATCGCATCCACATCCTCCTGCTTCAGCACATCGGCGAAGCTGGCCATGCCCTTCTCGCGATAGATGCCCTTCAGCACGATGTCGAAGAACAGATCATGCGCTTCCTTGTCCATCCAGCGCAGATCCTTCACGCCGCCGATCGCGTCTTCGCCGTGGCAGCGCACGCAGGTCTGGGCGTAAAGCTCGCGTCCGCGCGTCACCTGCGCTTCGCTGGCAGTCAGACGCGGCGGCGCGGGAATCTGCGATGGCGGAGGCATCGGCGGCAAGGTCACTCCCTTGGCGTCCAGCTTGAAGACCAGCAGCTTGGCCGTGGAAGTGCGGAACGGCCCATTCTTGTTGAGATTATAGACGGGCGAACCGCCCCAGCCGGCATTGATGGCGATATATTGCTCGCCATCGATCATATAGGTGATCGGGCCAGCGACCGGCGCCTGGTCGATATTCATCTCCCACAGCTTCTTGCCATTGTCCGCGCGGTAGATCGCCAGCGTCTTGTTGATCGTGCCCTGCACCAGCAGATTGCCTGCCGTTGAGAGAACCCCGCCCGAGCCGGGAATGCCGTAATCGACGCGCCATTTCTCGGTCTGGGTCTTCGGGTCCCAGGCCAGCAGATAGCCCTTCTCGCTGGCCACCGCCTCGGCCTGCAACTTCGCCCGCAATTCCTGCTCATTGCCATAGGCCTGGCCGGAATTGCTGCGCCCCTTGATGTAGCGATAGGCGCCGTCCTCCGCCCGTGCATAGACGGAACCCTGTTCCTGCGCGGAAAAATACATCAGGCCGGTCAGCGGGCTGTAGCTCATCGGATGCCACGTATGCGCGGCCATCCAGCTGGGGCTCATCAGATGCGGCTTGGTGGTATTATGCGCGCCGGGCTGTAGCACCGGGCGGCCTGTCTTCATATCGATATGGCTGGCCCATGTATTGACCGAGACATAGGACTTGCCGGAAATCAGCTCGCCCGTCTTGCGGTCGATCACATAGAAGAACCCGTTCTTGGGCGCCTGCATCGCCACCTTGCGCTGCTTGCCGCCGATCTTCATGTCGGCCAGCACGATGGGCTGCGTGCAGGTGTAATCCCAGTCCTCTTCGGGCACCATCTGATAGTGCCACTTGTACTCGCCCGTGGTCGCGCTCACCGCCACCATGGAGCAGAGGAACAGATTGTCGCCCTTCCCCTCGCTGCGGAAGTGCCACATATGCGGCGCGCCATTGCCGGTGCCGATATAGACCGTATCCAGTTCCGGATCGTAAGCGAAGGCATCCCAGGCATTGCCGCCCGCGCCTGCTTCCCAGAACTTGCCGAACCAGGTCGGCTGGGCGATCTTCATCGCACTGTCGGAAGCCTCGCCATCCGGGCCCTTGGCCGGATCGGTGGGGACGATGTAGAATTTCCAGAGCTTCTTGCCCGTTTCAGCATCCCATGCGGTGACGAAGCCGCGCGAGCCGTAATCCGCGCCGCCATTGCCGATCACCACCTTGCCGTCATAGACACGCGGGGCGCCGGTGATCGAATATTCCTGCCCTTCCGGGAAGGTCTGGCTGGACCAGATTTCGTGCCCGTCCTTCGCGTCGATGGCGATCAGGCGGCCGTCCAGCGCACCGATATAGATCTTGCCGTTCCAGGCAGCGATGCCCCGCGCGGAAGGGCCGCAGCAGGCCAGTCGCGCCCATTCGGGGCCGACCTTGGGATCGTAGGTCCACAGCTTGCGCCCGGTCTTCCCGTCATAGGCAGTGACGACGTTGTAGATGCTTTCGTTATAAAGCACCCCGTCCACCACCAGCGGGCTGGCCTGCACCCCGCGATAGGTTTCCAGATCATCATACCAGGCAAGGCCGAGGCGCTGCACATTGCCGTCATTGATCTGCGTGAGCGGAGAGAAGCGCTGCTCGTCCCAGGTGCGGCTATAGCTCATCCAGTCGCCGACATTGGCTTCGGAATCGGCATTGCGCAGCCTTTTGCCATCGACCGGGCCGGCACTGACAGAGGCGGTCTGGAAGGTCAGCGCAGCAGCACAGCCGAACAGCAGCCCCATCCGGGGGAACAGGCCAAGCATCCTGGCAGAGGTGTTCATTGCGCGCGCCGGGGCGGCTGGGTGGCGAGCGTCAGATTCTTGCGTTCGATCGTCCATTCGGAATCGCGGCACAATGTGCAATCCTCTCCTGCGAACCAGCGGCCCGCGAGTTCATCCCCGCGCAACTGCCAGTCGAGCCAGGCGAGTACGGCTTGTGCCGCTTTCCCGCCATTGGGTTCATTATATGTGCCCTCGTGCGTAACATCGATATTGATGACTGCCGCCGGGACACTGGGCAGATGCCGATAATCGTCCATCCCGTTGGGATAGGCGATATCACTCGGCCCGCCGAGCACGTAGAGGATCGGCACATCCACCTTGTCAAGCAGGCTCTTGTCCGCCTTCATCTCGCCCTGCGCGGGCACATCGGGATCGAGGATGCCGCTGTTCATGATCACGAGCGTGGAAACACGCGGATCGCCCGCGAATTTGATCGCCTGTATGCCCCCGCAGGAATAGCCTGAGACGGCCACCTTGTCCGTGGCGATCCTGCCCTTGAACGGGCTGCCAGCGCGGCGGTTCTCGGCAATGGCCCAGTCGATCGCCTCGCTGAGCTGCGTGGATTTGGTCCTGTCGCGATGCAGGGCCCAATCTTCGGGCTTCATCGCAACGCCCGGCCCGCTGAATATTCCGCCCGGCGCGATTACCAGATAGCCGTGGGAGGCAATCTCCAGCAGATGCTGGCGGGAAGACGCCGCATCTTCCGTGCAGGCCCCGTTGCCGAACACATAGACCGGCATTTTCCGATTGCCGAGCGCCGAAAGATCGGCCGGTTGATAGACGGTCTGGCCCGGCAGGCTGGCGAGCTGGTGCTTGATCGGGCGATAGGGGCCGGTGCCCGTGCTGTCGGGCCTGGCACCATCGATCATGAACTGCGCCGCAGCCTGAGCCGCGAGATCGGCCACCACCGGATTTTCCGGTGGCGTGCCTTGCGCCGATGCCACTCCAGCCATGGCCAGAGCGGCAAGAGCGAGAGGCAGAGCCGTCCACGAACTGCACATATTGCGTTTCATTGTCCGGCTCCCCCTCTGCGCTCTTGTTATCGCACCTTTATCCCGATCAGAAGCGGCGCTTGACCGAGACCGCCCATTCGCGCGGACGGCCGGGCTGGCCCAGTGCGAACCAGCCGTTGTAGAACTTGTTCAGATAATAGAAGTTATCGAACAGGTTGGTAACCTCAAGGGCTACGGACCAGTCCTTATCCTCGGTCTGATAGGTCAGGCGGGCATTGGCCAGCGTGTAGCTGTCCACCTTCGATATCTCGTTACAGGCGAAGTTGCCGCAATAGCCGGGCGTATAAGCCACGTCGATCCGCGGGGTCAGCGTGCCTGCATCGCCGAGCAGGATTTCATACTGCGCGCCAATGCTCCACTTCCAGTCGCCGATGCCCGGGCGGCTGGAGCCGACGACGATCGAGGTCGTCGGGTAGTTGACCTTCGTGAACTCGAAGTCGGTCAGGCTCAGCGATCCGTCGATGGTCAGGCCTTCGATGGGGTTGAGCGTGGTTTCAAGCTCGAAGCCCTTCACCCGCGCGTCGCCCAGGTTCAGATACTGGCCGCACAGGCCTTCGACACCACCCTTGTCGACCGGCAGAGGATTGCCTGCCTCGTCAAGGCAGGTCTGCGGCGTGCCCTGATAGCCGACATAATCCATGTAGAAGGCAGAGGCGTTGATCCGCAGAATCCGGTCGAACAGATCGGCCTTGAAGCCCACTTCATAGGAATTCAGCTTTTCCGGCCCGAAGGAACGGATCTGGTAATAGCTATAGGGACGCGGCGCCACGCCGCCCGCCTTGTGGCCGGTCGAGAACTGGGCATAGGCCATGACATCAGGCGTGATCTTGTAGGAAAGCACCGCGCGGTAATCGACGATGGTTTCCTTGTAGGTGCCCACCTGCCCGCTCAGCGGGTTGGTCGGGTTGCTCAGCGGCAGATAATCGCCCACCCCATCGGGATTGTAGCGGCCATAGGTGTAATCCTTCTGCTCGCTCGTCACGCGGATGCCGCCTTCCAGCGTCAGGCCCGGTGCCATCTGCCATGCGGCATTACCGAAGCCTGCCCACACGGTCATGTCGGCCGTATCGTCGTTGATGAAGGAGAAGGTCGGCTTCTGCGGCGTGCCGAAGCCCGAGAAGGGCGAGTGGATGCGGCCGTTATAGCGCGTGCTGGCATCGTAATAGATGCCGCCGACGGTCACATTCAGCGCATCTTCCATGAAGTTGCCCGAAAGGCGCACTTCCTGGCTGAACTGCTTGTGGCTGAAATAGCTGGGCACCGCACCGATGAAGGCCACCGGCGAGTTGTCATTATCGTCCGAGCTGAAGGAATCGTAGGTGCGATAGCCGGTGATCGACTTGAAGGCGATGTTATCCGCCACTTCGTAATCGACCACGCCCGAGACGCCCCAGCCTTCAACCTGGTTGGCAGGCTTCGTGAACACCGGCCCATTCGGGGCGCCGGGGGTCGCTGCGGCATCGATCGCACGATAGGTCACGCCCGGATCGTAGAAATTGGCGTAGCTGGCGAAGGGATCGTTCAGCACTGCCCCGGCCCGGCGATACTGGCCATAGGTCACGAAGCGGTTGTCGAAAGGCACGCCCTGATAGGCGATGCTGCCATTCTGGCGATTGGTGATTTCGGCACTGGCGATCAGCGTGGAAGCCGGAGTTTCCGACGTATCCTTGGTGTAATCCCCGGTGATGTTGATTTCCAGCGGGCTGCCCTGAGGGGCGATCCGCAGCGATCCGCGCACGGCGAACATCGATTGCGCCCCGAGCGTACCCAGCTTGCAATCGCCGCTGGCAAGCTGCGGAATGGCCGCCTGAGAGGGATCGATCGCACTGGTGCCCGGCTGGACATAGGGATCGTTCGGGTTGACGCAGGCATAATCATAACGGGTAACATAGCCGTCACGGTTGCGCATCACGCCGGTAACGCGGGCGAAGACGGCATCTTCCACCACCGTGAAGTCCGCGCTGGCCTTCATGTCCACGCGATTGAAAGCGCCGAGCGTGGCTTCAACGAAGCCGCCCTCGCCCTGCGGCTTGCGCGAATAGAGCTTGATGGCGCCGCCCTGCGAATTCATGCCGGCAAGCGTGCCCTGCGGCCCGCGCAGCACTTCCACGCGCTCCAGATCGGTCAGGTCGAAGGCCGATGCCGTGACCGTGCCGAAATAGATGTCGTCCACATAGATGCCGACGCCCGGCTCCACCGAGGGGCTCTGGTCCGCCTGGCCGACGCCGCGGATATAGGCCCGCATGGAAGCGCCCGAGCCCGAGGGGTTCTGCTGCAGCAGCACGTTGGGCGCCTGGGCGGCGATGTCGGTCAGCTTGGTCTGGCTGCGGGCTTCCAGCAATTCGCCGCTGACGGCGGTGATGGAAAGCGGCGTGTCCTGGATATTCTGTTCGCGCATCTGCGCGGTAACGACGATCACATTAGCGTCGTTCGCGTTTTCATCCTGCGCGATTGCAGGAGATGCAGCCATGGAAATGCCGAGCGCGAGCGCGGCGGTGGAAATGCGCGATCTGGACACAATGCTGCGCGCGCCAAGCGAATTGCTTGTCCGGGACATCCTCAATTTTCCTTCTCCCACGCCGTTTCGCCCAAGGATGCACTCATTCTGGCGCATCGCCTGACCGGTACGGCTTCCTTTTGGTGCGCACGCGCCTTTTGGGCACGCGCCGGTACAGGCATCGTCTTGCCTTTTCCGCCACCCTCCTTACCCTTGCTTGCCGGGGGAGGCTTTGACTGATGTGGAGTGACGGCTTGCCGCAATTGGAAGCCCTGCCGGCCGATGTGATCGGCCCGGTGGTGGATTTGCGGCGCGTGGAGGAAGAACAGCGTTACCTGATGTGGACTCAGGCCGCGCGCAAATCCTTCCCGGGCCTTACGGTGCGTTTTGAAGGAGATATGCCGGCATCCGGCATGATCCGCCGCATTCCGATCAGTTCGGGCGACCTGTTCGAAATCGAATCCGCACCAGTTGAAGTCAACTTTCGCCCCTCCCCTTCCGCCGACGGCTCTTTCATTTCGATCATGGTGCAGGCCGAAGGCTCCACCACGGTCCAGCAGGGCCAGCAACGCAGCGGCCTGGCCAAGGGCGACATGTGCCTTTTGGACGAAGCCTGCAGCTTCAAGATCATCGGTGAGGACTGGAGCCGGATCTGCTTCCTGCGCCTGCCGCGCCTGCAGGTTCTGGCGCGGCACCCCCAGCTGGAACGCTATTTCGCATCGGCCATGCCCTCTGCCGATGCGGGCACGCGGCTGCTGGCCGATCTCCTGCTGCGCCTGTTCTGGGATGCTCCGCTGCTGAGCGACGCGCAGCACCGCGCGATGCTGGGCGGGCTGATCCACCTGCTGGGCGTGGCGAGCCCCCGCCCCGTGGACAGTGCCGAGCATGACTGGCGCGTCCGCCGCGCGGTGGACTTCATCGAGCAGAATCTCGCCCTGCCCGGCCTTTCGGCGGAAGATGTCGCGCGGGATCAGCGCATCAGTCGCCGCCGGCTGGATCAGATCATGCAGGAAAAGCTCGGCCGGTCGATCGCGGCCTGCCTGTGGACCCGCAGGCTCGCCCAGGCAGCCCAGGACCTGAGAGAGCCCGCGCGGGCGGGCGAATCGATTGCGCAGATCGCCTTCGCCAACGGCTTTGGGGACGCGGCCCATTTCACTCGCGCCTTCAAGCGGCGCTACGGCGTCACGCCCGGCCAATGGCGGGTTATCTAGCGCCGAAGCGCTCGGCTCTCTCCGCCTCGGTCAAGCAGCCATTCCAAATAGGACCAGTTGCACCCCTTTTCATGCGCGCCTGCGCGTCTATCATGACGCGTTCCGCACGAGAGGCGGGATGAGGTAAAGGGGAGAGATCACGATGGCTGACCGCTCACGCGGCCGGTGCCAGGACATATGCGGCAAATGGACGGCGAAGGCTCTGAAGGGGCTGATGCTGGCCAGCTGCATCGGGGGCCTCAGTGCCGCCCATGCCGCGGCCGCCGATATTCCGATCAATGGCAGCCGGGTCTTTCCCGAAAGCATCAGCGCCGATCTGGATGGCAACATCTATATCGGCAGCGTCAGCGGAACCGTCTATCGCGTGGAAAGCGAAGGCAAGACGGCAGAGCCCTGGATCGTACCCGGCCCGCAAAACGGCCTCACATCTTTGTTCGGCGTTCTGGCTGACGAAAATCGCGGCCTGCTGTGGGTGTGCAACAATCCCCCCTTCGGCGGCCCGCCCCCGCCGGGCGCGAAGTCCGGCCTCAAGAGCTTCGATCTCCAGTCCGGCGAATTGAAGGGCACCTACGATTTCCCCGGCGAAGGCCCCTTCGCCTGCAATGACATCACGATCCGCAATCTGGCCGATCTCTATGTTACCGACACTGCGGGCGGGCGCATCTTCCATCTCGCCCCCGATGCGGAAAAGCTGGAACTCTTCGCGCAAGACCCGGAACTGGTCGGCGTGGACGGCATCGCCGTTGCCGGTGACGGCACGATCTACATCAACAATGTCCGCATGAATCTGGTCCAGCGGGTGAACCTGAAGGCGGATGGCAGCTATGCTGGCCTGACCGCGCTCACCCTGTCGGAACCGGTCAACGGACCGGACGCCCTGCGACTGGTGGGCGGTAATCTCTTCCTCCAGGCCGAAGGGCCCGGCGGGCGCGTGACCTATGTGGAAGTGGAAGGCGACAAGGCCAAAATCATCCCGATCCGCACCGGCCTCGATTCCTCGCCCGGCGTCACCCATGTCGATGGCGTTGCCTATGCCACCGAAGGCAAGATCGGCTATCTGTTCGACCCCGCGCTGAAGGACAAGAACCCCGATCCCTTCATCATCCGGGCCTTCCCCCTGCCGGAGCTGCCGTGATGAACCGGGTTCTGATCCTCGCGCTGGCAGGGGCCGCGATTGCCCTGCCCCAACCCGCCGCCGCACAGAAGCTGTCGCAGGCCCAGATCAATGCTCAGGCCGATGCGCTCACCGCGCGGGTCGAGAAGCTGGAAGGCACCCGCGCAGTCAAGAAGCTGCAGCGCGCCTTCGGCTATTACGTCGACCGCGGATTGTGGGGAGAAGCCGCCGATCTGTTCACGGATGACGGCACGATCGAGATCGGCGTGGACGGCGTCTATGTCGGCAAGACCCGTATCCGCGAATATCTCAAGCGCCTGCATGGCGGGCAGGAAGGGCTGATCTACGGCCAGCTCAACGAATGGGTCACGCTCCAGCCTTCCGTCGATATCGCCGGTGACGGCCGCTCGGCCACAGCGCGCTGGCGCGATCTGGGCATGCTCGGCCAGTACAAGAAGCACGCCGAATGGCGCGACGGCATTTACGAGAACACCTATGAGAAAGGCGCTGACGGGATCTGGCGGATCAAATCGCTGCATCTCTACGTCAACTTCCTCGCCCCCTATCAAAAGGGCTGGGCGCGGTTGACGCCGGGCGAAGGGCTGGTCCAGTCCGAAGCGGCGAAGGCCTATCCGGCGGATCGTCCGCCCACGGCCAGCTACAGGCCCTTCCCGGAAGTTCAGGTGCCGCCCTTCCAGGCCCCCAATCCCGCGACCGGCAAGCCGGTGAAGGGAGGCAAGTGATGCGTCGTTTCAAATCCATGCAGGCCCTGATCCTGGCCACGGCAGCCCTTGCATCGGCCACGCCCGCTTTCGCCCAGAGCCCCATCCCCCAGAGCCCCATCCCCCAAAGCCAGAGCCCCGAAGCCCGCCTTGCCGCCTATCGTGAGCGGGTGGAGCGGCTGGAGGATCAGGACGCGATCGAAAACCTCCAGGCCGATTACGGATATTATTTCGACAAGGGCCTGTGGGACGATGTGGCCGATCTGTTCAGCAAGGACGGCAGCTTCGAATATGGCCAGCGCGGCGTCTATATCGGGCGCGAGCGTATTCGCCGCGCGCTGTTGCTGTTCGGCCCGAACGGCCTCGCTCCAGCCCATCTCAACAACCACATGCAGCTGCAAAGCGTGGTGGTTGTATCGAAGGATGGAAACAGCGCCACGGGCCGCTGGCAGGGCATGGTGATGCTGAGCGAACCGGGCCAGAACGGCGTCTGGGGCGTAGGCATCTACGAGAACAAATATGTGAAGGAAGGCGGCGTCTGGAAAATTTCCAGCCTGCATTTCTATCCCACCGCAATGACCGATTACGATCTGGGCTTCATGAAATCGACCTTGCCGATGGAGGGAATGAGCGCCCTGTTCCCGCCCGACAGGCCGCCCACGGAAGTCTATCGCACGCTGCCGGGCAATTATATCCCGCCCTTCAGCTTCGATCACCCGGTAACGGGCAAGTCGCTGAAAGACCTGCCGCAGCCGCCCGACGATGTGCTGGGGAGAAAGTGATGAAGATGCGTATTCTTCTCGCGGCGAGCCTTCTGGCCGCCAGTGCCACCCCCGCCCTCGCCACTCCCGCCATCGCGCAGGACAAGACTGCCGGACAGAAGCTCGACCAGCTTGAATCCCGCATCACCCGGCTGGAAGATCTCAACCAGATCGAGATCCTCCAGCGGACCTATGGCTATTTCGTGGACAAGGGCCAATGGACCCAGCTTTCCGAGCTGTTCACCGATGATGCCACGCTGGAAATCGGCGGCAAGGGCCTGTTCCTGGGCAAGAAGCGCGTGCTGGAATATATGCAGACCGCCTTCGGCCCCGATGGCGCCAAGCCGGGCATGCTGGCCAATCACATGCAGTTCCAGCCCGTGCCGGACATCTCGGCTGACGGGAAAACCGGCTGGGTGCGCAGCCGCGCCTATGTGATGAGCCTGGGCGGCTGGGGCCTGCCGCTTTACGAAAACGAATATCGCAAGGGCGAGGATGGCATCTGGCGCATCAGCCGCCTGTCCGGCCCCTTCACCATGTACACCAACTGGGAAGGCTGGGGTAAAAACGCGCTGAACAACACCTGGCCGGACAAGTTCGATCCGCCGCCGGACCTTCCGCCGTCCACGATCTATCTGACCTATCCGGCCTATTACATCGTGCCGTTCCATTATCCGAACCCGGTAACCGGCAAGGCGTTCAAGCCCGATATGGACGAAGTGGGCGCCTATCACCGCCCACCGGGCACGCCGGAACAGGCCGCCGCGCTCAAGGTCGGCCGTATGGTCGATGGAACCCAGCCGATCGCCGAACCGCCCAAGGACTGATCCCAAATGCCTTTCCGCAAACGCCCCACTGCGCTGGCCGCGGGCCTTCTGGCCCTGTTCCTGGCGGTTTTCACCTTGCAGGCCGGGAGCCCCGCCATTGCGCAGGGCCCGGCCAGCCTGCTCGCCAATCCGCCTGCCGGTGCCTGGCCGAGCGACGGGCGCGACTATACCGCCCAGCGCTATAGCCCGCTGACGCAGATCAACGCCCAGAATGTCGGCCAGCTCGGCCTTGCGTGGTATGCCGATCTCGACACTTATCGCGGGGTGGAAGGCACACCGATCTATGCCGACGGGGTGCTCTACAACATCCTCGCCTGGAACATCACCACGGCCTATGACGCGAAGACGGGCAAGCCCTTGTGGACCTTCGATCCCAAGGTGCCGCGTGAATATGGCCGTTATGCCTGTTGCGAGCCTGTCTCCCGCGGGCTGGCCATGTGGAACGGCAAGATCATCATCGCCACGCTGGACGGGCGGATGATCGGGCTGGACGCCAGGACCGGCAAGCAGATCTGGTCCACCCAGACTTTCGACCATGACATGCCCTATTCCATCACGGGCGCGCCGCGCGTGTTCGATGGCAAGGTGGTGGTAGGCCAGTCGGGCGGCGATCTTGGCGTGCGCGGCTTCGTGATCGCGCTGGATGCCGATACGGGCAAGAAGCTGTGGAAGTTCTTCCTCGCCCCCGGCAACCCGGCTGACGGCCCGGATGGAGAGGCTTCGGATTCCATCATGGAGATGGCGCGCAAGACCTGGCACGGCGAATATTGGAAGCTGGGCGGCGGCGCGAATGCCTGGGATTCCATCGCTTACGATCCGGCCAACAAGCTTGTATTCGTGGGCACCGGCAACGGCTCGCCCCTCTCGCGCTATCACCGCAGCCAGAACAAGGGCGACAATCTGTTCGTCTGCTCCATCGTCGCGCTCCATGCCGATACGGGCACCTATGCCTGGCATTACCAGATGGTGCCGGGGGAAGACTGGGATTACACCTGCACATCCTCCATCATCAGCGCCGACCTGAAGATCGGCGGCAAGATGCGGCAGGTGATCATGCAGGCGCCGAAGAACGGCTTCTTCTATGTGATCGACCGCAAGACCGGGAAGCTGATCAGCGCGGAAACGCATGTGAAGGTGAACTGGGCCTTCGGCATCGACAAGAAGACCGGCCGCCCCATCGAGAACCCCGAAACCCGCTATGGCGTAGATCCGGTGCTGGTCTATCCCGGCCCCGGCGGCGCGCATAACTGGTTCCCCATGGCCTTCAGCCCGCGCACCAAGCTGGCCTATTTCCCGGCCTATCAGTCGGGCATGGTCTATGCGCTGGACCCGAACTTCAAGCCGCAGCCCTTCCGCTCCAATGCGGGCTGGGGCGGCTATACGGGCGAAGCCATGCAGAAGCGCATGAAGCTGATGGAACAGGCCAATGCGGACGAGAAGGCATGGCTCACTGCCTATGATCCGGTGAAGCAGAAGATCGCCTGGCAGGTGCCCCTGCCCCGCCACGGCAATGGCGGCGTCTTCGTCACCGCTTCCGACCTTGTCTTTGAAGGCACCACCAAGCAGACCTTCGCCGCTTTCGATGCGAAGAGCGGCAAGGTCCTGTGGGAATATCCGACGCAGAGCGCGCCGGTTTCCGGCGGCATCACCTATGAGCTGGATGGCGAGCAATATGTCGCCATCAATGCCGGTTGGGGCGGCGGCGCCGCACAGATCGAGCGCGGGGCGGGCATCGAATTGCCGCGTGCCCCGGCCCGCCTGCTGGTGTTCAAGCTGGGCGGCACGCAGCAGCTTCCGCCGCTGGCCAAGGCAGAAGCGATCCCCAACCCGCCCCCGCTGCGCGCCAGCGAGGCTTCGGTTGCGCGCGGGGCGGAGCTGTTCGCCAATACCTGCGCCCTGTGCCACGGGGCCAATGCCAAGGGCGGCGTGAAGGATCTGCGCCACATGACCATGGAAACCCACGGCAAGTTCAACGACATCGTGCTGAAGGGGATCTATCAGGACAAGGGCATGTCGAGCTTTGCCGACATCCTGAAGCCCGACGATGTGGAGGCGATCCACAATTACCTGATCGCCCGCGCCAATGAGGATTGGGGCGGCGACTGACGCCCCTTTCGCCCCGCCCCGGTGCCGTGCGTATCGGGGCGGGCATTTCGTCCAGGCGCAATCCGCATCCATGGACAAAGTCATCCTTGCCCTCAAATCCCCTGATCGCCTAGCAAGCCTCCAAACAATGGATGGGAGGGGTTTCGATGCAGGGGATTCTCAATGGCCGCAGCGCCATCGCGCTGGGCGCTTCGGGCATAGCCATAGCTGTCGGCGCGTTTTCTCTGGCGCCGCGCACCACGGCAGCGGAAACCACGTTCGACAGTCAGGTGGCCCAGGGCCGCACCGCCTATGCGGAACATTGCGCCGCCTGCCACGGCAACAATCTGAACGATGGCGCCTTCGCGCCTGCGCTGAAGGACGCCTCCTTCCAGGCCAAATGGGGCGGCGGCGGGGCTGACAAGCTCTATGACTATATCCACGCCACCATGCCCCCGGGCAATACGGGCGGCCTGCCTGAAGAAACCTATGCCGCCATCCTCGCCACGATCCTGGCGGAAAACGGCGCAAAGCTTGCCGCCCCGATCCATGCCGATGCCGCGCAGCTTGCAGCCGTAACGGTGCCGAAGGATGCGGTGGACGCCAATGCCGCGGATATCGGTTTTGGCGGCATCAGCACGCGCCGCCCGCTTCCGGCATGGCCCACAAGGCCAGACCTGTTCGCCAATTTCACCCCCGTCACCGATGCGATGCTGAATGCGCCAGCGGGCGAGAACTGGCTGGCGTGGCGCGGCAGCCATACCGGGCAGGGTTTCTCCCCTCTGAAGCAGATCGACACGGGCAATGTGAAGAACCTCACCATCGCCTGGGCGCAGTCCCTCCCGGCGGGGCCCAACATGGCCGAGCCGCTGGTGCGCGACGGGGTGATGTATGCCTATGGCTTCGGGGACGAGGTCTTCGCGCTGGATGCCACCAATGGCGATGTGCTGTGGCGTTACCAGCGCAAGCACGATGCCCCGCCGGCCACTTCCAAGAAGACCATCTCGCTCTATGGCGACAAGGTGCTGCTGGCCACCGGCGACCTCCACATGGTCGCGCTGGATGCCCGCACCGGCAAGCTGGTGTGGGACGTGCCCATCACCGACAAGCCCGGCTTCCGCATTCCCGGCGGCCCTCTCGCCGCAGATGGCGTGGTGATGATCGGCATGGCCACGCAGGAAGCGGGCGGCGGCCAGATCGACGGGTTCGAGATCGAAACGGGCAAGCATCTGTGGACCTTCCACACGGTCGCCCGGCCGGGCACTCCGGGCGGGGATACGTGGAACGGGTTGCCGCTCGACAAGCGCCACGGCGGCTCCGTCTGGACTTCCGGTTCTTACGATGCGGAAAACAGGCTCGCCCTGTGGGGCGTCGCCCAGACATACGACACCGGCCCCCTGCGGGATCGCAAGCCCGGCATGAACAACGACGGGCTGTTCAATGACGCAACCCTTGCGCTGAACCCGCGCACCGGCGAGCTGGTCTGGTATTTCCAGCACATGAAGAACGACCAGTGGGATCTCGACTGGGTGTTCGACCGGGTGATCGGCACGCTGGAGCGCAATGGCAGGCAGCAGCGCGTGGTGATGACCGGGGGCAAGATCGGCCTGTTCGACACGGTCGACGCGAAGACCGGCAAGTACCTGTCCACGCTCGACATGGGCATTCAGGACATCGTGACCAAGGTCGATCCAAAGACGGGCGACAAGATCTACGATCCGGCCAAAATTCCCGATGGCGGCGCGCCCTTCTTCGCCTGCCCCAATGGCGGCGGCGGCCGTAACTGGAGCCCCACCGCCTTCAATCAGGGCACCGGCCATCTGTTCGTCAATGCGCGCGATGTCTGCATGGACATCGTACCGGGCAAGCCGGGCTTCCTGACCACGGGGATCAACATGCGCTATGCCGCGCCGGAAGGCAGCGACGGGCGCTATGGCATGTTGCAAGGGCTCGACATGCAGAACCAGAAGATCGCCTGGACCGTCTATCAGCGCGCGCCCTATACTATGGGCGTTCTGGCAACGGCCGGCGGCTTGCTGTTCACCGGATCGGTTGACCGGCAGTTCATCGCTTACGATCAGGCGGATGGAAAGGTGCTGTGGCGCACGGGCGTGACCGACATCCCCAATGCCTCGCCCATTTCCTATTCGGTGAATGGCCGGCAATATATCGCCATCGTCACCGGGCGCGGCAATCCGCTGTCCTTCGGGCTGGGCGCGATGACCCCGGAAATCCAGGCCCCGCCGGTCAACAGCTCGGCCATCTATGTCTACGCCCTGCCCGACGAGGAGAAATAAGCATCATGTCTCGCCCCCCGCTTCCGCCCTTCACTGAAGAAACCGCGCGCCAGAAGGTTCGGCTGGCGGAGGATGGCTGGAACAGCCGCGATGCCGCCAAGGTCGCGCTGGCCTATACGGAAGACACAATTTGGCGGAACCGCGTGGAATTCCCGCGCGGGCGGGATCAGGCGGAGGCGTTCCTTGCCCGCAAATGGGCCAGGGAACTGGATTACCGCCTGATCAAGGAATTGTGGGCCTTCACCGGCAATCGCATCGCAGTGCGCTATGCCTATGAATATCACGATGACAGCGGCAACTGGTTCCGCGCCTATGGCAACGAGAACTGGGAATTCGACGCCGATGGCCTGATGAGCAATCGCCACGCCAGCATCAACGAAATGCCCATCCGCGAGGAAGACCGCCTGTTCCACTGGCCTCTGGGCCGCCGCCCGGACGATCATCCGGGGCTTTCGGAGCTGGGGCTTTAGGGGCTTAACGGGTGGAGGGGCACCATCTCCTCAATTCGTCATTCCCGCGCAGGCGGGAACCCAGTTCAACGGTTGCTGCTGGGTTCCCGCCTGCGCGGGAATGACGAAGGTGAGCGGGCCTAATCCTCTCCTCCAATCACCACACCCGTTCGTCCTGAGCTTGTCGAAGGACACGCGCCTGCGCTTGCCCAGCAAAGGACATGGGGCTGGCGGTTTCCCGTGTCCTTCGACAAGCTCAGGACGAACGGAGGTTGGGAAGCTTACCGGGACTTAAATGCCCGGCAGCCCCCTCCCCGCTCAATCCGCCAGCCACAATTGGTGGCTGTCGATCCGGATCTTGGTGATCGCGCGCTGGGCTTCGGTGCGCGCGGTGGCTTCGGCGCGGAAGGCGTCGTGGACCATGCGTTCGGCCAGCAGCCGGTCGGCCAGGTCGATCTCGCCCAGTTCATAGCCTTTGCGCATCTTGGCGAGCGCGGCGATCTGGGCGTTCAGCCCTTCCCGCGCGCGCTGCCAGGCTTCGAAGCGATAGGTCGCCTCGGCCACGTCTGAATCCGCCATTTCCCGCACGGAAAAACGCGCCATCTGGGCATCGGCCTGCGCCGCGCCCGCTTCTGCCGCTGCCTGATCGCTCAGGGCCGAACGGTGGCCGCCGCCCAGCGGGATGGAGAAGACCAGCCCCGCCCCCTTTTCCGCGCCGCCACGTTCGGAAAACAGGCGGACGCCGAAGGAAGGATCGGCCATCTTCTCGCGCCTTGCGCGTTCGGCCATGCTGTTCATCTTGCCCGCCTGCGCATCGGCGGCGGCAATCTCGTGGCTGTTGGTGACCACCAGTTCGCGATAATGCTCCAGCCCGCCTTCGGGAATCTGCGGCGAGGGAATTTCCGGCGCCTGCAACGGTACGGCCAGAGCCGGGAAATGCGCCGCCAGCCGCGCACGGGCGACACTGGCGCGCCCCTCCGATTGCTGCGCCATCAGCCGGGCATTGCCCAAGGCGGCCTCCACCTGATCCGCTTCCAGCGGGGCGGCGTCTTTCAGTTCCACCCGGCGCTTTACCGCCGCGAGGGCCTGTTCGTAATTGGCGGCCGCCTGCCGGTCCACTTCCGCCTCGGCGGAGGCGCCCAGCCAGTCCCACCAATGGCCGGCCAGCAACAGGGCCGCCTGATGCTTGGCATCTTCGGCCATGTTCTGCGCGGCATCCACTCCGAACTCGCCGATATTCCGGTCCAGCTCGGCCTTGCCGGGCAGGCGGAAGGCGCGGCTCAGCTGCGCGTCATATTCGTCGAAAGTGCCTTCCTGATCGATCGTGCGGCGGTTGTAAGTGCCGCTGAAGGTAATCTCATGCGGCCCCTTTGCGCGCGCCCGCGCATCGGCCCGGGCGGCGTCCACCTTGGCACGCGCGGTCACTACCGAAGGGTGATCGTCCAGCGCGGTGTTCACCGCCGCCGCATCCGGCAATCCGGCTTCGGCGGAAAGCGGAGCCGCGAGAGGAAGGGAAAGCGCCAGCAGCGGCAGCACGGAGAAGATCGTCTTGCGCATCGGCTCAGCCCTCCGCCTCCAGGGGTTGGATATTCTGTTCCCGATCACCGGCCTCCCGCTCCGCCCGGCTTTCGCCGAAGCGGTTATAGAGGATCGGCAGCAGGATCAGCGTCAGCAGCGTGGCCGAAACCAGCCCGCCGATCACCACGATGGCCAGCGGCTTCTGGATCTCCGAACCCGGCCCGGTGGCGAAGAGCAGCGGCACGAGGCCGAAGGCTGCGATGGTGGCTGTCATCAACACGGGCCGCAGGCGCCGTTCCGCCCCTCGCCGCACGGCCTGGGCCAGTGGCACGCCTTCTTCCCGCAATTGCCGGAAATAGCTGACCATCACGAGCCCGTTGAGCACCGCGATACCCAGCAGGGCGATGAAGCCCACCGATGCCGGAACCGAGAGATATTCGCCCGATGCGGCCAGTGCGATCATCCCGCCCACCATGGCGAAGGGAATGTTTACGAGGATCAGCAGGGAGGCGCGCAGCGACCCCAGCGTGAAATAGAGGATGCCGAAGATCATCAGGATCGAGATCGGCAGCACCACCGCCAGCCGGGCGCTGGCGCGCTGCTGGTTCTCGAACTGCCCACCCCAGACGATGCGATAGCCCGGCGGCAGATCCACATGCTGCGCGATGTCGGCCTTGGCCTCTTCCACATAGCCCACCAGATCGCGGCCGGAAACGAAGGCCTGCACCATGGCGAAGCGCGATCCGTTTTCATGCTCCAGCTTTACCGGGCCTTCGACACGGCGCACCGTCGCCATGTCGCTGGCGCGGACCAGCTGCCCCGAAGGGGCGCGGAACAGCTGGTCCGCAAAAGCCTGCGGCGTCATGCCCTGCGCACCATCGGCCCGCAGCATGATCGGCACGCGGCGGCTGCCTTCGGCAACCACGCCTGCCTGCATTCCTTCGATCTGGGCACGCATCATGTCCTGCAGATCGTTGATCGGCATGCCCGCGCGCCCGGCGGCCACGCGATCGATATCGATCTGGAGATAATCGACCCGGTCGTTCGCCACCGTCATCGCTTCACTGGTGCCCTTGATCGTTTCCAGCCGCGCCTGGATCTGGCCGGACAGCCGCGACAGCTCGCCAAGGTCAGGCCCGAACAGCTTGATCGCCAGATCGCCCCGGGCGCCGGTGAGCATTTCCGAAGTGCGCATCTCGATCGGCTGGGTATAGCCGGGCTCGATACCGGGGAACTGATCCAGCACCTTGCGGATCTCGTTCACCAGCCATTCCTTGTCCTTCACGCGCCATTCCTCGCGCGGCTTGAGCCTGATGAAACCGTCGCTCTCATTGAGACCCATGGGATCGAGCCCGATCTCGTCGGAGCCGACGCGCATCACGATCTGCTCCACCTCAGGCACGGCGGCCATCACTGCCCGTTCCACCTTGAGATCGCCCGCGACCGAATGGTCGAGCGAGATGGAAGGCAGCTTGGACAGCTGGAGTACGACCGAACCTTCGTCCATCGTGGGCAGGAAGGTCTTGCCGGTGACGCTATAGGCCCCCACCGTGAGCAGCAGCGAAATGCCGGCCACCGTGAAGACGCGCTTCTTATGCGCGAAGGATGCGCCCAGGACGCGGGCATAGAAGGGCGAGAGCTTGCGCATCACCCAGGGTTCGTGATGGCCTTCCTTCACCTTGAGCAGGAAATAGGCCAGCACCGGGATCAGCGTGAGCGACAGCAGCAGCGCCGAAAGCAGCGCCAGCACGATGGTGAGCGCCACCGGGGCGAACAACTTGCCTTCCAGCCCTTCCAGCGTCAGCAGCGGCAGGAACACCAGCGCGATGATCGCCATGCCGGAAGCGACCGGCTTCGCCACTTCGGCGGAGGCGACCAGGATATTATGCAGCTTGCCGGACTTGGCATATTTGGGGTCGCTCAATCGCTCGACCACGTTTTCGACCACCACCACGGCCCCGTCCACCAACATACCCACCGCGATGGCCAGGCCGCCAAGGCTCATGAGATTGGCGGTAAGTCCGATGGCGCGCATGAAAATGAAGGTCAGCAAAGCCGCCATCGGCAGGGCCAGTGCCACGATCACCGACGCGCGCAGATCGCCCAGGAACAGCAGCAGCAGGATCACCACCAGAATTGTCGCCTCCAGCAGCGCTTCCTCAACAGTGCCCACGGCATGGCTGATCAGGTCCGAACGGTCATAGAAGGGCACGACCTTCATACCCTCAGGCAGGCTGGGCTTGAGTTCTTCCAGCCGGGTCTTGACCCCGTCCACCACCTTGCTGGCATCCGCGCCGCGCAGGCCGATGACGAGCCCCTGCACAGCCTCGCCATTACCGTTTTCCGTCACCGCGCCATAGCGGGTGCGGCTGCCCAGCCGGACAGTGGCGACATCGCCCACGCGCACAACCGCGCCGTTCGCGGTTTTCACCACGACGGAGGAAAGGTCATCCAGGGTGCGGATCGCGCCGGTGGAACGCACGATCAGCGCCTCCTCCCCGGTCACCAGACGCCCGGCGCCATCGTTGCGATTGCCGCTGTCTATCGCGGCGGCAAGGTCCGCCGTGCTGAGGCCCGCTGCGGCCAGCGCGCCATTATCGGGAGCGACCTCGAAGGTTTCGACATAGCCGCCCAGCGAATTGACATCCGCCACGCCGGGCACGGTGCGCAGCGCGGGGCGCACGATCCAGTCCAGCACGCGGCGCTTTTCGGAAAGGCTCTGCGGCCCTTCCAGCGTGAACATATACATATCCGACAGGGGCGTGGAGATCGGCGCCATGCCGCCTTCCACCGTGACCGGCAGATCGCCCATCACGGAGTTCAGCCGCTCCGAAACCTGGCTGCGCGCCCAATAGATGTCGGTCTTGTCGGAAAAATCGATCGTGATGTCGGCAATCGCATATTTCGCGACAGAGCGCAGCACGGTCTGGTTGGGGATGCCCAGCATCTCCATCTCGATCGGCGCGATCACCCGGCTCTCCACCTCCTCGGGCGTCATGCCGGGGGCCTTGAGGATGATCTTTACCTGAGTGGAGCTGATGTCCGGAAAGGCATCGATGGGCAGGTTCGCGAAAGACCAGCCGCCGATGGCTGCCAGCAGCGCAGCAAGGCCCAGAACCGCAAGGCGCAGCGAAAGCGCCTTTTCTACGAGGAGACGAAGCATTCTGCCTTACTCCGCCGTCATCGCCTTGAGCTCCGCAATGCCGCTCACCGCGACAGCCTCGCCCGCCTTCAGCCCGGCCGAGATATAGGCCCTGCCCGCCGCCTGCCCGCTGACCGTCACCTTGCGGCTGACGAAGCGGTTGCCGCTGCGCACGAAGACCAGATCGTCCTCGCCCACGCGGGTCACTGCATTGGCCGGAACGGCAACGCCCGGCTGTGCGCTCTGCCCGGCGATCACCACCATGACATTCTTGCCTGCCACCAATCCGCCTTGAATCGAATTGGGCGCGGCGCCGATGCTGGCCTTGGCCATGATCGAGCGCGTCATCGGGTCGAGCGAGGGGGCGACCGAGAGGATCTTGCCGCCGACCACCATCGGCTTGCCATCTTCCCCGAGGCCCAGTTCCACTTCTACCGGCATTCCGGGACGAACGGACTTTGCCAGCCGCTCGGGCAATTGCAGATCGACGCTATAGGCGCTGGCGTTCTCGATCACGAAAGGTGCGGTCATCCCGTCCACCGGGCCGCCGGTTTCCACCGCGACATGCGCCACGCGGCCGGAGATCGGCGCACGCAGGGTCATGGTGCCATCCGCCCCTGCCCCCGCGAGCGAGGCCAGGCGCTGCTGCTCGGAAACCGAAGCCCGCGCCTGCCGCAAGGCGGCCTGCGCCTCTTCCGAACGCGCCTCGGCAATCACGCCTTCCTTCGCCAGCTGGGCGAGACGCCGGGCCCGTGCCTCGGCCAGATCCAGTTCCGCCTGAGTGCGCGCCAACTCGCCCCGGATCTGCAGCGGTTCCGCCGCGCGGACCAGCGCAAGGGGCTGCCCGCGCTTCACTTCCTGCCCTTCGATCACATAGACCCGCACCGCCGCGCCGGGGAAATTGGAGGTCACCGCCACGCGCGCTTCGGGCGGCAGGGTCACCTGTCCGGGCACCGTACCCAGCGGCACTGCATCGACTGCCTGCGCGGGCGCGGTGGTGATGCCCAGCCGCTTCATCTGTTCGGCATCCAGCGTGCCGGCGGGGGGCGCCTTTTCCTGCGGCTCCTCTGCCGCCTGATCGGAACAGCCTGCTGCCAGCGCAAAGGCGCTGCACAGGGCGAGCGAAAGGATTATGCGTCGAGCCATGAGCCGGGGCATGTCTGACGAAGCTGACAACAACTTGTCAGTTTGGCAGGCTCTTGTCAGTTTTCCGTTCCAATGCGGGCTGAAGAAGGAGTGCCCCCTATGCGCCTGCTACTGGTTGAGGACGATCCCGAACTGGGCCGCCGCCTGAGCGAACGCCTGCGCAGCGCGGACTTTGCGGTGGATCTGGCGCGCACCAGCGCAGAGGCGGAGGACTGGCCCGATCTGGACAAGATCGCCGCGATCATTCTCGACCTCGGCCTGCCCGATGGCGACGGGATTGCCTTGCTGCGCCAGTGGCGGGCACGGAAGGTCGATTGCCCGATCCTGATCCTCACCGCGCGGGGAAGCTGGCAGGACAAGGTGGAAGGGCTGAATGCCGGGGCGGACGATTTCGTGGTGAAGCCCGTGCGCTTCGAGGAATTGCTCGCCCGGCTCAATGCCCTGTTCCGCCGCCATGCGGGCAAGCGCGAAAGCGGCTTGGTGCTGGGCGATCTCGCGCTCGATCCCATTGCTCATACGGTGACGCTGAAGGGCGAGCTTCTGGACCTCAGCCGCCAGGAATTCCGCCTGCTCCACCTGTTCCTGCGCCGCGCCGGGCAGGTGCTTTCGCAAGGAGATATTCTGGAAAATCTCTATGAGCTGGACGCCCCGCGCGAACTCAATACGATCGAAGTGATGGTCGGCCGGTTGCGGCGCAAGATCGGCAAGGAACGGATCACAACCCTGCGCGGATTGGGCTACAGGTTCGAGAAATGAACTCCGCCCATCCCCCAGCCCAGCCACCAGCCCAGCCTGCCCCGCTATTGCCGGCCCGCGCCCAGTCCGGCAGCCTGCGCCTGCGCTTCCTGCTGGCGGTGATGCTGTGGGTAATGCTGGGTATCGGCTCCATCTGGTTTTCCGCCACCCGTGTTTTCACCAGCCATGTGGAACAGCAATTCCATGACGAGCTGAACGTCCATGTGCTGGAACTTGCGCGGTTGACGGAGATTGCTCCCGATGGCCAGCCCCGCCTGATCCGGCCACTTTCCGATCCGCGCTATGAAGTGCCGCTTTCCGGCTATTACTGGCAGGTCAATGCGGCCAGCGGGGCGGTTTTGCGCTCTGCCTCCATGACGCGGGGCGATCTGGATGACGAGGTGGCCCATTCGCACACTATCGCGCACCATGTGGAAGAAGGGCCCACCGGGCCGGTAATCGCCTATGGCCTCGCCCGGCCCGACGGCAAGGGCGGCGAAGTGCATTTCGTGATCGCCACCGATCAGGAAGAGCTGGACCGCGTGGTGCGCCACTTCACGCGCGAACTTACGCTGGCCCTGCTGCTGCTGGGCCTGCTGCTGCTGGCCACGGGCTTTGCGATCATCCGCTATGGCCTGAAGCCGCTCAACCGGCTGGGCGAGGCAGTGGCGCGGCTACGGCAGGGGCAGGCAGTGCAGCTCGAAGGCGTCTATCCCAGCGAAATCGCCCCGCTGGCGGAAGATCTGAACGACTATATCCGCCAGAATGCCGAGATGATCGCACGCGCCCGCGTGCAGGCGGCCAATCTCGCCCATTCGCTGCGCACGCCGCTGGCGGTGGTGACCGACGAGGCCGAACGGCTGGCCGAGGGGGACAAGGCGCCGGAATCCGCCCGCGTGTTGCTCGATCAGGCGCGGATGATGGAACAGCAGATCGAATATCAGCTGGCCCGCGCCCGCTCCGCCGGGGCGCGCGTGCCCGGCTCCACCAGCACCCTGCCCGATCTGCTGGTGCCCATCCTCAGCGCCATGAAGCGGCTCCACCCCGATGTGCAGTTCATCCTGCGCAACGAGCTGGGCGGCGAAAGGCTGGTGCAGGCCGATCCGGTGGACCTTTCGGAACTGCTGTCCATCCTGCTGGACAATGGCGGCAAATGGGCCGCCTCCGCCGTGACCGTGACGGTGGACGAACAGGGCGGCCATGTGCGGGTGACGGTGGATGATGACGGGCCCGGCATGGATGACAGCCAGATCGCCCGCGCCTTTGAAGTGGGCACCCGCTTCGATCCCGAAAAGCCCGGCACCGGCCTCGGCCTCCCCATCGCACGCGATGTGTGCGAGGCGCTGGGCGCGACCCTGGAACTGAGCCGGACGGCCAAGGGATTGCGGGCAAGGGTGGTGGTTTAGCGAGCAGGCCGCCATCCATTCTTTCGTCATTCCCGCCCTTCGACAGGCTCAGGATAAACTGCCGCAAAGCGGCAGGCGGGAACCCAGTGGCAACCTCTGAAGCTGGATCCCCGCCTGCGCGGGGATGACGAAATGTGAGGCAGCGCGCCTCCGATAGACACGCCTCACCCTCCGCTGGCGAATGCGGAGTAACGCCGGGGGAGAAACCAGTCGGACGGGTCCGGGCCGGTGTGGGGGCGCCCGCAAGGGAGCCCGGTGACGCGGTTTGATCTGCGAATGGCTGGTGGCGTGCCGCGAAGAACTCACCTGCTCGGCCCTGACCTGCACATGCGGGGGCAGCGAAGGGCTCGCAAGTGAGCCGCCCCCGGCGTAACCCGCGCAGCCCTGTGCCGTGACATTCGGCGAAAGGACCGGCGCCTGTGCCGGTGAAAGGTGCGGACGCTTCCGTGAAAGGCAGCAGAGGCGTTGCTATCCGCCTCACCTGCCCGACTCACCCGAAACGCCGGCCCGGAAACGGAGGAACCAGGAACGAAGCGCAAAGCGCCCCCGACCCGCCGCTGGAGCCAGTTGGTAGCTGGCGGATGGCCGTATAGCCAATATGGTTATATTTGTCAAGATTTGGAACCATATTTCCAGCCCCTCACCCGTTCGTCCTGAGCCTGTCGGAGGACGCGCGCCAGCATCTGCCCGGCAAGGGAATATGGGATTGACGGTTTCCCGCGTCCTTCGACAGGCTCAGGACGAACGGGTGAGGCAAACGTCCCCTCAAACCATCAGCCAAACCGCCGCATAACCGCCCAACTGCCCATCTTCCCCCGGATTAAGCGCCAGCACCGGCTCCCCGCCAAGCTCCACCCCTTCCAGATCACCCAGCGCAATGGGCTCCGGCGACAGGTTGTAGATACAGCGCATCCGCTCGCCCTCCACTGCCCGTTCAAAAGCCAGCACATCGCCAGCGATCACGCAGTTCCCGAAACTGCCGTGATGCAGCGCCGGGTGGGCTTTGCGCAGGGCCAGCAGGTGCCGGGTAAGGTTCAGGATTGAATCCCCGTCCCGCTCCTGCACATCCACCGCGCGGCCGAGATTGGCCTCGGACAGGGGCAGCCATGGCGTGCCGGTGCTGAAACCGCCCTGCCCTTCCTCCGCGCTCCACGGCATCGGGGTGCGCGCGCCATCGCGCGACAGGGTCAGCGGCCAATTGGCGATGGCTTCCGGGTCTTGCAGCAGGTGGAAGGGAATATCGTCCTGTTCCAGCCCCAGTTCCTCCCCCTGATAGAGGATAATGTCCCCCCGCAAGGAGGCGAGCAGGGCCAGCTTCATCCGGGTGAAGCGGTCCATGTCCACCATGGCGCACCAGCGCGATACGGCGCGGGGCGCATCGTGGTTTTCAAAGGCCCAGCTCGGCCAGCCTTCCGCCAGTCCGTCCTCGCCCGGCAGGCCCTGCCATTCGCCCATCGCCTCGGCCACCAGGGCGGGCGTCAGCACGGGGGCGTAGAGGAAGTTGAAGCCATAGGCGCTGTTCAGCCGGTGATTTCCGGCAGTGAAGGCCTTCATCTCCACCTCGGACTTCTCCCCGCCGACCTCGGCCATGGTGAAGATCGCATCATATTCATCGCACAGGGCGCGGATGCGTTCGACGAAGTGGACCACGCCGGGCTGGGACTGGCTGTGCACCTTCAACTGGTAATCGAAAGGCCGGTTCAGCGGCCTGCCATCACGCGGCGCAGGCGGATTGTCACGCAATTGCGGATCGTGCATCGCATGGTTCAGCGCATCCAGCCGGAAGCCGTCCACGCCCCGCTCCAGCCAGAAGCGCGCCGCACCCAGCAAAGCATCCTGAACCGCCGGATTATGGACATTGAGCTGCGGCTGCTCTTTCAGGAAAGTGTGCATGTAATATTGGCGGCGGCGGCCATCCCAGGTCCAGGCCGGGCCGCCGAACACCGATTGCCAGTTGCAGGGGGGCGTCCCGTCTTCCTTCGGATCGGCCCAGACATACCAGTCCGCCCTGGCATTATCCGCGCTGGCCCGGCTTTCCGCAAACCATGGATGCAGGTCCGACGTATGGGCATAGACCTGATCGATCAGCACGCGCAGCCCATGGGCATGGGCCACTTCCACCACCCGGTCGAAATCATCCAGCGTGCCGAAGATCGGATCGACATCGCAGAAATCCGCCACATCATAGCCAAAATCGCGCATGGGCGAGGTAAAGAAGGGCGAAATCCAGATCGCATCCACGCCCAGAGAGGCGATGTGGCCCATGTTGCGGGCGATGCCGGCAAGATCGCCTACGCCGTCCCCATCCGTATCCAGGAAGCTACGGGGATAGATCTGGTAGATCGCGGCCCCGCCCCACCAGGGCAGATCGTGGTTCCGGTCGGCTTCGGTCATGATGGCCCCGCAATTACTGTGCAGTGCAACATAGGCGAAAATTCACGACAGGGCAGTGGCCTTGCCGCGCCTTGTGAAAATTCTTCCATGGCGGGCGGCAAGTGCTTGCGGGCAGGCCCCTGAATGGCTTAGGCGATGGGGTGAGGAGCGACGGAGGAAGAGTCGTCGGCGGGTTCGCGGCAACGCGGTGCCAGTCGGCCGGTGCAACCGAATTCGGAGCTTGCCATCCGTGCCATCCACCCCCAGCGAAAAGACCCGCGAAATCGACGCCAATCTGATCGATGTGCTGCGCCACCGCGTTGGCAAGGACGAGCGTGCGGCCAAGCTGCATGACTGGTTCACTGCCACGGTGCTGTCCCTGCGCGACGAAGTGATCGACCGGTGGATGGAATCCACCCGCAAGACCCATGAGAGAGAGAGCAAGCGGGTATATTACCTCAGCCTCGAATTCCTGGTCGGTCGCCTGCTGCGCGATGCGCTGTCGAATATGGGCCTGACCCGCGAGATGGAGCAGGCGCTGCGCGGCCACGGGCTGGACCTTGCGGCAATCGAGAATCTGGAGCCCGATGCGGCGCTGGGCAATGGCGGGCTTGGCCGGCTGGCCGCCTGTTTCATGGAAAGCCTCGCCAGCCTGGACATCCCCGCTTACGGCTATGGCATCCGTTACGTGAACGGCATGTTCCGGCAGGGCATCAAGGACGGCTGGCAGGTGGAACTGCCGGAAACCTGGCTGGAACACGGCAACCCCTGGGAATTCGACCGGCGGGAAAGCGCCTATCTGATCGGCTTCGGCGGCGAGGTTGTCGGCGATGGGGACCGGGGGGACCGGGGGGGCCGGGTGATCTGGAAACCCGCCGAACAGGTGGAGGCATCGGCCGTCGATACTCCGGTGGTCGGCTGGCGTGGCCGGTGGGTGAATACCCTGCGCCTGTGGACCGCCAATTCGCTCGACCCGATCGATCTGGATGCCTTCAATGCGGGGGACCATTTCGGCGCCCTGGAATCGAATTTGCGGGCCGACAGCCTGGTGCGGGTGCTCTATCCGGCAGACTCCAGCCCCGCCGGGCAGGAATTGCGGCTGCGGCAGGAATATTTCTTCACTTCCGCCTCCATCCAGGACATCGTGCGTCGCCATGTCCAGTATCAGGGCGATGTGCGCAGCCTGCCCGATCATGCGGCGATCCAGCTGAATGACACGCATCCTTCCGTCGCCGTGGCGGAACTCATGCGCCTGCTGGTGGACCTGCACGGGCTGGAATTTGACGAAGCGTGGGACGTCACCCGGCGGACCATCGCCTATACCAACCACACATTGCTGCCCGAGGCGCTGGAGGCCTGGCCCCTGCCCCTGTTCGAGCGGCTGCTGCCGCGCCACATGCAGATCGTCTATGCCATCAACAGCCGTGTGTTGCGCGATGCGCGCAAGCAGGGGCTGGACGATGCCGCCATCGCCGCCATCTCCCTGATCGACGAGACCAATGGCCGCCGCGTGCGGATGGCCAATCTCGCCTTTGCAGGCGCGCATAGCGTGAACGGCGTGGCCGCGCTGCATACGGAACTGATGAAGACCACCGTCTTCGCGGACCTCCACAAGCTCTATCCTGACCGGATCAACAACAAGACCAACGGCGTCACTCCGCGCCGCTGGCTGCAGCAATGCAATGCCGGGCTGGTATCGGTGCTGAAGGACGCCATCGGCGATGCCTTCCTGGATGACACGGAAAGGCTGGCGGACCTCAACAAGCTGGCGGCCGACGCTCATCTGGGCGAGCGGATCGCGGAAGTGAAGCGCGCCAACAAGGTGGCGCTGGCCACGCAGGTCAAGGCCCTCACCGGCATCGCCATCGATCCCGATGCCCTGTTCGACGTGCAGGTAAAGCGCATCCACGAATACAAGCGCCAGTTGCTCAACCTGATAGAGACTGTGGCGCTGTATGACCAGATCCGCAGCCATCCGGAACGGGACTGGGTGCCGCGCGTCAAGATCTTCGCCGGCAAGGCAGCCGCCAGCTATCACAATGCCAAACTGATCATCAAACTGGCCAATGACATTGCCCGGCGGGTCAATTCCGATCCGGCGGTGGGCGGGCTGCTGAAAGTGGTGTTCGTGCCGAACTACAATGTCAGCCTGGCCGAACAGATCATCCCGGCGGCAGACCTTTCGGAACAGATTTCCACCGCGGGCATGGAGGCATCCGGCACGGGCAACATGAAGTTCGCCCTCAATGGCGCGCTGACCATCGGCACGCTGGACGGCGCCAATATCGAGATCAAGGATCACGTGGGCGACGAGAACATCGTGATCTTCGGCCTGACGGCGGAGGAAGTGGCGAAAAAGCGCGCCAATGGCTACGTCCCGCGCGAAGTGATCGAAGGATCGCGCGAATTGCACCAGGCCGTCCACTGCATAGCCTCGGGCGTGTTCTCGCCCGACGATCCGGGCCGCTACACCGATCTGATGAAGGGGCTCTACGATCATGACTGGTTCATGGTCGCCGCCGATTTCGATGCCTATCATTCGGCCCAGCGCGGGATCGATCGCATCTGGGACAATCAGGCGGACTGGCGCGAGAAGGCGATCCGGAATATTGCCAATGTCGGCTGGTTCTCTTCGGACCGGACCATCGGCGAATATGCCCGGGATATCTGGGGAGTCTTGTGAAGCCATCTCAATCCGCTCTCAACGCGCTTATCGATGGCACGCATTCGGACCCGTTTTCGCTGTTAGGCCCCCATGCGGGACCGGAAGGAACCTTCGCCCGCGCAGTCCTGCCCGGCGCGGAGGAAGTGAGCGCCTTCAGCCTTAAAGGCGGCGCATTGGGCAAGCTGACGCGCGTCGATCCGCGCGGATTGTTCGAAGGCACGCTGCGCGGCCAGCCGAAACCGGTGAAATATCGCTGCCGTGCTGGCGGGCATGAATGGTGGGTGACGGATGCCTACAGCTTCGGCCCGGTGCTGGGCCCGGTGGACGATTTCCTGATCGCACAGGGCACGCATTATCGCCTGTTCGACAAGATGGGCGCCCATTGCATCACGCATGAAGGCGCCAGCGGCGTCCACTTCGCCGTCTGGGCCCCCAATGCCCGCCAAGTGAGCGTGGTAGGCGATTTCAACGACTGGAACCCCGCCCGCCACACGATGCGCAACCGCGTGGATATCGGCGTGTGGGAAATCTTCGTGCCGGACATCGGCCCGGGTCGCGCCTATAAATACCGCATCGTCGGGCCGGACGGCACGGTCCAGCCGCTCAAGGCCGATCCCTATGCCTTCGCATCGGAATTGCGCCCCAAGACGGCCTCGCTCACTGCCGATCCGGTGAAGCACGATTGGGGGGACGAGGTCCATCGGCGGCACTGGTCTTCCGTCGATCCCCGGCGGGAGGCGATCTCGATCTACGAAGTCCACCCCGGATCGTGGCAGAGGAACGAGCATGGCTGGTTCCTGACCTGGGACGAAATGGCCGAGCGGCTGATCCCCTATGTGGTGGAGATGGGCTTCACCCACATCGAATTCCTGCCCGTTTCCGAACATCCCTATGATCCGAGCTGGGGCTATCAGACCACCGGCCTGTTCGCGCCTTCTGCCCGTTTCGGCGGGCCGGAAGGCTTCGCACGCTTCGTGGACGGCGCCCACCGCGCCGGGATCGGCGTGCTGATCGACTGGGTGCCTGCCCATTTCCCCACGGATGAGCACGGCCTCTCTCGCTTCGACGGGACGGCGCTCTACGAACATGAAGACCCGCGCCTCGGCTTCCATCCGGACTGGAATACGGCGATCTACAATTTCGGGCGGCGGGAGGTTTCCAGCTTCCTGGTCAATAATGCGCTGTTCTGGGCCGAACGCTATCACGTCGATGGCCTGCGCGTGGATGCCGTCGCCTCCATGCTCTACCGCGACTATTCGCGCGAGGCAGGCGAATGGATTCCCAACCCGGAAGGCGGGCGCGAGAACTGGGAAGCGGTGGACTTCCTGCGCCAGATGAACCGCGCCATCTATGGCAGCCAGCCCGGCACCATCACCATTGCGGAAGAAAGCACCGCCTGGCCCGGCGTCACCCTACCCGCCTATGACGATGGCCCGCGTTCAAACCTCGGCTTCGGCTTCAAGTGGAACATGGGCTTCATGCACGATACGCTGGCCTATATGGGCCGCGATCCGGTGCATCGGAAGTTCCACCATTCCGACATCACTTTCGGCCTGATGTATGCCTTTGCCGAGAATTTCGTCCTGCCGCTGAGCCATGACGAAGTGGTCCATGGCAAGGGGTCGCTGCTGAACAAGATGAGCGGGGACGACTGGCAGAAATTCGCCAGCCTGCGCGCCTATTACACCTTCATGTGGGGCTATCCGGGCAAGAAGCTGCTGTTCATGGGGCAGGAATTCGCCCAGCGCCGCGAATGGAGCGAGGAACGCGCGCTCGACTGGGATCTGCTGGACGCGCCCGCCCATGAAGGGGTGCGGCGCCTGCTGCGCGACTGCAACCGCCTCTATCGCACGCGCCCCGCTCTCCACGCCCGCGATTGCGAGAGCGAAGGCTTCGAATGGCTGGTGCCGGACGATGCGGGGGCATCCGTCTTCGCCTGGCTGCGCAAGGCGCCCGGCGCGCCGCCGGTGGCGGTGATCAGCAACATGACCCCCGCTCTGCACGATCATTATCGCCTGCCCCTGCCCCATGACGGCCAGTGGCGCGAAGTGCTGAACTCCGATGCGGAATATTACGGGGGCAGCGGCAAGGGGAACCGTGGCATGGTTACGGCAGAAGCGGGGGCGGCGCATGTCATACTGCCGCCGCTTGCCACTATCATGCTCGAATATGCGGGAAAGGACTGAGGCATTACCACGATGAGGGATCTTTCGGGACAACCATTGGCGCGTGACGCCATGGCCTATGTACTGGCAGGCGGGCGCGGCAGCCGGCTGAAGGAACTGACCGACAACCGGGCCAAGCCGGCGGTCTATTTCGGGGGCATGAGCCGCATCATCGACTTTGCCCTGTCCAACGCGATCAATTCGGGCATCCGCCGCATCGGCGTGGCCACGCAATACAAGGCCCATTCGCTGATCCGGCACATGCAGCGCGCGTGGAACTTCATGCGGCCGGAACGCAATGAAAGCTTCGACATCCTGCCCGCATCGCAGCGCATTTCAGAGGCGCTGTGGTATGAAGGCACGGCCGACGCGGTCTATCAGAACATCGACATCATCGAGGCTCACGCGCCGAAATACATGGTCATTCTGGCAGGCGATCACATCTACAAGATGGATTACGAGCTGATGCTGCGCCAGCACGTCAACTCGGGTGCGGATGTGACCATCGGCTGTCTCGTGGTGCCGCGCATGGAAGCCACCGGCTTCGGCGTGATGAAGGTCAATGCCGACAACACCATTACCGAATTCATCGAAAAGCCTGCCGATCCGCCGGGCATTCCGGGCGATCCGGACCATGCGCTGGCTTCGATGGGCATCTATGTATTCGACACGCAGTTCCTGTTCGAGCAACTGCGCCGCGACGCCGCCGACCCGAATTCCACGCGCGATTTCGGCGGCGATGTGATCCCCTATATCGTGAAGCACGGCAAGGCGGTGGCCCACCGCTTTACCGACAGCTGCATCCGTGCGGCCGAACAGATCGGCGAATATTGGCGCGATGTCGGCACGCTGGATGCCTATTTCGAGGCCAATCTTGATCTGACGGACATCGTGCCCAAGCTGAACATGTATGATCGGGACTGGCCGATCTGGACGGACCAGATCGTGGCCGCCCCCGCCAAATTCGTGCATGACGAGGATGGGCGGCGCGGCCATGCCATATCCTCGCTCATCAGTCAGGATTGCATCGTCTCGGGCGCGCTGGCCAAGCGCAGCCTGCTGTTCACCGGCGTGAAGATGGGCAGTTTCTCCAGCGTGGATGAGGCAGTGATCCTGCCCTATTGCAATATCGGCCGGGGCGCGCGCCTTTCCCGCGTGATCATCGATTCCGGCGTGCGCATTCCTGAAAAGCTGGTGGTGGGCGAAGATCCCGAATTGGATGCGCGCCGTTTCCGCCGGACCGAAAACGGCGTATGCCTGATCACCAAGCAGATGATTGCTGCGCTGAAGGACTGATGCCGCTCACTGTCCTCTCCCTGGCCTCCGAGGCCGTGCCGCTGATCAAGACCGGCGGCCTTGCCGATGTGGCGGGCGCCCTGCCCGCTGCCGTGGAACCGCATGGCGTGGCCATGACCACCATGCTGCCCGGCTATCCCAAGGTGCTGGCCGGGCTGACGCGCGCGCGCGAAGTCCATCGCTGGGACAGTCTGCTGGGCGAGCCGGCGCGGCTGCTGGCGGGCAAGCTGGGTAGCCATCCGCTGCTGGTGCTGGATGCGCCGGGCTATTTCAGCCGGGATGGCAGCCCCTATTCCGATCCGGGCGGCAAGGATTGGGGCGATAACTGGCGGCGCTTTGCCGCCTTTGGCCGAGCCGCCGCCGATGTGGCAGGCGGCGCGGTGAAAGGCCGGCGTTACGACGTGCTCCACGCGCATGACTGGCAGGCCGCCATGGCCATTGCCTATCTGCGCTTCGCCCCGTTCGAGGGGCATAATGTGCCCAGCGTGATGACCATCCACAACATGGCCTTCCAGGGCTATTTCCCGCCTTCCATCTTCAGCGGGCTGGGCCTGCCGCAGGCGGCGTGGTCGATCGACGGGGTGGAAAGCTATGCCGGGGTGGGCTTCCTCAAGGCCGGACTGCAACTGGCGGACCGGGTGACAACCGTCAGCCCATCCTACGCTGCCGAAATCCGCATGAGCGAATTCGGCATGGGGCTGGAAGGGTTGATCTCCAGCCGGGGGGACCGGGTCAGCGGCATATTGAACGGCATCGATGCGGAAGAATGGAACCCCGAGACGGACCCCGCCCTGCGTTCGAACTTCACTGTAAAAACGCTATCTAAGCGCCTGAAAAACAAGCGCGCGCTTGAGGCAGAGTTCGGGCTGGAGATCGATGAAGGGCCGCTGTTCATCGCGATCAGCCGCCTTACCTGGCAGAAGGGCATGGATGTCCTGCCCGAGATTGCCGATCATCTCGTGGGCAATGGCGCAAGGCTGGCCCTGCTTGGATCAGGCGACAAGGCCATCGAACAGGCACTGCACAAGGCGGCGGCGCGCCATCCAGGCCGGATTGCCATCCGCATCGGCTATGACGAGCAGCTTTCCCACCTGATGCAGGGCGGCGGCGACGCCATCCTGATCCCCAGCCGGTTCGAGCCTTGCGGCCTCACCCAGCTATATGGCCTCGCCTATGGCTGCGTGCCTGTGGTGGCGCGCACGGGCGGGCTGGCCGATACGGTGATCGACGCCAATGTCGCCGCTCTGGGCAAGGGCGTGGCTACTGGCGTGCAATTCGGCGGGGTTCACTATCACCCCATGGCCACCGCGATCAGCCGCACCATCGAACTTTACCGCAACCCCGCCGAATGGCGGCTGCTCCAGAAGAACGGCATGACCTGCGATTTCTCATGGAAGCGCAGCGGCGCAGCCTATGCCGCGCTCTACCGGCAATTGGCAGAAGGCTGACAATGAATATCACCGCGATCCCCACCTCGCCCTTTGAAGGGCAGAAGCCCGGTACATCGGGCCTGCGCAAGAAAGTGCGGGTGTTCCAGCAGCCCAATTATGCCGAGAATTTCATCCAGTCCGTATTCGACGCGGTGCAGCCGGAAGCCGGATCGACGCTGGTGATCGGGGGCGACGGACGCTTCCACAACCGCACGGTGATCCAGCAGGCGATCCGCATTGCGGCCGCCAATGGCTATGGCCGGGTGCTGGTCGGCAAAGGGGGCATCCTCTCCACTCCCGCCGCCAGCCATGTGATCCGCAAATATGGCGCCAGCGGCGGGCTGATCCTGTCCGCCAGCCACAACCCCGGCGGGCCGGAAGAAGATTTCGGCATCAAATACAATATCGCCAATGGCGGCCCCGCGCCCGAAGGGGTGACTGAGGCGATCTTTGCGCGCACTGGCACGATCGACCGCTGGCTGACGGTGGACACGCCCGATGTCGATCTCGACGCTCTCGGCACCCACCATGTCGCCGGAATGGCCGTGGAAGTGATCGATCCGGTCCGCGACTATGCAGATCTGATGGAAAGCCTGTTCGACTTTGCCGCGATCCGCGAAGCCGTGACGGAAGGCTTCACCATGGCCTTTGATGCAATGCACGCCGTCACCGGGCCCTATGCGCATGAAATCCTGGAAAACCGGCTCGGCTTCCCGGCGGGCACTGTCCATAATGGCACTCCGCTGGAGGATTTCGGCGGGCATCACCCCGACCCCAACCTCGTCCACGCCAAAGTCCTCTATGATCTGATGATGAGCGCGGACGCCCCGCCCTTCGGCGCGGCATCCGATGGCGACGGGGATCGCAATTTGATTATCGGCAAGAATTGCTTCGTTACCCCTTCGGACTCGCTGGCCATGCTGGCGGCCAATGCCCACCTCGCCCCGGCCTATGCAGGCGGGCTGAAGGGCATTGCCCGTTCCATGCCCACCAGCGCGGCGGCGGACCGGGTGGCGGCCGCGCTGGGCATTGCCTGCTATGAAACGCCCACCGGCTGGAAGTTCTTCGGCAACCTGCTGGATGCCGGAATGGCCACCATCTGCGGCGAGGAAAGCGCCGGCACCGGCAGTGACCATGTGCGCGAAAAAGACGGGCTGTGGGCCGTGCTGCTATGGCTCAACATCCTGGCCGTCCGCCGCATCAGCGTGGCCGAACTGGCGCGCGAGCATTGGGCGAAATATGGCCGCAACTATTACGCCCGCCACGATTACGAAGCCTTGTCGACCGAGAGCGCCAATGCGCTGATGGCGGAACTGACGGCCGCCCTCCCCACCCTGCCCGGCAGGAGCTTCGGCCCGCTGACCGTGGCCGAGGCAGACAGCTTTGCCTATACCGACCCGGTCGATGGCTCCGTCAGCGCCAATCAGGGCATTCGTGTGTTGTTCGAAGGCGGATCGCGCATCGTCTTCCGCCTGTCCGGCACCGGCACGGAAGGGGCCACCCTGCGCGTCTATCTGGAACGCTACGAACCCGCAGGCGGTACACTGGGCGAAGAAACGCCCGCCATGCTGGCCGATCTGATCGCCGCCGCCGATGCCATTGCCGGGATCGTGCGCCATACCGGCCGCACCGCACCTGATGTGGTGACGTGACCCCGCCGCCCGGCGCCAGCGTCAGCCGGGGGCGGACCCGCTTCGCCGTCCGCTCTCCCAAGGCGGAGGGCATGTGCCTCTGCCTGTTCGAGCATGGACGCGAACGGCAGGTGCCGATGCACCGGCAGGGCGATGGCTGGTGGCTGGCCGAACTGCCCGAAGACCTGACCGGCGCGCATTACTCCTATCGCGCTTCGGGAGAATGGGCCCCTGAAAAAGGCCTGTGGTTCGACCATGCCAAGCTGCTGGTCGATCCCCATGCCGTGGAGCTTGACCGGCGCTTCACTCAGCACCCCTCTTTGACGGTGCATGGCGCCGATACTTCGGGCCTCGTCCCCCGCGCGGTGGTGCCGGGCAAGCTGGCCGCGGTGCGCAGGCGCAAGCCCTGCTTCACGCCGGGCGGGCTGATCTACGAACTGAACGTGCGCGCCTTCACCATGCGCCATCCCGATGTGCCGCCGCATTTGCGCGGCACCGTGGCTGCACTGGCCGAACCTGCCGTGATCGCCCATCTCAAGGCGCTGCATGTCAGCGCGGTGGAACTCATGCCCATCGTCGCCTGGATCGACGAGCGGCATTTGCCCCCGCTCGGCCTGACCAATGGCTGGGGCTATAATCCGGTCGCCCCCATGGCGCTCGATCCCGGCCTCAGCCCCGGCGGCGTGGCGGAACTGCGCAAGACGGTGGAGGCGCTGCACAAGGCAGGGATCGGCGTGATCCTGGACATCGTGCTCAACCATACGGGCGAGAGCGATATTTACGGCGGCGTGATCTGCCTGCGCGGACTGGATAATGCCGCCTATGCCCATGATCCCGACGGCGCGCTGATCAACGATACGGGCTGCGGCAATACGCTGGATTTCGCCAATCCTTCCGTGCGGCAAATCGCGCTGGACACGCTGCGCCATTTCGTGCGCCATTGCGGCGTGGACGGCTTTCGCTTCGATCTGGCCCCGGTGCTGGCGCGCGGGCCGGGCTTCGATCCCGCTGCGCCCATTTTTGCCGAAATCGCCGCCGATCCCCTGCTGACGGACCGGGTGCTGATCGCCGAACCATGGGACATCGGACCGGGCGGCTATCAGCTTGGCAATTTCCCCCCCAACTGGCTGGAATGGAATGACCGCTATCGCGACGACATTCGCCGCTTTTGGCGCGGGGATGCGGGCATCGGCCTGCTCGCCACGCGCATTGCCGGGTCTTCCGATATTTTCGGCCATGGGAACAATCGCAGCGTCAATTTCCTCGCCGCGCATGACGGCTTCACCCTGGCCGATACCGTCGCCTACGAACACCGCCACAATCAGGCCAATGGCGAGGATAATCGCGACGGCCACCAGGTGAATTTCTCGTGGAACCACGGCGCCGAGGGGCCGAGCGACGATCCCGCCATTCTTGCCGCGCGCAAGGCGGACCTGAAGGCCATGCTCGATACGCTGATGGCCTCCACCGGCACGATCATGCTGACGGCGGGGGACGAGTTCGGCCGCACCCAGCATGGCAACAACAATGCCTATTGCCAGGATAACGAAATCACCTGGCTCGACTGGGAGGGCCGCGACCGGGAACTGGAGGCGCATGCCTTCGCGCTGGCCGCATGGCGCGCCCGGCGGGCCGCGTGGTTCCGCCGCTTCCCCGGTCAGGGCGAATGGCGACACCCCGACGGTCGGCCCATGGAGGTGGCGGATTGGGACAATCCGGCAAGTGCGGGCTTCACATTCGCCTCAACCGATCCGCAGCGCCCCTATGCCGTCACTCTGGACCGACAGGAACGCCGCGTTACGCTGGGGGATAGCTGAGCCGGCAGAACCGGCCGGATCACTTGCGGCGGTAATCCTCCAGCGCCTTCACTGCCGGGCGCTCCGCCATTCGGGCGAGCCAAGCAGTCAGCAGCGGGGCATCTTCCGGATTGCACTGGTCGGGCGCGACACGAGGCAAGGCCGGGGCCATGGAATACCATTTGATGTCCGCCAGCGAATAGAAATCGCCCAGAAGCCAGTCCCCGCCATGGGCCAGATGCTGTTCAGCGCGGGCCACGCAATTGGCCAACCGGCGGCGTGCATCGGCCAGTTCCTCGTCCGAATAGCCCCTGCTTGAAATCGTCTGCCATTTCTTGCGCACTTCATCATTCGGCATGCGGGCCAGGATTTGCGCCATTTCCTGCTTGTCGATCTTCGAGGCGAAGGGCGTGGCGCCGTGGGAACCGATCACGGTCAGTGCGGGGCAGAAATATTCGTCCACATATTTGGTCAGCACCCGCATTTCCGCGCAGAGCCACGCATTGTCGGGGCGGAGCGCCGGGGTGGGAAAGACGGTGTCGATATATTCGTTGATGACGGTCGATTCCCGCACCACGCGCCCGTCATGCACCAATATGGGCACCATGCCATCGGGGCTGAGCGCCTGGAATTCCGGCTTGTGATGATCCCACTGGCGGCTGTCGAGAAACCGGTTTTCGAAATCCAGCCCCTTCTCCAGCAGGCACAGCAGCGGGGTCAGCGAATTGGCGACCGGACCGAAATGATAGAGCGCAAGCATGGGTATCCTCCCCCGAAATGACTTCGGGGGAACATATTTGACGATGTCAAAATGTCGAGGGGAATGCGGCAGGCGGGCAGATTTTCTCGGTGGCAGCCTGCCCCGCCCGCCTGGATTATTCCTCGCCGCCCAGCTGGCGTTCTTCTTCCATCATCTGGTCCGCACGGCCGACCATCGTGTCGATCACTCGCCACAGCACCTTGATATCCTCGGGCGGGATGCCATCGATCAGCCGGTGATCGCGCTCTACCACCCGCTCCACCATGCGGCCGTAAACTTCCCGGCCCTGCGCGGTCAGGTCGATCTCGATTTCCGGGCCGCCCGGCTTGCGCTCGCGCGAGAGCAGGCCGCGCTCCACCATGGCTTTCACCGCACGGCTCAACTGGCCGCGATCCTGCAGCAGAAGCTCGGCCAGGCCATTGAGCGAAAGCGGCGCAAATTCGCCCACCTGCACCATGATCCGCCATTCGGTTTCGGAAAGGTCGAACTGACGGCGCTGGGCCAGCACGCCGCTGCGGCGGAGCAGGCCGAACAGGATGATCATGCGCATGGTCACAAGCTGGCCCAGCGGGCCGGAACGCTCGGTCGAGTTGCGCCGGATGCGGGCCTGTTCCTCGCTCATTTCCACGGACTGCACCTTCGTCTGTAACTTGCTCAACATAACCCCCACGGGAATCGGAGTGATCTGACACTATCTTTTTGATGGTGTCAAAAAGGCTTTTGTGTTTTACCTCTCCTTGATAGCGCCTTCTACCGATCCTTTCGCGATTGGCTAGGGCGCGCGGTGCAACGAACCGGGCTGCGCAGGCGCAGGACACGGGGCGACCAAGGGGAGAAAACCATGCGTGAGTTTCGCGGCAGGACGGCCTTCATCACTGGCGGGGGCAGCGGCATCGGCCTGGGTATGGCCCGCGCCTTCCTCGACAGGGGAATGAATGTGGTGGTGGCTGACCTGCTGGACAGCCATCTGGCGGATGCGCGCGATCTGCTCTCCTCCACCAACCGGCTCCATTGCATCAGGCTGGATGTGTCCAACCGCGAGGCGATGCGCGAAGCGGCGGAAGAAACCACCCGCCTGTTCGGCAAGGTCCATGTGCTGTGCAACAATGTCGGCGTCAGCCAGCGCAAGCCGATTGACGAAGCCGCCTATGAAGACTGGGACTATGTCCTCAACGTCAATCTGGGCGGCACCATTGCGGGCCTTGTGGAATTCCTGCCGGGCATGAAGGCCCATGGCGAAGGCGGCCATGTGGTGAACACATCCTCCATGGCAGGGATGATCCCGGTGCCGGCCTTTGCGGGCGTCTATGCCGCGTCCAAATTCGCGGTGCGCGGGCTGAGCGATTCCCTGCGCCTGGCGCTGGCGCCCTATGGCATTGGCGTTTCCGTGCTGTGCCCCGGCATGGTGAAGACCCGCGCGATGACGGCGGGCGATGTCTATCGCCAGGCGCATGAAGGCGCCGGGGCGGATGAGAAGCGCGACACGATCGAGGGCGGGATGGACCCGTTCGAACTGGGCGACATCGTGGCCGATGCGATCGCGCATAATCGCCCCTATATCTTCCCCCATGGCGAGTTCCGGGAAGAAGTAGCCGGATATTTCAACGAAATGCTTGCTGCTTTTCCCATAGAGTTTGAACTGGATGAGCGGCGCCGCGCCAGCGAGGAACGCCGCGCGAAAATGACTGCCGAGGCGAAGGCCATGGCTGATGCTCTGGGTCAGGCGGAATGAACGCCATGCAGGATGTAGCCGGAAAGGGCGCCTTCATCACCGGCGGCGCCAGCGGGATTGGTCTCGGCATGGCGATGGTATTCGCCCGCGCCGGGATGAATGTAGTGATCGCCGATGTGCGGCAGGATCACCTCAAGACCGCGCAGGCCGAACTGGCCGAGGCAGGCCTTGCGGACAAGGTCCAGGCCCTGTTGCTGGATGTGACGGACCGCGACGCCTATGCCGCCGCCGCGAATGAGGTGGAGCGCCTGATCGGCAAGCTGCATGTGCTGTGCAACAATGCCGGGATCGGCATCCTCAAAAGTCTGGGATCGGCCAGCCATGCCGATTGGGACTGGGCCGTGGACGTTAATCTCAACGGCGTGTTCAACGGCGTCCATGCCATGTTGCCGAAGATCCTCGCCCATGGTGAAGGCGGACATATCGTCAACACCGCCTCCATGGCGGGCGTGCTGCAATATAGTCAGGCGGGCATCTATGTGGCGACGAAGTTTGCCGTGGTCGGCCTGTCGGAAGCCTTGCGGGCGGAGCTGGCCCCGCAGGGGATCGGCGTTTCCGCCTTCTGCCCCGGCGGCGTGCGCAGCAATATACGCGAATATGAGAAGGCCCGCCCCGCCCGCTTCGCCGTGCGGGAGGAAGCACCCAAGGGCCCGCCCCCACGCTTCAATCTGAGCGAGGAGGATCGCGCGCGGCTTTCCACGCTGACCGCCAGCCCCGAGGAAGCGGGCGAAATCGTGCTGAAGGGCATTCGCGAGAATGCGCTCTACATCTTCACCGCGCCCGAATTCCGCCCCGGCATAAAAGACCGTTTCGAGGCGATGCTGCGCGCCATCGGCCATGATGAGGAGCGGGAGAAAACCGCGCTCGAACTGATACCGGGTCTGGTCGGCAGCCCGATCTATCGCGAGGCACCATAGGGGCCCGCCGCTTCTGGGGAGAAGGAAATGGCATCAAGGAAGTTCGTCGGCGCCGGACTGGCGCTGGCTGTCGCGCTGTCGGCCATCGCCACCACCATCACCAGCCCCGCTGTTGCAGCGGATCGGGCCGGCAAGCCATGGTACAAGCAGACCTGGAACCCGGCCAATGTGAAGCCCTGCGACCGGGAATGTCTGGTAAAGATCGGCGAGGCCTATCTCGCCGCGCTGCAAAGCAAGGACATGAGCGCCCTGCCCTTTGCCGAACAGGTGATCGCCACCGAGAATACCGGCAAGATCACGATGGGCACGGGCCTGTTCTGGCGCGCGAAGATGGAGCCTACCACCTTCAAGATCACCGTCGCCGATCCGGTGCAGGGGCAGATGGCGTTCCAGACGGTGATGAAGATCGACGGCCAGATCGCCATGATCGCCATCCGCATAAGGGTGGAGCGCAACATGATCACCGAGGTGGAACACTGGTATGATCGCAATGTCGCGCCCGAAGCGATGGAACTGCTGACCCATCCGCGCCCGGCCCTGCTGGCCGATGTGCCGAAGGACAAGCGGATGAGCCGCGAATATCTGACCTATGCCGCCGAAAGCTATTTCGACGCGCTGACCGGGGAAGATGGCTCCATCGCGCCCTTCGCCGATGAATGCGTGCGATACGAGCAAGGCTATCAGACCGTGGCCAACAAGCAGCCCGGCCGGGGATCGCCCACACCGAAGATGCCGGACCTCAACACCGAGATGGGCCGTTTCTTCAGCAAGTTGTCCACCATGACCTGCAAGGAACAGATCGATATCGGCGTGTTCAACGGCATCAAGCGCATCTGGCCGCACCGCGCGCTGGTGGTCGATCAGCAGAAGGGGCTGGTCGCGACCTTTCCCTTCTTCGTGCATGACGGCGTGCGCGATCAGGTGGAAGGCGGATTGCAGCGCCCGCAAAGCGGCGCAGGCATGGTCGTGAACCTCACCACCATGGAAACCTTCGGCATCCGCGACGGCAAGATCTACGAAGTGGAAGCCTTCCCCTTCGTGACCATTCCCTATGGCACCATTGACGGATGGACCCACGCCGATCCGAACTGACGATATAGCGGGCCGGAAGGGGGACCGGCCCGCCCCTACCCCAGGGGGTAGGAAACCAGCGTTTCCCCGCTGTCGGGCCCGGCCCTGTGTTCGAAATAGAAGCGCGTCAGCGGCGGCTGCGGGCCGCGATGGCACTGGCTGAGGAAATCGTCATATTCCTTGGCCTCCAGCGTGCGGCGCTGGCGCTGGCGCAGATATTCCGCCCAGCTGCGCACCTGAAACCGCTCCGCCCATAGTTCGGCATTGGTGGCATCCTGCAGCAGCGTAACCTTGCGCGCGCCATCGCGTATGCGGATGTGCTGGCGCGCCGTGACGGCGGCGAGGAAATCGTCCAGCTTCGCGGCAGGCACGATATATTCGATCACCACCACCACGCCGCCGCTTACACCTGCACCCTGCGGTGCCTCAGGCAATTCATGCTCGTCCTCATGCGGGGCCGAGGTCAGCGCGCTCGAATGGACTTCCTCCACCGGCAGGCGCCAGGCGAGCAGAAGGGTGGAGAACAGCACGGCCGAACAGATCATATAGGTCGGGCCGATGCCCACCCGTTCCGCCACATGGCCCCAGTTCCAGGCACCCAGCGTCATCCCGCCGAAGGTGAACATCTGATAGAGCGCCAGCGCGCGGCCAGAAACCCAGCGCGGTACATTCATCTGCACCGAGACATTGAAGGTCGAAAGGCCCAGCACCATGCCCGCCCCAACCACGAACAGGGCAAGGCAGGTCAGCGGCAGGTAACGGGAAAGCCCGATCCCCGCCAGCGCGGCGGACGTCACCACAATGGCCAGGCGGATCAGCACTTCGCCGGAGAAACGGTTGCGCAGGCGCCCCAGTTGCGCCGCCCCGATCACTGCACCAATGCCCATGCAGCCCATCAGCAGGCCGAACACGGTGGCCCCGTGATGCAGCAGATCGCGCGCCACCAGCGCCATCAGGGCAACGACGATGGAGGAACAGAAGCCGAAGCACATCGCCCGTAGGATCACCCGGCGCACCGGCGCGGAATGAAGCGCATAAGTGACCCCATCGCGCATGGCGGCAAAGACGGAATCCGAATCCATCGCAGCGCGCCGTTCCGGCCGCCAGTTCATCAGCACCGCGATCAGCGCCAGATAGCTGACGGCATTGAGCGCGAAATTGACACTGCTGCCCAGCGCCGCCACCAGCACCCCGCCCAGCGCGGGGCCCAAGGTGCGGGCGATGTTGAAGCCCATGGTATTCAGCCCCACGGCATGGGGCACCTTTTCCCGCGGGACGAGATCGCCCACGGTGGATTGCCAGGCGGGCGCCATGATCGCCTGCCCCGATCCCACCACGAAGGTCAGCAGCAACAGCAGCGCCGGCGTCACCAGCCCGGCAAAGGCCAGCCCCGCCAGCACGCCCGATGCCAGCAGCATCAGGATCTGCGCGCCCAGCAGCACCAGCCGCCGGTCCAATATGTCCGCCAGCGCCCCCGCCGGAAGCGAGAAAAGCAGGATCGGCAGAGTGGACAGGGCCGTGACCAGCGCCACCATTTCCGGCGAGCGGGCGAGCGAGGTCATCAACCACGCTGCGCCCACCTGCTGGAGCTGGCTGCCGATCGAGCTGATTATGCTGGCCAGCCAGATCGCCAGGAACACCCTGTGCTGCAGGGGCGACCATGTGCCTGGCCCCTGCGGCTGGGTTTTGATTTGCGCCATGTTTGCCCGCTATTGCCCGAATTGAGGGTTCAGGATTTCGGGGTTCAGCGGCTCCAGCCCGGATCGGAATGATACGGCACGGTAGTGCCGACCGCCTCCACCTGCTGGATCAGCCCTTCCTTCAGCTTGAAGGCTTCAGCCAGTAGGATGCTCGACGGCTTGTTGAACATGCCGATATCCACCTTGCGGCCATCGGGCATGACCAGTTCCTTCTTGCAGCCGCAATGATCGAACACCGCGAAGGCGAACACAGCCTGGCGTTCCTCGTCCACGATGGGGAAGCGACGATCGTGCACTTCGGTGACGACGCCATAGAGCCCGGTGGAAAATTGTTCCTTGCAGCCCATGCCCCCGATATCGATGCCGCCCATGCGCACGATACCGGGATTGTTGCTGGTCAGCGTGCCGTTTTCCAGCCGGTCGCAATCGTCGGTGAAGGGGTAATATCCCTTGCCGTCGTTGTTTTCGATAGCGTTGAAGTAATGATTGGCCGCCGCGATCAGTTCCTGCCGGCTGAGGCGCTTGCCGGCGGGCGGCACTTCGGACCACAGCGCCTTGGGCTTCTGCATCTTTTCCAGATTCCCATAGCCCGCATCGTTCCAGGCCGGGCCCGCGCCGGTGCGGTAAGTGACGATCTCCACCTCGCTGATCTTGCCCAGATGCAGCCGCACCCGCGCGCCCAGCGTCAGGCCGTGGCCATTCTCGTCCATGGTGGAGAACAGGCCGAACTGGCCGGTGGCCGGATCGGCAAAGACATGGCGATAGGCGCCAACCTTGCTGATCGTCTGCCACATGCCATTGTTGAAGCCCATGGCCTGACCGTTCTCGGTATAGCGGGCATCCTTGGCCAGCGGCAGGCGGGAGGCATCGCGCGCGGCAAGGGCATCCAGCAATTGCCCCGCCATATCCTCCATACAGGCGCGTTCGCAGGGGATCGGCGCATCCTTGGCCTGAGCGGCGGCGGGAGCGGCAACAAGGCCGAGCAGTGCCGCCGTGGCGGCCATCAATGTCTTGATCATCATTCTCTCCCTCAGGCAGCTTGCGCGTCTTCGGCGTTCAGTCGTTCCACTTCCCGGCGGAAGGGTTTGAGCCCCAACCAGGTGACGGCCAGCGCCACGGGCAGGAACACGATGTGCAGCAGCATGATCGACCACCTCAGATCGTCAGGCGATGTGAAGATGTAATCGGTGGTCAGGCCGGTAACCAAAGGCGCGAGGCCCACGCCCACCACGGTGTAGATGAACAGATACAGCGTCATCACCTGCCCGCGGATCTCGTTGGGCGCGATGGCCAGCATCACCGCATTCAGCATCGGCCCGTTCATGCCCAGCGACAGATAGGCCACCGCGCTGAAGGCCATGGCCAGTTCCGGCGTGGGCATCAGCGGCTGCAGGATGGCGAAGGGAATGGCGACAAACCGCGTATAGAGGATCACGCGATAGGCCCCTGCCGGATCACCCCGGTTCTGGAACCATTCCGCCCATTTCGCCCCGAGATAGAGCCCGGCGAGCATGGCGAAGATCGAAACGACGCCCGACGTGATCCCATATTGCGCAGGGGACCAGCCATAGGTCCGCTCGAAGAAGGCCGCGCCCCATGCCCGTCCGCCTGCATCCAGCGATCCGATGGTCAGCCCGATGAACATCGGCCCGAACACCGCGAAATGCAGCCACAGATAACGGATCGTAGTGCCAAAGCCGGTCTTGCTGGATTTCATCCGCAGGTTGTGCCGGGGCGGTTCCTTGACCGTGAACAGCAGCAGCGAAATCAGCAGGCCGGGCAGGCCAACGCCCACCAGCACTACCTGCCACGGGCGCAACACGCCCACGATCGGCAGTTCGGGCGAGCCGACCGTGGCCACCAGCCAGATCATCATGCCCCCCAGCAGCAGCGACAAGCCGCTGCCCGCGACCGAGCCGATCTGCAGGGTGGAAACGGCGCGCGGCAGCTTCTCACGCGGGAAGCAGTCCGCAACCATGGAATAGGCCGTGGGTCCATTCACGGACTCCCCTGCCCCCACCACCACGCGGGCGACGAAAAGCTGGGCGAAATTGCTGGCAAGGCCGGATGCGACCGTGGCCAGGCTCCAGATGATCAGCCCGCCCGCGATGATCCATTTGCGCGTCCAGCGGTCGATAAAGCGGGAAAAGGGCACGGCCACCAGGGCGTAGAAAATCGCCTGCGTGGGGCCGAGCAGCATCCCGGCTTCGGAATCGGTCAGTTGGAAGTCGACCTTGATCTGCTGGATCAGCAGGCCAAGGATATTCTGGTCCAGCATGGCACAAGTGGTGATCGCGGCAAGAATGCCCACCGTGTACCAGGCCTGCGACGGCGGAGGATAAGCCGGTGCGGCCGGCGTGCTTGCCGCCTCCGTCTTCTCGCCCGGCGGCGTTACCAATCCTATGCCGGATTCATCTGCAGCAATGCTGCCCATTCGCTCTCCCCTTCTTCACCTTGTGCCGGAAGGCGGAGCGCATGCCCCGCCTTCCCGTCAGCTACGCTCAGAATTCCTTGCGCAGCGTGAGTGACCATTCCCGCGGCCTTCCGACCGTCGCACTGAGGAAGCCGTAGCTTTCCCGCTGGTCCGTTATGGTGGTGAGGTAATACTCATCGAACAGGTTTGTCACTGCCGCCGCGAGCGAGAACCCCAGATCCTTGTTCGCATAGGTCAAACGAAGGTTCACAAGGGCATAGGCGGGCTGCACCGAGGATTTCGCCAGCAAATTGTTGGAATAGGCAATGTCGGACCGATAGCTGACATCGACACGCGGGGTCAGCGTCTGGTTGTCGTCCAGATCGGCGTCATACTGGATCGCGCCTGAGAGGTTCCACTTGGGTACGCGGGTCTGCGGGCTGTCCAGCGTCAGGCCCTGCGTCGTGGCGAGCAGTTCCTTGTAGCGGAAGTCCGTATAGCCGACATTGCCCGAGATCATCAGGCCCGGAGCCGGACGGGCCATGGCTTCCACTTCGAAGCCCTTGATCTCCGCATTGCCGACATTTTCATTGCAGAAGATCGCGCAGGCGCCGCTGCGATAGGCCGGATCGCGCAGGGTGCCCACGATCTTGTCGAATTCGGTCAGATAGGCCGCGGCATTGAGGCGCAGCATATTGTCGAACAGGTTCGACTTGAAGCCGACTTCATAGGACTTCACGTCTTCCGCCTGCAGCGAGAAAATCCCGCTCGCGCCGAAGGGACGGGCGTTGAAGGCCGATGCCGTAAAGCCCGTGGAATAGGACGCGTAGAGGTTCACATTGTCCGAAGCCTCATAGGCGATCGAGAAGCGCGGATTGATACGGTCGTCATGGTTCTTGCCGGTCGAAACGAAGTTCAGCACGCTGAGGTTCGAAGGCGAATAATCGCGGTCGAACGTGTAGGTCTTCTTCTCGTTGGAATAGCGCACGCCTGCCGACAGGGTGAGCCGTTCGACCGGATGGAGGTCCACCGCGCCGAACAGGGCCCAGCTCTTCAGCGTGGCCGTATCGTCGCTGAAGAAGTCCAGCGCCTGTGTGAAGCCTTCGGTCTGCACACGAGCCGGGTTGAGCGTTTCGGTGTCGAGATAATAGGCGCCCAGAGTGTAATCGAGCACATCGTTGAAGGTGGAGCCCAGCAGGCGCAGTTCCTGGCTGAACTGGCGGTGGGTCATGCCGTTGCGCACTTCCTCCACCGGCACGGCCAGCAGGCTCTGGCCGAAATCACCTGTATATTTGCGATAGGCGGTGATCGAGGTCAGGTGGACGTCGTCGGACAGATTGGCTTCGATCGTCAGCGATCCGCCATAGGCTTCCATCGTGCCTTCGGGCGGATTGACCAGGCCGGTGCGCTGGTTGCCGTAGCGGGCATAGGTGCTGTAGCCATCGGGCGATTCAAACGAGGCAATCACTGCCTGCAGCTTTTCCGGCGTCGAAACGTCGAAGCCGTAATAGCTTGTGCCCAGGCCCTTCAGCCATTTGGCGAGGCCGTTATTGTCCACTCCGCCCACGGGAATGGCGCCGCCGGCCAGACCGGTTTCCGGATTGATCAGCGAAGACTGCGTATCGATGATGACTTCGGCGGAGCTCTCGGCCGTTTCCTTGGTGTAGTCCCCCGAAAGATAGACCTGCACATCGCTGCTCGGCTCATAGCCCAGCGTGCCGCGGAAGCTGTAGCTGTGCCCGCCGCCCAGCGTGCCGATCTGGCAACTGTCGTTATTGACCGGCCCCAGGCCGATGCCGCCGACCTGAGCATTGCCATATTGCGGATAGACGCATTTGTAATCGAGCCGCTTGACGTGGCCTTCCTGCCCCTTGGCATTGGCCACCACGCGCAGGGCGAGCTGCTCGGTCAGGCCCAGATCGTAGGCGCCCCGCATCTGATAACGCTCGCGGCTGCCGCCGGTGACTTCGACATAGCCGCTATTGTCGCCCTTGGGCTTCTTGGAGATCAGGCGCAGCGCGCCGCCCACCGAGTTGCGGCCGAACAGGGTGCCCTGCGGCCCGCGCAGCACTTCCACCCGCTCCAGATCGAGCACGTCGAACACCGAGCCATAGGTGGTCGCGTAATAGACATCGTCCACATAGAAGCCGACGCGCGGCTCGAAGGCGGTCAGGAAGTCCGCCTGGCCGAGGCCGCGAATGAAGGCCTGATTGGTCTGCGCGCCATAGCCGGAGCCGCCGCTGGTCATTTCCACGTTCGGCACCGAATTGGCGATGTCGAGCACATTCTTGACGCTGCGCTGTTCCAGTTCCTCGCTGGTCACTGCCGAAATGGCGATGGGCACATCCTGCAGCGCCTGTTCGCGGAACTGGGCAGTGACGATGATCTCCTGATTGACGTTCTTGCCGCCGGTTTCATCGTTTTCGGCAAAGGCCGCGTGAGGCGCGACGATCGCGGCCCCCAGCGCGACCCAGCTGGCGCGGGCGGCGAATTTCCGGGCGGCGAATTTCCGGGCGAATAGCCGCCGGGCGGGCTTGGCATTGGTCATTTTCTCTCTCCCCATTGTCCTGTTTGATCCGGACCGGCCGGGCTCCGTCCTTGTGCGGATGCTCCGGCCACTTCATTCAACCTCTTCTCAACCTTGCCCCGTCACCCCCAGCGCCCCGGTTCGGGCCCCATGGTGGCGACAATCGGCATGTCCCCGGCCGCCTCGCGCACCGCCGGCCTCTCCGCCACGCGGGCGAGCCAATCCTGCGCCCCGGCAGGCAGAGCGATGCCCAGGGCGTGAAATTGCGCGAGATGCGGATAGGCGGCGATGTCCGCCATCGAATAGGCCGCGCCTGCCAGCCAGCCTGTGGCGGCGGCATCCTGCGCCACCCGCGCGGCGGCCTTTTCCAGCGCCTGACGGGCGGCTGCGACCTGCTCTTGCGAAAAACCCGCCAGCGCCTGGCGCCACAGGGCCGCGCGTGCGGGAGGCAACCGCTCTGGCCGCGCATCCGCCACGCCGCCAAGCTGCGCCCAACGGGCGATGGCGAGGTTCGGCGCGATATGCGTTTCCACATATTTGCCCCATTTGTGGACCGCATATCGCGCCTGAGTGCCTTCTCCGCCAAGCGACGGTTCGGGGAAGGCCTCGTCGAGATAAAGCAGGATGTGGAACGTGCCCGTCAGCGTCCTGCCATCGGCCAGCAGCACCGGCACCTGCCCTTCCGGGTTGAGTTCCAGAAATGCCTCGGAATGGTTCTCGCCCCCCGCAAGGTCGATTGGGTGGGACGTGAAATCCAGCCCCTTTTCCGCCAGTGCGATCAGCGCCGATGCGGAATGTCCGGTGGGCCCGCCGTGATACAGCTCGATCATGCCGCATCCTCCACGCCCAGCAGGCGGCGGACATCGGCGGCCCTTTGCGTGATGAAGCCCCGCCCCGTGCCGAAGCCGCGCTGGAGGCCGGGCCGCGCATGGCAACGCCGCAGCCAGGCCATCATATGCGGGCGGCGGGCGTCGTTCACATCGTCGGGATAGGATTGCGGCAGGTGATAGAAGGTGGCCATCACATTGATGTCCGCCAGCGAGAATTCCTCGCCCGCCAGATAAGGCGCTTCCGACAACAGATCTTCAAACAGATCGAAGCTCTCGGCAATGCGGCGGGCGGATTCATCCAGATCGGCCTGCGGGGTCTTGCCGAACATCAGCTTTTCCCACGCGGCGCGACGTTCGGGCAGCGGGATCTTTTCGAGTTCGCGGCGCTTCTCCGCCTCGTCCACGTCGGCATAGCGCGGGGCGGCAAGGCGATTGGAAGCGAGCATCGCCAGCGATGGCGCCACGACATTATCCATATACCGCATCACCTGGCGCATCCGCCAGCGCCACCACGGATCGGCCGGGCGCAGCGCCGGTCCATCGAAGGCATCGTCGATATATTCCATGGCCGGGGTGGATTCGGTCATCACAAAGCCGTCATGGACGACGGCGGGGATCGTCCCGTCGGGGTTGATCGCAAGAAAAGCCGGAGAAAACTGTTCCAGCTTGCCCATGTCGATATAATGATGCGTGAAAGGAACCTGCTTTTCACACAGGCAAAGCAAAGGCTTGCCTGAATTTGCATTGGGTTCCCAGGTGTAAACCTCAAGCATCGCCTCTCCATTATTCGCCCATCTGGTGCGGGCGATTTTGTTGAGCCTATCGGTGCATATTGAGTCAGTCAATAATGTATTTTTGCAAAGTCAAAAAGGTTCGCCCGGCGCGAGGCCGGGCGAACGATCAGCATGGAAATTCGTGGGATCGGTGAGGAATTTCCCGCTGACCTGAGCTATTGCTTGGGCAGTTTAGCCGACGGTTCCCAGGGTCTTTCCGTCAGTCAGCCGCACGCCGACATAGCTGCCGCCCTTGCTGCCATCACGCAGCGGATGGACATAGAGCTTCACCTTGTCGCCGGGCTTCAGCGTGGTCCGTTTCCAGCCTTCATTCACCAGATTGTTGGGGCTGTTCATCTCGATCGCCCACAATTCCGCCCCGCCCTTCACCGCGGCATTCGCCTCGATGAAGGAATGGGGATTCTGCCAGCGGAAGCGCACGATCGTGGCATCCAGTGCCACGGTCTTGCTCATGTCGAACATGGCATAGCTGTGATGCGCCCCGGCGGGCGGCGCGGCGAAGGCAGCAGCCAGCAAGAGCGTGGCCAGAACCGGTTTTGCAATGCGGCGCATGGAATGCCTTCCCATCCTCAGAACACGTTCACGGGCTTGCCGTCCTTCGGCAGGCCGGAATCGAGCAGCTTGCCGTCAGCCTTCTTCAGATCGAGGAACAGCCCGCCCGGCTTGCCGTCACGCAGCGGGTTCATCCGCAGAGAGATCTTGTCCCCCGTCTTGAGCGAGGCCCGGCTCCAGCCCTGCCGCTTGAGGTTGTTGGGGCTGTTCAGTTCGATGCTCCAATGGACGACCTTGCCGCCGCCCGGTACGTCGATCTCGATAAAGGCGTGCGGGTTGGTCCACTGGAACTCGGACACGGTACCCACCAGCGTGACGATCTTCTTCTGATCGAACATCGCGAAGCTGTGATGCGCCTGTGCCGGCCCGGCAAAGCCCAGCGGCAGCGCCAATCCCAGCAAGGCCAGCGTCATGCGTTTACTCACCCGAACCTCCTTCTCGGTGGCCCCGCCACTCAACACAGGTTTTACGTTCATCTTTTTGATACAGTCAATAAGCCATTCGCACATTTGGGATGAAGCGAAAACACTCTGAAATCAGCGGCTTCGCCTATCAGGCTTGACATTTGTAACCCATTTGGTTATATGCGCACCCATCCTGCATCTCAAAACAGGATATGGAACCGGGAGGCGGCTCGGCCGGCTTGCCTTCCCCTCCTTCGCGGGTGCTCCTGCATACAACAGGAGATGTCACTCCCGCATCGCGGCCGGCGCTCATGCGTCAGGGACAGGCCCCGCAAGGCCGGTCCAGCCGCCGGATCGGATATGGCGCGGCACCAGCCGCGATGGAAGTGCGCCCCGTGCGAGCCCGCCCGCGCTTCCCAGCCGCTCCGGACAGGGTCGAGCCTTGGCGCGCAGCGGAACAGGCGCCAAAGCCATTCGCAAGATAAACCTTCCGTACTGCCCCCGGCGCATTGCCGGCCGCGCGGTTCCTCTGCTTTTCCCACGGCGTTACGTCCGGGCTCGCCGCCGGATGATGGGGGGTGTTTGCGCCCCACCAACCCAACCTTCGTCATTCCCGCGCAGGCGGGAATGACGAGAGGGGGGATAATCGCCCCTACTTCCCGCTCTCCGGCGTTTCCATCCCGGGCTTCTCGGTCATCCGCTTGTCCAGCTCGGCCTGCATCGCTGCCGCCTCGCTCGACAATTGCTTTTCCTTTTCGGCATAACGCTGGTCGAAATCCGGTTTCCCGCATCCCGCCAGCGCAAGGCACATCAGACAGAGGGCCGCGCGGCGCATCTCAGTAATCCTTGCGGTAGCGGATATTGACATTCGATCCGCCGAAGCTGCCCATCTGGCTCAGCACCGAGAGCGAGCGGGTCAGGCTGATTTCGATCTGGGTGGCGGTATAGCCGCGCGCATCGGTCACGATCTCAACATAGATGTCGTTGGTGATATATTGCCCCACCGCCACCGCCGTGCCGCGCCCATTGGCCTGATCGGCATCGAGAATGCGGATACGGTCGATCCCCGATGCCGATTGCAGCACGCCCAGCGGGCTGAACCCGCCCGAACCGCGCAAGGCGTTGAGCGAGGAGGCAAGCTGCACTGCCTGAATGGTGGACAATTCGCCAATAGAGCTGCCGAACAGGATGCGCGCCAGGATCTCGTCCTGCGGCAAGGCGGGCGTGGAGCTGAAGGTAATGCGCGGATTGGCGGCCGATCCGGTCAGTTCCAGCGCGACATCCACATCGTCCGCCTCGCCCTCCGCCGTTACCGACAGGGTGGGATTATAGGGATTGCCATCGCTGAACCGGATGTGGCCCGTTCTCAGATCGAAGCTGCGCCCGGCAAAGCCCAGCGTCCCGCGCACCAGATCGATCCCGCCGGTAATGCGCGGATTGCCCGTGGTGCCGCGCAGCTTGATGTCGGCGGACCATTCGGATTCCATCCCCATCCCGCTGACGAATACCCGTTCTGGCGCCACAACATCCACTTCCAGCCGCCAGTTGGAAGGCACGCCGGAAATTGCATCGGGCTTTGCATCCTTGCGGGCCAGCGCCGCCTGATTGAGCGCCTCCTGCGCCTCGTCCGACTTGCGTCGGATGCCGGTGAGCGTGCGGATCTGCGCCGCCCCTTCGCGCACGATGCGATAGCGGGTTTCGGGCAGGCGGATCGTGCCGCGGATCACGGCGGGTTCGCCCGGATTATTGACGATCGCCAGCGTGCCCGTGGCGCGCGCTTCCATCCCCGGTGCATCGGCCAGCCGCGCATTGTCGAGCTTGAGGTCGAGCTGGAGCGGATAGCCCCGCTCGCTCGACAGGCTGACGAAGCCGCTGCCGCTGACCGTGCCGTTTCCGGCAGTGGCCGTAAGCTCGCTCACTTCCAGCCGGTCATCGGTGAAAGTGCCGCGCACCCGCATCCTGGTGAGCCGCGTGCCATAGGTATCGTTCACATAGGTCAGATCGTCGGCCCGGACGACGCCGGTCAGCGAAGGGGACTGGACCCGACCGGTGAAATCCGCCGCCACGCCAATCGCCCCGGTCAGATGCTGGTCCGGCAAGGCGGCGAGCGAGAACAGCACGCTGGCCGGGCCATTATAGCGGATGCCGCCGCCCAAAGGCGCTGCCATCAGCCGCGTGATCCAGCTGCCGCTTTCCGGCCCCAGTGGCCGCAGATCGGCATTGGCCCGGCCAACAACACTGCCATTGCGTTCCACCACCGCGCGCAGAGTGCCGCCATCGGGCTGCAAGCGCCCGACCATTTTCAGATCGACCGGCTGGCTGATCGAGGCAAGGCTGGTGCGGGTAAAGCGCTGCACCGTCAGCCGCGCATCGGCGCTGGGGAAGCCATCGCCCTGCTGGGAGAAATCAATGCTCCCCGATGCTACGCCGCCCAGCCCCAGTTCGGGCATGACCGGGCGCAACACGGCAAGGTCCACATCCTTGAGCCGTGCCTGCAGCTTGGTTTCGGGGCCGTAAGTGCCGGCAAGCTGGACGCTGCCCTGCCGCAGGGCGAGGTTGGTGGTCAGCAATTCATAAATGCCCTCGCCCAGCCTGATCCGGGCGGGATTGACCGTCTGGAAGGCGATGCCCCCCGCATTGCCGCGCAGCGCCACGCGCCATTGTTCAGGCGCCATCTGGGCATTGGCGGCAATATCGAACGGCGTGCCGCGATTGCCCCTGGCCAGCAGCTTGGCCGTGCCCGATCCGCCGCGATAATCCACTTGCGCCCGTGCCCGTTCCAGCGCGAAGCCCTGCATGGCGAGCCCGGCCACCTGCACGTCGGCCACCACATGCGGCTTGTCCAGCAGGGTAATATCCGCCGTGGCGATAGCGCGAGAGATGGAAAGCCGCGCCGGGCTGCCCAGCACGGCATTGCTGGCCGTGGCATTCACCAGTGCCCGCTGCGCCTCTCCCTCCGCCAGCAATTGCACCTGCCCGTCGATGCCGGAGCCATTGGCGGTAAGCGTGCCGGTGAAAGGTCCGGCGGCGCTCTGCACCACCCGGCCCGCCAGATTGACGCCCGCGAAATTGCCGCGATTGATGTCGATGGTCAGCGGCCCCGTGCCCGACAGGATCGCAAGATCGGCATCGAAGGGCCCGTAATCGCTCTCCCCCGTGGCCAGCAGGGCATAGCCACTATCGCTGCCCTTGATCTCTGCCCGCAGATTGGCCAGCCCCACGCCCAGCCCCGGCTTTTCCGCCATGACCACGGCTACAGGGCGCGCCAGCGTGCCGTTTACCGCCAGCGAAAGCGGGCCATATTGGTCCGAAATGCCCGCGCCGGTGAAGCCGATCGCGCCATCGGGACGATAGAAGCCGCTGCCATTGGCCATGCGGAATTGCGGCGCGGCGACACGCATGGCCGAAACCCGCGCCACTCCGTCCGTACCATAGGAAATATTGGCCGAGATCAGCCCGTTGCCGCCGAGAAAATCACGCGCGGATTCGTTGAATATCTCGCGGCTGCGTGCCGTAACGGAACCGGCGATGCGGAAGCCGTTACGCTCGGTCTTGAGGTCCAGCTTGCTGGAAATGTCGAAGCGCCCGACGCTGGCCACGGCATAATTGCCGATCCGCCCGTTCAGCCCGCCCGTATAGAGCCCGGTGGAAACATCGGCCACCAGCACGGCAGTCGCGTCTATCCGGTCGGAACGGATGCGCAGATTGTCGGACAGGATACGCGGCCATTTCACCGCCAGATCGCCATCCAGACGCACATTGGTGAGCAATTCGCCCGCCGCCGCGTCCAGCCCCTCAATCATCCGCGCGCGGGCATGGACCGGCACCAAAACCTGATCCGCATCCACCCGGCCCTGCCCATTGGCGGCCAGCCCGACAATCGCCGTATCGCCAAAGCCCAGCCGGGCGGCGTTGATCGTATAGGCAATGCGCGGCGTGGCGAAGGCGCCGTCCAGCTTCAGGCTGGCCACCACGCCCTGCCCGCGGAAATCGGGCGCAATGGCGGCGGCGCGCAGCAGGCGGAAATCCAGCGCCAGATCCTCGAACCGGTTTTCGCCCAGATCGACCAGGCCATCTGCGGCCAGGTGAAAATTGGCATTGTCCAGCGTGCCCTTGATATCGGCGCGGCGCTGGTCGAGCGTGGTGGCAAGGTCGAGCCGGGTGGCAGGCTCGAACATGGTTGCGCCGGAAGCGGGCAGCAGCAGGCCAGGGCTCGCCTTGCCCTTGACGCCGAAAGTCCCGTTGCGCGCACTCAGCGCCAGATCGGCCAGGCTGGCCTTGCCATAGGCGCCCGTCAGCGCGCCGTCCCACTTGGCCCAGTCACCTTTGCCCGAAAGTTTCGCGGTGAGCGGCTCGGCCTTGCCGGTGAGGCCCGCCACCAGCCCATCGGCCGGGGCAGAAAGATCGAGCGCGATATCCAGCCGGTTCTTCTCCGGCACGGCGTCCAGCTTCAGCACCAGCCGGTCGCCCCCGGCAAGGCCATCGCCCGCCAGAGCCTGCGCCCGCGCATCCACTATCGCCCGGCGATCCGCGATCTGCACTGTGCCGTTGAGCGAGGCCACATGGCGCTGGCCGGTCACTGCCGGGTCGATCTCGATCCGGGCGATGTCCAGCTTGGCCACATCGATATCGAGATCGGGCAGCAGCGGCTCGTTCGTCTCCACCGCACGGAATTCCGGCAGGCGCTTAACCTGCACCAGCGGCGCAGTGAGCGAGCGGATGTCCACATGGTTGGACAGATAGGCAAAGGGCCGCCAGTCCATTTTCGCGCGCGGCGCAAGGGCGAAGGCGCCTTTCGGATCGCCGATCTGGAGGTCGATGACTTCCAGCTTGTTATAGATCGAACCGTCGATCCGCCCGACATGGACGGTCATGCCGTTCTGAAATTCCAGCGCATTGATCTGCCGCGCAACGAAGCGATGCCCGCCCGGTGTATCGATCCACACCAGCCCGCCGCCCACTGCCAGCACGATCAGCGCCAGCAGGCCGGCCAGTATCAGCCACAGCCGCCTGAAGCGCCGCTCCGGTGCCTTGTGCTCCTCTTCAGGCGCGGTGAGCATATCGTCCGCCATCAGAAAGCCTGCCCGATCGAAACATAGACCGCCACGCGGGATTCGCCCGGCTTGCGGCCCAGCGGGGTCGCCACATCAAGGCGCACCGGGCCGAAATTGGTATAAAACCGCCCGCCGATCCCCACACCGAAGCGGATATCGTCAAAACCCGGCGTGGAGCTTTCATAGACCTGCCCGGCATCCACGAAGGCCACCACGCCATAATCGCCAAAGCGATAGCGCGCCTCCACGGCCCCTTCGACCACGCTGCGCCCGCCCACGGGATTGTTGTCGGGATCTTTCGGGCCCAGTTCCTGATAGCCGAAGCCGCGCACCGATCCGCCACCGCCTGCATAATAGCGCCGCGACGGGGCAAGGTCTTCCCGCCCGGCGCCGATGATGGAGCCCACCCTGACGCGGCCCGCCAGCACGAAGCTGCCGAAGGAGCGGTAGGCCGATCCTTCCACCATGCCGCGGCCGTAGAACAGGTTCTGGTCCCCGCCGGAATATTCGGGCGAAAGCTTCAGGTTGAGGCGGAAACCGCGCACGGGATCGAGCAGATCATTGGTGGTGTCGAAGCCCACCTGCCCCGGCAAAGCGGCGACGTAATAGGTCTGCCGCTCTCGCGCCTGACGGGCGAAGACATAGCTCTTTTCGCTACTGGCCAGCAATTCGAAGCCATAGGAATAGGTCAGCTTCTTCTGCCAGATCGGCGTGCTGTCATAGCTGATCCGCCCGGCCAGCCGCCCGGTATAGGCATTATAGGCATCGTAATTGCTGTGCAGAGCGGTGAGCGAAAGTTCCACCGTCCGGTCCCGCCGCCCGGCGTTGGACCGGCGGAAGGTGGCGCCAAGGCCCTGTTCCTGCGTGCCGGCCACCCCGCTCAGGATCAGCGCCCCTTCGGGCGGGAACAGATTGCGATGGGTCCAGCTTCCTTCCGCACGCAGGCCCTGCCCGGTGCTGTAACCGCCGCTCAGCGAGATCGACCGCTGCGGCCCCTTGCTCTGCCGCACGATCAGATCGGCAAATTCCGTATCGTCGCCCGCGTCGCGGCCTGTCCTGCCCGGCTCCACCGCCACCACGGAGAACAGGCTTGTAGCCACCAGCGCATCGCGCAAATCGTCCAGCTTCTCCGCATCGTAAAGGTCGCCCTTGCGGAACCGCGCGAGGACATAGATGTGCTCCGGATCGAACACGGGATCGCCCTGGGTGATCACATCTCCGAAGCGCGAACGCGGGCCCGGCGTGATCGGCAAGGTGTAATCTCCGGTGCGGGTTTCCTCGTCCAGCAGGATGTCGCGCTGGCCCACCTCGGCGAAGGGATAGCCATTGCGGGGAAGGCGCACGGCAATCGCCGCCTCTGCCGCCAGCACATCTTCCGCCAGGATCGGATCGCCCGGCTTGAGCGGGAAATTGCGGTTTATGAGGTTATCGGGGACCACCGGGGGCGCATCGAAGGCGATTGTCCCGAAGGCATATTGCGGCCCCGGGCGCACCGTCAGGATCGCATTGGCCCGCCCTTCCTGGCCGGGAGCAGGCAGTTCGATCGCAGGATCGACCTCTGCGTCGAAATGGCCTGCGGCGGACAGAATATCGGCCAGCAATTGCCGGTCCGCCGTGAGACGAGAACTCAGCTGCGTGCCGGTTGCGGAACTGCCATCGCCGTCATCCAGAGCGGAAATCCCGCGGAAGCGCGAACGAACCTCGCTCTCGCTGACAGTGCCCTGCAATCCATCCAGCCCGTCGATCCGCCAGTCATAGCGCAATTGCCGGTCGAGATCGGTATCCTCGCCCAATGCCCTGGCATCGACGGGCTCCAGATCGAATTCGGAAAGCGGCGGAAGTGGCTGGTCGAGCGAACTGTCCAGCGGGATCGGTTCGCCCATATCGTCCAGCATCGGCAGCGAGGCAGCGCGCGCGGCCTCTTCGCGCTCATCCGCGCCCTGCACGCGCACCGGCATGGCGCCAGCCCGGCGCACAGCCTCTTCCTCCAGCCGTTCCTGCTCGGCCTCCCACTCCTCGATGCTTTCGAGATTGCCTTCGAGAGGAGGAATCGCCTTTTCGAAATCCTCGTCGGTAATGATCGGCTTCCGGGCGGCATCTCCAGCCTGCCCGCCGTCCCCCGCCTGCCCTGCTTGCCCAGCCTGCCCCGCCTGCCCTGCCTGCGAAGCCTGTTCCTGCGCGGCTGCCGGCGGGCACAGCGCGGCCGCCAGCGCCAAACACGCTGCCACGCGCAGGCCGCACGCTATTGAAACCGAAGGGATTTGGTCGGACGAATTCCGGCCGAGAATAGCCACATGGGTCTCCAGGCAGACAGGCAGGGGAGACTAGATGGCAGTTGCGCGGAGAGAAAGGCCCTTCCTCTCCACCCGCGCCGACATGTGCGGCAGAGCCGCCCAATGGCCCTCAAGTGACTGCCAGAGCGAGGCAATTCGCCGCGCGAATGCCCCGCTCTGGCCACAAAAGGTGCGGTCAGACCGGCAGGCCGACGTAATTTTCCGCAATCGCGGTGCGCGCGGCGCGGCTGGAAGCGATATAGTCCAGCTCCGCCACCTGCATTGCCCGCTCGAACGGGCCATCCTGCGGGAAGCGATGCATCAGCATGGTCAGGGACCAGCTGAACCGCTCCGACTTCCACACGCGGGCAAGCGCCTTGCCCGAATAGGCGGAAATGGCATCCGGATCGTTCCGCTTGAAGAAACCGGTCAGCGCATCGGCGGCGTAAAGCACGTCGCTGGCTGCAAGATTGAGGCCCTTGGCTCCGGTGGGCGGCACGATATGCGCGGCGTCTCCGCACAGCAGCAGGCTGCCGTGGCGCATGGGCGCGAAGACATAGGAACGCAGCGGGGCGATGCTCTTTTCCAGCGAAGGCCCGCGCGTGATGCGCGATCCGGCATCGGGGCCGAGGCGGATGGCCAGCTCGTCCCACAGCCGGTCATCGCTCCACTCCTCCACCTTGTCGGTCAGCGGCACGTCCACATAATAGCGGCTGCGCGTTTCGCTGCGCATGGAAGCGAGCGCGAAACCGCGTTCGTGATTGGCGTAGATCAGCTCGTGATTGCAGGGTGGGACATCGGCCAGAATGCCCAGCCAGCCGAAGGGATAGACCTTCTCGAATGCCTGCCCGGCATTGGCCGGGATCGCCTGGCGGCTGGGCCCGTGGAATCCGTCGCACCCGGCAATGAAGCGGCAATCGATCCGGTGGGTCGCGCCATCCTTGCTATAGGTGACGTAAGGCGCATCGCTTTCCACATCGTGCAGCGTCACATCGCCTGCCTCGTAGATCACTTCCAGCCCCCGCTCCGCGCTGGCCTCCATCAGGTCGCGCGTCACTTCGGTCTGGCCATAGACGGTCACATGCTTGCCGGTGAGGTCAGCCATATCGATGCGGATCAGCCGCTCGCCATCGGCAAGATTGAAGCCGTCATGCACCAGCCCTTCGGCCTTGAGCCGGGCATCGAGGCCCAGCCGCGCCATGAGGTCCACCGTCACTGTTTCCAGCACGCCCGCCCGGATGCGACCGAGCACGTAATCGCCGGTCTGGCGTTCCAGAACCACGCATTCGATGCCCTCCGCCCGCAGCAGATGGCCAAGCATCAGCCCGGCAGGGCCTGCGCCGATAATGCAAACCTGGGTCTTCATCGTCCTCACCCGAATAGTCGAAAGTGGCGATTTGAGCTTGTGCGCAAAAAAATGGAAGGGACGCGGGCGACCATCTCTGGTATTTTCCGGACATGGTTCGCAGCTCTACCCCGGTCCCGCATTATGCCCTGTATGGCGAGGATACGTCGCCGGAATTCGGCGATTACGTGCATTGCGAGACGATCGCGGCGCGCAGCCGCCTGTATGAATGGGAAATCTCCGCCCATCGCCATCTGTCCCTTTCTCAGGTGCTTTTCCTCGCCTCCGGCGGGGCGGATATCGTGCTGGAGGGCAAGCATTCCCGCGCCACGGGGCCGCTGCTGGTCTTTGCACCGCAAGGCGCTGTCCATGGCTTCCGCTTCACCGAAAACGCCGTAGGCTTCGTGCTGACGCTCTCCCGCGAGTTCCGCGTGGCAATGGGCCAAGACGATCCGCTGGCCGCCTATCTGTCCGCCGCCGCTCTGGTGCCGCTGGACCTGCGGGCCAAGCGGCGGCTGATGGTGCTGGGACGGCAATTGCTGGAAGCCCAGCGCGACAGTGCCGGGCAAGGCCGCGCGCTGCTGGAACGGGCACTGGCGGAAAGCTGGCTGCGCGTCGCCACGGCCCCGCTGGCGCAGCCCGAGACGCCCGGCCTTGCGCCCCAGCTCGCCCGCTTCCAGACGCTGGTGGAGCGCCATTATCGCGAGCACCTGCCGCTATCCTTCTATGCCGAGGAACTGGGATGCACGGAGCGGACATTGTCCCGCCTCACCCGCGCCGCCTGGGGCATCGCGCCGAGCGAAGTCCTCCACCGCCGCATCGCGCTGGAAGCCCGCCGGGTGCTGCGCTTCACCAATGCCAGTTGCAGCGAAGTGGCGGAGGAACTGGGCTTCGATGACCCGTCATACTTCTCGCGCTTCTACCAGCGCATGACCGGACGCAGGCCGAGCGAGGAGAAGAGGTAGGCGATATTACGCCAACCCTTCCGTTACCCTGAACTCGTTTCAGGGTCCATTTCGCCGGATCGAGCGGAAGTCAGTGCGGAGGAATGGATGCTGAAACAAGTTCAGCATGACGTTGAAAAAGGACCAGCGAATAACGCCCCCTCACCCCATCACCCAGACAAAAGCTGTCCCCCGCCCTTCACCCATGGCGGCAAACAGATCCGCCACCGGCTGAGGTGCATCACTGCCATCCGCGATCAGGCGGAAGTCCCGGCCCTGTTCGCGGGCGATGCCCTGCGCGAGGACCATGCCGGAATAGCCGGTGACACCCGCCAGCATGCGACCGTCGGACAGCCAGGGGGCACCCTTGCCATAGAACAGCCCGCCAAGGTCATTACCCTGCTCGGATAGCGGCATGGCGCCCTTCCTCACATGGCCTGCGGCAAGGCGGCCTGCGGGGAGCGTGGGGTCCGCGATGATCGCGGCCGTCGGCCCCGGCATTGCAAAGGCAACCCCCGGCACCAGCGCGGCGCCGGCGGCGAGGACTGCCCCGCCGAGGACCTGCCTGCGACTGGCCTGCATCACTTCGCCTCCGGATTGTTGCGGGTAAGATAGGCGGCGATCTGGCCAAGCTGCTCGTCGCTCACTTCCACGCGGGTGATCGCGGGCATGGAGCCGATGCCTTTACGCACCACAGCCTCCACATAGGACGGATCGAGATCCCTGCGATTGGCGAGCATCGCATCACCCTCACCCAGACGGCGGGCGAGCATCATCGTGCCGGTGCCCACCTTGGCGTGGCACAGCGCACATTTCGCCTCGAACAGTTTTTCCCCCGCCGCGACCCTGTCACCACCGGCAGGCACGGCAGGTGTCACGGCATAGGCCGTTCCGGCGGCAAGCAGGGCGAACCCCGCGAAAGCGATCAGGCCCTTCATGCCGCGCCTCCCTTGAAGGCCGTGCCGATCCCGTTCTTGCCCGGCGCGATGATGCCGTTGGGATCGAGCATGGCCTTCAGCCGCTCGTTGAGGCGGAACAGGGCGTGATTGTTGAAATCGAAGCCGCGCGCGATCCGGTCCATGAAGTCGGGATGCGTGCGATATTCGGCATAGCCCATCTTCGCGGAATCCTCGATCAGCGTCTCGAACAGCTTCCTGGTCCGCGCGATCATATCCGCATTGTCGCGATCATAGATCAGCAGGTTCACATTGCTGATGTGGCGGCGGCCCATGGTGAAGCTTGTGTAGTAATCCAGCCCCGCCTCCTCGAAGCGCGCCTTCATCCGCTTTGCCTGCGCCAGCGCCAGCGCGCCGTCCGGAGGCATGACGGGCGAGAAGCCGACATGCCCGCCCCGGCCGCCGTGCCAGTTGACGATCTGCAAGGCCAGCACGCTGGGAATGCCTCGCGCGGATTTCTCGATCGGATCGCCCTTGCGCCATTCGGTGAATTCCAGCGCCTTGCCCAGCTTCGGCTCGATCATGTCGCGCAGCACCTGCATGTGGCTTTTCACCGTGCCTTCATAGCCGAACAGGCGCAGGGTGAAGCTCCACCAGCCGGAACCGTAATGATCGATGATCTTCTGGCTGACATCGTCAGGGATCGCGCCCGGCCCGTCATACCATTCGGAACGCTGGGAGAAGACCGAGGCATCGTGCAGGTAATTGCCGAAGACGATATTGTGCTGGATCACGTCACGGCGGCGCAGTTCGGCCAGCACGTCCACAGCCCAGGAAATATCCTCGAACTTCGGCAGGTTGATCGTCACCTTGGCCGACATTTCCGGCTCGGGCTGGAGCCAGACCCCGGCCTTGGTAACGACACCGAAATTGGACTGGACGAACATCTGTGCCCAGTCCGGCCCGAAGCCATGCTGGTAATGCTGCCAGGCCTTGCTTCCCTCCATCGCGCCCATGCCGGTGCGGACGATCTCGCCATCGGGCAGGACGACCTCCAGCCCGCAGAGCATATCGGTATGGTCGCCAAAGGGGGTGTAGCCGATGCCGCGTTCCAGCGCGTTGCCGATCACGCTGCCCCAGGCATTGCCGGGCACCGACATCCACAGCGGAATGTCGTTATCCTTGAGGTGATTGTAGAGATCGAAGAAGCCCACCCCCGGCTCGATCAGGGCATGGGCAAAATGCCCATCCGCCTCGATCCGGTTCATCCGGCTCATATCCAGCACCACCGTGCCGGGAATCGCCGGAGCGGCGGAGCCGTAGCCCAGGTTCTTCCCCCGCCCCACCGGCCACAGCGGCATCTTGTGGCGGTTGGCCACGCGCAGCAGCGCCTGCACTTCCTCCACGCTGGCAGGAGCCAGCGCAGCGGAAGGCGCATGATTGTGCCCGTCGCCCAGCGCATAGGCGTCCAGATAGGTCTCGCGGTCGCTATCGGTCGCCAGCACCCACCGATCGCCCACGACCGAGCGAAAATCCGCAAGAGCCGCATCGAAGGCGGCGGCGCTTATGCCCTTGGGCAGCACCAGTTCCATATGTTCTCCCAACTCCCCTTCTTGCGGGGTCGATTATGCTACTTCACCGCGCTCGCCTCTGCCGTAGCCTTCAGATAGGCCGCCACTGCATCCACATCCGCATCGCTCAGCTCGCTCTTGCGGAACATGGGCATGGCGCCGATGCCGTTACGGACGAACAGACGCAGCGTATCTCCATCCAGATCGTCCCGCAGCTCCAGCGCGCCGGGAATCTCACCCTGATAGCGCCTTTCCAGCGTCATGGTGCCCGGCAGCATCGGCGCGCCATCGTCCCCCGGCCCTGCCCCGTGGCAAGGCGCGCAATTTTGCTCGAAGATAGCGCGGCCGGGCAAATCCGCCTTCACGACATGCGGCGCGGCGGCAGGGCCGGGGACAGCCGCTTGCGCGGTCTGCCCTCCCACCCCTTCGGCCCCGAAGATCGCGACGGCGAGCGATGCCACGGCAAGGGGGGGAACCAGCAGCATAATTCGCCTCATTTGCGGAACCTCCGGGGCCAGATGCCGCCGCGCCCGGGCGCGACGATCCCATCGGGATCGATCGCGTCCTTCAACTGTTCGTGGAAGCGGCGCAGTGCATGATTGTTGAAGCTGTAAGTGTCGGCCACATCGTCCTGATAGATCGGCGCGGCGCGGTAATCGCCCCAGCCATGTTCGGCGGCGACTGCCACGGCCTTCTTCATCGCGGCATGGACCTCGGCATTCAGCGCCGGATCGTCATGCTTCACCGAAGGCGCGAACACCATCTGGAAGGCGTAGCTGTGCCAATAGAGCGGCGCGGTAGTGGCGTTGAAGAAACGCCCGGCCAGCGGAAATTCCCGCAACCCGTCACACATTGCGCGCTGCATTTCGAACACCGCCTCCCCGCTGCGCGGCAGGACAGGGAAGAAGCCGACATGGCCATTGCCGCTGACGATCCGCCAGATGCCAAGACTCGGCACGCCCAGTGCGCCATAGCGGCGAATGCCGGTCTTGTAGGGCTGCGTCGTGTTAAGCAGCTGTTCCTCGGTTGCGGGCAGCGGGAAGTGATCCCCGTCGATTGCCTTGGCGCCGGGAATGTCGGCCAGGATACGCTGCTTGGCATATTCCCAATTCTCGCGCGTCGCCGCTTCCGGCCCGAAGAATTGCAGGTCTACCTGCCAACTGGGCAGGCCCGCCTTGCTGGCGGCCGCGTCCATTTCCGCATCGGAGGGACCGCCCTGCCTGGTGGCCAGCGCGTAGAACGCCTTGTCGCCCATCAGCGCGGCGAGCGGGCTGCCATAGACCGCCTCCCCGATCAGCGAGCTGTCGGACAGATAATTCACATGCTCCACCAGCTTCACGAAATCGCGGCGGCGCGGCACAGTGATCAACCCGGTGCGATAATATTCGGGCAGCGGCATCAGGCGGAAGCCCATCTTGGTGACGATGCCGAAATTGCCCTGCGCGAACAGGCCTGAAGGATCGGGGCCGAAGCCGTATTTATATTCCTGCCAGCTCTGCGATCCGGGCAGCGCGCCCATGCCCGTGCGCATCACTTCGCCATTGGGCAGGACCACCTCCATGCCGCAGCTTGCGCCGAAATGGTCGCGGAACTGGGGCATGGTGTAACCGATGCCGCGTTCCAGCGAATTGCCGATGGGGCTGCCCCAACCCGGATCGGGGCAGTCGATCATCACCTTCAGGCCCTTGTCCTTGATGTGACGATAGAGGTCGAAATAGGAAACCCCCGGCTCCACCAGTGCAAAGTGGCGCTTGTCGTCCACTTCCAGCACGCGGTTCATGCGCTTCAGGTCCAGCACCACGCTGCCGGTGACATTGGGCGAAGGGCCGCCATAGCCGAAATTCTTGCCGGTGGAGATCGGGAAGAGCGGCACCTTGTAGCGCCCCGCGATCCGCACGATGGCCTGCACCTGCTCCACATCGGCAGGCGCAACGGCGGCGGAGGCATGGCGCTCCTCCGCCTGGTTCCAGACGGGCGAGAAGCTGTCGCGATAGGGGCCAAGGTCGTCCTCGCTGGACCAGACCCAGTCCGCGCCTACCGCGCCGCGCAGTTCCTCAAGAAAGCGCGCGAAATTCGCGGCGTCGAGATCGGGGGGGAGCACTGCCACCGGGTCAGCCCTTCTTCACGCTGGGATGAACGGGCGCGATCACCCAACTGATCGGCCCATCCATCCTGCCCGAACGACCGGGCATATCCTTGCGGCTCACCACCCGGCGGCCGCGATCCCACGAAAGCGTTTCCAGCACGAACAAGGCGTCGCGCCCGGTAATGCCGCCCAGCACGAAGCCCGGCTTGCGCCACAGCGGATCGAGCGTTTCGAACCACAGCTGCGTCACATCCCCATCGAAGCGCAGCACCCGCACTCCGCCCGGATTGGCGATGACGCCGGGCGCATGGCGGCTATCCACCACCAGCGCGTCCAGCCCTTCGGGCACCGCTGCCATGGCGCGGGCGGAACCGCCCACCAGTGCGGGCACAACTGCGCCCCATTTCATCAGGTCACGCCGGCTGATCATTTGCCTGCCCCCTTGGTCTTCACATCATCCGGATCGACCCCGCGCTGTTCAAGCGGAGCGGTGAGGAAATCGGTCAGTCTGTCGAGCTGCGCGTCGCTGATCTCCGTCTTGCGGAAAGGCGCCATCCAGGCGACGCCGTTGCGCACGAAATAGGCGATCGTATCCTTGTCCATATCCTCTCGGTGGACCAGAGCGGCAGGCAACTCCCCCTCATACTTCACCCGCAGGGCCGATGTTCCGGCCAGCTTGGGATCGGGCGCATGACAGGGGGCGCACCAATGTTCATAGACCGCGCGGCCTTCGGCCAATTGCGGCGAAGTCTTGCCCAGCGTGGGATCGCCCTGCGTCATCATGCCGGGCGTCTTTGCAGGAGAAGTTCCGGGCTGCGCCTGCAGGGCATAGCCGCCCGCCAGCGCCAGCGCGCCCAGCGCGATATAGGCCGCCTTCATGCGTGCCTCCCGTCGCGCAGATGCTTCGGCCAGACGCCATAGCGCCCGGCGGAAAGGATACCGTTGGGATCGAGCGCATCCTTGATCTTCTCGTTCACCCGGCGAAGCATGTTGTTGTTGAAGCTGTAGGCATCCATCACCGCATCCTGGAACGCGGGCGGGCAACGATATTCGCCCCAGCCATGTTCGGCGCAGATCTGGATCACCTTCAGCACGGATTCGCGCAGGCGGCGGTTCTTCTCCTTGTCCTTGTAGACCGGCACGGCCGCGAACAGCACGAAGGACCGGGTCCAGCAGGTCACTGCCGGGCTGAACATGAAGAGCGGCACGTCATGTTCCGCGCAGGCCTGCCGCATCACGCGGTTGGCCTTCACAAAACCCTTGCCGCTGCGCGGGATGATGGCGGAAAACCAGATATGCCCGTCGCTGGGATTGAAGTCCCCGAAGCCGCGCGAGCCGACCGAGAAGATTTCCATCGATGGAATGCCGAAGCGGTTCTTCTGGATCTTCTCCATGTCCTCCGGCCGCAGGGGCAGTTTGACGAACTGGTTTTCCTTGAACTTCACCCCTTCGAAATGGGCGAAGCGTTCCTGCACATATTCCCACTGCGCGCGTATCACCTTTTCGGGGCCATAGAACACCATCGATCCGCGCCATGCGGCAAGGCCGGTTTCGCGCACACGGCGGTTCATTTCTTCCGGCTCGGGGATTTCGGCGAAGATCAGCGGATTGCCCGATGCCAGCACCGGCGATCCAATGGAGGGCATACCGTTGAAGATGTTGCCATATTCAAGCTCGTTGAACAGATCGACCAGCGGTTCGATATCCTCGAAGCGCTGCAATTCCACCGAACAGCTCATGTAAGCTTCGGGCTGCGGGAACAGCCAGAAGCCCATCTTGGTGACCACGCCCAGGGAGGATTGGCGGAACAGTCCGTCAAGGCAGGGGCCGATGCCCATCTTGTATTGCTGCCAGGTCTCGCTGCCCGGCAGCGCACCCATGCCGGTGCGGAACAGCTCACCATCGGCCATCACCGCCTCGATCCCGCATTGTGCCTCGAAATGGCCGCGATAAGGCGCCGCCGTATAGCCGCCGCCGGAATCCAGCGCATTGCCGACCATGCTGCCCCAGCCCGGATCGGGAACGTCGATCCACAGCTTCGATCCGGTTTCCTGCAAATGGCGATACATGTCGAAATAGGACACGCCCGGCTCGACGAGACAGGAGGCGTTGCCCTCGTTCACCTCGATGATGCGGTCCATCCGCTTCAGGTCCAGCACCACGCTGCCCGAATAGACAGGGGCGGAACCGCCATAGCCAAGGTTGCGGCCGGTCGAGACGGGATAGAGCGGAATGCCCCGCGCATTGGCGGCGCGGACCACGGCCTGCACTTCCTCGACCGTCTTCGGCGCAACGGCGGCGGAGGCGATCCGCTCGTCCTCCTCGCCCCACAGCACCGAATAGAAATCGCGATATGTGTCCACGTCGGGATCGGAGGTGAAGACCCACTCCTCCCCCACGGCGGATTTCATCTCGGCGATGCCGTCAGCGAAAGTGACGGCCGAAACGCCCGGCGGTGTGCGCATATTGTCCCTCCCGGACCGGGCACCATTCCATTGGGCCGGTCGATTTATGTGATTGCATAAATTCCGCACCGCCGGGCGTCAAGCAGCCGGGGCAAATAGCTTCAGAACTCCCGGGTTTCCGGGGATTTCCTCCGCAATTGTTACGTAAAATCGCCGTTACATTACCGTAATTAACTTGCCGCGCGCGCGAGACGGAATAGCTCGCATTTCATCAGTCGCGCTCAGGGCGGCTCTTCGAGAGGAACGGAATTGTCAGGCCATAATGCCGCGTTGCGCCCGCGCAGCGGCGCAGCGGCAGCCGGGAACTGACCGTGCTGCTTTCCGCATCCGTATCGGTGATCTGGCTGCTCGCCATGCTGGCGGCTGCGGCAATGCTGCGCGATGTCCGGCAGACCTTTTTCGATGCGATCAAGATTGGCCTCGGCTTTACGGCCACGCTGAACCTCGCCCTGATATTCAACCCTCAGCCTAACTGGATCGGCGTCCTTGTCGGCCTGCTGGCCAGCTGGCGCCTTATCGCAGGGCCGATGCCCCGCATGGCCGGAGTGATCGGAGGCGCCTGTGCGGCACTGGTCGCGGCCTTGCAGATCGGTGGAGGAATTCCCGGTATGAAGGCCGCTGCCGTGGCGGGCGGAGCGCTTGCCTTCGCCTTCCTGCTGGTCCGACCGGGCTCCGCCAACAGCCGGACCCGCATCGGCATTGGCAGTATCGCGTTGCTGCTGGCGGCACTGGGCGCGCCCTTGGCTGGGCTGCTCGGCGACCTCCTCTACGGATGGCAATCGGCCACCATGCTGGCTCAGGATGCCACACAGCCCCCTGCCCCGCCGCCGCCCGCATGGGCTCTCGCAATCACTGGGCTGGCGCTCGCCGCCGGCCTGTTCAAGGGAATGTGGATCAAGCGATGAATTTCTCCGAAGTCCTCGAAAACGGGCTCTTCGCATTGGGGCAGGTTCTGCGCCTGCCGGTGATGTTGCTCCTGTGGGTCTGCGTCGCGGCCACGCTGTTCTATGTCGGCTGCAACCTGGTAGAGGCGATCAGACGCAGCCGGGAGCGGTCCGGCTTCGATCTGAAGCAATGGCTGCAGGAAGGCCGGGTTCTGGATATTTCGGAGGAACGCCGCGCCGCCCTGCCCGCCAATCTGCGCGCCATGCTGGGCTCGATCCAGCAGCTCGACGCTGCCAGAGCCCTGCACCATGGCGGGCTGGAAAATGTGGTCGCGGAATATGAGGAACAATTGCGCCACGGGCTCGACGGGCCGCGCGCACTGGTCAAGGTCGGCCCCAGCCTCGGCCTGATCGGCACGTTGATCCCGATGGGCACTTCGCTCGCCGCCATGGCAGGCGGGAACCTCAACGCCATGGCCGGGCAGATGGTGGTGGCCTTCACCAGCACGATCATCGGCCTTGCCACGGGCACAGTCGCCTATGGGCTGGTAGTGCTGCGCCAGAGCTGGAGCAGCGCCTCGATCCGCGAACAGCGTTACCTTGCAGAAGTGATCGCCGCCGAAATGGAGAGCCAGTGATGGGCCGCTTCATCAAGCTCGCCGCGCCGGAAGAACCGCCCGAGGAAGATCCGCTGGCGGGCGTGGCGAATTTGTTCGACGCCTCGATCGTGTTCATCGTGGGCCTGATGATCACCCTGTTCTCCGTCTACAACATGGGCGACCTGATGAGCGGTGAGAGCGAGGTCACCATGGTGAAGACCGATGCCAATGGCATGCAGGAAATCATCGTGAAGAAGGGCGAGACCATCAAGGCCTACAAGATGACCAACGCCACCGGACAGGGCGATGGGGAGCGGCTGGGCGCGGCCTATCGCCTCGCCAATGGGCAGATCATCTATGTGCCCGACGCGGAAACTCCCGAAACCGAAGGCAAGCCCGCCGACAATGCCACTGCTCCGAACCCTTAAGGCCCTGCTTGTCGCCCTGCTGTTGCTGCCTGCTGCCGTCCATGCGCAGCAGACGGCACCCGTGCGGCTGGGCTATGTCTTTTCGGACGGGAATATCCCCGGCACGCTGGCGGCCTTCCGCAAGCTGATGGAGGAACGGCCGGACCTGAAGGGCAAGGTGGAGCTGCAATTCCTGGCGGAATCCACATTCGATGACGTGGATCCGGCCAAGATCGCCGCCAGCGATGTGCTGATCTACGATATCATGAACGAACAGATGCTGCGTCGCTTCGACGAGGAGAAGCAGCTCGATCTGGTGAGCGCGGTCAGCAAGAACGGTACGGTGCTCGGCGTCGGTCAGGGCCTGCAAAGCGAGGAATTCTTCGCCAATCTGGGCGTTACATGGGTGCCGCGCGCTCGCGCCTATTGGGAGCATGGCGGGCCGAAGAACCAGCTCGCCCTGATGAAACTGGCGCTGGGCAAGGCCGGGATCGCCGGTTTCGACGCCTTGCCCGATCCTGAGCCTTCGCTCGATTTCGGCTATTACTACCCCGATGGCGAGACCGGCCGCGTCTTCGCTACCTGGGACGAATTCCAGAACTGGCGTGCTGCGAATGGCAAGCTGCGCCCCGGCGCCCCCCGCGTGGCCGTGGGGTTTTTCAAGGCCAATTACTACACGGGCGATACCGGCCTGCTCGACGCCCTGATCGCGGAAGTGGAGCGACGGGGCGCGGAAGCCGTGCCGGTGTTCGGCTATCCGGGCGCCGTGGCCTTCCAGAAGCTGCTGAGCGAAGGCAAGGATGCGCGCGCCGATGTCGGGCTCGGCCTGTTCTTCCAGTTCAACGACGCGGACTCGGCCAATGTGCTGCAAGGGGTCGGCATCCCGGTGCTCAACCTCATCAGCCTCTATGGCCGCAGCGAAGAGGACTGGCGCAATTCGCCGCAGGGCCTTTCCGCCTTTGAAGGCACCTTCAACCTCGCCTCCCCGGAACTGGCGGGAACCATCGCACCGACCGTGGTGGGCACGAAGGAGAAGGTGCTCGATCCGCTGACCGGGCTCAATTCCGTCATCACCAGCCCGATCCCCTCACGCGTGGAAATGGCTGTCAGCCGAGGGCTGAAATATGCGGAGCTTTCACGCAAGCCAAACGCGGAAAAGAAGGTCGCGCTGATCTATTACAATTACCCGCCGGGCAAGGCGGGCATCTCCGCAAGTTATCTTAACGTGGCCGAAACGCTGGCCAATGTCCTGAAGCGGATGGAGACGGAGGGTTACGACATCGGGGGCCCCGGTCCCTCGGCAGACGAGGTGCTGGAGCAGATCACCACCAAGGCACGCAATATCGGCAGCGATGCACCGGGCGAGCTGGAAGAAATGATCGCCCAAGGCGGCGCAAACCGCGTGGACGTGGAAGATTACCGCAAGTGGCTCGATGCCCTCGCTCCCACCCTGCGCGCCAAGATCCTGAAGGACTGGGGCGATCCGGCGGACGGCAAGCTGATGACCGAGCGCCGGGACGGCCGCGTCAACCTGATCGTGCCGGGCGTGCAATTCGGCAATGTAATGCTGATGCCGCAACCCAACCGGGCCTGGGGCGAGGATCTGGAAAAGCTCTATCACGCAACGGACCTTGCCCCGCCGCACCAATATGTCGCCGCCTATGCCTGGCTGCGCAATGGCTACAAGGCGGATGCGGTGGTGCATATCGGCACGCACGGCACGCTGGAATGGCTCGACGGGCGCGATGCGGGTCTGGGCGAAGAAGACGCGCCCGATGCCCTGATTTCGGACCTGCCGGACCTCTACATCTACAATGTCGACGTGGTGGGCGAAGGGCTGGTCGCCCGAAGGCGCGGCATGGCCACGCTGGTGGATCACATGGTGCCGCCCTTCACCGAAGGCGGGCTGACGGAAGACCTCGCCAAGCTGAGCGAATTGCTCAACGACCACACCAAGAACGAGAGCAAGAACCCCGAACTGGCGCGCATCTATGGCAGGCAGGCCCGCGAGCAGGCAGTGAGGCTGGGCGTCGCCAAGGATGTGGGGCTCGATCCGGACTTGGAATGGACCGACGCGCAGCTTCATCAGGTGGAAGATTACCTGCTGGAATTGCGCGGGCAGATCATCCCCTATGGCATGCACGCCTTCGGCCGCACCCCGGTTCCGGAAGCCGTGGACAGCACGGTGAAGGCGATCATGAGCGTGGACCGCTCCGCCCTGCCCGATGTGCAGCAGACCTTCGCCGACGACATGCGCCAGCGCATCCTCAGCTCCGGCCCGCGTGAGCTGGACAGCCTGATGCTGGGCCTTGCCGGGCGCTTCGTGCCCGCAGGCAAGGGCGGCGAGCCGGTGCGCAATCCGGATGCCTATCCCACCGGCGCCAATTTCTACGGTATCGATCCTGACAAGGTGCCCAAACCCGCTTCGTGGGAAATGGGCTCGAAGCTGGCCGAGGAGATGCTCCAGAAATCCTTCCGCAAGAACGGCAGATACCCCGCCAAGGTCTCCTTCGTGATCTGGGGGGACGAGACCATGCGCCATGAGGGCGTGCTGGAATCGCAGATATTCTACCTGCTGGGCACCAAGCCGGTGTGGGATCCGCGCGGCAAAGTGGTGGGCGTCGATGTGATCCCGCGGGAGCAACTCGGCCGCCCCCGCGTGGACATCGTGATCGCCTCTGCCGCCGAAGGGCTGTTCAACAACGTCACTCGCCTGATGGACGAAGCCGTGCAGAAGGTGAAGGCGCTGGACGAGGCCGACAATCAGGTCCGCCAGCATTATCTCCAGATCAAGCAGGCGCTGATCGAGAAAGGCGTGAAGCCGGAAGATGCGGACAAGATGGCCGGCGTGCGCATCTTCGACGAGCCTCCGGGCAGCTACAACCTCAACACATCCGGCATCGTGGCTGCCAGCGGATCGTGGGATGACGAGGCGGGCTTCGCCAATGACTACATCCGCAAGATGGGCCACGGCTATGGCAATGGCTATTGGGGCCAGCCCATGCCCGATGTGTTCCGGCTGGCGATTTCCGGCACCGAAACCATCGTCCATTCCAACTCGACCATGCTTTACGGCACGCTCGATAACGATGACATGTTCATGTATATGGGCGGCCTCGCCTCCGCCGTGCGCAGCCTTGATGGCACTACGCCGGACCTTCAGATCACCGACACGCGCGATCCCGGCAAACCGGCCATGACCGGCCTCGATACCTTTATCGGCCGCGAATTCCGTTCCCGCTACGTCAACCCCACCTGGATCGAGGGGATGCAGAAGGAAGGCTATGCCGGCGCAGGCGCGATGCGGGAATTCGTGGAATATCTCTGGGGCTGGGATGCCACCGCCAGCGATGTGGTGGACGATGCCATGTGGCAGGAAACCTACGAAACCTACGTGCTCGACAAGCGCAACATGGGGATGAATGCCTATTTCGAGAAGAATTCCCCCTTCGCCTATCAGGACATCACCGCCCGCATGATCGAGACGATCCGCAAGGATTACTGGAAGGCGGATGAGGCGACCCGCAGCAAGCTGGTCAGCGAATATCTGGAGAACGTCACCACCCACGGCGTCAATTGCACGGAAGTGTCCTGCGGCAACGGGCGGCTGCTGGAATATGTGATGCAGGAGGCTCAGCGCAGCGGCGTGCCTGCCGCCTCCATCGCCAAGGCCCGCGCCTCCTTCGAGAAGGCAATGGGTCGCTCGATCGAAAGCGCAGCGCAGGAACTGCGCGCCTTCGCCAGCCGCAACGATGCTCGCGAAGCGGCAGAGCGCCAGCAAGCCCGCGATCTGGTGGCCCGCAATGCCCCTGCCCAGCCGCAACAGGCAGGCGCCCCGAGCAAGACGCCCTCGCCCCGTTCGCAGCAGGCTTCGGCGCCATCCTCCGCGCAGCAGGAGCCCGACGGCAATGCGCCTTCCAAGGCGCCACCGCTCAGCGGGCAAGTGATGGCGGAAGAAGACCGCACGCCCACCATCCGCGCACCGCAGCCTCCGGAACTCCCGGCGCTCTCGGCAGGAAATCTCCTGTGGCCGGCGGCGTTGTTCCTGCTGTTGTTGCTGGGCTGGAACTGGCGGGAACGGCGGCTGGGTGCCGCCGTGAATGCTGCCTAGGCGGTATCGGGCAGGTTCATTGCCTAGGATGATCAGTTTCTCCGTCCGTGAGGATGGAAATCGCTGTTTTGAGTGTCATCATTTAATTTGGTCGAATGGAATGATGCCCTTTTCTTCAAGGAGCATACGCTGAGCATCGGCGTAGCGGTGCGCAAATGCTTCTCTTTCAGCCTTTGGCCTCGCAAAGTAGTCCCGCTCCAAATTCTCCCAAACACCGCCTTTGGCCGCTGGCTCTTCAACCTTTGTCAACCAGTCGAACCAATGGCCAATCTCATGCAGAAAGGTTCTGTGGAGCTGGGTGTTTCGTGCAGACGATGCTGTCACGGAAATGCTGAATTTCCGCCCTAATCTTTGAACATCATGCCCATCGGCCCGAAGTCGATCCAATTCCAGGCTATCATCTTGATCTAATGATGTGCTCCAGATCAGGGGCTTGCCGACCTGGATTGCGTCGAGAAAGATCGCCGGCCCCTTCGCAAGGGGTCTCCCCTTGGCAGTCGTTATTTCGGAGTAATAAAGCAGCCGGCCCCAGACAGGGGACAGGATGAGTTGTTTGCGTGTGGGTTGGCGAAAAACAAATGTCTGCAATCCCGCCCAGTCACTTTGAGGCAATGCCTCGAGAACGCGCAATACATCGTAAACTGTGCAAGGATGAAAGCAGTCCAGAGTATTCGTTTCGATGATAAAACGAACCTTTCGATCAGCAATTACACGATCTTCCACACGATGATCACTAATCCGATCAAGCCAGTAAAGACCATCGCTCCTACTGGGGATCACAAGTGCATTGTTCTGGCCATGCCCCTGCTTCGCTGTGCCGATGTTTCGGTTGCGGCGTGTCGGATTTCGATGCGAATGCATGATCATACAATGCCATAGGCTGTGCGCTGGGCCAACGGCGGCTTTGTTGTCGTGAGCGGACAGGCAGCTTCAAGAACTAGTCGTCGCACACTCCGCCAGAAAACACTTTCCTACATATCCCGAAATCGGTTCTATCCTATGCAATGGACCGCCCTGCACCCGCCCTACTCCGCCTGTCTGAACCTCATGCGCGAACGCCGTGCCCGCCCCCACCAACCGCGCACGAAAGCCCGAAACGAAAGGTTACAGTCAAGCCCGCGCTCGGCGCCGGGAAATGGCTTAAAACAGGGAAAAAAGGGACTGACACGCATCAAACAAAACTGGGCATTTCCCCATCCGAAAAGGTGACACATCCACATCACCCCAATCCTGACACTCGCCCGAACAGCCTAGGGATCGAAGCGGGCGATCTGCGGGAGCGACCAGATAGCCTGTGCATGACCGCCCGTCTCTTCCATCTCGTAATCGTTCCAGGCGACCAGAAACCCCTTCCCACTCGCACGGATGACGGGAATGGAGGATTTGCCGGAGCCGGTGGAAAGCTGGTGCGCAGCGCCCAGCGGCTGGCCGGCACTATTGAAGCCTTGCGCGAAAATGTGCCGATCGCTGCCTACCTCATCGCTCCACACAAGGCCGACCCGGTCCCCGTTCCAGGCGAGATAGGCGCCGAGGGACTCCCCCTCGCCATGGGTCACCCGGATCGGTGGGGGCATAGGCCCGGCCAGGAAATCCGCGAGCAGCCCAATGGAAAGATATATCTCGCGATTGCCGTCTCGCTCGTCGAACCAGGTCAGTGCGGCGATGCCTGCCTCGTTCACCTGCAGATCGGGATAGAGCGAGGCATTGCCATCATCCGGAGTGAGCTGGACCGGTCGGGCGCCCTTCGCTGTTACCTCGATCAGGTGCAGTTCGTTTGCCTCCCTCGCGCCCGCTGCATCATAGGCAATGACCATTGCCCCGCCCGCCACAGTGGCATTGAGGTTCCACGTATCGCGATCTCCCCGTCCCACTTCGCGCGGAGCGGCCAGCGGCTTCCCCGCAAGCGAGAACTCGCGATACCAGATCGCCGGATCGCGCGCGGATGTGGCTTCGGACGGCTGACCGATCCATGCGACCAACAGCCGGTCCCCGGCAAGGCGAACCACCGGATTGCGGGACCAGTCCGCCCCCAGCTCCAGCGGCACCAGCCATTCACGCTGCCCGGAGGCGTCCAGCCCGGCAAGCCAGCCGGAAAGCTCATTGGTGAAGGGGTTCTTCTGATACCATGCCGCCACGGGAGAGCCCCCCGCAAGGATCAGGTCAGGCTCATAGGCGAAAGCCTTGCCTTCGCTGCTCAGCCGGATCGGAGAGCCTTGCATTGCGCCCTCCACGCCGAGCGGCTGGAGATAGATCGCGGATTCCTCCCCTACCCCGCCATGCCACGCTGCCCAACTGGCCTCGGGCGAGACGGCCAGGGTCAACTCATATGCGAGCATCTCCCCCGGACTCGCCGCCGGGGGAGACACATGCGCACAGCCTGCCAGCGGCAGGAGAAGCGGCAGCCAATGCCGCGCAGCCAGCGACGATGGAACCATGGGTCCGGCGAACCCGGTCAGAACCGGGCGCTGATGCCAGCGTAGGCCGTAGTGCCCGGCGTGGCGAAGCTGAACACTTCCTCGTATTTTTCGTTGAGGAGGTTCTCCACACGGCCGGAAATCGACAGTCCTTCCAGCAGTTCATACCGCGTGCTGAGGTTCACCAGCGTGAAGGGCTTGAGCGAGACCGTCACCGGCACCCAGCTCGGGTCGGTATAGGCCACATCATTCGTCCGGCCGTTGTAACGGACTGTCAGCGTGGTGGAGAAACGGTCATCCTTGCTGAACCACGTGGCATTGAAGCTGGCGATGTCGCCCGGTCGGCGGACTTCCTCCACCCCGTTTTCCTCGGCTTTGAGCCAAGTGTAGGAGGCATCTATCCGCAGTTGCGGCATGGGACGGGCGGCGAGAAACACTTCAACGCCGTGCTGCCTGGAATCCGTCATGCGGTTGCCGGGCGTCGCCACGTAATCGGGCGCGGGATAGGTCGTATATATCTCGTGCTTCAGCGTGGAATCGAAATAGGTCGCGCCCAGCGTCACCTTGCCTGCGGCGAAGCTCTGCTCCAGCCCGGCTTCCCAGCCTTCGGATTCCTCAGGCTTGAGGTTCGGATTGCCGATATAGGTTCCGTCCACATAGCCGTAGAGTTCGAAATAGCCGGGGTTCTTGACCCCCGTGCCATAGGCGCCCCGCACGCGCGTTCCGGTGGGGAGGCGATAACTGCCCTGCACGCGCCAGGTGGTTGCATCCGCGAAACGGTTATTGTCATCATGCCGGATGGAGGCTCCGGCCGAGAATGCCCCCGCCGTCAGCTCATATTGGCCAACCAGCCCGACATTGTCGGTATTCCGCTTGCCGGTGAAAACCCATGGCGATGAGGGCGAGGTATTCTGGAACTCCTCCCGCTCCACATCCACCGCGCCCGTCAGGCGGTGCGAGATCGCATCGGTGCCGAAGCGGAAGCTGGAAACGAAGCTGCCCTTGTAGCGGCGGCCCTTGTCGCCATTATCCAGCCCGGCGGCGGTATAGCCATTGCGGGTCGTATCCGCGAACTGGCCGGTCAGGATGTTGCTCCAGCGCCCGTCCAGCGCGGTCAACTCAGCCGAGAGCAGGCCGTAAACCGCCTCGTTGACGTAATGGACGCCGGGGCTGTCCTTCGTATAGCCGAAGAGCGGGCTGGCCGGATCATCGTCGCTATCGTTGGTATCGACATCGCTATAGCTGTAGCGCAGGACGCCGCGGAGCGTGAAATTGTCGCCCGGAGTCCAGTTCACCTTGGCGCTGGCGCCAACGCTGGTGGAACCGATATCGCGGCTGCCGCCCCGCGCCGTGGGATAACCGTTGGTGTTGTAGAGGCTGCCCGAAACAGCGTAGTCGAAATCGTTCGAAGCGCCTGCAACGCGTACCGCACCGCTCACCGTGCCGAAGGAACCGGCCTCGCCCCGCAGGCTGATACCCGCCGCTTCCCGGCCCGAAAGCGTGATGTAATGGATCACCCCGCCGATCGCGTCCGAGCCATAGAGCGAGCTTTGCTGGCCGCGCAGCACCTCGACCCGTGCCGCAGGATCGGCGATCAGCGTACCGAAATCATATTCACCCATATAGGGATCGGCAACTTCGATCCCGTCAACCAGCACCAGCACGTGATTGCCCTCGGAACCGCGCAGGCGCACCTGGGTCTGCGCGCCCACCGCACCCAGGCGGCTGACCGACACACCGGGAACGTCGCGCAGAATATCCGATACGATGCGGGTCTGGCGCTCCTGAAGGGCCTCATTGTCCAGGATGGTCACCGAAGCGCCCAGCTGATCGGCCCGCACGCCTTCGCCGGATCGGGACGCCGTGACGATGATCCCCCCGCCCTGATCCTGTTCGATCTGCCCGGCTTCATCTGACTGCGCAGAGGCAGTCTGCGGGACAAGCGCCCAAGCCAGCGCTATTCCTGCGGCGGACCACCACCCGTTCCTGCGGATCACGCCGTCCATCCCCATTTCCATCTCCAAAGACCGAATATCACGATGCCGGCGTATTCGCGGCATGTGGCCCAACGTGCCGCCCGGGACGCTGCCTTGGCGGGGGGATCGCCACTATTCGCATGGCAGGTAAGTTATTTACGGTAATTGGGGGTGTTACACATGTTACACAGTCCATATCGTTACCGGACCGACAGTGCGCAGGTGCAGCCGGCAGTGGCCGACTGCACCCAATTTCAAAACCTATCCTTTGAATTCAGTTGGCTTCCGACCAGCCCAGCCCAAGGGCCTTCTGCAAGGTGATGAAATCGATCGTCAGCTGCGCGCGGGCCTGAGTAAGCGATTGCTGCGCGGCATTATGCGCCAGTTCCGCCTCCAGATATGCGGGCTTGCCACTTGCGCCCAGATCGAAGCGCTGGCGTTCCAGTTCCTCGATCCTGGCCGCGCTGGCTTCCGCGCGAGCAAGGCTCGCCACTGTCTCGCGCGAGGCTCGGAAGGCTGCCAGCGCATCCTCCACATCCCGCAGGGCGCCAAGCACGGTGCCGCGATACATCGCCTCTGCCTGATCGCGTCGGGCCTCGGCCTGGCCAACCTGCGCCTTGGCCTTGCCGAAATCGAGCACGTTCCACTGCAGCATCGGCGCGGCGATGGCGGTGAAATCGTCAAGATGCGTGAGATCCTCCACCCGGCTGCCGCCGATACCCAGGATGCCCATGAAGCTCAGACGCGGGAAGCGAGCGGCTTCGGCAACGCCGATCCGCGCCGTCTCCGCGGCCAGACGACGCTCCGCCACGCGGATGTCAGGCCGGCGCTGGATCAGGTCTGCCGGATTGCCCACGGCAATGCTGGCGGGCGGCAGCGGAATGGCTGCTGGGCGTTCCAGCAGGGGATCGACCGCCCCCGGCACTTCGCCCGCAAGAATGGCCAGCGCATTGGCATAGCTATCCGCCTGGGCCTTGAGCGGCGCGACCTGTTGGCGTGCCTGTTCCAGCGCGGAATGGGCGCGTTCGACTTCCACCGAAGTCCCCGCCCCCAGCTCGAAACGCTGGCGGGCGAAATCCGCCAGTTCCTTGCGCTGCTTCACGGCCGCCTGCGCAAGGTCGAGCCGCTGCTGGCGATCGCGATATTCGAGATAGGCGCTGGCAACGGCAGATGTCAGGCTGACCCGCGCGTCCTGCGCGCTCGCCTCCGCGCCCGCCAGTTCAGCGCGGGAAGCCTCGTCCTTGCGCCGCTGTCCGCCGAAAAGATCGATTTCCCAGGCAGCGTTGAGGCCCAGATTGAAGATATTGGTAGAAGTCGTCCCGCCCGATTGCTCGGTCGTGGCAGTATCGCCTTCCTGCGAGCCGCCGCCGAGATCGGGGATACGGACATGGGCGGCAACGCCCATCGCTGAAACCGACGGCTTGCTGCCCGCCTTTTCCACGGCCAGCGCCGCACGTGCCTGCCCGATGCGGGCGCGCGCCGCGGCCAGGTCGGGATTGCCCGCCAGGGCACGCTTTTCCAACTCGTCCAGCACGGGATCGCCCAGCGCGGTCCACCAGTCGGCCAGAGCCGGCTCGGCCTGCGCGAAGTCGCTCACGCCGCGCACATAACCGTCCCCGCCCGAAGCGGAGCCCAGCGCAGGCGGCCCGGCATAATTCGGCCCGACGGTGCAGGCCCCGAGGCTCAGCAGGGCGGGAAGGATCAGGTAGCGGTTCGAATATCGCATCTGTTATCTCAATGGGCCGGAGCGGCGGAAATGTCCTTGGGCAGCGGCTTCAGCAGCAGGACAAGCGGAGTGACCATCAGGATGCCCACCGCGAGCAGCCAGAACATGTCGTTATAAGTCATCACCAGCGCCTCGCGGGTGATGGAGCCGGAAATGGCGCGCAAGGCCGCTTCAGGCCCGCCCAGCATCTGCGCCATGCCGGAAACATGCTCCTGCACGGCAACGCTGTTGGCCTGCATCGTTTCCTCGATGCGGCGCGAATGGAACCACAGGCGCTGTTCCTGCACCGTGGCAATGGCAGCCAGGGCAAAGGAGCCGCCAATATTACGCGCCGCATTGAACAGGCCGGACGCATCCCCCGCATATTGCGGCGGCACGGAAGAGATCGCCGCCTGATTGAGGAAGAGGAAGGCCAGCACCGTTCCCACGCCACGCAGCAACTGGGAGTCCACGAAATCTCCGCCCACGGAGTTGGCAGTGAGCGCCGTATCCACCCAGCAGCTGAGCGACAGGATAAGCAGGCCAGCAATCACGGCAAAGCGGATGTCCAGATATCGCATCATCAGCGGCGCCAGGAACATCAACATCATCGACGGGATGCCGGAGATCATCACTACCTTGCCCGCCTGAAGGGCGTTGTAATCCGCAATCGAGGCCAGGAATTGCGGGATGACATAGGAGGTGCCGTAGATCACCATGCCCAGCATCACCGCCATCACCACCACCGCACCGAATTGTCGGTCAAACAACAGGGCAAGCCGGATGATCGGGCTCTTCGAGCGGAATTGCCCCACGATCATCATGGCATAGCCGATGGCGGAAACCACGGTCAGCTTGATGATGAGAGAGGAGGAGAACCATTGTTCGCGATTGCCTTCCTCCAGCACCACGGTCATGCAGCCCAGACCCACGGAGAGGCCGACCAGACCCAGCCAGTCCGCATCCTTGAGCAGTTCGGGCCGCATCTTCTCGTTCGGCAGGCCGACCAGCAGCAGCACGACCAGAAAGGCACAGATCGGGACGTTGATCAGAAAGGCATAGTGCCAGCTGAATTCCTCGGTCAGCCAGCCGCCCAGCAGCGGCCCGACAACCGGTCCAAGAATGGCCGTCACGCCGAACAGCGCAGTGCCGATGGGCTGCTGATGGCGCGGCAGGCGCGTGGCGATGATAGTCATCGCCGTGGGGATCATGCCACCGCCGGCAAGGCCCTGCCCCGCACGGCCGATGATCATGGTCGTCAGATTGTCGGCAATGCCGCACAGCACCGAAAAGGCCGTGAACAAGGTGGCCGAGATCAGCAGGAAGCGGCGCAGGCCCAGCAATCGCTCAAGCCATGCGCAAAGCGGCACGACGATGATTTCCGCGACGAGGAAAGAGGTGGCGATCCACGTGCCTTCCGTGCCGCTGGCCCCGATCTCGCCCTGGATCGTGGGCAAGGCCGAATTGACGATCGAGATGTCCAGTGTGGCCATCATCGCACCCAGCGTGCCAGCCATCACGGCCAGCCATGCGCTGAGATCGGCATTTGCGGGGCGCCCGCTCTTGGCGGCGGGCGCATCCATCGAGGTGGCGGCGGAAGCCATTACTTCTTCGCCTGCTCCAGAGCCTTCTGTTCACGCTCGATCTTCTTGAGCGCATCCTTGGCCGAACGCGTATCGACCGAGACATGAACCGACATGCCAGGCAGCAGCAATGCGCGGGTTTCCGGTCCGGCATCCACTGCAATCCGCACCGGAATGCGCTGGACGATCTTGGTAAAATTGCCGGTGGCGTTCTCGGGCGGCAGCAGGGAGAACTGCGCGCCGGTGCCCGGAGCGAAGCTTTCCACCTTGCCGTGCAGTTCCACGCCTTCCAGCGCGTCCACCTCGATCTTCACCGGCTGGCCGGGGCGCATCAGGCCCACCTGGGTTTCCTTGAAATTGGCCGTGATATAGAGTTGTTCGAGCGGCACGATCGACATGGTGCGCGCACCCGGCTGCAGGAACTGGCCGGGCTGCACGGTCTTGTTGCCGATCCGGCCCGCGATGCTGGCACGCACCACGGTGAAACCGAGATCGACTTCGGCCGCAGCACGCTGCGCCTGGCTGCCTTCCGCCTGAGCGCCCGCCTGCGCGATCTGCGCCTGCAGGGTGGCCACACGGCGCTGGGCGCTCACAAGGTCCGCCTTGCGGGCTGCAAGCGCGGCTTCCGCGCGCTCATACTGGCTGCGCTTTTCCGCGAAAGTCTCGCGCGATTCAGCACCCGTGGCGGCAAGTGCTTCGTAACGGTCACGAATGATCTTGGCGAAGCGCAGGTCGCTTTCTGCGGACACGAGCCGGGCCCGGGCGCCGTCCACGGCGGCGAGTTGCTCGGCGATCTGGGCGCGCAGCCCTTCGGCGCTGGCCTTGGCGACATCGATCTGGGCCTGCGCCTGGGCGACCTGGGAGCGATAATCGCGCGGATCGATGCTGAACAGCGCATCGCCGGCTTTCACGGCCTGATTATCGGCGACGAACACCTTTTCGACATAGCCGGCTACCTTGGGAGCCACGATCACCGCGTCGGCCTGCACATAGGCATCGTCCGTGCTCTGCTGATAGCGGCCGACCATCCAGAAATTGGCGAACCAGCTCGCACCCAACACCAGCGCGACAATGCCAACGCCCAGCAGGACAATCCGCACTCCCCTGCGCTTGAAGGGGGACTGCTTCGGTTCAGTTACAGACGCGGCATCGTCTGCACCGAGATCTTCGGCGGTGGGGCTCGTCACTGTCTCATGATCCTTTCGAACGACTCGCCAAGAGTCGGAACTGCTTGCCAGATGCTCGCTATTGCAGCATATGGCAATACCATATATTGTGGGCCCTCAACAATGTCCGACCTTGAACATCTCGTAACCGCCTATGCGGACCTTTATCTGGAACTCATGCGGACAGTGGATCGCCGCATGGCGGAGCAAGGCGCATCCCTCTCGCGGACCAAGCTCTTGCTCTGCCTGCAGAAAAGAGGCGCACTCCGGGCAACCGACATCGCGGAATTCTTCAACCAGTCCCCCCGCACCGTGACCGAAGCGGTAGATGGGCTCGAGCGTGACGGGCTGGTCGAGCGCAAACCCGATCCGGAAGATCGACGCGCCAAATTCATCCATGTGACTCAGAAAGGCCACGAAGCGGCCGCCAAGACGGAGCCGCTGCGGCGCCAGCTGATCGATCAGACTTTCGGCACGCTGACCAAGGAAGAACAGGCCACCATGCTGCGGCTGCTCAACAAGGTGGCGAGCAATCTGACCAAGGCCGACCACGCGGGCTGACCCCCTTTCCCCGAGGCTCGGGCCCTCCTAACGCTCCAGCTTGGTTGCCAGAATTACGGACGTGGTGGTCCGCTCCACTCCTTCCAGCAGGCCGATCTCGTCGATCAGATCGTTGAGATGGGCGGTATCCTCCGCCTCTAGCAGAGCGATCACGTCATATTCGCCGCTGATGGCGAACACCGCCTGCACCATGGGGATTTCCACCAGCGCCTGCTCCACTTCCCGGTGGCAGCGCGGCAGGGTCTTTATCATCATATGCGCGCGCACCCGGCTGCCCGAGAAGGCGGGGCCGAGGCGCACTGTATAACCGGCCACCACGCCTTCATCCTCCAGCCGGGCGAGCCGCGAATAAAGCAGCCCGCGCGATATATCGAGATCCTTCGCCAGTTGCGCGATCGGCCGCCGCGCATCGACGCGCAGCAGGGCCAGCAGCCGCTCGTCCGTCTCGTCAAGGCGCGGAGGCGAACCAGCCATCAATCGGCAAAGCCTTCATCCGCATAAATCGCGGTCTGGGCCGGTTCGGCGGAAGAGGCCTTGCCGCGATACATGCCCAGATCGTTGATCGCGAAGGCCGCCGTGCCATCCGCGCCCATTGCGATCAACCCGCCATCGCCGCCGATTGCCCCCACGGCCATGATGGTGGATTGCGCTGCCTGGCTGATGCTCTCGGCATTCCATGCCACACGGTCGCACACCTGGCGGGCGGCGCTTTCGCGGATAAAATATTCGCCCGTGCCGGTGGCCGATACCGCGCATTGCCCATTCTTGGCATAGGTGCCGGCCCCGATGATCGGGGAATCGCCCACCCGGCCCCAGCGCTTGCCGGTGGTACCGCCAGTGGAAGTGGCCGCCGCGAGGTTACCCTCCAGATCCAGCGCCACGGCGCCCACCGTACCATACATATGGGTGGGATCGATCCCGGCCTGCTGCTTCTTGCGCCAAGCATCGAACTGCTGCCAGCGTTCCTCCGTGCGGAACCACGAGGGATCGACCTGTTCCAGCCCCTGTTCCTGCGAGAATTTGTCCGCACCGGCGCCCATCAGCATCACGTGGCGGCTCTTGTCCATCACCGCACGGGCCAATGCGATCGGGTGGCGCGTATGCGTGACCCCGGCCACGGCGCCCGCCTTCTGCGTCTTGCCGTCCATGATGGCGGCATCCAGCTCATTCTTGCCTTCCGCCGTGAACACCGCGCCGCGCCCGGCATTGAACAGGGGATCGTCTTCCAGAACCTGCACCGCAGCCTGCACCGCATCCAGCGCCGCGCCGCCCTGTTCGAGTACCTTGCTGCCCGCCGCCAGCGCCGCGTTGAGGCCCGCGCGATAGGCAGCGTCCTTTTCCGGCGTCAGGTCGCCGCGTTCCAGCACCCCTGCCCCGCCGTGGATGGCTAGAGACCACATCGGCACGATCCCGAACTTGCCCTTGCTGGCGAAATAATCGCGCACGAAAAGCGGATTGTCGACCTTACGTTCGGGGAGATGCAGCACCGATTTCGGTCCGATGCCCACTACGCGAATGCGCGGCGCCTCCAGCGGTCCCCCTGGGGTCAAACCTTTGAGCGAGGAACCGTCCACCAGCCAGGCGATACCCTGCGGATCGGTTGCATAGATGCGCGCCGAACCATCGGCGTCCAGCGCCAGGGCCGCACTTTCATCTACGCCCAGGCCGAACATCGGGGCCTTGTCCGCCCCTTCCCCGGCCTGCGCCTTGGCGAGGAAGGCGAAGAGGCGGCCCAGTCGGTCACGTTCCTTGAAATGGGTATCGGTCACAATCCGGTGCAGCGGCTGGAGATGGAGGAAATCCTCTTCCATCGTCACGGCCGGGCCAAAGGGATCGGCAAGCGCAGGCGGGCTGGTGATGCTGCCGCCATCCATCGCGCCGTAGAGTTTCTCTCCCAGCATGGCGAGGCCCGCACTGGTGCCCGCGATCGGCTTGCCCGCCGCGACATGCGCGTCCAGCAGTTTCGCGATTTCCGTGCCCTTCCAGAAGCGCACATAGTTGGACTGGTCCCCGCCCGCGATAAAGATACCGTCCGCCTTGCGGATAGTGTCCAGCACCTTGCGGTCGGTTGCGGCCTTGCGGCTGGAGAAAACGAAGGTCTGCGCCGAGGCCACACCGCCGATATCGGTATAGAATTCGTCGCCGATCTCGCCCGCATAGGATGCGCGCAGCACCACGATATGCCCACCTCCTGCCTTGGCCACAAACCAGCGCATCGCATCATTGTTGCGATCCCCGCCGCCCATCAGCAGCAGCCCGCCCGAAACCTTGCCCGGAGTCGGGGCAGCGGTGTTTCCCACCACGTAATATTGATAGCCGCGATCCTTCGCCGTGGCGGGAAATGCAGTGAGAACGGGGAAAAGCAGCGCCGCCACAACCAGCGCGATCAGCTTGCGCAACCGCATACAGCCTCCAGACCGGACACCCGAAATCCCGCAGGATGTGGGCAAAATGTTACAGGTTGATGCTCTCTATGCGCAATTTGAGGCTAAAGATCGACATATTGATTGAAATTTTCCGCACCGTCTGTTGAATCCCTCTGCCTGAGCGAAACGGAGGGGTCGCCCCGGGCACTGATTTACAGGGCAATATATGGGGTATTCGATGTCCGTTCCGCGCAAATTCTCCCTCAAGGCCGCGCTCTTCCTGGGCGGCTGCCTGACGCTGGCCGCCACGCCTGCCTGGGCCCAGGATGACGATGCCGCCAATAGCGGCGAGATTCTGGTCATCGGTTCGCGCATTCCGCGCTCCGTGCAGGAAGGCCCTGCACCCGTTAACACGATCACTGCCGACACCATCCGCGACAATGGCTATACCAGCGTGCCGGACATCCTGCGCGCCGTGACGCAGAATGGCGGCGAAACGCAGAGCCAGCAGAGCTTCAGCGGCGCCAGCTTCACGCCCGGCGCACAGCAGGTGGATTTGCGCGGCCTTGGCCCCAATCACACGCTGGTTCTGGTCAATGGCCGCCGCATCGCGGACTTTCCGCTGCCCTATCAGGGCCGCAGCAACTTCACCGACATTTCCAACCTGCCGGTCGGGCTGATCGACCAGGTGGAAGTGCTGAGCGGCAGCGCCTCGGCCATCTATGGTTCCGACGCCATCGCGGGCGTGATCAACTTCAAGATGAAGAAGGAAGTGGACGGCACGACGCTGGATTACCGCATCGGCCTGACCGAACATGGCGGCGGCGAATCCCATCGCGCCACCATCACCACCGGCTGGTCAAACGATCGCTTCCACATCATCGCGGGCGGCGAATATCTGCTCCAGCTTCCGCTCTGGGCCTATGACCGCTCGATTCAGGACAGCACGGCGGACAACCCGACCCTGTCCTATGACCTCTCCCGCCGGACCTTCCTGCGCTACGATCCGGAAAATGACGAATATGTCGATCCGGGCAAGGCGACCTGCGACAAGCTCTCGTCCCTCAATGGCGGTTCGACCTATTACGCCCAGCGCGCCCGCTATGGCGCCTATGACCCCGATCTCGACGATTACGGCCCCGGCTATTTCTGCGGCAGTTCCACGTCGATCGGTTATGGCACGATCATTTCCCGGCGCGAGGGCTTCAACGGCTTCGCTTCGATGGGCGTGGAATTCTCCGACAATGAGGAACTGTTCCTCGACGTGCAATATGGCGTCAGCAATGTTTCGCTGATGCCCGACGTGCTGAACTGGGCCTACCAGCCGAGTTCGGGCAGCAGCGACACCACTTTCTACAACGCCTTCGACGGCCGTCTGGATGACTGGTCCCGCCAGTTCACGCCCGAGGAATCGGGCGGATTCAGCAATGTCATGACCCGCAACCGGCAGGAAACCTTCTCTTTCACGCCGGGCATTCGCGGCCAGTTGGGCAAGAGCTGGAATTACGAGCTGTCGTTCAACCACAGCCAGTATCGCTCGCGCGTGAAGTTCCCGCAGATCATCGCCGCCAAGGCGAACGACCTGTTCCTGGGCGAGCAGCTGGGTGTCGATCCGGACACCGGTTATGCGATCTACGACGCCGATCCGGCGCGGCTCTACACCCCGCTGACCGAGGCTGAATATAATTCCATCGCGGTCTACAGCGTCTACAATCCCCGCAGCTGGACGGACAATCTGCAGGCCACCATCAGCAATGGTGAGCTGTTCGATCTGCCCGCTGGCCCTGTGGGCTTTGCCGCCGTCGCCGAATATGGCGGCCAGGGCTACGAGCTGAATCCCGATCCGCTGGCGCTGACCGATTATTATTATGGCCTGAAGGACAGCGACGGTTACGGCACCCGCACTCACTGGGCCGTGGGCGGCGAGCTTCGCGTTCCGGTGACCAGCTTCATCGAGCTGTCCGGCGCGGGCCGCTACGATTCCTTCAGCTTTGCCGACAATACGATCGACAAGTTCACCTATAATGCCGGGCTGGAAGTGCGGCCCATGTCCTCGCTGCTGCTGCGTGCCGCCTACGGCACCGGCTTCCGCGCGCCAGACCTGCATTATGTCTTCACCGGCCCCGGCAACACTCATCCGGCGGCGACCGACTATTATCTGTGCCGCACCGAAGAACCGGACGAGGATCTGGGCGATTGCAGCTATGCCGATGAAGGCATCGTGGCCCAGCGCAACGGCAACAAGAGCCTGAAGCCGGAGAAGAGCCGTTCGTTCAACGCGGGCCTCGTCTTCGCGCCCTCGCGCAATTTCGATGTGTCGGTCGATTACTTCTGGGTTTCGCTGGCCGATCAGGTGCAGGATCTCAGCATCGATACGCTGCTGCGTGACGAGGCGGATTGCCGTATCGGACAGACCATGGGCGGCAGCGCGGTTGATATCAATTCGCCCACCTGCCAGGACGCCATTGCCCGCGTGCAGCGCTTTGCCGGCGGCGTGAACCAGGGCCGTCTGGATGCGGTCGCGGTCAATCCTGTGAACATCGCCCGCGAGAAGACTGACGGCATCGACATCACCGTCCGGGGCAGCCTGCCGACCAGCTTCGGCACCTTCGGCCTCACCCTGTCGCACACCCATGTGTTCAACCACACCTTCCAGCAATATCCGGGCGATACGCCGATCGACAAGCTGGCCTATGACAGCGGCTATTACATGCCGCGTGACAAGAGCACGGCCAGCGTGAACTGGACGCTGGACCGCTTCAAGGCCACCGTGGAAGGCAAGCGGCTGGGCAAGATCCCGAACTATGACGAGGACGCCTATATCCCGGCGAGCTTCCTCTATAACGCCACGATCCAGTACGACATCACCGATCACCTGCGGGCATCGCTCACGGTGAAGAACCTGCTCGACAGCAATCCGGTGAAAGACCCCACCTATGCCAGCTATCCCTATTACGACATCAGCTGGTTCGACAGCGTGGGCCGCAGCGCCTTCCTGCAGGTGACCTACAAGATCGGCGGCGCCGGCCTCTAAGGCTGGTCCTTACCCCGCATTCCCCCCGTCCGCCCGCTTCGCGCGGTGCGGGCGGGTGATGCGGTGCATCTGGATGAAGCCCGGGGCCAGTGGCAGCCACAGGGTCAGGAAACGCAGCAGCAGAGTGGCGGAAAGCGCCGCCTCGATCGGCACACCCAGCAAATGCAGCGTGCTGGTGCTGGTCGCCTCGAACGTCCCCAGCCCCAGCGGGATCGGCCCCAGCGTGACCACGATTGAGGCGAGCGAGAAGGCGATCAGGGCGGTGGATATGCCCGTTTCCACACCCAGCCCCCTGAGGCAGGTATAGAGCGTTAATATATCGGCCAGGAAGACCAGCGCGTTGAAGCCGGTGACGCGCAGCAGCAGCGCCCGGTCCCCCACCAGCGCACCGGGCGCCTCCGCCATGGTCTGCAGCAATTGGGCGATGGGGCGGATATGCTCCACAACAGGGGGCAGCGGCTTGCTGCCCCGGCGGCGGAGCCATAGTGCCAGAGCGGGAATGGCCAGCGCCACCAGGATGAAAGTCGTAACCAGTCCCGCCATCAGCGCAGTCGCCTGCCCGTGCAGCCACAGCAGGAACAGGCAGGCCAGCGCCAGCAGCAGATAGGCCGCGTAAAAGGCGCGGATCGAGATCAGCAGCACCGCCATGGAAGTGCCCCGCGTTGCCCCGGCGGCAGTCAGCTGATCGACCAGCAGCACATTGCCGCCCATCCCCGCCATGGGCAAAGCCTGATCGGCGAACAGCTTGGAAAAGGCGATGCGGATCAGCAGTTTCAGGGCAGGCGCGCGCCCATCGCCCAGGCGCAGCACTTCGCGCCATCCTAGTGCGAGGCTGACATAGGTGGAGAGCTGGAGCAGCACCGCCGCCAGCAGCCAGCCAGGCCGGGACTGGCGCAGCAGGCGCACGTAATTCTCAAGCTCCCCCATGCGCAGCACGATGCCGAGCAGCGCGGCAACTACCACGATGCCCACCACCCAACGCCGCCAGCCTGTCATGCTCAATCGGCCTGTAAATGGTGGCGGCGCTTGGCCACTTCGGTGACCAGCGCATAGAGCAGCACCAGTCCCAGCATCGCAGTAATCTGCATCGGCGGCAGCGGCACGAAGGCGAACAGGGCCGCAATCGGCCCGCTGTAGGGCAAGGCCAGCGCCAGCGCGGCCACGAAGACGCTGCTCCACAGCAGCAGCCGCGCGGGCGTGCTTTGCCAGAACGGCCGCTTGGTGCGCAAAACGAAGAGCGCCATCAGTTCGGTCAGCAGCGAGACTACGAACCAACTGGTGCGGAAATCCGCCTCATCCGTGTGGAACACCAGCCGCAGCAAGGCGAAGGTCGCCAGATCGAACAGGGTGCTGATCAGCCCGAACAGGATCATGAAATTGCGGATGCGGCGAATGTCCCACCTCTGGGCGGAGGCCAGCCTTTCCTTGTCCACCGCATCCCCGGCAATGGCTATGGCGGGAAGATCGGACAGGAAATTGTTGAGCAATATCTGCACCGGCAGCATCGGCAGAAAAGGCAGCAGCACAGTGGCCAGCGCCATGCTGATCATATTGCCGAAATTGGCGCTGGTGGTGATCGCGATATATTTCAGCGTGTTGGCAAAGGTTCTTCGCCCATCTTCCACGCCGCGCCGGATGGCGTTGAGGTCTGGCCGCAGTAGCACAATATCCGCGCTTTCCCGCGCCACATCGACCGCGCTGTCCACCGATATGCCGACATCCGCCGCGCGCAAGGCTGGTGCATCGTTGATCCCGTCGCCCATATAGCCAACCGCATGGTTGGCCTTCTGGAAGGCGCGCACGATGCGTTCCTTCTGCTGGGGTTCTACTTCGGCGAACACCGATATTCCGCCGATCCGCGCAGCCAGCGCATCGTCATCCAGCGCGGCGATCTGCTCGCCCGTCACCACCTCGCCTTCAGGAAATCCGATAACGCGGGCCATATGGCCGCTGACATAGCGATTGTCCCCGCTGACAATTCGCACCGCGATCCCCCGGCGAAGCAGCGCGGCCACCGTGCGTTGGATGCCGCGCTTGGGCGGATCGTAGAACAGCAGGAAACCTTCAAGACAGGCGGAACCTTCCTGCCCGGTGGAGAGCGCCAGCGTGCGGAAGCCCTCCTCCGCCTTGGCACGCAGGAACGTCTCAACCTTCTGGCGTGCAGCGGCATCGAGCGGCAGGGCCGCCCCGCCCGAGCGGATCGAGGTGCAGCCTTCCAGCACTTCCTTGACCGCCCCCTTGCAGATCCATTCCGCGCTTCCCCCGTCGATCCGCGCCTTTGCGCTGAAGCGCCTGCGCGTGAAATCATAGGGGATCTCCTCGATCTTCTCGAAGCCCGAAAGATCCACGCTGGCGGCGGAGGCCGCGCTCAGGATCGCTTCGTCCAGCGCGCTGGCCATGGAGGTCTGCAAGCGGGCATTGGCCGCCGCCAGCCGCAGCACTTCGCCCGATTGTTCCCCTTCCGGGCCGACTGCCGCGCTCAGCGCGATGGCGCCCTTGGTGAGTGTGCCGGTCTTGTCCGTGCACAGCACATCCATTCCGCCCAGATTCTCGATCGCTTCCAGCCGCCGCACCAGCACGCCATGGCTGGTCATCCGCCGCGCGCCCGCTGCCAGCGTGACGCTGACGATGGCAGGCAGGAGCTGCGGCGAAATCGCCACCGCTAGCGCCACGGCGAACAGCAGGGAGGTTACCAGATCCCGCCCCAGAAACAGACTGCCGGCCAGCACCAGACTGACCACCACTACCATCACCCGCATCAACATCGCCCCGAAACCGGCAAGGCCGCGCGCGAATTCGGTCTTCTCCTCTGCCGCTTCCAGAGTGTGTTCGATGGCGCCAAACTGGGTTTGCCGCCCGGTCTTCACCACCAGCATCCGCGCCGTGCCGCTGCGGATGGACGTGCCCTGAAACAGCGCCCCCAGCCTCTCGGAAACCGGCGCCTCCGCAGCGGAACTGCCGGGCGATTTCTCCACGGGGAAAGCTTCCCCGGTCAGCACCGCCTCATCCACCAGCAAGGCATCGCTCTGCAGGATCGCGCCATCCCCGGGGACAAGATCCCCCGCCTTGAGCAGCGCCACGTCGCCCGGCACCACATCGTCGAGCGGCACGGAAACTTCCGCTCCGCCGCGCAGCACCCGCACCTGCCGGACCAACCGCGAACGCAGCTCCGCAATGGCGCGGGATGCCCCATATTCCTGCGTGAAGCCCAGCACCCCGCTGCCCGCGACGATGGCCAGGATAATCACCGCATCCACCCATTCGCGCAGCACCAGCGAGAGCAGCGCCCCCACGATCAGGATCATGACCAGCGGCGTGGCAAACTGGCTGACGAACAGCCGCAGGGCCGGATGGCGCGGGCCGGTGGCTGCGTGATGCTCCACCCGGCGCTGCGCCTCTGCGGGGGTCAGCCCGCCGGGCCTGCTGCCAAGTCGGGCGGCCAGACCGGCTGCCTCACACGCCCACCATTCATCTCCGTTCGGCATCGTGGAAGAACTCCGCCGGCGACGCGGGCGCGCCGTCAGCCCTGCAATAACCTCTATTCGCAGGGCAAAACAGCCTGAGTGCACTTCCCTGCGCCTTGACGCAGGTCAATGTGGCCGTTGCAGCTACAATGCAGTATCATAAGCCAAGAACTTCCCACCGACGGGAGTCTATTGGTATGGCCGTTCATTCGCCGCTCCAAATACCAGCGGAAGATTTGTCCGCCGTTCTGCGCGCCCATGGCGAGGTGCTACCTTCGCCCGATACGCCAGAATTCAGCGCTGCATTTGATCGGTTTGGCGATGCCCGTATCGTTCTGCTGGGCGAAGGCACCCACGGCACGCATGAATTCTATGCCGCCCGCGCACAGATCACGCGCCGCCTGATAGAACGGCACGGCTTCAATATCGTGGCGGTGGAAGGCGACTGGCCCGATGTCGCCCGGATCGACGATTATGTTCGCCATGGTGCGCCCCGCCCCATGAACGGGGAACCCTTCACCCGCTTTCCCACCTGGATGTGGCGCAATCAGGAAGTGCTGGCCTTTGCGGACTGGCTGCGCAGCCACAATCGGGCCCTGCCCGAAAACAATCGCGCCGCCATGCGCGGGCTGGATGTCTACAGCCTGCGGGAATCGATCCATGCCGTGATCGCCTATCTGGAAGAACATGCGCCCGAGGAAGCGAGCGAGGCCCGCCGTCGCTATGGCTGTCTAACCCCCTGGCAGGACGAGCCGCAGCATTATGGGCGCGCCGTGCGTTATGAAGGGCTGGCAAAATGCGAGGATGCCATGGTGGCGCAGCTTCGTCACCTGCTTGCCCGGCGGATGGAACTGATTGCCGATCACGGGACTGGCGAAGGCAGGAGAGACGGCGAAGCCTATTTCGATGCCGAGCAGAATGCCCGCATCGTGCGCGCGGCGGAACTCTATTACCGGGCCATGTATCGCGGAGCGGCGGAAAGCTGGAACCTGCGGGACCGGCACATGTTCGACACGCTGCAATCGCTGATGGCGCATCACGGGCAAGCGCGCGCCGTGGTGTGGGCCCACAATTCCCATGTCGGCAATGCCTCTGCCACTTCGATGGGATGGCAGGGCGAATTCAACATCGGAGAGCTGGTGCGCAATACCTATGGGGATCAGGCCGTGCTGATCGGTTTCGGCACGGATCGCGGCACGGTGGCGGCGGCCTCCGACTGGGGAGCGGAAATGCAGGTGATGCAGGTGCGCCCGGCGCGGGACGATAGCTGGGAAGGCGCGTTTCGCGGCGCAGGCCTTGCCCGCAGCCTTACCGACTGGCGGTTCACGCGCACCGGAGGCGGCAAGGGCACTGAACTGTCCTCCGCCCTTTCCCAGACCTTGCTCGAACGGGCGATCGGCGTGATCTATCGCCCGCAAAGCGAGCTTGCGAGCCATTATTTCGAGGCGGTTCTGGCCGACCAGTTCGATGCCTATGTCTGGTTCGAACAGAGCCGCGCGGTCACTCCTCTGGGGCGTGAGCGGCCCCATGGCGCCCCCGAGACATGGCCCTTCGGCCTATGAGCGCGGCGGGCACGACCGGGGCAGGCTCCATGCGCACCCTGCCCTCCGATTGCCGCGAAGTGGCGGTGGGGGAGATCGGCCTGGCCGCCATTCTGTGCATACCAGCCAATGCGCGCGGCATTGTGATCTTCGCCCATGGCAGCGGCAGCGGAAGGCTGAGCCCACGCAACAATTATGTAGCCGCCCAATTGCGCCGGGGCGGCTTTGCCACGCTCCTGCTGGACCTGCTCTCCCCGGCGGAAGAGCAGGACCGGCGCAATGTGTTCGACATCGCGCTCCTCGCCTCGCGCCTCAGGCTGGCAGTGGACTGGTGTGCAAGCGAGCCCGCCACGGCCCGCTTGCGCCTAGCCTATTTCGGCGCGAGTACCGGGGGCGGGGCCGCCATCCGCGCGGCGGCGGGCGATCCCCGCATCGCCGCCATCGTCTCGCGCGGAGGGCGGCCCGACCTTGCCGGAGAGCGGGCACTGGCCAGCCTCACGGCCCCCACCCTGCTGATCGTGGGCAGCCTTGACGGGATCGTCATCGATCTCAATCAGGCCGCGCATGACGCCATGCATTGCGAGCGCCAGCTGGTGCTGGTGCCCGGCGCGGGTCATCTGTTCGAAGAACCGGGCACACTGGATCAGGTGGTGGCCCTAGCGCTGGACTGGTTCACCCGCCATCTGCCGGAAGAGAACGCATGAGGCCCGGCCCGGATTATTTCGTCAACAGGCGAGAGGCCGGGCAGATGCTGGCCGATGCGATAGAGCCGCTGGGCCTTGCCGATCCGGTGGTGCTGGCCCTGCCGCGCGGCGGCGTGCCGCTCGCCTTCGAGATCGCACGGCGGCTGAAGGCCCCGCTCGACATCTTGCTGGTGCGCAAGATCGGCGCGCCGGGGCATGAGGAATATGGCATCGGTGCGCTGGTGGACGGTGCATCCCCCCAGATCGTGATCGACGAACGTGCTGCAAGCCTCACCGGGGCGGACGCCACCTATATCGAGCGGGAGACCGCCCGCCAGCTTGCCGAGATAGAGCGTCGCCGCGCCGCCTATCGCACGGGCGATCCCATCCCGCTGGCCGCGCGCAACATCGTGCTGGTGGATGACGGGATCGCCACCGGCGGCACAGTGAAGGCGGCGCTGAAGGCACTGGCGAAGACGGGCGCGGCCTCGGTCACGCTCGCCGTCCCGGTCGCGCCGCGTTCGGCGCTGTGGCAGCTGGAGCCGCTCTGCGCGAAGATCGTCTGCCTCGCCATGCCGGAGCCATTTTACGCCGTGGGCGCTCATTATGGAGACTTCACCCAGACGGACGATGCCGAGGTTGTCGAGCTGCTTGCAAAGGCGCGCGACTGGCGGGCCGACGGGCGTGCCTGAGCAGGCTAGCCGCCTTTATGCGCGCTTCGAGTGCCTTTACGGACGTTCTTTCCGTTGCGAAATTCGGCATATGAATCAATAATTTCACGCATTCTCGCAATCGCCTGCTCGCGGCGGCGCTCGTCCTTGATGCGCGCCAGTTCGCCCTTCAGGCTGGTGACGAAGGCCGCATATTCATTCTGCCAGTCCCGCCCGACCGATTGCTGCACAGCGAGATTTCCCGTTGCCGTCCGCTTGGCGGGCTTGCCGGGCGCGAGGCCATAGCTCTCCCCGATCTCAGGGAGTTTTACCGCCAATTGAGGCATCAGGCGCTGCAATTCCCGGCGCATCCCCTCCAGCCCCTCGGGCTCCCCATGATCGAGGATCAAACTCCCGGAAATCGGCGCCCGCGCACCAATCCAGGCCAGAAGCTCGCCCTGATCGGCATGGGCCGAATAGTGGTCAATCCGCCTGATCTGCGCCCGAACCCGCACATCCGCACCGGAAATGCGCACTGTCTTCGCTCCCTCCAGGATCACCCGGCCCAGAGAGCCCTGCGCCTGAAATCCCACGAATAAAACCGTAGAATCCCGCCGATGGAGATTGTGCATCAGGTGATGCCGGATACGCCCGCCCTCGCACATGCCGGAAGCCGCCAGGATGATCGCGCCCGATACGGAATTGAGCCGGATCGATTCCGAAACATCGTTCACGAAATGGAACGAGGAATGCTCGAACACATTGACCCCGCCCGTATCCTCCAACTCCGCAGCATAACGCGCAAAAACACCGGTCGTGCGGCTGGCCAGGGGGGAATCGATGAACACCGGCACATCCGGAATGGAACGCTCTCGCAGCAGGAAGGCCAGATCGAGCAACAATTCCTGCGTCCGCTCCAGCGCGAAGGCCGGGATCACCAGATTTCCGCCGCGAGTGATGGCGGCAATCACCTCGGCCTGCAGCAGCTTGCGCCGTTCCTCCATGGTGATCTTTTCCCGCTGGCGATCGCCATAGGTGGATTCGCAGATCACATGATCGAACCCGGCAGGCCCCTCCGGATCGAGCAGGAAGGCCTTGTTTTCCGGGCCTACATCACCCGAACACATCACTCTCACCCCGCCCGCTTCCAGTTCGACCGAGGCCGAACCGAGAATATGCCCCGCATTCCACAGCCGCGCCCGAAAGCCGGGCACAGGCTCGAACCATTCCTCCAGCGGCACGGCCCGGCACAGCTTCCAGGCGGCAAGGGCGTCCTGCTCGGTATAGACCGGCTCGAACGGATCTTCTCCCGCCCTGTCGCGACGCCGGTTGCGGCGTTCGGTATCGGCTTCCTGAATACGCCCGGCATCCGCCAGCATATGTTCCAGAAGGTCCCTGGTCGGCCCGGTACACCAAACGTCGCCCTTGAAACCCTGCGCCACCAGCTTGGGCAACAGCCCGCTATGGTCAATATGCGCATGAGTGAGCACGACGGCCTGGATTTGCGCCGGATTGAAGGCGAAGTTCCCCGCGTTGAGGTTTTCCAGCGTGCGGGAACCTTGAAACATCCCGCAATCGACCAGCAGCGAATGGCCATCGCAGCGAAATTCCATGCAGGAACCAGTGACTGTATGCGCGGCGCCGTGGAAGGTCAGCGAAAGGGGATGTTCTGCCATAGGTTCCTCTCAATCCAGCCAGCCCTGAGTGCGGATCGCTTCCGCAATCAGCGGGGCGAGCGGGATCGTTCCGCCCGACCTGCCGACACTGTCGGTAAAACGCAGCTCGGCGATGCCGGCTTCTTCCATCCGGGCAAGATCCACTTGCCGGGCCAGGCAATGCGTGGCCAGCGCCTCGATCCGGGTGGCGCCCGCCTGCCGCAGCAATTGCGCCGCCTCGATCAGGGTCTGCCCGCTCGAAACCACATCGTCCACCAGCACCGCCGGGCGCCCCCGAACCCTCTCGATGCCAGGAATCCGGATCGCGACCTGCCGGTCGCCGCTGCGGATCTTCTCACCCACCAGCACATCGAGCCCCAGCGGCGCGGCGATGGCCGTCACCCATTGGCGGGATTCGCTATCCGGCCCGACCAGCACGGCACCAGCCGCCCTGACCAGCGCAGCCGAAAGCAGCGGCGCAGCGGTAATACATACCGCATCCGTCCCCGGCATGACCTCCGCGAGCGTCGCGATTCTGTGGAGATGGGGATCGACGGTCAGCACGCCGTCAAACCAATGTGCCAGCAATCCGGCAATCACCCGCTGGCTCACGGCCTCGCCGGGATGGAAGGCAATGTCCTGCCGCATGTAGGCCAGATAAGGCGCAATCAGCATCACCCGCCGTGCACCATTCTCCCGCAAGGCAGACGCTGCGAGCAGCAATTCAACGAGCCGGGCATTCGGATCGTCCAGCGAGCGATAAAGCAGCGCCGTGCCTTCCCACGGGTCCACCCGCACAAGGCTTTCCCCATCCGGGAAATGGTGCACGCTGACTTCGCGCAGGGCAATGCCCAGTTCCTGTGCAAGGCGAGCGGCCGGCTCGGCACATTCGGCGAAGGCGAATAATGCAGTTCCCATCAGGCGATCCCATAACCCGAATTCTCGGCGGCCAGATCACGCGCGAAGGCCAGCCCCGTCTCTGAATTGGCGTGAATACGATAGAGCGGCTCATCCACCTTCACTTTGCTGCCCACCTTGTGCAGCAGGTCGATCCCCGCGCCCTTGTCCATCGGTGCACCGGCAAGGCGCGCGATCCGGGCAATGCGCTCGCAATCGATGCCCAGCACCTTCCCTTCACGCGGGGACAGGATTTCGTGGCAATGGGCGCCGGGCAAAAACTGTTCCCGGCAGGGGCCTTGCGCCTCGATCAGCCGCTGCATCGCGGCGAGAGCTTCCCCGTTGTCGAGCAATTCCCGCGCCCTGCGGAGCCCTTCCCCGCCCCTGAGCGATGGATCGAATTCCAGCATATGCCCGGCCAGCAGCAGCCCCCGCTCGCGCAGGTCTTGCGGCGCATCGGCATCGCCGCGCAGCACTGCCATAACGTCCCGCGCTTCCAGCACCGGCCCGATCCCGCGCCCGATGGGCTGCGATCCGTCAGTGAAGACGATATCGGTGATAAGGCCAATGCTGCCTGCCACATATTCGAACAGCTTGCGCAGGCGAACCGCGTCCCTTTGCGTGCGCACCTTGGCAGTGGGGCCTATGGGAATGTCGATCACCAGATGAGTGGACCCGGCCGCGATCTTCTTCGACAGGATGGAGGCGACCATCTGCTCGAACGTATCGAGCCGCAAGGGCCGTTCGACCGAGATCAGCACATCGTCAGCCGGGGAGAGATTTACCCGCCCCCCCCAAGCCAGCACGGCATTCTCACGCGCGACGATTTCCTGCATCCGTGCCTCGGTCAGGTCCACTTCGGCCAGCACTTCCATCGTATCCGCCGTGCCCGAGGGGGAAGTGATCGCGCGCGAGGAAGTCTTGGGGCAGAGCAGGCCGTGAGCCGCCACGATCGGCACCACGATCATCGAGGTGCGATTGCCGGGGATGCCGCCAATGCAATGCTTGTCCACCACCAGCGGCGCTTCCCAATGGAGCCGATTGCCTGCCTCGATCATGGCGCGCGTAAGAGCCAGCGTTTCGTCCGTGGTCATGAAACCGGCGCAGGCCACCAGAAAGGCGCCAATCTCCATCGGGGAATATTGATGGGATGCGACATCGCGGATCACCGCGGTGATCTCCCCCTCCCCCAGAGTATAGCCACCGATCTTGCGGCGCACATATTCGAGACTGGCGGGGGCGAGCGCCTGTTCGAAACTCACTTCCGTCCCTTCGGGCAGGCCAAGGCGGCGGAATGCCTGTTCGCCCAGCCCGATTTCACCGGGGGCGACGATGGCAGGGTCGTCCACCAGCGCCAGCGTCGCCAGAATTTCCCCGCAATCGGCCTTCACCCGCAGCTTGCGCAGGGCCTGGAACTGCTCGGGCGAATATAGATCACCGTGGCGCAGAAGGAATGCGGTGTTTTCCGGATGAGTATCGATCGGTATGCGCCGGATTTTCGGCATCGCCCTGCCCTTGGAATTGCTTCCCGGGCTTTAGGCAGTCGCGGCGGCGGTGTCACCCTTTCGCTGGAGCCGCCTCCGCCCCGCCGTTTTCCGCAAGCCGTCGTGCGATGATGGCGCAGGCGATCAGCTGCAGCTGATGGAACAGCATCAGCGGCAGGATGATAAGGCCCACCTGCGACGGTGCGAACAACACGCCCGCCATGGGAACGCCGGAGGCCAGGCTCTTCTTCGAGCCGCAGAACAGCAACACGATCGCGTCCTGACGCGAGAAGCGCATCAGCCGCGCCGTTCCCCAGGTCGCGGTGAGTACGATGGCCAGCAGTACTGAACACAGCGCAACGATCATCGCGAGATCGAGCCCGGTGAGCCGGTGCCACAGCCCCTCCACCACTGCCGCGCCGAATGCCGTGTAAACCACCAGCAGAATCGAGCCACGATCCACCACCGTCACGAGCTTCTTGTTGCGCTGGACCCAGCTACCGATCACCGGGCGCAGCAAGTGCCCGACCACGAAAGGCAGCAACAATTGCAGCAGGATGGTCTGCACGGCCTCCAGCGAGACACCGCCACTGCCCACCGCGCCATGCATCAGCAACGCAACCAGCGCAGGCGTCAGCACCACACCGATGAGATTGGAGAGCGAGGCGCTGCACACGGCCGCTGCCACATTGCCTCCGGCGATGGCCGTGAAGGCGATGGAAGACTGCACAGTGGAAGGCAGCAAAGCGAGGAACAGGATACCGGTCGCCACTGGCGCGGCCAGGCCCGGAATGGCCGAAAAGCCCAGGCCAAGGACAGGAAACAACACATAGGTCGCCGCGAAGACCGCCAGATGCAGCCGCCAGTTGCGCGCGCCATCAAGGATCGCCTCACGCGAGAGCTTGGCCCCGTGGAGGAAGAACAGCAGCACAATGCCGACATCCGCCAACCCGCCAAATATCTGCACGAACACTCCGACCGGAGGCAGCAGGGAGGCGAGGACCACCGTGCCGACCAGCATCAGGATGAAGGGTTCGAAGATTGAGAGAACACGGCGGAGCATTTGGGGCCTGTCGATTAAGGTGAGGGGATAAGGTGAAGCTGCGGTGCCTTATCAGGCGGTGACTTGCCCGTCGCTACGCTGATTGGTGCGCCTTCCAGAAAGCAGTCGGGATGACGAAGGATGGCGGTACCGGCATGGCCTATCCCGGCCCGATGGCGCGGCTGCCATATCCCGCAAGGCGCGGACGCTATGGAACATCTCGATCACCCCTTCGGGCCGCGAAAAGCGCGGCCAAAAAAGCGCGAGGACATAAGTCCCCGCCGGAAGGTCACCGGGGGCGGTCGGTGGCCGGACTGGCCCGGTGCGGTTGGCTGGGAGCTTGCGGAACACGTCACCAGTGCCGCCACCTGGGCGGGAGGCCCATAGCGAAGACCGGGCCGAGTGGCAATCTCCGCCCGGCTGCCATCTCCGCTCCCCCGCCTCCTCCCTTTGCTACGGCCCTGCCCGCCTGCCGCGTTTCAGAATAGCACAAAAAATGAGATATACTCATATTTACACGTTGTCGTATTGAACCTAGGTAGGCGCCCCGGATTCGTGTGGGAAGGGGAAGTGACTTGTCTCTGGAGGTGCTGGCCCCTTTAGGTTGGGCTGAACGCGAAGCGCTTGAAGCAGCAAATGGCCTGCTGCTGGACTGGGACGGCTGCGTTGCGGTGAACAATCGCATCCTGCCCGCCGCGGCCCGGCTGATCGCGCGCCACCAGCGGCAGGTGGCGGTAATCACCAATAATTCCACACATCTGGCTGCTGATTTCGCGCGGATTTTGGCCCGCAACGGGCTGGACGTTCCGGAAGAGCGAATTTTCACCGCCGGGATGGAGGCCCTGCGCCATGTTCGCGCCGCTGGATACCGGCGCGTGCTGATGCTGGCCTCCACGGCCATGCGGCGCCACGCGATGGATCTGGGCATTCCGCTGGTGCGGGAAGATCCCGATCTCGTCCTGCTGATGCGCGATGCCCGCTTCAACTATGCCAAGCTGGAGCGCGCCGCCAATGCTGTGAGCGGCGGAGCGCGGCTGGTGGTTGCCAATGCGGACCGGACCCATCCCGGCCCGGGCGGCAGGCTGGTACCTGAAACCGGAGCCCTGCTGGCCGCGCTGCTTTCCTGCACGGGCTCGCACGGCCCGGCCCCGCTGATCATCGGCAAACCAGGCCCCCTGCTGTTCGAGCGGGCCTGCAATCGCCTTGGGATCGCCCCGCGCGAAGCCGTCATGATCGGCGATAATCCCGAAACGGATGGCGAAGGCGCGCTGCAACTCGGCATCCGGCCCATTCTGGTGGGCGGCCAATCTCCCCTCAGTCTGGACGACCTGCTGGAACCGTTGGCGGCGGAATGATCCGGTTCAGAATCGCTTGATCGAAAGTACGTCGAAAGTCTTCTTCAGAACATCAGTGGCATGATCGTAATCGGCGAGCGCCAATCCGGCGATCAGCGCGTCAACCACGCAGATCTGCGCGATCCGGCTGGTCATGGCTTCGGTACGAAAGCGCGTCTCGCGGGCCATGGTGAACAGCACGATATCCGCGAAAGCCTGGATCGGCGAACGGGCGAAATTGGTGACGACAATCGTCTTGGCACCCGCCTCCTTCGCCAGCCGGGTCGCGGCGACCGTCTCATGCGTGGCGCCACTATGCGAGATGGTAATCGTGGTGACATCGGGATCGCAGCGCGAGGCGCTGATGGCCTGGATGTGGCTGTCGGTCACTGCCCGTACATCCAGCCCGATGCGCAGCATCCGATATTGAGCATCCTCGGCAATCGGCGCTGACGATCCGATACCGTAGATTTCGATCCGCTTCGCCCCGCGAACCGCGGCGACAGCGCGTTCCAGCGCCGCCGGCTCCAGCACGGAAAGCGTATCGCGCAAGGCCTGTATGCCGGAATGGAAGACCTTGCGGCAGATCGTTTCCATATCGTCGTCCCGTTCCAGATCTTCGTGAATGAACTGGACCGGCTGGACGATTTCCTGCGCCAGGCTGAGCTTCATCTGCTGGAAGCCGGAAAGACCGATGCTGCGGCAGAAATTGATGACGCTGCCTTCGCTCACGCCCGTCGCCTCGGACAGTTCCGTCACCGACATGCCCACGATCTCTTCCGGGCGTTCGAGAATGAACTGGGCGATGCGCTGCGCGCTCTTCGCCATATTGGGCTGGGCCACGCGAATCCGGCCCAGCGCATTCTCAACCGGGCGGTTATCTGTCTGCGAGGCCCGCCCCTTCGGCGCCTTCACTGGCTTGTTCGCATCTGCCACGATCGCCCCCTCTGTTCCATTCCCGCCATCATGCACGCTCACCTGATGAAGCGCCACTATTGAGTATCACTCAATATCGTCAAGCCTCGGAATTTCCGCCCCTTCCCGCTCGCGGCGCAGCATTTCCTCAATCTATAATGCGCTTTTCTTACTTTCTTTATCGCATAGGAATGAGTGTTTTTCATTCAAGTGTCACATGACCCGCATAGTGGCCCCTGGCAGGCGATGACCCGAATCGAGCTGAAGCCCCGAGGGGCCACTCCTCAGCCGGTCCGAGCCCCCGCCCCGGCACAGTTCCAATTCAGGGGATCAGCGGTGAAGAAACGCTCATATCATTCCGTCGCTCACATTCTGGCGATGCTGACAGCACCGGCCATCATGGCGACCGGCACGGCACAGGCAGCAGAAGCGAACGCCGAAGCCGAAGCCGCCTCGGCAGAGCAGGGCTCCATCGTCGTCACTGGCCAAGCCGTGAAGGCATCCCAGGTGGCCGAGGAAGCGGTGAAGTTCGGCAATTACGTGCAGGTCGTCTCCTCGCAGGAGATCGAGGCCAGCGGCGCCAGCAACTTCGCGGAACTGGCCCAGTTCCTGATCAAGGGCGCCAATGTCGGCTACTCGCCCGACGAAGGCGAATATACCATCCGCCTCGATGGCGGCGGGGACCGCGATACGCTGGTCGTGCTCGATGGCGTGCCGCTTTATGACCGTGGCCCGGCGCTGGAAGAAATCTGGGGCACCACCACGATCGATCCGCATATGATCGACCATGTGGAGGTGTTCCGCGGCGGCAACAGCCTGTTCTTTGGCTCCAATGGCGGCATCGGCGTGGTCAGCATCAAGACCAAGCGCCCTACCGGCGAGGACAAGGTGGAACTGGGCGCCAGCTACGGCTCGTTCAATTCGCGCGAATTGTGGGGCAATGCCCAGGCCAAGCTCGATGCCGAAGGCAAGCTGGGCGTGATGGTCTATGGCAGCGCCCAGAACACCGATGGCCCGCGCATCTTCAACCCGGCCGATTTCGTGGACAATGTGGCGGCCGCCGGCGGCATCCAGAAATATCCGCTCAACCGCAACAATGTGGGCATCAAGCTGCGCTATGCCCCCAGCGACAGGACCGAGCTGACCCTCAACGGCCAGTATACGCAGATCGAATTCCAGGATGCCTTCCCGGACGCCGAAACCTATTCCCCCAATCGCGTGCGCTATCCGATCATCGATGGCGGTATTTCCCATCGCTGGTCAGACTCGGTTTTGACCGAATTCACGGCCTATTGGAGCAATCCCAAGCTCAACAATACTGAAACCTATGCCGAAATCTGCCGCCAGCCCGCCGGATGTATCAATCCGGATGATGGCAAGCCGGTCGCTTACGGCAAGGCCACTGGCCATTCGATCCCCTTTCCCAACAAGGGCTTTGGCAAGGATTCCAAGGTCAGCGGCTTCCTGGAATATGGCCTGAACCTGCGCAACACGCTGACTTTCGAGAATGTCGGCGAGGCGGTGCTGGGCGTGCAGCGCACAGCCTATCGCAATGATTCCGATCCCGTCTTCCCGATCAGCAATGACTGGAACACCACCACCGGCCTCTATGCCGATTTGCGCCCGGTGCTGCCTTTCAGCCCGGATACCGCCATCAGCCTTGCCGGCCGCATGGACTTTTCCAAGGCCTTCGACAGCAAGTTCATCTGGAAGTTCGGCCTGCGCCAGCCCATCGGCGATTTCTACATCCGCGCCAATGGCGGCACATCCTACAGCCTGCCCAAGACCAACGAACTCTATGCGGAGAGCGCCACCCTGGTCGGCAATCCCGACCTGAAGCCGGAAACGACCGAAACCTATAATGGCGCGATCGGTTTCCAGAAGGATCTGGGCGGCGCCAATCTGCGGATCGAGGCCGGCCTGTTCCGCACGGACATCACCAACCGTATCCAGGGCACTTCGGGTCTGACGCCGAACACCTATTACAACAACACCGCTCTCACCCAGATTCGCGGCATCACCGCCGACCTGGACCTGACGATCGGCAAGCAATGGGTGCTGAACCTGGGCTTCACCAAGCAGGACGCGCATCTGAAGGGTTCAGATCTGCAGATCAACGAAACGCCCGAATTCATGATCCAGGGCACGCTGAACTGGAATTCGCCTGACCAGCGTTTCCACATCAGCCTGTTCCCCCGATATCAAGGGCCGGAATGGTCGACGGGCGGCGTCGGTGGCAAGCTGCGGCACAATTTCGGCAATTACTTCGTGATGAACGGATCGATTGCCTATTGGGCTGGCGAGGAACAGCAGCACCGCTTCCAGCTGCGCGTCGTGAACATCTTCGATGCAAAATATGCCGAACGCTATGGCTACGGCAACATGCGCTACAGCGAGGCGTTCGTCCGGGGCGAAATCACCACCAGCAGCCCGGAATATTACTACGGCTATCCGTTCGAAGGAAAGCCGCGCAGCGTGTTCCTTTCCTACTCCACCACGTTCTGATGCGCTTGGCCGGGCGGGGGCAATCCCACTCCCGTCCGGCAACCTTTTCCTGAGGACAGATCCTTGGCCCTTCGCCGCCGGACAGTTTCATTCACCCGTCATGCCGCAGGCCTAGCGGCGCGGTTGCACACGCATTCGCTCAGGAGGACGGGACGATGAAACTGAAGTTCAAGACAGCTTTTCTGCCACTGGCGGCGCTGGCATTCGCGGGCCTGGCGGCCTGTTCGGGCAAGAGCGGCGATGCGGAAAGCCAGCCGCTGCATGTTCTGCTGATCCCCGCCGATGGCGGCACCGAAAGCGGAACGCTGGCTGATTACCGCCCCCTGTTCGACGCCGTCGGCAAAAGCGCGGGCATTACATTCGACCTGAAAGTCGCCCAGTCCTATGGCGCCGTGGTGGAGGCTCTGTGCAGCGGCAATGCCGATGTCGCCTTCGTCGGCCCCGTTACCTATCTGCAGGCCAAACAGCGCAATTGCGCTCAATTGCTGGCCGTGGGCGTGAAGGATGGCCAGTCCGTCTATTACGCCGGCCTGTTCGCGCCCAAATCCTCTGCCATCAACACGATCGCAGACCTGAAAGGCAAGGACGTGGCTTTGGGGGATGTCAATTCCACCTCCTCCTTCGCCTATCCCATGGCCATGCTGATCGAGGCGGGCGTTGATCCCGTGAAGGATCTCAAGGCCCTGCGCCTCACCGGCAGTCACGCCAACAGTCTGGCCGCCCTGATCGAAGGCCGCGTGGACGCAGCCGCACTGTCCTTCGATTCCTATGACAAGGCCGTGCGTGAAGGCGTGCCAGGCGCAACCGGCGTGAAGGTGATCGCCCGTAGCGAACCGATCCCCTACCCGCCGCTGGTGGTCAATACGCGCCTGCCCGAGGCCACAAAGCAGAAGCTGCGCGACGCATTTGAAGGTGTGGCCAAAGCCCCCGGCATCAAGCCTGAGATGATCCGCGGCTATGGCGGCGCCCAGATCGATGGCTATGACGCGCACTTCCCGCCGGAGAAATTCGACGGGGCCGCGCGCAAGCTCGCACTGGTCAGCGACGAGCTGAAGGGCGAAATCCTGAAGAAGGCCTCCCAGCGATGAGCCGGATGGGGCTGGACATCCGCTTCGATGGCATCGGCAAGAGCTGGCCCGACGGCACAAGGGCGCTGGAGTGTGTGGATCTGGCAATCCCGGCCGGGCAGTTCTGCGTGCTGCTGGGTCATTCGGGCGCGGGAAAATCCACTCTGCTGCGCTGCGTAAACGGGCTTGAAACCCCCAGCGAGGGGCAGGTGCTGATCGGCGGACAGCCGGTAAACCGCCGATCCCTGCCCGGCCTGCGCCGCCGGATCGCCATGGTTCACCAGCATTTCGGCCTTGTCGCACGCTCCAGCGGCGCGGCGAATGTGATGGCAGGCGCAGTGGCGCTATTGCCGCTATGGCGCGTTCTTTCGGGTCTCTATCCGGCCGCCTTGCAAGAACGGGCCTGCGCCATGCTTGATGCGGTGGGCCTTGACGAGGCGCATCTGTGCCGCCGGGCAGAGCAGCTTTCGGGCGGACAGCAACAACGGCTGGGCATCGCCCGCGCCTTCATGGCCGATCCCGCGATCATCCTGGCCGACGAACCCGTCGCCAGTCTCGATCCTGCGCTTGGCCGCGAAGTACTCGAACTGCTCAAGGCGCAGGCCAGCGAACACGGCACCACTGTGCTGTGCAGCCTGCACCAGCTCGATCTGGCGCGGGCCTTTGCCGACCGGATCGTGGCGCTGCATCGCGGCCGGGTGATCTTCGACGGTGCGCCGGAACAGCTGTGCGAACGCGATCTGGCCGTGATCTATACCCGCGCCGAGCCTGCCCCGCCCTTCGAGCCGCTTCCGCTCAGGGAGGCGGTATGACGACCTCTGCCCCTGCACCGCGCAGCGCCGGCTGGACCTATCCGCAGCCCTATGGCGCGAAAGCCGTCCTCTTTGTCCTTGCCGCACTCGCCCTGCTGTTTGTCACCGGCCAGCGTGTCGAAGTCGGCAAGATGGCATCGCTTACCGGCTCGGCCCTCCTTGCCAAGGCAGGTGTCGGAGAGGACGAAGCGCCCGATCAGGGGTTGGGCAATGTCTTGTCCCGCCTGTTCCCGCTGCAGATCTCCGACCGGCAGGATGTGGCCCGGATCGACGATTTCGATCCGGAACGCCTCCCGCCCTTCGCCTATGTGGAGCAGGTCCGCTCAACCGAGCAGGCGCTGAACCCGGCCACGTTGCAGCTGGAATCCCGCCCGGTGGAAAAGACCTATCTGGTCCATCCCCTGGGCTATCTGGGCCATGTCGCGATCAAGATCGTCGAAACACTGGAAATCGCGCTCTGGGGCACGCTGGTAGGCGCGGTACTGGCCCTGCCGCTCGCCATGCTGGGGGCGCGCAACATCATGCCCTATGGCGCGGCGCGGTTTGTGGCCCATTCCACCGTGGGCTTTCTGCGTGCCGTGCCGGAACTGATCAGCGCGCTGTTTCTGGTGATCGCCTATGGCTTCGGGCCGGTCGCGGGCTTCATGGCGCTGGGACTCCATTCAGCCGGCGTGCTGGGCAAGTTCTACGCCGATGACATGGAAAATGCCGACCCCCGCCCACAGGAGGCACTGGCTGCCATCGGTGCCAGCAAGCTCGCCATCTGGCGGCTGGCCGTAGTGCCACAGGTGATGCCGCAATTCGTTGGCGCTACGCTTTACGTGCTGGACCGCAATGTCCGCATGGCCACGGTGATCGGCCTCGTGGGCGCGGGCGGCATCGGGCAGGAACTGAAGGGCCGCTACGACATGTTCGAATATGGCCATGTCGGCACCATCCTGATCGCGATCTTCCTTGTCGTCCTTGCGCTGGACCAGCTTTCGGCCCGGCTGCGGCGGCGCTTCCTCTGATCAATTCACCCAAGCAGGAGACGGTCCCGTGAAGAACAACAGGCGCGATTTTCTCAAAGGCCTCGGAACGCTGGGTGCCGCCAGTGCCTTCCCGCTGAGCATCGAGCGGGCGCTGGCCCTGCCCGCCAGGCGCGTGACCGGCACGATCAAGGATGTGAAGCACATCGTGATCCTGATGCAGGAGAACCGCAGCTTCGACCATTATTTCGGCACCATGAAGGGCGTGCGCGGCTTTGGCGACCGGCACACCGTGCCCCTGCCCCAAGGCCGCAGCGTGTGGGAACAGTCCAACGGAGCGCGCGTGTTACCGCCCTTCTGGCTGGACACGGAAAAGACCAATGCGATGAAGGTGCCCGGCACCCCGCACAGCTTCTCCGATGCGCAGGCGGCGTGGAACCAAGGCAGCTTCGGCCTGTGGCCCAAGTTCAAGACCGATTATTCCATGGGCTATTACAAGCGCGGGGACATCCCCTTCCAGTTCGCGCTGGCAGAAGCCTTCACCATTTGCGACGCCTATCACTGCTCGATCACCACGGGCACCGATCCCAACCGGATCGTCTTCTGGTCCGGCTCCAATTTCGACCCGGCCGAACAGGCCGCCGGGCGCAATTGCCGGGAAGACAAGTCCGAGCCGAACAATCTGCGCTGCTGGATCAAGGGCTCCCTGCCGGAACCGGGCTACACCTATGCCGGCAACGATCTGGAATGGCCCACCATCCCCGAGGTGCTGGAACAGCATGGGGTGGACTGGCGCATCTATCAGGACCCGAACGACAACTGGACCGGCGCGATGCACGGCGGGCTGGCCTTCAAGGGCTTCCGCAACTGCAAACCGGGCGAACCGCTTTACGAACGCGGGATGAAGCACTGGTCGCTTGAACAGCTGGAACAGGATGTGATGAACGGCACCCTGCCCGCCGTGTCGTGGGTGCTGCCGCCCAAGGAATGGTCGGAACACCCCTCCGCCTCCACGCCCATTGAAGGCGCGGAATATACCGCGCGCGTTCTGGACGCGCTCACCGCCAATCCGGAAGTCTGGGCCAGCACCGTGTTCTTCCAGACCTTTGACGAGAACGACGGCTTGTTCGACCATCTGCCTCCCCCCGCCCCGCCCTCCTACAATCTGGACGGCACGCTCGCCGGCAAGGCGAGTTTCCCGCTGGACGGCCACTATTTCGACGATCACGAGGACAAATACACCTCGCGCGACGACAATGTGACCGGCACCACCCGGCCCTTCGGCCTGGGCCCGCGCGTGCCGATGTATGTCGTCTCGCCCTGGAGCAAGGGGGGCTGGGTCAGCTCGGAAACCTTCGATCACACCTCGGTCGGCCGGTTTCTCGAACAGCGCTTCGGCCTGACCATTCCGGCAATCAGCCCGTGGCATCGCAAGATGTGCGGCGACCTGACCTCCTGCTTCGATTTCAGCATGGAAGGCGATGCCGCCTTCCCGCCGCTGCCCGATGCCAGCGGATCGGTGGCCGTGCTGGCCGAGCACCTCAAGCGCCCGAAGATCCTGCCCCCGCGCGCGGCGGAAGGGCTGTTCCAGGAAGAGGGCCTGCGCCGTGCCCGCCCCCTGCCCTATGTGCTGCATGTCGACGCGAAGGCGGCCAATGGCGCGATTGCGCTCAGCTTCGTCAACGAAGGCAAGGTGGGTGCCACTTTCCATGTCTATGACAAGCTCCATCTCGACCGCATCCCGCGCCGCTATTGCGTGGAAGCAGGCAAGGTGCTGAGCGACGATTGGGCAATCGACCCCAAGCAAGGCGCCGATCTGCTGGTGCTGGGGCCCAACGGCTTCATGCGCTCCTTCACTGCCCGCGCGGGCGCTGCCCTGCCCACCTTCACGGCGCGCTACGATACAGCGGGCCATTCCTTGGGGCTGACGCTGGAGAATGCGGCGCAAGGCGAATTGCCGCTGACGCTGGGCAATGATTTGTATGGCGCGAACCCGCGCAAGCAGCTGACCGTGGCACCGGGCAAGAAGGTCAATGCCACTTGGCCCGCCTCGCAAAGCCATGGCTGGTATGATTTCACGATCGATGCGGAAGGCTGGACCATCCGCCTTGCGGGCCGGATCGAGGACGGCAAGCCGGGCGTAAGCGATCCGCTGCTGCGGGCCTGAAGGTTGGGAGAGCCGGCGCCCGAGCGCCGCGCATTTGTCCGGGCGGGGTGATTGATCACCTCGCCCGGAAACGGTTGAGTGATGTGTCACCTTTGCGGGCCGGGAAATGCCGGTTTTCGTTCGCGGTGTATCGGCCCCGTTCACTGCGGTTTCGAGCCGTTTTTCAGACCGATGGGCGAGCCGGAATGTCACCTTCCAATTCGGGTTATCGTGCAGGCGTGAGGCGTTCCCGCAAACCCGGCTGACACGGGCTATGAGGGCATAAGGCTGAGCGGAAGCAGGGCTGTTCATCGCGCAGGATAAACGCCATTTGGGGGCCTGTAGGAAAGTGTTTTCGAACTTTCCCCTTCTTCGTCATTCCCGCGCAGGCGGGAATGACGAAGAAAGGGAGTGAAAGCCACTCCCCAAATCCGTTCGCCCTACCCCTTCAACGAAGCGATATAGGCCCGCCAGCCGCCGAACGAGGTTACGTCCTTCGATCCCTCCATCGCGCGCGGTTCGGCCACGAAGCCTTTCACTTCGCTGCCATCGTCCAGCGTCACCGTGCCGATGGCGAGCGGTGCGGGGACTTCCGCCACGAAGCTGCCGAAGCTGGCATAGTCCATCTCGTAGATTTCCAGTTCCAGCGCGCTGCCATCCGCCTCGCCCACATGGATCAAGGCAGGCTTGGGCGGCGTGGTTTCCATCGCATAGAGGCGATAGGCAGGTGCGGTCTTGGCCTTGCGGACCAGCCGCGCGTTGCGTTCCTCCAGCTGGAAGTGGAGCGGCATGCCATGCAGATGCGCGCCAACCACAGCGAGTTGAATGTCTGCCTTGTGCGGCGTTTCGTCGAGCGGCGGCGTGGCGGACATGGTCTGGTTCTCCTGAAAGGCAGATGCGAAATCGAGCAGGAAGCCGTCGGCCCAGGCCGGGCCCATCAGCGTCACGCCAAAGCCCGTTCCATTGGCGCGGAACCCTGCCGGAATGGCCAGTGCGCTCATGTCCAGCAGGTTCACGAAATTGGTATAGAGGCCCAGATTGCTGTTCAGCGCCACAGGATCGGCCAGCAACTGCTCCTTGGTGTAGATCGTGGGCGTCGTCGGCAGCAGCAGCACATCCACTGCGCGCCAGATGGCCTGCGCGGCCCGTTCATAGAGCTTGAGGGCATATTGCCCCTCGAACGCATCGACTGCGCTCTTGCTCAAACCGGACTGAACGATCCCGCGCACGACCGGGTGGATCGCCTTGGGGTTGGTTTCCAGCAGGCCCTTGAGCGCGGCAGTGCGTTCCGCCACCCAGGGGCCGGAATAGAGCAGCTGGGCGCAGTCGAGCAGTTGGGAAATATCCACTTCCACCACTTCGCCAAGCGTACCGGCATGGCGGGCAGCCTCGGTGTAGAAAGCAGCGGATTCGGCGTCCCCCAGGAAGTGCAAATCTTCCTTGCGGGGAATGCCGATGCGGGGCCGTTCAGGCGCCGCATGAACCCCGGCTTCGCGCGAGTAGATATCTTCCTCGTCGAAGGCGGTCAGCACGGCATCCACCGCGCGGGCATCTTCCAGCGAATGGGCAAACACACTGACGCAATCGAGCGAGCGGCAGGCAGGCAGTAGCCCGCGTGTGCTCCAGCGGCCCTTGGTAGGCTTCAGGCCGATGAGGCCGTTGAACGCAGCCGGAACCCGGCCTGAACCAGCCGTATCGGTGCCGAGAGCGAAGGCCACAATTCCGGCGGCGACCGCAACCGCCGACCCGGAACTGGACCCGCCGGAAACATAGCTCTTATCGAACACGCAGCCGCATGCCCCATAGGGGCTCCGCGTGCCGACAAGGCCCGTGGCGAACTGGTCGAGATTGGTCTTGCCGATGAGGACCGCCCCGGCCCCCACCAGCAATTCCACCACTCTCGCCGAACGTTCCGCCACATATCCGGCCGAAGGGCAGGCAGCGGTTGTAACCATGCCTGCAACATCGAGATTGTCTTTTGCGGCAAATGGGACACCGGCCAGCGGCAGGTCTTCCCCGGCGGCGATGCGCCGGTCCACCTCCGCTGCGGCTGCAAGCACGTCAGCGGGGGGAACCCGCGCTATCCAGACTTGCGGCTGAACTGCCTCATAGGCATCCGCGCGCACTATCGCCTCGCTCGCCACGCTCCGGGCCGTTACCTTGCCCGCACGCACCGCCTCGGCGATGTCCCCGATCGAGCCAGCCAGCCCGATGCGTCCGCTCATTCCGTTACTCCGTCAGTCACCAGTGCCGGGCGGGCGCCCCGAAAGGCGCCCGTATTAGGGTAATCAGGCGTCGGCGCCGACCTGCCAGAGATCGCGGGCAGCTTCGAACACGCCCTGATCGTAGGAGAATTCGATGGTGTTGCCATCCGGGTCCTTCAGGAAGCAGATGTAGCCCACGTCTTCCTTGGGGAACTGCATCGGGCCCAGCGCGAGACAGCCGCCTTCGCGGGCGAGTTCAGCCACGGCGTCCACCGCTTCCCTTGTGGGCAGCTCGATACCGATATGGGCAAAGGGCCCCAACGGCAGATGCTGTTTGGGCGCGAAGGGATCGTGACCTTCGAAGAACTGCCCCGCCACCAGCACGAATGCCCGTTCCTTCTCATTCGGATCGGCCAGCCAGACGTTCTTGCCATCCTCGTCCTCGCGCTGGCGCAGCACGCGCAGATGCGTGTATTTTTCATACCAGGCGATAGTGTCATCAACGCTTTTTACTGCGAGTGCGAGGTGGGTCCAGGTGGCCTTCCTGGGGCCTACCGAATGAACGATCTGATTCACCTTTTTGCTTCCTTCCACTGCGGATTGGACTGTAACCTAACACCGCAAGCGCATGGGCACTTTGCCACTGATGCCCAGATTTTGAACTCTACGCGCACGACATGAGGTTCCGCCGCGCATTCCTGGCAGGATAACCGCTTATATCACCGGCCAGGGAGTTCTGATCGGCAGGCCAGTGCGGGCGACCAGCGCCTCGCCTGCCGGAATCGCCTCGGCAATCAGCTTCTCCTCGTCGAGCAGCAGGTTGCGCCCGCCATCGAGCACCTGCCGACCGTCGATCCACACACTGTGGACGCCATGCGGCGGGGCATGCTGGGCGAGCTGGCCGACGGTATCGAAACGCGGCCCCCATTCGAGCATCCGCGTATCATGCAGCACGAAGTCCGCCTTGTAGCCCGGCGCCAGCGTGCCGATCCGGTCTTCCCAGCCCATGCCCTTGGCACCGTTCACGGTCATCAATTCCATCAGCGTAGTGGCGGGCAGCAGATCCTGATCGCCGCGCGCATCGCGATAACCTGCCGCCATCAGCCGCGCGGAGGAAAGGATTTCAGTCGCATTGCCGTCCGTCCCCAGCATCACATTGGCGCCGCCTTCCATCATTTCCAGATGGAGGCCTTGCCTCGCGAGGCCCATGCCGCCCTTGAATGCCGCGTCCGGGCAATGGATGCAGGTCGTGCCGGTTTCCACCACCAGTTCCATCTCACTGCGGTCGATCGCGGCGAGGTGCGTGATGCAGACATTGGGGCCCAGCGCGCCGATATCGGCCAGATGTTCCACCGGGCGGCGGTTGTAGCGGGCCATGAACCAGTCCGGATCGGACTGGCGCGGGCTCATATGCGCCGAAACCTTCAGCCCCTTATCGTCCGCCAGCGCCTTCGCCGCCAGCCAGACCTCGTCGGGATTGGTGGAATGGCCCACCAGCACTGGCCAACAGGCCAGCAGGCAGTCGCCATCGTCGGGATAGGCTTGCACCTCGGCTTCCAGCAGGCCGATCGCCTCGGCGATCTTCGCCGCCTGATCGGCGGAGGGATCGTAAGCACGGCCTTCCACCCACTGGCCAACGCGGCCGCGGATGCCGGATTCGGCAAGGCCTTCCATCACCTCATCGAGATGGATCACCGTGCCCGCTTCAAGGAAAGTGGTGGTGCCATAGCGGATCATCGCCAGTGCCGAGAGCTGGGCCGCCAGTTTCTCATCGGCAGGCGTCTGCGACTTGAACAGCGGGATGACCCACTTGGTGAGATTATCGTTCCAGCTATCGGTCGGAACGCGGCGCACGAAACCGCGGGTCAGCGGATCGGCGGTAATATGGATATGGCCGTCAACGAAGCCGGGCGAGATCACGAAATTGCTGCCGTCGCGCATTTCCTTCGCGCGGACGGTCCGTTCGGCGTCCCCTCGCTTGCCCACCATCACGATGCGATTGCCCTTGATGGCCAGCGCACCGTCACGGATCACCTGCCGTTGGGCATTCATCGTGATGATCTCCGCCCCGGTGATGAGGAGATCGGCTTCGATAATCGGCTGTTCGGTCATGCAATCCGTATCCAGATAAGGTCGCGGCTCCTTCCCGTATGCGGACGGGAAGGAGCCGCTATTCAGTTTACTTCACTCCGTCTCAAGAGCGGAGCGCGGCGGCTCAGAACGAGAAGCCAACCGAGAAGATCGCCTGACGAGGTGCGATATAGGTCTCGAAGCCCTGCGAGCTGCCGTAGGGGTCCGAGAAGCGCGAGTTCACACCCGCCTCGTCAAACAAATTGCTGACCGATGCCGAGAAATAGACCGGCAGGCCTTCGGGTTCATATTTGGCATACAGGTTCACCACGCTGTAGGCCGGGGTCGTGTCGTAGAACTCATTGTTGAACACGCGGTAGAAGAACTCGCCGCGATACTGGTACTGGACGCGAGCCGTCAGCTCACCGGGACCGACTTCGCCGTTATAGACCAGCGCAGCCGAACCCTGCCACTTCGGCAGCTTGGGCACCTTGTTGCCGTTGATGTTCGAGCGAGCGCCTTCACGTGCATAGACTGCCGCGAAATAGTTCGACCAGAACAGCCAGTCGGGATAACCGGCAGCATTCTGCGCCGCAGAGGCATCGACCGGATCGAGAGCGTAATAGTCCTTGTCAAATTCGCCATTCAGCTGTGAGATGCTGGTTTCCAGGCGAAGATTGTCGGTGATCCGATAGTTGGCCTCCAGCTCGATGCCGTAGATCTTCGCACTGGGCGCATTGGCCGTACCTTCACCGTACAGGATCGCATCCTCGTCGAGGAACTGCATGTTCTTGTACTTGTAGTAGAAGGCCGAGACATTGAGCTGCAGCGCATTATCGAAGAAGCGGTTCTTCGAACCGATTTCGAACGAGTCGACCACTTCAGGCTGATAGGTCGGCTGGATGCCATATTCGAACTCGAACGGCGGCTTCACGGAAGTGGAAGTGCCGTTGAGGCCGCCCGGCTTGAACCCCCGGGTATAGCTGGCATACAACATGTTTTCGGGCGTAAACTTGTATTCCAGCGCAAGCTTTCCGGTCCATTCATTGGTCGAAAGACCCGGGCTAACGGAAGGCTGGATATAAGGGCCAGAAGTATAGGGCGTCGAACCACTGCTGATGCTGTCGCTCGTGCCGCTATACTCGTCGTGATTGTAGCGAATACCGGCAGTAACCGCCAGTTTTTCGGTCACGTCATAGGTGCCCTGGAAATAGGCTGCCCATGCTTTGCGGGTTGCCGACTGCAAGCTGGCATAGGTCAGATACTGGACATCAGGATCATCCCATGCCGCAGTTGACGGAAGCGGTGGGCGCACCAGCACATCGTCATTGCCGCGATATTCGACGATATACTGATCGTTCTTCGACCAGAGATAAACGCCGCCGACGATCCAGGTGAACGGACCTTCGCCATTGGACGAAAGATTGACTTCCTGCGTCCAGCTTTCGTTGTCACTCTGCCAGAGTGCGACATGGTCATAGGTATAACCACCATAGACCAGCGGGTTATAGGTCACGTCCCAGAACAGCTCGGCATTCAGGCCGTCACCATCCCAGCTCTGTTCGCTGTGCAGCTTCTGATAGCTGGTGATCGACTTCACGGTCGCGAAGCCGACATCCAGGGCGACCGTGCCATAGTAAAGATCCGTTTCGACCTTGGAACGACCCGGATAATCCTGCGTCAGCACGCGCGGATCGGTCGAGGGATCGAGAACGTTCTTCTGAGCAGCCCCATGCGTGTTGCTGTCATACTGGATGGTGGCGAGCGTGACCTTCAGATTGTCGGTCGGCTCCCAGCGCGCCATGGCCTTCCACGACGTGGAATTCTCGTCGTCGAGGTCATATTTGTCATAGCCTTCGACGTCGGTTGCATAGGCGTAACCGTCATGCTTGCGGCGGTTGCCATAGACCCGGAAGGCAAGAGTTTCGCCCACCGGCACATCCATGCCGAGTTCGGCATTGAGGAGGTTGTAGTTACCCAGGCCGACTTCGCCGTTCATGCCGAACTCGCCGAGGACCGGCTCCCGCGACACGACATTGATCGTACCGCCGGTGGAACCCTGACCGAAGGTGGTGCCCTGCGGGCCGCGCAGCACTTCCACCTGACCCACATCCACGAAGGCCGCATTCGCAGCGATCGAGTTGAAGATGTAGACGCCGTCGATGTGATAGGAAACGCCCGGCTGGGAGTTCAGGTTTTCCGGAGTTTCCGAACCGATGCCGCGAATGGTGACCATGCGCTCGCCGCCACCGCTCTTGGCAACCACGAGGCTGGGCACGCTGCCGTTCAGCCCGGTAACGTCGGTGATGTTGTTTTCCTTCAGCGTATCGGCCGAAACCGCCGTCGCCGAAAGGGAGGCCTGCTGGAGGCTGGTGTTCAGCTTCGTCGCCGTGATGACGATTTCGCCCGAATAGTCGCTGGATTCGGCCGCGACTTCTTCAGCCCATGCGCTGCTCGGCGCAACGGCCGCCAGTGCAACGCCGGCCAGCAGGAACTTACGATTATTATAGCGTGTCTTGATCATCGCGCTTCCCCGATTGGTATCGAACCCGCTCGAGGCACCCCCTCATAATCCCTGTTGTGAGGCCCCTGGTTTTCCCGGAGTGCCGCTTGCCTGTATTGAGCCATCAAGCGGCGTTCCAATCTTGAGGAGACGCGCAGAACTTGTTGACGCATTCGAGCCCTCGCCCCTCGCGAGGCGATTCAGGCGGCTATGACATCGGGGTAGAGAGACGCTGCGACGGCGCGAAAACTCGCGATTCGCGCCCGGAACAGAAATTTTGCACGACCGGCCAAGATGGTCTGCGCCAAGCGGGATAGACACATGATTGCGAAAGGCGCGTTACAGTTGCGCCGATTCTGCGACTGGCCGTTCAAGGAGAATATCCAATGTCCGTGACTACCGAGCTGGAACCCGTACGCACCGAGGCCGCCTGGCGCGGTGACGAGCTTTCCGCCCGGCAGGACTGGGTCTACCTGCTGTCCGACGAACAGGTTGCCGAGCTGGAAGAGCTGGGCAAGCGCTTCGTGGAAGACGATCCCGACCTGCGCTTCGTGCAAAAGGAAGACTATCCGCTGGTCGCCTGCGCCGAAGCCGTGAAGGAATGGGGCAAGGATGTGGATTACGGTAGGGGCTTCGTGCTCGTCCGTGGACTGCGCACCCATCTTTACTCCGATGCGCTGTCCTCGGCGATCTACTACATTCTCGGCCTCTATATGGGCGATCCCATCCGCCAGAACGAAATGGGCGACTTGATCGATCACGTCTATGCCACGTCCGACAAGACGATGGACGATCCCACCGCCAAGTCCTCCAAGGTGCGTGACCAGTTGGTCTATCACTCCGACAGTTCGGACGTGGTGGCACTGATGTGCCTGCGCCCGGCCATGGCGGGCGGCGCTTCCTGCCTCGTCTCGGGCGCGCAGATCTATAACGAAATCCTCAAGCGCCGGCCCGATCTGGCCCCGCTGCTGCTTGAACCCTTCCACTGGGACTGGCGCCGGCAGGACCAGGAGGCCCCGGCCGACACTTACACCTCGCCGGTGATCAGCATGGAAGATGGCGTATTCAGCATGTATGCCGGATCGCTCTACATCATCACCGCGCAGAACTATCCGGGCGTGCCCAAGCTGACGCCCGAACAGATCGAGGTGCTCGAACTGTTCGACACGATCACCTATGAAGAAGGCATGGCCATCGAAATGGATTTCCGCCCCGGCGATATCCAGTGGCTTTCGAACTATGCGGCGCTCCACGCCCGCACGACCTTTTACGATTTCCCCGAGCCGCAGCGCCGCCGCCACCTGCTGCGCCTGTGGCTGCACCGCGAGACCGACCGTCCGGTGGTGGAAGGCTTTGGCAAGAACGGCGTGGTCCAGGTCCGTTCCGCTCCGCGCGACGGGAAGACTGAACATCCCGATGCCCATTTCAGCATCCGCGAAGTATGCGTGCCGCGCTTGATCTCCTGATCGGCGGATAAGGCATCCAAACAGAAAGGGCCCGGAAGCGTCATCCGCTTCCGGGCCCTTTTCGTTGTCTGCCAATCAGTTAGACGGGAAAGTTTCCCGGGAAAGCCAGTTGTGAAATGGCCATGCGGCCTGAAGGCACTTCGCGATCCCGCAGATAGTCGGGCAGCAGTTCCGCCGGATCTCCCGTGCGGCCCACGGCCACGGCCATTTCGATACGGAAATCGGCAGGAATGCCCAGTTCCCTGTTGCCCTTCTCGAAATCCAGCCCGGTGATACCATGGGTGTGCAGCCCGTCATGGATCGCCTGCAGGGCCAACTGACCCCAGGCCGCCCCGGTATCGAAAGCATGGCTGTAGAGTTCTTCCTTCGGCTCGCCATTTTCATCGCGCATGAAACGGTCCGACAGGATGAAGATCAGCGCACCGGAATTGGCGGCCCAGCTGCGGTTGAAGGGCACCAGAATATCCAGGAACCGCTCCCAATCCGGCCCATCACGCAGCGCGTAGAGGAAGCGCCAGGGCTGAACATTGAAGGCGGAAGGCGCCCAGCGGGCCGCTTCGAACAGACGGAAAAGGTCGGCTTCCTGCAGCGGAGTGCAGTCAAAGGCGCGGGGGGACCAGCGGCGGGTGAATATTTCGTCGATGGTATGTTCGGTCGCGCGGATGGCGTGGGAGGTCATGAGGTTTCCCGATTATCCTGTTGGTCCAGCATGGAAATAACGGCGGCTGTATCCCGCACGTCGGCGAAATGGAGGCGCAAGCTGAGCAGCGCCGCATTATGTTCCTCTCCGCACACGGTGGCAGTCGCGTCGGAGAGGAAAATTACTTTGAATCCGCGCATGTAAGCATCGCGCGCAGTGCTTTCGCAGCAGACATTGGTGAGCGTCCCGGCCACCACCAGCATCTCGATGCCGCGCTGCCGCAGGGTCGCCTCAAGGGCACCCGAGGGGCAGGCAAAGGCACTGTAGCGATATTTGTCGAGCACCAGATCGGTGTGGAAACGCTCCATCTCCGGGTGGAGGTCGTGCGAGGGCGCTCCCGGCGTCAACGCGTCCATCGCCTCCCGCACCCTTTCGTCTGTGGGATCATACTGCCAGGGCGCCATGGCGAGCGGTGCTTCCCCGCTCACCGTCTGGCGAGTCCAGATCACCGCACCGCCCGCCGTGCGCATGGCGCCGGCAAGGCGGTTCACATTGGGGATGATCGCCTCCGCATGGGGATTTCCGAAAATTTCCCCCTGCGCGACGAAGGCCCCCTGCATGTCCACGATCACCAGCGCGGTGCGCGCCGGATCGATCTCCCCGAATGAATTGAGCCACTTACCGCGCTCAACGGCCCATTCGGGGAGAACGACTTCATGCATCAGCGTATTCCGGGTAAGCGATGGAGAGCGAATAGTTCTTCCACTTTTCCATTTCGGCGCGCAGCAGGTCGGTCTGCCCCTCGGCATAATGGAGTGCATCCTTGCCGAGCAGCAAATGGAGCGGCGGCTCCGCCTCGTCCAGCGCGGAAAGGATCGCGGCGGCGGCCAGCGCCGGGTCGCCCTTTTCCTTGCCCTGCCCTTCAGTGAGCGAACGCTTCGCGAAATGGGCGGTGTCCTTGTAAGCCGGGATGTCCTTCGCCGCGATATGCAGCGAACCGCCGGCGAAGGCCGTGCGCATGCCGCCCGGTGCCACGTTGGTCACGCGGATGCCCATCGGGCCCACTTCCTGCGCCAGCGTCTGCCCGATGCATTCCAGCGCATATTTGCTGGCCCCATAGAGCGCCGTCCCGGCCCAGGGAGCCAGCCCGCTGACGGAGGTGATGTTCACCACATGCCCCGCCCCGCGTTCCCGCATATAGGGCAGCACCGCCTGGATCATGCCGATAGCGCCAAACACATTCACATCGAACAGAGCGCGCATTTCCGCCTGGGAAACTTCCTCGATCGCGCCGACCATGCCGAAACCGGCATTGTTCACCAGCCGGTCGATCCCGCCCAGCTTCTCTTCCGCCAGCGCCGCGATGCGGCCCGGAGCGTCCGGATCGCCAAAATCCAGCACCGCCGCGAATGCCTGTCCGGGAGCCAGTTCCTCGAAAGCATCGCAGCTCGCCTGACCGCGCGAGGTGCCGAACACCTTGTCCCCCCTTGCCAGGGCAGCCTTAGCCAGCTCGCGGCCCAGACCGCCGCCAATTCCCGTGATCAACCAGTTCGTCATCTCAGATGCGCCTTTGCGATTTCATGTCCCATGCAATCTCTAGGCTCCCCCACGCAGAGCGCTTTGCACGGCAAACCGCATTTGTTGTCTGCTGGCGCATAGGAGGGGCTACCGGTTGCGATCATGTCCGGCCCGTGTTGAGGGCACTCGTAGTAATTGCGAGCGAAGGAGGGCGAGAATGGCGGTTCAGGTGGTAGGATCAATCAATGTTGACCTGATCCAGTCGGTCGAAGGCCTGCCGCGCCCGGGCGAGACGGTGCTGTCATTCCGCTCGACAAGGCTTCCCGGCGGCAAGGGTGCCAATCAGGCCGTGGCCGCCGCGCGTATGGGTGCGCCTACCCGCATGACCGGCGCCGTGGGCACTGACGAGGGCGGCGAATGGATGCGCCGCCTGTTGCAGGAACACGGCGTGGAAACGGACGGCATCCGGTCGCTCGAAGACTATTCCACGGGGCTTGCCCTGATCGCGGTGGATTGCAGCGGCGAGAACCAGATCATAGTCAATTCCGGCGCGAATGAGGCGGTGGAGCCATTCCATATCGGCGCGCTGGCGCAGGATGCGCGCGCCCTGCTGGCCCAGCTCGAAATCAAGGCCGACACCGTGCGCGCCCTGTTCACTACCCCCGGCGCGGAAGATCGTATCCGCATCCTGAATGCTGCTCCCGCCTTGCCCGAAGCGCATGGTCTGTTCGAGCATACGGACATATTGATCGTTAACCAGCACGAGCTGGCGCATTATGTGGCACTGGACGTCGCGCCCGAGACTGCTGAGGAAGCCTTGGTGGCACGCAAGCTGATCAGCCGCCCCGATCAGGTGGTGATCGTCACGCTCGGCGCGCTGGGCGCCGTTGCCGTCTGGCAAGACCGGCATTTCCATGCCCCCGCCCTATCCGTCAACCCCGTCGACACGATTGGCGCGGGCGACTGTTTCTGCGGCGCACTGGCCGCGCTGCTGGATGCCGGGGAAACGATCGAATCCGCCCTGCCCCTGGCCAATGCCGCCGCCGCGCTCTGCACCCAGAAGGAAGGCGCCATCCCCGCCATGCCCTCGCGCAGCGAGGCGGAAGCGGCGCTGACGGGTGGGGTGTGAGCTAGCATTACCCTACCCACCATCGTCATTCCCGCGCAGGCGGGAACCCAGCGGCAACCGCTGAATCTGGATTCCCGCCTGCGCGGGAATGACGAAGGTAAGCGAGTAGAGGCCTCATCCAACCCACCACGCGTCTCGGGCCTTTGCAGAGCAAGCCCGCTTCCTCTCGTCAACGGAACACGCAGCAGGCCCGCCAAATTAAATTACGCCCCCGATCAAGATCGCCCGCACACAAGGCATAAGTTCGGCTCCGTCATCAGAAATACGGAATCGAAGAGATATGAGCGAGCTTGAGCACACGCCCTTCGGGTTGCCATCCGATACTGGTGGCAAGGATCTGGGTGTTTTCCTGCCGATTGCGAATGGCGGCTGGATCATGTCCAGAAACAAGCCCGAGATCGACGGATCTTACGATTATTGCCGGTCCTCCGCCGTTCTGGCCGAGCAGCACGGGCTGGATTTCGCCATGGCGATGGCCAAGTTCCGTGGTTACGGTGGCGAGACCCGGCATTGGGACGAACAGCTGGATTCCTTCCTCACTGTCGCCGGCATTGCCGAGGCGACCAGCAAGGTGAAGGTCTGGGGCACGATCCACACCCTTCTCCAGAACCCCGCCGTCGCCGCCAAGATGGTCGCCACGCTGGACCAGATCAGCCACGGCCGCTCCGGCCTCAATGTGGTCACCGGCTCCTATCGCGGAGAGTTCGACCAGATGGGCGCATGGCCCGAAAATGTCGGACACGATCAGCGATACGATCTCGCCCAGGAATGGATCAGGGCGATCAAAGGCCTGTGGAGCGAGGACAGCGTCACCCAGCATGGTGATTACTTCCATCTGGAAGATTGCCACAGCTGGCCCAAGCCCTCCACGCGCCCCTTCCTGGTCTGCGCGGGCACGTCAAAGCAGGGCATGGCATTCACTTCGGCCGAGATGGACGCGATTTTCCTCTATGGCGGCCAGCACGAGAAGCTGAAGCGCGAGAGCGAAGCGGCCAAGGCTGATGCCGCCGCCGTCGGCCGCTCCATCCGAACCTATTCCATGCTGACCGTGGTGTTCGGTGAAACCGACGCCGAGGCTGAAGAGAAAGTCCAGGCGATCCGCGAAGGCTTCGACGAGGGCGCGCTGGCAGGCATGATGCGCGCCTATGGCTTCCTCGACAGCGAGATCGGCAAGGAAAACGATTTCACCCGCAAGGCCCGTTCCGGCTTCATGGCGCCGCATGTCGCCGGATCGCCCGAGACGGTGCTGGCCTATCTCACCGATCTGTTCGAGATTTCCGGCTCTGACGGGCTGATGCTGATCTTCGACGATTATCTGAAGGGCATTCCCACTTTCGGTGAGAAAGTGTTGCCCGCCCTGCGCGAACGCTTCCCTGCGGGGGAGAAGGTAACGGTGCATGGCTGAGGGCGCTGCCGGACTGCCGCATCTCGACGCGGCGACGCTCGCCCCGATGATCGACCCGGCGAAGACCGCGCTGGTAGTAGTGGACATCCAGAACGACTTCGCCGGGCCATCCGGTCTGCTGAAGCGCGTGGGCGTGGACATGACCTTGGCGGAGGCCGCGATCGACCGGATCGAGGCGATCATTCCCGCCGCGCGCAAGGCCGGCGCCACGCTGGCCTTCATGCGCGTGGTGACCGAGCCGGAAACGGATTCCGATGCGCTCAAGGCGCTCTACGCCCGCAAGGGCCGCCCCGGCGGGCAGGCGATCTGCCGCACGGAAGACGGCGGGGCCGATTATTACCGCGTTTCGCCCGAGCCGGGCGATATCGAAATCGCCAAACTGCTCTACGACAGTTTTCACGGCACCGATCTGGAAGACCAGTTGCGCGCAAGGGGCATCGATACGCTGGTGATGACCGGCATTGCCACCGATTGCTGCGTCGATGCCACGACCCGCGCGGGCTTCCACCGCGGTTTTCACGTTTTCGTCGTCTCCGATGCCTGCGCTTCCTATGAGGAAGACCTGCATCTGGGGGCGCTCAAGGTTCTGCATAAGAATTGCGCCCTGCTGACCACAAGCGATGCGCTGGTGGCAGCTTGGAGCGGGGCCGGTCCGGATAGTACGCAAGGAGCACCGCAATGACGGGGTTTTTCGACAGCCGTCGCCAGATGGGCGTGCTCGCGGCCGCAACCACGGGCAGTGTGCTTTCCACCACGGCCACAGTTCACGCCGTCTTCGGAACGTTCCTTGTCCCCCTGTCGGAGAATTTCGGCTGGAGCCGGGCGAGCATTTCGGCGGTGATGGCGATCATCGCCATATCCTGCGCAATAACCTATCCGCTGGCGGGCCGTTATTCCGACAAGCATGGATCGCGCAGGATGATCCTGTTCGGCAACGTCGCGCTGGGCCTGTCCATCGGGGCACTGGCTCTGACCAGCGGCAGCCTTGCCCAGTTCTATCTCACTTTCCTGGCCATTGGCATTTTCGGGGCCCTGCCGAGCACCGCCATGTTCGCAAAGCTGGTGGCTGAATGGTTCGATCGGAACCGCGGCACTGCGATGGGCTTCAGCTCCGGCTTCGGCAATGGGCTCGGCTCGACGATCATGCCCATCGTCGCGGCCGTTCTGGTCTCTACCCTCGGTTGGCGGGCTGGCTATCTTGGCATTGCCGCACTGATCCTGCTGGTGGGCTTTCCGGTATTCTATTTCCTGCTGCATGACGTTCCCAGCCGCAGCGATCCGGTTACGCAGGCCGAGGCTGGTGCGAAGCTGGAGGGGGTATCTCTCAAGGAAGCAATGCGCGTTCCGGCCTTCTGGCTGCTGATGGCCGCCATCGCCGCGGGCGGCGGCATTTCCACCGCCATCCTCAGCCACGTGGTGCCGATCGTGGGCGATCGCGGCTTCAGCCTGGGCGTGGGCACGGCGGTGGTCAGCGTCTTTGCCCTGTCCGCCTCCGCCTGGCAGGTCGCCAGCGGGCGGATGCTCGACAAGGTCAACACGCCCCGGATCGTCGTGCCGATGTATGCGCTGGCCATCCCCGGCCTGTTCCTACTGGAATATGGCGCTTCGGTGCCGATGCTGGTGGCTGGCGGCGCGTGCCTGGGGCTTGCGCTGGGTGCGCAATTCGGCGCCCTGCCCTTCTTCATCGCCCGCTATTTCGGTCTGCGCCATTTCGGCGCGATCCTGGGCGTGATGTATTCCGCAGTGATCGCCGGACAGGGCATCACGCCGGTCCTGCTGGACGCTGCCTTCGACGTGCAAGGCAGCTATCGCGACGCGATCCTGGTCTCGATGGCGGTCATGGGCCTGGGCAGCTTGCTGCTGTTCCTGCTGCCTTCCTATCGCGGGGAACGGGCCGCTCCGGCTCCCGGCGCGATGGCCGTGGCCCATTGAGGGTTCCCCCGCTGCAAAGGGTGAGGGCGCGGGCGATCAAGACTCAAAGGCTGCCGCTCTTCATTCTGCCCCAATAGGTTCTGCGAGAAAGAGGGCTTCTGCCATGACATTCGACGGCCGGTTGAAATACCTGGTTCTTGGCGCGTTGGCGCTGCTCTTCTTCATTCTCAACGCCTGCACGTTCAACGGCTTGGGCGTAGTCCTTCCCTATATGGTGGAGGAATTGGGCTGGGGCTGGGGAACCGCGGGGATCGGCTTTACCCTGCTGGGAATCGCCTGCGGCCTTTCCGGCCTGATCCCCGCCCTGCTGATCCGCAAGTTCGGCGTCTCGCGCACCATGCTGACAGGCGGCACCGTGCTGTTCAGCGGCTTCGGTTGCCTCGCGCTGACTACCAACGCGCCGATCTATTTCCTCGGCACTGTCCTGCTCGGCATCGGTTTCGCGATCTGCGGCCAGGTTCCCGCCGTCAACGTGATTTCCCACTCTTTCAAGAAGCACTCCACTGCGATGGGCTTCTATTTCACCGTGGGCGGCCTCGGCTCCGTCGCAGGCCCGCTGATTGCCTATGCGACGCAGGAAATCACCAATGAATGGCGCCTGTTCTGGGGGGGCGCGGCGATTGCGGCCCTGCTGCTCTCGGTGTTCACCTCCGCCGTCACCGCCAATCGCTGGAACAACAAGGACGCCGGCAAGAAGTCTGCGGCAAGTGACGCAGCCACCGGCTGGAACGTTCGCGCCGCCATGCGCACGCCGCAATATTACGTGATCGTGGGCGCCTATACCTCGCTGCTGCTGATCAGCACCACCGTACATGGCTTTGCAGTGCAGCACCTGTCCGACAGCGGGCTTGGCATGGGTGGCGCGGCCACGGTGATGAGCGCCCTTGCCCTGATCAGCGCCGGTGCCTCCGCTGTAGCGGGTGTCGCCGGTGAGAAGATGAAGCCCCGGGCCCTTTCCATGCTCTCTCTGGCAACCGCCATCATCGGCGTTCTGGCCCTGATGGGCGGCAGCAACCCCGTGGCGATCGGCATTGCCACACTCGGCCTGGGGATTGGCATCGGCTTCAGCTATGTCAGCGTGGCCATGCTGCTGCTCGACGTGTTCGGCAAGCGCCCCAACCTGGAACTCTATTCCACGATGAGCCTGATCTCCACTTCGGCGGCGATCGGCCCGGCATTGGGCGGCTTCGCCCGCGACCAGCTGGGCAGCTTCGGCCTGGTTTTCCTGGTCTGCGGGTTGATCGGCACGGCCTTCCTGATGGCGCTCCTGCTCTTCAAGCGCCCCACCCAGCCGGGTGAAGACCTGGAGAGCGACGCGAAGCTCGCCACGGCTTGAACGCGGCTGCTGACGGCGACCATTTACCAGCTGACCGCGCCCATCGGACGGGCGGGCGCGGTCAGCAAGGACACACAAAATCACCATTCTGACACACTATCCGAATGGCCAGTTGACGCACGGCCTCCGAAATATCACTTAAGCGTGCATAAGAGACACGCCGGGAGAGGGGCCCGTCCAGCATTATAGAGAGCCCCCGTTGCGTTTCACCACTAATGCCTATCCCAAAGAGCAGCGCTACGATGCCTGGCGGTTCGCGCTAAAACGCGCGTCGCTGGCACTCGAAGCTGCCGATGAAGCAAACCTTTATGGCGAGCTGATCCAGTTCAGCAGCGATGTCGGCATCCAGTTCGTGCGCCTGGTAGGCACCGCCCAGGAATATACGCTCGACTATCGTGAAGAGCCGGGCAGCCTGTGGCTGGCCGTTCTGCTTGACGGGATATGCCTTGCGCGCAGCGGCACGGAAACGATCACCTTCAACGATGGTGACATGATCTGTGGGCGCGGCGAAACCCCGGTTTCCCTGCAATTCACCAGCGATCATCGCATGCTGTTGCTGAAGATCCCGGCCAAATCACTGGACCAGCGCCTCAAGGCTCCCTTGCCGGAACAGCCGCGCCGTCTGTCCTCCGATGGTGGGCCGGGCCGTGTGCTTTCCAGCATGCTCCGCTCCGTGGCCGACATGACGACGAGCGACGTGCCGGATGAAGGCCTGCGCCCGGTCGAGCTGGCCCTGCCCGAATTCCTGTTGGCCGCCCTGCTCAGCGATGCCCCGCCCCGCGCTCTGGGCGGCGCTGCGGGCATGCGCGCCGCCTTGCTGGAACGTATCTTCCAGACGATCGAAATGCGTCTGTCGGATCCCAATCTGAATTATCAGCAGGTCGCCAGCGAACACGGCATTTCTCCGCGCTATCTGCAGAAGCTGTTTGAATCGATCGATGACAGTTTCGGCCATTATGTGAAGGTGCGCAGGCTGGAACGGTGCCGGCTCGATCTGCGCAGCCCGCTCCACACGCAGAAATCCATCTCGGACATCCTGTTCCAGTGGGGCTTCAACGATTCCGCCTCGTTCAGCCGAGCCTTCCGCGAACAATATGGCGTTTCGCCGCGCGAATATCGCAAGTCCGGCTTTCCCGAGGATGTCGATCCCAACGATACGCTGCGGCGCGGTCGCCCGGCCCGGCGCACCACTTCCGACGATGCCGCCCTGGCGGAGGCCTTTCCCGAAGCCAATGAAACGGTCGGCATTCCCACCAGCTTGCTGCCTATCGGCGATGACGGCACAGTGCGCCATCACCACCTGCCGGTTAGCCCGAACACCGTCCATTGGGGCTATTTCAGCTCGCTGCTGAAGCCTGTCCTTTCCGTCCGCTCGGGCGATTTCGTAACGGTGGAAACCCTCACCCATCACGCCAATGACGATCCGGAACGGATGGTGGAAGGCGATGAAGGCGCCGAGAGCGTGTTCCATTGGGACGAGCATGGCAAGGCAGTGGAGCGGCGCGGCGCAGGTCCAATGGACGCCAGCGAAGTGGGCCGCGGCGCGGGCGAAGGCTTCGGCGTGCATATCTGCACCGGGCCCATCGCCATTCAGGGCGCGGAACCGGGCGACATCATCGAAGTGCGCATTCTCAGCCTGGAACCGCGCCGCAGCTGCAATCCGCGCTTCCAGGGCAAGGCTTTCGGCAGCAATGCCGCCACCTTCTGGGGTTTCCAGTATAATGACCTGCTGAGCCAGCCTAACCCGCGCGAAGTGGTCACCATCTACGAGGTGGAAAGCGGCAAGGAACGCGTGCCGACCGCCCATGCGGTCTATTCCTTCCGCTGGACGCCGCAGACCGATCCTTCAGGCATCGTCCATGATCGCTACGATTATCCCGGCGTGCCCGTGGACCCTGACACTATCGAGCGGAATTACGACATTCTGCGCGATGTGGAGATTCCTGTCCGCCCACATTTCGGCGTGATCGCGGTGGCTCCGGCCCATACCGGGCCCGTAGATTCCATTCCGCCCAGTTCCTTCGGCGGCAATATGGACAATTGGCGCACTGGTCCGGGGTCGAGCGTGTTCCTGCCGGTGCAGGTTTCCGGCGGCCTCCTCTCGCTGGGCGATCCCCATGCCTCGCAAGGCGATTCCGAATTGTGCGGCACGGCCATCGAATGTTCGATGACCGCGCTGATCCAGGTGATCCGCCACGCCAAGGGCGATCTTTCGGGCATGATGCGCGATCTGGATTACCCGCTGATCGAGACCGAGAGCGAATGGGTCATCATGGGCTTCAGCCACCCCGATTACCTGAAGGAACTGGGCGAGGACGCGCAGAGCGAAGTCTACAAGCGCGCCTCGATCGACAGCGCGATGCGCGACGCCTTCCGCAAGGCCCGCCGTTTCCTGATGACCACCAAGAACCTCTCCGAAGACGAAGCGATCTCGCTGATCTCCGTAGCGGTCGATTTCGGCATCTCACAGGTCGCCAATGGCAATTGGGGCGTCCATGCGATCATCCGCAAGGGGCTGTTCACGGCTTGATTGAACTGACGAATTGCCCTGTCACCCCGGCCTCGTGCCGGGGTCCATCCTGTTGAACCAAAGAAAGCGGAATCCCGGAACAAGTCCGGGATGACGAAGCAAGGCTACCCCGACTATTTACCGGAACCAACCCCCACCGCGGCCCTGTTGAGCAAGGTCCGGATCTTCACCGTGCGCTCGGTAAATTCGCCCCCAATCAGTTCGTTGGTCATCAACAATGCCACCAGATTGCGGCGCGGATCGGCGAAGAAATAGGTATTGCCTGAACCGGACCAGCCACCCGCGCCGGCAGGCATTCCGCCAATCGCCTCGCTCGCCGCATCGCCAATGCCCAGGCCGAGCCCGAACATCACATTCTCATGCGCCTGCCCGCCGGTTTCCAGCAGCGGTGTGAACATGGCATCGACGCTATCCGTGCTAAGCAGTCGGCGCCCATGCCATTCCCCACGATTGGCCAGCATCTGCGCGAAGTGGATGTAATCCTCCGCCGTGCCCGCAAGCGCACCGCCGCCATCGAACATGCGCGCAGGATCGCGATATTCGGATTGCTGGGCGGTTTCGGCCGGAGTCATCCCGTCTACGCTGGCATTGTAGTTGGTTACGAAGCGGGGCAACTGTGCATCGCTGACCACGAAAGTGGCGTCATGCATCTCCAGCGGGCCAAAGATCCGTTCCGTGAAGAAGCGGTCGAGCGGCATTCCGGACGCGCGTTCCACCAGTACCCCCAGCACCCCGGTGGAATTGCTGTAGGAAAAGCGTTCGCCCGGCTGGTGCAGCAATGGGGCCGCCGCAAGGCGCTGGATCAATTCGTCCATGGTGGCGGCAGGCGGCGCGTCGCCGGGCCTGCCGCCCACTCCGCCGCCGCGCATCACGCCATGCTTGCGGTAATATTGCTGGACCGGCGTGTTGCCGGTGAAATTATAAGTAATCCCGCTGCTATGCGTCATCAGATCGCGCACGGTGATGTGCCGGGCAGCCGGAACGGTGACCATATTGTCCAGATCGCCGCTTTGATACACCCGCATATTGGCGAATTCGGGCAGATAGCGGGATATGGGCGCATCCAGCGAAATGCGCCCTTCTTCCACCAGCATCATCGCCGCTACCGTGGTGATCGGCTTGGTCATGGAATAGAGGCGGAAAATCGCATTATCCGGCAGGGGCTTGCCGCTCTCGCGATCAAGCGATCCCAAGTGGAAGCGGACCACATCCTTTCCGCCGCTGGCGATAATCACCTGCGCGTTGGGCAAGGTTCCCTGCGCGATCATGGCAGCCAGCCCGTCGCGCAATTCTTCCACGGCGGTGGGGTGCGAGACGGCAGGAGCCTCGGCATGGGCGACAGATGCCCCGAGAGGCACTGCCAGCCCGATGCCGAGCGCGATGGCCCCCAGCCCCGCCCTCAACGCACCTGATGCCATCAGTAAGGTTTGTCGCCGGCGATGGACACGCGGAAGCCGGAACGCGTTTCGGGGAAGTAATCCCAGGTCGCGAAATGCTGGGTGCAGCGATTATCCCAGAACGCGATCGAATGCGGTTCCCACCGGAAACGCACCTGGAAATTCGGGTTCTCGCAGTGGTGAGCCAGGAAATCGCGCAGCGCCTCGCCCTCAGGCTTGGTCAGGCCGTTGATCCGGATGATCTTCGATTTGCTGAAGAACAGGCATTTCCGCTTCGATACCGGATGGGTCCGCACCAGCGGATGGGTGTTGGTGGGGTACTTCTTGTCCACATCCGGAAACAGCTCGCGATAGATGTGGTTGGAATCATGCACCGCCGTCAGCGGGTCGATAAAGGCCTTCATGGCTGGCGAAAGCGCGTCATAAGCCGCATACATGCTGGCGAACAGCGTATCCCCTCCCGCGGGCGGAACCGTGTGCATATAGAGGATGCTGCCCATCGGCGGTTCCGGATCTTCGGAAAGATCCATGTGCCAGTCTTCCCCGGCAATGAACTTGCTATCCGCATCCGCGTGGATCTTCACCACATTGGGATGGCCTTCAATGCCGCCCACACCACTATGCCCGGCAAGCTCGCCGAAATAACGGCCGAGCCGCTCTTGGCTTTCATGGTCCATAGGCTGGTTGCGGAAGAACAGCACCTGATGCTCCAGCAGGGCAGTATGGAGTTCGTCCAGCACCTTGTTGCTGAGCGGTTCGTTGAGAGCGACCCCCGAAACCATGGCCCCGATGGGCTTGGTCATTGGACGGACATCGAGCACATCATACGGCATGGACAAATTCCTCGTTCCTGGATTGGGCTTCGCTCCGCCTTGCATAGGCCTGCGCCAGCGCGGCGCAGACGATCAACTGGAGCTGGTGAAATAACATCAGCGGCAGGACGACCAGCCCCACCTGCGCCGGGGGAAACAGGGCGCCCGCCATGGGCACGCCGCTCGCCAGGCTTTTCTTCGATCCGCAGAAGACCATCACCGCCTCATCTTCTTGCGAGAAGCCCGCAAGGCGGGAAGCCTGCCGCGTGATCAGCAGCACGGCGCCGAGAAGGATCGAATCCAGCGCCAGGATCGTGGCCAGGTCCAGCCCCGAAAAGCGGCTCCACAGGCCTTCGACCACGGCGGCGCTGAAGGCAGCATAAACTACCAGCAGGATCACGCCCCGGTCCGTCCGCATCACCAGCTTGCGATGCCTGTCCACAAGGCCGCCAATCAGGGGCCGGGCCAGATGGCCGACGATGAAAGGCAACAACAGGGTCGTCCCCACCTTCATCAGGGCGGAAAGGAAGAATTCCTGCCCCGCTTGCCCGCTGCTGACCAGGAGGGTGGCCAGCAGCGGGGTCAGCACGATCCCCAGCACGTTCGAGAGAGACGCGCTACAGACCGCCGCCGGGACATTCCCCCGCGCTATCGCCGTCATCGCTATCGACGACTGCACGGTGGAAGGTACGATGCACAGAAACAGGAAGCCGCTCGCCACAGCAGGATCGATCCAACCGCCCAGCACAGTCACCATGGCAAGGCCGAGCAGCGGGAAGAGACCGAAGGTAGTGCCCAGCACCATCAGATGCAGCTTCCACGCCCCGATCCCCGCCACGATCGCCTGACGGGATAACTTCGCACCATGGAGGAAGAACAGCAGCGTGATCGCCGCATCGGTCAGGTGATCGAGCCACATTGCGCCCTCACCGCGCGCAGGCAGCAAGGTGGCAAAGGCCAGGACGGCCAGAAGCAGCATGAGGAAGCCATCAGGGCGGAAGCGGGAGAACATGATGGGGCGTTTGTGCGGGAAAGCTCGCCGGCAAGTCTTGTCGCCCGGCGTAACCTCGGTTGTCAGGCGACGCCGGAACGGCGGGCGCGATTACGCGTATCGCGCGGCGCTTCGCCGAAGCGTTCGCGATAGGCGCGGCTGAAATGCGCTGACTGGTTGAAACCCCAGCGAAAACAGATTTCAGAGATGCTTAGTTGGGCATGGAGCGGGCTTGCCAGTTCCGCACGCGCACGCTCCAGGCGGCGAGATTTCAGATAGCCTGTCACCGTCTGGCCGAAACGGGCAAACAATTGCTGGAGATAGCGCACGGAAACCCCCTCCGCGCTGGCAATCGCCTGCACGGTAAGGTCAGGATCGCCGAGCTGGCTTTCCAGCGTGCGGCAGATACGCTCATATTGGCGCGCCCGCTGCCCCATTGCCCCACCCTTGCCCGCAAACCCGCCCGAGCCGGCAATTACGGGCACGAGCAATTCAATCAGCGCGCTTTCGATCGCGCCCAATTCGCCCGGATGGCCGGTCCGCAATGAGGTGGCGAGGCTGTGCAGCAGCGCCAGCAGAGCATGGCCCGCGATCGTCCCCGGCTCCACGATGGAAACCCGCGCAGCCAGCGGAGCCAGCAGCCGTGCATCGATTGCCACGCTGGGTATGCGGATGAACAGCTGGCGAAATGGCCCACTGAAATGGAGCGAGGCATCCACGCCGGTGGCGCCGTAGATCAACATTGCAGGGGAGAGCGCCACGGGCGCGTCATCGGTCCGCAGGCTGGCATCGCCTTCGACCAACAGGCCCATCCACAGCCCCGGCTCTGCCTCCGGCGTACGCCCGGCGATGCATTGTGCGCCGCCTGATACCAGTGCGAAATCGAACCCCATTGGCGATGTGACGGCCAGCACCTGCCCCACCGCATCGGCATCCGGCGAGGGCCCGGCGAAAGGCAGGTGCAGCCGCCGCATGGCATCGGCCCATGCGGCGGCGCGTTCACCATGCGGCAGGCTCGCCGCATCGAAGGACCACGCCGCCCGGTCTTCAGTCACGGCCCTTGCGTTTCCGCTCATTCCGGATCGCTGACGCTTCCCTTGTTCGGAAAGATCCCGCGATCGATCCTCACATGGATGCCCTGTGTTCCGTCGACCACCTGCGTCACGCCGAAATCGGCCGCCACGCTCATCAGCGAATAGGCGTCGGTCTTCGACAGGCCCTGATGTTCGTTCAGCAGGTGCAACATGTCCATCGAAGCGCTCTTCATCGCCATGTCGAGATCTTCGCCAAAGCCGTGGACGATCCAGTGATCCGGCGTTTCGAGCAGCGGCGACGGGAAGGAGAAGTCCTTGCGCAGGATGATCTGGAACAGGACGTCCAGCGATGCCTCAATCGCGGTGCCGCTGATCTCGCCGTCGCCCTGGCTGACATGAGGATCGCCGATGGAGAACAGCCCGCCCTTGACCTGTACGGGATAGTACATCCGCGAATTGGCGCCGATCCGCCAGTTATCGATATTGCCGCCATGCAGGCCCGGAGGAATGGTGCTCACCGGCTCATTCACGGCCGGGGCAACCCCCGCGGTGCCCAGATGCGGGCGGGCCGGGATGGTGATGCCTTCCAGCGCCGGCTGGCGATCGCAGCTGGGACAGTTGGTGATGCGGCCGGGAACCAGATAGGTCTCCTCCACATCATAGGCATAGAGCGCCCGCGCCGTATTGGCATTGGGGTTTAGCTCATAGATCGTGACCCGCTCGGTCTCACCGAATTCCTTGTAAAGGTGGCCCCAATTGGCCTGCAGGTTGGACCCGTAATTGAAACGCGGCGTCATCTGGAAATAGCGTACTTCCAGCATGTCGCCCGGCTCCGCGCCTTCGACATAGATCGGGCCGGTCATGATGTGGCAGCCCGGCGTGCGGGTGCTCGGATCAATTTCCGTGAAGATGCGCTGGATGTCCTCGTCGAACATCAGTTCCGGATCGTCGCCCGCGTGATGCGTCACTGCCTGGGCCATGATCAGATCACCGCTCTTGACGGTCAGGGCGGGTTTCAACTCGGGCGAAAAGAAGCCCCAGTGGACCGTCTCGGGCGTTGCCCTGAGATAATGCAGCCCCCTTGGCTGCACTTCGCTACGCCGCAAACCATGATCGCAGATCAACGCCATGTCTTTCCCCTGTGGGTCATTTGGAACAAACCGCCATTTGCCGATGGCATCAGGCGGCACCGATCAGGATGCTGGTCATCCCGAGGGATTTGTGATGAATGAAGTTCGGCCCAAGATCGGCTGTCTCGCCCGGATGGCGGGCGCCCAGCACGTAGAGCAGCGGCCAGAAATGGTCGGGCGTCGGCACCGAAAGGCGCGCATCGTCGCCCAGCCGGGCAAAATCGATCACCGTCTGCGGCCGGTCTTCAACAATGGCATCGAGCATCGCGCCGTTGAACCGATCCGCCCAGGGATAGGGCGGCGCATCGGGATTTTCCCAATCCATCGCCGGCAGATTATGGACGATGTTGCCCGTGCCCATGATCAGCACGCCCTCCTCGCGCAAGGGACGCAGCTTCTCGCCGATCTGCCAGTGCTGGGCGGGTGAAAGCCTGACATCCATGCCGAGTTGAACCACCGGAATATCGGCTTCCGGATAGGCATGGGTCAGCACTGTCCAGGTGCCGTGATCCAGGCCCCAGCTGGCATCCAGCGCCACTGGCACCGGATCGAGCAGCTCACGCACGCGATGGGCCAGTTCTGGATCGCCCGGCGCGGGATATTGCATATCGAACAAGGCCTGCGGGAAGGCCCCGAAATCATGAATCGTGCGCGGCTGCGGCATGGCCGTCACGGCGGTGCCGCGCGTCAGCCAGTGGGCAGAGATGCACAGGATTGCCCTGGGCTTGCCGATCCTGTGGGCAATCGCGTTCCAGGCCGCGGTCGTATCGCTTTTTTCAAGCGCGACCATCGGGCTGCCGTGACCGAAAAAGACGACCGGGAGACGGCTCATGGGAGACACCTCCCGGTCGTTTCAAAGTTGCCGCAGGTGGACGGCCAACTGTGCATTTCTGAATTCGGTTCGCGCATCTGGAACGACGGCCCTGTTCTGCTTTTCACGTGTCTGGTCTTGTTGGAGAAAGGCTATGAAAAGGGGGGCGCCATGGTCTTGCATACTCGCGCACAAGATGTTGGCGGGCGGGCTAAGGCGCCCCCGAAAACTACTTATTCGCGCGTGTAATCGTCGGGAATCTGTGGATTTTCGCCCGCCTTGCCCCACAGCACCACTTCATTGCCCCACGGATCGGCAAAGGCGTGGTTGAAGCCGTTGAACTCGGCCCAATAGTGATTGCGCCACAGGATCTTGCCGCCCAGCTTCTCGGCAGTTTCCAGAATACGCTCGGGGGAATCGTCGTCGCCGATCAGCACCCAGATGCGGGGCTTGCGGCCCTCGGTCGCAATGAAGCGCGGTTCGACGCCATAGGGCTCGGGATGGGGGCGCATATTGGCAACATTGGCGATGCCCATGTGGAGATTGCCGATTTCGCTGTCGGTCCCGTCCTTCTTCTTGAAGAAGCCGCCGGGCACCATGCGGTGATATTTGCCCATCGGGCGGGGATCGTTCTCCCAGCCGAAAACCTGGGCATAGAACTCGCCGGCCGCATTGGGATCATCAGCAGGAATATCGAAGAAGATCAGTGTGTTGGTCATTTTAACCCCTGATATGCAGAGTGGGAAACCTTGTCGGATTTCCGCTATCAGGAGTGGCGGTTGCCGTGCTGGCGCGCTGACGAACAAATAGTTGATTTTTCCGGCCGCGCCTCGCTCCAGAGGGGCTTTTGCAGGGCGCGGCCGGAAGGGGGCAGATCAGGAAGTTGCCCGCAGCTTGGTGACCGGGGCAGACGGACCGCGTCGGCGATCCCATTCGGCCATATAGCGGTCGACCAGCCAGACGTTGAACTGGCGCTGCGCGTCTTCCTGCCAGCTATAACGGCCACGCGGCGCGAACTTGGAACCCAGTCCTTGCTGCACCAGAAGATCGGTGTGCAAATCCTGCGCGAAGATGGAATTCGTATAGTCGCTCGTCACCTTCGCCTTGGTTTCGAACAGCGGATCTTCCATCGCCTCGGGCAGATAGAGGCTGCCGAAGGTCACCTTATGCGTAGTGGCCGAATCCGCATCCATGATGATGTAGATCGCCACGTCATTGGTGATCACCAGCGAGAGGCTGGGCGGCAGGTTCACGAACAGCAGGCGGTTCTGTTCTTCCTCGGTGAGCTTGGGGAACACGGGGAACAGAGCCTTTTCCGTAGGATTGAAGGCGGCGTTCTTATGCAGCGTGCCGTTGAGGCGATAATAGCCGGCCGTGCCCTTGGGCACTTCGGGGAAGCTCGCCTTGGAACTGGGGATGTAATCGTGCAGCCCCTGATGCAGGCGGCTGGCGTGATAACCGTCATTGTTGTTTTCGAACTGGACCTTCCAGTTCCAGGCGAAGCTTTCGACAATCGGCGCGGGGCCGCGCAGCTTTTCCAGCTCGTAATTGGCGACCACCGGTTCCAGCGGAGCAAGGCGGGAAACGAGCGCCTCGGCTTCCGGATCGAAATTGACGAAGACGAAGCCGTGCCAGGTTTCCACCTTCAGCTTCGGCAGATTGTTCTTCGCCTTGTCGAAATTGCAGGTCTTGTTCATCGCCGGGGCGCCGACCAGCTTGCCGTCCAGATCGTAGGTCCAGTGGTGATAGGGGCAGATGAAGGCGCGGGCATTGCCCTGCCCTTCTGCCACCAGCATCGCGCGGTGCTGACACACGGCTGACATTGCCTGAAGATTGCCCTCGCGGTCGCGCGCAACGATGATCGGCTCGTTCGCGTGCGTGGCGGTGAAATAATCGCCTGCGGCGGGAACCCATTCCTCACGTCCGACACAGAGCCATTCGCGATAGAACAGCGCCTCTTTCTCGAAGCGATAGAATTCGTCGCTCGTATAAAGCTCGGGCGGCAGCGTCTCTGCCTCTTCCGTGGGCTTCACCGAAGTGGCGAAGCTATCGAAGAACTGGTCGGTAAGAAGCGTCATTGTGTTTCCTCGATCCTGTGCATGCCAATGATGCAGCGCACAATGCGAGTCTGGCAGGGGCTCGCGGGCGCGGCACTCAAAACGTCGAAAAATCGGGCCCGAATCCGACTTTCCGCGATGCAGCATAGGCAGCAAGCGCCTTCATGGCTTTGCAGTCTGCGAGCAAATTTTTGTCTGCCAGCAACCGGCATCTCATGCGCGCCGGTGCAAGTTCCTCTCCGTCAGCCGGGGCAATGCCCGGCTCTCTCCCCCTCTGCGGGGAAACGGATGACGAGGACTTCCGGACCGCCACTGTGCCCGGGCACCGGCATGATCCGGCCGCAGACAATGCCCTGCCTGATTGCGGCGGCGTAGCGGGAATATTCACGGGGAAACCGTGCCTTGTCCTGCCGATAAGTCGCCTCGTGCGAGAAGATGGCGTAATCCGCACGGCAACTGGGCAGGCGATTTTCATCGACATGGGCATAGTCCACCACCGGGCTTCCCTGCCGCGAGCGATCGACATCCTCCTCGGAAATCTGACCTTTCAGAGCGGCGCGGGCATCCACGCAACCCGCGGTGCCGAGGGGAAAAGTGATTTTCCATGGGCCCTGCATCAGGTCCAGCGCGGCATGTTCCACCAATATCGTGGATCCTGCCGGGATGTGAGTGCGAGCCCAGGCGGTGGCGATCTGGCGGGTATCGTGACGGCGTTCTTCGGCTCGGGCCTGCGCGGTAACCAGCATCGGGAGCGCTAGGGCGACCATGGCGACCAGCGATCCCAGCTGGGCGAGGCGTAGCTTTCCGTCAAGAATCCGCGCCAGTCCCGGCCCCGCGACCCATCCTAGCCCCAGCGCGAAGAAGGGCAGCACCGGCACCAGCCATCGCTCCCACAGCAGATGCTGGGTCGAAATAACGACCAGAAAAGCCAGAAACCCGGGGCATACGGCAATCAGCCAGATACGATCTCTCACCATGCCTCCAACGATACCTATCGCCGCGAGTATGAGACCGAGCGCGCCCATAGAGCCCGCCAGAGGCGTGGATATATACCAGAAAAGATTAGCCCAGAATCCTTCGCCCGTCGCGCCGGGATGGAAGGGCCGTGCCTCCCCCGAAAGGTCACGCAAGACGATATCGTAGCTGAAGATCAGGAAGGGCGAGACGGCGAACAATGCAAGCCCCGCCACTGCTGGCATCAGCAGCACCAGTCGCCGGTCTGCCCCCTGTTTCGCTACGCTGTAGAGCGCGGCGACGAAAGGGCAGAGCCCCACAAGGGCGGCGGGCCATTTGGTAGCACAGGCCAGTCCGGCGAAGATGCCCGCCAGCACGTAATAGCGCAGCCTGCCGTCCTGCAGGATAGCAATCGCCTGCAACACGCAGAGCAGCATGAAAAAGCTGGCCTGCACATCGGTGCGGATCACCTGCGACCATGAGATGTGGACCGCATTCACCGCCAGAAACAGCGCCGCGGCCAACCCAGCCCGCTGACCCCAAAGACGCTTGCCGATCAGATAGACCAGCCAGACGCAGGCAACGCCATTGGCCACGATGAACAGCCGCGCGGGCAGGAATACGATGCCCGGATCGAGATGCACCGCAGCCGCGAAATCCGGCAGATCGGCAAAGCGTCCGCTCAGCAGGCCAAAGGCAGCCACCGCCACCATCACCAGCGCCAGGCTGTAAAGCGTGATCGTGCCCGGATGGCCGAACCATTGCGGATTCAGCGATCCGCGGGCCAGCATGTCATAGGCCTTCATCATGAAAAGCGGCTCGTCCGGGTCGTTCAGCGCGGGCAGGCCGAAGCCCACGCCATCCACCCTCAGCCATGCCGCAAGGCACAGGATCGCGATGATCGGCCCGTAGGCGACCCAGAGGCGCGACAGGCGGTTACGGTTAGGCGTGGATGAGTTCGTCATAGTGCTGAAGGACATGACGTGGAGGTTCAATGCAAACCGTAATTCTGGCCGGCGGCCTTGGCACCCGCATCGGCGAGGAAACCGCAACCCGGCCCAAGCCGATGGTGGAAATCGGCGGGATGCCGATCCTGTGGCACATCATGAAGATATATTCCGCTGCCGGGTTCAACGATTTCGTGATCTGCCTGGGCTACAAGGGTTACGTCATCAAGGAATTCTTCGCGAATTACTTCCTCCAGACGTCCGATGTGACCATCGACCTGCGCAACGGCAACGGCATGGAAATCCACAATGCCCGCAGCGAGCCCTGGCGCATCACGCTGGTGGAAACCGGAGCGGACACCATGACCGGCGGCCGGCTTGCCGCCGTGCGCCCCTATCTCGATCCTGAAGAGCCCTTCTGCTTCACTTATGGTGACGGCGTGGCCGATATCGACATTGCCGCACTGGTGAAGTTCCACAAGAGCCACGGCAAGCGCGCCACCATTACCTCGGTCTCCCCTCCGGGCCGCTTCGGCGCGCTGGCCTTCGACAAGGATCGTGTCACCGGCTTCAGGGAAAAACCCAACGGCGATGGCGGGCGGATCAATGGCGGCTTCTTCGTGGCCGATCCTTCCGTGCTCGATCTGGTGGATGGGCCCCATGTGCCATGGGAATCGGAACCGCTGGAAAGGCTGGCCGACGCGGGGGAACTGATGGGCTATCGCCATGAAGGTTTCTGGCAACCGATGGATACGCTGCGCGACAAGCTACACCTCGAAGACCTCTGGAACAGCGGGAGCGCACCGTGGAAGCGCTGGTGAACCCCGTCTGGGCAGGGCGCCGGGTCTTCCTTACCGGCCATACGGGCTTCAAGGGCAGCTGGCTGGCCCTGTGGCTGCAAGCCATGGGAGCAAAGGTCACCGGCTATTCTCTACCCGCCCCCACGCGGCCCAGCCTGTTCGACAAGGCGCGCGTGGCCGATAGGCTGCACCACATCGAGGGCGACATTCGCGATGCCGGGGCGCTTTCGGCCGCCGTGGCACAAGCCCGGCCCGAGGTGATCTTCCATCTGGCCGCCCAGCCGCTGGTGCGCCTGTCCTATGAAGATCCCGCAGGGACCTATGCCACCAATGTAATGGGCACGGTAAACCTGCTGGAAGCCGCGCGGGCCACGCCCGGTGTCCGGGCCATCGTCGCCATCACCAGCGACAAATGCTATGAAAACCGCGAATGGCACTGGCCCTATCGCGAAGAGGATCCGATGGGCGGCCACGATCCCTATTCCAGCAGCAAGGGCTGCTGCGAACTAGTGATTTCGGCATGGCGCCGGTCGTTCTTTTCGGATGAAGGCCCCCTGCTCGCTTCCGGTCGGGCCGGCAATGTGATCGGCGGCGGGGACTGGGCAACGGATCGCCTTATCCCCGATCTGGTCCGCGCCTTCGAGGCAGGCGCCGCGCCGCTGATCCGTTCCCCCCATTCGGTGCGCCCCTGGCAGCACGTGCTGGAGGCCCTGCGCGGCTACATCATGCTGGCAGAGCGCCTGCTGGAGGGAGAACGCGGCTTTGGCGAAGGCTGGAATTTCGGCCCCTTGGAAGAAGACGCCCAGCCCGTGCGCTGGATCGTGGACCGGATGCAGGCCCGCTGGGGCGGCACCGTTCCGGCGAAGCGCCAGAGCGGCTTCCACCCGCATGAGGCCGGGCTGCTGCGGCTCGATTGTTCCAAGGCGCGCAACCTGCTGGGCTGGAAACCCGCCCTCCCCCTCGAAGCCGCACTCGACTGGATCGTCGAATGGCACAAGGCCGTGGGCAGCGGGGCCGATGCGCGCGAGGTTACGCTCGCCCAGATCGATCGTTACGCCCGGCTGAGTGCCATGGGTGAAATGACGGATGTGGCCCCGCAGCGGCTTGCCGTAGCCGGGGGCGTTTAGGCGGAAGAGAACTCCCCAAGTTCGTCATCCCAGCGAAAACTGGGATGACGAACTTGCGCAAACTCTCTCCAGTATAACCATCACCCCCGCGCCATCGTGATCATATTGCCCAGCTTGAGCCCAAGCGAGGTTCGGGGCGCCGGCAGGCGATCCAGCTTCACTCCGATCGCCCTGCCCGCTTCCTTGACCAGAAAGTCGATCGGGAAATAATTGGTACTGCGCGCCACCGCTGCCGAGGAATAGCCGGCCCGGTCGAGCATTGCGGCAATGGACGCCGGGCTGAACAATTGCGGATGCTGCAGGCAATAGGGCGGCCATTTGGGGCCCAGCACCTTGCTGAGCAACGATGCTTCATTATGCGTAACGATCATCAGCACCCCGCCAGGGCGCAGCTTGGCATGGATCTGTTTCAGCATCGCCATGGGGTCCAGCAGATGATCCAGCACATGGATCATGGCAGCAAGTCCGATAGACCCGTCAGGAACGGGCGACAGATCCGTCATGTCGGCAAACACACGGGCCGGGAACGGCATCACGGCCTGAGCGAGACTTTTGTGCACCACGCGATTGGGCTCGAACAGCCAGAACTCATTGAAGCGTCCGTCCTGCGCGGCCTGAGCCGCGACATAGCCCACATCCGGGCCGATCTCCAGATAACCGCCGCCCGGCACATCGGCCTTCCTCGCCGCCTCGAAATAGCCGCGCTGCGTGGCTTCCAGCGAAGCCGAAGGCACCATTTCCATGTTTGGCGCGAGCTCGGAATAGAGATCCGCCAATTGCTCCTCATAGAAGAAATGCGGCGCATAGAGCAGCCCGCATGCGGTGCAGCGGCGATACGAAAAGAACAGCTTGGAATCGTGGAAGCCCGACCAGAACGGGCGGAGTTCTTCCGACGAGAGAGTTTCCGCGGCAGGTTTGCTCACCACGCCGCCAGACACCTCCTGATGCCCGCAATTGGGGCATGAACGCTGCAGAAAACCCGACAAGTTCAATCCTCCCTGCGTCGGAAGCTGAAGCGGCTGTGCCAGAAATAGCTGCCGAAGATCACGATGGCGGTGAAACCGATCTGCGCGATGTCCGGGCGCACTCCGCCCAGTTCCACCAGCACGGGCAAAACCGCCCAGTTCGCCGCGTAGTTGATGACGTAGAAGCTGGAAAAAGTGACGAATTCCTGCACCACATTGCCCTGTGTGCGAAACACGCCCAGCTTGTAGGTGAAGAAGGCGAACAGCAGGCAGACCACTTGCGCGATACCCAGCGCCTGCAAATAATGCTCATGGAAATAGGGCACGAGCCAGACCAGCGCCGGATAGAACGCCAGTCCGAGCGCGGTGTTCACGCCCCCTGCCACCAGGAAGCGGAAGGGCCGGCTGCCGAGGAGCGCTGCCTTGCTCATTCGTCTTCCATCAGCTCGATCCGCATGTTCTCGCGCAGCACCTCGCGCGGGAGGAAGGGCGAGAGGTCTTCCAGCGCGGGCGAGGTAATGCGCCCGTCGGGATGAGACTTCGCGCCCAGCTTGGGTGCGAAAGACACATCCTCATCCACGAACAGTTCGCACAGAACCGGGCCTTCCGTGGCCAACGCGGCAGAGACGGCACCGGGCAGTTCGTTGTGGGAGCGGGCACTGAAATAGGCGAAGCCGAAGGCATCGGCCAGCCGCGAGAATTCCGGGAAGGTGACGTTGCTCTTGGGCCCGCCGCCCACTTCGACCCCGTTGAAGAAATTGCGGTGCGTCTGGAAGATCGAGACATAACCCGAATTGTTGATCACGAAGACCTTCACCGGCAGGCCATAACCGGCAATCGTCTGCATCTCCTGCAGGTTCATCATGATGCTGCCGTCGCCCGCGAGCGCAACCACCCGGCGCGTACCTCCTGTGGCCGCGCATACGCCGATGGCGGCGGGCAGATCATAGCCCATGGTGGCGCAACCCGAATTGGTCCACAGCCGCTGTCCCTGCCGGATATGGGCCGTCTGGAACCCGATCACGCAGGCGCTGCCATTGCCGGTGACCACCACATCGTCATCCCCCAGCTGGCTGAACACCTCGTCCAGCGCGACATAGGGGTGCATCAGCTGCGAATGGCTGAGATATTCGGGCTGGACCACCGGGAAGCGCCGCACGCGCTCCCGCGACCATTCCAGCCATTCCTTGTGGGCCTCGGTTGGCCCTTCATAGGCGGCGGCCAGCAATTCGGGGAGCAGGTCCGCCAGATCGGCGACTATCGGCATGTCGGGCACGACACTGGGCTTGCGCAGTTCCAGCGGATCGATGTCCACCCAGATCTTGAACGCCTCACGCGCGAAGCTCCGCCAATTATAGCTTACCTGCCGGATATTGAGCCGGCTGCCGAGCACCAGCAGCAGATCAGCGCTTTGCGTCACCATGTTCCCGCCCCGGTCCCCCACGGTGCCGGGCTTGCCGCAATTGAGTGGATGATCGGTCCACAGCGCATCATGCGCGTTCCAGCCCGTGACGACCGGAATACCGAGCTTCTCGATCAGCTGGAGGAACAGCTCATGCGCGCCGCTCAGCCGCACCCCCCCGCCCGCGAAGACGACCGGCCGCCTGGCCGAGGCGACCAGCGCGAGGATGGCTGCTGCCGAAGCGGGCAGATCGGTCTGCTTCCACGGTTCGTCCAGCTCAACCGGATCGAAACCGGGCAGCAGATCGTCAGGATCGATCTTCGCTGCCTGCACGTCCAGCGGAATATCCAGCCATACCGGGCCGGGCCGGCCGCTTTTCGCCAGATAGATCGCCTTTTCGAGGTGGTAGCGGATCGAGCGCGGATCGGTGACCATCACTGCATATTTCGTGACCGGGCGGACAATCGGCTCGATATCCAGTTCCTGGTCGCCATATTGGCGCAGCGGCAGGCCGGTGTGGCGCACCGTGGTTTCCATCTTCACCTGGCCGGAAATCACCACCATGCCGATGGAATCGACATAGGCGCCATAGACGCCGGTGATCGCATTGGTTCCGCCGGGGCCGGAGGTGACATTCACCACCGCCAGCCTGTTGGTCAGCCGGTAATAGGCCTCTGCCGCCATGGCCAGCGCCTGTTCGTGGTGAGTGAAAGTGGTCTTCAGGCCCGGATGCGTGCCCAGCGAATGGTTGAGGTGCATCGCCCCGCCGCCGGTCAGCATGAAGACATCGGCAATGCCATGCTCCACCAGCGTCTGCGCCACCCAGTCGGAAAGTTTGATCGTGCTCACTTGGTCCATCCATTGGCAAGGGCCGTGCGCCGGATCGCCTCTGCCAGAGGCACCGTGGCGCGCAGGCCAAGGTCGCGGCGGATCGCCGCAGTCGAAGGTACATAGCGGCCGGGATTCCAGCCCGGATCGGCCCGGCCCAGCACATCCACGCCGGGCCCGCCGAGCACTTCGGCGGTCAGCCGGGCGAGATCGGCGATTGAGATCGCCTCTTCCGACCCGCAATTATAGGCCGCCCCGGCGGGGGCATCGGCCAGCATGGTCCACAACCATGCGGCAAGGTCCGCCGAATAAAGATAGGATCGCACCGCCTGGCCCGAGCTTTCCACCCGGATGCGGCGGCCCTCCATCACATCGCGAATGAAGTTGCCCGCCGCGAAATGGAGATCGAGCGGCAACATCGGCCCCAGCAGGGCGAAAATCCGCGCGCTGACCGTGTCTAGCCCGAACTGGTGGCCATAGATGGCGCATAACGTCTCCGCCGCGCGCTTGCCCTCAGCATAGGAAGATTTCGGGTCGCGCATGTCGGGCGCGCCCGCATAGTCCTCGGACACGTGGGAAATGTCCGGCGGTTGCGCGCCATAGACCGCGCCAGAACTCATGAAGAGGTAGCGCCCCGCCCCGCTTTCCAGCGCAAAATCCAGCGTCCGGCGGGTTCCACCCAAAATCGTGTCGAACATGCGGCGCGGATCGTTCGCAGTCAGTTCCGCACTGGCATCGGTGGCGCCGTGGATCATGTGAGTGAACCGGCCTGAAGGGAATGCAAAGCTGGCCGTATCGCCTGCGATCATCTCGAACCGGCGCGCAAGATGCGGCGAAGTCCGCGCGAAACGCACTGGATCGCGGCTGAGCAGAACCACCTCCGCCCTGACCGGTGCGGCGGCGAGCGCTTCCAGCATCCAGCGCCCGATGAAGCCGGTGCCCCCGGTCATGAAGATGCGCGCGCCCTCCAGTTTGGGCCAGACCGGCGCCAGAGCCTGCACAAGTGCCGCGATGTCCTGCTGCACGATCATGCCTTCGCTCCTGTGGCGACCAGCCCGAGGGAGGGGCGGTATTTCGCATGGGCCCGCGCGACCTGCGCAATGGCGTCCAGCGACAGGGCCCAGACGATGGCGATGATCAGCGCAGGCCGCACGAAATGGCCATAGGTCAGGCCGAATTCGGGGCTGACAGTGCGCTCGCTCAGCCAGCTATTACTGGTGATCTGCAGCACCGATGCCAGCATCACATCGCCCACCAGACAGAGCACATAGGCGCACAGGATCGCGATAGAAGGCCCCAGCCGCCGCATCGGCTCCAGAAACACCAGGAACAGCAGGAACAGCTGCGTATATCCGCCGGGCGACTGGGTAACGAGATAGGCGCCGAGCAAGATGGCCGCGATCCGGCTGGCCGGCAGCGCCCTTGGCTGAAGCCATGCCGCCGCCAGCGCCGCCAGCGCCACAAGCTGTGTGGCGCGTATGGCGAGAGGCACGAAGAACTCGATCCGCTCGATCACGCGGGAGGATACGAATTCCAGCAGCGGCACCTGCGCCTGCCGCATGTTCAGGAAGGGGGTGTAGCTGGTGGAGTAATTGATCTCGTTCCACACCTGCCCGCTCTGGAATACGACCCAATTGGCAGTGTTGGACGCCAGTTCACCCGGTGTGCCTGATCCCACCCATGCAAGTGAAATGAGATACAGCGCCACAGTGGCGATCCCGGCCAGTTCCAGAGCGCGCCAGCGCCGACGCAAGGCCAGTTCGAAAACTGGCAGCACCAGATAGGGCTTGAAATTGATCGTCACCGCTGCCGCCAGGCCGCGCAGCAAGGGGGATCGCAGCAAGGGCCCATGTGCGAGTACGAAACAGGCGAAGCAGACAAGGATCAGGTTCCCCCGCTCCAGCGTGAAAAGCAGCGGCAGACCCAGCCCGAGGGCGATTGTCCGCCAGGTTGCAGTAATCCGATCAATCCGGCGCAGCGCGAGCCAGACCAGCACTACATCCAGCAGATAGAAGCCCAGCAGCGCGGCCCTGCCCAGCCAGTCGCAATCCCGCGCATAGAAGGGCGACAGGTGATAGCACTGGTCCAAGCTGAACATGTCCAGGAACACGAAAGAGAGCGGCGGATAGATGCTCCGCCAGACATCGTAGATTCCGCGATTATTCGCCCAATAGGCAGTGTTGAACCAGTCCATGAACGTGTCGTTGGTGTCGAGCACGAAGGGCTGGGGCAGATATCCAAGACGCTGGAACTGGAAAGCCGTGAAGCCAAGGCTGCCCAGCACCGCAAGGGCCAGCAGAATCTCCACGATCAGCGGCCAGAGCCGACGCTCCCCACTCCCCTCCCTCGCGATCATCGTGCGCGTGCCGGGAAATTGATCCGCTCGTCCTCAATCACCAGCGGCACGTTGCGGCTGCGCTCGCTGAGCAGGCGGACCTGTTCGGCCACCAGCCCGATGGATAGCAGGATCAGGGTCATGCCCGCTACGGCGAGACCTGCGAGGGCCAGTTCCCCTGCCGGTCCGCCCATCGCCAGCGCAATGAGCGCGGCCAAGGCCAGCCCTACGGTCATCAACGCAAAGAAGGCGGAGGCGAAAAGCGGCAGGCGAAGCAGCGACCGCGTCGATCCGGCCAGCGCCGACATGGCGAAAGTGAAGAGAGTACGGAAACTGTTCTTGCTCTCCCCCGCAGCGCGCGAGGGGCGGTCGAAAGGAATGACGGCAAGGCGAAAGCCGACTTCCAGCAGCATCCCCCGGAAGAACGGCTCAGGCTCGTTCCATTCGGCCAGTGCATCCACTACCTTGCGATCATACAGGCCGAAGCCGGTCGCGCCCGGAATGATCGGATGATCCCCGAAGCGCGCGAGGAAGGCATATCCGCCATCCCGGATCAGGCGCATCAGCACCGAAGTGGGCTCGCTGCGCCGCTGGGCCAGCACAATCTGTGCCCCCTTGCGCCATTCCTCCACGAAGCGGCCGATCATTTCCGGCGGGTCCTGGAAATCGGCGCACATACCGATCACGGCCCGCCCGCTCGCCTGGTAGATGCCGTAAGTGGGGCTGCGCATCTGGCCATAATTGCGGCTGTTGAAGATCGCCCGAATGCGGCGATCTTCCCGGCACAATTCCCGAATGATCGTACGCGTATCGTCGGTCGAGCAATTGTCGATCAGCACGATCTCATGGGAAGCGACGAACATTTCCGCCTGCGCGGTCACCGCCGCGCAGATCGCCCGGACATTCTCCTCCTCGTTGAAGCAGGGAATGACAATCGAGAGTTCGGGAGGCTGCTCGCGCCCGGTCACTGCGCCTCTCCCTCACCCCTGCGGGAAAGCCAGGGCAAGCGAATGCCTGTGGCCGGGGCATAAAGCTCGGTAAAGAGCGCCATCAGCACCAGGAGGGCCAGCGCCGCCACGGCCGGAATGTTGAACTTGCGATCGGGATCGAGATGCGCGGCTTCGATCACCTGCACATCGGTGGCCGTATCCCCGGCCAGCGTCTCTACCGCCACTTCCTCGGACGAGCGGGAGTAAACTTCGTAAAGCGCCTGGGCGAAGCGATAATCCCGATAGAGATCGAAATATTCCCCGGAAACCGCCGACAGACCGGCGACATTCGGCCCCGCCGCATCCGTGGCGGGATCGGCCGTGCGGGCAATCTGCCCCTGAAGCGAGGCAATCTCGGACTGGACGGCAACGAGGCGGGGATTTTCCGGCCCCAAGAAGCCGCTCAGCGTCTGAAGCTCCACCTTCTTCGCCTGCAATTGTGCCTGCAAGCCTGCACGCAGGGAAATCTCCGTGCCAAGCTGGGCTTCGGGCGCGGCAAGGTTGTTCTTGCGCCGGAAGGCCTCCAGCGCAGCCTCTGCCTTTGCCACCCTGTTCGACGCATCGGCAAAGCGCTGCTCGATGATCCGGCGCTTGCGTTCGGTCCGCTCACGGCCGAGCAAAACGATCCGGTCACTGATGGCCTCGCTATAGGCCTTGGTCAGCGCCTCTGCCTGAGCGGAATCATGCATCCGCGTTTCGATTTCGAGGATGCCGCCGGTGAGAGAGTGGATGTCCACCTTATTCTCCAGGGCAATACGGGCGTCGCGTTCGCTCCCATATTCGCCCTTCTCGACGAGCTTGAGGCGCCGGATAACTTCGCCCGTCACCTCGCTGCTGCGGGCCATGGCGAGATACATGTCCACCGGCTGCTTGGCCCCGCCCAGCAAGGCGGCAACGCCTGCAAATCCGCCGCCATAAGAGGTGGTCATGCTACCCAGCCCAAGGCTGTTCACATCCTGCGGCACGATCTTGGAACGCGCGACATAAGGCGCGGGCACCACGCACAGCACAGCCGCCACCAGCATCAGCGCGGCATAGCCACGACGGCGCTTGCGCGGGTCGGCCAATGCCGACCGGATCTGTTCGGCCCGGCTCATTCGACAATCGACTTCACGGAAGCGAGGCCGACCAGCCCGCCGAAGATGCTACCGGTAATATCCCGCAGCCGCGCCCAGAACTCGCCACGATTGGCATCGATCGGCACGAATATCAGGTCGCCGGGCAACGCCTTGGCCTTCAGCGTGTCGCGCCCTTCGGCCACCACGGTGCCATTGGCGCGAACCACGAAGATCTCGGCCTTGTCGCCCATCTTCTGGATACCGCCGGCCAGATCGACATAGTCGCGGATGCGGCGGCCGTCACCATAGGCAAAGGAAGCCGGGGTCGGCACCGCGCCGAACACGCCGACCGTTACCGGCCGCGGGGGAACGTAGATCGTATCGTTATTCTCCAGCACGAGATCGGCGGGCAGGTCCGTGGCATTGACCGGCAGATCGAATACCAGGCGCCCGGTCGGTTCACGCTCGCGCATCTGATCGACCACCGAACGGATCAGCTGGATATTCGCCGGCTGAACCCGCTGCACCCGGTCAGCAGAAGTGAGCGGCTGCGCGGTGAGCAGCATCTCCACATCCTGAATCGCGCGCTCGAAACTGGCCTTTTGCTGCTGGCGCACGCTCTCGCGCGTGATGACGCTGGCATAGGGGAACGCCTCGCTCGTCAAACCGCCCGCGCGCTGCAACACATCGTTCAGCGTGGTACCGGGGGTGAAATAATAACGGCCCGGCCGCGCCACTTCGCCGCCGATCGTCACCAGCAGCGATTGCTGGCGCAGCGGACGGGCGATGCCGGCATTGCTGATCACCCGGATTACCTCGCCCCGCCTGGCGGGCCGGGTCTGCGCATCGGCGGCGGAGATTTCTTCCCACCCCGCAGCGCTCTGGCCCAGCGGATCGAACACCATCAGCCGGCTGCGGTCCGCAATCGTATTGACCCCGCCCGCATAGATCAGAGCATCCGCCAGCGTCTCGCCGGGAGCGAGTTCGAAAATGGCTTCGTGATTGACGCTGCCGGTCACGGCCACCTGCTCGCCCGTGGGGGCGATATAGATCACGTCCCCGTTTTGCAGCACCGCGTCACCCCGGCGATCGCCCTTCAGCAGCAGATCATAGAGATCGAAATCGGAAACCAGTTCGCCATTGCGGCGCAGCTGGATCGAACGGAAGCTGCCCCCGGAGGAAGGGCCACCCGCCGCCAGGACGGCATTGACCAGCGTGGAAAGGCTGCCGACAGTGAAGGAACCGGGCGAAGCGGCAAAGCCGGTGACGTAAACGGTCACACCCTTGAGCTGCGCCACGTTCACTTCCAGCTCGAAGGAACGGTACTGGCGCGAAACCTCGTTGCCGATCACCTGGCGCAAATCGCCATAGCGCACGCCGCCAACCATCACAGAGCCGACCTTGGGAACGAATATCCGCCCTTCGCTGTCTACCGTCAGTTGCAGATTGCTGGCTTGTACCGAGCCTGCCAGCGCCAGCCGGATACGGTCGCCCGGATTGATGCGATAATCGGGCGGGATCGTCGCAGTGGGCGGCGATGTGAAATCGCGTGAGCCCGGCACGAGCAATTCGGCCCCGAACCGACGGAGGGGCTTGCCTGCCATTTCGGAGACATAGCTTTCGAACTCGCTCGGCAGGGGCGCCTTGGTATGGAATTTGGGAGGGGCCGCCTGTGACGATTGCGCGCCCGCCTGATCCGGCATTGCCTGCTCGCCATCGAGTATTTCGGGCTGATAGGGCGTGACAGTGGCTGCAGGCACGCTGGGCGCCTGCTGCGTGCTTGCAGCCGTGCCGGAACGCCCCGTCGATCCCTGCTGCTGAGTGGACGTATCCACCGGCAGGGCAAGCTGCGCTGCCGCATGCGTCGACAGCATCAATGCAACGGATGTCAGACCTGCTGTAAGCCTGCGAGGCCATAAACTCATCGGATCAGTTCTTCCATATTCGCGAGGCGCGCTTCGGCGCCGAGGAGCACTTCAGCCCCGAATTCCCACAAGTGATGGCTGCTGGCGGCGAGAATTCCCGTGCCGCTGCCGCCGACGCGATAGGGGGAGCGATCCCAATGCGTGACCCGCCCGCCCGCCTCGTTCACAAACAGCGCCCCGGCCGCGTGATCCCAAGGAAGCGAACGCTGGAACAGGGCCAGATCGTTCTCGCCCAGCACCAGTCGGGGATAGCTTTCCGCCGCGCAGCGCGGGATGGGGACACGTTCGAAATGCCGGGAAGCGTGAGCATGAACATGCTCTCGCCGGTGGGGATCGAGAAACTGAGTGCCCAGAGCGGCGACCGGCCTGCGGGCACCCGGTGAATGAGCCCTGATGCGCTGCTCATCGATAAAGGCGCCCTGCCCCGCTGCGGCAAAGCACATGCGGCCAGTGACGACATCGAGCATCCAGCCCATCTGCGGCGCGCCATTTTCCACCAGCGCCACCATTACCCCGAAGGGAGCCCGGCCGGCGGCGAAATTGGCGGTGCCGTCCAGCGGATCGACTAGCCAGACCAGCCCTTGCCCGACGCCGGAAAGCAGCCCCGGATCGGCGGAAACCGCCTCTTCACCCACGATACGCGCGCCGGGGCAAAGATTCGCCAGCCCTTCCGCCAGCAGCCTTTCGGCTTCCAGATCGGCGCTGGTCACCACTTCACCGGGGCTCTTTTCAGTCACGTCACCCCCCGCCAGCCGCTGGAAGCGGGGAATGATCGCGCGCTGGGCAACCGCCTCCATCAACAGGCCGACTTCGCGGTGGAGCGACATGGCGATCACGCAGCCAGGCTCTTGACCGGGGCAGTCGCATCTTCACCCAGCAGGGCGCCACTACGCTCGCGGATCATGCGGATGCGGGTCAGATCTTCGTCAGCGATGGCGCCATAATAATCGCGCTTGTTTTCCAGCCAGGCGAGTTCGAAACGCACGGCATTGGCAAGGCCATCGGCAAAGCGAGCGGATTCCGCTGCCCCGCCATCGAACACCACCTTGCGGGTTTCGAAGCGGTCGAGCCGGATCTTGCGGAATTCACGCAGGGCCTCGATCGCGTCGGCCGAAACGCCGCCGCCCACGACCAGTTCCAGATCATTGTCGCGGCAGGCCTGCGCCGCCATCAGCACCGCATCGCTGATCTGGCGCGAATTGATGTCCTTGCGCGACAGATCCCTGGAAAGGGTGAAATCGACCCGGCCGAACACCACACCGTCGAGGTTGCGGCGTGCAATGGGGATCATCGCATCGAGATTGCCCAGAGTGGTGGCTGTTTCCAGATTGAACAGGAACTTGGCGTTCGCTGCATCCTCGCCCCAGGTCTTGGCGCGGGCATCCACGAATTTGGAGAGCGCATAAGGCGTCTCTACCATCGGGGCGATGATGTAATCCGCCCCGTAAAGACGCGCTGCCAGCAGATCGGATACGGCCTCGCAGCCGCCGATCTTCAACGCTACGGCCAGATCAGCACGATGCGCCAGTTCCAGCAGGCGGAGCAGTTCATCCGGGCGGGTACCTTCCGCTTCGAACTCCGCCTTCACGGCGACGACGCCATATTCGTTGCGGCCCTTCTTGAGCATGTCGAGCATCGCACGTTCGGTGGTATTCATTGGCAGGCTCCAAAGATGAAATACGACTGTCTGAACCCGAAGACGGAGAGCGAGACGGGATTCCTCAAAGGAAAAATCGACCGGACAATTTTTTCAGGCAGAGCCAAGGCAAGCGGCGATTGTCTCCGTTATGTAGAAGATGTCCCTTCGCCTTCTGGCTCCCTCCGCGATCGCGCTGGCGCTGATTTTCCAGCCAATCCCGGCACTTGCGGGTGAAACCGGCCCAGCGGGTGAGTTGCCCGCCGGCAATGCCTTCCGCTCCCGAATGATGGATTGGTCGGCCCATCCCCCGGAACCCGAGGAAGACAGACAAGCGCCCTCCATGAAGCGCGTGCCCGCCCCCCACACGCTGCCGCGCCTCAGTTCCCATTACGGCTACCGCACCGATCCCATCGAGGGCGGCCGGCGGCTCCATGGCGGAATCGACATCCCCGGCCCCATCGGATCGGCCGTCTATGCCGCAGCCGCCGGGCGCGTCAGCTTTGCCGGATGGCGGGGCGGATATGGCGAGATGGTGGAGATCGAACACGGCAACGGGCTGGCCACCCGCTACGCCCACCTCTCCCATAGCCTCGTTCGTCCGGGCATGAGAGTAGAACAAGGCGAACGGATCGCGCTGATGGGCGCCACCGGGCGGGCAACCGGCAGCCATCTCCATTTCGAAGTTCGCAGCGACGGCCGGGCGCTGGACCCGCTCGGCTTCCTGACCGGCGGCTATCGCCAGATATTGCCGGATGCAGCGCCCCTAAAACCGCTTGAGCGGCATATCTCCCCCTTCGCCCGCGCAAAGGCAGCAGAGACAGCAGAGGTAAGCCCGTGAACCCGAGCAGCCTGCAGGCGGTGGCAATCAATGAGCGGTCCCGCCTGCTGCGTTTTCTTGCGGCGCGCGGTGCGGGGGAAGACGCGGAAGACCTGTTTCAGGAATTGTGGCAGCGCGCCGGGAAGCCACCCGTCCAGCCGCTGGCAGACCCGCTTTCCTATCTGTTCCGCGCCGCCGATAATCTGATGTGCGATATGCGCCGATCCCAGATCAGCCGCGCACGGCGCCAGTTCGATTGGCATGAGGCGGCATTCTCACAAAATGAAGACACTCTGAGCGAACGGGCCCTCATAGCGCGCGAGAGGCTGGAGGCGGTGGAGAGAGTTCTGGACAAGCTCGGCCCGCGCGTCAGCCAGGCGTTTCGCCGTTATCGACTGGAAGAGCAGAGTCAGGCCGCGATTGCCCGCGATCTGGGAGTAAGCCTGAGTTCGGTCGAAAAGGATCTCCAGAAGGCCTATCGAGCGCTGGCCGAGTTGAAGCGCCGGTTCGACAGCGAATAGGGCCGCCCGCAAGGCTACCTACCGCGAATTCGCCACTTGACTCATATCAATGAGATGTGGACGAGGCTGCGCCATACGCTTATGCGAATGCCTCGCAATAGCTGCTTCTGGAACGCCGGAAATGAACGCGCCCTTCAAGCCGGAAATCGTGATGGAAAGGCGGACGGCCTATGCCGCTGCCTATGAGCCGTCCCGTGGCGGCAAGCCGGTTGCCATGCTGGCCTCGGTTGCGTTCACCGGACTGCTGGTTTCCTCGCTGTTCATGCTGAACGTGAATGCTCAAAAAGAGGAGCGGACCAGTATTGCGGTGGTGGAGTTGAACACTCTGCCCGAAAAGCAGCCTGAGGACCGCAAGGAAAAGCCTGCGCCGGAAGAAGCAGCACTGATCCAACCGCAGATGATCGCACCTGTGCCGCCGGTCGATGCTCCGGCCCCAGTGGTGCCCATGCCTGCCTTGGCCATGGCCAATCCGGCTCCGGTCACGGTTGCTCCGCCAGCGCCCCCGGCCCCGCCCGCCCAACCGGCTGCGCGCGCCGTCGCCCCTGCCGGACCGGCAGATGGCGGCGACCTTTCGGGAAATCTTATCTCCGCGAAGCCACCTTCCTACCCGGTCGAATCCCGTCGCAAGCGGGAACAAGGAACTGTCGTGCTGGCTGTTCTTCTATCCACCTTGGGGGATGTCGCGGAAATATCCGTGGCGCGCAGCAGCGGATATGACCGGCTGGACAGGGCAGCGCTCTCCGCCGTCAAAAAATGGCACTGGGCGCCGTTCAAGCGGGATGGCGCGCCCGTAATGGTCAAGGGCCAGGTGACCATTCCCTTCATACTGACGAACTGATCCGCGCTCCCTGCCGGGGCCTCCCCAGGAATTGGGGATTTCCGCCAGATCGGCGAGCCAATCTCCTGCCTGCAAAGCCTCTTTCTATGCCGCAGAGAAAAATCACTACTGCAAATCATTCCTAATTGACGTTGCAAACGATTCGCAATAGCAGCGCAGCAAATCACGTCTCAACAGGGAAAAGGGAACCTCATGACCAAGCCCACCTCGCGCGCCGCCAAGACTCACGCGTTTCTCGCACTGTCCTGTGTCGGCTCGGTGCTCGCGCCGCAGGCCGCCTATGCGCAGGACTCGACTGCAGCCCAGGAAGAGCCGCGCGCGCTGGGCGGCGTTACCGTCAGCGATAGCGCAATCGTCGAAGAACCCGGTCGCAGGCAGGAGAGCCCCAAGGCCACTCGTCCGGTGCGCGATACCCCGCAGACCGTCACTATCCTGACCAATGAAGTGATCGAACAGCAGAACCTGCTGACCCTGCGCGATATGTTGTCCACCGTTCCGGGCATCACCTTCGGCGCAGGGGAGGGCGGCGGCGGTTATGGCGACAGCATCAACCTGCGCGGCTATTCCGCCAATACGGACATCACGACCGACGGCGTGCGCGACAGTGCCCAATATAGCCGCACCGATCCGTTCAACATGGAACAGATCGAAGTGACCAATGGCGCCAATTCGGCAACGGCCGGCTCAGGCTCGGTCGGCGGTTCGATCAACCTCGTCACCAAGCGCCCCAAGGCCGATACCGAATATAACGCGACCATGGGCGTCGGCACGGAGGATTACCTGCGCGGCACGGCGGACATCAATGTCCGCGCCAATGATCTGATCGCCTTCCGCCTCAACGCCATGGCCCACCGCAATGACGTTCCCGGCCGCGATTACGAGGAATATAGCCGTTGGGGCGTGGCCCCCTCCGTCACCATCGGGATGGAGAAGGACACCAGGCTGACGCTGCAATATTTCCATCAGGAAGATACCAACACACCGCAATATGGCCTGCCCTATTACAACAATGGGGTGACAGATGGGATGCTGCCGGGAGTGGATCGCGCTTCCTATTACGGCAATCGCAATGTCGACACGCAGGAGAGCAATGTCGACCAAGCGACCATGATCTTCGAGCATGATTTCAGCGACACGCTGAAGATCCGCAACCTGACCCGCTGGCAGGATGTGACGCAGCTGACCATGGTCAGCCCGCCGCAGGGCACCTGGTGCCTTGCCAACGGCAAGCTGCCCACCGGCGCGGCCTGCCCGGCAACGACACCCGCAGGCTATTACCTCGCGGGCGGCCCGCGCGGAAACACTCGCGATTCCCACAACCAGCTGGCCTTCAACCAGACCGACCTTTCGGCCACCTTCAACACTGGCGGAATCGAGCACACGCTCGTCTTCGGCGGCGCAGTGAGCTGGGAGAAGTACGAACTGCTGACCGGCAATTGGGCGCGCAATGCCGATGGCAGCGCGGTTTCGACCGCACAGCTGATCAACATCGCCAACCCCGACGAGATCGTCCCGGGCCCGGCAGGCTACGCCAATGCCTATGGCAGCAATTACTGGACTGGCCCTGTCAACTTCATCCCCACGGCCAAGCAGAATGGCGAGCTTGAAAACTACGCCGTCTATCTGTTCGACACGATGAAGCTGTCCGATCAATTCGAGATCAATGGCGGCATCCGTTACGAGCACAACAAGGGCTGGTATCGCGCCGACACGATCGCCGGGGCGACGGCTTCCAGCGCCGGCACCACGACGCTCGGCACCAAGTTCGAGAACGAGGATGACCTGTTCTCCTACCGCATCGGCCTGGTCTACAAGCCAATCGAGACGGTCAGCCTTTATGTCGCCTATGGCAATTCGAAGACCCCGTCCAAAACCTCGGTCAACGGATCTTGCACGGCTGCGACCTGCAACGTGAAGCCGGAAAGCGCCCTCAATTACGAGATCGGCGCCAAGGCTGAACTGTTCGACGGCGGGCTGCTGCTTTCCGCTGCCGCGTTCCGCAACGAACGCGATCAGTATAAGGTCGCCTCCGCCGATCCTGCCATTCCTGACCAGCCGCTCGATGGCCGCTCGCGCGTGAACGGCATTGCCCTCAGCGCCTCGGGCCATATCACTCCAGCCTGGGCGGTCACCGCGAACTACACCTATCTGGACAGCAAGGTGATCCGCAGCATCGCACTTAACTCGCCGGTCGGCACGCTGGACCCGCAGGCAGGCAATCCGCTGACCAACACGCCGGAACATTCGGGCAGCCTGTTCACCACCTATGCCCTGCCCTTCGGCCTGACCATCGGTTATGGCCTGACCTACCAGGGCGGCTTCTATCTGAACAACAACGCCGCGACACTGTTCAAGACGGAGGATTATCTCATCCATAATGCCTTCCTGGCCTATGATGTGGCGAAGGGCGTGAACCTGCAGCTCAATGTGAAGAACTTCACGGACGAGCTTTATTTCACTCGTGTTCGCAACAATGGCTGGGCAACTCCGGGTGACGGCCGTTCCGCCATCCTGACGGCGAACTTCAACTTCTGATGCATCTCCTCGGTCCGGGGCAGTTGCCAGCCCTGCCCCGGACCACCCCTTTGCCGCCCCGCAAGGTGGCAAGTGCGATGCGCCTCGGCTAAGACCGGGGCCTCACCCGTTTCGGTAAGGACTCCTTCGTGCTCCTGCAAATCCCAGCTCTCTTCTCGCCCGATGAAGTCCGCGAAATCCGCGCGCTGCTGGAAAGCGCCGAATGGGTGGACGGGCGCGTGACGGCCGGGCACCGGGCAGTCAGCGTGAAGGACAATCTGCAACTGCCGCTGGATCACCCAGTTGCCCGCCAACTGGGGGAGCGTATTCTGGAACGGCTTTCCATAACCCCGCTGTTCATCGCCGCAGCCCTGCCGCTGCGCATCCTGCCGCCCCGCTTCAACCGCTATGAAGGCGGGGGCACCTATGGCAACCATGTGGACAATGCCGTCTTCCCCATCCCCGGAACGCCTGTGCGGGTGCGGACCGATGTTTCGACCACGATCTTCTTCAGCGATCCCGATGAATATGAAGGCGGCGAACTGGTGGTGGAGGACACTTTCGGAGAAAAGCGCGTCAAACTGCCTGCCGGAGACGCGATCGTCTATCCCGGAAGCAGCTTGCACCGTGTAACGCCTGTAACATCGGGCACCCGCTTTGCCTCTTTCTTCTGGACGCAGAGCCTTATCCGGGACGACCGCCAGCGGTGCATGCTGTTCGAACTGGACAGCGCGATCCAGCAGCTTTGCGCGGATCACCCTGACCACCCCTCGATCGACGGTTTCACCAATACCTATCACAACCTGATGCGTGGCTGGTCGGAGACATGAGCGAGCCGCTTCCTCCACTAACAGCGATCCCCCCCGGGCTATCCAGCCTCTCCGCCTATGAAGCGCGCGCCGCCGCACACATGGCCGCCGATGCCTGGGCTTACCTCCAGGAAGGCACGGGCGACGACATTACAATGGCCGAAAACCGAGGCGCCTTCGACCGGTCGCGCCTGCTGCCTCGTATCCTTGCCGATCTCCGGGGTGGAAACACCACGCTGGACCTGTTTGGCCGCCGACATGCATCCCCGATCCTGCTCGGCCCAGTTGCCTATCACCGGCTGGTCCACCCAGAAGGGGAACTGGCCACAATACGCGCCGCGACTGCATTGGGCACGGGAATGGTGATAAGCACGCTTTCCAGCTTCACCATTGAGGAGATCGCCGGGGCGGCTGGAGCCGCAGCGCGCGAATTGGGCATGCTGGTGCCGCCGATGTGGTTCCAGCTCTACCTGCAGGAAGACCGGAATTTCTCGGCCGAACTGGTCCAGCGCGCGGAAGCCGCCGGCTATGAAGCGGTAATGCTGACCGTAGATGCCTCCATCAAGCGCGCCACGCTGACCCTGCCTCCCGGCGTGGAGGCAGCCAATTTGCGCGGCATGCCGCGCCGCCGCCAGACTGCGGATGCAGGCGGACGGATTCTCTTCGGCACTCCTCTGGCCGATATGGCCCCCCGCTGGGGGGATCTGGAATGGCTGCGATCTCAGACATCCCTGCCCCTGCTTGTCAAAGGCGTGATGGCTGCGCCCGATGCCTTGCAGGCCCTGTCCATGGGTGTGGACGGACTGGTAATCTCCAACCACGGGGGGCGCGTTCTGGATGGAATGCCCAGCGCACTGGAGGTGCTGCCCGCCATTGTCGAAGCGACCGGGGGCGAGGCGCCCTTACTGCTGGATGGCGGCGTGAGGCGCGGCACGGATGTGGCAAAAGCGCTGGCTCTCGGCGCTTCCGCCGTGCTGCTTGGCCGCCCGCAGATTCATGGGCTCGCCGTCGCCGGGCTGGCCGGGGTTGCCCACATGCTCCATCTGCTGCGGGCCGAGCTGGAACTCACGATGGCGCAACTGGGTTGCGCTGCTCTCGCCGATCTCGGGCCGGACCGGCTGTTCCTGCCGCCTCAGTAGATGTCCCGGCTGTAGCGCCCCTGCACCAGCATCTCGTTCACTTCCGCCTCGCCCAAAACCTCCCGCAGGGCGGCATCGACACCTTCTCCCATGGCAACGCTGCCGCACAGCAGGATTGCAGCATCGCCTGACACCCAGACCCGCAGCATGTCAGCCACGCGCCGCACTTCATCCTGAACGTAGAGCCCTTCCTCGGCGCGCGAAAAGGCAAGGTCCAGACGGGCCAGATGGCCTGATCTCTGCCAGCCTTCAAGCTCTGCGGCAAAGGGCCGGTCATGCAGCGGATCGCGTTCCCCATAAATCAGCCAGTTGCTTGTGCCCGGCTCGCGCGCCTTGAGATGCGCCCGCAGGGATGAAATGCCGGTTCCATTGCCGATAAGCACAAGCGGCACCCGGGATGCCGGCGTGTGGAAGCGAGGATTGGAGCGAATGCGCAGCGCCACGCCCGCACCGATTTCCGCTGTCTCGCACAGGAAGCCGGAACCCAGCCCGCTGCGGCCCTGCTCGTCGCGGAACAGGCGCACGACCAGCCCCAATTCGCCTTCCTGCGGGACTGTGGAGAGAGAATAATCGCGGTGTGGCAACGGGGGTTTGGGCAGGAAGGCTTCTTCCGCGGAGCCAGGATAGACTTCTGCGATATCACCCGCAGCCCAGCCGGGCATCTCGCCCTCGCAGGTCAGCGTGATGCGATACATCGGCCCACCAGCACTCCCGGGATTGAGCAATTCGCGGCCAGCCAGCACCCAGCGCCGATAACGGGGGGATTCCCAGTCCGGCAGGGCGGCGGAAGCGCCGAACAATCGCAAATTCTGCTGCCAGTGGCGCAAGGCCCCGGCATCACCCTGATCGACCTCCACCAGATCCGCCACCGGAACCGCTCCCGCATCATGCAAAAGCCGGTCCAGGGCGTGGCCGAAGGCGCAGAAATGCCGGTAATGCGTGTCGCCCAGCGCCAGAACGGCATAGTGCAGGCCCGAAAGGTCCGGCTTTGCCGCATGAAAACGCGCGAGGAAGCCTGCCGCATCGTCGGGAGCATCGCCCTCACCGGTCGTCGCCGCGATCAGCAGCGCCTCCCCCGCCTGCACCAGCATCACCGGCGTAACCGCCGCAAGCGACCGCAGTGCCACCGACCGACCGGAAACCTCCAACGCCTCCGCAGTTGCCTTTGCCAGGCCCGCTGCCGTCCCGGTCTGGCTGGCATAGATCACCAGCACCGCGCCGGGAGCGACAGGAGCCGCCTGGTGCAGGCGATGCCGCCATAGCGTCCCGCCCACCAGCGCAAGCCAGCCAAGGCAGGCCAGGCCTGCCAGCAGAAGGCGCATGCCCTCGCTCACGATTCCGCCATCATCCGTGCGTAGGAGGAAAGCGTGCGCTGCCAGCCCTGCCCATCCCTCTCCGTGACTATGGCCGCGACCTGCGCCCGCTCCGCCAATGCCATGCCTGCCTCACGGCCAAGGACCATTATCGCGGTGGCCAGCGCATCGGCGATCATGCATTCGGAATGAAGCACCGTGACGGCAGCTGGAGCATCGACAAGCGGCGCGCCGCTGCGCGGATCGATGGAATGGGCCATGCGTCGGCCGTCCATATCCACATAGCGGCGATAATCGCCCGATGTGGCAATCGCCAGATCCAGCAAGCCTACGCGGATCGGGGCCAGTTCCGCCCCGGGTGGCAATTCCAGTTCCACCCACCACGGAAAGGCATCCGGCTTCAGGCCGCGTGCGATCAATTCGCCGCCGAGTTCGAACAGGAAGGACCGATACCCAGCCTGCTCCAGCGCACGGGCCACGCGATCCAGCGCATGCCCCTTGGCGATACCCGAAAAGTCGAGCTGTAACCCACCAGGCTGGCACGCACGCCGGTTCACTTCATCCAGCTCGATTTTCTCCCAGCCGGATTGCGCCCGCGCCTGTTCGAGCTCTTCCGGCAAGGGCGGGAAGTGTTTCACGGCTACCGGGCCAAAACCCCATAGATCCACCACGGCGCCCAAAGTGGGATCGAAAGCCCCGCCAGTCGCACGCGCCATGGCCAGCCCTGCGCGCAGGACATGAAAGAAGCCCAGCGATAATTCACGCCAGCTTCCCGCTTCGGCCCGGTTGAAGCGGGAAATCTCGGATTCCGGCTCCCACTGGCTCATTTCCCGGATTACCGCGCCGAGCTCGGCTTCTATCAGCGCCTCCAGCGCCTGCGGGTCCGCATCGCCGGACAAATCCAGCGACCAATGCGTGCCCATGGAGGCACCCGACAGGGCATGCCGCCCCTCCCCGGCGGAACGCACCAGCCGGCCCGGTTCCACTGCGGGCGGCAACAGGACCAGCGTTTCGTTCACATCCGGCTCCGGACGGCGCCCTTCAGGTCAGGGGGCCATCACCTCTACATTGGCGGTATATTGGAAGCGGCGACCGGTGATGCCCGGGCGGGGCGAGGTTTCGTCGCTGAACGAGGCGTGGACCCAATAGAGGCCTGCCGCCGGCCAGTCCAAACTCGCCTCGCCATTGGCATCGGTGGTGGCGGTAATCGTACCCTGTTCGTCGCGGAAGCGGCGGCCATCGGGCGTTGCCTCAACCTCGATACCGGCGGCCGGCTTTCCATCGACCAGAAAACGGAAAGTCGCCGGCTCTCCCGCAATCAGATCCGCCGGATGCGTCACCGGCTCCAGTTCCAGACCACTGCCGGAAAGACGGATTTCGCTCGGCATGCCCAGCGTGACGAACACGAAATTGCGATTGCTGGTAAGCGTCAGCTTCACATCCGTCGCGCCTTCGGGAGGGGAGAAATCCGCCCCGCCGGGAACCACCACGGGTCCGCTAGGCGTGGGTCCGCTCGGCCGCGCAGCGCCGCCCGGAGCAGCACCGGGGCCGCCCTGCGCTCCGGGAGGCGGGCCGCCACGGCCGCCCACGCGATATTCCTGCCCGTCGAGTTTGTAGCTCCCCGTCACCCCTGCGCTTTCGGTGCCGATACGCCAGGTGCCCTGCTGGGTCAGATGCAGATCGAAGGTGCTGCGCAACTGGCCGGTCGATCCATTCTCGATCCGGGCCTCGCTGCCATCGGGCGCGATTGCCTTGATCATGTTCAGCCCCATCGGGCGGTGATCGGCATTGTAGACATCGGTGGAGGCGGCAACGTCGAACGTCACCCAGCCGCTCTCTCCAGCCACCGTCGTGGTTGAAGGCTTGATCCAGACATTATGCGCCTGAAGCGGAGCGGCGATCAGGAATGCCGCGGCGGCGAGAAGTATCTTGCGGTTCATGGCTATCTCTCCGAATTCAGGGCTTGATTACGGCCTTGACCGCGCCGAGTTCGGTGCGGCCGCTGGCAGAGGCAGTCGCGCTCTTGCCGTTCCAGTTGAAAGGCAAGGTCACCTGTTCGCGCCCGCCTTCCTCGCGGGCAGCTTCCACCACCAGCGCATAGTTGCCAGGCTTAAGAGCGCCGACATCGAGCCGGACCTTCTGCACGCCCGGCGCGCGGGTTGCTCCCGTCACGGCATCGGCGGGCTTGGCAGCGTTACGGCCGCCTTTGCGCCACCAGGTCCGCAGGTCGCGCAGCCACTTGGTTCCGGCATTTTCGCGATTGTCGTAGTCATACCACACCGCAAGAGTACGGATATTGGGCTGACCAACCTGCTCCAGCCAGATCGCTACATAAGGCCGGTGATATTCGGCAACCTTGAGCTGCGGAATGGCGACCGTCAGTTCGACGGTGCCCGCAGCGGCAGGAGCCGAAAGGCCTGCGGCAGCGGCGCCGGTGAAGATGATACGATAGGCAATCGGGGACATGTCTCTCACCTGTGTACGAAAAGGAGCATGAGGATCAGCGGCAGCAGCAGGCCGAAGCCCACCACTGGCCAGGTGGACGGCCGCGTGCGAGCATGAAGCTGCAGCAAGACTAGGCCGGTGATGGAGAAAACCAGGCAGGCAACGGCGAAAATGTCGATGAACCAGGACCAGGCAAGGCCGGTATGGCGGCCCTTGTGGAGATCGTTGAAATAGGAAATCCAGCCATGATCGACCGTTTCGTAACGGGCCTCGCCCGTTTCGCGGTCGATCGTCAGCGTTGCATCCCCACCGGGGCGCGGCATGGGCACGAACACTTCATATTCGGACCATTCGGCCACCACATCCGCCAGCGAGATTTCCAGCTTCTGTTCCAGCCAGTGCCGCGCGCTGGGCGGAAGCGGCCGCTTCGCCCCTTCTTCCACCGGGCGCTGCAGGGCCTGAAGCGGGGCGCCGTTCATCGTGACGGCCTGCTCCCGAGTGACGGGCTCCCCGGCAATATCGCCCGCATGGTTGAGCGTTATCCCGGTGATGGCGAACAACAGCATCCCGGCAAGACACAGGCCTGAGCTGATCCAGTGCCAGCGATGCACCTGACGCAGCCAGAAACCGCGACTGCGGCTGGCGGCAAGCATCTGGCTGGATGGATCAGAATCAGTACGGGTCACCGCGCTCGATTATCGCTATCGCAAATCACTCGCAAGAATAATCGTCTGATAGAACTGGGAAAGCGCTCCCGACACAAAGCGCGAGGGCGAAGGGCGGACAGATCACTGTGAGAATGCCCAATTGCCCAAGCCGCTTGGCAGTTGACTAATATCGGGTGCAACTACATGCTCCCGTCATTGGCCGCGCTCCTTGGGGCTGGAGTCTTCTTGGGCCTGCGGTTCAGAAGGGGGATTGCGAAATGAAACCCGTGCTGCTCCGCGCGGCGCTGCTGGCCAGTGCCTGCCTTTCCGTTCCAGCAATAGCCCAGGAGGCAGCACCACCCCTCGCTCCGCCCCAGATGGCGGGCGATACCTCGGATGAGGCGGAGGACCAGGGCAATACGATCATCGTGACCGGCACCCGCGTCGCTCGATCTGAACTGGATTTCGCCAATCCAGTGGCGACTATCACTGCCGATGCCATCACGGAATCCGGGCGCACCAATCTTGCGGACCTGCTCGTCCAGAGCCCCGCCCTTATTGGATCGGTGACCGGCAATCTCACCGCTGGGTCCAATCCGGATTTCGGCGAGTCCGGGCTCGACCTGCTCAATCTGCGCAATCTTGGTACGGACCGCACGCTGGTGCTGGTGGACGGGCGGCGCCATGTGGCCGCGCTTTCCGGGTCTGCCGCAGTGGACATCAATGCAATCCCGACCGACCTTGTCGAGGCGGTGGACGTTCTCACCGGCGGCGCGTCAGCCATCTATGGCGCGGATGGCGTGTCCGGCGTGGTCAATTTCCGGCTGAAACACGATTTCGAGGGCATCACCGCACGCGGCCAGATCGGCACTTCGAAATATGGCGATGGAGACAATGTCTTCGGTGCCATTACCGTGGGGCAGAACTTCTCCGAAGGGCGCGGCAATATCGCCGTCGCTTATGAATACAGCAAGGATCAGCGGGTTTCCGATCAGGCCCGCCCCTTCTTGCGCAATCCGGTGGCGGGCGGGCTGTTCCGCAATCAGGCAGACCTCCTGGACGACCCCAACGTGCCTGACCTGATCTACTACAATGACGTACGCTATGCCGATAGCGCCCCCATGGGCGCGGTGGATGTCGATTTTGACTATGCCGCCGATTACGAGGGCAACGGCAAGCGATATGATCGCGGCTTCGTGCTGGAGGAATCCGGCGGCTATACTCAGGGCGGATCGAGCACGCCCATCGATGGCTATCAGGGCGATCTGTTCCCCGGGCTCGAACGGCATCTGGTGAATGCCCTGGCCCAATATGAATTCAGCGATGCCCTGACCCTGTTCGCGGAAGGCAAATATGTCCGCACCCGTTCGGAAACGCTCGCCCAGCCGACCTATGATTTCTATCTCTTCATCACTCCCGAAAATCCCTTCATGCCGCAATCCATCCGCGATGCGATCGTGCCCGGCGCGGCGGCTGAATGGTTCGAGGATCCGGACACGCCCGACGGCGTGCTGGTAACCCGCGACAATTACGATCTGGGCATCAATACGGAGCAGGTCACCCGCGAGACCTGGCGCGCAGTTGTGGGGGCCAAGGGCCGGATCAGCCCGCATGCGACCTACGAAATCTCCTATGTTTATGGCGAAACCAGCGGGCGCATCCTGTCTCGCGGAAACCGGCTGGAAGCCCAGTGGCTTGCGGCGGTCGACGCGGTTGAAGATCCTGTCACGCACAAGCCGGTTTGCCGTTCCAGCCTCGATCCCGAAGCGTCGGCCGAGCTGAAGGGCTGCGTACCCTACAACATCTTCGGCTATGGCGTGCGCGATCAGGCAGCGGTGGACTTCGTCACAACGGACAGCCTCAGCCGTTCCAAGGTGACGCAGCATGTCGTCTCAGGCTCTGTCTCGGGCGATACCGGCGCATTCCTGAACCTGCCCGGCGGGCCGGCGGGTTTCGCCTTCGGCGCGGAATATCGCAAGGAAAGCAGCAGCTTCGATCCAGATCCGCTCATCGCCGATGGGCTCACCTGGCAGGGGGCCGTACAGGCCGAAAGGGGCAGTTTCGACGTGAAGGAACTGTTCGGGGAGATCAACCTGCCGCTGCTGGAACGCAAGCCACTGGCGCATCTGCTCTCACTGGGTTCCGCATTCCGCTATTCCGATTACAGCACGATCGGCAGCACCACGACCTGGAAGGTCGATAGCGTCTATGCGCCGATCCCCGACATCTCCTTCCGCGCGACCTATTCGCAAGCAGTACGCGCGCCTAATATCGGGGAATTGTTCGGCCCGGGCAGCACGGCGTTCAACTTCATCGTGGACCCATGCGATACGCAAGAAACCAATAATGGCACCAGCTATCGCGCGGCCAATTGCGCAGCGCTGTTGAACGGATTGGGGGTCGATCCCTCCACCTTCAGCCCCTCCAGCACCCCGCAGGCCAGCCTCTATACGGAAGGGACCGCCAGCGGGAATCCGGATCTACAGGAAGAAACTGCCAAAACGTGGACCGCAGGCGTGGTGCTGCGTCCCACTTTCATGCCGGGCTTCAGCCTTTCCGCCGACTGGTATGACATCAAGATAGAAAATGCGATCAACACGGCGGAAGCTCAGGATCTGGCGCAGCTCTGCGTGGACCAGCCGACTATAGACAACCAGTTCTGCGGCGGGATTACCCGCGATCCGGCCACGGGATACATTGTTGGCTTCACTGTGAAACCGGCCAATGTCGCGCAATTCCGTACGGCGGGGCTGGATCTGGCGGTGCGCTATCACCTTCCCACCGTTGCACTTGGCACCATCGACCTGTCGCTGACCGGCAATTATCTCGACTGGCTGGAATTCGTCTCAAGCCCCGGAGCCACGGTGGATTCCGACAAGGGCGAGATCTACGCGCCCGAATATTCTGCCACCTTCGATCTCACCTGGACGCTGGAACCGGTCACGATCAATTACGGCATCAACTGGTTCAGCAAGACGGATCGCTTCACCTCCGAAGTGCTGGCGGGCGATCCGGATTATGCCGATCCTCGCTATTTCAGGATCAAGGCGAAATGGGAGCATGATTTCCAGATCAGCTACAATTTCGCCGATCGCGTGGACCTCTATGCCGGGATGCAGAACATCTTCGATGCGAAGCCGGACTTCGAATATAGTTCCTACCCGGTCTCAGGCATGGGGCGGTATCTCTATGCCGGGATTTCCATGAAGCTGGGGCCGGTGTTCTGATCGATGAAACTGATGTTTCCGCTGGGCCTGGCGCTGGCCCTGCTCACATCCTCGTTTTCAACTACAGGCCTTTGGGCTGCCGGACCTGTACCTGTTACGCTGCAGGATTATTATAACCTTGCCGATGTCGCGGGGCCCGCCTTCTCCCCAGACAGCGAGCGGATTGCCTATTCCGTCACCAGAAGCGACCAGGAGCGGGACCAGCAGACCAGCGATCTGTGGGTAGTACCGTGGCAGGGAGGTGAACCACGCCAGCTGACGAAGACGCCCGACAGCAGCGAATGGCAGCCCCGTTTCGGCCTGGACGGCAAGGCACTGTTCTTCCTGAGCGACACGGCTGGGCCTGATGGCGAGGAAGATGTTCAGCTATGGTCCATGCCCGGCAAAGGCCGCAAGGCACGACGGATCACCGCCATTCCCGGCGGGATCAGCGATTACACACTCTCGCCTGACGGAACCCGCGCTGTAGTGGTGGCCGAACAGGGGCGCAATGTCGACCGCAAGACCGGCACCCAGCCGCCGATTGAAGTGGATCGCTTCTTCTTCAAATATGACGGGCGCGGCTATCTGGACGATCGCACACAGCAGCTTTTTCTGGTCGATCTGGCGAGCGGAAAGGCGCGCGCCATCACCACCGGCGCGCGCGATCACTGGCATCCGGCATGGTCGCCCGATGGCAGCCTGATCGCCTATGTTGCCAAGGATCATGCCGATGACCGGACACTGAATTACGAGATCTACGTCATCTCCCCCGACGGCGGCGAGCCAAGGAAAATCAGCACTTTCCCCGGCGCGGACAATGATCCGGACTGGGGATCGGGCCCCTCATGGTCACCGGATTCCCGGAAGCTCGTCTGGCTGCAGGGGGGCGAGGACACGTGGATCTATTATGGCTCGGTTCAGCTGGCCGTGGGCGATCTGACTACTGGCGAAGTCACTCATCCGGCCTGGATCGACCGGTGGTTCTATTCCCCTCGCTGGAGCCCTGACGGGCAGATTCTCTCGCTGATCGAGCAGGACCGCGATACCTTGCTGGCACGGATCGATCCTGCCAGCGGAAAGATCGATTATCTCACGCAGGGCAGCCGTTTCGGCTATGATTTCGCGGTGGCGCCCAATGGCAGGATCGCCCTGCTGGACAGCACCAGCGAGCGCCCGGCCGAACTGGTGTCCATTGGGACAGAGCGTGTGCTTACAGAGCACAACAAATGGCTGAGTGAACGCAAGTTGGGCGAAACGCGCGACATTTCCTTCACGAGCGGGAATACCGAGATTCACGGCTTCATGATCCTGCCCCCGGATTACGATCCGGCCCGGACGTATCCCGTGATCGTGGATCTGCATGGCGGACCGGTCTATCAGCACAGCCATGAATTCGACATCGATGCCCGGCTGCTGAATGCGGCAGGCTATGTCGTGCTGAAAATCAATCCGCGCGGCTCATCCGGACGTGGCTTCGACTTTTCCCGGGCGATCTATGCCGATTGGGGCAATCTGGACGTTCAGGACATCAGCGCCGGCATCACCTATGCGATAGATCAGGGAATTGCCGATCCCGAACGCATCGGGGTGGGGGGATGGTCCTATGGCGGCATCCTGACCGATTACATGATCGCCAGCGACAAGCGGATCGGGGCGGCGGTGTCCGGAGCGGGTGTGGCCAATGTGCTCGCGACCTTCGGGGTCGATATGTATGCCCGCGAATATATGCTGGAACTCGGCGCCCCATGGGAGAATTTCGAGACCTGGCGCAAGCTGGCCTACCCCTTCCTGGAATCCGGCCGGATCACTGCCCCCACTCTGTTCCAATGCGCGGGCGAGGATGACAATGTGCCCTGCGCGGGGGCTCAGCAGATGTATCTGGCATTGAAGGCCCATGGCGTGCCAACCCGGCTGATCGTCTATCCGGGCGAGAACCATGGCCTGTCCGTGCCGAGCTATCTCATCCACCGGATGCGCAGCGATATAGACTGGTACGATCGCTGGCTGAAACCGGCAAAGCCCTGAGGTTGGCGAGGGCAGGTTTGGCTAGCACCTCTGGCTTCAGCGCCGCGCCCACAAGGATCAGAGCCGGGCCATCGCCCAGCCCAGCCCGCGCGGCCAGCGGCAGCAGATCCAGCCGGGTCATGATGTTGCGCCCTTCAGGCAGGCTGGCGCTTTCCGCCAATGCGACGGGCGTATCGCCCGGCAGGCCCGCTGCCATTAGTCCAGCCGAGACATCCGAGGCGGCTGCCTTTCCCATATAGATGGCCAGTGTCGCCTGAGGATCGGCCAGCGCGCGCCAGTCCAGATCGGGCTCCTGCCCTGCGCGAACATGGGCCGTTACGAAAGTAAGACGGCGAGCCATGCCCCGTAGCGTAAGTGAAACCCCCAGATCGGCCGCTGCCGCGCTGGCGGCTGTTACGCCGGGGCAGATGCGCACGGCGACGCCATGGGCCCGGCAGGCCGCCATCTCCTCCGCAGCGCGGGCGAAGATCGCCGGATCGCCGCCCTTCAGGCGGACCACTCGCTTCCCGGAAAGCGCCGCTTCCACGATCAGCGCGTCGATTGCCTTCTGGTCCTTCGAATGGCGGCCGGACCGTTTGCCCACGCTCACCAGCCGGGTGCGGCGAGGCGCCAAATGGAGTATGCCCTGCCCCACAAGCGCATCGTGGAAAATCACGTCAGCCGCGCGGATCAGGCGCTCCGCCTTGCGGGTCAGCAAGTCCGGATCGCCTGGACCTGCCCCGACCAGCCAGACCATGCCGGGTTCAAAGTCATTCATTGCGCGGCCTCCTTCAATGCGGCCCGAGCCTCTTCCAGCAGGCGGGCAATCGCCGGGCGGCACGATCCACAATTCGTCCCCGCGGCAGTGCATCGGCCTACTTCCGTCACATCGCCCGCCCCACGGGAGATCGCCGCCAGCACCTGCTGTTCTCCAACATCGTGACAGATGCAGACCAGCGGGCCGAGGTCAGGCAGGGGTACGGCGGGGCGGCCAGCGAGCAGCTCCGCAATTTGTGCCCCGGCCCTGCCCAACTGCTCCGCCAGCCATTCCCGAGGCGGCAACTCCCCATTGCGAGCGACGAACAGAGCCGCCAGCAGCGTGCCATCCCGGTCCAGCACCACATGGCGCTCCATTCCCCGCCCGGCGTCGGCCACGTGGCCATATCGCCCCTGCGGCAGGAGGTCGACGATTTTGGCCGTGCCCTCTCCGGCCTCCCCCGCCAGTTCTGCAAGCCAGCCGCCCCGCAGACGCGAGCGGACCCAATAGGCCGCATCGCAAGGCAGCGGATCGCGCGAGATGAGGAAGGCCCGCCATGCCGGCTGCACAGGCTCCACACGGGCAGGCGTATCCTTGAAGCCCGGCTGGCCTGAGATGGGATCGTGCAGGGCCTGCGCCAGCCGCCCGGTGCGTCCTGCGCTGCCCATAATGTCAGTCCAGTGCATCGGCACGAAAATCTGCCCCGGCTGCTGCCCCTCGGTGACTGCAACACGATAGATGGCCTGCCCATGGGGCGTGACGATCCGCGCCAGTTTGCCGCCTGTGAGCCCGTGGCGCGCCGCATCGGCGGGATGGATTTCCAGCAGCGGTTCGCGCCTATGCTGGGACAAGGTCGCGCTCAGCCCCGTGCGAGTCATGGTGTGCCATTGATCGCGATAGCGGCCGGTATTGAGGCGCAGCGGCCAGTGGCGGTCCGGCGCCCGCTCCGCCACCGGAGCCACCTCAATCAGCCGCGCCTTGCCGTCCGGCGTGGGGAAACCCTCCGCAAAGGGATGGCGCCCGCCCCACTGGAATGGCTCCATCGCGTCATACTGCCGGGGCTCGCAATCGGCCCACTCGGTCAGGTCCAGCAGCTTGCCATGTTTTCCGGCCAGCGCCGTCATCGCGGCATATTCTCCGAAGATCGCGGCCGGATTGTCGAAGGCGAAGGCATGGCCATGGCCAAGCCGGGCGGCAACGTCGCAAATGATCCGCCAATCGGCCCTTGCCGCTCCCGGCGGGGGGAATATCGGGCGCTGGCGGCTGATCCGCCTCTCCGAATTGGTGACCGTGCCGTCCTTCTCGCCCCAGGCGAGGGCGGGCAGGCGGATATGGGCAAAGCGGCCGGTATCCGTATCGGCCATCGCATCGGAGACGACAACGGTGGGGCACCGCACCAGCGCCTCCCGCACGAAGGTGGCATCGGGCATGGATACAGCCGGATTGGTGGCCATCACCCACAGGAACCTGATCCGCCCTTCATGCACTGCGCGGAACAGGTCCACCGCCTTCAGGCCCGGCACCGCGCAAAGGTTCGGCGCCTGCCAGAAATCCGCGACATCGGCCCGCTCGCCCTCCGAAAAGCCCAGATGGCAGGCCAGCATATTGGCCAGCCCACCCACTTCGCGCCCGCCCATGGCATTGGGCTGGCCCGTGATGCTGAACGGCCCAGCGCCTGTGCGATTGATACGCCCCATCGCGAGATGGAGATTTACGATGGCATTGCCCTTGTCCGTTCCGCCAATGGACTGGTTCGCCCCTTGGCTGAACAGTGTGACCATCCGGGGATGCGCGGCCACCAGATCGGCCAGTTGGGCGAAGGCTGACGGGGAAATGCCACCGACTTCCCCCTCTTGCCCGGCAGAGCAGAGCAGATTGTTCCAGAAGCCTTCCGGCACATCGCAATTCCGGGCGAGAAAAGTCTCATCCAGCTGGCCTCGCCTGCGCATTTCCAGCAGGAGAGCGTTGAACAGGGCCGTATCCCCATCGGGAGCGAGCGCGATGTGCAGATCCGCTCGTTCGGCGGTTTCCGTGCGGCGCGGATCGATCACGACCAACTTAGTGCCACGTTGCTGCCGCGCCTTTTCGATGCGCTGCCAGATCACCGGATGACACCACGCCGTATTCGATCCCACGAGCAGGATCAGATCGGCCTCGTCCAGATCCTCATAGGAACAGGGCACCACATCTTCGCCGAAGGCGCGATTATGGGCCGCCACGGCGCTGGCCATGCAAAGCCGCGAATTCGTGTCGATATTGGCGCTGCCAATGAAGCCCTTCATCAGCTTGTTGGCGACGTAATAATCCTCGGTCAGCAGCTGGCCCGAAACGTAGAAAGCGACGCTATCCGGTCCGTATTCCTCAGTCGCGGCCTTCATGCGCCCGGCCACTTCGCCAAGCGCGCGATCCCAGGACACACGCCGATCCCCGATCATCGGATGGAGCAGGCGCCCCTCCAGCCCCACGGTTTCGCCCAGATGGGTTCCCTTGGAACAGAGCGAACCGCGATTGGCCGGATGATCCGTATCGCCCGCGATTGTCACGGCCCTCCCCTCTCCCGGCCTGGCGGCGATACCGCAGCCCACGCCGCAATAGGGGCAAGTGGTGCGGATCGGAGCCATCGACCTCAGGCCGCCTGCGGTGCAGCTTGGCGGGCCAGCACCGCTTCGCGCAGCAGGAATATCCGTCCCCCGTCCATTTTAAGCGGAATGGTGGGCACGCAGCCCTTGTCATCCCCGAGCGCCTCGCCCGTCATCAGGGAGATGTTCCAATTGTGGAGCGGGCAGGTCACCACAGCGCCATGGACAATACCCTGGCTGAGCGGCCCCTGCTTGTGCGGGCATTTGTTCACCAGAGCATAGCAATCGCCATTCATGGTGCGGAACACCGCGATCTCCTCGCCCCCTTCCACGGGCAGGGTGCGGGCGGTGCCCGGCTCGATCTGCGTTACCGGACCGATATCCAGCCATTTACCGATCATTCTGCGGGCTCCATCTGCAAAGGGCGGACCTGGGCGATATGAGCGTGAAGATCGGCGCGCTTGCCGCCCGCTCGCTCAGCCCATGGGTCATGCTGCGAATATTTCTGGGAAAGGCGGAATCGGGCGGCGAGCTTGCGCACTTCCTCCACATCAGCCAGCCGCTGGCGGAGGCTCTCGATCCCAACCCGCTCGATCCACGGGGCGGTCCGTTCAAGGTAATGCGCTTCCTCCCGATAGAGCTGGATGAAGGCGCCGCACATCTCCATCGCCTGCTCCTCGGTCTCGACCTTGCAGAGCAGATCGGTACCGCGCAGATGAATGCCGCCATTGCCGCCGACATGCAGTTCATAACCGCTATCGACGCAGATCACGCCGAAGTCCTTGATGGTCGCCTCGGCACAATTGCGCGGGCAGCCGCTGACGGCGATCTTGAACTTGTGCGGCATCCAGCTGCCCCAGGTGGCGTGCTCGATCTTCACGCCCAGCCCGGTGGAATCCTGCGTGCCGAAGCGGCACCATTCGCTGCCCACGCAGGTTTTCACCGTGCGCAGCGCCTTGCCATAGGCATGGCCGGAAACCATCCCCGCCGCGTTGAGATCGGCCCAGATGGCGGGCAGGTCTTCCTTGTGGATGCCGAACAAATCGATCCGCTGGCCGCCGGTGACCTTCACCGTGCGCGCGCCATATTTCTCCGCCGCGTCGGCAATCGCGCGTAGTTCCTTCGGATTGGTCAGCCCGCCCCACATGCGCGGGACGACCGAATAGGTGCCGTCCTTCTGGATGTTGGCGTGGAGCCTCTCATTGACGAAACGGCTCTTCTGATCGTCCTCATATTCGCCCGGCCATGCGCAGAGCAGGTAGTAATTGAGCGCCGGGCGGCAGGATGCGCAGCCATCAGGCGTGGTCCAGTGCAGCTCCTGCATTACCTGCGGAATGGCCCTGAGCTGTTTTTCAAGGATCAGGCGGCGGACATCGTCATGCGTAAAGCTGGTGCATTTGCACATGGTCTTCGGGCCGGACTTCACTTCCGATCCCAGCGTCAGCGCCAGCAAGCTCTCGACAAGCCCGGTGCAGCTGCCGCAGCTGGCGGAAGCCTTGCAGGTGGAGCGCACCGCATCGAGACTGTGGGCCCCCCCTTCGATGCAGGCCACCACCTGCCCCTTGGATACGCCGTTGCAGCCGCAGATTTCGGCATCGTCCGAAAGGGCGGCAACGGCGGTGTTAGGGTCCGCAAGGGCGCCCCCCATCGCAAAGGCCTGGCCGAAGATCAGCGCCTCGCGGACATCGGAGATGTCCTCGCCCTTCTTCAGCAGGTCGAAATACCAGCTGCCCTCGCCCGTATCGCCATAGAGGACCGCGCCGATCACGCGATTGTCCCGCACCACCACGCGCTTGTAGATTCCGCGCGCGGCATCGCGCATCACGATGTCCTCGCTCCCGTCGCTTCCGGAGAAGTCCCCAGCGGAGAACAGGTCGATCCCGGAGACCTTGAGCTTGGTGGAAGTGACCGATCCGGAATAGCCGGTGGGGCTCTCGCACAGGAAATCCGCCAGTGCACGGCACATTTCCCACAGGGGCGCAACAAGGCCATAACAGGTGCCGCGATGCTGCACGCATTCGCCCACGGCCAGGATCGCGGGATCGGAGGTCACCATGTGATCGTCCACCACGATACCGCGCTCGACCTCTATTCCCGCCGCCTTGGCAAGCAGGGTGCTAGGCCGGATGCCCACAGCCATGACCACCAGATCAGCGGGGATTTCCCGCCCGTCTTTCAGGCGGACACCCGCGACATGCCCATCCCGTTCGAGGATCGCTTCCGTATCCGCTCCGGTCAGAATGGTCTGGCCGCGCCGTTCCAGCTCTTCTTTCAGCAACCATCCGGCCGCCTCGTCCAGCTGGCGCTCCATCAGTGTGGGCATCAGGTGAACGACGGTGACCTTCATGCCCCGAAGCGAGAGGCCATGCGCCGCCTCCAGCCCCAGCAGGCCACCGCCGATCACCACCGCATCGCCCCCGGCATCCGCCGCGGCGAGCATCTTGTTCACATCGTCCAGATCACGGAAAGTGACGACGCCCGGCAGATCCTTGCCCGGCACCGGAATGATGAAAGGGTCCGAACCCGTTGCGATGATCAGCCGGTCATAGGGTTCAACGCGACCTGACGCCGCGATCACGGACTGCATCTTGCGGTCGATCCGTTCCACCGGATCGCCGGAGATCAGGGTGATGCCGCTTCCGGCATACCATTCGGCCGGATTGATCACGATATCCTCGAACTGCTTTTCGCCCGCCAGTACGGGAGAGAGCATGATCCGGTTGTAATTGACGCGCGGCTCGGCGCCGAAAATCGTGATGTCGTAGCGGCCTGGATCGCGGGCGAGGATTTCCTCCACGGCCCGGCAACCGGCCATGCCATTGCCGATCACGACCAGCCGCTCGCGCCCTCCCCTGTCGAAATTCTGCGGTGCATTCACTCTTCCTGTCCTCCAGCCCGCAAGGGGCCAAAAGCGCACGCAAAAAAGCCGCCAAGCCTATCCCGAAGGACATGACTGGCGGCGACATTGCCACGCTGTGTTGAATTCATCACGGCTGCGCTGGATCGCCCTTCCTTGGGCGGCGCGATTCCGATCGAAGGAATTTCTAACTCACAAAAACCCCTCCCGGCAAGAGACTTTTTGCAGTGCAGCATCACGCCGGGAGCAATCATCACAGGGCTACCGATGCCTGCAGCCACAATTTGTCCGTATCCGCGCCAAAGCCATCGGCGCGATAGCTGGCATATTTGGCGAGCAACCCGACTTTGCCCAGCCTGAAGCCCACGGAAGCATCCCATTCGCTGCCGTAATCCACGCCCCCGAAATCGCTTTCGAAACTGTGCCACGTCACGGCTGCATTAAGGCCGGGCAGCACCGTCACCCCGGCGAATTTGTAGCTCACCCCGATGGAATAATCGCGCAGCCCCGCTGCTGGCGTCGTCAGGAACAGATCCGCCCAGCCGCTAAAGGCATGCAGGGTGGCCAAAGGCGTCTGGAACGAAGCCACGCCGCCATCGCTGCCGAGTTCCTCATAGGCCACCTTGATGCTGAAGCCCCGCAGGCCAAGCCCGACCTGAAGATCATGGTATTCCGCCGTATAAGGGATGGGATTTCCGCCGAAATCGGACTGAGTGGCAAAACTTGCCGAAAGGTCCAGAACCACGCCGCCACCCAGCTTGACCGTTCCGGCAGCACGCAGGCCATAGGTCTGGCTGCTGAAGGCAAGGCGGGTGTCATAGTCGATGAGATAGGCAAAGGCGCTCAGCGTCACGGGCTTGAGGCCAACTGCCGCATTCAGCAGCACCAGATCGCCGTCGAAATGCTCGTTCGGGCTTTCCGTGCCGAAGACGGTGCGCTGTGAAATGGCATAGGCGGCATCGAGCTTCACCGGCCCCAGCGCAGCCTGCGCGCGCATCGCGTCGAAAGTTTGTTCGTTCTGGCGCCACCCGACATTGCCGACGAAGCGCGCATTGTCCTGCACGATACGCTGGCGGCCCAGGGTGAGACTGTATCCACCCTTTGCATAGGCGACCTGCAGACGATTGAGTTCGATATTCTCCGGATCGGCAACAATGGGATAAGGTTCCACCCCATTGCCCGGCAACGTGTCGTTGTAGTGATCCGAGATTGCCCCGGTTCCCTCCCCTTCGGCCAGCAGGGAAAAGCCGCCAGCCTTCAGCTCGGCACCCAGCCGGAGCCGTATCGTGACGGCATCGGCATCCCTTGCGACCCCGGCCTGGTCGACATGCTCATAGCGCAGATTGGCATCGAGAATGGGATCGAGGGTGACGCCGTCTCCAAGCGCGACCGGATCGCCCGGCGCGGCCCATGCGGGTGCGGCGAAAGCAATGGTGGAAATAGCGGCGAGGGAAAGGAATTTGAAGCGCATCTATACCTCCCTGTGCGGCCCATCAGGCCGGCTTGAGAGGCGAGCGCCGTTGCCCGCCGGGATCACGCGGAACCATCCGCGGCCTGCCCGGAAACCGAATGCAATGGGCAACCGGCGCCTTTGCCGGTTCCCTTCTCTCCCGATGCGTATCAGGCTGCCCTTGCGGCTGGCCCGTGATCATATTCGGCCAGGAAATGCAGCACTTCCTGTCGGTATTGATAGAATTTCGGATCTTCCAGCAGCGCCTTGCGGTCACGCGGGCGTGGCAGATCCACCTTCAGCACCTTGCCGATCGTGGCATTGGGGCCGTTGGTCATCATCACCACCCGGTCGGCCAGCAGGATCGCCTCGTCCACGTCATGCGTCACCATGATCGCGGTCACCTTGGTGCGGTTCCACACTTCCACCAGCACATCCTGAAGATCCCAGCGAGTGAGGCTGTCGAGCATGCCAAAGGGCTCGTCGAGCAGCAGCAGGCGCGGACTGAGGGCAAAGGCACGCGCGATGCCCACGCGCTGGCGCATCCCGTTGGACATCTCCGCCGCCAGCTTCTCCTTGGCGTCGCCAAGACCCACCCGGTCGAGGTAGTAATCCACGATGGCCCTCCTTTCGGCGCGGGCGGCATGGGGATAGACCCGCTCCACCCCCAGCGCCACGTTCTGCCGCGCGGTAAGCCAAGGCATCAGACTGGGTGCCTGGAACACCACGGCCTTGTCAGGACCGGCGATGTCGATTTCCCGATTGTCGAGCACGATTCCGCCCCCGCTGATCGGATTGAGCCCGGCCGCCATGGTCAGCACCGTGGATTTGCCGCAACCCGAATGGCCGATCAGCGAAATGAACTCGCCCCGGTCCATCAGCAGGTTGAAGTCTTTCACCACGGTCAATTCACCCTTCGGCGTGGGATAGGCCTTCCGCAGCTTGTAGAACTCGAGATAGCGGCTCTCCACCGCGCTGCGCGCTGCATCGCGATAGGCATGCGGCGGAGGGGCCAGATCCAGCGGCGTGACGTTGGGTAAAGCGATGGTGCTCTGCTCCTCGCCGGAAGCGGCGACGTTCAATCCACCCAGATAGCCGACGATTTCCTTGCGCAGGCGCTGAAATGCCACATCGTCATTCATCGCTTCACGCTCACGCGGGCGGGGAATGGCGATGTCGAAGGTCCGGCCGATGCGAGCTGCCGGTGCCGGCGTGAGCACCGCCACCCGGTCGGCCAGCAACAATGCCTCGTCCACATCGTTGGTGACGAGGATGATCGTGCGCTTTTCCTCTTTGCGGATACGTTCGATTTCATCCTGCAATTTCGCACGGGTCAGCGCGTCGAGCGCGGACAGAGGTTCGTCCAGCAGGAGGATTTGGGGCTCCATCGCCAAGGCCCGTGCCACTGCCACGCGCTGTCGCATACCGCCGGAAAGCTGGGCAGGCTTTCGCTCTCTCGCGTGGTCGAGGCCCACCAATTCGATCTTTTGCCTGACAAGCGCGGCGCGCTCGGCCTTGCTCCTGTCCTTGTGGACGGCGTCCACCGCCAGGGCGACATTGGCCTCCACCGTCAGCCAGGGGAACAGGGAGTAGGACTGGAACACCAGCCCCCTGTCCCTGTCCGGGCCGTCGATGGGCTTGCCACGGAGCAGTATCTCCCCCGCATCGGGTTCAAGCAGGCCCGCCACCGCCGAGATCAGCGTCGTCTTTCCAGCGCCCGAGAAACCCAGGATGGCAACGAATTCGCCCTCGGCAACCTCCAGATCCACTCCGCCCAGCACTTCGCTTACGCTGCCGGATTTGCCGGTGTAGCTCTTGGAGACACCTTTGAGTGACAGGATCGGTTGCATGGTCATCCGCCCCTCCCTCAGGCCGCGTGGTTACGATTGGCGAGCGACTGGAGCGCCATCATGACCCGGTCCAACCCGAAGCCGATGAAGCCGATCACGATCACCGCGAACATGATCCGTGCGAGGCTCTGCGAGCTGCCATTCTGGAATTCGTCCCACACGAACTTCCCGAGGCCAGGGTTCTGCGCGAGCATTTCCGCCGCGATCAGCACCATCCAGCCCACTCCCAAAGACAGGCGCATGCCGGTGAAGATATAAGGCAAGGCGCTGGGAAGGATGAGGCGGGTTAGCCGGGCGAACCAGCCCAGCCGCAGCACGCGGCCGACGTTCAGCAAATCCTTGTCGATGGTGGCAGTGCCGATGGCTGTGTTGATAAGCGTCGGCCAGAGCGAGCACAGCATTACCACCAGCGCCGAAATAACGAAGGCCTTGGGCAAGGCCGGGTCAGGGCTGGTGATCATGGCTGAAATCACCATGGTGACGATAGGCAGCCAGGCCAGCGGGCTGACCGGCTTCATGATCTGCACCAGAGGATTGATCGCCGCATTCACTCGCTTCGACAGCCCGCAGACAAGCCCGACAGGCACTGCGACGAGTGTGGCAAGCAGGAAACCCAGCGCCACTGTTTCCAGCGAGGTCAGCACCTGATCGGGGAAAGTGGGCGGCCCCGCAAATTCGAATTCCTGCACTGCGCCGGGATTGCCACCCGCCAGTGCTGCGGCATTGCGCGCCTCCTGCCCGGCGTAGAATTCCGCCTCCGCAGTCTTGGCCGCGCTCCATTCCTCATAAAGCGAAACACCCTGCTCCGCGACTTCCAGCGGGCCGGGAAGCGATCCGAGCGAGGTCTGGACCTGCGGAGCCAAAGCGGCCCACAGGCCAAGGAAGGCCGCGATGCCGATCAGCGGCCAGACAAGACCCTGCGCAATTTCCGCCACCCGGGCCAGCACTACGCTCCGCCTGGGCGGAGCGACCGGTTCCGCGGCAAGTCCGGGCGCGTTGCCTTCCGATACTCCTGCTCCTGCTTCCATCACGTCGGTTTCTTCCAAATCGGCATAGAGGGTTGCCATATCGTGCTCCTGAATCCTGCAACGTCGCGGAAAACCGCCTCAGCGGACACCGCCCGGCGTGACTTTCTGCCCTTGCTTCAGGCCGATGCTGAACTTGGCGAGATATGCGTTGGGGGCCCGGCCATCATAGGTAATACCGTCGATGAAGCCGCTCTGCGGATCGCGGAAACCATCGGTCTTGGGGACGCTGGTCGCAGGGATCGCTCCCTTTTCGACCAGCGAGTTGGCCGCCGCCAGATAGATGTCCGGGCGATAGACGGCCTTGGCGGTGTCGAAATACCACTGATCGGTCTTGTCCTGATCGATCTGCCCCCAGCGGCGCATCTGGGTGAGATACCAGACGGCGTCCGAATAGAAGGGATAGCCCGCGAACTTGCCGAAGAAGATGTTGAAGCCGGGCGCCGGCCGAGTGTCGCCGGGCTCGAAAGTGAACTGACCTGTCATGCTGGCGGCAATCACCTTGGCATCCGCGCCGACATAATTGGGCTGGGACAGGATCTTGACCGCTTCCGCCCGGTTCGCCCCGCCATCGGCGTCCAGCCATTGCTGCGCCTTGATGATCGCTCGCAGCATGGCGGCAGTGGTGGCGGGATATTTGTCGGCGAAATCCTTCCGCAGGCCGAAGACCTTTTCCGGATTGTCGTGCCAGATCTGATCGTCGGTAATCACCGGCACGCCGATCTTCTTCTGCACCGCGGCCTGGTTCCACGGCTCGCCCACGCAATAGCCTTCGATGGTTCCGGCCTCCAGCGTGGCGGGCATCTGCGGCGGCGGCGTGACGGAGAGCTTCACATCCGCCCCCACCGTGCCACCCACATCGCCCGGCGTGTAGAAGCCGGGATTGAGCCCGCCCGCCGCCAGCCAGTATCGCAGCTCGTAATTATGGGTGCTGACCGGGAAGACCATGCCCATGGTGAAGGACTTGCCCTGCTTCTTGAGGCCATCGACCACCGGCTTTAGCGCGGCAGCCGAAATCGGATGGACCACCTTACCGTCCGCCCCCTTGGGCAGGGTCGGCTTGATCTGGTTCCACACCTTGTTGGACAGAGTGATGGCATTGCCGTTCAGATCCATGCTCAGCGGGACGATCAGATCGGCCTTGGTGCCATAACCGATGGTTGCGGCGATCGGCTGGCCTGCCAACATATGTGCCCCGTCCAGCTGGCCGCCGATCACTCCGTCCAGCAGCACTTTCCAGTTCGCCTGCGGCTCCAGCGCAACGTTCAGCCCCTCTTCCGCGAAGAAGCCCTTTTCCTTGGCGATGGCCAGCGGGGCCATGTCGGTCAGCTTGATAAAGCCCAACTTGAGGACGGGCTTTTCCACCGCGCCAGCGGCACCCGGTGCGGCGGCGACATCGGCCCCGCTCTTGCTGCCCCCGCTCGATCCGCAGCCGGCCAGGGCCGCGCTGGCCAGCAAGGCCACGATCACGCCCCGACGGTTGAACTTGCTTCCCTCGAACCCTGCCATTCGCACCACCCGTCGCTATGCGAACAACACAAAAAAGCCGCCACGATTCAACTCCGGTAGAGGGAGCGGATCGGGCGGCGACGTTGCCACGCAATGTTGAATTTCGTCCGGCCTGTGTTGGACAATCCCCCATCGGATGACCGTCCGGACAAAGCGATGACTAACCGATTCGCCCGAGCGGCGTAAAGCGTTTTTTGCGATGCAGCATGCGATTGCCCGTCACAGCAGCTTCGCAAGATAGCCGGGAATATCGTCGGGATCGAAGATTCCGCCATCGAAAAAACTGTTTTGCGATAATACCATGGCCCCCTGCTGGGCAGTCACGGAAGTCAGCCCGCGCAGGCTCCCTTCAACCTTGGAACTGGCCCCCGGAAGCACGTCGCCCGTGCCCATCAGTGCACTGCGGTAAACATCCGGGCGAAACACCCGAGCGGCCGCCTGCGCATCCTGCGCCGAATAGGCCAGCCCATCCCAGCGGAGCATCTGCGAATAGAGCCACTCCGCCTGACTGACCCAAGGGAAGTTCGCCGCCTCACGATACTGGAACATGAAATCGGAATAATGCACCGGCTCCCCGCCGCGCCGCAGCACCAGCCGGTCAGAGATCGAACGCATGATGAGCCCGGCATCGCCATCGAGATATTCGGCGCGGGCGAGAATTGCAGCATTGTCCTGCCAGTTCTCCGGCTCCACAAAATGCCTGCCGGCCTTGCGCATCGCGCGGATCAGTGCCTCGATGGTTGGGCGGCGATCTTCCAGCAGCGGCTCGCGCAGGGCGAGGACCTTTTCCACGCCACGCCGCCAGATCTGCGCCGTGGCCAGCACGATGGCGCCCACGCCGCGCTCCACGCAAACGCTGTTCCATGGCTCACCCACACAGGCACCATGGACCTCCCCGCTAGCAAGCGCGTCGGCCACGAAAGGCGGCGGGACAGTGACGATCTCGATATCCCGGTCCGGCCGGATTCCACAGGCTGCCAGCCAATAGCGCAGCATGTAGCTATGGCTGGAATAACGGTGGACCACGCCGAAGCGGAGCTTCTCCCCTCGCGCCGCAAGCTCGCGCACTTCCTGCGCCAGCGCCGCGCCGACCAGCCGCGGATCGCCAAGGGAATCGGTCGGCGCGACCTTTGCCGCAAGCGCGTTCGACAGGGTGACGGCATTGCCGTTCAAACCCAGCACAAAGGGTGCTGAAAGGGGCTGGGGCGGACGGTTACGGCCCAGAGTAGTCGCGATGGCGAGCGGCGCCAGCATATGCGCGGCATCGCTGTGCCCATAGAGCAGGCGGTCCAGCACCGTTGCCCAGGATACATCGCGCACGAAGTCGAGCGAGAGCCCCTCCTCTTCCGCAAAGCCATGTTCCTGCGCCAGGATCGGAAGGCAGGCATCGACGAGCGGCAGGAAGCCGATGGTCAGCTTTTCGCTCATTCCGCGTCTCCCATCCCGCTCATTTCCCCATCAGTTCATGCGCGGTGACCACCGCTTCGGCAATGTCCACGATGCGCCGGCTCGATTGCATCGCCTTGCGGCGCAGCTCGGCATAGGCTTCGGGTTCGGTAATGCCCTTGCTGTCCATGAGGATGCGCTTGGCACGGTCCACCGTCTCGCGCTCGGCCAGCTTGCCCTTGGCTTCGGCAAGATCCGCCTGCAGCCGCGCAAAGGCATTGAAGCGCTTCACCGCGAGATCCACCACCGCCCGGATGCGGCTGGCATGCAGGCCGTCCACCACATAGGCCGAAACACCCGCATCAATTGAAGCGCCGATCGCCTGATCGTCGGCCTGATCCACGAACATCGCAATCGGTCGGGCGAGCGCGCGGCTGACGGCGAAATATTCCTCCAGCACGTCGCGCGAGGGGTTGCCCAGATCGATCAGGACGATGTCAGGCGAGATTTCCTCGATCCGGGCGAGCAGCCCCTTGCGCTCGGCCAGAACGAAAATCTCGCATCCCGCAAGTTCACGAAGGCCCTCCTCGATGACCGAGGCACGCGCTGCGCGCTCATCGACGATGGCAATCCTCATGCCCGCGATATTGCAGCGCAGCATTGCGCTGGCAAGCTGTCAGCTTACGAACTGACGAAATACCGCCACGATGCATCGACCCGCCGCCCCAGGCAGTCCGGCAAAATACGGCGGCTAACGAAATATACGTAACGCCGTGCGTGCCAGATCCCGTGCATCTTCCTCGGCCAGCCCCGTACCCCAGTGCCCAAACCCTCTCACAACTGAAGAAAATACAGCCACGAGCGAGGGCGATGTCAGTTCATTCTCGCCCAGGAACTTGGCGAGAAGAGCCCCGCCAACGGGGTCACGGAAGCCGCGGATCACTCCACATAGCGCGCGGTCCCCTTCATCGCGGGACAGATTGAGGATCACTTCGTCCAGCGCCCTCAGCAAGGGCTCATGACCGCCGATTACACTTTCGATAACGGCTTCCGTCGCCGCTTCGGGATCGGAAGGCATGGCGTCGATCAGGGTAAGGGTCGGTGCGGTGGAACTGCCTTCATACACGCCCTGCAATGCCAGCCGCAGCATCTTGGACTTGGAGCCGAAATGATAGGACACCGCGCCCAAAGTGGAATCGGCACGCCGGGCAACCGAACGGAAGGTCAACGAAGCAAGGCCCTCCTCCGCGAGTATCGCAGCGGCAGCCGCGTCAATCGCGGTAAACTCCTCTCGCGCCCCGAATGCCTCACGATACTGGCGCTCAGCCAGATCCTGATATTGCACGCGGATGACGGAAGATGGCGCACTGCTTGGTTCGACAAAATGAAACAATGCCGCAACCGTCTCATCCAGCAGAGCGCGATCCAGCAGGCGATGCCAGCGGATGAGATGCTGGCTTGCCTCACCGTCAAAAAACAGCGCCAACAGTTCCTCATTCGGGAAAAAGCCCACTTCCCGGCACAGCCGGCTCCACAAGTTGCGCCATAGTGTGGTCCATTGACGATGAGGCTCGCATAGTGCCGGGTTGGCTGCCACAGCCGCATGCGCCTCGCGCCAGGCGAGCGCCAGAGAACGCTGATCACAAGTCCACTGCTCAATGAGCGAAGCCAGCAGGGAGGCCCGCGCAGCCATCGGAAATGTATCCAGCGGAAGAACGCGCAACTCTTCGAAGACGCCGTTCATCCACGCGCTTGCCTCCATCAGCGCGGCATGCTGGGCATGGACAAACAACTGTTCCAGACTGCCAAAATGATAGTCAATGGCGGAAACGGAGGCATCTGCCTCCCTTGCAATCATTCGTACGGAAATCTCCGCCTGACTGTGCCGCAGCCAAAGCGCAGAAAGCGCCTTGATTAACCGGCCCTGCGTATCACAAGCGCCCGCTTCCCTACGAATTGAAGACGAATTTCCAGCGTTATACGCCATTGATTATTTTGCCCCAGTCCCTTTTCCCATCTCGCAAAATGCACGATCCCGCACCGTTTGGGAATGCCCTCAGTTTCGCTCCAAAAGTGACATACAGATGTTCTAAATTACAGCGGTTGGCAGATAAGAAAGAAGGAAGCCCCAATAAGTACCAGGCCCGCTTCTCGGGGGGCCGTTCCCTGCTTTACGGGGCAGCAGTTGCTCTTGTATTTATGTTCGGCGCCCCTCGAAAGGCGGCTCGCCTCCGCCAAGCAGGCCGACGCAATCGCTTGCTAGGCAGCTTCAAGTCGCCGAATACGCCCACCCCTCTTTTTCCTTGCCCAATCAACAGGATATGGCAAACCCCCATAAGGGCACAGGGGTATGGGATGATACAAGCAGTCATGCCGGAGAGCGCCAGAGCAGGCTTGTTCTGGAATCCGGCAGCGATCAGCTATCTTTCACAATTACTGATTGCCCTTATGCTGTTCCTCTATCTGGCCTGGCGCGTCCGGGCGGAATACCGCATCGGGCGTGAGATCGCGCCAACGCTGCTGTTTGGCCTCACGATCGGCTTTCTCGTCCCGGCCCTGCTGACTTCATTGCTCTACGCGATGACCGGCGGCGGGTGGATGAGTTACGTTATGCCGTGGATCTCCCCGGCTTCGTTTCCGGTGCTGGCGATGCCCTGGGTCTCGGTATTCACGGGCAGCGCCGCGGCCACCTTCACCCAGTTTGCCTATCGCTTCCCTCGGCCGTTACCTCGAGCGAAGCGGGAGCCGATGATCGTGGGCGGGCTGATGGCCTGCATGGTTGCTATGGAAGCGGTCATCGCCCTGCGAACCGATGCAGCTATGCTGGCGGGGGACAATTGGGCTCGTCCCGATTGGGTCGCATGGTGGATGAACGCCGCCGCGCTTTGGATCGCGATGATATTCGTACGCCAGTATCTGGCCGCGCAAATGGCAGCGCACCTGCCCAGCCCCCCCCTCTATCCCGGCAACCTCGGTGCGCGATCTCATCCGAGCTGGTTTTGCCCCAGCCACGAGCCGCGAGGCGAAGGCGGCACGGGGCGTTCTGATTTTCACATTGCTGCCGGTGATGCATACGACCGCCCTCGCCTTGCAGCAGCAAGGCTTACTGGGGCCCTACTCGATCGACATCCTCCTCTGCTGGTCGGTGCTGGCGCAACTTACCGGCTTTACTCTCGTTTACATCGGCTATCTGCCGGAACGCTCGTCCTTCCTGTTCAAGCTCACTTCGATCAGCGCCGCGCTGCTGCTGGCCGCGATCAACGGCACTTGCTGGATCATCGCCCCCAGCTATTTCGCACAGTTCGAAGCACCCGGCATGGTCACTGCCGGGCAGGAAATCCGCTTCTCGCCCAATGGCCATGGCGGTTACGCCGTGGGAGACGCCCCCCAGTCGCCCGCCCCCATGACCGGACGAAGGATCGGCCCGCAAGGGAGCATGGTGCCGCTTCCTTTCACGTTCCCCTTCTATGGGCGGAAATATCAAGCGGCCTATGTTTCAGCGGATGGCACTGTCGCTTTCGATCATGTTCCTCACCCTGCTGAAACCGTGTTCCATTATGGCGCCCAGCCTACGATCTATCCGTTGCTTGTCTCCGTTCCCAAAGCCGGGACCGATGTACGATTCCACACCGCTCCAAAGCGCCTCGTCATTACGCGACGCGACAGATGCGCCTTCGGACAGGAAGGCTGCTATGGCTTCCAAACTGTCCTGCACGCCGATGGACGGATCGATTTTGTCTATCTGGCAATCCCTGCCCAACCCCGGTTTCAGCCCTTCAAACCCCTGGCTTCACCATGGCTGATGGGGATCACTCCCGGAAATGGGTACAGCGCGACGGGTACTTCCCCACAGGTCACTCTGATCCGGGATTACCACCATGAATTTCTTACCCATATCGACCGCCTTTATGCGCCGCTGGTTCCCTTCCTGATCGGCGCATTGTGCGTTCTGATAGTGGGGTTACCGCAGCTTCTCAGAGGCTTTCTGGTGCGCCCCCTCGAACAGCTGCTGGAAGGGATGAGGCAATTTCGCGATGGCGATCTGGGCGTCCAGGTGCCGGTCAGCTTCAATGACGAAATCGGCTACCTCACCGAATCCTTCAACGCCATGGCTCGCTCGCAACACGACATGGTGCATGGGCTCGAAACGATGGTTGCCCAGCGCGTGGCCGAAGTCACCGACGTCACTGCGCGGAACGCGCAACTGGAGGAGCGCAATCGCCTTTCCGCCGATCTGCATGATTCCGTAAGCCAGACGCTGTTTTCGGCCGCTCTGCTCTCGGATGCCCTGCCCGGCCAGTGGCGCCGGAACCGTATCGAAGGGATCAAAACTCTCGAACGGCTCGGACAATTCAACCGCGATGCACTCAACGAGATGCGGTTGCTGCTCACCGAATTGCGGAACGGCGTGGAGGAGGACCAGCCTCCGGGGGGACGGATCAAGGCCCTGGTGGCCCAGTTCGAGGCAAGACATGGCCTGAAGGCACAAGTGGACATCTCCGGCGACGCCCCTTTGCCTGCCGAAGTCCGTACGGTTTTTCATCGTATCACACAGGAAAGTCTGAATAATATCGCAAAACACGCGCAGGCCGCTAATGTGCGCGTGGCATTCGAGGCATTGCCGGGACAGGCACTGCTCGTAATCGCCGATGACGGCCAAGGATTTGATCCGACCGCCATCGAAGGGGACCATTTGGGGCTACAGATCATGCGGGAACGTGCGCAGCGCATCGGCGCGACGCTGGAGATCGAAACTGCTTCCGGCAAAGGCACCACCACTACGCTGGTATGGATGCGTAACCATGCCGAATAGAGGTATCCGCATCCTGCTGGTGGACGATCACATGGTGGTGCGCGCGGGGCTTGCACAAGTGCTCGGTGCAAAAGCCGGCTTCACGGTGGTGGGAGAAGCGGAGAGCGGAGAGGAAGCCTTGTTCCTGTGCCATCAGCATCAGCCCCATGTGGTACTGATGGATGTGGTGATGCAGGGCATGGGCGGGATCGGCGCAACCGAAGCAATCCGGAAATACCAACCGAATACGCGGGTGATCGCCCTCAGCACCTTTGCCGATGGTGATACCATTGCGCAGTTGCTGGCTGCCGGTGCGAGCGGGTTTCTACCCAAGACCATTTCGGCCGAGGAACTGGTCGATGCCATCAAACGGGTCCATGCCGGGGAGACGATCGTCCTTTCAGGCCCCGCTTCCCCAGAGCCGGTGCAACAGACAGTTTCCCCCGGCGAAATCAAGCTGAGCGGACAGCAGCGGCGTGTCCTCGCCTTGCTGACCAGAGGCTATACAAATGGCGAAATCGCCGCCTATCTTCGGCTTTCGCTTCCCACTGCGCGCTATCACGTCAGCGCGATCCTGTTGAAGCTTGGCGTCTCCAACAGGGCCGAAGCCGCAGCACTGGCCGAACGCAACCGGCTGGTGGGCGAAGCGGATTTCTAGCACCCCTGTACAATCGTATAGGGTGTACTGGCCGTGCGGCCAGTTCCGCTTCCCTGTTCCATCCCTATCCTCCCCGGCCAACAGGCGGGTCCGCCCGCGAACGGGGGTGATCATCTTGAAGCTCGTTTGCCAGGAGCGCTCCGACCGAAGAGTAGCTCTGCTCGCGGCTCCCGCAATGCTGGGGCTAGCGCTGCTCACCAGCGGCTGCGACGACGCGCCTGCTGCCGACAGAAGCGACACTTCAGTTACTCCAATGCGCGTAGAAACGGCTGCAGCAGCCCATCTGCCGTGCCCCGACAAGGGGCCGAGACTTCCGCTCACGGGATTATGCGTCAGCCGCGCAGTCAAATATCTCCATGAGGTCGATGGAGGCACTCCGGAGAAACCGGATGGGTGCGAATGGGTTGTTCAGGAAACAGCGACGCCCGGCGGCGACGTTCTGCTCTATCGGGCACTACAATGCGCAGGTAGAGCCACCAAGCTCGCCTGGTCCGCCATCGATACGCAAAGCGCCCAGCTCAAATATGAAAGCTCGGCACTGGGCCACAAGGCAGGCGATCTGGCAGTAACGATCACGGGGATGGAAGAAGGCAATCCCGGCGCGGGAGCCCTGGCCTTCGCCCGGGCAGCGCTGGGCGATCCCGGTAAGACCGTGCGCTGTGTAGCGCGCAAGTCCGATGTGGCCGATTGGCCTGCCGACGCGCTGGTGATCGATGCCTGGCCCGGCACGCCTGCCGGCGGCGCTTGCGGACCCTTTGGATTTCAACCCGGCACGCCTGCTTACTGGCGCGAATTCCAGCACCAGTCGTGGTTTTTTCAACTCGGCCCAGGCCGCCCGGAGTTTGATCCCGGTTCTTTCACCCTGATTACCTGGGACGGGCAGGCCTCGCGCTGGAGCAGGGCGCAATAGCTGCGCTGCCAGAGCGCATCATCTCATGCGGAAGAATAGGGGGCCGGACGCTTGTTGCGTCCGGAAAGGACGATCCGCCGGCCCAGGGGGCATCAGGGCCGGCGGATCGGACATCCTTCCGTCCAGCCCGATGCTGCACTTGCAGGCAAGCACTGGCACAATCGGGCATCTAGGCTGGTCCATCACAGCTGAAGACTAAGGGATTGGATGATGGACGAGTTGCAAACCCTGAGGGATGAACTCAAGCTCCTGCGCGCAGACTTCGATGCGATGGCGACAAAGGCCCGCAAGGCAGACGATTACATCGAGATCTGCAATCTTCAGGCGGCCTATGGCTATTATGTCGACAAAGGCCGGTGGGACGACGCGGCAGACCTTTTCGCGCCCGACGCGACGCTCGAACTGGCCGGTCGCGGGGTTTATGTCGGGCAGGAGCGGGTGCGGGCCTATCTGCATCACCTGCCGCCCTATGACCGGGGCGTGCTCTACAACCATATGCAGCTCCAGCCGGTGATCCATATCGACAGCACCACAGGCACCGCCAAGGGCCGCTGGCGCAGCTTCATGATGGTTGGCGCGCTGGGTGCCGAAGCCCGCTGGGGCGAAGCGACTTACGAGAACCAGTACAAGCGCGTGGACGGCAAGTGGCGGATAGCTCTGCTCCATGGATACATGAACATCTACACCGATTACGAACAGGGCTGGCACAAGGGCGGCGTGAAGCTGCTACGCTCCATTGACGGCCTGCAGCCCGACCTGCCGCCGACGATGGAATATGAAGCCTATCCCGAGCCGGTGATCGCGCCCTATCATTACGATAAGGTGTGAGGTTGCCGGCCCCCGCCGGGAAAGGGCGACGATGTGTCACCTTTGCCTGCGCGAAAATGCCATGTTTCGTGCAGGGTATGTTACCCCTGCAGCACACGGTTTCACGCGATTTTTTACCGTCATGTGCGCCCCGAATTGCGCCGCTACTTCCCCACGCCGCCCGGCCCGAAATCCTCGTAGCTCCGCTTCGCCAGATAGGTGCGGATCGCCTCCGCATCAGCGCGGGTCAATTTGCCTTTGAAGCTGGGCATGCCGTTCCGGGCGAGCGCACCATCCAGCAGGATGGCAAAGAAGGCATCGTCCATCACCAGCGGCGAAAGGCGCAGATCGGGATAGGCACCCGCGCTGACGGCGCCGCTGCCATGGCAACGCAGGCAGAAGCGGCCGAACAGTCCGTCCCCCTTGGCAATGACTCCCGCAGCTATCGGCATGGCCCGCACGATAGGTTCATGCGGCACTTCCTGCGGCGTGAAAGGCGGCAGCTTCGCCTTGCCGTCCAGCGCGAAAACCAGCAGCCGGTTCGGCCCGATGGACTTACCGGCCTGCAATGCCATCACCCCGCCAGTCAGCGGCCAGCCGCCGCCCCATCCGGCCATCACCGCCACATATTGCCTGCCATCCAGCCTATAAGTGATCGGCGGGGCAAGAATGCCTGTCTGCGCATCGAAGCTCCACAGCTGCTTCCCCGTCTCATCATCATAGGCGACCATCTGGCGTGCGGTATTGCCGGCGAAGACCAGCCCGCCCGCAGTCGCCAGCACTCCGCCATTGAAGGGCGCGGCCTGGTCCACTTTCCAGCGCGCCTGCTGCTTCACCGGATCCCACGCAATCAGATAGCCCTTCATCCCGGCGTAGAGAGCCTTGCGATCCGCCTCGCTCATCGTGCCGCCGCCGCTCATCGCCACGCCCGAAGTATAGACGCCAACTACCTGCTTTTCCGCATCATTGGGTGCGAAGGGCATGCCCACATCCTGGGCAGGAATATAGACCAGCCCCGTGCGCGGGCTGAACGCCATGGGCGGCCAATTATGCCCGCCCCCTGAACTCGGAAACTGGAAATGCGCCTTGCCGGTGCGATAATAGCGCGCTTCCGGCAGTTCTATCGGGCGGCCCGTTTTCGGATCGAGCCCGCTGGCCCAGTTCACATTGACGTAAGACTTGCCGGAAATGAACTCCCCCGTCTTCCGGTCCAGCACATAGAAGAACCCGTTTTTCGGCGCCTGCATCAGCACCTTGCGCAGCTTTCCGTCGATCTCAAGATCGGCCAGCACAATGTTCTGCGTGGCCGTATAGTCCCACGTATCGGCCGGAGTTTCCTGGAAATGCCAGGCATATTCGCCCGTATCGGCCTGCAACGCGACGATGGAGGAGAGGAACAGATTATCCCCCTTCCCATTCGAGCGCATGCCGTGGTTCCAGGGCGAGCCATTGCCGGTGCCGATATAGATGAGGTTCAGTTCGGGATCATATTCGATGGCATCCCACACCGTGCCGCCGCCGCCATATTTCCACCATTCGCCTTCCCAGGTGGGGCGGGCGATCTTCATGGCGCTGTCGGATGCGGCCTTGTCCTCTACACCCGGCTTGCCCGGCACAGTGTAGAAGCGCCAGCGCAGCTTGCCGCTGGCCATGTCATAGGCACCAACAGAACCGCGCGCCCCGAATTCCGCGCCGCCATTGCCGATCAGCACCATGTCCTTCACCACCCGCGGCGCGCCGGTGATGGTGTAGTTTTCCGCCAGAGGATCGGCCTGATCGATTGTCTGCGTCTGCCATACCGGCTTGCCGCTTTGCGCATCGAGCGCGATCAGCCGCCCGTCCAGCGCACCGAGGAACACCTTGCCGCCTGCCACGGCAACGCCGCGCGACACCGGCCCGCAGCAGGACCGGGCAGAGGCTTCCCGCACCTGCGGATCATAGCTCCACAGCAGCGTACCATCGCGCGCATCCAGCGCCTGCACCACATCATAGGCGCTGACGAGATAGATGCGCCCGTCCACCACGATCGGCGTCGCTTCCTGCCCGCGATCCGTATCCAGATCGTGGAACCAGGCGAGGCCGAGCCGGGAAACGCTCTCCCTGTCGATCTCTTCCAGCGGGGAATATCGCTGCGCCTCCGCCGTGCGGCCATGCATTGGCCAATCGGCATCCGCGCTGCCGCAGGCTGCCAGAAGGCAGGCGGCGGCCAGCGCGGCGAGCCTCCTCATGCTGCTGCTTCAGCCCGGTGCCGCGCGCGAGCCGCCAGATAGAGGGCAAGCCCGCCAAGCGCGAAGAATCCGGCAAAAGTCGCAATGGCCATTTGCAGCCCGCCCGCCGAAGCCGCCGCGCAGGCCGATCCGGGAACCTGACCCGCCGCGCCCGCACATAGGGCAGCGAAGTTCCCGCCATAAATCATGGACGACGCCGTATCGCTGACCGTGCCCACCAGTGGCGGGCCCACGCCCTGCCCAACAAGATGGACGATAAGCAGGAAGATCGCCGATCCCGTCGCACGGCTCCAGGAATCGAGATTTCCATGAAGAGTAGCGATGGCCGGGCCCATCGCGGTGTAGAAGAAGAACGATCCGACCAGCATCACGGGAATGGCGATGGCCAGATGGCCGCTCATCAGCCCGATCACGAACAATGGCGCGCCGAGAACCGATCCGAGCGCGGGGAAGCCCAGCAGCCAGCGCTGATCGCGCCGGGCGAAATATTCGCTGGCGAACCCGCCCAGCAACGTCCCCACCAGCGAAGCAACGCCCGAGATGGTGCCGAAGACCAGCCCCGCCTGCCCTGCATCGAGCGCGTAGGAGCGTGAGAAGAAGGCAGGCAGGAAGGTATTTACCCCGAAGCTGCCCAGGCTGATGCAGGTCACACCCACCAGCAGGAAGCGGATGGTCGAACTGCCCATCATGCCGCTGAACACCTGCCAGGCGCTAGGCTTTACAGTCGGCCCGCTTTCCTCCGCCACAGTCGCCCGCGCAGGCTCTTTCAGGAACAGGAAGCACAACAGCGAGATTATCCCGCCCGCCACGCCGAAGAACAGGAAGGTGGAGCGCCAGTCGTAATTCTCGGCAATGGCCCCGCCCAGAAACGATCCCAGCAGCGAGGCGACCGGAACGCCGAGCATGAAGATGGAAATCGCCGAAGCGCGCTTTTCCGGCGGATACATGTCCGAAATCATCGAATGCGGCGGAGCTTCCGTGGCGGCGCTGCCCACCGCCATGCCCAACCGGGCCGCCAGCAACTGGGTGAAATTCACGGTCAGGGCCATGAAGGCTGTGAACGCCGATCCGATGAGCAGGAAACCCGCCGAAATAGTAGAGCGGCGATAGTTTTCCGCCATGCGCGCTACCGGGACGCTTGCCAGCGCGTTCACCACGGCAAAGGCAGTGCCGCCCAGCAGGCCGATCTGGAAATCGCTGACCAGGAACTCGGCCTTGATCTTCTCGGCCACCAGCGCAACCACCACGCGGTCGATGAAGCCGAAGGCGTTGAGCGAGGCGAGCAGCAGCAAGGCCACTGCACGGTCACGTTGCGTCACTGCATTCCCCTCTATCCGGGCCTCGCTCTCGCGGCGGGCATTCGGCCGTTTCTACCCTTGGGGCGCTGCCTGAACGTGCATGCGAGCGCATTAACAAGCGTGGCAGCGAAGCGCAGCGTGATGGAGACCGATCTCAACGCCTTGGGGCAACGTCAGTGCAGCACCGCCAGAGCGCGGCATTCACGCGGAGTCCGGCCGAAACGAGCCTTGAAGGCGCGGCTGAAATGCTGGGAATCGCTGAAGCCCCAGAAATGGGCGATGTCGGTAATCGAGCGCGCCGCGAAAGCCGGATCGGTCAATTCGCTGCGGCAGCGATCCAGTCGGCGGTTCCAGATGATCCGGGCAAGCGTATTCGCCTCCCCCTCAAACAATTTGTGCAGCGTTCGGCTGGAACAGCCCAACGCCTGTGCAATCATCGTCACACCCAGGGCAGGATCGGCAAGGTTCCGTTCGATGAATTCCAGCACTGCGGCCCGGCGCCTTTCACGCATATCGGGCAGAGAACCGGAATCGCCCGCCCGCAATGCCAGTTCCAGCAACTGGATCATATGGCCGCCGATCAGTTCACGCTCAGGCTGAGACAGCGTCGCCCCGGTCATCACGGCAGCCGAAGCACCTGCATGCAGCACCTGCACCGCGCCTGACAGATAGCTGCGCGGCCTGCCCCACCAGTTGAAGCCGGGGCGCGGCGCCGGCAGCAACCGGCAAGGCAAGGTTATGGTCAATTGGCGCGAATGGCCGGGCGCATCGAATTCATAGGCGATATCCTTGCGCAGGGCACACCATTGGCCGGGCCGGATTTCGATCTCGCGCCCGTGCTGGCGCAATCGCGTAATCCCTTCTTCCTGAAAGAAGAACTTGAGCGCTGCCTCTTCCGCTTCGCGATCCAGCCGGGGGGCCTGGGCGATGCGATGCCGCCCCAGCGAGGCTTGGCACAGGCGCACGGATCCGAAATCGCTGCCTCTGAGCGATGCCTCGCGATCGTCGTCAATCTCCACCCGGTCCGCGCCGGTGAAGGCCAGCCACTGGCGGCTGCGTTCAAGGCGACTGGCCGCCCTGGTGGAAAACACCTTCAGCATCTCACCCCTCGCTACCCGGCCAAACGGGGCCTTGCCGACCCGCTTGTCTTTATGGCCGCTTCAGGCAGAACTAATCCGCAAGGACAAAGCTGTCCAGAAGAGGCAGCGGCCGTCAACGAGAGGAGAAAGCCGATATGGCACGCATTCCGGTGGAAGATGAACTGGCGATCAGGGAACTCTACGCTCGCTATTGCTGGGCGCTGGATACGGGGGATACTGACGGATATTGCGATCTCTTCACCGACGATGCCGAAGCCACGGAAGAAACCTCCTCCGGCGGGCTGGAAATCCGCAAGGGGCGGGACGAGATCCGCAAGCTGGTACTCAAATTCCATGACCGGCCGGATTTCCCCGGCCACCAGCACCAGATGGACCAATTCACCTTCGAACCCGATCCTCTGGGCCGCCCGGATTGCTGGGTGGTGCGCACCTATGCCTGGGCCACGATCAACCGCCCGCCCGAACACCCCATCCTGCACTGGTGCGGCCATGTGCGAGACGAAGTGGTGAAAGTGGATGGCGACTGGAAAATCGCCGCCAAGGACATCATGGGCTGGGGCGGCAAGGTGCTGGAACGGTTCGGACCGCGCAATTGATATGACTGCGCCACATACATGCGGCTGCACTTTCAGTCCCTAACCATCGCGGCGAGGCAAGTCCGCACGGCTGCCGGATGCTAGGGGCGGGAGGAAAGGATTTACGATGAGCCAACCCGCCCTTCCCGTCCTGCCACCCGCCCGCCACCATATTGGCGGCTCCTGGGCACAGCCTTCCGGCGGCGCGACCATCGCCGTGGAAGACCCTTCGACCGGGCAGACCATCGGCGACATTTCGGCCGGCAGCGCCGAAGATATCGATGCCGCCGTCTCTGCCGCGCAGCAGGCGATGTATGCGCCGGGTCGCGAGCGCTGGACACCGGCCCAGCGACAGGGCGCGCTGCTGAAGCTGGCTGACGCCCTGGAGGCCCGTGCGGAGGAATTCGCCCGTCTGGAATCGCTCGATGCGGGCAAGCCGATCTTCAATACGCGGATAGTCGACGTGCCCGGCGCTGTTGCCGCCCTGCGCTATTTCGCGGGCTGGGCCACCAAGCTGACCGGCGAGACGATGGAGCTTTCCGCTCCCGGCAACTGGCATGGCCACGTCCGGCGCGAGCCGGTGGGCGTGGTGGGCCAGATCGTTCCGTGGAACTATCCCCTGATGGGCGCGGCCTGCAAGATCGGCCCTGCCCTCGCCGCAGGTTGCGCAGTAGTACTCAAGCCAGCCGAGCAAACCTCGCTCTCCACGCTAAGGCTGGCGGAACTGGCCAGCGAATGCGGCGTTCCTCCGGGCTATTTCAACGTGGTGACCGGGTTTGGCGCAGAAGCGGGCGCGGCATTGGTGGAACATCCCGATGTCGCCAAGATATCCTTTACCGGCTCCACTCTCACCGGTCGCCGGATCGCGGAGAGCTGCGGGCGGCAGATCAAGCGCTGCACTGTGGAACTGGGCGGCAAATCTCCCGTTATCGTGCTGCCCGACGCCGATCTGGATGCCGCCGCGCGGGGGATCGCAACGAGCATCTTCTTCAATAGCGGCCAGACCTGCTCCGCCGGATCGCGGCTGCTGGTCCATGGCAGTGTCGCCGATGATCTCGTCCAACGGATCGCGGCCATCGGCGCAGCCATGACCATCGGCGCCCCGAGCGATCCCGATACGCGGCTTGGCCCACTGATTTCCGCCGCGCAATTCGCCCGTGTTTCCGGCTTCGTGGCAAGCGCTCAAAGCGAAGGCGCAACCCTGGCGGCAGGCGGTGCGCTGGACGGCGCAATCGCCGGAGGCAGAGGCCATTACTTCCGCCCGACCATCCTTGCCGACGTGACTGCCCGCATGGCCGCCGTGGAAGAGGAAATCTTCGGCCCGGTCCTGTGCGTGGCGCGCTTCGAAACGGAGGATCTGGACGAGATCGCCGCATTTGCAAACGACACTTCCTATGGCCTTGCATCCTATGTCTGGACCCGCGATCTCGCCAGAGCACTGGGCCTGATCGACAGACTGCGCGCGGGCACGGTGCGGATCAATTCGGGCGGCGGGAACGACTTTTCCATGCCGGTGGGCGGAGTGAAGCAGTCCGGCTCCGGCCGGGAAAACGGCCGCGCCGGGATCGAGGCTTACACAGAGCTCAAAGCCGTCACGATGGTGTATTGAGGGGCTTGAGGATGACACAGGAAGCCACAGCACCCACACCCGGCCTTGTCCCCGCCTTCACGCTCGAAACATTGTTCGGGCCGCCGCTCGATGTGGGAGAACTCCCTATCGGTGGGGCACGCAGCCATTGGCCGGTTGCGGGTGGACGCTTCCATGGCGACGGGCTGGAGGCATCGGTGAAGGGCGGAGCCGAAACCCGCTTCGCCCGCGCCGATGGCGTGACCGTGGTGGAAGCCAGTTACTACATCGAGGCAGAGGGCACTCTCGCCCGCGGTTTCGGCACGGGATACCTTACCACGGATGGCGAGTTCCAAGGCACCCGCCTCACCCTTCTGTTCGAGGCGGAGGTCGATGGCCCGCTCGCCCAACTGGCAGGCGCTGCCTATGTCGCCGAGCGGCCTGCGGGCGCCACCGCCCTCACCATTCACAGGATCGTCTGATGCAGCTGGAACTCGCGCTCGAAATGCAGATCACGTTGGGCCCGCGCATGCATATCCACATGGATGGCTATACGCGCGGGGCCGTTCTGATCGAGAAAGGCACTTTCCGCGGCCCCGGCATTTCCGGCCGGATCGTGCCGGGCAGCGGAGGGGATTTTCCGCTGGTGCAGGCGGACGGCAATGGCCGCTTCGAATCCCAATATCTGCTGGAAACCGATGACGGCGCCTTCATCCTGAAGCGCAGCACCGGCATCCGCCATGCCCCGCCCGAAGTAGTGGCCAAGCTGCTGGCGCGCGAGGAAGTCGATCCGTCCAGCTATTACATGCGCATGACCCCGCGCTTCGAGGCGCCTGTCGGGCCTTATGAATGGCTGAACCGCACGATCTTCGTCGGCGTGGGGCAGCGTAACCCTGACGGTTCCCTGTTCCGCTTCTGGAAGGTGGTTTGAACGCAATGGAGCAGTTCGACTATATCGTCGTTGGTGCAGGTTCCGCCGGATGCGTGATCGCCAATCGGCTGAGCGAAGACCCTTCATGCCGCGTGCTGCTGCTGGAGGCTGGCGGCAGCGACCGTAGAATGGACGTGCGCATCCCGCTCGCCGTCTCCAAATTATGGCCCAATCCCGATCTCACCTGGGGCTTCTTCTCGGAGGAGGAACCCGAACTGGATGGGCGCCGCCTGCCCGTGGCACGGGGCAGGATGCTGGGCGGTACTTCCTCGCTCAACGGCATGATGGCGATCCGCGGGCATCGCCGCGATTATGACGGCTGGCGCGATGCCGGGTTGCCCGGCTGGGGCTGGGACGATGTGCTGCCCTATTTCCGCAAGCTGGAGAGCCATTGGCGCGGCGACACTCCGTTGCATGGCGGCAGCGGGCCGCTCTGCGTGCAGCCGCATCCCGCACCCAGCCCACTGATGGCCAATGCGGTGGCAGCTGCACATGCCATGGGTTTTCCCATCACGATGGATTTCAATGGCGAGCGGACCGATGGCTTCGGCATGCCCGATTTCACCATCAGGGACGGCCGGCGTCACAGCGCCGCCGACGCCTATCTGCGCCCCGCCCTTTCCCGGCCCAATCTGGAAGTCCGCCCCCATGCGCTCGCCACCCGCATCCTGTTCGAGGGGAAGCGGGCAACCGGTCTCGCCTGGATGCAGGGCAGCGAGGAAAAGCAGGCCCATGCCGCTCGCGAGGTGATCCTGTGCGGCGGGGCGATCAACTCGCCGCAATTGCTGCTGTTATCGGGCATCGGCCCGGCAGAGGATCTGTCGGGAATGGGCATTCCCGTTCTGCATGACAGCCCCGATGTCGGCGCCAATCTGATGGATCATCCCGGCGCCGGGATGGAGCTGGACCTTGCCCCTTCCCTCGCCTTTGAAAGCCAGCTCCGCTTTGACCGGCTGATGCTGTCCGGCCTGCGCTGGCTTATGCGGGAAAAGAGCCCATTCGGCGCCCCGCCGCTGGCCATTTCCGCCAATGTCGCCACTGGCACAGAACCTGACCTTGTGGACCTGCACATCTTGCTGATCCCGCTGGCGATGGAATCGCGCGTCTGGTTCCCCGGCATCGCCCGCCCATTCGGCCCGCGCATGGGGGCAATGTGGTCCCTCAACTATCCCAGGAGCCGGGGATGGCTGAAGCTGGCCGCGCCCGATCCCCGCGCCCATCCGCGCATCCGCTTCAACCTGCTGTCGGCAGAGGAAGACCGGGCGGAAATGGTGCGTGGCTATCGCACCTTGCGCCGCCTTCTGGCCCAGCCTGCCCTGGCGGAAGTGACCGGCGCGATGCGGCGACCGGAAATGGCACCGGAAAGCGACGAGGATGTGCTCGCCTATATCCGTGCAACCGCCGCCACGGCTTACCACCCCTCCGGAACCTGCCGCATGGGGGGTGACGAGCGCGCCGTGCTGGATGGAGAGTTGCACGTGAACGGCGTGGAAGGCCTGCGCGTGGTGGACGCCTCAGTTTTCCCACGCCTGCCGGGCGGCAATACCAATCTGCCGGTCATCATGGTGGCCGAACGGGCCGCCGATTTCATCAAGGCAAGCCGCAGGTAGTCGCAAACGGAGGAGTTCGGCCATGGGTCTGCTGGAGGGCAAAATTGCCATCGTTACCGGCGCCGGACGGGGGATCGGGCGGTGCCATGCTCTTACCCTGGCGCGCGAAGGTGCAGCGGTGCTGGTGAATGACGCGGGCACGGCAATCACCGGAGGTGGACAGGACGCCGGTCCTGCCGCTCAGGTTGCGGCGGAGATCATAGCCGCAGGCGGGCACGCCATTGCCGATACGAGCGATATCGGCAGCTGGAACGCCCCTAAGGCTCTGGTCGAGCGGGCCCTGGATGAATTCGGCCGGCTCGACATTGTGGTGAACAATGCCGGCATCACATTGTATGATTCCATTGCCACCGAAAGCGGCGAGAACTGGCAGCGGGTGATGGATGTGAACCTCACCGGCACCGCCGCCCTCATCCACTGGGCCGCCCGATATTGGGAGAGCGAGGGGCCGCAACTCGGCCGCGCAGTGGTGAACACCTCCTCCCCCGCCGGAACGAACCCGCCACCGGGCGCAATTTCCTACGTGGTTTCCAAGGCCGGGGTCGCCGCCCTGACCATGGCCGCCGCCACGGAGCTTTGCCATCTGGGCGTGCGGGTGAACGCGCTGGCGCCCATGGCTCGATCACGCATGAGCGAAGCGATCCCCATGCTCGACAAGATCATGAAAGTGCCGGAAAGCGGGCTGGACCGGATGGCGCCGGAGAATGTCTCCCGCCTGATGTTCTATCTTACATCCCCCGCCTGTCGCTTCACCGGGCGCGTCTTCGGCGCGGATGGAGACCGGATCTATCTGTTCCAGAGCATGAGCGCGGAACCCGGAATCGACAATGGTGGCAAGGTCTGGACGCAGAAGGCACTGGCCAGCGCGCTGGAGGCCGTGCCGCAACGTGACGCATCGTGGATGATAGCCCCCAATCTGCATGTACAGGCCGGCGCTCCCCCGCAGGATGTTCTGGATGCCTTCGGCCGTATCGCGCGAGATGAGCCGGTACGGGTCTGGGCCCCTATCGACCGGCGCTAATCACCCCATCAGCTTCCAGGTCTCAAGGCTCCATGAAATAGAGGGTCGCGTATCCACCAAGACTGCGATTGTAGAGCGGACGCATCTTTTGCAGGGTCGGCAAGGCAGCCTCCCGGAGAGGCGGGCGCTTCGCGGCGAGTTCCAGCCATGACAAATACTGGTCGTCCCCCAGATAGGAATCGCTTTGCCCTGCATCACCGGCGCGGGCCGCCACGAGGGAAGGCGTGGCGTTGATGGCCAGCGTATGACCCAGAATCGTATCGAGCGAACGGCCGTCCTTCGTTACCGCATAAAGATCATAGCCCTGGCGCGCGGCGATCTGGGCGATGAATGCCAGATACATCGCTGCATAGTTTTGATAATGCGCGGCGTGGCTGCCCCGCCGCATTTCCAGCGCCAGCGTGCCGTCCGGCGCCGCATCGTCCACTGCCGAATAGACCGCGCTCACGCCATAGCGGAACAGTTCGTCATCCCGCGTCAGCACTCCGATCATCGCGGCATAGACGGCGCGGCGATAGAAGTGGTTGTTGCAGCATGTGCCTTCACGGGCTCCGGGATAGGCCATATGTGTCCGCGCCGCAGCTACCAGCCACGCCTCTATCCGCGCCTTTTGCGCTTCCATGCCGGGCACATCCTCGCGCACGAGAGAATAGGCGAAGGCCATGGCAAACAGCGTGGATTCGATCTGAAACCAGGTCTGCAAGCCCGCCTTCTTACGATCATAGGCCAGAAATGCCCTCCCCCGCGCCCAGCGGTCCAGCGCCTCGATCACGCAGCGCCCGCTGGCCATCCGGGTCGGCGCCACGAACTGGGCCGCCGCCAGCGCGGAAAGCGCGTCCTCGAAACGGTGGAACTGGGCCACCTGCATTTTCCAGGTCGGATTGTCCTTGTAGAAATCCGCCAGCGCGGCATCCCCCGCGAAAGGTTCCATCTCCATGGCATCGGCGCATGGCACACCCGGGCGGACCCGCTTGATCTCCTCCCGCAGGATCGGATCGGTGGTTGTGGCCAGATAGGCCCGGCGCGCGGCGCGATCGAAATAGCCTGCCGCCCGGTCGGTGACACGATAGGCCGAAAGATCCAGCGCCTGCCGCTCTTCCAGCGTCATCGCCCTTGCCGGCTGCCCCCCGAGCGCGAGAAGAACCACCACAAGTGCCGTAAACCGGCGGGCGAGCAGGATCATTTGAAGATTACCACATCAGCCACAGCCGGGCTTTCCCGCCGGGCAGGGATTTTTGAGAGATGGAGCAGGACCGGGACAGTTCCGGGCGCCGCGCCGCCTGCGCCTTGAGGTTCGTAGCGTGACAAGGTGGAAATTCCCGCACCGAAACTCTCCACCTTGGCCGCGATCGGGGGGGAACCAGCAATGCGGGCCTCCGCGCTTTGCCCGCGATGCAGCTCGCCCTCACGCTCTGCCGGAACGCGCGCGATCACGCGCAAATCCTCCGGTGCCGCGGCGGAAAGGGCGGCCAGGGGCAGCCCCGGAGCAAGGGTAGTTCCGACGGGGGAAACCCATTCGACGATGCAGTCGCATGGGGATCGATATCGCAGCGCTGCCACGCGCCCCCGCAGCGATGCAAGCAGCAGCGCGCCTGCCGATCCGGTATCGGCTCTGGCAAAACGCAGTTCGTTTTCCGCCAGCTGCGTCTGGGTTTGCGGAGCATCGAGAACGGCGAGAAGCTGCCCCTTGCTGACCCGCTGGCCGGGCGAGACGGCAACACCGCCGACCCTGCCAATATCCAGGGCCAGCACATCGCTGCGCGGGGCGACCAGCCGGGCGGTAGTCGCCTGAACCGTCGTTGCCGATGCCCACACCCGTGCTCCGAGAAACCCTGCCCCCAGTACCAGCGCCACGACCCCCAGCGCCAACACCGCCATCGGCACGAATCTGGTGCCGATGGAGGCCGGCGCGGCAGCATGCTGCGGCAGCGGGGTTTCCTGATCATGGCCCGCCTGGAGATCGTCCACCGTGGGCAGCACCCCGGTGAGCACGACGCGGACGATCTGCGCTAACACCGCCTGCGCGCGTACCTCGTAAGGTGCGATGACATAATGCAGAAGGCCATCCTTGATCTTGCTATCGGCCTGCGGGACGGCAGTGACTTCCAGCGCAAGCTCGAAGCCCGAAAGGGGCAGGCTGAGCTTCACGGTGCGGTTCGCATCGCTTGTGGTCCATTCGCCATGGTCCGGGCAATTCGCGGAAGGCGGCAGCTTTACCGTCAGCACACAACGGGAGAGCCGGACGCCCTGATAGACACGGTCCCCATCGGTGAGGCGGAAATCAAGCGCGACCTCCACAAATGTCCGGGGATCGCGCCGCTCCACCACAAAGGGCGAAAGCGTTTCCAGCATGTCCTTTTGCGGCGGGCGGCTGCCAGTCATATCCGTCTTCCCCTGATCCATGAGGCTCTCAATCCCTGTATCACCGCGCGGCCATCAGCCAGACGACCGAGAACAACCCGGCCAATGCCAGCAGATGCAGCCCGCCCGCCGCGACATTTCCTGCCACAGCCTCGCTGCCGCCGGTAACGATGCCCTGCCGGGTCCAGCTCTGCCGGTGGAGCCGGAACTGAAGATATGTCTTCAGCAGCGCCCCCCATATCTGATCGTAGGCGAGCAGAAGGGGCCAGAGCGGATGGAAGCGCCCCCAGGCAAGCCCGTTGAGCCCTGCAAGGACGAGGCGCGAAAGGGCCACCCATGCCAGATAATACAGCAGTACCACCGGCGAGACGGTCAGGGACAAAATCAGGGCCAGAACCGGGCCGACCAGCGCGGTCCACATGGTGAGCCGCTGATCGAGGATACACAGCCAGGTAAAAGTGCCGCACACCCCTGGCCCCAGCTGCAAAGCGCGCGAATTGGAACGCAGCATATTGCCCAGCCAGCGATGCATCAGGCGGGTCGATCCGGACAGGAACCCGTATCCGGCGGGCAGCGCCTCGAACCCCACCGCCGTGACATCTGGAATGTAGAGCATCTTCACCTTGCGCCGTAGCAGGGCATACCAAGCCGATTTGTCGTCCCCAGTCAGGAAGCGGAAGCGGCCATGCAGCCAATCGCGCATCCCGTCATTCTCGATCAAATCGATGAATTCGGGGCGCACCACTTCCTCGTTTCGATAGAGCGAGAAACGCCCCGTGAGTACGAGCAGCCGCCGACTGAGCGAAAGCGACGACATCAGGACATGGCGCTGGGCATAGCGCAGCGAATACCATGAGGCCGACACCCCATCGCCATTGGTGACGGCGGAATTATTGGTGGTCAGTGCCCCAAGCGTGGGATCAGCCAGGAAGAATGGCAGGCATTTCTCCAGAGCGCCCCGCTCTACCACCACATCCCCATCCAGCAGCATCGTTACCGAACCGCGGGGCAATTCGCGCCGGGCAAGGCAGCGCAGCGCCATGCCGAGCGCGCTGCGCTTTCCGTCTCCGCGCTGGAACTGGACGATCATCTCGATCCCCGCCGGAAAAGTGAATGATGCCAGCATGTCGTCCAGCAGCATCCGGTCCCGGTCCGTAGTGATCGCGGCGATCACCGTGGCGGGCGCGCCATATGCGGCCAGATCGGCGAACAGGGCGGAATAGACCGCCCGGAACTCTGCCCGGGCGATGTTGTAGGATGTCACCACTACCGCGACATGGGGAACGCGGCGCCCTTTGGCCCCTTCCCGAACCCTGACCGCCATGCGGGGGAAAACGAGGCACAGATAGATCGCCGCCCTGGCGAAGTGCAAACCGGCCCAGCTGTGGCGCCACATTGCGATAAGGCCGTACATGCCGGGCACGGCCACCAGCAGCGTCGCCACGCGATCGGATTGCAGCAGCAATGCCGCGGCCCAAACCGCCACCGCAGCCAGCAACACGAAGCCCATCAACAATGGCGGATCGGCAAAGCTCTGGCCACCTTGCGCCGCATCGACTGGATCGTGCGGACGCAATTGATCGAGAGTCAGGATCGGCATAGCGCCCTTGGCTTCTACGCTTCCAAAAGCAGAGCGCGCCCGGCCGCGCGAGTTCGAGCGCGGGTCGAGGATCGCTTCCCCAGGCAGACTGGCCACGCGGATCGCCCCTGCCAGCTCGCCTTAGAACCGAAACTCCGTGCCGATGCCGGCGTAGGGAGAATCGCGATCGCTGCCCTCCTCACTCCCGAAGGAATATCCGCCCCGGAAAGTGAGCCGAATATCTCCTGCCTTGATGTTGGAGAGGCTGAAGCCGACCTGCGTGCTTTTGAAATAATCGCTGCCCACCCGCGAGACTTCAGGTCCGATGAAAACAGAGCCCGTGCGCATTTCTACGCGCCCCGCGACCCGATAGGCATTATCGCGTGTAACATATTCCGCAGTTCCCGAAACAAAGACCGGCCCCTTGCGGTCAGTAAAGGCCTCCAGCTTGAACATCGCCGCCGCGCCTTCGCGCTGGCCGACATTAGCCCCAGTACGGTCGATATAGGCTGCTCCCGCTGAAATCCGGGTCTTCCAACCCTTGCCCGCGATCTGATAACCCACCAGCACATTTGCACGCAGCCGTTCGTTGGTAGCGCCAGATTGCGATTCCGACGAGCCATAGCTCACATCCGCGCGCAGCAGCGGCCCGCTTTCCTTCAAGGAGCCGGACAGAAGCGTTGTATAGCTCCCCGTGATATTGGCGCCATGATCGTAGATTTTCGCGGTGACGCCCAGACGCTGCACATCGTCCTTTGCATGGGCCGGCACGGCGCAGATAAGCGCCGCCGGAATGGCGCACGGCATAGCCGCGAGAATCGATCCCCTGATGTTCATGGAAGCCCCCTTCGAATTTGGGATTACCATGAAGGGAAACGGTTAATGCATCGTTCGGAAACTTCTCCCCCGCAAGTTTTTTCTAGGGAAAACCAGCATTATGAGCGCCGTCCTGCCTCTCCCGCGATTGTCAGCTACCAACGATAATTCCGCCATTGGGGTGCAGCACCTGTCCGCTCATATAGCTGGAATCCTCACAGGCGAGGAACAGGAAGCACGGCGCCACTTCGTTCGGCTGCCCGGGCCGCCCCATCGGGGTATCTTCGCCAAAATGCGCCACCTTCTCGGGCGGGGCGCCTCCTGAAGGATTGAGCGGGGTCCAGATCGGACCAGGCGCCACCGCATTCACCCGGATGCCTTTCTCGATCAGGTTCTCGCTCAGAGAGCGCGTGAAGGCCGTGATCGCACCCTTGGTGCTGGAATAATCCAGCAACTGCTTCGATCCCTTGTACATGGTGACCGAAGTGCAATTGATGATGGCGCTGCCTTCCCTGAGATGAGGCAGGGCCGCCTGGGTGAGGAAGAACATCGAGAAGATGTTGGTCTGAAAAGTACGCCGCAATTGCTTCTCGGTGATGTGGCGGATGTCCTCATCCGGATGCTGCTCCCCAGCATTGTTCACCAGAATATCGATCTGGCCGAACTCCGCGATGGCTGCCTCGACCAGATTTCTGCAGATCGCTTCGTCTCCAAGGTCACCAGCGAGAGTCAGCGCCCTGCTGCCTTCTTCGCGAACTATCCGGGCAGTTTCCTCAGCATCGTCATGTTCGCAGAGATAGGCAATTACCACATCCGCCCCTTCGCGTGCGAACAGCGCGGCCACCGCCCGGCCGATCCCGCTGTCGGCGCCAGTTACGATAGCGACCTTGCCCTTCAGCCGGCCTGAGCCGGGATAGCGGGGCTGCCAATTGGGCTTGGGCTCCAACTCGCTCTCATGGCCGGGAAGGCCGTCTTCATGCACCATGCCGGTTGTCCGGTTCATGAAATTCTCTCCTTGCACATGGCGCCGCGTCGCCCTTTCCAGGTAGGAGTGGAGACACGGGTCAGGTACGACGCGGCGCTGTGGGCGGGAGCAGAGAGTTGTGTGGGAGGCTCCCGCCTCACCGTTAAATGAACCCCCGGCAAGACCCTTGCAGTCAGTTGCGAGGCTTGCCTGCCTTGGGCGTGGGCGATCCAGCTGAGCGGAAGCTTCGCTCCAAACTGTCAATCAATGGCCCAGAAGCCGTTTTCGCTACGCCGGATGGTGCAGAGGCGCTCCCGATCGCACCACAATTCGGCAGAGCGGTTCGGCTCGTGCCTGTCCGCTATGTTCAGGGCCGCACCGGGATCATTCGCATCGAATTCAATCGTCTGGGCGACACCGATGCCATCGTCTGAATAAATCAGCCTGTATGTGTACATTGGACAGCTCCCGATCTGGAGAGGCGATGAAACACCTCAGGAGTTCCCCTGTCGCTGTCCAAAATTTGCATGGGCCGCCGCGGCGGGCAAGCCCCCTCGCCGCCTGCCCGTCCCGATTCACGCACGGTTCGGGCAGGCGACGTTCATTGAGCACGACGCGAGATTATTCCTCTTCGTCGTCCATCATTTCTTCGCCTTCGAAGGCATCCATATCGATCCGGCCCGAGCGGAGCATTTCCTCCTCCTTCTCTACCAGATCTGGCACGTCGCGCGGAACGAGATCGGCGGGATTGGCCTTGCCTCCCGGCTCGCTCTCTTCACCCAGCTGCAGATGCCGCGCTTCTTCAGCAATATCCTGGGCCTGCGTGCCTTGCTCATTCTGCTCGGAATTCTGCAGATCGGGATCATTATAGTCATCCTGGCGCTGCCGGGGATCATCCTTGCTGTCCATGATAGCACTCCGTTTCTGCCGGTTACTTCCTAGATTTTGCTCCGGCCCGGCGCGATCCAGCCTTGGGCGCGGGCATCTCTTCGTCGCGCTCCTGGCGGTTATGATCAAGGCGGCGCTTGAGCGCATATCCCCCTGCCAAAGCCGCCAGCAGGCCGAACGGGCCGATCTTCTTGAGCGCTGCCACCCCGCCTGCGCCCAAAAGCGCTCCGGCGGTGCCGTTCAAGCCGTCCACATGCCGCGCGGCGCGTTCGCCCGCATAAGCACCGATCATTTTGCCGATCATCTGGTCCTCCTTCCGTTGCCAGTGTGTGTTTCCGTCGATCTGTCAGAACTCTGCCCCGGCATCGCTCCGGGGTTGCTACGGGGTTCATGAGATCAACGGACACGGCGGCAAATGGCTCCGCCTGCCATGGCAGGACGCCGCAAAGCGCGCACAGCCAGTCCCGCGGCAGGAGGGGCCGATCTAATGATCGAAGTTTTCCGGCTTGCGCCAGTTGATGCGAGGGAAGGCTCCCGCGCCCCCGAAAGACGCGCGGGATCACTTTACATTGCAAGCCGAACGCAGGCCATGGCGGGGCAAGGAAACCGCCATCGCGCCTGCAGGCGGAAAGACGCGGAACCGTGGTTGGGAAACCGCGCCGGTCACACCTGCAGAGATAATCGCGCCAGCGGCCCTGCAGCTTCGGCAGCACCACGGCCCGTGCCGCCTAGACTATCAAAGCCGATCTGAAAGTTTCGTCGGTAAGGGCGCGGCCGGTTCCGAGAGCTACGCAGCACATCGGATCCTCGGCGATAGAAACGGGTAGCCCCGTTGCCTCGGCAAGGAACATATCCAATTGCGGAATAAGGGCTCCGCCGCCAGTCAAGGTAATCCCGCGATCCACGACGTCGGACGCGAGTTCCGGGGCCGTATTCTCCAACGCCACCCGAATTCCTTCGGCAATCACTGCAATCGGTTCGGCAAGAATCTCCGCAATCTCTGCCTGATTGATTTGCACTTCCTTTGGAACGCCACCGACGAGATCGAGTCCCTTGATCGAAACGACCTCGCCCACCTGGTCCTCGGGAGGCATGGCGACACCATAGGCCAGCTTGATACGCTCTGCGGTCGCTTCGCCGATAAGCAGGTTATGATGGCGGCGGACATAGGAAACGATTGCCTCGTCCAGCTTGTCACCACCCATGCGGATCGAATTCGAATAGGCCAACCCGCCTAAGGAGAGGACCGCCACTTCGGTGGTGCCTCCGCCGATGTCGATAATCATCGATCCGATCGGCTCTGTAACCGGCAGTCCGGCGCCGATCGCCGCAGCCATCGGCTCCAGTATGAGCGAGACACTCGAAGCTCCGGCATTGCTCGCGGCATCCCTGATCGCGCGGCGATCAACTGAGGTCGATCCCGATGGCACGCACACGATCACCTCGGGATAGCGCATCAGGCGGTTCTTTCCGAGGACCTCCCGGATGAAATGCTTGATCATCTCTTCCGCGATTTCAATGTCCGCAATCACGCCATCGCGTAGGGGTCGGATAACCTCCACATTGTCCGGTGTCTTTCCCAACATCAGCCTTGCCACCTTGCCAATGGCTGTAATGGATTTAACTCCACCTCTCGTTTCGACGGCAACGACCGAAGGTTCATTGAGAACGATGCCACGATCCTGCATATATACAAGAGTATTGGCTGTACCCAGATCAATCGCAATATTCGGAGAACGGAAGAAAGGAATTCGCGGAACGCGAGCAGGCATCAAAATTTCCTCGATCAACAATTATCCGGCTCAGAACCTTCGCCTGGCCAGACATAATCTTCTTGTTATTATCGATAGCAACAGTGAGGTATTGCGATCTGAATCCCAGACCAACCGCATACCCCCTGTTTACTGCAACGCAGCCAGAACGGAGCGCCTCCCGCCAGCTCAGGCCCTTTTAACTGCGGCGAGCTGCGCCTCCATGAATTCCCGCTCGTTGTTTTGATTGCTGACTTCTTTCTCAAGCTCGAAAATCTTGAAGTTCAAGGATTCCAGCACGTCTTGATGCGCTCTGGTTTTATCCTCAAGCTCTTCGGTAAGCCGCGCGACTTCGGTTTCGAGCTTCTTGTTTTCGTTTTCTCTCTCACGGAGAAGCTGGCCCAGAGCATCCAGTCGAGTAGACATGGCGAGCCGCGATTGATCTATCTGCTTCTTGGCATCCAGTGCGGCTTCGAGATTTGTCGACAGACGCGCGTTCTTGGTTTCGAGACGATTGATAGTCACTTCGCTCTTGTCGCAATTTTCGTTCAGCTGCCGAATTTGGGCAGCGAGCTTTTCATTATCCAGCTTCAGATCGCCATTGACCTGCTCCAGCATTTTCAGGCTGGCCGACATCTGCGCCTTCTCGCCCTTGAGGGCTGCAACCTCGCGATCGCGCTCTTTCGTCTCTGTCTGATACTTGTCGAACAGCCTGGAGAATTCGGTCCGGCTTTTGGCGGCTTCATCCTCTCGCTCCAGCGCGAGCTGGCTCAGGCTTTTGTTCTCGGCTGACAAAGCCTCGATGCGGTCCTTGAGTTCTGCGGCCTCATCCTCGTGCGTCCGCACCGCGAACTCATAGTTCTCGCACCGATTGGAAAGAAGAATCGTTTCCTCAAGAGCTTCCTTGAGCTTGGCCGCCATTTCCGAGATTTCTCGCGAATCCGTTTCGGCACGCTGCTTGAGCAGTCCAACTTCCATGCGAAGCCCCTCGGCTGCATCCTGGGCGGACTGCAACTGGCGAGCGGTTTCCGTAGAAAGCTCATCGGCTTCCTTCTTCGCGAGATTGAGAAGATGGTGACGCTGCTCCAGGTCACTCAGATTGGTCTGGTGCTTTTGCAGGTCCCGCGACACATCGTTGAGGCGGACCTCCAACTCTGAAGCAGTCTTGGAAAAACGGTCAGCCGACGTCGCCGCGTCGTGATATTTTTCCTGAAAATGGTCCCGCTCCTGAACGAGTACCGCATTGGCCAGGGCAAGCTTGCGATGCTCCTCGAAGATTTGCGCGAGTTCGTCTCTCAACGACACCATGCGCCCGGTAAATTCCTGAAATCCCGAGAAGCCCTGAATCACGGTGGCCATCGAATAGTCGATGTTCTGCTGAATTTCGGCCAGTCCGCGGATACTGCTCTCATCCGGACGATCCAGCTCGGAACGAGATGAGCCATGATCCTTACCTGATAATTCCTCTCCTAAAGAAGCCTTATCTCTAATGAAAATATCAAATATCGTTCCCATTGTCTGCCCCCATTTTCATTTCTAATTTTCATCTAAAAAATAATAAAGAACAATTCCCATTGTTACTAATTTTTATTGCGGATTAACCATTGGCAACTTCACGCAAGCGGAAAAGTAATCATTTATTTATCAAAAATAATTCTTTATTTTTAATTGCTTATATTTGCGTTTGACTCGGATCATCAGCATGATGCAACACCAGTTTGCGCCACGCTAGTCGGAAAATGTTAATTTGCTTCGAATGGGCGTCAGGGCACAGCTCCCCAGGAGGGGTATCTGTTTTTCGAAGCACAAGTTTCTTGAGACAGGCCTATCAGGAAGCGAGCGTGGATATTCGGATGGCAACCCACGCCCCAAAAGACCGGCGAGGAAGCAGTATTGGTATAAAACGCTTTTCTTTCAGATGCATATACTGCGCAGCAAAACCATCTGTCGGTATCTGCCTATGGCAGCTGCATAATCTTCATCCCCCTTGCGGCGTACTGTCCACATGGCCAATGATACCTGTACATCTGTATAGGCATCCCTGAGGAAGGCTCGGCCCCGGCGCTGCCTAAAACTAAGGGAAGCCAAATGCGTTCCGATCCTGTATAGGGCCCGCAAAGCTGCCAACATAGAGGGCTGGCTGGGCAGGGTATTGTCCCGGGGGGCCCGGGCTGGCGTATGGCCGCCACCAAACTTATTAAATCGCCCAGCATCGCGTTTCGCGCGGTGCCAATCACTGTGAGTTGAATGACCTTTTCCAATCTCCCGCCGATCCTCGGCGAAGCTCTTGCCGAACGCGGCTACGCCCAGCCCACGCCTGTTCAGGCCGCCGTGCTGGAACCTGAAGCGCTTGGCCGCGATCTGGTGGTTTCCGCCCAGACCGGTTCGGGCAAGACCGTCGCCTTCGGCCTGGCTATGGCCAGCGAACTGCTGAACGAGGCAGGCACAGCCGCCGGAACCGGGCGCCCCAAGGCGCTTGTGATCGCCCCCACGCGCGAATTGGCCCTGCAGGTCAGCCGCGAGCTTGCCTGGCTGTATGGCAAGGCCGGCGCACGGATCGCCACTTGCGTGGGCGGCATGAATCCTTCGCAGGAGCGCCGGGCGTTGCATGCGGGCGCGACTATCGTGGTTGGCACTCCGGGCCGCCTGCGTGATCATCTTGAGCGCGGTGCGCTCGACCTCTCGCAACTGGCCGCCATCGTGCTCGATGAAGCGGATGAGATGCTCGACATGGGCTTCCGCGAGGATCTGGAAGAGATTCTGGACGCTACGCCCGAAACGCGCCGCACTCTGCTGTTCTCCGCCACCATGCCCCGCCCGATCGAAGCGATGGCCCGCCGTTACCAGAACGACGCGCTGCGTATTTCCACGGTCGGTAATGATCGCGGCCATGGCGACATCGCCTATCAGGCGGTCACCGTCTCCCCGTCCGAAATCGAAAACGCGGTGGTCAACCTGCTGCGCTTCCACGAGGCGGAAACGGCAATCCTGTTCTGCGCCACGCGCGACAATGTGCGCCACCTGCACGCCACGTTGCAGGAGCGCGGCTTTGCCGTGGTCGCCCTGTCGGGCGAACATTCGCAATCGGAACGCAACCAGGCCTTGCAGGCCCTACGTGACCGGCGCGCAAGGGTATGCGTGGCAACAGACGTGGCCGCCCGCGGGATCGACCTGCCCTCGCTCAGCCTGGTGATCCATGTCGAGATTCCCCGGGATGCGGAAACGCTGCAGCACCGTTCTGGCCGAACGGGTCGCGCGGGCAAGAAGGGCACCGCCGTGCTGATCGTGCCCTTCCCGCGCCGCCGCCGCGTGGAATCCATGCTGCAACATGCGCGCATCAACGCCGAGTGGATTTCAGCGCCCGGCCCCGACGAAATTCGTGCGCAGGATCGCACGCGCCTGCTTTCCGCCCTGCTCGCCCCCGTGGAGGTGGACGAGACCGATCGCGAATTGGCAGACGCCCTGCTGGCCGAACGCAGCCCGGCAGATATCGCCGCCATGCTGGTGCGGGCCCATCGTGCTTCCCTGCCCGAGCCGGAAGAACTGATGGAGAACACGCCCGAAGCACGCCGTGCCGCGCAGAAGGAGCGGCACCGCCCCGGTTTCGAGGACGCCGTGTGGTTCCGCATGAATGTCGGCCGTCGCCACAATGCCGATCCCCGCTGGATCCTGCCGCTGCTCTGCCGCCGCGGGCACATCACTCGCAACGAGATCGGCGCGATCCGTATCGCCCCCAACGAGACGCATTTCCAGGTGCCTCTCGCCGTCGCCGCCAAGTTCAACGCCGCGCTGAAGCGCACGGCGGGCGGCGAAGGGGATGAGGAAGGCGTGCTCATCGAACAGTCGAACGAAGCTCCGCGCGAAGCCGCACGCCGCAATCGCGAGCATGGGCGCGATAACGCCGCCGGCGCGGCCGGAAGCTATGCCCGTCCCCGGCACCCGCATAAAGGCAACGGCCCCCGGCAGGACCGCGAAGGCGGCAAGCCCGCACCCTGGAAAGGCAAGAAGAAGCCCTTCCACGCCGGCAAAAAAGACCGGTGAAAGGTACGGCGGGCAGGAATCCCCTGCCCGCATCCTATCTCGACAGACGAGCAGGCGCCGCGATCCAGCGGCCCCTGAGGGTCAACAACACCCCGAGCCGGGCCGCCAAGGGCAAATGGGGCCGATTTCCAGTTGCCTAACACCAAAAGCTGGCCGATCCCCCTAGGCAAATAAGGGGGAGTTAAAGGATGCTCGAAGGTGTGGACGTGGATACGTCCCTGAGGCAACGTGTAGGCCGCAAGATCGCGATCTGGCTGGTATTGCCGATCGCGGTGCTGACATTCGTCAATTCGATCGACCGGGTGAACGTCAGCTATGCCGGCAGCGCCATGTCCGCCGATCTGGGGCTTACGCCCGACCAGTTCGGCCAGGGGGTGAGCATGTTCTTCATTGCTTACCTGCTGTTCCAATATCCCCATGTCCAGCTGCTGAAGCGCATAGGCATCAAGGCATGGCTGTTCTGCTCCATGCTGCTCTGGGCCTGCTCCGGCTTCTGGATGGCCCATGTACAAAGCGCGACGGAATTCTATGTCGCACGCTTTCTCCTCGGCATGGCTGAAGCCGGTTTCGCTCCGGGGATGACCTGGCTCATCTCCCAATGGACGCCCCCTTCCATCCGCGCACGGGCACTCTCGGGCGCGCTGGTGGCCGTTCCGCTTTCGATGGTGCTGGGCGGGCCCCTATGCGGCTGGCTGCTGGGCATTGCCAATCCGCTGGGCATGGAAGCATGGCGCTACATGTTCCTGGCCATCGCCATTCCCAATGTGGTGCTGGCCATCGCCGCGGCGTTTTATTTCGTGGATCGTCCGGATCGGGCTGGCTGGCTTACGGCTGCGGAACGGGATTGGCTGAACCGGGAAATGGCTCCGTCGGGCGAAGATGTGCGTATACCCGCCCCGTCTTTCACGCAGATCGCCCGCGATCCTTGGTTGTGGCGCTGTTCGATCGGCTGGCTGCTGATCATGACCGGCGCCTATGCACTGGCCTTCTGGTTGCCGCAGCTCGTCCGGCAGCTCGATCTGGGCGGAAGCGAACTGATGATCGGGACGCTCAGCGCCCTCCCCATGCTGGGCATAGCCATCGGCCTTGCAGTGAATGGCAGACTGTCAGACCGTGCCGGGGAACGGCTACGCCATGTCGGCATCCCCAGCGCCGCGGCAGGCATCGCCATGCTCGCGGCGGCCGGGCTTGAGCCCGGCTGGCCAGTTCTGGCGCTGCTGTTCGTCGCCGGGTTGGGCCTTGGCGCGGCTCAGGGTGTGTTCTGGGCCATCCCCAGCGCCGTCCGCCTTGGCGGCGGATCGGTGCCGGTAGGAGTGATCGCGCTGATCAGCATGTTCGGCACAGCTGGCGGAATCATCGGGCCTTGGCTGACCGGCTTCCTGGTGGGTAGCAGCGGCAGCTTTTCCGTCGCAATCGGCGTGCTCGCCGCGCTGCTGGTGGTCGCTCCGCTGCTCCTGAGTTTTGACCGGGCCGGAAGGACCGGCATGGCTCAGCGGGCCTGAGCGATCAGGTCTGCCGCCTTTTCGGCGATCATCACCGTTGGCGCATGGGTGTTGCCGCGAATGACATCCGGCATCACGGAAGCATCGGCGACACGCAGGTTGTGGGCTCCGATCACCCGCAACTCGCTGTCCACCACGCTGCCCATGGCGCAGGTGCTGGTCGGATGGCCCGCACTGATAAGCGAGGCGCGCAGCCAGGCGTCGATTTCCTCGTCGCTCTGTGCCTGCACGCCCGGCGCCAGCTCTATCTGGGCAATCTCGCTGGCCGGGGCGGTGGCAAAGAACTGGCGGATGAAACGGAAGCCCTTGCGCAGCCGTTCCCGGTCTCCCTGTGTGCCCATGAAATTGAACTGCACTTTGGGCAGATCGAGCGGATTGGGCGAGGCAAGCGTCACTTCACCCCGGCTTTCGGGATCAAGCAGGATCGCCCCGCAGGAGAACATTCCCGTCGGCTGCTTGCGCCACATTGGAAACCATACCTGCGCGTCATAGCCGCTATGAACGATCTGGAACTGGATATCCGGCCGGTCCTGATCGTCACCCGAGCGCAGGAAGCCCTGGATCGACATCGGGCTCTGGCTCATCGGCCCGCGCCCGGTCAGCTTCCAGCGCAGGAAATTCAGCGCCACCTGATCAAGCCGGATCTCGCGGTTGAAACCGATCGGCACCGCTGATTTCCAGATGCCCATGGCGATAGGATGGTCCTGCAAGTTCTGCCCCACCCCCGAAAGGTCGATCAGCGGATCGATCCCCATCGCCTTCAGAGCCGCTGCCGGGCCGATGCCCGAATGCATCAGCAAATGCGGGCTGCTCAGCGCCCCGGCCGACAGGATGACTTCGCCCCGGCATTCGATCACCCGGCGCGTGCCTCCGGTGGATATTTCCACCCCGCTGGCCCGGTTGCCATCGAACACCACGCGAAGGGCGCTGCTATTGGCGATCACGTCAAGATTGGGGCGATCCTTCACCGGATCGATGAAAGCACGCACGGTGCTCGCCCGGCGGCCTTCGCGGATGGTGCAATCGGGCATGCCGAAACCTTCGGGCTGCGGCACGGTGAAATCCGGACAGGCCGAATGCCCCAATGTCTGAGCGGTTTCCAGAAAGGCCGGGAACAGCTGCGGATCGGGTGCCATCGGCGTGACATGCATTTCCCCGCTACCGCCATGAACGGCGTTCTCGCCGCGCCAGTTGGTTTCCGAGCGTTTGAAATAGGGCAGCACATCATCATAGCCCCAGCCCGCATGACCCGCATCGCGCCAGGCATCGTAATCCGCTGCCGCGCCGCGAATATACATGGTTCCATTGATGGAAGAGCAGCCGCCCAGCACCTTGCCGCGCGGGATCGGCTGTGTGCGCCCATCCAGATTGGGATCGGGCTCCGCCTCGTAACCCCAGATGAAACGCGGATTGGCCGCAGCCTGCATCCAGGTCAGCGGCATGTCGATCAGCGGATGGCGACATTCCCCGCCGGCCTCTATCAGAGCGACGCGCAGGGAAGGATTTGCGCTCAGCCGGTTGGCGAGAACGCAACCCGCACTGCCCGCGCCAACGATGATGTAGTCGTACACTTTCACCCGGCATGCCTCTCGGTTACTGTTTGCCGGCTGCCTAGCGCATCTTTCCGCAAATCGGGAAGGGGCGCGATGCCGGAACGCCCGATAGGGCGATAATGAGGAGAGGATTACCTTGAAAAGACATCCGCTGGACCAGAAGAACCGCGTCCAATCCACACCCTTCATTCCAGCTTGAGGCGATGATGGCTCACGAACTCTCGACCGCCGACCAACTGGCGATCCGCGACATCATTTCCCTCTACGCCTGGGCGCTCGATACGGGCGATGTAGGGGGCTTTGTGCGCTGTTTCTGTAGCGATGGAATATTGCTGTGGGACGCATTCGAGGAGCCGCTGCGCTGGCAAGGGCACGATGCCTTGCGCCACTTCGCAACCTTCTTCCGCGACATGCCGACCTCAGCCGGACGTCAGCATCATGTGACCAACACACTGATCACCCCATGCGCAGAAGGGGCACGGGCACGTTCTTATGCGGCCGTCGCACTGCGTCAGGGAGACGGGCCGCACCTGCTCCACGTGATGGGATATTATGAAGATCTGTTCCGGCAAGAAGGCGGGAAATGGGCCATAGCCGAACGCGTCATTCGCGACTGGTCAGGCCCGATCCTCAAGGAATTTGCCGGGCAGACGGGCGAGCGCGTTGCCCGCCCAATGCCGCTGCCACTGGCCGGGGCGCTTTATCCCGACAGCGGCAGCTGAGCCTGGTTCAGAAGGTGGAAGTAGTCGCGCCACCATCGATAACGAGGCTTTGCCCCGTGATGTAATTCGCAAATTCGCTGCAGAACATCGCAACGAAGGCGCCCACATCGTCGCAATCGCCGAAGCGACCTGCGGCAATGCGCCATTCCCGGGAAAATTCGGCAACTTCCTGTTCGTAGGTGGTACCCTTTGCCCGTGCACGCTCATTGAACTGATCTTCCACCGTGGCGCTATGATGCATACCCGGCAGGAGATTGTTGATCATGACGTTATGCTTGGCCACCACCTTGGAGACGGCGACAGTGTAATTCGCCAGAGCAGCCCGGGTGCTGCCGGAAAGGACGCGGATTTCGCCGGGATATTTGGCGGCAACCGTCGCGATGTTGACGATCCGACCCCATTTGCGTTCCACCATGCCATCCAGAACGCGGCGCATGAATTCCACGGGCGACAGTAGCGAAATATCGATCGCCTGGCGCCACTGCTCGTCCGTGATTGCCCGGTAATCGGGCGTGAAGGCAGGCGGCGCGCAAGTGCCCACCAGAATGTCAGGATCGGGACATGCCGCAAGGATAAGCTCGCGGCCTTCGGCACTGCTGTGATCCGCGCAGATGGGAACCACCCTGGATCCAGTTTCCGCAGCAATCTCGGTGCAGGCTTTTACCAACCGTTCCTCACCACGGGCCGAAACGTATACTTCCACCCCTTCCCGCGCCAGGGCCAGCACGGCGCTGCGCCCCATGCCCGCACTGCCGCCATTCACGATGGCCTTCCGCCCCCTGATACCCAGATCCATGCTTATCCTCTTCTCCCTGCCCGGCTCCTGACGGCCGACAGAGCACCTATGGGGCATCAGGAAGCAGCCTGCAATCGATCGGCAGGCTATGCAGGGGTGGCAAGCGAACCGAACAAAGCAGCATCGAACTGAGCATTACGCAGATGCTGTTTGGCGCGAGTGCCAGCGAGAAGGGCACGGCGGATTATCTGCGCGTTCCGATTAAGGAGAACCGGCTCAATCCCATCGATGCGAGATAGGCAGTTCAGCCCTTGCCGATGGCTATCATCGCACGAAAACCGAAAGCCGCCCTTCGTTGCCGAGGGACGGCTTTCGGCTATTATTCGTCAGAAATCCGCAGAAACCTGGACGAACCAGTTTCGCGGACGCGCGTAGATTTTTTCTGCATAGCCCAACGTGCCGAGCGAGGCATTGCCCTGGATCAGGTAACGCTCGTCAAACACGTTCATAACACCGGCGGTAAGCTTCCAGCCGCTATCGTCATTGGCCAGTGACACGGAAACATTGCCCGTGAAATAGCCGTCCTCCTCGATCTCCGGAACGCTGCCGGTGATGAAGGTGATCTTGGAAGTGTAGCTGCCATCGAAGCGCGGCGTCAGCGAGAGGCTGTCCGTCAACGGGAATTCATAGGCCAAGCCGAAACTTCCCTGGAATTCCGGCGTGAACGGCAGATCATCCGCCGGAGTAACGGTCGCGGTCGCACCCGGAACCGGGGTGATGCTCAGGATATCGTCATCCAGCACGCTGGCAGATGCATCGAACCTGAAGCCGCCGGAACGATAGCTCACTTCGCCTTCAAGGCCCTGGATACGGGCCTTGCCCGCATTGAACAGCAGCGGCACCACACCCTGACGGAAGATCAGCTGGATGTTGTTATAATTGGCGATGAAGGCCGCGGCGTTGAACCGGAAATCGCCCAGATCGAACTTGGCCCCGATTTCGTAGCTCTCGACTTCTTCCTCGTCGAAGGGAACCGGCACATTGCCCGGAGGGGCAGCGTTGTAGCGCGTATTGAACCCGCCCGATTTGAAGCTGCGCGAATAGGACGCATAGGTGCTGACCTGATCGCTCCAGGAATAGCGAATGCTGGCCGAGCCGGTCACTGCATCGAAACTGTCCTTGAACGGACGGTTGTAGATGAACAGCGGGCCACCCTCGGGAACGGCCTTGGTAGGCAGCGGATCGGGATCAGGCAGGGTCGCCGGGAAGAGGTTCAGCACCGTGCCGGTGAAGGTCTTCTTATCCCGCGTGTAACGAAGGCCGCCCGAAATTTCGAGCTGTTCGACTGGATTGACCGACAGCTCGCCGAACACGGCGATCGAGTCCGTTTCCAGGTCGGAAATCTGAAGGTCGCGCGATCCGGGCCCACCGGCCAGCATTGAATTGATGACCGGCGGCGACGGGGGGAATGCCAGCGGAACGGTTGCCCGTTCATGCGTCTTTTCGTTGAAGTAATACCCACCCAGAATGCCGCTCACGATGCTCGACTGATATTGCAGCTGCAATTCCTGGCTGACCTGATCGGACTGGGACCCCACATCGGTGGTGATCATTACGAAAGGCGTATTGTCCGCATCGCGAATGCCGCGCGATTCGGTGGAACGATAGGCCGTGATCGACTTGATCTTGAATGCCTCGGAAAGGTCGGCCTCAAGCGTGCCGGACAGGCCCCAGACTTCCGAAGTGCTCAGAACATCGGCAACGCCACCATTTACGAAATCGCCCTTCGCCTGGAAATCGTTGGCGCAGCGCGGATCGTTGATCATCGGCACGTTCGGCGCACCGAAGCGCGGATCGGTATTGGGCAGGACGAAGGGGATCGTCGCCCCCGGACAACCCGCAGCCACGCTGACGATGGCGGCAACCGGCGCCTGTTCATTAATCCCTGCGAAAACGAACGGCGCGCCATGTTCGTCACGCTTCGTATAATCGGCGCGAATGTTGAGCTTCACATCCGGGCTGGCTTCCCACAACAAAGCGCCGTTGAGGGTAAAGCTGTTGTCATCCCCCAGATCGAGCCCGTCAAAGTCCCGGATCACATAGCCATCCCGCTTGCGGAAACCGCCCGAGACGCGCGCGGCCATCGTGTCGGCAATAGGCAGGTTGAGGGCAGCGAAACCTTCATACAGATTGTTTTCGCCCACACGGAAGCGGCCATTGCCGCTGAACTCTCCCAGCTTGGGCTCCTTGGTGCGCACCAGGATCGCGCCGCCGATGGTGTTGCGGCCGAACAGCGTGCCCTGCGGGCCACGCAGCACTTCGACGCTGGCGATGTCGCCAAACTCGATTGTCCCGCCAACAGCGCGGCCGAGATAGACCTCGTCCAGATAGATGCCCACGCCCGGATCGACCGCTGCGGTGGGATCGAGTTGGCCGATGCCGCGAATGAACACCACCGAAGCGGCGGAATTGCCCGAAAGCTGGCCGGCAGGCTTGAACTGCAGGCTGGGGGTTATCTGTTCCAGATCCGACGTCTGCTGGATTTGGCGATCCCGCAATTCTTCTGCGCTGAAAGCCGAAACGGCGATAGGCGTGTCGATCAGCGCCTCATCCCGGCGGCGGGCGGTAACGACGATCGAACCGCCGCTTTCCGCCTCCCTCGCCCCGGCTTCATCCTGCGCCTGGGCGGAAGTACCGAAAGACATCGAAAGCGCCGCACTCAGTCCCAGAACGCTGGTGCGTATCATCAGCCGCGTATTGTCGCGAAATCCAAGCATTGCCTCGTCCCCTCATTGGACACCGAACCTTGCCGGCTATCCTTCAAAGGTCATTCAAGATATAGTTATTGTCAATAACCATTGACCCAAACCACTCCGAATTGGAGAGTAAGGTGCAGAACAGCCACATTGCGGCACGAACCGCTATTGGCCACCGGGATGAAAAGAGGGCCGCCAACATGGCTGCGACTGAGCGCAATGATCCAATATTGTTTGATTCTTCATATAGTTATGGACAACTAACCAGCCTGACCGGCTTTGCCCTGCGCCGGGCCAGCCTGTTGGATTTCAGCAAGTTTGGAGATTCGGTGGGGGACCGGGCGATTACGCCCCTCCGCTATTCATTGCTGGAATTGGTCGGGGCCAATCCCGGGTTGCAGCAAGTGGCACTGGCGAAAATTCTCGGCCTCTCGAAACCCGCCGCCACGCTCGGCATGGACTTCTGGGAGAAAAGGAACTGTATCTCCCGCCGCAAGGACCGGGACGACCGGCGATCCTATGGGATCTACCTCACCGAAACCGGCGAAGCCACGCTGGCACGATTGCGTGATGATGTGCGGCGGCATGACGACGAGCTGACCACCTGCCTTTCGGACGAGGAGCTACTGCAACTGCGCACCCTTCTGCGCCGGATCTACAGCGGCTGATACGACGCCTGGCCAACGTCATTTGGCGAGACGCGACGCACCGCCACCAATTCCGGCCTTGAGGATTGCGTCGTGCAATATCCGCAGCGCGGCTGCGGCGGCCAGTTGACGCCCCTCATTGCGCTCCACTTCTCCGAGATGGAACTCGCCGTGTATCTCCTGACCGGCCCGATCGCGCGCGGCGACATGCACCAAGCCGTTCTCGTGGCCTCCTGCTGGGCCAGTATATCCACTTACCGCCACTGCGACATCTGCATCGGAAATCGCCAGCGCCCGCCGCGCCATAGCCAGAGCGATCTGCGGGCTCACGGCGCCGTAACGGTCGATCTGCGCCATCGGGATGCCAAGCAGGCCGGTCTTCGCCTCGTCACTATAGGTTACAAATCCGGAGCTGAACGCGCTGCTAAGGCCTTCAATCCCGGTCAATGTCGAAGCGATCAACCCGCCTGTGCAACTCTCGGCGGAAGCGACCGAAAAGTCACGATCCACTGCCGCCTGCAGCAGATCTTCAGCCAGTTGGCTCAGGTTTCGCTCCAACTGAAGCGGCTCTTGTATATCCACCAGCACACGCTCCTCTTCCGCTTTGCCCGCACAAGCTGAAAGATATGCTCGGTGTTCCAGCAAGTATCACAAGATGGGATGGCCCGGCGTGGTCCTGCGCCGGATTGCCAACGCACGAGGCGCCCCTTTCCCGATCCACGAACGCAGGCTCTACTCCAGAGCTGCCAGTTGAAGTGGGCCAGCGCCACCGGCGGCCGGGTCGGAATAGGAAGCCGCCCCATTCTCCACATGGCCAGCCAGCCGCCAGATCTGCCCTCCGGCGGCGAACTGCCGGTCATACCAACCATGGCTTTCCGCAAGATCGAGGGGAATGCGGCGAGTTTCGCCAGCAGCGAGAACGATGGCCTTGGCGGGCGCACCATAGGCTCTGTCCGTCATACGGATCGACTGAGGCGCGGAGCCGAGATTCGTCAGGCTGAGCGCTGTCGATGAAGTTCCCCCCTGATCGACGCTGACCGAGAACACATCGCCCCGCCCTACAAGGCGCCGGTGGAAGCCATTGGGGCCGAGGACGAAGACGTCCAGATCCTCCCCCGATGCCGACAACGGATGCGCCAGTTCCTGCCCGGCGCCGACCGTATAGCGCGCGGGAACCTCTTCCAGCAGCTTGACGTCATAGACATGGAATACCGCTGCACGCTCAGCCGAATTGTTGACGAACAGCAGTGATTCACCGGTCGGCTCCCTGACCAGACGGGCATCCAGCCTGTAGGGCGTTGCCCGCCGGCGCCGCAGCCCGGTTTCCTGCACCGGGGCAGCGATCCGGGCGGGAAGCGGGGGCGGGATTTCCTCCAGAACCGATGCCCGCTCCGACAAAGCGGCAGTCTCAGGCAGGGTCGCCATGAAATCGACCGTGTCGGGCGAACCGAAATCGAAACAGGATGTCAGGTCACCGCAGACCGCGCGGCGCCATGCGCTGATATTCGGTTCATGCACGCCAAAACGCGCCTCGAGGAAGCGCAGAATACTCGTATGATCGAACACCTCGGATGCCACATGGCCACCCTTGCTCCAGGGCGATATCACATAGAGGGGCACGCGCGGGCCAAGGCCATAGGGCCGGTCGAGATAGGCCGCATCATCGGCATTTTGGGAATGAATATGATATTCATCATCAGCAGGAATGGAGGTGCCGCCCACCACGCGTCCTGAAGCGCGCGCCGGGGGAGCAGGCGGTGGCATGTGATCGAACAGCCCGTCATTCTCATCGAAATTCACCAACAGCACCGTTCGTGCCCACACATCCGGATTGGCGGTGAGCGCATCGAGTACCTGCGCGGTGTAGTCCCCGCCCTGCAACGGCGTGGAAGCGCCGGGATGTTCCGACATGGCGGCAGGCGCGACGATCCACGATACTTCCGGCAATCTTTCCGCCAGCACATCCTGCTTCAGCTCGTCGAGCTTGCGGGTGGTGATGGTCCGCCGCGTGAGAAGGTCCGCCGCGATGGCCGCCGCCCCCTTTGGCTGACGATAACGCTGAAACCCGACCACCGGATTGTCGGTGAAATTGTCCGCCATGTCCTGGTAAATCTGGAACCCGATGCCGGCGGCCATCAGACGTTCGGGATAGGTGCTCCAAAGATAGCCACCATGATGCCGCGGATCGCCCTCCAGCGTGTCATATCCATTATCTATGGCAGGGCCATTGCCGCGCCCCAGCGGGTCATGCGTGCCGCTCCAGATATAGAGCCGGTTGGGATTGGTGCTGAGATGCAATGCGCAATGATAGGCGTCACACAGAGTGAAGGCTTCAGCCAGGGCATATTGGAACGGCAGGTCCGCGCGGGTGAAATGGGCCATCGAGTGATTGTGCTTGGAGTGTGTCCAGGCCCCCATCCGACCATTGTCCCACGCCGCCTGGCTATCCGTGAAGCCGTGGGGGGTGCCCAGCGGGCGGTAGAGGCGGAAATCCACCGAAGTGTCGAGCCGGAAGGGCGCGATCAACGCCGGATCGGCCCCGGCATGCTCGTTAGGCTGGGCCAGCACCGAGCGATCCGGCGCACCGGGAAGCGGCGGAGCGGGAATTGCGAAACGATCCCCATAACCACGCACACCCCGCATCGTGCCGAAATAGTGATCGAAAGACCGGTTCTCCTGCGTGAGGATGACGACATGACCGACATCCTGCAACGTGCCCGTGCGGCGCGCAGCAGGGATTTCCAGCGCGCGAACAATGGAAGGGGCAAGCGTCGCCGCTGCACCTGCGGAGGCCATCATGTCGCGGATGAAGCTGCGGCGATCCTGCGTCATCACCATGGCCGCTTTCCCGACCGGCTGCCGTGAACAGACTTCGCACCGCCTTGCTCGTTGAAAATCACCCGTAATTCTCCTGTCTTACTCTTGTGGTCTGGACCACGGATGTGTCGGTTGGGTGACGGGAAGCAGGAAATGTGGAAGGCGGGTTTAGCTCTGGTGGCATGTTGCATCTTGTCCGGCCCGGTCTGGGGTCAGCCCTCCAGCTGTGACCTCACCGCGCCGGAAATCGAGGATGCGGGGCCAGGCTGCCTGCGCGTATGGGTGGACCATAATCTGAGGCTGAACGACATCGTCGCTGTCGGCACTCACAACAGTTACAAGGTGGAACTGCCTGAGCAGATACTGGCCATGCTCCGCGCATCCGCTCCTGAAAGCGCGGAAGAGCTGGATTATCGGCACCGCCCGCTGATGGAACAGCTGGACGCGGGCGCCCGCCAGTTGGAGATCGACGTCTATAACGACCCGCAAGGGGGGCGCTTCATTGCCCCTGCGGGCCTGCGCGCTGCGGGCATCCCCGTGGACGCGGCCCGGCTGGCGGCGCTGGCCGAGCCTGGTTTCAAGGTGATGCACGTGCAGGACATCGATGTCCTGAGTTCCTGCGTGAGCTGGCGGGTCTGCCTTGGTATCGTGCGAAGCTGGTCTCTGGCCCGCCCGGATCACGCGCCCATCCTGATCATGGTCAACGCCAAGACCGACAGGGCGGCACTGCCCGGCGGAGTGGATGCCCTGCCCTTCGATACCGCAGCCTTCGATGCACTGGACCAAGATGTCCGCGATGTGTTCCCGCCAGAAGCACTGATCACTCCCGACGATGTGCAGGGAAGCTATCCGACCTTGCGCGAGGCGGTGCTTAATAACGGCTGGCCCAGCCTCGGGACGGCCCGTGGCCGTGTCATGTTCGCGCTTGACGAGGCTGCCGCCAAGGTCGCGATCTATCGAGGCAACCGGCGATCGCTGGAGGGGCGCGTATTCTTCGTCAATACGGACGAGGCTTCGCCAGCGGCGGCCTATCTGACACTCAACGATCCCATTCTGGAAGGGGACCGCATCCGCAAGGCAGTGGCGGCCGGTTTCATCGTTCGCACCCGCGCCGATGCTGGCACCCATGAGGCAAGGGCGGGTGATTTTAGACGGCGCGATGCCGCGCTGGCATCTGGCGCGCAATTCATATCGACGGATTATCTCTGGCTGGATCCCCGGCTGCATAATGACTATCGGGTCCGCCTGCCCGGTAATGCGGCGGCGCTGTGCAATCCGTTGCGCACGGCCAGCCGTTGCGCTGGCGTGGCGGTAGAGCCCGCTGCGGGCGACAAGCAATATTAGCCCTGGGATCTGCCCAAGGGTGTCCGGATTGCGGGCACGATGTCGTTTCAGCCGAGACTGTCACAGAGGTGTAGCGGCAACCTGCTTAAGGCCGCTGGTCCAGACCAAAAACCATGGGGTAACTATAATGAATGCACTTCCTGTTCGGGTCATGAACCCGAGCAAACGCGGCCTTTTGCTGGCTGGCGTCGCGACAATCATCGCCGGCGCCGTGCCGCAGACCGCTTTCGCGCAACAGGCCGAACCGCAGGATGACGCGATCGTGGTCACCGGCTTTCGCAAGTCGCTGAGCGAAGCGCGAAATATCAAGAAAGAGGAAGTGATTCAGAAGGACGTCATCGTCGCTGAAGACATGGCGAAGTTTCCGGAACTGAATCTGGCCGAATCGCTGCAGCGCCTGCCCGGCGTGCAGATCACCCGCGAAGCGGGCGAAGGCCGCCGCATCTCGCTGCGCGGCCTCGGCTCCGATTTCGCTCGGGTCCAGCTGAACGGCATGGAAGTGCTCGGCAACGTCGACTCGGCGCAGGACAGCCGCGGCCAGCGCACGCGCGACCGCGCGTTCGACTTCAACATCTTCGCCTCGGAACTGTTCTCGCGCGTCGAAGTCGAGAAGACTTTTCAGGCGGCCCAGAACGAGGGCGGCATGGCCGGCACCGTCGGCCTCTTCACCGGCAAGCCGCTCGAATATGGCGAAGGCACCAAGGGTGCCATCTCGCTGAAGCTGGGCACCAATGAATATACCAAGGATGCGCAACCGCGCATTGCAGCCATGCTCAGCCAGAACTGGGACGACCGGTTCGGTATCCTGCTGTCGGTTGCCTATTCGAAGCGCAAGACCACCGAGCAGGGCCACAATACCTATAATTATTCCAAACCCGGCGCCGAAACCATGCAAGGCCTGGTCGACAAGGGCCTCGACATCTCTCACCTGAGTGCAGAGCAGCAGGCCAAGCTCCTGTCGGGCGACCTCTATTTCGCAGACGGCAATCGCATTTCCTCATGGAACGCGGAAGCGGAGCGTCTCGGCCTGACCGGCGCGGTGCAGTGGAAGCCGAACGACGATCTGCTGCTGACCCTCGACGTGCTGCATGGCCAGTTCACCACTCACCGGAACGAGATGCACCTCGCAACCCGTCCGCTTGCGTCGACGGGTTCAGTCGCATTCGACACGGCTGCAGGTGCTGTCTGGCCTGCCGCTTTCAAGACCCCGTCCGTCATCAACGATCTTGCATGGGACGATAACGGCTACGTCACCATGACCGACGTCACCGGGACCACCTTCGGCAGCGAGCATCGCCGTTCGCTCAACAAGAACCGTTTCGATCAGATCGCCCTGACAGGCAGCTGGGATGTGACCGACCGGCTCACCTTCGACGGTCACATCGGCTATGAAAAGTCGACCTACAAGACGCCGTATGACGACAAGTTCTACATGCGCGCCAAGGGCAATCTGGTGGCCAATTACGGCGCCGACGGCCAGTCCGCCTCGTTCGAATATCCGAACTGGGATCCCACCGATGCGACGAACTACGCAATGGACGATTTCTATTATCGCGCGTTCGACAATTCATCGGAACTGCGCGAAGGCGTGGCCAATCTGCGTTACAAGCTGAACGACGCGCTGACCTTCCGCGCGGGCGTTGCCTATCACCGCTTCTCGCAGGACGGCATCGACCTGTTCTATGACGGCAACGTCAACGGAACCCGCCCCAAGACGCGCGGCACTTCCGTGGCGGACATCACCACGGTCTTCACCAATCAGTTCGGCTCCTGGCTGATCGGCGATTACGATCTCGGCTTCGCGAAATACAATGAGTACCACCGCCTTGAGAAGAACAAGGACGGTTCGGGCGGCGCACTGCAGGACATCGAGAACGTCTACACCACCTCGGAAGAGACGATCTCCGAATATGCCCAGATGGACTGGGATAGCCAGCTGTTCGGCAAGCGTTTTCGCGGCAACATCGGCCTGCGCGGTTATCACACCAAGACCCATGGCACCGGCTGGATCCAGGGTGACAGCTACGCCTATCTCGGAACTACCGACGTAAGCGGCAGCTACTCGGGCGTGCTGCCCGCAATGAACGCCGTGCTGGAACTGACCCCCGACATGCTGGTGCGCTTCGCTGCAACGCAGAACCTGAACCGTCCCGGCATGGGTTCGATGGCGGCCAAGGGCAGCGCCTTCAAGAATGAGGATTCCGGCGAAATCACCGCCTCGCGCGGCAACCCGGAACTCAAGCCCTATAAGGACACCACGCTGGACTTCGCGGCTGAATATTACTTCGGCAAGGTCGGCCTGATTTCGGCAAGCGTGTTCCACAAGTGGATAAAGAACTTCATCGGCAACGAAACGCTGGAAGACATCCCCTTCAGCGAAACGGGCGTGCCCTATTCGACGATCCCGGGGGCCACGGCGGACACCATCGTTTCCGAATTCAACATGCCGGTCAACGTACCCGGAACGAAGAGCCTGACAGGAATCGAACTGGCCGCACAGGCCCAGTTCTCGTTCCTCCCGGCCCCCTTCGACAATCTCGGCGCGGTGGCGAACTTCACTTACGTGGATGCCGATGAGGAGATCACCGGCATTTCGAAGACCAGCTATAACGCGACGATCTATTACGAAACCGACCGCTGGGGCCTGCGTGGTTCGATGAGCCATCGCAGCCGCTGGTATTCCGGCCGCAGCGATTCCGTGATGAGCGCCAGCACCCGGGGCTTCGAGGCAACCACCTATGTTGACGCTTCGGCCTTCTACAACATCACCGATGCATTCCAGATCTCGCTCAATGCGATCAATCTGACGAATGAGAAGGACACCCAGTTCTGGGGCCAGAACCGCTACCTCTACAATCAGACCCAGAGCGGGACGACCTACATGGCCGGCCTCAGCTACAAGTTCTGAGGTAGCCACCCGTTCCACATCGTGCGCCCCCTCTCTTTGACGAGGGGGCGCATTTTTCGTGTGATGCACCATGATAGTTTCCCATCATCACCGCTTCATCTTCACGGCCGTCCCCAAAACCGGCACTCATGCCGTGCGGCAGGCCCTGCGCGAACAGATGGGTGATGAGGATATCGAACAGGTCGGCCTGTTCGTGAACAGGCGCTTCCCCTGGCCTGAACTGGCGGCGATCCAGCACGGCCACCTTTCCCTGCGGCAGCTGCGGCCGTTCCTGGGTGAGGATGCCTTCAACGGCTATTTCAAATTCGCCTTCGTCCGCAATCCCTTCGACCGCTTCGTTTCCTATTGCGCCTTCATGCTGCGCGGTGGAGACCTGTTCGAACGGCAGCCGCGAGAGGTTATGTATCACTTCCTGTTCCGGGAGCCGCCGGAGCAGCACATCCTGTTCCAGCTGCAAGCCGCGCTGCTGGTGGATGATAACGGCAAAACCCTGCTGACGGATCAGGTCGGCCGGGTGGAGGATATGCAGGGTTCCTACGATACGATCTGCGCGCGGATCGGCATTCCCTCCCGTCCGCTCGACCGTGTGAATGGCAGCAGCCATGCCGACTATCGCCGCTATTATGACCAGCCTCTGATCGATGGCATCGCCGCCCGGTATGCGCTGGATCTTGAACTGTTCGGCTATGATTTTGAGGGCGCTCGATGACCCCTGCGCGTCCCGCCGCCAATCCACGCAAGACCACCACGGTCCGCAAGCTAGGCCCAGTCGACATCGCCGCCCTGCGCGCGGCCGTTCTGGCGATCCCGGAAAGCGTGTGGGAGGTGGAAAATGCCGCAAAGCCCAACAAATTCGAAGTGCTGGACCAGACCCGCCACATCGTGTTCCGCTTCATCTCCAGCCCGCGAGACTGGCGCGGCTCTTATGATTGCCCCGCCTGGGCACAGTGGCGCGGCCTGTTGGAGCCCGTGCTGGCCAAGGCCGTTCGCACCTATGGCTATGCGCGCGGGGTCTTCCCACGCGTGATGCTGGCCCGGATGCCAGCGGGCGGAGTGATCCACCCGCATATCGACGCCAATCCCGCCGCCAAATGGCCGCACAAGATCCACATCCCCCTGCTTACCAATCCCGAGGTCATTTCGTGCTTCGGCGGGGCGGAGCACCACTTCACAGCGGGTGAGGCGGTGGAAGTCAACAATCTCGGCCCGCATTGGGTGCACAATGGTGGCCAGACCGATCGCATTCACCTGATCTTTGAATATTACGACATCGACCAACCGGAACCGGACTGGCTCGAACCGCTGCTGCGTGCGGGAAACATGCGGTGATCCTGTCTGCCGCTGCCGATGACCGCGAGGCGCTGCTGCAGGAAGCGAGAAGTATGCGCGCCGAAGGGCGGGTTCCGCAGGCACTGGCCATTCTCGCCCGGCTGGAACGACACCACCCCCGCTTCAGCCGCCTCTATGAGGAGCGCGGCCACTGCTACATCCTGCTGGGCGATGGCCCTGCCGTCATTGAGGCATTGCAGATCGCAGTGAGCCTCAACCCCACATTGCCCGCATGCTGGGATATGCTGGAGCAACTTTACCGTCTGCTGGGTGATGCCCCAAGCGCGGAAATGGCGGCTCAAAATCTGGCGATGCTGAAGCAATTGCCGCCCGAGCTGGTGGTGGCAAACAGCCTCTATTCCGATGGCGATGCCGACCTGGCGGAAGATGTCCTGCGGGCCTATCTGCAAAGGGATAGCGGCAATGTCGGCGCCCTGCGTCTGCTGGCGCGCATCTGCGCTGATCGCGATGCTCCAGCTGAAGCTGAAGCACTTCTCAAATCCGCCACTGAGCGCGCGCCGGATTACCACGAAGCACGCTTCGATTATGCGATGGTGCTGTTGCAGCAGCAAAAGCATCTGCAGGCCCGCCAGCAGGCCGAATGGCTGCTCCGTCATGTTCCTGGCAATCGCGACTATCTCAAGCAATATGCCGCCGCCTGCGTCGGCCTGGGCGACCATGAGGCCGTGATAGATCTCTACGCGCGGCTGCTCGCTGACGGGCCAGCGTCAGGCCCCGAGGCGGCGGACCTCCATCTCTGGCGGGCAAATGCCCTGAAGGTGGCGGGCAGACAGAACGAAGCGATTGCCGCCTATCACGCCTCTCTGGCGGCCTACCCCGATTATGGCGTGGCCTGGTTCAGCCTTTCCAACCTCAAGACCTATCGCTTCACCGACACGGAGATAGCGCGCATGCAGGCCGCCGAGGCGCGCGCGGATATTCAGGATATGGACCGCGTCTATTTATGCTTCGCCCTGGGCAAGGCATTGGAGGATAGGGGCGAATTCGCATCCTCATGGCGCCATTACGAGCGCGGAAATGCGATGAAACGGGCCCACGGCCCCTATCGCCCGAACACGGCCGATACCGTTAGCCAGCGCCTGAAAGAGATATTCACGCCCCAATTCTTCGCCGCGCGTACCGGCTGGGGCGTGGACGACCCCGCGCCGATCTTCATTCTGGGCCTGCCGCGATCGGGCTCGACATTGATCGAACAGATACTGGCATCCCACTCGCAGGTGGAGGGCACTCAGGAGCTGACCGACATTGGCCGCTATGCGGGCGATCTATGCGGCCGAGACACGGAGAGCGGCTTGCCCCTCGCTCCAGAGGCCCTGACGCGACTGGATGCTGGTCAGGTTCGGGCTCTGGGCGAACGGTTTCTGGCCGAAACCCGCGCCTATCGTCGGCTCGGACGGCCTTTCTTCATCGACAAGATGCCGAACAATTTCTGGCATATTGGCCTGATCCAGCTGATCCTTCCCCGCGCGACGATCATCAATGTGCGGCGCGATCCCATGTCCTGCTGTTTCAGCAATCTGAAGCAGCTGTTCGGCACCACCAACCAGCCCTTCGCCTATGGCATGGCGGACATCGCCCATTATTATGGCAGCTATCTGGGCCTGATGCGGCATTGGGATTCCGTGCTGCCAGGGCGCGTCCTGCGGGTTCATTATGAAGATGTGGTCAATGATCTGGAAGGCAGCTTGCGGCGTCTGCTGGGCCATTGCGGGCTGCCTTTCGAACCAGCCTGCCTGACCTTCCATGACACCGTGCGCAGTGTGCGAACCCCAAGTTCGGAACAGGTGCGCAGGCCCCTCGCCCGCGAGGGCCTCACCCAGTGGCGAAATTACGAGCCCTGGCTTGCCCCGCTGCGCCGAATGCTGGGCGATGCCCTGACGAGCTACAGGAACTGACCCATGCGGCTTTCACGCCCCTTCTTCCAGCTTCCCATCCTGTTCGACGTAGCCCGCCTTCAGGCTGAAGTTGCAGGCCTGCCCGAGGAAGCATGGGTGCCACATCCCGATGGAGTGCCCGGCAACAGCGCGGCGCGGCTGATCACTGTTGGCGGCGTGGAAACGGACGCGATCCACGGCCAGATGCTGCCAACGCAGTGGCTCGCGGCGATGCCCTATCTGCGGCAGGTTCTGGCAGGCTTCGGCGTAGTGTGGGGCCGCTCCCGGCTTATGCGGCTGGCGCCCGGCGTCGGCGTGCCGGAACATGCCGACATCAATTACCACTGGCACACGCGGGTGAGACTGCACATTCCCATCTTCACGCGTCCGCAGGTGCGCTTTCATTGCGACGGGGAATCCGTCCATATGGGTGCCGGAGAAGCCTGGATCTTCGACAACTGGCGGCGGCATCACGTGGCAAACGGGGCCGATGCCGAACGCATCCATCTGGTGGCAGATACTTCCGGAACGGCTGGCTTCTGGCGGTTCGCTTGCGGCCAGGTTCCCCCGCGAGAGCAATGGAAGATGGCCGCCTGGAACCCCGGGGCGGATGCCCGGCTGCAGACCGAATGCAACCAGCGCTCGCCCATAATGCCCGCAGCCGAGGTTCAGCTTCTGGTAGAGGATTTGTGCGAGGAGCTCGCCATAACGGCCGATACGCCTGAACTAAGGGCCCGTGCCACACGCTTTGCCATGCTGATGGAAAGCTTCGTGTTCGACTGGCGCCAGCTCTGCGCCCTGCATGGTATCGCAGGAACGGCTCGGCCGGAATTCCGCCATCTTGCCAGTTCCGTGCGGGAAGCCGCGGCAATGCTGGCGGACGGGCTCGTCATGCGGACGAACGACGCCGGCGCCCTGCTCGTGCTCGAAAAGCGGGTTCTGCAACATTTGGTACAGGAGGACGGGACAGTCTGATATTACGCTTGACGCATTCTGTAACATCGATAGTCTCAACATCGGTCTTTCAGAACCATATCACTGGGAGAGTGTCATCAATCATCGGGCGGTCCTCCGCCCGTTGGAGGAGACTCTTCCATGGATCGGACTTTTCTTTTCCCGGTCGAGCTGAAAACCAAACTCCATCTTTCCTGGCAGGCGCTGGCACTCACAGGTGCGATCCTCTCCGCCGCCCTTGCCTCGCCAGCCATGGCTGCTTCCGGACCGACCACCAAGGTGGTTGGATGCGGCGATCAAAGCTGCCTTTTAGTTTCCGGGCATCGCGACGATCCCACACTGCTCGTCAGCATCAACGGACAAGTGGTGGACGTGGAAGGCGGGCAGAACTGGCGGGTTCGCGTTCCAGTCGAAACGGTGCGCCAATTGTCCGCCCCTAACGCCCGGACGATCGAAGTGGGGCTGCTGACTTCAAAGGCCCAGATGGCGAGCAGTGCCAGCGTCGATCTACCGATTGGCTTGCTGGGCAACCTGACGAACCTTGCCGCGCTGGAAGTAAGAGTGCGCTAAACGCATCCTTATGCGCGTACAGACAAGAAATGGCGGATTTCCGCCAATTGTCTACTGATAGAGATAGGACTATTGCTCTACCCAGCCGCCGAAGAGCGGTGACAACCTCTTTCGCAGGAGAAGATGATGAAAAAAGGCCTTTTGGTCCTGGCCGCATGCGCCATGGCCAGCTCGGCTTCGGCCGCCAACACCACCAACGATCCCTTTGTTCAGGACAAGGCAACGCTTCGCCTCGACGGGCTCGACCTGTCCACGGCTGACGGACAGCAGCGCCTCGCCATTCGCATGGATCAGGCTGCCCGCGCAGTTTGCGGCGATGGCCTGTCGAGCATTCACCTTGTCCTCGGCGCCAGCGAACGCGAATGCCGGGCCGCCGTGATTGCCGATATCCGCACCCAGATCGAGGCGCGTATCGCCGCAAACGCCCCGCAGACAAAGCTCGCTTCCAGCCGCTGAAATCTGCCCTGCCGCAAGGGCTGCCCCGGCTTGCCGGAAGCAGCACCTGCGGGCAGGAAGGGCTGCCCGGCCCTGCAAGATATTACATTTGCAAAGATAAGTAACACTCCATAAGCTCGACCGATGGATTCCATCAGGCTCGAGGCTCAGGCGAGAGCAGCGCTCAAACGCGGGAACCTGCCCGTAGCCGCCACCGCCGCGAGAGCCCTCACGCAGGACCATCCCGACGAAGCCGTCGGCTTCTTCCTGTCGGGCATCGTCGCGGCCGAAGCGAGACAGATCGCGAAGGCAATCCCGCTGATCGAAGCCGCCATAGAGCGCGAGCCGAAGGCAGAATATCTCGCTCAGCTTGCCCGGCTGCTCATCCTTCTGAGACGAGACGGCGAGGCTTCAAGGGTCGCTCGCGAGGCGCTGGAAAGGGCCCCTGCCGATGCGCGGACTTTTGATACAATCGGCTGCGTTCTTGCCCGGCTTGGGGACCATGAAGCATCGGTCAGGCCCTTCATCGCCGCCGTGGAAGCGGAGCCGGACAACCTCGATTATCGCTACAATCTGGCAGCAGCGAGCGGCTTCACCGGCCGGATTGACGAGGCGCGCGGCCATTACGAAACGATCCTGGCCACCGATCCCGGCAACGCCCGCACCCATTATGCCCTGGCCATTCTCTCTCGCCAGACCGCGCAAACGAACCATGTGTCCCGGCTTGAAACCGCCCTTGCCACCGCCGGGAAACCGGATGACGCGCTGCGTATCCGCTATGCGCTGGCGAAGGAACTGGAAGACTTAGGCGATCCGGCTGCCTTCCACCATCTCAGCCAAGCCAATGCCGCCCACAAGCGCAATATCCGTTACGATTTCGGCCAGGATTCCGCGATTTTCGACGCGATAGAAGCGCTGTTCGAGAGTGCCAAAAACAGCCCTGCCCCCGACATCGGCAACCCCGATCCCGCCCCGATCTTCGTGGTCGGGATGCCACGTACAGGGACAACGCTGGTAGACCGGATACTCTCCTCTCATCCGGAAGTCGGCTCGGCAGGAGAGCTGCAGGCGATGCCGCTGGCGGTCAAGCAGCTCACCCGCACGCCATCCCGCTTGGTGATCGATCCCGACACCATCGCAGCAAGTGCCGACATCAGCGCGGCGGCAATCGGCGATGCCTATCTTGCACGGGCAGCCCACCATCGTCCGCCGGACACGCCACGCTTCATCGACAAATTGCCGGCGAACTTCCTCTATATCGGCCACATCGCGCGTGCCCTGCCCAATGCCCGGATCGTGTGCCTGCGCCGCAATCCGATGGATACGGTGTGGGGCAACTACAAGAACCTGTTTGCCAGCCAGTCCGCCTATTACGCCTATTCCTACGACCTGATGGATACGGCACGTTATTATGCCCGCTTTGACAGGTTGATGACATTGTGGGAGCGTCATTTTCCCGGGCGGGTTCTGCAATTGTCCTACGAAGGATTGGTGGCAGACCAGGAAGGGCAAACCCGGCGCTTGCTCGATCATTGCGGTCTTGGGTGGAACCCAGCGTGCCTGGCATTCCACAAGAACAGCGCCGCAGTGGCGACGCCCAGCGCAGCGCAGGTCCGGAGGCCGTTAAACGCCGATGCCGTGGGGAAATGGCGCCTGCATGAGGAAGCACTGCGCCCAATTGCGGAATGGCTGGCAGCGCAAGGTATCGAAACGGAATAAGGCTGCTCCTCCAAAGCCTGCCCTATACGCGGTCAAGGCGCCTGCCGTTTCCGGCAAGCGCCCTTCCCGCTGTTGATCGATCAGTATTTGAAGCGCGCTTCGATGCCGAAGGTGCGTGGGCTGATTACCGTCTGCCGATAATAGCGCACGGCAATGCCATCGTTGACCCCAATCCGCGACCTGTCGTTATCGACGGACGTCACCGCATATTTGTCGAAAATATTATTCGCAAACAGGCCGATGGAGTATTTTTCGGTTTCATAGGTAAACGACGCGCGGTGCAGCGTATAGCCGGGAATCTTGTCGCCATAGGCACGATCCCACCCAAGCCTGGAAACGACATCTCCACGATAGGTCGCGGTCCAGTTGGCAACCAGATCACCATCCAGCAACGGCTTGGTGTAGGTCACTCCAAGGCTGCCCGAATTCTTGGTCGACCCGGGAAGTCGATCGCCCGCGAGCGCGTCGAGTTGATCAAACCTGTTGGAATAGTCGCCCGGCGTCTCGCGAATGGTGATGATGCCCGGCACATCCTGGGTCAGCTTGGCGTCGGTATAGGAATAGGTGCCCTGGATCGACAATTCGGGCACCGGTCGCAGCTGAAACGACGTTTCGAAGCCCTTCGACCGCGCCGTGCCGCCATTCACTGTGATCCCGGTGGCACCATTCAGAGTGGCGGACGCGACTTGCAGACCGCTCCAATCGATATGGAACACGTCGAAATTGAATGTCAGCTTGCGGTCGAACAATTGCGTGCGGAACCCGATTTCGACATTCTTCGTAGTGTCCGGCCCGTATTGGAGTTCGTTCGGCAGGGCGCAGATATTCTGGCCGGGAGGCAGCGGATCGTCGCAAGGCGCAACCGTGTTCGGGCCGCCGATACGATAGCCCTTGCTGTAAGTAGCATAGAGCATGAGATCCGGGGTGAAATTATAGGAAGTATTGAACTTCCATACCCAGCCATCCTGCGATGCGCTGCCGCCGCGCACCGTCTTGTCATAGGGACTGAGCGGCTGTCCGAGCAAAGGCAGCGTCTGCGCGCCGGCAATATCCGAGGTATATTTGAAATAACGCGCGCCAGCTGTGACCTGCCATTCAGGGGTGATCTTGAACGAGCCTTCGCCAAAGATCGCCTTCTCCGTCACTTTCGAAGTAGTGTAGGAGACATATTCGAGCGCATCAGGGTTGCTGTCTGTATCCACCCAGGGGTGACCCGGCACGTGTTCCGCATAATCGCGCTGAGACTTCTGTTCATTGTAAAATCCGCCGAGTACCCAGTTGAACGGCCCACCATGGCGCGAAACGAGGCGGATTTCCTGATTGACTTGCTTGTAATGATTCTCGCTTTCGTTCCAGCCAGAGAAGGCCGGGAAGAGCTCATAATCATAGTCCAGGTCGAGCAGCAGGTCGGTTACATCGCCCTCAGTCGTGGTACGGACATCGGTGTAGGCCGTGGTCGATACGATATCGAAGATATCGGCGACGTTGGCGTTGATTTCCATGCTGGCAAGATGCGCACTGCGATCCACCGGCTCCTTGTAACGGGCCGCATTCTCATATTTGCCTGTCCCTAGCACGCCGGCACTGTTGGACTGCGCACCGTCGGTCTTGGTTTCCTGATAGGCGTAGGTGAGGATCACCTTGAAATCTTCGCTGGTCTGGAACAGCAGCTGATTGCGCGTGCTGAAGGTTCTCTCGAAATTGAGATCCTTGAGCTTGTACAAATTGGCCGCATAGCCAGCATCGGAAACGCCATCGGGTCCGTCCGGCTGTGGCAGCGACACGCCTGGCTCCTTGATCAGCAAGGGATAGTCGATAAAGCCCGGATCGTAATAATAGCCGGTCGATGAGCGGAAGGCGATGTGGTCCGTGACAATGGGCAGGTTGATGACGCCGTCGACCTGATAGCCCAGATGACTACTGTGATCCTTGCCATAGAACCTTCCGTGGGCCTCCCCTTCAATATCAGTCAGGTTCGGGCGGTTGGGAATATAGCGAATGGCGCCGGCAAGCGTGCCGAGGCCATATAGCGTGCCCTGCGGGCCCAGCAGCGTTTCCACGCGCTCGAGGTCGAGCAGTTTGAAGTCATAGTAAAGCGGAACTTCGCCAAGATAGACGCCAAGTGCGTTATCCGTGTTGGAACCGAAGGAATCCGTATCCGATGCGCGCAGGCCGCGCAGCACGACAGTGCCGGTCGAACGCGGCCCTGTGTCGGAAATGGTCATGCCCGGAGTGAAATCTGCGAGATCGCGTACGTCATCGATCCGCTGGCGCTCGATCTCTTCCGAACTGACGGCTGAGATATTTATCGGCGTTTCCATGATCGTAGTGCTGCGGCGGGTGCCGGTCACGATGATCTCATCCCCATAAGTGCTAGCGCCAGTCTTTTCCGTTGCCGTCTCTGCTTCTTCGGCCGAGGCATGTGAGGCAAAGGCTGCCGCCGTGAACATAGTCGCTGAAAGAAGTCCCAATCGCAATTTCGCGCAATACGTCATGTCTTACCCCCAGTCTGGGTTAAAGCTTCCCGTGCCCTGGTTCGCACCAAAGCTGAATTAGGTATTGATTTTAGGACCTTGCGCTCCGCCAGCCGCCGCTTTTCGGCTTATTGGCTGACTTGCTTGCCGCTCGACTTAAAAAATCTGTCGAGTCCTGCGATCCGATGTTTCTCCTGCGGTCCGCATAAAATCAGTTCGGCGCAGATGCCGATTTCTCCCGCTTCGCCTTGATCGTGTCGATCATCGGCTGGAACGGGAACATGAACTGTTCGTAGATCGACAACCGCTTGCGATCGTCCTGGCCGACGATGGCGGATTCACCTTCGCGATAGGTGCCAAACATACGATCGAAAACGATCACCGAATTTCCGTAATTGCAGCGCGTATCTTCATAGCTGAGCGCCGTGTGATGCAGGCTGTGGTTGCGGATCGTCGTGAAGAAAAAGGAATAGGCCAAAGGCGGGTCGGAACGCACATTGGCGTGCGCAAAGCCGGCAATCACCCCGCCCATATTGACCGCACAGAACAGTGCAGCCTCGCTGAAATCGAACAGCGCAACCACGCTGAGGCTGATCAGGAAAAGCTCGATAGGATTGCCCACGAAGCCTTTCATCGCATTGAGCTGCGTGACGTGGTGGTGCGGCGCATGGGTGAGCCACAGCGGGTACCAATTGTGCATCCAGCGATGCATCCAGTACTGACCGAATTCGATCAGGAAGAGGACTATCAGAGCCTGCACCAGGAAAGGCAGTTCCGTCATCCACGGAGTGGAGATGCCAAGCGCTTCCTTGACAGAGAGCAGCGGCTCTTCCGCAAGATGCGTTGAAACCCAGGAAATCGCGGTATAGCTCAGCACGACATAGAAAACGTCTGTCGCGAACTCGCGCTTGTTCAGGCGCCAGCCTTCATGCCGCTCCAAGAACCTTTCAAGGCCTTGAATCCAGGCCATGATCGCCACGCCCGTGAGCACCAGCGTCCAGGGATATTGGACCACCGCGTCAGGCGCGAGGCCCCAGAACAGGATAACTGCGATAAGCGTCAACGGCGGGATCAGATTGACCAGCGCAGCCTTGATCCCGGTGCGTATGGGATCCCCGGCGCGCTCTATGGCTTGCAGATCTGCTGGCGAAGGAGCGCTGGACGATGGCTGGTCCATAGAAAATCTCCATATCAAACCGCCACGCGGTTCAATGTTGCAGATCCTCTCCCCATGTCATTGGCGCCACTCTTCAGGTGACAGAAGACACGGTATAGATATTACGTAATGCGTCAAGAGTATTAATTACGAGGGAGATTTAGTCGGAAAATCAGCGAAAAATTCAAGAAATACCAGCACTTTTCCCGGATTTGGTATCCCCTGAAATTAAAACGATCATGCAAGTTTTTGCACTACAGCGACTGTGGATCATCACCGCCAAGTCGGACCCGAAACTCCCGACTCGGTACCCCGCCCGGTTGACAGGCCCCGGCCGCGGACTGTCCTATTCTCCTGCTTCCGAAGAGCCGGTCCACCATGAGAGGCTGTGCAGATCATGGGCTGAAGTCCAGATGCCAGCCGGCGTGTAGCGCAGCGCCCCGCTGCCGGAGGGCTTGCCCATCCGCGCGACCACTTCCATCGCCTGCGGATCGATCACCGCGAACATCTGGTCGTCCGTCGTGCGCAGCCACACCTTGCCACCGCCGGTGTCGATATCCCCCCATTTGAGGTTCTCACCGACCTTGATCCGTCCCGTGACCTTTGCCGTTTCAGGATCGATCCGCGCGACTGTGCCGTCGCCCTGCTCCTGAATCCACACAGCCCCCTCTCCCGCCACCAGAAAGCCGGGCATCTTGCCCAGCGTGATCGTGTCGATAACCGCGCCAGTCTGGGGATCGATACGCTGGAGCGACTGGTTCCTGCCACTGGCGGCCCACACGGCGCCGAAGCCGAAGGCCAGGTAGGACGTGCCCGGCGCAACTGCGATCGTCGCCACCACGCTGTTGGTTGCCGGATCGATCTTCGAAATCGTGCCCGCCGTTTCACTCGGAGCCCAGATATAGCCCGCGCCGGCGACGATATTCAGTTCCCCGCTCGGGCCGAGGCCCACCGGAATGGTCATCACCACCGCCGTTGTCTCAGGGTCGATCCGGTACACTTCACCACCCCTGCAATTCGCCACCCAGAGCGAACCGAAGGCCAACGCCATCGTGCCGCAGGGATGAGGCATCTCAACGGCAGCGAGTTTCCCCAAGGGGGACCATTGCTCGACCCGTCCTGCATTGGTGACCCACACCGTATCACCATCGACAGCCAAAAAGTCCGCGAACCCCGGAACGCTGATCTCCTTCTCAACGAGCGTGGAAGCGCTGAGCGGCGCCGAAACGCAGATCGCGGCAGATGCCAGTGCCAGGCAGATGGATTTCTTCATGCGCTTGCTCCTGCTCTTGCGGTTCAGCTGTAACGGTAGGGGTTCTTGTCGATCGTGGTCGTCCCGCGCGTCTGGTTGCAGAGGAATACCGTGCCCGTGAAATAGATGCCCGGCTCAGTGATCGTCTTTGCGTATTCGAAGGCTTCGCGCAGTTGGGCGACAGTCATCTCCACTGGGGCCTCATCGGGCTGCCAGGTCATGCCGTAGGCATAATCCTCACCGGTGTTGCTGATCTCCACGTGGCAGCCCATCACATGGGTTACCGGATGGGTGTCGCAAAAATCGATCAAGCGCTTCATGCTGTCGAACCACGGCTGCCAGAAACTGATGTAGCAGCGCCCCCGATAAAACATGTCCCCGGTGTAGAGAATCTGGGTATAGGTATCGTAATAGGCGAATTCGGACACCACATGACCGGGCGATCCCCAGATCAGGATTTCCCGCCCGCCCAGATCCAGCGTCACCCGTTCTTCAGGGAAATTGGTCATACCCCAGAAGCCGACCATCTCCTCATGGGTCAGCCCCATATAGCGAGTGTTCGGCCGATCCGCGAACTGGTTGACCGCCGCGTAATGGTCTGCATGCAGATGGCTGAAGGCGACCAGCAACTCAAGGCTGGCAGGGTCACGGTCATTACGACGGCACCATTCCTCGATGCACTGATCGACCACCCCGCGCAGATCCCAGTCGTTACGCAGCTGGACGAAACCTTCATCCAGCAGCAGGACGCGATCATTGCCGAAATAGAGCGGGGCGAAGGGCGCCTCGTAACTGTAGGCCTTGTTCTGCCGCAGGATCGCCGTGTGCGGATTGTACCAATGGACCTGCACCGGAGGATCGGTGTTGTCCATGCAGGAGGACGATCCGCAAATCCACTTCGGCGGAAAGTTGCCCGGCGCGGGCAGATTGCTCTTGAAATCAATGGGCGCCCCACCGGTGGCAGCGGAGGCGGAATTGGCGAACGAGGCCAGCCCGGCGCCTGACAGGGGAACTGCGGCCAGGGCATTATATGCGAGGAAAGTACGACGATCCATGATGCTCTCTTCTCCCGAAAGGCGCGTCAGAAGGGGCGCGGAGCGTTGATGTTGGGCACGCCCTCGGGCCAGACCTGCGTTCGCTGATCAGGGCTGACGCCATTGAAGAGCACGAAATCCGGCCGGATGAGCATCATGTCCTTGCCCTGGACTTCCCGGCCATATTTGATGGCCTCGTCGATCAGAGCAGGCTCCATCTCCAGCAGGCGTTCATAGGGTTTGTAGGTCGCGAACCGCGCGTAATATTTGCCCGGCACGAACATCATCTCGATATGGCCGCCCAATATCCATTTGACCGGCCTCTCTGCCACGAAGGACTTGAGCCTTTCGAGCGAGGCGACGAAATCGCGGTCATTGCCGATATTGATCTTGCCGGGGAACAGCAGGTCGCCGGTGAAGAGGAAATCGCAATAGGGATCGTAGAACGTCACCCCATCCTTGTGGGTTCCCGGCGTAGGGATGACCTCGATCAGGCGATCTCCCAGATCGATCGTGCCCCTGCCCGCCGGCCAGCTGCCTGCCAACCCATAGAAACCTTTCATCGCACCAAGCGGCTTCGGCACAATCACCGTGTCCGGCCGCCCGGCGAATTGCACCAGCCCCTGGTTCTGCGCGATGTCCTCACCAGATGTCAGGGCGACGGTCAGAGGAACCCGGCTGCGTCCGCGCGCCTGCCCCCAGCGCGCGATGATCGCATCCACTGTCTTGCGTAGCGGATAATGATCGGCGTTCGCGGTGGCCCCGCTATCGATCAGCAAGGCACCCTTGTTGCCGAACAGAAGATAGGTGAACGGAGCTTCCCAATGCACGCAGACGTTCTGGCGCAGGACGAAGGTGTCCTCGTTATATTGCACCACCTGCACGCGGGGATCGCGATTTTTGGCCGCGATATTGGAGCCATATGTCCAGCGAAAGGCCAGATTACCGGCCGCGGGCCCCTCGCAGCTGTACTCGTGGACCACAGGACCTTTGCGGTGCAGCGGCACCGCGCTGTCCGTGTTGCGGGCACCCGGGGGATTAAATCCCAGATCGGGATTACCGTTGGGATATGCCCGCGCGGTGGCGGACTGGGGATTACCGGACAATGCGGGGTTATAAGTCGGGCTTTGCGGCATCGAAATCCCTCAAAACGGCTGCGGATGCAGCCTTGAACGAACCCTTCGATGCACGCCCTCCCAGACGTCGCGATCTGCCGGTCGGAAGACGATCCGGCCCGCGAGGCAATGATCATATGGATATTACAAACTATATCAATGGTAATAATTTGCCGATAGACAAGGCCCAGCTTTGCGGCAATGCTGCATGTGCGAAAGGAGTCGAATCATGCTCAAGGGAATCCGCACCGCGGGAAGAATTGCACTGATAGCTTGCGCCCTGCTGGTTGCGTCGTGCTCGCCCTCTGCGACCGAAGCACCGGAACCGAAGACCGAATTCAACATCGGCTGGTCGATTTATGCGGGCTGGATGCCCTGGCCCTATGCCCAACAATCCGGCATCGTGAAGAAGTGGGCCGACAAATACGGCCTCAAGATCAATTTCGTGCAAGTGAACGACTATGTCGAATCCGTGAACCAGTACACAGCTGGCAAGTTCGATGGTGTGACCGTCGCCAACATGGATGCGCTCACCATTCCCGCCGCCGGGGGCAAGGATACCAGCGCGATCATCGTGGGCGACTATTCCAACGGCAATGACGGCATCCTGCTCAAAGGCGGGGACAATCTCGCGGCGATCAAGGGGCGGCAGGTGAACCTCGTCGAGCTTTCCGTCTCGCACTATCTGCTCGCGCGCGGCCTTGAATCCATCAACCTGCCGATGACTGCGGTGAAGACGGTCAACACCTCTGATGCCGACATCGCCGGTGCCTTTACATCCCCGGACGTTAACGCAGCGGTTGCCTGGAACCCGCAGCTTTCGGCAATGAAGGCCACCCCGGGTGCCAAGCTGGTGTTCAGTTCCGCCGATATCCCGGGCGAGATTCTGGACCTTCTGGTCGTCGATACCGAAACGCTCAAGGCCAATCCCAACCTGGGCAAGGCCCTCGCCGGCATCTGGTATGAGACGATGGCGCTGCTGCAGCGTCAGGATGCCGAAGGAAAGGCCGCGCGGGCGGCTATGGCGAAGCTGGCCGGCGCCACTCCCGAGGAATTCGATAGCCAGTTGAGCACCACCTATCTCTACGCAGACCCGAAGGCGGCTGTGGCGGCGACATCTTCCCCCGCTCTCATCACCACGATGACCCGTGTGCGGGACTTCAGCTTTGCAAACGGGCTGTTCGGCCAGGGTGCCAAGTCTGCCGACGCAATCGGCATGTCCTTCCCCGGCGACAAGACACTGGGCGATCCGGGTCATGTCACTCTGCGCTTCGATGCAACCTTCATGCAGATGGCCGCGGATGGTAAGCTTTGAAAGGGTAGAAGCTAGCAGAAATCAGAACATATGCGCTGGGTGAACCGCCGCGTTCGGCGTGGTAACAGTATCGCATTGGGCGCGATCCCCATCGCGGCCCTGCTGTTGCTCTATCTCGTGCTCGCGGCGGGTCGCCACGCAGCCAATCCGAATGACAAGATCCTGCCCCTTCCCGGGGCTATGGCAGAGGCAATGGCAGCGCTGCTGTTCCAGCCTGACCAGCTCTCCGGGAAGCTGCTGTTCTGGGCAGATACATTCGCCAGTCTGCAGCGACTGGGACTTGGCCTCGGGATCTCCACACTTTCGGCATTGCTGGTCGGGCTGTTGCTGGGAGTGCTCCCCCCGGTGCGAGCGACGTTCGGGCCGCTGGTGACCGCAATCGCAGTTGTGCCGCCCATCGCCCTGCTGCCAATCCTGTTCATCGCCTTCGGCCTGGGGGAGACATCGAAAGTGGCCCTGATCGTTATCGGGATCGCGCCATTCATGATCAGGGACATCGCTGCCCATGTCGCTGCCCTGCCGAAGGAACAGATAGCCAAGGCCCAGACACTTGGCGCCAGCAGCTGGCAATTGATGCTGCGCGTTGCCCTGCCGCAAGCGATGCCTCGCCTGATACAGGCAGTACGTCTCTCGCTCGGCCCCGCCTGGGTGTTCCTGATCTCAGCCGAGGCAATCGCATCCGACATCGGGCTGGGTTATCGCATCTTCCTCGTTCGGCGCTATCTCTCGATGGACGTCATTCTCCCCTATGTTGCATGGATCGCCCTGCTGGCCGTGTCGATGGACTTCCTTCTGACCTGGTCCAGCCGCCGTCTGTACCCCTGGGCACACGGAGCAGGCCATTGAGCGCCCTCCTGAGCCTCCGCAACGTCTGGGTCGAATATGGCGAAAAGGTCGTTCTCGAAGACGTGAAACTCGATATCGCGGCGGGTTCCTTCGTCTCGATCATCGGGCCATCGGGTGCAGGCAAGAGCAGCCTGCTGCGCGTCATTCTCGGGCAGGAGACGCCAACTCGCGGGACAATCCTGCTGGATGACGAACCCCTGACCCCGGAATGCGGACCGGATCGCGGCGTGGTGTTTCAACGCTACTCCGTGTTTCCGCATCTCTCCGCACTGGGCAATACGGTGTTCGGCCTCGAATGCGCGCAAGCACCTTTCACTGCTCGCCTGTTCGGAAAAAAGCGCCAGGCGGCAATTGCCGAAGCGGAAGAAATGCTGGCAGCCGTGGGGCTCGGCGATAGCCTGCATCTGTATCCGGCCGAGATGTCGGGCGGCATGCAACAACGCCTCGCTATCGCCCAGGCCCTGGTCAAGCGCCCTCGCATCCTCTTGCTCGACGAGCCCTTCGGCGCTCTCGACCCGGGGATCAGAGCGGACATGCATGCGTTAATCACCCGGCTATGGCGCGACTATTCGCTCACCGTCGTCATGGTCACTCACGACATCAAGGAGGCTTTCTCACTGGGAACACGCGTACTGACACTGGATAAACGCCGCCACGATCCCCACGCCCCGCATCGCTTCGGCGCTACGGCGGTGTATGATCTGCAACTGACCAAGCCCAAGCCTGGTTGCACCGACAAGGATGATGACGGCAGTATTACGATTGACAAAATTAATAATAATTGAGAGTACAGCAGGATGAGCACGGACCCTACCAGTCTCGCCCGACTCAGCATGAGTCTGCCGGCAGAACTGTCTCGCCAATTGGACATGATGGTTGAAGAACGCGGGCTTCCTTCGCGTTCGCAGCTAATCGCAGAATTGATCCGCCATGCCTTGGCGGAGCACGAGGCATTGACCCGCCCCGAGAACATGCTCGCGGGCACAATTACCCTGGTCTATCGCGGCAATCGTGGCCGTGTGCGGCAACAGCTTGCGGAAACGCAGGTGGATTACCTGAAGGAAATAATCTCTTCGCAGCATGTCTTCCTGGAGGATGACCAGTCGCTCGAAGTCTTACTGGTGCAAGGTCCGGCCACGCGCCTGAAGGCCCTGTGCGACTCTCTGCGCGGCATTCGTGGAGTGCATCAGTTGCAGCTGGTCACCACCACTGCCCTGCTTCCGCCTCTGCATGAGCTGGACGGGCTGGACGATGCCTCTGGCAGCAAGGGTGCCGTGGAGAAGGAAGCCGCTGCATGAATGCCATTCTTGCCGATCCAATGGCCGCGCGCGACCATGCGCGCGCAATGGCCGGCACCGTGGTGGATACCATGCCGGTAATCCCCCCCGTCGCGAGTGATCTTCCGGCCGAAGTTTCGGCGGATGATCTTGTGTGGGAAGAGACGATCGCTGCGGGTGGTTATGCCACCCGCAGACTGGCCCGCGGCACGCGCCTGCGGCTGATCGATCTTGAGGGCGATGCCTGCGCATCGATGCTGATCTACAATGCCGAAATGCCGACGGAACGGCTGAACGTTGCCGACACGGTGAAGGTGCAATGGAACGCCTATCTGGGCGCAAGCAAGCTGCTGCTGTCCGACATGGGTCGCGTGCTGATGAGTATCCTGGCGGACAAAGCCGGCACCCATGATACGTTTTGTGGAACGTCAAACGCCGCGACCAATCAGGCCAAATATGGAGAAGGCCGCAACAGCGGCGCTTATCCCAACGGCCGTGATCGCCTGCTGCTCGGTTCGGCCAAGCACGGACTGCAGCGTCGCGATGTCCATCCTTGCGTCAACCTGTTCAAGGGCACGAAGATCGAGGCGGATGGTACCATCACGCCGCTGGTGGGCCCCTTCGAGGCAGGCCGCTCGATGATCCTGCGCGCGGAGATGGATGTCATCGCCGTCATCGCCAACTGCCCACACGTACTCGATCCGCGGGAGGAATGGTCCGTCACTCCACTGCGAGCGACGGCCTGGCGCGGCCCCATCACGCCGGTTGACGATCCTGTCCGCATGGCAACGCCGGAAGGCTTGCGCGCCTTTCTGAACGTCGAAGACTATTTCCGCCGCTAGGAAGGGAACACAGGCCGAAATGACCACCGATCCGGACCTCGCAGGCCTTTCCGGCACTGTCGTTCACGACGAGATTGTCCCTGCACGAGCCCCGTGGCTCCACCATGTCGCGGCCGGCCAGACCCTCCGCATCGTTGATCTCGAAGGCAACCAGGCGGTCGACTTTCTGCTATATGCCGCTGCGGACGATGCCGAACGCTACAGCGCACAGGATACCGTAGCCTCGCAGGGCAATTTGTTCCTGAAAGCGGGCACTGTCCTGCGATCGAATGAAGGACGCCCCATGATGACCATTGTGGGCACTTCCGTCGAATATCACGATACGATCGGCGGCGCCTGCTCCTGTGAATCCAATACCCTGCGCTATGGCCATCACACAAAATCTCAACATGCCTGTGTGGAGAATTTTCTCGAGGCCAACCTGCTGGAAGGTCGCGGCAAGCGCGACATGGTTTCGAACATCAATTTCTTCATGAACGTACCGGTCGAGGAAGACGGTGCATTGGGTATCGTCGACGGCATCTCCGCGCCCGGCCTCACGGTCGATCTGCGTGCGGAAATGGATGTTATCGTCGTCGTTTCCAACTGCCCGCAGATCAACAATCCCTGCAACGCCTTCAACCCCACGCCCGTTCGGATGATCGTTACGGCATGACTTTCGATACAGTACTGGTCGCAAACCGGGGTGCTATCGCTACCCGGATCATCCGCACGCTGCGCCGCATGGGTCTGCGCTCGGTAGCAGTCTATTCAGAGGCGGATGTCGGTTCGCTTCACGTCTCGCAGGCGGATGTTGCGGCCTGCATCGGCCCTGCCCCCGCGGCGGAGAGCTATCTCAACATTGCCGCAATCCTCAAGGCGGCGAAGGACACTGGCGCGGGTGCGATTCATCCCGGCTACGGCTTCCTGGCTGAGAACACCGATTTCGCGGAAGCCTGCGCTGCTGCCGGGATCGTATTTATCGGTCCCACTTCAGAAAATATCCGAACCTTCGGCCTGAAGCACAGCGCCCGCGCCCTCGCGGCCGCGCATGGCGTGCCGTTGGCGCCCGGGACCGGCCTGCTGACGGATGAGGAGGAAGCGGCTCAAGCTGCTTGCGAAATCGGCTTCCCCGTCGTCCTGAAGGCGACGGCAGGCGGCGGCGGGATCGGCATGCGCATTTGCGAAAATGAAGCCGCGGTGCGCGAGGGTTTTGCCGCCGTTGCGCGTTTGGGCGAAGGAAATTTCGGCGATGCCGGTGTATTTCTGGAACGCTACATCGGCCGCGCGCGACACATTGAAGTACAGATTTTCGGCGACGGCGAAGGCCGCGTCATGCCTCTCGGCGAGCGAGACTGTTCACTACAGCGCCGCAACCAGAAAGTGGTGGAAGAGGCCCCTGCGCCGCTGCTGTCTGATGCCAAGCGAGGCGAACTGATCGATGCGGCCGTCCGATTGGGTGAGGCTGCGCACTATCGCTCCGCGGGGACAGTCGAATTCCTGTTTGATGCCGACCGCCAGGAATTCTTCTTCCTCGAAATGAACACCCGCCTGCAGGTCGAACATGGCGTCACCGAAGAGGTAATGGGCGTTGATCTGGTCGAATGGATGATCCGCGGCGCAGCGGGGGATTTTGACTTCCTCGATAGCGAGCCTCCAACGCCTCGGGGCCATTCGGTGCAGGTTCGCCTTTATGCCGAAGATCCTGCGCTCGACTATCGCCCGACGGTCGGCACCCTTACCGCCGTCCACTTCCCACCGAATATTCGCGCGGAAAGCTGGTGCATGGCAGGCAGCACCGTCAGCGCCTGGTATGATCCGATGTTGGCGAAGCTAATCGTCCACGCCTCTTCGCGTGACGCAGCCATATCTGCAATGCAGGCCGCTCTCGACGAAAGCCGTGTCGACGGCATTGAGACCAATCTGCGCTGGCTGCGGAACGTGGTCCGCAACGATAAATTCGCGAGTGGTGAAGTTTCTACCCGCCTGCTCGAAGTTGTCTCCTATAATCCCCGAAGCATTCGCGTGATCAGCGGCGGCACGGCCACCACCGTGCAGGACTGGCCGGGACGACAGGGTCTTTGGGCCATTGGCGTTCCGCCATCCGGCCCGATGGATGATCGTTCCTTCCGGATCGGGAACCGCGTTCTTGGCAATCCTGAAGGCACGGCGGGCCTCGAAGTCACGGCCAGCGGGCCGACCCTGATGTTCAATGCCCCCGCACGCATCTGTATAACCGGTGCCGATTTCGGCGCCACTCTGGATGGCGTGTCGATTGAACGCGGCGTCGCGATCGACATAGCCGCTGGGCAGGCACTCACCCTTGGAAGGGCGACAGGCGGGGGGATACGCGGCTATATCCTCGTTGCCGGCGGGTTGGACATTGCCCCCTATCTCGATAGCCGCAGCACCTTTGAATTGGGTCAGTTCGGCGGTCACGCCGCGCGGAGGCTACTTGCCGGCGACACGCTACACCTTGGCGCAGTAGATGCGGTAACGCCTGTTTTGCCGACACCCGCACCGGCTTTCGGCGAAACCTGGATTTTGCGCGTCCTCTATGGTCCGCACGGCGCACCCGAGTTCTTCACCGAAAGCGATATTACCTCCATCCTATCTGCTGAATGGCAGGTACACTACAACAGCAATCGCACGGGCGTTCGCCTGATCGGGCCGAAGCCTGAATGGGCGCGAAAGGATGGCGGGGAAGCGGGGCTACATCCCTCCAACATTCACGATAATCCCTATGCGGTCGGCGCCGTGGATTTCACCGGTGACATGCCCATCATCCTGGGGCCCGACGGCCCCTCCCTGGGCGGATTCGTCTGCCCGTTTACGGTGATCGCTGCGGATCGCTGGAAAATCGGACAACTTTCACCCGATGACCGCCTGCGATTTATCCCCGTAACAGTCGAAGACGCCGCAGCAGCCGATCTCGCGCCACCAGAATTTCCGGCCGGAGACATCGCCGCCCGTGATATAGCGACGCTATCCGCTATCCTCGCCGACATACCCGCTCAAGATGCACGGCCGCGCACTGTCTATCGCCAACAGGGTGACCGTAACATCCTGGTCGAATATGGGCCGATCGTCCTCGATATCGAACTTCGTATTCGCGTTCATGCATTGATGGCTGAGCTGGAGCGAATGAAGCTGCCTGGCGTAATTGACATCGTGCCCGGTATTCGCTCACTTCAGCTGCACTTTGATGGACGGGTGTTGAACCAGCGCGGTGCACTGGCAGCACTCATGCAGGCGGAAGAAGCCTTGGGCGATCTGGAAGATTTCTCGGCACCCTCCCGCATTGTCCACTTGCCGCTGAGTTGGCGCGATCCCGCCACAATCGAAACGATCGAAAAATATATGGGCGCAGTGCGCGACGATGCGCCATGGTGCCCTGACAATATCGAATTCATTCGGCGCATTAACGGCCTGCCCGATGCAGACGCGGTAGAAAAGCTGATCTTCGATGCAAGCTATCTCGTACTTGGCCTGGGAGACGTTTATCTCGGTGCCCCGGTAGCTACGCCAGTCGATCCCCGACATCGGCTCGTCACCACCAAGTACAATCCGGCGCGCACATGGACTCCCCAAAATGTCGTTGGCATCGGCGGCGCTTATATGTGCATCTATGGAATGGAAGGCCCCGGCGGATATCAGCTGTTCGGACGCACCATCCAGGTGTGGAACACGCACCGTCAGACCGATGCCTTTGTCGATGGGAAGCCTTGGCTGCTACGCTTCTTTGACCAGATCCGCTTCTTCAAAGTGAGCGCTGAAGAGTTGGCCGAGTGGCGAAGGGATTTCCCCAACGGCCGCCGCTCCATTCATGTGGAAGAGTCCGAGTTCCGCCTGGCCGATTATAGAGCCTTTCTTGCCGAGAACGCCGCATCGATTACGTCTTTCGAAGCGCAACGTCAGGCCGCTTTCGACGAAGAACGCACCCACTGGGAACGGTCCGGGGAATTCGACCGGATCACGAACCTGACCGAAGGCAACGACGCGGGTTCTATCGACAACGAAACGATCGAAGTGCCTGAAGGAGCCGATCTGATCGAGGCCCCGTTCGGAGGCAGCGTCTGGAAGCTGATGGTGGCTCCAGGAGATATTGTGGAGACCGGTGATATCATCGCCGTAATCGAGACGATGAAGATGGAATGCCCTTTGGAGAGCCCCGGCACCGGTACAATTGCCGCGCTTTATATGCAGGAACGACAATCCTTGCAGCCGGGGAGTCCCTTGCTAGCGCTTAGGCGTCACGGATAACGGGAGTGTCATCAGTACGGCCGGGGCCTTGCGCCAAACTGATCCTCGCCAGTAGGCAATAGGATTACCGGGAAGGCAGTAAGCCCTCCCCTCGCCCCATCTTCAATCAACGCGATCCGTCTGCGCTGCCCGAGCGGCTGTGTTTGGGTGTTTCAGGGTTTTGGTTGCGGGGGCAGGATTTGAACCTGCGACCTTCAGGTTATGAGCCTGACGAGCTACCGGACTGCTCCACCCCGCGTCACCGAAGCGCGTA
>NZ_JACDXU010000002.1 GCF_020539485.1 Fulverythrobacter ferritrahens
GGGCGTTGACATCCACCCTGTCCATGAGGCCCGGCTCTGCAGACAGCGCCGACCCGGCGCGGGAGAGGAGCGAAGCGCTACCGCCCCCGCAACCCGTCACTGCTGGGCCATATAACCCAAATGGTTCGCAATGTCAAGATGGCGTGCCATATGCGCTCGTCATCCCGAGTCAAGCCCGGGGTGACGATGGAGGCCAGCCTAATCCTCTACAGTCACCCCGGCCTCGTGCCGGGGTCCAGCTTTCTAACAGGAAAAAGCGGGATCCCGGAACTAGTCCGGGATGACGATGTATCGGGCGCTGCGCCCTGAGTGAGTGAAAAGGGATTCGCGCAAAGATCGCCAAACCCCTCCTTCGTCATCCCCGCGTAGGCGGGGATCCAGCAGCAACCGCCGAGCTGGATTCCCGCCTACGCGGGAATGACGAGACAGAAAAATGAACGCCAGTGCTTGAGTGCCATCAGCGAATGACGGAACTCGAAACCGTCTTTATAGAAATAAAAACTAATCACTGCCAATTGGCTTTCTAATCTAAAAGTCCAAGCCAATCAGCGAATATTTGGACGGTAGCGACCATCGCTTCCACTGCTGACGCGTGGGAAACATTTACCCCCTCACTCCGCCGCCTGCACCCCGCCGGACGCATCGCCAAACATATCCGGCTCGCCATCGTCAGCCGCCACATCATTCGCGCCGTCGCTGGTCTTGGCCTTGCGGCGCTGGTCGAAGCTGGACCAGACGTCGTTCCAATTGCCCTTGGTCGCGCCCTTTGAATATTCGGTGGCGCGGGTTTCGAAGAAGTTGGCGTGTTCCACGCCGTTGAGCAGCGGGGTGAGCCAGGGCAGCGGGTGGTCGTCCACCATGTAGATCGCCGGGAGGCCCAGCTGGCCGAGGCGCCAGTCGGCGATGTAGCGGATGTAGCGCTTGATTTCCTTGGCCGTCATGCCCGGCACCGGGCCGGCTTCGAAGGCGAGATCGATGAAGGCGTCTTCCAGGCGCACCGTCTTCTGGCACATGTCCATGATGTCGTCCTTCACGGACTTGGTCAGGCAGCCGCGTTCCGCGCAGAAGGCGTGGAACAGCTGCGTGATGCCTTCGCAATGCAGCGATTCGTCGCGGATCGACCAGGTGACGATCTGGCCCATGCCCTTCATCTTGTTGAAGCGCGGGAAGTTCATCAGCATGGCGAAGCTGGCGAAGAGCTGCAGCCCTTCGGTGAAGCCGCCGAACATGGCCAGGGTGCGGGCGATATCCTCGTCCGTATCGACGCCGAATTCCTGCAGATAATCGTGCTTGGCCCGCATCTCCTCATATTCGAGGAACATGCCATATTCGCTTTCGGGCATGCCGATCGTGTCGAGCAGATGGGAATAGGCGGCGATGTGCACAGTCTCCATATTGGAGAAGGCGGTGAGCATCATCTTCACCTCGGTCGGCTTGAACACGCGGCCGTATTTTTCGTGGTAGCAATCCTGCACTTCCACGTCGGCCTGAGTGAAGAAGCGGAAGATCTGGGTAAGCAGGTTGCGTTCGTGATCGGACAGCTTCTGCGCCCAGTCGCGGCAGTCTTCGCCCAGGGGGACTTCTTCCGGCAGCCAGTGGACCTGCTGCTGCCGCTTCCAGAACTCGTAAGCCCAGGGATATTCAAAGGGCTTGTAGGTCTTGCGGGCTTCGAGCAGCGACATGTTGTGTCTCCATGGGCGTCAGTGCGAACTGCCAACATAGGGAATCATGCCCGAGATTCGAAGGCAAGAGTGAATGATTCGGCGGGGATAAAGCGATTTATCCCCGCCCCGGCCCTGCTTTGCGGCAGGCCGTTGAAATCACTTCCAGAACAGGCCGCCCTTCAGCCCCCGGCTGGCCCGGTTGCGCCACATGCGGATGTAGAGCCACAGGCCCGAAATGGCGAAGAACAGCAGCGCGAAGCCCGAGAGGACCGAGATCGCGGTGCCCACGGCGCCGAAGCTCTCGCCCGAATGGAGGTGGTGCATCAGGCCGACCAGCCCGCGCATTCCCGATGGTTCCACCGCAGGCATGCAGCGCCAGCCTTCGGGGCAAGCGAAGCCTTCCGGCGTGGCGGGCATGGCCGGCGGGCCTTCCGCGCCCGTGGGCCAGAGGACGAAGAGCTGGCTGAGAATGCCGGTGGCGGCGATCCAGATCATGAAGACCCCGAAGAAGATCGAGATCCAGCGATGCCATTTGCGCATGGGATATGCCTTTATGTGCGGTTCGTTCCAGAAAGGCGGATCTAGCCCAAGCCGCATTCCATTTTTCTAATATAGCTGCCCGGCGCACTTGCTCCAAGCCGCGAAATGTCGCGGAGGGTAACGGGCGGGGGCGTAACGGGCGAGCGGGGCGGCGCCGCTCAGTCGCGACTGCGCCGCTTCGAGCCGAAGAACGATCCCCCGCCCAGCATGGTGATGCCCAGAAAGAAGCCGAAATCGTACCAGCCGCCGGTATTGGGCACCGCATAGATCGCGATCTCATCCGAGAACAGCGAACCGATCCAGGCCCAGGGGAAGATGAAGCCATGCCACAATCCCCACCAGAAGCCCGGCACATCCGCGCCATGGCTCACCGCATCGGGCACCTGCCGCGCGCAGGCGGCCAGCAGGATCAGGAGCGCCGCAGCCGCAAGGGGCCGCGCGTGCCGCACCATGGAATCAGCTACCAAAGCCGCGGATCAGTGTGGCGAGGCTCTGGATCACATTGGACAGTTCAGCAGCGCGCACGACGAGAAGTTCGATCAGCATGAATATCTCCCACTGTTGCAGCCATCATCCGGACGGCGCCAGCAGGCTAACGCGGGGGATGGCGGCATGGCAAGGCGGGTATTTGCCCAGCCCCTGATGGAAAACCCCTATCCTTGCCTCACCCCTCCGCTCATCCTGAGCCTGTCGAAGGACGAGCGGGGACTGGAGAAAATCCCCTTAACCCGCGGCATCCACCACTTGCACGGCTTCATCCGTCATCGCCCAGCTCCAGATCGCGACGCTGCCCAGCCAGCCGACATTGAAGGCCAGCAGCATGGCCAGCACCACGCCCCGCGGAGGAGGCGGGGTCTGCCGGCCCAGCTTGGGGCCGGGCTCGATAATATCGCTGTGGCGGAACAGGCGCGCCACCGCGCGCGCATTGATCAGCAGCCAGACGCCGGTCCCTGCGGTCAGCACGATGGCAAGGGCCAGCATGATCTGGGGAACGTAAAGGGGCATTTCGGGCACTCCTCGGGATAATCCTGTCCCCCGTGCCCTGCCGGAATGAAACGGGCGAGCGGCGCGGATGGTTCCGCAACGCCGCTCGCCCTGATTTCGGTTCGCCGTTTTTACCGGCCAGTTCTTACCGGCAGACCCACCTTACTGGCAGGCGAGACATTCCTCGTAATCGGTCGGGCTGGCGCTGAGCTCGATCTTCGGCGCATCGGCGGTGTTGTCTGCCTCCACCCCGCCGGCGAAGCCCGCGCGCTGCACGCTCTTGGAGCGCAGGTAATAGAGCGATTTGATGCCCTTTTCCCATGCCTGATAATGCAGCATCAGCAGATCCCACTTGTCGACATCCGCCGGGATGAACAAATTGAGGCTCTGCGCCTGATCGATGAAAGGCGCGCGGTCGGCAGCGAATTCCAGCAGCCAGCGCTGGTCGATCTCGAAGCTGGTCTTATAGACGGCCTTTTCCTCGGGGCTGAGGAAATCGAGATGCTGGACCGAGCCGCCGCGTTCCAGAATCGAGTTCCACACATTGGTGGAATCCTTGGACTTCGCCTGCAGCAGCTTTTCCAGATAGGGGTTCTTCACCACGAAGCTGCCCGAAAGCGTCTTGTGGGTGTAGATATTGGCCGGAATCGGTTCGATACAGGCGCTGGTGCCGCCGCAGATGATGCTGATCGACGCTGTGGGCGCGATTGCCATCTTGCAGCTGAAGCGTTCCATCACGCCCATATCCGCCGCATCGGGGCAAGGCCCGCGTTCCTGCGCCAGCAACAGCGAAGCCTCATCGGCCTTGGCGTTGATGTGCTTGAACATCTTGAGGTTCCACGCCTTCGCCATCGCGCTTTCCATCGCGATGCCCTTCATCTGGAGGAAGGAGTGGAAGCCCATCACACCGAGGCCCACCGAGCGTTCACGCGCGGCGGAATATTTGGCGCGGGCCATTTCAGGCGGTGCGCGGTCGATATAATCCTGCAGCACATTGTCGAGGAAGCGCATCACGTCTTCCACGAAGCGCTTGTCGCCGTTCCACTGGTCCCACGTCTCAAGATTGAGCGAGGACAGGCAGCACACCGCCGTACGGTCGTTGCCGAGGTGGTCCTTGCCGGTGGGCAGGGTGATTTCCGAACAGAGGTTGGAGGTGGAAACCTTCAGCCCCAGATCGCGGTGATGCTTCGGCATCGTCCGGTTCACCGTGTCGGAGAAGACGATATAGGGTTCGCCCGTGGCGAGGCGGGTTTCCACCAGCTTCTGGAACAGGCTGCGCGCATCCACCTTGCCGCGCACGGAACCGTCCTTCGGGCTCTTCAGCTCGAATTCGGTGCCGTCACGCACGGCTTCCATGAAATCGTCGGTCAGCAGCACGCCGTGGTGCAGGTTCAGCGCCTTGCGGTTGAAATCGCCCGACGGCTTGCGGATTTCCAGGAACTCCTCGATCTCCGGGTGGGAGACGTCGAGATAGCAGGCGGCCGAACCGCGCCGCAGCGAGCCCTGCGAAATGGCCAGCGTCAGGCTGTCCATCACGCGGACGAAGGGGATGATCCCGCTGGTCTTGCCATTGAGGCCCACCGGCTCGCCAATGCCGCGCACCGCGCCCCAATAGGTGCCGATGCCGCCGCCCTTGCTGGCCAGCCAGACATTCTCGTTCCAGGTGCCGACAATGCCTTCCAGGCTGTCGGACACGGAATTGAGATAGCAGCTGATCGGCAACCCGCGATTGGTGCCGCCATTGGACAGCACCGGGGTTGCCGGCATGAACCACAGCTTGGAAATGTAATCATACAGGCGCTGGGCGTGTTCGGCATCGTCCGCATAGGCATCGGCCACGCGGGCGAACAGATCCTGGAAATCCTCGCCGGGCAGCAGATAGCGGTCGGTCAGGGTTTCCTTGCCGAAATCGGTCAGCAGCGCATCGCGGGCACTATCGGTCACCACATCGAAGCGGCGCGGGCGGACGGATTTGGAATCGTCCTTCGGCGCCGCGGCGCTCTCGGCGACAGCCTGCATCGCCTGCGCAAGCGCACCGGCGGCGGCTGTTTCCACCGCCCCGGTTTCCAGCGCGCCGGTTTCCAGCGCGCCGGTTTCCACCGCGCCGGTTTCCACGAGCGTGGCGGTGGCCATATCCTTGCTTTCCATCGTCATTGCCGGGCCATCCGTGTTCCCAGGGTTCTTGTCCGCATTGCTATCCTTGGCTGCCGGCGCATCCATATCGAGCGCCAGCGCAGCTTCGTCCCCAGTCCTGAAATCCATATACGAGCCCCCGATCTGTTCACTCCGGGCGATGTTTTCAACGCCCCTTGTTCCGCATTCGTTCGAATCGGTGGCCAAGCAGCCATTCACCCGATCCGCAGGCCGCGACAGGGAAAGAGCTTTCCCTGCCTGTTGCCGACCGAATGGCCGAAGGGCCTGCCCGCCGCCTGATTCCGCTGCTGGAAAGGCCCCCTGGCCCATCCGGCGCAAAATCAAAGTCTTGTGGGTGCCCCTCGCTGTTCGGCCTAGACATAGTGCTTGCACTGGGAATCAGGCGCAAGGGCTGAAATGTCTGATTTACCATATGTGACCTGGTAAAGACTCGGTGTCCTACCCCGACAACACAGCGCGACGCGCGGTCAAAGCTCGGCTTGTGAGCGGCGCAAGGGCCAAAATGAATCCGGGCAAAAATTTTCATGTGAAATTTTCTCTAACCAGGCTTTGAATCAAACGAATCGCCCCCGGCAATTTTGCTGCGCCGGAAAGTGAGGAAATGCCCCGTTTCGGAGCCTGGCAGGAGTGATCAGGGCACTGGGCAACTGTTTCCCGTGGCCTTCGACAGGCTCAGGCTGAGCGGGGTTTGTTTACCGCCTTCTCATAATCGAATCGCACAACATCCGCTCAGCCTGAGCCTGTCGAAGGCCACACGCCAATCTCACCCCACCGACCGGGGCCCTTGGCGATTGACCGCAAGCTGCGAGATCAATTCCCAATCCCCCGCCATGAGGGCTTCCTTCTTTGCCCTGCTCCAGCCCTTGATCCTGCGTTCGGCGGCAAAGGCATCGTCCCTGCTAGGGAAACTGTCCGACCAGACCAGTTCAACCGGCAGTCTCTTCGCCGTATAGCCACCCAGAGCTCCCGCCATGTGCTGGGCAATGCGCAGCTCGATGTCGTCCGTATGGCCGGCATAATAGCTGCCGTCATTGCAGCGCAGGAGATAGGCATAGAAAGCCATTCCAAAGGGCTAGGTTTCCGCCAGCCAATCGACAAGCCCAGACTCAGCGGATTTGGAGACAATCCCCCGCACCGTTCATCGCCGCCCGTGTCCGCAGGGTCAGATCCGGGCCGGGATCGACGCGGGCGACCACGCAGGGCTTGCCTTCCAGCCGCACCACGATGCCGTAATCCTTCTCATTCCGGCCCTCGGCGCCTTCCGGCACTTCCTGTTCCAGCAGGAAGAAGGCGGGCTTGAATGCCCCTTCCACCATTTCCCCATGCCATTCGACACTATCGTCCAGCTCGCTGAAGCCGCCGCCCGCCAACCCGGCGAGGCCGAGCTTGTGGGCAGTGCCGTCGGGCGCGATCACGGCAAGGTCTTCGCGCAGATCGGCCTTGGTGAAGCGCAGGCGATAGCCGCCTTCGCCGGGGCAATCATATTCAAAGAAGCTCGCCTCGTCCGGGTTGGAGCGCAGCAGCTTGCACCCGTCATCGTCCAGCCTGGTCTGGCGGATCGTGTCCTTGTCGGGGGCGGGCGCGGGCGAGGCCGCGCCGGGCAGGCCAGCGGGGGCGCCCGTGCCGCTCGCAGCGGGATCGGGCTCGCTGCCCGAACAGGCGCCCAGCAGAGTGAGGGAGGAAACCGCCAGCAGCGGCAGGACGACCATGCGCGTGCGTGATTGGGTCATGCCCCGAGTAAAGCGAAGGCAATGCCCCACCGCTCCCGCCCTGCGTCAGGCAGAGGCGCGAATGCGGCGATCCGATGGTCTGGACCTAGGGAACCAGCACCGTATCCAGCGCCTCCGGCAACATGCCGGGATAATCCAGCGTGTAATGCAGGCCCCGGCTCTCATGCCGTTTCAGCGCGCTTTTCACGATCAGATCGGCGCATTGCAGCAGGTTGCGCAATTCGATGAGGTCGGTCGTCACGCGGAAGTGGCCGTAATAATCCTCGATCTCGTCATGCAGCAGCTTGATGCGGTGCTGCGCGCGTTCCAGCCTTTTGGTGGTGCGCACGATGCCGACATAGTTCCACATGAAGCGCCGGATTTCGGTCCAGTTCTGCTTGATGATCACTTCCTCGTCGGAATCGGTCACCCGGCTTTCGTCCCAGGGGCGGACCGGCGGCGGGGCATCGAAACTGTCCCAGCGGGCGAGGATGTCCTTCGCGGCGGCTTCCCCGAACACGAAACATTCCAGCAGGCTGTTGGAGGCCAGGCGATTGGCGCCATGCAAGCCGCTTTCGCTGCATTCGCCTGCGGCATAGAGGCCGGGCAGATCCGTGCGGCCGGCAAGGTCCGTCAGGATGCCGCCGCAGGTGTAATGCTGCGCGGGCACTACCGGGATCGGCTCCTTCGTCATGTCGATGCCCAGGCCGAGCAGCTTTTCATGGATGTTGGGGAAATGCTCCCGCACGAATTCCGCGGGCTGGTGGCTGATGTCGAGATGGACGTAATCCAGCCCGAAGCGCTTGATTTCCGAATCGATCGCGCGGGCCACAACATCGCGCGGGGCCAGTTCCAGCCGCTCGGGATCGTAATATTCCATGAAGCGCTTGCCGGTGCGCGGATTGATCAGCCGCCCGCCTTCGCCCCGCACCGCCTCGGTAATCAGGAAGTTCTTGACCTCCAGATTGTAGAGGCAGGTCGGGTGGAACTGCATCATTTCCATGTTGGAAACGCGGGCGCCCGCGCGCCAGGCCATGGCGATGCCATCTCCCGTGGCGCCGCGCGGCGCGGTGGAGAACTGATAGACGCGCCCCGCCCCGCCCGATGCCATGATCGTGGCATGGGCCGTATGCGCCTCCACATGGCCGGTATCGGTGTTCAGCGCATAGACGCCCCACACCCGGCCCGAGCCGGAATAGCGCAGCTCGTTCTTGCCGGTGATCAGTTCGATGCAGCTGCGATTGGGCAGCAGGGTGATGTTGGGATGTTCCTCCGCCGCCTTGAGCAGGGCCATCTGCACGGCCCAGCCGGTGGCGTCGTTCACATGCACGATCCGCCGGTGCGAATGGCCGCCTTCGCGCGTGAGGTGCAGATTCGCCCCTTCGGTGTTGAAGGGCACGCCCAGCTCCATCAGCCGGTCGATCGCATGGGGCGCGCTTTCGATCACGAACTCCACCGTCTCGCGCCGGTTGAGCCCCGCGCCTGCGATCATCGTGTCGCGAATATGTTCCTCGAAAGTGTCGCCCGCATCCAGCACGGCGGCGATCCCGCCCTGCGCCCAGGCAGTGGAGCCCGAATTGAGCGTGCCCTTGGCCAGCACCAGCACCTTGCGGCTGTTGGCCAGCGTCAGTGCCGCGGTGAGCCCCGCTGCACCGGAGCCGATGATGAGGACGTCATGGATGCCGTTGCTGCTCACGCCGAACTCCGCTCGCAGGTGGGTTGAACGAAAGCTCCGTCCGGATTGGACCCCAGGCGGAAACTCACTGCCGTGCTTCCAGCATCAGCACTCGTTCCATCTCCAGGGTCGTATCCGCGTTATTATCGTGCAGGACAACATGGAACCTGTAGGAACCGGGCGGATCGCTCGATTGCAGCATTGCCGACACCGGATCTTCACTGAAGGCCGCGATACGGCCCTTGGGCTTGGCCGCCTTGGTCCAGATCCTGCGGCCCGGATTATCGACGATCTTTTCTCCGCCGGGGCCGAATACGGTGTAGTCAGCGGTCACGTTGCATTTGCCGTTCGCTCCCGCCTTGCAGTCGCCAACCGCAACCATGATGAGGAAAGGAACGTCCGCGAGTTTCGCCGGGACGGCCGTGGCTTCGTCAAGTCCACCTTTGCCTTCTGTCCAGGCCCGATATTTCTGCGGGTCGAAGAAGATATGAAACTGAGCCTGAAGTCCGTCCTGAACCCGGTAGGTCTCGGCTGCATGGGCGGAAACCGGCTGGATTGCGGAAAAACCGATCAGTGCGGCAAATGCGATGTTTCGCCACGGATTGTTCATCATGCCGCCTCCCTGTTGCTCGTCAGCTGGACGAATACATCCTCAAGGTCCGGCTCCTGCGTGGAAACATCCACTATGACGAAGCCCTGCGCCTGCACCTGGCCCAGCACGTCGCCGGCAGTGACGCGATCCTTGTCATAGGCGATCTCGATCTCCCGCTCCCCGGTCTTGCGGCATTTGACGAAGGCGGGGTGGCTGGGCAGATCGCCGATGTCGCGGTCCAGGGTCAGCAGCAGGATCTTTTCCCGCGTCATTTCCACCAGTTCGCGCGTGGGGCGGTTGGTGATGAGCTGGCCGTGATTGATGATCGCGATCCGGTCGCACAATTCCTCGGCTTCTTCGAGGTAATGGGTGGTCAGCACCACGGTCACGCCCTGATGGTTCAACTCGCTGACCAGTTCCCACAGCTGGCGGCGCAGTTCCACGTCCACGCCCGCCGTGGGCTCGTCCAGCACCAGGATCGGCGGGGAATGGACCATGGCCTTGGCGATCAGCAACCGCCGCTTCATGCCCCCCGAAAGCGAGCGGGAATAGGCATTGCGCTTGTCCGCCAGATGGACGGCTTTCAGCAGTTCTTCCGAGCGGCGCAGCGCCTTGGGCACGCCCCACAGGCCGGCCTGATTCTCCAGCACCTCGAACGGAGTGAAGAAGGGATCGAACACGATTTCCTGCGGGACTATGCCGATGGATGCCTTGGCATTGCGCATGTCGCTATCGATGTCATGGCCCCAGATTTCCACCGTGCCGCTGGTTTTCATCACCAGCCCGGCCATGATGTTGATCAGGGTGGACTTGCCCGCGCCGTTGGGGCCCAGCAGGCCGAAGATCTGGCCCTGCGGAACGTCGAAGCTGACCCCGCCCAGGGCGAGCTTGCCTTCGCCGCCTTGCCCGGCCTTACCGCCCTTGCCCCGCACGGGAGCATAACGCTTGACGACATCCCTGATCGAGATCGCAACGCTGCTGTCACTCATGCCCCGCTCCTTGCGCCAGCGGGGGGCCCACGTAAAGGGCAAGCTGTGACAGATGCGCTACCGTCTTGCGGATCGTGCGGGCTGGGGTTAGTGGCGAATCCATGCTTCCGCCGCCAGAAACCACTATCGTCGAAACCACCCGCGTCTCGTGTGACGGTTCGGGCGGCATTCGCGGCGGTTCCAGCTACCGCGCAGCGGCGCTGGGCCACCCGCGCGTCTTCCTGGAAATTGACGAGCACGGCTATGTCGATTGCGGCTATTGCGACCGGCGCTTCATCCTGAAGGGCGGCCCGGCCGACGGCGCGGACCAGTCGCAGCTGCCGGACATCGCCTCGGGCGCGAGCGTCTAGGCCTGATCCACCCTTTCCGTTCGTCCTGAGCCTCCCGATCTTCCCGCCAGGACCGGAATCTGCACCGCGCGGCCGAACCCGCACTTTCGCTCGCCGCCGGGCGGACCTATATCCATCCCATGACTTTCACCGATCCGCGCGGCCATCTTTATGCAGATGGCAAGCTTTCGCCCGAAGAAGCCCAGGCCCTCGCCCGCAAGACGCTGGCGCAATGCGACGATGGGGAGCTGTTCCTCCAGTTCGTCGCTTCGGAGAGCTTCGCCTTTGACGATGGCCGGCTGAAGACCGCCGATTATTCGCGCGATTCGGGTTTCGGCCTGCGCGGCGTTTCGGGCGAGATGACCGGTTTTGCCCATGCGAACGACATTTCCGCCAGTGCCATCGCGCGGGCAGGCGAGACGCTGAAACTGCTGGACCCGACAACGGGAAGCCCCGCCGCGCCGCCGCGCCTCAACAATCGCCACCTCTATACCGATGTCAGCCCGCTGGACCTGGTGCCCTTTGCCGAAAAGGTCGCGCTGCTGGAAAAGATCGACGCCGCCGCCCGCGCCCGCGATCCGCGCGTGGCGCAGGTCACGGCCAGCCTCTCGGGCAGCTGGTCGGTGGTGGAGATCGTGCGCGCCGATGGCTTCGTGGCCACCGATGTGCGCCCGCTGGTGCGGCTCAACGTCTCCATCGTGGCCGAAGTGAACGGCAGGCGGGAAACCGGCAGCTACGGGATCGGCGGGCGCCATCTGTATGACCGGCTGTTCGTGGAAAGCGCCTGGAACGAGGCGATCGACCATGCGCTGGGGCAGGCCCTGGTGAACCTCGAAAGCGTGGCCGCGCCTGCGGGTGAAATGACCGTATTGCTCGGCCCCGGCTGGCCCGGCGTGCTGCTGCACGAGGCCATCGGCCACGGGCTGGAAGGCGATTTCAACCGCAAGGGCACCAGTGCATTCACTGGCCGCATCGGCGAGCGTGTGGCCGCCCCCGGCGTGACCGTGGTGGACGATGGTTCGATCCATGACCGGCGCGGTTCGCTGTCCATCGACGATGAGGGCACCCCCACCGGCGAGACCGTGCTGATCGACGACGGCATCCTGAAAGGCTATATGCAGGACCGGCTCAATGCCCGGCTGATGGGCATGGAACCCACCGGCAATGGCCGCCGCGAGAGCTATCAACACGCGCCCCTGCCGCGCATGACCAATACTTTCATGAAGGCCGGCAACGACAATCCGGAAGAGCTCCTCTCCCGCATGAAGAGCGGCATCTTCGCCAAGAGCTTCGGCGGCGGGCAGGTGGACATCGTTTCGGGCAAATTCGTGTTCAGCTGCACCGAGGCCTATCTGGTGGAGAACGGCAAACTGGGCGCGCCGATCAAGGGCGCCACGCTGATCGGCGACGGGCCTTCGGTGCTGACCAAAGTCACCGGCATCGGCAGTGATCTGGAACTCGACCCCGGCATCGGCATGTGCGGCAAGGGCGGGCAGGGCGTGCCTGCGGGCGTGGGCCAGCCGACCCTGCTGGTGGACCGCCTGACGGTGGGCGGAACCGCCTGATCCGGGCCTCTGTCGCCATCAATTGTCGTCATGCTGAACTCGTTTCAGCATCCATCTCTCCCCACAAGCAACAGCTCGATCAGGAGAAATGGGCCCTGGAAGCGAAGCTGTGCCTGCACAAACAAGTTCAGGGTGACGATTGCATCGAGCCTTTGCGCGCCCCGATTTGCAGCCTGTTTCGGCGGAAGCTTTCCCGCTCAGGCAATCGCTGCACTCCAGGGTACAAGGATCACCAGAAAAGGCGTAATATTGCAGAGGTTCCAACACTGCGAGTCCGTCTTTTCAGGCAGGAACCTCCCGTCAGCATGTATTAAGCCTGCCGGTGATAGGGGTCCCGCCATCTTACGGAGATTTATATGCGCAAGATCATTACTGCTCTCGCCATTTCCGCTCTTGCCCTGACCGGGGGCGCCGTCAGCGCCAAGCAGACCGCGTCGGAAAAGGGTGAAGCCCAGCTTCAGAAGCTGATCGCAGGCCGCACCGCCGGAGAGCCGAAGAGCTGCATCAACACCATGCGCCAGAACGGGATGCGGATCATCGATCGCACTGCCATCGTCTATGAATCGGGCGATACGGTGTGGGTCGCGCGGCCGACCGACTCGCGCCAGCTGCGCCGCACCGACATTCTGGTGATCGACCGGGTGAACGGCAGCCAGCTGTGCACCAATGACACGATGTACACCATCGACCAGTCGAGCGGCATGTATTCCGGCGCGGTCTTCCTCAAGGAATTCGTCCCCTACACCAAGCCGAAGGGCTGATCCTAAGCATGGCTGCCGCTCCGCGCCGCTGGGCGGCAGAATTGCTGCATTTCTGGTTCCACACACTCGGCCCGCGCGACTGGTTCGGCGGCGGGCCGGAAGTGGACGAGGCATTGCGCCGCCGGTTCGAGCCGGATCTGCTGGCGCTGTTCACCCAGAGCGCGGATAATTTCCTGACCGATCCGCTCACGGCCCGCGCGGCAGTGCTGCTGTTCGATCAGTTGCCGCGCAATCTCTATCGCGGCACGGCCGAGGCTTTCGCCTTCGATCCGCTGGCCCATGCCATTTGCGTGGAAGCCCTCTCGCGCGGGTGGGACAGGGGGCTGACCCTGCAGGAACGGCAATTCCTCGGCCTCCCACTGATGCATGGGGAAAGCCGGGCAGACCAGCTTGCCTCGCTCGCCTATTACGGGGCGCTGGGTAACGCCTTCATCCTGTCCTTCGCCCGCGCGCATTACCGCATGGTCGCGCGTTTCCGCCGCTTCCCCCATCGCAACGAAGTGCTGGGCCGCAAGAGCACCCCGGCGGAACTCGCCGCCATCGCTGCCGGAAATCACTGGTAAGGGCCGCAAATCGGGACATGTGACACGGCGGTGTCACACAGCAAGGCCAAGGCGGGCGCCAGTTATCAGGCGCTTCGAGGCTTCCCCCAAAAATGAAATATCCCTTCTTCGCGATCACGCTGTTGTTCGGCGCTGCCCTGCCGCAGGCCCTGTTGGCGCAGGCCCCGCAGGCAGAAGACCTTTCCGCCCTGCCGCGCCACGCCTCCGCCGATCCGAGCCTGCCTGACGGCGCGCGCCGCCTGCCCGGCGATCTGAGCGGCGCCTATGCCGCCATGGCCTCCACCGACGCGCAAAAGCCGGTGCGCAATGTGATCCTGCTGATCGGTGACGGAATGGGCGATTCCGAAATCACGATCGCGCGCAATTATGCCGCAGGGGCGGGCGGCTATTTCAAGGGTCTGGATGCCCTGCCGGTGAGCGGCCAATACACCCATTACTCGCTCGACAAGGACAGCGGGAAGCCGAACTACGTCACCGATTCCGCCGCCTCCGCCACGGCATTCTCCAGCGGGGTGAAGAGCTATAATGGTGCCATCGGCGTGGATATTCGCGGGCAGGCCCATCCCAGCCTGCTGACGCTGGCGCGCAAGGCGGGGCTCGCCACGGGCGACGTTTCCACTGCCGAAATCCAGGACGCCACGCCCGCCGCGCAGATCGCCCATGTGGCGGATCGCGATTGCAAGGGCCCGCAGGAAACCAGCAAGGTCTGCCCCGCCGATGCGCTGGAAAATGGCGGGCGCGGATCGATTGCCGAACAATTGCTCGACACGAGGCCCGATGTGGCGCTGGGCGGCGGCGCGAAATATTTCCGCCAGAACGCCACTGCCGGAAAGTGGAAGGGCAAGAGCCTGCTGGATCAGGCGGCGGAACGCGGCTTCACGCTCGTCACCGATGCGGCGCAGCTTGCTGCGGTAACCAGCGCGAACCAGAAGAAGCCGCTGCTGGGCCTCTTCGCGGAAGGCAATATGCCGGTGCGCTGGAAGGGGCCGCGTGCCAGCTATCACGGCAATATCGACCTGCCGCCGGTGACCTGCGCAGCGAATGCGGAGCGCCCGGCCAACCAGCCCACGCTGGCATCGATGACACGCAAGGCAATCGACCTGCTCTCGCCTGCGCCCAGGGGCTTCTTCCTGCAGGTGGAAGGCGCCTCGATCGACAAGGAATCGCATGGCGCCAATCCCTGCGGCCAGATCGGGGAAACGGTCGATCTCGACGAAGCGGTGCAAGTGGCGCTGGAATTCGCGCGCAAGGATGGCAACACGCTGGTGATCGTCACGGCCGACCATGCCCATTCCGGCCAGATCATCTATGCCGACGAAAAGGCCCCCGGCCTCACCCAGGCGCTGATGACGCAGGACGGCGCGGTGATGACGGTAAGCTACGGCAATAGCGAGGATGGCTCCATGGGTCACACCGGCACGCAATTGCGCGTCGCCGCCTATGGCCCGCGTTCCTTCAACGTCACCGGCCTGCTCGACCAGACGGACATCTTCTACATCATGCGCGACGCGCTGGGGCTGGCTTCGGCTCCGGCGAAATGATTGCCGAGGCGCTCAGGCAATATGCTTGAGCGCCTCCCGCTTCGAGAGCGGGCTCAGCTCGCTTTCATGCGCGGCGACATAGCGGGCCACTTCGGCGGGATCGGTGCGGGCATATTGCCGCAGCGCCCAGCCGATGGCCTTGCGCAGGAAGAATTCCTTCGATCCCATCGACGGAGCGATGGCCGCGTAAAGCAGATCGAGATCCGTCTCCTGTTTGGCAAGCAGCTGGCACAGGATCGCACTGCGCCGCTTCCACATATCCCCGCCCCGCGCCCATTCGAGCATGGCCTGCTTCATCGGCACGGGTTCGGCCCGCAGGATCGCCAGAAGGTTCTGCCCGGCAATCGTATCGACATAATCCCACCATGCGCCGGTGACGATCATCTCCTCATACATGGGCAGAGCATCCATCCGCTGGAAAGCGCGCGCCTGGCGGATGGCTGCCAGATCGAGGGCACAATAGCGTTCCTCGCGGAATTCCGCCCCCCGCCAGATCGCCAGAACCTCGGCCTGCCATTCGGCGGAAGAGGTGAATTGCAGGGGCTTCAACAGATCGCGGCACAATACCCGCCGCACCGGCGTCGGCACGCCCAGATAGGGCATGGCGCTTTTCATATAGGCTTGCATCGCCGGCGCGCGGGCAGGCTCGGCCACCTCTTCCAGCGCCGAACGCAGGCGGCGGGCGAGCGGGATCGCGCTCAATGGCCCGCCCCGGAATGACCAGCTTCGGCATGAATCGCAAAGCGCAGGCTGGTCGCCTCATAGCCTTCCCGCTCGTAGAAGCGGTGGGCATCCTTGCGGGTATTATTGCTGGTGACTTCGATCATCGTGCAGCCCCGCGCCGCCAGCGCCGCTTCGCCCGCGCGCAGCAAGGCAGCGCCGATGCCCTTGCCGCGCTGCCCCTCTGCCACCACCAGCATGGCAATGCGCCCCACGGGCCGGGGGCGATGGAGCACGGGCATGACCGAGGTGGTGAGGCAGCCGACCACGCATCCATCCAGTTCGGCCACCAGCGCATCCATGCCCGCCGCCTCGATCAGCGGCAGCCGCGCGGCGACATCTTCGGCGCTGCTGCCAGGATGGCCCAGCTGATCGATCAGCACTGCGATTGCGGCGCTGTCTTCCCTCCGGGCCGGACGGAGGAGCAGGCCCGGTATAGTCATGCGGATCATCCCTTCTTTGCGCTCGACTGGGCGCTCGACTGGGCGCTCGGCTGGTGCCTATCGCGGAAGAGGGGGGAAATCCATCGGCTGCAATGCCTGCGGGGCTATCCCTTCACTTCTGCCTGAACTGCGGAATCTCCGCATCCTTGTGGCGCTCCACATGGGCGAGGAAGGCTTTCATCCAGCGGTCGAGCAGATCATGGTGGTCCTTGCCCACCCGGCCATCGCCATCCACCAGATCGTCGCTCCATTTCAGGAAGACTTCGGGCTGCTGCAACGGGGGCATGTTGAGCGAGACGAGCACGTTGCGCAAATGCTGCTGCGCCATGGCCGTGCCGCTGATGCCGGGGGAAACCCCCAGCACGCCGGCCGCTTTGCCGCCCCAGCAGCTATCCCCATAAGGGCGCGAGCCGTGATCGATGGCGTTCTTCAGCACGCCGGGGATCGAGCGGTTATATTCGGGCGTAACGAAGATTACCCCGTCCGCCGCGCGGATGCGTTCCTTCAGGCGGCGGGCGGGCTCCGGCTGGTGGGAATCCGTATCCTGATCGTAAAGCGGCAGATCGCCGATCTCCACCACTTCAAAGGAATGGCCTTCGGTGGAGGGCAGATGGGCAATCGCGCGTGCAAGGCGGCGATTGTAGGATTCCTTGCGCAGGCTGCCCGGAATGATCGCGATATGGCTCATAAAGGCTCCTTTCACCGGAACCAATGAACCGGGAGGGGCGGAAGTTCCCCGGCCCGCCGCGCGTCTCGCCCGTCCAGCCTATCGGCCGGTCAGGCGACTGTGCTGGCCGCCTCGCACTTGGCCTTCACTTCGCCCGAACCATCGCCTTCCAGCAGGGTGATCGCCAGGAAGCCCGCCACCACCAGCACCGCGAAGCCCGCCGTGGCGAGGCCGAGATATTTGTCGATGAAGGCCTTGATCGGACGCCCGAACAGGCGGAACAGCACGCCCACGATCATGAAGCTGATCGAGCGGGAGACGATGCTGGCCAGCACGAAGGTCAGCAGATTCATGTGAATGAAGCCGGCGGTGATCGTCAGCAGCTTGAAGGGGATGGGCGTGGCGCCCTTGATCATGATGATCTCTGCCCCGTATTCCCGCAGATAGCAGGCCGCCACCGGGAAACTGGCCGTCAGGCCCAGCCAGTCGAGCAATTGCTTGCCCAGCGTATCGTAAAGGCCCCAGCCGATCGCATAGCCCAGCACACCGCCCGCCACGGAGGAAAGCGTGGCGATCGTGGCGAAGCGCACGGCCTTTTTCGGTTCGGCCAGGCACATCAGCCCCAGCACCGGATGCGGCGGAATGGGGAAAAAGCTCGCCTCCACAAAGGCAAACAGGGCCAGCCACCATTCGGCATGCGGATGGCTCGCCTTGGCCATCGTCCATTCGTAAAGGCGGCGCAGCATGAAAAACCTCGGGGTTTGGAAAGCGGCAGCGTCATTGCGAGGGGCACGGCCCCGAAGCTTCGCTCGCAATGACGAGCCCAAAGCACCGCCCATCTACGCGAGGGTGTGAACCATCACAAGCCAAACTGAATAACCTATCTGGCACTTTTCTATTGACATCGTGACGCTATGAGGTTAGGAAGGCTCAACATCGCGATAGTGCGAGCAGGGGCGGTAACGCCCTTCCCCCTCAGAAACGGACCCTTGCCATGACCGAGCCGACTTCCCGGCCCGGCGCCGCCGCGCGCCGTGCCGCCACTCCTGCTGCCTCCAGCTGGCGCCGCGCCTTTCTGGCCGCGCTCGCCGAAACCTCCAACGTCGCCCGCGCGGCGCGCAAGGCCGGAGTGACCACCTCCACTGCCTATGACACCCGCCGCAAAAAACCCGACTTCGCCCGCCAGTGGCGCGATGCCCTGTGCGAGGGATATGACAATCTGGAAATGGAACTGCTCGGCCGGTTGCGCGAAGGCGAAGTCAAACGCGCGACAGGGGCGAAGATGGGCGTGCGCAGTTTCGACAATGCCACCGCCTTCCGCCTGTTGAGCGTCCACCGCGAGGGCGCGGCGCAGGCCCGGGCCGAACGTGCCCATCTTTCCGCAGCCGATATTCGCGCCGCGCTGGAACGCAAGATCGCCGCGATGCGCGCACAGGTGCTGGCCCGCCAGGAGGCCGAACTGCCGCTGATCGAGGGCCCCTCCCCCAAGGCAGGGCCCGCGGAAGCCCATAATGCCGACTGACGATCCGCGCGGCTGGCTGTGCGAGGCGCAGGCAGGGGATCTGGCCCGCCTGACCCAAAGCCTGACCCCGGCGGAGCGCGACGCGCTGCCCTATGCCTTCTGCGCCTTCCAGGCCCATGCCGGGCAAATTCCCCCGCCGGGCGACTGGCGCGTCTGGCTGGTGATGGCCGGGCGCGGTTTCGGCAAGACACGAGCCGGGGCCGAATGGGTGCGCTCCGTGGCGGAGGGCGATCCCGATGCCCGCATCGCGCTGGTCGCCGCATCGCTGGGGGAGGCGCGCATGGTGATGGTGGAGGGGGAAAGCGGCATTCTGGCCTGCTGCCCGCCCGATCTGCGCCCCGCCTATGAACCCAGCCTGCGCCGCCTGACCTTCCCCAATGGCGCGCAGGCCATGCTCTATTCGGCAGGCGAGCAGGAAAGCCTGCGCGGCCCCCAGCATAGCCATGCCTGGTGTGACGAGATCGCCAAATGGACCAATGCCCATGGCCGCGCCGGGCAGGCGTGGGACAATCTGCAACTCGGCCTGCGGTTGGGGCAGGATCAGCGCGTGATGGCCACCACCACGCCCCGCGCCGTGCCGCTGCTGCGCCGCCTGCTTTCCGGCGAGGAAGCCGAGGACGTGGCCGTGACGCGCGGATCGACTTTCGACAATGGCCATCTGCCGCGCGCCTTCACCCGCCGGATGCGCTGCGAATATGGAAGCTCGCTGCTCGGCAGGCAGGAACTGGAAGGCCACTTGCTGGAGGAGATCGAAGGCGCCCTGTGGAGCCGCGCGCTGCTGGAGCAATGCCGGGAAGCGGAACTGTCCGCCCCGGCGCCCTCCACTTTCCGGCGCATAGTGATCGGCGTCGATCCCCCCGCCTCCGCGCAGGGGGACGCCTGCGGCATAGTGGTCTGCGCGCTGGGGGAGGACGGCGTGGCCCGCGTGCTGGCGGACCGTTCGATTGCCCGCCCCAGCCCGGAAGCCTGGGCCCGCCGCGTGGCCGATAGTGCGAGCGAATTTTCCGTTGACCGCGTGATTGCCGAAGCCAATCAGGGCGGCGAAATGGTCCGCTCCGTCCTCAAGGCCGCCGACATCGCCCTGCCGGTGAAACTGGTCCACGCCAGCCGGGGCAAAAGCGCAAGGGCCGAACCCGTCGCCGCCCTCTACGAGACCGGAAGAGTGCGCCACATCGGCCAGTTCCCGCTGCTGGAGGACGAGCTATGCGGCATGTTGGCAGCAGGCGGCTATGAAGGGCCGGGCAGGTCGCCCGACCGGGCGGATGCCTTGGTCTGGGCGCTCACCGAACTGATGCTGGGGGTGCGGAGAGTGCCGCGGGTGGTGGGGTTTTGATGTGTAATTGCCGATTTTTCTGTGGACTGAGCCACTAAACATCGGAAAATATAGAGAACAAAAAATTTGCTCCCTGACTCAGACTGTGCGAACAAAATTAGCGCTCACGCTAATTTGGCTTGGGTGTTGTGGTAGCCAGCCTGCCGCTCAGGTTACGTCATAAATGAAAACGCATACTGGTTAGGCCACCGCCGGGTGTGAGCACGGACATGCTCAACCCGGCCTAGGCGCCAACGCCAATACGCGCGTACTGATACGCGTCGCATAGGACACCGTCTTTCTTGATGCGGGGGTAAGCCCGCGCTCCCGAAGGCCCGTTTGCCTCCGCGCCGTTCAGAGGCGCTCGGGAGGGAGCAGAAAGACGGCAGACCAGCTACCGAGAGCGACTATCAGGACCAACCGTTGATCAAGTCAACCGCGCCACATTTCATGCTTTGTTCTGATGCGCCCTGATAAATCATTAATGCAAATTAAGCCTCTCTATTCTCAAGATTTTTATGGCATGAAATATCCCCAGTTGGATGACGATCCTGCCCTGTGAAACATTTCATCAACCGTCTCACGTGGCCTTCGACAAGCTCAGGCTGAGCGGGGAAAGGCGATTCGCTGACCAACATCCGCTCATGCTGAGCCTGTCGAAGCACACGCACGGCAGTAACCCGACCTCCGTCCCGGAGCGCCCGGGTTTTACGGACTGACGTAGCCGTGAACCAAAAGCTGGACCCCGGAACAGGTCCGGGGTGACGGGATTGTCCTGGCTGCCCTGAGGCGGAAGGGCTGGGTTGCGGATGCCGGGTTTTTTTGGGAGAATTCAGTTTCCACCCCAATAGTCACCCCGGACTTGTTCCGGGGTCCAGCTTACCCCTCTCCCAGTGGCGCAAATCCGAAATCGACCGCCAGATCGCGCCAGTCGGGATTATGCTGCTCGATCAGGGTGAACTTCCACTCCCGCGGCCAGCGCTTGATCGTTTTTTCCCGCCGGATCGCCGCCTCGATATCGTCATGGCGTTCGAACCACACCAACCGCTTGATGTCGTAACGGGCAGTGAAGCCTTCGAAAGTGCCACTGCGGTGCTGATGTAGCCGCCCCAACGGGTCCGACGTAACGCCCGTATAGATCGTACCCCGGTAGCGGTTGGCGAGGATGTACACCGTCGGCTCGAAGACGCGCATCGTCCTTCAATGCTGAAAGCTGGACCCCGGAACAAGTCCGGGGTGACCAAATCAGACCAAACCGGACCCTTCCAAACCGAAAGGCATTCCATGTCCTTCCTCACTTCTCTGGCCTCCGCCTTCAAGGGCGGGGGTTTTTCGCGTGCGCCCTTGTCGCGCTGCTATTCCGCCGCATGGGCCAGTGCTTTCGATATGGGCCCGCGCGCCTTCGATTATCGTGGGGCGGTTGCCCGTGCGTTCCTCGACAATCCCGTCGCCCAGCGGGCCGTGCGGCTGGTGGCGGAAGGGGTGGGCGGCGCGCCCATGGCGGCCACCGACGCGGCGCTGGAAAAGCTCGTCACTGCCGCCAGCGCAGGCCAGCCCTTGCTGGAGACGCTGGCGGCCCATCTGCTGCTGCATGGCAATGGCTTCCTGCAGATCGTGAAGGACGGCGCCGGGCAACCGGTGGAACTGTTCGCCCTGCGGCCCGAACGCATGGCGATGGTGCCCGATGCCAGCGGTTGGCCCTCGGCCTGGCTCTATCGCGTGGGTGAGAAGGAACTGACCCTGCCCGTGGAGGATGAGGAAGGCTGGCCCGCCATCATCCACATCAAGGCCTTCCACCCTTCGGACGATCATTACGGCGCGGGCTGCCTTTCCGCCGCCGACGAGGCAGTGGCCACGCACAACGCCGCCGCGCGCTGGAACCGGGCGCTGCTGGAAAACGCCGCCCGCCCATCGGGCGCGCTGGTGATGGAAGGGGGCGAGGCGGGAACGCTGAGCACCGAACAGTTCGAGCGGCTGAAGGCCGAGCTGGAAGGGGCCTATGCCGGAATGGCCAATGCCGGGCGACCGATGCTGCTGGAAGGCGGGCTCAAATGGCAGTCCCTTTCCATGAGCCCGGCGGATATGGATTTCGCCGAGCTGAAGGCCGCCGCCGCGCGCGACATTGCCCTCGCCTTCGGCGTGCCGCCCATGCTGCTGGGCCTGCCGGGCGACAATACCTATGCCAATTATCGCGAGGCGAACCGCGCCCTGTGGCGGCTCACCCTGCTGCCGCTGGCGGGCAAGATTCTCTCCGCCATCGCCGAAGGGCTGGCCCCGTGGTTCCCCGATGCGCGGCTGGCGGTGGACCCGGACCGCATCCCGGCGCTGGCCGAGGATCGCGAGCGGCTGTGGGCGCAGGTCAGCGCCGCCGCCTTCCTTTCCGACACTGAAAAGCGGGCCCTGCTGGGGCTCGACATCAAAGGAGCAAGCCAATGAACCGGCAAGACATGCTGGCCAGCCTGATCGCGCAGGGCGCGCAGCAAGGCGGCGACCTGACCACATTGCGCGCCATCGTGGAGGAAGCCTCCGAACTGGGCGCGGACCGGGTGCTCGCCCGGCTCGGCCTGGCCGATGAAAGCGCGCAGGGCGATATCGACGAATTGCGCGAGCTGCTGCAGGCCTGGCGCGATGCCAAGAAAAGCGCCTGGCGCGCCGCCATCGGCTGGGCCGTGCGCGGCATTCTGGCCATGGTGCTTGTGGGCATCGCCCTGCGTTCCGGCCTGACGGAGCTGCTGCGGTGAGGCTGGCGGGCTATGCCGCCCTGTTCGGCATTGCCGACGGGGCGGGCGACGTGATCCGGCCCGGCGCCTTTGCCCGCACGCTGGCGGAGCGGGGCGCGAAGCCGGGCGCGGTGCCACTGCCGCTCTACTGGCAGCACCGGGAGGACCAGCCCATCGGCACGGTGACGCTCGCCGCCGAGGACAGCAGGGGCCTGCGCGTGATCGCCCGGATCGACAATCCCCGCGGCCGCGCGGGCACGGCGCTTGCCCGGCGCGAGGTGAGCGGCCTCTCCTTCGGCTACCGCGCGCGGGGCTGGCGGGCCTTACCGAAAGGCCGCGTGCTGGAGGAAATCGACCTGTTCGAGATCAGCCTCGTCACCCTTCCCCTGCAACATGGGGCGCGGGTTCATATGGTTATGTGAACATCCGTGAGTCCCTGCGCAGGCAGGGCCCCAGCCTCTTGGGCTCCTGCCTGCGCAGGAGCGCACACGCTCCCTCCCCCCACCCCCTCCCCAACCGGAGGGGGTTTTCTTTTGCCCACCAAAAAGGACTCCCCATGGAAAACGAAACCGACAATGCCATGCTCGAAGCCAGCTTCGACCTCGCCACTCGCATCGACGAGGCGGAAAGCGCCATTGGCACCCTGCGCTCCGATGTGGACGAGGTGAAGGCCCGGCTGGACCGCGTCAGCCGCGCCGCATCCCGCCCCTTGCTGGATGGCGGGCAGGCAAGCCCCGAGGTGAAAGGCTTCGTCGACGGATATCTGCGCCGGGGTTCCGAAACGCAGGTGAAGTCCATCAATGGCGCGGCGCCGGGCGATGGCGGCTACGCCGTCCCGCGCGAGATCGATGCCGCCATTGCCCGCCATTTGCAGGACATCAGCCCGATCCGCGCCATCGCCCAGGTAGTGCAGGTGGGCAGCGCGGGCTATCGCAAGCTCATCACCAGGGGCGGCACGTCCAGCGGCTGGGTGAGCGAGACTGCCGGCCGGCCGGAAACCGGCACGCCCGGCTTTGCCGAGATCGCCCCGCCCTTTGGTGAGCTTTACGCCAATCCCGCCGCCAGCCAGGCCATGCTGGACGATGCTGCATTCGATCTGGAAGGTTGGCTGGCGAGCGAAATCGGACAAGAATTCGCCCGGGCGGAAGGCGCGGCCTTCATTTCCGGCAGCGGGGTGGACCAGCCCAAGGGCTTCCTGAACGGGCCCAAGGCTGAGGAAGGCGACGCCACTCGCTCCTTCGGCACGCTGCAATTCGTAAAGAGCGGCGAGGCGGGTGGCTTCAGCGAACTTGCCGAAGTAACGCTGATCGATCTCGTCCATACGCTGAAGGCCGGATACAGGCAGGGCGCCTGCTGGGTGATGAATTCCGCCACTCTGGCCAAAATCCGCAAGCTCAAGACCTCGGACGGGGCCTTCCTGTGGCAGCCGGGTCTGGTGGAAGGCCAGCCGGATCGCCTGCTGGGCTATCCGGTGGTGGAAGCCGAGGACATGCCGGATGTGGCGGCAGGCACCTTCCCCATCGCCTTCGGCAATTTCAAGGCCGGCTATCTGATCGCGGAACGCAGCGCCACGCAGATCCTGCGCGATCCCTTCACCAACAAGCCCTTCGTCCACTTCTACGCGACGAAGCGCGTGGGCGGGCAGCTGCTGGATAGCGCGGCGATCAAGCTGCTGAAGATCGCGGCGTAATTTGCTGCGCCCTCAGGCGCCGGGCGCGGGCCATCCGGCCCGCTTGGCTTTCCTCGCCCTTTCCGGGCTGCGGGCGCCCGAAGCAGCGAAGCTGCGAAGGATAGCCAAGGCCGCGGATGCGGCCGCCGGCGCTTGAGGTCAATCAAAGGAACCAAAATGCGGACGATCCTTACCCCCGCCCCACTGCCGGAAGCGGCACTGGGCGAATTGAAGGCGTGGCTGGCCATTGCCTCCGGCGCAGAGGACCAGCTTCTCGCCGCCCTGCTGCGCGCCGCGCTCGACGCGTTTGCGGGTTTCACGGGCCGCATTGCGCTGACGGCAGAATGCGAGGAACTGCTGCCCGCCCACCCCGGCTGCTGGCTGCGCCTGTCCGCCGATCCTGTGCAGGCAATCACGGCGGTAGAGAGCGTCGCAGGGGACGGCACCCGCACGCCGTTACCCGCCGATGCCTATGCGGTGGAGCTGGAAGCGGATGGTTCGGCACGCTTCCGCGTCCTGCGGCAGAGCGCAACGAAACGCCTTGCCCTTGCCCTCACTGCCGGGCTTGCCTCCGACTGGCCTGCCCTGCCCGAGGCGATCCGCCACGGCGTGATCCGGCTGGCCGCGCATCTCTATCGCGAACGCGATGGCGAGGCGGCACAGGCCAGCCCGCCCGCGGCGGTGGCAGCGCTCTGGCACCCATGGCGGCGAGTGCGGCTGGCATGATCCGGGCGAGCCTTTCCACCCGCAGCCTTGCGGCGAGACTTGGCGCCAAGGCCACGATCCTCGCCCAAGCCGCCGCCGAAAACCGCCAGCGCACCCGCCGCGCCGATCCGCTGCGCTGGCGCCTGCCGCGCCTGCTCTGGCCGCTCATCACGAAAGGGGACTGACCCATGGAAATCCTCCTGCGCGCCGCGCTGCTCGACTGGCTGCGCGCCGATCCCGCACTCGCCGCCGTCAATCTGGTGGCGGAAGAAGCGCCCGCCGCCGCCAGCCTGCCCTGGCTGGGCATCGCCGCCAGCGCCAGCACGGACTGGAGCGCCAAGGGCGTGGCGGGCCGCGAAATCCGCATCGCGCTGGAACTCCACTGCCGGGGCGGCGACCCCGCCAGTGCCGCAACGCTGGTCCGCGCGATTGGCGAGTGCGTGGAAGCCCTCCCGCGCGACCAGCCGGGCCTTGCAATCATCACCACCCAGTTCCTGCGCGCGCGGGCCGAGCAGCGGGCGAGGAACACCCGCTCGGTGCTGCTGGAATATCGATTCCGGGTTCTGGCGGACTGAATAAGCAACCTGATCCCCCTCCTCTGAAGAGGAGGGGGCTTCTGACCCTATCCCCACAGGAGACCCCCATGACTGCCCAGAAAGGCTCCGCCTTCCTCCTCAAGATCGGCGATGGCGCCACCCCCGCCACTTACCGGATCGTCGCCGGGCTGCGTACCACGCAGATGTCCATCAATGGCGACACTGTCGTCATCACGCACAAGCAATCCGGCGGCTGGCGCGAGCTGCTTTCCGGCGCGGGCATCCGCTCCGTCTCGGTCAGCGCGGCGGGGCTGTTCCTCGGCAGCGAGGCCGAGGCCGACCTGCGCAGCCACGCGCTGGCGGGTACGCTGGAGGAATATGAGCTGTCCTTCGAGGATGGCGAGCGCCTGCGCGGGCGCTTCCTGATCCAGCGGCTGGACTATGCCGGGGATTTCAATGGCGAGCGCAATTACACGCTTCAGCTTGAAAGCTCCGGTGCCGTGGTGCCGGCATGAGCCGCCCGGCCAATTCCTTGCGGGGCGAAGCAGCGATCATGCTGCAGGGCCGCGCCCGCCTGCTGCGCCCCAGCTTCGCGGCACTGGTCGCGGCGGAGGAAGAACTCGGCCCCCTCTTCGCGCTGGTCGAGCGGGCCGGGCGCGGCACCTTGCGGCTGGCGGAAATGGCCGCGCTGTTCTGGCACTGCCTGGCCGAGCCGGAAGGGGTGAGCCGCGAGCAGATGGGCGAGGCAGTGCTGACTATCGGCCTTGCCGAAGCAGCCAAGCCGCTGCGTGTGCTGCTCGGCCAGATCTTGCAGGGGCGCGAGTGAGCGACAGCTTATCCCCGGTTGCCCGGCGCCTTTCCGGCCTCGTCCCGCGCCTGCTCGGGTGGAGCCCGGACGCCTTCTGGGCCGCCACGCCCGCCGAACTTGCCGCGATCCTCGTGCCCGAAGCCGGGGGCGATCCCGCCCCGCTCTCCCGCGCCGACCTCAACCGAATGATGGAGCAAGATGGCCATGGATGACGAAATCGAGAGCCTGCTGGTGGAAGTCCGCGCCAATACGCAGGGCTTCGCGCAGGATATGGAGGCGATGCGCTCCTCCTTGGACGGCACGCTGGTCGGCGGGTTCGAACGGGCGGGCAGCGTGCTCGAAACCGGCCTCACTTCCGCGATCCGCCGGGGCGGGCTGGGCTTCGACGATCTGAAGCGCGTGGCCCTGCGCACCATGGACGAGATCGCCGCACAGGCCGTGCAGAGCGGACTGGGCTCGATCCTCGGCACCGGAGGCGGCGGAGGCGGCGGAGGCGGCGGACTGACCGGAAGCCTTGTCGGCGCGCTGTTCGGCCTGCCCGGCCGCGCGACCGGCGGCCCGGTCAGCCCCGGCAGTGCCTATGTAGTGGGCGAGCGCGGGCCGGAACTCTTCGTGCCGACCAGCGCGGGCCGCGTGGAGGCGCAGCCCGGTGGAAGCCCGCGCGATGTACGCGTGGCGATCCGGCTCACCATTCCACGCGGCAGCGACAGCCCCACAGCCCTGCGCCGTTCCACCCGCCAGCTGGCCAGCGCCGTGCGGCGGGTGCTTGATTCTTGAGCCTCAAGCGCCGGCGGGGCCTTCCGGCCCCTTGGCTTTCCTCGCGCCTACGGCGCTGCGGGCGGCCGTTCGGCCTTGCGGGCCGCGATACGGCCCGGGGCGCACCTATGATCCGGAGATATATAAATGGCATTCTGGCTCGCCGCCCGGCGGAACGGACAGCAATCCGATTGGGTCCAGCGTTTCGATCCGCGTTTCTGGACCGCCGATTTCCCGCGCCCGATGATGGCCAGCGTCACCACGACGGCACCCGATACGCTGCGAGTGGAGGCCGAATTCTTCCGCGCCTCCGACCTTGCCGGGCTGATCTGGGACAGCGAGGACCGGATCGACCACCCCCTGCTCGCCTATGAGACGGACCGCGATTATTCGCGCACCACCTTGCGCTTCCGCTGGCGCTCCGGCGGCATCCAGCCGCTCGACGCCGCCAATGGGCCGACCCTGACTATCGAGGGGCGCGATACCGCAGGCGTGCCGCGCAGCTGGTATGTCCGCCTGTGGAACTATGCCAGCGGCACGCCGGAAGACGCGCTGGTGGAACTGCCCTTCTCCGCCCTCGATAGCGGGTGGAGCGTTTCGGAAGGGACAGACCCGGTCAATCCGGCAGCCATCGACCGCATGTTCATCTCGCTCGCCCCGCTCGGCTATGCGCCCGGCGTAGATGATCTGCTGCCCGCCCGTGTGGATGGCTGGGCCGAAATGAGCGGCATCGCCTGCGAAGGCCATCGCCCCATGCTGCGCATCGGCGATGTGCTGCTGCCCCCGCATGGCACCGGCATCGCCACCGGCTATGACGATTGCTACAACCAGACGCCCGCGCGGGTGCTGCGCTCCATCCGCGGCCTCGGCTATCGGGGGCGGATCGTGCATTATCTGGGCATGAGCCATCTGTTCCGGCTGGTGTCCGATGGCTCGGCCCTGCTGGCCGATCCGTCGGGCGCTCTGTCCGGCCCCGCTGCTGCATGGCATGGTGATTTCTTCCGCCTTTGTGCCGCGCAGGGGTTCGAGGCCATCGCCTCGCTTTCCTACGAAATGCTGGCTGAGCACTGCCCGCCCACCTGGCAACAGCGCGCCTTCGACGGCACGCCTGCCCGCACGGCATGGAGCCCGCCTTCCGCACTGCTCTCCCCGGCCCATGGCGGTGCGAATGGCTGGTTGCAGGCTGTAGCGGCGCAAGTGGTAGCGCTGCTAAAGGCGGCGGACCTGCCGGTGCTCTTCCAGATCGGGGAGCCGTGGTGGTGGATCACGCCGGAAGGGCGCATCTGCCTCTATGACGATGCGGCGAAAGCGGCTTTCGGCGGCGATCCGCCCGCCATACCGGATATGCGCCAGCCGCTGGGCGCGGCGCAGAAAGGCCTGCTCGACGCGGCAGGTGAAGTACTCGCCGCTTCGACCGCCGCGCTGGCCGATGCAGTGCGTGGGGCGGCGGGTGAGGCGGGGGCCGAAGTGCTGCTGCTGGCCTTCACCCCCATTATTCTCGATCCCGCCATGCCGGAACTCTGCCGCGCCAATCTGCCCGCGGGCTGGGCCTTCCCCGCCTTCGACCGCTTGCAGGTGGAGGATTATGACTGGCTGACCGCCGGGGCCGATGCCCCGCGCCGCGCGGCCTATGCCGTGCTGGACGAGCGGCTGGGCTACCCGCCGGACCGGCAGGATTATCTCGCGGGCTTCGTCCCCTTGCCCGAAAATGCCGACACGCAATGGCGGCGGATCGACGCCGGACTTTCGGAAGCCGCCGCGCGCGGCATTGCCCGCCGCTTCGTCTGGGCCCTGCCGCAGGTCGCGCGGGACGGTTTCACTTTGCTTGCCCCACCGGAAGGAGATGCCATGCAGGCCTTCGACGATGTCCATTACCCCCTCGCCCTTGGCCGCGACGCCGGGGTCAGCCCGGAATTTTCCACCAGCATCACCGTCACCGCATCGGGCCATGAACGCCGCGCGAGCCATTGGGCCGATGCCCGGCTGCGCTTCGATGTCGGGCCCGGCATCCGTTCCGAAGAGGAACTCGGCACGCTGATTGCCTTCTTCCGCGCCCGGCGCGGGGCGGCGCGCACCTTCCTGCTGGCCGATCCCTTCGATTTCAGCTCCAACGGGATGAGCGGCGCGCCCACCATGCTGGACCAGAAACTCGGCACGGGGGATGGCGCAAGTGCCCGCTTCCCGCTGGTGAAGCATTATGGCGGCGCGGACGATCCGCAGATCCGCCCGATCACCCGGCCTCGGCCCGAAAGCGTGACCGTCAGCGTGGATGGCCTGCCCGCCAGTGGCTGGACGCTCGGCGAAAAGGGGCTGGTGCTGTTCGACGCCGCCCCGCCCGAAGGCGCGGATATCCGCGCGGGCTTTCTGTTCGACGTGCCGGTGCGCTTCGCGGAAGACCGGCTGGACGTGACCGGCGCCAGCTTCGCCGCCGGGGAAGCGCCCAGCGTGCCGCTGATCGAAGTGCGGGAAGCGGCATGAGCCGGGTGTTCTTTTCCAGCGAGCTGGAAGGCACTGCGCTTTACTGGCGGATCGAACGGCGCGACGGAGTGGCGCTGGGCTTCACCGGCCATGATCGCGATCTGTGGTTCGACGGGCTGCTGCACCGCGCCGCACCCGGCATGCTGCCTTCCGCCATCCGCCGCAATGCCGGGCTGGAAGCGGATAGCGCCGAAGTGGAAGGCGCGTTGTCCCACGATGCCCTGTCCGCCGCCGATCTCGCCGCCGGGCGGTTCGATGGCGCGCGCATCGCCATGGGCGTGGTCGATTGGGAAAACCTGGAACGCACGATCCTGTTCACTGGCGAGCTGGGCGCGGTCACGCTGGAGGGGCAGAGCTTTTCGGCCGATCTGCGCTCCGCCAAGGCGGCGCTGGAAATCGATCCGGTGCCGCGCACCAGCCCCACCTGCCGCGCGGCATTCTGCGGGCCGGGCTGCACGCTTTCCGCCGCGCGCTACACGCATGAGGGAATGCTAGCCGCCTTCGACCCGGAAACAGGCCGCACGCGCTTTACCGGTGCCCCTGCCGCGCCCGAAGCGATGGAAAACGGCAGCCTGCGCTGGCTGGACGGGCCACAAGCCGGGCTGGCGATGGAAGTGGTGGAGGCTGATGCCGAGGGTCTGCTGCTCGACCAGCCGGTGGCTCTCGCTACCCCCATCGGCACGCGCGCGCTTCTGCGGGAAGGCTGCGACCACACTCTGGCCATGTGCGCCGCGCGCTTCGGCAATGCGGCCAATTTCCAGGGCGAGCCTTTCCTGCCGGGCAACGATCTGCTCGCCCGCTATCCGCTGGCCCCAACATGAGCGGCCACGGCATGAGCGGCCTTACCCCCGGCCTCGCTCTCGCCCGTGCGGCCATGGCGCTGATCGGCACACCCTTTCGCCTGCACGGCCGCGATCCGGCGACGGGGCTGGATTGCGTCGGGCTGGTCCATGCCGCGCTGGCCGCCATCGGCCGGGAAGCGCCGGCACCCTGCGATTACGGCCTGCGCAATCGCGACATTTCCCGCCCGCTCGGCTTTCTAAGCAAGGCCGGGCTCGCGCAAACATCCGCCCCGCCTCTGCCCGGCGATGTGCTGCTGGTGGAGCCCGGCCCGCTCCAGCATCATCTGCTGATCCTGGGGGAGGATGGCGCTGTCATCCATGCCCATGCCGGGCTGCGCCGCGTCGTTTCCACGCCCTGGCCCTCTACTGAACCAGCCCCCTGGCCCGTGCTGCACCGCTGGCGCATGATCCCTTCCGCTTGAGGAATTACCCATGGCAACCCTGCTTCTTTCCGCACTCGGCAGTGCAGTCGGCGGGCCGATCGGCGGCGCCATCGGCGCGCTGGCGGGCCAGCAGATCGACCGCTCGCTGGTCGGCGGCCCCCGGCGCGAAGGCCCACGCCTCAAGGAACTTTCGGTCAGCACCTCCACCTACGGCACCCCCATTGCGCGCCAGCATGGCCGGATGCGCAGCGCCGGGTCGATTATCTGGGCCACCGAACTTGCCGAAAGCAGCGAGGCGACCGGCGGCAAAGGCGGCCCCGCCCTCACCACCTATGCCTATTCCGCGTCCTTCGCCGTCGCCCTTTCCAGCCGCCCGATCCGCGACATCGGCCGGATCTGGGCAGACGGGAACCTGCTGCGGGGCGCGGCGGGCGATCTCAAGGTGGGCGGCGCCATGCGGCTCTATCGCGGCTATGGCGACCAGACCGTGGACCCGCTGATCGCCTCTGACCGGGGGGCGGCCTGCCCGGCCTTCCGCGCCATGGCCTATGTCGTGTTCGAGGATCTGCAACTGGCCGATTTCGGCAACCGCATCCCCGCCCTGACATTCGAGATCATCGCCGATGACGGGGAAGTGACGCTGGCCGACGTTCTGGAGCCGCTGGAGGAACCCCTCATTTGCGAACGGGATCTGGCCGGGTTGCAGGGCTTCGCACTGGAAGGCGGGCGACTGGGGGAAGTGCTGGCCGTGCTCGCCGCGACATGGCCCCTCGCGCTCGACGCCGGGGGCGGCGGACTGGCAATTCGCGCGACCGATGGAGCGGCAGGTGCCTTGCCGCTGCTCCCCCCGCCTGCCGCAGCGCGGGATGAGGAGAGCTTCGCGCGCAATGGGGGCATTCGCCACATGCGCGGCGGGGCGGGCAGTGCAGTGCCCGATGCCCTGCGCTACTACGATGCGGCGCGCGATTTCCTGCCCGGAATGCAGCGCGCGGAAGGGCGCGCCCGGCCTGGCGAGGGGCAGGCGATCGATCTGCCGGGCGCTCTTGCCGCCCCTGCTGCCCGCGCCCTGATCAATGCCGCCGCCGCGCGGCATGGCCGGGGGCGGGAGAGCCTTTTCTGGCGGCTGGCCGAACTCGATCCCGCGCTCACCCCCGGCACTGCCGTGCGCGCGCAGGGCTTTCCCGGCATTTGGACCATCGAGAGCTGGGAATGGAGCGAGGAAGGCGTGACTCTGGAACTGCGCCGGCTGCCGCGCGGCCCGGCGCGCCAGCCGGCAGGCGATGCGGGCACTGTACTCGCTCCGCCCGATCTGGTGGCTACGCCCACTCTGCTCCAGGCCTTCGAACTGCCGTGGGAGGGGGCGGGAACGGGCGATCAGCCGCTGATCCATGCCGCGCCCAGCTCTTCCGGGGCGGGCTGGCGCGGGGCCGCGCTCCATGCCGAACGCGGCGGCACACTGGTGTCGCTGGGCGGAACCGGCCCGCGCCGCTGTGTGATCGGCCATGCCGCTGCCGTAGTGCCACCTTCCCCGGCCATGCTGCTGGAACGGGGAGCCGAACTGGACATTCAACTCGTCTCCCCCGATTTCGCGCTCACTTCCGCCACGCCGGAAGAACTGGCCAATGGCGCCAATCGCGCCTTGCTGGGCGGGGAAGTGATCCAGTTCGCCGGTGCCCGCGCTCTGGGCGGCGGCACATGGCGGCTTAGCGGCCTGCTGCGCGGGCGTGGCGGCACGGAAGGCACCGCTCTGGCCGGTCATGCGGCAGGTACGCCATTCGTGCTGCTGAATGCCGCGCCGCGCCTGCTCGATCCGGCCCGGGTCGGCCCATCGGAAGGCACGGCCATCCTCGCTTTGGGCCTTGCCGACAGCACAGCCGTCAGCGCCACCATTGCTAATCCCGGCCTGACCTTGCGCCCGCTGACCCCCGTCCATCCCCGCGCGTTCCGCAAGGCCGATGGCAGCCTGCTGTTCGGCTGGATCCGCCGCGCGCGGGGCGGCTGGAACTGGGCTGATGGAGTGGATGTCCCGCTGGCCGAACAGACGGAAGCCTATCGCGTCGGGCTCGGCCCGGTCGATCTGCCTGCGGCCTATTGGGATGTCTCCACTCCCTCCCTCGCGCTTCCGGCAGCAACGCTTGCCCCGCTGGCCGCCGCTCATCCCGGCGCGCCGTTCTGGGTGCGGCAGGTGGGCAGTTTCGCCCTGTCGCCCCCGCTGTTCCTCACCGCTCTTTCCTGACCATCCGGAGGCACCATGACCGATCCCCTCAGCTTCACTTCTGCCAGCCCGCGCTTTGCCCTGCCCCTGCTGTTCGCCGGGCAGGCGCAGAAGGAATTTTCCGTCAATGAAGCCCATGTGCTGATCGACGCCCTGCTGCATCCCGCCATCGAGGGAGAGCGTAATGCCCCACCTGCTGCCCCCGCTGCGGGCGAGTGCTGGATGGTCGGCGCGTCTCCCTCCGGCGCATGGGCAGGCCATGCGGGCGAGCTTGCCTGCTGGAGCACGGGGGCTTGGATTTTCGCCGCCCCGCGTGACGGAATGCGGCTGATGAACCGCGCCACCGGGCAGATGTTGCTCTATCGCGGCGGCTGGCGCGTGGCGGCGAAGCCCGCTGCCCCAACCGGCGGCGCCACCGTGGATACGCAGGCCCGCGCGGCCATTTCCGCGCTTGTCACCGCGCTGGCCGAGGCCGGGATATTTGCCCAGACGTGAAGTTTCGGAGCCATCGCGGCATTCTTGCGTTAGGAGTGTTCAGGCAGCCCAAGGAGTTACGTCATGAAAACCCGCCGAATAATCGCCCCGATTGCCCTGATCGCCACCCTGGCCGCCTGCCAGTCCACCAGCGATTCGCGTCCCGCCAGTGCCACCAAGCCGCTTGCGCCGATGGGGGCAGCCACTCTGCTCCTCGCCGATGGAACGCCTGCCGGCAAGGCACAGCTCTTCGCCAGCGGGGATCAGATGTCGGTAGAGATCTCTCTTCAGGGGATTTCGCCGGGCGTGCATGCCGTGCATTTGCACACGACCGGATCGTGCGAGGCGCCCGCCTTCACTTCGGCTGGCGGCCATCTCAACCCCGGTATGCGCCAGCATGGGATGAACAATCCGCAAGGCGCGCATCTGGGCGATCTGCCCAATGCCACTATCGCGGCGGACGGCACCGGATCGATCTCTGCGGTTCTGCGGGGCACGAAGGACGAAGTGCTGGCCGATATCTATGATGCGGATGGCACTGCTATCGTGGTCCATGCCGGGCCGGACGACAATGTTTCCGATCCGGCAGGCAATGCCGGCGGCCGCATCGCCTGCGGTGTCGTGAAGGCCCACTGACGCAACAAGCGAGGTCAGGCAGCGGGGATTGCCTCGCCCGCCGCCGCTCGTTCTTCCTTTGCCCGTTCGACAAGCGTCGCGGCGGCCCCCGGCGCGGCGCGAATGGCAATGGCCAGCGCAATCAGGCCAAAGGGCGCCGCGATCAGCGTGGATTTGACGCCAAAGGCCAGATCGCCGGTCGCTTCCGATACGAAGCCCGCCATGAACGGGCCGAGGCCAAGGCCGCACAAGGTCGTTCCGAGGAAGAAAATTCCCGTCGCCGTTCCCCGCATGCGCGGCAGGACGAGCGACTGGCTGGCCGCCGCCGCCGCCCCAAGCGCGGAGGCGGTGACGAATTGCACCGCGAAGGCCAGTATGTAGAACAGGGTCGGGTTGCCGGTGCTGTAACCCACCAGCATGATCGGCACCGGCATGATCAGCGCGATGGCCAGCACCATGATCCGCCCGGCGGCGAAGCGCGCCTGCAACAGATCCGCCAGCCGCCCGCCGAATACCACGCCCAGAAAACCGCCCAGCGCGGCAGGCGCGCCGATCAGCAGGCCCAGCGCGGCCTTGTCCACCTCGAACATCCGCTCCGCATAAGGCGCCGCCCAATAGGATACGGTATAGCCGATGAAGCAATCCGCCCCATAGGCGATGACCACGCCCATGAAGGCAGGCGATCCCCAGGTAAGCGTGAAGAGCGGCCGGTCGCGGTGATAGAGGGCACAGGCCCAGCTGAAGACGGCGTAATAGCCGACCCCCAGAAACAGGAACTGCGCCGTGCTGGCGGTCAACCAGGCAAGCAGCCAGAACAGCCCGCCGATCACCGCAGCCCCGGCAAGGTTGATCGCCAGCGCCTTCGGCCCCCGCCGCGCGGCGTCGATCAGGGTGAGCGGCGGGATCAGCTGGACGAGCTGCTCGAAGAACACCCGCCAGGGATGTGGATCGCCGGGAGTGGGCAGGCCGTCGATGGCGCCGCGCACCGGCTCGCGCAGGGTCAGCACCCACAGCGCCAGCACTACGCCCGGCAGGCCGACGCCGATAAAGGCCGCCTGCCAGCCGACCAGCCCAAGCGGACCGCCTTGCGGAAACGCGCCGTTCCACGCCTCCACAATCGCCCCGCCGATCAGCAGCGACAATCCGCTGCCGATGAACAGCCCGGCGGAATAGATGCCCAGCGCGGTGCCACGCATCCGGGCAGGAAACCAGTCGGCAATCAGCGAATAGGCGCATGGGGTTGCCGTCGCTTCCCCCACACCCACGCCGATCCGCGCGAGGGCCAGCGTGGCGCCGTTCCGGGCAAAGCCGGAAAGCGTGGTCATCACCGACCACAGGGTCAGGCCCAGGCTGAGCAGGCGCACCCGGTGCCAGCCATCCGCCAGCCGCCCCAGCGGCACGCCGAACAGGGCATAGAATATCGCGAAGGCGGTGCCGTAGAGAAAGCCGAGATCGGCATCCGACAGGCCGAGATCGGCCTTGATGTCATTGGCCAGGATGGAGAGGATCTGCCGGTCGATGAAATTGAGCATATAGACCAGCACCAGCACGCCCAGAGCATACCAGCCATAGGGGCCGGCCGGTTTCTCGGCCTCGTTCATCCTGCTCTCCTCCCCCATAAGGTGCGTTTATAGCGGCGGGGCGCCCGGTGCATATTGTGTATCGTCCGTCAGCCCGGCATCGGCAAAACCCTTGCGGCGCAGGCGGCAGCTGTCGCAGGCACCGCAGGCATAGCCTTCCGGCGTGGGATCGTAGCAGGACCAGCTCATTGCCGGATCGAGACCTAGCCGGATGCACTCCTGCGCAATTTCCGCCTTGCCCAGGAATTGCAGCGGCGCATGGATAGTAAAGGGCTCGCCCTCCACTCCCGCCTTGGTGCCGAGCCGGGCGGTTTCGGCAAAGCTGGCGATGAATTCCGGGCGGCAATCGGGATAGCCCGAATAATCGAGCGCATTGACCCCGATGAATATGTCCCGCGCGCCGCTCGCTTCCGCCATGGCGAGAGTGAGCGAGAGGAACACCAGATTGCGCGCTGGCACATAGGTGACGGGAATATCCTCTCCCACGCCATCCTTCGGCACGTCGATCGCATCGCTCGTCAGGGCCGAGCCGCCGAAGCGGCTGAGATCGAGCGGCAGCACGACATGGCGGCGCACGCCCAGATGGCTGGCGATCCGGCGGGCGGCGTCGATTTCGCGCCGGTGGCGCTGATTGTAATCGATGGTCAGCGCATAAAGCGTGAAGCCCGCCTCCTGCGCGAGTGCGGCGGAGACCATGGAATCGAGCCCGCCCGAAAGCAGCACGACGGCAGATTTGTCGGAATTTCCGGAATTGGCGCCCATCAACGCGGGCTAGCCCGGCTGCACGGCAGTGGCAAGAAAAGCCTCGTAAGCCCCTTCAGCAGGCCCGCTCAGCAGCCCCCCACATGGCGGGCCTCTGCCGTGAAGTTGAAGGGCGATTTGCTCGCCACCCCCTGTGTGCTGATCTGGACCAGCTGCGGGCTTTCCTTGCGGATTGTGGTCTGTCCAAAGCCGTTGCCGGGGCAGGCGTAATGCACTGTCACCTGAGTGGGCTTGTCTTCCACGATGAAGCGGCTGCACGCCTGCGGGCCGTGCTGGATCTGGATCAGCTCGCGCCCGTTGCGCACGCAGATGCGCTTGCGCGCTTCACCGTCCCTGATCCGCAATTCCCACGCACCATGGCGCAGCCCGTCCAGCATGGCGAGTTCCGGCCCCTGCGCGGCCGCGGGCGCAATCGTCATTCCTGTAAGGACACCGGCAATCGCCATGATCGGGCGCGCACCGGCAAAAGGCTTCTTACGCATCCGTGAAACTCTGCCCCGCAACATCGAAGGCCATGTAGCACGACTTATCTGAACGGCAAATTGCCCTGTAGGAGCGACGAATCGTGTTACAATTCGATTTGGAACAGCCGCGAACAGAAGGCGCAATCGACCACGATCTTGCCCTGATCGTCACGCATCTCGGCGCGTTCGGCTTCGGGAAAGCGCGCCAGCACCTTCTCGTAATGCTCCACCGTGCAGCGGCAACCGCGTGACAGGCGGGCGCCTTTTTCAACGCGAACTTCGCGTTCCTCATGGAACAGCCGCCATACCAGCGCCTCCAGCGAGAGCGACGGATCGGTCAGCTCATCATGCCGGGTGCTGCCAGCCATCACGGCGACATGTTCCCATTCGGGATGATCGAGCTGCACATGCAGCCGCTCACGCCCTTCCTCGCCTTCAGGCAGATGCTGCACCAGCAAGCCGCCCGCGATGCAGGAATCGCCCTGAGAGCGCACCCCCGCGCGAATCAGCGTAGGCACCTGTTCGGACTGGGCAAAATAGCTCTCGCAAGCCTGGGCGAACGATCCGCCTTCCAGCGGAACGATCCCCTGATAACGCTGGCCGGTGGCCGCCAGATCGAAGGTGATGGCCAGATAACCTTCCCCGAACAGCGAATCGAGCGAGGGATTGGCGCCCAGCCCGCTCATCCCGGCTTCATCAAACTGGGCATAGCCACGCAGCTCGCCGCCGCGATAATCGCACACCATCAGCGAGACGACCCCGCCCTGGGCCTGCGCCTGCAGCGTGATCTGGCTACCATCCTCCTTCAGCAGGGAACCGAGCAGCGCCGTAATCACAAGGGCTTCGGCCAGCACGCACTTGATCGCCGGCGGATAGGAATGGGCGGACAGGATTTCGTCCAGCACCGGGCCCAGCCGCACTACCCGGCCGCGAGCATCGCGGTCGGGCAGCGTGAAAGCCAGGAGCCGATCGAAACCGGTCTCGTCTTCGAGAATGGGAACGACGTCAGTCAAGCAATGTCCTCAGAGTTTTCCGAATGCCCAGAGCAGCACGGATTTCTGCCCGTGAATGCGGTTCTCGGCCTCGTCGAACACCACGGACTGCGCGCTTTCGAACACGCCTTCGCTCACTTCCTCGCCCACATGGGCAGGCAGGCAGTGCAGGAAGATCGCATCGGAAGCCGCACCGGCCATCAGTGCCTCGTTCACCTGGAACGGAGCCATGGCGGCCAGCTTTTCCTCGGCATGGGCCTGGCCCATCGACACCCAGGTATCGGTGACGACGACATCGGCCCCGGCCGCAGCCGCTGCCGGATCGTTGGTGAGTGTCACCACCGCCCCGCCCGCACGCGCCATCTCGACGAATTCGGGATCGGGTTCATAGCCGGCGGGCGTGCCCACGCGAACGTTGAACTTCATCAGGCCAGCCGCCTCCAGAATGGAATGCAGCACATTGTTGCCATCGCCCAGCCACGCGACTTCCAGGCCGGGCAAAGGCTTGCCATGTTCCACCACGGTCAGCAGGTCCGCCACGATCTGGCAGGGATGCGAACGGTCGGTCAGGCCATTGATCACCGGCACGCTGGCATGGCGCGCCAGCTCGTCGATCTTGGAGTGATCGTCGGTCCTGATCATGATCGCATCGCACATACGGCTGAGCACGCGGGCCGTATCGGCCAGCGATTCGCCTCGCCCGAGCTGGGTCGTGCCCGCATCCAGAATCAGCGCGCTGCCGCCCAGCTGGCGCATGGCCATGTCGAAGCTCACCCGGGTTCGGGTGGAATTCTTCTCGAAGATCATCGCCAGCACATGGCCCGCCAGCGGAGCGTCCGAATCGGACGCCCCCTTCGGCAGAGCCGCACGCGCGGCCTTGCGCTCCATCGCGTCGTTGATCATCGCCGCGATCGCGTCTCCTCCCGCATCGGAGAGGTCCAGGAAATGCCGGATCATCGGATCAGTCATCGCTAAGCGGCGCATAGCTCCGCGCCCCCTCGCTCAGCCGTTCCATACATTCGGCAATGTGGCTCTCGTCAATCACCAGCGGCGGCAGGACGCGGAACACATTTTCGCCCGCAGCAACCGTCAGCAGCCCGTGATTGTCGCGCAGATGTGCCACGAAATCGCGGGAGACCGCCGGTTCCTTCAGCTTGATGCCCAGCATCAGGCCCTTGCCGCGGATTTCCTCGAACAGATGATCGTGATTCGGCATGAGCTGTTCGAAGGCCGAACGCATGCGCTCGCCCATGGCGGTGACATGCTCGAAGAAGCCGGGCTCCAGCATCACGTCCAGGATCGCCATGCCCGCCGCCATGGCCAGCGGATTGCCACCATAGGTCGAACCATGCGTACCGAAGACCATGCCCTTGGCCGCTTCCTCGGTGGCGAGGCAGGCACCCAGCGGGAAGCCGCCGCCAATGCCCTTGGCCACCGTCATGATGTCAGGCGTGATGCCGTAATGCTCATAGGCGAAGAACTTGCCGGTCCGGCCATAGCCGCACTGGATTTCATCCAGGATCAGCAGCATCCCGCGCTCGTCGCAGATCTTGCGCAGGCCCTGGATGAATTCGGGCGTGCCCGCCGTCATCCCGCCTTCGCCCTGCACCGTCTCCACCATGAAGCCGGCGGTATCGTCATCGACCAGCGCCAGCGCGGCTTCCAGATCGTTGAACGGGGCATAGGCAAAGCCCGGCACCAGTGGTTCGAATCCGTCACGCATCTTCGGCTGATTCGTGGCCGAGATCGCCCCCATCGTCCGCCCGTGGAAGGCGTTGTTGAAGGTGATGATCTTGTGCCGGTTCGGCTGGCCGTTGACGTAGAAATAGCGGCGCGCGGTCTTGATCGCACATTCGATCGCCTCGGCGCCGGAATTGGTGAAGAAGACCGTATCGGCAAAGCAATTATCGACAATGCGCTGCGCCAGCGCCTCGCCCTGGGGCGAGCCGTAGAGATTGCTGACGTGCATCAGCGTGGCGGTCTGTTCCTGAATCGCCTTGGTCAGGTGGGGATGGCCATGACCAAGCGCGTTCACGGCGATGCCCGCCGCAAAGTCCAGATATCGTTCGCCGCGTTCACCGATCAGATAGCATCCCTCGCCGCGCACGGGGCGAACGTCGCACCGGGGGTAAACGGGCATGAGCGGAGTGATCGACATCGTGGAACTCCCTTGGACTGTTGGGTGGGTAAATATCCGTGAGGTTTATTGGAACGACAAATGGCGGCCCCGAAGGGCCGCCATTCGCTACCGTTTAGGCTTTTGCGGAAGCCCGGTCAAACTACCGGGCGAAACGCAGGCTGGTCAGCCCTGAACGGGCACAAGGTTGACCGCCGAGTACTTGCCTCGTCGATCGACTTCGAGCTCGAATTCAAGCCGGTCGCCTTCGTTGAGCTGCGACAGGCCGGAACGCTCCACTGCGCTGATATGCACGAAGGCATCCGCCTCGCCATCGTCGCGCGTGATGAAACCGAAGCCCTTCATTGCGTTGAAGAACTTGACCGTGCCGGTGGCCTTCTCGCCAGTGCGCTGGCGCTGCGGCGTTGCCGCCGCTGCCGCACGCTGCTCGACCGGGATCACATCGCCCACGATCTGAAGATCGGCTGCGGAAATCTTGCCGCCGCGATCCACGAGGTTGAAAGCGAGTTCCTGCCCTTCGGCAAGGCCTTCCAGACCAGCGCGTTCGACCTGGCTGATGTGGACGAACACGTCCTCACCGCCGCCTTCCTGCTGAATGAAGCCAAAGCCCTTGCCGGCATTGAAGAACTTCACCGTACCCTTGCCGGTACCGACGACCTGGGCGGGCATACCGCCGCCGCCACCACCGCCGCGCGGGCCGCCGAAGCCACCACCGCCGCCGCCGCGCGGGCCGCCGAAGCCGCCACCACCGCCGCCGCCACGAGGTCCGCCGCCAAAGCGATCACCACCGCCGAAACGGTCGCCACCACCAAAACGATCGGAATCGCCGAACCGGTCATGGCCACCGAACCGCGGTCCGCCATCCATGAAAGGGTCAAAACCGTCTTCGCCGATATGATCCCTCTTGTCGCGTCCCCGGCCGCGACGACCTCTGTCAAAACCCATGAAACCTAACGTACCTTCACTTCGTCACATATGCTTCGCGGATGCGAGACACCCGGTCGCGCGGACGAAACGCGCCGGATGCGAGGGCGGACACCCCACTCCCGCCCTGCAAACATATTCCACGTATAACGCAGTTTGGTTTCCTGTGCGAACGATTTAAGCGATTCGTTCTTGACTGCGATTTTCCGCCCCAAAAGGGGCGCTCGATGCGCTTGCCAGCAGGGCTGCGCTTGGGCACAAGGCGCCGCATTATGGATATTATCGCGCTGCTTTCCGATCCTTCCGCATGGGCCGCTCTGGTCACGCTCGTCGTTCTGGAAATCGTGCTGGGGATCGACAATCTGGTCTTCATCGCGATTCTTTCGAACAAATTGCCAGAGCATCAGCAGGCCAAGGCCCGCCGAATCGGCCTGATGCTGGCGCTTGTGATGCGCATCGCGCTGCTGATGCTGATCGGCTGGATCGTGACCTTGCAAACCCCGCTGTTCGATCTGGGCATTTCCGGGGCGCCGGGCGAGCATGGGCAGCCAAGCTTCGAAACCGCTTTCTCAGGCCGCGACCTGATTCTGGTGGCGGGCGGGCTGTTCCTGCTGTGGAAGGCCACCAAGGAAATCCACCACAGTATGGACCCTGAGGGCGAGAGCGGCGAATTGCTGGATCAGGACAAGGGCGTGGCGCAGATGGCCTTCGGCGCCGCCATTGCCCAGATCATCGCGCTGGACCTCGTCTTCTCGATCGATTCGATCCTCACCGCGGTCGGCATGACGGACCATGTGCCGATCATGGTCACCGCCGTGATCATCACCGTGGGCCTGATGCTGGTGGCCGCCAATCCGCTCGCCCGCTTCATCGAGAAGAACCCCACGCTGGTGATGCTGGCCCTCGCCTTCCTTGTGATGATCGGCCTTGTGCTGATCGCCGATGGCTTCGGCTTCCACGTGCCCAAGGGCTATGTCTATGCAGCGATGGGCTTCTCCGTGGCGGTCGAGGGCCTCAACATGATCAAGCGTAATGCCCGCACCCAGCGCGTATCGAACGGAAGGGCCGCCGAATGAGCGATTTTCGCAAGCTGGACGAGGCGGTCTATGCCAGCCCCCAGATCGGGGTGGCCGAGATTGCCGATGCAGCCGCGCTGGGCGTGACGCTGGTGGTCAATAATCGCCCCGAAGGCGAATCGGACGATCAGACCCCCGGGGCCGAGATCGAGGCCGCCGCCCACGCCGCCGGGATGGATTACATCGCCATTCCGGTGACGATGCAGACCCTGTCGCAGGACGATGTCGCCTCCATGGCGCAGGCGCTGGGCGAGGCAAAGGGGCCGGTGCTGGCCTATTGCCGCAGCGGCACCCGCTCCACCCTGCTGTGGTCTCTGGCCGAAGCGAAGCGCGGGCGCGATCCGGAAGAGGTCGCCGCCGCAGCGGCAGCAGCCGGATATGACGTGTCGCCCGTCCGCGCCGCCATGGATGCGCTATACGCCGCCCGGGGCTGAGCCCGCCCAATGAACGGCCAGTTGCTCGTATTTGCGGGCTCGCTTGCCGGAGTGATCTTCCTCGTCCTCATCGCGAAATATCTTGCCTTGGGCAGCGATGCCAGGATCGCGGACGAGGCAGAGGCGCGCGAACTGGCCGACAACGCCCTATGCGGCTTTTCAGCCAGCGAAATCGTGCTGGCAACCGGAGGCAAAGGGGCCCTGCTGCGCGATGGACAGGGGCAGATCATGCTTCTGGCCCCCCATGGCGCGCGCTTCGCTGCCCGACTGCTGGATCGGGACATCGCCGTCTCGCGTGACGGAACCCGCTTGACCCTGATCCTGTCCGACCGCACCTTCCCTCCCGTAAGCATGGATTTCGGCGATCAAGCCGAAGCGTGGGAAAGGCGCATCACGGCGTCGGAGGGTTGAACGGTGCCTGATTTCGATCCCGTCACTTACGCCGTTCCCGCCTTCATCCTACTGGTGCTCGGCGAGATGATCTGGGCGCGGCTGCGCGCCCGGCAGGCCTATGAACTACGCGATACGGCAATCTCGCTTGCCTTCGGGCTGGGCAGCACCGTGGCCGGGGCGCTCACCGCCTCGCTGGTGCTGGCGATGCTGGTGAAGTTGTATGAGTATCGCCTGTTCGCGATCGGCTGGCAGTGGTGGGCCTGGGCCCTGTGCTTCGTGCTGGACGATTTCGCCTATTACTGGTCCCATCGTTTCGGCCATCGCATCCGCTGGTTCTGGGCCAGCCATGTGAACCACCATTCGAGCCAGCATTATAATCTGTCCACGGCATTGCGGCAGACCTGGACCGGCTTCATCGCGATCACTTTCATTTTCCGCCTGCCGCTGGCGCTGATCGGCTTCCACCCGGCGATGATCCTGTTCTGCGGCGGGCTGAATCTGATCTACCAGTTCTGGATTCACACCGAGGCGATCGGACGCATGCCGCGCTGGTTCGAGGCCGTGATGAACACGCCCTCCCACCACCGGGTGCATCATGCCACCAATCCGCTCTATCTGGACCGGAACTATGCCGGCACTTTCATCCTGTGGGACAAGCTGTTCGGCACATACCAGCCCGAGCGAGGCGATATCCGTATCCGCTATGGCATCGTGAAGCAGCTGGGCAGCTTCAACCTGCTATGGGCAGTGTTCCACGAATGGATCGGCATAGCGCGCGACTTGTGGCAAGCGCCCTGGCGGCACAAACTCTCCTATCTGCTGCGCGAACCGGGCTGGAGCCACGATGGCAGCCGCGAGACATCCGACGCGATCCGCGCGCGCTGGATGGAGCTACAGGAGTTGGAGCGACAGGGGCCAGAGCGACAGGGGCCAGAGCGACAGGCGGCCCGGCAACCCGATAACTGAAGCCGGACAGGAAAAAGGGGAGCCGCAGCCCCCCTTCCCTTATTCCATTCCGGCACGGACCGTTCAGGGCTTCTCGATCGCGTCGATCAGCGGCTGCAGGCCATCGCCATATTTCTTCCAGCGCTGCACCGCCGTCTTGTAGATCGGCTGGCGCACCTGGGCGACGCTGGCGGTTTTCACCGGGCGGCTGGACTTGTGGAATTCCAGCATCTTCTCGTCCCAATCGAGGCCCAGGAATTCGATGATGCCGCGTGCCTCCTTCTCGGTATCGGCCACGACATTCTCATATTCCACCACCTTGAGAACGCCTTCGGGCAGCACTGCTTCCCAGTGCTTCATCAAGGCGTCGTACTGGCGATAATAACGGCCCAGCTCGCCCATGTCATAGCTGTGCGGCATGTCGTCCTTGAACAGCTTGGTGAAGGCCGACAGGCAGGAATCCACCGGATCGCGGCGGGTATTGATGAACTTCGCGTTCGGGAACAGCACATGCAGCATGCCGACGAAGAAGTAGTTCGTCAGCAGCTTGTCGGTGACGATCCGTGCATCGCCCGCATTGCGATACATCGATTCCAGATAGCCTTCGCCCAGCAGCTTGAGCTGGTTGGACTTCAGTTCCGTCATCATTTCCGGGAAGCGCGAGAGCGAGGGGAAACGATCGCGCAGGCGGTGGAGGCCCTGCGTGAAATACTTCACTTCACCCGCGCCATAGACGGCGGGGTGGCTGGCCAGGATCTGTTCCACCAGCGTGGAGCCAGACCGCGGCATGCCCACGATGAACAGCAGCCGGTCACCCGGCAGACCTTCAAAGCTGTGATTGGCGATGAAGTCAGCCGTGAACACATTCTTCACATCATCGAAGAACTTGTGGGTTTCGGCCTCGTTATAGGTGAGCTGCGAACGTTTGATCCTGCCGCCCGCAATATAGTGTTCGAGCGCCTTTGCATGCTCGCCATTATCGTCCAGCGCCTTGGCATAGGCATAATGGAGCGGCAGCACGAGTTCGCGATTATTGCTGGTGAAGTTCTCCGCGATCTTGGTCAGACGCTCGTAGAGTTCGGTCTCTTTCGAGTAATCGACCAGATCGTTGAGATTGGCATAGGCGCCGACCATGCGGGGGTTAAGCTCCACGCCCTTGAGAATCTGCGCCCGCGCGTCATCCAGCCGGCCGACCGACTTGAGCGCTACGCCATAGAGGTTGAGCGTTTCCGCATTGGAGGGAGCCAGTTCGGCAGCCTTCGCCAGAAGCTCCACTGCCTCGTCGTAACGGTCCAGCTCGTGCAGTACCATGCCCAGTACGGTAAGCGCCTCGGCCTCCTTCGGATCATCCGTCAGCACCATGCGGCAGGCCCGCTCGGCGGCAGCGAAGTTGGTGCGCTTACATTGCAGCCGGGCAGTGAGGATCAGCGCCCGCTTTTCGCGCGGGGCGATCTTGAGCACTTCACCAAGCTGCCGCAGCGCCTCCACATCCTTCCCATCCGCCGCATAGAGCGAGGCAAGGTTCACATAGGCGTCCACATAGCGGGAGTTCTGGCCGATTGCCTTGCGCAGCGCATGTTCGGCCTGCTCGTTCTTGCCCATCTCGCGCAGCAGCGTGCCGAGATTATTATAGGCTTCCGGATAGCGTTCGCGAACGGCCAGCGCGTTCTGATAGGCGTCGATCGCACCATCGATGTCGCCCGTGCGGCGCAGGGCATTGCCCAGATTGTTATGGGCTTCCGCGAAATCCGGCTGAAGCTCGATCGCCTTGCGATAGCATTCAGCCGCTTCCTTCATATTGCCGCTGTCGAAACGCGCGATCCCCAGATTGTTATGCGCCTGGGCATTACGCGGAGCGAGAGCGAGGGATTCCTGCAAAGCCACGATGGCATCCGCCAGATTACCGCTCTGGCGCTGCATTTCGCCGAGGTTGGAAAAATAGGCGGCGTTCTTCGGCGCGAGCTTGATCGCCCGCTTCAGGCTGGAGATGGCATCCTTCGGCTTGCCTTGGGCATTCAGCGCCACGCCGAGGATGGAATGGGCATCGGCCACTCCCGGCCGAAGCTTGATCACCTGGCGGCAGACGTTCTCGGCCTGCTTGTAGCGCCCGGTGCCGAACAGATAGCCAGCGATGCTGATCGCCTGCTGTTCGGACATCTTCATGGTGCCCTTTTCAACCTTCTGGATAATTTCCTCAAGGCGACGGTCTATCATGGCCTGTTGCATGGGCTTGCTTTCGTCACTTCCTGTGTTTTGCCGGGCATCCCGTTGAGAATGGATGCCGATATCGGCCGATAAAATCTGGACGCAATCCTTTGATCCTGGCGCGATGTGGACAAATGCGCGCTCCGATCAGGATCAGTAGGACAAGGGAAGGCATTGGCCGTAGCGAAACACGGCACGCCACCGGCCCTTAAAGGGCGGTTTCTCCGGTTTCGCCGGTGCGGATGCGCAGGGCGGACTGAAGATCGAGCACGAAGATCTTGCCATCCCCGATGCTGCCTGTGTTGGCCGCCTGCTGGATCGCTTCCACCGCGCGGTCCGCCAGGGAATCCGGCAGGGCGACTTCCACTTTCACCTTGGGCACCATGTTGGTGGCATATTCGGCCCCGCGATAGATCTCGGTCTGGCCTTTCTGCCTACCGAAACCCTTCACTTCGCTGGCCATCATTCCCGCCACACCGATCGCGGCGAGCGCTTCGCGCACTTCGTCGAGCTTGTGCGGCTTGATGATCGCGATGACATATTTCATCTCAATCCAACTCCTTCCCCTCCGGCCATGCCGGTTACCTCCCCACCAAAGCAGCAAGCTGCCCCCGCGTCCAGTGAAGCGCGTCAGAATCTGAACGGCTGTGCGTGAAGCAGGCATAAAAAAGGGGCCGGAGCGGCTGGCTCCGGCCCTTGTTCAGTTTGCGTTCGCAGGAGGAACGTCGTGAGGCGGGATCGGGGGAGGAGAGGAGGAGCCCCGATCCCGCCAAACCTGGTATCAGTTGTAGGCGCGTTCCCCGTGTTCGCCGAGGTCGAGACCTTCGACTTCGACTTCGGGAGAGACCCGCAGGCCGGTCAGAGCCTTCGCGATGAAGATCGCGATGGTGGTGCCGACAGTGGAGATCACGATGGTCGCAGCGACAGCCAGAACCTGGGTGACCAGCTGGCTACCGATCACATAGTCATCGCCACCCGGGCCACCGAGGGCCGGCGAGAAGACGATGGCGGTGCCGATGGCGCCGACGATGCCGCCCACGCCGTGGATGCCGAAGGCGTCCAGCGAGTCATCATAGCCGAGAGCGGGCTTGAGCTTGGCAACCGCGAAGAAGCAGATCACCGAAGCCACCGCGCCGAGCACGATCGCACCGAACGGACCCGAGTTGCCTGCGGCCGGAGTGATCGCGACGAGACCGGCGACGATACCCGAGCAGAAGCCCAGAGCCGAACCCTTGTGGCCCATCAGGCGTTCGGTCAGCATCCAGAAGAGACCAGCCGAGGCAGTGGCGACGAAGGTGTTGATCATGGCGAGCGAGGCAGAGCCATTGGCTTCCAGCGCCGAACCGGCGTTGAAGCCGAACCAGCCCACCCACAGCAGGCCGGTGCCGACCATGGTCAGCGTCAGCGAGTGCGGCGGCATGGGTTCGTTGGGATAGCCCTTGCGCTTGCCGAGGATCAGCGCGGCGACCAGCGCCGAGACACCGGCATTGATGTGCACCACGGTACCGCCGGCGAAGTCCAGAGCGCCCATGGCGAAGAACACGCCGCGAGCTTCCCAGACGAGGTGAGCGATCGGGAAATAGACGATCGTCAGCCAGACAGCCGTGAAGACCATCACGGCCGAGAACTTCATGCGTTCCACGACCGCGCCCAGGACGAGCGCCGCAGTGATTGCCGCGAAAGTCATCTGGAAGCTGACAAAGATATATTCGCTGATGACCACGCCATCGGTGAAGGTGGCGGCGGTCGAATCCGGGCCTACGCCAGCCAGGAAGAACTTGCCCCAGCTGATGAACTGGTTGCCTTCGGGACCGAAGGCGAGGCCATAGCCCCACATCACCCAGATCAGCATGGCGAGAGCGGCAACGGCGCCGATCTGCGTCATGGTGGAAAGCATGTTCTTGGAACGGGTAAGGCCGCCGTAGAACAGGGCGAGACCCGGCAGGATCATCATGAGAACCAGGACGGTGGAGGTCATCATCCAGGCGTTGTTGCCCGGATCGGGAACGGCGGCGGCCGCTTCGGTAGCGGCTTCGGCAACCGGGGCCGGGACAGCGGCGACAGCAGCTTCAGTGGCAGCCGCGGTGGCATCGGCTACCGCCTGGGTAGCCTCCTGCGCCCAGGCGGCGGTAGCGGCGAACATGGACGCGCCAAGCGCGCCGACGCCGCAAGCGAGTTTGCGGATCATAGTAGTACCCCTCAAGTGATGCGGCCGGCTCACAGCGCGGTATCCCCGGCTTCGCCGGTGCGGATGCGCGTTGCGGAAGCGAGATCCAGCACGAAGATCTTGCCGTCACCGATGCTCTCGGTGCTGGCCGTCTGCTGGATGGTTTCGACTACCTGGGCGGCGATCGCGTCGGTTGCGGCGATCTCGATCTTCACTTTGGGCAGCATATTCGTGGAATATTCCGCACCGCGATAGATCTCGGTCTGGCCTTTCTGCCGCCCGAAGCCCTTGACCTCGGACACGGTCATGCCTGCGACGCCAATGGCGCCGAGAGCTTCACGCACCTCGTCGAGCTTGAACGGTTTGATGATGGCGATGATGAATTTCATCTCAAACCCCTGTCTGCTTACCGGCGACACTCCCCGGCTAAGATGAGGGATAGCAAGCAGCGTGCCAAATGAGGGATTCCGGCACTTAGAGCAGGATTTGCGATTCTTTCCCGGTGGTTAAGCACAAGGGCCAGCCCGAATCTTGGGCAGATGCCTATTTTTTAGGCAGTCTATTCCCTGCACACGCGGACAATAGCTGCCGCATTACTGTGCAAATTCTCCGTAAGATGGCTTGGCCGAGAACAGAGGCGCTTTTTCGGGGCTATTTCCGTACTTTGCCCAGTCGCGCCACGGCCCAGATCGGCAGGTGGTCCGATGCGGCCACCGCAAGCGCGCTATGATGAACGCCGTGGTCCAGCACGTCCCATCCGCGCGAGAAGACGATCCGGTCCAGCGGGGCGAGGGGCTGGCGGCTGGGGAAGCTGCGCCCCGGTGCGATCGGTTGCCAGCCGTGGCCGAATTCGCGGATGCTGCCGCCGCGCAGCGACCATTCGTTGAAATCGCCCAGCATCACGGCCGGGCAATCCTCCTCGCAGGTGGCAAGATCGCCCGTCACCGCGCGGATCTGGTCGCGCCGGCGGATGCCCGACAGGTCCAGATGCATGCCAACTACGCGCAGGCGGCGCCCCTCATGCGCCAGTTCCGCCCGCACCGCGCCGCGCGGCTCCAGCGTGGGCAGATGCACGGCATGAGTGCCCAGCACGTCGAAATGGCGGCGAACCAGCACGGCATTGCCGTGCCAGCCCATGCTGTCGGGCCGCATCGCGAGATGGGCGATGGCATAGCCCTGCTCCTCCACCAGCGCGCGCGGCAATACCGAGGCGCGGCGGCCGAAGCGGCGGTCCACTTCCTGCAGGGCGACGATATCGGCATTCACCTCGTGCAGCACGGACAGGATGCGATCGGGATCGCGGCGCCCATCGGTGCCCACGGCCTTGTGGATGTTGTAGCTGGCGAAACGGATTTCCAAGCGGGTCAGTCCTGCGGAATGGTGGAAGGATCGCCCGCGATATAGCGATCCGTCGTGCGCACGGGCAGCCCGTCTATGCTGGTGCGGCGGGTCTTGTGCTTGCCTGCCCATTCGACCGGATCGGCCTTGGCATGGACCTTGAGCAGGGTCGGCCGTTCCCGCTCCAGGCTCATGATCGGCACGCCATAGCCGCAGCTGGTTTGTACGCTTTCCACTTCAATGTCGAAAATCTGCCGTGTGCCGGGCATCAGGGTGAAATGGGCGGCGAGTTCCTCCCAGTCCCGGTCCCACGGCACTACCGGGCGGCCTTGCCCGTAAATGCGCAGGATCAGCGCGGGCTGCTGGAAATTGCAGAACATCACCGTGATGCGTCCATCCTCCAGCAGATGGGCGTTGGTTTCGTTCCCCGATCCGCCGAGATCCAGATAGGCAACGCGATTGGGCGTGAGGATGCGGAAGGCATCGTAGCCCTTGGGGCTGAGATTGATCCGCCCGTCCTTTGCCGCCGTGGCGACGAAGAACATGGGCTGCCGCTCGATCATGGCGGCATGGGCGGGGGTGAGCGCGTCGAAGAACTCGGCCATGGGGGATTGGTAGGCAGTCCATGGCAAGGCGGCAAGCGGGGAGGTGGGCATGCCCCCAACTCGACATTCTGCATTGTCACCCCGGCCCTGTGCCGGGGTCCAGCTTCCTTTCTGGCGACAAGGAAGCGGGATCCCGGAATAAATCCGGGATGACTGGGGGTGGTGCGAATGAGGAAAGGAAGTGGAGGAGAGAACCGCACTATCGCGATGCTGCCCAGCCCTTAACCGGACAGCGTCGCGATGTCAAGATAATTCACCATATAGGTGATTTCCTCACCGCTCCTTGGTCGCGCCGAATTTCAGCTCGGGGTTCTTTTCCTGCTGATAATTCACATCCCACACCGATCTGGCGAGGAACACCAAGTCTCCATCACGATCCCGCGCGAGGTTGGGGCGGTTGAACTGTTCAAAGCTCTTGAGCGCATCGGCAGCGCCTTTCAGCCACCGCGCAGTGTCGAAAGGCGAAGGTTCAAGCCGCGCTTCCACCTTGTATTCCGCCTCCAGCCGGGAAACGAGCACATCCAGCTGAAGCTGGCCAACCACGCCGACGATCCACTGGCTGCCGATCTCGGGATAGAACACCTGGATCACGCCTTCTTCGGAAAGATCGTCCAGCGCCTTCCTCAGCTGCTTGGTCTTCGTAGGGTCTTTCAGGGCGATGCGGCGCAGGATTTCCGGGGCGAAATTGGGCAGGCCGGTGAAGCGCACATCATTCTTTTCGGAGAGCGTATCGCCCACCCGCAAGGTGCCGTGATTGGGGATGCCGATGATATCCCCCGCCTCGGCCGTGTCGGCAATCTCGCGATCCTGCGCAAAGAACAGGATGGGCGAATGGACCGCGATCGGCTTGCCCAGGCCCGAAGGGGTGAGCTTCATGCCCCGCTTGAAAGTGCCGCTGACCATGCGCATGAAAGCGATCCGGTCACGGTGCTGCGGGTCCATATTGGCCTGCACCTTGAAGATGAAGCCGGTCACCTCGTCCTTGTCCGGCGCGATCGTCCCGCCCTCGGCCGGCTGCGGACGGGGCGGGGGCGCATAGCGGGCAATGGCGTCGATCAGTTCGGCCACGCCGAAATTCTTCAGGGCCGATCCGAAATAGACCGGGGTCAGGTCGCCATTGCGATAGGCTTCGAGATCGAATTCGGGATAGATGCCGCGCGCCAGTTCCATCTCCTCCGCCACATCTTCCGGCAGGGAAGGATCGACATCGCGCTTGCCGAGGAATTCGCGGCTGTCCCCTTCCGGGCGGCTGGCGCTGTTGGTGGCGAAGTCGAAAATCCCCTCGAACAGCCCGCCCATGCCGATGGGCCAGGCCTGCGGGGAAACGTCCAGCGCCAGCATGTCGGCCACTTCGTCCAGCAATTCGAAACAGGGGCGCCCCTCGCGGTCCACCTTGTTGATGAAGGTGATGATCGGCACGCTGCGCAACCGGCAGACCTCGAACAGCTTGCGCGTCTGCGGTTCGATGCCCTTGGCCGCGTCGATCACCATGATGGCCGAATCCACTGCGGTGAGCGTGCGATAGGTATCTTCGGAGAAATCCTCGTGCCCCGGCGTGTCGAGCAGGTTGAAGGTAATCCCGTCCTTCTCGAAGGTCATCACCGAGCTGGTGACGGAAATGCCGCGCTGCTGTTCGATCTTCATCCAGTCGGAACGGGCGCGCCGCGCGGCCCCGCGCGCCTTCACCTCGCCCGCAAGATGGATTGCCCCGCCTTGCAGCAGGAGCTTTTCCGTAAGCGTCGTCTTACCCGCGTCGGGGTGGGAGATGATCGCAAAGGTGCGGCGATTGGAAACAGTGGGATTGGCCATGGCCGCGCGGTTAGCCGCAGGGCGCGCCCGCGTCCATATTTCCCGTGAGCATGTCCAAGATGCAGGAACCCGCCTATGGCGAACCGATGGACGAAGTGACTGGATCGGGCTGGCAAGGGCCAGTCGCCCCGCCTCGCCTTATCCCGCGCGAGGGGTGCACCAGCTTTCCCAGCCGCGGGTCAGCATCCAGGACACCAGAATGACGGCGCACAGCGCCAGATCAACCATGCCTGCTACTGCGGCTTCGGCCACGTCCCCCACCGCCAGATGAGTCACCACCATTGCGGCCTTGTGGAAGAACACCAGTTCCCACACGAGCGGCGAACGGGTCGGCCGCCAGGCCAGCAGGGCGAAAAGCCCGGCGAAAACCAGGAAGCCATAGGCTCGCCAGCTTTCTACCCATAGCCGGTCCGCCTCGGCATCAGCCAGCAGCGGCACGGCCCCGGCAAAGGCGCCGACCGCGGAAAGCGCCGCAAGCCCCATCAGCACCTGTCCGATCACGCGGCTACGCATAGCCCCCCTTCCCCGCGCGCGGGGATTACCCGCGCAGTTCGGCCCCCATCTTGGCAGCAGCAGCCACAATTCGCTCGGCAATCGCCTTGAGCTCGTCATCGGTGAAGCTCTTCTCGCCCGGCTGGAGCGTGACTTCCACCGCGAGGGATTTCTTGCCTTCCGGCACGCCTGCGCCGCGGAAATCGTCGAAGATGCGGGCATCGACGATATTGGCCTTGTCCGCACCCTTGACCGCACGCAGCAGATCGCCGGCGGGCTTCGCCGCATCCACCAGGAAGGCAAAATCGCGCGTCACGGCCTGCAGGGCGGGCGGCGAATAGGCCGTGCGGGCAAAGCTGGCGCCGCCCTTCTTTTCCGGAATGGCATCGAGATAGATTTCGGCAGCGACCACCGAGCCATCCACGTCGAAAGCCTCAAGCGTGCGGGGATGCAGCGCGCCAAAGCGGGCAAGCACCACCTTGGGGCCAAGGCGCAGGGTTGCGGACTGGCCGGGATGGAACTGGCTGCCCGCCTCACCCATCACCTGCAGCTTGTCCACCGGCGCGCCGGCTTCAGCCAGCAGGGCCAGCACTTCGCCCTTGGCGTCGAATGCGTCAAACAATTGGGCCTTGCCGGTGCTCCAGCCGCTGGGAACCTTCTCGCCCGCCAGCACCACGCCGAGCGTCAGACGCTCGTCGCTCGTCCCGCCTTCGCCGCGCAGATAGCGGCGGCCGATCTCGAACAGGCGCACGCCCTTGGCACCGCGATCGAGATTACGCTTGGCGGCAGACAGCAGGCCGGGGATCAGCGCGGGGCGCATGGCCTTCATGTCTTCGCTGATCGGGTTATCCAGAACCCACAGCCCGCCGTTCCCGTCTGTGAAATGCTCCGCATCGGGCACGGGCAGGAAACTCCAGGTCACAGCCTCGTTCAGCCCGCGCGCGGCAGCGGCGCGGCGCAGGCGGCGCTCCAGCTTCTGGGCCGGAGTGGCAGTGGGCTGGGCAACCCCATCCGCGCGCGGCAGGGCGACGCTGGCCACCTTGTCGATCCCATGGATGCGGACCACTTCCTCGACGATGTCAGGCGCGCCTTCCACATCATGGCGGCGCAGCGGCACAGTGATGTTCCAATCGTCGGAAACGTCAAAATCCAGCGCGGCGAGGATCGCCTTCTGCTCGGCTTGCGGAACGGCAACGCCGCCCAGTTGCTCGGCCAGAGCCGGATCGTAGCTCACCACTTTCTGCTCGCTCGGCGGGCTGCCCGCGCGGATGACTTCAGAGGCTTCGCCGCCGCAGATCTTCAGGATCAGCGACGTCAGCAGTTCCAGCCCGTCATCGAGGAAGGCGGGGTCCACCCCGCGCTCGAAGCGTGTGCGGGCATCGGAAGCAAGGCCCAGGCGGCGGCCGGTCGCGCCGATCCGCTCAGGCTCGAAATAGGCGATTTCGAGCAGCACATCTTTAGTGTTTTCCGAAACGCCCGAATGTTCGCCGCCCATGATCCCGGCAATGTCGTGCACGCCGGAATCGTCGGCAATCACGGTCATTTGGGCATCGAGCGTATAGGTCTTCTCGTTCAGCGCGAGGACCTGTTCGCCATCCTTCGCCCGCCGCGCCACGACCGCGCCGGTCAGCTGGGCAAGGTCATAGGCATGGGCCGGGCGGCCGAAGCCGAGCATCAGGAAATTGGTGACGTCGACCAAAGCGCTGATCGGGCGCTGGCCCGCGCTGCGTAGCGCAGCCTGCAGCCATTCGGGCGAAGGGCCGTTTGTCACGCCGCGAATGACGCGGCCATAGAAGGCTGGGCAGCCTTCCGGATCGTCGGTGCGGATTTCCACCGGGCAGGGGAAGCTGCCCACGGTTTTTTCGATAGTGAGCGGCTTCAGCGTGCCGAGGCCCGCTGCGGCAAGATCGCGCGCAACGCCGTAGACGCCCATGCAATCGGGCCGGTTAGGCGTGATCGCCACGTCGAATATCGGGCCTTCGCCGCGATAATCGGCAAAGCTGGTGCCGATGGGCGCGCCTTCGGGCAGTTCGATGATCCCGTCATGATCGTCGCCCAGTTCCAGCTCGCGGGTGGAGCACATCATGCCGTTGGATTCGACGCCGCGGATCGCGCTCTTGCGCAGCACCATGCCATTCGCAGGCACGCTGGCGCCCGGAGTGCCGAGCACGCCCACAAGGCCCGCACGCGCATTCGGCGCGCCGCAGACGACCTGCAGCGGATCGCCCCCCTTTGCCACCTGGCCGGTATCCACGGTGAGCACCTGCAGCTTGTCCGCATCGGGATGCGGCTTTGCCGTCAGCACCTTGGCCACGATGAAGCCAGCCAGCTTCTCGGCCGGGTCTTCGATGCCTTCAACCTCGATCCCGATGGCATTCAGCTTGGCCGAAATGGCCGCCGCATCGGCATCGGTATCGAGATATTCCTTCAGCCAGGAGAGCGAGAACTTCATGCGCGTGCTCCCACCCCGGCCGAAAGCGTCGGCTGATCGAAGGCGGAAAAGCCGTAATGCTTCAGCCAGCGCACATCGCCGTCAAAGAAGGCGCGCAAATCGTCCATCCCGTATTTGAGCATGGCGAGGCGATCCACGCCCACGCCGAATGCGAAACCCTGCCACTGATCGGGATCGAGGCCCGACATTTCGATCACCTTGCGGTTGACCATCCCGCTGCCCAGCAGTTCCATCCAGCCATGGCCCGGCTCGTCGCCGCTGCCGCCCAGCACGCGCCGCCCTTTTCCGTCAGGGCCATTCTCGATGGCAAAGCCAACGTCCACTTCCACCGAAGGCTCGGTGAAGGGGAAATAGGAGGGGCGCAGCCGCAGCACGATATCATCGCGCTCGAAGAAGGCCTTGAGGAAAGTTTCCAGCGTCCATTTGAGATGACCGAGGTGAATGCCCTTGTCGATCACCAGACCTTCGACCTGATGGAACATCGGCGTGTGGGTGGCATCGGAATCGGAACGATAGACCCGACCGGGCGCTATGATCCGGACCGGCGCTCCCCCCGCCTTCATGGTGCGAACCTGCACCGGGCTGGTATGCGTACGCAGCAGCATCCGGCCGCCCTGGGGCGCTGTATCAGGGAAGTAGAACGTATCGTGCATCGCGCGGGCCGGGTGGCTTTCCGGCATGTTGAGCGCGGTGAAATTATACCAGTCGTCCTCGATCTCGGGGCCGGTGGCCACGGCGAAGCCCATATCGGCGAAGATCTCGGCCAGTTCGTCCATCACCTGACTGACCGGGTGGACCGAACCCTTCGGCGCATCGGGTGCCGGCAGCGAAAGGTCCAGCGTCTCGGCCGCCAGCCGGGCATCCAGCGCAGCGCTTTCAAGCACATCCTTGCGAGCGGTCAACGCGGCCTGCACCTTTTCGCGCAGGGCGTGGATCTTCGGCCCCTCAGTCTCGCGTTCTTCGGGCGACATGCTGCCCAGGGTCTTCAGCAGGCCAGAGATGCTGCCCTGCTTGCCCAGATATTCCACCCGCAGTGCTTCCAGCGCGGCGAGATCTTCAGCCGCGCCGATCCGCGCCACTGCGGCGCCTTCAAGAGTTTCCACTTCGCCCATGTCCAATCCGGTCCTGCGATTGCGAAACGCCTCTAGGGCGCTGGTCCGGTGCTGGCAATGGTGGAGGGAGCCGCCGAGTGGGCTGGCGAAGGGTCAGGCGGTGCCCTGCCCCGCGGCGATGGGCCCTGTCTAGGTCAGGCTGCGGACAAGCCGCGGGCACGTATGCCCAGCACCTGATCGGGCCGGTCCAATGTCTGCGCGGCAGCGCCCCATATCCGAGCGCGTTGCTTCATGAACGCCCCCAGGATCGGATGTTTGCGCGATGCGTATTCGCCCGGGCTCATGCCCATGAACGAGCGAAACTCCCGCACGAACTGGGCCTGATCGTGGTAATGCGCATCCATCGCCTCGCTCCAGTTGGTGGAATTGTCCAACATGAACTGGGCCAGGCTGCGCATGAAACGCTGGCGCCGCAGCAGCAGCTTGGGAGAAAAGCCGAAATAGCGATGGCACAGCCGCTCCAGCGTGCGGCGACCAAGGCCGGTGTGGTCCGCGAAATCCGCTACGGTTGCTACAGCCGGATCGACCATTGCCGCATGGACCGCCACAATCCGTTCCTGATCGGGAACATCGCGGTTCATGCTGCGCAAGCAGGCAATGATCCGCTCAAGTTCCTCCATCTCGTCCGAGGCCCCCTCGAACAGATCATTGGCGAGCTGCCGGAAATTGGCGAAAGCGGGATGGCTTTCTCCGTCCACCACCATATTCGCAACCTCGGTTGCGGGCCCATGGCAGAACTTGGCCCAGCCCAGCGGGAACAGGCCGATGCCCCACATACGCGTGGTGCCCAGATCGAAATGGACAGGAACGGAACTGGGGCCAGTAGCCATGAAGCGGACATCGCGCACCTTTTCCGAACCGGCCACCCAGGCATCCGGCAGGGAGCCGGTGAAGAAACGGATATTGGCCCATTCCGGCTGCAGGAGATCGTTGACCCGGCCACCGTCCTCCACGGCAAAAGTCGCGCTGTAGAATGAGGAAAAGCAGCCCAGCAGGTCTGCCGGCGCCGGATAAAAGCGCACGTCGATCTGGCACTCCATTACGACCCCCAATTGCGACCCGCCCGTCTGGCGCCCTCTTCCTGTCCATAGATTATACGAAAACGGGCGCGAAACGGAATATCACCGTTTCGCGCCCGTATTTAACCTTACCGTCTGCACTTCCCGAAGGAAGCTGCCTAACGGCTTGTTCAGTTCAATGACTTCAGGCCGGAAGAGCCTTCTTCGCCTGCGCAATGATCGCAGTGAAGGCAGCGCCTTCGTTCATGGCCAGATCAGCCATCACCTTGCGGTCCAGTTCGATGCCGGCCAGCTTGGTGCCGTGGATGAACTGCGAATAGGTCAGGCCTTCAGCGCGGACGGCAGCGTTGATGCGCTGGATCCACAGGGCACGGAAGTTCCGCTTCTTAACCTTGCGGTCGCGATAAGCGTACTGGCCAGCCTTTTCGACTGCCTGACGGGCAACGCGGATGGTGTTCTTGCGGCGGCCGCGAAAGCCCTTGGCCGCATCCAGAATCCGCTTGTGCTTTGCGCGCGTGGTAACGCCGCGTTTAATACGGGACATTGGCTAGTACTCCTCAGTTCAGCCCGTAGGGCGCCCACTTCTTGATCACCTTCGCATCGGCGTCGGAAATCACGTCGGTCCCGCGGTTCTGGCGGATATACTTGCCGTTATGGCTGATCAGGCGGTGGCGCTTGCCGGCAACGCCGTGCTTCACCTTGCCGGTAGCGGTAAGCTTGAAGCGCTTCTTCACACCGCTCTTGGTCTTCAGTTTGGGCATTTTCGTCTCCTTGTTCGAGACACATCGAGCCTGCCCTGGCAGCCCTTTCAGCCAGGCGGACCCAGAATCACCGAAAAGTGATCTCGTGTCTTTGAAGCGGGCGCCTTTAACGGGATCAGCCCGAATTGCAAGGCAGAGATGCGGCGGGCCGCCGCCAGAGCGCCAGCCCGCCGTCTTCAGACCTTCCTGCCGGCAGCCCTGCCGGTAGCCTTGCCGGTAGCCTTGCCGGCTGGGCGATCAGAAACGGGCGCCCAGCGAAAGGCCCGCATGGCGGCGCTGGAAGTTGATCCCGAAGATATCGCCATTGTCGGCATAACCGAACTCGACACGACCGTAGAAATTGCTGCCGAAGCCGTGCTCGTAACCGATCGCGCCTTCCACGCCATCGCCACGCTCGCTCACGGTCAGGCCGGGCGTGCTCACTTCCAGGCCGAGGCTGGCGTAGCCGACCTTGGCATAGATCAGTCCGCGATCCCCAACAGTGACACCGGCATGCAGGCCGAAAGCGTAATTGTCGGTTGCCTTCACGCAATCCGGGTCGACGCAATTCTTGACCGTGGAGATTTCATAGGTGCCATAGGGCCCGACAACCACCTTGTCGCTCACCGCAAAGTCGAAGCCTGCCTCGCCGCCGAAGGCCATGGCCGAGCCGAGCTTGTAGATGTCGCCTTCTTCCTCGACACTGCTGACCGTCGGCGTTTCGAGCGTCGCGCGTGCTTCGATACGGAAGCCGGCCTTGTCGTTCTTGCCCTCTTCCTCCTGTGCGAAGGCAGGCTGAGCGAGACCGCCGGCGAGCGCCGCGGCCAGGAACAGATATTTCATGTGGATTTACCCCCTGATTGATGCCCGTCGAATGCGGGCCACTGCTCCGTTACAGCGCACTTGCGATCTTTAAAAAGGGGGATGCATCCAATCTGGTGCGATAAGTAATTTACCGGAAAACAGACGCGTATTGGTCCTGCTCCCTTGTGAGGACCAGGTTGCCGGACCAGTTTACCGAGGCCGCCTGCTCAATGTCCGCAGGCCAGCGCCTCCACCACGTCTTCCAGCCGCGCGGGGTCGCCCAGAGCCAGCACATGGCCGCCCGAAGCTGCATGGAGCGGATCGCCGTTCCAGTCGCACATCGTGCCGCCAGAGCCCTCCACAACCGGGACGAGCGCCGCATAATCATGCAGCTTCAGCCCCGCCTCGCAAACGATGTCGATCTGGCCCATGGCGAGCATGGCGTAATTATAGCAATCGCCGCCCATCACCATCCGGCGGTGCGAGGTCTTGGCCGCCAGGGCCATGAAATGCTCGCCTTCATGATCGTCGAAATATTGCGGGCCAGTGGTGGCCAGCGTCGCTGCGGACAGTTCGCGGCACGGGCGCGTCCGGATGGGCTTGCCGTTAAACAGCGTCGGCCTTCCGGTTACACCCAGCCACCGTTCCGCAAGGATCGGCTGGTCGATGATGCCCAGTACCGGGAAGCCATCCACCAGCAGCGCGATCAGTGTTCCGAAGATAGGGCGCCCGGCGAGAAAGGACGTGGTCCCGTCGATCGGATCAAGCACCCATTGGCGGCCCGAAGTCCCGGCCGAAACGCCATATTCCTCACCATGGACGCCGTCCGCAGGCATTTCCGCCTCCAGAATGCGCCGCATGACCTGTTCGGCCTCACGGTCCGCCAGCGAGACGGGAGTGGCGTCCTCCTTGGCCTCGCTATGCACCGGTTCACGGAAGTGGGGACGGATAGCCGCACGTGCGGCGTCGGCCAGACGGTGAGCCAGGGCAATCTCGGCATCGAGCTTCATTCGGATACAGCCTCGCGCAGGGGATGGCCTTCGACCACGACCCAGGAAGAAACGGCGCGCATTCCCTGCGGACCGGCATGGCCCCAGTGAACGGTGCCGGGGGGAATACGGATGCCCTGCCCGGCCTGCAAGGTCATATCCGGCTGGCCTTCCCGCGAAAGCACGGCCGAACCGCCTATGACATAAAGGAATTCCGCGCCGGCATGGCGATGGCGCGGAATTATCGCACCTGCGGGCATGGCCAGATCGCCCACCACCAGCGAATGGCCGGGGGCGCCCGCGATCGGGCCTTGCAGCACTTCATTCGATCCGGCTGGCGGTTGATAGACCTTCACACCGCCCGGCTGCGCACCGCAGGCGCCCAGGGCTGCCACCAAAGGCAGCAGCACCGCGCCGGGTCTTGTTACAGCCGCCCTGCGCGAGCGCGGCGCCATGTCAGTCGAACAGGCTCGAAACCGAGCTTTCATCCGCGATACGACGCACGGCCTCGCCAATCAGCGGAGCGATCGGCAGGATGCGGATGCTCTGCGATTCCTGCGCTGCATCGGTCGGCAGGATAGTGTCGGTGATGACCAGCTCCTTGAGCGCCGAATTGTTTACCCGTGCCACCGCACCCCCCGAAAGCACGCCATGGGTGATATAGGCCGCCACGCTCTTGGCCCCGGCATCGAGCAAGGCCTGCGCCGCGTTGCAGAGCGTGCCGCCCGAATCGACGATATCGTCAATGAGAATGCAGGCGCGGCCCTTCACGTCACCGATGATGTTCATCACTTCGGATTCGCCGGCGCGTTCGCGGCGCTTGTCGACAATGGCGAGCGGGGCGTTCTCAAGCCGCTTGGCCAGGGCCCGGGCGCGCACCACGCCGCCCACGTCAGGCGAGACGACCATCAGGTCCGAATCTCCGTAACGCGCCTGGATGTCGGCCGCCATCACGGGCGCGGCATAGAGGTTGTCGGTCGGGATATCGAAGAAGCCCTGTATCTGCCCGGCATGGAGATCCACCGAAAGCACGCGGCTGGCGCCGGCCTGGGTGATCAGATTGGCCACCAGCTTGGCCGAGATCGGCGTGCGCGGGCCGGGCTTCCGGTCCTGCCTTGCATAGCCGAAATAGGGCACCACTGCCGTGATCCGCTTGGCCGATGCGCGCTTGAGCGCATCGATGCAGATCAGCAGCTCCATCAGATTGTCATTTGCCGGATATGAGGTGGACTGGAGGACGAACACATCCTCCCCGCGCACATTCTCATGAATCTCGACAAAGATTTCCTCATCCGCAAATCGGCGGACCGAGGCGTCGGTCAACGGCATTTCGAGATAGGCCGCGATCGAACGCGCAAGCGGCAGGTTGGAATTGCCGGCCATGATCTTCATCGCTTGGGGGCCCCTGTTCTCGCGGCGGGAATCAATGCGCCCGGCTCTAGCCAAGCGTCACACGATTGCAACCTACAGTGCGGCTGCGCTGTTGAAAGCGCGTATGCCGAGGCCGAAAAAACGGTCAAAATGCCCGTCACGAACCGCGATGTTCGCCCCGCACCCAGCGCACCGTGCCGGAACTTGCCCGCATCACCACGCTCTCGGTCGTCATCTTGCCGCCCTTCAGGCGCTTCACGCCACTGAGCAGCGATCCATCCGTAACGCCGGTCGCGGCAAAAATGCAGTCGCCCTTGGCAAGGTCGCGCAGCTTGTAGATCCGGTCGAGATCCTCGATCCCCCATTTGCGCGCACGCGAACGCTCGTCCTCGTTGCGGAACAGCAGACGGCCATTGAACTGTCCGCCCACGCAGCGCAGCGCCGCGGCGGCCAGCACGCCTTCGGGGGCGCCGCCCGAGCCCATATAGATGTCGATCGTCGTATCCGGGTCCGTCACCGCGATAACGCCGGCCACGTCCCCATCCGGGATCAGCTGGATGCCGCAGCCAAGGCCGCGCAGTTCTTCGATCAGTTCGGCATGGCGCGGACGATCGAGCACGCAGGCGATGATCTCGTTCGGCTTCACGCCCTTGGCGGCAGCCAGCGCCTCGATATTCTCGGTGGGAGTCTTGCTCAGGCTGACGAGGTCTTCGGGATAGCCCGGCCCGATGGCCAGCTTTTCCATATAGACGTCAGGCGCATTGAGCAGGCAGCCTTCCTCGGCCGCAGCCAGCACGGCCAGCGCATTGGGGCCGGCCTTGGCCGTGATGGTAGTGCCTTCCAGCGGATCGAGCGCAATATCGATCCGGGGGCCCTTGCCGGGCGCCCCGCCCACCTTCTCGCCAATATAGAGCATCGGCGCCTCGTCACGCTCGCCTTCGCCGATCACTACCGTGCCGTCGATGTAAAGCTCGTCAAAAGCCGCGCGCATAGCTTCAACCGCGGCGTGGTCGGCCGCCTTTTCATCACCACGGCCCACCAGACGGGACGCGGCGATCGCCGCAGCCTCCGTCACCCGAACCATTTCAAGAACAAGTACGCGGTCGAGAACTTTGCTGGCCTTGGGCATCGAGACTCCCCTCACATCCGGCGCATCCGATAAGCGAGCCGTCCATGACTGTCGAGAGTGCCCTCGCGCAGGAATGCGTATCTTCGGTGACACGCCCTGCGCGATTGCCAAGCCGTCATCTTGCCGTCATTCATGATCGATCAAGCCATCACCGCGAAAGGTGGCGCCGCCACTGCCCTAAGGCAGTAAAGTCCGGAGGGAAAGGCCCGCGATGTTCAGGAAATGCGCCGCATTATGGCTGCTGGCCGCGCTGCCGCTTTCTCCACTGGCGGCGCAGCGCACCGGCATTTCCGCCGAGGATGCCATCGCGGCCAGCAAACAGATGTATGGCCCCCCGCCCCCCACGCGCAATTGTTCCAAGCCTGCAAGCGATCAGGGGGAAAATGAAATCGTCGTCTGCGCCAAGCCGCAGGACGATTCCCAATTCCGCGTGAAATCCACCAGCGAACTGGACCCGAATTCCCGCGAGGCGACGAATGACGGCCTGCCCCGCGCACCTGACGTATCAGGCCCGGGGATCTTCAAGGGCAAGGGCATCTCGCTGGGTGGCACGCCCGACCCGGCCTATATGATCGACTTCAAGCTGCTGCCCGAAGCGCCCGAGGGATCGGACGCCGACAAGATCGCCAAGGGCGAGAAGCGCGCGGACTGATTTCTCCGGTGCCGGGCGGGGCGCACACCGGCACCCCGCCGCACCGGAAGTTTGGCCCTCAATTATCCAGCAATTGCAGGACCAGCGGCGGCTCGGTCAGGCTGGGCGAGCCCTTGAGCAGTTCCAGCGCCCGGTCCACATTCGCCTCGGGCCCTCCATGGGTGACGATGGACACCATCACTTCGCCGCCTTCTTCCTGGCGACCCTTCTGGATCAGGCTTTCGATCGAAACCCCCGCATCGCGCATGGCGGTGGCGATCTCCGCCAGCACACCCGGACGGTCCGCCACCATGAAGCGCAGATAATCGCGCGCCACGCGGTGCCCGGCATCGGCACGAGGCATCGGCGCAAGAGCATTGACCGGAACCGAGAAAGGCGCGCCTACATCGCCACGCGCAATGTCGATAATATCGGCCACAACCGCGCTGGCAGTCGGCCCGTCACCCGCCCCGGCACCCTGGAACAGCAGGCGGCCGGCGAAATTGCCCTCCACCACCACGGCGTTGGTCGGCCCGTTCACTCGCGCCAGCGGATGGTCGACAGGCACCAGATAGGGGCAGACGCGCTGGAACAGCGTATCCTCTCCATTCGCGCCCAGCTCGGTATCGGCAATGCCGATCAGCCGGATGACGAAGCCGAGCGCGGCGGCCTGCTCGATATCGGCGGCGCGCAGCCTGGAGATTCCTTCGGTTTCCACAGAGGGGAAATCGATCTTGGCGCCAAAGGCAATGGCCGCGAGGATGGAAAGCTTGTGCGAGGCATCGATCCCCTCGATGTCGAAGGTGGGATCGGCCTCGGCATAGCCCAGTTTCTGCGCTTCCTTCAGCACATCGCCGAAATCCCGGCCCGTCGCTTCCATCGTGGAGAGGATGTAATTGCAGGTGCCGTTGAGGATGCCATAGACGCGTTCGATCGCATTGGCGGACGCGCCTTCGCGCAGGCCCTTGATCACCGGCACGCCGCCAGCCACCGCGGCCTCGAATTTCAGGGCGACTTCGGCTTTCTCGGCAAGCTCAGCCAGGGCAAGCCCGTGATGGGCGATCATCGCCTTGTTCGCCGTGACGAGCGACTTGCCGGCACCCAGTGCATTGCGCGCCAGGGTCAGCGCCGGGCCATCCGACCCGCCGACCAGTTCCACCACCACATCCACATCCGCACGGGATGCCATGGCAGTCATGTCGTCTTCCCACGCAAAGCGCGAAAGATCGACGCCGCGATCCTTGGTCCGGTCTCGCGCGCTTACGGCGACGATCTCCACCGGGCGCCCCGCACGGCGCGCAATCAGTTCGCCGTTCGCCTCGATCAGGCGGATTACGCCAGCGCCCACCGTGCCCAGACCGGCAAGTGCAATACGGAGCGGATCGGCCATAAGTCTTCCTCTTTCGGCTGTAGCGCAGCAGGGGACGCACACGGGAAGGCTCCCGGTGCCACGAATTCGCCGGGCGCGTTAGTGCAGGCGGCCCCGAAAGGCCAGCCCCGGTTAGCGAGCCCCGGTCAGATCGTCATCTTGGGTTGGGGAATTTGGGCGGTCCGCCCCGGGTGCGCGAGCAACGGCCAAGCTGCTCCAGCACATAGCGATAATCCGCAGTCGCCAGGGCCCGGGACTCCCCATCGCGCGAAAGGATCGCGTCATAGGGCACGTCGGCCGGCAGGAAGCAGGCCAGACGATACCATTCCAGCGTGCCTTCCCGCGGAGGCTGGGCCGACTGGTCCACCAGTTCCGTCCACGATACGCCCCATTCGGGCTGCATATTGGGCCGCCGCACGACATTGAGCGATACCGGCGCATCGGTCTTCGTCCGCAGGAATACCTGGGTTTCCGATTCACCTGAAAGATTGCCCTGCACCGCCAGCGCTTCCCCCACTCCGGTCACAACTGGTGGAACATCCGGCGATGCGAGCTGCGTCAGCACTTCGCGTACGCGCGCCTCCAGCGCCGGATCGGCAGGGAACTGGGAATCCACATCGATCAGTTGCAGGTCGCCCGGATGGCCCGGCACGGGGAAGGCGAAGATGATAAAGGACTGCTTTCTCAGCTTGGCCGGCTTGCCCTTGGCATCCAGCGGCACATCCACCAGATAGCGCAGCGATTCGCCAATTGCCTGGCGCCCGGTGATCAGGGCTTCCGTATCGGCCTGGATCAGCAGCCTCACCCAGCCCGGACGCAGACCCGGCGAAAGTTCCGGCGGAAGGGTGCGCTGGGTGCGAATCCTGGCTTTCACCACCATGGTCGCGGCGTCCGCGAGATCCGTAATATCCGCATAAGTCAGCTGTGGACCGGGCGGCGGCAGGGGCGTTTCGGCGGCCTGGGCGGGCTGCATCGCAAATCCCGCAAAGGCGGCGGCGCCAGCGATCAGCCATTTGCCGGAAGCGCGAATTTCTGTGATTTTCATGCGTTTCCCTCGCAGCTCGACGACCCCGACATGTGGGGAGCGCGTTTCACATAGACAGCCCCATTCAAGCCCGGAAGTGTTGAATTGGCGGTTAACCGATAAAGCGATTGCTCCACCCCTCCAAGGCCGCTAAACACCCCCCGAAACCGGGGCGGGATACAATAATCAAGAGCTCCGGGGCAGGGCCCTGCCGGGTCGTTCGGATTCCTCGGTGGGCACCGGCTTGGCCGACAGGGTGGACAATTGTTGGCGTTACCTGTCAGGGTGCGATTCCCTTTGGCTGGTACAAGCCCGGCTTGCCGGGCGACGGAAATGGAGTGATGCGATTGAATGGCCTACGCTGATCAAACAATGAGCGGCAACAAGATTGTCGCTATCATCATTGTGGGGCTGGTTCACTTGCTGGTCGGGTATGCTCTTGTGACTGGTCTTGCCTATTCGGCGACCAAGAAGATCATCGAGCGCGTTACGACGGTCGATATCGACGAGCCCGAACCGGAAAAGACTGAAGAACCGCCGCCGCCCCCGCCGGATGAGGCACCGCCGCCGCCGATTGTGGCGCCGCCGCCTCCCATCAATATCAATGTCGCTCCGCCGCCGGTTACCGTGGTGGATCGTCCCCCGCCGCCGGCTCCGGTGATCCCGATTGCGCGTCCTGCGCCGCCGGCTCCTCCGGCTCCTCCGCCGGCTGTGTCGAAGGCACGGGGTGTCGAACCCAAGGGTCAGTCCCGCTGGGCCGCTCGCATTCAGGAGAACTATCCTGCGCGCGCCGTCCGCTCGGGCACTGAAGGCACCGTGGGCGTGAGCGTTACCGTCGGTCCCGATGGCAAGGTCGCGGCATGCCGCGTATCGAGCTCCAGCGGTTCTGACGTACTGGATGAAGCAGCATGTGACGGGATGCAGCGTTATGCGCGCTTCGATCCCGCACTGGATGACGCCGGCAACCCGACATCGGCCAGCTGGTCCACGCGCATCGTCTACAAGCTGAACTGATTTTGAGGGCGCGGCCGCGGGCAGCGTGAGCGCGCCCCGGCAGCCCGGTTTGATCTTTCGATTTTTTTAGAGAGGACTACCCGCATGCTTATCGAATTTCTGGCTGCAGCCGCTGAAGCGGCTCCCAAGAACCACTTCGGCTTCTGGGAAGCACTCAACCAGGGCGGTGTGATCGCCTACTCCATCTTCATCGTTCTCGTGATCATGTCCGTGGGCTCGTTCTACATCCTGATCACCAAGCTGCTCGAACAGCGCAAGATCTTCGGCGAACTGAAGGACGTGCGCACCAAGTTCTGGCAGGCTCCGACGCTCAAGGACGGCGTTGCCAAGCTCGGCAAGAACAGCGCATGGCGCCAGCTGGTCGAAGACGGCCTCGCCGCTGAAGAACAGCACAACAAGATGACCGACAGCCTCGAAGCCCATGACTGGCTGCACGGTTCGCTCGCTCGCTCGGAAGCCTCGATCAACTCGAAGCTCGCCAGCGGCCTGCCCTTCCTCGCTACCGTGGGTGCTACCGCTCCGTTCGTCGGTCTGCTCGGTACCGTTATCGGTATTTACCGCGCCCTGATCGCCATCGGTCTGGCCGGTTCGGCCTCGATCGACAAGGTCGCCGGTCCGGTCGGTGAAGCCCTGATCATGACCGCCATCGGTCTGCTCGTGGCCGTTCCCGCGGTGCTCGCCTACAACTGGCTCCAGGCCCGTAACAAGCGCATCTCCGAACTGATGAACGGCTTCTCGACCGACATCCTGGCGAACATCACGTCGAAGGGCGCGGTGAAGCCGTCGGTTGCTGCTCCGGTCAAGGCTGCTCCGGCCAAGCCCGCTGCTCCTGCTGCTGCCGCTCCGAAGGCCTGAGGTCGCCTGATCCGATTGAGTGGGATGGGCTCCGGCATGCGGGCCGCCCATCCCACCCTTCCTAGGCGAAGATTGAGAGTAGGATAGTACCATGGCCATTTCGACAGGCGGTGGCGGCGAAGAGAAGCCGATGTCGGACATCAACACCACGCCCCTCGTGGACGTGATGCTGGTGCTCCTGATCATCTTCCTCATCGCCGTCCCGGTCAGTTTGCAGACAATCGAAAAGCTTCAGATTCCAGTATTCGAATCGGCCGAGTCCAAGGACAAGGTCGAGAACCTGCTGCTGACCGTCAGCACCACCGACGAAGCTGGACGCAGTGCCGGTGAAGCCGGTTATACCGGTGCCTCGCGCAACGGCGAATGCCGCGTCTATTTCAACAACATCACTCCGGTGACTTCGCAGGAACTGTACGACCAGGCATTCGAACGCCTGGACGCTATCGTTCAGCGCGAAGGCGGTATCGACGCGATCCGCAACGATCCGGAAAAGATCCCGCAGGTCCACATCCGTGGCGACATCAACGCGCCCTGGCGCTGTGTGGCTGGCGCGATCTACAACGTCCAGGCGGCCGGTTACCCGACCGTCGGCTTCATCTCCAACCCAGTCGATCCGAACGCGGGTTGAGAGAAAGCACAGGAGTAATTTCCCATGGCAATGACAGGCGGCAAAGATGATGGCTCGCCGATGATGGAAATGAACACGACGCCGTTGATCGACGTCATGCTCGTTCTCCTCATCATGCTCATCTTTACGATCCCTGTGGCGACTCACTCGGTCGACATCGACCTTCCGAGCCCCACGCCTCCCGACACTCCTCTGCCGCCGGTCGATCCGATCAAGAACAAGATCGTTCTGACCCCGAATAACGAGATCCTCTGGAATGGTCAGCCGATCACCCAGTCCGGCCTCGTTACGAACCTGCAGCAGTCCCTGACCTATGCGGTCGAGCCTGAACTGCAGTTCGAACCGGAAGCGATGGCCAGCTACGATCTTTCGGCCAAGGTGCTGAACCTGATCAAGGGTTCCAAGGTCACCAAGTTCGGTTTCGTCGGCAATGAGAAGTATCGCGTGTTCGGCAAGTCCGAAAATTCAGGCCCCGCCGTCGTCAACTGATCGACCTAAGGTACTGAACAAGATCAAGGGGCGGGTAACACCGCCCCTTTTTCTATGCCTGTCTTCAGCATCGCGCGGGCTTGCCCAGCCATCGCCTCCGCCCAATCGCCTCCGCCGAACCGAACTCACCCCGGCAAATGCTCATCGTCCGGATCAAGGGGATCGCGGGGTAAATCAGGGCCCATGGCAGCTTCGGCCAGATGCTCCGCCTCCATCAGCAGCGCATCGTCCACCGATCCCTGCGGAAGGCTTTCCCGGCCGATCATCACCATCACCGGCACTGCCAGCGGGCTGACCCGGTCCAGTTCGACATGGACCAGCTCTCCCGCCGCGCGCTCCAGCACGCCGGCCAACCGGCCCACATCGGTCAGCCGCGTCCGCGCATCCGCCCAGGCCGCTTCGATCAGCACATGGTCCGGCTCATATTTGCGCAGCACATCATAGATGAGATCGGTCGAGAATGTGACCTGCTTGCCCGTCTTGCGCTTGCCGGGATGCTGGCGCTCCACCAGGCCGGAAATCACTGCCACTTCGCGGAAGGCACGGCGCAGCAGATAGGAATCCTGCACCCAGTCCACGAATTCATGGGCCAGAATATCGGGCGAGAGCAGCGGCGCCGGATCGGCCACCGGCCGGAGGCCCCAGACCCCGAGCGAATAATCATTGGCCACGAAGCCGCCGGGCTGCAGCCCGCGTTCCTCCATCCGCCGCGTGATCAGCATGCCCAGCGACTGGTTCGCGTTCCACCCCTCGAACGTATAATAGACCGTGTAGTGCAGCTTCTCATGCGGGAAGCTCTCCACCAGCAGCTTGCCCGGCCCCGGCATCTCGCTGCGCCAGTCCTGCATTTCCAGCCATTCGCGCACATCGTCGGGGAAGCGCGCCCAACCCGCGCGATCCGCCAGCATCGCCTGCACCCGGCCCGCCAGATGGGTGGTAAGCGGCATGCGCTGGCCCATATAGGAAGGGATCGCCGCCGCTTTCTTCGCGGCGCGCACGATCAATTCCATATCCCTGAGCTGTTCCACCTCCAGCGCCATGCCCGCGAAAGTGAAAGTGTCCCCCGGTGAGAGGGTGGATGCGAAATATTCCTCTACCCGGCCAAGCGAACGCCCGTTCCTGAAACGGACATCCAGCATTTCCGCATCCACGATGATTCCGGCATTCATCCGGTGCCGCTGCGCATGTTCGGGATGGGTCAGCCGCCAGGTGCCCGATGGATCGCGCACGATCCGGCGAAACTTGTCATAGGCTTCCAGCGCGTAGCCGCCGGTCGCCACGAAATGCAGCACGCGGCGCCATTCTTCCTCCCCCACCCAGGCGTAGGCGGCGCACTGGCGCACTTCGCGGAGCAGTTCCACCTCGTCAAACGGGGCCGCACAGGCGCAGGCCATCACATGCTGCGCCAGCACGTCGAGCCCGCCGGGGCGGAATCCCTCGCCATCGCGCTGCCCCTGATCGACAGCATCCTTTGCCGCCATCGCTTCCAGAAACTCGAAGCGATTGCCCGGCACAAGAATGGCGCGGCTGGGCAGATCCAGCCGGTGATTGGCCCGCCCGATCCGCTGCAACAGGCGCGAGGAACCCTTGGGCGCCCCCATCTGGATCACGCAATCGACATCGCCCCAATCGACACCCAGATCGAGGCTGGCCGTGCATACCAGCGCCCGCAGATCGCCGCGGGCCATCGCGCCTTCCACCTTGCGCCGGGCTTCCTTTGAGAGCGATCCGTGATGAATGCCGATCGGCAGATTGGCGTCATTCGCTTCCCACAGCTTCTGGAAAATGAACTCGGCCAGAAAGCGTGTATTGGTGAAAACCAGCGTCGTGCGATTGCGCGCGATAATGTCGATCAGCTGGGGCACCGCCCATATGGCTGCATGGCCGCCCCATGGCACACGCTCGTCCTTGGGCAGCAGAATCTCGACTTCCGGAGGCGCCCCCTTTTCCCCCTGAACCAGTTCCACGCTATCCAGATCACCATCCCCGCCATCATGCGGGGCCAGCCATCGCCGGAAGGCGTCAGGGTCCGCCAGAGTGGCCGAGAGCGCCACGCGCTGCATGGCGGGGGCGATAGTCTGCAGCCGCGCCAGGCATAGCGCCAGCAGATCCCCCCTCTTGCCGGTGGCGAAGGCATGGACCTCGTCCACCACAACCCGCTTCAACGTGCTGAACAGCGCGAAGCTGTCCTCGTAGCTGAGCAGCAGCGAAAGCGATTCGGGCGTGGTCAGCAACACATGGGGCGGGCGGCTGCGCTGGCGCTTCTTGCGGTCTGTGGGCGTATCCCCGCTGCGCGTTTCGATCCGCAGCGGCAGCCCCATTTCCTCCACGGGAGTAAGCAGATTGCGCTGCACATCATGCGCCAGCGCCTTGAGCGGGGAGATGTAGAGTGTGTGCAACCCATCCGGCACGGGTTCTCCGGCCAGCGCGGAGGGGGCGAAATCGGCCAAGGTGGGCAGAAAGCCTGCCAGCGTCTTGCCGGCCCCCGTATCCGCGACCAGCAAGGCATGCCTGCCGCTGCGAGCCGCACGATACATCGCGCGCTGATGATCGCGCAGGCGCCAGCCGCGCCCGGCAAACCAGCCCTCGATCTCCGGCGGAAGATGATTCCCCCCCGTCAAGGCCGCAGATTCCCGCCGAAGTTGACAAAGTTGACACAGTCCTGAGCCCGGCCTCTCCCTCCTCCCCGCGCGGGATCATCCGCCCGGTGGCCATATCGAAGGACAAGGTCTGGAAACTTGCGCATCATCGGAACATTTGGAGCACAAATCCCGTAAGTAGGAAAGCATCGGCGATAGACCAGCCCGCGGTGCTGCGAATGGTGCTTGCCCAACGGCCCGGCCTGTCCGATGGCTTGAACGGCATGCAGAAACGTGACGCGTCATGAATGGCAGTCTGGAAATTTCCCACTTCATCGGGGTCGGGCTGGCGTTGGCGCTTGGCCTGCTGGTGGGCATCCAGCGGGGCTGGACCTATCGCACCCTGCCCGACGGCGCGCGCTTTGCCGGCATCCGTACCTATGGCCTGCTGGGGCTGGCCGGCGGGATTGCAGGCGTGTTGTACAATCACGCCGAAGGGCCTGCACTGGTTCTGCTGGCCGCCGCCGCGCTGCTGATAATCGCCGGCTATCGCCGGTCAAGCAACGGGGCGCAGGTGAGCGGCACAGCCAGCATGGTGGCTCTGATCACCGTCGCCAGCGGCTTCATGGTGGCAATGGGCGAGCGTTTGCTGGGCACGACCATAGCCGTCGCCATGGTGCTGCTGCTGTCGCTGAGAGGGCGGCTGCACAGCTGGATCAACCATCTGGAAGAGCGCGAAGTGATGGCGATCGCGCGCTTTGCGGTGATCGCCATGGTGATCCTGCCCTTGCTGCCCGATCGTGGCTTCGGCCCCTACGATGCGTGGAATCCGCGCCAGCTCTGGGCCGTGGTGGTCATGGTCTCCGGATTTTCCTTCTGCGGATATTTCGCGGCCAAATGGCTGGGCGCATCGCGCGGGCACATCGCCACCGCAGCGGCGGGGGCAGTGGTTTCCTCCACGGCCGTGACGGCAGGCATGGCCAAGCGCATGCGCGAAGGGGAGGCCAGCCCCGCCATCCTTTCCGCCGCGATCAGCGCCGCATCGGTGGTGATGTATCTGCGCGTGGCGGTTCTGGTGGGGGTTCTGGCGCCCTTCGCCCTGCCCCAACTTGCGATGCTGATCGTGCCCGGCGCGCTCGTCAGCCTTGCGGCAACGGCATGGGCGCTGCGCACCGCCGCACAGGAACCGCGGGATGCACCGGGCGAGGTGGGCGTTCGCAACCCGTTCGATCTGGGGCCGGCGCTGCTCCTCACCGTGCTGGTCATGGCGCTTACCGTGGTCGCGCATTGGGTTCTGGCGAGTTTCGGGGACCGCGGCCTGGCGGTAGTGCTGGCCGTTTCGGGCATCGTGGATGTCGATTCCGCGATCATCACCATGGGCAACCTGCCGCCGGGCACGCTGGAGCCCCTGGTGGCAGGCACCGTGCTGGCGATCCCGGTAACGCTCAACACCCTGTTCAAGGGCGCCGTGGCGATCGGCATCGCCGGCTGGCAAAAGGGCAGGCTGGGCGCGCTGCCGCTATTTGCCAGTGCGCTGGCGACGGGGCTGGCCTGGATGATTATCCACTAGGCACCCCGCCGCTGCCTGAAGAGCGGCCCGCAAGCCGAGTCAGTGCCCTGCCTGCGGCCCCCGTTCGAGGCCCGAAAGCTCCAGCTGCTCGTCAATCTGGGCGACCAGCCGGGCAAGCCCTTCCTCGCTGTCGCTTTCCGCGCGGGCAACCAGCACGTCCTGTGTGTTCGATGCGCGCAGCAGCCACCAACCGTCATCGGTGGAAACGCGCACGCCATCGGTGGCGTCCACTTCCGCGCCGCTGCCCGAAAGGCGCTGCTTCACTTCCTCGATCGCGCCGAACTTGCGGCTCTCATCCACCTGGAAACGCAGCTCCGGCGTATTGATCATGGCGGGCATGGCAGAGCGCAATTCGGTGACCGACTTGCCCAGCCGCGCACTGGCTGCGATCAGCCGCACCCCGGCATAGAGCGCATCGTCAAAGCCGTAATAGTCATGCGCGAAGAAGACGTGCCCGCTCATTTCGCCTGCCAGCGGAGCACCGGTTTCCTTCATTTTGGACTTGATGAGGCTATGGCCGGTCTTCCACATCAGCGGCTTGCCGCCGCATTCGGCGACACGCTGGAACAGGGCGCGGCTTGCCTTCACATCCGCGATAATCATGGCGCCCGGCACCTGCCGCAGCAGATCCTCGGCATAGATCATCAGCAGCTGATCGCCCCAGATCACCCGGCCCTGGCCGTCCACCGCGCCGATCCGGTCCCCGTCACCATCGAAGGCGATACCGAAATCGAGCTGCTTTTCCGCGACCAGCGCCTGAAGATCTGCCAGATTCTCCGGCATGGTGGGATCGGGATGATGATTGGGAAACGTACCGTCGACTTCGGTATAAAGCAGGTGATGCTCCCCGGGCAGGCGCGCAGCCAGCGCTTCCAGCGCCGGGCCGGCAGCGCCATTGCCGGCGTCCCAGCCGACGCGCAGGGAGGCAAGCGCAGCGGGATCGATTCCGGCGAGCCCCTGCAGCATCCGCTCGATATAAGCGTCCATCACCTCGCGGGTCTCGACACTGCCTTCACCGTCCAGCCAGACGCCTTCGGCCGCGATCTTGCCCAAAAGCTGGATGTCCGGGCCGAAGAAGGGACGGCCCTGAAAGACCATCTTGAAGCCATTATAGTTGGGGGGATTGTGGCTGCCGGTTATTTGAATGCCGCCATCCACATCTTCGGCTGAGGCTTCGGCATAATAGAGCATCGGCGTGGGGCCCATGCCGATGCGCACCACATCGCACCCGCTGGCGGTCAGCCCTTCGACCAGCGCTTCCTCCAGCAGGGGCGAACTCGTCCGCCCGTCATAACCCACAGCAACTTTCCGTCCGCCCGCCTCGCGCAGCAATGTGGCGAAGGCACGGCCGATGGCGCGCGCATCCTGGGCGCTCAGGGTTTCGCCAATGATCCCGCGAATGTCGTATTCGCGCAGCACGGTCGAGTGGAACCGGTGGCTCATCTGTATCCTCAATTGTGGTCAGGCAGTTCGTCGAGCAGCAGATCGCGCGCGGCATTGGCCTCGTGTACCTGCTCGTTGGTTCCCCCGCGATCGGGATGGACCATGGTAATCAGGCGGCGATGCGCCTCCAGTATTTCGTCACGCCCGGCATCCTTGCGCACCGCCAGCAATTTGCGCGCGCGGAAAATCGCCTGGCTGCGGGTGGAGGGCCCCTTCAGGAAATCCCAGGGCCAACGGCCCGTTATCGCCTTGCACAGCGCGATCCCGATCACAGCAAAGAAGATCAGGCGCGTCATGGCTTCAGACCGTCTCCGTTCCCTGCGCCCTGACATGGGTGGGCAGGTTCAGCCCGGCCACCAGCGCGCGTAATTCCTGGCGGGCGACCAGATGGCTGGTGCCCAGCTCACCCAGATGGCCCTTGTCCAGCAGGGTGAGGCCAGAGGGGAACAATTCGCGATAGATCACGCGTTCTGAAAGGCCCTGGGCAATCCGGAAGCCAACCCGCTTGGAAAGTTCGTTCAGCGCATCGTCGATACGCTTCTGGTTGCGCGCTTCCTGCTTCTGGGTGCGGTTGCGCACCACCACCCAGTCCATTTCCCGGCGCTGGTCACGGATCGTGGCCATGGCCCGCTTCTTGCGCGCTTCCCAGATCAGTTCCGCATAGAAGCTGAGCCGCTTGACCTTGAAATTCTCGGCATCGACCTGCCCGATGAGGTCGAAATCGACGAAGCTGTCATTCAGCGGCGTGACCAGCGTATCGGCCGTGGTGGCCACATGCCGCGCGAAGACATCGTCTCGCCCAGGCGTGTCGAAGATCAGGAAGTCCACACCTTCGCCCACTTCGGCAGTCAGCTGGTCCAGCTCTTCCACCGTTTCTCCGCCAAATACGGCGAAACGCGCATTGGGCAGGGTAACGTTGCGGCGCTGTTCCGTGCCGGTGCGGTTTTCAAGATAGCGGAACAAGGTGCGCTGGCGCGGATCGAGATCGATCGCGGCCACCTTCGCCCCCTTGTAAGCCAGCGCAACGGCAACATGGACCGCGGTCGTGGACTTTCCCGTGCCGCCCTTTTCATTGGCGAAGACGATACGATGGGGTGCGTTGGCAGGCACGGTCTGGCAGGACTCTCGCTGTTGAAGGCAATGGCCGGGCGGCCAATGGGCGGCTCTTTCAGGCTATTATCCAACGGAAAGTTGCGAGGCAATTGCACTATCCCCAATCTTGGACCCATTCCTTAACCCTAACTGGGATCCCGCCCTTCCCGCTTGCCGTGAAAGGCGCGGGCCCAAAGCTGCACAAACCGGTGAAACGGGCCTGCGCCCGCTTTGCTCGGAGCCGCCCACACGCTAAGGTGAGCGCCATCTGGGATGGGACAGACGGGCGCCGGCCAGACATCTGAACATGCACGTTATTTTTTAGGAGCGATTCCATGAGGAAGCTGATCGCCGGAATTCTGGCATCCGCACTTGTTCTGGGCACTGCCCCGGCCCCTGCCTTTGCCAAGGAAAAAGACAAATCTTCTGCCCGCAAGGATCAGGAAAAAGGCTCGAACGAGATTCCCCGCTGCACGCGCAATCTCGGCACGCTGGCCATTGTGGAGCCGGACGACAAATGGTGGCGCGAATATAATCTGGGCAGCCCGGAAGCCATCCTGCGCGTATTCGTCCAGCGATCGGGCTGTTTCACGCTGGTCAATCGTGGCGGCGCGATGCAGAGCCGCAACATGGAACGCGCTCTGGCGGATTCCGGCGAGCTGCAGGAAGGTTCCAACCTGGGCAAGGGTCAGGTGAAGGCAGCCGATTACTTCCTCCAGCCGGACATCGTTTCCACCAACAGCAATTCCGGCGGCGGCAAGGTACTGGGCGGGCTCGGCGGCCTGCTGGGTGGCACCGTTGGCGCGATTGCCGGCGGCATCTCCGTGAAGAAGGGCGAAGCGAACGTCACCCTCTCGCTGGTCAATGCCCGCACCACCGTGGAAGAAGCCCTGGTAGAAGGCTATTTCCGCAAGAAGGATCTCAGCTGGGGCGCCGGTGGCGGCCTGTTCTCCGGCGGTGTTTTCGGCGGCGCCGGCGGCGGTGGCTATCAGAACACCGAAATCGGCCAGATCATCGTACTTGCCTATCTCGATGCCTATACTCAGATGGTCGGCCAGCTCGGCGGCTTGCCGGAGGATGCGGCAGCGGCGGCGCCCGAAGCGAAGTAAATTTCGCCTGAGGAAACAGGTGCGGCAGGAGGGAAGCAGCAGCAGCGGCTTCCCTCCCCGCCCGTTCCGCCTCTTGCTTTCGCGTCGTTTGGGCCCGATGGGACCGCGTCATGAAAGTCGTCACTACGCTCGCCCAGCTGCGCGATGAAGTCGCCCGCCTGCGCACATCCGGCGCGGTCGCGCTGGTTCCCACCATGGGCGCCCTGCACGACGGGCACCTTGCTCTGGTCCGCCGCGCCCGCGAACTTGCTTCATCTGTAGTGGTTTCGATCTTCGTCAATCCCACCCAATTCGGGCCGAACGAGGATCTGGATGCCTATCCGCGCCAGCTTGCGGAGGATGCGCGTCTGCTGGAGGAGGCAGGCGTCGCCTTGCTCTGGGCGCCGTCAGTGGAGGAAGTCTATCCCGCAGGCTTCGCCACCTCCATTTCGGTCAGCGGCGTCAGCGAAGGCCTGTGCGGCGCCTCGCGGCCAGGCCATTTCGACGGTGTCGCCACCGTTGTGGCCAAGCTGTTCAACCAGGTGCAGCCCGATATCGCCCTGTTCGGCGAGAAGGACTGGCAGCAGCTGGCGGTGATCCGGCGCATGGCGCGTGATCTCGATTATACCCACCCCCATGTTTCGGACATTATCGGCGTGCCCATTGTGCGGGAAAGCGACGGACTCGCCCTCAGCAGCCGCAATCGCTACCTCTCGCCGGAAGAGCGCGCCGCGGCGGCGGCCTTGCCCACAGCAATGAAGCAGGCAATTGCGCGTATCGAAAGCGGCGAGAACGTCCCCGCCACGCTGGCCGCGCTTGAGGCAGAACTGATCCGCGCGGGTTTCAGCTCGGTCGATTACGCCACCCTGACCGATGCCGGCAGCCTTGAGCCGCTGGCGATAATGGGCAATGCTCCCGCCCGGCTGCTGGTGGCCGCCCGCATCGGCCGCACCCGGCTGATCGACAATATGCCAGTGGGGGAGAGCCTGTGACCGAAGAGGATTTCCGGCGCTATGTGGCCGCGTTCAACGCGAATGATTTTGACGGCTTCGGCCAGTTCTACGCCGATGACGTGATCTTTGAGCTGGGCGGGATGAAGCGGATCGACGGGCGCGAGGCGATTCTCGATTTCTACCGCCAGGTGAAGGCCCATATCACCGAAATCGTCACTCCTCTCGACGTGATCGTCACGCCCACCCGCATTGCCATGCATTGCCGCACCACTTTCGAAACCTTCAAGGACTGGCCCGATTTCGAAATCTGGCCGACCGTCGCCGGTGACAGGCGCGTGGTGGAAACCATCGCCATGTATGAAGTGGACGGGGGCCGCTTCACTCACATTCGCGGTGCCCGTTTCAAGCCCTGAGAGAGGACTTCCCTTGCTTCGTTTCTTCCGCGCCGTCGCACTGGCCGAAGGCGTCAGCACTCTGCTGCTGTTCCTGGTGGCAATGCCGCTGAAATACATGTTCGATCAGCCTGCGCTGATCCGCCCGGTAGGCTGGGCACATGGAGTTTTGTTTCTGACCTATCTCGTGGCGATGGTGCCGGGCCTGTGGGGCCGCCGTGCCGGTCTGCTTGGCTGGTTGAGAACCTTCGTGGCCGCGTTCTTTCCCTTCGGCACCTTTCTCAATGACGGGTTTGTGAAGCGGCTGGATCGCTGATTTTCGGGCTGCGGGCGAACATTCCCACCGCCAGCCCCGCAAGACATGCCAGCGACATGGAGCGCAGCGGATAATCCACTATGGAATGCACCGCGATCAGCGCCAGCACGCTGAGGCCGAACGCGATCTGGGGCCGCCATTCCCGCGCGCGGCGCCAGCTGCGCCACGCCATGAACAGGACGAGCCCGCTCGCCAGCAGCAGCGCGACGGCGCCAAAGATTCCGGCTTCGAGCAGGAGCTCCAGATAATCGTTATGCGCCCTGTTGGGCACGCTGGCATTCACTGCCTCAAGCGGTTCCAGCGCGATGAAGGTGGGCACGAAAGTCCCCATTCCGGTGCCGAAGGGCCAGTGCTGGCCGATCGCGTAAAGCGTGTCCCGCCACAGCCCCTCGCGGCCGTCTCCAGAAAAATCGAAGCGTTCCGCAACTCGTTGCAGCACCACATTGTGCCTCACCAGGAACAGGACACCGGCGATCGCAGCCAGAATGCCCGCCGCGATGGCCGGCCCCCGGCCCTTCCAGTTCGTGCGACGGTCAAGCGCAAGGATAGCCCAGCCGGCGACCAATACAGGCAACAACAGGGCGATGCCCGTTCGCGATGCGGTAAGGACCGTGGCCAGCACGAGCAGGAGCGCAATCCCCCCCACCAGCCAGCCATTGCGCCAGATGCTTTCAACCCCGGGGCGGCGCTGCGGCGGAACATGGCCGGCCACAAAGGCAGCCAGGGCAAGCACACCGATCAGGAGAATATCGGCCTCGGCATTCCGATTGGCCTGGAAGCCTACCACCACGCCCGGATGGCTGGTCGAATAGAGATGGAAGGCGCTGCTGCCACCGGCAAGCTGGAAGGCGCCGAGCACAGCCGAGAGCAGAGCCAGCCCGGCAGCGATGCCCAGCAGCATCTGCCTGTCCGGCCGTGCGAGCGAGCCGGCCATCAGCATCAGGGCGAGAGGGGGCAGGAGCGACAGGAGGCTGGCGAGCGTGCGCGGGGCGGATTCGGTAAAGGGCTGCCAGCTGTCTTCCCGGTCGATCAGTTCCAGCGCGGCGGCCCTGACTTCCCCGCCGGGGAGCGCCTGCCACAATTGCGGCGGCAAAGGAACGAGCTGGAGCAACGGGATCGCGACGACAATCAGTGCGAGCAACCACAATGCCGGATCCGCTGGCTTACGTAGGGGCCCGGGCAACCACAGCCAGTTCAGGATAAGTAGCCCGGCGAGCATTTCCAGCCAGACTTCCGTCGATGGATTGGGCGTGCCGCCTCCGCCCAATATGATTGCAAGAATGAGCAGGCCCGCAGCAAGCACCAGATGGCGCTGCGATGGACGAATTGCGGGAATAAATCGAAGCAAGTCCCATCTCCAGGCTGCAAGGCGATTTGGGCAATGGATAAGGCGGGGGCGCGTTACGTCAACGCAAGGTACGGAATATCCGGGAGAAGTAACCTATTTCCTGCTCGCGCGCCGGGTGAAGAATACACGTCATCCCGTATGGAGAACCGCCCACCGCAGGCGCGGCTGATATCCGGGAGAGGAGGAAAACGGGAGGGTTGGCTGGAGCGGGTAGCGGGAATCGAACCCGCCTAACTAGCTTGGAAGGCTAGGGCTTTACCACTAAGCTATACCCGCCCGTTCCAGTCGGGCTGCACTGCCATCAGCAGGGGCGCGCAGTCAATAGCGTGCTTGCGCAGGAGGCCGTTCAATGGCCTTCGAATTCCATCAGTGCTTCGACTTCGATGCCATTTTCACGCAGCAATTGCGCGCCGCCCAGATCGGGCAGATCGATCACGAACAGGGCGCGATCCACCACCGCTCCCGCCTGACGGAGCAATTGCGCGGCTGCCAGAGCCGTGCCGCCAGTCGCGATCAGATCGTCAACTATGATGATCCGTTCGCCCGGCCGGATAAGCGTGGGATCGATCTCCAGCCGCGCCTCGCCATATTCCAGCGCGTAATCCACCCCGATGGTCGGCACGGGCAGCTTGCCCGCCTTTCGTACCGGCACGAAGCCGAGCATGAGCAGCGAAGCCACCGCGGCCCCGAAGATAAAGCCCCGCGCCTCAAGCCCGGCGATGGCCCCGGCACCCACTGCATTGGCGCGGCCAGCGATATTCTCCACCGCTGCGGTCAGCCCCCTGCCGTCCGCCAGCAAGGTAGTGATGTCGCGGAACAGAATGCCCTGCTTGGGGTAGTCCGGCACCGTGCGAATGAGCGACTTGAGTTCATCGGGCGTCATGGGGCCTCCTGGCGGATGGCAGCGCGAAAAAGAAACGCCCCTCACATCCGGGGATGGAGGGGCGCTTGTGTCTGGTCTCTATCGAGCCTGGCCTCAGTGCTTGGCCTTCTTCTCGGCCCAGATGTTCCGATAGGCGAGATAGGAGAGCACGGTTGCGAAGAGCAGGAAGCCCAGCACCGGCCAACCCGTTTGCTTGCGCTTGTCGAGGCTCGGTTCCGCAGTCCACACGAGGAATGCCGCAAGATCCTTCGACATGGCGTCGACCGTGTTGGGCGAACCATCGGCGAAAGTAACCTGGCCGTCAGTCAGCGGCGGAGCCATCGCGAGGTTGAGGTTCGCGAAATAGGGGTTGTAGTGCAGGCCTTCCGGCGTCTTGGCATCCGGGAAGCGCTCCAGCAGAGCCTTCGGCTGGCTGGTGAAGCCGGTCAGCAGCGAATAGACATAGGCGGGGCCTTCATGGCGGGCCTTGGCCATCAGCGAAAGATCCGGCGGCACGGCGTTGTTGTTGGCCGCGCGGGCCGCAATGTCGTTCGGGTAGGGCGACGGGAAGTAATCCGTCGGCAGGCCCGGACGCGTGTTGGCTTCGCCGGTATTCGGGTCAACGCCCGGCACCTGCTTGCTGGCTGCAATCGCCTTCACTTCGGCTTCGTTATAGCCGAGCTGCTCAAGATCGCGGAAAGCAACATACTTCAGCGAGTGGCAGGCCGAACAGACTTCGCTGTAGACCTGGAAGCCGCGCTGGAGCTGCTGCTTGTCGAAACGGCCGAAGGGGCCGTCGCTGGCAAGATGCAGTTCCTTGGGCGTCTTGTGGAACGCGTGTTCCACGGTTTCCGCAGCCGGCTCGGTGATCGCGGTGTAGGCGCCGCTGACGAAGGCAGCGAGCGCGGACAGCACGAAGAACAGGCCGACGGCGACGGATGCGATGAGGCGGTTCATGTGTCGTTTTCCCTCGGGACTGTTCGCTTAGCTCTTCGCCGCCAGCTTCGCTTCGTCATCCGAACCGAGCACCGCTTCCGTGATCGAGAAGGGCAGCGGCTTGGGCTTTTCCATCAGCGCGACAAGCGGAAGAACGACGAGGAAGTGGAGGAAGTAATAGGCCGTGGCGATCTGGCTGAGCATCACATAGGGCTCTTCCGCCGGGGCGCCGCCGCAATAGAACAGCACGGCCATCGTCGGGATCAGACCGAACCAGAAGAACTTCTTGAACATCGGGCGATAATGGCCCGAGCGCACCGGCGAGTTATCCAGCCAGGGCAGGAAGAACCACACCAGGATCGCCGCGAACATCGCCAGCACGCCCATCAGCTTGGCGGGAATGAAGAAGATGTCGAAGGTGAAGGCGCGCAGGATCGCGTAGAACGGCCAGAAGTACCATTCAGGAACGATATGCGCCGGCGTGGAGAGCGGGTTCGCCGGAATGTAATTGTCCGGGTGGCCCAGCTGGTTCGGCATGAAGAACAGGAAGGCGCAGTAGATCAGCAGGAACACGCCCAGCCCGAAACCGTCCTTCGCCGTATAATAGGGATGGAAGGGAACGGTATCGCTCTCGCTCTTCACTTCCACGCCCGTGGGGTTCGACGAACCCGGGATGTGGAGCGCCCAGATGTGCAGGACCACGACGCCCGCAATCACGAAGGGCAGCAGGAAGTGCAGCGAGAAGAAGCGGTTCAGCGCGGCATTGTCCGGTGCGAAACCACCCAGCAGCCACTGCTGGATCGGCTCGCCCACGACCGGGATCGCGCCGAACAGGCCGGTAATGACCTTGGCACCCCAGAAGCTCATCTGGCCCCAGGGCAGCACGTAACCCATGAAGGCGGTGGCCATCATGAGCAGGAAGATCACGACGCCCAGCAGCCAGATCATTTCGCGCGGCGCCTTGTAGGAGCCGAAATAGAAACCGCGGAAGATGTGCAGATAGACCACCACGAAGAAGGCCGAGGCCCCGTTCGCGTGGGCATAACGCAGCATCCAGCCCCAGTTCACGTCACGCATGATGTGTTCGGTGGAGGCGAAGGCCACGCCGGCATTGGCGGCGTAATGCATCGCCAGGATCACGCCCGTGACGATCTGCAGCATGAGGCAGAAGCCGGCGAGAACGCCGAAATTCCACATGTAGTTGAGGTTGCGCGGAACCGGATAGCCGGCACCGACGGCATTATAGACGAGACGCGGCAAAGGCAGCTTCTCGTCCATCCACTTCATCACGGGATGCGACGGGGTGTAATGGTTTGCCCAGGGAAAGCTCATGATCTCTCTCTTTCGCCTCAGCCGATCTTCACGACAGTGTCGGAGGTGAATTCATATTCCGGAACTTCCAGATTCTTGGGAGCCGGACCTTTGCGGATGCGAGCCGCGGTATCGTAATGCGAACCGTGGCAAGGGCAGAAATACCCGCCGAACTCGCCCTTCACTTCGCCTTCGGCAGCGCCGAGCGGAACGCAGCCCAGATGGGTGCAGACACCCATGGTGACGAGCCAGTTTTCCTTGCCCGGCTTGGTGCGCTCTTCCAGCGTCTGGGGATCGCGCAGGCTGGCCGCGTCAACCGCGTTCGCCTCCTCGATTTCCTTTGCCGTGAGGTTACGGATGAAAAGCGGCTGCTTGCGGAAAATCGCCTTGATCGCCTGACCCGGCTGGATCGCGCTGAGATCGACCTCAGTCGAGCTTTCTGCCAGCACGTCCTTGGACGGAGCCATCTGGCTGATCAGGGGAACGAGCGTGGCGATACCGCCAACGCCAGCGGCGCCGACTGCCGCGATATTGATGAAGTCCCGGCGCCGGATGCCTTCACCTTCCGTCCCGGCGATCATTGCCGGGTCTGCGGTGCCAGTCGTATCTGCCATCAACCTTGCCTTGCCTGTCGGCCGTACCGGCGGAACCTTTCCGCCGGCCAAGCCGGGAAAACCAACAAAAGTCGCGCGTTCAGGAAGCCCCCGCCGCAAGCTTTGGACACAAGTCTAGCGCCCGTTGCCAAAGCCGACTTGGGCGGGCTGATAGACGAGAGGAGTGCCTATGCCAACAGGCATTTTGGCGGTTTTGCGACCCTCTGCCGCCTAAGCCACGAAAGGCAGGCCGATCAGCGAGAATTGCCGCCCATAATTGGGCTCCGCGCGGTGGGTGGAACGGCGGAAGGAAAAGAAGCGATCTTCCTGCGCATAGGTATCGAGCGCCAGACCTTCCACCTTGCGGATACCCGCGGCCGCGAGCCGTGTGGCGATATAGGATTCGAGATCGAACTGGTAATGGCCAGCCCGGCCTGGAGCGAAAAATTCACCGTCTTGCGCGGTAAAACCGGCCCGGAAATCCTCACCCACCTCATAGCTGGCCTGCGCGATGCAAGGTCCGATGGCCGCGATAATCCGTTCGCAGCGAGCCCCCAGCGTTTCCATCGCCTCGATCGTGGCTTCCGCCACGCCGCCCTGCGCGCCCCGCCAGCCGGCATGGGCCGCACCGATCACGCCTGCTTCACGATCCGCGAAGAGAATCGGGGCGCAATCGGCGGTCACAATGCCGATCAGCGTGCCGGGGCGGGCTGTGACGAGGGCATCGGCGGTAGGGCGATGATCGTCATCCCAGGGCTGTTCCACCGTTACGCAGATCGCCGAATGGACCTGATGGACCGCCACCAGCGGCGCGCCGGGCAGCACGGCATCGCCTGCGCGGCGGCGATTCTCCGCTACGGCAGCCGGATCGTCATCCGCGCCGAATCCGACATTGAGCCCCGCCACGAGCCCGGTGGATACGCCCCCCCTGCGCCCGAGAAAGCCGTGCGGAATATCCGCCAGAATCGCCGCGCGATTCACTTCCACGGATTGAGAATCAGCCAAGGCTCTTGGTCACCTGCTCGAAAGTGTCCGCCGAGAGCTTCGGTGTGGCCGCGATCCGCTCCAGCTCACCGCGCATCATTTCCGCGCGCCGGGGCTCTATCCGGCGCCAGCGGCCCAGCGGCGGCACGAAGCGCGCCGCCGTCTGCGCATTGAGCGGATCGAGCGCGAGAATCAGGTCCGCGATCATGCGATAGCCCTCGCCATCCGCGGCGTGGAAAGCGTGAGGGTTCACCGCAAAGCCCATATAGAGCGCGCGCACCCGATTGGGATTCTTGAGCGTGAAATCCTTGTGCTGCGCCAGCGCCTTCACGTGATCGAGCGCCTGCGGATGAAGCGATTGCGCCTGCAGCGAGAACCACTTGTCGATCACCAGCGCATTGCCTTCGTACCGGGCGTGGAAATCACCCAGTAATTCTTCGCGCAGAGGCGTGTCGAGCCCGGCGAGGACCATCAATGCGCCCTGGCGGTCCGTCATGTTGTCGGCTGCCCGATATTGCGCCGCCGCCAGTTCCGCGGCCTTTTCCGGCGCTGCTGCGGCGAGATAGACCAGCGCCTGCGTCTTCACCTTGCGAGCACCGCGCGCTGCCGCCTCCAGACTGTAGGGGATGGCCGAGGCCCGGGCATGGAGCGCGGAAAGTTCCGCCTCCAGCTGGGCACCAAGCCAGGCTTTCAGCCCTTCCCGCTCGCCATGAACAGCCGCCGGATCGGAAACCAGCATCTGTTCCGAGAGATAGGTCTGGCTGGGCAGCAGCATGAGCTCACCCCGCATGAGGTCGTCCAGCGCGGGATCGATCAGCACGGCTTTGAGCGCCGCCGCGATCGCCTCCCGCCCCGCACTGCGCGCCGCATCGTCCAGCGTTCCGCCAAGAACAGCCGTGAGATGGCCAACGGTGAGTTCCTGCATCGCTTCGTAGCGGGCGAAGGGATCGTCATCCCTGGCAGCAAGGAATACGAGGTCCTCGTGGCTCACCTCGCGCTCGATCGAAACGGGGGCCGAAAAGCCGCGATTGATCGACAGCACCGGAGGCTGGCTGAACCCGGCGAAGGAAATGCTGGCCTGCGCACCCTTGAGCACCACCAGTTCCTCACCGCAGTGGGTGCCGCTTGCGCGGTCAAACAGGGCAAGGCGTAGCGGAATCACCATGGGCTGCTTGGCCGGCTGCCCCGGCGTAACGGGCACGAGCTGGCTGAGGTGGAGAGTGGCGGTATCGCCAGCATGTTCCAGCCGCGCGGTTACCCGGGGGGTGCCTGCCTGCGAATACCACAGGCGAAACTGGGCAAGGTCCAGCCCGGTCCCATCTTCCATCGCCTTGATGAAATCCTCGCAGGTTGCGGCCTCGCCATCGTGGCGAGCGAAATAGAGATCGCTGCCCTGACGAAAACGTTCAGGCCCCGCCATGGTACGCATCATGCGGATGACTTCCGCGCCCTTGTTATAGACGGTGGCCGTGTAGAAATTGGAGATTTCCTGATAGGAATCCGGGCGGATCGGATGGGCGAGCGGGCCCGAATCCTCGGGGAACTGGGCAGCGCGCAGCACGCGCACATCCTCGATCCTCTTGACTGCCTCGGACCCCATGTCCTGGCTGAACAGCTGGTCGCGCAGCACGGTGAAGCCTTCCTTCAGGGAAAGCTGGAACCAGTCCCGACAGGTCACGCGATTGCCCGACCAATTATGGAAATATTCGTGGGCGATCACGCTTTCGATGCCATCGTAATCGGCGTCGGTCGCGGTTTCCGGGTCGGCCAGCACATAGCGCGTGTTGAAGACGTTGAGCCCCTTGTTCTCCATCGCCCCCATGTTGAAATCGCTCACCGCGACGATGTTGAACAGATCGAGGTCATATTCGCGGCCGAAGGTCTGCTCGTCCCATTGCATGCTTTTGATGAGGGAGCGCATGGCATGGTCCGTCCGGTCGAGATCGCCGGGGCGCACCCAGATATTCAGTTCGACTTCACGCCCGCTGATGGTGGTGAAGCTGCCGCGATTGGCAACAAGATCGCCTGCTACCAGCGCGAAGAGATAGCAGGGCTTGGGCCAGGGATCGTGCCATTCGGCCCAGTGGGTGCCATCCGCATTCTCGCCTGAGGCTTCCCGATTGCCGTTGGAAAGCAACACGGGGAATGCGGCCTTCTCGCCTGTCATACGCACGCGGTACGTGCTGAGCACATCGGGTCGATCGGGGAAGAAGGTGATCCGGCGGAACCCTTCCGCCTCGCATTGGGTGCAGAGCATGCCATTGGAGGCATAGAGGCCCATGAGCTGGGTATTACGCGAAGGGTCGATCTCGGTGACGATCTCCAGAGTGTGGGCATCGCCCGGCAGATCGACGAGCAGATCCCCCTTTTCCAGCCGCCAGCTGTTCAGCGCCTCGCCGTCCACCAGCACCTCCAGCGGGGTCAGCCCATCGCCATTGAGGCGGATCGTGCCATCCTTCGCCGCCGCCGGATTAGCCTCGACCTTCAGCTCCGCGCGAATGCGCGTCTTTTCCAGCCCCAGTGCGAAATCGAGCGCGACTTCCGGCACCAGCCATGCGGGCGCACGATAATTCTCGCGCAGGGTAACCGGGGGAGCGTGAGGGGTTTCGGCGGCGTCCGCCATCTCGGGATTGGTCACGATATCCATGCATTCGCACTTAAGTGCTTTGCAGGCCGCATCCAATGGCTAGATTGGGCCAATGGCGCATTTCCTGATCTTCGGCCTTGGATATACGGCCAGCTTCATCGCCAGCAGCCTGCGCGCGCAGGGCTGGCAGGTCGATGCAACGGGCCGCCGGGGCAATATCGCCTTCGATGACGACCAGGCAGTGCATGACGCGCTGGATCTGGCAAGCCATGTGATCTCCTCCGTTCCCCCCGATCCGCAAAGCGGACTGGACCCTGTGCTGGAGCGCTATGGCGCGGCGCTGGCGGGCAGGTGGCTGGGCTATCTCTCCTCCACCGGCGTCTATGGCGATACCGGCGGGGCCTGGATCGACGAGGGCGCGAATATTGGCGGCGGCAGGCGCACCGCGCGGGCCGCAATTGACGCGCACTGGCTGGAAATGGGGGGCCATGTGTTCCGCCTTCCGGGCATTTACGGGCCGGGTCGCAGCGCGCTGGAACGGGTGCGGGACGGCAAGGCGCGGCGGATTTCCGTGGCCGGCCAGGTGTTCAGCCGGGTGCATGTGGAAGACATTGCCAGCGGCGTGGTGAAGGCAGTGAACGCGCCTGCCGGGGCCTATAATCTGGCGGACGATTATCCTTGCCCGCAAAACGAAGTCATTGAAGAAGCCTGCCGACTGCTGGGCGTTCCCTCGCCGCCGATGGTGACGCTGGAGGAGGCCGGACTTAGCCCACAAGCCCTTGCTTTCTATACAGAAAATCGCCGTATTGCCAATGGCAAGGCCAAGCGGGTGCTGGACTGGAAACCTGCCTTCCCGACCTATCGGGAGGGGCTGCGCGCCCTTAATGCCAGCACCATTCCGAGCAGCGCCAGCACGGCCCCGGCAGCCGAAACCAGCGACCAGCGATAGCCTTCCGCAAGGGTGGAGATCAGCATGGCGACAATCGGCACGACCACGCCATTATAGGCCGCACGGCCCGGTCCCAATTCGCGGATCAGGGTGAAATAGAGCGGGAACGTCACCACCGATCCCATGATTCCCAGATAAAGGACTCCGGAGACATAGCGCGCGTCCAGCGGCAGCACGGGCGGACCTGCGAGCACCCAGGCAATGCCGAAATCGCCAAGGGCGCCCCACAGCAGCGCCCAGAACAGCATGGCGAGAATGGGCTGCCGCCGCGCGGTCTGCCCGGCCTGCATCACATTGGCCGCCGACGCCGCAAGAATCGACGCACAGGCCAGCGCGATGCCTTTAGCAATCCCTCCGCTCGCCAGCCCGCCAGCCAGGGACGCGACCTGCGCTTCGTGCAGCAACAGCAGCCCGATCCCCGCCAGCGCCACCAGCGTTCCCGCCACGAAGCGCCCCGGCACCCTGATCCCCAGGAAAACGCGCCCCAACAGCGCATTGGGCAGCATCAGCATGGCGAACATCACCGCGACGATGCCTGAAGTGAGATAGGCTTCCGCGCGATAGAGCAGGTTGAAATTGAGGCAGAACTGGGTGAGTCCGAAAAGCGCCGCCACGACATGCCCTTCCCGGCTCAGGCGGAAGCTTTGCCGACGCGCCAGCACCAGCACGCCCATGCCCATCGCCGCCACCGCGAATCGCCAGGTGACCGACCAACTGGCGGGTGCGGCATGAAGCTGGTCCTTGATGGCGAACCAGGTGCCGCCCCAGATCAGCGCGGTGAGCGTGAAGGGAATGATGATGGCGGGCCGCAGCAGCGATTGCGCCGCGCCATCCGCATGCGAATCACTCATAGGGAAGCAATCGCCCGTGCCAGCGCGGTGACATGTTCCGGCGGAGTATCCCAGGCTGCGACCATGCGCACGGCCTGATCGTCCCAATCGTAAAAGGCGAAACCCTGAGCCCGCAGCACGGCACGCTCCGCCCCGGTCATGCGCAGGAAAACTTCATTGCCCTCCACCGGGTGCAGCAGGCGATCCGCCGCGCCGCTGGCCACTTCACGCGCCGCCGCATTGGCTGCGCGGGCGTTTTCCAGCCACAGGCCGTTTTCGATAAGCGCCAGAACCTGCGCGGCGAGGTAACGCCCCTTGGACTGCAAATGCCCCGCCCGCTTGCGGCGCCAGCGGGCAAGATCGGCCTGCTCCTGATCGAAGAACACAATGGCTTCGGCATCCATCCCGCCATTCTTCACGCAGCCGAAGCTCAGCGCATCGACCGGCCCGGCCGATTCGGCGGGCCCGCAGTTCAGGAAAGCAGTGGCATTGGCAAAGCGCGCGCCGTCCATGTGCAGGCCAAGGCCATGCTCCTTCGCCAGCATGCCAATGGCCTCCAGCTCTTCCGGGCGATAAGCGCGGCCATATTCGCTGGCCTGAGTGATGGAGATCGCCTGCGCCGGCACCTGATGCACGCCGCGGGTAATGCCTGCCAGCACCGCGCCGATTCCCTCCGGCGTCAGCTTTGCCCCTTCGCCATCGGCCAGCAGCAGCTTGGCGCCATGCAGGTAGAACCCCGGCGCGCCGCATTCGTCCATTTCGATATGCGCCTCGCGGTGGCAGATTACTCCGCCATGGGGCTGCACCATGGTGGTAAGCGCCAGGCAATTGGCCGCCGTGCCCGTGGCGACCCAGATCGCAGCGACATCCCGCCCGAACAGCGCCGAAAACGCCTCGTCCATCCGCTGTGACAGGGCATCCCCATCATAGGGCCGGTCAGCCGAATCGGCCCCCTGCATCGCCGCCCAGACCGCCGGATGCACGCGCGCCGCATTGTCGGAAAGGAACTGCATCGCCGCGCCATGGACCCGCGCCGTGCCTTGTGCAAGATTCCCCCCGCAGGCAGAAGGAGCATCCCATGGAAGACTCACCGAACATTGGGCCCATCACCCGTATCGATCATGGCGATCACGGCGAATATCGCGCCCATCCGGCGGACAGCCACTTCATCGGCCGCCTCACCTGGGTGCAGAAAGACGGCGTGCGCACGGCCGAACATACTCTGGTGCCCAAGGAAATCGGCGGGCGCGGCATTGCCGGGGAACTGGTGAAGGCCCTGATTGCCGATGCACGCGAACAGGGTTTCCGCATCGATCCGGAATGTTCCTATGTCGCCGCGCAGTTCAAGCGGCACCCGGAATGGGCCGATTTGCGCGCCTGACCGCATCTCCTGACCGCAGCCCCTGCCCGCCTCCCGCCGACCCGCGCCGGAGTTGCGATGAGTGTCGGAACAGGGCCTCCGTTCTTCCCGTTGAGTGAACATGAGTGATGGCGGCGCAGCGGCCCCAGCCCGCACGCCACACATCAGCCATCGCCTTCAACACCAACGGAGAAGATGCGACATGAACCAGATGACCAACGACACGATCGGCCAGCCCCTTTCGTCCGATGATCGCCGCACGGTGGAGCACGAGGAAACGCGCGACCTGATCTCATCCGACAAGGTCGATGGCACGGCCGTCTATTCGACCGATGGCGAAAAGCTGGGCCATGTCGATCACCTGATGATCGGCAAGCGCAGCGGACAGGTGAAATATGCGGTGATGAGCTTCGGCGGCTTCCTGGGCCTGGGTGAAAGCTATCACCCGATTCCCTGGGACGCGCTGGAATATGACACCGACCGGGACGGCTATGTCGTGGCGCTCGACAAGGAAAAGCTGCGCGACGCGCCCTATTACACCAGCGATGCCCCTCCGGTATTCGACGCGAATTACGGTGCCGGCCTCTATCGTTATTACGGCGTATTCTACTGACGCCGGATAAATCGGGCCGGTCGGTTCGACGCATACGCACCGGTCCCGGGGCCTCGGCGAAAGCCGGGGCCCTTTTCGTTTGAGAACGGCGGAAGAAGGGAAATGGTGCTGCTGGGGAGGATTGAACTCCCGACCTCAGCCTTACCAAGGATGCGCTCTACCACTGAGCTACAGCAGCCAACCATTTCATCTGCGGGGCAGAGACAAAGCCCTGACCGGCAGGGGCGCGCTATTGGCGGGGCGCGGGGGGCTTGTCAAGCACTGCCCGGCTGCGGCAATGCCCTTTCACGATGAAGGACGATCCCGCCCCGCTTTCCCGCGAAGAACGGCTTGCCGCAAAGCTGCGCGAAAACCTGCGCCGCCGCAAAGCCCAGTCCCGCGAAATGGACACCCGCACCGCCACATTCCCGGCCGATCAGGAAGGCGAGAACGCCGCCCTTCCCAAAGAGGCTTCGAAAAGCTAGGGCGACGTGCTCCCGACCGATCTCAGGAGCAGATTGCCCGTGTCCACTCCCCGCGCCAGCCTTATCCTCGTCCGCCACGGCCAGAGCCAGTGGAACCTGGAGAACCGTTTCACCGGCTGGTGGGACGTCGATCTGACCGATCAGGGAATCGCCGAAGCACGCGCCGCAGGCGAGCTTCTGGGCGCCAAGGGCCTGCTGCCCACCTGCGCCTTCACCTCGCTGCAGACCCGCGCGATCCGCACGCTGCACATCGTGCTGCGCCATTGCGGCCGCCTGTGGATCCCCGAAACCAAGGACTGGCGCCTGAACGAGCGCCACTATGGCGGGCTGACCGGGCTCGACAAGGCAGAAACCGCCGCCAAGCATGGCGATGAACAGGTGAAGATCTGGCGCCGCAGCTTTGACGTGCCGCCGCCGCCGATGGACCAGGGCGGCCCCTTCGATCTCTCCGCCGATCCGCGCTATGCCGGAATCGACGTGCCCGCGACCGAAAGCCTGAAGGACACGATCGCGCGCGTACTGCCCTATTACGAAAGCACGATCCTGCCCGAGCTTGCCGCCGGCAAGACGGTGATCGTGGCGGCGCATGGCAATTCGCTGCGCGCGCTGGTCAAGCACCTGTCTGGCATTTCCGATGCGGACATCACCGGGCTCGAAATCCCGACCGGCCAGCCGATCGTCTATGATTTCAACGATGCGCTGGTGCCGGGCGAACGGCATTATCTGAAGGACAGGTAAGATGGGGGAAGCAACTGCACCGAGTGGGGCCCCGAAAGTGGCGATCATCATGGGCAGCCAGTCCGACTGGCCGACCATGCAATGCGCCGCCAAGGTGCTCGACGATCTGGGCGTCGCCTATGATGCACGAATCGTATCCGCTCACCGTACGCCGGAACGGATGTTCGATTTCGCCCGTTCGGCCGAACAGCAGGGCTTCCATGTGATCATCGCGGGCGCTGGCGGCGCGGCGCATCTGCCGGGCATGGTCGCCTCGCTCACGCATCTTCCCGTGCTGGGCGTTCCGGTGAAATCCAAGGCGCTGTCCGGGCAGGACAGCCTGCTGTCCATCGTGCAGATGCCGGCGGGCATTCCCGTGGGCACGCTGGCCATTGGCGAGGCGGGCGCGACCAATGCGGGGCTTCACGCCGCCGCGATCCTCGCTTTGTCGGACCCTGCCCTTTCGGACAGGCTGAAGGCCTGGCGCGCGGCCAATACGGCATCGGTGGCTGAAAAGCCTTCCGACGACTGAAAGCGCAATCCATGCTTCTTCCCGCCACGGTTCTTCCCGGCGCCACGATAGGCATACTCGGTGGCGGCCAGCTTGGCCGCATGATGGCCGTTGCCGCGGCACAGCTCGGCTATAATTGCCACATCTACGCCCCCGAGGCGGAAAGCGTGGCGGGCGAGGTTTCCGCGCAGCTGACCCGCGCTGACTGGCACGACATGCAGGCTCTGGCAGATTTCGCCGATCAGTGCGACGTGATCACCTATGAGTTCGAGAATGTCGCTGCCGGCCCGCTGGCGATGATTGCCGATATCGCGCCCTTGCGCCCCGGCCCCCGGGTGCTGGAAATCGCCCAGTCGCGCAGCAGCGAAAAGACCTTCGCCACTGCATGCGGCGGGGTGACCGCGCCGTTCGCGCTGGTCGAATCGGCGCAGGAACTCGCCGCTGCCATTGCCGAGATCGGCACGCCCTCGATCCTCAAGACCAATCGCCTGGGCTATGACGGCAAGGGCCAGATCCGCCTTTCCGGCGGGGAAGACGCAGGCCTAGTCTGGCAGGAAATCGGCGGCCAGCCTTGCGTGCTGGAAGGCTTCGTTACTTTCGCGGCAGAATTCTCCGTGATTCTGGTGCGCGGGCTGGATGGCGAAGTCCGCTTCTGGGACAGCGCGCAGAATGTCCATGTCGGCGGAATCCTGGCAACCTCCACCCTGCCCGCATCGCAAGTGGTGCTGCAACAGGTGGCAGAGGCCCGCCACTTCGCCTCGCGCATGGCGGAAGAGCTGGACTATGTCGGCGTCCTCTCCTGCGAATTCTTCGCCACGGCGGAAGGCCCGGTATTCAACGAAATGGCGCCCCGGGTGCATAATTCAGGCCACTGGACCATCGAAGGCGCGGAAACGAGCCAGTTCGAGAACCACATCCGCGCGATCTGCGGCCTGCCGCTGGGCAATACGGCGCTGGCGGGACGACACGTAGTGATGCGCAACCTCATCGGCGATGAGGCGCTGGACGTGCTGCCGATCCTTGCCGACGGGGCGAACCACCTCCACCTCTATGGCAAGAGCGAGGCACGTGGAGGGCGCAAGATGGGCCATGTGACCAAGGTGATCCGCTGATGGCGCGGGATGTCGTCTTCATCGTCGCACGCGGCAGCAATGGCGTGATTGCGCGTGACGGTCAGGTGCCATGGCAGATTTCCGCGGATCTGCGCCGCTTCAAGCGGCTGACCATGGGCACGCCCATGGTGATGGGCCGCAAGACTTTCGAGAGCCTGCCCGGCCTGCTGCCCGGCCGCCGCCACATCGTCCTCACGCGCGATAAAGCATGGCAGGCCGAAGGGGCGGAAGTGGCGCATTCAGTGGAACAGGCGCTGGATATGGCCGGCGAAGGCGATGTCTCCATCATCGGCGGGGCGGAAATCTTTGCCCTGTTCCTGCCGCTCGCCACGCGCTTCGAACTCACCGAAGTGCATGAAGAAGATACGCAGGGCGATGTGACCATGCCCTATCCCGGCCCCGAATGGCACGAAGTGGCGCGCGAGGAGCATCCCGCCGCCGACGGCTGGCCCCCTTACGCTTTCGTCACATTGGAGAAACGCCCCTGATGCGCCTCGACCACCGCCAGCCGATCCCCGAAAACCTGCGCGGCGCGATCGTGGCGCTGGGCAATTTCGACGGCTTCCATCTGGGCCATCAGGCCGTGGTCCGTGAGGCGGTGGAATGGGCGCGCAGCGAAGGCCGCCCCGCGATCATCGCAACCTTCGATCCGCATCCGGTGCGCCATTTCGCGCCGCATGTGCCACCCTTCCGCCTCACCACGCTGGACCAACGCGAGGAATTGTTCGCCGCCGCCGGGGCGGACGCCATGCTGGTGTTCCATTTCGATGACGAGCTGGCCACCACCCATGCCGACGATTTCGTCTGCACCCTGCTGGCCCAGCGCATCGGCGCGGCAGGCGTGGTGACGGGAGAGGATTTCACCTTCGGCAAGGGCCGCGACGGCAATCGCGAAACGCTGGTGGCGCTGGGTCAGGCCAAGGGCATCGCCGCGCGCGCCGTGCCGGCCGTGATGGAAAGCGGCATGATCGTATCGTCCAGCCGTATCCGCGATTCGCTGAAGGCCGGCGAATGCGAAGTGGCCGCGCGCCTGTTGACTCGCCCCTTCGCCGTGCGCGGCACTGTCCAGCATGGTGACAAGCGCGGCCGCGAAATCGGCTTTCCCACCGCCAACATGGCGCTGGGCGCCTATCTGCGCCCCCGCTTCGGCATCTATGCGATCACCGGCACGGTGCTGGATACGGGCGAGCAGCTGAAAGGCGCCGCCAATATCGGCATCCGCCCGCAATTCGAGCCGCCGATCGAGCTGCTGGAGCCGCATTTCTTCGATTTCTCCGCCGATCTCTATGGCCGCGAGGTGGAAGTGCAGTTCCGCCACTTCCTGCGGCCGGAAGCGAAGTTCGATTCACTCGACGCGCTGATTGCCCAGATGAACCGCGACTGCGACCGCGCACGCGAGCTTCTGAAATGACCGCAATCCCCGTGCTGGAAACCGAGCGGCTGGTGCTGCGCGGCTTCCAGCCTTCGGACAGGGAGCCGTTCATGGCGGCCCTGGCGAAGGACGAATTTGCCCGCACCATCTCGCGCGAAGGGCGCGCCCTCAATCGCGAGGAAGCCTGGCGCTCCATGGCGCTGGTCAATGGCAGCTGGTCGCTCGAAGGCTTCGGCAATTGGGTGGTAACGCTGAAAGGCTGCGACAAGCCGATCGGCCGTCTGGGGCCCTTCGCCCCGCCGGGCTGGCCCGATTTCGAAGTGGGCTGGGCGATTTTCCCCGAGCACCAAAGGCGCGGCTATGCCGTGGAAGGCGCCGCCGCCGCGCTGGTGTGGTGCAAGGAAGCGCTGGGGCATGACCGGGTGGTGCATTGCATCCTCAAGGGCAATGAAGGCAGCGAACGCACCGCGGCCGCGCTCGGATCACGCCCCGTGCGGGACTGGAGCCCACCCTGGGGCGGCGATCTGACCTTCTGGGAAACGCGCTGGGATAATTTCATCCGCAGCGGGCCATATGCGCGATTGATCGACTGGCGCACCGCCAGATAAAAGCCTCCTTCCAAAGGGGGAATTCATGAAGGGCATTTGGCGAATCGGGCTCAGCGGGGCCGCATTGGTGCTGGCATTGGGATTTGTGGGCCTGACCTTCACCAATGCGAGCTGGCTGGCCGATACACCGCGCGGCACCCCGTGGAAGGTCGCCCATCGCGGTATCGGGCAATATGCGGCAGGCCCCGGCCCCAATGGCTGCGACGCCATGCAGATAGAGCCGCCAGTGCATGATTTCATCGAGAACACGCTGGCCTCCCTCTCGCAGGCCCGGCGGCTGGGCGCGGGGATGCTGGCGGTGGACCTTGTCCCCACGGCCGATGGCAAATTCGCGATCTTCCGCGATGAAGCGCTCGATTGCCGGACCAATGGCGAGGGGCCCGTGCGCGGCAAGACGATGGAGGAGCTGAAGCAGCTCGATATCGGCTATGGCTATACGGCCGATGGTGGCAAGACCTTCCCCCTGCGCGGCAAGGGCCTGAGCGCCATGCCTTCGCTGGACGATCTGCTGGCTGCCTTCCCCGATACGCCGCTCCTGTTCAATCTGAACGGCTTCACTCCCGCCGATGTAGATCTGCTGGCCCGCACGCTGCGAGGATCTTTGCGCGACATGGACAATCCGCGGGACGGCTTTTCCGGCAGCACCACCGCGATCCACCGGATTTCGGAACATTTCCCCAAGGCCTGGAGCTGGAGTGTGGAGCAGGCGAAGGCTTGCCGGGACGATTACATGCTGACCGGCTGGACCGGCATCCTGCCCGAAAGCTGCGAAGGCGGCACCATGCTGGTGACGATGGAGAACAGCTTCTTCCTGTGGGGCTGGCCCAATCGCCTGATCGGGCGGATGGAGGCAGAAGGCGGGCGAATCGTGATTGCCCCGCCCGCCCGCGACAATTCGCCGCTGGGCGGCCTGTCCCTGCCCGAACAGATCGGGGAGATTCCCTCCACCTTCAACGGCTATATCTGGATCGACGATATGTGGACCGTGGGCCCCGCCCTGCATCCCTCGCTCGACAAAAGGCGCGAGGATGAAATCAAGCGTGCCGAAGCCGGGCTGGAGAAGCGCCGGGCAGCGCAATAATCCTTGAAAAAACCGGCGGCGGCCATCGGGCAGCGCGCGGATAGTCTTTATCACGCCGGTTCTTTGCTCTAACGGCCCATCCATGTCAGAACAGCGCGATTATCGTCCCACGGTTTTCCTTCCGAAGACCGATTTCCCGATGAAGGCCGGCCTCCCCCAGAAGGAGCCGGGCATTCTTGCGCGCTGGCAGGCCGAAGGGCTGTATGAAAAGCTGCGCGCCGCCCGCGCAGGCGTGGAAAAGTTCATCCTGCACGATGGCCCGCCCTATGCGAATGGCGACATGCATATCGGCCATGCGCTGAACCACATCCTGAAGGACATGGTGGTCCGCACCCAGAGCCTGCTGGGCAAGGACGCGCCCTATGTGCCCGGCTGGGACTGCCACGGCCTGCCCATCGAGTGGAAGGTCGAGGAAGAATACCGCAAGAAGAAGAAAAACAAGGACGAGGTTCCCGCCAAGGAATTCCGCGCCGAATGCCGCGCCTATGCCCAGAACTGGGTGAATGTGCAGCGCGAACAGCTCAAGCGCCTGGGCGTGAATGGCGATTGGGACCATCCCTATCTGACCATGGATTTCCAGGCCGAAGCCACCATCGTGGGCGAGCTGCTGAAATTCGCGGAAGCCGGAATGATCTATCGCGGCGCCAAGCCGGTGATGTGGTCGCCCGTCGAAAAGACGGCGCTGGCCGAGGCCGAGGTGGAATATGAGGACATCACCTCCACCCAGATCGACGTGGCCTTCGAGATCATAGCAGCGCCAAATGCACCCGAGTTGGTCGGTGCTTATGCGGTGATCTGGACGACGACGCCTTGGACAATCCCGGTGAACCAGGCTTTGGCCTATGGGCCGGACGTCGACTATTCGTTGATTTCCTCGGGCGGGAAAAAGTTTGTCGTCGCCAATAAACTTCTTGGGGAGTTCGCCAAGCGAGCGCTGGACTCCGTGGACACCGAACGACCCATTTCGTCCAACGCATTTCAACACGCAGCCGCCCGCCATCCGATCTACAACTACCTTCGTCATTCCCGCGCAGGCGGGAATCCAGAGGCGACGGCTGAGCTGGATCCCCGCCTGCGCGGGGATGACGAAATTGGCGGCAGACTGAGCGACGAGGAATGGGAACGCGCGCTGGAATTCTACGCCCGCCCGCGCCCCTTCCTGCCCGGCGACTTCGTCACCACCGAAAGCGGCACCGGCCTCGTCCATATGGCTCCCGACCATGGCGAGGACGATTTCGACCTGTGCAAGGCGCATGGCATCAATCCGGTCTTCGCCGTGGAAGGCGATGGCCGTTACCGTGCCGACTGGCCATGGCTGGGCGGACAGGGATCGGTCATCAATCCCAAGTTCAACGCGCCTGACGGGCCGATCTGCACCGACCTCAAGCTCGCTGGAGGTCTGCTGGCAGCGTCCACAGACTATCAACATTCTTATCCACACAGCTGGCGCAGCAAGGCCAAGGTGATCTTCCGCTGCACGCCGCAGTGGTTCGTGCCGATGGACAAGCCGCTGGCAACGCTGGAGTTTCCTGTAGCTCCGCTGGAAGGCGTGGGCGGCGCAGTCGCGGCGGCGGTTTCCGCCAGCACCGGCACCCTGCGCGAAGTGGCGCTGCAGGCCATTTCCGACACGCGCTGGGTGCCCGAAAAGGGCGAAAACCGCATCCGCTCGATGGTGGAGGGCCGCCCGGACTGGGTGCTTTCGCGTCAGCGCGCCTGGGGCGTGCCGATCACCCTGTTCGTCGATCGCAAGAGCGGCCAGTATCTCAACGATCCGGCCGTCAATGCCCGCATCGTTGCCGCCGTGCGCGAACAGGGCGTGGATGCCTGGGACGACGAGAACGCGCAGACCCTGCTCGGCAACGACTACAAGCTCGAGGATTACGAGCGGATCACCGACATTCTGGACGTGTGGTTCGATTCGGGCAGCACCCATGCCTTCGTGCTGGAAAGCGGCCGCTGGCCCGAATTACTGCGCCCCGAAGGCTATGAAGGCCCGCCGGCGGACCTCTATCTGGAAGGCAGCGACCAGCATCGCGGCTGGTTCCAGTCCTCCCTGCTGGAAAGCTGCGCCACGCGCGGCCATGCGCCCTACAAAGCGGTTCTGACCCACGGCTTCACCATGGATCAGAAGGGCATGAAAATGTCCAAGTCGCTCGGCAACACCGTCAGCCCCCTGAAGGTGATGGAGCAATATGGCGCGGACATCATCCGCCTGTGGGCTCTCTCGGTCGATTATACCGAGGATCACCGCATCGGGGACGAGATCCTCAAGGGCGTGGCGGACCAGTATCGCAAGCTGCGCAACACTTTCCGCTATCTGCTGGGCGCGCTGGACGGCTTTTCCGAGGAGGAACGCCTGCCGGCAGACCAGATGCCGGAGCTGGAACGCTATATGCTGGCCCTGCTGCGCGATCTCGATACCGAGCTGCGCCGCGCGACCGACGCCTTCGATTTCAACGCCTATGTCCGCGCGCTGACGGATTTCTGCAACGAAGATCTCTCGGCCTTCTTCTTCGATATCCGCAAGGACTGCCTCTATTGCGATGCGCCTGCTGACCCGAAGCGCCGCGCCTATCGCACAGTGCTGGACACTCTGTTCCACGCCCTGATCCGCTATGCCGCGCCGGTGCTGGTCTTCACTTCGGAAGAAGTATGGCAGAGCCGCTATCCGGGCAGCGACAGCGTTCACCTGCTGGTCTGGCCGGAACTGCCGGAAGCGCATGCCGATGTGGTGAAATGGCGAGAAATGCGTGCGCTACGTCAACGAGTGAGCGAAGCAATTGAGCCTCTACGTCGGGAAAAGGTGATCGGCTCCAGCCTCGAAGCGGAAGTGATTGTCTCGGATTTGGAAGCGATCCTTGGCAATTACCGCGATGTCGATCTGGCTGAATTGTTTATCACGGCGTCAGTCACTCCCGTACAGGGGGCTGATATGGCGGTCGTTCGCACCACCAAACACAAATGCGGCCGCTGCTGGCGTCACCTCCCGGAAGTCACCGAAGATGGCGCGCTCTGCAATCGCTGTGACGAGGTGGTGAATGGCTGACCTTCCCATTCGTCACCCTGAACTTGTTTCATGGTCCATTCATCCTTTCGCGGCGACAGGCCCGGAGGCGCGATGGATGCTGAAACGAGTTCAGCATGACGACAAAGGATTTGGCTCGCTGTGACCAGCACCGCACGCAACCGCCTCTACGGCTTCGGCCTTGCAGCCGTCGTGCTGGCGCTCGACCTGTGGGTGAAGGGCCTGATGCTCGGCCCCATCGCCCTGCGCAGCCAGCCGGGCGGCCAGATCGAGATCCTGCCCTTCTTCAACCTCACCTGGACGCAGAATTTCGGCGTCTCGCTGGGGATGCTGCAGGCCACTTCCGCCGAAATGCGCTGGGGACTCGTTGCCATGACCGGGCTGATCGCGCTGGTAGTGCTGGTGTGGATGCTGCGCGAGCGCAAGCTGTGGGACGTCCTGCCGCTGGCCCTCGTGCTGGGCGGTGCGCTGGGCAATATCCGCGATCGCGCCGTCTATGGCTATGTGATCGACTATGCCGATCTCCATTTCGGGGAGTGGCGGCCTTTCATGATCTTCAACATCGCCGATGCCGCGATCAGCGTCGGTGTCGTGATTATCCTTGCCCGCGCGATCTTCCTGCGCGAAAAGCCCGAGAAATCGAGCGCCGAACAGGCCCCGGAGACGAATTGATGCGCAAGACCACCACGATCCTCATGCTGCTCGCCGGTTCGGCTCTGCTTGCCTCCTGCGGCAGCGGCGGCGGTATCTTCAATCGCGCACGGCCGGATGAATTCGCCGTGCAGCGCCAGGCGCCGCTGGTCGTCCCGCCCGATTTCAGCCTTGTGCCCCCTGCCCCCGGCGCCCCGCGCCCGGCAGAAGGCACCGCCAGCCAACAGGCGCTCGATGCGCTGTTCGGTGGCACCGCCCCGCGTTCCAGCGTGGAAACCAGCGCGCTGGACCGGGCTGGTTCGGCAGAGGCCGGCATCCGCTCTTCCGTGGGCGATACGCAGACCCACACGGTGGACAAGGGCACCGTTACCCGCGCCATCGTTTCCGCCCCGCAGGGCGACGGACGCGAGGCGCAGGCCGTGATCCCCGGCCAGGGATGATCGCTTCCAGATGATGTGAAAAAGGCCCGCTTCGGCGGGCCTTTTTTGTGATGACGAAGATAAGCGGGAAAAGCCGGAGAGGCTTTAATCGCCAGTATCCGGCTCAGGTTCCTTCAGCGCGCTGACCAGCAGCTTGTCGATCCTGAGGCCGTCCATATCGACCACTTCAAAACGCCAGTCCTGCGCTTCAAACACTTCGCCTTCCGCCGGCAGCTTCTTCAGCACCGCCAGCACGAAGCCCGCCGCCGTCGCATATTCACGGTCTTCCGGCAGAGTGATCCCCAGCCTTTCGGCCATTTGATCGGCCGGCAGGGACCCGGCGATCAACAGTGAGCCATCGGCCCGTTCCACCAGCTGCGGCGCATCGCCTTCATCCTGATGGCTGGCAAAGGTACCCACCAGTGCCATCAGCAGGTCCGCCGGGGTGACGATACCTTCCAGATGACCATATTCGTCATGCACCATGGCCATGCCGGTGCCCGACTGCTGCAGCATGCGCAGTGCATCCATGGCGTCCAGCTGGTCGGGAATCACTTCGGGCTTGCGCAATACGGCATCGAGATCGGCCCGCTGCCCCCCCAGCATCAACGCCAGCACTTCCCGCACCTTGACCACGCCTACCACCTTGTCCGACGAACCATCGGCCACCGGCAGCAGGGAATGGGGGGAGGCGGCGATAGCCTCGCGGATTTCCTCGTCGCTGGCATTGCGATCCAGCCAGTCCACTTCGGTTCGCGGGGTCATCAATTCCCGCACGGGGCGGTTGGCCAGCTTCATGATGCCCGCCATGATCGCCCGCTCATCCTCCTCGATCGCGCCCGATCGGGTCGCTTCGGCGAAGATCATCTGCAATTCTTCAGCAGTAAGCCCATGTTCCCCCCGTGCGCTGATCCGCAGGAGTCGCATCAGCAGGGCAGAGGATTTGTCCAGCAGCCAGACAAAAGGCGCTGCCACCTTGGACAGCACCACCATGGGCCGCGACATAAGCAGCGCGATAGGTTCCGCCGCGCGCAGGGCGAATTGCTTGGGCACCAGTTCGCCCACCACAAGGCTGAAATAGGTGGTGAGGACGATCACGATGGCAAAGCCGATTTCGTTCGCGATATTATCGGGTATGCCCAGCAGGCCGAGCCTTTCGCCTACCGGTCCGCCCAGGCTGGCGCCGGAATAGGCACCCGCAATGATACCGATCAGCGTGATACCGATCTGCACTGTCGAGAGAAATTTGCCCGGGTCAGCTTCCAGCGCCAGGGCCGCCTGGGCCGCCTTGCTGCCTTTTTCCGCCGCCACTTGCAGGCGGGCCGGACGTGCGGAAACGATGGCGAGTTCGGACATGGCGAACAGGCCATTGAGCAATATCAGTCCTGCAATGATCAGGACGTCGATCCAGGGGAAAGGTGTCACGCGACATCGCTAGCAGATTCTGGCCGCCCCGCAAATCGGGCAACATACCCATGTGGGGAGTTTCATTCCGTTCAGCTGCGAGTAAAGACCGGAAAGGCAGCAAGAATTATCGCGGGCACTCCCCCAAAGCCTGCAGAAAAACAGAAAGGAGCCTCCGCCATGAGGAAATCGCGCCTTTTCATTTCGAGCTTGGCAGCAGCCGCCCTGCTTTCAACCACGGCTTGCGTGACCGATCCGAACACCGGTGAGAAGAAAGTATCCCGAACGGCGATCGGCGGCGTCGGCGGCGCGCTGGGCGGTTACCTTCTGGGCGGCCTGATCGGCGGCAAGACCGGGCGCATCGTGGGCGCGGGCATCGGCGGCGTTGCCGGTGCGGCCGTGGGCTATACGATGGACAAGCAGATCAAGGAGCTGAAGGAACAGACCGCCGGCAGCGGCGTGGACGTTACCGAAACGCCGGACGGCAAGGCCATCCTGGTCAACCTGCCCAATGGCGTGACCTTCGATGTGGACAGCACCACGATCAAACCGGAATTCCAGCGCACTCTCGATACTATCTCGTCCAGTCTGGTAACCTATCCCAACAGCCTGATCGACGTGATGGGCCACACCGATTCCACCGGCAGCGACCAGTATAATCTCGACCTGTCGCAGCGCCGCGCCAATGCGGTGGCCGATTATCTTACGATGCGCGGCGTCTCGCGCGCGCGCGTTGCCACGGTCGGCTATGGCGAACGCTATCCGGTGGCGGATAATTCCACCGAATCTGGCCGCGCGCAGAACCGCCGTGTGGAACTGAAAATCACTCCGATCAGCCAGGATGAAGTGAACGCCGCCCGTCAGGGCAACTGAGCCTTCCTTCGGAAAATCGGATCTGAATGAACAGGCCGGTCGCTGCTCTGGGCAGGGACCGGCTTTTTCATGGGCCGGGCTTTATGGATTGGGCCGGGACAGCACCGCAGCGCGATCTGCCAGCCGCTCCACCGCTGCCTGATGGATCGCGGGGGCGCACACCAACAGGCCAAAGGCGCGCGGATCGCGCTTGTTATAGACCAGCGCCTGGCCGAAAGCGTCGCTCACCCTGGCGCCCGCTTCGCGCGCGATCAGCGTTGCGGCAGCGATATCCCATTCATAGCCCCAGCGCAGCGTGGCCAGCAGATCGGCCCGATTATCCGCGACCATGGCGATCCGCAGGGCGATGGAATTCGGCTTCTCCACTGTCACCAGATCCCGGTCTTCTTTGGGAAGACTATCGGCCGGAACGCGCGATCCCGTGAATTCCTGCCTCGTGCTGGCCTTCAGGCGCCGGCCATTGAGCCATGCGCCCTGCCCTGCCGTGGCGAACCATTCCTCCCCTTGCGGCGAAGGTCCGCGCGCGGGGGCCACCAGCATTCCCAGCAGCGGACGTCCCGCGCTTATCAGAGCGACCGACACGGCCCAGCCGCTACGCCCGCGAATGAAATCTCGCGTGCCATCAATGGGATCGACCAGCCAACACAGGCCCCTGCCCAGTCGCTCGGGATGATCGACGGTTTCTTCAGACAGCCAGCCGGCGGCGGGCACCAACGCCAGCAATTCGCGGCGCAGGAAATCGTCGACCTCCATATCCGCATCGGAAACGGGGGCGCCGGGCACCTTCTCCCAGCTTTTCAGCACATGCCCCGCGCCCGGCCATTGGCGCATGGCGATCTGTCCGGCTTCACGGACGATCTGTTCGAGGCGTTGCCGGTCGATCATGTGACAATGCCAGTTGAAGGGCTGCGCGGCACTTTTCAAGCCATCCCTATTGTGCTTATGCGAAACCACTCCCTTCATATCCTTGAAAGAGCCGAGTCCCCCATGAACATTCACGAATATCAGGCCAAGGAACTGCTCGCGAAATTCGGCATCGGCATTCCGGCCGGCTACCCCGCTCTCACCGTGGAAGAGGCGGTTGCAGGTGCGAAACAGCTTCCCGGGCCGCTTTATGTCGTGAAGGCGCAGATTCACGCCGGTGGCCGCGGCAAGGGCAAGTTCAAGGAACTCGGTCCCGATGCCAAGGGCGGCGTGCGCCTGGCCAAGAGCATCGAGGAAGTCGAAGCCAACGCGAAGGAAATGCTCGGCAACACGCTGGTGACCGTGCAGACCGGCGAGGCCGGCAAGCAGGTGAACCGCCTCTACATCACCGATGGCGTGGACATTGCCTCTGAATATTACCTCTCCATGCTGGTCGACCGCAAGACCGGCCGCGTGGCGATGATCGTTTCCACCGAAGGCGGCATGGACATCGAAACCGTCGCCCATGAAACGCCCGAAAAGATCACCACGATCACTATCGACCCGGCGCAGGGCTTCATGCCCCATCACGGCCGCGCGGTGGCCTTCGCCCTCCAACTGAAGGGTGATCTCAACAAGCAGGCGCAGAAGCTCGCCAAGCAGCTCTACGACGCCTTCATGGCGCTCGACTGCGCGATGCTGGAAATCAACCCGCTGGTCGAAACCGAAGACGGCAAGCTGCTGGTGCTCGACACCAAGATGAGCTTCGATTCCAACGCGCTCTATCGCCACCCCGATGTGGAAGCGATGCGTGACGAAACCGAGGAAGATCCGATGGAGGTGGAAGCCTCCAAATATGATCTGGCCTATATCAAGCTCGACGGTGACATCGGCTGCATGGTGAACGGTGCCGGTCTTGCCATGGCGACCATGGACATCATCAAGCTGAATGGCGCCTTCCCGGCCAACTTCCTCGACGTGGGTGGCGGCGCCAACAAGGAGAAGGTCACGGCGGCCTTCAAGATCATCCTTTCCGACCCTGCGGTGAAGGGCATCCTGGTCAACATCTTCGGCGGCATCATGCGCTGCGACACGATCGCGGAAGGCATCGTGGCTGCCGCCAAGGAAGTGGACCTGTCCGTGCCGCTGGTGGTCCGCCTGGAAGGCACCAATGTGCAGCAGGGCAAGGATATTCTGAACAATTCGGGCCTGCCGATCGTTTCGGCCAATGATCTGGGCGATGCCGCAAAGAAGATCGTGGCGGAAGTGAAACAGGCCGCCTGACGCTACGGCGCGCTTGCGCTTTGCGTAACAATATGGGCCTGGGCGCAATGCGCTCGGGCCCGTGCTGTTTCGGGGGTGGCCTCCTGCCCCCTTGACCTTGGACGCCGGGGGCGCAATGGCTGCAAGCCGAAGCATTTAACCGACTGGTTAAATGCATTTTCGGGAACCTTAAGGGAAGGATGCACTCCCCATGAAGATCCTCGTCCCCGTGAAGCGGGTGATCGATTACAATGTGAAGCCCCGCGTGAAGGCGGACGGCACCGGTGTCGATCTGGCCAACGTCAAGATGAGCATGAATCCGTTTGACGAGATCGCCGTGGAAGAGGCGATCCGGCTGAAGGAAAAGGGCGCCGCCACGGAAATCCTGGTGGTGTCCATCGGCCCGGCCAAGGCACAGGAAACCCTGCGCACCGCCCTTGCCATGGGCGCGGATCGCGCGATCCTGGTGCAGACCGATGACGAAGTGGAGCCGCTGGCCGTCGCCAAGATCCTCAAGGCCATCGCCGAAGAGGAACAGCCCGGCCTGGTGGTCATGGGCAAGCAGGCGATCGACGACGATTCCAACCAGACCGGCCAGATGCTGGCCGCGCTGATGGGCCGTCCGCAGGGCACTTTCGCCAGCAAGGTGGAAGTATCGGGCGACGCGGTGAGCGTGACGCGCGAGGTCGATGGCGGGCTTGAAACTGTCAACCTGAAGCTTCCGGCAATCGTCACCACCGATTTGCGCCTGAACGAACCGCGCTATGCCTCGCTGCCCAATATCATGAAGGCCAAGTCCAAGCCGCTGGCGACGAAGAGCCCGGCCGATCTGGGCGTCGATACGGCCCCGCGCCTCAAGACGCTGAAAGTCAGCGAGCCGCCTGTGCGCAAGGCCGGCATCAGGGTTGGCTCGGTCGACGAGCTGGTGGCGAAGATCAAGGAACTGGGAGTCGCCTGATGAGCATTCTGGTCTGGGCAGAACATGACAATGCGTCGCTGAAGGACGCAACCCTCGCCGCCGTCACTGCCGCCGGCAAGCTGGGTGACGTGACCGTACTGGTCGCGGGCAAGGGCTGCGGCGCCGTGGCGGAAGCGGCCGCGCAGATCGCGGGGGTCGCCAAAGTATTGAAGGCCGACGATGCCGCCTATGAGCATGCTCTGGCCGAAAACGTCGCTCCGCTGGTGGCCGGACTGATGGACGGGTTCGACGCTTTCGTCGCGCCCGCAACCACCACCGGCAAGAATATCGCCCCGCGCGTTGCCGCTCTGCTGGATGTGATGCAGGTGTCGGACATTCTCTCGGTCGAAGGGCCGAAGACCTTCACGCGCCCGATCTATGCCGGCAATGCCATTGCCACGGTGGAATCCAGCGATACCAAGTTGGTGATCACCGTGCGCGGCACTGCATTCGAACGCGCAGCCGCCACGGGCGGTTCGGCGGGAATCGAAGATGTCACCGGGGCGGGCGATTCGGGACTTTCCAGCTTTGCCGGTGCTGAAACCGCCAAGTCGGATCGTCCGGAACTCACCAGCGCCAAGGTGATCGTCTCGGGCGGCCGCGCGCTCAAGGATGGGGAAACCTTCCAGGCTGTACTCACGCCGCTGGCAGACAAGCTGAATGCCGCCATCGGTGCCAGCCGCGCAGCAGTGGACGCGGGCTATGTGCCCAATGACTATCAGGTCGGCCAGACCGGCAAGATCGTGGCGCCTGAGCTCTACATCGCCATCGGCATTTCCGGCGCGATCCAGCACCTTGCGGGCATGAAGGATTCCAAGACCATCATCGCTATCAACAAGGACGAAGATGCCCCCATCTTCTCCGTCGCGGATTACGGCCTTGTCGCCGATCTCTTCCAGGCCGTGCCGGAGCTGACCGAAAAACTTTAAGTTCCCCCCGCGGGAGTGTTATCCCGTGTTGATTATTCTCCCGATCCGTTGATAAAGTCCAAAAAAAGGGATTGGGAGATAGGGCCATGAAAAGGTCTCTTGCCGCGGCGAGCATGCTTGCCGTGTGCTCCTCTGCGGTGCATGCCGCAGACGGGGACACGGCGCGAACATTCAAGCCGGCAAGCGCATGGCAGGCGGATTTCGGCGATGATTATTGTCGTCTGGCTCGCAGCTTCAGCGACGGGAAGGATACGCTTTCCCTGGCATTTGAGCGCGTGCAGCCGAGCAATTCCCTGCGCATGATCGTCGTCGGCAGCGGCTTCAAAGTATTCCGCAGCGCCGATAAACTGACCCTCGCACTCGCCCCTTCAGGCGGCGAACGCTCCCAGCCCTTCTGGCGCTCGGAGACTTCGGACGGGCAGCAATATTTCAACCTCGGTGAAGTGCTCATGGGCGGTCCGCCGGCAGCAGCCGCGCCGCCACCGCCTTATGATCGGGCTGCGGAGCAGGATTTTGCCAAGGGAGTGACTGCCCTTGCGATTACGGCCGGCCTGACCGAACCGGTCCGAATCGAAACTGGCGCATTGAAGCCGCCCCTTTCCGTGCTCCAGCAATGCACCGACGACCTGCTGACTGTCTGGGGTCTCGACGCGGAAAAGCACAAGAGCATGTCGCGAACAGTTCAGCCTGCCAGTGACGTCAGCAAGTGGCTGGCCACGGGAATTATCGGGTTCAGCGATTTCGGGAAGCTCGGCGGTGCGGCCAATCAGATCCGCATTATCGTGGGCGCAGATGGCAAACCGACAAGCTGCGCTGTCCACTGGGCTTCACTCGAACAAAAGACCAATGACGCCATCTGCAAGGGTGTGATGGAAAAGGGCAGCTTCATTCCGGCGCTGGACGCTGCCGGACAACCGATGGCCAGCCTCTGGACCGTTCCACCCTCGGCGCTCATGCCTCCTTTCGGCGGGACGTGATCCCCGCCGGGCAGCCTGTAGGGGGTGGCAAGGGGGGCTTCGCCATCCCTTACAGGCTGTCGATAAGATGGATGGTTACGCCTACAAGCCCACCCACCATCGTTCCGTTGATGCGGATGAACTGAAGATCGCGCCCAACGGCATTTTCGATCCTGTCGGTCACCGTGCGGGCATCCCAGCGCCGCACGGTCTCGGAAACCAGCCGCACGATCTGCGAACCATAACGTGTGGCGATGCCCACCATGATCCGGCGTGCAAAGCGATTCACCTGCACCTGCAACAGCGCGTCTTCCCGCAAGGCAGTGCCCAGTTCCGACAGAGCCCCGCCCAACTGGCCCGACAGTGCCGCATCGGGATCGCGCGCGGTGGCGATCAGCGATTGGCGAATGCGTTCCCATACCCCTTCCCACCAACGGCCAATGGCGGGATTATCCAGCAGGTCACGTTTGATCCGTTCCACCTTCGCCCGCATTTCCGGATCGGTCGACAGATCCCGCGCCAGTTGCTCCAGCCCTTCCTCCACCTTGCGGCGCAGGGGATGGTCAGGATCGACGATACATTCGGCAAGCAGTTTGTAGAGCCCGTCCAGCACCGAATTGGCGAGCTTCTCATCCAGCCCGGTCAGCCGCAACAGGGTATTGGCGCGATCATGAATCATGCCGCGTACCAGTGCTTCATTCGCTTCCAGCGTCAGCCCTGCCCAGCGCAGCAGACTTTCCAGAACCGGCAGATGGCGCTTGTCGGCAATAGCGGCCTCGAGCATCTGCCCAAGTAGCGGGGCGATCTCCAGCCGATCAAGCTGGCTCTTGAGGCCAGCCTTCACCTGTCCGCCCAGACGTTCCGGATCGAGCGATTCGAGGACTTCGGCAAATAACTCCGCCGCCCCTGCGCGAATCCTCGATGGACCACCTCCGCCGGGCTCGACCAGGAAATTACCCGCTGCCTGAGCCAAGTTCATCGCCTGCATTCGCCGCGCCACCACAGCGGGCGTAAGGAAATTCGCCTGCAGGAACGCCGCCATCGTATCGGCGATGCGATCCTTGTTCTCCGGAATGATGGCCGTATGCGGGATCGGCAGGCCCAACGGGCGGCGGAACAGCGCCGTCACCGCGAACCAGTCCGCCAATCCGCCCACCATGGCCGCCTCGGCAAAGGCGCGGGCATAGCCCCAGGCCGGATGTCCGGCCGAATAGTGGCGCGAAACGATATAGAGGCCAGCCATCGCCAGCAGCAAAGCCGTGGCGAACAACCGCATGGAACGTGCCCGATCAGGCGGAATGGCGCCCGGCAGGGCAAGGCTCAAGTGCAGGCGCCTGCCCGGCCGGGGGGAGGCGGGCCGGTCTTCCCGCCCGCTCATGGCACCCGCCTCGTCACTCGGCCGGCAAGGCCTCCGCCCGTGATTTGTCACGATGATCGTCGCCGGGGCGATATGTCAGCAAATTGCGCCGCAGCCATGGGCCCAGCCGCTTTTCGAAGCCGTCCGCCAGACTGAAGCCCGCCGGAACGATCAGCAGGGTCAGCAAGGTGGAAAGGATCAGGCCGCCAATCACAGTGGTCCCCATCGGTGCGCGCCACGCAGCGTCACCCGACAGCGAAAGCGCCGTGGGAACCATGCCCGCAGTCATGGCCATGGTGGTCATGACAATCGGCTGGGCGCGCTTGTGGCCTGCTTCCAGAATGGCTTCCTGCTTGGATTCGCCCCGCTCCATCTCCTCGATCGCAAAATCGATCAGCAGGATCGAGTTCTTGGCAACGATGCCCAGCAGCATCAGCAGGCCGATATAGACCGAGATCGAGATCGGCTGCCCCAACAAGGCAAGCGCCATGAGCCCGCCCAGAGGCGCGAGCAACAGCGAGGTCATATTGACGAGCGGCGAAACAAAGCGGCGATAGAGCAGCACCAGCACGCCGAAGACTAGCAGAATGCCGCTGACCACCGCCGTGATGAAGTTCTGGATCAGCTCTGCCTGCCACTTGTCGTCGCCAACCGCATTATTGGAAACGCCGGCGGGAAGGTTCTTCATGATCGGCAGCTTATTGACCTGGTCCATCACCGGGCCCTTCAGCGCCCCTTCGGCAAGGTCTGCACCCACAAAGATACGGCGCGACTGATTGTAGCGCTGAATCTGGGTCGGCCCTGCACCAAAGGTGATTTCCGCGACGCGTTTCAGCGGCACCGATCCGCCGCTGGCGGTGGTGACCGGCAGATTCTCGATCGTCGAGATATCCCGACGCGAATCCTTGGGCAGGATCACACGGATCGGCACCTGCCGGTCCGACAGCGAGAATTTCGCGGCGTTCTGATCGATTTCGCCCATGGTGGCGATACGGATCGTCTGGCTGAGCGCCGAAGTGGTAACACCAAGCTGGGCAGCAAGATCGAGCCGAGGCACAATCACCAGCTCAGGCCGCTGGAGATCGGCCGCGATGCGCGGAGCGACGACGCCCTTCACGCCTTTCATCTGGTCCACCAGCGCCTGCGCGGCGTCCTGCAGCAGCTTCGGATCGGAACCGGCCAGCATCACCGAAATATCACGCCCGGTACCGCCCCCGCCCGATTGGGACGAGAAGGTGACCCGCGCATCGGGGATGTTCTGGAATTCCTTGTTGAGCCGGCGCTCGAACTCGATGCTGGTATTCTGGCGATCGGGCTTGAGCATGATGAACAAGGTGGCGCTGCCTTCGTTCACCCGTTCCATCACCAGCCGGACTTCCTGCTGCTGGCTGAGGATTTCGGAAACGCGATCAGCCACTTCCTCGGTCTGCTCGATCGTCGTGCCCGGCACCATTTCGATATTGGCGCGGCTGGAATCCGAATCCGTCAGCGGCTGGAACTGCATCGGCAAGAGGTAGAACATTGCCAGAGTCAGCCCCAGCGCACCTACGCCGATGCCAAAGCACCACAGGCGGTGATCGCGCAGGCGCGCGCGGACACGGCCGCGGAAGAACTCGTGATATTCCGCAATCACCCCGCCGAGCGCACCGATCACCGCGTTGAGGATCACAATCGCAAGCCAGGCCCCGGCAAGGGAGCCGATCAGGATAATTGGCACATTCGCGGCCTTGGGCAGTGCGATCAGGGCGGCAAGCTTCACGGCCCCGTAACCGCCGCCGACCAGAGCGGCCAGCACCGCAAGGACGAACAGTGTTTCCACCAGACCTGTCGCCATGCTGGAACGCACCGGCGTAAGCCGGACCCGCATGGCCTGCGCCACCCGCGTATCGAGCGACCAGGCCAGCACCTTCATATAGAGGTCCATCAGCCAGCCGCCGCCATGTTCCTGATGGCCCTTGGCCTTGAGGAAATAGGCCGCGATCATCGGTGTGATCATTCGCGCCACGGCGAGGCTCATCAGCACGGCAGCAACCACCGTGAGGCCGAAATTCTTGAAGAACTGGCCCGAAATGCCCGGCATCAGGCCAACCGGAAGGAACACGGCCACGATCGAGAATGTGGTGGCCATCACGGCCAGCCCAATCTCGTCCGCCGCGTCGATGGCGGCCTGATAGGCGCTTTTGCCCATGCGCATATGGCGCACGATATTCTCGATCTCCACGATCGCGTCGTCCACCAGAACGCCGGCCACAAGGCTGAGCGCAAGCAGCGAAAGCTCGTTCAGCGTGAAGCCCAGCAAATCCATGAACCAGAAGGTCGGGATAGCCGAAAGCGGGATCGCGATGGCGCTGATGATCGTGGCGCGCCAGTCCCGCAGGAACAGGAACACCACCACGATGGCGAGCACCGCACCCTCGATCATCGCCTCCATCGAGGTCGAGTACTGATCCTTCGTATATTCCACCGAGGTATAGAGCTCGGTGATGTGGATGCCGCGATTTTCCTTTTGCAGCTGCTCGATGACCTTTTGCGCCTCGTCATAGACGGTGACGTCAGATGCGCCCTTTGCCCGCTCAAGGCTGAAGGTCACGACCTGTTGGCCCCTGATCTTCGCGATGGAGGTCTGTTCGGAATAACCGTCATAGACGTCGGCGACATCGCGCAAGCGAATGATGCGGCCGCTCGAATTGATCCGCGTCTCACCCAGGCGGTAGGCGTCTTCGGCATTGCCCAGCACGCGCACGGACTGGCGCGAGCCGGCGATTTCCGCCCTGCCGCCAGCGGCATCGACGTTCACCTGACGCAGCACCTGGTTGATCTGGCTGGCCGTAACACCCAGCGACTGCATTCGCGCCGGATCGAGCACCACGCGGATTTCGCGGTCCACGCCGCCTGCACGGCTGACAGCGGCCATGCCCGCGATCGACATCAGCTTGCGCGAAACCGTATCGTCGACGAACCAGCTGAGCTGCTCCATCGTCATATCGTCGGCGCTGACGGCATAATAGCCGATCGGGCCATTGCCGCCGACTTCGATCTTGGCAACGCGCGGTTCCAGAATGCCGTCGGGCAGATCGCTACGGATCTGGTCGACCGCGTTCTTGACCTCGTTCACCGCATCGTTCGCGTCGGTACCGATCACGAATTGGACGAAAGTGGAGCTACTGCCTTCCGAAGCAGTGGACTGAATCTCGTCCACGCCGTTGATCGAACGGACCGCAGCCTCCACCTTCTGGGTGATCTGGGTCTCGATTTCCGTAGGCGCGGCACCGGGCTGCGAGATCAGGACGTTGACGCCCGGGAAATCGATGTCCGGGCTGCCGTTGACGTCCATCCGGTTGAACGCCACCACACCCGCCAGAAGCAGGCCGATAAACAGAACGATCGGAACGATGGGGTTCCGGATCGACCAGGCTGACAGGTTGCGCAGGTTCACGGGAAGGCCGCCTTATTTCTTCACGACATGCGGCCTGACCTCGTCACCGGGGGCAAGGAAGCCACCGGCACGCAGGACGACCTTTTCGGAACCGTCGAGCCCTTCGACAATCGCCAGCCCGTTTTCGGTGACCAGGCCGGTCTTGACCGCCCGGCGCTCAACCTTGTTGCCCTTGCCCACGATGTAGACATAGCGGCCCTGACTATCGTTCAGGATCGCGGATTCAGGCAGCATCGGCGCCACTACCGTGCCGCTCTCGATCGTAGCCGTGGCAAAACCGCCGGGGCGCAGCTCGGGTGCGTAGCTGAGCGCGATGCGCGCCGTGCCCTGCCGCGTCTGCTGATCGATCACTGGCGAAACCTGCCAGACCTGGCCGGTGAATGCCTTGTCGGTCCCCACAGGAACTACCTGAGCGGTAACACCGTCAGAAAGCTTGGCCAGCTCCGTCTCGCCCACAAGAGCAAGCAGTTCGAGCTGGCCATCCTTAGCAATGCTGAACAGAGTGCCCGAACCGGGGCTCACGACCTGACCTGGTTCGACACTGCGCTTGAGCAACAGGCCTGCCGCAGGCGCGACGATATTGAGCTGGGCGTTGCGGGCGTTGCGTTCGCCATATTGGGCTTCCGCCACGCGCACGCGCGCCACGGCAGCATCCCGCGTCGCCGTCAGCCGATCAATGTCCGCCTTGGAGATGAAACCCCGCTCCACAAGTTGCAGCGCGCGGTCGAGATTGGCCTGCGCCAGCCGCGCGTCGGCCCGCGTCACTTCGATATTGGCTGCGCTGCTGGCGGCCTGCTGGACCTGCACCGAACGGTCGATCACCGCCAGAACCTGGCCCGCGCGAACCCACTGGCCCGCATCGACCGGCACCGATACGACACGGCCGCCCTCACCCACGACGCCCACGGGCAATTCCCGGCGTGCCGCGAGCGTGCCGGTAGCCTGGATAGTGCCCTGGATTGCCGCCCTGCCCGGTGCGATCACGGAAACGGCAGGGGTCTGGGTGCCCTGTTGCGCGGTCGAATCGCCCTTGCCGCCACGTGTCAGCAGGATCACCGCGATCAGCACGGCAATAATCGCGATTATTGCCAGAATGATCAGCTTCCTGCGGCGCGCGGCCTCCTCCTGCCCGACTGCCAGCAGATGCTCTTCGCCAGAAAGCGGCGCACTGCTGCTGGCATCGACAGTGGTTTCGTAATTCATCTTATCCGCCAAGAGCCCGAAATCCCTGCCTGCAAGGCTCGCGAAAAATCCGCAAACCGGCAAGGTGTGTTACACCCCTATACCACCCAGCACAAGGCGGGCAGTCTTCCCTGGTCGCCATAGACCGGTGCAGGTTCGGTGACAATCGGCCCTCTGCCGAACGCCATATCACGCCCGACGAAGAGCATTTCATGCGGATATGGTCAAAAACCGGGAAAAGGAGCGGCTTTGCTTCCGTCACCCGCTCTTTCAGGCACCCTATGTGCCCGAAAGAACAGGATCGAAATTTATCGCACCCGGCCGCGCTGGACCAGATTGACGATGGCCAGCAGAATCACCGCACCCAGTATGGCGATGAGAAGCCCGGTAAGGGAAAATGCCTGTACCGTGCCCTGCACGCCCAGCAAGGGCCCGGCCACGGCATTGCCGACAACAGAGCCGACACAACCCACAATGATATTCAAGACAACGCCCATCGAGGCATCGCGATTCATCAGCATGCTGGCCAGCCAACCGGCAATGCCACCTACGATCAAAGCAATGATCCAGCCCATAGGAACTCCTCCTGACGTTTTCACGGCCACCCATTGGCGGGCAGCCTGGATATGCAGGCTACACCATTCGTCGCACAAAGGGCATTCAACGGGCTCAGGCTGGCTTGCGTGGCGGGCGGGCGAACGAAAAAGGGCCGGAAAATCCGGCCCTTCCCAGGTTCTTGCTCATTGCAGGAATCAGTACTTCAGCTGACGCTCGTAAAGATCGCGATAGTGCTGGATACGGGTAACCCGCAGGCCCTGCATACCGGAACGGTCCACGGCCCGCTGCCAGGATGCAAATTCCTCCAGCGTCAGGCCATAGCGCTCAAGCACTTCGTCAATGGTCAGCAGGCCGCCATTGACCGCCGCCACGACTTCCGCCTTGCGGCGAACAACCCACCGTTTCGTATCGGGCGGTGGCAGGTCGGCAAGCGACAGCGGCTCTCCAAGTGGGCCGATCACCTGCGCAGGACGGATTTTCTGGTTTTCGATCATTATCTTCCCCGAACGCCGTGCGTCTCTTCGCTCGTAACGGCCAAGTCGATGCCATCGGCGATTTTGCCATTGGCTAAAACAATAGGGTTAACGGTGTGTTTACCTTCTCCCAGCGTTGCGAGGTGACGGGCGGATGTGTCGTTGAAACTGCCGCAAGCGAAATGGTGGCGGCGCGCGGCGAGACGACGGAAATCTTCCGCAGCCGCCAGACGAGAGGCGATTTCGCCCCAACTCAGTGGGCGCAGAGTGCGGCCGCGCTGTTCACCTTCGGGCGATGATGTCTCGCCCACCTCTGTTTGCCTGTCTGCTGGAATGATGCTTGCTTCGTACATGCCCACAATGTGCCGGAAGCTCGTCAAGATCGGGTAAAGCAGCAATTTACCGGGCGTTAGGCTTGTTAAGCGGCCGGTTAAACGCCGTGCTTTGCGTAGCGGCCCTGCGGGTGTATGGGCCCCGCCATGCCCGCAACCCCTGCCCTAGACTTCGGTTTCGACCCGGCCGGCCTGTTCGACCTGCCCCGCCCTGCGGCGCAGTGCCGCATCGTGGTCGCCATGTCCGGCGGCGTGGATTCCTCTGTCGTCGCCGCACTCGCTGCCGCCAGCGGGGCCGAGGTGATCGGGATCACCCTGCAGCTTTACGATTACGGGGCCGCCACGGGGCGCAAGGGCGCCTGCTGCGCCGGGGACGATATTCGCGATGCGCGCCAGGTGGCCGACCGTCTGGGCATCGCCCATTACGTGTTCGACCATGAAAGCTCGTTCCGCGAGGAAGTGGTGGAACGCTTTGCCGATGATTATCTGGCAGGCCGCACCCCCGTGCCGTGCATCCGCTGCAATATGGGGCCAAAATTCACGGATCTGCTGCGTATGGCGCGCGAACTGGGGGCGGATTGCCTGGCGACCGGCCATTACGTTCGGCGTGTGGAAGGCCCGGCAGGCCCGGAACTGCACCGCGCACTCGATCCCGCACGGGACCAGTCCTATTTCCTGTATGGCACCACTGAAGATCAGCTGGCCTTCCTGCGCTTCCCCCTGGGCGGCCTGCCCAAGCAGGATGTGCGCGCCATTGCCGCGCAGGCCGGACTGCTGGTGGCCGACAAGCCGGACAGTCAGGACATTTGCTTCGTCCCCGATGGCGATTACACCAGGATCGTCCGTTCCCTGCGCCCAGAAGGCGCGCGGCCGGGGATGATCGTACATGCCGAAACCGGCGAGGAACTGGGCAGCCACGCCGGGGTGATTCACTTCACCGTGGGCCAGCGCCGGGGGCTGGAGATTGGCGGCCAGCCCGAGCCGCTTTATGTCATCGCGCTGGATGCGGAAAATGCCCGCGTGCTGGTAGGCCCCAAGCGGATGCTGGCGATCGGTGCCGCACGGATCGTGGAAACCAACCGGATCGGCCCTCTCCCCGATTTGCCCCTGACGGCCAAGGTTCGCTCGCTGGCGAAGCCGGTTCCAGTAGTGCTGGAGGGCCCGCTCGGCGGCGGGGAGAGCACCGTGCTGCGCTTCATCCAGCCTGAATTTGGCGTTGCGCCCGGACAGGCGGCGGTGATCTATGCGGGTGACAGGGTGATCGGCGGGGGCTGGATCGACGGAACCGAACCGGCCTGAGGGCCCTTACTCGTCCCACTTTTCCAGAACGCAGCCATAACCTTCGCGATAGGTGGCTGTCTGGCTGGCAAGCAACGGTACACTGGCGGTGACGCTTTTTTCCCCCTCGTCCTCGCTCAGCGAAACGAGTGCCATGCCGGGCTCGAAATCCTTTTCGCAATCCTTCAGGTTCCTGCCGCCGACGAAGCGGCAGGAACAGGCCACACGGGCCCCGTAAGCCGTACCGGCAGTGGCCTGCGCCATCACCGTGTCGCGATAGAACCAAGCAGTAAGCGCCGCGATCAGACCGAGCAGAAGCACGATTCGCGACCAGCCGAATCGGCGGCCCTCGGCCTTGTTTCTGCGGGCTGGTTTTGCGGTTGCCATTGTTTCCCAACTGACCGAGAGAAGCACACGCCATGAAGCGGCCACTCCTCTCTATCGCCTCGCTCGCCCTGCTGCCAGCCCCGCTGCTGGCGCTGGCGGCCTGCGGCGATTCCGCGGCGGAGGAAAAGAGCCCGCCGCCCCTAAGCGAAATGGCACTGGATGCGGTGGTGGCCAAGCCGGGCGCCCCGCGCGAACAACTCGCCCGGCGAATCGATCGCCTCTTCACGGACGAGGAAATGGGCGAGACCCGCGCGGTGATCGTGATGCAGGGCGGGCGAATCGTGGCAGAGCGCTATGGCGAAGGCTATGGCGAGGAAACGCGCTTCGTCAGCTGGTCCATGGCAAAAACCATCACCGCCGTGATGATCGGCATGCTGGTGGCCGACGGCAAGCTGCAGCTGGATGAAACGCCGCCCATCCCCAACTGGCGCCGCCCCGGCGATCCGCGCGGGGACATTACCCTGCGTCAGCTCCTCCAGATGCGCAGCGGGTTGCGCCATACCGAGAGCACCGAGCCGGCCTATGATGCCGATACGGTGAAGATGCTGTTCCTGCAGGGGCGGGACGATATGGCGGCCTGGGCGGAGGCTCAACCGCTGGAAGCCAGGCCCGGCGCCAGGTTCGAATATTCCACCAACACCACGGTGATCCTGGCCGATATTGCCGCGCGGGTGCTGACCGACAGCAGCGATCCCGAAACGCGGCGCAAGGCGGTGGACGATTATCTGAAGGCGCGCATCTTCATGCCGCTGGGCATGTATTCGATGGTGCCGGAATATGACCGGGCGGGCACGCTGATCGGCGGTAGCCTGATCCACGGCACCGCGCGTGACTGGGGCCGCTTCGGCGAGTTCCTGCGCCATCAGGGGGCAGTGAAAGGCGCGCAACTGGTGCCCAAGGGGTGGATCACCTTCATGACCACGCCCAGCCCGCGTTCGCCCGATTACGGAGCGCAGATCTGGCTCAATCACCCCTCTGGGACGGATCGCAACGTATTGTTCGCCGATCGCGGCCCGGCGGATCTTTTCTCGCTGGTGGGCCATCTGGGCCAATACGTCATGGTCTCCCCCCGGCAGGGGCTGACCGTGGTACGTCTGGGCAAGAGCGACGATGCCGCGCGCGATCCCGTGGTGGCCGCGCTAGGCGATGTGGTAGCTCTGTTCCCCCGCAACTAGGCCACCAAGCCGTTACTCTTCCTTGCGCTCGCCCAGATCGGGCAGCAATTCCTGCGCCGCCGTGCCATCCTCGTTCACCAGCCCTTCCGGGTCCGGGTGGATCAGCACCTGGACGCCGGGAAAGGCGCGTTCCAGTTCTTCCTCGATCTCGTCCATGACCCGGTGAGCTTCGGCAACGGTCATCTGCGGATCGACCGAGGCGTGGAACTGGGCGAAATCATGGGCGCCACTGGTGCGGGTGCGCAGATCATGCACCCCTCGCAAGGATGGATGCCGCGCGACGACCGCGAGGAATTCATCGCGTCGCCATTCGGGCCATTCACGATCCATGATCTGGTCGATCGCTTCGGTGGATGCCCGCCAGGCCCCCCAGCCGAGCCATAGCGCGATGCCGATGCCGAACAGTGCGTCCGCCCCCTGCAACCGGGCAAAATGATCGAGCGCCAGCGCGGCGATCACCGCCAGGTTCAGTACCAGATCGGATTTGTAATGGAGGTGATCGGTCGAAATCGCGATACTGCCGGTCTTCCGGATCACATGGCGCTGCCAGGCCAGCAAGGCGAATGTCGCCGCCATGGCCACCAGCGAAACCGCGATCCCTTCTTCCGCCGCTTCGGTACGCGCACCGGCCAGCAGCTGCCCCACGGCGCGAAACAGGATGCCAGCCGCGGAAAGCGCGATCAGCACCACCTGCAGCATGGCCGCCAGCGCCTCTGCCTTGCCATGGCCGAAGCGGTGATCCTCGTCCGCCGGCATGGCCGCGATCCACACCCCGGCCAGCGTGGCGATGCTGGCGATCAGATCCAGCGCGGTATCCGCCAGACTTCCCAGCATGGCGGTGGACCCGGTCTTGGCCGTGGCCCATATCTTGATCACCATCAGCAGCAGCGCCACCGCAATGGAGGCATAGGCGGCGCTGCGGGTGAGTCGCGAATGTTCCTGGCTGTATCCGGTCATGGATAGAGCAGGCTGCTGCCCCAGCCCCCATCCTCGGCGCGGAAGAAGCGCCGGCGCTCGTGAAGGCGATTGGGCCGGTCAATCCAGAATTCGATCGCGCGCGGCTTCAGCAGGAAGCCGGTCCAATGCGGCGGACGCGGAATTTCCTGGCCTTCGGGGTAAACGGCGGAGATTTCCTCCACACGCTTCAGATAGGTTTCGCGCCTGTCGAGCGGGCGCGACTGGTCTGACGCAGCCGATCCGATCTGCGAAACACGCGGGCGGGAATGGAAATAATCGTCCGCCATCTGGCCGCTCACTTCGGTAAGCGGGCCTTCGATACGAATCTGGCGACGCAAGCTCTTCCAGTGGAACAACAGGGCAACCACCGGATTGGCAAGGATTTCCCCACCCTTCCGGCTCTGCGTATTGGTGTAGAACACGAAGCCGCCCAGATCGGCGCCCCAGCCTTTGAGCAGCACCATGCGCACCGAAGGAACGCCATCGGGCGTAGCCGTGGCAAGCGCCATGGCGTTCGAATCATTCAGCTCGCTTTCCCGGGCTTCGGCATACCAGACGTCGAAAAGCGCAAAGGGGTCCGTATCGGGGATGGCATCCTGTTCAGCTTTCACGCTTCATTCCTTGCAGATGTTGCACCTGTTACAGATCCACGGCGCGGCAAATCCACCCTTCCCGGCGCCTGCCGCAAAACTCTACCGCAACGCCCGGAACCTGTCTCCATTCTGCCTGCACTAGGCCGGTAACTCCTAGTAGGAAAGAGTCGCGCTTGCGCGTTCCTGTTGCATTACCTAGCTAATACACCATGGCTGACCCTTATACGACATTGGGCGTTGCGCGCGACGCAAGCGAGAAGGACATCAAGTCCGCCTATCGCAAGCTGGCCAAGGAGCTTCACCCTGACCGGAACAAGGACAATCCCAACGCTGCGGAGCGCTTTTCCGAAGTAACCCGCGCCTATGACCTGCTGTCCGACAAGGACAAGCGGGCCCAGTTCGACCGGGGCGAGATCGATGCCGACGGCAACCCCGCCATGCCCTTCGGGATGGGCGGTATGGGCGGCGGCTTCCGCCCCGGCGGTGGGCGTGGCTATTCAGCGCAGGATTTCCAGGGCTTCGGTGACGAGGGCGTGGATCTGGGCGATATTTTTGAAGGGCTGTTCGGCGGGCGTGGGGGCGGATCGCCCTTCGGCGCGCGCGGCCAGTCCGGCTTTGGCGGCACCCGCCGCCCGCCACCGCGTGGCGGCAATGTGCAATATCGCCTGAAAGTGCCCTTCGTGGATGCCGCTACGGGCAAGGACCAGCGCATCACCTTGGCCGATGGCAAGACGATCGACCTCAAGCTGCCTGCCGGCGTGGAAGACGGCACCCAGATGCGGCTGAAAGGCAAGGGCGAGCAGGGCCCGGGCGGCGCAGGCGATGCCTTGGTGACGATCAGCGTGGAGCCCCATCCCTTCTTCCGGCGGGAGGGCAATGATGTGCGCATTGACCTGCCGATCACGCTGGACGAGGCAGTGAACGGCGCCAAGGTGAAAGTGCCCACGGTGGACGGCGCGGTGATGCTCACGGTCGCGCCGGGCAGCAGCTCGGGCAAGGTGCTGCGCCTCAAGGGCAAGGGTTTCCAGATGAAAACCGGCGGGCGCGGGGACCAGTTGGTGACACTGGAAATCGACATACCCGATCATGATGCGGATCTGGTGAGCCGTCTGGAAGGCTGGCGCGACACGCGCGACGTGCGAGCCAGGCTGAAATCCTGATGACCGGGCACGGGAAGCGGAAGCGGCCGGAAGAACCCGGCCAGCCGGTTCCCGACCTTACGCCCGAGGCGCGCCGCGCGGCGCACAAGCCACTGCTGCAGGGCGAAAGGGGCCATTCGCGCCTCTACATCATCGCCCGCCGCGTGGCTTTGGGCACCTGGAACGACGGTTTCATCCATGCCGGGAATCTCGCTTACCTGACCGTTCTGGCGATCTTCCCCTTCTTCATCCTCGGCGCGGCCGTATTCACTGCCGTGGGCGAGACGGACGACCAGCTTGCCGCATTGCGCGCGCTGCAATCCGCCCTGCCGCCCAGCGTCGCCAATGTGATCGGCCCGGCGGCGAGCGACGCCATCGCCTCGCGCAGCGGGTGGCTGCTCTGGGCGGGCGGGCTGTTCGCCCTGTGGACCGTCGGCAGCCTGATCGAAACGATCCGCGATATTCTGCGCCGCTCCTACGGCACGCAGCACACCAAGGGCTTTTGGCACCACCGGCTGATTTCCACCGGCCTCATCATCGGCGCGGTGGTCCTGCTGCTGGTGGCACTGGTCGCACAGGTCGCGATCGGCACGGTTGAGGAAGCGATCGACGCATGGGCCCCGCAACTGGCCAGCGCGCTGGACGGGCTCGTCTATTCGCGCGCGGCCACCGGGCTGGCGATCTATTTCTCGATCTTCATGCTGTTCATCACGCTCACCCCGGCGTCCTATCGCGGGAAGCGTTACCCCAAATGGCCGGGCGCGCTGCTGGTCACAATATGGTGGGTGGGTGTCACCCTCGCCTTCCCGCCGCTCCTCCGGTCGCTTTTTTCCTACTCGCTCACCTATGGCGGGCTCGCGGGGATCATGATCGCGCTTTTCTTTTTCTGGCTGGTCGGCTTAGGAGTGGTCGCAGGTGCCGAACTCAACGCTGCGCTCGCGCGCACGCCGGAAGAGGAAGGCACATAAGGATTTACGGTGGCCGGCCCATTGGGTCGAGAAGGAAGGACAGGGCCCGATGAGCGGTCTGATGGCAGGAAAACGTGGTCTCATCATGGGGCTCGCCAATGACAAATCCCTGGCTTGGGGCATTGCGCAGAAGCTGCATGAACAGGGCGCTGAATTGGCGTTTTCCTATCAGGGTGAAGCCCTGGAAAAGCGTGTGCGCCCGCTGGCTGAAAGCCTGGGTTCGGATTTCCTGTTCGATTGCGACGTTTCCAGCATGGAAGCGCTCGACGCAGCGTTCGAGACGCTCAAGAACCGCTGGGAAACGATCGACTTCGTCGTCCACGCCATCGGCTTTTCCGACAAGAACGAACTGCGCGGGAAATTCGTCGATACCAGCCTCGACAACTTCCTGATGACAATGAACATCTCGGCCTACAGCCTCGTCGCCGTGTCGCAACGCGCCGCGCGGATGATGCCCCATGGCGGATCGATCCTCACCCTCACCTATTACGGCGCGGAAAAGGTCGTGCCGCATTACAACGTGATGGGCGTGGCCAAATCGGCGCTGGAAACCAGCGTGAAATATCTCGCCAACGATCTCGGGCCGGACAATATCCGGGTGAACGCCATTTCGGCCGGCCCGATCAAGACGCTGGCCGCCAGCGGCATCGGCGATTTCCGCTACATCCTGAAGTGGAATGAATATAACTCGCCGCTGCGCCGCAACGTCACCATCGAGGATGTCGGCGGTGCGGGCCTCTATATGCTGTCGGACCTGTCCTCGGGCGTGACCGGGGAAATCCACCATGTCGATTCGGGCTACAACGTCGTCGGCATGAAGCAGGTGGACGCGCCGGATATCTCGCTCGTCTGAACCTGCCCGCCCCGCCAGCCAGGGCGCAGTGGACTCAATCACTGTTCGTGATATGTTCCATATCGCGAATCGAGGGAGAGACGTCATGCGCCAGGGTGGTTGTCAGTGCGGCAGGGTGAGATACGAAATCGAAGGCGATCCACTGCATCATGCATTATGCCATTGCGCGGATTGCCGCGCATCGGCCGGTGCACCGACGGTGGCGTGGCTGGCCGTGCAGGAAAACCAGCTGCGCGTACTTTCGGGCGAGCTTTCGACCTATGAGGGGAAGAACGGCGCGGTGCGCCAGTTCTGCCCCCATTGCGGCACCGGCCTGTTCTATCGCAACGAAGCCATGCTGCCCGGTCTGGTAGATATCCAGTCCGCCACGCTGGACGATGCGGCGAGCCTGGTTCCGGGCGCCCATATCCAATGCGCCGAACGGCTGCCCTGGATGACGATACTAGGCGAATTGCCCGAGTTTGAACGTTTTCCCGGCGCTTAACCCGCCAGCCGTTCCGCCTCGTCTTTTGTCACTGCAAAGGGATCGGGCTGGTCAAGCCAGATGCCGCGCGTATCGTAGACGCGCTTGCCGATCCGCTTTTCGAGCGGGACGGATTTGAACGCATCGTGATCCACCAGCACGATCAGCACGCCGCAGGTGGCGAGCGCGGTTTCGAGATCGATCTTGCTGGCGCCGGTGCCCTGATACTCGATCGGCAGTTCCGGCGTGTGCGGTTCCACCACATGGATGCGCGAGCCATATTTGCGCGCCAGAGTAGCCGAGACGAGCCGGGCCGGGCTCTCGCGGAAATCGTCGATATTGGCCTTGAAGGCGAGGCCGAGGCAGGCGACCTTCTCACCCGGCGCTGCATCCACCAGCGCGGAAGCGCGGGCAATGACGTGACGGATCTTGCCGTCATTCACGCCGCGCGCCGTCTGGATCAGGGGCGTCTGTTCCGGCGCGCCATGGACAATGAACCAGGGATCGACCGCGATGCAATGCCCGCCCACACCGGGGCCGGGCTGCAGGATGTTCACGCGCGGGTGGCGGTTGGCCAGCCGGATCACTTCCCATACATCCAGTCCCATCGCATCGGCCACGATGGAAAGCTCATTGGCGAAGGCGATGTTCACGTCGCGATAGGCGTTTTCGACCAGCTTGGTCATTTCCGCGCTGCGCGCATCGGTGGTGATGCACTCGCCGCGCACGAAACGCTGGTAGAATCCGGCGGCCTTTTCGGCGCATTCCGGCGTCAGTCCGCCAATCGAACGGTCATTGTGGATCAGCTCGACCAGAATCTTGCCCGGCAGCACCCGCTCCGGACAATAGGCCATGGCGATATCGGCGGGCCCCTGCACAAGGCCGGGCAGTTTCAGATCGGGCCGTTCCGCCGCGATAACATCGCGCATCTGTTCGGTAGTGCCGACCGGCGAGGTGGATTCCAGAATCACCGTGTCGCCCGGCTTCAGCACTCGCGCCACTTCACGGGTGGCTGCCAGCACATAGGAGACATCCGGCGTGTGGTGCCCGTCCTTTTCGAAAGGAGTAGGCACGGCGATCACAAACACATCGGACGGCTCGACCGAAGTGGAAGCGCGCAACATGCCGCCACGCACCACGGCCTGCACCAGCGCGTCGAGATCGACTTCCTCGATATGAATTTCTCCGCGATTGATCGTTTCCACGACCTTCTCGGAAATATCCACGCCCAGCACCTTCATGCCCGACCGTGCAATCACGGCGGCCGTCGGCAGGCCGATATAGCCAAGGCCGACCATGCAGACCGCAGGAGCTTCACTCACACGCATGCAGATTCCCTCATTGATGCCAGATTCCTATGATCTGGAAGGGTAAAGATTGAGGTAATGATACCCGGCGCGGGTTCAGCCGCGCGCGGCCAGCAGATCAACGATCCGCTGTGCGCTGTGGCCATCGCCAAAGGGATTATGCGCGCGGGCCATGGCAGCATAGGCCGCTTCATCGTCCAGCAGGCGGAAGGTTTCCGCCACGATCCGGTCTGCATCGGTGCCTACCAGCCGGGCCGTACCAGCCTCCACCCCTTCGGGCCGTTCAGTCGTTTCGCGCATCACCAGCACGGGTTTGCCGAGCGCGGGCGCCTCTTCCTGGACCCCGCCGCTATCCGTCAGCATGAGATAGGAAAGCCCGATCAGCCGCGCGAAATGCGGGTAATCCAGCGGTTCGATCAGCGCGACATTGTCCAGCCCCGCCAGCTGTTCCTGCATGACGGAACGAACATTGGGATTGAGGTGGACGGGATATATCACCGCCACATCGGGCCGCGCGGCAATCCGGCGAATCGCCTCTGCAATGGCGCGCATCCCTTCGCCGAAATTCTCGCGCCGGTGGCTGGTAACGCCGATGATCCGCCGCCCGGCAAACCGCGTCTCCAGATCGGCAAGGCCGCTCGCCAGTACCGGATCGGCCGCGATTCGGGCCGTGATCCATTGCAGTGCATCGATCACCGTATTGCCGGTGACATGGACTGTGGCCGGATCGACGTTCTCCGCAATCAGCGCCCGGGCCGAAGTCTCGGTCGGCGCGCAATGCAGCGCGGCGAAGCTGCCGATGATCTTGCGGTTCACTTCTTCCGGCCAGGGGTGATGGATGTTGCCGCTACGCAGGCCCGCCTCGACATGGGCGACGGGAATCTTGCGATAATAGGCCGCCAGCGCGCCGCACATGGCTGTGGCCGTATCGCCCTGCACCACCACCCAGTCCGGCTTTTCCTGATCCAGCACCTTGCCAATTCCTGTGAGGAGATTGGCGGTGAGCGTATCAAGCGTCTGGTCCGGCTGCATCAGGTCCAGATCGTGATCCGGCACCACGCCGGAAATCTGGAGCACCTGATCCAGCATTCCACGATGCTGCGCCGTGACGCAGACGCCGGAGACGAAGCGGCTATCCCCCGCAAGGGCGTGAACCAGCGGGAAAAGCTTGATCGCTTCGGGCCGTGTGCCGAAGATAGTGAGAATGCGTTGCGTGCCTTGCATGGCCCGCCCTTTAGCCCCGAATCGTTAAGGCCGGATTTTCCGGAAAGATCACTCCCCGCCTTGCGGCGCGGGCTGTGCGGCAGGCTGCTCACCGGGCAGAGGCGCATCGCGCTCCGCCTTCAGCCGGGCCTCATATTCCTTTTCGATCTGCTCCACCCGGGCCTGTTCCGCCGCGGCATCGGCATCGATCGATTCGAGACGCTTGGCGCGCGCTTCCTCGATCAGCTGGCTGAAACGCACGTCCGAACTGCCATGCTTTTCCTTATAGGCCGCATCGATCAGCTGCGAGGTACAGCCCGTCCACCCGCCATAGCCGGAAGGAGAGCACGACATGGTGCCGAAGGCACCCACGGTCTCATAGGCTTCAACCCGGTTGCTCCAGGCTTCATTGGACGGCGAGCTGCTTTCACGCAGATCCTCGGGAATACGGTAACGCTCGCTCTCCGCCTTGCGGGCGCAGACCACGATTTCATTACCGGCAGAAGCCGGGCAAGGATCGTCACCATAGACGATCAGCTGATTCACCGTTTCGCCCGCGGCCTCGATCGGCCCGACCTGCGCAAAGGCAGGTGCCGAGCCCGCAAGCAGCACGGAAGGAATTGCGAAGGCGGCAAGGCTAAGGCGTTTCATCTGGTTTCTCCGATGCGGCACGCGGCCGCAGGCAAATCGCAATTGCCCCCTTAAAGGGCATCACCGGCGCTGAACATGATCTTAAGCAATAACGGTCGCAAGACCCGCATCCTTCGCCCGTCAGATCCGTTCGGACAAGCGAATGGCCAGCTTGCAGCCCAGCCGGATCGCCCCGGAAAGCAACGGATAGGCAGGCGCGCGTTCGGCCCCCGCAGCAAGGGCGGCATCGCGATGTTCGCGCTCGTCCTCCCGGAAATCCTCGATTACGGCCGCCAGTTCGGGATCGTCGCCATCGCGTGCCAGCTCTTCCAGCTGGCTGGTATAGTGCCGGTCGATCTCTTCCTCCACCGCAGCGGTGCAGGCCATGGCCGCTTCCGGCCCGATCAGCGCAGTTGCCGCACCAAGCGCAAATCCGGCAACGGACCAGAAGGGCTGCAAGGCCGTGGGGCGCACGCCGCGCTGCGCCAGCATGGCGTTGAAGCGCGCCAGATGATCATCTTCCTGCGCGGCCATGGCGCGGATCTCAGTCGCATGGGGGCCGCGTTCGCCCAGCACGGCCAGTTGTCCGGCATAGATGCGCGTGGCGCCATATTCGCCGGCCTGATCTACCCGGATCATGCGCTTCGTATCGACCATCAGGCGGGCTTCCTGCGCAAAAGCACCAGGGCGGCAATCGCTCCAGCGGTTGAGATGAGGAAATTATAGCCTGCCAGCGAGATGCCGAACAGTTCCCACTGGGCCACATCGCAGCGAATGATCGGCGCCGCCATGATCGCCTCCAGCGGATCGCCGCCACCGCTGAAATCGGTGGTGGTGGTGCAAGTGGTGAAACCTTCCCACCAGCCATATTCGACGCCCGCGTGATAGGCACCGATCAGGCCGGAGGCGAGCACAGCCAGCGCGCCTAGCGCCACCCACATGCGCCGGGGCGGCACCACAAACGCCAGCAGGCCAAGCGCAACAGCCGCAAAGTGGGCATAACGCTGCCACCAGCACATTTCGCAGGGATAAAGGCCGAAGCCGTATTCGGAGATATAGGCACCGGCCAGCAGTGCCAGCGGCACCCCCAGCGCCAATGCGTGAGCCTGCTTCAGGGATTTGTCGATCGTCGCCATCCTTCGCCCCTTTTGCGTGTTTACGGCCGCAGGGCCATGGCGCTGGAAGTGGTGCGGCGCAGGGTGGACAGCGCATAATAGAGCTGGAAGTCCTTGATGCCCTGCTTTTCAAGTTCCTCCGGAGTCATCTTGAAGCGCGGATCGACCTGCTTGTCCTGTTCCAGCTGCTTGTCGTCCAGATCCACTTCATTGACGAGGTGCTTGCGCAGATCGGATTCGCGGAGCGCGAATTTGGCGCGCTTGGCGGCATCAGGATCGGAAAGCTGCGGCACGCGAATGTCAGGCTCGATCCCGCCTTCCTGCACCGAACGGCCCGAGGGCGTGTAATAGCGCGCCGTGGTCAGCTTGATCGCACTGTCCCGCGTCAGCGGCATCAGCGTCTGCACGCTACCCTTGCCGAAGCTGCGTTCACCCATGACGAGCGCACGATGCTGGTCCTGCAGCGCACCGGCCACGATTTCCGATGCTGAAGCCGAACCGACGTTGATCAGCACGACAATCGGCATCTTGGGCGCGATATCGCCCGGGAAAACGGTCTCCGCGTCATAAGACACGTTCTCGTTCCTGTTGCGGCCCCGCTGCGAAACGATCTGCCCCTTGCTGAGGAACAGGTCCGACAGGGCCACTGCCTCGTCCAGCGAGCCGCCAGGGTTGGACCGCAGATCGAGCACCAGCCCATTGACCTTGCCGCCGCTTTCCTTGCGCAGGGCGGCAATCGCCCCGCGCACATCCTTGCCGACATCCTTGGAGAATTCATTGACCGAAATAACCCCGATCCCGCCGTCTTCCAGCTTGTAGGTCACCGGTTCCAGTTCGATCACGCCGCGCGTCACGGTAACGTCGAACGGTTCTTCCCGCCCGGTGCGGAAAATGGTCAGGCGCACGCTGGTGTCGGCCGGGCCGCGCATCTGGGCCACTGCCTCGTCCAGGGTCTGGCCGAAGATCAGCTTGCCTTCGATATGGGTGATGTAATCGCCCGCCTTCAACCCCGCCTTTTCGGCCGGGCTGCCCTTCATCGGCGAAATGATCTTCACCGCGCCGTCTTCCATGCCCACGGAAATGCCCAGGCCCTGATAATTGCCGTCAATCAGCGTATCGAGCCGGTTGAGCGCCTCCCCATCGAGATAAGAGGAATGCGGATCGAGCGCGCCCAGCATCCCGTTGATCGCGCCCTTGATCAGCACATCGTCATCCACCGGATCGACATAGGCGCTCTTGATCCGTTGATAGACCGCGAAAAGCTTGCCGAATTCCGGGGCAGCCCGCCCTTCCACCTGCGCCAGTCCGGCAGTGGTGGCCGGAAGCAACGCTACTGCAGTGAGCAGGGCTGCGGAGCGGAGGAGCGGGGCGAATTTCATTCTGGAAACACCTTGAACACGAGTGCGGCAGGCACTTTTCGGCGCGCTTGTATCGCGCCCGGCAGCTTAACGCCAGATGAGGGAGCGTTGGGGGAAAATCCAGCGCACTCAGCCTGAAACTCAGCCCCTGCCAAGAAATTCCACCGGATTGACCGGCACGCCATCGCGCCGCAGTTCCAGAGTGACGAGCGGGCTGACCGGCGCCGCGACACCGAGTGGGGCGCCGCGCACCAATTGCTGGCCCACGGTAACATCCACCCGCGCCATGCCGGTAACCAGCGTGGTCCATCCGCCATCATGCTCGATAATCACGATCCGGCCGTAACCGCGATAGGGCCCGGCAAAGGCCACGCGTCCGGCTGCCGGTGCAACTACCTGCGCCCCCGCGCGGGGAGCCAGCGAAATACCCTGGGAAAGAACCCCTCCCCTGGCAGGCGCGCCAAACCCCGTAACCGTGCGCCCCGCCACCGGGAGCTGGTAACCCGCAGGGGCCCGCTTCATACTCGGCGTCTGACCGCTGGCGGCAAGCACTCGCGATTCGGCCGGGCGTTGCGGCCGGATGATCGGCCCCGGCAAGGCTGCCAGCCGTTCTCTCAGATTTCCCGCCGCATCGAGCTGGGCCACCAGCGAATCGAGATCGCGCGCCTCTTCAGCCAGAGCCAGAGCTCGCTGAGCCTCGCGCGCGGCCTCGCCGCTCGCCCGGCGCGCATCGAGCCGCTGGCGCGTTTCCAGCGCGGCCAGTTCCTTGCGCCGGGTTTCCAGCAAGGTTTCGTTCCCGCGCAGATGGGCCAGCGCGCGCTGCGCCTGCTGCTGCAAGGCCCGGCCGCGCGCCAGTTCTCCCCGCAGCGCGGCAGTGCGGTGCTGCACTTCGGGCACGGTGGAGCCCAGCATCGCCCGCAGATAGACCATTTCCTTCACCGAACCGGGCCGCATTACCGAAAGAGCCAATGGGCGCCGTGAAAAGCGCTGCAATGCGGCGGTCAGGCGGACGACGGGCTTCTGGCGCTCGGCCAGCCGGGCCGCGAGCGCGCGGCGCTGGCGATCGATCAGGGCAAGGTTCGCCTCCGACGCTGCGATCGTCGCTTCCGTTTCCTGTATCCGCGCGGCCAGAGCGGCAGCCTGCCGGGCGGTTTTCCCGACCGCCTCCCCGGCGCGGGCAGCTTCAGCCTCCAGCGATCTGGCGCGGATTTCTGCCGACTGCCGATCTTTCAGGGCGCGGGCCATGGCCTGCCGCGTTTCGTCCACGCTGGAATAGATCCCGCCCTGCTGGGCCGAGGCGCCTGCGCACAGCAGGGCGGCCAGCAACATCGGCGCAAGGATATGGCGCGAGCGCAAGGACATCGCCCTAGCCTGCCCGATGATAGGGATGGCCCGCAAGGATCGAAGTGGCGCGGAAAAGCTGTTCCATCAGCATCGCCCGCGCAAGCAGATGCGGCCAGGTCGCCTTGCCGAAGGCCAGCAGCAGGTCTGCCCCCTGCCGCGCGGCCTCGCCATGCCCATCCGCCGCGCCCAGTACGAAGCGAGCCTCGCGCACGCCATCGTCGCGCCACCGGCCGAGCAGGGCAGCAAATTCCTCAGAGGAAAGCTGCTTGCCGCGCTCGTCCAGCAATACGGTGCGGCAAGGCGTGAGGGGCTCGGCAATGGTGCCGCCCGTTTCCGGAAGCTCGGTGAGCTTCAACGGCCACTGGATGCGCTTTTCATAGCGCGCGACGAGGTCCGCCTCGGGTGAACGCCCGATCTTCCCTCTGGCAATAACGTGCAGGCGCATGGAATCCTCCCGGCGCCCGCCTTACAGGTCAGGCTTGCCCGGCCGCAACCGGCGGCGCGTCGCCAAAGGCCCACATGCGTTCGAGATTGTAGAAACTGCGCACTTCCGGACGGAAGAGATGCACCACCACATCGCCGGCATCGATCAGCACCCAGTCTGCGGCCGGCAGGCCTTCGATCCGGGCGGAACCGAAGCCCGCATGTTTCACGCGTTCACCCAGCTTCTGGGCCATGGCGGCCACCTGGCGGGTCGATCGGCCCGATGCGATCACCATATAGTCAGCAATGCTCGACTTCCCTTCCAGCGGGATCGAGATCACATCCTGCGCCTGATCATCGTCCAGCGACTGGAGGATGAGGGCATGAAGCCGTTCAGCTTCGCTGGCCAGCTTGCCGCCTGTGGCAGGTATCGGGCCAGCCTGGGGGCTGGCCTGGGAGGTGCCGGTACTAGCCGGCGAGGTCTGCGCCTGATTCATCGCAGGTGGTGGTGCTCCATATTGGGGGAAACGAACGCAAAGGGAGGCTGGCGCCTCATGTGCGCTCCTCCCCATGTCCGTCTTGAATGAGACAATGCGTCACCTGATCCCGTGGGGGGGCGCCCTTGAAACGGCGGGCCCAGTCAGGATCTGCGCGGCGTATCTGTGTCGCCGAACGCGGATCAGGATCAAAACGCAATTCTATCAGCGCCGGTGCGCTCCATTCACCCCGGTTTATCAAGCTGGCGGCAGGAACCCGGAAGCGCCTGAGCCAGGCCATCGCGGGGCTCGCGAAGGCAAGTGCATCATAGCCGGGGCGGGCAATTACCGCAATCGGCATTTCCCTCGCTATGCCGCGCCAGTCTTTCCAGCGATGGAACTGGGCAAGATTGTCCGCCCCCATCAGCCAGATGAAGCGGCGACGCGGATAGCGCTGCCGGAGCGCGCGGAGTGTTTCCACCGTAAAGCGCGTACCGCGTTTCTGCGCCAGTTGTCGCTCGATTGCGGTGACCTTGATGCGGGCACCACGTGCCGCCCTCTGCGCGGATTTCACCCGTGCCCCGAGCGGCGCCATGCCTGCCTGGGGCTTCAGGGGATTGCCGGGCGAAACCAGCCACCACAGTTCGTCCAGCCGTAGCGCATCGAGCGCGAACAGGCTGATCCGCCTGTGCCCGCGATGGGCAGGATTGAAACTGCCGCCCAGCAGGCCGGTCAGCGGCCCGGCCCCGGCCCGCCCGCTTTGGCGAAGCGTCCTCAGGGGCGGACCTGGCCCTTGCCCCGCGCCACCCATTTATAGGTGGTCAGCCCCTCCAGCGCGACCGGACCGCGCGCGTGGAGACGCCCGGTGGCAATGCCGATCTCGGCGCCCAGCCCGAATTCGCCGCCATCGGCAAACTGGGTGGAGGCGTTGACCATCACGATGGCGCTGTCGACTTCGTTGAGGAAACGTTCCGCCACGGCCTCATCCGAAGCGATGATCGCATCGGTGTGGCCGGAGGAATGGCGCGCGATATGCTCCAGCGCCGCATCAAGCCCGTCCACCACGGCGACCGAGAGGATCGCATCGAGATATTCGGTGTCCCAATCGTTGGCGCTGGCCATGCCGATACGCGGATCGAGCGCGCGCGCACGCCCGTCTCCCCGCAATTCGCAGCCGGCATCGATCAAGGCTGCAACCACATCGGAACCACCGGGGAAATTCGCGTCGATCAGCAGGGTTTCCATCGCACCGCAAATGCCGGTGCGGCGCATCTTGGCATTGAGTACAATCTTGCGCGCCATCTCCGGATCGGCGGAGGAATGGATATAGGTGTGGCAGATGCCATCGAGATGGGCGAGCACGGGCACGCGCGCTTCAGCCTGCACGCGCTCCACCAGATTCTTGCCGCCGCGAGGCACGATCATGTCGATCAGGCCTGCCGCGCGCAGCATGGCGCCCACCGCCTCACGGTCCTGCGTGGGCAAGAGTTGCACCGCATCGGCGGGAATCCCGCCTTCTTCCAATCCCTTGGCCAGCGCAGCATGGATTGCGCGGTTGGAATGGACTGCCTCGCTGCCGCCGCGCAGCAGAACTGCATTGCCCGCCCGCACGCACAGGGCAGCGGCATCCGCCGTCACATTCGGGCGGCTTTCATAGATAATGCCGATCAGGCCGATGGGAATGCGCACACGCGACAGTTCCAGGCCATTGGCGGGCACCGAACGGTCGATCACCTCGCCAACGGGATCGGGCAAGTCGGCCACGGCTTCCACCGCCGAGGCAATGCCTTCCAGCCGCGCGGGATCGAGCTTCAGGCGATCGAGCATGGCCCCGGTCAGCCCCCGGGCTTCCCCGGCGGCAATGTCACGCGCATTGGCAGCCAGTACATCTGGCCCGGCTGCGCGCAGGGCGGCGGCGGCGAGCTTGAGCGCGGCGGACTTTTCCGCGTTGCTCTTCCTCGCCAGCACGCGCTGAGCGGCGCGGCCTGCGCGGGCAAGGCCCTCCACGAGTTCGGAACACTGGGCGTCGATTTCATGCTGCGTAGCCATGGCGCGGGGCACTATCATTCCCGTTGCAACTTGTCGATCAGGTGCGCTCCGCCGGTGCATGCCGGGTGGGAGACTCGATTCGCACCGAGTCGGAGGAATCGGCAATATGGTAAGCCGCCTGTTTACGATTTTCGCGGCGGATTGTTATGCGCCAAAACGATTCATCGCGTGACTCCACCGGACTGCCCTTCCGTTACAGACTCACGATAGACGCCTATCAACAGCCCTGTAAGCAGCCTCTCCCATACCGAGAACAGGTTTGGGATCGTCAACTTGAGCAGGGCGGATGCCGCGAAACTGCGGGCAAGGCTGCAAGCCTGGTTCCCCGATCGCGAATTTTTTATGCGATCGCAGGGGCAGGTGCGCTTCATCAAGGTGTCTTCGCGGCTGCAAATGGCCGGTGCGGGGACTGTGGCCTTTGTCCTGCTGATCTGGGCCGTCACCATGGTGGGCGTCGCCGTCAGCCAGTTCATCTCGCAGCGTGACAGGCTGGATCTGCTGGAGCGTGAAGCCAAGATCGAATCCGCCGAAAGCCGTGTGGCCACTTATCGCGAGAATCTCGACGAGACGGCCGATGAGCTTAACCGCCGCCAGGAATTCATCGAACAGAGCCTGGATGGCGTGCTCGACGACATAAAGGTCAAGGGCAAGGACACGGTGAGCGACTCCTCCAAGGAAGCCGCGGAAACCGTGAAGAAGGTGAGCCTTGTCATTCCCGAAGCTGCTGGACTTGCGCGGATCGAGGCGCGTCAGCTGGCCTTTGTGGAGAAGCTCACTCGCTATGCCGATCAGCGTTCCGCTCGCGCTGCCGTTGCGATCCGCAAGCTCGGCCTCAATCCCGATGCAATGATGCGCAGTTCGCGCAATGCGCAGGGCGGCCCGCTGGAACTGCTCTCCACCCGGGGCGATGGCGCCATCGATCCGCGCTTCGAGCGCATGGGTCTCAGCATTGCACGCATGGAAGCGCTGGAAGAGAGTCTGCAGGGCATTCCCCAAGTTCTGCCCGCAGCGGAATGGTCGATCTCTTCAGGCTTCGGCTATCGCCGCGATCCCTTCACCGGGCGCGGCGCGATGCATACGGGGCTGGATTTCCGCGCGGGCTATGGCTCGCCCATCCATGCGGCGGCCAAGGGCCGTATTTCCTTCGTCGGCCAGCGGGCCGGTTATGGCAAGGTTGTGGAGATAAGCCACGGCAATGGGCTGATGACGCGGTATGCCCATATGTCCGCCTTCCGCGCCCGGGTAGGCCAAAAGGTCGCTGCGGGTGCCGTGATCGGTGCAATCGGCAGTTCCGGGCGTTCCACCGGGCCGCACCTTCACTTCGAAGTCCGCATCAACGATCGGGCGGTCAATCCCCGCCCATTCCTGGAGGTCGCACCCCATGTTCTCGAAGAAGCGCGCGGAAACCCCGCGGTCCACGCCGCCAAAGCCGCAAAATAAGGCCGCCATGACCAGCAACGCCACCTTTTCGGTGATCGGCCCCGATGTCGTCATCAGGGGCGATATCAGTGCCAACGCCGATCTGCATGTGGATGGGCGCGTGGAAGGCGATATAAGCTGCGCCTCGCTGGTGCAGGGCGAGGCCAGCGTCATCGAAGGATCGATCGAAGCCGAAAGCGCCCGCCTTGCCGGACGGGTGACAGGATCGATCCATGTCCGCGAACTGGTGATGCTGCGCACCGCGCGGGCCGATGGCGATGTTCGCTACGATGCGCTGACCATCGAACAGGGCGCGCAGGTCGTGGGTCGTTTTTCCTATCAGGCGCCCGGCCAGGCACTGGCCAGCATCGATAGTGTCGATGCCGATGAGGACGAAAGCCCCAGGCTGCATCTCGCCGGCTGAATGACCGGGTGAGGAAGCGCCTCCCTACCCTTCCCCAAGGACCTCCCGACGCAGGGCCTTGCGGTCCAGCTTGCCGATCGGCGTCTTCGGCAGGGACTCGCGAATCTCCACACGCTGGAGCCGTTCGTGCTTGCCGAGATGGGTATTGGCCCAGTTGCACAGCTTTTCGCCGTCGGTAGGAGGCGAGCATTCTGCCAGAGTGACAAAGGCCGCCGGACGCTCGCCCAGATAATCGTCAGGCACCGCGATCACCAGCACCTCCTTCACACAAGGATGACGCAGCAGCACTTCTTCCACCTGGCTGGGGAAGACCTTGAAACCGCCCACGGTGATCATGTCTTTCGAGCGATCGACGATGCGGATGTAGAAATCGGGGTCCAGCATGGCGATATCACCGGTCCGCAGCCAGCGTTCGCCATCCCGCATTGCGAAGGCCGCTGCAGCGGCTTCTGGCCGATTCCAATAGCCCTGCATCACCTGGGGGCCGCAGATGGCCAGCTCGCCCGGCTCTCCGGGCGGCGCATCGCGAGTGGGATCTTCCTTGTCGAGCAGGCGAATCCGGGTTTCGGGCAAAGGCTGACCAATGGTTCCGTGACGATTCTCCCCATCATAGGGATTGGTCGAAACCACGCCGGAACTTTCGGTTAGGCCATATCCTTCCACCAACCGTGCGCCGCTGGCTTCCTCGAAACGCTGATGCAGCGGTTCAGGCAGGGGAGCACCACCGGAAATGCACACCAGCAGGCTGGAGAAATCCGTGCTTGCGAGGCGCGGATGATCGAGCAGGGCCTGATACATGGTCGGAACGCCTGGAAAGGCCGTGGCCTCCACCCGTTCCATCGTCTTCAGCGCCTGGCCCGCATCGAAACGCGGCAACATCGCAAGGCAACCGCCCTTCACCACCGTCCGGTTAAGGACACAAGTATTGGCGAAGACGTGGAACAGCGGCAGCACACCCATGATAATGTCCGGCCCGGTGCGGAACGGATCGATAGCGTCAACCTGCCGGGCATTTGCGGTAAGATTCTGATGGCTGAGCATCGCCCCCTTGGGCACGCCTGTAGTCCCACCGGAATATTGCAGCAGGGCAATATCCTTTTCGGCATCGAGCTGAACCGGTTCGGGCATGGCGCGCACCACCATGGAATTCCACGTCAGCACATCCCGGCGGCGCGGCACGGCCATCGTGCTCTTGCGGCCGAACAGCCGAAGCGCTGCGCCCTTGGCCCAGGGCAGCATGTCTGCCAGCCGCCCCACCACCAGCGTCTGGAGCGAGGACTGGTCCAGCACCTTGCAGGCAGTGGGCAGCAAGGCAGGCACATCCAGCGTAACGAGCAGGCGCGTGCCGGAATCCTCCACCTGGGCTTCCAGCTCCTCCACGGTGTAGAGGGGGGAGAAGTTCACCGCGATGGCCCCGGCCATCATCGCCCCGTAATAGGCCGCGACATAAATCGGCGCGTTAGGCAGGAACATGCCCACCCGGTCGCCCTTGCCTATGCCGAGCTTCTGCAGCCCGGCAGCAAAGGCCCGCGCATCGCACAGAACTTCAGCGTATGAGTAATGTCGGCCCATGAACTCCAGCAAATGGGCTGCGGGATGGGCCGCCACCGAACCCTCGAGCATTTCCGGCATGGTCATGGGCGGGAGATCGAGCTCCCATGGCGAGGGATGATTGTAGCATTCCGGCGCCGGTCTGAATTCGGCGTCCGGCCTGCCTGCTTGTGGCCCGGCCTTACTGACATCCATGTTAGTCAGTGTGACTTAAGCAGGCGTTCAAGGCAAGGAAATAGGCGGCTGCACGCAGCCTGCGGACAAAGAAAAACGCCCCCGGAAATGAACCGGAGGCGTTTTCGATTCCCGGCCTGCGCGGGATGTTCGGATGCCGTAGCGTAAGGCCTGATCAGCCCTGCCCTTCAGCAGCTTCAGCCGCGCGCTTGGCTTCCAGCCAGGCTTCCACTTCAGCTTCCTGCGCCGCTTCGATCATGGCCTTGGCGGCAGCTTCACGCTCGGCACGCAATTCGTCGATCAGGGCCTGGCGATCATCCGAAGTCGTGCTTTCAGCCGGAGCGGCAGCATCGATACCCGCCTTCTTGGCCGATTTGGAAACCACCGCATCCAGTTCGCGCTGCGAACACAGGCCCAGCGTCACCGGGTCCTTTGCCTGGATATTCTGGATGTTCCAGTGCGAACGGTCACGAATGGCGGCAATCGTATTGCGCGTCGTGCCGATCAGCTTGGAGATCTGCGCATCCGAGATTTCGGGGTGATTGCGCAGGATCCAGGCAATGCCATCGGGCTTGTCCTGCCGCTTCGACACCGGCGTATAGCGGGGGCCCTTGGTGCGGCTGACCTGCACCGGCGCCTTCTGCATCTTCAGGCGGTAATTGGAATCGGCCTGCCCACGCTCGATCTCCTCATGCGTCAGTTCGCCCGAATGGATCGGGTCGCGCCCGGTATATTTGGAGCTGGCGAGATCATCGGCCATGGCCTGCACTTCCAGGATGTGCAGCCCGCAGAAATCCGCAATCTGGTCAAAACTGAGTGCGGTATTGTCGACGAGCCACGACGCCGTGGCATGCGGCATGAGCGGTTTGGTCTGGGACATGGTCTTCTCTCCGCCCGTATCTTCACGGGCCCAAAATAGAAGGGCCGCCCCTTTCGGAGCGGCCATTACCCACCCTAGATAGGACATTGGCCCCGTTTGGGCAAGCGCATGCGATCAGGCGGCACGGGGAAGCGCGGGCGGCACTGCGCCCGATATAGCTGCCAATGGTGATTCGGCGGGGCGGACCAGTGCATCGAGGAACTGGCGCGCGCTGGCCTCCCAGGTGAAGCCGCGGCCATGCACAAGGCAATCTTCCCGGTCGAGCGTGAGGGCACGCGCGATCGCGGCGCCCAGATCCTCGTCCATCGCGCCGCTTGCCGGGGTGAGAATATCGACCGGCCCGGTAACCGGATAGGCCGCCACGGGCGTGCCACAGGCCAGAGCCTCGATCATCACCAGCCCGAACGTGTCCGTGCGGCTTGGGAAGACAAAAACGTCCGCCCCGGCATAACAGGCCGCCAGTTCCACCCCGACCTGCCGCCCGAGGAAATGGGCTTCCGGAAACTCCTGCCGCAAACGGGCAAGCGCCGGCCCATCGCCCACCACCACCTTGGAGCCAGGGGCGGACGCCTTCAGGAAGGCTTCGATGTTCTTCTCCACCGCTACGCGGCCGACATAAAGCTGGATCGGACGCGGCAGATCCCAATAGAGATCGGGCGGCTCGATATCCGGGCCGAAGGCCTCCAGGTCCACGCCCCGGCTCCATTCGCGCAGATTGGTCAGCCCGTGGGCCCGCAAATCCCGCCTGACGCTTTCGGTGGCCACCATGATTCCCGCTGAAGGGCGATGGAACCAGCGGATATAGGACCAGAACCAGACCGAAGGCAGGCCGGTGCGCTTGGCCACATATTCGGGAAAATGCGTGTGATAGGCCGTTGTGAACGGCAATCCGCGAGTGATGCAATGGCTGCGCCCGGCAAGGCCCAGTGGGCCCTCGGTGGCAATGTGCACCGCATCGGGTGCGAATTGTTCGATCCGTGCGCCCACCGAACGGCCGCTGACAAGCGCCAGGCGAATCTCGGGATAGGAGGGACAGGGAACAGAGCGATATTGATCGGGCGAAATCACCAATACCTCATGCCCCCAGCGGCCGAGCAGTTCGGTGATCGCTTGCAAGGTGCGGACCACGCCGTTCACCTGCGGGCTCCACGCATCCGTGACCAGGGCGATCCTCATAGGCGAAGCCCTTTCCCCCGCTCAGGCCGCTTGAACCAGACGGATGGCCACCGTCTCGCGCTCGGCCTGGGCGGCGTTGCGCCTGGCGATTTCATCGGGCCAGTGGAGAATCTCCATGCGCCCGTCGAAATGTTCCACCAGGGCGTTGCAGCCTTCCACCCAATCGCCATCGTTCCAATATTCGATCCCGTCGAACATGCGGAATTCCGCCGTGTGGATGTGGCCGCATACCACTCCGTCAACGCCGCGCTGGCCAGCGGCGCGCGCCACGATTTCCTCGTAGCGGGAGATGAACTCGACCGCGTTCTTCACCTTGTGCTTGGCCATCTTGGACAGCGACCAGTATGGCAAGCCGAGCCGGGCGCGCACCGCATTGATGCGGCGATTGAGCCCCATCAGCAAGGTGTAGGCGGCATCCCCGACGAAGGCGAGCCAGCGATGGGCGAGCATCACCGCATCGAATTCGTCGCCATGTAGAACCATCAACCGGCGCCCGTCGGCTGTATCGTGGAAAGCGGCGCGGCGAATCTCGACTCCGCCGAAATTCAGCCCGGTGAACTGACGGAACATCTCGTCATGATTGCCCGGGATATAGACGATACGCGTTCCCCGCTTGGCCCGCTTGAGAATCCGCCAGACGATGTCGTTATGAGTGGCCGGCCAGTAGAACTTCTTCTTCAGGCGCCAGCCATCGATGATGTCGCCCACCAGATACATCGTCTCGCTGTCGACATTGTCGAGGAAGTCGATCAGCAATTCAGCATTGCACCCCTTGGTGCCCAGGTGGACATCGGAGATCCAGATGGTGCGATAGTGCTGGCGCCCTTCTTCGGAAGGTTCCGGAACGCTGGGTTCGCTCAGCGTGAAATGAGGAAAAGCCGAAACGGCCCCGCCGCCTTCACCGTAATTGTCTCTTTCGCCAAACATTCGGCAAAGCCCTTGAACAGCCTGATCTTGGCTTTGCGCCTATGAATCCTAATTGTTACAGGCGATTCACAGTTCAGGGACAGTTCCGCGACTCTTTACGATTTAAACGTCACTCCATCGTCACATAACCGGGCAGGTTTCCGACCCGGTCGAGCCACGCGCAGACATTGGCATAACCACCCAGTGCGAAGCCACCCTCTTCCGCAACATGCGTATAGGGATAAAGCGCGACATCCGCGATCGAGGGAGCATTGCCCACGAACCAGTCCTGCCCGGCAAGGTGACGATCCATCAATTCCAGCGCGGCCTCGCCTGCCAGATGTTTGGCGGACAGTTGGGATTGCTGTTGTTCGGACAGGTTCTGCCGCCCGACATAAGTAAGCCAGAAGCGCAGGGTCGCGATATTGGGTTCGTGACTATATTGTTCGAAGAACATCCAGCGCAGCATATCCGCCCGGTCGAAGCGATCTTCGGGGATCAGCCGCGAATCGTCCGCCAGATAGAAACAGGCGGCATTGCTTTCCGGCAGGAAGCGATTGCCGATCTGCAACACCGGGATGCGGCCATTGGCGTTCACTTTTGCAAGAAACTCAGGCGTGCGCGTCTCACCCTTCAGAATGTCATAGCTGCGCCGTTCGAGATCCAGGCCGAGCAAGGCAGCAGTGAGGCGAATCTTGTAGCAATTGCCACTGACGGGATCTTCATGAAGGACCAGCTTCTCGGCCGCCGCTTTCTCAGCCACCACTAACCTCCAGCACGATCTTGCCGACATGCTCGCCCGCTTCCATCCGGGCATGGGCGGGCCCGGCCTCGGACAACGGGAACACCTTGTCCATCACGGGGCGCAGGGCCCCTTCGGCCACCAGCGGCCAGACATTCTCGGCGATTTCCTTTGCCAGCAGCGCCTTGAAGGTGTCCGAACGGGGGCGCAGCGTCGATCCGGTCAGCGTCGCGCGGCGCACCATCAGCGCCGCCATGTTGATCTCCGCCTTCGCGCCGCCCAGCACGGCGATAGTCACATGGCGGCCATCCTCGGCAAGACAGCGCAGGTTGCGCGGCACATAGCTGCCAGCCACCATGTCCAGCACCAGGTTCACGCCCTTGCCCGCAGTGAAGGCCTGAACTTCCTCCACGAAGTCCTTCTCGCGATAATTGATTGCCAGATCGGCGCCGATTGTGCGCGCAGCCTCGCATTTATCGTCGCTGCCGCAGGTGGTTATCACGCTCAGCCCGAACAGCTTGCCGAGCATGATCGCCATCGATCCGATGCCGCTGGTGCCGCCATGGACCAGCAGCGTCTCGCCCTGCGATGCCCAGCCGCGTTCGAAGACATTGTGCCATACGGTGAAGAGCGTTTCGGGCAGTGCGGCAGCCTGTGCCAACGGCAGGCCCGTAGGCACAGGCAGGCAGTGGCTCTGATGCGCAAGGCAATATTCGGCATAGCCTCCGCCCGGCACCAGAGCGCAGACCTTGCGACCCAGCATTTCCGGCTCGACTCCTTCGCCCACGGCCACGATCGTGCCCGCAAGCTCCAGCCCAGGGAGCGGAGAAGCGCCCGGCGGCGGTGGATAATGGCCCTGGCGCTGGATCACGTCAGGCCGGTTGACCCCGGCATAGGCGACCCGGATCAGCACCTGATCCGGACCGGGCACCGGCACTGGCACCGTTTCCGGCCGCAGCACTTCAGGCCCGCCCGGCGCATCGAAACCCATCGCTATCATCGTCTCGGGGAGAGGTGTTGCCATCGTTCCATCCCGGCTCGTGGCCGGCCGGCCACACTCCACATGCCAATCGAGCACCCCATTGACAGAAAGCGCGGACAATTGCGATGCTGCCCTGCAATGGATGAAGACGATCTCCCCAGGCGGCGCGGAGATGCAGCCAGCCAGCTCTCCCGGGAGAGCCTGGACAGCTATTCGCTTGATGAACTGGCGGATCGTATCGCCCTGCTCGAAGCGGAAATCGCGCGTGTGAAATCCCACCGCGACAAAGCCGGCGCACACAGGCTGGCGGCCGAATCGCTCTTCAAGCCCAAGGCGACGACCTGATGCGCCCCGCCCCTCCCAATCCGGCGGGGGCATCCCATATAGGATTCAATCCCCTTGCCCGCAGCCATACATCTGCGGTCAACCTCGCTCCCCCCACCCTTCCCACAACGGAAGGGATTCTCCTGCAACCGAAAGTATGCTGAATGCCCAGTTTCGCCCAGAGCCTCGAAAAGACGCTGCACAACGCGCTCCAGAATGCGAGCGACCGCGCGCATGAATATGCGACGCTGGAGCATTTGCTGCTGGCGCTGGTGGAAGATCCGGACGCCGCCGAAGTGATGACCGCCTGCGGCGTGGACCTGGGCGAGCTGACCGAAGTGGTGAAGCAATATCTCGATCAGGAATATCAGTCCCTGAAGACTCAGGACGAGGCTGATCCCCAGCCCACCGCTGGTTTCCAGCGGGTCATCCAGCGCGCGATCCTGCATGTCCAGTCCTCCGGCAAGGATACGGTTACCGGCGCCAATGTGCTGGTGGCCCTGTTTTCGGAGCGCGACAGCTATGCTGTTTATTTCCTGCAGCAACAGGATATGAGCCGACTCGATGCGGTGAGCTATATCAGCCACGGTATCGGCAAGGGCGGCCGCCAGATGGAAAGCCGCACGCCCAGCGGCGCGGAAGAACCGCAGCAGCAGGCCGAGGAAAAGAGCGACAAGTCCAAGAAGGATTCCGCGCTCGACCAGTTCACCGTGAACCTCAACCAGAAGGCGCTGGACGGCAAGGTCGATCCACTGATCGGCCGCGGCCCCGAAGTGGACCGCACGATCCAGATCCTGTGCCGCCGTTCCAAGAACAACCCGCTCTATGTGGGAGATCCCGGCGTGGGCAAGACGGCGATTGCCGAAGGTCTTGCGCGCAAGATCGTGGAAGGCGACGTGCCCGAAGTGCTGGAAAAGGCCGTAATCTACTCGCTCGACATGGGCGCCCTACTGGCCGGCACCCGTTATCGCGGCGATTTCGAGGAACGGCTGAAGCAGGTTGTCTCCGAGCTCGAGAAAATGCCCGATGCGGTGCTGTTCATTGACGAGATCCACACGGTGATCGGCGCCGGTGCAACCAGCGGCGGAGCGATGGATGCTTCCAATCTGCTCAAGCCCGCGCTTTCGGGCGGCACGATCCGCTGCATCGGTTCGACCACCTACAAGGAGTTCCGCAATCACTTCGAGAAGGACCGCGCCCTGCTGCGCCGGTTCCAGAAGATCGACGTGAACGAACCGACCGTAGAGGATACGATCAAGATCCTGCGCGGCCTGCGCACTGCCTTTGAGGAACATCACAAGGTCAAATACACGCCCGATGCGATCAAGACGGCAGTGGAGCTTTCCGCGCGCTACATCAATGACCGCAAGCTGCCCGACAAGGCAATCGACGTGATCGACGAAGTGGGCGCGATGCAGATGCTGGTGCCGCCTTCCAAGCGGAAGAAGAAGATCACCTCGCGCGAGATCGAGGCAGTGATCGCCACCATGGCGCGCATCCCGCCCAAGACGGTCAGCACGGACGACAAGAAGGCGCTGGAAACGCTTGAGAAGGATCTCAAGCGCGTGGTCTTCGGGCAGGACAAGGCCATCGAGGTGCTGTCCACCGCCATGAAGCTCAGCCGTGCAGGCCTGCGCGATGCCGACAAGCCGATCGGCAGTTTCCTGTTCTCCGGCCCCACCGGCGTCGGCAAGACGGAAGTGGCCAAACAGCTGGCCAGCATCATGGGCATTCCGATGCAGCGTTTCGACATGTCCGAATATATGGAACGCCATTCGGTCAGCCGGCTGATCGGCGCCCCTCCGGGCTATGTCGGTTACGATCAGGGCGGGCTTCTGACCGACGCGGTGGATCAGCAGCCGCACAGCGTGCTGCTGCTCGACGAAATCGAAAAGGCCCACCCGGACCTGTTCAACATCCTGCTGCAGGTGATGGATAATGGCCGCCTGACCGATCATCACGGCAAGACGGTGGACTTCCGCAATGTCGTGCTGATCATGACGACCAATGCCGGCGCTTCCGACATGGCGCGTCAGGGCATCGGCTTTGGTGACGTATCCAAGGAGGATGCGGGTGACGAGGCTGTGAAGAAGATGTTCAGCCCCGAATTCCGCAATCGCCTGGATGCGATCGTGCCCTTTGCCTATCTTGGCCAGGAAACGGTCAGCCGGGTGGTGGACAAGTTCATCCTCCAGCTGGAGCTGCAGCTGGCCGAGCAGAACGTCCACATCCAGTTCGATTCGGATGCACGCCAGTGGCTGGGCAAGCGGGGCTATGACAAGCTCTATGGCGCCCGTCCGATGGCTCGCCTCATTCAGGACAAGGTGAAGCAGCCGCTGGCTGAAGAGCTTCTGTTCGGCAAGCTCGCCCATGGCGGCGAGGTGCATGTGAGCGTGAAGGAGGACCGGCTCAATTTCGAACTGACGCCCGCGCCGCCCAAGGAAGAAAAGCGCAAGCGCCCCTCTGCCAAGAAGGCGGCGCCCAAGAAGAAACCTGCACCGCAGGCCGAAGCTGACGAAAGCACTGGCGAGGACTGATCCTTTCTTGCTTGCGTGTTGAAATTTGAGGCGAGTCAAAGCGCTCGCCTCATTTTCTTTTCATGGTCAGACTGGATCAGACTGACCGAGAAGGAAAACCCATGGCCACCGCACCCGAGGAACCCCGCGTTACAGCCTATGAGCGGCTGGGCGGGATGGATGCGATCCGCCGGATCGTGGAACGCTTCTACGATCTGATGGAAGGCGATGCGGCCTATGCCGAATTGCGCGCGATGCACGCCGGAGACCTCGCCCCGATGCGCCGGTCCCTGACAGGTTTTCTTACTGGATGGAGTGGCGGGCCGCGAGACTGGTTCGAGGCAAATCCGGGCAAATGCATGGTCAGCATGCATTCTGCCTTCCCCATCGCCGCCGATACTGCAGCGCAATGGGCCGAGGCCATGCAACGCGCAATCGCCGATGCGGAATTGCAGGATACGGAAGTGGCAGAACTGCTGGCTGAAAGGCTGGACATGATCGCCCGTGCCATGGGGCGCATGGGGGAAAAGGCCGAGGCCTGACGGGATGAACTAGCTCAGTTGCACCAGTTTTTCGCGAGAAGTTGCGCCGCGCAACAAACTGACGCGGCTGCGGGCGATGCCCAGCGCACCTGCAATCAGTGCGAGGACCGCATCGGTCGCCTCCCCATCCTTGGGCTTGGCGCGCGTTTTCACCACCAGCTTCCCATCGGCGATTTCCAGCATTTCCACCCGCGCGCCCGGCGTAACCTTCACCGCGAGCCGGCCATGGGCATCGGCCAAAGCGAGAATCGCCTCGGCGGGCGGGGCTTCGGTCTTAGGCCGCGCCATCTTTCAGCGCAGCTGCATGATGGCGGGCATTTTCGACATAATGGGCAACGCCCGCGCGCATTTCGGCAATCGCCACATCGGGCAGATCGCGAGCATGGGCAGCCGGGCGGCCAGTCCAGAGCTGGCCTGATGGCATGGACTTGCCCGGTGTGAGCATGGCGCCCGCAGCCAGCATCGCGTCAGATCCGACGCGGCAACCATCCATCACGATTGCGCCAAGGCCAACAAAGGCACGGTCTTCCAGAATGCAGCCATGGACCATCGCGAGATGGCCGATCAGCACGTCCTCACCGATCAGGGTGGGAAAGCCCTCCGGCCGACGAGGGCTGGGGCTTTCGCAATGGATCACCGTGCCATCCTGCACATTGCTGCGCGCACCGATGACGATGCGGTTCACATCCGCACGGATAACGCAATTATACCAGATGCTCACATCCGGCCCGATCTCGACATCGCCGATGATCCTGCACCCGGGCGCAATGAAGGCAGTATCGTGAATCCGCGGGCTCTTGCCGTGAAGCGAGAGAATAGTGACGTCATGGCCGATCATTGCGCGGCCTCCCATTCAGCGCGAGTGATGGAATAGACGATCGTATCGCGAAACGGCGCCTGCTGCCGCTGGTCGATAAAATCGAGATCTTCGCGGCGACGCATACCGAGCCGCTTCATCAGGCCCCAGCTGGGCGCGTTTTCCTGCACTGTGAGCGCAATTATTTCCTGCGCGCCGAATGTTTCGAAGCCAGCAGCCAGCGATATCTGAGCCGCTTCCTTCGCATAACCCCGCCCCCACACATTCTCGCGCAGACGCCAGCCCACTTCCATTTCACCCAGCGATGGGCTGTCCGGTGCATCGGTGCGCTTGAGGCCGCAGAAGCCGAGCACCTCGCCATCCTCTTTCCGCTCGACGAGCCAGAAGCAATGGCCGTTGCGTTCCCGGCAATTCTCCACCCGGCTGCGCTGGGCTACTATCGCTTCCGCCTGCATCACGCCGCCCAGCCAGCGCATGACTTCCGGTGTATTGGTGTGACGGAAAAATGCCTGCCAGTCCTCATCGCCACTCCAGTCGCGCAGAACCAGCCGAGCAGTCTCCCTGCGGAATTCAGCCATGGAGCAGCCGCGCGGCAAGCGGCGCGTGATAGGTGAGCACGCCCGAACATCCGGCGCGCTTGAATGCCAGCAATGTCTCCAGCACCAAATCCTCGCGCTTGCCCGCACCGGCAGCGGATGCTGCCTCGATCATCGCATATTCGCCGCTCACCTGATAGGCGAAGACCGGAACCTCGAAGCGGTCTTTCACCATCCGTACGATGTCGAGATAGGGCAGCCCCGGCTTCACCATCACGCTATCGGCACCCTCGGCAATATCCAAGGCCACTTCGCGCAGAGCCTCTTCCGAATTGGCCGGGTCCATCTGATAGCTCTTCTTGTTGCCCTTCAGCAGGCCGCCAGAGCCGACGGCATCGCGGAAGGGGCCATAGAAGGCGCTGGCATATTTCGCGGCATAGGACATGATCTGGACATTGGCATGGTTCGCTTCTTCCAGCGCGGCACGAATTGACCCAATCCGGCCGTCCATCATGTCGGAAGGAGCGACAATGTCGGCACCGGCCTCAGCCTGGTTGAGCGCCTGGTCCACCAGCACTTCCACCGTAGCGTCGTTGAGGACATAGCCCTGATCGTCGATCAGCCCGTCCTGCCCATGGGTGGTATAGGGATCGAGCGCCACATCCGCGAGAATGCCGATATCCTCCCCGCAGGCATCGCGAATCGTCCGAATCGCGCGGCACATGAGATTATCGGGATTCAGGGCCTCCACGCCCTTCTCGCTGCGCCTTTCCGGCTGTGTATTGGGAAACAGGGCCAGACAGGGAATTCCCAGAGCGACAGCTTCCTTCGCGCGCGCGGCAATCCCGTCCATCGACCAGCGCGATACGCCGGGCAGCGAACCGATCGGTTCTTCCACACCCTGCCCTTCAGTGACGAAGAGTGGCCAGATCAGATCTGCCGGCGTCAGGATGGTTTCGCGGTGGAGCGCGCGGCTCCATGCGCTGGCGCGCGTGCGGCGCAGGCGAGTGGCGGGAAAGGAAGCGCTTTTCATGGCGCGCCTAGTGCCGGAAATCGCGCCGGATCGCAATTATCTGGGCGTCAGCGCAGCATGCGCGGACGATCCACTCTTTCGATTTCACGCCGGGGTGCGTCGACATCGCTCTCAGGCGGCGCCAGGCTGGCAAGCGCCGCGCCGGGCTGCACCTGCAGCAACCTGCCGAGCTGCGCCTTGAAATTCGCCAGATCCTTGCCGGAAAGCGTCGCGCGGGTAACAAATTGCACGCTGGCCGGGTTCACCACCTTGCCGCCGCGATACATCTCATAATGAAGATGCGGACCCGTAGAGAGGCCGGTGGAACCGACATAGCCGATCACTTGCCCCCGGCGCACGCGCTGGCCCGCGTTTACCGCAATGCGGCTCATATGGGCATAGCCCGTGCCCAGTCCGCCACCGTGATTGAGCTTCACGAAATTGCCATGCCCGCCATGACGCCCGGCAAAAGCCACCGTGCCATCGCTCACCGCATAGATCGGCGTGCCGTAACTGGCCTTGAAATCCATACCTGCATGCATGCGAGTATAACCCAGGATCGGATGGCGGCGCATTCCGAAGCTGGAAGTCACTCTGCCGGGGACCGGAGCAAGCAAGCCGCTGCGCTGCTCGCCCACACCGGACGCTTCGAAGAACTGGCCATCCTTGCCCCAGCGCATCAGCTGGGTCTTGGGTTTTCCGTTACGGATCACACCTGCATACAGCAGCTGGCCGGTTTCCACCTCGCCAGTGGCCGCGCGCTTGTAGGAAACGACCATGTCGAATTCGTCATTCGGCCCCAATGCGCTGTCGAGATCATACTGACTGGCCAGCGTGCGCAGATAATCCTGCACGGCCCGGGCAGGCGCGCCCGCCCCGCGTGCGGAACGATAGACGCTGGCCCCCACCTTGCCCCGGATGCGCAGCGGCGTGGAATCCACCCGAATCGGGCGCGGATCGAGCGCCAGCGCGCCGCCGCGCCGCTCCAGCGCCAATTCGAGATCGAAGCGCGCACGGAAAGAAAGCGAATCCAGCGGGCGGGGCTGAGTTGGCGAAACCCGCCGGCCCAGAACCATATCCACCTTGGTTCCCGCGGCGATGTCAGAGAGCGGCATGGCTCCGGAAATAAGCGAAACAACTCTGTTCGCCTCTGACGAACCGACGCCGGCGCGCTGGAGCATACGCGCGAAACTGTCCCCCTGGCCCAAAGTGGCGACGAGTTCGATCTGGGGTCGCTCCGGGGCAGATTGGAGGGGAATGACTGCAGAAGTAGCTGCCATATGGCGGCCGCTATCGCCGCCCAGAGCCAGCGGCATGATCATTTGGCTGCGAAATTCGTCGCGCTGGGCATCATTGACGCTCATCGGTGCGGCGGCTTCGACCGGAGCAAAATCAGGCCAGAAGAGGGCAGCGACTGCAGCAAGCCCGAACATGGTGCCTGCCCCCCGGAACCACCGGACGCTGCCGATATCCTCGGCCAGATCGGGTGCGAAATCGATGCCCGAAAGATGCAGGGAAATACGTTCGCGCCATTGGCCATAACGTTCGGCAAAGGAATTGAAGCGCGCAATGACCAGCTTGCCAGGATCTTCGAGGATCAGCGAATGGGTGAGCTGGGCAGCGGCCCTCGCCGGCCCATTCACACTGCCGGTTTCAATACCGGCCTCCGCCTGGTCACGAGGTTTGAACAAACCCGTCTCCCCTATGGCCCCGTCGGCCATCCCTTCAATGGGACGGCGCGACCCGATCCCGGCCTCCTGTCTGGCGCAATTCCTTGGCCATTCAAAGTTAACAAGCCGTCAATATCGACAGACTGAGTCACGCGAACGGCTGATCGTGCCCTGGCCACGGGTCGTAAAGGATGGTTGCCTGCCGTCGCCCAGCCTGCCACAGTCGGTTCATTGTGACCCGCCGTTCCGCCGATAGCCGCATCAAGGCCGTGCTCGGCCCGACCAACACCGGCAAGACCCATCTCGCGATCGAGAGGCTATGCGCCCATTCGAGCGGCGCGATCGGCTTCCCGCTGCGCCTGCTGGCGCGCGAAGTCTATGACAAGGTCCGTGCGATCAAGGGTGACCGTTCAGTAGCGCTGATCACCGGCGAGGAACGGATTGAACCGCCAGACGCGCGCTGGTTCCTCTGCACTGCCGAAGCCATGCCTGCGGGTCGGCCCGATCGCTCCGCAAAAGGCCTGCTTGCCAAGAGCGATCTCGCCTTCGTCGCACTGGACGAGGCGCAGCTTTCCGCCGATCCAGAACGCGGGCACATCTTTACGGACCGCCTGCTCAACGCTCGCGGGCGGGAAGAAACGATGCTGCTGGGCTCCGCGACCCTCGCCCCGATGGTGAAGGCCCTGATTCCCGAAGCGGAAATCATCGAGCGACCGCGTTTTTCGGTTTTACGGCATTCGGGCAGCGCCAAGCTGTCACGCCTGCCGCCGCGCAGCGCCATTGTCGCCTTCTCGGCAGAGCAGGTCTATGCCGTGGCGGAAATGCTCCGCCGCTTCCGTGGCGGGGCGGCAGTGGTGATGGGTGCGCTCAGCCCGGAAACGCGCAATCGGCAGGTAGAACTCTTCCAGTCGGGCGAAGTGGATTACATCGTTGCGACCGATGCCATCGGCATGGGCCTTAATCTGGATGTCACGCATGTCGCCTTTGCAGGGCTCTCCAAGTTCGACGGTTCGCGGCAAAGGCGCCTCACGCCCGCAGAAATGGCGCAGATTGCCGGGCGCGCGGGGCGTCACCATCAGGACGGCACTTTCGGCACGCTCTCCGGCGGGGGCCGGAACGGGCGCGGCGCGCCTCTGGAATTCACCGACGAAGAAGTCCACGCAATCGAGGAACATCGCTTCGCGCCGCTGACCAAACTGTTCTGGCGCGAATCCGATCCGCGTTTCGACACTGTCGACACCCTGATCGCCGATCTGGAAGCCAAACCGGACCATCCCCAGCTGGCCCCGGCCCCGGAAGCGATCGACCTCAAGGTACTCAAGCGACTTGCCGAAGAACATGGCATTGCCGAAACCCTCACCAATCCCGCAGTGGTCCGCCGTTTCTGGGATGCTTGCTCCCTCCCCGATTTTCGCCAGCAGGGCGCGGAAACGCACGCACGTTTCGTTCAACGCTTGTGGCAGGAACTGAAGGACGGCTATCTGGGCGCGGACTATGCGGCTGCAAAGATTTCCGAACTGGATAATCTTGCGGGCGACATCGACACGCTGCAAGGCCGCATCGCGGCAATCCGCAGTTGGGCCTATATCGCGCAGCGGCCGGATTGGGTGCTCGCAAAAGAAGAAATGTCCGCCCGTGCGCGCGCAGTGGAAAGCCGACTTTCCGACGCGTTGCACCAGCGGCTGACCGAACGTTTTGTCAATCGCCGCACTGCTGTATTGATGAAGACCATGGGTAAGGATGCAGGCCTCTTGAAGGTAGAACTGAACGAAGACGGCGCCGTGCTGGTCGAAGGTGAAGCAATCGGCCATCTGGATGGCTTCCGCTTTGTGGTGGACGCACAGGCTGGCCATGCTGATCGCAAGCTGCTTCTTGCCGCAGCGGAAAAGCATTTGCCGCAGCTTCTAGCGCAAAGAGCGCAGACCATGGTGGCCAGCGAGCTGGGCGAATTGTCGCTGGAAGGCGGCAAGGTGCTACGCGCCGGGCAGGCTGTGGCCGTCCTTCAGCCTGGCAGGGACATTTCCCGCCCGCGTCTGGAACTCGCCAAGGAACTGACCGCGCTTGGCCCCGCCCAGGCGGACCGTCTGGCGGAAGCGCTCAATCACTGGCTGGAAGGGCAACTTGCCCCCCTCGCTCCGTTACGGACACTGGAAGAAGCGACTCGCGATCCCGAGGCGGGGAGCGAATTGCGCGCCCTTCTGCTGCATGTGGTGGCGGGGGCCGGCATGATTGCCCGCGAAAAGGCCGGGCTGGCGCATTTGCCCAAGGAACGGCGCCATCTCCTGCGCAAGCTGGGCGTCACGATTGGCGCACTGGATGTCTTCGCGCCTGCCCTGCTCAAACCTGCACCGCGCCGGCTGCTGCACGCTATCGGCGTGGATAGCCGGCCCGTGCAGGAAAATATGGCAGCCGTGATCGCCGGGACACGCCATCTTCCTTCCGGCTATCGTCACGCGGGCCAGCAGGCGATCCGGCTCGACATGGCTGAAAAGCTGTTTCGCGCTGCCCATGAGGCGCGCGGCGCGGCATCGGGCAAGCGGTTCTTCATCGATCCTGCCCTGCCGACCTCCATGGGCCTGACGGAAGACAGCTATGCCCGACTGATGCGTGATGCGGGTTTTCGCCCGGTCCGCCACCGGGAGCTGCCCGAAGGCGCCTTTGGCCCGCCTGCCCCGCTGATGTGGGATTGGCGCGCACCCCGGACGGACCATCGGGGCGAACTGCGCGAGGATGAACGGCGCACCGGTCGCAACGAAGGTCGCGGCCGCGGGCAACATCGCGGTGATCGGCCGGGCGCCAAGGACAGTGGTCACCGCAAGGAAGGCAGGGGCGGCTCATCCGGCAGCGGAGGGAAACGTCCTGACCCAAGGCCTGCCCCGTCTCGCCCCGCAGAAGGCAATGCCTTTGCCGTGCTGGCCGATCTGCTTCGGTAAGGCTCGGCTTCCCGGTGCGGATCGACCGGCTGCTCTGGTTCCTGCGCTTCGCGAAAAGCAGGGGCCTGGCGCAGAAATGGGTCGGAGAAGGACATATCCGGCGGAACGGCGCCCGCGTTGTCAGGCTGGATCAGGCCATATCCAGCGGCGATGTGCTGACTCTGCCCTTAAGAAGCCGTGTGCTGGTGATAGAAATCCTGTCTTTGCCAGAGCGTCGAGGTCCGCCAGAAGAAGCGCGCACCTGCTATCGGGAACTTGACGCTTCCGGCACAATCGCCATAGCAGGCGGCAAAAGCGAATTGAGCGAAGGACAACCTGACCCATGACCTATGTCGTTACCGATGCCTGCATCCGCTGCAAGTACACGGATTGCGTTGAGGTCTGTCCTGTAGATTGCTTCTACGAAGGCGAGAACATGCTGGTGATCAATCCCAGCGAATGCATCGACTGCGGCGTTTGTGAACCTGAATGCCCGGCTGAAGCGATCCTTCCCGACACGGAAGGCGGCCTTGAGAAGTGGCTGGAACTTAACGCCAAATTCTCTGCCGAATGGCCGAACATCACGGCCCGCAAGGACCCTCCCGCTGATGCGGATGAGCACAAGGGCGAGGAAGGGAAGTTCGACAAGTTCTTCTCCCCCGAACCTGGCGAAGGCGATTGACCCATTTCGGGACAAATGGTTGATTGCGGAGATTGTTGAGACAACAATTCCGAATTATTCTGCTGTTTGCTTCAGTTCGATTCTGGGGGCGGCAGTCTGAGTACTTTTGTCCTAATCCTGAGCTATTGCGCCGTCGCGGCAGTTGCCGCGTCGGTGGGTGTTGTCGTGGGCGGCATGTTAGCTTCTGCCAAGGTAGAAGACCTCTACACGCGGCTCGATCAGGCCGATCTCGCCAACCGTGCCAACGCCCAGTTGCTCCGCGAGCTTTCCGAAGCGATGCGCCTGATCGTCAGCGAAATCGCCGCCGGTCGGGCGAGCCTTGCCAGTGAAGACGGATACATCCGCGCCCAGGCACTTCTGGTGAGGGTCAAGGCCGCGATGGAGGCATAATCCATGGCTCCCCTAAGCGTCGGAAGTTGTTTAACTCTTTTCCTATGCCGGCGCATGCCCGAAAGATGCGGCCAAATAATTTTCGGGTAAGATTTCCTTCTTTAGCCTTGCCTTTACGGCAGGGCTGGAATTTTTGTTGCGAAACTGCTACATAATCCGCCGATGGTCGCAATTATCCACAACCGGCCACAGGAATCACGAAAGGCAGGCCCGGCAGCGCAACAGGGTTGATCGACATTTGGGGTCGCGGCTTCGGCTTGCGGCCCTTGCTACGTCTTTCACCTCTGCAACGCGCAAACGGTCCTGCACTGAGAAAGGACGATTCATGGTAGCCAAGGCTCCCGCCTTTTCCGTCGGCGATTATGTTGTCTATCCCAAGCACGGCGTTGGCCGTGTGATCGAGCTGCAGAACGAAGAAATCGCCGGCATGCAGCTCGAACTTTATGTGCTCCGCTTCGAAAAGGAACGCATGACGCTGCGCGTTCCCGTCAACAAAGTCGAAGCAATCGGCATGCGTAAGCTTTCCAGCGACAAGACGCTGCGCGAGGCACTCGATACGCTCAAGGGCAAGCCCAAGGTGAAGCGCACCATGTGGTCGCGCCGTGCCCAGGAATATGAAGCGAAGATCAATTCGGGCGATCTCGTTTCGATCGCCGAGGTGACTCGCGACCTGTTCCGGGCCGATGACCAGCCGGAACAGAGCTATTCCGAACGTCAGATCTTCGAAGCGGCTTCCAGCCGTCTCGCACGGGAACTGGCCGCAATGGAAAAGACCGACGAGCCGGCCGCCCTGCAGAAGATCCTTGCGATCCTCAACGAGCATGCACCGAAATATTATGAAACCACCGAAACCGCCTGAGCGGACAACTCGGATCGATTTGAAAGGGCCGCCCCACAAAGGCGGCTCTTTTTCGTTTCGGCCTGCCGCTTCTGACTACCCGGGTTCATCCCTTCGCAACTTCCATTCCGGATAATCCGACCGAGAGGAGCAAGAAATGGGCCTGATCCGCTATGTATCGCTGCCACTTGCAGCAATCGCCCTTTCAGGCTGCCTTGCCAAGGCCGCTCTCGATGTCGCCACTGCCCCGGTTAGAGTCGCCGGAAAGGCCGTGGATGCAGCGACGACGAGCCAGTCGGAAGCAGACGAGAAGCGCGGCCGGGAAATGCGCAAACGCGAAGAGCGTCTCGGCAAGCTGGAACGCGAATGGCAAAAACTCGATCGGGCCTGCGCCGGCGGTAATACTGAAGCTTGCGAGCGGCGCGATGCGACCGTTGAAGAAATCGATGAGCTCCAGTCATCAGATGGCGGACGATCACCGCGCTAGAATTCTTCCTGCAAACCTCTAGGCGGCAGCCCGTGCGAGCCTGTCCCTTATGGCAGTCCCGATTCCGTCCATAGGAATCGGCGCGATGGCAATGCGCGGCTGCGAAGCGGATGCTCCAAGATGAAGGCAGGCATAAAGGCGCGCTGCGGCCTCCGCCAGATCACCCGAAGCGGAAAGCGTGCAATCGCCCGCAATATCACCAAAGCCGATCATGAACTCATCCGGTGCCGCCTGCATCGCATCCAGGCGAACAGGCTTGCCTGGGGCATAATGCTGGGCAAGTTGTCCTGGAGCTTCGATTTTCGCCAATGTGACGTCATGAGACGGCCCAAGAATGTCGGAAATCCGGCTTTCCTCAAACGGACCGGGGCGGAGAAGCTGCCAGGTGCCGTCATTGCGCAATGCCACAATTGTCGATTCCAGACCTTGTTCACAAGGGCCGCCGTCCAGCACTGCGTCTATTCTGCCGCCCAAAGATGCAACCACATGACCGGCCTCGGTGGGGCTGATGCCCCCGCTGCGATTGGCCGATGGCGCGGCAAGAGGCAGGCCGGTTTCGATCAGCAGCGCGCGCATTGCCGGATGTGCGGGCATACGCAGGGCAATCGTCGGAAGGCCCGCGGTCACTGCCGGGGCAATGGATACGCCGCCGCGCAAGGGCAGGACCAGCGTCAATGGCCCCGGCCAGAACCGCGCGGCAAGATCATGAGCCCGGCTGTCAAACACGGCCAGTTTTTCCGCTATTTCCAGCTGCGCAACGTGTACGATCAAAGGATTGAAATCGGGCCGTCCCTTGGCGCGATAAATCCCAGCTACCGCCGCATCGGAATCCGCACGAGCAGCCAAGCCATAGACCGTTTCGGTAGGAACCGCGACCAGCCGCCCTTCGCGCAGCAGCGTTGCGGCCCGGGCAATGCCCGGCGCATCCACTGTCAGCAATTCCGTTCCGCTCTTCTGCATCGCAGCACCGTGCTCCCTTAGAGGTTCCTCCATCACCGAATCCCCCGACAGGTCAAGCCAACGGCAGGGAATCGAGCGGAAGAGTCAGGAACTCCCTCCTGTCCACGGCCCTTCCGTAGCGTCCTTGCCGCCCCCGGCGCAGGGGGTTAGGTGATGCGTGGAAAGCGCGCGCAAAGCACCTCAACAAGCGAATAAGGGAGCCGAAGATGCCTTATGCCCCCGCCATCGATGACCAGATCCTGGCAATTTCCGTGAATGCCGGAATTGCGGAGCTGGCCGCCCATCCACGCTTTGCCGCCGCCGAGCCTGACATGGTACAGGCCATCGCGGAAGGCATCGGCGCTCTTGCCGCAGGGGAATGGGCACCGCTCAATCGCATTGGCGATGTGGAGGGGGCGCTGCTTGTGAATGGGACGGTCACCCTGCCCGCCGGATTTGCCGAGGCCTATGCTGCTTATATCGAGCAAGGCTGGAACGCGATTTCCGGCCCAACTGAATATGGCGGGCAAGGCCTGCCCTACACGCTGGCCATCAACGTGATGGAAAATCTCGGCACCGCGAATCTTGCATTCTCCCTACTGCCCATGCTGACCGTCGGGGCGATCGAGGCAATCGAGAAGCACGGCAGCGAGGCCCAGCGCGCGCTGTATCTGCCCAGGCTGGTGAGCGGCGAATGGCCCGGTACGATGAATCTCACAGAACCGCAGGCAGGCAGTGATGTCGGCGCCTTGCGGAGCACGGCCACGCCAATCGAGAACGGGCCCCATGCAGGCAAATATCGCATCGCTGGTCAGAAGATCTTCATCACCTGGGGCGATCACGAGCTTGCTCAGAACATCATTCACCTCGTCCTGGCCCGCCTGCCTGGCGCACCGGAAGGCAGTCGCGGGATCTCGCTGTTCCTGGTGCCCAAATTCCTCGTCAATGAAGATGGCAGCCCCGGCGCGCGCAACGACGTGCGCGTCGTCAGCCTGGAGCACAAGCTGGGCATCCATGCGTCTCCCACCTGCGTGATGTCCTACGGCGACAGGGGCGAATGCATCGGCGAGCTGGTCGGCCGCGAGAACGAAGGGCTGAAAGCCATGTTCACGATGATGAACTCGGCCCGTATCAATGTCGGCAATCAGGGCGTACAAATCGCGGAGCGGGCAACGCAGCAGGCCCTCGCCTATGCCTGGGAGCGCGTGCAATCGCCCCGCGCGGGCGGCGCGAGCCGCGCCCCGGTGCCGATTATCCAGCATCCCGATGTGCGCCGGATGCTCCTGCGTATGAAAGCCCTGACGGAAGGCTCCCGCGCGCTGCTCTACTACACATCCGGCATGGTCGATCGCGGAGCGCTGGGCGATGGCGCAGCGCAGTCCCGCGCGGACCTGCTGGTGCCGCTGATCAAGGCATGGGGCACCGATATCGGCATGGAAGTCGCCAGTCTGGGCATCCAGGTGCATGGCGGCATGGGCTATATCGAGGAAACCGGCGCCGCCCAATATCTGCGCGATGCCCGGATTCCGCCCATCTATGAAGGCACGAATGGCATTCAGGCTGCAGATCTCGTCACACGCAAGCTCGGTTCGGAAAATGGCGGAGTGCTGGTCGCGCTGATGAGGGATATCGCCAAGGATGGCAAAGATGAGCCACAACTGGTGGCTTTGGCGCGGGAATGTGCTTCTATTGGCGAATGGATGCTGCATGACGCCACTCTGGATGACAGACTCGCTGGCAGTGTACCCTTCTGCACCATGTGCGCCGTCGCCACCGCAGGCTGGCAATTGCTATGCCAGTTGCAGGCTGTCGAAAGAGGTGAGGCACCCGCCCTCGCCGCGACGAAGCCAGTCACGGTACGCTTCTTCCTCGACCGGCTTGTGCCGGAGGCCCTGGGGCTCGCGGCATCGGCACGGGCAGGGGCGGAATTGCTCTACGCTCTTGACGCGGAGCTACTGGCAGGCTGAAGCCTGAGCCCATGATCGATCAGGGAGATCCTCTCGCACGGATCGCCGCCGCCCTCGAGCGGATGGCTCCGCCCCCTCGTCCCGCGACTGACTGGCTCGCTTTCCCGGCCTATGTCTGGACCGGCAGCTTCGCCCGCCCGGTAGAACGGCTCGAAGCGCCCCGGCTCGATATGCTGCGCGGGATCGACGCCCAGAAGGAACGAGTAGCGGAAAATGTTCTGCGTCTCGCGCAAGGCCACGCCGCGCATGACATGCTGCTGTGGGGTGCGCGCGGCATGGGCAAGTCCGCCCTGACGCGCGCGTCGATCCTCGCCGCACAGAAGGCTCATCCCGGGCAGATCGCGCTGGTTCAGGCAGGCACCGATGCGCTGGAAGGCATTTCAAGCGTCTTTGCCGAGCTTGGGCGGGTGGAACGCAACTTCCTCGTCTATATTGACGATCTCGGCTTTGCGGAGGGCGATTCCGTGGGGCCCCGCCACTTGCGCAGCTGGCTGGAAGGCGGGGTAGAGGCACGGCCCGGCAATGTCCGCCTGGCAGTTACTTCCAACCGCCGCGCCATCGTGCCGCGTCATTCAGCCGAGCAGGACGATCCGCTGAACCCGCGTGATGCCGTGGACGATAATCTGGCACTGGCGGACCGTTTCGGCCTTTCCCTCGGCTTCCATAGCTGTTCGCAAGATGACTATCTGGCGATCATCGGGGGCTATTGCGGTGAATTTGGACTTTCCTTCGACGAAGGTGATGCGCTGGAATGGTCCAGACGGCGCGGCGCCCGTTCGGGCCGCACCGCCTGGCAATATGTGAACGAGCTGGCAGGGCGCGCAGGCCGCCTGCTTTAATTCGGCACTCCATTTTCCTCGAACGCCGCCGCCGGATCGCCCAGCAGTTCCTTGATCGGCGGCATACGCTTGCCCTTGTTGCGTTGGGGGGCAGGGTTTTCCGGGGCGCCGGGCTTCACCACGCGCCACACGATGTTCCCCGTATCGTCACTCACCAGAAGGGCGCCGGTCTTGTCCCAGGCTACCCAGGTCGGGCGGCCCTTGGTGGTGCCATCCTTGTTGAGGAAGCCCGTCAACACAGGGACCGGCTTGCCGGTGGGATTGCCGCGTGCATCGAAGTTCACGAACACCACGTCATAGCCTGCGGGCGGCTTGCGGTTCCACGAACCGTGCCGTGCCACAAAGGCACCTTGGCCGAATTCCGGCCCCATGCGGTTACCCCCTCCGGTAAAGACAAAGCCCAAGGCGGCAACGTGGGGGCCCATGGCGAATTCGGGCCGGCGGACATAACCCGTCAGGCCGGAGGGCATCGGCGCCTCTACCCGGTCATCAATCACATCACCCCAATAATACCAGGGCCAGCCATATTGGGCACCCACAGGAACATTGGTGAAGTAATCAGGCACCAGATCGGAACCGAGCATGTCACGCTCGTTCACAGTGGTCCATAATTCCCCGGTCCAGGGGTTCCAGCCAAGGCCGTTGGGATTGCGCAGACCGGCCGCGAAGGGACGCGAACGACCCGTGGAGAGATCCAGCTCATGGATCATCGCCCTGCCCTGTTCCGCCTCGATCCCGCCTTCAGCGATATTGGAGGCCGAACCTACCGCGATATACAGCTTGGTGCCGTCGGCATTCAGCACCAGATTACGCATCCAGTGATTGCCTGCGCCAGGCAGATCCATCAGCTTCTTTGGCGCGCCAGTGATTGCCTTTGAACCGAGAACATAGTCAAATTCCACCACTTCATCGTGATTGGCGACGTAAAGCTTGCCATCTTTCCACGCCATGCCCGACGGCGAATCAAGATCGCTGCGGAGCACGGTCTTCCCTTCCGCCACGCCATCGCCATCCGCATCCTGCAGCAACACGATCTTGTTGGGCGAAGGAACGTCTGCCCCCGCCTGGCTGAACAGGATGCCCGCCACAAAATTGGTGATGCTGCCGCCGGCGATCACACGGGCCGGGGCGTTCGATTCGGCAACCAGCACATCCCCATTCGGCAGGGTCAGCATGGTGCGAGGATGCTCGAGCCCTTCCGCGAAACGCGCCACTTTCAGGCCATCTGCCGGAATTGGCGCTTCTCCCGCTTTCCAGCCTACCGGCTTGGCAATCTTCACCGTGGGAATCGTTTGCGGATCAGGATCGGCCAGCTTGGGGTCGGTCCCGGTCACTTCATCAAAGGGAACATCGGCCGCATCCCCGCGAAGGATGAAATAGCCGGCAATCGTGAGAGCCACGACGACCACGAGCAATCCGATAAGGATCTTCTTGAGCAGGTTCATGGAGAGCGGAATAAACTCATGGGCGGCTTGCGGCAACGGGGCAGCACATTACATCTGCCGGGCAATGTATGACTTCGCCCCCGATCCCGCCCTTTCCAAAGCCGAATTGCATGGCGAGTTGCTTGCAGCCGTTGATGCGATCACGACAGGCGAAAGCGATGGCATTGCCAATATGGCCAATGTCGCCGCCTTGATCTGGCAATATCTGCCCGATCTCAACTGGGCGGGCTTCTATCGGGTGATCGGGGAGGAGCTGGTTCTCGGCCCCTTCTGCGGGAAACCGGCCTGTATTCGCATTGGCTGGGGTAAAGGCGTCTGCGGCACGGCGGCAGCCAATGCAGCAACCCAGCTGGTTGAGGATGTCCATGCCTTTCCCGGCCATATTGCCTGCGATGCGGCGAGCCGTTCGGAACTGGTCGTGCCGGTATCACGAGATGGGCAAGTAGTCGCGGTGATCGACCTGGATAGCCCTACCCAGGCCCGCTTCGACCAGGAAGATGCTGCGGCCGTGGAACGGCTTGCGGCAATACTCTCTAACCGGATCTGAACGCCCCGAAACGAGACAGAGGCCACGGGACCTTTCGTTTACCGCGCATTATGATGCTAAATTTCAGGTTAACGCGGTGCACGGCCCTGCATGGCCGTTCGCGCAGTTGACAGGGGATTCAGCCAATGCGCCTTTGCCGTTCTACCATTCTTGCAACCGCCGCTTTCTCCTTTCTTGCGGCGAACCCTGCCATCGCTGGCGATACGCAGGGTTCGCCTCAAGTTGAGGAGGATTACGGAGCAGTTCCGGTACTTCAGGCCGCCCCCTTGATATATTCCGGCCCGGCCATGGCCATGCCTTATGGACAGGCAGGCTTGCCTCCCCAACCGATCACGATGAAGCCCGCCTACAGCCAGGAAGAACGAGAGGCATGGCTGCGCGATTGCCGCCGTCGCTATGGGGACAAGGATAACGGATTAGGCGGCGCTGTAATTGGCGGCGTTCTTGGCGGCGTTGCGGGCAATGTCATTGCCGGTGAAGGCAACCGCACGATCGGCACGGTGGTAGGCGCGACTGTCGGTGCCCTTGCCGGGGCAGCCATCGACAAGGGCGAGGACAAGGCCCGGACGCGCGATTTCTGCGAGGACTACCTCACTCGCTATGAGGGGAATGCCGAGGCCTATGGGGGCCAAGTCTATGGGAGTTACCCCTATGGCGCCTATTCTACCGGGCAGGTGATGTGGATACCCGTCGTAGTGGGTTGGACCTGCAAACCTAAGGAAGAAATCGTTGAGGAATGGCCCGCTCGGCGCATCATTCCCGCGAAACCGTCTTCCGCGAAGACGAAATATATTCCGGTTGGGAATGCTGCGACGAAAACCGTTCCGGTAAAGGTCGAGCCAGCCAAGCCGGTAAAATGAAAAAGCCGCCGGAAGTCGCGCAGCGCGACTTCCAGGCTTGTCCCCGCCCGTGCCGCCCTCAGATTTCCCCGCCCGTCAGCCGTTGGCAAACGAGATCGAGCTGGTCGAGCGTGGAATAACGGATCGTCACTGCGCCTGAACGCGGATCGGCATCGGACGTAATCCGCACTGGAAGGCCGAGAAATTCTTCCAGCTGGTTCTGTACGGCGGCAATATCCGCATCCTCCGCATTAGCCGAGGCTGCAGCCTTGCGGGGTTCGCGTTGCTTGCCGGGTTTGCGAGCCAGCTTCTCCATCTCGCGCACGGAAAGCTTCTTCTCCACTGCCTGTTCAGCAAGGGCTTCGGCATCGTCATGACCCACCAGGGCGCGAGCGTGGCCCATGGTCAGGCGACCGGCCTCGAGATGGGCAATCACGCTTTCCGGCAGCGAGAGCAGGCGCTGGAGATTGGCGACATGGCTGCGGGATTTTTCAACCAGCCGGGCAATTTCCGCCTGGGTCAATCCCTCCAGCTCGGCGAGCCGGCTATAGGCCCGCGCTTCCTCAACCGGATTGAGATCCTCGCGCTGAATATTCTCGATCAGCGCCAGAGCCATTACATCACGATCGGAAAGTTCGCGAATTAGCGCAGGAATCTCATGGAGTTGTGCTTTCTGGGCGGCACGCCAGCGCCGTTCACCAGCGACCAGTTGATAACCCCCACCCACCGGACGCACGATCACCGGCTGAATAACACCCCGCGCCGCGATCGAAGCCGCCAATTCATCCAGTGCCTCTTCGTCGAAATGTCGGCGCGGCTGATCAGGATGCGGCTGAATGGTGGAAACAGGAACGCTGGCCAGCCCGTTGCGTATCAACGAAGTAGCGGCGGGGCGCTCCGACCTTATCGAATCCGAATTTGCCCCGGTTGCCGGGCGGGCCGGAGATGACGTTGCCAACGGCTCTTCCCGCCGAACTTCACCAAGCAAAGCACCCAGTCCGCGGCCGAGCCGGCGCTTGGCCTCAGGCCGCGCCGCATCGCCTCCTCCGGCGACTGCCGCAAGCCGGACCGGTTCATTGCCATCACTCATGCCGCTTTCCTCTTTTCGGGCAGTCGGGAAATCAATTCGCGCGCCAGCGCCATATAGGCCCGGCTTCCTGTGCAGGAGTGATCATAGATCAGCGCAGGCAGGCCGTGGCTCGGCGCTTCCGACAGACGGACGTTCCGGGGAATCACGGAATCGAAAACCAGATTGCCCAGGCATCCGCGCACATCTTCGGAAACCTGATCCGTCAGCCGGTTCCGCCGATCAAACATGGTCAGCGCAACGCCGACAATTCCCAGATCGGGGTTGAACAATTGCTGGACCTTTTCAACCGTCTGCAACAGCTGACTCAGGCCCTCAAGCGCAAAGAATTCACACTGGAGCGGCACCAGCAATGTGTCGGCAGCAGTCAGCGCATTGAGCGTCAACAGGCCAAGCGAAGGTGGGCAATCGATAAAGCACACATCGTGGCCGGTATGCCCCGTGAAGGCCCGGCGCAACTGCCCTGCCCGGTCTTCGAAATCCACCAGTTCGATTTCCGCGCCACTGAGATCTACAGTGGCAGGAATGACATCGAGCCCCGGGATTGAACTCGGCACGGTGGCCTCGACCACACTCGCTTCACCCAAAAGAACATCATAGCTCGAAATCGTCCGGTGACGAGGATCGATCCCCGTGCCAGTAGAGGCATTTCCCTGCGGATCGAGATCCACCAGCAAGGTCTTCCATCCAGTCGCGGCCATGGCTGTGGCCATGTTGATAGCGGTAGTGGTCTTGCCCACTCCACCCTTCTGGTTCGCAATGGCAATTCGGATCATTGGCATTAGCCTCGCTTGCTGCCTGGGCCCGATTCAAGCCCTGTCCCGACTCGTTCAAGCCGACCGACGATAATCCCCGCCTCTGGATCGGTGCAGGACTGTTCCACGTGGAACAGCCTGGACATCGATTCGGGCAGCGATGCCAAATCCTGGGCTGCGGAACGGCCTTTCGGCAACAACCATATAGTCCGATTTGTGGAAAAGCGTGCGGAAAGATCGATGAGTTTCTGCATCGGTGCAAACGCACGTGCGGAAATGACTCCCGCTGGCTGAGACGGCACCACTTCCAACCGGGATGCGACCACACTGCAGTGTTCCAGACCCAGCTCCACACGGACGCGTTCCAACCAGTCAGTGCGCTTACGGCGTGATTCGATCAGACGAACATCCCATTCGGGTCGCAATACGGCGATCACGAGCCCCGGAAACCCTGCGCCCGTGCCAAGATCAAGCCAGGGCCCGTCAAGTGACGTTCCACGTGGAACATGGGCAAGCAGTTGCGCAGAATCCGCAATATGGCGCAACCACGCCGTTGGCAGCGATGCTGCGGCAATGAGATTTTGCCGCTCATTTTCTTCCCGCAACATCGCCGTCAGGCGGTCGAGACGGTCCAGCGCGACCTGATCGCCAAACTGCGCCACATAAGCACGAGCCTCTACCTCGTCCTTGAGAAGCTCATTTTGAGTCATGCGGCCTCACCCATCCGGCGGCGCGCGTGAACAAGCAAGGCCGCCAGCGCCGCCGGAGTAATACCGGGAACTCGTCCTGCGGCAGAGAGCGTCTCAGGCCGCGCAGCATCGAGCCGCTCAACCATTTCACGTGAGAGCCCGGGGACAGAAGCGAAAGGAAATCCCTCCCCAAGGGGTACTGTCTCGCTTGCCCGTAAATCGCGCAGTTCTGCATCCTGCCGTGCGAGATAGGGCGCATAGGCGGCATCCTCTGCCAGTTCCAATGCAATCTCGCTCTCCGGATCGAAACCATCGGAGAACCAGCGCGAGAGATCCTTCAACTCAACACCGCCAAAGCGCAACCATTCCCGCAGAGAGCGCTTGCCACCATCGGGCCTGACCGGAAGGCCCTTGCCGGCAAGCTCGACTGCCCCCAATTCCCGATCCAGAGCCTCGTTCCATTTCACCCGATCTATCTCGCGCTGACGGAACCATTGCATCCGTTCCTCCCCAACACACCCGGCCTCGACCGCCATGGGAGTGAGCCGAGTAGTCGCATTATTCGCTCGCAACCTCAGGCGATACTCCGCCCGCGCAGTAAGCATACGATATGGCTCACTGACACCGTGGAGGGTGAGATCATCAATCATCACAGCCATGTAACTATTGGCACGATCAAGCGAAGGTGTTTCACGTGAAACCACGGCAGCTGCTGCGTTCATTCCCGCGACCAGTCCTTGCGCAGCGGCTTCTTCATACCCCGTGGTTCCGTTGATCTGGCCTGCGCAATAAAGCCCTGGAATTGCGCGGAGTTCCAACGTTGGACGTAATGCACGTGGATCGATATGGTCATATTCAACCGCATAGCCCGGTACTTCCATCGTAACGGTCTCCAGCCCCTCCATCGTACGGAGCATGGCGAGTTGCACATCTGCTGGAAGAGAAGTGCTGATGCCATTGGGATAGACAAGATGCGTACCAAGACCCTCTGGCTCCAGAAATACCTGATGGCCATCCCGATCGGCAAAACGATGAATCTTGTCCTCGATGGAGGGACAGTAGCGCGGCCCCCTCGCGTCGATTGCCCCGGTAAAAAGTGGCGAGCGATGGAGGTTGGCACGAATCACGTCATGGCTACGCTCGTTCGTTCGGGTGATCGCACAGAATATCTGCGGATTCCGGCGAGCAGCGGTGAGCGGTGACATCGTCCAGAAATCCGCATCACTCGGCTGCTCATCCAGCCGCGCCCAATCGATTGTCCGTCCATCAAGCCGAGGCGGGGTGCCGGTCTTGAGTCTTGCCATAGGCAGCTTTGCTTCACGCATCTGCGCGGCCATACGCTGAGCCGAGGCTTCCCCAATACGTCCTCCGGATAGCCTTTCCTCTCCGCGGAAAAGCGTACCACCAAGAAACGTGCCCGTGCAGAGAATGACGGCCTCAGCCAGAATCCTCCTACCGTCCCCGAGAACGATACCAGCCACCCTGCCCTGTTCGAAGATGAGTTCCGCCGCTTCGCCTTCAATACAGGACAGGTTCTCCTGCTTGGCGATCATTTTCTGAACAGCACGCTTGAACAAGCTGCGATCTGCCTGGATGCGCGGCCCCCAAACCGCGCTGCCCTTTGACCGATTGAGCATGCGATAATGAATGGCAGCTGCATCGGCCGCCCGCCCGATCAAGCCGTCAAAGGCATCGACTTCCCGAACCAGATGACCTTTGCCGAGACCGCCAATCGCCGGATTGCAGCTCATCGCGCCAATAGCCCGAAGGTCAAAGCTCACCAGCGCTGTGCGCGCGCCCATCCGTGCGGCAACCGCAGCCGCCTCGCAGCCGGCGTGGCCACCGCCGACAACCACAATGTCGAAGCTATTTCCGGAAGAACTCATCGCAGCGCCGATACTGCCTCTGGTGACTCGGGTCAAAGACCTTGCGATGTTCCACGTGAAACATGCCTCCGGAATTCACTTGCCGATACAGAACCGCCCAAACAAGGCATCCAGCATATCCTCCGTCGCTGAGCGGCCAATCAAACGGTCGAAGGACAGGCGCGCAAGCCGAAGCTGCTCTGCCAACAACAACGGATCGCTTTCCGCTGCCGCGCTGCCCAGAGCAGTAAAGGCATCTCCAAGCAAACTACGCTGCCTGAGGTTCAAAGCAGCCTGGCCGGGCCGCGGCATTGCTACACGTGCAACAGCAACGAGATCTCGTTTCAGACCCATTACTCCCTCGCCCGTCAATCCTGAGACGCGATGGCGCGGGTGCGCCTTGCACGGGTGCCCCGACACATCGATCTGTGTTTCGATCTCCCATGCGCCCACCGGGCCTTCACCCTCAGGACCAAGCCAGAGAACGAGATCCGCCTTTTCCAGCTCTGCTTGGGCTCGCGCGATGCCGATAGCCTCGATCTCCTCTGCTCCTTCCTCTCGCAGGCCTGCCGTATCGATGAAGCAGAAAGGAAGTCCATCCAACGCAACCGGGTGAATCAGAACGTCACGGGTCGTGCCTGCGCTTGGGGAAGTGATTGCCGCCTCGGTCTCAACCAGTGCGTTAAAGAGCGTGGACTTACCCGCATTGGGTGGACCGGCGAGGACCACGCGAAACCCTTCCCGCAATGTCTCAGCGTGAGGCGCATCAAGAGCCTTACCTATTTCCTCGGTAATGCCCTGAATGTCGGCGGTGAAATCCGGAGGGAGGACAGCAACATCATCCTCATCCGCAAAATCGAGCACTGCCTCAACTCGCGCGGAGCAGGTCAGAACACGGTCCCGCCAATCAATAACCTGGCGTGACAGCAAACCACCCGCCATCTCCACTGCCGCCCGCCGCTGAAGCTCTGTCTCTGCCAGCAGAAGATCGGCAAGGCCTTCTGCCTCAGCGAGGTCCATCCGGCCATTGGCGAAAGCGCGGCGAGTGAATTCCCCCGGCTCCGCCCGACGCAGACCACTGAACCGCGCCAATGCTTTCTCCACCCCGGCAATAACCGCCCGGCCCCCGTGGAGATGCAGTTCAGCCAAATCCTCCCCAGTTGCTGTATGCGGTCCCGGAAACCAAAGGACGAGAGCCTGATCGAGCACGCTGCCGTCAACATCCCGCAGCGTCCTGAAACTGGCATGCCGAGGTATGGGCAAAGCGCCTGCAAGATTGCGCAAGGCCTCGCCTGCCTGCGGCCCGCTGATGCGCAGCACCCCGATCGCTGCCGGAGGTTGCCCGCTGGAGAGAGCGAAAATCGTATTCATCCGCACGCGCCTAGCGCAAATGTCCGGGCAGGTCAGCGGCCAGGCTTATCGCCCTTGTTCTTCGCCCCTTCCGTAAAGGCGGCACCGCTTTCCATGAAATTCTGGAACAGCTTCAATCCCAACTGTCCCATCGGAGCGAGATTCTTGGCATATTCCTGAAGCTGATCGACATTGGTCACACCCTGCATCGCCTTGGCAATCGCATCCATGTAGACTTGATTGGCTTTCTCCACGTCAGGTAGACCCATGAAGCGACGCGCCTCTTCCGGGGTACAATCGATCTCGACATGGACCTTCATTATGGAGCCTCCTTGAGCGGAAATGCCTGTAAGACAAACGGCGATCTGGTTTGCAGGCTGCAAGGCTGTCACAGCGTGCTGGCAAAGTCCATCGCCGGGCAATAGCTTGCGCTTCAGGCAGCGAGAGGAGATTCCCATGGCCACCAATCTCAGCATTCCCGCCCTAAACGGCGAAGGTAACATTCCCGCATGGTGTTCACGCCCCGAGGGAACTCCACGAGCAGCCGTGGTCGTAATCCCCGAGATCTTCGGCGTTAATGCCGGCATCACGCAGAAATGCGACGACTGGGCAGCACACGGCTATCTAGCTCTCGCCCCCGATCTGTTCTGGCGTTTTGCGCCGGGAAGCGACCTGAACCCCGATGTCGAAGCAGAGTTCAAGCAGGCGATCGACAATATGATGCAATATTCTGCCGATGATGGGGTGAAAGACATTGAAGCCTGCGTGAAATTCATTCGCGCGGAAATGGGCGTGGCGAAGGTTGGCGCCGTCGGTTTCTGCCTGGGAGGCAGGCTCGCTTATATGGCCGCCGCTCGCACGGATGTGGACGCCAGCGTAGGTTATTACGGTGTAATGATCGATCAGATGCTGGACGAAGCTCATGCCATCGCCCGGCCATTGTTGCTGCACGTCCCCACGGCGGATCATTTCGTAAGTCCGGAAGCTCAGACAGCGATGCACAAGGCGCTCGACCCTCATCCCCGGGTGACGCTTTATGATTATGATGGGCTGGATCACGGCTTTGCCGCGACATCAGGCAAGCGCCGCAATGAGGAAGGCGCACAATTGGCGGATGCTAGGACGCGGGAATTCCTTGCGGAAAACCTCGCTTAAGCCTGATCTAGCTCACCGATTATAAACATCAGCCGTTTTTCTACGGCTGCCAGCGGCAGATCAATCGGATCATATCCATAGTGGCGCCATGCGGCGATAACTGCCGCATCGCTCGCCACCGCAGCTTCCCAGTCCTGAATACGCTCCGCATCCTGGGCGTATATTTCGCGCCAAGGCGGAGCGCGGAACACCGGCCCCTCATAACGCAATTCACGGCAGATTCTGCCCAGTTCTGCTGGCACAGGCAACCCGTCCAACAGGAGAAAGCCTGCAATATCGGGAAATCCGCGATCGAATAGAACTGGCGCGAAGTGATGGCTGCTATTCTTGAATGCAGCCATCTCATGCCACAGCATTGCTTCAGCAAAGCCGACTGGATCATGCTCGCGCAGTTCCATCCCGCCCGGCGCCTGAAGAATCTCCCGCGCCACTTCGGGAGAGACCACCAGGCCAGCAGCGGCAGCTGTATCGAGCAAGGTGGACTTGCCCGCCCCCGGTCCGCCGGTAACCACCGAGCGGAAGGGGAAGCGAGCCGCCATTCGAACCTTACTGGTTCATCGTTGCGAAGAAATCTTCGTTGGTCTTGGAATCCTTCATCTTGTCGAGAAGGAATTCCATCGCATCGACTGTGCCCATCTGCATGAGGATACGACGAAGCACCCACATCTTGCTGAGCTGATCCTTGCCTACGAGCAGTTCTTCCTTGCGGGTACCGCTCTTGCCGACGTCGAGCGCCGGGAAGATGCGCTTGTCCGCAACCTTGCGATCAAGCACGATTTCCGAGTTACCGGTGCCCTTGAATTCCTCGAAGATAACTTCGTCCATACGGCTGCCTGTATCGATCAGTGCGGTGGCAATGATCGAGAGCGAGCCGCCTTCCTCAATGTTACGGGCCGCGCCGAAGAAGCGCTTCGGCCGCTGCAGCGCGTTGGCATCCACACCGCCGGTCAGCACCTTGCCGGAGCTAGGCACCACAGTGTTATAGGCACGGCCAAGGCGCGTGATGGAATCCAAAAGGATCACCACATCCTTCTTGTGCTCGACCAGGCGTTTGGCCTTTTCGATAACCATTTCAGCAACTTGCACGTGACGGGAAGCGGGTTCGTCAAATGTCGAGGAGATCACCTCGCCATTCACCGAGCGTTGCATGTCGGTCACTTCTTCCGGTCGTTCATCCACAAGCAGAACGATCAGGAACACTTCGGGATGATTGTCGGTGATCGCCTTGGCGATGTTCTGCAGCAGCACCGTCTTACCGGTACGCGGCGGTGCCACGATCAGCGCGCGCTGGCCCTTGCCCTGCGGCGCGATCAGATCGATCACGCGGGCGGACTTGTCCTTCACCGTGGGATCAACCGTATCGAGAACCAGGCGCTCATCGGGATAGAGCGGGGTCAGATTGTCGAAATTGGTGCGGTGACGCACCGCGTCCGGGTGATCGAAATTGACGCTGGTAAGCTTGGTCAGCGCGAAATAGCGTTCACCGTCCTTGGGTGCGCGGATTTCGCCTTCCACCGTATCGCCCGTGCGCAGGCCCCATTTCCGGACCTGGTTGGGCGAAACATAGATATCATCCGGACCGGCGAGATAATTCGCTTCCGGGCTGCGCAGGAAGCCGAAACCATCCTGCAGCACTTCGATGGTGCCGACGCCGAGGATTTCCTCCCCGTCTTCGGCCACTTCCTTGAGGATCGCGAACATCAGATCCTGACGGCGCATGGTGGATGCGCCTTCGACCTCATATTCCTCCGCCATGGCAACCAGTTCGGCCGGCGTCCTCTTCTTCAATTCTTTAAGATGCATGTGTTTGTTCCACTCGGGATATTTTCGGGAAGCCGGCAGGTCATCAGGGCTTGGAGAAAGCAGACCCTACCGCCCGGAATGGCGGCTATAGCCGGATTTCCCCGGAAATAGGCGCCACGCGCCCTCGCGTCAATTCGCAATGGAAGCGCAAGTGGCACAGCCTGCCGCAAATTGCGTTCCTGTCCGGGTCAGGCCGAAATATTCAGAAGGGCTTGATGATTACCAGCACCACGATCAGCGCAGCCGCCATCCCCGGGATTTCATTGAGCATGCGCAGTTTCCGGCCTTCCAGCTTACGCTCACCCCTGGCAAGCGCCTTGGCATAGGCTGAAAGCCAGCCATGATAACCTGAAAGGATCAGGACCAGCAGCAGCTTGGCGTGAAACCATCCCTGGCTGAAAGCGCCAATCTGCCATGCCAGCAACAGGCCCAGAACCCACACCACGATGATCGAGGGCAACAGGATGATCTTCAACAGCTTGCGCTCCCGATCGATCCATACGCCGTTTTCCGGGGAATCCGGCGCACATTCCTGATGATACACGAAATAGCGCGGCAGCATGAAGAGCCCGGCCATCCAGAAGATCACAAAAATGATATGGCCGGCCTTGAGCCAGTAATAGAGCATGGAGAGCACTTCCTGCATGCGAGCCATTTACGCCAAAATGGCATAGGATTCACCCGCATATTTTGGCCGGCATGTGGCAGAGCGGACGTGACGGGGTCAAGAGATCGGATAGCCGTGTACGCCCTGCCCGTCGACGCTCAACTGCCCCAGGCGCGAACAACCTCGATCAATCGTTCGACATTGGCGATCGGGGTCGTCTGACCGATTCCATGGCCCAGATTGAATACATGGGGCCGCCCGGCAAAAGCATCGAGCACATGGCGAGCTTGTTGATCCAGTTCCTCGCCGCCCGACAACAGTAACAGCGGATCGAGATTGCCCTGCACCGGCATGCCTTCCGGCAGTGCCTTGGCAGCCCAGAGAGGATCGACGGTTTCGTCCACGCCAATGGCATCGACACCTGTCTCACGGGCATAGGCCGATAGTTTCTCGCCCGATCCTTTCGGGAAACCAATCAGCGGGATCAGGGGATGACGGCGCTTCATCTCCACAGCAATCGCTACATTCGGTGCGATCACCCAGCGCTCATATTGCGCAGGGGAAAGGCTACCTGCCCAGCTGTCAAACAGTTGCAGTGCTTCCGCGCCCGCTTCTACCTGCCCCGAAAGATATTCCACCGTGACCGCTACGATTGCATCCACGATCGCCTGAAACGCTTGAGGATCGCGATAGGCATATTCGCGTGTGACATGTTGATCCCGGCTACCTTCGCCCGCGACCATATAAGTTGCGACCGTCCAGGGACTGCCTGCAAAGCCCAGCATGGTCACCTCTGGCGACAAGTTGGCCTTTACCCGTCTCACCGTCTCGTAAATCGGTGAGAGACGCTCAGGTACGGCTTCCAGCCCCTCCAGAGCGGTATCGATGAGCTTTGGAGAAAGGTGTGGGCCCTCGCCCGCCAGGAATTTGAGATCTTGTCCCAGTGCATAAGGCACGATCAGAATGTCCGAAAACAGGATTGCTCCGTCAAATCCGAAACGCCGCAAGGGCTGAATCGTGATTTCGGCTGCGGCTTCTGAATCATAGACGAGTTCAAGGAAACCGCCCTTTTCGGCCCGCAGCGCACGATATTCGGGGAGGTAGCGGCCGGCCTGGCGCATCAACCAGATCGGGCGTCTTGAAACGTTGGTTCCGCGGAGTGTTTCGAGCAGGGGTCCAGGCATTTCGGCAAGGTCCAATCAAAAAAAGATATTAATTTATATAGGGTTGTGGACTCTGTTGGTCCTGTGGATATCGGGGATTGCAGCGCCTTGCCCGATTTCTCCCGGATTGAACAGCCAATGTGGCTGATCGAATCGTGGAGCTGGGGCGTCAACGAGACTCTTTCCCCGTTGTCCACAGCCTGTCGAAATCACTTTCCACCTGTCCACATCTTGCCCTGTGAAGGACTCGGTCCGGGGGTTGAATCCTTCCCTAAACTTGTCCCGAGGTTAGTCCCGTGGTTTATGCCGGGCATTATCCACAAGACCCCGCCAGCAAAGGCATAGGCGGGATCGGCAAAGGTTTTCCGTGCGATGACCCGGCTCCATCTGCATCTCCTATCGGATTCCACCGGCGAAACGCTGGAGAATATCGCAAAGGCTGCCCTCGCCCAGTTTGAGGGTGCCGATGTGGTGCGCCATTTCTGGCCCATGGTCCGATCCCAGCAACATCTTGAACGGATTCTGAGCGAGCTCAGCGCCAGTCCGGGCCTGGTGCTTTTCACTCTGGTCAATCCCGAGACACGCAGGCGACTGGAAGAACATTGCCTGGCGACCGGCTTGCCGATGGTGGCCGCGCTGGATGCCGTAACCCAGGCACTGGAAAACCAGCTGGGCCAAGAGGCTGTCGGCAGGCCTGGCAGGCAGCATATGATGGACGAGGCCTATTTCGAACGGGTCAACGCCATTCAATTCACTATCGCGCATGACGACGGGGTGTTGTGGGAAGAATGGGAGGAAGCCGATATCCTTCTTGCTGGCGTGTCGCGCACGTCGAAAACGCCCACCAGCATCTATCTTGCCAATCGCGGCTACAAGGTAGCCAATATTCCACTGGTGGTGGAAAGCCCTCCTCCACCCTCGCTCTTCGGCTTGCGCCATCCGTTGGTGGTCGGGCTGACTACTGCGCCCAAGAGGCTGATCGAGATCCGTCGCAACCGGCTTCTGTCGCTCAATGAAGGTACCGAGACTGCTTATGTCGATGAAGAGCGGGTGGAAAAGGAAGTCGCTTTCGCTCGCCGCATGTTTGCCGATAATGGCTGGCCGGTGATCGACGTGACCCGTCGTTCGATCGAGGAAACCGCCGCGGCGATCATCCGCCTTTATAATGAACGCACCAGCGCTGCCCATGAAGGTGGTGCCAAACCGATATGATTGCACACCTATGATCGTACTTGCTTCCCAGAGCAGCTCGCGTCGAGCCATGCTTTCCGATGCCGGAGTTCCGTTTGAAGTGCATCCAGCCCATCTGGACGAGCGCGCCCTGGAAGAACGTCTTGGCGATGCGCCGCCGCGGGAAATTGCACTCGCCCTGGCGGAGGCCAAGGCTCTGGCCGTTTCGCAGGAAATGCCCGGGCGGCTGGTGCTCGGCAGCGACTCTCTGGTGGCGGTGTTCGGGCGACGTTTCGACAAGCCCGCCAGCCGTGAAGATGCCGCAGCTCATCTCCGCTTCTTCTCCGGCAAGCCGCTCCATTTATGCAGTGCCGCTGCCTTGGCTCGGTCCGGCCGGATCGTCTGGAGCCAGGCGGATGAGGCCGTGCTGCATGTGAGGACACTCTCGGAAAGCTTCATCGAGGATTACCTTGCCGCCGAATGGCCTGAGGTGTCCGGTTGTGTCGGTGTCTTCCGGATCGAAGCGCTGGGAGTGCAATTGTTCGAGCGTATCGAAGGGGATCAGTTCACTGTGCTGGGAATGCCGCTTTTGCCGGTTTTGGGCGCTTTGCGGGCGGAAGGGGAGCTAAAGGCATGACCCGACCCTATGCGGAAGTTATCGGGGATCCGATCGTCCAGTCAAAATCCCCCGCAATCCACGGTTACTGGATCGGGCGGCTGGGGCTGGACGCGGATTATCGCGCGGCACACGTAACCTCCAGTGGACTTGAGGATTACTTAAAGTCCCGCCGCAAGGACCCCCAATGGCGGGGTTGCAACATCACCATGCCGCACAAGCAGGCGGTGATCCCCCTGCTTGATCGCCTGGATCCTCTCGCGGCCCGGATTGGTGCCGTAAACACCATCGTGCGGGAGGTTGACGGATCTCTCTCCGGTTACAATACCGATGCCGGCGGGTTCCTTGAACCATTGCGGGATTTGCTGGCCAAGGAGCATCTTTTCCGCATGGCGCGCGTGCTGGGCACAGGTGGCGCGGCGCGGGCGATCATCGCCGCCTTGGCGCAAGAGCATGTAGTGATCGTTCTGGCGGGCCGCGATCCTGAAAAGGCGCGGGCCCTGCTCGATGAGCTGGATCCCAAGGGTGAGCATCATGTTGCTCCCCTCGCGCATTTTGCGGAGCCGACCGATTTCGAGTTTGACGATCGCGCAGGATGTTTCGACCTGGTGGTGAATGCCAGCCCCCTCGGCATGGCTGGCCAGCCTCCGCTTGAGTTCGATTTCAGCCATGTGCCTCCCGGCAGCATCATCTACGACATCGTCACTCACCCGGTGGAAACGCCCTTGCTCAAGGCCGCGCGCGCTGCCGGCTATCGGACGGTGGACGGTCTTTCCATGCTGATCGGACAGGCAGCGGAAGCCTTTGAAAGGTTCTTTGGCAAGGCGCCTCCGCGTGATGACGGGGATGCTGAACTTCGTGTGCGCCTGACCGGCGAGCAGGCGTGAGTCATCCCTTCATCCTCGGCCTGACGGGATCGATCGGGATGGGGAAATCCACGGTCGCCCAGATGTTTGCCGAGTTGGGCGTTCCGGTGTTCGACGCCGATGCGGCAGTTCATCGGCTGCAAGGGCCGCAAGGAAGGTTGCTCGGAGCCATCGAGGCTGCATTTCCCGGAACAACCGGACAGGGCGGTGTGGATCGGGCTGCGCTGGGTGCGCGCGTATTCGGCGATGCCGAAGCTATGGCCCGGCTCGAAGCCATCGTTCACCCGGCTGTTGCCGATGAGCGTGAGGCATTCCTGATCGAACATGCGGGGCAAAAGCTGATCGTATTCGATATTCCCCTCCTGTTCGAAAAGGGCACGCAGGATCGGGTGGACGCTGTGGCAGTGGTCTCGGCCGATTCCGACACCCAGCGGCGGCGGGTTTTTGCCCGGCCGGGAATGACGCCGGAAAAATTCGCCGCCATTCTTGAAAGGCAGATTCCCGATGCGGAAAAGCGCGCCCGTGCAGATTACGTGATCGATACCGGCTGTTCGATCGAGCAAACCCGCGAGGCAGTTCGCGACCTTGTCGGGAAATTGACAAACCCGCGCTGACAGCCCTTGCCAGCACAGGCAAGCAGGCCGATATTGATTGTGATGAGAGAGATCGTCTTCGACACCGAAACCACTGGTTTCGATCCCGCAAAAGGGGATCGGCTGGTGGAAATGGGGTGCATCGAACTGGTCAATCGGGTGGCGACCGGTCGCTCTTTCCACGCATATTACAATCCCGATCGCTCGATGCCGGCGGAGGCCGAGGCTGTTCACGGCCTGTCGGACGCGTTTTTGGCGGACAAGCCGCGTTTCCATGAGAGCGCCGCGGAACTGCTGGAGTTTTTCGGCGATTCGCCGCTGGTCGCCCATAACGCCACGTTCGATTTCGGCTTTCTCAATGCCGAACTGTCCATGTGCGGACTGGAACCTGTCAGTCTTGATCGGATGATCGATACGCTGGCCATCGCCAAGCGCCGTCATCCGGGTGCCAAGCTGTCCCTTGATGCGCTTTGTTCGCGCTATGGCGTGGATCGCAGTCATCGTACGTTCCACGGCGCGCTTCTTGACGCTGAATTGCTGGCGCAGGTCTATGTCGAACTTACCGGCGGTCGGCAGATCGGGCTCGAACTGGCAACGACGGTTACGGAAACCACAATCATCGAATTCAGACGCAGCCCGGCGAAGAAGCGCGAATATCGCGCTCCTCGTCCCCATGAGGCGAGTGAGGAGGAACTCGCACGGCATAAGGAATTTTTGACAACGATCATGTCCCCGCTCTGGGAAACATAGGAAACTATCCGGGCGGCGATAGAAGCAGGAGTAGCGTTACGATGGATATTCGCGTGTCCGGCCACCAGATCGATACCGGCAGTGCCCTGCAGGAGCATGCAGCCGACCGGCTCAATTCGATCATCGACAAATATTTCAGCCGCGCGCTTTCCTCACAGGTCACGTTTGGCAAGGCGCCAACCAGCGCCTTCACCAGTGACATCGTGATGCATGTGATGCAGGGCCTGATTCTCAAGGCGCATGGCGAAGCGCATGACGTCCATGTCGCGTTCGACCAGGCCGCCGACAAGATCGACAAGCAACTGCGTCGTTACAAGCGCCGACTGAAGGATCGGCACGAGCAGGTTGCTTTCGTCGCACGCGAGGAAGAGGCAGCCTATACTGTATTCGCCCCGGCCGTTGAGGAAAGCGAGGATGAGGTAGAAAGCGAGGCACCGCTGGTGATCGCCGAAACCCGCGTCGACATCCCTGAAGCGAGTGTTTCCGATGCGGTGATGATGCTGGATCTCCGGCATACCAATGCCCTGTTCTTCAAAAATGCTGGCACCGGTCGCCATAATATGGTCTACCGCCGGCACGATGGCTCGATCGGCTGGGTCGAACCTTCCTGAAGCGAGCGCGCCCCCAAGGCGCGCCAGGGCCTGCGGCTTCCGGGCAACTCCCTGAATTTGGCGGAAAGCCCGCCATGCTTTTCGGCGTTGTCCGGCCGCACCTTGCCTGAACCCGGGCCGCATGAAGCAGAGCTTTTGAAGAGTGATGACGTCGCTTTTTTCCATTCTCCCCGAATCCGTCACCGTGATCCGGGCCGATGCGAAGCATGAAATCCTGAGCCGTCTGGCCGAGATTTTCGCCGCTTCCTATGAACTCGATCCCGCCGACGTGCTGGAGCGACTGGAAGAGCGTGAAAATCTGGGCAGCACCGGATTTGGCCGCGGGGTGGCGATTCCCCATGCCCGCGTTCCGGGAATCAAGCGCCCGGTGGCGGCGCTTATGAAACTTGAAGACCCGGTGGATTTCGCCGCAGCCGATGGCTTGCCGGTGGAACTGGTGTTCGGCCTGCTGTCGCCTGAAAATGCCGGCGTCACGCATCTGCATGCCCTCGCCGCGATTTCCCGGCTGGTGCGTGACGAACGCACGCATGATGCCTTGATGGAAGCGGAAGGGGAAGAAGCGCTCTACGCGCTGCTTGCCAATGCAACCGACCGCGACGCCGCCTGAGGCGGCCCCAATGATCGAAGATCAAGGCGCAGAGCTTCATTATCGGGCATTGGAAAGCCTTTATGCTTCCGCGCCGATCAATACGCTGTTTCCCTCAAGACTGACGATTCCGTCGCGCGGTACCGCGCGGATAGAATTCGATGTCGATGAGCGGGTCTATCATGCCGCGGGCGCGGCGCATGGCACGATCTATTTCAAGATGCTGGATGATGCGGCTTTCTATGCGGCTAACAGCCTTGTCTCCGATCGTTTCCTGCTGACCACCGGCTTCAACCTCCATTTCACGGCGCCGGTTCGGGGGGGGAGGGTCATCGCCCATGGCCGGTGGATAAGCGGAAAACGGCGGGTCTTTGTGGCGGAAGCGAACCTCACCAATGAAGATGGGGAGGAGATTGGCCGCGGAACGGGAACATTCATGCGGTCGCGTATCGCGCTTTCCAGCCTTCCGGGTTATGGTGTCATTGGCCAGTGATAGGCAGCAAAGGTGGCGCAGATGGATGAGAGGCTTCCTGCCCATCTCGAAATTTCGGGTCTGATCCGTGCGGTTAATGCCGCCGGGGGCTTTGCAACGGTTCTGGCAAAAGGTGAACGCGATGCGGGAACGATTCTTGTCGTTTGTTGCGAGAATGGCGCGAACCTCAGAATATATGAACGGATGCCGCAGCTCGACGGAACCCGGAATTGGACGTTGGTGAAGAGGCAAGATCCTGAAAAACATCAGGAATTTTCGGAATATTGTGATCGGCGTAAGCGACAGGACAACGATCTCTGGATCGTGGAACTGGATGTCGCCAATGGCGAACGTTTCATCGGATTGTCCTTTACAGAAAGTTGACATCGCTCGCTCGGGCGTTATTGGGCCCGCGACCAATGCGCAGGCGGTCCTTCCGGCAAACCGGCCAGGGGGCTAGCACGCAGACGGGGAACGGCCGGCAGGCCACTGATCGCAAGATCGGGAACAGGTTCATCATTCCTGATGAACCATTGCCTGCGACGGGGCGCGTTCACCGCCGATAAAAACAGGATTATGAGTCGCAAAACCCAGCTGGCCGCGGCCTTTGCCGTGGCAGCCATGATGGTCTTTACGATTTCTGGCGCCGCTGCATCCGGTGCCTTCGCGCAAGACCCCGAGACCAAGGCTTTGGCCCGGGAATATACTGCAAGTGATGAAGCGGCTGAAACCCCGCTTTCACCAGCCGGGACAGCTTCCGGCACAGACAGCAGCGCGGTTCGTTTCGTTTCCCGGGAAGTTGTCCAGCCCTTGCCTGCAGGCGCTGACGCCGCGGTGAATGATGCTGAGTCTCTCGAAGAGCTGGTCGCCAGCCTTCCCGCAGCCGGCGACCTTTCACGCGATATGCAGTGCCTTGCTAGCGCGATCTATTTCGAAGCACGAGGCGAGAAACTGGCGGGTCAGTTGGCCGTGGGCCAGGTGATCGTGAATCGCGTGGAATCGGGCAAATTCCCTTCCAGCTATTGCGGGGTGGTGTACCAGCCTTCGCAATTCTCTTTCATCCGGGGTGGGCGGATGCCCAGTATCCGGACTTCTTCGCCCGCCTGGCATCGCGCCAAGGCAATCGCGCGGATTGTTCATGAAGGGCTTTGGGATAGTCCGGTTGGTGAGGCGCTGTATTTTCACGCTTCCTCGGTTCAGCCCAACTGGCGCCATGCTCGCATCGCGCGGGTAGACCGTCACATTTTCTACCGCTGAAGCCAGCGCCGACTGAAGGTCGGAACGAGAGCCCCTCCTTAATGGAGGGGTTTTCTTTTGCTGCCGATCAGTCGCGCAGTTCGATCCAGACCGGGGCGTGATCGCTGGCCTTCTCCCGGCCGCGATATTCCTTGTCCACACCGGCAGAAGCCAGCCGGTCCGCACATTCCGGCGAAAGCAGCAAGTGATCGATGCGAAAGCCGTGGTCCTTTTGCCAGGCACCGGCCTGATAATCCCAATAGGTCCAGACCCCGCCACGCGGATTGAGCGTGTCGATCGCATCCGTCCAGCCATCGTGGAGCAGACGGAAATAGGCATCGCGCGATTCCGGTTGGGTCAGGGCGTCATCCGCCATGGCCCGAACGGAGAACGTGTCCTTGTCCTGGGGAATGACGTTGAAATCGCCGAGTACCACTGCAGCCAGTTCCGCTGCGCGCAATTCCGCCATGCGGGTCCGCAGCCGCTTCATCCAGGCCAGCTTGTAGTCGAACTTCGGCCCCGGCTGGGGGTTGCCGTTGGGAAGGTAGAGATTGCAGATGCGCACTCCAGCGACATCGGCTTCGATATAACGGGATTGTTCGTCCTCGGGATCGCCACCCAGCCCGCGCTGGATTTCCAGCGGTTCCATTCCGTCAGCGAGGATGGCTACGCCATTGAAGCCCTTCTGGCCGTGCCAGATGCCCTTGTAACCGATCTTCTCGAATTCGGCGGCGGGAAAGCTGTCATCCTGGCATTTGATTTCCTGGAGCGCGGCTACGGTGGGCCGGCGCTCCTCGAGCCATTCCAGCAGGCGCGGCAGGCGCGCCTTTATGCCGTTGATGTTGAAGCTGGCGATGCGCACGATCGTCAGATGCCGAAGCTGGAACCGCAGCCGCAGCCGGATGCGGCATTGGGGTTCTCGACGCGAAAAGCTGCGCCGCCCAGCGATTCGACAAAATCGACCGTAGCGCCAGCCACCAGATCGAGGCTTATCGGGTCCACCAGCAGTTTCACCCCCTCGGTTTCGCTCACGCTGTCGTCAGCCTCCTGCGCTTCGGCAAGGTCGAATTTGTACTGGAAGCCGGAACAGCCCCCGCCTTCCACTGAAAGGCGCAGGATTGCTGGTTTAGCCTGACGTTGGGCGATCCATGCCACGCGTTTCGCAGCGGCGGGTGTAAGGGTGAGTGCCTGAGCCATGGCCCCGATGTAGGGAAGCCGAAGGCCGGGCTCAAGCCATGCGAATATATTCGCGCATTTGTTGGGCCTCCGCTTCCACCTGCTCTATCCGGTATTTCACCAGATCGCCGATCGACACGAACCCCGCCATCGCTTTGTCGTGCAGTACAGGCAGGTGGCGGATCCGCCGGCGGGTCATCAGGGAAAGGGCTTCGATGATCCCCGTGTCCGGATTCACCGTTATGGCCGGGGCAGTCATCACTTCCCCTACGCGGCGTGTCAGCACATCCCGGCCTTCGCGTGCGAGCGAATAAAGCAGGTCACGTTCGGAGAAAATCCCGGCAAGCTCGGCCCGATCATAGACCGGCATGGCGCCGATCCGATGGCTGGCCAGCAAGCGTGCGCCTTCCTCGACCGTGGCGCTTACCTGGCAGCTTACAATGGCCTGCTGACGCCCCTCGATTATTTTGGCGATCGTCATATGTCCTCTCCCGTGCTGTGACCGAATTTCGTGATCCTGTTTTGAGCTCTTCTCTGATTTTCCCTTTGGATAGGGGATATCCCTCAGCGATCATGCCACAGCAGGGCGAGTCTGCCAAAATCGCGGATGAATCGCGGCCTGGTGAATTGCCAATGGCCGCATCGCAGGGCATCAGGCGTGGCATGAATCGCCAATCCCCCCTCGACGATCCGGAGACTGCCGCTCACGCTTGGGCTCGTTTCCGACGGATCATGCGTTTCATGATGCTGGCCACGGTGCTGGTGGTGATCCTGGCCCTGGCCGCGCTTTATGCGAAGAATGGCATGGTTTCGATCCACCTCTACATCGCCACGGCGGCGGGGATCAGCTTCACCATGTTGCTGGGATCGGCCCTGATGGGGCTGGTGTTCCTTTCCAGCGGAACCGGCCATGACAAGGCCGTGAACGATCGTCAGGACAAAGGCGGCAAACGCCCCGATTAACGCGTGGGATGGAGTCGGTAATCCTCAACCGGCACTCCGCCGATCAGATGTTCCTGAATGATCCGTTCCAGCACATCCTCGGTGCAGGAATGATACCACACGCCGTCCGGCCAGACGACAGCAACGGGCCCTGCCTCGCAGATTTGCAGGCAGTCCGCCTTGGTCCGTTGGACACCGCCTCTGGGCCCTGCAAGGCCCAGCTCACGCAGGCGCGCTTTGAGATAATTCCAGGCCGCCTCCCCGGTCGCCCGGTCGCAGCATTTGCCCTTTTCCGACATCGCGCAGATGAAAATCTGGCGCTCGATACCCGAGCCGCCAATCTGGTCCAGCGCCTTTCTGGCTCGTTCAATACTGCCCAGAGCCATCAGGGGCTGCCGTCAGTTCCGCTTGCCAGCGATTCGCGCGATCTCGGCGGCGACCATTTTCTCGACCATCGGGGGCAAATTCTTGTCCAGCCAATCGGCCAGCATCGGGCGAAGCATTTCCCGAACCATGCCTTCGAGCGAGGTTTCGCCTGAACGGACGATTTGCGGGGGAACGCCGGGCTCTGCCAGCATCGCCAGGGCCGCAAGTGATTCGCGCATGGAACTGCGTACTTCCCGAGCGAGCAGCCCCTCGCCTTCTTCCGTTCGATCCATGCTGACAAGCTCCGCTTCGGCGCTCAGTTCCAGCACGTCTTCCGGCGCGCGAGCGGCAGGAATCCCACGATTTTCGCGGCGACGGTGCTCTTCCTGAGCAATCTCGCGATTATCGCGTGCGATCACCTTCTTGATAGACGCGAGGATTTCCTCGACGGATGGTTCGCCTTCATGCCGCATGGTTTTAATGCCCCAAAACCCTATTGTTTCGGAATTTCGCCGTCCTGCGTCGGCGTGTCAACGGTTCGGGTGGATTGCGCGACCGGATCGGGATCGAACGACCAGTCCCAGATCTTGCCCTTCACGCGGTCATAATTGACCTGCGGGTCATACAGAACACCCTCGTCACCCAGCCCCAGATCGCGAGCCTCGGCGCGGCCCATTGCGGCCAGCAGAGTGAATCCGGCGACGTAGGCATTGCGTCGGGCTGTGACCAGCTGAACGCGGGCGCTGAGCAGTTCCTGTTCCGCGTTGAGGATTTCCAGAATGGTACGGTTGCCCACCGTGTTTTCCGCGCGAACGCCTTCAAGGCTCAATTCTGCCGCGCTCACGGCGGTTTGAGTCGAAGCGATGATGGAGTTTGCGGCCTCTAGGCTCGAAAAGGCGGCGCGCACCTGCGAGATCACGCTGCGTTCGGCGCCGATTTCCTGTTCCAGCGCAGCGGCGGAACGGGCCTGCGCCTGACGTTCCTGTGCGGCGGGGCGTCCGCCCTGGAACAAGGGGATCGTGGCCCGCACGCCAGCAGAGGCGCCGGTTGCGTTGGTGCCATTGGCGATGGTGCCGAGCGGATCGCTATAGGTGCCGGAAGTGAACACTTCCAGCTTGGGCAGGCGGCCCGCCCCCGCGACCTCAATGTCATATCGCGCGGCGTGCGACGCGTCGCGCGCGGCAATCAGGTCCGGATTATTTTCCAGAGCGATCGATACGGCTTCCTGCGGCGTAGCGGGCAGGCCCGGCAGCGGCGGGGGCGCCTCGAGATTCTCGGGCGGATTGCCGACGATCTGGATATAGCGTTCCTTGGCGGAAGAGAGATTGGCACGCGCGGTCCGCAGATTGCCCTGGGCCAGTGCCAGACGCGATTCGGACTGCGCCACGTCAGTGCGTGTCAGATCGCCGATCTCGAAGCGGTCCTGCGTCGCCTGCAGATTGACGCTGAGAACGTCGACATTATTGGCTGACAGGTTCACGATCGCTTCGTTGAGGATCACGTCCATATAGGCCGTGACGGTCTGGCTGAACACGCTGCTTTCGGTGGCGCGCAAGCTCGCCTGTCCGGCTTTTACGCGCGTTTCGGCCGCGCTGACGGAATTCCGCACCGAACCACCGGAATAGACAGGCACCGAAAGAGTCAGCGATCCGGCAAGGCTGCGATCCGCGAAGAGATCGTTGGGATCGGGCGTCGTTTCCTTGAGCTGCTCGGTATAGGTCGCGGTGCCGCTTACCGAGGGAAGGCCACTGGCGCGGTTGATCGGCACGTTTTCATCCGTCGCGCGCTGATTGGCCCGGGCCGCCTGCAGGGTGGGATTTGTCTGATACGCGCCGAGCAGCGCATCCTTCAGGGTATCTGCCAGCGCGGGTGCGGGCGCCAGAAGTGCTGCAGCACCGGCCAGCAAAGCCAGCTTTCTCCCCCCCGCCGACATGGTCAGAAGCTCCAGCTCTTCGGCGCAGCGAATTCGGGAAGGACGGGAATGCCGATCTCGGCGAGAGGAATCAGCGAGACTTCGCCAGCGATCTTGCGCCCGGACGCAAGGCGGGTGAGGCCGCGCACCACAAGGCCGGAAACAACGCGGCCGCCTTCGGCCAGGCGCTTGGTCAGCGCATCGGGAAGCTGCTCGATCGCGCCATCGATGACGAGCAGAGTGATGTCGCCCTTCTTGCGCGTGGCGGTGCTGGCATCTTCAGGCTTGATCACTTCGAGCGATCCGACCAGCGGACGCAGCAACTCGGCCATATAGCCGCTGCCGCCATCCACCAGAAGCGCGGCATCCTCGCGAGTGGGGCCAGATTCCTCGAGAATTCGACCGTGAACCAGCGGGGCGGCCAGGAAACGGCCGTTCCCCAAAGGCACGGCGCGATCCATATAGGCAATGGCGCGCATATCCTCAGGCACGAATTCCTCGCGCGGGACTGCGCTCATGCGTTCGCGCACAATATCGGTGTTGACCCCGCTTACGCGAAGCTGGCTGTCCACCATGGCCTTGCGGGCCGCAGCAAATCCGGCATGGGCCGGCCGATCCTTCACGACTGTCATTCCTGAACCCTTCATGCGAACTGTATTACACCTGCAATACGCTCGCGCAATCTGCATCGCTTTAGGCGGAACAGCGCCGCCAGCCAAGCTCTTTGACGGTAAAGCGGCCGGGCGATAAGGGGGCCTTCATTCGACAGGCAGGAGGCTACGCTCGATGAGCGACATGGTTACGATCCGCGAAGAAGACCTCATCGAAAGTGTCGCCGACGCGCTGCAATATATCTCTTACTTCCATCCGATGGATTACATCCGGGCTCTGGGCGATGCCTATGAGGCCGAGCAAGGCCCGGCGGCCAAGGATGCCATCGCGCAGATCCTCACCAACAGCCGCATGTGCGCGGAAGGCCACAGGCCGATCTGCCAGGATACCGGCATCGTCAACGTCTTCATCAAATGGGGGCAGGACTGCCGGCTGGAATCGCGCCGTTCGCTGCAGGACGTGGTGGATGAAGGCGTGCGTCGTGCCTATCTCCATCCGGAGAACAAGCTGCGCGCTTCGGTTCTCGCCGATCCGGCCTTCACTCGCCGCAACACGCGCGACAATACTCCCTGTGTGCTGAGCGTGGAAATGGTACCCGGCAGCAAGGTTTCGGTCGATGTCGCGGCCAAGGGCGGCGGCAGCGAGAACAAGTCCAAGTTCAAGATGATGAACCCCAGTGACAATATCGTCGACTGGGTGCTCGAAATGGTCCCCCAGATGGGGGCCGGGTGGTGTCCGCCGGGCATGCTGGGAATCGGCATTGGCGGCACGGCGGAACATTGCGTCAAGCTCGCCAAGCAGAGTCTGATGGAACCCATCGACATGGCCCAGCTCAAGGAGCGCGGTCCGCAAAACGATATCGAGGCGCTGCGGATCGAGATCTTCGACAAGGTCAACGCGCTGGGCATCGGTGCTCAGGGCCTGGGCGGCCTGGCCACGATTCTCGACGTCAAGATTCTAGACTGGCCCTGCCATGCCGCAGGCAAGCCGGTAGCGATGATCCCCAATTGCGCCGCAACCCGCCATGCGCATTTCACGCTGGACGGATCGGGCCCTTCCTTCCTCGAGGCGCCGAACCTCGACGAATGGCCCAAGGTGGATTGGCAGCCCGACAGCGCGGCGATCCGCGTCAATCTCGACGAATTGACGCCGGAAATGGTGCAGGGCTGGAAGCAGGGCGACCGCCTGCTGCTCAACGGCAAGATGCTGACCGGCCGCGATGCCGCTCACAAGCGCATTCAGGACATGCTGGCCGGGGGCGAAGAGCTGCCTGTCGAATTCAAGGGACGCGTGATCTATTACGTCGGCCCGGTCGATCCGGTGGGCGAGGAAATCGTCGGCCCCGCCGGCCCTACTACCGCTACCCGTATGGACAAGTTCACGCGCATGATGCTCGAACAGGGTCTTCTGGCCATGGTCGGCAAGGCAGAACGCGGGCCGATGGCGGTCGACGCGATCCGCGATCACAAGAGTGCCTATCTGATGGCAGTGGGCGGAGCCGCCTATCTGGTCGCCCGCGCGATCAAGGGCAGCAAGGTCGTCGGGTTCGAAGATCTCGGCATGGAAGCGATCTACGAATTCGAGGTGAAGGATTTCCCCGTCACCGTGGCCGTGGATAGCGAAGGCAAGAACGTCCACCAGCTTGCCCCGCTCGTCTGGCGGGAAAAGATCGCCAAGGAAAAGCTGCTCGCCTGAGGGCCCCTGCCGATTCCGCTCGCTTTTCGTCGGGCGGAATCGGGCGCTGGTGGTTCGACCAAGGGCTGATGGCCAACGATAGCCGGGCTGGCAATCGGGCAATCATTCCGGCTATCGCGGCATGGCATGCAGGAGCCCGCACCCGATCTCGCGCGTCCGCGCGTACCCGTAAGCACGGTCCTTGCCTCCATCGTGGGGCTTTGGGCCTGCTATTTCGTGCTGACGACGATCCGGGCCGAGATACTCGATCTCGGTTTCGAGTTCGAACTGTTGTGGCGCCGCCTGCTGGTGGCGTTCATCGGCGTGGTGGTGACTTTCGCCATGTGGCTGATCCTGAGGCTGTTCGATCTCAAGCCGATCTGGGTGAAGGTCGCGGCCGCGCTGGTTATTTCCGCGCCGGTTTCGATTGTATTGGCCCAGGCAAACCGGCTCGTCTTTGCCGATCTGGAAACCCAGATCGCCAAGAGCTTCGGGGAAAAACAGGGCTTCAAGGTCCGCCGGGATGAAAGCGGCAATCTGCTGGTGGATATTCCCGTACCGCGCACGCCTGAACCGCAGATGTCAGCCTCCTCGTCAGGCGGCGGCGCAGATGGCGGTTCCGCCACGCTGGAGGAATTGCCCCAGGCGATCACTATCAACACGCCTTCCCCGCAGGATACCGGCCTTCCGGAAATCGCGCTGGGACGCTATTTCCTGATGCTGGCCTGGTGCGCGCTTTACCTCGCACTGGTGGCGGGCGAGCAGGCGCGTACCGCGGAACGGCGTGAAGGCACGTTCCGTCGCGCAGCCAAGGCGGCGGAACTGCGTTCGCTGCGGTATCAGGTAAATCCGCATTTCCTGTTCAATACGCTCAATTCGCTTTCCGCCCTCGTCCTCACGGGCCGCAATCAGGAGGCGGAGCGGATGATCCAGATGATCTCCACCTTCTATCGCAGCAGCCTGGCGGACGATCCGACGTCGGATGTCTCGCTGAGCGACGAATTCTCGCTCCAGCGGCTCTATCTCGATATTGAAGGGGTCCGTTTTCCGGACCGGCTGGTGGCGGTTTATGAACTGCCCCCTGAACTCGAAAGGGCGAAGGTGCCGGGCATGATCCTGCAGCCCCTGGTGGAAAATTCCGTGAAGCATGCGGTCGCTCCTTCTGCAGGCAAGGTTACCATCACGATCTCTGCACGGGAGGAATATGGCCGCCTCGTCATCGCCGTTTCGGATGACGGCAAGGGCAAGCGTGCGGCGGGCCCCAGGCCGACAAGCGATGGCTATGGCATTGGCCTGCAGAACGTGCGGGAACGGCTGGAGGCTCGCTTCGGGGAACATGCGAGCATAGTTTCCGGAACGACCGGATCGGGCTATGCAACCCATATCCGTATTCCGTTGCAAACCCACAGGATTACCGATGCCTGACGACGGCCCTGCGCCCCTGCGTACCCTTATCGTGGATGACGAGCCGCTCGCGGTGGAACGGATGCAGGTGATATGCGCGGAATTGCGCGATCTGGCGGTGATCGGCACGGCGAGCGATGGCGGAGGCGCCCTGCGGCTGGTCGAGGCGCTTTCGCCCGACCTGCTGCTGCTCGACATGACCATGCCTGAGATGGACGGCCTTCAGGTCGCCCGCGCATTGGCAGCGCGCGATCCACGACCGGCGGTGATCTTCGTCACCGCGCATGATGATTTCGCGGTGGAAGCCTTTGATCTCGATGCAGTGGATTATGTGCTCAAGCCCGTTACGCCGGAGCGGCTGGAACGGGCGATCGGCCGGGCAGTGGCTCGCCGGGGCAATGTCGCGGGGACGGCAAGCGAATGGCTGAGCGAATTCTGGGTGCCGCACCGTTCGGAACTGATCCGTATCGAAGCGTTGCAAGTCGACCGGATCGATGCAGAGCGGGATTACGTCCGGCTGAATGTGGGGAGCAGCAGCTACTTGCTGTTGCAGACCATTGCGGGGCTCGAAGCGCGGCTCAATCCCGCCGAATTCATCCGCATCCACCGCTCGTGCATTTTGCGCAGGGATTGTATCCGCGGGCTGAGACATGAAGGCCTCGGCGTGTGGTCGGTGGAGGTCGATGGCGGGGAGACCTTGCGGATTGGCCGCACCTATCTCGCGAGAGTAAAGGCCATGGCCGGCCGCTGACCGGGCGAAATATTAGCAGACAAGCGCCCGGCATGGGAGCCAGCCATGGCAGTGTCCCGCCGGAAACTGGGACTGGTTTGGCTCCGGCGGGCGAGCGCCTTCCGGTCAGCTGCCGGTGGTCTTGTTGACGGTGAGGGCGGCTAGGCGGTTTTCGAGCTTCTGGCGCGCTTCCTTGTAGCATTTGCGCGCATCCGAGCTGACGATGCGAGTTCCGGTGCGGCCTTCATTCATGCCGCAAACATCCTTGGCGGCATTATCGATCCGGCGGTCGAGTTCCTTGCGGCCCTGTTCCGTCGTCAGATCGAGATCCTTGTAGCTTACGACGGCTGCCTCGGCGAAAGCGGGCTGTGCTGCGAAAATCGTGCTGATTGCCGCAAGGGCGATGGCGGTCTTCTTCATGTCCTCATTCTCCTTCCCAGAGGCGCGTCGCGTCGGAGGCGCCGTGATGAGGAGAGAATAGGGCGAGTATCGAACCGGCTCATGCCGACATCGATAGCCACGCAAGGTCAGCCGACGAGCGAGTCCCGTCCGGACGAAATGCGCGAACTGGCTGACGAACAGCGTTTGGCAATCGACGAAAATGGCTCCATGCATTCATCCAATGGCGATTCTCTTCACATTCCTGTTCGGAATTGGCAATTTTGCGCTCCACAAGGCGGTCCTGGAAAGCCGACATCCGGTGATCGGCCTGTTGCCGCGATTCATGGTGACGTCCGGTGGCAGGGCTAGTCTTGTGGTCGAATTCGCGGTTCTGCTCGCGGTCCTGCTTTTGGTTGCCAATGGCCATCCGGGATGGAGCTGGGGCTATTTCGCTTATACCGTTTCCAATGCCGCAGCCGCATGGCTGATCCTCTCCAATCGCTGGTAAGCCCTTCCTGTCGATGAAAAAATCCGCACCAATCTGGCTGGTCACCAATGCCGCCAGCGGCAGCAATAATCCGGAAGCACTGGCCGGGCTGGAAAAGGCCGCGCAGGAAGCCGGGATTAATATCGAACGGACGATTCACTTCCCCGCCGATGAACTGCCTTCCGCCGCCGAGTTGGATGCAGCGGGGCTGGAGGTAGTGGCGGTGTTCGCTGGCGATGGAACGGTGAACGCGCTCATCCGCTCGCTTTACGGATGGGGCGGCGCGGTGCTCGTTCTCCCCGGGGGAACCAAGAACCTTTTGTTCCACCGGCTTCATGGCCAGCGCGAGCCGAGGGAAATATTCGCTGCTCTGGCGCTGGAAGAGGCAAGGCGGGTGCGGCCCGGCATCATACGCTGCCCGCAGGGCGATGGGCTGGCGGGCCTGATGGCGGGGCCGGGCACCGCTTGGTACGATGTGCGTGAAGCCATGCGCCAGGCCGACCTTGCGGCAATGGCCAGCGGAACGGCGCAGGCGATCGGTGCTACGCTGGCGGCACCGATGATAGCTTGCAGCGATCCCGCGCTGGGGCGGAAGGAGGGCTATCCTCTGATCATGCTTACGCCGCAGAGCGGCGGTTTTGTCGTGGATGCCTATCACGCGGAAACCGTGCAGGATTATCTGGCGCAGGGATTGGCGCTGCTTCGCCGGGAATTCCGCGACGGACCGAGCGATCGGCTGGGGCTGGTCCCTGAAATCGAGCTGGCCAGTGTTTCGGGAGAGCCGCTGGGCCTGCTGATCGATGGCGAGAAAGTGGATTGCGCGGCCCGGGTTCGCTTCAGGCTGGTCCCTTGCGAAGTCGATCTGCTATCGACGGAAACGTCATGACCCTTGCTGCCCGGCTTTTTCATCTGAGCGACATCCATTTCGGGGTCGAAGATCGGGGCGCACTTGCCTGGTTTGAAGAGGCCGTAGCGCGGGAGAGGCCCGACGCGGTGATCTGCACGGGCGATCTCACCCAACGCGCGAAGACGAGCGAATATGCCGCCGCTGCCGAATGGTTCAGGCGGCTCGGCGTGCCCGCGGTGGTCGAGCCGGGCAATCATGACATGCCCTATTTCAATCCGGTAGAACGGTTCCGCACGCCCTTCCGCCGCTTTGGCAAGCTGGCAGGAATGATCGGCAGCGAGCTGGAGCTGGAGCATGTCGCGGTCATCACCCTGCGGACCACCGTGAGCGCGCAATGGCGCTGGCCATGGTCCGACGGGGTGGTTCGCGCCAAGGCGCTGGAAGAGGCGCTGGAGGAGCTTACGCGCCTTAGGGGCGATCGTCGTTTCAAGATCGTCGCCTGCCATCATCCCCTCTCGGGGCCGTCGCTAACCGGGCATAATCCCACAAAGCGTGGTCATTCGGCCCTGCAAGCGCTGGTTGAGGCCGGGGCCGATGCAGTGCTTTCTGGCCATGTCCATGACGCCTTCGACATTACGCACAAGATCGCCGGCCGGCGCGTCAGGATGATTGGCAGCGGCACTATGTCGGAAAGGCTACGAGGGACGCCGCCTTCTTACAATGTGCTGCATTACGATCTCGTCCACGGTCTGAAGGTGGAGAACCGGCAGTTCGGCTGATTTGTCGAAGGTTTGATTCTGGTCAACGCAATTGGCGGATGTTCATGCGATCCGGCATCCTCTGCGGATTCCCCCATGGGAGGATGGTATGCTCAGACTGGCAATGATCCTGCATTTCGTGATTGGGGCAACCCTGATGGGGGTCGGCGTGATCGCCATACTGGTGATGGGGCAAACCACGCCTCTGTCGATCATCCTGGCGGCCTGTGCCGGGTTCGTGCTTGCGATCCCTGTGAGCTGGCTGGTGGCCCGGGCAATCACCCGGGGGACGACGATAAGCTGAGCCCAAACGAAAAAGGGCGACCTGTTGCCAGGCCGCCCCTTTGTAACGGGTTTCCCCGAAAGACTTAGCGCTTCGAGAACTGGAAGCTGCGACGTGCCTTGGCACGGCCATACTTCTTGCGTTCCACCACGCGGCTGTCGCGGGTGAGGAAGCCAGCGGCCTTCACGGCGCTGCGCAGGGCAGGCTCGAACTTGGCCAGAGCTTGGCTGATGCCGTGCTTCACAGCGCCGGCCTGGCCCGAGAGACCGCCACCCTTCACGGTAGCGATCACGTCATACTGGCCTTCACGCTCCGAAATCTGGAACGGCTGGTTGATGACGAGGCGCAGCGTGGGGCGTGCGAAATAGACTTCCTGATCGCGGCCATTGACGGTGACCTTGCCGGTGCCCGGCTTCAGCCACACGCGGGCCACGGCGTCCTTACGGCGGCCGGTGGCATAGGCGCGGCCCAGCGAGTCCACTTCCTGCTCGCGCAGGGGGGCGTTGCTGGCGTGAGTGACTTCGGCGATGCCGGCCGCAGCAGCGGCAGCGTCAGCAGCAGGAGCTTCGCCAGTGATCGACTTCAGATCGGCGAGATCCGTGACGGTGTTGGTTTCGTCGGCCATTAGGAAGCAGCCTTGTTCTTGCGGTTCATCGAAGCGACGTCGAGCGCCACCGGCTGGGTGCCGCCATGCGGGTGTTCGGTGCCCGCATAGAGGTGCAGCGCGCGCATCTGCGCACGGCCGAGCGGGCCACGCGGGATCATGCGTTCCACGGCCTTTTCAAGCACGCGTTCCGGGAAACGGCCGCCCAGCACCTTGGCAGGGCTGGTTTCCTTGATGCCGCCGGGGTGGCCGGTGTGCTTGTAGTAACGCTTGTCCTGCAGCTTGTTGCCGGTGAAGCGCACCTTGTCCGCATTGATGACGACGACATGATCGCCGCAATCGACATGCGGGGTGAAGCTCGGCTTGTGCTTGCCGCGCAGGATGTTGGCGATGATCACTGCGAGGCGGCCGACCACCAGGCCGTCGGCATCGATCAGATGCCAGTTCTTTTCCACCTCGGCCGGCTTGATCGACCGGGTGGTCTTGCTGAGCGCCTTCATGGGCCTGAATTTCCTTATCGTATGTCCATCACCGGACGCGGCTTGGTGCAAAAACACAAGCGCGAGCCCGCGAATGGGGCCGCCTTTGTGCGGAAATCTTCGGCAAGTCAAGCAAAACGGCGGGTTACAGGAGAGGTAAAATAATACCTGTCAGTCTTCGGATGCGCCCAATCCGGCCAGCCAGCCGGCCGTGGCGGCACCGCAAAGGTCCGCTTCCCAGCCGGTAATTGCCGGGGCATCGTAGGGGTGGATTTCCTCCAGACGGGCAATGGCTCGGGCGAGCAATCCCGCCTCGGTCTTGAACAAGACGCCGCATTCGCGCGAATCGCCCCTTTCGCCGAGCCACTGATAAAGCGAGCGCATGGCTGGCATGATGTTGGCGCAGGCAACCAGCCCTTCGTCGAGCAGAACGGTGGCTGCCGCGGCCGCATCATCCTCGCTGGCGAAAGGGCTCCAGATCAGGGCGGCCTTCGCGCTCATCGGAAGATCAGGCCCGCCGCCTGGTGGAATGCGCACCCCATGCCGTTGCCGCCACCAGCAGCGCGCCGACCAGCTGGTGCAGCACCGCGATCCACAGCGAAACGCCGGTCATCACCGTGGCTATGCCCAGGATCACCTGCGTGCCGAAGGCAGAGTGGATCGCCACGGATGCCGGGCGATCGCCCGCGCGGCGGCACAGGCGCGCCAGCACGATCAGGAAGCCCACGGCCACCCAGGCCCACCAGCGATGAACGAAATGCAGCAGGAAGGGATCGTGGGTGAAGGCCCACAGCGCGCCCTTGGACCAGTCCACTTCAGGGAACAGCCGCCCCTGCATCAGGGGCCAGGTATCCGAAGCAAGGCCGGCATTGAGCCCCGCCACCCACGCGCCCAGCAGCAATTGCACGAACAGTACCGCGCCGGTTATCGCGCCGATCCGGCTCAACCGCGCGGGCCGTGCAGCAGGCGATCGGGCCAGTTCGCGCAAATCAAGCGCAGTCCAGACCAGCCCGGCCAGCGTGATTAGCGCGGTCAGCAGGTGGATCGAGAGCCAGAAATGGCTGACATCAGTGACCTTCGTGCTGAGGCCCGAGCTGACCATGAACCAGCCGAACACGGCCTGCAGCCCACCTAGCGCCAGCAGTGCGACGAGGCGGGGTTTGTAGCCCTTGGGAATCGCGCGCCGCACCCAGAACCATGCGAGCGGTAGTGCAAAGGCCAGGCCGATCAGCCGGCCGAGCTGCCTGTGCGACCATTCCCAGAAATAGATGAACTTGTAATCGGCCAGCGTCATGCCGGCCGGGCCGTTGATCTGCTGATACTCGCCGATTTGCTGGTAGGCGGCGAATTCCGCTTCCCACTGCGCGTCGCTCAGCGGGGGCAGGGTACCCGTCACGGGCTTCCATTCAGTGATCGAGAGGCCGGATTCGGTCAGCCGGGTAATCCCGCCTACCATCACCATCACCACCACCAGAAAGGCAACGAACAGCAGCCAGCGGGCAAGGGCCACGGGGCGCAGAGTGCCGCCTGCGGCTGCGCCTTGGCCGGTCTCAACGGGCATAGCGGTAACCATGGGTGCCCTCTGCGCCCGGGGCACGCAAAGCGCAAGGGGAGAGGCACGCCAGGGTCGCGCGAAGCGGGGCGATGATCTGGGCACAGGCGATTCTCCGCAAACCCCTTGCGCTATGTTACATCGTTACATACATGGGCGCCCATGCAATCGCCGTCGAATCGTAGTCGTCTGGACCGGGCAGGAATGCTCCTCTCGGGCTTGTGTGCATTGCATTGCGTATCCGGCATTTTCCTCGTGGCCGTGCTTGGCATGGGTGGCGGCATTCTGCTCGATCCGGTGATTCACCGCGTCGGCCTCGCCGTCGCCGCGCTGATCGCGGCGGTCGCCATCGGCATTGGCGCCTTGCGCCACCGCCGCGCCCTGCCCTTCGTGGTGGCGATGACCGGCCTGTCCTTCATGGGCGGCGCGCTCGCCGTGCCGCACGGCATGGAGGAAGCGGTGCTGACCATCATCGGCGTCAGCCTGGTGGCCGTCGCGCATTTCCTCAACCTGCGCCACAAGCACTGAGCTTGCATCGCCTTTCTTCCGTTCGCTCCCGGTCTGTCCGCTGACGTTCGGGGCTCCTCTCCCAAAAATCCTCACTTACCCCTGTAACCTTGCCCCCTCAGGCGCTATCTGCCCCGGCATGGCTGACCAGATTTCCCTTACCGTCAATGGCGAGACGCGCCGCAGCGCCGCCCGTACTGTCGCTGAACTCGTTGCCGAACTCGGGTTCAAGCCGGAAAAGGTCGCGGTGGAGCGCAATGGCGTTATCGCACCACGTTCCGCCCATGGCGAAACGCCGGTTGCCGATGGGGATGTGCTGGAGATCGTGCATTTCGTGGGCGGCGGCGATCACACCGATAGCTGGAGCGTGGCGGGCCATACTTTCCATTCGCGGCTGATCGTCGGCACCGGCAAATATAAGGACTTTGCCCAGAATGCGGCGGCAGTGGAGGCTTCGGGGGCGGAAATCGTCACTGTGGCGGTACGCCGGGTCAATGTGTCGGACCCGAATGCCCCGATGCTGACCGATTATATTGATCCGAAGAAGATCACCTACCTGCCCAACACTGCGGGTTGTTTCACTGCGGATGAGGCGATCCGCACTCTGCGTCTTGCACGCGAGGCGGGCGGCTGGGAACTGGTGAAGCTGGAAGTGCTGGGCGAAGCCCGCACGCTTTATCCCGACATGCGCGAAACGCTGAAGGCGACCGAGATCCTCGCCAAGGAGGGTTTCAAGCCGATGGTCTATTGCACGGACGATCCGATTGCCGCCAAGCAACTGGAAGAAGCGGGCGCGGTGGCAGTGATGCCGCTGGGTGCGCCGATCGGTTCGGGGCTGGGTATCCAGAACCGGGTGACGATCCGTCTGATCGTGGAAGGGGCCAGCGTTCCCGTGCTGGTCGATGCGGGCGTGGGTACTGCGTCTGACGCGGCGGTCGCCATGGAACTGGGTTGTGACGGCGTTTTGATGAATACCGCCATTGCCGAGGCGAAAGACCCGCTGCGCATGGCCCGGGCGATGAAGCTGGCGGTAGAGGCCGGGCGCGATGCCTATCTGGCCGGGCGCATGGGCACGCGCAAATATGCCGATCCTTCCAGTCCGCTGGCAGGACTGATCTAGGAAGCCGCTTTCTTTCGTCATTGCGAGCGTAGCGAAGCAATCCAGGGCGGTTATATGCGGCGCTAGATTGCTTCGTCGCTTCGCTCCTCGCCATGACGAAACTTGGCGCGAAGCCGGGTGATGGCGGCCGGATGGGGCCGCTCAAATAATCAATCTGTGGTTTACTGGATGCTAACCATGGAGGGCGCATGTCGCGTTTCACGGGCCGATCAGGATGGGCCTGGGGGACATGAATATGCACGACGCCCAGTCGCTGACGATTGCGGAATTGCGCGAATTCGCCAGTTTCGCACCTTGTGAGCAGCGCTACATCAAGCGCAGCCTGGATGTAGGTCTGGGCAGGGCGGACGCCATCAGGCTGTGGGCCCGCGATGCGGAGGAACTTTGCTCCATCCGTCTCCAATATGATGTCTATCAGGATTTACGGCGCTTGCGAGGCATTACGCCTGACGAGATGTCGCTGGACGGGTTGGAGGATTACATGGGCAGGCTGCTGCGCATGACGGCCTTCGATCTTGGACAGGAACGGCTCAACGGCTTTTCTTCCTACCGCTTCCTTTACGAACGCCTGCTGGGCCCGGATATCCGGCCCTGGTTGCCTGCGGCCTTCTGCGGTGCTTCGGCCCTGCCCCAACTGCGCCCCGAACGGCGCAAGCTGCTGCTCCAGTCACTCAGCGAAGCGGCGGCCACGGCGCCGGGCTGGTCCGCCCGCGCCCCAAGCTTCTACCCCGAATTCGTGGAGGCCGAAGCGGCTTGAGCTTGATGGCCCCGAGCTTATTGGCAGGGTCAATATCGGCTTTGCGGATGACAGGGCGGGCATGGCTGGCTAAGCGGCCATCATGCAAGAGGATCCCAACGCGCCCCTTCGCCCGCTGCCCTTCCTGATCTTCGGTTCGCGCTGGCTGCAACTGCCCCTCTATCTGGGGCTGATCGTTGCCCAGTGTGTCTATGTCTATCTGTTCCTGAAGGAACTGTGGCACTTGATCACCCATGCCGCCAATTTCAGCGAGCAGGAGATCATGCTCGTTGTGCTGGGCCTGATCGACGTGGTGATGATTTCCAATCTGCTGATCATGGTGATCGTAGGCGGTTACGAAACTTTCGTTTCCCGCCTCGGCCTGCAGGGCCATCGGGACCAGCCCGAATGGCTGAGCCATGTGAATGCCGGCATCCTCAAGGTTAAGCTGGCCATGGCGATCATAGGCATTTCCTCGATCCATTTGCTGCGCACCTTCATCGAGGCAAATGCAATCGGGACTCCCGGGGCCCGACTGACCGAGGCGGGCGTTATGTGGCAGACGATCATCCACGGGATGTTCATCGTCTCGGCTATCGGCATTGCCTATGTCGACCGGATGACCCAGCACAAGCACTGAAGCCCCTGAACAGGGGCGTCGGCTGACTATGCCGCCGATGCCGAAACCCGAACCTCAAGCCTTGTAGAGGGCGTCCAGCCGCTCGCCATAACGGCCACGGATCATGTGCCGGCGGATCTTGAGGCTGGGCGTCATCTCGCCATTCTCAATCGCAAAGGCTTCATCCGCGAAGGCGAACTGGCGGACCTTCTCCACCACGGAAAGATCCTTGTTCACCCGGTCCACCGCTGCACGGATCGCGCTCTTGAAGGCGGGCAGTTCCTGCAGGGAGTGCAGGTCGAACTTCTCGTCATTCGCGCGCGCCCATTCCAGGGCCCATTCCGCGTCGGGCACGATCAGGCCCACGATATAGGGCCGCTTGTCGCCCACCACCATCGCCTGGGCGATCTCGGGCTGGAGCGTCAGCATCCCCTCGATCTTCTGGGGCGCGACATTGTCGCCCTTGTCGTTGACGATCATGTCCTTCTTGCGATCTGTGATGACGATGCGGCCCTGCGGGTCGAGATGGCCGATATCGCCCGTATGCAGCCAGATCGCGCCGCTGGGATCGATCGGGTTGGGCTGCAGCGCCCGCGCGGTTTCAGCCGGGTTTTGCCAGTATCCCTGCATTACCAGCTCGCCGCGAACGAGGATTTCGCCATCCTCCGCAATGGCCACTTCCACGCCCTTCATCGGGGGGCCGACCGTATCCATCTTCAACCCAACCTTGGGCCGGTTGCAGCTGACCACCGGGGCAGCTTCCGTCTGGCCATAGCCTTGCAGCATGGTCAGCCCCATGGATTGGAAGAAGGTGCCGACATCGGGATTGAGCGGAGCCCCACCCGATACCAGCGCCTTGATCCTGCCGCCGAAGCGCTGGCGGATCTTGGGCCGCAGCGTTTTTTCCAGCAGCAGGTTCATGGGCATGTCGCGCAGGCGGCGGCGCCCGGCGAACGACAGTTCTCCGATGCGCAGGGCGCGGTCCATCAGGAAGTTGGCCACCCTGCCCTGTTTTTCCACCTGCTTCATGATGCGGGTGCGCAGCACTTCGAACAGGCGGGGCACTACCACCATGATGGTGGGGCGCACTTCCTCGATATTGCTCGCCAGCTTGTCGAGCCCCTCGGCGTAATAAATCTGCGCGCCAAGGCCGATGGGCAGGAACTGCCCGCCCGTATGCTCATAGGCATGAGACAGGGGCAGGAAGGAGAGGAACACTTCCTCGTCCCAGCCGAAATCCTCCACCAGCAGGTCGGCCGCACCGCTCACATTGCACAGGATCGCGCCGTGGGACAGCATGACCCCGCGCGGCGCGCCGCCGGTGCCGCTGGTATAGATGATGCAGGCCGTCACATCGCGGCCGATCCCGGCCAGGCGGGAATCCACCGCTGCGCGCGCGGCAACGGGATCGCCCGCCAGCATGTCGGTCCAGGCGTGGAAGTCGAAGGTGCCGGACTGGTGGCGGTTCAGGCTGTCGACGCCGATCACATGCTCGGCCATGCCCGATGTCATCACTGCGGGCAGCAGCGGCTTGGCCAGTTTCTCGTTTGAGACGATCACCACGCGTGCGCCGGAATTGTCCAGCACATGCTGGTGGTCGCGTTCCGTATTGGTAGTGTAGGCGGGCACGGTGATGCAGCCGGCAGCCATGATGGCAAGGTCAGCAATGCACCATTCGGGCCGGTTCTCGGAGACGAGCGCCACCCGGTCCCCTTCCTTCAGGCCAAGCCCGAGCAGGTTCTCCGCCAGCAGGCAAACGGCCTGCGCTACTTCGTTCCAGCTCCGGGAGTGCCAGCCTCCCTCCTGCTTGGCCCACAGGAACGGTCGGTCGCCCAGTTCGTCTGCCCTTTGCAGGAACAGAGTGACCAAATTGTTGGCCGACCCGAAATCGGAAAGCTTCATAGGCAAATCCCCTCGCGCCCCGTAACCCTCCCGGGAGCCTTTTATCGAGATGTAAGCGTGCTTTGAGCGAGCGACAAGCACGCAGAGGGCGCGTTATTCGCCCACCCAGGCGCCCGCGCTGCGCGGATCAGCCGCGCCGGTCCAGCCAGTGGCGGTGCGTTCGGCCGCATTGGCCTTCAGCGGCAGCGCGCGGGCGATGATACTGCGGTGGCCGAATGCTTCCAGCGCGGGCTTCATACCTTCCAGCGCAGTGCCCGGTTCGATGAACAGCGTGTCACCAGGGGAATAGAGCATCGGCAGGGCAATCGCATCCTGAGCGGAGAGATCCCAGTCGATCCAGCCGATCAGTGCCTTGGCCACCTGCACCGGAATGGTCGGGCCGCCCGCCGCACCAATCGCCAGCACCAGCCTGCCGTCCCGGTCATAGACCAGCGTTGGTGCCATGGAGCTGCGCGGGCGCTTGCCCGGCTCCACGCGATTGGCCACCGGTTGCCCGTCCTTTTCAGGCGAGAAGCTGAAATCGGTGAGTTCGTTGTTAAGGTAATACCCACCCACCATCAGGCCCGATCCGAAAGAGCCCTCGATCGTGGAAGTATAGCTGACAGCATCGCCCCAGCGGTCGATGGCCACGAAATGGGAGGTGCCATGTTCCTCCGGCTCGTCGCCATCGGCCCAGCTCAGCTGCGGGCCATCCATCGGCGGGGTTCCGGCGCTGACATTCGCCATGGTCCTCTCGGGCGAAATCAGTGCGCCCCGGCTGGCCAGATAGGCATCGTCCACCAGCCCCTTCACCGGCACCGGTACGAAATCGGCATCGCCCAGATAGAGCTCGCGATCGGCAAAGGCGAGGCGCTGGGATTCGGCGAACAGGTGCCAGGCCACAGGTGAATCCTTGCCCAGAGCATGGAGATCGAACCCTTCCAGCTGTTTGAGGATAGCAAGTACGGTGGTCGCGCCCGAGGAAGGCGGGCCCATGCCGCAGATCTTGTAGCTGCGATATGTGCCACAAATGGCCGGACGCTCTCGCGTGGCATATTGCTCTATATCGCTCGTCACCATGCCATGCAGATGGGGCGTGGCGGCGGCTGTTTCCACGGCGATGGCAACTGCGTTATCGCCCGTATAGAAAGCGTCCGGCCCTTCCCGCGCGATCTTTTCCAGCGTGGCGGCGAGCGCCGGGTTCTTCACCAGCGTGCCCACAGGCAGCGGGTCGCCCGCCGCATCATAGAACAATGCCCGGCCTTCCGGCTGGGCGGCGGCGCGGTTCTTCGCGTTGACCAGGAATTCGTGCAGCCGTTCATTGATGACGAAACCGTCGCGCGCCAGCGTAATGGCGGGCGCGAACAGGGCCTTCCATGCCAGCTTGCCGTGGCGCTCATGCGCATCGGCAACCATGCGCAGATTGCCCGGCACCCCCACGCTGAGGCCGGACATCACAGCTTCCATGAAGGGGCGGGGCTTGCCGTCCCTGTCCAGGAACCAGTCGGGCCCCGCAGCCATTGGCGCGGTTTCCCGCCCATCCAGTGTCTCCACTGTGCCATCCGGATTGCCCAGCACCATGAAGCCGCCGCCGCCAATGCCCGAACTTTGCGGCTCGACCACAGTCAGCGCCAGCATGGTGGCGATGGCTGCATCGGTGGCACTGCCGCCTTGGCGCAGCATCTGTGCCCCGGCCTCCGCCGCGCGCGGATCGGCCGCGCTTACCACCCCTGCCGTCTGGGCCGCTGTGTGGGATGGGGATGGTGTCGGGGGCGTGCTGGCCAGCGCCGCACCGCTATCGCCAGTGCAGGCCCACAGGGCCAGGGGAAGGAGCAGGGCGGCGGAAAGGCGTTTATTCAGCATGAGCCGTGCCCTATTCGCTCCCTACTGCCTCTTCAATGGAGCTGAAGCCATCCCGGCGCATCAGCGCCTCGATCCCGCGCGCAATCCGGCGGGCGATCCCCGGCCCTTCATAGACCATGGCCGAATAGAGCTGCACCAGGCTGGCCCCGGCCCTGATCCGCGCCCAGGCATCTTCCGCCGTGGTAATGCCGCCCACACCCACCAGCGGTATCGTGCCGCCGGTCGCCCTGCGGAAATCGCGCAGGCGCTGCTGGGCCAGATCGCGCAAGGGCGCGCCGGACAGCCCGCCACTTTCTCCGGCATCGCGTGATTTCAAGGGCGGACGCGAAATGGTGGTGTTGGAAACAATCAGTGCGCCCAGCTTCCGGTCGATCGCGATGCGGGCAATCGCATCCACATCAGCGGGTTCCAGATCGGGCGCCACTTTCAGGAATACCGGCGGGGGTTTGCCATGGGTGGCTTCACTCGCCCCATCAATCACTGTGTCGAGCAGCTCCGCCAGCGCCGCTTCGTCCTGCAGCGCCCGCAGGCCGGGCGTATTGGGGCTGGAAACATTCACGGCCAGATAGGTCGCCAGAGGCGCCATGATCCGCGCCATCACTCCATAATCGGAAATGCGATCGGCCGAATCCTTGTTCGCGCCAATATTGATGCCCAATACGCCGGGGTTGCCCGCGCGGGCGGCAAGCCGCTCATGCGCGATTTCCGCTCCCTTGTTGTTGAACCCCATGCGATTGATCACCGCGCGATCCTCCGTGAGGCGGAACAGGCGCGGCCGGGGATTGCCGGCCTGAGGCAGCGGCGTGATCGATCCGACCTCCGCAAAGCCGAAGCCCAGCCCCAGCAGGGCGTCGGGCACTTCGCCATCCTTGTCGAAGCCTGCCGCCATGCCGACGGGATTGGGAAAGCGGATGCCTGCAACTCTGGTGGCCAGCGGTCCATCCAGGGCGGGCGATGCGCCATGAGGCAGCATTTTCAGCGCGCCCAGGGCAAAGCCATGGGCCGTTTCCGGATCGAGGGCGAACAGGGCGGGACGGATCAGGCGGAACAGCATGGTTTTGCCGGTTATGGCAAAGCGCGCGCCCTGTCGATGGGCCTTGCAGGGCGGGCCGAGCCTGTCGCCCAACGATGGTTAACCATTTAACAATAGTTACGATTTCTTTGCGCTGTCACCCAATAGTCACGCCTTCTGTCGCTTTCTTACAATTACTGTTCACCTTTCCTCACTAGAGGGTGAGATGCGACCCGAAGGGCTCGATGCAGCAATGCTATCGAGTTCTCAACTTACCAGGGCGGCTTTCCCTAGCGGGAGGCCGCCCTTTTTTCGTCGGTTTTCCGCGAATTTCAGCGCAGTTCTCGCCCGATCCAGGCATTGCTTGTTGCAATGCGGCGAAGCATCCCTAGATGAAACCGGAACGAATCACTCTGAATTGCAGGGATGACATTTCCGCAAGGGAAGGCAGATGCGACTTTCGAGCATGGCCGATTATGCCGTCGTCACGATGAGCGCCGCCGCGCGCCATTGTGGGTCCACGTCGCTTGTCGACGCGGACGGACGAAAGCGCGCGCGTGTATCGTCCGCGCAGCTGGCCGATGAAACCGGCCTGCCCGTGCCCACGGTGCAGAAGTTGGTCAGCATGCTCAGTGCCGCAGGGCTGCTGCGCTCGGTGCGCGGGGCCCATGGCGGGTTGCAGCTCGCGCGTCCGGCAGCGGCGATCTCCATCGCCGATATAGTGGAAGCAGTGGAAGGGCCTATCGCGCTGACGGCCTGTGTCGATCATGGCAAGCAGGATTGCGCGCTTGAATGTTCCTGCTCGGCCCGCCCGCATTGGAGTGCGGTGAACGCGGCGATGCGCGGTGCGCTGGCGGATGTGCCGCTCAGCCGTTTCGTGGCCCAACCGCCCAAGGAAGCAGTATTGTGACGGACGAAACCACCCTGCGCGATCAGGAAGCCCGCGAAGCCGCGAAGAAGCTCGAAACCTACGAATGGGGTTTTTCGAGCGATATCGAACAGGAATTCGCGCCCAAGGGGCTGGACGAGAATACCGTTCGCTTCATCTCGGCCAAGAAGAACGAGCCGGAATGGATGCTTGAATGGCGCCTCAAGGCCTTCCGCCTGTGGCAGACCATGGAAGAGCCGGACTGGGCCAAGCTCTCCATTCCGCCGATCGATTATCAGGACGCCTATTATTACGCCGCGCCCAAGCAGAAGACCGAGCTGAAATCGCTCGACGAGGTCGATCCCGAGATTCTGCGTGTTTACGAGAAGCTGGGCATTCCGATCGAGGAACAGAAGGTTCTCGCCGGGGTGGAAGGCGCGCGCAAGGTGGCGGTGGATGCCGTGTTCGACAGCGTTAGTGTGGCCACCACCTTCCGGGAAGAGCTGAAGAAGGCCGGCGTCATCTTCCTCTCCATCTCGGAAGCGATCCGCGAATATCCTGAGCTGGTGAAGCGCTGGCTGGGCAAGGTCGTGCCTCAGCATGACAATTATTTTGCTGCGCTTAACTGCGCGGTCTTCTCTGACGGCACCTTCGTCTACATCCCCGAAGGGGTGCGCTGCCCGATGGAGCTTTCCACCTATTTCCGCATCAATGCGGAGAATACGGGGCAGTTCGAACGCACTCTGATCGTGGCCGACAAGGGCAGCTATGTGAGCTACCTTGAAGGCTGCACGGCCCCGCAGCGCGACGAGAACCAGCTCCATGCAGCCGTGGTGGAACTGGTCGCGCTCGACGATGCGGAGATCAAATATTCCACGGTCCAGAACTGGTATCCGGGCGATGCCGAGGGCAAGGGCGGAATCTACAATTTCGTCACCAAGCGGGCCTTGTGTCAGGGCAAGCGTAGCAAGGTCAGCTGGACGCAGGTGGAAACCGGCAGCGCGATCACCTGGAAATATCCCAGCTGCGTGCTGAATGGCGAGGATTCGGTGGGCGAGTTCTACTCCGTCGCCGTCACCAACAATCACCAGCAGGCGGATACCGGGACCAAGATGATCCATAACGGCGCGCGCAGCCGTTCGACCATCGTGTCCAAGGGCATCAGCGCAGGCAAATCGAACAATACCTATCGCGGGTTGGTGCGCGTCGGCGCCAATGCCGATGGCGTGCGCAACTTCACCCAGTGCGACAGCCTGCTGCTGGGCGACAAATGCGGTGCGCATACCGTGCCCTATATCGAGGTGAAGAACCCCTCCGCCCAGATCGAGCATGAGGCGACGACCAGCAAGATCAGCGACGATCAGCTGTTCTACGCCATGCAGCGCGGGCTGGGTCAGGAAGAAGCGGTCGCCCTGATCGTGAACGGCTTTGCCCGCGAAGTGCTGCAGCAATTGCCGATGGAATTCGCCGTGGAAGCGCAGAAGCTGCTCGGCATCAGCCTTGAAGGAAGCGTTGGATGACTGCCGCCCGCTCGAAACTGACTCTCGGTGCCCCGCGAGAAACGGCTCCGGCCGACCGCACCCGCGCCTGGAACGTCTCGCCCGCCCGGGCCGAAAAACTGAAGGAACGTGCGCGCAATATGCGGCTCAATCCCACCCCGGCGCAGGCGCTGCTGTGGGAACGGATCGGCGAAAAGCAGCTGGGGTTCAGCTTCACCCGCGAAGTGGTGATGGGCTCCACCATCGTTGATTTCGCCTGCCGCCCGCGCTGGGTGGTAGTGGAAACCGGCGGTACTGAAGGCCCCGAAGCGACCCTGGCGGAACTGTCCGACCGCAAGCTGACCGAGGTGGGCGTGCGCGTGCTGCGCTTTTCGGAGGAACAGGTGCTGGAAGACATCGAGACGGTACTCGCCGCGATCCGCGAGGAACTGAACAAGCCCTTCGAAAAGCCGAAAACCGCCCGCGCACCCCGCCGCGCCCGTCCGCAATATTGAGAAGACCATGCTGAAGATTGAAAACCTCCACGCCGAAATCGACGGCAAGCAGATCCTCAACGGGCTCACCCTGGAAGTGGGCGCGGGCGAGGTGCATGCGATCATGGGGCCCAACGGCGCGGGCAAGTCCACGCTGGGCTATGTGCTGGGCGGCCGTCCGGGCTATGAAGTGACCCAGGGCTCCGTAACCTTCAAGGGGCAGGATCTGCTGGCACTTGAACCGCATGAGCGGGCCGCTGCCGGCATGTTCCTGGGCTTTCAATATCCGGTAGAGATTCCCGGCGTCAGCTTTGCCCAGTTCCTGCGTGAGGCCGTGAATGCCCAGCACAAGAGCCGCGGGGAAGAGGCGCTTTCGGGCGGCGAGTTCCTGAAGCTGGCCAAGGAAAAGGCCGGGCTGCTGCGCCTCGACATGGATATGCTCAAGCGCCCGGTGAACGTCGGCTTTTCGGGTGGCGAGAAGAAGCGCGCCGAAATGGTCCAGATGGGCATTCTCGACCCGTCCTTTGCCGTGCTGGACGAAACCGACAGCGGCCTCGACATCGATGCCCTGCGCATCGTGGGCGAAGGCATCAATGCGATCATGCGCGCGCCTGACAAGGCTGTGCTGCTGATCACCCACTACCAGCGCCTGCTGGATTACGTGAAGCCTGACGTCGTGCATGTGCTCGCCAAGGGCCGTATCGTGAAGACGGGCGGGCCGGAACTCGCGCTCGAACTCGAAGAGCAGGGTTACGAGGCGGTTGCCTGATGCGCGGCGCGCTCTCCACGCGTGAAGAAGATTGGCGCTATGCCGATCCCGACTGGCTGGCTGCTGCCGATCCGGTGGCGCTCGCTCAATGGCGCGAAGTTGACGTGCCGGCAGGCGCTGCAATCAGCGAAACGCGCGAAGTCGCTGCCGGTGTCGAACGGCTGCGCGTCCATGTCGGGCGCGGGGGCAGTTTCGCCCTGTTCTGCATCAATGCTGCTGGGCCCTATGCCCGCGCCGAAGTGGAAGTGACGCTGGAAGAAGGCGCGCATTTCGAATTCGGCGGCGTGACCCTGGGCGGGGGCGATACCCGGCAGGAATTCGTCACTCGCGTGGTCCATGCTCACCCCTATGCCACCAGCAACCAGACGGTGCGCGCGGTGCAATGGGGCCGCTCCACCGGCAATTTCCTTGGCCGGATCGAAGTGGTGCGCGATGCGCAGAAAACCGATGCGGCCCAGAATTTCCGCGCGATCCTGCTGGAAAAGGGGGCTTCGGCCAACACGAAGCCGGAACTCGAAATCTACGCCGACGATGTGAAATGCGCCCATGGCGCGGCCATCGGCGCGCTGGACCAGACGGCGGCTTTCTACATGGCGGCACGCGGCATCCCGCCTGAAACGGCGCGCAAGCTGCTGATCCGCGCCTTCGTGGCCGATGCCTTCGCGGCCATCGAGGATGGAGACATGCGCGAGCAGATGCTGGAAAAGGCGCTTGCCGCCTTGGGGGAGGAGGCGCTGTGACCACCGAAACCCTTACCCGCAAGGCCGATTTCCCGGGCTTGCTGAACGCGGATGGTGGTGAATGGCACTATCTGGATACGGCGGCTACGGCGCAGAAGCCGCAAGCCGTGATCGAGGCAGTGTCCCGCGCGCTGGGGGAAGATTACGCCACGGTCCATCGCGGCGTTTATTCCCGCTCCGCCGAAATGACGCTCGCTTATGAAGAGGCGCGGCGCAAGGTGGCCCGCTTTATCGGCGGGCAGGAGGACGAGATCGTCTTTACCCGCGGCGCGACCGAGGCGATCAATCTCGTTGCGGCGACCTGGGCAATCGCGAACCTCAAACAGGGCGACCGCATCCTGCTGTCGGTGCTGGAACATCATTCCAACATAGTTCCCTGGCAGTTTGCGGCAGAGCGCACCGGTGCAGTGATCGATGTTTGCCCCTTGACCGAGGATGGCCAGATCGATCTGGACGCGGCGGAAGCCATGCTGACGCCCGCTCACAAGCTGGTAGCCTTCGCGCATGTCTCCAATGTGCTGGGTTCAGAACTCGATGCCGCCCGTGCGGTTAAGCTGGCCCATGCGGTTGGCGCGAAAATCCTGCTCGACGGGTGCCAGGCCGTGCCCCGGCTGAAAGTGGATGTTGAAGCTCTGGGCTGCGATTTCTACGCTTTCTCGGCGCACAAGCTCTATGGCCCCACGGGTATCGGCGCCTTGTGGGCCCGCCGCGCGATTCTGGCGGATATGCCCCCCTATCAGGGCGGCGGCGCGATGATCGAGCGAGTGACGTTCGAGCGGACCACCTATGCCCCTGCCCCTCAGCGTTTCGAGGCTGGCACTCCCGCTATTGCCGAGGCCATCGGTTTCGGCGCGGCGGTGGATTATCTTTCCGCCATCGGGCTTGATGTCGCCGAAGCGCATGAGCGTGAACTCGTGGCGAAATTGCGCGGTGAATTGCGCGCGATGAACAATGTCACCCTGTTCGGGCCGGAGCGTTCGGCCGGGATCGTCAGTTTCATGCTGGATGGCATTCACCCTCATGATCTGGGCACGATTCTGGATGAGGCGCCGAATGGTGGGGGCAGTGTGGCTATCCGGGCCGGGCACCATTGCGCGCAGCCCCTGATGGATCACCTGGGTGTGCCCGCCACGGCGCGGGCCAGCTTCGGGCTCTACAGTGATGAAAGCGATATTGCGGCCCTGCTGGCCGGTATCGAACGGACCAAGAGGATTTTCGCCTGATGTCGATGACCGCACGCGAGGAAGCGGAAAAGGGCTTCACCGTGGAAGAAGTTACCAGCGTGGACACGCCGCCGCGTGCGCGTGTGGATTTGGAAAACACACCCGATGCACCGCCTGCAGAGAGCGCTGTGGACAAGCTCGAGCGCAAGCGCGACTATCTCGAAGGCTTCCTCGCGCAGAAGCCGGAAGGCACCGGCGCGGGTGAGCCCGGCGGCGCCTTGTACGAATCGGTGATCGGCGCGCTGAAGGATATTTACGATCCGGAAATCCCGGTGAACATCTATGATCTCGGCCTGATCTACGGTGTGGATCTGTCGGAAGATGGCGATGCCGTGATCACCATGACGCTCACTACCCCGCATTGCCCGGTGGCCGAAAGCATGCCGGGCGAAGTGGAACTGCGCGTGGGCGCCGTGCCGGGAATTCGCGATGCCGAAGTCAATCTGGTGTGGGATCCGCCATGGGACCCGGCCAAGATGAGCGACGAAGCCAGGCTGGAGCTTGGAATGCTATGACGACCGAGACACCGACCCGCCAACGCCCTGCCGCCGTGCTGCTTACGCCCGGTGCAGAGGCGCGTATCGCCGAACTGATGAAGAACGCGCCCGAAGGCGCGATCGGTGTGAAGCTTTCCACTCCGCGCCGGGGCTGTTCGGGCCTCGCCTATTCGGTCGATTACGTGAACGAGGCCGTCCCGTTCGACGAGCGGATCGAAACGCCCGGCGGCACTTTCTTTATCGACGGTGCCAGCGTGCTCTATCTCGTCGGCTCTACGATGGACTGGAAGGAGGATGATTTCTCCGCCGGTTTCGTGTTCGACAATCCCAATGCCAAGGGTTCCTGCGGCTGCGGGGAGAGCTTTACGGTCTGACCTCCAGGGGTCTTCTTACCGCTTGCGAAGCGCCTCCACGCAGGATGCGCGGTCTACATCCTGCCCGTCGCTTCCGCGCCTTGCGTCCACATGTGTGGCTACCGGATCGCCGCCGCCCCTCGGCGGATAGAGATAGATGTCCAGCACGCAGGCCTTGCCCGAGAATTGCAGCTTGTGGACATCACCCTCGAACAGGTCGAGCCGGGGTTTGCCGAACTGGCGCAGCAACGCGGCGGCATTGGCGCCGATTACGCCTTCCAGCCCCGGAATATGCATGACCTGCGGTTCCGGACGGGGCCGGGGAACCACTTCATACTGAACGGGCGGGCGAGTATCCTTCCCCGGGGCGGGCTGCGGCTTGCTGCGCGGGGTCGGCACGGTGCCGCTACAGGCCGTAAGCAGCAGCGCCAGCATGGAAACCAGCGCGAGCCCGGCAAAACCCTGACGGGACATCTGTCTCTGACGGGGCATTGACCTAAGACCGGACATTGAGCGCTTTCTCCCTGGCGTGAATCAGATGTGCCGCGCTGGCCGCGCCCAGAACCGGGGCAAGGAAATTGACGAAGGGGACGGCCAACAGCGCAGCGGTAACCCCGCCCAGCACGAAACGCTCCGCCGCCGTAAGGGGCGCGGGCGCGCCTTCTGCGTGGCGGTGGCGCAGCCATACCATGTCGGACAATTCCCGGCCCAGCAGCACGCCATTTACGGCCCAGAACAGCAGGGCTGTGCCTACTCCGGTTACCAGCAATGCCAGGGCGAAAGGCAGAACGATCAGATTGGCGATCAGCGCGCGGCCCATCGCGGCAAGACTGGTCGTCAGTTGCTGGTGCAAGGGAAGGTCGCGCGCGCGCAAGGCCGCGTCGGGATAATAGCGAGCTTCCACCGCCAGCACGGCTTCATCGGCGTAGAATGAGATCACGCCCATCGCGATCACCCGCCACAGCAGCCACCCGGCGATCAGGGTTATGGCGAGCGATACTACGCCCCGGACACCTCCGGCCCTGGTGAAGGCGGCATCCTGCAAGCCCGCCCAGGCGAGCAGCCAGTCAAGCGCGATCCAGCCTGCCCAGCCCAGCACGATGAACAGCACAAGGCTGACCGCCGCCGTCTTGGCCAGCAGGCGCAGGATGCGCGGATCGGCGAGTTGGCCCAGCGCGCGCAACATTGCGGAAAGGATGGCTGCCATCGGGCTTGCGATTGCGCGCCCGGCGCGGCAAGTCAACGGCGCCTTTGCCGCCGTCATATTGCTGCGGTGCTTCATTCGGCAGGGCGAGCGCTAATTCGGACAAAGGATTTCCATGACCAAGCCCCGTTATGACGTGATTGCCATCGGTAATGCGATTGTCGATGTGATGTCCCCTTGTGACGAGGAGCTGATCGTCGAACTGGGCATGGCACGTGGCGGCATGACGCTGATCGACGATGATCGCGCGCGCGACCTTTATGCGGCAATGGGCCCCGCGCGGGAGATTTCCGGCGGTTCGGCTGCCAATACGCTGGCAGGGCTTTCCGCGCTGGGGCTGCAATGCGCCTTTATCGGCCAGGTGGCGGACGATCAGCTGGGGGAAGTCTTCGCGCATGACATTCGCGCAGTGGGGATCGATTTCGATGTGCCCGCGCGCCCCGGCAGCCCCTCTACCGGGCGCTGCCTGATTTTCGTCACGCCCGATGGGCAGCGCACGATGAACACCTTCCTTGGGGCGTCGCATTATCTCCCCCGCGAATCGCTGAATGTCGATGCGGTGGCCGATGCGGCGGTTCTCTATCTTGAAGGCTATATGTGGGACCCGGTCGAGCCTCGCGCCGTGATGCGGCAGGCGATCGAGGCGGCAAAGGCTGCCGGCCGCAAGGTGGCCTTCACCCTGTCCGAAGTCTTCGTGATCGATATGCATGGCGCCGATTTCCAGGCGCTGATCGACGACGGGCTGATCGATATCCTGTTCGCCAACCACCACGAACTGGCCGCGCTGACGGGTGAGGACGATCTGGAAGCCGGCATCGCCGCGCTTTCTCCCAAGGTTCCCTTGCTGGTCGTCACGCGCAGCGCCGAAGGCGCGGTGGCTATCGCTGGCGATGAACGCGCGGAAGTGAAGGCAGAGCCGATCGACGAAGTGGTCGACACCACCGGCGCGGGCGATCTGTTCGCGGCGGGCTTCCTGGCCGGGCATGTGCGGGGCGAAAGCCTGACCCGCTCCCTCGAAATGGGCGCGGTCGCTGCTGCGGAAATCATTTCCCATTATGGCGCACGGCCCGAGGCCGATCTGGCCGAGCTGATGCAGAAGCGTTTCGGTTAAATAGGAAGATTTGGTGCCGCGCCTTCGGGCGCGGCATGAATTATCGCCATTGCGAGCATGGGGCCCGCAATGGCGTAAAATCAGCCCAGGCGTTCGCGTGCGGCCTCGCGGGCCACTTCGCGATAGCCGATATCGTGGCGATAGAAGCCGGTGGGGAAATCGATGGCCGTCACCGCGCGATAGGCGGCAGACTGGGCTTCGCTCACCGTATCGCCCAGCGCCGTGACGTTCAGCACGCGCCCGCCATTGGCCACCAGATTGCCCTCGGCGTCCAGTGTGGTGCCTGCATGGAACACTTTCGCGCCGCCGGCTTCTGCTGCCTCGATATTCCGGATGGCTCCGCCCTTTTCGGGTTCCGCCGGATAGCCATTGGCAGCCATCACCACCGTCAGCGCCTTGCGAGGGGAAAGCTTGGCTGGCTCCATTGTGCCCAGGCGATTTTCCGCACAGGCCAGCAGCAGTTCGCCCAGATCCGAATCGAGACGCAGCATCAGCACCTGGCATTCAGGATCGCCGAAGCGGCAATTATACTCGATCAGCTTCGGCCCTTCTGGCGTCAGCATCAGCCCGGCATAAAGCACGCCGGAATAGGGTGTGCCTTCATCCGCCATGGTCTTCACGGTGGGGGCGATGATTCGCGAGATCACTTCGCCGCGCAACGCCGCGTTCAGGACAGGTGCCGGGCTGTAGGCGCCCATGCCGCCCGTATTCGGCCCGGTATCGCCATCGCCCACGCGCTTGTGATCCTGTGCGGAACCGATCGACATGATCGATGCGCCGTCAGTCAGCACGAAGAAGCTCGCTTCCTCGCCGGTCAGGAATTCCTCGATCACCACCTCGGCCCCGGCCTCGCCAAAGGCGCCGCCGAACATATCTGCCAGCGCTTCCTCGGCAGTCGCCAGGTCTTCCGCGATGACCACGCCCTTGCCCGCAGCCAGCCCATCCGCCTTCAGCACATAAGGCGGCTTGAAGCGGCCCAGTGCTTCCAGAGCCTCGGCCAGCGATTTGGTGCGGACATAGCCCGCAGTGGGAATCCCGGCGCGTTCACACAGATCCTTGGTAAAGCCCTTGCTGCCTTCCAGCTGCGCGGCAGCCTTGCTGGGCCCGAATACGGGAATGCCTTCGCCGCGCAGGCTGTCAGCCAGCCCGTCCACCAGCGGAGCCTCAGGGCCGATCACTACCAGTCCGATGCCTTTTTCCGCGCAGAGCGCGATCACGGCGGCATGGTCCGTCACGTCCAAGGACAGCAGCGTGGCATATTGGGCTATGCCGGGATTGCCGGGCGCGGCATAGAGCACGCCCCCTTCCGAAGCGATCAGGCGGGATTGCGCCAGCTTCCAAGCCAGCGCATGTTCGCGTCCGCCCGACCCCAGCAAAAGGATATTCATGTCCGGCCCTTCATTCATTAACGACGATGTTCAGGCCGGTCTCGTAGCGCGCGGCAACCCCGGGGACAACGCCGAGCCGCTCTCCATCACCGAGATTTCGGCCCGATTGAAGCGCGTGGTGGAGGATCGCTTCGGCTTCGTGCGCTTGCGGGGCGAGCTTTCGGGGGTGAAACTGGCGGCTTCGGGCCATCTCTACTGCCGCCTCAAGGATGAGAATGCCCAGATCGATGCCGTGATGTGGCGCGGCAGCGTGCAACGCCTGGCTTTCCGCCCGGAAGACGGGATCGAAGTGGTCGCTTCGGGCAAGCTCACCACCTATGCGGGCCGGTCTTCCTACCAGATCGTGATCGAAAGCATGGAAATCGCGGGCGAAGGCGCGCTGCTGGCCTTGTTGGAGAAAACCAAGGCCCGGCTGGAGGCCGAAGGGCTGTTCCGCCCCGAACGCAAGCGCCCCCTGCCCTTTCTGCCCCGCACTATCGGAGTGGTCACATCGCCCACCGGCGCGGTGATTCGCGATATTCTCCATCGGCTGGCCGATCGCTTCCCCAGCCATGTGCTCGTGTGGCCGGTGCTGGTGCAGGGGCAAGGCTCGGCCGAACAGATCGCGACTGCGATTCGCGGCTTCTCCGCATTGGCGCCTGGTGGCCCCGTTCCCCGGCCCGATCTCGTGATCGTGGCTCGCGGCGGCGGCTCGATCGAGGATTTGTGGAGCTTCAACGAAGAAATCGTGGTGCGGGCCATTGCCGAGTGTTCGATCCCGGTGATCTCGGCAGTGGGGCACGAGACGGACACCACCCTCGCCGATTTCGCGGCTGATCGGCGCGCGCCTACCCCCACTGCCGCTGCCGAGATGGCCGTGCCGGTGCGAGCTGAACTGGCCGCCACGCTGGATGAATTCGCCTTGCGCAAACGCCGTGCGATCCTGCGTCCCGTGTCACTGGGCCGGGAGCGGCTGGAAGCGCGCGTGGCCCGCCTGCCCCGGCCGGAAGTGCTGGCGGCGCAGGCGGCGCAGCGGCTTGACGATCTGGGCGAACGGCTCAGGCGCGGCCTGGCGGACCGGGCGCGGCAGGCAGATGGGCACCTGCAGCTGGCCTCGGTCAGGCTCACCCCCGCCCTGCTCACGCGCCCCATGGCCCAGAGGCAGGACAAGCTCGATGCATTGGATCGCCTGCGCCTGCAGCTGGACCCTCGCGCCCCGTTAAGGCGCGGTTATGTCCTGGTAAGCGATAGTTCTGGCCATGTTGTGAAAACGGCTGCGGATGCCCGGCGGCATGCGCTTCTCACTCTGGAATTCGAGGATGGGAAGCTGGAAGTATCGACAGGCGATACTCCGCCTCCAGCGGCGAAACGCCCGTCAAAATCGGGCAAATCCTCGCCGGGGGAACAGGCGGAATTGTTCTGACGGCCCAGGATTGTTAGAGGCAGGCCCATGTTGATGTCATCGCGCGGAAACCCCGCCACTCTCATTTACGGTCCCAACGGCTTTCGCGTCGCCAAGCCGGGCAAGTTCGTGATCTGCGCCGTTACTGGCGAGGAAATCCCGCTCGAAGCGCTTCGGTACTGGAGCGTGGACCGGCAGGAAGCCTATGCCAGCCCGGAAATCGCCACGCGCCGCCTGCTGGGCCAGGCGTGAAGGCGGGCCGCCGCGCCTCCTTTCTTGCGGCGTTGTTCCTGCTGACCGGTTGCGGAGATGGCGGGCCCCCGCCCCTTGCATCTTCCCTGCCTCCAGCAGTTCCCGCGCCTGAACCCTCGCCCCTGCCGGTGGCATTGCCGGTCGTGCAACCCCTGCCCGCCAGCATCGAATTTGGGGGTGAGCTGACCCAGGGTGGCTGGATGCGGGGCACGCTGCCCGCCAACACGGTGGAAGCGGTTCTGGACGGCAAGCCCTTTCCCTTCGCAGCGGACGGTTCCTTCTTCGCCGCTTTTGACAGGGATGCAGGCACCAGTGCCCGGTTAAGCGTACGCCTTGCCGACGACCGGGTGATCGAGCGGGAGATCGCCATATCCCCGCGCAAGTGGAATATCGAACACGTCAACGTCGCCCGCTCCCCTGGCGGCACGGGCGCCGATTTCATGAAGATCCGCGAGCCCGAACTGGCCCGGATCGCTGCCGCGCGCCAGATACGCTCCGATGCGGAAGGCTGGCGGCAGAGCTTCGTCTGGCCCGCCAAAGGCCGCATTTCCGGGCGTTTCGGTTCCCAGCGCATCTATCGGGGTGAACCGGGCAGCTATCATTCCGGCCTCGATATCTCCACCGGCACCAGCGGCACACCTTTTGTCGCGCCGGCGGATGGGGTGGTGATTCTCGCGGCGCAAACCCCCTTGAGCCTGGAAGGACATCTGCTGATGATCGACCATGGCAATGGCCTGAACAGTGCCTTCCTCCATTGTTCGGAAATCGCGGTGAAAGAGGGTGACCATGTGAAGCAGGGGCAGGTGATCGGGAAGATCGGCATGAGCGGGCGGGCCACCGGGCCACATCTGCACTGGAGCCTCAAATGGCTCGATTCCCGGCTCGATCCGCTGCTGTTCCTCGGCCCGATGCCCTGAGGCATTCATGCGCCGCCCGTCCCGCGTTGTCCTCGCCCTCGCGCTTGCGCTCGGCCTCGCTCCGGGGATCGTGTGGCGCAGTGGGCCCCCACGGTCCGATGACAGCCAGAGCATGGCCTATCTCCGCCTGCCTGTTCCCACGGGTGAGGAAGCGCGGATCGGGGGAAGCGGCAGTCCCGTCATAACCGGCGCCTGGCGGATGGAGAGCCCCAACACCCAGTTCGGCTCCTATTCGGCTCTGCTTGCTACCCATGGCTGGTTCCTTTCCTTCAGCGATCAGGGAGGCTTCCTGCGCGCGCCTTTGCCCGGTCGGCGGGGCAGCGTGGAAATCGGCCGGGCTTTGTCGGGTGCGGGTGATTTCAAGCAGATGCAGGATATCGAATCGGCCACTGCCGACCCAAAAACGGGACGCATCTGGCTGGGCCTGGAAGGGCGCAACGCCATCATTCGCCTGGAAGCGGACTTGTCCGGCGCAAAGGTGGTCCAGCCAGCTGCGATGCGCCATTGGCAGGGGAATGGCGGCCCGGAATCCCTGCTGCGACTGGATGATGGGCGTTTTCTGGTGCTGGCCGAATCGGCGCTTTCATGGAAGGCGAAGGGTAGCCCTGCCCTGCTCTTTCCCGGCGATCCGGTGGAAGGGGCGGTGCCTGAAGAGTTTCTGTTTTCTCCGCCTGAAGGCTATCTGCCCACGGATATGAAGCAATTGCCCGATGGGCGTGTGCTGATCCTGCTGCGCGGGATAGGGCTGCTGCCGCCGCGCTTCACGGCCAAACTGGTGTTGGCCGATCCGGCCCGGATTCGCGCCGGTCAACCATGGCCCTGGCGGGAGGTTGGGACGATCGAGCGGCCTTTCCCGCTCGACAATTATGAAGGGCTGGAAGTGACGGGCGGCGAGGATGGGGCACCGCTGACCTTGTGGATTATCTCTGACGATAATGCAGGCGAATTGCTGCAACATAACGTGTTGCTGCGCCTGTCCTGGCCTGTGCCCTCAAGCGAGACCTAAACGGTCAGATCTTCACACCAGAACAGGAGACGCGAAAAAGCGCGCGGGGATGCCGCGCGCTTTTGCAATGCTCTGGATTGGCTGGCCCCGCAGGGCCGAAGAATCAGGCGGCGACCTGAGTCTTCTTCAGTTCGCGCTTCACCTTGAGGGCGCGCGGGCTGAGCTTTTCGTCCGAGGTCTTGAGCAGCCAGTTGTCGAGGCCGCCATTGTGCTCGACCGAACGCAGACCATGGGTCGACACGCGGAACTTGAAGCTGCGGTCCAGCTTTTCGCTCAGCAGCGTGACGTTCTGCAGGTTAGGCAGGAAGACGCGCTTGGTCTTGTTGTTGGCGTGGCTCACATTGTGGCCAACCTGGCGGCCCTTGCCGGTCAGTTCGCAGATGCGCGACATGGTTCTCTCTCGTTCGAATTGCTGTCGGGATGTCCCGGAAAGCGGCGCGCATAGCGGCCAAGCTCCGAATCGTCAAGCAATCCCGGCCCTTGATCGTGCCCCGGTTGCGATCCCCGACGTTGCGGGGTAGCGATCCGGGCATGACCCGATGGCCGCTTCCAGACCCGATGGCCCGCGCGCTGGCGCTGGCGCGTGAAGGAGCGGCCGCCGGGGAAGTGCCGATCGGGGCGGTGATCGTCAAGGATGGCCGCGTGATTGCTGAGGCGCATAATGCCCCTCGCACGCTGAAAGACCCCACCGCCCATGCCGAACTGCTGGCGATTCGCCGGGCGAGCGAGGCCCTGGGGGCAGAGCGGCTGGAAGGCTGCGAATTGTGGGTCACGCTGGAGCCCTGCCCCATGTGCGCGGGCGCTATCTCCCACGCCCGAATCGCCCGGCTCTATTATGCCGCGCCCGATCCCAAGGGCGGCGCGGTGGAACATGGTGCGCGGGTGTTCGAGCAGAAGCAGTGCCTCCACCGGCCCGATGTTTATTCCGGCATGGGCGAGGATGAGGCGGCAGGGTTGCTGCGGGATTTCTTTGCCGCGCGGCGATAGGCGGCGTTTTACAATCCCCTCTACAATCCCCTCTACAATCCACGCCAGATCTTTGCGGGCACCTGGTTCGCCGGGCCGAATTGCGCCTTGGTGCAGCGGGTTGGGCGAAAGGCCTTGTTGTAGCAAAGGCGGATTTCCTCCAGCCACCCTCCCTTGTTCAGCCGCACGCCGATCTTGTCGGGCGTGAAGGCCGGGGAAGCGTCTGCCAGGGCCTGACGAATCGCCCCGGCAGTCAGGCCGGGCTGTTTCGAGAGGCGATCAAGGTCGGGCAGTGTGAGCGAGGACCATAGGCCACGTGCAGTCTTGAAATAGGCCTCCGGGCGCTTTGCCATGCAGGAGCCATGCTTGGCCCACTCATGGGCGATCAGTGCGGCAGATGGCGTCATGCACAGGTTCTGGCGGGCGATCTGCGGGGTTACCTGAAGCTTGGTGGGGCACCATTGCGGCCAGTTACCGCCCTTTCCTTCCGGCCACAGCCCATGCAGGACGAGGCCGAAACGGCCGTTTCTGCCGCCACACTGGAAATTGTCGGCAGCCTTGGCCTTGCGGGTGCGGCAATATTCGGGGGACCAGCTGAGGGCGAGCGTATAGTGCGTTGGGGCGGCCTGCCTGGCCGGCCCATCGGGCACCGGTTTGGGAATGTTGAAGGCTGCGCCGGGGACGCGGCATTGATAGGCTTGCGCCAGTGCCGCGCCCGGAAGCGCGGCCAAGGCGGCGGCGGCGATGATGAGAACCCCACCCCTAAGCGAGCAGCTTGGCATCGCCAGTCCTTCGGGTAAACCAGCCATGGGCTGAGCGGGTGAAGAGGAGTGCGACTGCCAGCGGCTTCAGCACCATGGCGGCAAGCCAGAGAGGGGACAGCAGTCCCATGGCGGCGGCGGTCGGAATGCTGATGAGGCTTCCCAAGGCCATCAGCGTCACAAGCCAGCGGGCGAATTTGGCGCGCAGGAACCAGATCAGCGAAATCGGGATCAGGGCAATGGAAAGGCGGGCGGACAGGATCACGATCATGGCGTCGTGATCGAGGCGCAATCCGGGGAGCCAGATTTCCAGATAATCTGCCTCGCGATGGAGGTCCCGCATTCCGTCGATAAAGGAACAGCTCGCCTGCACGAGAAACAGCACCGCGAACAGCCGGATCGAGGCCGGGCGCCGCGTTTTCATAAGGGCGTGAAATCGAGCCCGATATCGGCGGCCGGGGCGCTCTGGGTCAAGCGCCCGACCGAGACGTAATCCACCCCGCTGGCCGCGATGGCGCCGATAGTGGCGAGCGTTACGCCGCCGGAAGCTTCCGTTGCGGCCCGTCCGGCGACCATGGCAACGGCTTCGCGCAGGGTTTCGGGGTTCATATTATCGAGCAGCAGATGGCTGGCACCGGCCTGCAGTGCCGGTTCGATCTGGTCGAGCCGGTCAATTTCGCAGATGATGTCCTTTACCCCCGCATCGCGTGCCCGGCGCACCGCTTCTCCCACATCGCCTGCGACGAGGACGTGATTGTCCTTGATCATCGCTGCGTCCCACAGGCCCATGCGATGGTTTTGCGCGCCGCCCATGCGGGTGGCGTATTTTTCCAGATGGCGCAGGCCGGGAATGGTCTTGCGTGTGTCGAGCAGCTTGGCCTTCGCGGTGCCCATGGCGCGGACAAAGTCGCGCGTCATGGTGGCGATGCCGGAAAGGTGCTGTACCGTGTTGAGCGCGCTGCGCTCTGCCGTCAGCATCGCCCGGGCGTTGCCCGAAAGGCGCATGATGTCTGACCCGGCAGGTACTTCTGCGCCTTCTGCGGCAAGGATTTCGATTTCCATTTCCGGGTCGAGCAGGCGGAAGAACGCAGCGGCGATGGGCAGGCCCGCCACTACGATCGGATCGCGGCTGTCCATCACGCCGGAAAAGAGGGCATCGGCGGGAATTACGCTTTCGGCGGTAACGTCATGCCCGCCGCCCGGCAGGCCCACGCCCAGATCCTCATCCAGAGTGGCGCGAACGAAGGATGCGAGGTCGAAGCCGGGAAGTGTGAAACTGGTCATTGGCGACGCTTAGAACGCCATGCCGCCCAAATCCACTTCGTCATTGTGGGGAGTGGAAGCAATCCACGGCGTGAGGCCCTGGATTGCTTCTTTCGGCTCGCAATGCCCTTAATGAACGAAGCGGGCCACCACATCGCGATAGGAGCGGCTGACCTTCACCTGTGCGCCGCTTTCCAGCACAAGGAAGCATTCGCCATTGGTGTGGGGCTTTACCTGCCGCACCTTGTCGAGATTGACGATGGTGGAGCGATGCACGCGCTGGAAAGTGCGCGGGTCCAGCCGGCGTTCGAGATCCTTCATGGTTTCCCGCAGGATCAGCGAATTGTCGCCGGTATAGATACACATATAGTCGCCCGCGGCCTCGATATGCTCGATCGAATCGACGTCCACGCGGAAGATCTGGCCGCGATCCTTGACGTTGATGAGCTTCTCATAACGGGATGCGGCGCCATCATCTTCCTCGACGAGGTTTTCGACCGCATCGGGGGCGACCTCGGCAAGCACTTCCTTGAGCTTCTCAGCCTCTTCGGCGGAGCGCTTCTCGGCCAGACGGGTGCGCACGCGCTCCATCGTGTCGGCCAGCTTGTCCACGTCCACCGGCTTCATCAGATAGTTCACCGCATTCGCCTCGAAGGCGCGGATCGCATGTTCCTGAAAGGCGGTCACGAAGACGAACAGCGGCGGCTCGATCTCCATCACGCCCTTCACCACGGAAAATCCGTCAAAGCCGGGCATCTGGATGTCGAGGAAGACCAGATCGGGCTTCTCGGTCTTGATCTTGCGGATGGCCTCGCGCCCATTGGCGCAAGTGTCGATCACTTCGACGTCGGTGAATTCCTGGAGCCGCAATTGCAGGCCCTGGATGGCGAGTTTCTCGTCATCAACGATGATTGTGCGGATGCTCATGCGCCAAGCCCCATTTCGCGTTGGACGGGTTGCTGGCCCTGATTGGATTGGGCGCCTTGCGGTGTGTATCCGGCCTGTGCCGGCTTGCTCTGCGGTTTCGGCAGGGTAGTTGTCTCCTCTTGCTCGGCCGCTTCATATGGGATCTCGATCACCACAGTGAAACCGCCTTGCGCCGGTGTACGGGTCTCGAAGACGTGATCGTCACCATAAGCCTGGGCCAGCCGATCCCTGATGTTGGTCAGCCCAACCCCGGTAGAAGACATCACGCCCGCGCTACCCGGGCTGTTGCCGGAGAAGTTCGCCCCCATGCGCGCGCTTTGCAATCCCGGGCCGGTGTCGGCCACGGTGACGCGAAGCCTTTGCCCGATGAGCCGCGCCGAAATGCTGATCTCCGCCCCTTCCTCCTGCGGAGAGACGGCATATTTGATCGCATTTTCAACCAGCGGCTGCAGCAGCAGCGACGGCAGCAAGGCATTGCGGGTTGCATCGTCGATGCGAAATTCGGTGCGCAGCCGCTCCTCGAAGCGCATCCGCTCGATGTCGAGATAGAGCTTCAGGGTCTCCACTTCCTCTTCCACGGTCACCATGCTGCCCGGTTCGTTCACCAGAGTGTGGCGCAGGAAGGCTGAAAGGCGAGTCAGCATCGCATTGGCGGGCTCGGTCTGCTTGAGCAGCACCAGCGTGGAGATGGAGTTGAGCGTGTTGAACAGGAAATGCGGATTGAGCTGATAGCGCAGCATCGCCAGCTGGGCGGTGGTTGCCTGCAGCTGCATCTGGGCGAGCTGATCGGCATTCTCTTCCGCCTGCAGGAAGTAATTGATGGCATAATACAGTGCCGACCATGCGCCCAGCAGGGTCATGTCGATATAGAACACGCCCAGGAACAATTGGGCAAAGCTGGCGTCGCTGGTAGGCCGATAGAGCCCGATTACCCAGGCATCGATGAAGCAATAGAGACACACTGCCACACCCAGCGCCAGCGGGCTGAAGGTCCAGGTGATGACCGGCCGCCGATGGATCAGCTGGCGATAGACTACAGACAGCAACAGGCTGATCGAGAAGCCCGTGATCGCTGCGATCAGGATGATGACCAGGAAGCTGAGCGGCTGGGAATTCGCCAGCGCGGAGACCGAGCGGAATACGAAAATACCGCCCCAGCCGGCGAACTGGAGATGCCAGAAAGCCCGGCTCTTGTTCGCGAAGAACGGGGTCGGTTGTGAAGGCAGCACGGCCATGGTGATGTTCTAGCCCAAAATTCGCCTGAGCGTCAGAATGTTTTGCGTTGCCTCGTGCAAGGAGTCCCCTGGATTGTGGGGAAATTGCCCGGTCGGTCCCAAACGCTGGCGTGGCTTGCCCGGTCAGCCCGGGCCATGCCGATTGCGGGAATGGAGTTTATTTGCCGGCACTTGCCCGCGCGATGGCTGCTGCCAGCGCATCGCGCGACTGGGCGCCTGAAAGTGCTTCGTTCCCGATTACCCATGAAGGAGTTCCGGTGAAACCGATCGCTTCGGCAATGCGCTGGTTGTTCTGGATTTCGACCTCATATTTGCCGCTGGCGATGTCGGCTTTGGCTTTTGCCAGATCGAGCCCGGCTTCACTGGCGGCTGCATCGATAGTGGCCGGCACGACCTGGTCCTTGGCGAACATCGCCTTGTGGAAGGCGGCGTAGCGCCCCTGATCGGCAGCGGCCAGCGCCATGCGCGCGGCATCGTCGCTATCGGGGGAGATCACCGCCTCTTCCCGGACTACGACCTTCAGATCCTTGTTCGCGGCGATCAGAGCTTCCACTTCCGGAACGCTGAGGCGGCAATAGGGGCAGGCATAGTCGGAAAATTCGACCAACACGATCTTGCCGTTGGGATTGCCCAGCACCGCGCCTGGATAGGGGTTTTCGATCGCCCCGCGCAGCGGCGCCAGCCGAGCCTGCATCTCGCGCTGCTGCAGGCGTTGCATAGCCTCGGGCAGGATTTCGGGATGATCCAGAATATAGTCACGCACGATGGTTTCGGTCGCCCCGCGCCCCGCGCCGGTGGCTTGCCACGCCCAGCCGCCGGCAAAGCCGAGCAGTGCGGAACCGAAGACGATTGCCACGATGGGCAGGATGCCGCCGAAGCGTGATGAAGAAGCCATGGGGCAGAGCGCTACTTGCGCTTCTTCTGCCGTTCAAGCTCCGCTTTCGCGGCCATCGCAATATCCTGCGCGCGCAGCCAGTCGGGCGAGCCAGTGGGCAGGCCCCTTTCAGCAGCTTCCGCGCTGGTGAGGGCCATGGCCATCTGGCCGCTCATCGATTGCTGTTCCGCACTGGCCAGCCTTGCGCGCGGCATATCTCCGCGCGCCGCATAGACCACCCCCAGCTGATACCAGGCGAAGGGATTGTAGCGGTCCTTGGTCACGGCGGCTTTCAGCACCTGTTCGGCTTCTTCGAAATTGGACTGGTTCTCGGTAGCGATCAGGGCATGGCCGAAGGTCGTGGCGATCAGTGGCGTGTTACCGGTGAGGCGCGTTGCCTCGCGCAGTGGCTCCAGCGCGTCACGCGGGCGACCGGATTCGAGCAAGATCTGGCCCTCAAGCTCCAGGAAATAGGGATTTTGCGGATCGGCTTCGATCAGGGCCCTGGTCTCCGTCAGCGCCTTATCCACCTGCGCATCCTTGTGATAGGCATAGGCCCGGGCATAGCGGGCGGGGATGCCGGTCATCGTGGTTGGATAGGCGCGCAAAGTGTCCTGCGGCTTGGCAAGATAGCCATAGAGCTTGGCCTTGGCGCGCTGGAAACGCTCCTCCAGCTGCGGATTGTTCGGCGTGTTCCAGGCCGGATCGCGCTGATAATCCCGTTCGAGATTGGTAATGCGATCCCCGGTGAGGGGGTGTGTGCGCGAAAAGCCGGCTTCATCGTCCTGACTCACGCCATAGCGGAATTCGAGATTCTGCAGCTTCTTGAAGAATTCGATGGAGCCCCGGCCGGAAATGCCCGCCTTGGAAAGAAAATCCACGGCCGCGGCGTCGGCGGAACTTTCCTGTACCCGGCTGAAGGCCAGATATTTGCCCATCGCGGCCTGCTGACCCGCTGCCAGGATGCCCATGCCTGCCTCGCCAGCGCCTGCCGCAATCGCGGCGACGCCCAGCAGCAGCGAGACGATGGTGATATTGGTCGCCTCGGAAATGCCCTCGGAACTGCGGATGATATGTCCGCCCGTGATGTGGCCCAGCTCGTGGGCCATCACGCCCTGAACTTCATTGGCCGTGTCAGCCGCGTTGATCAGCCCGCTATGGATATAGATCCTCTGCCCACCGGCCACGAAGGCGTTGATCGAATTATCCTGCACCAGCACGATCTCGACCGCGCCCCTGCCCAGCCCCGCAGCCTCGGCCAGCGGGTCGACCATGTCCTGCAACAGCTTCTCGGTTTCCGCATCGCGCAAGATCGATTGCGCAGCGGCGGGCTGGATCGCCAACTGCAGTGCGGCAAGCAGGGCGGCCAGACGGGCCAGAATCCGGATAGGTGCGCGCATTGCCTTCCTGCTATCGTTTAAGCGGCTGAACCGACGCTGAAGCGCTGCCAGATTTGGCCGCTTCCGCCAGGAAGGCAAGCGTTGTGTCGATCAGCGGATCAAGGCTCGCGCAGCCTTTTCGATCAGCACTACATCTTCGGAGATTTCCCCCAGCACCGCGATTTCGCCGGTGGCCATGCGGCGGATCATCACCAGGCCGAATTCATGACCCTCATCGGGAAGGTCCTCGAAGCTGGCAGGCTGGATCTTGCGCAGTTCGCGCACGATTGCCGTGTTGGGCTCGGTAGAAGCGCTGCTGGACGGCTTTCCGGCCTCTTCGCGGCGCAGCAGCCTTTCGGCCGCAACCACGCCTTTCAGCCCGCCCTGTGCCTGTCGCAGGAACTGGCCCAATGTGCCGCGTTCCAGACCCAGACGATGCGCATGGTTGAGCGCGGCGGCATATTCGGTGAGGCGCGTCTTGTCGTAATCAGCGCCGAATACCAGCTTCACGATCGGCGTCATCGGCGCGCGATCCTGCACCGCCAGGCCGGATGCCTCCAGCAGTTCGGCAAATTCATCGGGGTCTGCCGCAGCGGCGAGCGAGAAATCGTAAGCGCGGGAGATCGCATCATAGAGCGCGGCCCGCGTGCGGTCCTCGTTCGAAGTGGCGATCTGCGCGAATTCGCGCGCGGAGGCGAGCCAGTCGCCCAGCCCCATTTCGGCCTCGTCCATCTCGGGAAGGTCGATGGAACTCGGCACATTTTCCCCGCCCGCAATCGGGTCGGAGGCGGGAAGCGGAGCCGCGTCGAAACTGCCACCACCGAAATGCGGCACGGGCAGAAGGGCTTCATCCAGGCTGGGGATGGCATCGCGGGATTGCAGGTTGACCACATCCTCGGCCGCTGGCCCGTCCGCCCAATTTTCGATCGGCTGGTCGGCAGGGCGCGGCAGCACCGGAGTGGGTTCGTCTTCCAGAGCCTGGTCGATTTCGAGCATCAGCTCGTCCGTGGCGCGCTGGTCGGCCAGTTCCTTCCAGTTGATGACGCCATAAATGAAGTCGATCGTGTCATCGTCGCTGGAGAAGGGCAGCAGGATCCCGCGATAGAGAATGGTCTGCCGGCGTTGATTGACGAATTCGGCCTCGAACCCGATCGGGGCCTGATTGGCCAGAATCTGCATATAATGATCGGTGATGCGCGACAGCAGGGAACGGCTTGGCACGTCGGAGAGATGCTCGATCACTCCTTCGGCGCCGCATTCCTCAGCCAGCTTCTCGCCGAGATGCGAAATACCGGGATTCTCCACGCCGGCCGTGAAGTCCAGCAACACGCTGTAGGGCCCGAAATCGGGCAGCGCATCGGGATCAAGATCTTCGATGGAAGGAAAGTTCCGGTCATCCAGAAGGCTGGCCCAGAAATTATAGGCGCGCACCTGCATCCGGCGCTCGTCCCGGCCGATCGGGCCGGGATGCGGCTCGCTTGCGGCACCGTCATCGGCGGAATCATATGCGTCGCTATCGCTGCCAGCCCCGACGGGATCGGCCAAACTGCCTCTCAGCGTGTCCATGGCCCAAAAGCCCCCTTGCATCGTCTGGATGCCGTTTTGGCGCGACATGGTAAAATTACTGTTAAGTTGTGCCGGACTTTACGGCTGACGTCATTCGGTCAGCTAATCGACGTCAGTTTTCCGGGAATTACTTCGATTCGCATCAGACGGCGGGCGGCGCGAGACCTTCGCCGATGTGCGGCATGGGAGCCACTACGCGCAGCACCAGCAGCGAGAGAATCAGCCACGCGGCCGAAGCAAGCAAGGCGTTGGGAGTGCCCCAGAAGTCCGACAATGTGCCCCATGCCGCCGAGCCCAGGGCCATGCCGCCGAACATCATCGACTGGAAGATCGAAAGGCTGCGCCCCAGCAATTCGTCCGGACTGCGCATCTGGATCGATACGTTGAGGCTGGTCATGGCCGAGACATGGCCGCAGCCCGCCATGAAGGCGGCCACCATTGCTACCCAGATATTGGGCGCCAAAGCCAGCAGGGTAACGGCCGTGGCGGCGATGACGCTGGCTGCGCTGACGATCGCTTCCGGCCCGAATCGGCGGCGCACCCCTGCAACCCACAAGGCCGTAATCACCGAGCCGACGCCAAAGGCGCCGAACAGCAGGCCGAAGCCGATCTCGCTGCCCTTGAGCTGTTCGCGCGCGACCAGCGGCAGCAATGCCTGGAAGCTGATCACACCGATACCGAAGGCCAGCGCCCGCATCAGCACCCGGCGCACTGGGCTGCTGCTGACGGCAAAGCGCAGGCCTGCGCCGATGGCCGCTGTCATGCGCTGGCGTTGGGCGCGCGTGGGCATCTGGGGGCGCCAGCGCAGCAGGATGAACACCAGCGCCAGATAGCTCAGCGCATTGATCGTGAAGGCCGTGGAAGGCCCCCAGATCGAAAGCACCACGCCACCTATGGCCGGGCCCACGCTGCGGGCGGCATTATAGGCCACGGTGTTGAGCGAGATTGCCTGGGGCAAGTCCTCGCGCGGCACCATCTGGCGCACCGATGCCTGCCAGGAAGGGCCATTGAGCGCGAAGCCAACCCCGATGGCCATGGTGAAGAACAGCAGGGAGAAAGGCCCGATCAAATCCGCCCAGGCCAGCGCGGCCAGGATGGCGGAGAGGACGAGCATCCCCATATTGGCCGTCAGCATCACTTTGCGGCGGTTGTAATTATCCGCGATCACGCCGGCGAAGATGCCGAACATCAGCACCGGCACGGTTACCGATGCCTGCACCAGCGCCACCAGCAGGTGCGAATCGGTCAGTTCCGTCATCAGCCAGGCTGCGGCGGTCATCTGGATCATGCTCCCCAGCGCCGATGCCAGATTGGCCATCCAGATCTTGCGGAACACGGGCCAGCGGAACGGTGCGAAGGGCGATTCCGCGGTTATTGCCGCTGAAGGTTCGCCGAATTGAGTGCTGTCCATATCCGCCACGGCCATGGCCCTAGGCGTGCTTTTTGATTGCTGCAAGCACCCCGGCCTCACTTGCCCCTTCAAAGCATGTAACGCATCCGGATCGTCTGGCTGAGCGGCTGGCCACCTACTTCAAAGGCGGCGGAGGTGAAGCTGGGCGGGCCCATCTTCACCTTGGCATCGCGGGAGAAGCCATAGCCTTCCTTGGGCATCATCATCAGTGCCCGGTCGGCTTTGCCGTTATTGTTCTCATCATGCAGCAGGGCGATGGCATAGCTGCCCGCCGGTACATGTTCGAACTTGAACGTGACGGGGCCGGTTGCGTTCACCACCGCGCGGAAGGACTTCGGATCTTCCCGGCATTTGGGAAATACCTTGACGTTGTCCGTCATGCAGGCGCGCACCACGCCCTTGGCGTTACGCAGATCGGTGACGGTGATGGTTACGGTAGTGCCGCCATTCGTCGCGCCCGTCAGCAGCGCCGTGCCGGCCAGCGCCAGCGTCAGGGCTGCGAGAGGCCGCGATCCGTGCCGCACAGATGATCCCAGAAACGGAAATAGAGGCCGTAATTGCATCGGTAATTCTCGTGATGACGCTGGTGGTGACTGGCGGTTATCAGCCAGTGACCCAGCCGGGAATGAACAAGGGCGCGGGGGAACATCTCCCAGCCCATGTGATTGGTGACGCCCATCACTGTCATGATCGCCAGAACGGTGCCCAGCATGGCGATATGGATGGGAATGAAGAATACCAGGGCCGGGATCACCACTGCGCCGGTTAAGGCCTCTATCGGGTGAAAGCTCATGGCCGCCCAGGCCGTTGGCGGACGGCTGGCATGATGCACCGCATGGGCCACGCGGAACACCGCCGGGCGGTGCATCCAGCGATGGGTCCAGTAGAACCAGGTATCGTGCAGGAAGAGATAGAGGAAAAGCGAGACCGGAAGATACCACAGGGGATATTCGGTCCAGCCGGTATAGATCAGGGTCCAGCCCCGCTCCTGCCAACCCCAGGCGACAATGCCCGCCGGGACGCCGTAGATCCCTGCTGACGCGATCGACCAGAAGATTTCCATGCGAATCTGGGGGGAAAGGCCCTTGTAGAGGCCGGGGCGAACCCTCTGGGTGGCCCAGGCAAAGGCGCCGCTGGTGACGAGATAGCGCACCCCCACGATCAATGTCATCGTCAGGGCGGAAAGCAGTATCGCCATCATAGCCCTGTGCTCCGGCAAGAGCAGTGGCGGCCAGCGGGGGGTGTTACACCTGTTACACAGTCCATCGCGGCCAATGGCGCCGCAATACCTGCCCTATGGCGGATTGGCTGAGCGGCCCGGGCTGGGTGTGGAATCATGGCGGGCTCCCTACCACCTGCATCGCAAGTAGGACAGCCCGCCTGACATTCTAATCAGGCCTGATGCAGCAGGCTTCAGCCTTGGCGCGGAGCGCGGCGGCGCTGCGGGCGCTGGCCGCTTTCGGGGCGGCCTTCAGTGCGGCCTTCGGTCCGCCCTTCGTTGCGGGGGCCGCGATTGGCGCCGCCGTGACGTTGTTCGCCCTGACGGCGCTCGCCCCGATGATCGGGGCGGGCATCGCCGCGACGTTCGCCCGTCCGCGATTCTCCCGCGCGGGCAGGGCCCTTGCGGCCTTCGCGGCGCTGCTCTCCGGCGCGTGCGCCGTTCTGTTGCTGGGCGCCCGAATTGCCGCTGCGGGCCTGTTTGCCTTCGCGGCTTTCATCGGAATTCGGCCAGGGATGGCGCGGGGTGATGAACTTGCGGGCGGCTTCGCGCCGTTCGGCATCACGGCGCTGTCCGCCTCCATTGGCGGTGCCACCACCATTGCTGCTGCCACGACGCTCGCCCCGGTTTTCGCCGCGGCCTTCGCCGCCTCGGCGCTGTCCGCGTCCGTCACGCGAATTGCGGCGATCGCCCCGGCCCTCTTCGCGTTCCTCTTCCGGCTTTGCGCGCGGGGGGAGGGGAAGACGGGCCATTTCCGCACGGAAGCTTTCCGGCAGAGGCATCGGCGTCAGCTTCACGCCGGTCAGCTTTTCGATGTCGCGCAGATAGGCCTTCTCGTCCGGCGCGACGAAGCTCATCGCGATACCGTCTGCACCGGCGCGCGCCGTACGGCCAATGCGGTGGACATATTGTTCCGGCACGTTGGGCAGTTCGAAGTTGAACACGTGGCTCACGCCCGAAACGTCGATGCCGCGCGCGGCGATGTCGGTCGCCACCAGCACCTTCACATGGCCCTGGCGGAAGCTCTCCAGCGCGCGGATGCGCTGGGCCTGGCTCTTGTTGCCATGGATCGCCGCCGAATCGATGCCCGCTGCGGAAAGGTGGCGCACCACCCGGTCCGCGCCGTGCTTCGTGCGGGTAAACACGATGGTCCGCTCAAGGCTGCCATCATTCAGCGTTTCGCGCAGGCGCAGGGTCAGCAGGGCCTGCTTTTCCTTCTGGTCCACGAAAGTGGAATATTGCTCCACCCGTTCGGCTGTGGTGGCCTGTGGGGCCACTTCCACGCGCACCGGGTTTTTGATGAAGCGCTTGCCAAGCTCGGCAATCGCCTTGGGCATGGTGGCCGAGAAGAACAGGCTCTGGCGCTTTTCAGGCAGCAGGGCAGCAACACGGGTCAGCGGCTTGATGAAGCCCAGATCCATCATCTGGTCGGCTTCATCCAGTACGAAGATTTCGACATGGCGCAACGTCAGGGCGCGCTGGTCGATCAGGTCGAGCAGACGGCCCGGCGTGGCGACCAGAATGTCGCAGCCGCGCATCAGGGCGCGGGCCTGCTTGCCCACGGGCACGCCGCCGAACACGCACTGCACCGAAAGGTCCAGGAAGCGCGCATATTGCTTCATGTTTTCCGCGATCTGGGCGGCCAGTTCGCGGGTGGGGGAAAGCACCAACATGCGGCAGCCGGCATTGAAACGGCCAACCGGATTTTCGGCCAGGCGGTGCAGGGAAGGCAGAGAGAAGGCGGCCGTCTTGCCCGTGCCGGTCTGGGCGATGCCCAGCAGGTCGCGTCCTTCCAGCAGGGCGGGAATCGCCTGGCGCTGGATCGGCGTGGGATCGGAATAGCCCTTCGTGTTCAATGCACGAAGAATAGGCTCGGCAAGGCCAAGCTCGGAAAAATAGGACATGGAAAACTCTCTATGCGGCCGCACGGGCTCAAGGCCGGCGGACCTGTGGTTCGATCAAAAATGCGAACCTTGCGTGAAAAAGGCAGCTTGCTTGCGATGTGAACGATCGAAAGTTCGGGCGGAACACCGGGGAATGCCCGTGCGTCCTCACGCTGCCGGAACCGCGGCGGGAAGTTGGTCCCGCACGCCGATTGCTGCGCTGCACCTAAGCGCGATTGCCGCAAAAAGCAAGGAAATTGCGTGGTGCCCTTGCGTGGGTGCCTCAGGCGCCGCCCCAGCGGCCCACATGGGGATCGAGCAAAGCGAGCTGGCGGCGCAGGGCGGTGCGCGCCAACCGCTCCACTTCCACCTTGCGGCGCGCGGCGGCCAGCGGCTGCAAAGGGGCAGGGCGCAGGATTTCTGCATCATAGCCATCGGCCACGATCACGCCGCATGTGCCGGGCAGGAATGTCTCGGTTTCCAATGGAGCGCGATCCAGCTCCGGTGGCAGGCCCCAGAAGAACCGGTCGCAAAAGTCCAGGTAATCCGGCCACTTGGCGTCGCCCAGCAGGTCTGCCCGGCTAACCTTGATTTCGACAATGACGATCTGCCCCTTGGGGTCGATTCCCATCAGATCGGCCCGCCTTCCGTTCCGTAACGGCATTTCGGCAAGGCACCAGATGTCGTTGCGGGCAAAGAGCCGCGCAATGCCACGCGCCACAGCCTGCGCATGGCGCTCGGCCGCTTCCTCTTCAGCAGTCAATGTCGCGGGTGAATCGCCCATGTCCCGCAAATGGAACATATGGGGAACTCGGTCAACCGGCTTTGCGCCGAAGTGCGTTCAGCCCTTCGTCCGGGCCCTGTTTCGGGATGGGCCGGTCAGGCGTCGTGCGGCGCGAGTGAGAGCAGCGCGCTGCGCGCTGCGACGAATTCGTACCAGAGGGCCAGCGCGGCAGCTTGCGTATTTGCCCCGCGCGCATTCACTGCCAGCAAGGCCGTAATGCCCGGCTCCAGAATGGCGGCAAGATCATCGATGCCTTTTTCTGCGAGTTCCCTGCGCCAGGCGCCGGCGTAGCGGATGGTTTCGGGGAAGGCGGAAACCTCCGCCGAGAGGTTTTCGCCTTCAATTCCGGCAAGATGGGCCACTACTGCCGCGGCATCCTGCAGGGCCGCCCAGCGCGAGGCCGTTGCCCCGTCGAAAGTATCCGCAAAATGCGGGACGCCCGGCAGCGAATCGCTGCGGGGAATGAGAGTAGGAGGAACCGCGTTCATGCCAGAGGCATAGATTCCAGAAGTTTGAGAAATGGTTACCGGCGCGGCAACCTCTGCCACGCCGGTAAACCGGGGCCTTCAGTGATCAGCCTGCGGGAATCAGTTCGCGAAAGGATCGTCGTCCACTGTGTCGTTGCTCTCCAGGCCAAGGTCGATATTCGCACCGTTCTCGCCCGTGGTCAGGTGGTTGTTTTCCGAGCAGACATATTCGCGAATGGGGAAGGAATTATCGAGTTTGTAGGCCACCCTGGTGACGAAGGGGGCGGTAAGCACTTCCGGATCGGTGATCGTCATCTCGTCAATCAGCTGGCCGGGCTTTTCCATCCAGATCTTCTCGTCGACGCGCATCTTCTCGCTGTGATTGATGCCCGGAGCGATGAAGGTGGACAGGTTGAAGCCGGTGCTTTCGATGACCAGCGTATCACCTTCCCAATGGCCAATCGAATTGCCGTTGAAGAACAGGTCCGGCTCGGCAGGCAGCTTGCGCCCATCGGTGTAGATCCGGCGGGCCTGGGCATAGGCTTCGGTCAGGATCGTCACCCGGCCCGGCGAATAGAGAATCTCGATCGGATAGGGCTGCTGCATCAGGCCAGGCAGGCCCGGCGGCAGGCAGTGCGCCTGGGCATATTGATCGGGCCCGTGCTCCTTGGTGTCAGCGAGGTACTTGTCATAGGCGGCCTGAGCCGTGGGGGTGAGCTGGGGCTTTGCCGCCGCGCGCCCGCCGAACAAGGCGCCCCAGTCGGGATACCAGATACCCGTCCAGTCAGGCAGTTTGGTCACTTCCTGATAGGCGGTTGCGCGGGGGGTGGTTTCCCCGGCCGCCATGGCAGGGGTGACGAATGCCAGCGCGGAAGCGCAGGCAAGCATGCTCGCAAAGCGGGGTAGGCCCTTCATTTCACTCTCCGAAACGGTTTGTTCTCATGCCGTTTTGCCGTTCTCGTGTGGCGAGAATTTGCTCCAAGTCAAGCAGCGGGTTGATAAAGTCATGTAGGATTGGCAGATGGAAGCAAAAGCAGCATCCGCAAATTGAGGCGGATCATGCACGGAGAGTAGTATGTCTGGGAAGATTTCACGCCGCAAAACCATCCTTGGCGCCGCGCTTGCCGCCGGTGCCGTTCTCGCCGTGGGCGCGCCGCTGGCGGCGCATCATTCGACCGCCATGTTCGAATGGGGCAAGGAAAAGCCGATGCCCAATGCGGTTGTGGATCGCTGGGAATGGACCAATCCGCACACCTTCCTCTACGTGAAGGTTAAGGAAAAGGACGGCAAGGACCATGTCTGGGCGCTGGAGGGCATGAGCCCGAATCACCTGCAGCGTTACGGCTGGTCGCGCACCTCGCTCAAGCCGGGTGACAAGATCAACCTCACCTATTATCCGCTGCGCGACAAGCGCCGGGGCGGCTTCAACGTAACGGTCACCAAGGCCGATGGCACCAAGCTCAACCAGTTCGGCGAACGCGGCTCGACTCAGTAAACGGGCCGCTTGTGTACAGGCAAGGCGATGCGCCTGTTGAGGGCACATCGCTTTTGCCTTGGCGCGGGCCAGCAAGCTTGCTAGGCGGCGCTCCACGCACCCGTAGCTCAGCTGGATAGAGTACTGCCCTCCGAAGGCAGGGGTCACAGGTTCGAATCCTGTCGGGTGCGCCATACTGGTATAAGCGCGGAATTCGCTATTCCCGGCTGAAGCCATTCCCGAACAAATTAAGAGAATTTCGGTTGCGTTCAGCGACAGGCTGATGCTCAGCTCTCGATCAATCACGCCCTGAAGCGGAGAGCTTCTCAACCCTCATTGCAATCTGACTCGAGTTGATACTTAGGAATTGACCTAAGTATCAACTCGAGTCAGATTGGCTGCAATATCGGATCACGTACCAGCGAAGGAAGGAAAACGAATCTTGGCCGGAGCCGAACTAACGGTGGCGATGCACAAGGATGCTTCCATCGATGGCATTTTTCGCGCCTTGTCCGACCCGACCCGCCGCAGTGTGGTGGAGCGGTTGAGCGCCAAGCCTTCATCGGTCAGTGAACTCGCGGCAGCTTATTCGATGGCGCTGCCGTCGTTCGTCGAGCACCTCAAGGTACTTGAAGGTGTGGGACTGGTCCGGTCGCAAAAGGTTGGGCGGGTACGAACCTACGAGCTTGAGTCCAAACAGCTCAAACTCGTGGAAGACTGGCTCTCCAAACAGCGTTCCATCTGGGAGGGGCGGCTTGACCGGCTCGACAGCTATCTACTGTCCCTTAACAAGGAGAAATCGAAATGACGCCTTTTCCTGTGAAGGTAGACCCAGCGCTCGATCTGGTGCTGGAGCGCGAGATCGACGTCCCTGTCGACCTGGTCTGGCAGGCCTGGACCACTGCTGAGAGCATAAAGCACTGGTTTGTGCCGAAGCCGTGGAGTGTCACGGCGTGCGAAATCGACCTGCGGCCCGGCGGCATATTCAGCACCACGATGCGCTCACCGGATGGCGAAGAGTTCCCGAATGTAGGTTCATATATTGAAGTGATACCCAACCGGCGGCTGGTTTTCACGGATGCGTTGCTGCCGGGCTTTCGGCCTGCGGCAAAACCGTTCTTCTCCGCGGTGCTGACACTCGAACCCATCAGCGGTGGCACGCGCTATACGGCCATCGCCATCCACAACGACGAAGCTGCACGCAAATCCCACGAGGACATGGGTTTCCACGACGGGTGGGCAACAGTAGTCGACCAAATGGTCGCGCACATCAAGTCATCCGCTCATTGATCGTCGCTGAATAATCGGAGCACCGTCATGACCGATTATGAATTCACCGCCCGCGCCGCTCTCTTTGCTGGTGTCGTTGCAGGATCGCTTTTCTTCGTCGTCCCGACGATTGAGATCTTCCGCCGGCCCAACTTCGATATTGAACGTCACGCAATCAGCATGCTGAGCCTGGGTGAGGGCGGCTGGATAATGAAGGTGGTGTTCATTGTCAGCGGTCTGATGACCGTACTTTGCGCTTGGGGTCTCCACCAGGTGATTGGCGAGAATTTGGCGGGATTTACTCTCCCAATGCTGATTGCCCTTTATGGTTTGGGACTGGTGTTGGCGGGTATCTTCGACGCACCGGCCGGATTGGGCTTTCCGGCCGGAACCCCCATCGACCAGCAGCCGGTGATGACGACGGGTGCGACGTTGCACAGCATCGCGTTTATGGTCGCATTCGGTGCATTGATTCTTTCGTGCTTTGCCTTCGCCTGGTATTTCGCAATCCACGGTCAGCTTGCGCTCGCCGCGCTGTCCGCCGCCACAGGCCTGGTGTTGCCAACACTCATTTACCTCGGTGTCTCGTCCACTATCGCGCCCGGCCTCGCCTTCTATTGGGCTGCCATGGCCGGATGGGCATGGTTTGGCGTGAGTCTTTTGGGGATCAGGTCATGATTCCCACGGCGCACCCTGGTTCGACATAAATCACCCGGGTGCGAATCTGATCGCCCGCATTGGGCAAACGTGCCAGGATCACTTGTTTGCCCGCCGCCTATGATGCAGCCTGTTTCGCCGCAGTTGCGCACTATGTGCTGGAAGTCCGATATTCCAAAGATCTCCAAGGCTTGACCGGACTGTTATGAGTTATCGCTTATAACAGTCATAGAACGTTGCTCTGTTGCTATGCGCGGCAACCGCTGCCCTCGGAGGCGTGGCCCCTGCCATGGCGCAGGATACGGCCAGTGCGGCAGCGTCGAATGGCGACGTGGGGGAAATCATCGTCACGGCGCAGTTCCGTGAACAAAGGCTGCAGGATACGCCGATCGCGATCACGGCGATTGACGGTGAAGGCCTGACTGCCCGCAGCTACAGTACTGTAACCGATCTCACCAACAGTGCACCTAACGTGGTGCTGAAGCCCACCGGATCGGCATTCGGCCCCGGCGCGGCCGTGTTCATTCGCGGCGTCGGCCAGGCAGACACCAACTTCGCCTATGAACCCGGCGTCGGTCTTTACGTGGACGATGTTTATCACGGCACTGTCTTCGGCTCGCAGATCGATCTGCTGGACCTTGATCGGGTGGAAGTCCTGCGCGGCCCGCAAGGGACGCTGGCAGGCAAGAATTCCATCGGCGGCGCAGTTAAACTCTACACCAAGAAGCCCACCGGCGAAGGCGGCTTCCTGGAAGCCACGGTCGGCCCGCGCGATCAGCTCGACCTGCGCGGCAGTGCGGATTTCGCTCTTGTGCCCGACAGGCTGTTCGTGCGCCTTTCCGGCGTCACCCGCCACCAGCAGGGTTATGTCACGCGCTATGATTTCGGCTGCAAGAATCCTGGCGTGGCAGGGATTCCCGCTACTGGATCGCCCAAGAACGATTGCGTGATAGGGCATGAGGGCGGCAGGGATTACACTGCTGGCCGCGTGGCTCTGCGCTGGGTCGCGAGCGACGATGTCGAAGTGAACATCTCGGCCAGCAAACTGGTGGACGATTCCCAGCCGCCGCCGACGACGCTTCTCGCCCTGACGGTTGCCAATTCGCTGACGCCGGGTTTCACTGATCGCGCCCGGCTTGCCCTCCTCCTTGGTATTCTATTCGGAAGATACTATTCCGGCCGAAAGCATCTCCGGCTTTGCCCATGCGGTTGTCCATGTGACCGATCGCCTGAACCTGACGGGCGGCATTCGCTACACGCACGACAAGAAGGATTATTACTTCCGTCGCCTGAACGTGTTCGACACGAGCGAACCGAGCTACACGGCGCAGAACAAGATCGATGGGGTCGTGGGCAAATATTCCGGGAACCGCCGGGATTACCGCATCAATGCCGACTACGAGCTGACCCAGGATCTGATGGTCTATGCGCAGTTTTCCACCGGCTATCGCGGTGGCGGCGTCAACCCGCGTCCCTTCGTGATCCAGCAGGTCCAGCCGTTCGAGCCGGAATCTCTCAACGCCTACGAAGTGGGCTTCAAGAGCGACTTCCTGGGCCGTGCCGTGCGCCTGAACATGTCGGCCTTCATCAACGATTACAAGGATATCATCTTCGCCAATACCGCTCCCACCGTGGTAGACGGCGTAACGCTGAGCGCGCAGAACGCTACGCCCACCAATGCCGGCGATGCGCGCTTCACCGGGGTGGAGGCCGAGCTGACCCTGCGTCCGGTCAAGGGGCTGACTATCGATGCGACGGGCAGCTATCTGGACTTCCAGCTCAAGAACATCGGGGCTGCGGGCGCTACCATCAGCGGCATCACGCTTGATTCCCAGGCGCCCTACATCACCAAGTGGAAGGCCAGCCTTGGCATCCAGTACGAAGCCGATCTGGGTGGCGCGGGCACGCTGACCCCACGCTTCGACCTTGCTTATCAGTCCTCGTTCTTCCCATCGTCGGACAACAACCCGGCCACGCTGGTGCCAGCCTATACGGTAATGAACGCCCGCCTTGCCTGGACCTCGCCTGACGAGGACTGGCAGGTGGCGCTGGCCGTGACGAACCTGACGGACAAGTTCTATTACCGGAACAAGGGCCGCCTGCCGATCGGCATCGTGTCGGGCCAGCCCGGCGCGCCGCGTGAATGGTCGCTCAGCGTTCGCCGCAACTTCTGAGGTACCTCCCGAGGCGGGGCGCTGCCGGGCGATAAGTCCGGGGGCGGCCTGTCTCACCCTTCTTGCAGAAGGCCCGGATAATCTGCTGCCCGCAGGTCACGGCAAGGAGGGAATTTCCTTCAGTGCAGCTGTCAGGCAGTCCTCTACTATTCGGGCTGCAGGAGCAGCCGACGAAGAGCGCGCGATCACCCGCTGAAGCGGCGGAATATCGATGTTGAGTATTTCCAGCCGCCCCTTGGCGACGCTTTCCGCAAACCATCGATACATCGACATCGCATATCGGCTTCCGCTGCGCCCGTGACGTGGCGGCGGATCCCGCATGAAACGAAGAGAGGATTCCATGATTTCCAGCCATCGCAGCGCAGCGCGCGTAAGGGCGGCTATCGGCACGGCCATTGCCCTGGTCTTCAGCGTCAATGCGGCGGGTGCTGCGGCTGAAAGCCAGCCCGCGGCCCGCGCTCCGGCACGCGAATGGAAATATTATCCGCAACCGCCGCAGGCGCCGGCAGGGGCGCCCAACGTGCTGCTGATCATGACCGACGATGCCGGCTTCAGTTCCGCCAGCACTTTCGGTGGCCCGTTCCCGACCCCCACTTTCGATGCGCTGGCGAGAGAGGGGCTTCGCTATAATGAGTTTCACACCACGGCGATGTGTTCTCCCACTCGCGCGGCGCTGCTTACGGGGCGTAATTCGCATGCCGTGGCCAGCGGCTCGATCACCAATGTCTCGGTTGACGAGAAGGGCTACACCTCGGTGATCCCGGATAGCGCGGCCACGATGGGCCGCGTGTTGCGCGACAACGGCTATGACACGGCGTTCTTCGGGAAGAATCACAATACGCCCCTGTGGGAAACGGGGCCGATGGGGCCGTTCAACCATTGGCCAAACGCCTGGGGCTTCGATTATTTCTATGGCTTCAATGGCGCCGCGGATGACCAGTTCAGGCCGCAGCTGATCGAGAACCGGAATCAGGTCGAGCCGCCCGCTTCCTGAAGCGCTGAAGCTGGCTCAAGACCCCCGTCGGCAAAGCAGGCGGGGGTGGTCAGCCGTTCGGGGCGTCGGCTGCCCTACCGTCGATCCAGTCACTCACCCCTCATCTGGGCGGCGGTGAGCTTCGGCATTTCGCCGGGGCCGACGGTGAATACGTCGCGCCATTCGGGATGCTTGGCATAACGGGCGCGGACATAGGGGCAGATCGGGATGATCCTGAACCCGCGCTCCCGCGCATCGGCGATCAGATAATCGACCATGGCTGCGGCAACGCCGGTCCCCTTCAATTCGTCGGGCGCGCCGGTGTGGTCCGCGCTGATCAGGCCGGGGCCGCGATGGGTGAAGGTGATTTCCGCCTCCGCATCGATCCCGGCCACTTTCCCGACATAGCGGCCATGCCGATCGCCATCCTCGATCGTCACGGTGATTTTGCGTGCGCTGTCAGCCATGGCCGTATTCCTTTCGAGATCCCTATAGGCAAAAATGCCCGGAGAGAGTGTTCCCTCCGGGCATTCCTGCATCATGCCGGTGCGAGGGCGCCGAAGCGGCCCGAGTTGAAATCCGCGATGGCCTGCCGGATTTCAGCCTCGGTATTCATCACGAAGGGACCATAGCCGAACACCGGCTCGTTGATCGGTTCTCCGGTCATCACCAGCAGCATGGCGTCGCCATCGGCCCTGACCGCCACATCCGCGCCATCGCGGCTGAGGCGGGCAATTTCCGCTTCGCCAACGCCCTTCCCGTCGATGGTCACATGGCCGGAAAGCACTGCCACCATGGTGGTATGTCCATCGGGCACGGGCAGGGTGAGTTCCGCACCGGCTGCAAGGCGCACGTCCCACAGATTGATCGGGGTGAAGGTGCTGGCCGGCCCCTCTGCCCCGCCGAATTCGCCCGCCCCGAACTCACCGGCAATGATCCGCGCGCGCCCGCCGTCAAAACTGACTTCGGGGATCATGTCGCGCGTGATCGCCTGATATTTGGCTGGGGTCAGCTTGTCCTTCGCGGGCAGGTTGACCCACAATTGCACCATGCGGAACGGGCCGCCTGTCCGGGAATAGCCGGGAGAGTGGAACTCCTCATGCAGCACGCCTGCCCCGGCCGTCATCCACTGGACTTCGCCTGCGCCGATGGTGCCGCCCCCGCCGGATGAATCCCGGTGGCTGACTTCGCCGTCATAAACGATGGTCACCGTTTCGAAGCCCTTGTGCGGATGTTCGCCCACGCCGCGCGGACGGCCCTTAACCGGCTCGAAATTCCACGGCCCGGCATAGTCGAACAGCAGGAACGGGCTGATCGGCGCCGTTTCACCATGATAGCTGAACAGCGAACGCACGGGGAAACCGTCACCGACCCAGTGAGGTGTGTCGTTGCGCAGGATGGTTTCGAGTGTCTTCATCGTATGGCCTTTCCAGGGGGCGTATTCTGTTTTCGCCCCGCCCCGGGGCATTGCCTTCTTGCTGGAGGGAACATATGCGGGCGCTAACCGATCAACAAGTACGGTCCCTTAGGATACTGTGATGGACCATCGCGCGGACATAATCGAAGGCTGGCACTGCCCGGCGGAACGAGCGCTGGATTTCCTTTCGGGCAAATGGCGCCCGATGGTGATCTACTGGCTGATGGACGGCCCGCTGCGCTTCAACGAATTGCAGCGCAGGCTGGGCGGCATCACCCATCGCACCCTGTCGAGAACGCTCAAGGAAATGGAGGCGGACGGGCTTGTCGCCCGCAAGGATTACGGCGAAATTCCGCCCCGCGTGGATTATGCGCTTACAACCAAGGGAGCGAGCCTGCAGCCAGTGCTTGAGGCGTTGGAGAACTGGGAGAGCACGAACAGGCTTGGATAGCGGCTATTTCGATGCATCGCGGGCAGCGACGTCCGCACTGGAGGCATCTGGCCATTGGTCGCGAAAGGCCAGGTGAGCCTCCTCCTTGCCCCTTGAGGTCTGGGGGCGCGCCTCCTCTATGGGCTACCGGCAGCGGAGGAGACTATGCGCTGCCGGTAGCCACCTCGCTTATCTGGTGCGGCGTGCGGCGAGTGTTTCGCGGAATGTCGCCAATTCGCGGGAATCGATGACGCCGTTGTTATTCCCGTCTGCGTGATCGAACATCGGGGTGGGGCCGTTCACGAACTCCTTGCGGGTAACCCGTCCGTCGCCATCCGTATCCATATGAGCGGCAAGCTCCTGCAATTGTTCGCCGCCCGAGCGTCTGAGCAGCCGGCGCTTGCCCGCGTCGTCCTTGTTGATGACGCCATCCTTGTTACGGTCGAGGCGTTCGAACAGGCGGCTGCGCGCCTCGGTATATTCCGCCCGGGTGATCTGTCCGTCCCCATCAAGGTCGCTGCGTTCCAGCAACTGGCCCGGATCGCGCTGACCTTGCGCCTGTGCCTGTACCGGCGCCAGACAGAGGGTAGCCGCTATGGTGATGGCGGTCGGAAGGATAAGTTTCACGATACCATTCCTCCTCAGTCAGGCCGCGGATAGGTGCGGCTGCTTGTGACCGAACGGCCCGAATTGGTCGTGGCGTTGCGATTGACGGTGATCGATCCGTCATTGACCGAAACGTCGCGAGTGGAGGCGTATCCTCGCCCGTTCGACGTCGAACCGCCCCGCTGCCGGGTATAGCCATCGTCAGTGCGATAGATAGTGCTCCACCCCGCCTGGCTGTTGCCGTCGGCCCCCGTGCGGTTACGTTGAGTGCTGATCGAGCCGTCAGGATTACGGGTGGCCGTGCTGCTTCGGTTCATGGTGGTGCCATTGGCGCGCTTGCGCTCCACAGAGTTGCTGATTGTACCCTCGCCCCGCGTGGTGGTGCGGGTCTGGCGATAGCCATGGCCGCCGTTGGTTATCACGCCGCGCGTCACCTGGGCAGAGCCGGGCTGGCGCGATACGTGGCGGCCTGCGGCGTAGCCGCCGCCATGGGGCCCTCTGGCAATGGTCACGTGACCATGCTGGCGCGCGTCGGCCGATGTGGCGGTAATTGCCGCCGTACTCGACGCCAGCAGCGCGGCGAATATCCGAAAGGATCGGGATCTGAACATGGAATGCTTCCTGGCAGTTGTTGATGGCCTCCAGTTCGAACCTCCCGGTAAGGCAGGCGTGAATCTGCGGTAAGGAACAGCAACAAAATGTAACAGGCGGCGATTCCGTCTTGAGAACCGGCAGGCTTGGGGGAACACATCGGCCATGTCCCATTCGGAGATCACCGGGCCCCGTACTTTCATCGCGATTGTGGAAGATGACGAGGATATCAGCGAGCTGGTCGCGGACCTGCTCGAACGCGAGGGGTTCGATGTAGGCCGGTGCCGCAGCGGGGCGGAGCTGGATCGGCTGACGGGACGGCGCCGGGTGGACCTTGTCCTGCTCGACCTCATGCTGCCCGGAGAGGATGGCCTGTCGATCTGTCGCCGGCTGCACAGTGCGCCTGTCAGGATGCCCGTTGTGATGATTACGGCCAAGGGCGATGACATTGACCGCATTCTGGGGCTGGAACTCGGGGCTGACGATTATCTGCCCAAACCCTTCAATCCCCGCGAACTAACTGCCCGTATTCGCGCGGTTCTGCGCCGTACGCGTGGGATGCACAGGCCCGCGCCGATTAGCGGGCGCTGGTATCGCTTCACCGACTGGTCGCTCGATGCCGGATCGCGCGTTCTGATAAATCCGCAAGGGGAACCGATCGACCTTACGGGAGGGGAGTATGATCTGCTGGTCGCGCTGCTCGATCACCCCCAACGCGTTCTGACGCGCGACCAGTTGCTCGACTGGACGCGCGGGCGCGATGCCGCGCCTTATGACCGTACGATCGATGTCCAGCTCAGCCGCCTGCGCCGCAAGCTGGGAGATGATCCCAAGAGCCCGCGGATGATTCGTACCGTGCGCGGCGGCGGCTATCTCTTCGCCCCTCAGGTTGAAAGCGGAGGCGGCTGATGGGCAATGTGTTCGGCAGCCTCCTGTTTCGGGTCGCGGCGCTGTTCCTGTTCGGCCTTGTCGCTCTTCAGGCTGCGATCCTTATGGCGGCCATGTGGCCGGACGGGCGGCCGGTCATGTTTCGGCTGGTCGAACCTCAGGACGCGCGGGAGATCGCGGAAGCTGTCGAAAAGGCGCCGCCGGATCTGCGACCGGCGATCGTTGCCGCTGCAAGCACGGGCTCCACTACTGTCGAGCTGCTGAAGAGCTTTGCCGAAGGAGAGGGGGATAAATACAGGGAGGGGCCCGCGCCCCGGCTGGAGCAGCGCTTTCGCCGCTATGCGGAGGCACTGCAGGGCCGCCCGATCCAGGTGCAGGTCCGAAAAGGAACGATCTTCTCTCACCGCCTGCAATCTGGCGAAATCCCGCGCGGGCCGATTCGCATATTGATTGGCCTGAAAACCGGAGAAGTTCTGGCAATAGAACGAGCGCCGATAGCTTTGCAGCAATTGGCAAACCGTTATCTGTGGGTCGCCGGGGTGGCGGCGGTAATGGGCCTGCTCATCCTCCTGATGTTGCTGTGGCAGGTGGTGCGTCCGGTTGCCCGGCTGGCGCAGGCGACCCGGGCGTTTCGGGAAGATATCGCTGCCCCCGATGCCGCCGTGGAGGGCGCGCGCGAAGTGCGGGCTCTCGCGGCGGCTTTCAACGCCATGAAGCATCGGATCAGCGGGCTGATCGGGGAGCGGACGCGTATGCTGGCGGCCATAGCGCATGATCTTCGCACCTATCTGACCCGCCTGAGGCTCCGGGCGGATCATATTGCCGACGACCGCCATCGCGCGCGTGCCATAGAGGACATCGAGGAGATGGGCAGGTTGCTCGACGACATCCTGCTCTTTGCGCGCTCCGATACGGTTCCCGAGCATGAAGTGCCCGAGATCGACGTGCGGGAGGAGACTGTCCGCTACATAGAGACGCGCTGCGAGACCGGTGACGACGTACAGCTTGCAGCGGGCAGCGGTAGCCTGCCAGTCAAGTGTTCACCCCTGACGTTCCGGCGGATTCTCGCCAATCTCGTCGATAATGCGATCCGTTACGGCACCCGTGCCCGTGTTTCTCTGGAGAACAGGGGCGCGACCATCGAGTTGGTCGTCACGGATGAAGGCCCGGGAATTCCAGAGGAACTGATCGCCCGGCTGACCGAACCTTTCGAGCGACTGGAAGAATCGCGAGGCCGGCACAGCGGCGGGGCAGGCCTTGGCCTGTCCATCGTAAAGGCGCTCGCGGAAAGCCAGGGCGGAAGTCTGGCGCTGGAAAATGGCGCCACGGGCGGCCTGCGCGCCACGATCCGCCTGCCTGCAGTGGTAAAACACGCACTTTAGGGCTTCACTTCTCCCCGGAGTTGCTAGTCTCCGCCATAGCTCGGCGGATGGCGGCGAAAACCCGCTCGTCCTCCAGCTGCGTCACGTTGAAACGGGCGAAGCCAGCTGCCGTCTGCGAGACGCTGAAGACGTTGCCGGGCGCCAGCATGATTCCATCTTCCATGCAGCGCCGGGCAATAACGCCCGAATCGTATCCCTCGGGCAGGCGGCACCACAGATGGAAACCGCCGGACGGCATCAGCCAGGGGGTGATGCCCAGCGGGGCGAGGCGTTCCGCCGCCTGCTTGCGGGCGCGGGTCAGGCGCTGGCGCAGATCCTCCATATGTTTGCGATAGCTGCCGCCCGCCAGAATCCCTGCGACCAGTTCGGTCGCCAGAGTGGAAGGGCCGCCGAAGCAGGTGGCGACCTGAAGGTCGGCCAGTTCCTCGATCCAGTCGGCCCGCGCCGCGATATAGCCGCAGCGGGCTGAGGCTGAGAGTGCCTTGGAGAAACTGCCGATGCGGATCACCCGCTCCAGCCCGTCCAGCACTGCCAGGCGCGGGGTGGGATGGGGTTCGAAATCGGCGAAGATGTCATCCTCCACGATGGTCATACCGTGATTGGCGGCAAGGCTCAGCACGCGGTGGGCGGTCTGGGGGGACAGGCTGGCGCCGGTGGGGTTATGGATCGCCGAATTGGTAATGTAGAGGCGGGGCATGTCCTCGATCAGCGCTCGCTCGAACGCTGCCGTGTCTGGCCCGGTTGGCGTGTAGGGCACTCCCATCAGTCGGACCTGATGCGCCCGCAGCAGGGACTGGAAGTTGAAATAGCATGGATCGTCTACCAGCACGGTATCGCCCGGCCGTAGCAGCAGGCGGCAGATCAGATCGATGGCCTGCGTGCCCGATCCGGCCAGCATGATCCGGTCCGGCCCCAGCGAGAGACCCTCATCGGCAAAACGGGCCTGCAACAGACGCCGCAGGGCAGGCGAGCCGCGCGTGCCGCCATAGGTGGTGAGCAGCCCGCCATCGGCCCGCCCCAGCGCCCGCAGCCCCTTGCGCAGGGCGGCCGTGGGCATCCAGTCGGGCGGCAACCAGCCGCAGCCCGGCGTAAGGACGGAGGGGTCCGCATCGAGCGACTGGCGTGAAACCCAGAAGGGGTCGAGTTCGCGCTCGCGCTGGGGGCCCATATCCGCCAGTGCCATGGGCGGCAAATTCGCGCCGGTCACGTAGAAGCCCGATCCGCGCCGGGCCCGGATCACGCCTTCGGCCTCCAACCGGTCATAGGCCTCCACCACGGTGGAAGGAGAGGCGTCCATCGTGCGGGCGAAGCCGCGAATGGAGGGCAACCGGTCCCCCGGGGAAAGGGCTCGTGCGGCGATCCGGGTGCGGATTTCCTCCATCAGAGTTTCGGTACGGTTAGGCGCCGGGCGGGTAGGTGAGAGGCTGGCCATGCCGGTGAAGTCCTGACTATCTGTATGGGCTAGCTGACCCATACAGTTCGGCAAAATTGTATCTCATCGTTCCTGTTCGGCCAATCGTCCTGATCGTAGGGGCGATGGAAAGGTGCCCCGCTGCGGCGAGGCCCTTTCATGGAGGAAAGACGATGGATCGGAGTAGCGCGGGCTGGGGTAGTGGCCTGCTGGGGGTAATCATTTTCAGCGGTTCGCTGCCGGCGACAAGGCTGGCCGTGGCCGATCTCGCTCCGCTGTTTCTCACCTCCGCCCGCGCGGTGATTGCCGGGCTGCTCGGCTGGGTCTGTCTTGCCGCGCTGCGCCAGCCGCGCCCGGCGCGGGCGGATCTGGGCTCACTGGCGATAGTGGCGCTGGGCGTGGTGCTTGGCTTCCCGCTGCTTTCTGCATTGGCGCTGCGTTATGTCACGGCGGCGCATTCCATCGTCTTTGTGGGCCTGCTGCCGCTCAGCACGGCGATCTTTGGAATGTTGCGCGGGGGCGAGCGGCCCAAAGCGGCGTTCTGGCTGTTCTCCCTGTTGGGCGCGGCCACTGTTGGCGGTTTTGCCCTGTCACGCGGGGTTGAAAGTTCCTTGCCCGGTGACCTGTTGATGATCGCGGCGGTGCTGCTCTGCGGGCTGGGCTATGCCGAGGGAGCGGCGCTGTCACGCAGGCTGGGGGGCTGGCAGGTGATCTGCTGGGCCCTGCTGATCGCGCTGGTGCCGATGGCTGTGCTGGCGCTGGCGACTGCGCCGGCCAATCCCGCAATCATCGGGCTGCCGGCCTGGGCGGGGCTGTTCTACGTTTCCGTCTTCAGCATGCTGGTGGGATTCTTCTTCTGGTATCGCGGCCTTGCCCTGGGGGGCATTGCGGGCGTGGGGCAGCTTCAGCTGCTGCAGCCCTTCTTCGGGCTGTTGCTGGCGGCGCTGGTCCTGCATGAGCCGGTGGCGTGGACCATGATCGCTTCGACAGCAGTGGTGATCCTCTGTGTCGCGGGTGCCCGGCGCTTCGCCTGAGCGATGGGCGATCAGTCCCAGCCCTGTTCCAGAAAGCGCGTGGCGCAGCCTGCCAGGAAGGCGGCCCCGCGCGGAAGAACCGCCTCGTCCACCATCATGCGGCTGGAATGCAGGCCGCAGCACTGGCTCCAGTCATCGCCCTCCTGCGCGACGCCCAGGAAGAACATCGCACCGGGCATGGCCTGCAGTATATAGGAGAAATCCTCCGCCCCCATGATGGGGTGTTCCATGCGCAGAAAGGCCCGCTCTCCGCTCGGCTCACCTCCAAGGCTCCGTGCGACCTTTTCGCCCAGGGCCACGGCGCGCGGATCGTTGATGGTGGGCGGGAAGCCTTGCACGAAACCGGCACTTGCCTGCATTCCATGGGCGGCGGCGATGCCTTGCGCCAGCTGGGAGACTTCCTCCCGCACCCGCGCCCGGTTCTCGGGCGAGAGCGTTCGGATCGTGCCCTTCAGCCGGGCTTCGTTGGGGATGATATTATGCGCGCTGCCCGCATCGAGCTGGGTGATCGTGATGACCACTGCCTCCGCCGCGTTGAAGCGGCGTGTGACCAGGGTTTGCAGCGCACCCACGATTTCGCAGGCGACCGGCACCGGATCGCGCGTGTCATGCGGCATGGAGGCATGGCCGCCCCGCCCCGTCACGGTGATCTCCACCATGTCGGCTGCGGCCATCAGCGCGCCGTCGCGGCTGCCCAGCACGCCATGGGCCGCATTGGGCATGATATGCAGCGCAAAGGCGGCTTCAGGCAGGGGATAGGCTTCGGTTCCCCCCAACAGCCCGTCATCCAGCATGAAACGTGCGCCGTGGAAGCCTTCCTCCCCCGGCTGGAACATGAAGCGCACTTCACCCTGCAACTCACCCTGCCGAGCGGACAGGATTCGGGCGGCACCGGCCAGCATGGCGGTGTGGGTATCGTGGCCGCAGGCATGCATACGGCCGGGAATGGCAGAGGCGAAGGGGAGGCCGGTTTCCTCCCTCATCGGCAAGGCATCCATATCGCCCCGCAGCAGCACGCTGCGCCCCGGCCTTGTGCCTTTCAGGATGGCGACCGTGCCGGTGGTGGAAGGGCCTTCCCGCCATTCGAGCGGCAGATCAGCCAGTTCCGCGCGAACCTTGTCACGCGTTTTGGGGGTGTCCAGCCCCAGTTCGGGCTCCGCATGGATCGCCCGGCGAAGGGTTACGATGCGATCCGCGATCGCGCGGGCATCGGCGAGCAGGGATTCGGTCAGCATCGCCAAGTGATAGCGTGACCTGCAGCCGCCCGCCAGCGGCAGTATGTCAGGGATATTTCATATTGATATGTGTCGTCAGCCCCGATTTGGTGACGTTGAGCCGCACGGAAGAAAATGCGGGCAGGCCTGCGATGGTGGAGGGATTGTTGGAAAAGCCGTATCCTTCCTTGGGCAGAAGGCCGCGCGCGAATTTCCCGTTACTGTCCTCGTCATGATAGACGACGATCGCATAGACGCCGGGGCCGGGGACGCACACTTTGGCGCGGGTCGTGCCCTGCTGGGCATCCACCTTGCCGACATTGATCTCGCCCTTGGACGCCAGGAAGCGCTTGCGATCATCCGGATAGACGGTGACCACCAGCTTGCCCTGGCTGTTGCGTATGCCATTGGCGGCCACGGTGATCGACGTGGGGAACTTGGTCCGGCCCACGCAGTCGGAACCGCCTTCTGCCGCAGCGGGGGCCGTCGCAGGCGCAGCAGCTGCGGCCAGCAGGAGCATCATGGCGGCTTTGCGGAAAGAGATGGTGTGGATCATGGCTGTTAACTCGGGTTCCATTGTCTGAATCACAAGTGGCTGGCGGAAATCAGGCCGTCCGAAAGCAAGGCCCGGTATTTTCGTCGCGCGAACCCTTTTGCTTTTCGGGCATCTGCCGCGAGAACCTTTAATGCCCTCTGAATTACTCGCTCAGGCCGCTGCAAGGCCCCATCCTGTCGCCAAATTGATTCGGCTGGACGAAAAAGCAACATTGTGTGTGGAAAATAAGGCAAAGGCGGCTTGTCCCCCCAAGGGGTGGTGCTTAGGGCCTTTGCCCAGACATGAGCGCTCCGCTGATTTCCCCCTCGATCCTCTCGGCCGACTTCGCGCGGCTTGGGGAGGAGGTGCGCGCGATTGACGCGGCCGGGGCAGACTGGATTCATATCGACGTGATGGATGGGCATTATGTGCCCAATCTCACAATCGGTCCGGCAGTGGTGAAGGCGCTGCGCCCGCACACGCAAAAGCCGTTCGACGTTCACCTGATGGTGTCCCCGGTCGATAACTGGCTGGAAGACTTTGCTGCCGCCGGGGCAGACATCATCACGGTCCATCCCGAAGCCGGGCCGCATATCCACCGCACGGTGCAGGCGATCAAGGCGCTGGGCAAGAAGGCGGGCATCTCGCTCAATCCCGGCACTCCGGCCAAGATGCTGGATTATTTGATCGAGGATATCGACCTTGTCCTGGTGATGAGCGTCAATCCCGGTTTCGGTGGGCAGAGCTTCATTCACAGCCAGCTCAAGAAGATCGAGGCCATCCGCAAGCGGATCGATCAGATGGGCCTGCAGGTCCATCTGGAAGTCGATGGCGGGGTGAACGAGGAAACCGCCCGGCTCTGTGTGGATGCCGGGGCCGATGTGCTGGTGGCCGGATCGGCCACGTTCAAGGGCGGGCCCGATCTCTATGCCGCCAATATCGCCGCCTTGAAGGGCGGCGGGTAATGGAACCGGTCGCCAGCCAGCCGCGCCTTGCGCTCGATGGCGACCCAACTGCGGCGCAGGATTCCTCAATGGCCGTACCGCTCATTCCCGATAGTTCCGAACCGCTTGCCGAAGCGAACGGGCTGGATGGCTCCCCCGGCGAACTGATCGAGCCGGGCCGCTCGCTGGTCCTCGCCGATATTCGCGCCCCGGCGCTGGGTGCGGGCGAAAAGCTGATGCGGCTGGCATACAAGATCGGTATTCCGGGCCCTGCCATCGTCGCGCCGTTCCGCAAGGCTGCGCGGCCCCGCCTGCTCGCCACGGTGGAAAGTCCGCTGCCGGGAGATCGCGTGGCTGGGGTGGCGCTCCGGGCCGGGCATTTCCTGGTCTATGGGGTCAAGGCGCCGGTCGCGCAGATCGATCTCACGCCCGCCGCGCGGCTGACCCCGCCTTTCGAGCATGTAATCCATGGTTTCGGATGGCTGCGCGATCTTTCCGCCAGTGCCCCGCGCGAACAATGCGCGCCTACTGCCGAAAAGCTGATCGCCGCCTGGCTCGATGCCAATCCGCGCCCCGGCAAGGGTACCGCGTGGAGTGTGGGGAATGGCGGGCACCGCCTGCTCAACTGGCTGGTCCATGCGCCGCTGATCCTGTCGGGCCCCGACAAGATCCTGCGCGGTCGGATATTGCACGCGATGAGCGATACGGCCCGCTGGCTGGATCGCGCCGTGCTGCGGGCGGAAGACCGGCTGACGGAAACGGCAGGCTGGTGCGCGATCATCGCCGCAGGTCTGCTGCTGCCCGATGGCAAGCCGCGTCGCCTTTATGGCGAGGCCGGGCTGATCAAGGCGCTGGGCGAACTGGTGGGCGACGATGGCGGTGTGCTGTCTCGCAGTCCGCTGGCCCAGATGGAGGCGATTGGCCTGCTGGTGGATCTGGCTGCCTGTTACCGCGCCACCCGGCGCGACCCGCCCGAGGCTGTGGATGCGATGCTGCATCTGCTGGTGCCGCCGCTGCTGACCCTCACTCATGGCGATGGCTCGCTGGGCAACTGGCAGGGCGCGGGGGCTGTTTCGGCCGAAGCGATTGCCGGGCTGGTCGAGGCGAGCGGAGTGCGCGCCCGGCCGCTCAGGGATGCACGGCAATGGGGTTATCAGCGCGTCACGGCGGGTAAGGCCGTGCTGCAGATGGATGCCGCCCCTCCGCCGCTTGCGCGCCATGCCCGTAGCGGTTGTGCTTCGACCCTCGCCTTCGAACTGTCGGACCGGGGGCAGCGGATCATCGTCAATTGCGGCGGCGCGGGCTTTGCCGGGGGACAGGTGCCCGTGCGGATCGAAAGCGGCCTGCGCGCCACCGCTGCCCATTCCACTCTGGTGCTGGACGATGTGAATTCCACTGCCGTGCTGATCAACGGCAAGATCGGATCGGGCGTGAGCGAGGTGGAGCTCGACCGGCGGGTGATCCAGGATGAGAAGGGCGGCACGGCCACCCGGCTGGAGGCGAGCCATGATGGCTATACTCAACGCTATGGCCTGATTCATCGCCGAATCCTGATGTTGCGGGACGATGGCAGCGAATTGCGCGGGGAAGATTTGTTGCTTCCCAACGGCCGCAAGGGCAAGCGCGGCAAGGTGCCCTTCGCGATTCGCTTTCATGTCGGGCCGGGTGTAGAACTGGGCCTGTCGGATAACGGCAAAGGTGCGGGGCTCGCCCTTCCGGACGGAAGCTACTGGCAGTTCGTTGCCGGCGCTGGCGCGCTGGAAGAAGGCGAACTGGCAATCGAGGAGAGCCTGTGGGTCGATGGCGGCGGTAGGCCGCAGGCAGTCCAGCAACTGGTGCTGCAGGGAATGGTATCGCGCGGCGGGGGTAATTTCTCCTGGCTGCTCAAGCGAATGGGATGAATTACGTGAGCGAGGTCACAATCAAGCGGGCGCTGCTGTCAGTGTCCGACAAGGGTGGTTTGGTGGAACTGGGCCAGGCACTGGCGCGGCATGGGGTCGAGCTGGTTTCCACCGGCGGCACGGCAAAGGCGCTGCGCGAGGCAGGGCTGGCGGTGATGGACATTTCGGAGCTGACCGGCTTTCCCGAAATGATGGACGGCCGGGTGAAGACCCTGCATCCCAAGGTCCATGGCGGCCTTCTCGCCGTGCGCGACAATGCAGAGCACGTTGCGGCGATGACTGAACATTCCATCGGCGCGATAGACCTCGTTGTCGTCAATCTCTATCCCTTCGAGGCTACTGTTGCCCGGGGCGCCGGGCGCGACGAAGTGATCGAAAATATCGACATCGGCGGGCCCTCCATGGTCCGCTCTGCCGCAAAAAACCACGGTTTTGTCACGATTCTTACCGATCCTGCGGATTATGCCGAAGTGATCGCGGAAATGGACGCCACTGGCGGCGCTACCTCGCTCGCCTTCCGCATCCGCATGGCCGGCAAGGCCTATGCGCGCACTGCTTCCTACGACGCGGCGATTGCCAACTGGTTCGCTTATGGCGATGCCTATGCCAATCCGCTGGGAACCGAAGCACTCAAGGCAACGCCCTTCCCCGATACATTGCCGCTCGCCTTCAAGCGGGAAGCGGAATTGCGCTACGGCGAAAATCCGCACCAGATCGCGGCGGTCTATCTGCCGCAGGCCGCCAATGTGAAAGGCATCGCCCAGGCAGAGCAATTGCAGGGCAAGGAACTGTCCTACAACAATTTCAACGATGCTGACGCCGCGCTGGAACTGATTTCCGAATTCCGCAACAGCGATCCGGCGGTGGCGATCATCAAGCACGCCAATCCCTGCGGCGTCGCGCAGGCCGCATCGCTGCTGGACGCCTATAACGCGGCCTTCGATTGTGACCGTATCTCCGCCTTTGGCGGGATCGTGGCTGTCAACCGCCCGCTTGACGGGCCGACCGCCGAAGCGATTACCTCCATCTTCACAGAGGTTGTCATCGCCCCCGGCGCGGATGATGCCGCCCGTGCGATCTTTGCCCAGAAGAAGAACCTGCGCCTGCTGTTGACGGGCGAACTGCCCGATCCGGCGCGTCCGGGCTTCACGCTCAAGAGCATTGCCGGCGGGCTGCTGGTGCAGAGCCGCGACAATGGCGAAATCACTCTGCCCGATCTCAAGGTAGTGACGAAGCGCGCCCCGACCGAGCAGGAACTGAAGGACTGCCTCTTCGCCTGGACCGTGGCCAAACATGTGAAGTCCAACGCTATCGTCTATGCGAAGGACGGTGTGACTGCGGGCATCGGTGCCGGCCAGATGAACCGGCGCGATTCCTCCCGCATTGCCGCGATCCGCGCACGCGAAGCGGCTGAGCAAGCAGGTTGGCCGCAGGCCCGCACCGTGGGCAGCGCGGTAGCATCCGATGCGTTCTTCCCCTTCCCTGACGGACTGCTGGCCGCGGCCGAAGCCGGCGCCACGGCAATTATCCAGCCGGGCGGTGCGATGGCTGATGACAAGGTGATTGCCGCTGCGGATGAAGCGGGCCTGGCGATGGTCTTCACCGGGATGCGGCACTTCCGCCACTGATATAGGCAGCTCCATCCGGGCGAAGCGCAGCGGTTTATCGCTCATTTCGCCCGGTTGATGGCGTGGACCCTTGAACGGGCCCTGCCCGAACCCGAAGTCGCGCCTCGAATGCAAGGCCGGCTTCGGCGTTCTGTTCAGGCCCGTGCAAGGGTTTTGCGTTATACAAACGCGATCCGATGATCGCGAAAGCTGGAAGTTCCCCCCAATGGGCCTTTTCACCGTCGACCTTTATCGTTCCTTCGCAATCGGCTTTGGCATCGGGGGAGTGGTTTTCGCGATCGCAGTCGCAAGCCAGAACCTGATAGCGTGATGAGCCAGAAGAAACCCGCCAGAACCCTTCTTTTCGCAGCATCGCTGCTTTTCGCTGCCGCCTGTAGCCAGTCCGCCTTCGCGGAAGAGGCCGTGCTGGCGCCAGCGCCCAAGGTTACCTCCAGCGAAAGCGGCAAACAGACCGCGATTTTTGCCGGGGGCTGCTTCTGGGGGATCGAGGGGGTGTTCAGCCACCTCAAGGGCGTGTCCAGCGCGGTTTCGGGTTATCACGGCGGCAGCAAGGCAGATGCAGCCTATTCCAGGGTGAGCGACGGCAATACCGGCCATGCCGAAGCGGTGAAGGTCACCTATGATCCCAAAGTGATCCGTTATGACCAGCTTCTGCGCGTATTCTTCTCTGTCGGCGCAGATCCCACCACACTCAATTATCAGGGCCCCGATCGCGGCACCCAATATCGCAGCGCGCTGGTTCCGCTGAACGCCGAACAGGCAAAGGTGGCCAGGGCCTATCTGGCGCAGATGGGCAAGTCCGGCGTGTGGAAGGCCCCGATCGTCACGAAGATCGAGGCTTACAAGGCCTTCTACCCGGCTGAACAGCACCATCAGGATTTCATGCTGCGCAATCCCAATCAGGGCTACATCGTCCGGTGGGACAAGCCTAAGGTCGCCGCGCTGAAGAAGATGTTCCCCGGCCTTTACAGCCCCACTTTCAAGACCGGCTGAACACCTGGCTGCCTTTGCGAATGATTGCGGCGGAAGGTACCTGCCCCTATATCCCGCCCATGGCCGTGCATCATCATCACGAACATTCTGGCGCCAAGCTGACTGATGCGGCACGTGCCGCGCTGACGCAGGCGGGCGAACAGTGGACCGAAATGCGTGCCGATGTGTTTCACGCACTGGCCGCCTATGACAGACCCGCTTCTGCTTATGATATTGCGGAAAGCCTCTCGCGCAGCAGGGGCAAGCGTGTCGCCGCCAACAGCGTCTATCGCATCCTCGATCTGTTTGTGCGCACGAATCTGGCCAACCGGATCGAAAGCGCCAATGCCTATCTGGCCAACACCCACCCTGGCTGCCGCCATGATTGCATCTTCCTGATCTGCGACAAATGCGGGCTTGCCGCCCATTTCGACGATGATCGGATCACCGACAGCCTGCGGGATGCCGGGCACAGGAACGGCTTTGCGGATGTTCGCCCGGTGGTGGAATTGCGTGGCCTCTGCAACAGCTGCGCTGCCTGAGCAGTGCCCGGATTTCGAGCGATCAGCCGCGCTGAATTTGCCCGATGGTGAGTAACAGTCAGCAAGCGTTCGACAGCGCATTGACCTTGGAGTAACAGGGGCCGATGTCCAATCCTCCCGCTACACCGCTGCTCGACACGGTCGATATTCCTGCCGATCTCCGCAAGTTGAAGCCAGGGCAATTGCGCCAGCTGGCGGATGAATTGCGGCAGGAGATGATTTCCGCCGTCGGTTCGACAGGCGGCCATCTCGGCTCGGGCCTCGGCGTTGTCGAGCTGACCGTGGCTATCCATTACGTGTTCAACACGCCGGATGATAGGCTGATCTGGGACGTGGGCCATCAGGCCTATCCGCACAAGATCATCACCGGTCGCCGGGACCGTATCCGCACATTGCGCCAGGGCGGCGGGCTTTCCGGCTTTACCAAGCGCAGCGAAAGCGAATACGATCCGTTCGGCGCGGCGCATTCCTCCACCTCGATTTCCGCGGGGCTGGGCTTTGCCATCGCCAACAAGCTGGCGGACACTCCGGGCAAGGCCATCGCGGTGATCGGCGATGGCGCGATGAGCGCTGGCATGGCCTATGAGGCGATGAACAACGCGGAAGCCGCCGGCAATCGGCTGGTGGTGATCCTCAACGATAATGACATGTCGATTGCGCCGCCGGTCGGCGGGCTTTCCGGTTATCTCGCGCGGCTGGTTTCCAGTGCGCAATTTCTCGGCCTGCGCGATCTGGCGAAGAAATTCGCCCGCCGCCTGCCCGCCCCGCTGCACCGCGCCGCCAAGAAGACGGACGAATTCGCACGCGGCATGGCAATGGGCGGCACTCTGTTCGAGGAACTGGGCTTCTATTACGTCGGCCCCATCGACGGGCATGATCTGGACCAGCTGGTGCCGGTGCTGGAAAATGTGCGCGATGCGGCTGAGGGACCCTGTCTCGTCCATGTCGTGACGCAGAAGGGCAAGGGCTATGCCCCGGCCGAACAGAGTGCCGACAAATATCACGGCGTCCAGAAGTTCGACGTCATCACCGGAGAACAGAAGAAAAGTGCAGGCGGCCCGCCCAGCTATACCGGGGTTTTCGCCCAAGCGCTGATGGCCGAAGCCGCGAAGGACAGCCGGATCTGCGCGATCACGGCGGCCATGCCTTCAGGCACCGGGCTGGACAAGTTCGGACAGGCTTTCCCCGACCGCACTTTCGATGTCGGCATTGCGGAACAGCACGCCGTTACCTTCGCCGCCGGGCTTGCGGCACAGGGCATGAAGCCTTTCTGCGCGATCTATTCCACCTTCCTGCAGCGCGCCTATGATCAGGTTGTGCATGATGTGGCGATCCAGAACCTGCCCGTGCGCTTCGCCATCGATCGTGCCGGGCTGGTTGGCGCCGACGGGGCGACCCATGCGGGCAGCTTTGACGTCACCTATCTCGCCAGCCTGCCCAATTTCGTGGTGATGGCCGCCGCCGATGAGGCGGAATTGGTTCACATGACGCATACCGCCGCCTGCTATGACGATGGCCCCATTGCCTTCCGCTATCCGCGCGGTAATGGCGTGGGCGTGCCGCTGCCCGAGGTTCCGCAGATGCTGGAAATCGGCAAGGGCCGCGTGGTGCGCGAAGGGACCAAGATCGCCTTGCTTTCTCTCGGCACACGCCTTGCGGAAGCGCTCAAGGCGGCCGACCAGCTGGAGGCCAGGGGCCTTTCCACCACGGTGGCCGATCTGCGCTTCGCCAAGCCGCTGGACAGCGAGCTGATCCGCCGCCTGATCGCCACGCATGAAGTGGTGGTAACGATGGAGGAAGGCTCCATCGGTGGCCTGGGCGCCCATGTGCTGACCATGGCGAGCGACGAGGGGCTGACCGATAGCGGCCTCAAGATCCGCACCCTGCGCCTGCCGGATATCTTCCAGGATCAGGACGCGCCTGAAAAGCAGTATGACGAGGCGGGCCTCAATGCAGGCGGTATCGTCGATACAGTGCTGAAGGCGCTGCGGCACAATTCGGCCGGAGTGGAAGAGGCGCGGGCCTGAGCCGGGGCCTCTTCCGCTTTTCCCGTTACATCAGCTGTAGTTACGGCCACCCTGGCTTCTGGAGAATTTCCGGACGAGAGATTTGCCCAGTTCCCGCATGGGTTCCGGGGCGTTGGCGATGATTTGCTGCTTGAGCGACAGCTTCACACCCTTGTGAAGGCCACTGCCCACCATTGAGCGAATGTCCATTTCTTCCCACTGGGCCTGGGGAAGCTTCACCTTCTCGTACCACAGATTGCCGTATAGCTGCGTGCGCTGCCCCTGAAGATGGTCATAGTCAGCTTTGACGCCATGCATCGTGGAATCGGACGGGGAGAAAATGACGATCGAATTGTTCTGGGTCTGCGTGGACACGGTTTCGCACCAGTCCCAGGGGACCCAGCCCCGATCGATATCCGGATTGCCCTCCCAGAACGCACGCACATATTCATAGCCGGGCTTGAAGCGCAGATATTGCGTATGATGCTCCAGTTCTTCCGACCTTTCATGGGCGTTAATATTGACCATAAAGGTTGCTGCTTTACGCCGAATATCGGGATGCGGGCTGATTTCGTAGCCGTCCAGATACTTCTGGATGCCCGAATCGACCACGCATCGTTCGAACGGAATATCGAAGCGACGCGCCATTGCGCGATTGAACGCGTCCCCTTCGATGAAGGCTTTCAGTTCAAGTAATATGTCGGATTTCGGCTCGTTCAGGCGCAGCGTCATCCCGAAGCCTTCGCATGCCGAATGCTTGTTCTGAGTATCCTTTCCGGACCTGCGCCATTCAAGATAGGCGTTCTTGTCCGTAACCGCGCCGGGGAAAGGTATCGCGCGATAACCGATGTCGAAAAGTTGGTCGAGCATCTGAGAATCGTCCTTTGCAGGAGCGACCTTGATCTCAGAGCTACTAATAATCTCGGCGAAATCTTCCTTCGAAAAGAAATCGTTAATCAAGATGTGAGGGAAAGGATCTTCTGTAAATGGCGCTTCGTCAATCTTTTCGATCAGATAATCGAATCTGTTGTTACCCATTTCTGCCCCCTGAAAGTTACGACGGCAGCCCCCGCTATCGTCGCTGAAGAATTAACGCTGCCGGCGGATATGCGTTAACCTTTGAGGCTATGCAACGGGGTTGAGCTACCATTCGTAAGCTTTGGGTAAGGCTCCTTCCTGGGGTGTCCGATAGCGGTCTCGCAGCTTGGTCTGGTGGCTTTCCAGCGGCTGTTCCACCCCATCCACGAAGACGCGCATCGGGGCGGAGCTGAGCTCCAGCGGATCGCCATTCCAGATCACCACATCGCCCGTCGCTCCAGCCTTGAGCACGCCCATGCCAGGCATGCCGCTGATCTCGGCCGGGACGGAGCTGATCGCCGCGAAGGCTGCGCCCCAGCTCAGTCCGCTGGCGCCGGGCAGCTTCGTCAGCGCAACCAGATTGCCTGCCTGCTGCGGGGCATAACGCGGCTGGTTCATGTCGAAGAAGCGGCCGATGGCTACTTTCACCCCGGCAGCATGCATCCGCCCGACGTTGGACTGGGTCGCCGCCAGCTGCTCGAACTGGGCGGGCAGGTCGTTCAGCGCATTGGCGATCACTGGCACTTTCGCCGCCGCGATTTCCTTGGCCACCATCCAGCCTTCGCTTGCCCCGGCCAGGACGAGATCGAGCTTCGGGAAATCCTGCCGCAGTTTCAGCACTGCCAGAATATCGGCCGCGCGCTCCACATGGACGTAAAGTGGCTGGCGGCCTTCCACTACCGGGATCAGCGCGGCGGCATCGGGCCGGTTGAGCAATGCATCGTCATTCCGGCCGTTGCGCCCGGCCAGATCCTGCGCTTCGGCAAGGGCATTGCGGAAGGTGACATAGGCCGCCGTCCGGCTGCCCCCGGCCAGCGCCCCGCCACCTTCGCCCAGTTCGACATATTGGAAAGCGCGCGGCTTCACCAGTGCTTCGCTGTCGGAGCCAAGGTCGATTACCGCGCCCTGCCCGGCGAAGATCGCATTGCCTGAACGTGGAAAGACGCTGGCCCGCGTCACCCCGCCCGCGCGGCTGACCTTGATGTTCTGCGCCAGCGGGTTGACCACCGGGGAAATGTCCAGCGCGGCGCTAAATATGGCTTTGTCGGCGCTGACATCGCGGCTTTGCTCCACCGCATCGACATCGTACAGGCCAAGATCGGTGAGGGCGGAGAACAGGCCGGGCGTCACCCATTTACCAGTGCCGTCAATCTGTTCCACGCCCTGCGGCACGGCAATGCCCTTGCCGACAGCCACCACCTTGCCACCGCGTACCACCAATGTGGCATCGTCGATCGGCTCGCTTCCGTCACCCAATGCGACGGTGGCATGGGTGATGGCGAAATCCTGTGCGGCGGCGGGCGCGGAGAGAGCGAGCGCGGCTGCGGCGGCAAGGAGAGCGGGAAGGCGCGTCATTTCACGTCTCCTTCACCGGGCTGGCCCAGCTCGAAATCGCTCACCGGGCGGCGCTGGGGATCGAGCGCATCGAACATCAGCGCGCCATCGATCCAGACCTTTTCCGGCCGTGAATAGACCGACAGCGGATTGCCGTTCCACAGCACTACATCGGCCATCTTGCCTGTCTCAAGGCTGCCGGTGACCTTGTCGATGCCCATGGCCTTGGCCGGGTTGAGCGTGAACCAGCCGACCACCTGCGCATCGGGAAGGTCGATGCCGATCCGCTTGCCCGCAGCCTGGGCCTTGGCGGCTTCCTGATTGAGGCGCTGGATGCCGTTCTCGTCATCCGAATGGATGATGACGCAGGCCCCCGCCTGCTGAATCAGCGCGGCATTTTCCGGGATCGCGTCATAGGCTTCCATCTTGAAACCGTACCAATCGGCCCAGACCGCGGAACAGACATTGGCCTGACGCAGAAGATCGGCGATCTTGTAGCTTTCCACGGCGTGGTGGAAGGCCGTGACCTTATAGCCCATCTCCTTGGCCATATCGAGGACAAGGGCCATTTCATCCGCGCGATAGCAGTGGTTCTGGACGAGAATTTCGCCATCGAGAACACCAGCAAGGGTTTCCATCGCAAGGTCACGTTCCTTGCGGTCACCCGCCGCATATTTCTTCGCCTCGAACCAGGTCTTCCGGTTGACCGCGAAATTCCCCATCCGCGTCATCGGCGAACGGCCCTGCCCGCCATAGACGCGCTTGGGATTTTCGCCGCAGGCCATCTTGAGGCTGTAGGGCGCGCCCGGAAACTTCATGCCCTGCACCGTGCGGCTGTGCACGTTCTTGAGCGTGACGGAGCGGCCGCCCATCAGATTGCCCGAACCGGGCAGGATCTGCAGCGCAGTAACCCCGCCATTGGCCAATGCGCGCGTGAAACCGGGGTCCTGCGGCCAGACGCTGTGTTCCGCCCAGACCTGCGGAGTGGCCGGATCGGTCATCTCGTTGCCGTCCTCATGGGAGGCGACCGAAGGGGTGGGATAATCGCCAAGATGGGAGTGAATGTCGATCACGCCGGGGGTGACGAATTTGCCCGTCCCGTCGATGCGGGAATAGCCTTCTGGAATGGCGAGCGAGGCATTGCCTACCGCGACAACCTTGCCGTCCGAGAAGAGCACCGTGCCCTTGTCGATCCGGCCGCCTTTGCCGTCAAACACCGTGGCGCCCACCAGCGCAGTCGGCGCGCCGGGATAGGCTTGATAGGTGGAGGGATAGGGCTGATCTTTCACCTCGGACTTGCTGGCGGTGGTCGCTGCGGGCGGGGCGCCGGCGCTTTTGACCCCGCCTGTTTCCGCGCTGCAGCCGGCCAGGGCCAGTGCCCCGGCCAGAACTGTGCCGATTGCCCTATTGCGCATCGTCATGCCCCGGCTCCGTCTCAGTTGGGCTTCGTTGCAGGGTGAATGCCCGCCGCTTCCGCTTCGCCCGCTTCCGCCTTGCCCGGCAGATCGTCGCCGATTTGGTCGTCGCTCAGCGTGTCGAGATGCATCAGCTTCTTCACCAGCGGGCTGACGATCAGCACGCCGAAGCCCACAGCAACCGCGATCCAGCCGATCTGGCTGTAAACGTCGAGAACAACCTGCTGACCTGCGCCTTCGCCGCTGGCTCGTTCCGAACCCGTGGCTGCTGCGATCAGCCCGGCGGCGAAATTACCGGTGGCTGATGCAAAGAACCAGGTGCCCATGATGAGGCTGGCCATATGGGCCGGAGCAAGCCGGTTCATGGCCGAAAGCCCGACCGGAGAGAGGCACAGCTCGCCCGTGGTGTGGAGCAGGTAGATCAGGAAGATGAACAGCACCGCCGTCTTGGCGCCGTCTCCGCCCAGTGCCGCGCCCGCCACCAGCACCAGGAAGCCCGCTCCGAGCTGGATCATGGCGAGGCCGAACTTGGCGGGAGTGGAGGGCTCCAGCTTGTGGCGGCCCAGCCAGGTCCACAGGGCGGCGAAAAGCGGGCCGAGCAGCACGATGTAAATCGCGTTGATCGACTGGAACATCGATGCCGGTACGCCCGAGCGGTCTACATAGCGGTCCGTATAGAGGTTGAGGCTGGAGCCGGCCTGTTCGAATAGTGCCCAGAACAGGATCGAGCCGATGATCAGGAACATGGCCGCAAAAATCCGGTCGCGCTCATGCGGGGTGAGCTTGATCACGGCGGTGAGCAGGACATAGCCGACCAGGATCGCACCGGCGATCATCAGCAGCCAGCCGACAAGATCCTGATACTGAATGAGGAACCAGATCACCGCGACCGAGGCTACGCCGATGGCGTAGATCGACCATTCGCGCGGCTTGGCCAGAGGCGCGGGCGGCTCGCCCCGGCCCAGCAGCAGCGGCTTGAACACAGTGAACACGATCAGGCCCAGCAGCATGCCGACGCCCGCCGCGCCAAAGCCGTAGCTCCAGCCATAGGTCTGGCCCAGATAGCCACACAGCAGCGAGCCGAGCGCGGCGCCCAGATTGATGCCGACATAGAAGATCGTATAGGCGCCATCGCGTCGCACGTCGGTGCGGGGATAGAGTTGGCCCACGATTACCGAGATATTGGCCTTCAGGAAGCCCGAGCCCACGATGATGAAGGACAGCGCCAGCCAGAAGATGCTGAGGCTGGTCGCATCCTGCCCGCCGTCCCCTTCGAAGCCCATCAGGAAGTGGCCGAAGGTCAGCAATACTGCGCCATAGGCCACGGCCTTGCGCTGACCCAGATAGCGGTCGGCCAGATAGCCACCCAGCACGGGGGTGATGTAGACCAGCGCCGTATAGGCACCGTAGATTACGCCGGATTGGCTATCCGAGAAGAGCCAGTGCTGCGTCAGGTAGAAGATCAGGAGGGCGCGCATCCCGTAATAGGAAAAGCGTTCCCACATCTCGGCGAAGAACAGGACGAAAAGCCCTTTCGGATGCCCCAGGAAGGTTCCGTGGGCATCTCCGCTTTCCGCATATTGGCTGGCCATTGGCGCTTGGTCCCCATGTATCATGCGTCTGCCGGGCAATCCCGGTCTGGCGAATGGGGTACCCTACTCGAAAAGGCGGGCTTGTGAAGCAGGCTTGTTGCATTCGTAACCGAATTGCGACCGGTTGGCTGCTTGACGTGCCGCGCTGTATTATGGCACTGATGCACCTTGCGCTTTGCAGCGAATTCCAGGGACAGACCATGTCGCAAGCCACTCGGCCCGTTTACCTGAAACTGCGCGACCTGATCGCCGCGGCGATCATGGATGGGCGTTATGCGGAAGGGGAGATGCTGCCCTCGGTCCGCGCTTTTGCGGCTGAACAGCACGCCAACCCGCTCACCGTGGCCAAGGCTTATCAACAGTTCCAGGTCGATGGACTGGTCGAAGTGCAGCGCGGAGTGGGAATGTTCGTGGTGCGCGGCGCGGCGGAAAAGCTCCGCCGGGCTGAACGCGAACTGTTCCTTGCGCAGGAATGGCCGGAAATCCGCGCCCGGATGCGGCGGCTGGGCCTGGCTGTCACGGATTTGCTGAGCGAGGTGTGACCGGGACTTGTCCCGATCATGTCCATTGGTGCATTCCTTTGACCTAGCGCATTGCACTTGCGCCCTGCCTCTGGCAATTTTGCTTCTTGGCGCATCAGGCGCCATGCCCGAGGGGGTGCAACGATGATCAGATCTGAATTGCTGCAGGTGCTGGCCAAGGACAATTCCGAGCTGCGCGCTGACGAGATCGAGCAGGTCGTCGATATTTTCTTCGACGAAATCGCCCAGAGACTGGCCGAAGGCGGCCGTGTGGAATTACGCGGCTTCGGCGCGTTCTCGACGCGCCAACGCGAAGCTCGCACCGGGCGCAATCCGCGCAGCGGGGAAGCGGTGACCGTGCCGTCCAAGCGTGTGCCCTATTTCAAGCCGGGCAAGGAAATCCGCGAGCGCCTTAACAAATAAGGGCTTCCGGCTTTTCCAAGCCGCTTCATGATGCATGAAAATGGGTCGGGCTGCCTTTGGTGGCCCGTTTCGCGTGGCTATTGGCCCGCCGATCAGCCTGACATCCGGACGGAAAAGGCGATTGTAGCGCTTGCAAACGCAAATGTGGTGAGCCCATCGCTAGCTCCTATCGTCATGCTGAACCTGGTTCAGCATCCATCTCTACCTACAAGCAGCAGGCCGATCAGGAGAATAGGCCCTGAACCAAGTTCAGGGTGACGATTGTGGAAGCATTATCGATCACCTCTCGCATCGCGTTTGCAAGCGCTACAATCGCGAAAGGAAAAGGGCCGCCAAAGAAAAAGGGCGCGGACCCTTTCGGATCCGCGCCCATCAGTCTGACGTCCCCGTTTACCGGGGATCGTGATCAGAAGTTGCGGCGAACCGTGACCGCCCAGGTGCGCGGCAGGGCCGGGACACCGGTGACCAGGCCAAGCGATGCCGTCACATCGCTCTTGCTCAGATAATAAAACTTATCGAACAGGTTCTGGACTTCCAGCGACACGCGCCAGTCGGAATCGGCGGTGGTGTAGCTCAGGCGTGCATTGCCCAGGAACACGCCATCGACGCGGCTGGCTTCGCTGTTCGATGCTTCAGTGAAGGTATCCGACTGATAGGAACCGTCGAAGCGGGCGCTTACGGTGGCGCCGTTCTTCAGTTCGTGGTCGTACTGGATGCCGAAGCTGTAGGTCCATTCCGGCGTATAGGGCGTAACTTCATCCCCGGTCAGACCGGCCGCGGCCACCGAAGCTGCATCGTACTTGAAGTTGATGTAGCTCAGCGAACCGTCGAACGACAGGCCATCCACCGGATAGGCCGACATTTCCAGCTCGAAGCCCTTCACATCGGCCTTGCCGACATTGTTGGGCTGGAGACAGGGAACCGACGGACAGGCCGACAGCGTCAGGATGATGTCGTTATACTTGTTGATGAAGCCGGCGGCGTTCAGGCGCAGGCGACGGTCGAAGAAATCGCTCTTGAAGCCGATTTCATAGGTCGTGAGGGTTTCAGGATTGAAGGCCTTGAGCTGGTTACACGCTGCGGGGGCCACATAGCCCGGCGCATCGCATTCGCCTGCCGAAGGGCCGAAGAACGGACGCGGGTTGACGCCGCCGCTCTTGTAGCCGGTCGAAACCGAAGCATAGGCCAGGAACTGATCGGAGAAGCGATAGTCCGTCACGATGCGCCAATCCCAGCGATCCCCCTTAAACGTGTCGGAGATGCCATAGAGGCCGGACAGGAGGCAGTTCGGCGTGTTGCCGATGCCGGTCGGGCCTGCCGTCGGTGCGCCCTGGAAGAATTCGCAGATCGGCAGTGCAGGCAGGTCCGCCGGGGTCCAGTCCTCGAAGGGAATCGAACCGTCGGGATTGCTGCGGTAATAGGTGTAGGTCTTCTCGTCCTTCGAATAACGCAGGCCGCCCGTGATGCTCCACGCATCGGTCGGGTGCAGCGTGCCGTTGAAGAACACCGCCTTCGACGTGCTCGGCGTGGTATCCGGGCCGTGGATGAAGTCGATGCCGGCATAATTCAGGTCGACGCGGGCAGTGTAATTGCCGTTCTGGTCGAAGTAGAACCCGCCCAGCGTATATTCCAGCAGCCCGTCGCCCAATGCGCCGTTCAGGCGGAGTTCCTGGCTCCAGGCGCGATGGTGCATCTCGTTATCGAGCTGCGCGACCGGCACGGGGGTGGCGTCCTGATCCTGGCCCCAGCGCGATTCATATTCACGCCACGAGCTGATCCACACCAGCTGGAGGTTGTCGCTGATATCCAGCGAGACATTGCCGTGCACGCCCCAGCCGATGAAGTCCTGGTTCTGTTTTGCGGCATAGGGCTTGTAGGGCGCCTGCGAAGTGTTCGCCATGCCGTCCATGAAGTTGGCGTAGCTGATGAACCGCGGATCGACTCCCAGGGCGGAGGCATTCAGCGTGTCACAGCTGTTCACCCCATAGGGCACGAAGTGGCAGTCCACCGGAACCGGGAGGCCATTGACGCCCGGCAACCACGCACCGCCATTCGCATTGGTGGCGGGGTTCGGGATTTTCGGATCGAACGGATGCGGATTGCTGGATGTCGGGCCGGGCAGGCCGGCGGCGAGCACCACAGTGGGGGCCGGTTCGGAGTGATCCGAGGTGTAGTCGGCCGAGACGTTGACTTCCAGCGTGTCGGTCGGGGTCCAGCGCAGGGCTACCTTGCCGGCGACATAGGACTGGCCGCCCTGGGTGCCGACGATGGCATTGGCGCCGCGGGCGTTTGAGGAAGGTACGTTCGAGCCGGGATGGGTGCGGCCGTAATCCAGCAGGTCCACATAACCGTCACGGCTCTTGGCGACACCGGAGACGCGGGCGGAGAGGTTCTCGGCCACCTTGAAATCGGCCATGCCGCGAATGTCGAGGCGGTTATAGGAACCGTAGGTCACCTGCAGCGAGCCCGAGCCATCGCCCTTGGGCTTCTGGCTGAACAGCTTGATCGCGCCACCGATGGAGTTCTTGCCGGCCAGCGTGCCCTGCGGGCCGCGCAGGATTTCTATCCGGTCGAGATCCATCAGGTCGAGCAGCGAGCTGGACAGGGTGGGGATGTATACGTCATCGACATAGACGCCCACGCCCGGATCGAGCGCATAGTTGAAGTCGGTCTGGCCGACACCGCGGATGAAGGCGATGAGGCCCGCGCCGCCATTCTGCGGCTGCGGCTTCAGGGTCACGTTCGGTGCCTGGGCCGCTACCTGCGCAATATCGGTCTGGCCGCGTGCTTCGAGCATTTCCGAATTGACCGCCGTGATCGCGATCGGCGTATCCTGAAGTTTGGCTTCGCGGAATTCGGCGGTAACGACGATTTCGGTGTTGCGGCCTCCCGTGTCGCCGCTACCTTCGTCCTGTGCATATGCCGGCGCGGCCAGGCTGGCCATGACGGCCAGCGAAGACACGACGCCCATAGTCCTGAGCTTCATGTAAACATCCTCCCATACCGGGACCAGCATGGCCCCGAATACTCACCAAGTTATCAGTCGCGAAAACAGGCTATTGTCGCTGACCCGCGAAAGATTCCTTCGAGGAGGTTTCACTAACGGCGCATTCAAGGCGCTCAATTTCCTCCCCATGGCAATGAAGTAACTCTGTTCATAGGCTGCGCAAAGAGCCCACAGCGCAAGCTACATGCTGAAAGCGAACTTGATGTCACTCTGAGGCAACAGTGGCCTGTGTCCGGAATACCGCTGGAATTTGACAAAGTCCGAACTGGCCACTTCGCTCGCGAACAAGACGCCTCCCCTGGAAGGGGGTAATCCCCGGGCAGGGGAAAACCCCGGCCGGGAGAGGGCGAATATGAGAAAATGCTTTTATAAGAGGCGCCTATGGTGAGCCTGACCCAGGCGGAGGTGGCGCCTTCCGCACAGCCCGCCGGGGCAGGGCATTCGGCTGGCTATGAGCTGCGCGTGTTGCTTCTGCTCGGCCTGGCGTTTGGTTTTGCCTATTTCGACCGCATGGCGATGACATTCCTCGGCCCCTTCGTGATCGAGGATCTATCGCTTTCCAACACTGAAGTCGGGGCGCTGGGCGCAGGTCTTTCGGTCACCTGGGCACTGGGCGCCTATTTCGTCGGGCGCTGGTCCGACAGTATCGGCGCGCGCAAACCTTTCCTGCTCGCGGCGCTGGTGGTTTTCTCCTTCTGTTCGGTGATGTCCGGTCTTGCGTGGAATTTCGGCACCCTTTTCGCCACGCGCGTGGTCATGGGCGCGGCGGAAGGGCTGTTCCTGCCGATCTGCCTGGCGATCATGGCGGCGGCCTCTGCCGAAGGGCGCAAGGGCCTGAATGCCGGGGTGGTGCAGAACGTCTTCGGATCGCTGCTGGGCACGGCAGTGGCGCCCATCGTGCTGGTCTGGCTGGCGGAAGCCTATGGTTGGCGTGTGGCGTTCTATCTGGCGGGCGTGCCGGGGTTGATCCTCGCACTGCTGATCTGGCGCTTCATCGCCGAGCCGCCCCGCGCACCGGCTGCGCCGGCAGGCCCGGCCCGCGATGCCGCGCTCTCGCCCTGGCACATGCTGGCGCAGCGCAACGTGTTGCTTTGCTCGATCCTCAGCTGTTTCGCGGTCGGTTCGGCAGTAGTCGGCTCCATCTTCATGCCACTTTATCTCGATGGGCCGCGGGGAATCGATCCCACTACCTGGAAATGGATGATGGCCGTGGTCGGCCTCTGTCCGGGCGTTGGCGCCCTGGTGCTGGCGGCCCTCTCGGACCGGATCGGGCGCAAGCCGCCGATGATCGTGGGCGCCGCGATGATGACATTGCCGCCGCTGGCCCTGCTGCTTGTGCCCGCCACGCCGCCATTCCTGACCGCGCTGATGTTTCTTGGCTGGATGGGCATGGGGATATTCCCGCTCTTCATGGGAGTCGTTCCGGCCGAAACGCTGGGCAAGGCACGCGCGGCGACAGCGATGGGCCTGGTCGTGGGCATCGGGGAACTGACCGGGGGCGTGCTGGGCCCTCTGGTAGCCGGGCAACTGGCGGATAATTACACCCTCGATGTCGCGATGTGGCTGCAGGCCGGGCTGGCCGCCGCGGGCGTGCTTACCGCTCTGCTGCTCACCGAAACCAATCCGCGCGTCCTTGCCCGCCGGGCGCAGACGGGGGCGGCCCATGCCTGAAAAGCAGAATGTAATCATCGTCGGCGCAGGCCCGGTCGGCTTCCTCACCGCGCTGGGCCTTGCCCGGCAGGGGATCGAGGTCACCATTCTGGATGCCGAACGGCAGGTGAACACTTCGCCGCGCGCGGCCGTCTATTATCACACCACGCTTTCGATCCTGAACAAGCTGGGCGTGGCGGATGATGCCCATGCGATCGGCCTGCCCAGCACCGAATTCCGGATGCACTGGCTCGCCACCGGGGAAATGATGAGCTCCGACATGCGGGAGACGCTGGAGCCCGGGCAGGAATATGATCACAACCTCCATTTCGGGCAGCACATCCTGGCCGAGCTGGTGATGAAGCATCTCGCGCGCCTGCCGCATACGCAGGTGCTGTGGGGTCACAAGGTCACGGCCATGGACCAGCAGGCGGACGGCGTGACGCTGACCGTGGAGGTTGAGGATGGTGTAAAACAGATGGCCGCCCATTGGGTGATCGGCACCGATGGCGCCCGTTCCACCATGCGGCGGTTGATGGGGCTGGAGTTTGAGGGCTTCACCTGGCCCGACCGCTTCGTTGCGACCAATATCGAATATCCGTTTCTGGAGAACGGGTTCTGCAATGCCAATATGGTGGTCGATCCCGTCAACTGGGCAGTCGTCGGCAGGCTGGGGCGCGAGAATCTGTGGCGCCTGACCTATGGCGAGGATGCCCAGCTGGATGAGGCATCCATCCTCGAACGGCTGCCGGAACGCTTCGCCGCGATCCTGCCTGATCCCTCTATCCCCTACAGGATCGACAATTTCTCGCCCTATCGTGTGCATCAGCGCAGCGCCCCGACTTACCGGGTGGGCCGCGCCCTGCTGGCGGGCGATGCGGCCCATGCCTGCAATCCCTGTGGCGGATTGGGGCTGACCGGCGGCGTGCTGGATGCCGATGCGCTGAGCGATGCGCTGGGCGCAGTGATCCATGGCAAGGTGGTTGACGGCGTGCTCGATTTCTATTCGCGGGAACGCCGCCGGGTGTTCCTGGAGGTAGCTTCTCCCCTGTCTTCCAATTTCAAGCGCTTGCTTTCGGAGAGCGATCCGGTGCAGCGGGCGAAAGATAAGCAGGACATGCTGGCGGAAGGGGAAAAGGGCGGCGCTGAAATCCGCGCTTCCTCGCTCGCCGAGCTGATGAAGGGCCAGCCGATGCCGGTTCCCGCGCCTACTATACAGGAAGACGCATGAGCGAGTTTGCCTACAGCACCGAAGGGTTCCAACGCACCGTCTATCGCATCGACGGGGTTGAGAGCGTTGTCTACGAAATCGGCGAAGGGGCACCCTGCGTCTATTTCCATGGCGGCGGAACCTATCACGGCTTTGAATGGGCAAGCGATTTTGCCGATTCCTTCCGTATGATCCTGCCGATCCACCCCAATTTCGGAGAAAGCGACGATGCCGATTTCAACGGCGTGGCCGATTATGTGATGCATTATGAAATGCTGTTCGCCGCATTGGGATTGGAGACATTCCATCTGATGGGCGCGTCCATGGGTGGGCATTTCGCCGCGCGTTATGCCGGTGAACATTGGGAAGAAATCGACAAACTCGTGCTGGTTTCCCCTGCCGGGCTGAAGAGCGACAAGGCCGCGATTCCCGATTTCTCCCAAATCCCGCCGGAGGAACTGCCGGGCTGGTTCGTGGAAAGGCGCGAGTGGCTGGAGCCGTACTGGCCGACGCAGCCCGGCCCGGAATGGCTCGCCCTGCGCCAGCGCGAAGGAGCGGCGGCCTTCCGCACGCGGGATGACGTGTCGGTCTCGGACGCGAAGCTGCGCGAAACGCTGAAGGGTTTTGACCGGCCGGTGCTGTTGCTGTGGGGCGGGGATGACCGGATCGTGCCGCCCGGCTTCATTCCTGAATGGCAGAGCCTGCTGCCCGATGCGGAAGTGGTGCTGATCCCCGGCGGGGCGCATCTGCTGCTCGACGAGAACATGGCCGCGCGCAAGGCGGCGAAGGATTTCCTGCTGGGATGAGCCTTACCGCCCCGGCTCGATCCGCCGGGCGCGGCTGAAGGTCAGGGCGGAAAGCACGGCAGGCACGGCCATCGCGGTGCACACCGCGCCAATGGCCAGCCCCTCGCCCAGTAGCCATCCGCCCACGATCGGCCCGAAGATGGAGCCCACGCGCCCCGCCGTGGTGGCAAAGCCCAGCCCGGTGGCACGCAATTGCGGCGGGAAAGCATAGGCGATGGTCAGCCAGTTGGCTGTCGCCGATCCGAACAGCATAGCCCCGGTCAGCGGTGCGATCAGCCACAATGCCTGCGGATTGCCGGCGAACTGGCCGAACAGGGCGATCAGCGCGGCGAGGCTCAGCATGGTGGCCCACATCATGCGCTTCACCCCGATAGTACCGCACAGGAAGCCGGTGATCATCCCGCCCACGATCCCGCCATAGGAAACCCAAGCGGAATATTGTGCGCCCAAAATGTCGGAACCATTGGCCTGCGCCACCAGCGGCGGGCCCCAGTTTATGATGAAATACCAGGCGAACATGTTCAACGCATGGGCCAGGAACAGCTTGGCCAGTTCCTTCACATGGAAGGGCTGGGCGATCTCCGCCAGCACGGCGCTGCGCGCGCCTTCCGGCTTGGGCGGGAGTACGGAAATCTCGGCAATCGCCATGCGGCGCAGCATTGTGTTGGTGCGGGCGACGGCGTTCCTCGGCTGGCGGGAGAGCAGATAGTCGAGCGATTCCGCCAGCCACAGAAAGGCGACGGGAAACAGCACCGCCGACAGCGCCGATCCGACCCAGAAGATGCCGCGCCAGCCATAGGAATCCAGCACTGCCACTGCAACCATCGCACCAAGGATCGTACCCACCGGATAGGCGGCGGCAACGCAGCTCGATGCGAATTCGCGGCGTTTGAAGCTGGCATATTCCAGCGCCAGCATCCCGGCCGTGCTGGTCATACCGCCGATCCCGATGCCGGTGACGACGCGTCCCGCAGCCATTGAGAAGAAGCCGTGCGACAGGGCGGAAATCGCCATGCCCGCGCTCATGAAGATCAGGCAGGAAAGGATGGCGGGCCGCCTGCCCCACTGGTCTGCCACGGGGGAGACGCCCAATGCGCCGATGGCCATGCCGACCAGATTCATCGACAGCAGCGTGCCCAGCGCGGCATCGCCCATGCCCCATTCGCGCTTCAGGGCGGAGCCTGCCTGGGCAAGGGCGAGAATGTCATAGCCGTCGATCATGTTGATCAGCACGCACAGGCCGATCACCGCATATTGCGGCAGCTGCATGGGGCGATTGCCCAGCACCTCGCGCGGATCGGAAATGGGTGCCGAAACGGGTTTGGGCGTTTCGCTTGCCACCAAGACTTCCCCCTCTGCCGGCCGCTAAGTTGTGGCCTGTCGGGCAGGCTATGCCGCGCAGCATGGCGCGCCAAGTTCACCGAGCGAAGGAGAGGTTGATCGTGAGCGAAGCCGAGCGGATGGTCCGGGATGTCGAGACGGTGATGAACCATATCGTGCGCGGCGAGAAAGCCACCTTCCATCCCGGCGCGCGGGAAAAGAGCTATTGGCCGGTCGAGGAACACCGGATCGCCATCAGGGACATGCGCCCGATCGCGGAAGACCTGTCGTTCGATCGCAACGGTTTTGTCCTGCTGGATGAACCGACCCGCGTCACCGATTTCACCGACAGGGGGGAACTCGCCCGTTACTGCCGGGAAACGGAAGCGCTGGTGCAGCGGCTCACCGGCGCGGCCAGGACGGTCAGCTTCGGTGCGGTAGTGCGCACCAATGCTGGTGGGACGCACGGCCACAACATGCCCGCCTATGGCGCCCATGTGGATTATGGCGACCGCACGGTGCGGGACTTTGCCTTTGACCTCCTGCCGAAGGAGGAGGCCGAGCGGCGCCTTTCAGGCCGTTATATGCTGATCAATGTCTGGCGGCCCATCGTGATGGTGGAAAGCGCGCCTCTGGCCTTGTGCGATGCCAGCACGGTGAAGCGCGAAGATCTGTTCGACAGCGAAGTGGTGGGCGGACTAGGCGATTTCGGCCGCCGCTCGCTCTGGGGCTTCAATCTCGCATGGGCGCCGGGCCAGCACTGGTATTGGGTACCGCATATGCAGCCATGGGAAGCACTGGCTTTCAAGCTGTATGACAGCGATCCCGACGCCGTGCAGTTAACCGCGCACAGTGCATTCGACATCCCCGACACTCCGCCTGACGCCGCACCCCGGCAGAGCATCGAGCTGCGGACGATTTCCTTCATGGAATGAAGGCGCTCAGGCCTCCACCGGCGAAGGCGTCTCCAGCGTTTTCACGAACCACAGGCCGTTCCGCCGCGCATCGGCATCGCGTGCCATGAGGCGCAGCCCGTCGAGCGCATTCTCCAGCGCGGCCCCGCCACCGCAGGCGTGGAAGACGAGTTGCTTGTTGGCGATTGCCCGGGGCGAGGTCCGCTCAAGATAGATCCGCCGCCGCTCCTCGGCATAGATATCCAGCAGCGCCGGATTCGCCCCGTCCAGCACCACGGCGGCCAGAGTGGGCCATAGGGCATAGGCATCGAACAGCCCGGTGGTGAGGCCATAGCCCCCAGTGGGGTTGGTCACATGGGCGGCGTCCCCCACCAGAACTACGCGGCCCTTGCGGAAGCTCTCCGCCGCGCGCTGATGCATCCGGTAGGGCGCCGCCCGGTCCAGCCTGTGGCCGCCTTCTCCCGCCAACAGGTGCTTGTAGGCATCCGGCAGGCGCTGGAGATAATCCCGTTCCGGCAGGGCGGCGTCCTCCATATAGGTGCAGCGCCACAGCCCATTTTCGTCGATCTTGACTATCACCGCGCCCCATTGATCGTCGATCACCATGGTGGTGCGCCCATAACCGGCGCTCTCGAAATCGTGATAGACATTGGTGGCCACGAACCGTTCGGGCCAGGTCATCCCGTCAAAGCCCAGATTCAGCGTCTTGCGCACCAGACTGCCAGCGCCATCCGCCCCCACCAGATAGGCGCAGGAGAGATATTCCACACCCTCCGGCCCTTCCACCGCCACCCGCACTCCGCCAGCATCCTGCGCCAGCGTGGCCATTGCCGTGCCGAAGCGGACCTCCGCATCAGGCAGCGCCTCCAGCCGGTCGCGTGCTATCGCGGCCAACCGATCCTGCCCCAAGTGGAGGTTATAGGGGAAGGCGGTGTGTCCCTCGAGCACCGAGAGATCGTAACGGATTTCCTCGCCGGTGCTGCGCACCAGCCAGAGATAGTCCTGCTTGGCAAAACCGATCCGTTCCGCCTCCGCGCGGATGCCGAGCCGTTCCAGCCCATCGAGGACGGACCAGTGATAGACTGCGGCGCGCGGGCTATCGATGATCGCTTCCTCTGCCTCCAGCACGCACACCGTCACGCCCGCCTGCGCCAGCCCAAGTGCCGTGACAAAGCCGGTCGGGCCGCCGCCCACGATAATCACATCGAAGTCGTGCATGCATCACTCTCCCTTGCGACACGTGCCAGAGGGCTTCGCGCGCTGCCAAGAGATTTTCGCCCATGTTCAAGCGGCAAATGGGGGGCGGGCCTAGGACTTGTCCCTGGAAGAGGAGAGGATGCCAGTGGCTCAGCCCCAGCTAGACGAAACGATCGAAGCACGCGGCGGAACCTATCGCCTGCACGGGTGCTACAATCCTGAATTCGGCGGGGTTGCCGAAGCCTTCATCGAGAATTTCCGGGTGGAGGAAGAACTGGGCGCAGCCACATCCGTGGTGATCGATGGCGAAACGGTGGTCGATCTCTGGGGCGGCTGGGCGCGCGAAGACCGCTCGCAGGAATGGGGCGAGCATTCCACCGTCTGCATGATGAGCGTGGCCAAGGGGATTACCGGCATTGCCTTCAACATGCTGGTGGATCGCGGCTTGGTGGATATCGACAAGCCGGTGGCTCATTATTGGCCCGAATTCGCGCAGAACGGGAAAGAGGATATTCTCGTGCGCTGGTGCCTCGATCACCGCGCGGCAATCCCCGTGCTGACCACCGACACGATGTATCCGGGCGGGTTCTTCGATTACCCCGCCTATATCCGCGCGCTGGAAGTGCAGGAGCCCTTGTGGCAGCCGGGCACGCGCGCGGCCTATCACGTGCATAATCAGGGCTTCCTGCTGGGCGAGATCATGCGCCGCGTGACGGGCATGACCGTTGGGCCTTTCCTGCGCCAGAATGTCACCGGGCCGCTCCATGCGGAATATTGCATCGGCGGGATGAACGAAGAGGAACAGTCCCACGTTGCCGAAGTGCTGCCCAACACCAAGGCGCGGCTGTTTGCGGCGAAGGACCAGACCGTGCCGCCCAAGCCGACCACGCCGGAAGGCTGGCAGGACGGGGCGACCCTGCGCAGCTTTGCCTTCCTGCAAAACCCCAACGAGCCGTGGCACACCACGATGAACTCGCCGATCTGGCGCACCTGCGAGATCGCCAGTGGTTCCGGCCATGGCAATCCGCGCGGCGTGGCGCGCATCTATGGCGCCGCGGTGGGCGAGGTCGATGGGGTGAGCCTGCTGTCGAAGGAAGCGCTGGAGGCGATGCTGGTAGAGCAGCACAACCAGATCGAGCTGCTGCAGGACCGGCCCTATCATCAGGCGCTGGGCGTGCTGCTGAACACGCCGGAGGCGGTCTATATGGGCCCCAATCCGCGCAGCTTCGGCCATCATGGCCTCGGCGGATCGATCGGCTTTGGCGATCCGGATGCGAAGCTCGGCTTCTCCTATTGCTGCAACCAGATGCACAGCGTGGGCGACAATGGCCCGCGCGCAAGGCGCCTGATCGACGCGGTTTACGCGACGATCGGCTGAGAAAGGACAGGATCAGATGGATAAGGAACTTTTCGACAAGGGCATGAAGATCCGCCGCGAGGTGCTGGGCGATGCCTATGTCGACCGGGCACTGGCGAAGAGCGGGCCGTTCAACGATCCGCTGCAGGAACTGGTGACCACCTATTGCTGGGGCTGGACCTGGGGGCGGGAAGGCCTGCCGCGCCGCGACCGCTCGCTGATCAACCTTGCCATGATCTCCGTGCTCAACCGCAGCCACGAGCTGAAGGCGCATATCCGCGGCGCGCTCAACAATGGCCTTACCAAGGAGGAAATCCGCGAAGTGCTGCTGCAGGTGGGCATCTATGCCGGCATCCCGGCCACGGTGGACAGCTTCCGCATCGCCAATGAGGCTTTTGCCGAAATCGAAGCGGAACAGGCATCATGAAAGACCGGAAACGCCTGAGGATCGAGGCCGAGTGCGGCAAATTGCCGCTGCTCTTCGCGCATTATGCCGACAATGGCGATCATGAGGCGCTTGCCGCCCTGTTCACCGAGGATTGCATCTTTGCCCGGCCTTTCCAGCCGGATTATCCCTTCTACGGGCGCGACAAGGTGCAGGCGATTTTCCGTGACCGGCCACCGATCCTGGTCCGCCACGTGGTCACCAATGTGCTGGTGGAAGTGATTTCCGAAACAGAGGCCAAGGGCACCAATTACCTCGCCATGCTCTCCAGCCACAAATCGGTGGAGCCGCCGCAGGAAGCGGGCGGGCTCTATGTCGGCGGGTTCGAGGATCATTACGTGAAGACGCCCGAAGGGTGGAAATTCGCCAGCCGCTATGGCCAGGTTGCGCTGCACATGGGCGGGGCGATGCCGGTCATCCCGCCGCCGACCGACGAGGCGCGCGGCGCGGGCAAGGGAGAGTGAAATGAGCGTTAAGGCCGCCAATGCCGACGAGCAGCTGGTGCTCGATTTCTTCGAGGTGCTGTCTTCCGGCGATCTGGAGAAGCTGCGCGGCTTCTATCACGACCAGTCCGTGTGGGAACCCAAGGTGAAGGGCATCGCCGGGGCCGGACGCCATGTGGGGATGGACATCATCGACAAGTTCCTCGCCCCGGTGCGTGGCATGTTCCATCCGGGTGACCCGAAGGTCCATGTCCATGCCATGTTCTCAAGAGACGGCTGGGTCTGCGTGGAATCCAATTCCACCGGCACCACCATGGACGGCAAGGTCTATGACAATGACTATTGCTGGGTGTTCGAAATCTCGAACGGCAAGATCGACGCGATGCGGGAATATATGGACAGCCATTATACCGCCAAACTCTTCGGGATGGATTGAGCCATGCGGTTCGATGGCCGCCCGATCCTGATTTCCGGCGCGGGGCGGGGCCTTGGCGAAGGGATCGCGAAACACCTCGCCAGTGAGGGCGCCATTGTCGGCGTGGCGGACATTAATCAGGCTTCCGCTCACAAGGTGGTGGATGAAATCCGCGCTGCCGGGGGCGAGGCCCATGCCTATGGCGGCGATCTGGGCCAGCGGGCGCAGTTCTTCAGCGTAGCGGAAGCCTTCCGCTACGATGCAGGCCCGCTGCGCGCGGTGATCAACAATGCCTCCGTGCTGGTTTACGAGCCGATTGAGGACGTGACCGAGGAAACGCTCGAGCTGATGCTCTCCGCCGGGCTCAAATCGGTGTTCTGGGGCGTGCAGGCCTTCCTTGCCTATCGGGATGAGGAGGCGGGCGGCAACATCCTCAATTACTCATCGCCGGTCGCCTATCGCGGACGCCCGAATACCGGTGCCTATACCACGATCAAGGCGGGCATCGCCGGGCTCACCAAGGTGCTGGCGGGCGAATTGGGCCCGCGCGGCATCCGGGTCAACGCCATTGCTCCGGGCAGCGTGCCGACCCCGGCGACGGATGGCTTCGTCACGCCCGAACAATATGCCCAGCGGGCGAAGAACATCCCCCTGCGCCGCAACGGCACGCCCGAGGATGTCGCCCGCGCGGCGGCCTTCCTCCTCTCGGACGAGGCGGATTTCGTGAACGGGGCCATGCTGGCCATCGATGGCGGCATCATCGCGGCGGGCTGACACGACAGGACAAGAGAATATGGCACAGGTCTGGCAGGAACGGCTCGATACACTACGCGCGGTCATCCTCGCGGATATTGCGCGCGGGGATTATTACGGGCTGGTGCTCACCGTCGGGCGCGGCGGGGAGAAGGTGTTCGAGGAAGCACTGGGCGCGCAGGATGGGGCTGGGGAACGACCCTTGCGGCTGGACAATGTCTTCTCGATCTTCTCCACCACCAAGGCCTTCACCAACATCCTGATCCTCAAGGCAATCGAGGAAGGCCGCTTCGCACTGACCACCAAGGTGCGCGATGTGCTGCCGGAATTCACCGGCAAGCCGCGCGAGGAAGCAACCTTCTATCATCTGCTCACGCACACGGCTGGTATGCCCGGCGTGTGGACGCCCAAGCCGGGCATGTATCTCGACCGTCTTTCCGACCTCTATGAGGCGACGACAGAGGCAGTGCATGGCGTGGTGGAACCGGGCAGCCGCTGCGATTATTCGCCGCTGGTCAATCATGTGCTGATGGGCATGGCGCTTGTCCGCACCGATCCCAAGGGTCGCGATTACCAGACCCTGCTGCATGAGGATCTGTTCGCCCCGCTCAGGATGGACAGCACTTCCATGGGGCTTCGCGCGGACCTGAAGGACAGGCATGTCCGCCCGGATATGCGCGGCACGGTGCCGATCAAGCACCTGTCCCGCAATATCGAGGGCGACCACGCCCTGTTCGAGGACCCGGCGACCGAGGCGCCGCATGTCGGCTGCGCTTCCACCTCGGGCGATCTCTATCGCTTTGCCGAGATGCTGCGCCGGGGCGGGGAGCTGGACGGGGTGCGCATCCTGTCCCCGCGCATGATCAAGGTCGCCCGGCAGGTCCATACGGGCGAGATGCCGAACGAGCTTTACAAGGCGGCCCATCTGCGCGCCGGCTGGCAGGTCGCGCCTGCCTATATGGGGCTGGGCTTCAATGTGCGCGGCACGGCCATCGTGAACCATCAGCTGGGCACGCTCACCTCGCCGGAGACCTACGGCAATTATGGCGCGGGCAGCACGCTCTTCTGGGTCGATCCCGAACTGGACGTCAGCTTCGCGGCCACCAGCGCCGGGGTGATGACCCAGACGGCCAACATCGACCGCTTCCAGAAGCTGTCCGACCTCGTCGTGTCGGCAATGGTCTGACGGCCCCGACGGCCGCGGGATTGAGGATGATTGAATGAGCGACGCAGACATCATTGCCATCGGTTCGGGCCATAACGGGCTTGTCGCCGCGGCCTATCTGGCGGTGGCGGGCAAGAAGGTGCTGGTGCTGGAACGCAATGAATGGTTCGGCGGCGGCGTGGTGACGCGCGAGCTGACGCGGCCCGGCTTCCGGCACGATCAGCATTCGATGAGCCACATCTTCATCCAGGGCAATCCGCTGCTGCTGAATGACGATCTGGGTCTGAAGTCGAGATACGGGTTGCGCTACGTCTTCCCCGACGTGCCGATGATGAGCGTGTGGGAAGATGGTTCGACCCTGCCGCTGCATCGCGATCCGGCGAAATCGGCCGAGGCGATCCGCAAGTTCTCCCACAAGGATGCGGAGACTTTCCTGGAGATGTCGCGCCAGGCCGCGCAATGGCTGCCGATGATCCAGGCTGGGCTCTATTCCCCGCCCATGCCGCTGGGCGCGCAGACGGCGATGATGGACCAGAGCGCCGAAGGGCGCGAGATCATGCGCACTATGGCGGTCAGCACTTTCGACCTGATGGAAGAGCTGTTCGAGCATGACAAGGTGAAGGCCCATTTCGGCCGCGTGGCGGGCGAAAACCTAGTCAGCCCGGACGAGAAGGCCACCGGCATCGGCGCCTATGTGTTCCTCGGCTTCCTCGAGAAATTCGGCTTTGGCGTGCCGGTGGGCGGATCGGGCAGCCTCACCGCCGCCCTGATCGCCTGCATCGAGGATCACGGCGGCAAGGTGCTGAACAATTGCGAGGTGCGCGAGATCGTGACCGACGGCTCGCACGCGACAGGCGTGGTGCTGGACGATGGTTCGCGCCTTTCCGCAAGGGACGGGATCATCGGCGCGATCCATCCGCACATCCTGCCCGACATGGTCGCGGCCCTGCCCGCCCATGTCGCGAAGAATGCGAAGCGCACTCACATCACCGATGCGGCCTGCTTCACGGTCCATGCCGCGCTCGATGCGCCGATGAAGTTCAAAGCCAAAAACAGCGAGGGTGGCAACCTTTCGGCCGTGATGTATGAGCTGATGCCCGCCAGCTATGAAGACATGCGCCGGGCCTTCGACGAGCTGCGCTATGGCAATTTCTCGCCCACGCCGCTGGTCGGGGTCGGCCAGCTGACCCAGCACGATCCCAGCCGCGCGCCCGATGGCAAGGCGATCTTCCACGCGTGGGACTATGTGCCTTACACTCGCAAGGATGGCCGCGACTGGGATGAGGCCAAGGGCGAATTCGCCGAGAAGATGATCCGCCGCATGGGTGATTTCATCGAGAATGTGCCCGACATCGTGCTCGATTATCACTGCGACAGCCCGGTGGACATGGAGCGGACCAGCCCCAGTTTCTTCCGGGGCGATCTGCACGGCATTGCCACCACCACCTATCAGTCAGGCTCGCACCGGCCCACGCCGGAGCTGGGCCAGTATCGCGTGCCGGGGGTGGAGGGGCTCTATCTCGTCGGGCCGTTCCAGCATCCGGGCGGCGGCGTCTTCGGCGCCGGGCGCGCCACGGCCCAGGTGATGGCAGAAGACCTCGGCATCGATTTCGACGGGATCCGCGTCTCGTGATGCGCTGCCATCTCCAGAACGTCACCCTGAACTCGTTTCAGCATAACGACTGCTTGCGAGAGGTGCGGCTGTGAAGATCTATTCCGCTGACAAGAGCGAACTGATGCAGGTTTCCGCCATCGAGCGGAAGGGCAACGATCTCGTGCTGAAAGGCAAGGTCTTCGGCACCATGCCGATGAGCGCCACGCTCACCCCCGAACAGGCGCGTGCCGCGTTCAAGCTGCTGACGCCCGGGCTGATCCTGTTCCTCCTCACCATGCCGTTCCGGTCCTCCAAGGGAGACAAGAAATGAAGCGCCACGAAGGCAAGACCATGCTCGTCACCGGTGCGGCCGGGGCGATCGGCTATGCCACTTGTGAAATCCTCGCCCGCGAAGGCGCGCAGGTGATGCTGGTGGATATCGATGCGGCAAAGCTGGAAGAACGGGTGAAGACGCTCAGCGATGCGGGGCATACGGTGTTCGGCCATCATGCCGATTGCGCGGATGAGCGGCAGGTGGTCGGCTATGCAGAGGCGGCGCTGAAGGCGATGGGCCGGGTGGACGGCTTTTTCAACAATGCCGGGATCGAAGGGCATCTTGCCCCCACGCACGAATATGAGGTCGCCGAATTCGACCGGGTGCTGCACGTAAACCTGCGCGGCATGTTCCTGGGCCTGCGCTATGTGCTGCCCGACATGGTGAAGCGGGGCAAGGGCGCGGTGGTGAACACCGCCTCGATCGGTTCCGAACGCGGCCTTGCGGGCGCCTGCGCCTATAACGCAGCCAAGCATGGCGCGGTGGGCCTTACTCGCACGGCGGCCAGCGAAGTGGCGCAGAAGGGTGTGCGGGTGAACTGCGTGATGCCCGGCGTGATCGAAACCCCGCTGCTGGTCGGCATGCTGGAGCAGATGTTCGACGATGTCGCTGCCGGTATGCGCAAGCTGGGCGAAGTGGCCACGCTCAACCGCGTGGGCCAGCCCGCCGAGGTGGGCAATGTGGTGAGCTTCCTGCTCTCGGATGAGGCCAGCTACGTCAACGGCGCGAAGTGGGAAATCGACGGCGGCGCGCTGGCGACGATCAGGAACGATATTTAACCGCTGAGCACTGCGTCCAGACCGGGCACGATCAGCGTGCGCCCGCCGCCGAAATCGTGGCGGACCACGATCAGGCCCTTCCTTTCCAGATGTTCCAGCAGGCGGCGGATGCGGCCGGGGGAGCTGGTGCCGTAGACGCGGGAGAGTTCCTCGTCATCCGGCTCCTCGATGCCCTCGGCGGCATGGCGCGCGATGGTGAGGAAGGGCGCCAGCACATCGTCATCCAGCGCGCTGCCCATTTCCAGTATATGATCGCGCACATGCGGCTCCAGCTCCTCCAGCCGGGCAAGCGCGATGGCGAACATGCGGCGGAAACCGGCCATGTCGGGTGTGGCAGCGCTGGCCTGCCGCTTGCGGCAATGGAGCAGGAAGGTCTGGTAGAGCGCGGCGGAAGGCTGGAAGGCGGCGCGCGGGTCCGTGGCCATGGCGCGCATGATATCTTCCACCACCTGCGCGGCGGCGTTTGGGGAAGGAGAGGAAAGCTCCGCCCCATCCTCGTCGCTTGCCACCGGATCCGATTCGAAACGGGTGATCTGTTCGGACAGCTGCTCGGCCGTGAAGGCGGGTGGCGGCGGTGCTGCGCGCTTTGCCTCGGCCTGGCTCTCCATCACGGAGGCGAGTTCGGCATGGAGCAGCGCCTCCATTTCCTCCGCCGGGGCAGTCGGCAGTGGGGCGAGTTTGCTGGCCGTCACCTTGGGGCCGGATTTCACCGGGCCGACCTTCACCGCGCTCGGCCGGCGGCAGATTGCAGGGCCGAGGCCGAGGAAGCGCCCGCGCTCAAGGTCGCGGATGCGCTCGGCCTGCCGCCGCTCCATGCCCAGCAAATCGGCCGCTCGCAGCATGTCGATATCGAGGAAGGTGCGCCCCATCAGGAAGTTGGAGGCTTCCGCAGCGACGTTTTTGGCCAGCTTGGCAAGGCGCTGCGTGGCCACAATCCCGGCCAGCCCGCGCTTGCGGCCGCGGCACATCAGGTTGGTCATGGCATTCAGCGTGATGCGGCGCGTATCCTCGCTGATCTCCCCAGCCACGGCGGGGGCGAACATCTGCGCCTCGTCCACCACCACCAGAGCGGGGAACCAATGTTCGCGCGGGGCATCGAACAGGGCGGTCACGAAATGGGCGGCGCAGCGGATCTGCTGTTCCACATCCAGCCCTTCCAGTGCCAGCACCACCGAGGCGCGATGTTGCCGCACGCGCGCTGCCAGTGCCTCGATCTCGGCAATGGAATGGGCCGCGCCGTCAATCACCACATGGCCGAAATGGTCGGCCAGCGAAACGAAATCCCCTTCCGGGTCAACCACCACCTGCTGCACCATGCCGGCGCTTTCCTCCAGCAGGCGGCGCAACAGGTGCGACTTGCCGGACCCGCTATTGCCCTGAACGAGCAAGCGGGTTGCCAGCAATTCTTCGAGGTCGATCCGGACCGGCTGGCCCGTTTCGTCCTCACCTATGACGATGTGCGAATCCACGCGCCTGAGCTAGCGGCTGGTTCCGGGCGGACCAAGGGGGCGAGGGAGGTTTTCCAGATATGCGTGCCGGATGGGGTGGATTTGCCTGACATTGTCACCCCGGACCTGTTCCGGGGTGACGACAAGGGGGGGCAGGGTGGCCGGACTTACCCCCGCTCGCCCGCGCGATAGTTCCTCGGACTCATCTCGAAGCGGCGGCGGAAGGCGCGGCAGAAGCTGGAGAGATCATTGAAGCCGACATCGTAGGCCACGTCCGTTACCGTCACGTCGCCCCCTTCACGCTCCAGGCGACGAGCAGCGAGTTCGAGCCGGCGGTTCTGGATGAAGGCGCGCGGGGTGGTGCCCATTTCGGCGAACAGCATCTGCACATAGCGCGCGGAAACGCCCATGCGGCGGGCGAGGCGGTGGACGTCCAGATCGGGATCGGTCAGATCCGCTTCCACCGCTTCGAACAGGGCGCGGCGGCGTTCGTCACGCCGGTTGGGCTCGATGACTGGGCGGGAAGCGGCATAGGCCATGTCCAGCAAGGGCCAGATCGCATCGCCCAGTGCGTCAACCCATTCGCCGCTGCCATCATGCTCCAGCTCTTCCCACGCATTGCGCATGAAGCTGGAAAACAATGCACCGGCGCCGCGCCGCCCGCTGACGGGAACGCCCACCTGGCTGCGCAGATGAGGCATGCGTTCTTCCACGGTCGCCAGCGGCAGGCGGACCACGATGGCCTGGGTATATTCCTCGAAACTCAGCCAGAGGGGCTTGGACGGATCGTAAAGAACGAAGTCTCCTTCCTCCAGCACGGCGGTGCGCCCGCCCGTGTGGTTGGTGCTGCGGCCCCGGTGTTGCACCTGGATGTTCAGCACCCCGGCATTCTCATGGTCCGGTGCGCTGTAGATGCGGGCCGGGCTGGAGCAGGGGGAGAGCAATTCGCAATCGCGCAATTTGCGGCGATAGAGCCGCGCCTCGAACGGCGTTTCCCCAAGGGATTCGACCTGAATGGGTGCGACCAGGCGCGCTATATCGTTCCAGAAGGGCAGGCGGTCGGACGGCGCGACCTCTGCCGTGCTCAGTTGCTCGAGCAGCGACATGACAACCAAACTCCCAATGCCGCGAGATTCGCGGCGGGCCTCGTATCGGGCCATTGGGAGGGGAGGTTATGGAGCCTTTGGACGCTTGGCAAGCGGCGTGCGAATCGGGGCCTCAAACGTCTCGTTCCGGGTCAAGCCCGGCGTCGGCTTCCACCACCTTGGCCATGGCGGTGAAATCCGCATCGGGCCCGTAATCGGCCAGCGCCCGTTCCAGATAGGTACGCACTACCTGCCCTAGCTGCAGCGGCACGCCCATGGCCTCGGCCTCGTCCAACAGAAGGTTCGTATCCTTCAGGCTCAGCGCGGCGGCGAAGCCGAAATCGAAGCTGCGCGGTAATACGGAACGAGGCCATTTGTCGCGCGTGGCGGAATTGATGCCGGTGCCGCTGTTCAGCACCTCGATCATGCGGGCAGGGTCCAGCCCGGCCTTGATCCCCATCGCCATGCCTTCGGAGGTGACGCCGATGGCCACTGCGCCCAGCAGATTGTTGACCAGCTTCATCACCTGCCCGGCTCCGGGCGTTTCACCCATGTAGAAAGGCTTGCCCATAAGCTGCAGCAGCGGGAGGATCTGATCGTAGCCCGCCTGCGGCCCGCCAGCCATGATTGCCAGAGTGCCATCCTTCGCGCCCTTGATCCCGCCGGAAACCGGCGCGTCGATGCTGGCGATGCCCTTGGCGGAGAGCGCGGCGTGCAGGTCTTGCGCCAGACGCGGGCCGGAGGTCGAAAGATCACAAATGATCTTCACCCTGCTGCCTTCGGCCACGCCGCCGGGGCCGAGGATCGCCTCGCGCACGATGGGCGGAGTGGGCAGGCTGGCGAAGACGATATCGCATTCATCGCCCAAGGCCTTGGACGATCCGGCGGCTTCCGCCCCCTGCGCCACCAGCGCGGCGACGGCTTCGGGCGAGACATCATGCACCAGAATGCGGTCTGCATGGCCGATAAGGTTGGCCGCCATATTGGCGCCCATGCGGCCAAGGCCGATGAAACCGACAATGCTCATAGATACTCCGAAACGGGTTTGTGCGGAGGCAGATCCACGCGGGCGATGTCGTTTTCCGACGGGAAGCAGGTCAGCACCAGCGGATCGTGGCCGGGAATGAGGTGATCGAGCGATCCGCCTGCCAGTTCCAGCGCGCGGGCCTGCGCGGCCCGATATTGCGGCTCGTCGATGAAGATCGGGAAGGGCAGCGCGCGCGCGATATTGGCGTAAAGATGCGCCGCGTCGCTAGCCAGAACCACCGTGCCGCGCGCCGTCTCGCAGCATACTACCATCAGCCCGGCGGTGTGGCCCGGGCATATGCGCAGTGATATTCCGGGGGCGAATTCGCTATCGCCGGCATGGAACACCACTCGGTCCGCATAGAGCTTGCGCACCAGCTGGGCGACCGGCTCTGCGTCAAACGGCGCGCGGATATCGTGGTCGCACATGGCGCGGCTGGTGGCGAAGGCGAGTTCGGCATCCTGCACATGGAAATGCGCATTCGGGAAGGCGCCCAGCGATCCCGCGTGATCGTAATGCAAGTGAGTGAGGATCACATGTTCCACCAGCAGATGGTCGATCCCCGCCTCGCGCAGTCCTTCGGCCACGGGGCGGATCAATGTGCGTCCCCGTGCCATGGCTGCTGCTTCGCCAAAGCCGGTATCGACGATCACCGGAGGATGGCCCTCGCGGTGGATCGCCCAGACATAATAATCGAGCGGCATCGGCAGGTCGTGATCGTCCACCGGCTGCGAGAAATTGGCCGCCGCCACACGCTCGTGCCGCGCATAGAGGATCGCGTCGATACGGGTGACGGGGGCAGTCATGGCATCACGCAAACTTCAGCCGCACCGGCTGGCGGATCGGGCCATGGCCCACTGTCGTCATCCACGGTTCGTAAGGTCCAGCCAGTTCGAAGCCTTCCACCTCGCGCACGATGGTGCCGAGCAGCGCCTGCGCTTCCATCTGCGCCAGCACGCGGCCCACGCAGCCATGCACGCCATAGCCCCAGCCGAGCGAATGTTTCGTGTCGCGTTCGATCCGATACTCCTCCGGAGCATCCCAGAAGCGCGGATCGCGATTGGCGGCGGCGAACATCAGCCCGCAGCGCGTGCCGGCGGGGATAAGGATGTCGTCCACCTCCACGTCCTTTACCGCGATACGCCCGGCCATTCGGCTGGGGCTGTCCCAGCGCAGGCTCTCGTCAAAGGCGTTGCGCAACAGCTTGGGATCGGCGCGCAGCTTCTCATATTCGCCGGGGAACATGGCCCATGCGCGGATGGCATTGGCCATGGTGAGATAGGTGGTGTCCGCCCCCGCGCTCAGCACGGTCTGCAGCAACAGCTTGGCCTCGGCCAAGGTGACCTGGCCCCGGTCCGCCGCGCGGAAGAACTCCGCCCCGATCCCTTCCGGGTCGATCGCGTCGCGCTCGCAAGTGGTTTCCAGCCATTCGATCACGCCGGAAAAATCCTGATCCATCGCCTCGTCGAACAGTTCTCCCGGCGGGCCCATCGTGGCCCAGACCATCTGGGAAAAGCCGTGCATGTGATGCCGTCCTTCCTGCGGCAGGCCCAGAATGTCAGGCAGCACGCGGAAGATATAGGCCTGGGTGATGTCGCCCACGGCGTCCACCACCTCGCCTTCCTTCGTGCGAAGTTCGTCCACGAACTCCTGTGCGGCGCTCTCGAAGATCGTCTTCACTCGCTCCAGCGCGCGAGGGGAAAGGGCATCGGCCACTACCTTGCGCACCTGCGTGTGGCGCGGCGGATCGTCGGTCAGCAGGATTTCCGGTCGGGGCGAATTGGGATCGTGCCATGGGCGCGAGGTGGAGGAAAAGGTCTGCCAGTCCAGCAGGCCCTTCGTCACATGCTCGTGCCGGGCGATCATCACCACGCCGTCATGCAGCCGCACTGCGGGGGCGAATTCGCGCAGGGCGTCGTCCACCGCGCGCGCATTGCGCACGGCGTCGGGGGTGAAGATGTCGAGCGGGTAGTCGGGGATCGCGCGCGCCATCTTACAACCCCAGCCCCTTGAACCAGCGTCCGCCTTTGGCGTCGGTGGTGAAATGGCCCGCCGTGGGATCGGCGAAATGGGCGCCAATGATCAGCACGCCGCTATCGGTATATTTCTCGGCAAAGCGCACGCGGCTGGCGCGCCCGGCATCCTTGTCCATGTCGAAGGTCGCGTCGCGCTGCGGCATGGCGCATTGCATCGGGTGGTGCATCAGATCGCCGGTGATGACGGCCCGCTCGCCATTCGATTCGATGCAGACATGCACATGGCCGGGCGTATGGCCGTGGCTGGGTTCGCAATAGAGCTCCTCGCAGATGCGGTGATCGCCATCGATGAAATCCGCCATGCCCGCCGCCACGATGGGATCGACGCACTCGATCATGTGGCCCGGGTGGTGGATGCCGTCATTGCGAATATGCTTCCATGCCTCGAACTCGGTCTTGCCGAACAGATAGCGGGCATTGGGGAAGGTCGGCCTGAACTCGCCCGTTTCCGGGTCCTTGTAGGTGTTCCAGCCGACATGGTCGAAATGCAGGTGCGTGCACATCACGATGTCCACATCGTGCCGGTCCACGCCAAGGCTCTCCAGATCCTGCATGAAGCCTTCGGGCAGGTTGGTGAACACATCGAACTGCCGGTCGCGCCCGGCGCCGATGCAGCTGTCCACCACGATGGTCTTCGTCGGAGTCTGCACCACAAAGCCCTGGAAGTTCATCCGCTGCTGCCCTTCCGGCGTGGCGTAATGCGGGTGCAGCCATTCCAGCGCGATCACTTCCTCGGGCGTCGCATCGGGCATGGTCATGTTGATGTTATCGCGAAAGTCCCACACTTCCACGATCCGGCTGACGGTGACGTCGCCCACCTGCCAGCTTTTGACGTGTTCCTTCGCCATATTATGCCCTCTCCTCAGGCGGCTTTTTTCTTCGAGCGGGATGCCGCCTTCTTCGGGGCGGGTTTGTATCGGGCGACCGATTCCGGCGGCAGCTCGGCGGGCGGAAGGGCGGACTTTCCCAGTATGAAATCGGCCGCGCGCTCGGCAATCATCACGCAGGGGGCATTGGTATTGCCGCCGATGATGCTGGGCATCACGCTGGCATCGGCAATGCGCAGCCCGGCAATGCCATTGAAGCGCAATTGCGGATCGACCACCGCATCCTTGTCGCTACCCATGCGGCAGGTGCCGACCGGGTGGTGCACGGTATAGCCTGTGCTGCGGATATAGGCGTCGATTTCCGCATCGCTCTGTACTTCCGGCCCGGGCGCTACCTCCACCCCGCCGAAGGGGGCGAAGGCTTGGCTGGCGAAGACCTTGCGCGCGATCTTTATCGCGCGGACCAGGCAGTCGATCTCCCCATCCTCGGCCAGCAGGCGCGGGTCAATCAGCGGTGCGGCGGCGGGATCGGGGCTGGCCAGCCGCAAGGTGCCGCGCCCCTTGGGATAAAGCGCCACCGGGCTGATCGCGTAGCCATGGCCGATGGGGAAGGGAATCTTCGTGGTCAGGCGTTTGGCCGGCTGGAACACGAACTGCACGTCGGGCCGGGCCAGCGAGGGGGCCGTGCGCAGGAAGGCCACGCTCTCGAACACATTGCCTGCCAGCGGCCCCTTGCGGGTCAGGATATACTGGAACAGCTGGAAAATGTCGCGCGGCAGGGCTGGCAAGGACAGGCCATAGGATGTGGTGTTTTTCGTCTCGACATGGATGGGGGATGCGACATGATCGTGGTAATTGGCGCCCACGCCTGCGACGTCCTTTACCAGCTCGATGCCCATTTCCTGCAGATGAGCGCCCGGCCCGATGCCGGACAGCATCAGGATCTGCGGCGTCTGCACCGCGCCCGCGCACAGAACCACTTCGTGCCGGGCGCGCACGATCCGTCCGTCGAGCAGTTCCACGCCAACGGCACGACCTTCTTCCACCAGCACGCGGCGCACCGGAGCCCCGGTCTGCGCATGGACATTGCCGCGCTTCAGCGCCGGGCGCAGCATGTTGATCGATGTGCTTTCGCGCCGCCCGCTGCGCATCAGGCCCTGACGCCGGCCATAGCCTTCCGAGTTGGGGCCATTGAAATCCGGGCAGGCGGGGAATTGCAGCGAGGCGAGCCCGTCCATGAAGGCGTAGTTCAGCGCGTTGGGATTATCGACCACCTTGACGTTGATCGGCCCGCCTTTGCCGTGAAACACGCTCTCCGGATAATTCTCGTTATTCTCGGTGCGCGTGAAATAGGGCAGCACTTCCGCATAGGACCAGCCGGTGGCCCCGGCGTCTGCCCAATCGTCGTAATCCGTCGGATGGCCACGGAAATAGACCATGCCATTGATGCTGCCCGATCCGCCCAGCACCTTGCCGCGCGGCACCGGAATCTGCCGCCCGGCCATGCCCGGCTGGGGCACGGTCGCGAAGTTCCAGTTCAGCGACTTGGTGTGGATCGCCGCTGCCACGAAGCTCGGCACATGGATGAAGGGATGGGTGTCCGGCCCGCCGGCCTCCAGCAGGCAGGTCGTACGGTCTTCCCGTTCCCCCAGCCGCGCCGCCAGCGCCGCGCCCGACGTTCCGCCGCCCACCACTACGTAATCGAATTCCGCACCACTCATCCCGCGCATCTCTCCCATGCCTGACAGGGAGATAGACCCTGCGCCCGATCAGCCGCTTGGCGGGGTGCGAAGAGGGATTGCCGGGAGACGAAGGACACCGGGCTGCGCTCGTCTAACCATCCCCTGTTCCAGAGGGGGAGAAAGGGGCATAGCTCCAGCTTCGCTTGACATCCTTCCCACGCGCCGCTTTTGCGCCGCAATCGAGCCCTAGGAGCCCCACATGGACCGCGCAGAAGTCGAAACCCGTATCCGTTCGCTGATCGCCCCCTTCAACAAGAAGGGCGCCGACATCGCCGACGCCACCACCTTCGCTGGGGACCTTGAGTTCGACAGCCTGACCGTGATGGATTTCGTCGCCGCGATCGAGGACGAATTCGACATTATCATCAGCATGAACCAGCAGGCGGAAATCGAGAATTTCGGCCAGCTGGTGGATGCGGTCTGCAAGCTCAGCGACAAGTGATCGGGCGGTGGGAGAAGTGACCGCGATGACCGGTGATCTGTTCAGCAAGTTCGACGACATCATTGCCCTGCGCCAGTCGTTGCTGGCAGGCGGCGGGGAAGATCCGTTCAGCCTGGTGATGGAGAAAGTGCTCTCCCCCACCCGTGCGATCTGCAACGGGCGGGACACGATCCTGCTGGGCACCTATAATTACATGGGCATGACTTTCGACCCGGACGTGATTCAGGCCGGCAAGGATGCACTGGACAATTACGGTGCAGGCACCACGGGCAGCCGCGTTCTGAACGGCACTTATCAGGGCCACAAGGAATGCGAGGAAGCGTTGAAGGAGTTCTATGGCATGGATCATGCCATGGTGTTCTCCACCGGTTACCAGGCCAATCTCGGGATCATCTCCACCGTGGCGGGCAAGGGCGATTACATCGTCCTCGATATCGATAGCCACGCATCGATCTGGGATGGCTGCGCGCTCGGCAATGCCGAGGTGGTGCCCTTCAAGCACAATGACATCGATGCGATGGAAAAGCGGCTGAAACGCATTCCCGAAGGCGCGGGCAAGCTGGTGGTGCTGGAAGGCGTCTATTCCATGCTGGGCGACATTGCACCGCTGAAGGAAATGATCGCCGTTGCCAAGGCCAATGGCGCGATGGTGCTGGTGGACGAGGCCCATTCGATGGGCTTCATCGGCGAACACGGGCGCGGCGTAGCCGAAGCGCAGGGCGTGCTGGAAGACGTCGATTTCGTGATCGGCACTTTTTCCAAGAGCGTGGGCACGGTGGGCGGATTCTGCGTGTCCAACCACCCCAAGTTCGAGGTGCTGCGCCTCGTCTGCCGCCCCTATGTCTTCACCGCCAGCCTGCCGCCCAGCGTGGTGGCCACGGCGGCAACCAGCATCCGCAAGCTGATGCATGGCGGGGAAAAGCGCGCCCATCTTTGGGAAAATTCGCGCACGCTGCATGGCGGGCTAAAGCAGCTGGGCTTCCAGCTGGGCACCGATGCCCCGCAAAGCGCGATCATCGCGGTGATCATGCCCGACCTGCAGAAGGGCGCCGCCATGTGGGAAGCGCTGCTGAAGGAAGGGCTCTACGTCAATCTCGCCCGTCCACCGGCAACCCCTGCCAACATGACCCTGCTACGCTGCTCGCTCTGCGCTGAACATTCGGCCGAACAGGTGCAGACGATTCTGGGCATGTTCGAACGCGCAGGCAAGGCCGTGGGGATTATCTGACGCGGCCTATCGAGATGGGTGCGCTTTTGAGAGCGCACCCAATCCCATCATTCCCACTCAATAGTGCCCGGCGGCTTCGACGTATAATCGTAAACCACGCGGTTGATGCCGCGCACTTCATTGATGATGCGCGTGGCGACGCGGCTGAGGAAGGCCGCGTCATAGGGATAGATGTCGGCGGTCATCCCATCGGTGCTGGTCACGGCGCGTAGGGCGCAGACGCTGTCATAGGTGCGTCCGTCTCCCATCACGCCCACGGTCTTGACCGGCAGCAATACGGCGAAGGCCTGCCAGATCGCATCGTAGAGCCCGGCATTGCGGATCTCTTCCAGATAGATCGCATCGGCCCGGCGCAGAATGTCGCAGCGTTCCTTGGTCACTTCACCCGGAATGCGGATGGCAAGGCCTGGTCCCGGGAAGGGATGGCGGCCCACGAAGATTTCCGGCAGGCCCAGTTCCCGGCCCAGTGCGCGGACCTCGTCCTTGAACAATTCGCGCAGCGGTTCCACCAGCTTCATGTTCATGCGTTCGGGCAGGCCGCCGACATTGTGGTGGCTCTTGATCGTCACCGAAGGCCCCCCGGTGAAGGAAACGCTTTCGATCACGTCGGGATATAGCGTGCCCTGCGCAAGGAAGTCCGCCCCGCCGATCTTCTTGGCCTCCGCTTCGAACAGATCGATGAAGGCCTTGCCGATGAACTTGCGCTTGGCTTCCGGATCGGTGACGCCCGCCAGACCGCCCAGGAACATCTCTTCCGCATCCACATGGACCAGCGGGATGTTGTAATGGTCGCGGAACAGGGTGACGACCTGCTCGGCTTCATTCATCCGCATGAGCCCGTGGTCGACGAAGACGCAGGTCAGCTGATCGCCGATCGCCTCGTGGATCAGCACGGCGGCCACGGCGGAATCGACCCCGCCGGAAAGGCCGCAGATCACCCGGCCGCTGCCCACCTGGGCGCGGATTTCGTCGATCTTGGTCTTGCGGAACTCGGCCATGGTCCAGTCGCCCTTCAGGCCGCAGACATGGCGCACGAAATTGGCGATCAGCTTGGCACCGTCAGGCGTATGGACCACTTCGGGGTGGAATTGTGTGCCGTAATAGCGCCGCTCGTCATCCGCGATCAGCGCAAAGGGCGCGCCATCGCTGGTGGCGACGATGCGGAAGCCGGGGGCGAATTTCGTCACCTTGTCCCCATGGCTCATCCACACTTGATGCCGGTCGCCCACTTGCCACAAGCCGTCGAACAGCACGCAGGGCTCGGTCACCGTCAGGAAGGCGCGGCCGAATTCACCGCCTTCTCCTGTTTCGTGGCCGGGCCGGACTTCGCCGCCCAGCTGGTGGCTCATCACCTGCTGGCCATAGCAGATGCCCAGAATCGGCAGTCCGCTGTCAAACAGCACCTGCGGCGCGCGCGGGCTATCCTCGTCACAGACCGAGGCGGGCGATCCCGAAAGGATGATCCCCTTGGGCTTGAGGCGATGGAAGGCCTCTTCCGCCATCGAGAACGGTGCGATTTCGGAATAGACCCCGGCTTCGCGCACGCGGCGGGCGATGAGCTGGGTCACCTGGCTGCCGAAGTCGACAATCAGGATGGAGTCGGGAAGGTGTGCTGGTTCCATCCCGGCGCGTTAGTATCAAGCACGCCGCGCTGTCCAGCCATCGCGCGCGTGCATCCCCGCGCGAAGAACCGCGAGCTGGGGCAGAGAGGCACATGACAGGGGTTTCCAATCCGGCAACAAATGATGAAAATTATGCAACGGAACTGTCATATTTCGCACTTGCAACATTTCTTCATCGCGACCATCTCCGCCCCCGGAAGCTGAGAGGGCACAAAGCCTTCCGGCTAACCCAAAGAAAACACAAACGACAGGTGGACACTATGCGCATCCTCGCAACCCATGTCCTTCCGCTGCTTGCTGCGGTTTCGACCAGCGGCCTGCTGCTGAGCGCTGCGATCATCTGATCACGCTCTAATTGGACCCCCAAGGCAAGCCGCCCCCACCCTATAGGGGGCGGCCCCAAAGGGCGGTAATTCCCATTACATTTCGATGACCGATGGCGTTGACTTTCATGCAACGTCCCTCGCAAATTTCGCATTTGCACAGTTTGCTTGTGCAGTGCACCATAAGGCCTGTAGAACGATAGAACGACAAGTACAGGATGACCAAGGAAGGCGGCCTGGACCACCTTAACGGAGAATTCGAAATGCGTAGCCTTGTCGTAACCGCCTTTGCCGCCATGTGCCTCTCGGGCGCTTTCGCCGCCCCCGCCGCGGCTGAAGAAGTGACCGTTTCCGTGTCGCACGGCGATCTGGATCTCACCACCGAAGCTGGCCGCAAGGCCCTCGAAACCCGCGTTGCCGCTGCGATCAAGGTCGCGTGCGTCAAGCCCGACAGCCGCGATCTCAAGACGATGCAGTCCTGGGAAAGCTGCAAGTCCGCAGCCAAGTCCGGCGCTGAAGAGCAGCTGGCCAAGAGTTTCGCGTTCGCAAGCATCTAAGCCGCGGCCGCCCTTTATTTCGAATGCCGTCCTCGCTCAGCGGGGGCGGCATTTTTGTTATGAGGCGGCGCTTGCCGTGGTTGCGTTCGACGCAACAGGCGTCGCGATTTTCGCACTTGCAGCATCGGCGGTGGGTCACCATATGCGCCCTCAGCAAACAGTTACACAGTTTCGCGGGCAGCTCCTCTCCCCCCCTTAGCTGCCCGCGATCCCATCCAAGGAGTCCAGTCATGACCGCTTTTGCAAAGCGCGTTGTCGAACTCTATGTTCGTGGTGCCGCACGGTACCCGATGCCGTTCATCTGGACGCTCTGAGCTTCCACGAACGCATACGTACCGGCAACAGGCAGCCGCCCCTCGGGGCGGCTGTTTTCGTTTCCGGAAACAGCCTGCCAGCTGTTGCCTCACACGCAACAAGCGGCGAAATTTTTGCATTTGCACAATTTTCCGCTGCATTGCAGCATGACTTTGACAAACACAGCCTGCTCCTGGCGGAAAACCACAAGAGGGTCGCCAGGCCCGCACTGGCCGAACCTCGAAAAGGAATGTGCAATGCGTAAGTTCATCCTTCCCCTTCTCGCTGCCGCCACCGTTGCCGCCTCCGTCGCCGGTGCAGCCACCCCCGCCGTTGCAGGCGAAGTGACCGTTCGCGTTCGCATGGCCGGGCTCGACCTGAGCGATCCCGTCGCAGTCGATACCGCCAGGGATCGTATCGATAGCGCCGTCTCGCGCGCCTGCCGCATGCCGTCGATGTTCCGTTTCTACGGCAAGCAGGCGGTTGAGGATTGCGTCACCGACGCCAAGGCCAAGGCCCTGAACGAACTGGAAGCCATGCTTCCCGCCGCTGACTGAGCTTCCGCCGCCCTGCGGGGCGGCAAACCGGTGGCCCGCCGCATCCTCTCCCTCTGCGGCGGGCGCACTGCTTCCGCAGACTTGCCACAAGCCTGTTGGAACATGGCCATCAACGCTTCCTAACCGGGGCCGTCGTGCCTATATGATGGCTATGGCAGAAACACCCGATAACACCCCGAACACCAGCTCCTATGGCGCTGACAGCATCAAGGTTCTCAAAGGCCTGGATGCAGTGCGCAAACGCCCCGGCATGTATATTGGCGATACGGATGATGGTTCGGGCCTGCACCACATGGTGTTCGAAGTATCGGACAACGCGATTGACGAGGCGCTGGCCGGCCATTGCGACCTGGTGCTGATCGAACTCAATCCCGATGGATCGGTGAGCGTCGAGGACAATGGGCGCGGGATTCCCACCGACATTCACTCGGAAGAAGGTGTTTCCGCCGCTGAAGTGATCATGACCCAGCTTCACGCGGGCGGGAAATTCGAGAATACGAGCGATGACAACGCCTACAAGGTTTCGGGCGGTCTGCACGGCGTGGGCGTCAGCGTGGTCAATGCCCTGTCCGAATGGCTGGAGCTGACCGTCTGGCGTGACGGCAAGGAACACTGGATGCGCTTCCAGCATGGCGACCCGGTGGAACCGCTCAAGATCACCGGCGATGCCCCGGTTCTGGAAGGCGGCCTGCCCAAGAAGGGCACCCGCGTGACCTTCCTCGCTTCGACGGACACGTTCAAGAACGTCACGGAATTCGATTTCGAGAAGCTCGAGCACCGCTATCGCGAACTCGCCTTCCTCAATTCGGGCGTTCACATCCTGCTGCGCGACCGTCGCCCGGCCGAACCGGTGGAGCACGATCTCTATTACGAAGGCGGGATCGCGGCATTCGTCAAATATCTCGACCGCAACAAGCAGGCCCTGCTGCCCGATCCGATCGCGATCAGTTCCAACCGGGAGGGGATCGGGATCGATGTCGCTCTCGAATGGAACGATTCCTATTACGAGAACGTGCTGTGCTTCACCAATAACATCCCCCAGCGCGATGGTGGCACCCATCTGGCCGCCTTCCGCGCCGCGCTGACCCGCACGCTCAACAGCTACGCCGAAAAATCCGGCCTGCTGAAGAAGGAGAAGGTGAACCTCACTGGCGAGGATATGCGCGAAGGGCTGACCGCGATCGTTTCGGTCAAGCTGCCCGATCCCAAGTTCTCCAGCCAGACCAAGGACAAGCTCGTCTCCTCCGAAGTGCGCCAGCCGCTGGAAAGCCTGATGGCGGACAAGATGAACGAATGGCTGGAGGAAAATCCGGCCAACGCCAAGGAAATCGTCCAGAAGGTGGTGGATGCCGCCGCTGCGCGCGAAGCGGCGCGCAAGGCTCGCGAACTGACCCGGCGCAAGGGTGCGATGGACATCGCCAGCCTGCCCGGCAAGCTGTCCGACTGCCGCGAGCGCGACGCCAGCAAATGCGAATTGTTCCTGGTCGAGGGTGATTCCGCAGGCGGTTCCGCCAAGAGCGGGCGCGACAGTCAGTATCAGGCGATCCTGCCCCTGCGCGGCAAGATCCTGAATGTGGAACGCGCCCGGTTTGACCGGATCATCAGCTCCAAGGAAGTGGGCACGCTGATACAGGCAATGGGCACCGGCCTGCGTGACGAGTTCAATCTGGACAAGTTGCGTTACCACAAGATCATCATCATGACCGACGCCGACGTGGACGGCGCGCATATCCGTACCCTGCTGCTGACCTTCTTCCATCGCCAGATGCCGGAGATCATCAAGGCCGGGCACCTGTTCATCGCCCAGCCGCCGCTGTTCAAGGTCAGCAAGGGCCGCAGCGAAGTCTATGTGAAGGACCAGGGCGAGCTTGACCGCTATCTGGTGGAAGCGGGCCTGCAGGGCCGGGTGCTGGAAAACAACCTGGGCGTCGTACGTGGCGGTGCGGAACTGTCGGGGCTGGTCGATCATGCGTTGCGCATGAAGAATCTGATGGCCTTCGTGCCCCGCAAATATAATTCCGCGGTGGTGGAAGCCATGGGTATGGCCGGAGCGCTCGATCCCGCCTTGGCGGATTCGGCGCGGCTTGCCGCACTGGAACAGGCCGCGCGCCATCTTGGCATGGGTGATCCCGAAGCCCGGTGGAACGTGCAGCGCCGCGAGGACGGCACTGTGCTGTTCGCGCGCCTCTGGCGCGGCGTGACCGACGCGCACGAGATTGATGCAGCCTTCCTCACCAGCGCCGAAGCGCGCAAGATGCACCAGTTGGCCGTGCAGACCGCGGAATTTTACGATGCTCCAGCCCGTCTGACCAAGGGCAGCGCCGAACCGGAGCCGGAACCCGAAACGACCGAGGATGGCGAGGAAGCCCCCGTCGCGTCGTCGGTCGTGGCCGATGGCGGTATCACGCGGCCTTCGCAGCTACTGGATGCCGTCATGGAGGCGGGCCGCAAGGGCCTGTCCATCTCGCGCTACAAAGGCCTCGGCGAAATGAATGCGGAACAGCTCTGGGAAACCACGCTGGACCCTGAAAACCGCGTGCTGCTGCAGGTGAAGGTGGAAGATGCCGACGTTACGGACGAAATCTTCACTCGCCTGATGGGCGACGTGGTGGAACCCCGCCGCGACTTCATTCAGCAGAACGCGCTGAACGTGGCGAATCTGGACATCTAAAGGTCCGGACGAATTGAATCCCGGCGCGGCTTGGCCCATAGGCCCGGCCGCGCCATGATGCTGTCATGCTTTCCGGCAAGGATTCGCGCATGAAGTGTCTCTCTCCCCGCGCCCTTTTCGCCCCGGCAATCCTCGCCTTTACTCTCTCGGGCTGTGCCGCGAGCTACGATCACGGCGTCTTCACGCTACGCCAGAAGACGCCCGAGGCGCCGCCGGTCGGGACCGTCACCGTGGGGATTGTGGCGATCAACGATTTCCATGGCGCGCTTGAGCCGCCCAACCAGTCTGTCGTGGTGGGAGACGGCAAGGGCGGCGTCACGATGGTTCCCGCCGGCGGTGCAGCGTGGCTGGCTTCGGCGGTGGATTCCATCCGGGCGAAATATCCCAACAATGCCGTGGTTTCGGCAGGCGACCTGATCAGCGCTTCGCAGCTCGCCTCCTCGCTGTTCCTCGACGAGCCGGCCATCGGCGTGATGAACCGCATCGGGCTGGACTTCAACGCCGTGGGCAATCACGAATTCGACAGCGGAGAGCAGGAATTGCTGCGCAAGCAGACGGGCGGTTGCGCCAAATTCACCACTCGCGAACCGTGTCAGGTGGAACAATTCCAAGGTGCGACATTCCGCTTCCTGTCTGCCAGCACTTTTACGAAGGATGGCGCGACGCTGTTCCCAGCCACCGGCATCAAGAGCTTCGGCAGCGGCAAGGCGAAGGTCAGCGTGGGCTTCATCGGGCTGACGCTGAAGGATACGCCCAGCCTCGTCTCGCCCGATGGCGTGGCCGGGCTCACTTTCGGGGACGAAGCACAGGCGATCAATACCGCGATCCCGAAGCTGAAGAGCGAAGGGGCGGATGCCATCGTGGTGCTGATCCATCAGGGCGGGCGGACCAATGGCAAGCCCGATCCCAATGGCTGCGAGGCGCTTTCGGGCGAGATTCTGCCGATTCTGACCCGGCTCGATGCGCGCGTGGATGTGGTCGTATCGGGCCACACCCATTGGTCCTATGTCTGTGACTACGGCACGGTGGACCCGTCCCGACCCTTCCTGCTGACCAGTGCGGGCGTGTTCGGCGAACTGGTGACCGATATTGCGCTGGAGATCGATCCCGCCGCTCGCCGCGTGGTGCGCAAGCAGGCGCATAATGTGATCGTGCAATCACGCCCCTATGTCTCTCCGCGCGGCGAGATGCCCAATTCGCCGCTGTTCGAGCAGTTCCAGCCCCGCCCCGACATCGCAGGCTATGTGAAGCTTTATACTGATCGGGCGGCGGAATATGCGCTGCGGTCCGTGGGCGCGATTGCCGGGCCGGCGATCAAGGGCGATGGCGCGGATGGCGGCACCGCGGCCAATCTCATCGCCGATGCGCAGCTGGCCGCGAGCCGCAAGGCAGGGGCTCAGATCGCCTTCATGAACCCCTTCGGAGTACGCGCGACGCTCAATCCGGGCCCCGGCGGCGTGCTGACTTTCGGCGATCTCTACAAGACCCAGCCCTTCACCAATACGTTGGTCACCCAGACCATGACCGGGGCGGAAATCAAGGCCGTGCTGGAACAGGGATTTGACGATAATGCCCCCGAGCAGCATCTCGCCCCCTCGGCAGGCTTTACTTACTGGTATGACAGGAGCCGTACCGTCGGCGACCGGATCGTGCGGATCGAGCTGGACGGCAAACCGCTGGACATGGCCGCAAATTACCGCGTCACCACCAACAGCTTCCTGGCGGGAGGCGGCGACAGCTTCACCCTTCTGGCTGCCCAGCGGGAGGCGACTGTCGGCATGAGCGACATCGATGCGCTGGAATTGTGGGTGAAGGGAGATGCGCCGCGCGCGGTGCCGCAGGAACAGCGCGAAGTGGATGCGCTGGCGGGCAAATAATCCTCCCCGAGGCAATCCCCGGGGAGGATCGGGAACTTACTTCCGGTCGAGATGCTTCGCCATGAAGGGCAGCACCACTTCGTCGAAGCGCTGGGCGATGCGGTTGACGTGGTCGCCATCATAGACGGCCCACTGGTTCGCGATACCGAAGCGGTCGAGCTCCTCGTGGATCATCGTATCGTCATGCAGCAGGCCGTCCTTGTCGCCCGCATCCGATCCGATGGCGCGGAAGCTCTTGAGCGCGGGAACGTGGGAAGCAACCATGGCATAGGGCGAATTGGCCGCCCACTTGGCGATCACCAGCTGGTCCACCTTGCCGTCCTTATAGGGAAAATCCGCGAAATAGGGCGGGTTCTGCGGGTTAGGCGACCATGCGACGATGGAGGAAAGCCCGGCGCGCGTGCCGAAATCGGCCTTCACACCCTGCTCGATCGGCAGGCTGGAGAGCTTCTTCGCGCTTTCTTCCGTTTCGGTGCGCGGGCTGATGCAGCAGGCGTTCTGCGCATAGATCGCGTTGAAGGTTTGCGGATAGGTCATGCCGATCACCCAGGTGCCGTAACCGCCCATGGAATGGCCGGCGAGGCCGCGCCCTTCGCGCTTGGCGATGGTGCGGTAATGGCTGTCGACATAGGCAACCAGATCCTTGGCCACGAAGGCGCGGAAATCGCCCGTCGTCACCGAGCTGGAATACATGCTGCCGCCCAGCTTGGTGAGCGTATCGGGCACCACCACGATGAATTCCTCGCCGCGCTTGGCCGAGTTGTTCACCGCATCGGGCACCTTCATGAAGTTGTAGAAATTGCGCCCGTCAATCGCGAAGCCGTGGAGGTAATAGACCACGCGGTAACGCTTCTTCTTGTCCTTGCCGTAGCTGGGGGGAAGCACCACCAGCGCCTCGCGCTCGGTGGAATTGCCTTCCAGATTGCCTTCCAGCGATGGGCTGTGAACCTTGATCGTTTCCACGGTGATCCCGGCGGGTACCGGGGCGGGCGGGGCGGTGATGTTCTGCGCCATGGCAGGCGTGGCAGCCAGCACGGCGAATGTCGCCGCCAGAGCCGCGAGTTTCCTCAGCATTTCCAAGAATCCTTCCCTGTTATCTAGCGGCCCAGATGCGCGGCGAAGAAGGGCAGCACATTGCTGCGCAGCCGGTCCTTCACCTTGTCCCCATGGCCGCCATCATAGATCTCCAGCCTGTGAACGATGCCGAAGCGGGTCAGTTCCGAGGACATGGTGCGGCTATCCGCGGCCAGCCCGTCCTTATCCCCCACATCCAGCATGATTGCGTCATACTGCTTCAGCTCGCGAATATGCTGCGGCAGCATTCCCATCAGCGAATTGGCCGCCATGCGCGCCTGCACCACCGGGTCGATCGTGCCATCGGGCCGCAAGCCGGCATTGATGAAATTGGGCGGACGCTGCGGGTCGGGCGACCATGCGGCCAGCTGGGCCAGATCGCCCTGAGCGCCGCCGATGGGGGCGGACAGGTCCACTGTGCCGTCGTCTGCCTGCGCCCGTTCGGCCATTTCCCGGGTGATGAGTTTCACTGAGCCGCCGCCCGCGCTCATGACATAAAGGCTGGAGAACACCTCCGGATGCTTCATCCCCACGCGCATCGCGCCATAGCCGCCCATGGAATGACCGGCGAGGCCCCGGCTCTCCCGCCGGGCGAGCGTGCGGTAATGCGCGTCCACCCAGGCCACCAGATCATGCGCTATGAAATCTTCATAATTCCCGGTGGTGGGCGAGTTGGAATAGAAGGAGCCGCGATGTTTGGAGAACCCGTCCGGCATCACGAAGATCACGTCGTTCCCCGCTGCACCAGCGCCGGTCAGCGCGCCTTCGAGATCGAACAGTTCGGCATAGGCCTTGGGCTCCACGAAATAGCCATGGAGGAAATAGACCACGGGATAGCGTTTTTCGGGATGCTGGTCGTAACCGGGCGGGGTCACGACATAGACGGTGCGATCCGCCGGATTGCCTTCAAGATTGCCCGCGATGGCGGGGCTGTGGACCTTCACCAGATCCACCCGCGCCTTTTCCTGCGCGGCGGCGGGGTGGATCTGGGCGAAGGCGGCGAAAGCGAGCGCCGCAAGAGCGGCAAGATGCCGGGTCACGCGCCTATTTCCGCGCAAGGTGTTGGGCGAAAAAGGGCAGCAGCTTCGTGCGGATACGTTCCGGAATGCGGTTGCCGTGATCCCCGTCATAGGTTTCCCAGCCATGGGCCACGCCATAAGTGGTCAGTTCCGCATTCAGGGCGGTATTATCGTTGAACAGGAAATCCTTGTCGCCCACTTCCAGCCCGATGGCCTTCATCTGGCGCAGCGCCGGGAGATATTGCGGCACCATCGCCAGGATCGAATTGGCGGCCAGCTTGGCATTCACCAGCGGGTCCATCGTGCCATCGGCCCGCAGCCCGGTATCGACATATTTGGGCGGTTTGGTGGGATCGGGCGACCATGTGGCCAGAGTGGAAAGCTGGGCCAGCCCGCCGAAATCGGCCTTGGCGATATCCTCTTCAGTCATTGCCTCGATCCGCTTCGCCCCGGCCTCGTCCACTTTCATGGGCGAAAGGCAGCAGGCGCTCATGGCATAGAGGCTGGAGAAGGTTTCAGGATATTTCATGCCCAACCGCATCGTGCCGTATCCGCCCATGGAATGGCCGGAAAGCCCGCGTGCCTCGCGCCTGGCAATGGTGCGGTAGGTGGCATCCACCCACTTCACCAGATCCTCGCCCACGAAAGCTTCGTAATTCCCGACAGTGGGCGAGCTGGAATAGAAGCCGCCCTTCAGTTTGGAATGGCCATCGGGGATCACCATGATCACCTCGTTCCCGGCGCGGGCGGCTTCGTCCACTGCCTCGTCGAACTTCATGCTCTCCTGATACATCTGGGGCGTGGCCCAGTAGCCGTGGAGGAAATAGACCACGGGATAGCGCTTTTCGGGATGCTGGTCATAGCCCGGAGGGGTGACGACATAGGCCCCGCGATCGGCGGAATTGCTCTCCAGATTGCCTTCCATGGCCTTGCTGTGGAAAGTCTTCCATTCGATCCGCGCCTTTTCCTGCGCCTGGGCAGGGCTGCTGGCCAGCGCGACCGCAGCCAGCGCGGATAGGGCCAGCGCGGATTGGGCCAGCGCGGATTGGGCAAGGCTCCGCTTGATATTATTGAGCATCTGCATTCTCCCCCGAGATATTTTTCTGCGGGGCAGTTAAGCAAAGCGGCGGGGCGCTGTCACGGACATTGTCAAATTGGGGGTGGATGAGACGACGTCAAATCAAGCCATCGTCATCCTGAACTTGTTTGTGCAAGCACAGCTTCGCTTCCAGGATCTGTTTATGCAGATTGAACTGGCGCTCGCGGGGAAGAATGGATCCTGAAACCAGTTCAGGATGACGGGTTTGGGATGAAATCTTTCACCTGACCTACCCCGTCCGCCCGGAAACGAATTCCAGCTTCAACCCATCCGGATCGGCAAAGAACACTGCGTAATAGTCCGGGCCATAGCGCGGATAGAAGGCCGGGGGATCGAGCACCGTGGCGCCGATTTCCAGCAGCAGGGCATGGAGCCGGTCCACATCTGCCGGATCGCTGGCCGTCCAGGCAAGATGATGCAGGCCGGGGGAGTAGCGATCATGCAGGCGCGCGGCATTATCCCCGCGGGCGAGCAGGATGCCGATGGAATGAAAGGGGCCTTCTCCCTGCCAGTCCCAATCGGTGCCGTTGGCATGATCGTCAGACCGGGCATAGCCCATGAAGCCCAGCACCGAATCATAGAAGGGGCGGGAACGGGCCAGATCGCTCACCGTCAGATCGATATGGTGGACGAGGCCGCGCGCGTTCATGGGTTCAGAACCCCGCGCCCTGCGGCCAGCCGGATGCCGCAAGGCCCATCACCTTGAACAGATCGCCCATTTCCTCTTCCGCGACCAGCCGATGGCGCGCGGCCTCTATCTCGCCGGCCAGATGCGGCGCGGCGCGCGTGAGGGCGGCGGCGCGGGCATCCATCCCCAGCGCGGTGAGCCACGGGCCCTGGCCGGTGGTGCCGAGCCATTGCGCGCCATGGGCCTGCGCCACGGGAGCGAGGGTTGCGAAATCGACATGGGCGGTCAGATCCGCCTCGCCCGGATCGGCGAAGGGATCGACCTTCTGATGCGCACGCACGGCTTGCAGGGTGGAGCCGGTTCGCGGCGCGGCATGGCCATAATCGATGAACAAGGCCGCCCCGCCCTGCGCCGCCAGCCGCCCGGCCACTTCCTGCACCACGGCCGCGGCGGCGGGGCAGGTTTCCACCAGCGTGCCCTGCGCCGCATCGCGCAGTTCTTCCGGCAAGGCCGAATCCATGGGTGAGGTGCCTGCGAGGCAGACGAAGGCCCCGCTCTCGTCCACCGCGACCATGCGTTCCCGCCAGCCGCCGGGGGTCTTCACCAGCTGGCGCACCGGCAATGCATCGAGAAATTCATTCGCCGCCAGCAGGATCGGGCCATCACTGGGCAATGTGGAGAGATCGTGGTGCCATTGCGCCTGGGGTACTGCCTCCCGCTGGATTTCCCGCAGAGAGGGGGAGCCTTCCACCAGATGGACCTGCGGGGCGAGCCCGGCGCGGGCCATGGCGCGCAAGGCGTCGCGCGCCAGCGTGCCGCGCCCCGGCCCCAGTTCGACATAATGGACCGGAACCGGCTGGCCCGCGCGATGCCACATATCCGCCAGCCACAGCCCCACCAGCTCGCCGAACATCTGGCTGATTTCCGGCGCGGTGACGAAATCGCCCCCAGTGCCGAAGGGATCGCGCGACCCGTAATAGCGGGCATTCGCCTCCGCCATGTAGTGGGCAAGGCTGATCGGCCCGGTCGCGGCGATCAGGCGCCGGAAACTGGCGGCAAGGCTCCCTTCCGGCTGCCCGCTCATGCAGCCGGATTGACTGCGGGCTGGGCGGGTGCAGCGGCTGCGGTTGCCAGCGGAGGCCGCATAAGCGCGCGCACTGCCACGGCGATGCCCAGCAGGATCAGCGGGATGGTCAACCACTGGCCCATCGAAAGCCCGGTCTGCCGTGCGAATTCCTCCAGCTGGGCATCGGGCTCGCGGAAGAATTCCACGGTGAAGCGCGCAATGGAGATTCCGGCGGTGAACACGCCCGCCATCAGGCCGGGGCGGAAGCGCGCATTGGTCTTCCAGAACAGCAGCAGCATTATCACCACGAGCACCGCCCCTTCCAGCGCGGCTTCATATAGCTGCGAAGGGTGGCGCGGCAGCGGCCCCGCGCCGGGGAATACCATGGCCCAGGGCACATCGGTGGGGCGGCCCCACAGCTCGCCATTGATGAAGTTCGCAAGGCGGCCCAGCATCATGCCCACGGGCACGGTGACCGCCACATAATCGATCACGCGCAGGAAGGGCAGCTTGCCGCGCCAGCAGACCCAGACGACGGCCAGCAGCACGCCGATCAACCCGCCATGGAAGCTCATGCCGCCTTCCCACAGCTTGATCAGCTCGCCGGGATGGGCCCACAGGCTGGGGATGCCGGTATTCCCGCCGGTATAGAACGTGGCATAGCCCAGGCGCCCGCCCAGAATGATGCCCAGGGTGCAATAGAAGAACAGATCTTCCACATGGCGCTGTGCCATGGGCGCGCCGGGCGCCTTGACCATCTTCGACAGGTGCCACCAGCCGAAGGCGATGCCCAGAATATAGGCCAGCGAATAATAGCGCAGGGTGAAGAAGCCCAGGTCGATCCCGGGCCTCAGGCCCAGATTTTCCCACAGAATCGGGCCATTGCTGGCGGCCTCGCTGACAGTGGCGGCCAATAGTGACAGCACTTGGTGATCCTCTTACTATCGGCATCGCAGCGCCGGGGACGCGGGCGCTTGTGGCACAGCGGATGGCGCGGCGAAAGCCCGCGATTTGCCGAGCGTGCACAGGCGGCCAGTTACACCGGGGCGCGTGGAACGGGGGACCTGAACCCCCGATGAGAGGTGCCGATGCCGAGCGAAATGGATCGCAGCCTGAAGCAGCGCCTGGATGCAATCCTTGCACCGGGCGGACCGCTGGAACTCACCACGATCGAGCGTTTCGGCACGCAGCTGCCGCTCTTCCGCAATGCCCCGCCCAATCTTCCGGCCTATTTCGCGCATTATTGCGCGCAGCATGGCGAAACCACCTTTCTGGTGGATGGCGACATCCGGCTGAGTTTTGCCGAGACGCTGGCCGCCGCTCGCGCGCTGGCCGGGGCTCTGGTGGCGGGCCACGGGGTGCGCAAGGGGGACCGGGTGGGCATCGCGGCGCGCAATTCCGCCAATTGGGCCGCGGCCTATATGGCGGTGCTGCTGGCTGGCGGCTGCGCCACCTTGCTCAACGGCTTTTCCACCGGGGAGGAACTGGCCGACGCGATTGCTCTGGCCCAGTGCAACCTTGTGCTGGCCGATCCCCAGCGCGCCGCGCGGCTGGATGATCGCAAGCCGGGGGTGAAAGTGCTGGTCTTCACCCATGGTTCCCGTCCGGCGGAAGGCTTTGCAGCAATCATGGCGGAGGGCGGCGGCGCGGAAACGCCGCTGCCCACAATCGGCCCGGAGGATCACGCATCCGTTCTCTTCACATCCGGCTCCACCGGCAGATCGAAGGGCGCCCTTTCCGATCATCGCTCGGTCGTGCAGGCAACTCTGAATTTCGCGGCGCAATCGCTGATGGTCTATGGCCATATGACCAGCCGGGGGGAGGCTCCGCGCCATCCTTCCGCCTCGCTGGTGGCAGTGCCGCTGTTCCATGTGACCGGCGAAGTGCCCGTTTTCCTCCAGAGCTTCGCGCTGGGGCGGCGGCTGGTGATATTGCCCAAATGGGATGTGCTGGAGGCGATGCGCCTGATCGAGGCCGAGAAAGTGACCTATTTCGTGGGCGTGCCGCTGATGAGCATCGAACTGGCCACTCATCCCGAACGGGGCCGGTTCGATCTTTCGAGCTGCACCAATTTCGCTGCGGGCGGCGCACCGCGCCCGGCCGATCACGTCCAGCGCATCCGCGCCAGCCTGCCAGCGGGCTTCCCCATCATCGGTTATGGCCTGACCGAGACGAATGCCGTGGGCTGCGGCAATTTCAACGAGAATTACCTCACCAAGCCCGGCAGCACCGGCCCGGCCAGCCTGCCGCTGGTGGATCTGGCGATCTTCGGCCCCGATGGCGAAAAGCTGCCGCAGGGCGAGGTGGGCGAAGTGGCGATCCGCTCGATCTGCAATTTCACCGGCTATTGGAACGATCCGGAGGCGACCCGCGCCGCCTTGCGCGAGGATGGCTATTTCCTCACCGGGGACCTCGGCTATCTCGACGAGGACGGCTATTTGTTCGTCGTCGACCGCAAGAAGGACATCATAATCCGTGGGGGCGAGAACATTTCCTGCATCGAGGTGGAACAGGCGATCTACGCCCATCCCGATATTGCCGAATGTTCCGTTTTCGGCCTGCCGGACGAACGCTTCGGAGAGATTCCCGCGGCGGTCTGGCTCGCCAAGCCGGGTCATGGCCTGACCTGCGAGGACTTGCGGGAATTTCTGGCGGAGCACCTCGCCCCGTTCAAGATTCCCGCCCGCATGTGGCGTGCCGAAGGGCATCTTCCGCGCCTCGGCACCGCAAAAGTGGACAAGCGTGCGTTGCGCGAAAAATATCTCGCCCTAATTGAAGGCGAGTGAGCGCAATCAGAATCCCCAATCAACGCGCGGTGCTGGATCGCCGCAAGCTGGCAGCAGACATCGCGGAGGCTGTGGCGCAGGACGGCGGCACCAAATCGCGCAAACGCGTGGTGGAGCTGCTGCGCGGCGCCATGGCCGATGGGCGGGCGGAGCTGACAAGGCGACTGGCGGAGAAACCTTCCGCCGGGCACGAGATCACTACCGGCTTCGCCTTCCTGATGGATCAGATCATCCGGGTGATGCACGATCACGTCGTCACCGATCTCTATCCGGTCAATAATCGCAGCTCGGGCGAGCGGCTGAGCATCATGGCGGTGGGTGGCTATGGCCGGGCCGAAATGGCGCCGCATTCCGATATCGACATCGCCTTCCTGACGCCCGGCAAGCAGACCGCCTGGTGCGAACAGGTGATCGAGGCGCTGCTCTATCTGCTGTGGGATCTGGGGCTGAAAGTCGGCCATTCCAGCCGCTCGGTGGATGATATGGTGCGCATGGCGCGCGGCGATCTGACGATCCGCACCGCCATGCTGGAAGGCCGCTATCTGTGGGGCGATCAGGAACTGTACGAGGAAGCCAGCGCGCGTTTCTTCGCCGATGTTGTCGCCGGCACGGAGCGGCAATTCGTGACCGAGAAGCTGGCCGAGCGGAACGAGCGGCACAAGCGCCTGGGCAACAGCCGCTATGTCGTCGAACCCAATGTGAAGGAAGGCAAGGGCGGGCTGCGGGATCTGCAGACGCTCTACTGGATCGGCAAATATATCCACAAGGTGAAGAGCGCGGCCGAACTGGTGGAAGTGGGCCTGTTCACCCGCGCCGAATATCGCGCCTTCCGCCGGGCCGAGGGCTTCTTCCTGGCGGTCAGGTCACATCTGCACACCATCACCAATCGCGCGGAAGACCGGCTGACTTTCGACCTCCAGCGCGAAGTCGCCCGCCGGATGCAGTTTGCGGACCGTCCGGGCAAGAGCGCGGTGGAACGCTTCATGCAATATTACTTCCTGCAGGCGAAGCGGGTGGGCAGCCTTTCGGGCATCTTCCTGGCCCAGCTGGACGAGCAGTTCGCTCGCAAGACGCCGCGCGGGCTGCTGGCGGGCTTCCGCGCCCGTGCCCGCTCGGTGCGCGGCTACAAGGTGTTCGGCGGGCGCATCGCCGCGCAGGGGGATGACTGGTTCCGCGACGATCCGGTGCGGCTGATCGAGATATTCCAGATCGCGGAGGAGGAAGGGCTGGAAATCCACCCCGCCACCATGCGCATGGCCGCGCGCGATGCCACGCTGATCCGGGACGATGTGCGCAACGATCCGCGCGCCAATGCCCTGTTCCTGAAGACGCTGGCCGGGCGGCGCGATCCGGAAACGGTGCTGCGCTGGATGAACGAGGCGGGCGTCTTCGGCCGCTTCGTGCCGGATTTCGGCCGGGTCAATGCGCAGATGCAGTTCGACATGTATCACCATTACACGGTGGACGAGCACACGATCCGCGCCATCGGCCTGCTGGCCCGGATCGAACGGAGCGAATTGCGCACCGATCATCCGCTGGCCACAGAGCTGTTCCCGCAGATCCAGTCGCGCAATGCGCTGTATGTTTCGGTGCTGCTGCATGACATCGCCAAGGGCCGCGCGGGGGATCATTCGATCCTGGGCGCGGAAGTGGCGGAAAAGCTCTGCCCGCGCCTTGGGCTGAACGAGGATGAGACGGAACTGGTCGCCTGGCTGGTGCGCTGGCATCTGCTGATGAGCGCGACCGCCTTCAAGCGCGATCTTTCCGATCCCAAGGCCATCGCCGATTTCGTGACCGAGGTGCAGAGCCTGGAGCGGTTGCGCCTGCTCACCATGCTCACCATCGTGGATATCCGCGCGGTGGGCCCCGGCATCTGGAACAGCTGGAAACGCCAGCTGCTCACCCAGTTATACGCCGCCGCCGAAGAGGCGCTGCGGCTGGGCCATGTCAGCAGCGGCCGGAACGAGCGCGTCGCCCGCAAGCGCGAGGATGTGGCCGCCGAACTGGGTGCGCAGGCCCATGTGATGGAAGAACTGGACGACCGTTTCGACGATTCCTACTGGATCGCCGAACCGGCGGACATCATCGCCATGAATCTGCGGCAATATGCCGAGGCCAAGCAGCAGCAGCGGCGGCTTTCGATCCATTGCGAATATTACGCCGCGCGCGGGGCCACGCTGGTCACCGTGATTTCGGACGACCACCCCGGCCTGTTCTATCGCATCGCAGGGGCGATCAGCCTGGCGGGCGGCAACATCATCGATGCGCGCATCCACACCACTCGCGTAGGCAAGGCGGTGGACAATTTCCTGGTGCAGGATCCGCTGGGCCGCCCCTTCAGCGAGGATTCGCAGCTCGCCCGGCTGGCCACCGCAATCGAGGATTCACTGGCCAACCGCATCGAACTGGTGCCGCAGCTGGCCAAGCGCCCGCTGACCCATGCCCGCGCCGCCAGTTTCGAAGTGCGCCCGCGCGTGTTCATCGACAACAAGGCGTCAGGCCGCTTCACCGTGATCGAAGTAAATGCGCGCGACCGGCCGGCCCTGCTCAACCGCCTTGCCCGCTCGCTCTTCGAAAGCAGGCTGATGGTCTATTCGGCCCACATCACCAATTATGGCGAGCGCGCGGCCGATACGTTCTACGTCACCGATCTGCTGGGCGGAAAGATCACTTCTACCGACCGACTCGCCGCGATCGAGGAGGCCCTGCTCGCCGCGGCCAGCGACGATGCGCAGGCCATGGCGGAGAAGGTGGAGGCGTAAAGCGGGGGCCGCTTACCCCCGCGCTCCGAACAAGGCGCTGCCCACGCGCACATGAGTGGCGCCCAGCCTGATCGCGGTTTCGTAATCGCCGCTCATGCCCATGCTCAGCTTTTCCAGCCCGTTATCCGCCACCAGCTTGGCGAGGAAGGCGAAGAAGGGCGCAGGCTCGATATCGGCGGGCGGCACGCACATGAGGCCCGCCACCGGCAGGCCCGCCGCGCGCGCCTGTTCGAGCAGGGCGGGCAGATCGGCAATCGCGCAGCCGCCTTTCTGCTCTTCCTCGCCGATATTCACCTGGATGAAGCAGGGCAGCCTGCGCCCCGCCTTCTCCATCGCCCTGGCGAGGGCGGTAACGAGGCTGGGCCGGTCGACCGAATGGATGCAGTCGAACAGTTCCACGGCATCGTCAGCCTTGTTGGACTGGAGCTGGCCCACCAGATGCAGTTCAATGTCGGGGAAGCGATGCTTCAGCGCGGGCCATTTGCCTTGCGCTTCCTGCACGCGGTTTTCGCCGAACACGCGCTGGCCCTGCTCGATCAGCGGCAGGATCGTTTCGGCATCATGCGTCTTGCTGATGGCGATCAGGGTGATGTCTTCGGCTTTGCGCCCGGCGATGCTCGCAGCTTTGGCGATACCGGCACGGACGGTTTCCAGCGGAGTTGAAGCATGGTCCATGCCGCGCCTATAGCGCCCTGATGGTGACGCGCCAGACCCTGCCGCATCTGTGGCTGATCTCCGATGCCCGCAACGATGCCGGGCTGGAAGCGGCGCTTGGACGCCTGCCGCGCGGATCGGGCTTCATCTACCGCCATTATCATCTTGAACCGCCCGAGCGGATTGCCCGCTTCCGCCAGCTCGCCCGCATCGCGCGGGCACGCGGGATCGTGACGGTGCTGGCCGATTCCGCCCTCACCGCCACGGAATGGGGGGCAGGCGGCATTTACGGTGCGCCGCGTTCCCTGTGGCCCCGGCGGCGACATTTGCGGCTGGCGACCGTCCATTCGCTGAGCGAGATCGGCGCGGCCAATCTGCTCGGCGCCGATGGCCTGCTGCTCTCGCCCGCCTTCCCCACACGCTCCCACCCCGGCGGCAAGAGCCTCGGCCCCTTGCGCTTCCGCCTGCTGGCGCGCCATGCGAAAGCGCCGGTGATCGCGCTGGGCGGGATGGACCGGAGGAAGGCCAGGCGCCTCGGCTGGAAGCGCTGGGCCGCGATTGATGGATTGTCCTGAGCTTTCTCTCCTTTCTCGTCATCCCCGCGCGACCGGGCCCACCATTCTTGACCCGGAGTCCCGACTCTGCGATTCTCGCTTTTCGGAACCAAAGGGGAATATTCATGGCTAGCCGCCCGGCAGGGAAGGCACCGCAGGCCGATTGGCGCGCAGCATTCCGGCGCTCACTGCGCCGTGCGTTGCAGCTTTCGGGCGCGCTGGTGCTGCTGGCGGCGATGCTGTTCTATACGCTGTCGCTGGCCTCCTATCACCAGACCGATCCTTCCGCCTCCACCGCTGCGGGCGGCCCGCCGCTCAACTGGATGGGCAGCGCGGGGGCCTGGGCGGCGGAGCGGGGGCTGTTCCTGTTCGGCTTCGTCTCCGTCCTGTTCATTCCGCTGCTCTATGCCTTCGCTCGCAAGCTGTGGCGCGATGCGGATGAGGAAGAAGATACGCCGCACGGCATCCGCTGGTGGAGCGCGGTGGCGCTGCTGGTCTTCGCCATGGTGCTGCTTTCCACGGTGCTGTCGCTGACCTTCACTTCCGCCGGGGGCAGCCTTCCCGCCTCGCTGGGCGGCATTGCGGGCCTGTTCGGCAAGGCGGGGATCGAGGCGCTGGCGTCCCTGTTGCCGGAAGCGGCGCAGGGCTGGGCAATTCTGGGCATGGGCCTCGTCTGCCTGGTGGGCGGGGCCGTGCTGGTGGGCCGTGTCTTCGCGGTGGACTGGGCCGCGCTGCTGACCATTCCCGCTTCGCTGAAGCGCGCGCCTTCGCTGCCCAGCGCCGATTCTCTGCCCTTCGTGCCCAAGCGCGAAAAGCCCGAGAAAGCCCCTCGCGCAGAGCCGCGCCCCACGCCGGTGGCGGACAATCCCGACCGCAAGCCGCCCGAAATTGCCGATCCTTCCGCCCCGCCCAAGCCTGCGGCGATCAGCAGCCCGGGCAAGCGGCAGAAGGATCTGTTCGACGAATTCGAACTGCCCAGCCTGGACCTACTGGAAGACCCGCCGCCAAACAGCGCGCCCAAGGTCGACAAGCTGGCGCTGGAACGCAATGCGCGCCTGCTGGAAAACGTGCTCGACGATTTCAACGTGAAGGGCGAAATCACTGCCGTGCGCACCGGCCCGGTAGTGACGATGTACGAGCTGGAACCGGCCGCCGGCATCAAGGCCAGCCGCGTGATCGGCCTGGCCGAGGATATTGCCCGCAATATGAGCGCGATCAGCGCGCGCGTTTCCTCCATCCCCGGCAAGACGGTGATGGGCATCGAACTGCCCAATACCGATCGGCAGACCGTGGCGCTGAAGGAACTCGCCGCGTCCGAAGCCTTTGCCGGGCACAAGGGCATGCTGCCGATCATCCTGGGCAAGGATATTGCGGGCGAACCCATCGTGGCGGACCTTGCCTCCATGCCTCACCTGCTGGTGGCGGGCACCACCGGCTCGGGCAAGTCGGTGGGGCTCAACTGCATCCTGCTGTCGCTGCTCTATCGCTTCACGCCGCGCGAATTGCGCATGATCCTGATCGATCCCAAGGTGCTGGAGCTGAAAAGCTACGACGATATTCCGCACCTGCTGGCCCCCGTGGTGACCGAGCCGCACAAGTCGATCCGCGCGCTGAAATGGGCGGTTGAGGAGATGGAGCGGCGCTATCGCATGATGTCCTCCATCGGCGCGCGTAATTTGAACGGCTTCAACGAACGCGTCACTTCCGCCATCGCCAAGGGCAAGCCGCTGGGCCGCCGGGTGCAGATCGGCTTCGATCCCGATACGGGCGAGGAATTGTTCGAGGAAGAACAGCTCGATTACGAAACCCTGCCCATGATCGTGCTGATCGTGGACGAGCTGGCGGACCTCATGGTCACGGTCGGCAAGGAAATCGAAGTGCTGATCCAGCGGCTTTCGCAGAAGAGCCGCGCGGCGGGCATCCACCTGATCATGGCCACGCAGCGCCCTTCGGTGGACGTCATCACCGGCGTCATCAAGGCGAACCTGCCCACCCGCATCAGCTTCAACGTCACCAGCCGCATCGACAGCCGCACCATCCTGGGCGAACAGGGCGCGGAACAATTGCTGGGCAAGGGCGACATGCTGTTCAAGCCTTCCAGCGGCGCCCTGACCCGCGTCCACGGCCCCTTCGTGAGCGACGAGGAAGTGGAAGCCGTGGCCGAACATTGGCGCAAGCAGGGCAAGCCCGATTATATCGACGCCGTGACCGAGGAAACGGAAGACAGCGGCTTCGGCTTCGAGGACGACCTGACCGCCTCCGACAATCCGGAAGAGCGCAAATATCGCCAGGCCTGCCAGATCGTGATCGAGAACCAGAAGGCTTCCGGTTCGTGGCTGCAACGCCAGATGGGCGTGGGTTACAACACCGCCGCCAAATGGATCGAGCGCATGGAGGAAGACGGGCTGGTCGGCCCGGCCAACCATGTCGGCCGGCGCGAAATCTTCCGGGACCGGGACGGGAACCCGCTTTGATCTTGGCCGTCCGGGGCTGCGCAACCTCCCCAACCCTCGTCATTCCCGCCCTTCGACGCCGCAGGCGGCGTCGAAGGGCGGGAATGACGAGGTATAGAGGCAGGCGCTACACCCTCAGCGGCCTTTGCGCTCTTTGCGCGAACCCAGAATACTCACGCGGAGACGCGGAGGCGCGGAGGGAACGGGCCCAGCCGCACCCTCTCCGCGCCCCCGCGTCTCCGCGTGAAACCCTCTACATCTTCATCCAGCAGGGGATGCCCAGCGATCCCGGCGTTCGCATGGCGCAGACACACCGATCCCTCCGCTGGCGAATGCGGGCTGACGCCGGTGGTGAGACAACCGAACGGACGGGGCCGGGCCGGTGCTGTCAGGCGCCCGCTCTGGCGAGCGGTGCGTTTGCGCGTTGTTTGATATGCGAATGGCAGGCGAAGTATCGCGGCAAACTTGTCTGCTCGGCCCTGTGTGCATGGCGGGGAAGGCGTAGGGCTCGCAAGTAGGCCCTCCCTTGAGCGGAGATGTTCCTCTGGGGCGAAACATCATCCGGCCACGCATCTGTTGCGGGCGCTGGTCCAGCGGGCCGGACAGGGCGTTGACATCCACCCTGTCCATCTGGCCCGGCTCTGCAGACAGCGCCGACCCGGCGCGGGAGAGGAGCGAAGCGCTACCGCCCCCGCAACCCGTCACTGCTGGGCCATATAACCCAAATGGTTCGTAATGTCAAGGTGGAGTGCCAATGGTTCATCATTCGTCATCCCGGGCCTGACCCGGGATCCCGCTATTACTTCCAGAAAGCTGGACCCCGGAACTAGTCCGGGGTGACACTAGATGATGAGGCCTGCCTCCTCCGTCATCCCGGCGCACGCCGGGATCGCTGGCCGCCGGGCACCCAATTCACCGCGCGCCAAGCTCACAGCGATCCCGGGTCAAGCCCGGGATGACGCATAGAGTGTAAGGACAAAGGCTCATCCCCTCTGATAGACAAATCGGTTGTTCTGCTATACATGCACCCTATATTGATGTTTCAAGCATCAGGATGCATATATGATCACTGCCCAGCAGATTCGCGCCGCCCGCGCGCTCCTCGGGATCGACCAGAAGCAGCTGGCCGAACTGGCCGGCGTCTCCTTGCCCACCATCCAGCGGATGGAAGCGAGTGAGGGGCAGGTGCGCGGCACGGTGGATACGCTCGTCAAGGTGATCGGCGGGCTGGAAAAAGCCGGGATCGAGATCATCGGCGAACATTCGCCCAGCGCCGGGATCGGCCGGGGCGTTCGCCTGCGCGAGACCATGGCCGGGGCATCCTCGGGCGCGGATGCCTCGTTGCTGTATGATAAGCAGGCGCCGCAACCCGCTCCTGACCCAAGGAATCCTCCCGCCCCCACGGGCAAGCCAAGGCACGAATGATGGCACTTCCCCCGGCATTCACCCCCAAACTGATCACCGCCTTCCGCGAAGGCTACACCGCCGCACGCCTGCGGGCAGACGCCATGGCGGGGCTCACCGTCGCCATCGTCGCCCTGCCTTTGTCCATGGCGCTGGCCATCGCCAGCGGGGCATCGCCCGACAAGGGGCTGGTGACGGCCGTGGTCGCGGGCTTCTTCATCTCAATCCTGGGCGGATCGCGCGTGCAGGTGGGCGGGCCGACCGGGGCCTTCGTGGTGGTGATCGCAGGCGTGATCGCGCAGCATGGTTATTCCGGGCTGGTGCTGGCGACCATTTTGGCGGGCATCATCCTGATCGTGGCCGGCTATGCCCGGCTGGGCCAGCTGATGCGCTTCGTGCCCATGCCGGTGGTGACGGGCTTTACCGCGGGGATCGCGGTGATCATCGCCTCCAGCCAGATCGGGGATTTCCTTGGCTTGCAGGCAGGCGAGGTGCCGGCCGAATTCCTCGGCAAATGGGAAGCCTACCTTTCCGCCATCGGCACTACCAACTGGTTTGCCCTTGCGGTGGGCGCGGGATCGCTGGCGGTGATCCTGCTGCTCAAGCGGATCAATCCCAAGCTGCCGGGATATCTGATCGCCATCGCAGTGGCTTCGCTGGCGGTGCTGCTGTTCGGCCTGCCGGTGGAGACAGTGGGCGCGCGCTTCCCCGACATGCCCACCAGCCTGCCTATGCCGGAAATGCCGAGCTTTACTCTGCCCATGCTGCGCGACGTGCTGCCTTCGGCTTTCACCATCGCCTTCCTTGCCGGGATCGAGGCGCTGCTTTCGGCCGTTGTGGCTGACGGGATGACCGGATACAAGCACCGCCCCAATCAGGAACTGGTGGGGCAGGGCGTGGCCAATCTCGCCTCCGCCCTGTTCGGCGGATTGCCCGCCACCGGGGCCATCGCGCGCACCGCCACCAATATCCGCGCGGGCGCGCAGACGCCCATGGCGGGGATTTTCCATTCCTTCGCCCTGCTGGTGGTGCTGCTGGTGGCCGGCGGGCTGGTGGCCTATGTGCCGATGCCCGCGCTGGCCGCCATCCTGCTGATCGTGGCCTGGGGCATGAGCGAGGTGGAACGCTTCCGCATGCTGCTGCGCATGGATGTGGGGGAGCGCACCCTGCTGCTGCTCACTTTCGGCCTGACCGTGCTGGTGGATTTGACCGTGGCGATCGGCGTGGGCGTGACGCTCGCCTCGCTGCTGTTCATGGCGCGCATGGCCAATGCCACCGGCGTTCTGGCCGAAGACCAGAGCGTGGAAGACCCGAGCCAGCGCGCCGCCTTGCCGCAGGGCGTGGAAGTGTTCCGCATCGCCGGGCCGATGTTCTTCGGCGTGGCGGGGGACATGCTCGATACGCTGACCCGCATCGGCCAGGTGCCGCGTGCGGTGATCCTGCGGCTGGACCGGGCGCCCTATATGGATTCCTCCGGCCTTTCCGTGCTCGAAACCTTCGTGCGCCAGGCGAAGGAGCGGGGGACGCGGGTGATCCTGTGCGACATGCGCCCGCAAGTGTGGGAAACGCTGGCCAAGGCCGAGCCGCGCTTTGCCGGGGCGGAACGGGTAAAATCGCTGGAAGCCGCGATTGCCCGGATCGAGCGCGCCGCCGCCGACTGAGGCCTCCATCGTCATCCCGGCGCCTGCTGGAAGTGCTTTGGCCGGGATCGCTGGCCGGGATCGCTCTGGCCCGAATCCCTGGCCGGGGCGCGCCGGCCTCCAGCGGTCCCGGGTCAGGTGCGGGGACGACGCCTCTGGCCGCGCTTGCGCTGCCGTCACACCGTTTCTGCGCCTCGCTCCTAGCGGGCAGGCGGCCATGCGTGGCACAAGCTGACGCAAACAGATCGGAGAGAGGCCATGGCCAGCAAATACGAACAGGAAGTCTATGACTGCATGAACCCCACGCTCGAGCTGATCGAGCGGACGGACAACCCGCTGCACCGCGCGATCCTGCTCAATTACTGCCGCCACGTGCATCTGGAGGGCGCGGCGATGTTCAAGGAAATCACCGCTGACGACATGATGGCGGACGATCCGGTCTATCACGTCTGCTGGGGCGACAATCCCGTGCAGGTCCACGGCAAGCAGGGCGTCTATGATTTCTATTCGGCCATCGGCGACATCGTGCTGTGGAACAGCGGCGACAAGGTGGCCGTGGCCGATTGGGGCATTGCAGACGAAATGTGGTTCCACCAGATGTCCACCGGCGCGGAACTGGCCAAGATCGGCATCAAGGCGGACAAGGAGGACGGGCTCTATCTCGTCTCCAGCCGGCAGGCCTTCATCTGGCCCTATAATGAGCGGGCGCTGCTGACGGGCGAGCATCTCTATGAGGACAAGTCCACCCTCACCATCGAGGAGATCGACCCGGCGGAATATATGACGCCCGAGCGCGTACGCGAGATTCACCGCGAATGCCTGGTGGATCTGGAAGCACGCTTCGGCCCGGATTACTGGGTCTATCGCGGCTGAGCGAAAAGGCAGCTTGCGCATTCCCCCCGCTCCAATCCATGATGTGGAAAATCCGCATGAGTGGAAGGAGTTGGGGGATGCGTTTTACCGGATTGAACGGCGTGGGCCTGGCCGCCGCCGCATTGTGCCTTGCCGCCGCCGCGCCGGCTCAGGCCGAATGGGTGGCCAGCTGGGCGGCAGCCCCGCACGCGCCGCTCGGCACCGAAGGGCCCTTTGCCGCCGCATCCTATGACAATGTCACGCTGAGCCAGATCCTGCGGCTGAGCGAGGGCGGCAGCAGCGTGCGGCTGCGCTTCTCCAACCGCTATGGCCCGGCTCAGCTGGAAATCGGCGCGGCGCGGATCGTGCGGATCGACGATGCGGGCAAGGAAGTGCCCGGCACATCGCGCATGCTCACTTTCGGCGGCGAAGCTGGCGCGGTAATCCCGCGCGGCGCGCCTTTCGCCAGCGACGCGGTGCAACTGGACCTGCCCGATCTGGCGCGGGTGAAAGTGGAATTCTACCTGCCCAAGCCGACCGGCCCCTGCACCTGCCACCTTACCGGGATGGACGAGCTGGCCGTTTCCCCGCCGGGCAATCACGTCGGCAAGCCGTTCGAGCCTGCCTCCAAGGCCCAGTTCCGCGCCTTTCTGAGCGCGGTGGAAGTGGATTCCCCCGATGCGCTGGGCACCATCGTGGCCTTTGGCGATTCGATTACCGACGGGGTGGGCTCCACTCCGGGGGCCAATCGCCGCTGGCCTGATATTCTGGCCCATCGCCTTCAGGAAGCGGGCAAGGACTGGGCCGTGGCCAATGCGGCGATCAGCGGCAATCGCATCCTCAGCCCCGGTATGGGCGAGGCGGCGCTGGCCCGGTTCGACGAGGATGTGCTGAGCCTGCCCAATGTGAAATATCTGATCCTGTTCGAAGGGGTGAACGACATCGGCAACCGCTTCGGCAATCGCGGCGGGCCGCAGTTGCCGGGGCTGGACCAGCCGCAGATCACGGTGGAGCAGATGATCGCGGGCTACATGCAGATCATCGAGCGGGCCCATCAGAAGGGCATCAAGGTGATCGGATCGCCCATCGGCCCCTACAAGGGCGCGAGCTACTGGACCGAAGAGGGCGAGGCCGCGCGCGAGAAGATCAATCAGTGGATTCTCACCAGCGGGGCCTTCGATGGACTCGTGCGGTTCGACACTGCCTTTGCCGATCCGGCCGATCCGCAGAAAATGCGCGACGGCTATCATATGGGTGACCATCTGCATGGCAGCGATGCCGGGCTGAAAGCCGTGGGCGAGTCCATCGATCTGAAATTGTTCGACAAATATTGAAGGATTGCGCCTGCGAAATTGAGTGCGCTCGGGCAGGGCGCGCTCCTTTCGCCGCATGCTTAGCTTGAGGTTAACTTCTAACGGATAGCGCGCGTTTTGATGGCGCCACGTTACATTACCCGGATGCTCGCATGGCTTGCGATGCTCGTGGCGCTAGCCTGCGCAGGGCCCGCTTTCGCGGACGAGGATCTGCCAGGCGCGATCCAGCCCACCTGCCACGCCTTCAGCCCGATCGACACGACCTATGCCGAACTGGCCGCCGATCCCGCGGCGTGGACCTGCAATTCCATCCATTGGAAAGATCCCCTGCCCGCTGGCTGGCTGCGTTTCGACGCAAGCGAATGGCGCGGCCAGGGCGTGCCGGTGATGCTGGTCACCCGCGTGACCAAGTTCGACCGGCTGAGCATCTTTGCCGTGCAGGCCGACGGCACCACGCAGGCGCTGGGCCTTTCCCCTGATGAGGTGACGCCGCGCGCGGGGCGCTCCGTCTTTTCCGCAAGGCTCCCCCCGATCGATGCCGATACGGTGGCATTAGTGGTGCGGGTGGAGCGGCCATGGAACGCGGCTGTGCTTTCCGATGCGCGGCTTTCCAGCGATCCGGCGGCGGGCGACTGGCCCATCGTCAAGCTGGTGATGTTCGGCATACTCGCCGGGATGCTGTTCGCCCCGCTGATCTTCGATCTCGCGCTCTATGCCGTGCTGCGCCAGCGCTTCGTGCTGTGGCATGCCGCTCTGGTGGTGGCGATGATGGGCTATGTGATCAGTTTCACCGGCCTGATCGTTCTGTTCGCCGATCTGAACGTCGTCACTCTCGCCAAGATCAACGGTTTTTCCCTGGCACTGATGGCGGCGCTGGCGGGGCTGTTCCTGGCGGACTTTCTGGAGGAACAGGCACTGTCTCCCTTCACGCGCAATGCCTTGCGCGTGGCCAGCCTGATCGTGCTGCTGGTGCCCGGCATCATCACGCTGCACCCGCCTTTCCTCGATTATCGCTCGCATCAGCTCTATTCGCTCGGCTTCCTGCCCGCGCTGGCGGTCTATATCTTCGCCATGATCGAGGCGCTGCGGCGCCGCAGCCGGTCGGTCAAATTCATCCTCGTGGCATGGTCCCCGATCCTGGTGCTGGGGGCGGAGCGGATCCTGCGTGGGCTGGGCTTTTACGGCGCGCCTTCGCTGATCGACGAATTGCTCTATGTCGCGCTGGTGGTCGAAGTGGTCATTTCGGCCATGGGTGTGGCAGACCGCATGATGTCATTCCGCGAACAGCGCGACAGCGCACGCACGCGGGCACAGGTGCTGGAAACGCTGGCCGAGCACGATCCGTTGACCGGCTTGCTGAACCGCCGTGCCATCGAACCGCGCTTTCGCGAATTGTGCGAGGAAGGCTTCGGCACTTATGCCTTGCTGGACCTCGATCACTTCAAGGCCATCAACGATCGCTATGGCCACGCCGTGGGGGACGAGGTGCTGCGCGCCGTCGCCCGGGGCCTCTCGCCGAACGAAGATACGCTGGTGATGCGGCTGGGGGGCGAGGAATTTCTGATTCTGCTGCGCGGCCCCAATGCGCGCGCCCGGGCTGAACAGCGGCGCCAGATGCTGCCGCGCCATATTGCCCAGGAAGTTCCGGGGCTGGACCGGCTGGTCACGGCCAGCATGGGGCTGGTGGAAGGCCCGCCCGCCGCAATGGCGGCCAGTTCCTTCAAGGATCTCTATTCGCGCGCCGACAAGCTGCTTTACGAAGCCAAGCAGGCGGGCCGCAACCGGACCATCGGGGAAAAGCTGACCCTGTTCAACACCCACGGCAAGGAACGCCGCGCAACCGAGCGGCGCAAGCAGGACAGGCGCAGCAGCCCGGCCGCGAGGCCCGCACGCAGCGAACGCGCCTGACGCGACTGACCCACTCGGCCCCCGACCCGGCCCGGTGCAGCCCGGTGCGGGCGGGGATCAGGCTGCGATCATTCTTCCATGAAGGGGCCGGAAATCTCCGGCGTGATGCGCTGGGGGCGGCCGGTGGCCTTGTCGATCATCGCCCAGATCGATCGCACCTGCACGATGGGCTTGCCCGCCGCATTGGTGAAATCCACGCAGCGCAGGAAGCGCGCGCCCTGCGGCGGATCGGGAATGAAAGTGCGCGCCGTCACTTCCTCCCCCTCCACGATATTGCCGCGATAATCGATCTCGTGCCGGGTCACGAACCAGACATAGCGCGCCTGATGCTCCGCCGGGGCGACCGCTTCCCAATGGGCCGTGGCGATGTCCTGCACCCATTGCAGCCACACCATATTGTTCACATGGCCGTTGAAATCGATGTGTTCCGGCCCGGCGGTGAAGGTGAGAGTGAAGGAGTTGCTCATTTGGGGTTCCCGAACCAGACGCCCGTTCGTCCTGAGCTTGTCGAAGCATGTCCTGAGCGGCTGCTGCAAGCAGACAGCCGAAGGGGATATGCGCGTTGGCCAGCATCAAGGCGGCCGTGGCGCGCATGTTTCGACAGGCTCAGCATGAGCGGATGAAGAACGCTATTCCGCCACCCCCAATTGCCACAGGATGAAGGCGAATTCCTCCGCCGTTTCCTTCAGGCTCTCGAACCGGCCGGACTTGCCGCCATGGCCAGCGCCCATATTGGTCTTGAGGATCAGCTCGTTGGAATCGGTCTTCAGCTCACGCAGCTTGGCCACCCATTTGGCCGGTTCCCAATAGGTCACGCGCGGATCGTTGAGGCCGGCCGTCACCATGATCGGCGGATAGGCCTGCGCCTTCACCTGATCGTAGGGCGAATAGCTGCGGATCAGCTCGAACGCGGCATGGTCCTCGATCGGGTTGCCCCATTCGGGCCATTCGCCCGGCGTCAGCGGCAGGGAGGCGTCGAGCATGGTCGCCAGCACGTCCACGAAGGGCACATGCGCCACCACCGCGCCCCACAGGCCGGGGTCCGAATTGACCACCGCGCCCATCAGTTCGCCGCCTGCCGACCCGCCGGAAATGCTGATCCGCCCTGCCTCGGTAAAGCCGTGGGCGATCAGGCCCTGCGCCACATCCACGAAATCGTTGAATGTGTTGGTCCGCCGTTCCAGCTTGCCCGCCTTGTACCAGGCGCGGCCCAGATCGTCCCCGCCGCGAATATGGGCGATGGCATAGGCAAAGCCGCGATCCACCAGGCTGAGCCGCGTGGTGGAGAAGCCCGGCTCGATCGAAATGCCATAGGCGCCATAGCCGTAAAGATGCAGCGGGCCGGGGCTCCCCGCATTCATTTGGACGCGATCCTTGCGATAGACCACGCTGACCGGGATCTTCGTGCCGTCGCGCGCGGCAATCTCCAGCCGCTCGGTCGCATAGAGCGTGGCATCGTAGCCGGAAGGGATTTCCTGCACCTTGAGCAGGTCCATGCTGCGATCCGCCACGGAATAATCATAGACCGAGCGCGGGCTGACCATGCTTTCATAGGAGAGGCGGAGCGTGTCCATCGCCCATTCGGGATTGTCGCCCAGCCCGGCGACATAGCTCGCTTCGGGGAAAGTGATCGGCTCGATCCGGGCGGGATCGTCGTAATAGCGCACCTGCACCTGATCGAGCCCGGCAAGGCGGCCTTCGATCACGTAGAAATCGCGGAACAGATCCACCCCGGTCAGGTAGAAATCGTCGGACCCTTCGATCAGAGTGGTCCAGTTGCCCGGATCGCTGAGCGGCGCGGTGGCGAGGCGGAAATTCTCATGCGTGTCGTTGGTGTGGATGAACAGCGTGCCGTCCCGCTCGTCCAGATCATATTCGACGCCCACCTGCCGGGCCTTCACCAGAATCGGCGTGGCCAGCGGATCGTCCGCCGGGATCAGCCGGGCCTCGCTGGTTTCATGGTCGCCTGCGGAAATGATCACCCATTTCTCGTTTGCCGACAGGCCGGAGCCGACGCGGAAGCCTTCATCATCCTCGTGATAAAGCTCCACATCCTGTTCCAGCGGCTGGCCCAGCCAGTGCAGGCGGACATTGTCGGTGCGCCACTGTTCGTTCGCCAGCGAATAGATCAGGCCCTTGTCGCCCGCGACCCATACCAGCGAGGAAAGCGTGCCGGGGATCGTGTCGGGCAGCAATTCGCCGGTCGCCAGATCCTTGATCCGCACGGTGAAGCGTTCGGACCCGTTATCGTCCACCGCATAGGCCAGCATCATGCCGTTCTGGCTGACCGACAATGCGCCGAGGCGGAAATATTCCAGATCGCCCGCCAGCGCGACTTCATCCAGAATCAGCTCGTCCGCGCTGCCATCGTCGGGCGCGCCCAGGGGGCGGCGCCACCACTTCTTGTATTCGGCCCCTTCCTCGAACTCGATCCAGTAGAGCCAGTTTCCATCCTTCTGCGGCACGGACTTGTCCGCTTCCTTGATGCGGGCGCGCATTTCGGTGAACAGGCGGTCGATCAGGGGCTGGTGCGGTTTCATCCGCGCTTCGAACCACGCATTCTCGGCCTCCAGATGGGCGAGCACCTCCTTGTCGGTCACTTCCGGATAGAGGGGATCGCGCAGCCATGCGTAATCGTCAGCCACGGTGACGCCGTGATGCGTGACGGATTGGGGCTTCTTTGCCGCGACGGGCGGGGCAAGGTTCGGGGCGGCAGTGGTTGCGGGTGTGGTATCGGCCATGATCCCGCCCTATGTTGGTGCGGAAAGGACCGCAAGCAATGCTGATGCAAACACATGAAGCCCGTCTCACCGCCCTGAGGAAGGAACTCGCCTCACGCGGGCTCGATGGCTTCGTGGTGCCGATCAGTGACGAACATATGAGCGAATATGTCGGCGCCTATGCCCAGAGGCTGGAATGGCTGACCGGCTTTGGCGGATCGGCGGGCACGGCGGTGGTCCTCAATGACAAGGCAGCGATCTTCGTCGATGGCCGCTACACCTTGCAGGTGCGCGATCAGGTGGATGGCGCCCATTGGGACTATCAGGGCGTGCCCGAAACCAGCCCCGCCAGATGGCTGGGCGAACATGCGCCGGACGGGGCCGTGATCGGCTATGATGCCTGGCTCCATTCCAAGGGCTGGGCCGAGGCCGTGGCCCGCGCGCTGGCGCCCAAGGGCGGCAGGCTCGTCGCGGTGGACAGCAATCCGGTGGATTCCGTGTGGCAGGACCGGCCCGAGCCCTCGCTCGCCCCCGCCCTCGTCCATGAAGATTCCTATTCCGGCAAGCCCAGCGCCGAAAAGCGCGCCGAGCTGGGCGAATGGCTCAAGACCTACGGCCTCGACGCAGCGGTGATCGCCGCGCTCGATTCCGTCGCCTGGCTGCTCAACATCCGCGGCACCGACGTGGAGCGCACGCCGGTGACTCTGTCCTATGTGGTCGCCCATGCGGACGGCACGGCCGACCTGTTCATCGCGCCCGAAAAGGTCACGCCCGAACTGGTCGCCCATCTGGGCAATGCGGTGCGCCTGCGCGACAAGACGGACTTCGTTTCCGCGCTGGAAGAACTGCACGGCAAGCGCGTGGCGGCCGATCCCACCAATTGCGTGGCGGGCATCTTTGCCGCGCTCGACAATGCCGGCGCGGTCGTGGTCGAGACGGGCGATCCCTGCGTGCTGCCCAAGGCGATCAAGAACCCCGTGGAGCTGGCCGGCCACCGCGCCGCTCAGGCCCGCGATGGCGCGGCGGTGACCCGCTTCCTCCACTGGCTGTCGGTGGAAGGGCCCAAGGGCACTGTCACCGAAATCTCGGCGGCGGAGGCACTGCACCAGTTCCGGCGCGAATGCGGCGATCTGCGTGACCTTTCCTTCGACACCATATCGGGCGCGGGGCCCAACGGGGCCATCGTCCATTACCGGGTGAGCGAGGAAACCAATCGCAGGCTGGAGCCGGGCAGCGTCTATCTGGTCGATTCGGGCGGGCAATATCCCGATGGCACCACCGACATTACCCGCACCGTCTGGATCGGCCCCGGCGAGGCCCCGGCAGAAGTGAAGGACCGCTTCACCCGCGTGCTGCGCGGCAATCTGGCGCTGGCTACTCAGACCTTCCCCACCGGAACCACTGGCAGCCAGCTCGACACTTTGGCGCGCCAGTTCCTGTGGAAGGTGGGGCTCGATTACGCCCATGGCACCGGCCACGGCGTGGGCAGCTTCCTGTCCGTGCATGAGGGCCCCCAGCGCATCGCAAAGCCGCCCAAATATTCAGGTGGGGGCGGGCAGGCAGGCGGCGAGCAGGAGCTGCTGGCCGGCATGATCCTTTCGGACGAGCCCGGCTATTACAAGACCGGCGAATACGGCATCCGCGTGGAAAATCTGGTGGTGGTGGAAGAACGCCACATCCACGGCGCGGAAGGGGCATGGCTGGGCTTCGACACGCTCACTCTGGTTCCCATCGACCGCAATCTGATCGATCTGGCGCAGCTGAGCCTTGAAGAGCGCGCATGGTGGAACGCCTATTGCGCGCGCATCATGGACGTCATCGCACCCCAGCTGGAAGGCGAAGTGCTCACCTGGCTGGAGGAACAATGCGCCCCGCTCTGACCGCTTAGGAAAAGGAAAGCCTGCCATGCCCAAGCACCTGCTGGAAACCAATCCGATCCATCTGGGCAAGGGCGCCAGCGCGATCCCGCAGCCGGAATTTCCGCGCGATGAGCGGGCGATGCAATGGTATGCCGATTATTCCGGGCGGCATGAAGGCGATGGGGCCGAAGGGCGGCTGGTCTCCCTGTTCCGCTTCACCGAAGACTGGACCGGTTGGGAAATGCATCCGGCGGGCGACGAAGTGGTCGTCTGCATTTCCGGCAGGATGGTGCTGATCCAGGAACTGGAAGAAGGAGGCTTCGCACAAATCGCGCTGGAACCCGGCGAATATGCAGTCAACCCGGCCGGAACCTGGCACACGGCGGATATTGAAGGTGAGGCGACCGGCCTGTTCATCACTGCCGGGCTGGGCACGCAGCACCGCCCGCGCTGAGCCAGGCTGAGGCCGATCCGGGAGGCGGAGGGCCAGCGGCTTGCACGCCGATGAACAGCCCCGCCGAAGCGCGACATTTTGCGACAAAATTGCCCTCTCCCGGCATAAAGGCGCGACAAGCGGGGAGTAGAACGGGGTTCATGGACTGCGGGGCCTTTTCAGTCCCCTCCCTCCCACGGGGCCCCGCAGTTCCTCTGTTCCGACTTTTCGGACTATGGAGCCCCTGCGATGCGCAAATTTACCCTCGTCCTTTCGGCGGCGGCCCTGGCAATTACCGGCGCTGCTCTTGTTCAGCCCGCAACCGCCCAGCCGGGCGCCGGCCAGTCCGACGATGCCCAGACCCGTTCGGCCCGGACCCCACCCACTCGCGCCGATGTTGCAAAGCATGCCGATGACATGTTCACCCGGATGGACGTCAACAAGGACGGCAAAATCGATGCAAAGGATCGCGAAGCTCGCGGGGCCGAACGCTTCGCCCAGCTCGACAAGGACGGCAACGGCCAGCTGAGCCGCCAGGAATTCTCCGCCGCCCGCCCCGGCGGCCCTGAAGGCCGAGGCATGCGCGGCCCCGGTGGCCCCCGCATGGGCATGGATCATCATGGCCGCGATGGCTCGCCTCCGCCCTCTGCCGGTGAAGGTGGAAAGCCCGATGGCAAGCGCGACGGCAAGCGTATGGGCAAGAGAATGGGCTTTGCCGGCCCCGGCCCGATGATGGACCGGATGGCTGTCGACGCCAACAAGGACGGCGCGATCTCCCGCGAGGAATTCAATACCGCTGCCCTTGCCCGCTTCGACAAGGCGGATAGCGATGGCGACGGCACGATTTCCCGGGCAGAACGCAAGGAAAGCAAGGCCGCGCGGCGCGACATGCGCGGGGCACCGGACAGCCGACCGGCCAATTGAGCCAATGAAAGGGGGCGAAATGACCAGCGAGAATGCGGCACCCACCCGCATCCTGCTTGTGGATGACGAACCGGCCCTGCGCGAACCCCTGGCGGAATATCTCATCCGCCAGGGCTTTGCCGTTACGCAGGCCGCCAGCGCGGCAGAGGCGCGCACCGTCCTGCTCAACCAGACCCCCGATCTCGCCTTGCTGGACATCATGATGCCCGGCGAGGACGGGCTTTCGCTCTGTCGCCATCTGACCGAGGCGAAGGAGCTGCCCGTCATCCTGCTGACCGCCAAGGGCGAAGCGATGGACCGTATCGTCGGGCTGGAAATCGGCGCCGACGATTATGTGGTGAAACCCTTCGAGCCGCGCGAGCTGGTCGCCCGGATCAGGAGCGTGCTGCGCCGCGCCGTGCGCAGCGGCCCTGCCCCGCAGGAAGATGCGCTGTATGAGTTCGAAGGCTGGCAGCTCGATCCTGTCAAGCGCCGGCTGACCGATCCGCAAGGGGTGGTGATCCCCATTTCCTCCGCCGAATTCCGCCTGCTGGTGGCCTTCCTCGATCATCCCCGTCAGGTGATGGATCGTGACCGGCTGCTGGACATGGTGCAGGGGCGCGAGGCCCATCTGTTCGACCGTGCGGTAGACAATCAGGTCAGCCGCCTGAGGCGCAAGATCGAGGATGAGGCGCGCGAACCGCGCCTGATCCAGACGGTGCGCGGCGGCGGCTATGTGCTGGCGGCCGATGTGCGGCGCACTCTGCCGGGGGCGAATGCGTGAAGCTGCGCTTCTTCCCCCGCAGCCTGCTGGGCCAGATGCTGCTCGCCGTGGCGGCGGCCCTGCTGGTGGCGCAGGCCTTTTCCGCCGCGCTGCTGTATCGCGCATCGGAACAGCGCCGCCAGATCGGCGTGGCCAATGGCCTGGCCTTCCAGCTCGTTTCCGAACCGCGCTTCGATTATCGGGAGGCCGGGCCCAACCGCCCGCCATCCTCTCACTCACCCTCTCCCACACCGCCTGATTCTGCCGAAACCCGCCATCCGCTGCCGCAGATGGCTGTTCCGCCCGAGGCGGGCGAGGAACGGGAACGGCCCCGCCGCTGGCAACGCCTGCGGGTGGAGCACACCGCCGTCAGCCCGCTGCGCTCCGGCGAAGTGCGTGACACCAATCGCGAGACATTGCTGCGGGAGATTCTGGCTGGGCAGGGCATCGAACCGGCCGAGCTGGTGGTGACCAACCGCGCGGTGAGCGACGATCCCTATGTGCAGCAGCGCCTGCAGGAGACGGAAAAGTGGCGTGGACGGCCCGACTGGGTCGATCGGGGACTGATCGTGGCCGGGCTGCTGCGCAAGGGCGAGAAGGAATGGACCGTCGCCCGCATGCCCCATCCGGCGCGGGAACCCGGTGCGTTGGGCGGGATCATCGCCCAGACCATGATCATCTACGTCATGCTGGTGGGCGGCCTTGCCTTGCTGCTGCGTCGCATAACCCGTCCGCTGGCGGCACTGACCCGGCGGATGGAGCAATTCGCCCGCACGCGGGAAACCGACGGCCAGCTGGAGCCTGCCGGGCCGGAAGACACGCGCCGCCTGATCGAGGCGCATAATGAAATGGAAGGCCGCATCGCCGCCCTGCTGGACGAGAAGGACGTGATGCTCGGCGCGATAGGCCACGATCTGAAGACCCCGCTGGCCGCCTTGCGCGTACGTATCGAATCGGTCGAAGACCCGGTGGAGCGTGGGCGCATGGCCGGCACGATCGAGGACATCACCCGCACGCTGGACGACATTCTCTCCCTCGCCCGGGTAGGCCGCCCTTCGGACCAGCCGGAAAATACCGACCTTGCCGCCCTCACCGCTTCGGTGGTGGAGGAGTTCGAGGATATGGGCGAGGATGTGGAATTCGGCGAGGGCGGGCGCCTGCCCGCCCTGATCCGCGCAACCTGGCTGCGCCGCGCCCTGCGCAATCTCGTTGCCAATGCGCTGCGCTATGGCGGGGGCAAGGCCCGCGTTTCCCTGCGGCGGGAAGGCAATATGGCCGTGCTGCGCGTGGATGATGACGGGCCGGGCATTCCTGACCATGAACTCGGCGCAATGCTCGAACCCTTCCGCCGGGGCGAAGCCTCGCGCAGCCGCGAAACGGGCGGCGCGGGGCTGGGCCTGACGCTGGCCCGCGCGATTGCCGAACAGCATGGCGGCAGCCTGCGCATCGCCAATCGCCACCACGCCGATGGCACGGTGGCGGGCCTCACTGCCGAAATCCGCGTGCCCATCGGCTGAGGCCGGAAGGACACGCGGGGGAAAGCCGCCGGCGTTACTTGGCGGTCAGCACTGCCTTGCGCGCCGCCGCGCCGCGCGCTGCCACCAGCGCATCGCAATCGCGCACTTCCTCCATCGTCCGGGCGAAGGGCAGCTGCGCCGGGGTTCCGGCGACCAGATCGTTGAACTGGCCCTCGAATTCCGTCGCCCGCTTGGCCGAGCAGAAGCCCGAGAGCATTCCGGGTAGCGACTGGGTGACGAAGATGCCGCCCATCTGGGCCACCAGCTTGCTGTAATTGGTGTGCAGCCAGTCTGCGCCGAAATCGCGCGTCTGTTCATGGCGCAGCACATTGCCGATCAGGCGCAGCCGCTCCGTGGGGCGCAGGCGCGGGTCGTTGAATTCGGTGAGCAGCCATTGCGCGATCTTGCGATCGCCCTTCTGCGCCAGCGCGCCCAGCGCCGCCGGGCGGAACACCGGGTCTTGCGAATCGAGCGCGCGGTTCGCCAGTTCCTTCACTCGCGCCAGATCGCCCTGTTCGATATAGATATTGAGCCCGTCGGACAGGAAGGCCTGGTCGAGCGCATTCTGATCGCCGCCGAGATATTCCAGCGCGGCCTTGAGCAGCACCGAGCGGACACCGGCATCATGGGCCTGGAAGGCCATGCGGGAAACCAGCCGGTCGCGCATCTCGCTTTCTTCGGGATCGGCCCCGGCATAGGCGCCGCGCCGGGGATCGAAGCCCATGTTCTTCAGCTGCTTGCCGTAAAGCCGGCTCACCAGCTTGCGGAAGGCGGTTTCGGACTTGCCTTCCAGCATCCCGCCCATGTCGAGCAGGCCAAGCGTGGAACCGGCTTCGGCATAGGCATAGGAATCGGGATTGGCGGCAAGCTTGCGGGTGAGGGCGATCAGCTGCGCGGGCTGCGCGCGCCCGGCCAGGAAGCTTGCCCGCAGGCTGTCGGCCACGGCCTGCGCCTCGCCGCCTTTCAGCCTGTCGGCAGTGGCGATCAGCCTGTCCCATTCCGCAGCGGGCAGTTCGAAGCGGTAATAGCCCGTGCCCCCGGCATTGGGCAGCAGCGCCCCTTCGCCCTGCAGGGTGAAGGGCATGCTGTCTCCCGCCAGAAGCTGACACTCGCGGTCCTGCCCCTCCTGCGCTGCCGGGCCTACGCGCCGCATGCACAGCGGAACCTGCCATTCGACATCCGGCCCCCGGCTGCCGAAGCGGACATAGCGGGTCTGGTTGACCTTGTAATTGCCGTCCGAGCCCCGGACCGTGACGAGCGGCACGCCCTGTTGTTCCACAAAGCTCTTCATCGCCGGAACGATGCGCGGATCGCCTGCCGCCTCGGCCAGCGCACCGAAGAAATCGTCGCCCGTGGCATTGCCGAAGGCATGGCCGGAAAGGTGCCGGTGAACGCCCGCGCGGAATTTCTCCTCGCCCATGAAGGCGGCGAACATCGCGATGACATGGCCGCCCTTGCCATAAGTGATGCTGTCAAAGGCGGCATCGATCTGGCCATTGGCCAGGATCGGCTCGCGGATCGGGCGGCCCGCCACCAGCGCATCGGTGTCCATCGCCTCGAACCCTTCGCCCAGCGCGCCTTCCCAAACGCGCAGGTCCGGCCGCCATTTGTCGGCGATGTAATAGCCCACCCAGTTCGCGAAGCTCTCGTTCAGCCAGAGATCGTCCCACCAGGCGGGCGTCACCAGATCACCGAACCATTGGTGGCCCAGTTCATGCGCCATCACCATGCCCGCCACGCGCTTGGCGGAAACGGGCGCGCCTTCATCCAGCATGATGATGCGATCGGCATAGAGCACGGCGCCCGCATTCTCCATCGCGCCGGGCATGATCGGCGAGGTGATCTGGTCCAGCTTCTCGAAGGGATAGGGAATGCCGAAATAGCCTTCCAGCAGCGGCACGATCCGCGCCGTGGCATCCAGCGGGAAGGCGCTCTGTCCGGCATTCTGCGGCGTGGTGATGATCCGCTGGGCCAGCGGGGCGGGCCGTTCGGGCGTGGCGGGAATAGTGCCTTCCGCCACGCTGAAGGGCCCCACCATGAAGGCCACCAGATAGGTCGGCAGCGGCTTGGTGGTGGCATAATGATGCACGTCCCACTCGCCCTCGGTGGTTGTGGAAACCTCCGGCGTGTTGGTTACGGCCACCAGCCCGCGCGGCGTGCGCAGCGTGGTGGTGAAGGGCACCTTGAAGCCCGGCTCGTCGAAAGAGGGGAAGGCCTGCCGCGCGTCGATCGATTCGAACTGGGTCCAGGCGAACCACTGATCGCCTACCTTGGTGCGGAAGATGCCTGCGGGCCCTTCATTGAACGGGTGGCTATAGGCGAAGTCCAGCACGGCCTTGCCCGCCGGAAGCTGCTCGGCAAATACCAGCCGGCCAACGCCCGTTTCGTCCAGCTGGGTCCAGCGGCCCTGATAGGTCTTGCCGCCGATGGTCGCCGTGGCGGAACTCATGACGAGGCCAAGGCCATGCAGATCGATATAGGTGGCAGGCCGTGCGATCGTGACGTCGATCGAACTGCGGCCCGAATAGCTGTCGCTTGCCGGATCGATCGTCAGGTCCAGCCGATAGGCCGAAGGCACAACCGCATCGCTCAGCCGCCCGGCAGGCACCGGGCCCAGCGCCTCTACTGCCGCCACATCCTCCGGCTTGTCCTGAGCCATGGCAGGCTGGGCCGCGCAGGCAAGGGCGGAAACGAGGAATGAAGCGGCAAGCAATCTGGCGCGCATGAGGGGCCTTTCCGACGTGGAGGGGGAACGCCTTCTGCCTCACCGCAAAAGGAATGCGATTTCAACCGTAACTTTCAGTAAATGGCGTGAGGGATCGACGAAGGACATATCACAAATGAACCACTCCCGCTCAGGCTGAGCGGATGTAGACAGTTACGGCGAACCTGCGTTGTCTCACCGCATCAGCCCGCCAATCAGATTGCGCACGAAACGCCCCGCGAGCGGCCCGGCCAGATCCGTGGCGATAGAGCCGGCCGCTGCGGTCACGCCGGTTTTCATCGGATCGGCGCGGGATTTGCGGCCCGTCATGGTCGCGGCGGCGATGCTGGCCGCCGATCCGGCCACGGCGCCGGTCGCGCGCTTGGTGGCCTTGCCGAAGATCGTGCCCCAGATGGAGGTGCTGGTACGTTCCCGCCGGTTCACTTCCTCCTCGCCCTTTTCGGCGACTTCCTGCGCGGTGGCGGCGGCATCGGCGGCCTTTTGCGCCAGCACTTCCTCCGCGCTCTCACGGTCGATCCGCTCGTCATATTTCCCGTCCACCGGGCTGATCGAGCGGATGATCGCGCGTTCCTTTTCAGTCACCGGGCCCAGGCGGGAGCGGGGCGGCTTCACCAGCGTGCGTTGCACCACCGATGGGGCGCCATCTTCCATCAGGGTGGAAACCAGCGCCTCGCCCACTTTCAGTTCGGTGATCGCCTGCGCCACATCCAGATCGGGATTGATGCGGAAGGTCTCGGCCGCGGCCCTGATCGCCTTCTGGTCGCGCGGAGTGAAGGCGCGCAGGGCGTGTTGCACCCGGTTGCCCAACTGGCCGGCCACTTCTTCGGGAATGTCGATCGGGTTCTGGGTGACGAAATAGACGCCAACGCCCTTGGAACGGATCAGGCGCACCACCTGTTCTATCTTGTCCTGCAAGGCCTTGGGCGCATCGTCGAACAGCAGGTGCGCCTCGTCGAAGAAGAACACCAGCTTCGGCTTTTCCGGATCGCCCACTTCGGGCAGCGATTCGAACAATTCGGCCAGCAGCCACAGCAGGAAGGTGGCGTAAAGCTTGGGGCTGCGCATCAATTTGTCGGCGGCCAGCACGTTGATGTAGCCGCGCCCCTGATCGTCCACTTTCAGGAAATCATTTATTTCCAGCGCTGGTTCGCCGAAGAACTGCGCCCCGCCCTGGCTGTCGAGCGTCAGCAGGGCGCGCTGGATCGTGCCCACGCTGGGCTTGGTGATGTTGCCATATTTCGCGGAAAGGGTGCCGGCATTTTCCGCCGCATAGGCCAGCATCGCCTGCAGATCCTCAAGGTCCAGCAGCAACAGACCCTGTTCGTCGGCATAGCGGAACACGATGTTCAGCACGCCTTCCTGTGTTTCGTTGAGGTCCATAAGGCGGGCCAGCAGCAGGGGCCCCATTTCGCTGATCGTGGTGCGGATCGGGTGGCCCTGTTCGCCATAAAGATCCCAGAAAATCGCGGGATTATCGGAATAGGCATAGTCATCCATGCCCAGTTCCTTCGCCCGAGCTTCCAGGCTGGCGGCGTTCTTGAATGTGGGCGATCCGGCCATGGAGATGCCGGCAAGGTCGCCCTTCACATCCGCCACGAAGACGGGGACGCCTTCGGCCGAGAAGCTTTCGGCAATGCCTTGCAGGGTCACCGTCTTGCCGGTGCCGGTCGCGCCCGCGATCAGCCCGTGGCGGTTGGCACGCCTCAGGCTGAGGACCTGCCTTTCGCCATTGGCGCCAAGGCCGATGAAGATGTCTCCCATGGGGTATCCGGCTCCCTGAATTGCGTCCTTATGGTGATGCTGCCGCACTCGGGCGCGGTCAAGCGCTCGACTTGCGCGGGAAACTTACTAAAGCGGGGCCGCATGGCCACGCGGCAACCCTTTGTCCTGTTCGATGACGCGCGCGAGCATGGTGCGAGCGACGCGCAATTGTTCGAAAACCCGCGCGCGATCTTTGTCGCGCGCCGCCCGGAGGATGTGTCCGCCGTGCTCGAAGCGGCCGAGGCCGCACGTCGCGAGCAGGGCGGAACGCTTGCCGGATATTTAGCCTATGAGGCCGGCCTTGCGCTGGAGCCCCGGCTGATGCCGCTGGCACAGGCGCGCACCGGGGCAGGCGGGCCGCTGGTCTGGCTGGCGCTGTTCGGCGATCCGCAGATAATTCCTGCCGCGGATATGCCGCGCTGGCTGGCAGAACATGCCGGGGAGGGCCCGCCGCCCTCCATCGGGCCGATGCAGCCGCAGATTTCCACCGGTGCCTATATCGAGCAGTTCAATCGGCTGCAGGACGCGATTCAGGCCGGCGATATCTATCAGGCCAATTTCACCATGCAGCTTTCAGGCTCCACGCGGGGCGATCCGCTGGCGCTCTATGCCGCGATTCGCCCCTCGGCCAATGCCGGTTATGGCGGGGTCATCTTCGACGGGTCGCACTGGCTGCTGTCGTTCAGCCCGGAACTGTTCTTCAGCCTGAAGGGCGATGCCGCCCGCTGCAAGCCGATGAAGGGCACTCGCCCGCGCGGGCGTGACGCGGCGGAGGATGCCGCTTTGGCCGAAGAACTGGCCGCTTCGGTGAAGGATCGGGCCGAAAACCTGATGATCGTGGACCTGATGCGCAACGATGTCAGCCGCGTGGCTCTGGCAGGCACGGTGCGGGTGGAGCGGCCTTTCCAGGTCGAAACCTATCCCACGGTCCATACCATGACCACTACGGTTTGCGCGCAGCTGCAGCCCGGGCTGGGCGCGATGGACATGATCCGCGCGCTGTTCCCTTGCGGTTCGATCACCGGCGCGCCCAAGATCCGCGCAATGGAACTGATCGATGAGACGGAGCGCGATGTGCGCGGCCCCTATTGTGGCGCCATCGGCCGGATCGACGCCAATGGAGACGCTGCCTTCAACGTGGCCATCCGCACCATTCGCCTGACGCCGGAAGAAAACGGGCGCGGCACGGCGGTGATGGGCGTGGGCGGGGCGATCGTGGCTGACAGTACTGCCATGTCCGAATGGCGTGAATGTCTGGTGAAGGCCGATTTCGTGCGGCAGGCCGCCGCCGGGTTCGACCTGATCGAGACGATGGGCTTCGATCCCGAAAAGGGCATTGCGCTGCTGGAACTCCATCTGGAACGGCTGAAGGCCAGCGCCGCCGAACTGGGCTTCGCTTTTGACCGCCATGCGGCGCGCAACCAGATTCAGGCGCTGTGCTTTGAACTGGAAGAACCCGCCAAGCTGCGCCTGCTGCTGGCGCGCAGCGGGGCGACCACGCTGGAAACCGGGCCGATGCCCGCGCCGCCCGCCGGGCCGATGCGCTGCGCGCTGGTGCCGCTGCCGGTGGTCACCGGGGACTGGCGCCTGCGCCACAAATCCACTGACCGCGCCTTTTATGAAATGGCCTTCGACCTCGCGAAGCAGGCCGGCGCGAATGAGGCATTGCTGCTGCGCGATGACGGGCTGCTGACCGAAGGCAGCTTCACCAGTATCTTTGTGGAGCGGGACGGAATCTTGCTGACTCCGCCGCTCAGGCTGGGCCTGCTGCCGGGCGTGCTGCGCCGCCATCTGATCGAGGCAGGCAAGGCGAAAGAGGCGGAGCTGACCGTGGCCGATCTGGCCGATGGCTTCCTGCTGGGCAATGCCACGCGCGGACTGATGGCCGCGCAATTGATGGCCACGTAATTGATGGGGAGTGATTGATGGTCTCGCCACATATTTCGCAGGCGCTCCAGCGGATCGAACCGTCGCGCACCACCGCGATGACCGACCGGGCAACCGAATTGCGCGAACAGGGGCGGGACATCATCTCTCTGTCCGTGGGAGAGCCCGATTTCCCCACTCCCGTCCATGTGATCGATGCCGCCAAGGCCGCACTGGATGCCGGGCAGACGAAATATACCCCCGTCACCGGCACGATGCGGCTGAAACAGGCTGCTGCCTTGCACTTCAAACGCGATCTGGGGATCGATGCCGATCCGAAGAACGTGATCGTCAGCGCAGGCGGCAAGCAGTCGATCTTTCACGCCCTGCTGGCCACGGTCAGCGGGGGCGAGGAAGTGATCGTGCCTGCCCCCTGGTGGGTCAGCTATCCGCAGATCATCCGCTTTGCCGGCGGGCGCGTGGTGCCGCTGATCACCCATGCGCAGAATAATTTCCGCTTCACGCCGGGCGATGTGGAGGCCCTGATCACGCCGCAGACCCAGTGGCTGATGCTCAACAGCCCCGGCAATCCCACCGGCGCGGTCTATCCGGCCGAAATGCTGCTGGGCATTGGCGAAGTGCTGCGCCGCCATCCGCGGGTGCTGGTCCTGTCGGACGATATCTATTCGCCGCTGATCTATACCGGCCAGCCCCATGCCACGCTGGCCAATCTCTGCCCCGATCTGGCGGACCGTATCTGCACCGTATCGGGCGTGTCCAAAAGCCACGCGATGACCGGTTTCCGCATCGGCGTGGCGACTGGCCCGGAATGGCTGATCTCGGCCATGGGGCGGCTCCAGTCCCATTCCTCGGGCAATCCCGCCTCGATCAGCCAGGCCGCTGCTGTCGCTGCCTTTGAAGGTCCGCAGGACTTCCTGCAGGACTGGCGCGAGCGCTTCCGCGCGCGCCGGGATAGGGTGGTCGGCGCGATCAACGCGATTCCCGGCCTGTCGACCCCGGTGCCCGATGGCGCCTTTTACTGCTTCATCGATGCGGCTCCGCTGATGGACCGTTTTGGCGACGATGAGGCTCTGGCGATGCATTTGCTCGATCACGGCGTTGCGGTAGTCGCCGCCTCGGCCTTTGGCGGAAAGAACGGCTTCCGCATCAGCTTTGCCGCCGACGATGAAGTACTGGCCGAAGCCATGCGGCGAATCGCCGGGGCGCTCACATGATTTTTGCTTCGACACCGGTTCATCCTGAGCCTGTCGAAGAATGCGCACGAGGCACGCCTGTCAGGCGGCGCCTCGCAAGCTCAGCACGAACGGGATTTAACGCATGACCAAGTTCCCCATCCTGTTCGAAGATGCCGAAGCGCTGGTGATCGACAAGCCCGGCGGCCTTCCGCTCGACCGGCCGCGCGCCGGGGGCGAATCGCTGGAGGATCATCTGGGCGAGCTGCGGCTGGGCTTCCAGCGCGCGCCCGCGCCTGCGCACCGGCTGGATATGGATACGTCCGGTTGCCTGCTGCTGGCCCGCAATCCCAAGGCGCTGAAGCGATTCTCGCTGGCCTTCGAGGAACGGCGGGTAGAAAAGACCTATCTCGGCATTCTGGCCGGGGAAGTGGCGGAAGAGGAAGGCACGGTGGAACTGTCTCTCTCCAAGATCAGCAGCGCGGCCGATGGCTGGCGCATGATCCCCGCGCGCAGGGGCAAGCCCGCCATCACTCACTGGCGGCGAATCGCGGTGAAGAACGGCGTGACGCTGGTGGAGTTCAAGCCCGTGACCGGGCGCACGCACCAGATTCGCGTCCACGCCGCATCGGGTATCGGCTTCCCGCTGGTGGGCGATCCGGTTTACGGCAAGCGCGATTCGCGCGTGAAGCGCACCATGCTGCACGCCTCGGCCTTGATGCTGGAGCGGGAGGGAAAAGAACCCATCTCCGCCAGCGCGCCGCTGCCGGCCGATTTTGCCGTGTTCGGCTTTACCGGCGGCGATGACTGAGGACGATCTTATTCCCCGCGCCATGGCGCTGGCGGAAGAAAGCTTCATTGCCGCATCCGGCCCCGGCGGGCAGAACGTCAACAAGGTGGCTACTGCCGTCCAGCTGCGAGTGAATGTCTTTGCGCTGCGCCTTTCCCCGCCCGTATTCCACCGGCTGAAGGAACTGGCGGGCAGCCGGATGAACGCCAAGGGTGAAATCGTGATCGCCGCGCGCAATCACCGCACCCAGGAAATGAACCGCGCCGATGCCCGCGCGCGACTCACCCAGCTGCTGGAGGAAGCCCAGCGCGAGCCCAAGAAACGCGCCAAGAGCCGCCTCAATCGCATCGGCAAGGAGGCCCGGCTGCAGTCCAAGAAGAAACGCGGCAGCGTTAAGGCCGGGCGCGGGAAGGTGGACTGGTAGATGACTCACTCCGCTTGACTTTCGGCCACTTCTGACGCAATGGCCGCCCCCTGTAGGCGGTGCTGCGCGCGCCGCTTTGTTGTTTTGGCCCGCTGTGGCCATCAGAGAGATTTAGGATAGAGCCATGGCGAAGCCCGCAACCGTCAAGATCCGGCTGGTCTCCACCGCCGACACCGGTTTCTTCTATGTGACCAAGAAGAACCCGCGCAACTCGACCGAAAAGTTCAGCTTCCGCAAGTACGATCCGGTTGCTCGCAAGCATGTCGAGTTCAAGGAAGCCAAGATCAAGTAAGCTGGATTCCGGCCCGTTCCGGAATTCACGCACAGTTCAAGCCTTCGTGCTAACAGGCCGGGCATGAACATGATCTCTGCATTTTCGAAGAGCGCCATCCGCCCGGTTATCGCCGGTGCGCTGGCGCTCGCCGTGCCTGCTCTGGCACTGGCGCCCGCCATTCCCGCAACCGCTGCTACCGATGCGCGGCTCGATCAGGCGGTGGGCGCGCTGCGCGCGATCTCCACGCTCAAGGCAAATTTCATCCAGACGGACCGCAACGGCCAACGGGTGAAGGGCGTGCTCAGCCTCAAGCAGCCGGGCAGGATTCGCTTCGAATATGAAAAGGGCGTCAATCTGCTGATCGTCGGCAATGGCAGTTCGCTGACCATGATCGACTATGATGTGGCGCAGGTGCAGCGCTGGCCGATCAAGAATTCGCCGCTCGGCGCCCTGCTCGATCCCAAGCGGGACGTGGCCAAATTCGGCAAGGTACAGCCCACTTCCAGCCCCGATGTGATCAGCATCGAGGTGAAGGATCCGGGCAAGCCTGAATATGGCGTCATCACCCTGATTTTCGTGAAGAAGCCGGGCGCGCCGGGCGGGCTGGAACTGGTCAGCTGGGTGGCGCTCGATTCGCAGAATCAGCGCACCACTGTGCGGCTGGCCGATCATCGCTACGGGCTCGCGATTCCCGACTCGACGTTCAAGTGGCGTGACCCCCGCGTAACGACTCGTCGCCCCGGCTAAACGGTTCGGCAACAAGCCGAAACCTGCCTGCGATGAACCGCTTGAACCTGTTCAGGAGGCAGCAAGCTGGGCTCGCCTAAAACAATCTCACAAGGCGGCGCGAGGAGGGTTTCCCCCCTGTTGCCCTGACCTCCGCCAAGCAAGCCGTCTTGCAAGCGTGACGAACGCTCAAACGGAACCCTCGTCCCAATGCCCCCGGGACGGGGGTTCTTTTTTGTTTTCCTGCGGTCAGGCACACGAGCCGCCAAGTTCCAGGCGCTGGGCCGCCGGGGATACACCTGTCGCTCCACCCTCACCCTTGCCGCCCCGAGCCATCCCCCCTATCTCCCCGGCCATGGTCAAGATCGCTTCCTGGAACATCAATTCGGTGCGCCTGCGCATGCCGATCGTCGAACGCTTCCTGCAGGAGGAGGCACCTGACGTGCTGTGCCTGCAGGAGATCAAGACGATCGAGGACAGCTTCCCCCACAAGGCGTTCGAAGATCTGGGATATACCTATCGCGCGATCCATGGGCAGAAGGGCTATCACGGGGTCGCCACCGTCAGCCGCATCCCCTTGCGCGAATTTTCGCGGCATGACTGGCAGGATAATGGCGAGGCGCGGCATATAGGCGTGGAGCTGCTGGGCCCCGGCCAAGGTATGGTGCTGGAAAACGTCTATATCCCGGCGGGTGGAGATGAGCCGGATCGCACGATCAACCCCAAGTTCGGACAGAAGCTCGATTTCTTCGAACGGATGACCCGCTGGGCCGACAAAGTGGATCGGCCGACCCTGATCGTGGGCGATTTCAATGTCGCCCCGCTCGAATGCGATGTGTGGAACCACAAGCAATTGCTAAAGGTGGTCAGCCACACGCCGATCGAGGTCGAAACGCTCCAACGCTTCAAGGATGCCCATGGCTGGGTGGATATCGGGCGGGAGCTGATCAAGGCGCCCGAACGCTATTACAGCTGGTGGAGCTATCGCTCGCCGGACTGGAAGGCCAATGATCGCGGCCGCCGGCTGGATCATATGTGGGCCTCGCCCGAACTGGCGAAGCAGGCCGTGGCCCATTCGGTGCGCGAAGATGCGCGCGACTGGGAAAAGCCGAGCGACCATGTGCCGCTGATCACGGAGTTTGCGCTCTGACGCAGCCCTCGCCTTCGCGCCGGGCCGCGCAGGCAGTAGATGCCTTGCGCCACGGCTGGCCGCTGGCGATGGAGGGTGGCCCCGTGCTGCTGCCCGTGGAAACTGCGATTGCGCCGGGGGCATCGTCCCGCCTGATGCTGATTTCCGCTGCCCGCGCCGCCACGCTGAAGCTGGCGAACCAGCGTGAGGCGGCAGAGCCGCATGCCCCGGTGCTGATGCGCGGGGCCGAGCCTTTCGACCTTGCCGCCGCCCTGCCGATCGCGGACCCGTCGCTGGACCTTTCGGCACCGCTGAAGGGCCCCTTCCTGGCCGAGCATCTCGGCTGGCGGGAGGCCGCCGCAGCCGCGCTCGAACTGGCGCGGATCGCGGGCATTCTTCCCGCCTTTCTGGTGGGCCCGGAAAATGCCGGGGAAGCCCAGCCGGTTGCCCCTGCCGATGTGGCCGCGCTGGCCGATGCGCAGCGCCTTTCTATCGCCACGCGCGCCCGTCTGCCGGTTTCGGCCAGCGAGGATGCGGAAATCGTCGCCTTCCGCAGCGCCGACGATCTGCGCGAGCATGTCGCGCTGGTGATCGGCCAGCAGAATGCGGACCGCCCGCCGCTGGTGCGGCTCCATTCGGAATGCCTGACCGGGGATATTCTCGGCAGCCTCAAATGCGATTGCGGGCCGCAGCTGGATGCCGCGCTTCACGCCATGGCGCATGAGGCGCAGGCAGGCGGCTGGGGCGTGCTGCTCTATCTCAGGCAGGAAGGGCGCGGGATCGGACTGGTCAACAAGCTGCGTGCCTATCGCCTGCAGGATCAGGGCTTCGATACGCTGGAGGCGAACCGGCGGCTGGGCTTCCCGGAAGAAGCGCGCGACTTCGCCACGGCGGCGCGCATGCTCGATCTGCTGGGCGTGCCCAATGTGCGGCTGATGACGAACAATCCGGAAAAGGTGGCCGCGCTTTCAGCAGCCGGGGTCCGCGTAATCGAACGCGTGCCCCACCAGTTGCCCGCCAATCCGCACAATCAGCGTTATCTCGATACCAAGCGCGACGGGGCGGGGCATTTGCTGGTTTAGGCCCCCATTTGGTCATCCCGACTTGTTCCGGGGTCCAGCTTCAAAGCCAGCTGCGATAGTGAAAAGAAAGCGGGATCCCGGAACAAGTCCGGGATGACTGACCGTGATGGCGAATCACTGCCGCTCGAAGCGCGTCAGCCCCTGCCCGAGCTTGTTCTGGCCGATATTGAGGCGATGCCCGGTCCAGTCTGCCACGAACACGGTCGGCTGGGCGCGCGGGGCGAGGCGGGCATCGTTGCCTGAAATCTGCAGCCCGTCTGCCGTATGCCGCAAATCTTCCGCGCCCACGGCGATCAGGGCGGAGCGGTTCTCCTTGTCCGTCCCCTGCACGAACCAATTATTGGTGATCTGCCCGGTGGCGCCGGCCGGCAGGTCGATCATGTAGTTCGTCCCGCGCCCGCCCGTATCGTCGAAGCTGCAGGAGGCGATCTGCACCTGGGCCGCGCGCGATTTCACGTAATGGCCACCGCGCCCTTGCTCGAAGCGGCTGCGGGTGACGCGCAACTGGCCGTAATCGCCGATATAGATCGAATGGGCGCATCCGCCCGCGCCTTCACAGGTGCCGAGGCGCGTGAAGGTGGATTTGTCGATCACGATCCGCCCGTTCTGCGCTTCGCCGGTCAGGATGCCCTGCTGGCTGTCGCGGAACCAGCTCTGCGCGATGGTGAGGTTGCCCTGTTCCAGCCTGATGCCCGCGCCATTGCCATCGGGCACGCGCAGGTTCTGGAAGACGAGGCCGGTGACGGTGGCATTCTTGCCGCGCAGCACCAAGGCGGCCTTGCCTTCGCAGGTCACGCCATCGAGCACGGACTTGCCCGGCTCTGCGGCAAGATAGGAAATGCTCCCCGCCGTCTGCACCGCGCAATCGGCATGGAGGCCGGGAGCGATGGAGATCGATCCCTTGCCCCCGCCGATGGCATCGACCGCCTGTTGCAGGTTGCCATAGCTCTTGCCCGTTTCCACCACCGTATAAGGCGCGCTGCGGGTCTGGGCGAAAAGGGCCGTGCCCGATGCGGCGGCAAGCGCGGCGGCGCCGATGGCGAGCGGGATGCGAATGCGGTTCTCCATGGCGCTGGCCCTAGCAGAACGCGGTTAAAGAGCCGCTAACCGCGTTTCAGCGTTGCCCCTTGGGCCGTTGGCGCGCACCTTGGCCGCCGCCCTTCGGCGCATCGTCGTCCTCCTTGCCGGAACGCCATTTCCACCCGCCCCGCGTTCGCTTGCGTGCGATCATCAGCAGCACCACCGTGGCGCCGAGGACCACGGCAGTGGATGTGATGATGGCCACCGAATCCCCGGTGCTGGTGGCGAGCAAGGCGCCCAATACCACCAGCGTATAGGCGGCCATCAGCACCCAGCCCTGCCAGGCGATGGGCATGCCCGCGCCGTAGCCATATTTCCTCGGCGCAAACCAGTCGCCGGGTTCAAGGAACTTGTGCAGCATCCGATTACTCCCTCTCTTGCGTCACATCCTTGGGCGGACGGCCCCGGCGCGGCTGTTCGCCTGTCGCAACCTTCACCCCGCGCCGGGCCAGCGCCTCGCGCAGCAGCATTTCTACCTCGGCATTGACCGAACGCAGATCCTGCGCGGCCATGCGCTCGATCGCGGCATGAAGCGCCGGATCGAGCCGCAGGGGGAATGCTTTCTTCGCTGGGCCGGCCATGGTTCAGTTACTGATAAAGCGTGCCCGTATTGACGACCGGCTGAGCCTCCCGGTCGCCGCAGAGAACGACCATCAGGTTGGAGACCATGGCGGCCTTGCGCTCGTCATCCAGGTCGACGATGCCGTCCTCGGCCAGCTTCACCAGTGCATCCTCCACCATGCCCACCGCGCCCATCACCAGCTTGGTGCGCGCGGCGATCACAGCCTCGGCCTGCTGGCGGCGCAGCATCGCCCCGGCGATTTCGGGCGCATAGGCCAGATGAGTGAGGCCAGCCTCGTCCACGATGATGCCCGCCACTTTCAGCCGATCATTGAGTTCGGCCTGCAATTCGGAACTGATCACGTCCGCGCTGCCGCGCAGGGTCGTCTTGTCGTCATCGCTCATATCGTCATAGGGGTGGCGTGCACCCACGGTGCGCAGCCCCGCCTCGATCTGGATGTTCACGAATTCGCGATAATCGTCCACGTCGAAACTGGCCTGCGCCGTATCCTGCACGCGCCACACCACGTTGCACGCAACTTCGATGGGATTGCCGCGCAGATCGTTGATCTTCACCCGTTCCGAATGGACGTTATGCGCGCGCACATTGATCTTGCGGCGCCCCTGCCAGAACCATACCCAGCGCAGGCCCTGCGTCCGGTCCGTGCCGCGATAGGCGCCGAACTGCGTGATGACATAGGCCTGGTTGGGCTGCACCATGTAGAAACCGGCCAGGACCAGCACGAAGAACAGGATGCAAAGCGCCAGCGGCAGGACCAGAACCGGGTCCGCACCGCCCTTCAGTGCCGCGATGCACCATCCGCCGATGGCGGTAAGCCCCAGCATGATCAGCAACATGGTGTAGCCGTTGAAGGTGCTGGCCGGCATTTCCCGGCTGACCGTCATGCCCCGATTGGAATCCGACATCTGCGAATCTCCCCTGAATGATATAATTGTGATATCATATTTTCGCGCCGGATTCGCGTCAAACGGATTCGCCGGGGGGAAAATTGCGGTTTGCATCGCAGCGCACCATGGCTAGGCTTGCGGCAGGGGAGCGCGCCTTGCCGCCCCCGGCCATTTCCCGATTGGAAGAGAGTACTCATGAAGAAGCTTGTACAGATCGCCCTGGCATCGGCCGTCGCCCTGACCCTGTCCGCGTGCGGCAGCTCTGACGATGCCTCCACCGATGCCATGGCCGACGATGTCGAAGTGCCCGCAGATGAAGCGATGACCGGGGCTGAAAATGCCGGGGCGCTGCCCACCGCCGATGCACAGGCCACTGAAGATGCCGCTCCGGCCGACGATGCCACCACTGCCGCCGAAGCTGCCGGCAATGCCGCCGCTGACGCTGTGGCCGATGTGGAGGCCGAAGCTGCCGCCGCCGAAAGCACCGGCGCGAAGACCAACTGAAGTACGAATTGAAGCAGGGCCTCCCCGGTGGAGGCCCGGCCAGTTTGAAAGGCGGGCGCGGCCTAAGGGTTTGCGTCCGCTTTTTCTTTACCTGAAATGCACTATGATCCGGCCATGCGCCATTCCGCCCCCTTTGCCACCCTGTTGCGCGCCGCTCTGGCGGTATCCCCGGCCCTGCTGCTGGCAGCCTGCGGCCCGAACGACACCGATCCGGGCCCCGGCGGGGTTACGGTGGCGGAGGCTCGTGCGCTGGATGAGGCGGCCGAGATGATCGAGCAGCGCCGCCTGCCCGATGCCGCGCTGGAAGAAGGGGCGCAGGCGCCTGCCGCCACGCAAACCCCCGCGCATCAGGAAGCTCCCTCGCCGGGCGGGAGCGGGGCAGACTAGATCATGGCTGACACGAATGAATGGATCGGCCGCGAAGAGCGCCAGACCGACCGGCTGAGCGTGCCGCTGGCGCATCGCTGGCTGGCGACGCTGAACCTCACCCCGCGTGAGGACGGACCTATGCCGCAGGGCATTCACTGGTGCCTGTGCGTGCCCGAAACCCCCACGGCGCGGCTGGGCCCAGATGGTCATCCCGCCTCCGATGGGTCGCCCGGCAGCTTCCAGCGCCCCGTTCAGGCCGCGCGGCGCATGTGGGCGGGCAGCGACATCACTTTCCATGCCCCGATCCCGGTCAGCGCCTGGATCGAGCGCATCAGCCGGATCGAGGCGATCGAGGAAAAGCACGGCGGCAGCGGCAAGCTGACCTTCGTTACGGTTAACCACGAAACCCGTGCCGATAGCGTCCTGGCCGTGAGCGAGCAGCAGACGCTGGTCTATCGCGACGCGCCTCCGCCGGGCATGCCGCCGGCCCCCCCGCCGCTGGGCGATACGCGCTTCGATGCAGGCGAATGGGACGCGGTGGAGCGCATGGTGCCCACCATGCCGCTGCTGTTCCGCTATTCCGCGCTGACCTTCAACACGCACCGCATCCATTACGATGCCGATTACGTGCGCAATGTGGAAAATTATCGCGGTCCGGTGGTGCATGGCCCGCTCACCGCCACGCTGCTGCTGCGGCTGGCCGCGCGCAAATGCGGCGAGAACCGTTTGGCGCGCTTCGCCTTTCGCGGCACCAGCCCGGCGATTGTCGATGAGGGGCTGGTACTGGCCCTGCGCGGCCCGCGCGATGCACTGGAACTGGGCGCTTTCGCCGCGGACGGGCGACAGGTGATGAAGGCCGAGGCTGCCTGTCAGGGGTGAAGCTTGTTTATGGAGTATGAGCTTTTCTGACAAAACAAGGGGGCGCTGGCGACCCTTACCCTCGATAGGGCGGCAGCGGCTTGATCACGCTGAAATATTCCTCGGCCGGGGCATATTCCAGCGGTTTCAGCACGAAATCGGGCTGTTCCACCGCAATATCGGGCAGCCGGTCCAGCAGATTGCGGATCAGGGTCAGGCGCCCGCGCTTCTGATCGTTGAAATCCACCAGCGTCCAGGGCGCATAATCGGTGTGACTGGCCGCCAGCATCTCTTCGCGGGCAGCGGTGTAGGCGATGTATTTTTCCCGCGCGACGAGGTCGATCGGTGAGAGTTTCCAGCGCTTGAGCGGATCGTCATAGCGTTCCGCCAGCCGTTCTTCCTGTTCGGCCTGATCCGTGGTCAGCCAATATTTGAACAGCACGATGCCATCATCCACCAGCTGCTTCTCGAAGATGGGAACCTGTCGGAGAAAGGCGTTCACCTGCTGTTGGCTGGCAAAGCCCATGACCCTCTCCACGCCCGCGCGATTATACCAGCTGCGATCGAACAGCACGATTTCCCCCGCGCTGGGCAGATGTTCGACATAGCGCTGGAAGTACCACTGGCCCGCTTCCTGCTCGCTTGGCTTGGGCAGGGCCACGATGCGGTACTGGCGCGGGTTGAGCGGGGCACTGATCGCGTGGATCACGCCGCTCTTGCCCGAAGTGTCGCGCCCTTCGAACAGCACCAGCACCCTTGCGCCGGTGGTCTTGGCCCATTGCGCCATGGTCAGGAGTTCAAGCTGCATCGGCGCGAGCAGCTTTTCGTATTCCTTGCCCTTCAACTTTCCCATGGCCGCAGACTGCCCCGAAACAGGTGCGCTGTCAGCAGCAATTTAGGTGCGGCACCGGAAGGCTGGCGCAGCCTCGCTCAGTGCCCCCCATCAGCCCCCTCAGCGCAGGGCCAGCCAGGCGACCGCCACCGCGCCCAGCACGATGCGATACCAGCCGAAGGGCGAGAAGCCGCGGCGGCTGACATAGGCGATGAAGGCCCGGATCACGATCAGCGCGACCACGAAGCTGACGATGAAGCCAATCGCGATCTCGTCCCACCCGACGGTGGCTACGCCCTGCGCGATCTCTTCATGGCCGCCCAGCAATTCCAGCGTGGAAGCGCCCACCATGGTCGGCACGGCGAGGAAGAAGGAAAGTTCCGCAGCGGTCTTGCGGCCGATGCCCATGGCCAATGCGCCCATGATCGTCGCGCCGGAACGGCTTACGCCCGGCACCATCGCAAGACATTGCGCCAGCCCTACGCCCAGCGCCTGCTTGAGCGGCAGTTCCGCCACGCCCTGTTCGGGGCCGGGATGGGCGTTCTTCTCGATCATCAGAATCGCGATGCCGCCCAGGATCAGGGCCCATGCCACCACCGAAGGGCTGCCCAGCAGCACGTCGATATAGTCCTTCAGCAGCAGGCCGAGGATCGCGGAAGGCAGGAAGGCGGCCAGGATGTTGCGCACGAACAGCAGGCTGCCCCGCTCCAGCCGGAACATGCCGATTCCCGCGCTCCAGAAGGTGCGCCAATACTGGACCACTACCGCCAGGATCGCACCGAGCTGGATCACGACATTGAACATCGCCCATTGGTGCGCGTCATAGCCGAACAGCTCGGTGGCGAGGATGAGGTGCCCGGTGGATGACACGGGCACGAATTCGGTGAGGCCCTCGACAATGCCGAGGAGGATCGCGGTAAGGGTCAGGTCCATATATTCGCGGTGATGGCGGCTGGACCGGGCAAGTCAAGTGCGGTGAGCCCAGCCACCCGATTCTCCGCGTGTTTTCATGGCCATCGCGGGCGGCTGCATTCTTGCGGCAGCCCGCGATGGCGAAAAGGCGCTTACCAGATGTGGACGCGTTCTTCCGGCGGCAGATACAGCTTGTCGCCCGGCTTCACGTCGAACGCCTTGTACCAGGCATCCACATTGCGCAGCGGGCCGTTCACCCGGAACTTCTCGGGCGAATGCGGATCGGTCAGCATCTGCTGGCGCAGCCGTTCGGGCCGGCTGGTGGAACGCCATGCCTGTGCCCAGCCAAGGAAGAAGCGCTGGTCGCCGGTCAACCCGTCGATCACCTTGTCCTCCTTGCCGCCCAGCGACATCTTGTAGGCGCGATAGGCCAGGCTGAGGCCAGAAAGGTCGCCGATATTCTCGCCCAGGGTCAGGCGGCCATTGACGCAGGTCTTGCCCTCGTCGAGCGGACAGAAGGCATCGTACTGCGCCGCCAGCTTGTCGCCCTTCGTGTCGAAGGCCTTGCGGTCGGCTTCGGTCCACCAGTCTTCCAGGCGGCCCTTGGCATCGTATTTCGACCCCTGATCGTCAAAGCCATGGCCCATTTCATGGCCGATCACGCCGCCGATTGCGCCGTAATTGACGGCCATATCCGTACCCGCCCCGAAGAAGGGCTGCTGCAGGATCGCGGCCGGGAAGACGATCTCGTTGAAAGAGGGGTTGTAATAGGCGTTCACCGTTTGCGGCAGCATGAACCATTCGCCGCGATCCGGCGGATTGCCGAGGCGCGAAAGGTCCTTCTTCCACTGCCAGCCGGTGGAGGCGATTTCGTTGCCCAGCGGGTCGCCGGGGCTGATCGCCAGACCTTCGTAGGTCTCGAACTTGTCGGGATAGCCGATCTTGGGGAAGAAACTGTCCAGCTTGGCTTCGGCCTGCACCTTGGTTTCGGCGCTCATCCAGCTGTTTTCTTCCAGGCTCTGGCCCAGCGCCTTGCGCAGGTTGGCCACCAGTTCCTGCATCGCCGTCTTGCTGGCGGCGGGGAAATACCGCTCGGCATAGGCCTTGCCCAGCACTTCGCCCAGTTGCGCCTCGGTGGCCTCGATCGCGCGTTTCCAGCGCGGGCGCTGTTCCTGCGCGCCGTTCAGCACCTTGCCGTAGAAATCGAAATTAGCCTGATCGATCTCGCTGGGCAGCACATCGGCATGGCTGGCGAGGAAGCGCACCGCCATGAAGGCCTTGAGCGTGGGCAGCGGGGTCTGCGTCAGCAGCTTCATCATGGCGGGCAGGCCGCCGCCGATCTCGGCCAGCTGATCCTGCGTCAGGCCCAGCTTCTGCGCCGTTTCCTGCGAGGGCGGGATCTGCGGCGCGAGGAAATATTCAGCCTTGCCCAGCCCCGAGGCATCGAGCAGCGTGGCCAGCGGATATTCCGGCACCAGCGCTTCCAGCTCCGCACGGCTCAGCTTGTGATAGGTGATGTCGCTGTTGCGCAGCGCCGTGCGCGCCCATTCGATCTCCGCCACCTTATGTTCGAAGGCATAGACCGCCTCGGCTGCGGGCTTCGGATCGGCATAGCCGGCCTTGCCCAGCATCCATGCGAGGTAATCCTTGTACTTGGCCTGGATCTCGCGGTTCTTCTCGCTGTCCACCAGATACATGTCGCGATCCGGCAGGCCCATGCCGTTGAACCCCATGGAGGGGATATAGGCATCCGGGTCCTTGTCATCGATCGCGATGCCCGCGCCCACCAGACCCGGATAGCCGGGCAGGGCGAAGAGCTGGTTCAGCTCGGTCAGGTCCTTCGCCTGGAAGATACGCGTGAGATAGGGATAGGCGGGCGCAAGGCCCTTGGCGTCGATCGCGGCGGTATCGAGATAGGCATTATAGGCATCGACGATGCGCTGCTCGCCCGATCCGGGCTTCTGCTTCTTCGCAACCAGCTCGTCGATCAGGGCCTTCACATCGGTCTTCGACTTTTCGTCGAGATAGTTGAACGCGCCATAGCGGGTATATTCTGGCGGGATGGGGTTTTCGTTCACCCACTTGCCGTTGACGTAAGCGAAGAAATCGTCGCCCGGCTTCACTGTCTTGTCGAGCGTGGTGGGATCGAAGCCCCATGTGCCGAAGGTCATTTCCGGCGCGGCGCTGCCTTCTGTAGCGGCGGAGGCTTCAACGCCGTGCTCCAGCGTTTCCAGCATGGGGCCGGAAGCGGCGGAGGCGGCAAGAGCGGGGGCGGAAACTGCAAGCGCCGCGGCAGAGGCGCCTGCAAGGATCAGGGAACGGATCATCTAAAACCCTTTGGCAGATCGGAGCCGGCCAAGGGGGCGGCAGACTCCGCTGGGGAACATGGCAATGCCATAACGGCATCGGGCAGCAAGGTGCCGCCGTTAATCGGTTGCACTTGTTACTTGGTCGAAAAACCCGGCCCGATGCAAGCCCCTGAAAGTGCTATTTCGCCCCTGCTACCGCCACATCGTCAAACTGGAGCGAGGCGAGGCGCGCATAGAGCCCGCCCGCCGAGGTCAATTGGGCATGGGTGCCCTGTTCCACGATGCGGCCGCCATCCATCACCACGATCCGGTCCGCCGCGCGCACTGTGGCAAGGCGATGGGCGATAACCAGCGTGGTGCGGTGCTCCATCAGCCGCTCAAGCGCCTGCTGCACCAGCCGTTCGCTTTCCGCGTCGAGCGCGCTGGTCGCTTCATCCAGCAGCAGGATCGGGGCATCGCGCAGCAGCGCGCGGGCAATCGCCACGCGCTGACGCTGGCCGCCCGAAAGGCGTGCCCCGCCTTCGCCCAGATAGGTATCCAGGCCCTGCGGCAGGGATTTCAGGAATTCTTCCGCATTGGCCGCGCGGGCCGCTTCCCAGATCGCATCCTCGCTCGCATCCCACGCGCCATAGCGCAGATTGTCGCGCGCGCTGGCGGCAAACAGGGTGCCTTCCTGCGGCACCAGCGCCATGCGGCGGCGGATTTCCGCCGGGTCAACGCTGGTCAGCGGCACGCCGTCCAGCCGGATCGTGCCCGCCTGCGGATCGTAGAACCGCTCCGCCAGCTGGAACAGGCTGGATTTGCCCGCGCCGGATGGGCCGACGATGGCCACTGTCTCCCCCGGCTCGATCGTCAGGTCGAAATCCTGCACCGCCGCCACTTCGGGCCTTGTGGGATAACGGAAGGTCACGCTCTGGAAGGCCAGGCTGCCGCGCGGCGGAACCGGCAGTTCCAGCGGGCGGGCGGGCGGGGCGATGGCGGGCTTTTCCTTGAGCAGTTCGTTGAGGCGGCTGGCCGCGCCGGCACCGCGCAGCAGATCGCCATAGACTTCGGTCAGCGAACCGAAAGCGCCCGCCACCAGTGCGCCGGTCAGCACGAAGGCCGCGATGGTACCGCCGCTGAGGATACCTTCGGCCACCTGGATCGCACCGCGCCACATCAGGGTGGTGATCGATCCGAAGATGAACAGGATGACGATGGCGGTCATGATCGAACGCAGCAGGATGCGGCGGCGCGCGGTGTCGAAGGTCCGCTCCACAATCGCGGCGAAGCGCCCGGCCTCGCGCCCTTCCTGATTGAAGCCCTGCACGATCTTCATCGCGCCCAGCACTTCGGTGGTCATCGCGCCGACGTCAGCAACGCGGTCCTGGCTCTCGCGCGAGATCTTGCGCAGCCGCCGCCCGAACCACACGATGGGCAGCACCACCACCGGCACCGCCACCACCAGCATCAGGGTGAGCTGCGGCGCGAGGTAGAACAGGTAGCCCACCCCGCCGAGCACAGTGATGAGGTTGCGCAGGGCGACCGAGACAGTGGTGCCCACCACCTGTTCGATCTGGGCAGTATCCGCCGTCATGCGCGAGGAGATTTCCTTCGGGCTGTTCTCCTCGAAGAAGCCCGGCGAAAGGCGCAGCAAATTGGCCTGAACGGCCTTGCGGATATCCGCGATCACCCGTTCGCCCAGCCAGCTGACGAAATAGAAGCGGCAGCCCGTACCGACGGCCAGCACCAGGACGATCATGAACAGATAGCGGAACCAGCGCGCGATATCTTCCGGATTGCCGCCTTCGGCAAAGCCCCGGTCGATGATCAGGCGGAAGCCCGCCGGGATCGCCAGAGTAGCCGCAGCCGTAACCGTCAGCGCAAGCAGCGACAGCGCGACCTGCGTGGGATAGCGCATGGCTGCCTGCCAGATCATGCCCAGCGGGCCGAGCGATTTTGCGGGTTCTACATCGGGCCGGTTCCGGGGTGCGCGTGCCATGCGGGGCGCCTAGCCGAAAGCGGCGGCGGAATGAAGCGGAATGACGCGGAAAAGGGCAGGAGGCCGCTCGCTTCGGCGCGGTCGGGTCTTGCTGCATTGCACAATGAAACGAAAAGGACCACATAGGCCGAAAGGGCCGCTTCAGGCCCGTCGGAGTCGGCCCAAAGGGGATCGTCGCTTGCTTTATCACACTTACGAAATTCAGCGCGCCATGCTGTCAGGCGCCAGCAGCTGGGCTTCCGTCTGGGCCGAATTTCTCTCCAACCCCGCAAATCCGCTCGGCTATGCCGGTGCCGCGCCGGTGATGGCCAGCGCGCTGGAAGTGTTCGCCCATGCCTATGCCCCGCGCGGCAAGCCGGAATGGCATCTCGCCCCCGTTCAGGCGGATGGGCAGGAATGGCCCGTGAATGAAAGCGTGGTGCTCCACAAACCCTTTGGCAACCTCAAGCATTTCCGCCGTGACGGCCTGCCTGAAGATGCGCCGCGCCTGCTGATAGTCGCCCCGATGAGCGGCCATTACGCCACGCTACTGCGCGGCACGGTGGCGCGGATGGTGGAAAATCAGGACGTCTATGTCACGGACTGGGCCGATGCGAAGATGGTGCCGATGCACAAGGGCCATTTCGACCTCGACGATTATATCGACTATCTGATCGAATTCCTGACCTATCTTGGCCCCGATACCCATGTGATGGCGGTGTGCCAGCCTTCGGTGCCGGCCTATGCCGCAACGGCGATCATGGGCGCACAGGACCATCCCTGCCGTCCGGCCAGCCTGACCATGATGGGCGGCCCGATCGACACGCGCGCATCGCCCACCAGCGTGAATGACGTGGCGACCGAGCGGCCGCTCAGCTGGTTCCGCAACCATGTGATCGCCACCGTGCCCGTTTCCTATCCCGGCGCGGGGCGGCAGGTCTATCCCGGCTTCCTGCAGCTTTCCGGCTTCATCGCAATGAATCTGGGCAGCCACCTGATGAGCCATTACCAATATTTCAATCATCTGATCGAAGGCGATGGCGATGGGGCGGCTTCGCACAAGGCCTTCTATGACGAATATCTCTCCGTCTGCGACCTGACGGCGGAATTCTATCTCCAGACGGTGGAGCATGTGTTCAAGGAACATTCGCTGCCCAGGGGCAAGTTCGTCCATCGCGGCAAGCTGATCGATCTGGGCGCGATCCGCGACACGGCGCTGCTGGCGATCGAGGGTGAGCGTGACGATATTTCCGGCATCGGCCAGACCAAGGCCGCGCTGGATCTGGCGCATAATCTGCCCGAGGCGAAGAAGCTCTATCACCTTGCGCCGGATGTCGGCCATTACGGCATCTTCAACGGCAGCAAGTGGCGTACCCGCATCGCCCCGGTGGTGGAGGAATGGATGCGCGCCAATCCGGGCGCGAGGGGATCGAAGCTGCACGCGGTGGCGTGACCCTCTTCCGCGTCACCCCGGCCTTGTGCCGGGGTGACAGCGCTTATCCGATTTTCCTACATCACCCCTGCTCGCTAGAGTGCCGGTGGCTCCTTCCCATCGTCGGCATTTCCGTTCGCAAAACCGGCGTGACGAAAGCCCCCGCGCGAAAAGTCACATTCTTCGAGCCGGGATTTCAGAATAAATCTTTGAAAATAAATTCAAATATCCGGAATAGGCCACAGGGTTTCGGGGGCCGTTTCGCGTAAACTTCGGCCCCCGTCATAACCTGCGTCAGAATACCTCGAACAGCCCGGCCGCGCCCATGCCGCCGCCGACGCACATCGTCACCACGACATATTTCGCGCCCCGGCGCTTGCCTTCGATCAGGGCGTGGCCGGTGCAGCGCGCGCCCGTCATGCCATAGGGATGGCCGATGGAAATCGCGCCGCCATTGACGTTGAGCAGCTCGTTCGGAATGCCCAGCCGGTCGCGGCAATAGAGGACCTGCACGGCAAAGGCCTCGTTGAGTTCCCACAGCCCGATATCGTCCATCTTTAGGCCGTGGCGTTCCAGCAGCCTGGGCACGGCGAAGACGGGGCCGATGCCCATTTCGTCAGGCTCCGTGCCGGCCACTGCCATACCGACATAGCGGCCCAGCGGCTGGAGCCCGCGCTTTTCGGCAAGCGAGCTTTCCATCACCACCACGGCGCTGGAGCCGTCCGAAAGCTGGCTGGCATTGCCTGCGGTGATCACCCCGCCGGGCACCACCGGATTGAGCGAGGCAAGGCCTTCCAGCGTCGTTTCGGGCCGGTTGCCTTCATCCTTGGCAATAGTCACTTCATGCTTGGTGATCTCGCCCGTTTCCTTGTTCGCCACGGCCATGGTGGCAGTGACGGGCACGATCTCGGCATCGAACTTGCCCGCGGCCTGCGCGGCGGCGGTGCGCTGCTGGGATTGCAGGGCATAGGCATCCTGTGCCTCGCGGCTGATGCCATAGCGCTTGGCCACCACTTCCGCAGTTTGCAGCATCGGCATGTATGTGGCGTTGTGCATGGCGATCAGTTCCATGTCGAAGGCCACGCGCAGTTCCTTGGTCTGCACCGTGCTGATCGATTCCTGCCCGCCGGCAGCCACGATATCCATGCCGTCATACATCACCTGCCTGGCGGCAGTGGCAATGGCCATCATGCCCGAGGCGCATTGCCGGTCCACGCTCATGCCCGCAACGGTGACGGGCAGGCCCGCGCGCAGGGCGACGAGGCGGGCGATATTGGGCGTCTGGCTGCCCTGCGGCAGGGCGCTGCCCCACACCACATCCTCGACCTCCGCGCCGTCCACCCCGGCCCGCTCGACCGCGGCCTTCAGCGAATGGCTGCCAAGGGTGGGCCCCTGCGTAGCGTTGAAGGCGCCCTTATAGGCACGGCCGATGGCGGTGCGGGCGGTGGAAACGATGACTGCATCACGCATTTGGATTTCCTCTCATCATCTCGGGAATGTCACCCTGAACTCGTTTCAGGGCCCATTCCTCCTCCCGCGCAATCGGCTCGTCAGGGCACGATGGATGCTGAAACAAGTTCAGCATGACGGGAGAACTCAGGTTCTGGATTACTCAGAAAAACAGCAGGCTGATCCATTCGGCGACATAGCCGGGCTTGGTTTCGCCTTCGATTTCCAGCGTAATCTCTACCGTCTGCTCCCACTGGCCCGGGCGCTTTTCCGCCATGCCGACCAGCTTGAAATGGGCGCGCACTTTCTTGCCTGAGCGGACTGGCTGGAGAAAGCGCACGCGGTTGCCGCCATAATTGAGCGCCATCTTCAGCCCTTCGGGCTTCTGGATGTCGCTCTTCTCGGTCAGCACGGGGATCAGCGAAAGGGTGAGGAAGCCGTGGGCAATCGTGCCGCCAAAGGGCGTCATCGCCGCCATTTGCGGGTTCACATGGATGAACTGGTGATCGCCGGTGGCATCGGCGAATTTGTCGATCATTTCCTGATCGACCAGCAGCCATTCGGAAGTGCCGATAGTCTCGCCGACCTTGGCTGCGAAATCCTGGGGGGTCATATCCTGCGCCTCTCCGTTAGTGCCGGAATTACGGGATTCATGGCCCATTGCGCGGCTTAGTGCAACGCGCCAGCCTCTGCCGCTACGGCATCCGCGCTCCCCGGCGGCGGGGCAGCGCGCCGGGCCCGCCCGATGCGCTTCTTTGCCGGCGAATCAACCCGGTTGAGGTAGGACCAGAGCGCGCATTGCAGCCCGATCAGCATCAGGATGAAGGGCTGGAAGGCAATCCCGACGAACAGCGAGCCCACCAGATAGACGATCTGCGCCTGTTGCAGTGCCGTTGCCAGCGGCGCCTTCCAGGCATCTTCCTGCCGGGGATCGAGCCTGGCCCGCCGGATATAGCGCCGCCGCAGCAATTCCATCTGCCACAGGCCCAGCGCATGCAGCCAGATCCACAGGATGAAACCGGGCCAGCCCTGTTCGCCAAGCATCTCGAAATAGCTGGAGTGATAGGCACGCGCCTTGTCGGTCACGTCCTGCGTCTCGGTCTGGGTGATACCGCTGCCCATGTCGAGCGTCACCCGCGTCTTGTAGGTAAAGCTGTTGGAACGATAGGCATCGAACCCGCCGCCGAAGGGATGGTCCTTCACGTAATCGAGCGTCCACATCCACACCGCCACGCGGGTGGAGGCGGATTCGTCACCCTCATGCTTCTCGATAGTGCTCATCCGCTCGGTGAAGCTTTGCGGCAGGAAGGGGACCGCCATCAGCAAGGCCACGCCGCCCAGCGCCATGTAGAGGAACCGGCGCTTCACGCTGCGCAGCATCAGCACCGCCAGCACGCCGATACACAGCAAGCCGGTGCGCGCCTCTGTCCCCACGGGGATCAGCAGGGCGGCGAAGATCAGCCCGGCGGCAACCAGCTTCACCCGCAAGTCGGTGGGATAGACCGTGCCATATTTCGCGAGCCACAGGACCAGCGGGATGATCGCGATGGCCACGCAGGAAATGATCGAGCTTTCATATAGCCCGGTATTGTCGTTGACGAAGAAATAGAGCTCGCCATAGCCGCCGCCGCCCAGCAATGTCTTGATCCCGCCCGAGATGATGATCGCCCCGACGGAAAGGACCATCACCAGCGCCGCCGCCTCGATCCTCAGTTTCGTGCGCAGGGTCAGTGGCAGGAAGATCGCGAAGACCATCGCTTTCCACACCCAGCCCCATTTCTCCAGCGCCTCCTTGGGGAAATCCGCCGTCAGCGTGGTGACACCGCAATAGATCAGCAGAACCAGGATCAGCCCCTGGCGGAACGTGAAGCGGCTGCCCTCCTTGCTGTCGGCCAGCAGCCAGCCCGCAAAGGCAGCGACGAAGGCGATCAGCGAGAAGGGCAGCAGCTGCATGAAGGTCCAGCCGATCTTCTGCGGCGCGACGATATCGATATAGAGATAGGCCAGCACCCAGATGAACGGCTTGCGCAGGCCGAGCGCAAGCAGCCCCATCACGAACAGGAACAGGAAAGCGTCAAGCATCGGAAGCGTCAGCCTCCGGCGCTGGGGGCTTGTTCCGGCGCCATGACCTGCGGCGCGGCGCGGCAGGATCGGCGGCATCGTCATCGAGATCGGGGCGCGACAGCAATCGCCACGCGGCGAGCGCAATCAATCCATGCGTCAGGCCAATCGCGAAATAGTCGATCACCGGGCCGGTCCTCAAACAGTACGAAGCCGGGCCCTAGCAGCACCCGGTTGACGCGGTGTTAAGCTTGTGATGGCAGGGAAACGCGCGATGACCCGGATCCTCCATGTCCTTGACCACTCCTTGCCGATGCATAGCGGTTATACTTTCCGCACGCGCGCTATTCTGAAGGCCCAGCAGGCGGCGGGGATGGAAGTGCGCGGGATTACCGGGCTGAGGCATGTCGCCCCCGGCCCCGCAGTGGAGATCATCGACGGACTGACCTTCCATCGCAGCCCGGGCGAGGCGCGGGGCCCCGCCGTGTTTCGCGAATGGCGCGAGATCGCGGCTCTGGCCAAGTCGATAGAGGCACTGTGCGCCGAATGGCGGCCTGACATCCTCCACGCCCATTCGCCCGCCTTGTGCGGCCTTGCGGCACTGCGGGCGAGCAGGAAGCTCGGCATTCCGCTGGTCTATGAGATTCGCGCCTTCTGGGAAGATGCCGCCGTGGGCAATGGCACCGGCCAGGAAGGCTCCTTCAAATATCGCCTGACGCGCAGCCTGGAAAACCGGGTCGTTGCGGGGGCAGGCCGGGTGGTCACGATCTGCGAGGGGCTGCGGGCAGACCTGATCGCGCGCGGCACCGATCCCGACAAGATTTCCATTATGCCCAACGGAGTGGACCTCTCCCTGTTCGGCAAGCCACTGCCCCGTGACGAGGCGCTGGCGGCGGAACTCGGCATTGCCGATGGCCCGGTCATCGGCTTCATCGGCAGCTTTTATGATTATGAAGGGCTGGACGATCTGGTCGCCGCCATGCCTGCCCTCATCGCCCGGCATCCGGGCGCGCGCCTGCTGCTGGTCGGCGGTGGCCCGGTGGAAGCAGCACTGAAGGCGCAGGTCGAAGCGAGCCCGGCGCGCGAGGCGATTCTCTTCGCTGGCCGCGTGCCGCATGGGGAAGTGGAGCGATATTATTCGCTGTGCGATGTGATGGCCTATCCCCGCAAGCACAGCCGGCTGACCGATCTTGTAACTCCGCTCAAGCCGCTTGAGGCCATGGCCCAGGGCAAGATCGTGGCTGCATCGGATGTCGGCGGACATCGGGAACTGATGACGGACGGGCAAACCGGCATCCTGTTTCCGCCTGACGATCCGGCTGGCTGCGCCGATGCCCTGGCGGCATTATTGTCCCGGCGGGAAGACTGGCCGGCGATAAGGGAAGCGGGCCGGGCGCATGTGGAGCGCGATCACGACTGGGCTCGCAACGTGCTTCGTTATCGGCCCGTTTACCAAGCCTTATTAGATCCCCTTGCAATGAACCCCGTTATCGCCGCAGGCTAAGCGCCTCAACGGCGTAGGGGACTAAGGCGACACTGGCCTGAAAACAGGGGTTTTGACACAAGTGGCAGCGAATCACCCGAAGGCATCTATCAGTTCACATCGCCTGTTTCCGGCGATCGTTGCCCTGTGGTTCGCCACTCTCTTTGGGCTGGGCTTTCTGGTTCTGCCTGGTCATGCCCTCGAACGAATCATCGGGGCCAGTGGCATTTCGGCGATCATTCCGGTTGCCGCACCGCCGCTTGGTTTGACTGCGCGCCTGCTGGTTTCACTCGGCGCGGGGATTGCCGGGGGGCTCGCCGGCTATGCCGCGGCACGGGCAATCGCGCCGCGCGGCAAGCGGGACGAGCAGGCACGCGCCCGCCGCGAATCCCGGCGTGAACGCGCCGAACCCCAGACGCAAAGCCTGCCGGAAGCCCGTCGCCGTCGCCCGCTTTCCGCCATGGCGGATCTCGGCCCGCCCATGGACGCGCCTGTTTCGCAAGAGGAGCCTGTCTCGCGGGAGCCTGAAGAGGACTTCGCTGCGCAGTTGGGGCCGGCGGAAGCTGAGATCGAGCCGGCAATAGAGCTGGATGCCATCGAGATTGTCGTGGAGGAGCTTCCGCAAGCCGATGCCGCTTCGCACAAGCTCCCGGCCAGCGAAGCAGAGCCGGAAGCAGTGCAACCGAAAGCGCGGACGACTGACGAATTGAACCTGCCCTCCGATCCCGACGCGGATCTTTCGCGCATGGGCGTGGTCCAGCTGGCCGAACGGCTGGGAATTGCGATGCAGCGCCGCGCTACCCGTCCACAGAGCCCGCCGCCTGCGGCCCTCGCCGAGCTGGCGACTTATCTCACCGGGGCAAGGCCTGCCGCGTCGCCGCCTTCCGCCCGGCCAACTCCTTCTGCGGAGCCCGTGGCTTCCGCATCGCAAGATCCTGTGGCGCAGCAAGTGGTCTCCGCTCCCATAGCCCTCGCTCCGGTGGCTTCCGTGGCTGCCAGCCCGGTCGAACCGCTTGCCGCGGCGGAACGCATCCTCGGTCGTGCATCCACTGCCTCCGAACCTGAACCCGCATCCGTTCCTGCCCGGCCGCGGAGCATGACACTGGAGCTCGAGTCGTTCGGCGAAGAAGAATATGATGACGAGGATGATGTCATCGCCTCGCTCTCGCTGCCTCTCGCAGGCCTGACGCCGCAAACGGCTCCGCTGGAAGACGAGGCGGAGGAAATCGAGGAGGAGGCCGGGGAAGACGATTCCTACAGTTCCCTGCTCGCCATGCGCATCCCGCAGCGCGTTGCCGTTGTCGAAAGCGGCGACATGGCGCAGGAACCGGTCGCTGTCCCTTCGCCGGAAGCGGGAAAGCCGGCGCAAGTCTCTGAAATGCCTGTCCCGACGGGCCCGGCCCCCACGGGTGATGTGCGCCCCTTCAGTCAGCCGATCATGACACCGTCCGGCCGCCCCTGGGCCGACCGTGCGGAAACCGAGCGAGTGCTGCGTAACGCCTTGGCGGCGATCCAGCGCAAGACCGGCGCTGCCTGATCGCTGGATGGTCCTCGGCCTCGTAAGGGGCCCTTAACTACTGATTCCGGGCCGCTTTGCCGGATTGTGCCTGCGCTGCACATCGGCCACGCAAGGTAAAATTCGTCCCCTTGCCCCCCTGCCCTAGTTGCAAAAACAGTTTCCTGTCGCCATGGCGAAAACTCGCGACATTTTTGCTGCCCGGCGCGGCAGGGTGAGTCGTGCTTCATTGCCGGAAGCGCTGCCCTGAAGCGGCGTCCTGACGGCGCTAGACAGGAATGGGAATTTGATGGGTTATCCGCCGCCTCAAGGTTTCTACGATCCAGTGAACGAACATGACGCATGTGGTGTGGGCTTTATTGCCCATATTAAAGGCGCGAAATCGCACACTATCGTGAAACAGGCGCTCGAGATTCTGGAGAATCTCGACCATCGCGGGGCAGTGGGTGCAGACCCGCTGTTGGGCGACGGTGCGGGCCTGCTGATTCAGATTCCCGATCCGATCTTCCGCAAGTGGGCCACCGAAGAAGGCAAGACCTTGCCCGCCGCCGGCGATTATGCCGTGGCCATGTGCTTCCTTCCGCAGAGCGAGAAGGCGCGGGACTTCGTGGTCCAGCAGTTCGAGAAGTTCATCGCCAAGGAAGGCCAGGAACTGGTCGGCTGGCGCGATGTGCCCACCGATACGGCTGGTCTCGGCGTGGCCGTGCTCGAATCCATGCCGATGATCCGCCAGTGCATCATCGCGCGTGGTGCCAACACGGTCGATCAGGATGCGTTCGAGCGCAAGCTGATCACCATCCGCAAGCAGTTGCAGAACCCGCTGGCCGAACTGGCCGAAAAGCACGAGATGCCCGAGATCGCTCAGCTCTATATGCCGAGCTTCTCGAGCCGCACCATCGTCTATAAGGGCCTGCTGCTGGCGAACCAGGTGGGCAGCTTCTACAAGGATTTGCAGGATACCGATTGCGTTTCCGCGCTCGGCCTCGTCCACCAGCGTTTCTCAACCAACACCTTCCCCAGCTGGAAGCTGGCGCAGCCCTTCCGCCTGATCGCCCATAATGGCGAGATCAACACGGTTCGCGGCAATGTGAACTGGATGAACGCGCGCCGCCGCACCATGGAATCGGACCTGCTCGGCCCCGATCTCGACAAGCTGTGGCCGATCATCCCGCACGGCCAGTCCGACACGGCCTGCCTCGACAATGCGCTCGAGCTGTTGCTGGCGGGTGGCTATTCGCTGGCCCATGCCATGATGATGCTGGTGCCGGAAGCCTGGGCGAAGAACCCGGAAATGGATCCGGCCCGCCGCGCCTTCTACGAGTATCACGCCGCCCTGATGGAACCCTGGGACGGTCCCGCAGCCGTGGCCTTCACCGATGGCCGCCAGATCGCCGGCACGCTGGACCGCAACGGCCTGCGCCCCGCACGCTGGTGCGTGACGAAGGACGATCTGGTCTGCATGGCCTCCGAAAGCGGCGTGCTGCCGTTCAAGGAAGAGGACATCGTGCGCAAGTGGCGGCTCCAGCCGGGCCGCATGCTGCTGATCGACCTCGAACAGGGCCGCATCATCGACGACGAGGAAGTGAAGGCCGAACTCGCCCACGCCCAGCCTTATGACAAGTGGCTGGCTCAGGCGCAGTACAAGCTGGAAGACCTTGACGCCGTGGACGCCGAGCTGGGCGGTCTGGTGGAAGAGGAAGGTTCCTTGCTGCAGCGTCAGCAGGCCTTCGGCTACACGCAGGAAGACGTGGCCAAGTTCCTCGAGCCGATGGCCGTGGCTGGCGACGATCCGATCGGCTCGATGGGCACGGACACGCCGATCGCAGTGCTCTCCAGCCGCTCGCGCCTGCTCTACGATTACTTCAAGCAGAACTTCGCGCAGGTGACCAACCCGCCGATCGACCCGATCCGCGAAGAGCTGGTGATGAGCCTGCTCTCGATGATCGGTCCGCGCCCCAATCTGCTCGGCCGTGAGGCAGGCACGCATAAGCGCCTTGAAGTCTCCCAGCCGATCCTCACCAATGAGGACGTGGCCAAGATCCGCTCGGTTGAGCAGGCGCTGGACGGCGCGTTCCGCACCGCGACGATCGACATGACCTGGGATGCCACCGTCGGTGCCGAAGGGATCGCGCAGGCGATCAAGGAAATGTGCTGGGCTGCCACCGAAGCGGTGCTGGCGGACAAGAACATCCTGATCCTGTCCGACCGCGCACAGAGCTCCGACCGTATCCCGATCCCGGCGCTGCTGGCGACTGCGGCCGTGCATCATCACCTCGTCCGCCAGGGCCTGCGTATGCAGACCGGCCTGGTGGTCGAAACCGGCGAAGCGCGCGAAGTGCACCACTTCTGTGTGCTGGCGGGCTATGGCGCGGAAGGGATCAATCCCTATCTCGCCTTCGAAACGCTGGAGCAGATCCGTCGCGAGAAGCATCCGGGGCTGACCCCGGCCGAGGTGAAGAAGAACTACATCAAGGCCGTCGGCAAGGGTATCCTGAAGGTCATGTCCAAGATGGGCATCTCGACCTACCAGTCCTATTGCGGCGCGCAGATCTTCGACGCGGTGGGCCTGAATCAGGCATTCATCGATGCCTATTTCACCGGCACCGCCACCACCATCGAAGGTATCGGCGTGAAGGAAGTGGCCGAGGAAGCGGTGCGCCGTCACGCCACTGCCTATGGCGACAACCCGATCTACAAGCACATGCTGGACGTGGGCGGGATGTATCAGGCCCGCGTGCGCGGTGAAGAACACGCCTGGACGGCGTCGAACATCGCCAATCTGCAGCATGCGGTGCGCGGCAACAGCCCCAAGAACTATGAGGAATTCGCCAAGTCGATCAACGAGCAGTCCGAACGGCTGCTGACGATCCGTGGCCTGATGGAGCTGAAGAAGGCCGACAAGCCGATCGACATCTCCGAGGTGGAACCGGCGAAGGACATCGTGAAGCGTTTCGTCACCGGCGCGATGAGCTATGGCTCGATCAGCTGGGAAGCGCATACCACGCTGGCGCTGGCCATGAACCGGATCGGCGGCAAGTCGAACACCGGCGAGGGCGGCGAAGATCCCAAGCGTTTCCTGCCGCTGGACAATGGCGACACGATGCGCAGCGCGATCAAGCAGGTCGCTTCGGGCCGCTTCGGCGTAACGACGGAATATCTCGTCAATTCGGACGACATCCAGATCAAGATGGCTCAGGGCGCAAAGCCCGGCGAAGGTGGCCAGCTGCCCGGCCACAAGGTGGACAAGACCATCGGCAAGACCCGGCATTCCACGCCGGGTGTGGGCCTGATCTCGCCGCCGCCGCACCACGACATTTATTCGATCGAGGATCTGGCCCAGCTGATCCACGACCTGAAGAACGTGCAGCCTGCTGCGCGTATTTCGGTCAAGCTCGTCTCCGAAGTGGGCGTGGGCACCGTGGCCGCGGGCGTTTCAAAGGCGCGTGCGGATCACGTGACGATCTCCGGCTATGAAGGCGGTACCGGCGCCTCGCCGCTGACCAGCCTCACCCATGCCGGTTCGCCGTGGGAAATCGGCCTGGCCGAGACGCAGCAGACCTTGCTGCTGAACGACCTGCGCAGCCGTATCGTGGTTCAGGTCGATGGCGGGTTGCGCACCGGCCGCGACGTGGCCATCGGCGCGCTGCTGGGCGCGGAAGAGTTCGGCTTCGCCACGGCTCCGCTGATCGCGGCGGGCTGCATCATGATGCGCAAGTGCCACCTCAACACCTGCCCGGTTGGCGTTGCCACCCAGGACCCGGTGCTGCGGGCGCGCTTTGTCGGCCAGCCCGAACATGTGATCAACTACTTCTTCTTCGTGGCTGAAGAGCTGCGCCAGATCATGGCCGAGATGGGCTTCCGCACCGTCGAGGAAATGGTCGGCCGGGTCGACCGTCTCGATATGAAGAAGGCTATCAGCCACTGGAAGGCGCAGGGCGTCGATCTGTCGAAGCTGCTTTATCAGGTGCCGCTGGCTGCCGGTAAGTCGCTCCATCACTCGATGAACCAGGATCACGGGCTCGAAAAGGCGCTCGACAATGATCTTATCGCGGCCTGCAAGCCGGCCATCGAAAAGGGTGAACCGGTTGTGATCGATCGCAAGGTCGTGAACGTGAACCGCACCGTGGGTGCCATGCTTTCCGGCCGGATCGCCGAAAAGTACGGTCATGCGGGCCTCAAGCCCGATACCGTGCGGATCAACTTCACCGGCGTTGCCGGTCAGAGCTTCGCGGCATGGCTGGCCCATGGCGTGACTTTGGACCTCGTCGGCGATGCCAATGACTACGTCGGCAAGGGCCTGTCGGGCGGCCGCGTGATCGTGCGTCAGCCTGCCGATGTGAACCGCGAGCCGACCGAGAACATCATCGTCGGCAACACGGTGCTCTATGGCGCCATCGCGGGCGAAGCCTATTTCAACGGCGTGGCCGGGGAACGCTTCGCGGTGCGCAATTCGGGCGCCATCGCGGTGGTCGAAGGCACGGGCGATCATGGCTGCGAATATATGACCGGCGGCGTGGTGCTGGTGCTGGGCAAGACCGGGCGCAACTTCGCGGCGGGCATGTCGGGCGGTATCGCCTATGTCTATGACGAGGACGGCAGCTTCGCCCAGCGTTGCAACCAGGCCCAGGTGGATCTGGACAGCATCGATCCGGCGATCGAGGAAGACGATTATGCCGGCCGGCCGCAGCAGCGCCCCGTCAGCATCGAGGATTTCGGCATGGGCGACATGCTGCACCACGATGCGGAGCGCCTGAAGATTCTGGTGGAGCGGCACAAGCTGCACACCGGATCGGCCCGCGCTGCCGCTCTGCTCGCCGATTGGGACAATGCGCTTTCGAAGTTCGTGAAGGTGATGCCGCGCGATTATCGCCGCGCGCTTCAGCAGATCGAAGCCGAGCGCGAAGAAGCCGCCTCTGTGGCTGCCGAATAAGGGTTACGGAATATGGGCAAGGAAACCGGCTTTCTCGAAGTCGACCGCCAGGATCGCACCTATGACGATCCGAAGGAGCGGGTGAAGCACTATAAGGAATTCGTAATTCCGCATGCGGAACCGGCCCTGCGCGAGCAGGCCAGCCGCTGCATGAATTGCGGCATTCCCTATTGTCACAATGGCTGTCCGGTGAACAACATCATCCCGGACTGGAACCATCTGGTCTATGAAGGGAACTGGGAAGGCGCGCTGGAGACTTTGCACTCCACCAACAACTTCCCCGAGTTCACCGGCCGCATCTGCCCCGCCCCGTGCGAGGCAAGCTGCACGCTGAACCTCATCGACCAGCCGGTGACGATCAAGTCGATCGAATGCGCCATCGTCGATCGCGGATGGAAGGAAGGCTGGATTCAGCCGCAAGTACCGGAAAAGCGCACCGGCAAGACCGTGGCGGTGATCGGCTCGGGCCCGGCCGGCATGGCTTGCGCCCAGCAGCTTGCCCGCGCAGGCCATTCGGTGACGCTGTTCGAAAAGAACGACCGGATGGGCGGGTTGCTGCGTTACGGCATCCCCGACTTCAAGATGGAAAAGCACCTCATCAACCGGCGTCTGGTGCAGATGCAGGCCGAAGGGGTGACCTTCAAGACCTCCACCGAAGTGGGCGTGGACGTTTCGTTCAAGAGCCTGAAGGAAAATTTCGACGCCATCGTGCTGTCGGGCGGCGCGGAAGATGCGCGTATGCTCAACATTCCGGGCTTCGAAATGTCCGGCGTACGGCTGGCGATGGAATTCCTGACCCAGCAGAACAAGCGCGTTGCGGGCGACGATGAAATCCGCGCCGCGCCGCGCGGCAGCCTGCTCGCCACCGGCAAGCATGTCATCGTGATCGGCGGCGGCGACACCGGCAGCGACTGCGTTGGCACTTCCAACCGTCAGGGTGCGGCTTCGGTCACCCAGATCGAAATCATGCCGGAACCGCCGGTGAAGGAAAACAAGCTGCTGACCTGGCCGGACTGGCCGATGAAGCTGCGCACCTCCACCAGCCATGAAGAAGGCGTGGACCGTGACTGGGCCGTGCTGACCAAGAAAGTGGTGGGCGAAAACGGTGTCGTCACGGGCCTGAAGTGCGTCCGTGCCGACTGGTCGGAAGGGCAGCTGAAGGAAGTGCCGGGCAGCGAGTTCGTCATCAAGGCCGATCTCATCCTGCTCGCCATGGGCTTCCTCGGGCCGAAGAAGGCCGGTCTGCTCGATCAGGCGGGTGTGAAGCTGACCGATCGCGGCAATGTCGAGGCCGATACGGAAAGCTATCGCACCAGCGAGGACATGGTCTTCTCCTGCGGCGACATGCGCCGTGGGCAGAGCCTGGTCGTCTGGGCGATCCGCGAAGGCCGCCAGTGCGCCCGCGCGGTGGACGAAGCCCTGATGGGCGTCACCGAGCTGCCGCGCTGATCCGGCGGCGATAGGGGGCCAACCCATGCCCACCATCGCCACCATTACCATGAACCCGACGCTCGACGTCTCCTATGACGTCGAGCGCCTGGAACCCACGCGCAAGCTGCGCAGCCATAACGAGCATTACGATCCGGGCGGCGGCGGCATCAATGTAGCCCGCGTCTTCGTGCGGCTGGGCGGCAATGCGGTGTGCCATTACCTCTCAGGCGGAGCGACCGGCGTGGCGCTGGACGGCTTGCTGGACCTGCACCAGCTTGTCCGCCGTCCAATCCGCATCGCGGGCGCCACGCGCGTTGCCTGCACCGTGCACGAGATGGCAAGCGGCAAGGAATTCCGCTTCGTGCCCGAAGGCCCCGAAGTGGCCGAGGCCGAATGGCGCGCCTGTCTCGACCAGCTGGCCAGTGTGCCCTGCGACTATCTGGTGGCCAGCGGATCGCTGCCGCGCGGCGTACCGGCCGATTTCTATGCCGTAGTGGCCCGCATCGCACAGGAACAGGGCTTCCGCTTCGTGCTCGACAGTTCGGGCGAAGCGCTCAAGGCTGCGCTGGCCGGGGCGCCCGTCCATCTCGTGAAGCCCAACGAGGATGAGCTGGAACAGCTTGCCGGGCGCGGGCTGGAGACAGAAGAGGAATATGCCGCCGCGGCGATGGCGATCGTGGAGCGCGGCGCGGCAGAGTTTGTTGCCGTTACATTGGGCGACAAGGGCGGGCTCCTGGCATCGAAACAGGGGGCGCACTATCTGCCCGCCATTCCGGTCGAAGCGAAAAGCGCCGTGGGTGCAGGCGACAGCTTCCTTGCGGCCATGGTCTTTGCCCTGGCCAATGGGAGCGATCCCCTTGATGCCTTGCGCTATGGCATGGCGGCAGGCAGTGCTGCCGTACTCACTCCGGGCACGGATCTATGCCGGGTGGACGATATAGAGCGGCTCTATGCCGCCGAGACCCGGTAAAAGAGCCGGGCCGGAAGAGAGGATGAACAATGGAAGTGAAACCGCTGCACCCTTTATTCGCCGCCGAGCTGATTGGCGCGGACCTGACCAATGCGCCCGATGCCGCGCTGGTCGATCTGGTGGAGCAGGCCATGGCGCAATATGGCGTTCTGGCGATCCGCGACGCGGAAATTACGGACGAGCAGCAGAAGACCTTCAGCCGCGCGTTCGGTCCGCTTGAAATTCCCAGTCGCGCCAAGGATGCCGCGCCGCGTCCGCAGGGCCGCCGGGTGATTACGCCGGGCATCTTCTATGCCGGCAATCTGGATCACAATGGCGAGATCATCCCCTATGGTGACGATGCCGCCAAGCTGGCCAAGGGTGCGGAGCGTTTCCACACGGACAGTTCCTTTCACCCCATGCCCACCAAATGGTCGCTGCTGCACGGCGTGGAAACGCCGCCGCCCAGCGCCGGGGGCGATACCTGGTTTACCGATGCCCGTGCCGCCTATGACGATCTGCCGCAGGCGATGAAGGACCGCATCGAGGGGCTGACCGGCATTCACGACTTCTGGGAAGGCCGCCGCCGCGCCGGGTTGCAGGGCGAGATAAGCCCGCAGGAAAAGCGCATCATCCCCTTCCCCGAAGTGGAACATCCGCTGGTCCGCAGCGTGAATGGTTCGGGGCCCCATGGCCGCAAATGCCTGTTCGTGGGCGGCCACTGCATCGGCATCAAGGGCTGGAGCGAGGCAGAAGGCCGAGAATTGGTGGAGGAGCTCTACGCTCACGCCACGCAGGAGAAATATATCTACCGTCACCAGTGGAAACGCTGGGATCTGGTGATCTGGGATAATCGCTGCACCATGCATGCAGCAACGCCACTGCTGACCGATGAATATCGCCGCGACATGCGCCGCACCACGATCAATGAAAGCGGCCCTGAAATCTCCGCGCTCGAATGGATGATCGGGCAGGGGCTGGTTGCCGCCTGAGCGGTTAGAGGACGGATTGGAGCGCGGCGAACACTTCGCCGTCAATTCCCCTGCCCACTTCGCCTTGCATCGCCGCCAGTGCCTCTGCGGGGCTGAGTGCAGGGCGATAGGGGCGGTTCGAGGTCAAGGCGTCATAGAAGTCGCACACGGTGATGATCCGCGTCTCGCGGGCGATCGCTGCATCGTCGAGGCCGGAGGGATAGCCCATGCCGTCCAGCCTCTCATGATGGGCTGCGGCAAAGGCCGCCATCTCCGAGAAGATGCCGATCTTCCCCAATAGCGCTCTGGTCCGCCCAGCATGGCCGCGCACCAGTTCCCATTCGCTTTCCGCAAGGCCGGAAGGCTTGTCGAGTATGGCAGTGGGAATGCCGAGCTTGCCGATGTCATGCAGGGCAGCCGCGCGGCACAGGGCGCGGCGCCGGGCGGGAAGCATGCCGAGCCTGGATGCCACTCGATCGACAAGGCTGACGAGGCGGGCGGAGTGGCCGGCCGTATAGGCGCTCTTGGTGTCCACCACTTGCCCGAAGACGGCCGCGAGCCGATCCAGCCCATCTTCGTCGATGAGCACCTTGCCGGCTTCAGGAACCAGCTTGAAGAGCATGCAAGGAAGCGCGGTGGAGCCGAGGTCGGCCCAACTTCGCTCCCGTTCCGCAACCCTGCCGAATGCCTCCAGCAGAGCCGGATCGAGCTGACGCCCGGCCCTTGCGGCAACTTCGGCAAGCGCTGCCGAAGGCCCGCCGTGGATGTAGAATATATCGGCCAGCTCGGCGATCTGCGCGATGCGGGCATAGAGCGGTATGGCCGCTCCGCTCAGATGGCTGGGCCTGCCCGAGCCGTCCCAATGCTCGTCGAGATGATAGATCCCGCTGCATATCGCCGGCGCCAGGCCCAGCCCGGCGGCAAGGTTGGCCCCGCGCGAGGCGCGCAGCTGAACCAGTTCCTGTGCAATCGCATCCTGATGGAGCAGGAAGCGGGCGATCACTGGGATACGCCCGGCAAGCGGCCTGGCGGGGGCGCATTCAGCAATCAGCCCTCGCAGGCGGGCGGAGCGGTTTGCGGGCAGGGTCTTGAGTACCCGCTTGAAGTGGAGATCGTCGGTCTGAAATAGCTCCCCAATCCGGGCGGCATTGGCCGAACTGCCGAGATCCTTCAGCAGCAGGACGAAGAACAGCTCGCCAAGCTCCCGTGGAGCAAGGCCAATCTCCTGCCCCAGCAGGCAACCGAGATAACAGGCGCGCGTGCTATGGCCGTCAGGCTGACTATCCGCCAGATCGAGCGCATGGCCGAAGGCGCGGATCACTTCCGCAAGCGAGCCGCCCGTTTGTTCCGGGCGACGGCGAAGGACATCCTCGTGCAGCATCGCGCCGGGCAGTCTAGCTGCGCCAGCCTTATCGCCTTCCGGACGAGGATGGTTAAGGCGGCCTTGTCGGCGAGTTAGCTTGTCGGCGAGTTAGCTTTTCGGATCCTGCAGTCCGGCAATCCGGCCATCGGTCTGGCTTGCCTGGCGGAACATCGCCTGCACCGAACCGTCGCCCGAATCCGGCGCCTGCGGATCGCGAATGGTGGTGCGGCGCATGTCCCGCCGATGCAGGGATTCGTCGAAATCGCCTGCCCGATGATAGGTGCACAGATTATCCCAGATCACCATGTCGCCGGGCCGATATTCGACCGGGAAGATATATTCGGGGCGGCCCACCCAATCGTTCAGTTCCTCGATCAGGGCACGGCCTTCTTCCCGTTCCATGCCCACGATGTCGCGCGCATGGGCCCCCAGATACAGCGCCTTGCGGCCCGATCCGGCATGGACATGGACCACCGGGTGGACCGAGTGAGGGAAACGATCGACCTCTTCTTCCGTGTAAGGATAGCCCGCCCGGCGGCGGGACCAGAAATAGCAATGGCGCGCCTCAAGCCCTGCCAGCCGGTCCTTCATCGCCTGCGGCAGGTCATCATAGGCGCTGCGTGTGTCGGCAAACCAGGTGGGGCCGCCATTGGGCGCTTCATGGCACAGCAGCAAGGATTGCGCCGCCCGTTCCTGCACGAAGGAGCTGTCACTGTGCCACAGGCGGTTTCCGCGATTGGTCAGGCGGCGATGCTCGTCATCCACGATATTGCCGTCGGCATCGAGATTGGACGCGTCGAACAGTTCGGGATGGGCGAAGCGCGGCCGTCCCCGCGTCTTGGGCGCCAGGATCACGTCGCCAAAAATCCGGGTGAAGGCGACATGGCTGTCATCATCCAGCCCCGTATCGCGCCATACGGTCACGCCCCAGCGGTTCTGGATATCGATGATTTCCCGCTTGTTCTCTTCGCTCAGCGGGCCGGTGATATCGATGCCCGAAACCTCGGCGCCGAAACGCGGCAGGATGGGGGTGACCGTAATAGACATGACGAATCCTTAGCCTGCTAATTATCTAGGCTCGCCAATAGGCAATTCACAGGACCAAGGCAAGAGCGGTCAAAGGAGACAAGGTGCGCAGGCAAAGGGTGGTGCGGCCCGGCAGATGCTCTGGAATGCCGGACCGCACCGGGGGGAGAAGGGTTGTTATCCCGCCGCCAGGACGCGCTCCTTCATCGCGTCGCCGGGGGAGAAAGGCGTATCGCCTGCGGCGGAGAACATTTTGGTGAAATGGTCGATGGCTGCAGGAGGCGCGAGCGGATCGCGCACCGTGGTCCGGCGCATGTCGCGGCGATAGAGCGTATCGTCATATTCCCCGCCGCGATGGAGCGAACAGAGATTGTCCCAGATGGTCATATCTCCGGGCTTGTAGTGGACCGCGAAGACATAGTGCGGCTGGGTGCACCATTCGACGAGTTCATCGATCAGCTTGCGCCCTTCTTCGCGATCCATGCCCACGATGTCCCGCGTATGCGCCCCAACAAACAGAGCCTTGCGGCCGGATCCGGCATGGATGTGGATGAGAGGATGAATGGCCTGTGGTTTCGCGTCCACTTCCTCCTCTGTGTAGGGATAGCCTGCCCGGCGGCGGGACCAGAAATAGGAATGGACGGCTTCGAGCCCTTCCAGCCGGCCCTTCATCGCCTGGGGCAGATCTTCATAGGCGCTGCGCGTATCGGCAAACCACGTCGGCCCTCCATGCGGAGGTGCCTCGTGACACAGCAGCAATGCCTGTGCCGAACGGACCTGCATGAAAGAGGAATCCGAATGCCACAGGCGATTACCCTTGGCGCCAAGCCGGATGCTCTCATTATCGACGATATTGCCCGCAAGATCGAGGTTGGAGGCGTCGAACAATTCCGGCTCGCTCATGCGGCTCGGCTTTCCCGAATGACGGGGGGCAAGCTCCACATGGCCGAAGATACGGGAGAAGGCGACGTGGCTTGCATCGTCCAGGCCCGTGTCGCGCCATACGGTAACGCCCCACTTGTTCTGGATGTCGATGATTTCACGCTGGGTTTGCCGGTCAAGCGGACGGGTGATGTCCACGCCCGATACTTCAGCCCCGAAACGCTCGCTTAGGGGTTCCACCCTGATCGCCATGACTTTCCAACTCCCCAATTTCTCTCTTCGGGGATTCGGATAGCACGCTAACGATAGGGGAAAATTGACCGGAAACAAATCGGCCGGGAAATATCCGCGCCTACCAGTCGATCGGCTCCCTGCCATGCGCGCTCAGGAAGGCATTGGCCTGGCTGAAGGGGCGAGAGCCGAAAAATCCGGAATGGGCGGAAAGAGGGCTGGGATGCGGCGCGGTAAGGATCAGATGCCGCGTATTGTTTGCCAGTTCGGGCACGCGCATCGCCTTTTTCTTGGCATGGCTGCCCCACAGGATGAACACGCAGGGCTGTTCCCCACGCGCAACGGCAGCAACCGCGGCATCGGTAATAGCCTCCCATCCACGGCCCTGATGCGAACCAGCCTGCCCTGCCTCCACGGTGAGGGCATTGTTGAGCAGCAGCACACCCTGGCGCGCCCAGCTTTCCAGATTGCCATGCGGCGGCGCCTTCACGCCAAGGTCGCTCTCAAGCTCCTTGTAGATGTTCACCAGCGATGGCGGCACGCGGACGCCCTCCGGCACTGAAAAGGCGAGGCCATGGGCCTGGCCGGGCCCGTGATAGGGATCCTGCCCCAGGATCACCACTTTCACCCTGTCCAGCGGAGTGAGTTCCAGTGCGCGCAGCCGCGCCCCTCGTGGTGGGTAGACGGTCTTGCCGGCCCCTTCCTCGGCGCGCAGCCAGCCGCCCAGCTTGCGGGCCTCCGGCGTGGAAAGCACTTCGCCCAGCGCGGGCTGCCATGAAGAGGGGAGCGAGTTTTCAGCCATGCAGCCCTGCTATCCTCTCCCGCCTTTGGCGGCCAGTATGGCATCGGCGCTATCCCCAATGGGCCAAGTTTGCGCCACTCCGCATTTTCCGCGCCTTCAGGTGTTTCCACCGGCGCTGAAAATGCTCTAGGGGAACTCCCATGGCTGTCTATTTCCACGAAGAAGACCTTCCCGAAGGCGTCCTCGCGCCCGGCCCGGTCGCCGTCGATACTGAAACGATGGGGCTCATCACCCCGCGGGACCGGTTGTGCCTTGTCCAGATCAGCGACGGAAAGGGTGACGAACACCTTGTCCGCTTCGCCAAGGGCAGTGCGTATGACGCGCCGAACCTCAAGGCGGTGCTGGCGGATCCTTCCCGCGTGAAGCTCTACCATTTCGCCCGGTTCGATCTTGCAGCGATCGAGCATTATCTGGGGGTTACGGCTGCGCCGGTGTTCTGCACCAAGATCGCCAGCAAGCTCGTTCGCACCTATACGGATCGGCACGGACTGAAATATCTCGTTTCCGAACTGCTTGGCGCCGACATTTCGAAGCAGCAGCAAAGTTCGGACTGGGGCGGCCCGGTGCTGAGCGATGCGCAGCGCGAATATGCCGCGTCGGATGTGCGTTTTCTCCATCGCCTGCGCGATATTCTGGCCGAAAGGCTGGAACGCGAAGGGCGCACTGCCATTGCCCAGGCCTGTTTCGACTTCCTGCCCACCCGTGCCCGGCTTGATCTTGCAGGCTGGGCCGACAAGGATATCTTCAGCCACGAATGAAGCTGCGCGAGGTTCGCCCATGACCGGTGATCATGACTGAACAGGCCGACACGCTGCGCAGCGACCGGCGGCGCTTTGCCTGGCCCGGCGGATCGCATGACCGGCTGGTGTCCGTGCTTGCCCGTTTGCTGCCCGCGCTGATCGGGGTTGTCGTGGCGCTGATGGTCTTCACGCCGCTCGCCCCGCGCGGGGAAGTCAGCTTCATCCTCGACCGGAACAAGGTGGCCATCGCCGAAAATCGTCTGCGCGTGGAAAACGCGATGTATCGGGGGGAGGACAACAAGGGTCGCCCCTTCTCTCTCACGGCGGGGGAAGCTGTGCAGGAAAGCGCCCGGGTGCCCATCGTCCGCATGCGGGATCTTCGGGCGCGTATCCAGCTGACGGAAGGGCCGGCGCTGCTCAGCGCGGGTTCGGGCGAGTATAATTTCGAACAACAGAAGGTCGGCATCAACGGGTTGGTGCAGTTTACCGCGGCTGACGGATATCGGGCGTCGGCGCGCGATGTGTCGATCGACCTTGAGAAAAAGACGCTGGTGGGCGAAGGCAGGGTGGAAGGCGCCGTTCCTGCCGGAACATTCAGCGCCGACCGGATCGTGGCGGACCTTGGCGCGCGCACGATCATGCTGGACGGCCATGCCCGGCTCCGTATGGAGCCCGGCAAGCTCAGGATGCCATAATGGACCGTAAGTTTTCCTTCTCCGCCCTGCTCCGCAAAGGCTCCTTGCGGGCCGGCCTGGCAGGTTTCGCGCTTACCGCTGCGGCCATTGCCGGTTTGCAGCAGCCCGCCGCTCAGGCACTGGGATCGCACAACACCGATGCGCCCGTGAATTTCAGTGCGGACCGGATCGAATTGCAGGACAAGCAGAACCGGGTGGTCCTGTCCGGCAATGTCATCATCACTCAGGGTGATCTGCGACTCAACGCGGGACGGACCACGGTAGCCTATACCGATAGCGGTTCGCTGGAAATCCAGCGGCTGGATGCGACCGGCGGAGTCCTCGTGACCCGGGGCAATGAATCGGCCCGAGGGGCTGCGGCTGTCTATGACTTCAACCGCCGGGTAATCGTGATGTCGGGCGGGATCCAGCTTCGCCGGGGCGGTGATTTCCTGTCCGGGGCAAGGCTTGTGATCGACCTCAGGACGGGGCTTTCCAGCGTGGATGGGCGTGCAAGCGGTGCCACTGGGACGACCACGTCGACCGGTCGTGTAACGGGCAGCTTCACCGTTCCCAAGAACTGATCGCCGGGCCGGGTAAAATTACTCGGCCGGTTCGATCGTCATTTCTTCAAGCGTGACTTCATCCCGGCCGGGGCGAAGCCAAACGCCCAGTATCGCCCTTTCGCAGGCATCGGCTTCCAGCACCTGACCTGCTGCGGCGGCATCGCCATTGATCCGGGACGGACGGCGCGCGTGGCCATCGCAATCGAGCGATATGACGAGTCTTTCGGCAGGCACCGAACCGCGCGCTTTGACGCGCCAGCTACCTGGCGGAATATCGACCGCCTGAGACAGGATGAGGCGCGTGACGGAGGCAGTGCTGCGAGCCCTGACAGCATGGGCGTTCGGCGCAAGTTCCACCATATCGACAGCCAGATCGCCGCTCGCGAATTTACGCCAGCCGAAAGGCGCCTGTTCGGTCGATTTGGAGAGCAGTTCGAAATTCCCGTCCGCCAGCATGCCTCGCGCTGGCGCAGCACCCGCTTTCCCGCAACTCGCGCGCCACAGGTTCTCCGCATCCCGCCGCATTCCATTGAGAAGCAACTCCCGGGCAAATCCGCCCAGTGTGTCGCATTCAAGCGCGTTGCCCTGCCCGACCGCTGCAAGCGCAACCTGCGCCCGATTTTTGAGGCGCGTCACGTCGGGTGTTTGCCCTGCGCGGAAATAGCCGGCGCTCCATGGCGGTGCTTCCGCGAGCCGATGGGCCAGCGCCAGCCTGCCTTCGGGCGTAGCCTCCAGAGGAGCGACGAGTTTGGCTGCGCCTTCCAGATTCGGATTGGCGCGTAGCAGGGCATCGGCACGCAGGGCGGCGCGTTCGTTATCGTTTGCCCGCATTGCCGCATCATACCAGTATATCTGCGTCAATCTGTCCCGCCAGCCGCGCTGGGCGGAAACGCGGAAGGCATCTTCCGCATCTTGCTGATCTTCTGCGAAACTGTGGGCAATGCCCAGCAAGGCCGTCGCCTGAGGTCTCAATGGATCGTTGCGAACCGCGCTTTCACCAAAGGCAAGCGCATTGGCCTTGTCACCGCGTGCCAGCGCCACAGCTCCGGCGGAGAGGTCCGCCTGAGCGCGAAAAACCCCGGGGACCAGACGCTCCAGCGTAGGTGTTTCAGCACTCAGCCGGTCAAATCCGCTGCCCCAGGTTGCAGCAAGATAGGCGAGGGAAAAACCCGAAAGCAGCAGACGTGCAGCGAGGCCGGATTTCGCCATAGGCGTCAGCTCTTGGCCTCGTCACTCGTTTCGTAGCGGTAGTAGGAATAGCCGTAATATTCGGAATAGCGGTTGCCCGATTTATCCGGATCGAACTTGGTGAGCACCGCGCCAAGGAGGGCTGCATTGACAGAGCGCAGCCGCTTGAGAGCCGTCTTGAGCGCGCCGCGCCGGCCACGATCAGCCTCGATCACGAACACCACGCCATCCGCCAGAGCGGCAAGCGTGGGTGCGTCCGCAAGGCCGAGCACGGGCGGACTGTCACACAGCACGACGTCATATTTTGCGGCGAACTCGTCGATCAGGCCCATCATCCGGGGCGAGGTCAGCAGCTCCGTGGGGCTGGGCGGAATGGGGCCGGAAGGCAGCGCGTCAAAATTGGGCATGCCGGTATGCAGCACTGCGCTTTCCGCCGGGTCAGCCGAAACCAGAAGGCTGGAAAGACCCTTGCGGTTGTCATAGCCCAGCCATGTATGGACCGAGGGACGACGCATGTCGGCATCGATCAGCAACACGCTCCGCCCCATGCGGGCAAAGCCAGCGGCAATCGCAAAGGCCGTGGTACTCTTGCCTTCGGTCGGTTGCGCACTGGTAACCGCGAGAACCTTGGGCAGGCCCTGGCGCGTGGAATAGAGCAGGGCGCCCCGTAGCGAGCCATAGGCTTCGGCAACGGCCGACTTGGGATTTGCCAGAGCCTCCGCAGGCGAAACATCCCCCGAATTCGGAATGATGCCCAACAGCGGAAGCTGGACCTTGTCCTCCACATCCTCGGGAATGTGGATCGCATCGTCGAGCTGGTCGCGCATGAATACCACGATGCCGGCCAGCACAATGCTCAGAGCTAGGGCAATGGCGAGATTCTTGGCCAGGCTGGGCGAAGAAGGAATCAGCGGCGGGTCCGCGCGATCGATGATCGCCAGATTGCTGTTGGCAATGCCGGCCGCTGCGTTAAGCTCGCGGAAACGCTGCAGCAGTCCGTCATAGAGCGAGCGGTTGGTGTCGGCTTCGCGTGCGAGCGTATTGTAACGCACGGCGCGATCCTGTTCCGCCAGAGTGGCGCCCTGAAGTTCCTCGACCTGTGCGTTCAGCCGCTGCTCCGCAGCAAGGGCAGCTGCATATTGGGCACGGATGGAATCGCGCACATTGGCCGCCACCTGATTGAGCTGCTGCTTCACGGTAGCCAGTTCGGCTTCTTCCTGCAGCACCGTCGGGTGACCGTCGAGATAACGCTCGCGATCCTTTTTCAGCTGGGCATCGAGTTCTGCCCGGCGGGTCATGAGCTGCTGGACAGTGGGATTGGAAAGCACCGCCAGCGACGAGAAAAGCGGGGTCGACTGTTCCGTGCGCCACCGGCCTTCGGCTGCAATCCGATCTGCCTTGGCGCGGTTTGCCGCCTCGTTGATCTGCATGAGGCTCGACGTCGTCACGCTGCTGGACGAATTGTCGCCGTTCTCCCCGCCAGTTCCGGCCTCCCGCATGCGGATCAGGCCGGCATCGCGGGCATAGGCGTTCACTTCGCGCTCCGAAGCTTCAAGCCGGACTCGGGCTTCTTCCAGCTGTTCGCCGATGAAGTTGCGCGCATAGGCCGAACTGTCGAAACGGCGCTGCAGGTTCGCCTGGATGAATTCGTCGGCGAAAGTATTGGCGATCTTGGCTGACATCGCAGGATCGGTGCTGAGGAAGCTGATCGTGACGATGCGGCTGTTGCGAGGCAGGTTGGCCTGCATATTGTCCCGCAGAAGATCCAGAACCTGCTCGCGCCGCTGTGCGTCAGTGGTGCTCTGCGACGGCAAGGGCAGTTCCATCGCGGCATAGAAGCGCTCGTTGCCAATCAGGTCCAGGCGCCGTGCCACGCGTTCCGCCAGGCCGCGGCTGCGCAGAATCTCGATCTGGGTATTGAGGAAGCGCTCGACGTCGGTCGCCTTGTTTACCTCGGTCTGTGCATCCAGTTCCTCGCCCAGAACCTGTTCGCTCTGGTCATTGATCTGAACGCTGGCAGCCGCTGTGTAACGCGGTGTGTCAAGCATTGTCAGCGCGATCGCGGCAAGCACTGCCAGACCGATAATCGCGGCGATCAGCCACTTGTTCCGGCGTATCAGCGCCAGAACATACCGCACCGCCTCACCGATCGCTCCCGGGCCATAGGCCTCTACAGGCTGCCCATAGGGATATTGCGGATCATGCAACGGCTCATGTGTTTCGGGCGCGGGCACGTTCACTTGCTGCTCCTTGCGTCCATCGGACCGCACGAATCCACGGCCATCAGAACCGGGTAAACACGTTAAACAGAGGCGCCGCGTCGAGAATATCGCGCCACACGCCACGGAGGGAAGAATAGCCGACCACTACGACATCGCCCGGCAGGATTTGCGGATCCGGCGCGGTGCCCGATCGAACGTCCGTAAGATCGAAGCGTGCGCCCATGCGTTGTCCGTTGACGAAACGGAAGATCAGCACTTCATCAAGCTTGGCCGTACGGGTAGGACTGCGCGCCAAGGCCATGGCAGTCAGCAAGGTGGCGCCGGGCTGAATCTGATAAACGCCCGGCTGGTCCACCTGTCCTTCTACCGAAACCGTCGAGGACATTGCGCTCTTTACCGCAACGGCAACTCGAGGGTTGCGCAGATAGCCATTGGCATAAGCGTCCTGGATCTGCGCTGAGAGCTCCGCCTGACTGAGGCCATCCGCCTTGATCTCGCCGATCAGCGGAAGATAGAGATTGCCAGAGCCGTCAATGGCAACTTCCTCGACCGTAAGGTCCGGTTCCTGGAACACATTGACAGTCACCACATCGCCCGGATGCAGCAGATAAGCGCCATTCTGGTCCGCGCTCGCATTGGCGAGCACCTCATAGGCCGCAGGGCCCGTAGGAAGATCTGGATGCAATTGTTGCTGGCAGGCGGCCAGCAGCGCGAGAGGTGTAAGCCGAATCAGGCTGAAAGGCTGGGCTTTGCGCACTGTATTCCCTTCAGGCAGGCACTGGGAGAGGGCTCCCGATCTTTTGCCGCAATTGGCCAAGTGCCATTACCAAAATGACAATCTGGACAAGCAGCAGCAATTGCTTCGGATAATGGCGCGACAGAATTGTCGCCACAAAAATCAGGAAGATAATGCAGAATTGGGCGCGAGCGGGAAGTCCGCGGAGGGAAGGGTAAGAACATACCCGTTCGCGCAGCCTTTATCGGCGCCTAGGTAAGGAGCTCGCAATCAACCCGGGCTATCGGAATTATTGCCACTGCCGGCAATCGCAATGGCTGTGCCGCCAGCGACAAGAATGCCTCCGACAATCGCAAACGGGAACCCGCCCGTCTGAGCCTGATAGAACGTGTTGGTCGGAAGGCGACAGCTGAACGGCGTGCCAGCCTTGCTCAGCACGACGCGACCGACTGTATCGACCTGAACATTCTTCTTCTTGAGCTTCAATGCCTTGTCGGTGATCTTGACACAGCGCCACTGGTTTTCAAGGCCGGGCGCATAAGCCACGGAACCCACGCTGGCTCCCATCGCCGGCAATACCTGGGCGGAACGGGTTGCATTGGCGGCATAAGCAGGGCTGGTGCAAACGGTTGCGCAAAGCGCCATCGCAGCAAGTCCAATGTTGATCTTGTTCGTCATTTCCATTCCCTCGCTGGGTCCAAGACCCATTACCCATTATGGAAGATGCTCGATTTGTACCCCATTATGGGCTCTCAAGCCACCTGTTTTCTCGCATGTGCAGCACGGAAATGCTGACCAGCCGATAAGAGATTAGAGGATGAAAGTGGCTGAAATGCAAGGGAAACGGCCATTTGCAATGGTTAATGTGAGCCTAGTCCACTAGCGTTTTGGCGCGGCGGCCCGTGCAATTTCCGCGAGGCTTTGTGCCAGCAGGAGTTCTGCGGACTGGTTGTTGGCCAAAAGCGCGCGATGGAGCTCCATGAGTCTCGTCACCAGCCGGTCGAGTTTGCGCCCCCGCCAGCGTCGCAGTTGGACCGAAAGATCGCGTTCATCCCGCCAGAATATGCGCCGGGCGCGCTTCTCCGCTTCAAGCAGGGCGTTGACATCTCCACGCGGGCCGAGTCTTGCCGCCAGCGAAGCCAGTTGGGCGGCCCGCCGCTCAAGCGCAAGCAACAGGCCCACGGGATTCATGGAAGTCTCCCGCATCCGCCGCAATTCGTCCCCGAGCTTGCCTGTCTCTCCTGAGAGAACGGCATTCACTAGCGGCATGAAGCCATCTTCCTCGGTCTTTGCCCCCACCGCATCCAGAGCGTCAGCACCGGCATCCTTGGGTTCGATTGCGCTGGCATCGAGATAGAGCGCGAGTTTGGTGACTTCCGACTGCGCCAGCCGGACATCAAGGCCGGAAGCACGGGCGATACGTTCGGCAAGGTCGCCCGAAAGCCTGAGTCCGGCCGTACTTGCCATGGTCCGCACGACTTGGGTCACCTGAGCCAGATCCGGTGGATAGAACATCGCCACCAGGGCGTCGTCGCGCTTTTCCAGAAGCTTCGCCGTGCGTGATTTGTCCGTCGCGGATGTGGCGATCACCAGAACCGGACAAGGCTCGCCTTCCTTCGCGTCGATTGCCTTGAGAAGAAGATCAACGGCATCATGCACTTCGTCGCCGCTGGCGCGAACAACGATATGGCGGGTATCGCCAAACAGCGACGTGGAACGCGCTTCATCGCCCAGAAGAACTGGGTCTTTGCGCAGGTCGCTACCCTGCATGTCCAACCGTTCGCCAGCGTCGGGCAACAGGGAGACGACCCGCTCAACCGCAGCAGAGGCGCCGGCTTCGTCCTGACCGCAGAAGAAAAAGACCTTGCAGGTCCCCGCCGCGCGCTGCGCTACATTGGCGAAATCGCGCTGGGTGGCCTTCACGGCGCTTTGCGCAGGGCCAGCGCCAGACGAGTTACGATCCGGTCAGCCACGTCACGCGACAGGTTTTCGAGCGCGGTCTGCTCGGCCGCGATGGTCGCATATTCGGAACTGACGACGTCGATACCGGCATCGGAACCGTCACTGGCGTCCAGCAATACTTCGCCCGTTGTCGTATCGACCAGCTGATAGCGCGCGCGCAAAGTGCGGCGCTCACGCCCGATCGTATCGTCGGTCAACAGGCCGAGCCCTTCGAGATTATCGTCAAGCCGCACATCGAGCCGGTAACGGGCCGATCCGTCTGCATCGCCGAGCCGGTCCCGCAGGGCATTGCGCACGAGCCAGCCTGCCTGGCCTTCAATGGCCGGCACATCCACGGCGGCCAATGCGCGGGCCACCTCGCCGCTGCCGCCGCCTGCATACATGGGCTGAAGCCCGCAGGAAGCGAGCGCCGGCGAGGCAAGCGCCAAGGCAAGAAGGGCGCCTGTGCCCTTCATGCGACGAGATTGACCAGCCTGTCGGGCACCACGATCACCTTGCGCACTTCCGCTCCATCTAGTGCACGCTGCACTTTCTCGGAAGCAAGGGCAAGCGCCTCCAGCTCTTCCTTCGGCGTGCCTTTGGCCACGGTCAGCGTATCGCGCAGTTTGCCCTTCACCTGAACGGCCACGGTCACTTCGTCTTCCACCAGCAGCGCGGGATCGACCTCGGGCCAGTCCGCCTCGGCCGCCAGCCCGGTTTCGCCGATGGCGGCCCAGCCTTCTTCGGCCAGATGCGGCATCATGGGCGAAGCCAGCAGCAGCACGGCGCGAATCGCATTTGAACGGCTGGCCGAAGGCGCGGCCTTTTCGGCTGCGCTGGTCAGCTCATAAATGCGGGCGACGGCCTTGTTGAAGCTCAGGGCCTCGATGTCGTCGGCCACAGCGGCAACGGTCTGGTGGACCTTGCGGTCCAGCGCCTTGTCCTCGCCAGTGACGGTGGCGTCATACTGGCCAAACAAGCGCCACAAGCGCTGGACGAAGCGCCAGCAACCTTCGATCCCGGCTTCGGACCAGGGCAGGTCGCGTTCGGGCGGGCTGTCGGACAGCATGAACCAGCGCACGGCGTCGGCGCCGTATTTCGCGACGATCTCATCCGGGTCGACGACGTTTTTCTTCGACTTGGACATCTTGATGACGCGGCCGATCTCCACCGGCCTGCCATCGTCCTTCAGCACTGCGCCATCCGCGCTGCGCTCTACTTCGCCGGGGCTAAAATAGACGGGGCGTCCGCCTTCCTCGCGCGAATAGGTCTCGTGCGTCACCATGCCTTGCGTGAACAGCTGGGCGAAGGGTTCGGCCACATCGAGCTTGCCAATGGCCTTGAGTGCGCGGGTCCAGAAGCGGGCATAAAGCAGGTGGAGGATCGCATGTTCGATCCCGCCAATATATTGCTGCACCGGCATCCAGCGCGCGACTTCTTCGGGGTCGAAGGGACGGTCGGCAGGCTGGCTGGCGAAGCGCAGGAAATACCACGAACTGTCGACGAAAGTGTCGAGCGTATCGGTTTCGCGTTCGGCAGCCCCACCGCAGGCCGGGCAATCGACATGTTTCCAGGTCGGGTGGCGCACCAGCGGATTGCCGGGGATCGACATGTCCACGTCTTCCGGCAGGGTAACGGGCAGCTGGTCCTTGGGAACCGGCACCACGCCGCAGCTGGGGCAGTGAATGAAGGGGATCGGCGTGCCCCAGTAACGCTGGCGCGAAACGCCCCAGTCGCGCAGGCGCCACACGGTTTTTCCTTCGCCCCAGCCTTCGCCCTCGGCACGGGCGATGACAGCCGCCTTGGCATCGGCCACGCTCATCCCGTCGAGGAAACCGGAGTTGACGCAAACCCCGTCGCCCGCCTCGGCTTCGCCAGCGAAAGGCTTGTTGGCATCTGCGGCACTGGCGGCGATCACGCGCGTGATCGGCAGGCCGTATTTGGTGGCGAAATCGAAGTCGCGCTGGTCATGGCCGGGCACGGCCATGATCGCGCCGGTGCCGTAATCCATCAGCACGAAATTGGCGATGTAGAGCGGCAGGTCGGCGCCGGTGAAGGGGTGCTTCGCGGTGATGCCGGTATCGAAGCCCAGCTTTTCGGCGGTCTCCAGCTCGGCAGCGGTCGTGCCGCCTTCGCGGCACTTCTCGATGAAGGCCTGCGCTTCGGCATTATCCGCCGCGACTTTCTGCGCCACCGGATGATCTGCCGCCACGGCCACAAAGCTCGCGCCGAAGATCGTGTCGGGCCGGGTAGTGTAGACTTCCAGCTTTTCGCCGTCGGAAAGGGTAAAGGCGAATTGCAGGCCCTGGCTCTTGCCGATCCAGTTTTCCTGCATCAGCTTCACCTTCTCGGGCCAGTGCTCCAGCGAGCCGAGGCCGTCGAGCAGTTCCTGCGCGAAATCGGTGATCTTGAGGAACCACTGGGAGAGCTTGCGCTTCTCCACCAGCGCGCCCGAGCGCCAGCCGCGCCCGTCGATCACCTGTTCGTTGGCCAGCACGGTCTGGTCCACCGGGTCCCAGTTGACCGCGCTTTCCTTGCGGTAGACGAGACCGCCTGCATAGAGATCGAGGAACAGCGCCTGTTCGTGGCCATAATAGGAAGGATTGCAGGTCGCGATTTCCCTGCTCCAGTCGAGCGCAAAGCCCAGACGCTGGAGCTGCGCCTTCATGTTGGCGATATTCTGATAGGTCCACTCGCCGGGATGGACACCCTTTTCGATCGCGGCGTTTTCTGCGGGCATGCCGAACGCGTCCCACCCCATGGGGTGCAGCACTTCATGGCCGGTCATCGCCTTGTAGCGCGCCAGCACATCGCCCATCGTGTAGTTGCGGACATGGCCGATATGGATGCGCCCCGAAGGATAGGGGAACATCTCCAGCACATAGGCGCGTGGCTTGGTGGAAGAATCGTCGGCACGGAAGCACTGCGCGTCATCCCATGCGCGCTGCCAGCGCCCGTCGGCCTGCGACGGATCGAATCGTGTTTCGCTCATGATCTGCCCCTAGAGGCTGTATTGTCGAGTTGGAAGCACCGCGCTGTCAAAGCGCGGCTGCACGCGAGGGCGCGAGGATCAGCCGATGGCCGATCGACGCAGATCGCGGGCCTTGGTGAGGATGATATCCTCCAGCTTCTGCACGGTGGCAGCCTCTACCGGAGCCTCCACCCACACGCCGCCTTGCAGGATCTGGCGGCTGGCCGCGACGCGTACGGCATCGGCGCGCAGATCCTGATCAAGAATCGTGACCGACACTTTCATACGCTCATTTGGATTCGAGGGATTGGCATACCAATCCGTCACCACCACGCCCCCGGCGCTGTCGGCCTGAGTGAGCGGCATGAACGAAAGCGTTTCGAGCGTGGCGCGCCACAGATAGGAATTGACGCCGATCGATGTGATTTGCGCGGACGCGAGATCCGCCTGGGGCCGTTCGTCACCTCCGCCGCCACAGGCGGACAGGGCGGCCAGCGCCGCGCCGACCAGCAGGACCCGGCCTGCGCGCTTCATCGAAGAATTTCCGTTTTCGCTGCTGACCGTCATCACAAATGTCATTCCCGTTGTTCGTCAAAGGCTGGCGCGTGCGCCTGCTTTCGAGCCTCTATAGCCGCCGCACCGTGGGCGGCAAGAGCGCGCAAGGATGCTGTGTCCGCCTCATACAGGCCTGCCAATGCGCAATATGGGGGTGAATGCGTGCTTAACCGCAGGCCTCCAGCAAAATGCCATGCTGTGGGCCTGTTGCAACACTTCTGCAAAACAGTCGTCGTAGAGGGGATTCGGCGCTGGTCATCGGCTTGTGGAAAAACTATCGATGGCATCTAAGAATTTAGTGGACTGATTCCTGCATATTGTCAGGAAAGGTTCAGGATCTGGGTTCTTTGATAGAAGCGCAAGATTGGGCAAGGTAAACGGGGTTATGACACGGCAAGGCAAATCAGCAGGACGGGGCGGGCTTTCCGCAGCGCTGCTGTGCGCTGGCGCCGCATTGCTCATAGGCGCCCCGAGCGCCGTTCTGGCCCTTGGCGGGCTCAATGAAGCAGAGATCGGCCTGCTCTCCAGCCCGAGTCTGGATTCTTTTACGCCCGCTTCCGTGGATCCCCAGCTCGCTGCTCTGATTGCGAAAAAGTCCGGTTCCGGCAGCAAGCTCATGCGTTTCACTCCGGCTGGTGCCGCTGATCGCACAAGCCGATCGGTAACTGTCGCGGTTCGCGTGGATGAGAACGCGGCGCGCGCCATTTCAGTCCGGCAGGCACTGTCCGTAGGTGATGCGCAGGCCAGCCTGGCCGCCAGCCGCATTGCGCCCATGCGCTACAATCTCGGCATTTCACGCGGATATCAGAGCTTTGCGCGTACGCCCGAGCTTGCGTCCGATCTGAATGATGTCGCGATCCCCGATCTCGCGGCGTTCCAGCCGTCGGCCGGTGCCAAGGAAAAGCCCAGCCGCTTTGCCGCTCGCATTGCGCTGGATCAGATGGAAAAAACCGGACGCGCTCCGAGTACCCGCGATTCGCTTGGCGATCAGACGGTGGATCTTGGCGGCAGCTATTCGTTGACGCGTAACCTCAATGTCACCGCCGGTGTTCGTTATTCGCAGGATCGTGACCGTCTGGAACCGCTGACCAACGGCAAGCAGGATAGCCAGGCCGTCTATGTCGGAACGCAGTTCCGTTTCTGATTCGTTGCTCCTGTCGCGATTTTGAAAGAACCCCGCAGCAATGCGGGGTTTTTCTTTGCCTGCCTTCCTGAGTCATCTTAACGATGTGGCTGAGGAGAGAGGCAAGAACATATCGGAAAAGGAGCATACATGGGACGCGTCGCAATCGTCACCGGTGGCACTCGCGGCATCGGCAAGGCAATCTGCCTTGCCCTGAAGGAACAGGGCCGCACCGTGGTGGCAAATTATGCCGGCAATGAAGAAAAGGCCCGCGCCTTTACCGAAGAAACCGAAATTCCCGCCTATAAATGGGATGTGGGCGACCATGAAGCGACGCTGGCAGGCTGCGCAAAGGTGGAAGCCGAAGTGGGCCCCATCGAAATCGTGGTCAACAATGCGGGCATCACGCGCGATGCCACGCTGCACAAGATGAGCTTCGAGGACTGGAACGAAGTCATGCGAATCAACCTTGGCGGTTGCTTCAACATGGCCAAGGCCTGCTTCCCGGGCATGCGGGAACGGGGCTGGGGCCGTATCGTCAATATCGGCTCCATCAACGGTCAGGCCGGGCAATATGGCCAGGTGAACTATGCCGCCGCCAAAAGTGGCATCCATGGCTTCACCAAGGCGCTGGCGCAGGAAGGCGCCCGGTCTGGCGTCACCGTAAATGCCATCGCACCGGGCTATATCGATACAGACATGGTAGCCGCCGTGCCGGAAACCGTGCTGGAAAAGATCGTCGCCAAGATTCCCGTAGGCCGCCTTGGCAATGCGGAAGAAATCGCGCGCGGCGTTGCTTTCCTCACGGCGGAGGAAGCGGGTTTCGTCACCGGCTCCACCATGTCGCTCAATGGCGGCCAGCATATGTATTGAGGGGCTGACCCCCTCCGGATCGGGAAACGGGATGGCGGACACCAGAATAGAGACGGATACTTTCGGCGAGATCGCGGTCCCGGCCGATCGGCTGTGGGGCGCACAAACGCAGCGCAGCCTCGAGAATTTCCGTATCGGCGGTGAACGCATCTCGCTTCCCGTGATTCATGCGCTTGGCGTGATCAAGCAGGCTGCGGCCCGGGTGAACGCCCGGCTTGGCCTGCTTGATCCCGCCCTTGCCGAAGCCATTGCCAAAGCGGCGGGCGAAGTGGCGGCCGGATCGCTCGACGATCACTTTCCGCTGGTGGTCTGGCAGACCGGTTCGGGCACGCAGAGCAACATGAACGCCAACGAGGTGATCGCGAACCGGGCCAATCTGGCGCTGGGCGGGCAACTCGGCGCAAAGAGCCCGGTCCATCCCAACGATCATGTTAATCTGGGCCAGTCTTCGAACGACACTTTCCCCAGCGCGATCCACATCGCCGCCGCGCGCGAGATAACAGGGCGGCTGTTGCCTGCGCTGCGGCTGATGCATGTCTCCCTTTCCGCCATGGCTGAGGCGTGGACTGGCATTGTGAAGATCGGCCGCACTCATACGCAGGATGCCACTCCGCTTACGCTGGGCCAGGAATTCTCCGGTTATGCCCGCCAGGTTGCGGCAGGAATTGAACGGATCGAACTGACACTGCCTGGCGTTTACGCGCTGGCCCAGGGCGGCACGGCAGTGGGCACCGGGCTCAATGCGCCCAAGGGTTTCGGCGAGATGATGGCGCAGGAAATTGCCGCCATTACCGGCCAGCCCTTCACCAGCGCTCCCAACAAATTCGAGGCATTGGCGAGCGAAGATGCGCTGGTCTTCGCGCATGGGGCGCTCAATGCGCTTGCCACCGGGCTTTACAAGATCGCCAGCGATATCCGTCTGCTCGGCTCCGGGCCTCGAGCCGGCCTGGGAGAACTGGCTTTGCCTGCAAATGAGCCGGGTTCTTCTATCATGCCAGGCAAGGTGAACCCCACCCAGTGCGAGGCTATGACTCAGGTCTGCGCGCAGGTGTTTGGCAATAATGCCGCGCTTGCCTTCGCGGGCAGCCAGGGGCAGTTCGAACTGAATGTCTATCGCCCGGTAATTGCGCAGAACCTCCTGCAATCGGTGCGGCTGCTCGGCGATGCGGCGGAGAGCTTCACGGAGCATTTGCTGGACGGGCTGGAGCCACGGGAAGACAATATCGCCGCCGGGGTGGAACGGTCGCTGATGCTGGTTACCGCGCTGGCGCCGACGATCGGCTATGACAAGGCGGCCGCCATCGCCAAGGATGCCCATGCGCGGGGTGTGACCTTGCGTGAGGCGGCGCTTTCCAGCGGTGCCGTCTCGCCGGAGGATTACGATCGGATCGTGCGCCCGGAAAAAATGCTGGGTCCGGACCACGCCTGAGCGGATGGACGAAATCTATCACCCTCCCGTCAAGCGCTCGGTGGAGATCGCCGGACACAAGACCTCGATCAGCCTCGAACCTTTGTTCTGGGATTTGCTGCGTAACGCCGCCGCACGCGAAGGCGTGCCGGTGAACGCGCTGGTAGCCCGAATCGATGCGGAACGTATCGCTGCGGAAACCCCGCCCGGCCTGGCGGGGGCCATCAGGCTATGGCTGGCCGCTCACGCGGGGACTTAATAAGTCGCCGGAGGATCGCTGGCCGGAAAGCTTTCGTCGCTTGCCTCGTCTTCCCTGGTCCAGCCTTCACGCGTGTCGTCCCGCGTGGCGTCGGGCCCAGCATCGCGAACCTGGGTCTGGTTGCCGGGGGCATGCTGCCCATCCGCGAAAGCAGCGGGGGGTGTCTCCCGCTTGTTGGTGCGGAAGACACTGTAAACAAGCGCGCCCAGTGCCGCGAAAACTCCCAGCCTCACGATACCCATATACGTCGCTCCTTTGCTGTTTCAGTCAGTCAACGCGCGGAAGCGGGCAAAAGGTCCGGCCGTGAACCTAGCCGTCGCCCACGCGTTCGATCTGCGCGCCGAGCAGCGCCAGCTTCTCTTCCAGCCGCTCATAACCGCGATCAAGGTGATAGAGGCGATGGACCTGTGTCTCGCCCTCTGCCGCGAGGCCGGCAATCACCAGGCTCATCGAAGCGCGCAGATCGGTGGCCATCACTTCCGCGCCGGTCAGCTTCTTCACGCCGTGAACAATCGCAGTGCGGCCCGAAGTTTCGATATGCGCGCCCATGCGGTTGAGTTCCGGTACGTGCATGTAACGATTCTCGAAGATCGTTTCGGTCAGCACGCTGGTGCCCTCCGCGCGGCACAGCAGTGCCATCAGCTGCGCCTGCATGTCTGTGGCGAAGCCGGGATAGGGCGCGGTGGACAGGGTTACGGCCTTCAGGGGGCCATCGGCCGCAACGTGAATACCGTCCTTCACTGCGTTTACCGATACGCCTGCATCGCGCAGGGCCTGCACGGTGGCTTCCATTTCCTCGAACTTCGCGCCCTGCAACGTCACTTCGCCACCGGTGATCGCAGCGGCGCAAGCATAGGAGCCCGCCTCGATCCGGTCAGCCATGACCTTGTAAGTCGCGCCATAGAGACGCGGCACGCCATGGATGGTCAGCTCCGAAGTGCCGATGCCTTCGATTTCGGCGCCCATCGCAACCAGCAGGTTGCACAGGTCGACGATCTCCGGCTCTCGCGCGGCATTGTGCAGCGTGCTCCTGCCCGTGGCCAATGCGGCCGCCATCAGCGCGTTTTCCGTCGCCCCGACTGATACGACGGGGAAGGAATAGCGCCCGCCCGGAAGACCACCATCCGGCGCGCGGGCGCGGACATAGCCGGCGGCAAGCTCGATCTCCGCACCCAGCGCCTCAAGGGCCCGCAGATGCAGGTCGATAGGCCGATTGCCGATGGCGCAACCGCCGGGCAGGGAAACGGTCGCCTCCCCCGCGCGGGCCAGCATCGGGCCGAGAACCAGAATCGATGCGCGCATCTTGCGCACCAGATCATAGGGCGCAGTCGTAGAGGTTACCCGCGTGGCCTCCAGCGTCATCACCCGGCCGAAATCTTCGGGCCGCGCTCCTGCGATGGAAGTGGAAACGCCGAACTGCGTCATCAAGTGCTGGAAACCATCAATATCCGCCAGCCGTGGCAGATTTCTGAGCGTCACCGGCTCGTCCGTAAGCAAGGCACAGGGGAGCAATGTAAGCGCGGCATTCTTTGCGCCGGAGACCGGAATCGTGCCCGAAAGGCGACGACCGCCCTCTATAATAATCTTGTCCATAATGCCGTTTAACGTGAATGGAGAAAGGGGCAAGCTGGGTATCGCCGATAGGTTAATCGCGATAGGTTGACGCCCCGCAGGAGGTGTTCATACAAGCCCGCTATGACCAGCCGTAAACCTATCAAGAAAGCCGTTTTTCCAGTCGCAGGGCTGGGCACGCGCTTCCTCCCCGCGACCAAGGCCATCCCCAAGGAAATGCTGCCGATCATCGACAGGCCGCTGATCCAATATGCAGTGGATGAAGCGCGCGAAGCGGGGATCGAACAGATGATCTTCGTGACCGGGCGCGGCAAATCGGCAATCGTCGAGCATTTCGACATCGCTTTTGAGCTGGAGGCCACGATGAGGGAGCGGGGGAAGGGGCTTTCCATCCTCGATTCGAGCCGCGCCACTCCCGGTGACATCATCACGGTGCGCCAGCAGGTGCCCATGGGTCTTGGCCACGCAATCTGGTGCGCCCGCGCCATCGTGGGCGACGATCCCTTCGCGATCTTCCTGCCCGACGAACTGATGATCGGCACACCGGGCTGCATGAAGCAGATGGTTGAGGCTTATAATGAAGTAGGCGGTAATCTCATCAGCGTGCTGGAAGTGCCGATGGAAGAGGTTTCTTCCTATGGCGTGATCGATCCGGGCGAGACCAGGGGCGCGCTCACCGAAGTGAAGGGGCTGGTCGAAAAGCCCGCGCGCGACAAGGCTCCGTCCAACAAGATCATCTCTGGCCGCTACATCCTGCAGCCCGAAGTCATGCGGACGCTGGAAGGGCAGGACAAGGGCGCTGGCGGAGAAATCCAGCTGACCGACGCAATGGCCAAGATGATCGGCCACCAGCCTTTCCACGCCGTGACCTTCGCCGGCCGCCGGTTCGACTGCGGCAGCAAGACGGGCTTCGTGGAAGCCACGTTGGCGCTCGCGCTGGAACGCGAGGATATGGGCGAGGAAGTACGCGCCATAGCGCAGCGCCTCCTCGGCTGACATTTCAGCGAGTGATCGCGGGCAGGGCAGCACACCTTGGGTGGTGGAGCTGCCTGGAGCCTTTGCATTCGATCAGGAGCAATAGGCCCTGAACGAGGTTCAGGATGACGATTGTGGAAGCATTATCGACCACCGCTCGTCATCACGTTTGCAAGGGATACAATTGCCAGTAAAAAAAGGCGGTCAGGTCAACCCTGCCGCCTTTATCTTTGGCTCCGCCGAGCGGGGAGCTTATTCTTCGTCGTCCGGGCCGCCCTGGGCGCCTTCGGCAACCTTCACATCAAGATTGGCGAGCGAAACTTCGCCGACGAGATAGGGGCTGGGATCAACCGCAATCCCGCCAACGCGCACTTCATAGTGCAGGTGCGGGCCAGTCGAGCGGCCGGTGCTGCCGACATAACCGATCAGATCGCCCTTATTGACGCTCTGCCCAGCCTGCACGGCGAAGCCCGAAAGATGGCCATAGCGGGTCTGCAATTCGCCGCCATGTTCGATCTGGATGTAGTTGCCGTAGCTGGAGAACCAGTCAGCGCGGGCGACGACGCCGTCAGCGGGAGCATAGACGGGAGTGCCCGAGGGCGCGGCGAGATCCATGCCCTTGTGATTGCGGCGACCACCCAGAACGGGGTGAGTGCGCATACCGAAGCCGCTGGTGAGCGTCATCTTGGCAAGGGGGGAACGCGAGGGGATCGAAACCGTGGGGCGAGCGGCGGGCATCGCAACGCCAGTGCCGCTATCGAGGGATTTCCAGCTGTCGAACAGCTTGCTGAATTCCTCGTCACCCTTGCCCAGCTTGGAATCCGGGCCATCGGTGAGATTGTGAACGGTGGTGGTAATCTGGGCGGCGGTGGCTTCGGTCTGAGCCGAAGCCGGACTTGCTCCGATTAAGGCAGCTGCAGCGAGCAGTGCCGCCGGAAGGGCACGAAGCGATAGAGAAAATACCATGTGCGACCTGTTATCCCGTCCTAAAATCGTCGGTCGGCTGTGCCGTCCTTAGATCCCCAAAGAGCGTGGCCAAACAGGCCGCTGGTTGTTTCAAGCAGAGGGAAATGACCCCGTGCCTCCTGTTGACAGGGACGTAAACAAGGCAGGCGTCAGGAGGCAAGCTCGCCATAGAAGCTCAGCGACAAACCGGCTGCGGAACGCGCTGAGTCGTTGAATGGTGGCTTAACCGTGCCGCGGAAGTGGCATTGGACCAGTTCTTTCCAATGGATTTCCGGGCTTTTTCCTGATCTTGAGCAACGTGCGGTGAAGTGTTTCGTCCCCGCCGCGACATGGCGAATTTCGTCGCTCAGGATTCGCTCGAGAATCCTTGCACCGCCTTCATCGCCCTGGGCTCGCACGCGCTCGAGCGTGCCTGGAGTAACGTCCAGCCCGCGGGCTTCCAGCACCATCGGCACGACCGCCAGCCGCGCGGCGACATCGTGGCGAGTCTGTTCGGCCGCCTCCCACAGGCCGCCATGGGCCGGCAATTCGCCGTAGAAACTGCCGAGAGAGCGCAGTTTCCGCTCCAGCAGGGCGAAGTGCATCGCTTCGTCGGCGGCTACCCCCAGGAAGTCGGAGACGAATTCCTCACCCATTTCGGCGCCGAATCGCCCGGCCATGTCGAGCGCCAGATCGATTGCCACGAATTCGATGTGGCAAAGCGCGTGCCACAGGGCGATGCGGGCCCGCTCAGAGCCGCCCTTCCCGCGCTTTGGCATGCGATTGGGCGGGAGCAGTTCGGGCGCGTCGGGCCAGGCCGGGCGTTCCGGCATTTCGACGTCGAAGGCGAAGGAAAGCCGCCCCAAACGCCAGTTCCGCGCCACTTGACGGGTAGCAAAGACCTTCTCTCGCGGGTCGGCGGTGAGCAAGGCGGCGCGAATGGCGGAGGCTGCTGAAAGGGACATAAGGCGACGTCAGAAAGACCTGATCAGCATCAAAGGGCCCGGGCGGCGGCGAGAACTTCCTCCGCATGGCCCTTCACTTTCACCTTGCGCCAGACGCGCGTGATCCGGCCTTCCGCATCGACCAGAAAGGTGGTGCGCTCCATCCCCATATAGGTCCGGCCATACATGGTCTTTTCGGTCCAGATACCCAGCGCATCGGCAAGGCCGTTTTCTTCCGCGTCGGACGCGAGCGGCGCGGCGAGCGCGTGCTTCTCGATGAACTTGGCGTGCTTCTTCGGCGGGTCCTTGCTGATGCCCAGCAGGGCGACGCCTGCCTCTGTGAATTCCCCGGCCAGAGCGGAGAAATCCTTGTTTTCCGTCGTGCAGCCGGGCGTATCGTCCTTGGGGTAGAAGAACAGCACCAGCTTGCGGCCCTTGAAACCGGAGGGCGACAGCTTGCCGCCTTCCGGCGTTTCGAGGGCGATGTCGGGCAGAATATCGCCAATGTCGGGGCGGGTGCTCATCATTCCATCTCCAATGTTTCGCCGAAAGTCGCGGCCCAGGCCGCGGCGACGCCGTGGCGCGCCTCGGCCAGCATTTCAAGCAGGGCGGGATAGGACGGGGCGCCACAGCTGCGCGCCAGCACACCGCAGGCCGCTGCCGAAGGCTCCTGAGAATCGGGCGCCAGCAGGCGGGCGGAAACCAGCACGCGGATCAGCAGTTTCTGCGCCGCCAGCAGATTTTCGGGCAGCAGCGCAGCCTCCAGCAGCCCGGTGAGCGCGCCGACCATTTCGGGGGTCTGCGCGATGCGTTCGCGCAATTGCAGGTAATGGATCAGGAATTCCAGATCGACCAGCCCGCCGCGATGGAGCTTCACATCCAGCACGCCCTTGGGCGGCTTATGCGCGGCCATTTCGCGGCGCATGGTCAGCACGTCCTGCTTCAGCTTTGCCGGATCGCGCGGGCTGTGCAGCACCTCGGCCAGAATCGCCTCCAGCCGCGCCCGGCCGGCGGGCGGACCTGCCAGCACCCGGGCGCGGTTGAGCGCCATATGCTCCCATGTCCAGGCGTCTTCCTTCTGATAGCGTTCGAAGCTGTCGAGGCTGACCGAAAGCGGCCCCTGATTGCCCTGAGGCCGCAGGCGCGTATCCACTTCGTAAAGCGGCCCTTCCGCCGTCGCTACGCTGAGCGCCGCTGTCACCCGCTGGGCCAGCCGGTTGAAATAGAGCGTGACGCCCAGCGGCCTCTCGCCATCCGATTGCAGGCTGTTTTCATCGCCCTTCTGTTCAGCACTGCCGCCCGTGCTGAACAGATAGATCAGATCGAGATCGGACGCATGGGTCAGTGCCCCGCCGCCCAGCCGCCCGAGGCCCAGCACCAGCAGATCATGCCCGGCGATCCGGCCATGGACGCGGGCGAATTCCGCCTCTGCCCCCTTCAGGCACACGGCCAGCGCCGCCTCCGCCGTACGGCACAGCGCCTCCGCGATTTCCAGCGGATCCTGGGCGGCCTCGATCAGCTGCACGCCAAGGGCAAAGCGGGTTTCGCCCACCACGCGCCGCACCCGGTCCAGCAATTCCTCATAGCCCGCGCCATCGGGCAGGCTCATTCGCGCGGCCAGTTCTTCCACGCTGCCGGGCAAATCCAGCGCCGAAGTATCGATCAGCGCATCCAGCAGATCGGGCCGCCGCGCCAGCTCATCCGCCAGCGGGGGTGCAAGAGTAAGCACCGCGACGAGCTGCTCCATCAGCCCCGGCCGGGCCTCCAGCAGCCTGAACAGATTCACCGCGCTCGGCAAATTAATGAGCAGCGTTTCCCAACGGGCGACGGCCCGGTCCGGGTCCGGCGCCTTGGCCAGCGCCTCCAGCAAAGTGGGGAACACCGCCTCGAAAGCGGCGCGAGCAGCCTCGCTGCGCAGCGTGCGCACGCGCCCGTCGCTCCAGCCCGCAATCCGTTCGGCCAGATGGACAGGATCGGAAAAGCCCAGTTGGCGCAACCGTTCCGCCACCACGCCATCCTGCCCCAGCGGCAGGGGAGAAGCGGCACTGTCCGGCCCGTCGAGCAGCGCGTCATAGCGGCTGGCCACCCGGTCCGTGATCTGGGCCAGTTCGTCCAGCAACGCCGCGCCATTGGCCAGCCCATCGAGCATGGCGACATTGTCCAGCGCATCGGGATCGGTGGGCAGGCTGTGCGTCTGCCGGTCCGCCACCATCTGCAGCCGGTGTTCGATCACGCGCAGCCGGTCATAGCTTTCGCCCAGCACCTGCGCGTCTTCCGCGGCGATGATCCCTTCCGCCGCCAGCGCATCCAGCGCCGCGCGCGTGCCCCGCACCCGGAGCGAGGGGCGCCGCCCGCCATGGATCAGCTGATGCGTCTGGGCGAAGAATTCCACCTCGCGAATGCCGCCGCGCCCGCGCTTTACATCAAAGCCCGGACCCGGCGCCTGCGGCCCGCCATGGTGGGAGCGGATGCGCGCGGTGAGGCGGCGGATTTCCTCGATCGCGCCGAAATCCAGATTGCGCCGCCATACGAAGGACCGGATCTGGCGCAGGAATTCCTCTCCCCCCGCAATGTCCCCCGCACAGGCCCGCGCGCGGATGAAGGCGGCGCGTTCCCACGCCAGCGCCAGCGATTCGTAATGGGTCAGCGCCGCATTGAAGGAAATCGCCAATGGGGAGACTTCGGATGCCGGGCGCAGCCGCAGGTCCACCCGGAAGACATAGCCATCGGCCGTCTGGCGGGAGAGGGTTTCCACCAGAGTACGCGCCACGCGCTGCGCGGCCTCGCCCGGCTCATCCCGCTCGCGCCGGGGCAGGCGTTCCGGATCGTAGAGCAGGATCGGATCGATGTCGGAGCTGTAATTGAGTTCGCGCGCGCCGTGCTTGCCCAGCGCCAGCGCGGTGAAACCGGCGGGCTCCGCATCTTCCACCCGCGCGCGGATCGCGGCGGTGATCGCCTGATCCATCGCCCGGTCCGCAAAGGCGGAAAGCTCTGCCATCACCCGGTCGAGCGGAAAGGCGCCAGCCAGATCGCCAATGCCGAGTGCGACCGCCATGCCCCAGCGTTCCCGCCGCAGCGCGGTGGCGACATCGGGGGCATCCGTGCCCGCCGCCTTGGCCCATTCCAGTGCCTCTTCCCCCCGGCCTGCTTCCAGCAATGCGACGAGATCGGGCTGCCGGTCGAGCCCCAGCGAGAGGAAAGGGGAATGTTTGCGGGCCCGTTCGAGCGCGGATTGCCAGGATCGTTCCATCGCCCCTTCCCTGCACTGCCCGGCCAGAGCGGGCAAGGCAGAGATGCGCCGATGGACCAAAGGGCGGGCGACAGGGCGGGTAACGGGCCAGCTTGTATCGCCCCCTGCGCTCTGCCAATGCAGATGGGTTAACAGCATCCTGACAGGCCCTGCCATGCTCCGCTTATTCCTTCCCGCCACTGCTGCCCTGCTGCTGGCGGGCTGCGCCACGACAGGGACCACGGGCACAGCAACGCCGCATGCCGCAGCGCTGGACATTCCCGATGTCGCACCGGTGCCGATTGACACCGATCTGATGCGGGAAGTGACGAAAACCCTTTCTTCTGACGAATACGAGGGCCGCTTCCCCGGCACGGCGGGCGAGACGAAAACGCTGGATTATCTGGTCAGCCAATTCACGGCGGCAGGGCTGCAGCCCGGCAACAAGGGCAGCTGGTTCCAGGATGTGCCGCTGGTGGAAATCACCGGGCGGGATTTCGGGGCACTGAAGGTTTCGGGAAAGGGGCTGGAGATGGCCCTTGCCCATGGCGGCGAATGGGTAGGCGTGACCTATCGCGAACAGCCCCGCGTGGAACTGAAGGATAGCGAGCTGGTCTTCGTCGGCTACGGCATCGTCGCCCCCGAGAAGGGCTGGAACGATTATGCCGGGGTGGACATGCGCGGAAAGACCGCCGTGATCCTGGTCAACGATCCGGACTGGATGAGCGACGAATTGGTTGGGCTCTTCGGCGGTGCGGCCATGACCTATTACGGGCGCTGGACCTACAAGTTCGAGGAAGCCGCCCGGCAGGGCGCGGCAGCCGCGCTGATCGTGCATGACACATTCCCGGCATCCTATGGCTGGAACGTGGTGCAGGATGGCTGGACAGGCCCGCAGGCCTTTGCAGAGCGCGCCAATGGCGGAGCGGACCAGACCCTGATGAACGGCTGGCTGCAGAACGATGCGGCCATCCGGCTGATGGCTACGGCAGGCAGGGATCTGAAGGTGGTGGAAGGCGCCGCACGGGAGAAGGGCTTCCGCGCCGTGCCGCTGGGCCTTGCGATCTCAACCGCCTTTGCCAACGATATTCGCCGCTACAGCTCCAGGAACGTGATCGGGGTGCTGCCGGGCAGCGAGAGGCCGGACGAATATGTCCTGCATTCGGCCCATTGGGACCATCTGGGCCGTTGCACACCCAATGACGAGGGGGACGATATCTGCAACGGCGCGATCGATAATGCTGCGGGCGTCGGCGCCATCGTGGCGCTTGCCAAGGCGCAGGCTCAGGCCGGCCCCGCGCCGCGCAGCATGGCCTTCGTGGCGCTGACGGCTGAGGAACAGGGCCTGCTGGGCAGCGAATATCTGGCGGCCAATCCGGTCTTCCCGCTCGATCACATCGTCGGCGGGCTCAATATCGATACGCCCCTCCTGGCCGGCCCGGCGCGCGATGTGAGCGTGGTCGGCGGCGGCAAGAGCCAGCTGGACGCTTTCCTGGCCCGCGTGCTGGAAAAACAGGGCCGCAGCGCCACGCCCGATCAGTCGCCGCAGGCGGGCTTCTATTACCGGTCGGACCATTTCAGCTTCGCCAAGCGCGGCGTGCCGATGCTGTATGTGGAAGGCGGGGAGGATTTCGTGGATGGCGGCCGCGCGGCAGGTGCCGCCCGGCAGGAACGCTATACGCTGAACGCCTATCACGGGCCCAATGACGAATTCGATCCCGACTGGGATTTCAGCTCCACCCGGCAGGATATGGAGCTTTACTACATGCTGGGCCGGATGATGGCTGAAAGCACGGCCTGGCCGAACTGGAACCCCGGCGACGAATTCCGCCGCATTCGCGATGCCAGCTGCAAGAACACCAAAGGCGGTTGCTGAGACTTGTGATGAATTACATTATGCCCTCCGAATTCGCCCCGCAGGACTGGCTGTGGATCGGCTTTCCCCACGATCCGGTTGAATGGCCTGATTCGCTGCCCCGCGCGCAGGAACAGATCGCCGCTTTCGCCAGCGCCGTTGCCGAAAGCGGCCAGCAGGCGCGGCTATTGGTCCGCAATGAGGAGAACGAGGCGCACGCCCGCTCGCTGGTGAGTGCCGCCGTTACGGTGGAACGGCGCGTCTATGGCGATGTGTGGCTGCGCGATACCGGCCCGCTGGTGGTTATGGATGCAGCCGGAAACCGCATCGCCCGGCGTTTCGGCTTCAATGGCTGGGGCGGCAAATATCTGATGGAGGGCGATCAGGAGATCGGCGCGGAAATCGCTCGCGATGCCGGTTTGCCAGTGGAAAGCTGCGACTGGATTCTGGAAGGCGGTGCGATCGATAATGATGGGACGGGTCTTGTCGTCACGACCGAGCAGGTATTGCTGAACCCCAACCGCAACCCGCAACTTTCCCGCGCGGAGATCGAGCAGCGGCTGGCGCGCGACCTGGGTTTCGACCGGGTGCTGTGGCTGGGCGACGGGCTGCTGAATGACCATACGGACGGCCATGTGGACAATCTCGCCCGTTTCGTGGCGCCGGGCGTGCTGGCGCTGCCGGTGGCGAGCGGGAAGGATGATCCCAATGCCGAGGTCTATGCCGATGCGCGCAGGCGCGCGAAGGCCTTCGGCCTGGAAGTGCGCGATATTCCCTCCCCCGGACTGGTGGGGGATGAGGATGCCGAACCGGCGAGCTACATGAACTTCGCCATCACCTCCAAACTGGTGGTAGTGCCGACCTATGGCAGCCCGATGGATGCCGATGGCGTGGCGGCCGTGGCGGCCTGCTTCCCCGATCGCGACACGATCGGCCTGCCTGCGGACGGCGTATTGGCGGGCGGCGGCAGCTTTCATTGCGCCAGCCAGCAGATGCCCAGCATGGTAGCTGAAACCCCGGCCTAACCTTTTGTTAGGGATTCAAGGACGAGAAAGCGCGCATGGCACGCGCTTTCGCCCTTGTTCCCCATATCTCACCTGATCTGGCGGAGATTCTCCGTCGGGTGCTGGTATGGGGCTGCGCACTGGCCCTGATCGCCGCAGGGCCGGCACTGCCGGCGCTTTTCTAAGCGCCCGTTTTCCCGGCCCCGGCCCCTCCGCCAGCTTTCCGCGCCGCTTCCGCAGCCGTGCCTTCCTTGCCCAGCTTGAGCATATAGGCGCGGATCGATTCGGCCTGATCCTTGGTCAGCTGTTCGGAGAAGCTGGCCATGCCATTATCCTGCAGCGCGCCATCGATTACCACGGAACGCCAGGCATCGGCGCTTAGCGCATATTGCGAGCGGAACAGGTCCGGATTGGTCGGCCCGGCATGGCAGATGCTGCAATAGGTCAGATACCATTTCTGGCCCTCCGCCAGTTGCGCCGGGGTGAACTTCTCGTCGCTCACCGCAAAAGGCGGGGGCGTATAGGGCGGGCGCTCCGGCAGCTTGGCCGTGCCGCCAAGCTTGAACACCAGCAATTGGCCCGGCGGGGGCGGGGTTTCCATCCAGTCGGCTGGACGCGCCATGCCCATGGAGCCACCATAACCGGCCAGCACGGCCACATATTGCACCCCGTTCACGCGGTAGGTGATCGGCCCGGCCAGCACGCCCTGACCGGCATTGAAGCTCCACAATTCCTTGCCGTCGCGCGCATCATAGGCATGGAACTTGCCATAGGCATCACCCTGGAAGACGAGGTTGCCGCCGGTTGCCAGCGTGCCGCCATTCCATGGCCAGGGCCGCTCGATCTTCCACGCCGCCTTCTGCTTTACAGGGTCCCAGGCGACCAGCCAGCCCATGAAGGCGGCCTCATGCTCCTGCCCCTTGGGCGGCAGCCCGCCCATATTGACGCCGGTGTTCCAGCGGCCGGGATGCCGCTCGTAATTCACATCGTCCTTCATGGTGATCGGCGCATGCATCGCCGGGATGTAGACCAGCCCGGTTTTGGGCGAATAGCTCATCGGCATCCAGGCATGGGCGCCAAGGCCCGAAGGATAGACCATGTAGGGCTTGTCGGCGAAGCGGGCTTCTGGCCGTTCTATGGGACGCCCCGTGACCAGGTCGATCTTCTCCGCCCAGTTCTGCGGCACGAAGTTTTCGGCGCTGATCAGCTTCCCGTTGCTGCGGTCGATCACATAGAAGAACCCGTTCTTCGGCGCCTGCATCAGCACCTTGCGCGGCTTTCCGTCGATTGTCAGGTCCGCCAGCGTTATCTGCTGCGTGGCCGTGAAATCCCAGGTCTCGCCCGGGTTCACCTGATAATGCCACTTGTACTTGCCCGTATCGGGATCGAGCGCGAGGATCGAGGAGAGGAACAGGTTGTCCCCCTTGCCCGCCGAGCGCGCGCGGTGGTTCCAGGGCGAGCCATTGCCCACGCCCACGATCAGCTGGTTGAAATCGGCATCATAGACCACCGAATCCCATACGGTGCCGCCGCCGCCCATTTCCCACCAATTGCCATTCCAGGTCTTGCCCGCGAATTTGGCGAAGGCTTCGTCGGATGCGGCCCCGTCCGGCCCATCCGCCGGATTTCCCGGCACGGTGTAGAACCGCCAGACCAACTTGCCATTATTGGCGTCATAGGCGCTGACATAGCCGCGCACGCCCAGTTCCGCGCCGGAATTGCCGATGATGACCTTCCCGCGCACGACGCGCGGGGCCATGGTGATAGTATAGGGCTTCTTCTGGTCGACCGTGACGGTGGACCACACTTCCTTGCCATTCGCCGCATCCAGCGCGATCAGCCTGCCGTCGATGGTGCCGACAAAGACCTTGCCTTCCCACACCGCAACGCCGCGATTGACCACGTCGCAGCAGGCATGGACGCCCTTGGCGCCGATATTCTTGGGATCGTACTGCCACAGCACTTCGCCGGTATCGGCCTTCACCGCCATGACCTTGGACCATGCGGTGGAGAAATACATGATGCCGTCGACCACGATGGGCGTGGCTTCCTGCCCGCGATTGGTGTCGAGCTGGACCGAGAAGGCCAGCCCCAGCTGGCCGACATTGCTGTCGTTTACATCTTCGAGCGGGGAGAAGCGCTGCTCGGCATAAGTGCGGCCATAGGACAGCCAGTTGTCGGGATCGTCTTCCGCAGCGAGCAGCCGCTGTTCGTCGATTGCCCCGTTTTCAGCCTGCTGGATGCAGGCCGCAAGCAGAGCCAAGGCCGCTGCCGCCAATGCGCGCTTGAACATCAATCCTCCCGATCCCCGGGCGTTTCGCCCTTATGCGAATGCACAATAGGCAGAAGCGCGCAGGCCGCAAGCGCCGGTTTTCGCAGTGGGAGGCGAGGCCCCGCCGGTCCGCCCGGCGGGGCTTGCTCAATCAGTTACGCAGATCGGGCGCCTTTGCCCCGGCCACCAGCCGCGCGATTGCCTCGTCGAGCGAGAGGAATTCCTGCTGCTGTTCGCCCAGGGTGCGCATGGCAACGGTGCCCTCATCCGCCTCGCGTTTGCCCACCACCAGCAGATGCGGAACCTTGGCCACGGAATGCTCGCGCACCTTGTAGTTGATCTTCTCGTTGCGAAGATCGGTCTCGACGCGGATTCCGGCAGCCTTCAGCTTCGCTTCCACATCGCGGGCATAGTCGTCCGCATCGGAAACGATAGTGGCGACCACTGCCTGCACCGGCGCCAGCCACAGCGGCATGCGGCCCGCAAAATGCTCGATCAGGATGCCGATGAAGCGTTCATAGGAACCGAAGATCGCGCGGTGCAGCATCACCGGGCGGTGGCGTTCGCCATCTTCCGCGATATAGCTGGCATCCAGACGTTCGGGCAGCACGCGGTCCGACTGGATCGTGCCGACCTGCCAGGTGCGACCGATGGCGTCGGTCAGATGCCATTCCAGCTTGGGCGCATAGAAGGCGCCTTCGCCGGGCAGTTCTTCCCAGCCATATTCCTCGGTGTTGAGGCCCGCGGCAGCCACTGCGTTGCGCAGTTCATTCTCCGCCTGATCCCACATCTCGTCGCTGCCGAAACGCTGTTCCGGGCGCAGAGCGAGCTTGATCGAATAGGTGAAGCCGAAATCTTTGTAGACCCGGTCCGCCAGCTGGCAGAATTTCTGCACTTCGTGGACGATCTGGTCTTCACGGCAGAAGATATGCGCATCGTCCTGCGTGAACTGGCGCACGCGCATCAGGCCATGCAGTGCCCCATGCGGTTCGTTGCGGTGGCAGCAGCCATTCTCGTAAATGCGCAGCGGCAGGTCGCGATAGGACTTGATGCCCTGCTTGAAGATCAGGACATGCGCCGGGCAGTTCATCGGCTTCAGCGCCATCCAGTCCGCATCGCCCGAAATGATCGGCCCTTCGTCATCGACATTGGGAACTTCGTCGGGGATGACGAACATGTTCTCGCGATATTTGCCCCAATGGCCGGACTGTTCCCACTGGCGGGCGTCCATCACTTGCGGCGTCTTGACCTCGCGATAGCCGGAATCGTCGATCGCCCGGCGCATATAGGCTTCCAGCTCGCGCCAGATGAGATAGCCCTTGGGATGCCAGAAGACCGAGCCATGGGCTTCCTGCTGCAGGTGGAACAGGTCCATTTCCTGCCCGAGCTTGCGATGGTCGCGCTTGGCGGCTTCTTCCAGCCGGGTCATATGCGCGTCGAGCTGCTTCTTGTTCAGCCAGCCGGTGCCGTAGATGCGGCTGAGCATCGCGTTCTTCTGGTCGCCGCGCCAATAGGCGCCCGACACGCGGGTGAGCTTGAAGGCTGCGGGATCGAGCTTGCCGGTGGAGGGCAGATGCGGGCCGCGGCACATGTCCAGCCAGTCATCGCCGGACCAGTAGACCGAGAGTTCCTCGTTCTCGGGCAGTTCGGCGGCCCATTCGGCCTTGAAGTTCTCGCCCTGCTGTTTCCAGCGGCTGATCAGCTGTTCACGGCTCCAAACCTCGCGGCGCAGCGGCTTGTCCGCCGCGATGATCTTGCGCATCTCCGCCTCGATCGCGGGCAGATCCTCATCGGTGAAGGGGCGGTCCTTGCCATCAATCTTCGGCGGGGCGAAATCGTAATAGAAGCCGTCGTCGGTAGACGGGCCGAAGGTAATCTGCGTGCCGGGGAACAAGGCCTGCACCGCTTCGGCCAGCACATGGGCGTAATCGTGGCGGGCAAGTTCCAGCGCCTCAGCCTCGTCCCGCGAGGTGACCAGCGCCAGCTGCGCATCGCCCGTGAAGGGCCGGGTGAGATCCACAAGTTCGCCATCCACGCGCGCGGCAAGCGCCGCCTTGGCCAGGCCCGGCCCGATCGCGGCGGCCACATCGGCCGGAGTGGAGCCTGCCGGCATCTCGCGAACCGAACCGTCAGGCAGGCTGATCTTCAACATCTCGCTCATCGAACCCGTCTTTCATTCCAGAGGGGGCGCCATGGCAGAATTGCCCGCGCCCCGAAAGGCCCGGCGTCGTTCAGTTTCGCGAAGGTTCGGGAGGCAGACGCCGCACCGCCCGAACCCGGGCAGCGGCGGTAGCTGAATTACGCGACCAGCCGCCCCGGGGAAACCGGGGTAGTGGTGGTAGTCAGCGGAATGAAGCTATGCGTCATCGCCGTCCATATAGGGGCTGGCTGCGGCAAAGTCACTAACCACTGAAGCGCCGGCTTCTTTCGGCTGGATGACGCTGTATGGCGGTTTGCGTGCAAGGATATTTTCTCAACCATTTCCACTTATCGGGCGGCCCAGACTGGAAATTGCGGCTGGCTGCCCTGGGGCGACCGACCGGGCAAAGGGATACCCCGATGGGGCGTTGGTGGGAAATGGGCCCGAAGCGCGCATTTCGCTGGATATTCGGTTCCCTCGAACGGCGCCTTGCCGGCGCTCTTCTGTTGCTTGTTCTGGCGGCAACGGCGCTGCAGGTCGTTTCGGAAGAACGCGCGGTGACGTTGCGCGCGGAAACCCTGAATCTGCAGCGCGCGGCCGCAAATGCCGAAAATGCGGGCGAACTGATTCGGGCGGTGGCCGATTTTCATATGCAGTCGCATCTGGCGCTGATGCCCAACCCGCCTGAAACAGCGGAGAACTCGCTCACCGATGCCGCTGTACGAATAGACAGGCAACTTACCTTACTGCGCATCAGTGGCGCGCCATTATTCGAGCTGCCCGATGGCACTGAATCCGTAGATCAACTGGGCATTCTGGTGCGGGACATCCGCCACGAAGCTGCCTTGGACGGCTATGACCCTGACCGGCTGGCCTCCATCGAAGCCCGCGTCGCCGGGATGCAGTCCTTTTCCCGCTCTATCGAGTGGATGCTCGATCGCGAGCGGGACGAGGCCTATACCCAGCTCATCGCTTCCACAAATAGCTGGCACACACGCGCAAGTGCCATTGGCGTGGCGATGGTGGCGCTGGCACTGGCGATGCTGGCGGATGTGATGTTCAACATCCTTCCCGCCCTGCGCCGGATGCACAACACGATCCGGCGGCTTGCGAGCGGTGACCTGCATTTCGAGATCGAACAGTTCCGCCTTGAGGAACTCAGCGCACTGGCCGGGCCGCTGGAAACCTTCCGCCGCAATGCGCTGGCGGTGCAGAGCCTGGCCTTTACCGATTCTTCCACCGGCCTGCCCAATCGCCGCGCCTTTATGGAACAGACGCTGGCGCGGCTGGAGGCCGGCCCCGGCAAGGGCGAGGCAGGGCTGGCGGTGATGGTGGTCGATGTCGACAACTTCAAACATGTGAACGACGATTACGGCCATGCCACAGGCGACATGCTGGTAAGGCAAGTGGGCGAGCGGATGCAGCGGGTGCTGGGCGCCCGGGCGATCGTTGCCCGTTCGGGGGGCGACGAATTCGTCATCTGTGCGCCCTATTCCGACCGGCAGTCAGCCGAGGCGATCGGCTCCCGGCTGGTCACTGCCATGCAGGAACCCTTCGATCTGGGCGGCTTCACAGTAGCCATCACCATCTCGCTGGGGTTGGTCGAAACCCAGGGCGCCTCGGGCGAGGTGGCTGTGCATGCCCTGCTCAACCGGGCGGACCTGGCACTCTATGCCTCAAAGAATAACGGCCGCAACCAGGCCTCCTGCTACACGGCGGATTTGGAAAACGAACGCGACGCAGATCGCAGGCTGGAACGCGATCTGACCGGTGCTTTCGAGCGTGGGCAACTGCACATGGTCTATCAGCCGATCCACTCCACTGCGGATCGCGAGGATGAAGTGGAGGCGCTGGTGCGCTGGACCCATCCCGAGCTGGGCGAGGTTTCGCCCGCTCATTTCATTCCGGCGGCAGAGCGTTCCAACCAGATCGTGCGGCTGGGCAGCTGGATCATCGAACGGGCGCTTGCCGATCTGGCGAACTGGCCGGACCTGACGATGAGCCTCAACATCTCTTCCATGCAATTGCAGCAGGACGGCTTTGTCGGTTTCCTCATGCGCTGTTGCCGCAAGCACGAGATCGCTTCGCGCCGCGTGATCCTGGAAGTGACCGAATCCCTTTCCATCGAACGTAACACCCGCGCCCTGATGACGCTGAACCTGTTGCGCAATGCGGGTTTCCGTATCGCGCTGGACGATTTCGGCACCGGCTATTCCTCGCTGTGCCTGATGAAGACCTTCAGGTTCGACCGGCTGAAGCTGGACCGCAGCCTGATCGCCGATCTGGGCAAGGATCCTACTTCGCAGGCCGTGTTCGATGCCGCCGTGACCATGGCGCTGAAGATCGGGGCCGAAGTGGTGGCCGAAGGGATCAGCGACGAGGAACTGGTGGAGCCCGTCCGCCGGGCCGGTTGCACGCATATGCAGGGCTTCCATTACAGCCGCCCGATCGAGGCCGCCGAAGTGCTGCCCTATTTCGCCCGCGCCCGGGAGGAACGCCTGCGGGTGGCGTAGAGGCGCGGATGCAGCCCCCGTTTCTGGCCCCCGCTTCTGCCCCCGCTTCTGCCCCCCTTCCGCCCCCCTTCCGGCCCCCTTGCCGTTTGCGCCGTGCCGGACCACATTGCACGGCGATGAGCGAAACGCGTTACCACTCGCCGCCCGGTAGATCCCTCGATGGTCCGGAGGCCCATCCACGCATCGCCTTCCGCAGGGCAGAGGGGCAGGGCCCCGTGCTAGTCTTCCTGCCCGGCTATATGTCCGACATGGCGGGCAGCAAGGCGACTGCCCTGTTCGACTGGGCCGTGGCCGAAGGGCGGGCCTGCCTGTTGATGGATTATTCGGGCTGCGGGGAAAGCGAGGGCAGTTTTGCCGATGGCACGCTGACTCGCTGGCGCGATGAGGTGCTCTCGCTGGTGGAGGCCCAGACCGAGGGGCCGCTGATCCTGATCGGCTCTTCCATGGGCGGGTGGCTGATGCTGCTCTGCGCGTTGGAAATGGGCGCACTGGAACTGGGCGAACGGGTTGCGGGGCTGGTGGGCATCGCTGCTGCACCGGACTTCACGCAATGGGGCTATGACCCGGATCAGAAGGCGCTGCTCGCCGCCGGGCAAACCGTTCTGGAAGACAATCCCTATGGCCCTGAACCGACGCCCACTCATGCCAGTTTCTGGCAGGATGGGCAGGCGCGCCTGCTGCTGGAGGCACCGATCCCGCTCGACTGCCCGGTGCGGCTGCTCCACGGGCAGGCGGATGCCGATGTGCCCTGGTCCATCTCACTCCAGCTGGCGGAGTGCCTGCGTTCAGACGATGTGCAGGTGGTGCTGGTCAAGGACGGAGACCATCGCCTCTCGCGCGCGGGGGACATCGCGCTGATGCTGCGAACCGTCGATGCGCTCTGCCGGAATTGCGCCCCATGATCGCTGCTTTCATTCTCCCGCTGATCGCTCAGGCCGCTTCGGCCGATATGTTCGACCTGCGCGCGCCGGACCCTTCCCCTTCGCTGGAGGAAGACCGGCTGACCCTGTGCCTCGATCAGGCGCGCAGCGATCCGTCCACGGCTATCGTCACCGCCAGCGTCTGGCTGGGGCAGGCACTGGATGCCGAACGTGCCTATCCCCAGCAATGCCTGGGCATGGCCTATACGCGGCTGCTGCGCTGGAAGGCGGCGGAGGATGCCTTCCTGGCCGCCCGCCGCGATGCACTGGAAAGCACGCCGTCCATCCGGGCGCGGCTGGCCTCCATGGCGGGCAATTCGGCCCTGGCCGAAGGGCGCTATGCCGATGCGCTGGCCGATCTGGACCTTGCCGCGCTGGATGCCGCCACCGCGCTCGACGCGGCGTTGGCAGGGGATGTCCAGATCGACCGCGCCCGCGCGCTGGTCGGGCTCGACAGGGCGGGTGAGGCGGCAGGCGCGCTGGCCGATGCGCGGCGCGATGCTCCGCAAAATCCCGATGGCTGGTTGCTTTCGGCCACGCTCTCGCGCCGTCAGGGCGATCTGGATGGCGCACAATCCTATATCCGCACCGCCGCCGGGCTCGATCCGGCCAATCCGGCAATCGGGCTGGAAGCCGGTGTGATCGCGGCGCTGGCAGGGGCTGACGATGCCGCGCGCAAGAGCTGGCAATCGGTCGTGGAAACGTCACCTGACAGCCCGGAGGCGCAGACAGCGCGCGATTATCTGGCCCAGCTGGGCCTGCCCTCGACAACCGCCTCAACAGCCACTGCGCCCGCCCCCGCAACCCCGTAAGGATCGGCAGATGATACCCCTTTCCGTTCTCGACCTCGTTCCCATCCGTGAAGGCGGCGATGTGTCGGAGGCGCTGGCGCAGGCCGCGCGCTATGCCCAGGCGGCGGAGGCGGCGGGCTACAAGCGGTTCTGGGTGGCGGAACATCACGCGACGGAAGGCGTCGCGGGCGGGGCGGCATCGGTGGTGCTGGCCCATATCGGCCATGCGACGAAAACCATTCGCATCGGATCGGGCGGGATCATGCTGCCCAACCATAACCCCTTTGTCATCGCGGAACAGTTCGGCACGCTCGATGCGCTGTTTCCGGGCCGGATCGATCTCGGGCTGGGCCGGGCGCCCGGCGCGGGTGGGCGTATCGCGCGGGCCCTGCGCAAGGATCTGATGCAGGCCGCCGAGAAATTCCCGCAAGATGTGGTGGAACTGCGCGCGCTGTTCACCGGCGATCCGGAACTGCCGATCCGCGCCACTCCCGGCTTTGGCGCAAAGGTGGAAATGTGGATGCTGGGATCGAGCCTGTTCGGCGCCCAGCTGGCCGCCCATCTGGGCATTCCCTATGCCTTTGCCAGCCATTTCGCGCCCGATCACCTGGACGAGGCGCTGGCGATCTATCGCCGCAATTTCCGCCCTTCTCCCGCGCTCGAGCATCCCTATGCCATGGCGGCGATGACCGTGATCGCCAGCGAGACGGATGCGGATGCGGAATTGCTCGCTTCTTCGCAGGACCAGTCCTTCGTCAGGCTGCGCAGCGGCGATCCGGGCAAGCTTCCCCCACCGGTGCCCGGCTATCGCACCACCCTGCCGCCCCAGGCGCTGGCAATGCTGGAGCATATGGGCTCCGCCCGTGCGGTAGGCAGTCCGGCCACTGTGCGTGAGGGGATCATGCGCTTTGCCGAGCGGACGCAGGCGGACGAACTGATCCTTTCCGGTGCCACTTACGATCCGGCCGCCCGTTGCCATTCGCTGGAACTCACCATGGAGGCGCTCAAGGGATAGGCCATCCCCGAGGCATCCCGACCCGCCTTGAAGCCCCGGCGCGGGAGGCGTAGGGTGTGAACGAATGATACGCGTTGCCGCAAGATAATTTCCCGCCGGTGTTGTCCGGCCCGAGAGGAGTGAAGCGATGGCCCCGTCGCGTTCGAAGGCAAAGACCAGACATTCCCGTTCCGCCAAACCGGCGCCTGCCCCATCCCCTGCCTCTTCCATAACCCCCGATCCGATGGCCGGTGCCATTGCCCGGGCATTGAAGGAATCGGTCCTGCCGGGTGACACTCCCCTGAGGGAGGACCGGCTGGCCGATGCGGCTCTGTTCCTGCTGGAAACGGCCCGCAAGCGGGTGCCCGATCAGCCTTCCATCGCCATCCGCTCCGGCGCGGACGGCCACCGGACCATGGGCATCGCGGTGGTCAATGACGACATGCCCTTCCTGGTGGATTCCGTCGCCGCCGCGCTGGCCGCGCAGGGTCTGGCGATCGACCAGCTGATCCATCCGGTGATGACGGTTCAGCGTGGGCCACAGGGCGAGCTGACCGCCCTTCCCGAAGGGGAGGATGCCGAAGGCGCGCGCGAATCGCTGATCTATGTCGAAACCACCCGGATCGACGCCAAGCAGCGTCGCGCGCTGGCCGATGCGCTGGAAGACACGCTGGCCGATGTGCGCGTTGCCGTGGCGGACTGGCCCCGGATGCAGGCCCTGATCGAAGCCGACGCGGAACGGCTGGGCGATAGCGAAGGCGCGGCGCTGCTGCGCTGGCTGGGCAGCGGGATGCTGACCCAGCTGGGCCATGTCACTCGCCGCCGCGACGGCAGCAATTCCGGCCTGCTGGGCATTTGCCGCCGCGCCGCTCGCGCCATTCTGGCCGATGCGAGCTACGATCGCGCCTTCGCCTGGTTTGACGAGGCCAATGCGGCGGGGACGCAGACTGCGCCGCTGGTGGTGAAGGCCAACCGCCTTGCCCGCGTTCACCGCAATGTGCCGTTGGACCTGTTCATCGTGCCCGTGCTCGAAGGCGGGAAGGTAGTGGCGCTGTCCGTCCATGCGGGCATCTGGACCAGCGCCGCGCTGGGCGCTGCGCCCACCAGCGTACCCCGCTTGCGCCTGCAGATGGAACGCCTGCTGGAACGCCTGCATTTCGAGCCTGACGATCATGACGGCAAGAGCCTGGCCCATGCTTTCGCCACCCTGCCGCATGATGTGGTGATCAGCTTCTCGGACGAGGCGGTGGAGCGGGTCATCACCACCATGATGGCCCTGACCGACCGGCCCCGCCCGCGCGTGACCATCGTGCCCGCCGCGCTGGAGCGGCATCTGTTCGCCTTCGTCTGGTTCCCGCGCGACATGCTGTCCACCACTGTGCGGCTGCGCATCCAGGCTATGCTGGAAGCGGAAACCGGCGGCAATGTGCTGGACTGGAGCCTGTCGGTTGAAGGCGGCAATCTGGTTACCCTGCGCGTGTTGATCGACATTCGCGACGGTGCCGCCTCCGTCCCTGACGAGGCGCTGCTCGATGCCCGGCTGCAGGCCATGCTGCGCGGCTGGACCGAGGCAGTGGAAACCGAGCTGGCGCAAAGCGAGGAACCGGGCCGCGCCGCTGCCCTTGCCACCCGCTATGCCGAAGCCTTCCCGGCGCCTTACCATTCCGAATATGGGCCGGCTGAGGCCGCATGCGACATTCTGCGCTTGCGGTCGCTCCAGAATGCCGAGCCGCCACTGGCGGAAGGGCGCAGCGCGCGCCTCTATCGCCGAGAGGGGGAAGACAGTTCCCGTCTGCGGCTGAAGCTCTACCAGCTCGGCGGATCGATGCCCCTTTCGGATGCGGTTCCGGCACTGGAGAATTTCGGTTTCCGGGTGCTGGCCGAAGTGCCCACTCCGCTCGAACATGGCCGGCTGGCGACGATCCACGACTTCACGCTGGCCCTGCCTGCGGGTGAAGATGCGGACCGCGTCATGACTCGCGCCGAGGCTATCGAAGATGCGATTTCGGCAGTGCTGAACGGCGCAGCGGAAAATGACGTGTTCAACCGGCTGACGGTGGGCGTGGCCTTGTCTGCCCGCGATGCCGATCTGCTGCGAGCCTTCTATCGCTATCTGCGGCAGGCCGGGATCAGCTATACGATCTATACGGTGGTGGATGCGCTGGATCGCGCACGGGACGTTACCCGGGCGCTGGTCACTCTGTTCGACAGGCAGCACAATCCTGCCTTCAAGGGCGACCGGGCCCGCGCCGTCGCGGCGGCGGAGGATGCGATCCGCGAGGGGCTGGCCAAGGTGGAGGCGATCAATGACGATCGCCTGCTGCGCCTGTACCACGCCGCGCTGGGCGCCGTGCTGCGCACCAATGCCTTTGCCCCGGCAGGCGCGGAGGCGCTGGCCTTCAAGCTCGATTCCGCGCAGGTTCCCGGATTGCCCCGGCCCGTGCCATGGCGCGAGGTGTGGATTTATTCGCGGCGGCTTGAAGGGATACATCTGCGCGCCGGGCCGGTGGCCCGCGGCGGCATCCGCTGGTCGGATCGGCGGGACGATTTCCGCACCGAAATCCTGGGCCTGATGAAGGCGCAGCGCGTGAAGAACGCGGTGATCGTGCCCACCGGCGCCAAGGGCGGCTTCTATCCCAAGCAACTGCCCGATCCGCGCCGCCCCGAAACGGGCGGGCGCGATGCCTGGGCTGCGGAAGGCAAGGCGAGCTATCAGATTTTCATCCGCAGCCTGCTGTCGCTGACCGACAATATCGTGAACGACAAGGTGGTGCATCCTGCAGGTGTGGTGGTGCGCGATGGGGACGATCCTTATTTCGTGGTCGCCGCCGACAAGGGCACCGCGACCTTCTCCGATGTGGCCAATGCGCTGGCGGAGGAACGGGATTTCTGGCTGGATGATGCCTTCGCCAGCGGTGGCAGCCATGGCTATGACCACAAGGCGATGGGCATCACCGCGCGCGGTGCATGGCTATCGGTCCAGCGGCACTTCCTGGAACTGGGCGTGGATGTTCAGCAAGATCCGGTACGCGTGGTGGGATGCGGCGATATGTCGGGCGACGTGTTCGGCAATGGCATGCTGCTGTCCAAATCCCTCAAGCTGGTCGCCGCATTTGACCACCGGCATATTTTCATCGATCCCGATCCGGACCCGGCAAAAAGCTGGAAGGAGCGCAAGCGCCTGTTCGGCCTGCCCCGTTCCAGCTGGGACGATTATGAGAAGGCGCTGATCTCCAAGGGCGGCGGCGTCTTTCCCCGGAGCATGAAGAGCATCCCGCTTTCACCCGAAGCGCGCGCGGTGCTGGGCGTCGAGGCCAGGGAACTGGACCCGGAAAGCCTGATCTCCGCCATTCTCAAGGCGCCCGTGGACCTGTTGTGGTTTGGCGGCATCGGCACCTATGTGAAGGCATCGGGCGAAAACAACGTGGCCGTGGGCGATCCCGCCAACGATGCCCTGCGTGTGGACGGGCGGGACATTCGCGCCCGCGTGATTGGCGAAGGGGCCAATCTGGGCTGCACCCAGGCAGGCAGGATCGAATTCGCGCTGAAGGGCAATGGTAGCGCGGGTGGGGGCGGCCGGGGCGGGCGGAACAACACCGATTTCATCGACAATTCCGCCGGCGTCGATTGTTCCGACAATGAAGTGAACATCAAGATCGCCTTCGCCGCTGCCCGGCGCGCGGGCAAGCTGGGCGAGAAGCGCCGCGACGAATTGCTGGTGCAGATGACCGATGAAGTGGCCAGGATCGTGCTGGAGGATAACCGCCTCCAGGCGCTGGGCCTGTCCATTGCCGAGGCTGGCGGGGCGGCGGCCATGCCATCCTATCTGCGCGTGATCGACAAGCTGGAGGAACTGGGCCAGCTTGATCGCAAGACCGAAGGCCTGGCCGATAATGAGACGCTGGCCCGCCGCGCGGCGGATGGCCATGGCCTGACCCGACCCGAGCTGGCCGTGCTGCTCTCCAGTTCCAAGCTGGCCTTGCAGGAAGCTATCGAGAACAGCCTCCTGGCAGATGACAAGCTTCTGGTGCCCACCCTGATTGCCGCCTTCCCCGGCCCGATGCAGGACAAGTTCCGCAAGCAGATATTGGGGCATCGGCTGCGGCGGGAAATCATCGCCACCAAGCTGGCCAACCGTATCGTCAACCGGATGGGCCTGATCCATCCCTTCGAACTGGCTGAGGAAGAAGGCGCATCGCTGGATCAGGTCGCCAGCGCCTTCGCCTGTGCCGAAGCTTTGTTCGGCATGGGTGCCATCTGGCAAATGATCGAAACGGCGCCCATGCCCGAAGGCGCCCGGATCAGGCTGTTCGACCGCGCCGCCGCTGCTCTGACCGACCACATGGCAGACCTGCTGCGCGTCGGGAAGGGATCGCTGGAACCGTCACTGCTGGCCGAAGAACTGGGCAAGGGCGTGGGCAAATTGTCCGGCGCGGCGCAGAAGCTGCTGGCGGACGAGGCACGCGGACAATCCGCCCGGATGCGGGCCGCCTTCATCGAAGCGGGCGCGCCGGAAGCCGAGGCCGCCGCCGTGGCGCATCTCTATGATCTCGACGGAGCGATCGGCCTTTCCCTGCTGGCGCGCGACAGCGGCACCGATGCCATCGCACTGGCCCGGGCCTTCATCGATCTGGGGGCAAGGCTGGGGCTGGACTGGGCCCAGCAGAGCGCCGCCCGGATGAGCCCTTCCGACCCGTGGGAACGCTTGCTGGTGAACGGGCTGGCCCGCGATTTCCAGCATATGCGGCTGGATTTCCTGCGCCGCACGATGGGCCGCAAAACCGCGCCGGATGCGGCGGTGGAACGCTGGGCCGAGGCACAGGCCAGCGCCGTTGCCCAGTTCCGTGCGGTGGTGGCCCGCGCGCAGGCCGCCGTGCCGCCCGCGCCCGCCATGCTGGCCCAGATCGCCAGCCAGGCGCGCAACCTGCTGGCGCGGTGAACGCCCTTATGTGCAGGAACATGCTCCGCGCAACAAAGCGTGCGCGCGGGGCACTTGAGACAAGGCAAGGGAATATGCGAAGGGCCGCTTCATGGCACATGACGTAATCATAGTGGGCACGGGGCATGGCGGGGCGCAGGCGGCAATCGCACTGCGCCAGCAGGGCTTCACGGGATCGATCCTGATGCTGGGGCGCGACAGCCTGCCCCCCTATGAGCGGCCGCCGCTTTCCAAGGAATATCTATCCCGCGAGAAGGTGCTGGAACGCATCATGATCCGCCCCGAACATTTCTGGGCGGACAAGAGCGTGGAGCTGAAGCTGGGCGCCACCGTGACCGGCGTCGATCCGGCGGCGCATGAAGTGATCCTGGCCGATGGAACGCACCTTGGCTATGGCTCGCTTATCTGGGCCGCAGGCGGCGATCCGCGTCGCCTCTCCTGCCCGGGCGCCGATCTGGCGGGCATCCATTACGTGCGCGACGTTGCCGATGCGGATGGGATGATGGCCGAGCTGGATGCGGGCGTAAAGCGCGTGGCGGTGATCGGCGGCGGCTATATCGGGCTGGAAGCGGCTGCAGTGCTGACCAAGTTCGGCTGCCATGTGACGCTGCTGGAAGCCCTGCCCCGCGTGCTGGCCCGTGTTGCGGGGGAAGATCTCTCCCAATTCTACGAGGCGGAGCATCGTGCCCATGGCGTGGATCTGCGCACCGGAACGGCAGTGGCATCGATCGAGGGTGACGGCACTCGTGTTACCGGCGTGAAGCTGGCGGATGGCGAGGTGATCCCGGCCGAAATGGTGGTGGTGGGCATCGGCATCGTCCCCGCCGTCGGCCCGCTGATCGCCGCTGGCGCTGCGGGCGGCAACGGCGTGGATGTGGACGAATATTGCCGCACCGTGCTGGACGATGTCTATGCCATCGGCGATTGCGCGGCCCATGCGAATGCTTTCGCGGGCGGTGCCGTGATCCGTCTGGAAAGCGTGCAGAACGCCAATGACATGGCCACTACGGCGGCCAGGGCGATCTGCGGCGATCCCCAACCCTATCACGCCCTGCCCTGGTTCTGGTCCAACCAGTATGATCTCAAGCTGCAGACAGCGGGGCTCAGCCTGGGGCATGACGCCACCGTGCTGCGCGGCGATCCGGCCACGCGCAGTTTCAGCGTGATTTACCTGAAGGATGGCAAGATCATCGCGCTCGACTGCGTGAATGCGATGAAGGACTATGTCCAGGGCCGCAAGCTGGTGGAAGCGGGCGCGAAGATCGCCCCCGAAATGCTGATGGATACCTCGGTGCCGCTGAAGGAAATGGCGGGCTAGGGGAATGGCCGGTTAGCGCTTCAGGCAACCGGCCATTCCTCCATCAGCGTCAGATCACGCCCATGGCCTGCATCGCTTCGGCAACGCGCACGAAGCCGGCCACATTCGCGCCCAGCACGTAATCGCCCGGCACGCCATATTCCTCGGCCGTGGCGGCGCAGCGATCGTGAATGTCGTGCATGATCGCGGCGAGGCGTTCCTCGGTCTGTTCGAAAGTCCAGCTATCGCGCGAGGCATTCTGCTGCATTTCGAGAGCGGATGTCGCCACCCCGCCTGCATTGGCTGCCTTGCCCGGCGCAAACATTACGCCCGCTTCCTGGAACAGCCGCACGGCTTCCGGGGTGGAAGGCATGTTCGCCCCTTCGCCCACCGCCGTCACGCCATTGCGGATCAGCGTCCCGGCATCCTTGCCGGTCAGTTCGTTCTGCGTGGCGGAAGGCATGGCGACATCGCAGGGAACATCCCAGATCGATCCCTTTTCGACATAATGCGATCCTGATTTCAGATCGACATATTCGGAAATGCGGCCACGCCGGATTTCCTTGATCTCCTTCACCAGTTCCAGATCGATGCCGGCCTCATCCACGATATATCCGTTGGAATCCGAACAGGCGATGACCTTGCCGCCGAATTCGCGGATCTTCTCGATCGTATAGATCGCGACATTGCCGGAACCGGAAACCACCGCACGCTTGCCGTCGAAGCCTTCACCGCGCGTGGCGAGCATCCGGTTCACGAAATAGACTGCGCCATAGCCGGTCGCCTCGCGCCGCGCGCGTGAACCGCCATAGACCAGACCCTTGCCAGTCAGCACCCCTGCCTCATAGCGATTGGTCAGCCGCTTGTACTGGCCGAACAGGAAGCCGATTTCCCGCGCGCCCACGCCGATATCGCCGGCGGGCACATCGGTATATTCGCCCAGATGGCGATACAGCTCGGTCATGAAGGACTGGCAGAAACGCATGATCTCGCCATCGGAACGGCCGCGCGGATTGAAATCCGATCCGCCCTTGCCCCCGCCGATCGGCAGGCCGGTCAGCGCGTTTTTGAAAATCTGCTCGAAGCCCAGGAACTTGATGATCCCGACATTCACCGAAGGGTGAAAGCGCAGCCCGCCCTTATAGGGGCCGAGCGCGGAATTGAACTGCACGCGGAAGCCGCGGTTGATCTGCACCTGCCCGGCATCGTCCACCCAGGGTACGCGGAAAATGATCTGCCGTTCAGGCTCGCATATACGTTCGATAAGGGCGTGATCCGCATATTCGGGATGTTTCGCGATCACTCGCCCGAGGCTTTCCAGTACTTCCTGCACTGCCTGCAGGAACTCTGTTTCACCCGCGTTCCGCCGCAGCACATCGTCCAGGATGGGCTGCAGCTTCTCATCAATCTTGGTCAACTATTTCCTCCTGTGGTGCCAGTTTTCTGGCTGATCCCCCCGGTGGACTAATTGGCCGCCCTCGTCAAAGCATGGAGGCAGGAAGGGGCATCAGGAGGGATCGGCGGCCTCCTCAGCCGCACGGGGGCCGCCAAGCTCCGCCAGCGCCCAGGCGGCTGCTTCGGCCACAACCGGATCGGCATCTCCTGCCAGCATCCGCACCTGTGGCAGCAATGCCGGATTGCCGCTGTTCCCCGCCGCGATCAGGCAATTCCTGACGAAACGGTTGCGCCCGATGCGCTTGATCGGGCTGCCGGAAAATTTCGCCCGGAAGGCGGCATCGTCCAGCGTCAGCAATTCTTTCAGCCGCGGTTCCACCAGTTCCTCGCGCGGGAGAAAGGCGGCGTGCCGCGCGGCCTGATCGGCGAATTTGTTCCAGGGGCACACGGCCAGACAATCGTCGCAGCCATAGATGCGGTTGCCCATCGGCTTGCGGAATTCTTCCGGGATCGGGCCCTTATGCTCGATAGTAAGGTAGGAAATGCAGCGCCGCGCATCGAGCCGGTATGGTTCGGGGAAGGCTCTGGTGGGGCAAGCGTCCTGGCAGGCATTGCAACTGCCGCAGCGATTGGAATGGGGCTCGTCCGGCGCAAAGGGCAGGGTGGTGTACATCGCCCCCAGGAACAGCCAGCTGCCATGGGTGCGGCTGACGAGGTTGGTGTGTTTACCTTGCCAGCCTAGGCCGGCGGCTTCGCCCAGCGGCTTTTCCATCACCGGTGCGGTATCCACGAACACTTTGAGGGCAACCTCTGTTCCATTGCTCTCGCATTCGGCCACCAGCCAGCGAGCCAGGCCTTTCAGCGCCTTCTTCAGCACATCATGATAGTCGCGGCCTTGTGCATAGACGGAAATCCGCGCTTTTTCAGGGTCTCCCTCCAGTGCCAGCGGGTCATGCGGCGGGGCATAGGACATGCCCAGCGCGATCACGCTGCGCGCCTCGGGCCACATGCTCTGAGGGCCCCGGCGGACATCTGCCCGGTCCGCCATCCATTGCATTTCCCCATGGAAGCCATCGCCCAGCCACTGGTCCAACCGCGCGGCGCGCAGTGGATCGTCCGCCGCCGGAGCAAAACCGATAGCGGCAAAGCCCAGCCGCCTCGCTTCTTCTACCAGCCCGGTCTTCAGCGTATCGAGGCGATGATTAACCAAGTTCGCTGTTGCTCCTGTTCATCGGCAAAGGGTAATTCCCGCCTATGCAAACCGAGCTAGGCGATCACCGACCGGCGGACAACCACACAAACCCGCCGGCCATAGAGGCGCGGGGGCTGGTGAAGCGTTTTGATGGAACGCTGGCAGTGGCCGGGGTGGACCTGACCGTTCCCCAAGGCGCGATCTACGGCATATTGGGTCCCAATGGTGCGGGTAAGACCACCACCTTGCGCATGTTGCTGGGCATCATCGATCCCGATCAGGGCACCCGCAGGATGCTGGGGCATGAGCGGCCGCACGATGTCGCCCGGCTGATCGGCTATCTGCCTGAAGAGCGCGGGCTCTATCCTTCGATGAAGGCCTATGAGGCGATCGCCTTCATGGGCGCCCTGCGCGGATTGCCGCTGAAGGAAGGTCGGGAAAGAGGCCGCGAATTGCTGGAAGCGCATGGGCTGGGTCATGCGGCGGAGCGGCAGATCCGGCAATTGTCCAAGGGCATGGCGCAAACCGTTCAATTGCTCGGCACGTTGGTCCACAAGCCGAAGCTGGTGGTGCTGGACGAGCCCTTTTCCGGCCTCGACGCCCTCAATCAGGGCAAGCTGGAACAGATGATCCGCCGTCTGGCGGATGAAGGCACTACGGTGATCTTTTCCACCCATGTGATCGCCCATGCGGAGCGTCTGTGCGAACAGATCGCCATCATCGCCGGGGGCAAGGTGCCCTTTGCGGGGCCAGTGGATGAGGCGCGAGACAGGATTCCCGCACAGGTCCGGCTGGAAACCGCCCATGCGGACGGTCCCTGGCGCGCAGCGCTGCCCGCTGCCGCCCGGCATGAGGGCAACTTCTGGTATTTCGACTTGCCCGATACGGGGATCGAACCCTTGCTGCGTGCGCTGATCGAAGGGGAGGCGGGAATCCTGTCGCTCTCCATCGAACGGGCCGGCCTGCATGACGCCTTCGTGGCCATAGCGGGCGAGGCCGCGGCCCGTGCGCTGGATGCCTCCCCGGAAGAGGGAGAGGGGCAATGAGCCAGTCCGGCATCAGAGGGGGCCGCCTGTCGACTGTCCAGGCCGCTTTCGTGGTCGCCCGGCGCGATTTTGTGGCGATTCTGCTCAGCCGCACCTTCATCTTCTTCCTGCTGGGCCCGCTTTTCCCCCTGATCGTCGGCGGGCTTGCCGGCGGCATCGGGGAACAGGTGCAGCAGGAAGCGGCGCAGCCCGAAATCGGCATTGCCATGCAGGGAGCGGATGTGGACCGGATGCTGGCCGCCTATGACCAGCTCGCGCCCCGGATCGGGCCAGCCATTCCCCGCATGGTGGAATTGCGACGGCTCTCGCCCGGCGAGACATTCGATGCCCGCTCCGTGCTGGAGCATGCCCAGGGCGACATGGCCGCCATAGTGACCGGCACCCCTGCCTCCCCCGAGCTTACCGCTACGCAGGAACGGCTCGAATGGTGGAAAGGCCCGGTGGGGTTGATCTCGGCCCAGGCGCTCCAGCGCGGGCCCATCGATTTTCCGCCGGTAAAGCTCGCCAGCGTCGCCACCAGCGGAGCGAAGGAAAAGCGGGGCAGGGTCGCGACCGCGCAGGTGGGGCAGACGGTGCTGTTCCTGCTGATCATGTTGCTGGCTGGCATGGTCCTTTCCAATCTGGTGGAGGAGAAGGCCAACAAGATCATTGAAGTCCTTGCCGCAGCCATACCGATGGATGCCGTATTCCTGGGCAAGCTGTTCGCCATGCTGGCCGTATCGCTGGTGGGGATTACGGTATGGGCCACGGTGATTGGCGGGCTGGTTGGCCTGGCCGGAATGCAGGATACGCTGCCTGCGGGGATGAGCCTCGCCGATCTGCCCACCCCCGGCGTCGGCTGGCCGTTGTTCTTCCTGCTCGGCGTGATCTATTTCGCCATGGGCTATCTGCTGCTGGGCTCCATCTTCCTCTCGATCGGCTCCATGGCGGCCACGGTGCGCGAAGTGCAGACCCTGTCCATGCCGGTGACGATGCTGCAGGTTCTGATCTTCTTCTTTTCCGCCTATGCCCTGACCCAGACCGGCAAGCCTATGGAACTGGCGGCCATCGCCTTTCCCCTCAGCTCTCCCTTCGCCATGCTTGCTCGCGCGGCGACAGACGATGCGCTGTGGCCGCATCTGGCGGCGCTGACGTGGCAGGCGATTGCGGTGGCGATCTTCGTGAAGGTCGGCTCTGCCCTGTTCCGCAAGCGCGTGATGAAATCAGGGCCGCAACATGGCGTGAAGAAGCGGCGCGGCCTGTTGGCGATACTCAACGGCCGGGGGACACTCGCAAGCTAGACGGCGCGGAATATCTCACCGCCTGGGCTGACCTCGAGCGCAACCCTTTCGCCATTCATGCGTTGGCGTGATAAGAGAAGAGTGTGGCAACAGCCGCCGGTGGAAACCGATAAGGAGAGGCACATGAAACCGCATCTCGCCCCAGCGCAGGGGCCATCGCGCAGGACTGTGCTTGGCTGGTTCGGCGGCGCCGTTTCCTTCACGGCGCTGGCCAGTGCCAGCCCGTCTTTCGCGGCCGGCTATCGCGTGACCCATACGGATGCGGAATGGCGCAAACTGCTGGACCGGCAGGCCTATGACGTGTTGCGCCACGAAGCGACCGAGCGGCCTTTCTCCTCGCCGCTCAACGATGAACATCGCAAGGGTACGTTCCTGTGCAAGGGCTGCAATAACGAGCTGTATTCGAGCGAGACGAAGTTCGAGAGCGGCACGGGCTGGCCCAGTTTCTGGAAGCCGCTGCCCGGCGCGGTGGGCACTTCTACCGATAAGAAGCTCGGCTACCCCCGCACTGAAGTGCATTGCGCGGATTGTGGCGGCCATCTGGGCCACGTATTCCGCGATGGGCCGAAGCCGACCGGGCTGCGCTATTGCATGAATGGCGTGGCGATGAAGTTTCGACCTGCCTGATTCCGGCAGGCTGGCGGGGGCGCTGGCCCTAAGCCTTCAACGGCGGAACGTGTCCGGGATCCAGGTGCCGCTTTCAATATTGCAATTGCCCTGCAACTGATCGGCAAGTCTGGCCAGTTCGGCGAACTGGAACGTATCGTCAAACACCAGGCCGTAATTGGCGCCCTTGCGCCAGCGCACCCGCGCCTGGATCACGGGCAGATTATCGGCCTCCAGCCGCAGCTTCTGGTCAATCGCCATATAGAGCGGGGATTCGATCTGCGCGCCTTGCTGCGAGATATTGTGAATCACCACACCCGCCGTGCGGCCATGGCAGGAAATCAGCGCGGGAAGTTGCAGCTTCAGCCGCACCGGGCGCTTGGGATAGCGGCTTTTGTTATGCAGCAGCCGGTCAATATCGACCGGAACCGGGAAGCGGAAACCGGCAGCGCCTTCCTTTTCCCAGACCCGTTCGATCGGATGCTGATCCCCATTGGGCAGTTCCAGCGTCAGCTGGACGCCCTGCGGCAGCGGATGGAAAGTGCGGATGCTGACCCCGGTGGAGGACGCATCGCGGACGATGCAGAGATATTCCCCCGTAGCGCAGATGAGCTTGGCTGTGCGGATGAGCAGAGTGAAGCGCGGTGCAATGCGCTGCTCACTGCCGTCTTCCGGCAATGAGCTGGCTTTCTGGCCTTCTCCCTGCCCGCCCGGCGTATGCACAACCTCAGTCATAGCGTCTCTCATCTGGGTCGGGACAAGCCCCCGATTACAGTCCCGCGCACGGGCTGCATGGGCCGAGGGAATAGAATGCCTAACCCCCGCACATGTTGCCTATCGTGCTCAATCTATCGAAAAAAAGCTAACATTCCCTGACTTCGAAACGTGAATAAAGTGTGTGGTGAACCCACGCGGTAAACATCAATGGTGCGGGCGGTGGGACTTGAACCCACACGGGCAATGCCCAGGGGATTTTAAGTCCCCGGCGTCTACCATTCCGCCACGCCCGCACACTTGATGACGGCCACCGCAGGTGCAGTTACCGAATCAGGGTAAGCTCTTGCCAAATAACGGCTTTTCGTTCGATGTGCGAGAACTTTGCCACGCACTTTCACCCTTTGCCACGCCCCGTTTCAGGACAGGTCGGCGCCAGTCTAGCGAGCGAATGGATTGGTTACCACAGCCGCGTAACCTTTCGGGCAAGGAAGTCCGCGGCGTTAGCCTTTCGCTTTGCCCAATGGCGCTGCGCCCTTCTGCCAAGCCCGGACAAGTGTTCCTCCGGCCGCAAGAGATTAACCATTAGCCACGCGGTCAGCGGCAGCGCTTCGCCGCAATCTCCGCGCCCTGGACCAGCGCCGCAAGCTTCGCCCACACCACTTCAGGGTCAAGATTGCCGCTGCCCGCATGAACCGAAAAGCCGCAATCCACGCCCGCCATTATACGTTCGGCACCTAACTGATCCGCATAGCGGATAATGCGCTGGGCGATCAGTTCGGGATGTTCGATATAGCTGCTCTGAGGCTCGATCATGCCGGGGCACAGCACCTTGTCTTCCGGCAGTTCGTTCTCCTCGAACCATGCGAATTCATGCGCATGGCGGGGGTTCGCTCCTTCCAGCAGCACGGTTTGCGGCTTGGCCTGCCAGACGATGTCGGCAATCTCGCCCAAAGGCACATCGCAATGGTGCGGGCCGGGATAATTGCCCCAGCACAGATGCATGCGCATTTTCTCCGCCGGAATATTGCGGACGGCGTGGTTCAGCGCCTCCACATTCATCGCCAGCTTCTTGCGGAATTCCCCCAGCGAAAGATGCGTGAACTGCACGTGGCGGCCCATGGCCATGTCGGGGCAATCAAGCTGGAGCGTAATCCCCGCATTGGCGATCGTCTCATATTCGTGGCGCAGGGCGTCCGCGATGGCGAAGACATATTCTTCGTCATCCTTGTAGAAGCGATTGGGGAAGAACAGGGCCGTGACGCCCGGCGATGCGGCGGACATGAAAGTCTCTTGCCCATCCGCCAGCCGGTTCAGCCGCTCGGCATCGATCCGGGGCGCTTCCATATCCTTGACTGTGATCGCAGAAGTGCAGGCCGGTGCAGACCGCCGCGCTCGCCCGGCATCGCCGAATACGCGGGCCTTGGCTCCGGGAAATTCTTCCAGATCCTGGAATTCATAGCTGCCCGCCTCGCCATCGAAGCCGGTCAGCCGATGCTTGATATAAGTGGCATAGCTGGGCTTCGACATTTCGCCATCGCCCACGATCGAGATACCGGCCTGCGCCTGCCGTGCGAGGACATAGGCCGTGGCTTCCTCCACGGCAGCGTCAAACTCCGCTTCGCTTACCGTCTGCCCGCCTTCCCGCGCGAAGACGAACGCGAGCAGGTTTTCCGGGCGGGGCAGGCTGCCCGTATGCGTCGTCCTGAAAGTCATGAAAGCCCTTCACGCAGGGGGCAAAGGGTCGCCACGCTCAAACCGTCTCCTCATGACGGAACAAATTGTTGTTGGTGTGATCGCCCGCCAGCCAGCGCTTCAGCTCCGCATGGGCACGGGCGCGCCGGCCTGCGGCGCCATCGGCTGCGCGCGGATCGTCACAGGTGAATTCCACGATCATGCCGTTGGGATCGGTGACATAGACCGAACGGCAATAACCATGTTCCAGCGTATAGGTGGCGGGCGGCTGGATGTCGGCTTTGGCGATGCGCCCTTCGATTTCGGCCTGCGTTTCCTTGTCCACGTTCAGCGCGATGTGGATGAAGGGTGATGCGGGAATTTCCGGCCCGAACTGCGCCTGATCGTCCGGATCGGCAAACTGGAAAAATGCCAGGCTGCTGCCGTCCGCGAGGTCGAAGAAGACGTGGCAATAGGTCCGGTCCTTGCCGAACAGGAAATCCGTTTCGCACCAGGTGGCCGAAAGCGGCAGGCCGATCACGTCTTCGTAAAAGGCGCGGGTCGCTTCCAGATCCTTGGTGACATAGGCCGTATGGTGCAGCCGGCTCGGCAGTCTGCTCATCATCGCTCTCCCTTGCGCCGAGTCCTGTCAGGCACGGCTTTGGGAAGGGAGCATATCAGAGCTTTTGCCTTGCGCAATTCGTTGATTAACCGGGCCTGCGACCAAGAATTTCCTCATTATGCTGGCCCAGCACCGGCGGGGCGACCACCTCTTCCTGCTTCTCCCCATCGAAGCGCAGGGGAGAACGGATCGTGCGAAAGGTGCCATGGGGCCCTTCGGTTTCCAGCACGATCTGGTGATGCCGGGCCAGTTCTCCATCGACCACTTCCTGCGAAGTGAAGACAGGCGAATGCGGCACTTCCAGTTCCGTCAGCCGGTCCGCCCAATAGGCGCGGGGCTGCTGCTTGAAGATCGGTGCGAGGCAGGCAATCACCTTGTCGTAATTGGCGATGCGGGCATTGCGATCCGCGAATTCGGGGCGCTGGAGCATGTCGGGCTGTCCGGCTGCCTCGGCCAGATTCTCCCAGAACTTGGGCGGCGATGACATATGCAGCGCCAGCCACCCGCCATCGGCGCATTCGAAGACATAGCTCTGCGATACATGCGGACGGGAATAAGGCCCCATCACTTCGCCCATCGAGAGCAGATGCGTGAAATCGTCCAGGTTGAAGTGACACATCGCCTCGAACATGCTGGTTTCGACGAGACGGCCCTTGCCGGTCTTCTCCCGCTCATAGAGCGCCGCCACCACGCCATGGGCGGCATAGAAGCCGGTCAGCGCATCGGCCAGCGCCGGGCCGACCACGCGGGGATGTTCGGGGTTCACCAGCAGCCGTAAAAAGCCGGAGGATGCCTGCGCCACCGTGTCGAAGGCCGGCCGGTCGCGATGCGGGCCGTCCGAACCGAAGCCGGTGATCAATGCATAGACAAGGCGGGGATTGATCGCCTGCAACCGCTGTGCATCCACGCCCAGCCGCTCCGCGACGCCGGGGCGGAAGTTCTGGATGAACACATCCGCGCCCTTCACCAACTCGTCCAAAGCGGCGAGGTCTTGCGCCTGCTTGGTGTTCAGCTCGATGGATTTCTTGTTGCGGTTATAGGTCTGGTAATGCGGCGAATAGAGTCCGCCCTTGAAGGCGCGGAACGGGTCGCCAACCTCCGGCATTTCCACCTTGATCACTTCCGCACCCAGATCCGCCAGCAGCGAACCGGCCTGCGGCCCGGTGATGAAGGTTCCCATATCCAGCACGCGAATGCCTTCCAGCGGCTTTGCCATTGTGCACCTCTCCCAAACTTGACGCAGCTATAGGCAGCGGCGGATAGCGCCAGCAAGGAGAGAGACTATGCGCATCGGCAAACAGGATGCCCCCTTCACTGCCATCTGCACCTCCGATGCTGACAGCATCACCGTGCGCGGCAAGGATCTGGTGGCGGAGATCATCGGCAAGACGGACTTCACCAGCTATTTCTGGTTCCTGGTAACGGGTGTGGAGCCGAATGAGGACCAGCTGTTCTTCGCCAATGCCGTGCTCTGCGCGCTGGCTGAACATGGCCTGGTGCCCAGCGTAGTCGCCGCGCGCATGACCTATGCCGCCGCGCCCGAGGCGTTGCAGGGCGCGGTTGCCGCCGGACTGCTCGGCTGCGGATCGGTCGTGCTGGGCAGCGCGGAAGTGGCGGGGCGCTTCTACGCCGATTGCGTGGCGGACTGGCGGGAAAGCGGAGACGACATCAACGCCGTGGCCGTCCGCAACATCACTCGCCTGCGCCAGACGACCAAGGCCATCCCCGGTTTCGGCCATCCCCAGCATTCCGAGGGCGATCCGCGCGCCAATCTGCTGCTCGACCTCGCCGACCAGCGCGGCGTGTCCGGCGATCACGTCGCCATGATGCGCGCCTTGCAGGCGGCCTTGCCGGAAACCATCGGCCGCAGCCTGCCGGTGAACGTCAACGGCCCGATCCCGGCGATCATGCTGGATGTCGGATTTCCGCTCGCCGCGCTCAAGGGCATTGGCCTGCTCTGCCGCACGGCGGGGCTGATCGGCCACCTGACCGAAGAGGCGGAGCGGCCAATCGGCTTCATCCTCTCCGGCAAGGCGGCAGAGGCAATCGAATATGACGGTCCCGGAGGCGGAGTCTGAGGAGGCGCCTGGGCTCAGGGCCTAAAGCAGGGCTTTAACCGCCTGCATGAAGGGTCCGATGGAAACAGGCTTGGCCAGATAGCCTTCCGCCCCCGCATCGCGGATGCGCTCCTCGTCGCCCTTGCCGGCATAGGCGGTAACGGCCAGCACGGGGATGCCGCGCAGGCTGGCGTCCGATTTCAGCCCCGCGATCAGGTCCAGCCCCGAAACATTGGGCAGCTGGATGTCCATGATCACCAGATTCGGCACGAATTCGCGCGCCTTGCCGATCGCTTCCAGCCCGTCGGCCACAGGTTCCACCGCAAAGCCGTTGGCGCGTAAAACGTCGCAAAACAGCTTCCGGTTGAGATCGTTGTCCTCGACAATGAGGATTCTCTTTGCCACTGCCCCAGTTCCCTCGGGGCTATTCCCCGTCAAACCTGTTTCTAGGGGCCCGGCAAGGCGGTGACAATTCCCGGTTCGAGCGAATCCCCCACCGAGGCCGAAAGTGCCGAAGCGCTGGCGCTGAATGCGCTGGTCTGGCTATTGTCGGATGAGAGCCGGGCGGATCGCCTCCTTGCATTGACGGGCCTCACACCCGACATCCTGCGTGCGGGACTGGGTGATTCCGCCGTGCTGGGCGCGGTGCTGGATTTCCTCGCCGCGCATGAACCCGATCTGGTCGCCGCTGCCGATGCGCTGGGGACCGAACCGCAAAAGCTGGCCAATGCCGCAAGGAGCCTGACCCGATGAGCCGCCGCCCCCTGATCGTCACCGATTGCGACGAGGTGCTGCTGCACATGGCCGCCCATTTCCGCGATTTCGTGGATGAGCAGCATGGCGTGGAGTTCGCCTTGAACGGGCACAGCTTCTTCAATTCCATGCGCCGCCGCGAAACGGGCGAAGTGCTGACCGAGGAAGAAATGTGGGTTCTGCTGAACCTGTTCTTCGATACGGAGATGCACCGCCAGAACCCTATCGCCGGGGCCGTGGAATCCATCAACACGCTGGCGGAAAAGGCCGATGTGGTGGTGCTGACCAATCTCAAGGACCACCGGATGCAGACCCGCGCCACGCAGCTTGCCGGGCATGGCATCAATGCGCGCGTCTATACCAATCAGGGGCCCAAAGGCCCGGCGCTGAAGGCGATCCTGAACGAGCTGGGGGCGGAGCGCGCCTTCTTCATTGACGATATCGCCCATCACCATGGTTCGGTGGCGGAAGAGGCGGGCCATGTCACGCGTCTGCATTTCGTGGGCGAACCGCTGATGGCCCCTTATGTACCCTGCGCCTTCACGGCGGGGCAGGCCCATGCCCGGATCGACACCTGGGAAGAGGCGCTGCCCTGGCTGCTCGAACGGCTGGAAGATAATTGAGGATCAGACAATGAGCATCGAAGCGAAACTGGCCGAACTCGGCATCACCCTGCCCGAACCGGCCGCCCCGGTTGCGGCCTATGTGCCTGTAGTTGTGGCGGGCGGCCTTGCCCATGTTTCGGGGCAACTGCCCTTTGTGGACGGCAAGCTCGTTACCGGCCGTCTGGGCGAGGATGTCAGCACGGAAGACGGCACTGCCGCCGCCCGCGCCTGCGGCCTGATGCTGCTGGCTCAGGTCAAGGCCGCGCTCGGCTCGCTCGACAAGGTGGAGCGCGTGGTGAAGCTCGGCGCCTTCGTCAATTCCGCGGGCAGCTTCACCGATCAGCCCAAGGTCGCCAATGGCGCTTCGGAACTGATGGTGGAAGTATTCGGCGATGCCGGTCGCCATGCCCGTAGCGCCGTGGGCGTTCCCGTCCTGCCGCTGGGCGCGGCGGTGGAAGTGGACGCCATCTTCGCCATCAAGGGATGATTGCCGCGCTGCTCGACCGGCTGTTTGCCCCCGCGCCCGATGCGGCGCGGGTCGCATGGCTGGGGCAGCATGATTACGCCCATCGCGGGCTGCACGGGCCGGGCGTGCCCGAAAACTCGCTCTCCGCCTTTGCCGGGGCGATTGCGCGCGGCATGGGCATCGAATGCGATATCCAGCGCAGCGGCGATGGGCAGGCAATGGTGTTCCACGATTGGGAACTGGACCGGCTGACCGGGGAAAGCGGCCCTGTGGCGGATCGCCCGGCACAGGCGCTGGGGCAGATTCCGCTCAGCGGCGGGAAGGGTGACCATATCCCGACCTTGCGCGAGGTACTGGCCAAGGTGGCCGGGCGCGCGCCTCTGTTGATCGAGATAAAGTCGAAGCGCGGCTATCACGTCGCGGCCAGTTGCCTTGCCGTGCGGCGGGAACTGGAAGGCTATCGCGGCCCCCATGCAGTGATGAGCTTCGATCCGCGCGTCAGCCGCTGGTTTGCCGCCCACAGCCCCCGCACCTTGCGCGGGCTGGTGATGACCGAGGAAGACGATCGCAGGATCGTGGGCTGGGCCCGGCGGCATTTGTGGCTGTGGACCGCGAAGCCCGATTTCCTGGCCTATGACATACGCGACCTGCCGAGCCGCTTCGCCGCCGCCCAGCGCAGGCGTGGCCTGCCGGTGACAAGCTGGACCGTGCGCACCCCCGAATTGCGCCAACGCGCTGCGCTGCACGCCGATGCCCCGATTGCGGAGGGGGATGGGGTTTAAGGGCGGCTGACCGTTCAATCCCCGCCTCAAGGGCAATCGACAGCCGGGACGACCTTTGGCTAAGGTGCCTTCCATGAGCGAAGAGCCCACACTCATTGCCCGCATCGCGTCATCGGTGGGTTCGCTTCCGGCACAAGAGTGGGATGCGCTGGCGGGCATGGATAATCCCTTTGTCAGCCATGCCTTTCTGACCGCGCTGGAGGATTCGGGCAGTGTCGGCCCCGGCACGGGGTGGAGCCCGCTGCCGCTGGTGATCGAGGATGAAGAAGGGCGGCTGGCGGCTGCGCTTCCGGCCTATCTCAAATCCCACAGCCAGGGCGAATATGTGTTCGATCACAGCTGGGCCGATGCGTGGGAACGGGCCGGGGGCCACTATTATCCCAAGCTGCAGATTTCCGTGCCATTCACGCCGGCCACGGGCCCGCGCCTGCTGTTGCGGGACGAGGCGTTCGGCGTTCCCCTGCTGCGCGCGGCAGAGACCTTTTGCGTGCGCGAGGAACTGTCTTCGGCCCACGCGACTTTCATCGAGCCTGCGCAGATCGGGCTGTTCGAGCAGGCGGGCTGGCTGCTGCGCAACGATATCCAGTTCCACTGGGAAAATCGCGGCTATGCCAGCTTTGACGATTTCCTGGGCGCGCTCTCCTCGCGCAAGCGCAAGGATCTGCGCAAGGAACGCGCCGCCGCGCAGGAAGGGGTGGAAATTCGCGCTCTGTCCGGCGCCGATCTGCGGCCGGAACATTGGGATGCCTTCTGGGCCTTCTATCAGGACACGGGGTCGCGCAAATGGGGCACACCCTATCTCACGCGCGAGGCGTTTGACCTGTTCGGGCGGCGCATGGGGGATCGGGTGCTGCTGATCCTGGCCTATATGGACGGCAGGCCGATTGCCGGGGCGCTCAATTTCATCGGCGGATCGGCGCTCTATGGCCGCTATTGGGGCTGCCTTCTGGACAAGCCCTTCCTCCATTTCGAACTGTGTTACTATCAGGCGATAGACCATGCCATCGCGCGCGGCCTTTCCCGCGTGGAGGCAGGCGCGCAGGGTGGGCACAAGCTGGCCCGCGGCTATGAGCCGGTGCGGACATGGTCCGCCCACTGGATTGCCGACCGGCGCTTCCGCGCGGCGGTGGCTGATTTCCTCAAGCAGGAAAGGGCAGGCATTGCCGCCGACCAGATCGTGCTGGGCGAGAAGACGCCGTTTCGGAAATCCTGACAGAAGGCCGAGGCCTTCCTTGCTGCGTGGCGATTTACGCGGCGCGGCGGTCCAGCGCGATGAGCCACTGGCGCGCCCGGCGCTGGGCTTCGGCCACTTCGCGGGCGGTCATCTCGTCGGAAATGTCGGCGCGGCACCAGGCGGCTTCTTCATGGCCCTGCACGGCGGCGAGATTGAACCACTTATGCGCCTCGATCAGGTCGCATTCCGCGCCGTGGCTGCCGGTGGAAAAGGCAACACCCAGATCGAAATAGGCATTCACGTCGCCGGCAGCAGCGGCGGTGAGGCGGCTGGCAACCAGCCTGTCCATGCCATTACGCGTGTCGGCAGGCGCAATCGTGCCGATCGGCCTTGCGGTTGGCACGGCCTGTGGGACCAGTCGAATCTCCATAGCTTAACCCCCTTGTTTCATCCCTGAATGGAGCGGCATCTCCCGTCCTGCTCCTGGCCCGCACTTTGGCTTTTGATGGTTAACAACTCGTCAATCAACTCCGGCGGTAAATTGCGCAGCCCGCTACCGGGCCGATGCAGGGCGATGCCATGGGGGAGCTTTAGGTAAGGCCCCTATCCATCGGTGATATCGCGCGATTGCCGCTTGTGCCGCCCAAGCCCCCACCTTATAGGCCCCCCAACCAAACCGGACGCGCTACTGGAAAAATCCGGGGCATGCAGGGGAATAGCCGGTTCCCGGGAGAGAATTGGACACGGAGTATCTTGATGGCTTCGGTTGCCGGTGATGACATTGACATTCTTGCCAAGGCGCGCCGCACGCTTGGCGATGACTACACGCCTTCCGAGGACGAAGAGTACATGAGCGATCAGCAGGCGGAATATTTCCGTTCGCTGCTCGTCGAGTGGAAAAAGTCGATCCTTTCCGCTGCCGAGGGCACATTGCAATCGCTGCAGGATGGCCCGATTCGGGAGCCGGACCTCAATGATCGCGCTTCGAGCGAGACCGATTGGGGGATCGAACTGCGGACGCGTGATCGCCAGCGCAAGCTGATCTCCAAGATCGATTCGGCCCTGCGCCGGATTGACCGGGGCGAATATGGCTATTGCGAAGTGACCGGCGATCCCATCGGGATCAAGCGGCTGATCGCCCGCCCGATCGCCACCATGACGGTGGAAGCGCAGGAAGCGCACGAGCGGCGCGAAAAAATCTCGCGCGACGATTGATCGCACGAATGCCTCGGATTGGCTGAAATCAGCCATTTTGGACGGTCTTCGGTTAAGGCTTTGTTTGCCTCTGCGATGCTAGGCGCAGGGGTTCCGGCGATATAGTATGCCGGAGCGGCCCGACTCGCAGCCGGGTCCAAAGAGGTTGAATAGCGAGCGAATGAGCAACGAATGAGCACCGTCGACACACGTCAAATGTCGCGCGACAGCCTGTTCGTGCTGGCCAAGATCAAGGTCGAAGGCGATCTGAAGGGCACGGAACATCGGGTGAAAGTGCGCAACCTTTCCTCCGGCGGCATGATGGCCGAAGGCAATGTGAAGGTGGTGCGCGGCTCGCTGGTCACTGTGGAACTGCGCAATATCGGTTGGGTCGACGGCACGGTAGCCTGGAAGCAGGATGATCGCTTCGGCATCGCCTTTCTCGAAAATGTCGATCACAAGCTGGTGCTCGCGCCCCCGCCGCCAACGTCGGATATCGGGAAACACTCGCCGCGCTATGTGCGTCCGCCACTGGACACCAGCGGTCCCGAACCTTCCAAGTTGCGCAAGATCTGACGATCTTCATCTGACAATCTCCCGCGCGCTCGCAAGGGCCCATTGAAGCGTGCCGCCGCAGGCCTTACGGCTGGCGAGGATGGTTCGTTTCACCCGCATCCTGGCCCTGGGCCTCGCGCTGCTGGCAAGCGCCTGCGGGCGCAGCGATGAAGGCGCGCTGGACATCGCCATCATCGGCGGGAAGGGCGATCCCTTCGAAACAAGCGTGCAGCTTTCCGTCGCAGGCCAGCATGTTCATGCGGCCACTACGGAAGGGCTGGTTGGGCTGGACGCACAAGGACAGGTGATTCCCGCCCTGGCGGATCGCTGGATCGTGACCGATGACGGCAAGAGCTACATTTTCCGCCTGCGTGACGGCACCTGGCCCGATGGCAGCGAACTGACCGGGGAGAGTGCGCGCAATGCGCTGCGCCGCGCGGTCCAGCGCCTTTCAGGCACGGCGCTCGGCTATGACCTGTCCCAGATCGACCAGATTCGCGCCATGGCCGGCCGCGTGGTGGAAATCCGCCTGAAGGGCGCCATGCCCGATTTCCTGCAGCTGCTGGCCCAACCGGAAATGGGCCTGCTCTACAAGGGACGCGGTACCGGGCCGATGGGCCTGCGCAAGGTGGAAGAGTCCGCCGTACTCTCCATGCTCTCGCCCGAGGCGCGGGGCCTGCCTGTGGTGGAGAACTGGCAGCAGGATGTGCGCGAATTGCGGGTTCACGGCATGGATGTGAAGCGCGCCATCGCCCTGTTCGATGAAGGGCAGGTGGATGTGGTGCTGAATGGCCGGATCGAGAATCTGCCCATGGTGGATACCGGCCCTCTTTCGCGCGGGACAGTGCGGCTCGATCCCGCCATCGGCCTGTTCGGCCTTTCCGTGCGTAACGCGCAGGGCATATTGGGCGATGCTTCCGGGAGGGAGGCCATTTCCATGGCGATCGACCGCACCGCCCTGCTCGCGCCATTCAATGTCGGCGGATGGCAACCTACCTCGCGGCTGGTCGCGCCGGGCCTGCCGGGCGATCTGGGCACTATCGGCGAACGCTGGGACGGCACTTCGCTCGCGCAGCGCCGCAGCACGGCCGCAGGCCGCGTCGCCACCTGGAAATCGGCGAATGGCGGGCAGGCGCCGGAAATCTCGGTTGCCCTGCCCAGCGGGCCGGGCGGGGATGTTCTGTTCCAGGGCCTTTCGCGCGATATGGCGGCAATCGGCGTAACCTTGCGCCGCGCGAAGAAGGGCGAGAAGGCGGATCTGGAGCTGATGGATATCGTGGCTCGCTATGCCAATGCCCGCTGGTTCCTCAACCAGTTCAATTGCGGCTTGCGGCGCGGCTTCTGTTCGAGCGAGGCGGATAATCTGGTGGCCGAGGCGGCCAGCGCCCCCGATCCCGATCAGCGCGCGGCCCTGATGGCGGAGGCGGAGGCTGAGCTGACCTCGCTCGATGCATTCATCCCCTTCGGCCCACCGGTCCGCTGGTCGCTGGTGCGCGCGGGCGTCACCGGCTTTGCCGCCAATGCCTGGGTATTCCATCCCTTGCCGCAGCTGGCGATGATCCCCAGATAGAGGGAATGACGCAGTCCTCCCGCCCGCGCCCCATGGGCATGACCCTGCCCATGGGCAACGATCCCGCCGCCATCCGCCAGCGTATCGAAGTGATGGAAATGGTGCTGGAACGCAGCTTCACCATCCCCGGCATCAATCGCGCCGTGGGGCTGGATTCCATCGTCGGCCTCGTTCCCATACTGGGCGATGTGCTGACCGCCGCGATGGGCACCTACATCGTCTGGGAAGCGCGCAATCTGGGCCTGCCCAAATGGAAACTGGCGCGCATGGCCGCCAATATCGCCTTCGACACGGCGCTGGGCGCGATCCCGGTGGCGGGCGATCTGTTCGACCTGCTCTATCGCTCCAACAGCCGCAATCTGAAGATTGTGAAGAAGCATCTCGACAAGCACCATCCCTCGACGCGGATTATCGAGGGGTAGGGCAAGCCGTCACCTCGGCAAAAGGCGAGGTCGCTCTCGTTGGGGCCGATGCCGTCGCGGCCGTGAATAACCTGGTTCAGTCGTCTCGCCGGGGCGATCTTAGTGCGCGTTTCTGGGCCAGATCCTGTTCGTGCCTGTGGATCGCCTCGGCCTGACGCCAGCCCGCTTCAATCATCTCCATGCGCAGTTCGCGCCCCGGATGAGAGGGTGTCTCGACGTCCTGCATCATCGCTCTGGGATAGGCCTGCGTTTCCGTCAGTGTTGCTCCCATGCGGTAGAGCATAAACCCCGAGAAATGATCTGCCTCCAGTTCTCGCTGTCGGAAATCCCGATCGTTGTCAAAGATATGTCCCTGAAGATGGTGCCCGATTTCATGGGTGAGGACACTGATTGCTGCCCAATCGGGACTGTCCGACCGGTCATGCGCCCGTTTGATGAATTCGGGATTGTACATGATCACCCGGTTTGGCCCCATGGCATAAGCAAGCGCGTTTGGGACATTCGCCGGATAGGCTACGAAATTGGGCTTGAGCCCGACATGAGAACAGATGTCTTCGATAGTGGTGAGCACATCGAGGTCCGGCAACTCCATGCGACCGAGAAGCTCGACGCTGCTCTGCTGTCCGATGGTGAAGTCGCGATGGCTGTAGTCTTGCGCGCCAACCCTGCCAGGATTGGCGCCATGAACACCGAGCAACAGTGCTGCGACCATTAGGCTGTTTCGCATAATCCTCTCCTGTTTTTATGTATTTGAGGAGTGTTGATGCAAAGCTGCAGGAGTCTCGGAACCCTCTCTTGCGATGTTCGCCAAAAATCGCGAAATAGGGGACAATCCTCTAAGGCAGCCAATAGCTGAACCTCCTCAGTGAGGACTCACGCCTTCGTCGCAAAGTTGTCAAAGGCACTTAGGTGCAATGTCCCAAAATGGAAGATTATCGTAGCCGGAGGGATTTCGACCTTAGGCCTGGTCGATATGCAGTTCAGGTCGAGTCGGAAGCGGAGAGAACTGCCATTTGCAGGCCGGCATGGGCTGAATGCCGATCCGGCCTGAGCCAGAGGAGAAAGCCCCATTATCGCTCTCCGGTGAACCGGAAAGGGCTTGGGGCATAGCTCCGGGATCGTCTGAAACAGACAGTCCGAAAGCGGCCAGATTTTCCAGTCATGCGGCGGTAGTGCGGGGCTGGAACAATCGTTTTCCTACCTCGCCCCAATCTGCTTCATCCTGCGGGATGACCGGTACCGCCCTCTTTTCACTCCGAGCTTCGCCCGCCCTCAGGGTGACACGTCCTCTTTGCGGAAAGTCACACATCGCAATCCGCCGCGCCGCCGTTGCGACACGGACCGGTTGGGAAAATTCCGCTCGAACCCATGCAAAACCGCCAGTTTTTCAGTCTGCGCGGGCCCCCCGTGCCCCGAACCTGCGCCCGAAGGTCACAGGGTTTCGCGGGCCGTTCCGCGTCACTTTCGCAAGGCTCTCAGGCTTCCAGTTCGATGTCCCAATAGAGCCAGTCCCGCCAGGTTTCGTGCAGGTAATTGGGCGGGAAGCTCTTGCCCTGTTGCTGCAATTGCCAGCTGGTGGGCCGGATCGGCGTGACCAGCGGAGGCATGCCCGCCTGTGCCGGGGTGCGGCCGCCCTTCCGCATATTGCAGGGCGCGCAGGCGGTGAGGATGTTTTCCCAGGTCGTCTTGCCGCCCAGACGGCGGGGGACCACATGGTCGAACGTCAATTGATGGGGGCTGCCGCAATATTGGCAGGTGAATCTGTCGCGCAGGAACAGGTTGAAGCGGGTGAAGGCGGGAAATTCGTTAGGCCGCACATATTGCCGCAGCGCGATCACCGAAGGAATCTTCATGTCCAGCGAGGGCGAATGTACTTCGCGCTCATAGCTGGCCACCACATCCACCCGTTCGAGGAAAATGGCCTTGATTGCCGTCTGCCACGGCCACAGGCTCAGCGGGTAATAGGAGAGCGGTGTATAATCGGCATTGAGAACCAGGGCCGGGCAACTGTCCAGCCTCCGCATGGGGTCACCCTCCGCACTGCGGAAATGGGCTGCCCGTTCGATCAGATCGGCTTTGAACACGGTGCTGTGTCCTCCCTGATAGACGCAAGGGAGCATTTGCCTTGAAAAGCGTCAAGCCTGTTACAAATCGGGAATCCACAGGAATTTTGCCGATTCGCATCCGAAAGAACTCACCAGCTACATGATCGTTACCCGTTTTGCCCCCAGCCCTAACGGGCCGCTGCATCTGGGCCATGCTTTCGCGGCCCTGATCGCGCATGATCTGGCGCGGGAAAGGGGCGGACGTTTCCTGCTGCGGATCGAGGATATCGATGGCGTGCGCAGCCGGACGGAGCTGGCCGATGCCTTCCGTGCCGATCTCGCCTGGCTGGGGCTGGAATATGAGGAAGTGGCCCCGCAATCCTCCCGCCTGGCCAGTTATGGCGCGGCGGCGGAGCGATTGAAGGCACAGGGCCTGCTCTATCCCTGCCGGTGCACCCGCGCGCAGATCGCGGCGGCAGTGGCGGAAAAGGGCACGCCCAGCGGGCCGGACGGGCCGATCTATCCGGGCACCTGCCGGGGCAGGGCGGTTGATCCGGCGGGAGAAGTCGCCTGGCGGCTGGACATGGCAAAAGCTGTCGCGCTCGCCGGGCCGCTGGAATGGACCGATGAACTGGCGGGCGTACAGCGCGCCACGCCGGAAATCTTCGGGGATGTGGTGCTGCTGCGCAAGGAAGCGCCCGCCAGCTATCACCTCGCCGCCACGCTGGACGATGCGGCCGACGGGGTGACGCTGGTGACACGGGGGATGGACCTGTTCCCGGCCAGCCATGTCCACCGGCTGTTGCAGGCATTGCTCGGCCTGCCGGTGCCTTTGTGGCATCACCACCAGTTGCTGGTGGACCGTGAAGGCAGGAAGCTGGCCAAGAGGCGCGGTTCGGGCACAGGCCTGCTGGGGCTCACCGAATTGCGGCTGGCGGGGGAAGATGGCCGGGCGCTGGCCGCTTCCCTAAGGGACAGGGTGCTGCCTGCTGGCGTTTTCACGAGCGAAGGCCTAGATAGGGGCTTATGAACACGTTCCTCGTCATCGTCCTGATCGGCCTGATGGCCATGGTGGTCTATTCGCTGGTGCGGGGCATCATCGCCTTCCTGCAGACCACGCGCCGCGATATCGACAGCGGGGGCGAGAAGAACCTGCGCGAGCTGCAATTGCAGCAGAACAAGATGATGTTCGCGCGCGTCAAATATCAGGCGCTTGCGGTTGTGGTGATCATTCTCATCCTGGCCATGTCCCGCTGATCGGCGGAAAGCTGATCGGCAGTAGGCTGGACGGCGATGGTCAGGCTCTCGAAAATCTATACCCGCACGGGGGATGACGGCACTTCAGGCCTCGTCGATGGTTCGCGCCGGGCGAAGGCCGATCCCCGCTTCGAGGCTATCGGCGCAGTGGATGAGGCCAATTCCGCGCTGGGCCTGCTGGCGGTGGCGCTGAAGGGTAACGCTCATCTGGCGGGCGTGATCCGGGCGCAGAACGATCTGTTCGATCTCGGCGCGGATCTTGCGACTCCGCTGGGCGGGATCGGAGGGGAGGATTTTTCCCCTTCCGAAATGTTGCTGCGGATCGTGCCCGCGCAGGTCACCGCGCTCGAAGCGGTCATTGATAGGCTGAATGAAGGGGTGGAGCCGCTGCGCAGCTTCATCCTGCCGGGCGGCACCGAAGCGGCGGCCCGCGCCCATATCGCCCGCGCCGCGGTGCGCCGCGCCGAACGGGCGATGGCGGCTCTGGCCGGGGCGGAGCCGGTGAACCCGGCGGCGCTGCAATATATCAACCGCCTGTCCGACTGGCTGTTCGTCCTCGCCCGCGCGCTGAATGTGGATGCGGGCGGCGATGTGCTGTGGCAGCCTGGGGCGAACCGCTCGCCGGGATGAAACCATGGCGCGGGGACTGCACACTCGCTAAGCTTCTGCTGCAATTGCGAAGGATTTGAACGCATGGACATGGTCGGCGTGATCGGGGCGGGGCAGATGGGTTCGGGCATTGCCCAGACAGTGGCCCAGCGCGGCATCGAAGTGCTGCTGTGCGACGTCGATCTGGCGCTGGCCGAAAAGGCCAAGGCGAAGATCGAGAAAGTGTTGGCCCGGCTGGTGGAGAAGGAGAAGATCTCCGCTGCCGATGCTTCCGCCACGCTCGGCCGGATCGTGCCGGTGGCCGATTATGCGCCGATGGCCGGGGCGGGCATCATCATCGAAGCCGCGACCGAGCGGGAGGATATCAAGCGCGCCATCTTTGCCAAAGCGGGCGAAGTGCTGGGCGCGGATGCGATCCTGGCCAGCAATACCAGTTCCATCCCCATCACCCGCATGGCGGCCGGCACGGCTGACCCGGCGCGCTTTATCGGGCTGCATTTCTTCAATCCCGTGCCGCTGATGCAGCTGATCGAAGTGATCCCCGGCCTTGCCACCAGCCCCGATACGGTGGCCCGCACCCGCGCCTTTGCCGAAAGCCTGGGCAAGCAGGTGGTGATGAGCGGGGACGAGCCGGGCTTCGTGGTCAACCGCATCCTGCTGCCCATGATCAACGAGGCATGCTTCGTGCTGGGACAGGGTACGGCCAGTGCGGCGGATATCGACAAGGGCGCCCGGCTGGGCCTCAATCATCCGATGGGGCCGCTGGAACTGGCGGATTTCATCGGGCTGGATACCTGCCTTGAAATCGTGAAGGTGATCTTTGCTTCCACTGGCGATTCCAAATATCGCCCGGCGCCGCTGCTGGCCAAATATGTCGATGCCGGCTGGCTCGGCCGCAAGACAGGCCGGGGCTTTTACGACTATTCCGGCGAGGTTCCTGTTCCGAGCGTTTAGAAGGCGGTCGCCTAGTTCTTCTTCAGGACGGCCACGCCATTGACCATTTCAAAGCGGGAGCCGGAATCGCCGGTCGAGGCGTTTCCGCCCTCTTCCATGCCGTCGCTCGTGCCCGCATCCTCGCGGGGTGTGGGATCGGTACCCGTGGCGGGATCGACCAGTTCCTCGTCTTCCATATATTCATGCGTCACCGGCTGTGCGGCATCGGCAGGCGGCGGCGCTTCGGTGGGAAGCGGCGGCGGCGGGGCGACCGGAGCGCTGGCCTGCGGGAGCGGGGCGGCAGGACGCGAACTGAAGCGCGAGAGCAGCCCACCATCCTCGTCACCCACCAGCACATAGGTTGCGAGCAGCATGAAGGCGACAAAGCCCGCTGCGAACCAGCGGTTCTTGAAGATGAACTGATTCATGCCCGCCTCATAACGAGAGCACGGTTAATTCCTGGTAAGAGCCAGTGGGCGGCTGCCTTACGCGGGCGCGGAAAGGCGCTTCAGCTCGTAAAGCAGGTCCAGCGCTTCGCGCGGGCTCAGCGCGTCGATATCCAGCCCGTCCAGCCGGTCGCGCAGCGCGTCGCGGGATTCTTCCTCCTGCATCTGCGCTGCGGCGAATAGCGGCAGGTCGCCCAGACCCGCAGCCAGCCCCCCGGTTTCGGCGCGGCCCTGTTCCAGCCGGTCGAGCACCTGCCGGGCGCGCTTCACCACCAGATCCGGTACGCCTGCCAGCCGCGCGACGGCGAGGCCATAGGAACGGTCTGCCGGGCCGGTGGCCAGTTCGTGCAGCAGCACCAGATCGCCCTTCCACTCCCGCGCGCGGACGTGGTGGAGCGACAGGGCCTCGCAGGTTTCGGCAAGGCGAGCCAGTTCGTGATAATGGGTGGCGAACAGGCAGCGGCAGCGGTTCTTCTCATGCACCGCTTCCACCACGGCCCAAGCCAGCGCCAGCCCGTCATAGGTGGAAGTACCGCGTCCGACCTCGTCGAGGATCACGAAGCTGCGCTCGCTTGCCTGGGCAAGGATCGCGGCGGTCTCCACCATTTCGACCATGAAGGTCGAACGCCCGCGCGCCAGATTGTCCGATGCGCCCACGCGGCTGAACAGCCGGTCCACCAGCCCGATCCGCGCGGCCTCTGCGGGCACATAGCCGCCCGCCTGCGCCAGCAGCACGATCAGCGCATTCTGCCGCAGGAACGTGGATTTACCGCCCATGTTCGGACCACCGATCAGCCACAGCCGGTCGGCGGGGGAGAGGGTGCAGTCATTGGCCACAAAGCGTTCGCCGCTGGCGGCCAGCGCCTGCTCCACCACCGGATGGCGGCCGCCCCTGATGTCCAGCGAAAGGCTTTCGGAAATCTCCGGGCGGCACCAATTTCCTTCCGCGGCACGTTCGGCCAGGCCCGCGGCCACATCGATCCGGGCGAGGGCGGCGGCGGTCGCGGCGATCTGCTCGCGCGCGGCCACAACGGCGGCGGTCAGCTCCTCGAAATGGGCTTCTTCGGCGGCAAGGGCATGGCCTCCCGCCTCCGCGATGCGGCTCGCTTCCTCATGCAGTTGCAGCGAATTGAAGCGCACCGCATTGGCCATGGTCTGCCGGTGCGTGAAGCCGCTCTCGGGCGTCATCAGTCTGTCGCCGAAGCGGGCGGGCACCTCGATGAAATAGCCCAGCACGCCATTGTGGCGGATTTTCAGCGCAGAAATGCCTGTCTCATCGCGATAGCGGGCCTCCATCGCGGCGATGGCGCGGCGGGCATTGCCCGATACGGCCCGCAATTCGTCCAGTGCATGGTCATAGCCTTCGGCGATGAAGCCGCCCTGGCTGCGCTCAGTAGGAGGAGTAGGGACGAGTGCGCGACCGAGCAGGTCGGTCAACGCGCCATGGCCGCCCAACCGGGGCAGCAGATCGTCAAGCAAGGCGGGCCGGCCATTGCGCCGCCGCAAATGCTCCCCGATATTGCGTGCTTCATTCAGCCCGTCGCGAATCTGGCCGAGATCGCGGGGGCTGCCGCGCCCGGCCACAACCCTGCCCAGTGCGCGGCCGATATCGGGCGCGCCGCGCAGCACTTCGCGCAGATCGGCGCGCAGCAGCGGATCTTCATGGAAATATTGCACCAGCGCCAGCCGGGCGGTGATGGCACCGGCATCGGTCAACGGGGCGGAAAGATCGTCTGCCAGCTGACGCGCACCCGCGCCGGTCACGCAGCGATCCACCGCCGCGATCAGGCTTCCGGCCCGCCCGCCCTGCTGGCTTGAGAGAATTTCCAGGCTGCCGCGCGTTGCCTCGTCCATCGCCAGCCGTTCCTCGCCCGCGCGGGCTTCGGGCGGCAGCAGGAAGGGCAGTTTGCCCCGCCCGACGTGCTCCAGATAAGCAACCAGCCCGCCCGCTGCCGCCAGCATGGCCCGGGTGAAGCTGCCAAAGGCATCCAGCGTGGCGACCTCATGCAGCCGCTTGAGCTGGCCTTCGCCTTCATCGCTGGCAAAAGTGGTGCGCGGGCGGGGAATCGCGCCGAAGGGCGCCTCGGCCCAGCCTTCGGGCGCGACAAGTTCGCTCGCCCCGATCCGGGCGAGGGCTGCGTTCATCCGCTCGGGCGCGCATTCCTCCAGCTCCATGCGGCCGGTGGAGATGTCGCATGCGGCTATGCCGATAGTGCCGCGCAGATCGCAGACTGCCGCCAGCATATTGGCACGGCGCGGTTCCAGCAGCGCTTCCTCGGTCAGCGTGCCTGCCGTGACGAAGCGCACGATGTCGCGCCTGACCAGGGCCTTGTAGCCGCCGCGGGCCTTCGCTTCCTCCGGAGTTTCAACCTGTTCGGCAATCGCCACACGGCAGCCGGCCTTGATCAGCCGGGCAAGATATCCTTCCGCCGAATGGACCGGGACGCCGCACATCGGCACGGGTGCCCCGCCATGTTCGCCCCGGCTGGTGAGCGCGATATCCAGCACCTGGCTGGCGATGCGGGCATCCTCGAAGAACAATTCGAAGAAGTCGCCCATGCGGTAGAACAGCAGGCAATCGCCTGCCTCCGCCTTAAGGGCGAAATATTGCTCCATCATCGGGGTTGCGGAACTGGACATGATCCCGGGGGGTTAGACTGCAAAACCGCGATTCGGGAGGGCGAAAGGCAAGCTTTCCCCTATCGCGTCGCACTCAGGCCGGTTAGTGCGGGTTTGCACACAGGGAGGAATTCTTGGCCGAAGACGAAAATCTGCGTTTCACCACCCGCGAAGCGCTGTTCTATCATGAGACCATCCGCCCCGGTAAGATCGAGATCGTCGCTTCGAAGCCGGTGGCAACCCAGCGCGATCTCTCGCTTGCCTATTCGCCCGGCGTGGCGGCTCCGGTGGAAGCGATCGCACAGGATCCTGCCAAGGCAGCGGACTATACGGCGCGCAGCAATCTGGTGGCGGTGATCACCAATGGCACTGCCATTCTGGGCATGGGCAATCTGGGCGCGCTGGCGGCAAAGCCGGTGATGGAAGGCAAGGCCGTGCTGTTCAAGCGCTTTGCCGATGTCGATGCGATGGACATCGAACTCGCCACGGAAGATCCCGAAGCCTTCGTCAATGCCGTGGCCCTGATGGAGCCGACCTTCGGCGGCATCAACCTTGAGGATATCAAGGCCCCTGAATGCTTCATCATCGAGCAGGCCCTGCGCGAACGGATGAAGATTCCCGTGATGCATGACGATCAGCACGGCACCGCGATCATTACCGCGGCCGGGCTCATCAATGCCTGCCATATTACCGGGCGCGACATCAAGAACGTGAAGGTAGTGGTGAACGGGGCGGGCGCGGCGGCCATCGCCTGCACCGCGCTGATCAAGGCGATGGGCGTTCGGCATGACAATGTGATCATGTGCGATCGCAGCGGCGTGATCTGGCGCGGCCGGACCGAAAGCATGGACCAGTGGAAGAGCGCCCATGCCGCCGACACTCCCGCCCGCTCGCTGGAAGAGGCACTGGACGGGGCCGACGTGTTCCTGGGCCTTTCCGCCGCAGGGGCACTGAAGCCCGATTGGGTGAAGAAGATGGCCCCGCAGCCGATCATCTTCGCCATGGCCAATCCGGACCCGGAAATCACTCCGCCTGATGCAAAGGCCGTGCGCCCCGATGCGATCGTCGCCACGGGCCGCAGCGATTATCCCAATCAGGTCAACAACGTGCTGGGCTTCCCCTTCATCTTCCGCGGCGCACTGGATGTGCGCGCCACCGCGATCAATGAAGAGATGAAGATCGCCGCCGCCGAAGCCATCGCCTCGCTCGCGCGGGAAAGCGTGCCGGAAGAAGTCGCGGTCGCCTATGGCAAGAACCAGAGCTTCGGCACGGAATATATCATTCCTGCCCCCTTCGATCCGCGCCTGATGGAGCGGGTTTCCGCCGCCGTCGCCAAGGCGGCAATGGATACGGGCGTGGCGACCAGGCCGATCGAGGATTTCGAGGCCTATCGCCTCAGCCTCAAGGCGCGCCTCAACCCCACCACTTCGGTCCTGACCCAGGTCTATGCCGATGCGCAAAGCGATCCCAAGCGGGTCGTCTTCGCGGAAGCGGAAGAGGAAGTGACCCTGCGCGCCGCGATCCAGTTCAAGGATTTCGGCTATGGCGTGCCGGTGCTGGTCGGCCGCACTCAGGCGGTGCGCGACAAGCTGGTGGAACTGGGCGTGAGCGACCCGGATTCCTTCGAGATCCAGAATTCGGCCGTTTCCGAATATGTCCCGGCAATGGTGGAGTTCCTCTACAAGCGGCTGCAGCGGCGCGGCTTTACCGAGCGGGACGTGCGCCGCATGGTGAATCAGGAACGCAACGTATTCGCCTCGCTGCTGGTTGCGCTCGGCCATGGCGATGCGATGATATCGGGCACGACCCGGCCCTTTTCCCAGACCATGCGCGAAGTGCGCCATGTGCTCGATCCCAAGCCGGGCGCAATCCCCTTCGGCATGCACATGATGATCGGCAAGAACTACACCGCCTTCCTGGCGGATACGACGATCAACGAACGGCCCAGCGCGGAAGAACTCGCGCAGATTGCCTGCGGTGCGGCGCAGGTGGCCAAGCGGCTCGGCCATGAGCCGCGCGTTGCCTTCCTCTCCTATTCCACCTTCGGAAACCCGCCGGGCAAGTGGCTGGAGAATATCCGCGATGCCGTTCACATCCTGGACGCGCAGGGCGTGGACTTCGAATATGAAGGCGAAATGGCGCCCGACGCCGCGCTGAACCCCAGGGTGATGAAGCTCTATCCTTTCAGCCGCCTGTCGGCCCCGGCCAATGTGCTGATCATGCCGGGCCTGCAATCGGCCAATCTTTCGGCCAAGCTGCTGCGCGAACTAGGCGGCAATGCCACGATCGGACCGATGCTGATCGGGATGGAAAAGCCGGTGCAGATCGCGCCGATGACGGCCATCGCGCCCGATCTGCTGACTTTGGCCGTTCTGGCCGCCGCCGGGGTTGTCGGGTAATCCGGCAACCCCGCGAGGGGATTAGCTCAGCGCGGCATATACGCCATAGGCGCTGGTCAGGGTCAGGACGAGGCCGGCCAGGATCAGCATCGCCTTGGTGCTGAAATGCTTGGCAGCATAGGCGCCGAAGGGCGCGGCCACTACGCCGCCTATCAGGAAGCCCAGCGTCGGCCCGGCAAGGTCCGCCATGCCGAGCTGCGAAATGAAGGCGGCGGAAATGGTGAGGGTCAGGAAGAACTCCACCGCATTCACCGTGCCGATCACCTTGCGCGGCTCTGCCCCCTGCACCAGCAGATTGGAGGTCACCACCGGGCCCCAGCCGCCGCCGCCCGCCGCATCGAGAAACCCGCCGACCAGGCCCAGGGGCATCACATGACGCGGGGTGCGCGGCTTGGGAGGATAGAGCAGGCCGCGCGCCAGCAGATAGAGGCCCACCAGCGTCAGATAGCCCAGCACATAGGGTTTGATGATCGCGCCATCGATGGAAGACAGCAGATAGGCCCCGGCAACTCCGCCGATCATGCCGGGTATCAGCAGGCGGAAGAACAGCGCCTTCTCGATATTGCCGTGCAGCAGGTGGCTGATGGCGGAAGTGGCGGTGGTGAAACATTCAACCACATGCACGCGCTGCGAGGCGAGGGCGGGCGGAACCCCCAATACGCCTACCAGCAGCATGTTGGACAGCACGCCAAAGGCCATGCCCAGCGCGCCGTCTACCAGCTGCGCGGCAAAGCCCACCGCAATGAACGGCAGAATTGCGCCAATGTCGAAACCTGAAAAGTCCATGACGCCCACCGTTGCCGTTTCCAGGGCGGTCAGATGCAGCGGAGGGCGGCGGCGGGAAAGATAGATTTTCTACGCGGGCAGGCCGACGAACTCACTTCCGGCGATAGCGGAAATACCAGACCTCGTGCCCATAGACGGTGCGCGCCTTGTGTTCATAGCGCGTCTCGCACCAGCCCGAGGGGCGGTTTTGCCAGTCTTTCGGGCCCGCAGCCAGCCATTCGAACTGGTGCATGTGGCGCTGCATCACCATCAGCGCATGGCGCAGATAGGTCGGGTGATCGGTGCCGAAGCGGAATTCGCCGCCGGGCTTCAGCTTGGCCGCGATCATGTCCACCGGGCCATCGTTCATCATGCGGCGCTTGGCATGGCGTGCCTTGGGCCAGGGATCGGGATGGAGCAGATAGACGAAGGACAGGGCTTCGTCCGGTATGCGGGCCAGCACTTCCAGCGCGTCGCCATGATGGATGCGGACATTATGGATCGGCGGGTGCTTGCCGCCATCGCCATCCAGATGCGTCAGCGCCTGCGCCACGCCGTTGAGGAAAGGCTCGGCTCCGATGAAACCGTGATCGGGCAACAGGTCGGCGCGATAGGCCATGTGCTCGCCCCCGCCGAAGCCGATTTCGAAATGCAGCGGGCAGTCACGCCCGAACAGGTGCTCAGCGGTTACGGGCCCTTCTTCCGGCACGGCAATCTGCGGCAGCAATTTGTCGACAAGGTCCTGCTGCCCGGCGCGCAGGGGCTTGCCCTTGGCGCGGCCGTAAAGCCGGTTGAGCGTGGTCGGATCGCCGGATTTGTATGCAGTCATGGGGCAGTGCCCCTAAACGAAAACCGCCCCGGGGCAAGGCCTCGGGGCGGTGTTCAGATCCCGATGGGGGAGTGCTGTCAGGCGGCTTCCGCCTCTTCGCCCGGATCGCGCAGCACATAGCCGCGGCCCCAGACGGTTTCGATGTAGTTCTCGCCGCTGCAGGCGTGGCTCAGCTTCTTGCGCAGCTTGCAGATGAACACGTCGATGATCTTGAGTTCCGGCTCGTCCATCCCGCCATAGAGGTGGTTGAGGAACATTTCCTTGGTGAGCGTGGTGCCCTTGCGCAGCGAGAGCAGCTCCAGCATGGCATATTCCTTGCCGGTCAGATGCACGCGGGCGCCATCGACTTCCACGGTCTTGGCATCGAGGTTCACCGCCAGCTTGCCGGTACGGATAACCGATTGCGAATGGCCCTTGGAACGGCGCACCACGGCGTGAATGCGGGCGACCAGTTCTTCGCGGTGGAAGGGCTTGGTCACGTAATCATCCGCCCCGAAGCCGAAGCTGCGGATCTTTGAATCCATTTCGGAAATGCCCGAAAGGATCAGCACCGGCGTCTGTACCTTGGCGACGCGCACTTTCTTCAGCACATCATAGCCGTGCATGTCCGGCAGGTTCAGGTCGAGCAGGATGATGTCGTAATCATACAGCTTCGCCAGATCCAAACCCTCTTCGCCCAGGTCGGTCGAATAGACGTTGAAGCCTTCGGTGGTCAGCATAAGCTCGATGGCCTTGGCGGTCGTCGGCTCGTCCTCGATCAGCAGCACACGCATGGGAGCCCCCTTTAGTCGCCCCGTTTCTTTCCGTTAACTGTCCCTTTCGGGAAGTTGACGGTTATTAACCACGCAAGGTCTCAATGAAAAAGGTTAATTTATCATGAAATGAAAATGGGATTTCCCGGTGAGTCTTTCCGGTTACGTTCCTCATCGCGCCTGCCGGGGGATCGCCCTGGCCAGCCACAAAGGCAATGCTGATATTGGGACGCCCGCATTTGCGTGCTTTCGGCGCTTATAGTGGCCTATCCCACACCCTCCAGCTTTTTCTGGCGGCGGCGCTGCACCGAAGATCCGATGCCGATCGCCTCGCGATATTTGGCGACTGTCCGCCGGGCGAGATCGAAGCCCTTCTCTTTCAGAAGGTCCACCAACGTATCGTCGGAAAGGATGTTTTTCGGATCTTCGGCATCCACCAGCGCGCGAATCTGCGCCTTGACTGCTTCGGCGGAAACCGCGCCGTCGCCATCGGCGGAGGCGACGCCGGAGGTGAAGAAATACTTCAGCTCGAATGTGCCGCGTTCGCAATTGAGATATTTGTTGCTGGTAACCCGGCTGACGGTCGATTCGTGCATCTCGATGGCTTCGGCTATCGTGCGCAGGGTCAGCGGGCGCAGTTCCGACACGCCCTTGCGGAAGAAACCTTCCTGCTGCTTCACGATCTCCGCCGTCACTTTCAGGATCGTCTTCTGCCGCTGGTCGAGAGCTTTCATCAGCCAGTTGGCATCGGCCAGCTTCTCGCTCAGCCAGGCCTTTGAAGCCTTGTCGTGGCAACCCTGGCGCAGTTCGACATAATAGGGCCGGTTCACGATCAGCCGGGGCAGGGTCGCCTGATTGAGCGCGATGTTCCAGCCGTCCTTGGGCCCGGCCCGCACCAATATGTCGGGCACTACCGGTTCGCTTTCCCCGCCGCCGAATTGCAGGCCCGGCTTGGGATCGTAGCTGCGCAGCTCGGCCAGCATGTCGGCGAAATCTTCGTCATCGACGCCGCACATGCGCTTGAGCTGGGCAAAGTTGCCCTTGGCCAGCAAATCCAGATTATCGATCAGCCGGGCCATTGCCGGATCGTGGCGATCCGCCTCCATGGCCTGCAGCGCAAGGCATTCCGAAAGGGTGCGGGCACCCACGCCGGTCGGGTCCAGCGACTGGACCACTTTCAGCCCGCCTTCCGCCTCGCTCAGGGAAATGCCCAGCTCGCCCGCCACTTCGCGCAAGGGAACCGGCAGATAGCCGGCCTCGTCCAGCAGGCCCACAATATGCCGGGCGATGAAGGCGCTCTGCTGGTCAGGGGCGACTGCGCCGATCTGCGCATCGAGATGTTCGGCAAGGGTCGGCCCGGAGCCGCCGCGTTCCTCGATCGCCAGGCCTTCCTCGCCCGAGCCCGCGGAAAAGTCGGAAAACTCGCCTCCAAGGGGCAGTGCCGAACCGTCACCCGTCTCGCGATCGATATCGAGCGCGGCAGGATCAAGGTCCAGCGGGGCATCGGCTTCCCCGCGGCCTTCCAGCATCAGCTGGTCGGCCGTTGCCGTGCCTTCCGCCATGGCATCGCCGCGTTCATCCCGCGCTTCCGCTTCGCCTGCCGTTTCGCCCCCGCCCTCGCTGTTGCCGATGTCGAGCAAAGGGTTCGCATCCAGCGCTTCGCCGATGAAGGTTTCCAGCTCCAGATTGGACAGCGCGAGCAGCTTGATTGCCTGCTGCAACTGCGGCGTCATTACCAGCGACTGGGTCTGGCGAAGATCGAGGCGCGGGCCCAGGGCCATTTTTCAAGCGCCGGTCTTGCTGCGTGACGCCCAGCGGAGCAGTTGGACCGGGGCTGGTGCAGTCTCCGGCCGAGCGGCGCTGAAACCTGCGCCAGGCATGCCTGACGGCCGGCCAATCACAGGGTGAAGCTCTCGCCCAGATAGAGGCGGCGCACATTCTCGTCGGCCACCAGATCTTCCGGGCTGCCGGCGAACAGCACCTGGCCACCATAGATGATGCAGGCGCGGTCCACGATATCCAGCGTTTCGCGCACGTTGTGATCGGTGATCAGCACGCCGATGCCGCGCTGCTTCAGGTCGATCACCAGATGGCGGATGTCCTGGATCGAAAGCGGATCGATCCCGGCGAAGGGTTCGTCCAGCAGCATGATCGAAGGCTTGGCCGCCAGCGCGCGCGCGATTTCGCAGCGCCGCCGTTCACCGCCCGAAAGCGCCATGGCCGGGCTGGAGCGCAGGCGGGTGAGGCCGAATTCGTCCAGCAGCCGTTCCAGTTCCGATGCGCGGGTGGCCTTGTCGGGTTCGATCATCTCCAGCACGCAGGAAATGTTCTGTTCCACCGTCATGCCCCGGAAAATCGAGGTTTCCTGCGGCAGATAGCCCAGGCCCAGGATCGCGCGGCGATACATGGGCAGCTTGGTCACATCCACGCCGTCCATCAGGATGCGGCCGCTGTCGGGCCGCACCAGACCCATGATCGAATAGAAGCAGGTGGTCTTGCCCGCGCCGTTGGGGCCCAGCAGACCCAGCACCTCGCCCTTGCCGACCGAGAGCGAAATGTCGGTCAGCACCGCGCGCTTGTCATAGCTCTTGGCGATCGAGATCACTTCCAGCCCGCCATTCGGCAGGGGAACGGTGGCGTTCACCGTGGCTTCGTCTGTCGCCTCGGCTGTCTGGTCGAGTGTCGTCATCGCGCGGCTTTTACCATGGCTTGCCGGGCAGGAAACCCCTGCCGTGGCAAACTGGCAAGATTCCTGCATGGCTTTCAGGGCCGTGAAAGCTTCAGGGGTATGAACAAATGTTCAGGAAGCTTGATCGTTCCACGATAGCGTGAAATAGTCTGATTCGGGTTGGAAATGGAGGGAAGCGCATGGACAAGGCGCTCTGGGATTCAAGCCGGCAGAAAACCGAGGCGGGCAAACGCCTCGATTGGCGACGCAGGATGAGCGACCATGTCGCCTATGCCCTGCTTTTCTACACGGGCCTGCAGATCTTCGTGACCATGTCCGTTCTCAAGCATACCACCCAATCTATCCTCCCCTTTTTCGCGCTGATCGTGCTCGTGGCGGCGGTGATCCCCGGTTGCCGCCTGTTCGAGAAACGCTGGGAGGATCTGAGCGACGATGCAGCGGCCGATCCCTCGCTCAGGCCCCTGTTCCAGCGGGACCGGCTGATGGTGTGGATCGCGGCCCTTGGCCTGCCCTTCCTGGTCACCGGCGCGGTCGAACTTACCGCACAGATCCTCTAGCTGCTCCAACGCAGCCTTTGCAGGACGGCGCCGCACCCGCTAGGGCTGCCGGTGTAACCATGCCGTTCGGATTATCCCATGCTTGAACCAAAGGCCGCCCAGGAACGCTGCGCGGCAGCAATCCACTTCGCCCTCAAAGCCGGTGCCGATGCCGCGGATGCGGTGGCGATCGGTTCCTCTTCCGAAGAAGTCCAGGTCCGCCTCGGCAAGCTGGAGGATGTGGGCCGTTCCGAAAGCGAGGAACTGGGCCTTCGGGTTTTCGTCGGCCAGCGTTCCGCCTCGATCCACGCCACCGATATGAGCGATGCCGCGCTGGCGGAACTCGCCAGCCGCGCGGTGGCCATGGCCAAGGCTGCGCCGGAAGATGAATATGCCGGCCTTGCCCCGGCTGAATTGCTGGCGCGCGGCCCGATGCCGGAACTGGACCTCGTCGACGCTTCGGAGCCCAGCCCGCAGCATTTGCGCCGCCTGGCGGAAGAAGCGGAAGACGCCGCGCGTGCGGTGAAGGGCGTGACCAACAGCGAAGGCGGCGGGGCCAGCTTCGGCCGCAGTGCGGTGGCGCTGGCTACCAGCCATGGTTTCGCGGGCGCCTATGAGGCCACCGGCATCAGCCTTTCGGCCAGCGTGCTGGCGGGCGAAGGCGGCGCGATGCAGCGCGATTACGAATATCGCACCGTGCGCCATGCGGCGGACCTGCTTTCCCCGGCCGAGATCGGCCGCGTGGCGGGTGAACGCGCCGTGGCCCGGCTCAACCCGGGCAAGATGCCCAGCAAGGGCATGAGCGTGGTGTTCGATCCGCGCGTGGGCAATTCGCTGCTGGGGCATTTGCTGGGCGCCATGTCCGGCCCCTCCATCGCGCGGCGCTCCAGCTTCCTGCTCGACCGGCTGGAGGACGAGCTGTTCCCCGCCGACATCCTGATCCTTGAAGACCCGCATCGCCTGCGCGGCCTGCGTTCGCGCCCGTTCGACGGGGAGGGGCTGCCCTGCCTGCCGCGCGCGCTGGTGGAAAAGGGCCGGGTCACCGGATGGCTCACCAATGCGGCCTCGGCCCGCCAGCTCGGCATCGGGCTGACCGGCCATGCCGCGCGCGGGGCCAGCGGCGCCCCGGGCGTGCAACCCGCGAATGTCCATCTCGCGCCGGGCAAGGTCAGCCGGGCCGAACTGATCGCTGATATCGAAGATGGCGTGCTGGTGACCGAGCTGATCGGCATGGGCGTGAACGGGGTGACGGGCGATTACAGCCGCGGCGCTTCCGGCTTCCGCATCGTGAATGGCGAAATCGCCGGGCCGGTGGCCGAATTCACCGTTGCGGGCAATCTGATCGACATGTTTGCCCGCATGAGCGTGGCTGACGATCTGGACATCCACCGTTCGATGGACGTGCCCACCATCCGCATCGAAGGGATGACGGTCGCCGGGGAATAGGGGCCGGGGAATTGGGGCCGGGTAGTAACGGGGACAAGGTGCGGGGCGCAGGCTGTCTGGCCTGCGCCCGGTCACCGGACAGATTGCCGAAGGATCAGTCCTTCTTGGCTTCCTTGGCGCGTTCGATGGCTTCCAGCACGATCTCGCGGGCTTCGGCGGCATCACCCCATGCGCCGATGCGCACCCACTTTTCGGATTCCAGATCCTTGTAGTGCTTGAAGAAGTGCTCGATCTGCTGGAGTACGATGGAAGGCAGATCCTGCCGCTCGCCCACGTCCGAATAATAGGGGAAGGTGGTGTCCACCGGCACGCAGACCAGCTTCTCGTCGCCGCCGGCTTCGTCTTCCAGCTTCAGCACGCCGATGGGGCGCGCGCGCACCACGCAACCGGGGATGAAGGGGCTGCGCGAGATGACCAGCGCGTCCAGCGGATCGCCATCAGGCGAAAGCGTATGCGGGACGAAGCCGTAATTGGCGGGATAGCGCATCGGCGTGTGCAGGATACGGTCGACGAACAGCGCGCCCGATTCCTTGTCGAACTCGTATTTCACGGGTTCGCCGCCGGTCGGCACTTCGATGATGACGTTGAGGCTCTCGGGCGGATTGTCGCCGGTTGGGATCAGATCGATTCTCATGATGTGCTCTTTATTCTGCGGTTCTGCTGCCAGCCCTGCCTCGGGCCACGAAGCGGCATCCTGTCCTGTTTTCGAGGGCTTAAGCCCTTCTACCTAGCCGCGCCGTTAGCGTAGCATGGAGGGAAAGGCGAGGGGCAAATCCCGCCCGAAGATAAGCAATTGCGGCCTACCCGGTAAATTGGCAGTCTGCCCCGATAATAACGACCGGTACAAAGCCGAGTCCGTGCTCAAAGTCCCGCAAGAGGGCGAAGGCACATAACAGGAGACACAGGATGCATGTAGGCTTGGCCAGCGGCTTCGCTCATCAGCGCGGCAAGGGATATGACGATGCCCGTTTCGTTCGGGAGGAGGTCGAGAACCTCGTCCTGGCGGAAGAATTGGGGTTCGATTCGGTGTGGATCACCGAACACCATTTCTCCGACTATTCGATGTCGAACGATCCGCTGCAACTGCTCACCTGGATCGCGGCGAAGACCAGGCATGTGAAGCTGGGCACCCAGTGCATCATCGTGCCCTGGCACAATCCTGTGCGGCTGGCGGAAAAGATCATCAATCTGGATATCCTTTCCGGCGGGCGCGCCATTCTGGGCTTCGGCGGCGGGCTGGCCCAGCATGAATTCAGCGGGCTGGGCATCGACCAGAACAAGAGCCGCGAGCTTTATACCGACATTCTGGAAGCCGTGATCCCGGCGCTGGAAAGTGGCGTGATTGAAGGGGAGGGCGCCTACGGCACCATTCCCCGGCGCGAGCTGCATCCCGGCCCGATCAAGAGCTTCGAAGGGCGCAAGTTCTGCGGATCGCTCTCGGGCAATTCGATGTACACGGCGGCGAAGCTGGGCTGCGGCAATATGATCCTGATGCTGCCCCAGCGCGGCAAGGATGTGCCGCCCGACAAGTACACCGAGGTGTGGAAGGAAGTGAACGGGCCGGACAGCTCGCCCCCGCCCCCCATGCTCGGCGGCAATTACTATATCGACGAGAGCGCGGAGTTCGCGGAGGAACAGGGCCGGAAATATCTCGCCAACACGATGCGCGCCGCGATCAGGAATTACGGCCTCGATACGCCGGGCAAGTTCCCGCACATCAAGGGCTATGAGCATTACGAGAAGATGGTGCTCAGCCCCGATCAGATCGAACCCTATGTGGAGGACTTCTCCAGGGGCGCCGTCACCGGCACGCCGCAGATGATCCTCGACCGGATGTGGGAACTGAAGGAAATCTACCAGCCGCAGGGCTTCTTCCCGCATGTCTATTATGGCGGGATGCCGCAGGAAGAGGCGCGCAAGAACATGCATCTGTTCGCGGAAAAGGTGCTGCCCGAGATCAAGAGCTGGCAGAGCGAGGTCGATATTGACGATCGCTTCCTGCAGGCGGCGGAGTAGGTTCCGGGATCGGAAGGCGGGAATTGCGGAAACGGGCGGCCCGTCCTAAACGCCGCCCGCAATGGCAAAGATCGAAACCCCCCGCCCGATCAGGGGCACCCAAGACATTTTCGGCGCAGAGGCCGAGGCTTTCGCCCATGTGGTCGAAACCTTCGAGCGCGTGCGCAAGCTCTACCGCTTCCGCCGGGTGGAAATGCCCGTGTTCGAGAAGACGGAGGTGTTCAGCCGCTCCATCGGTGAGACGACCGACGTGGTTTCCAAGGAAATGTATTCCTTCGAGGATCGCGGCGGGGAATCGCTGACCCTGCGGCCGGAATTCACTGCCGGCATCGCGCGGGCCTATCTCACCGATGGCTGGCAGCAATATGCGCCGCTGAAAGTGGCCACCCACGGCCCGCTGTTCCGGTACGAGCGCCCGCAGAAGGGCCGCTATCGCCAGTTCCACCAGATCGACGCGGAAATCATCGGCGCGGCCGAACCGCAGGCGGATGTGGAATTGCTGGTGATGGCCGATCAGCTGCTGAAGGAACTGGGCATCGGCGCCAATGACCCTGGGGCTGTTACGCTCAACCTCAATACGCTGGGCGATTCCGACAGCCGCGAGGCATGGCGCAGCGCGCTGGTGGCCTATTTCCGCGATGTGAAAGCCAGCCTTTCGGAAGACAGCCAGGAACGGCTGGAAAAGAACCCCCTGCGCATCCTTGATTCCAAGGATGAGCGGGACAAGGTCTTCGTGGCCGATGCCCCGCAGATCGACCAGTTCCTTTCAGGCGAGGCGCAGGACTTCTTCGGCGCGGTCACTTCCGGGCTGGACGCGGCGGGCGTGGCGTGGAGCCGCAACCCGGCACTGGTGCGCGGGCTCGATTATTACCGCCACACCGCCTTCGAATTCATCACCGACCGGCTGGGCGCGCAGGGCACCGTGCTGGGCGGCGGGCGTTACGATGGCCTGATGGAATCGCTCGGCGGCGCGGCAACGCCTGCCGTGGGCTGGGCCGCGGGGATCGAGCGGCTGGCGATGCTGGTGGGGGAGTGGCCGATTGAGGCCGCACTGGCTATCTTGCCTGAGTCGGAAACTCTTGAAGAGCGAGCTTTGGCAGTTGCCGCAGAACTGCGACATGCGGGCATTCCTTGTTGGACGGCATTTCGGCAGAACCCCAAGAAGAGGAATGCGAAAGCGAGGGCAGATGGTGCGTTGGCGGCCCTATACGTCAAGGCACCCGATGCGCAGGGACGGGAATTCAGTGTATCAAGCGTTTCGGGAACAGACGCTGAATCCAAACTCATTAGAAGGGTAATGGATATTCTTGGTGGCCGTGTTGGTGGTCGCTTCCCAGAATGATGGTCTCAGACGTCCACAAATCTCGTCACCCCGGACTTGTTCCGGGGTCCCGCTACCTTTCTGCACCATCGCGGAGGGCGGAAAGCCGGATGCCTGGGCAGGTCCGGCGTGACGAATTGAGTGGGGCAGCGGCATGACCATCCCCAATGACCGCCTCGCCCAGATCGCCAATCGTTTCGCCGAACTGGAGGCGCGCCTTGCGTCGGGTCAGCTTGAAGGCGATGCTTTCGTCTCCGCCAGCCGCGATTATGCGGAGCTGGAGCCGGTGGCTCGTGTGGCCGAGGAAGTGCGCACCATGCGCGGCGAACTGGCCGAGCTGGAGAAGCTGGACGATCCCGATCCGGAAATGCGCGCCCTGGCCGAGGAAGAAGTCGCCCGGCTGAAGGCGGAGCTGCCCGAGGCCGAGCATCGCCTAGCCATTGCCATGTTGCCGCGCGATTCGGCTGATACGCGCCCGGCCATGCTGGAAATTCGCGCAGGCACCGGCGGGGATGAGGCTGCGCTGTTCGCCGCCGATCTCTATCGCATGTATGAACGCTATGCGGCGGAGCAGGGCTGGCGGGTCGAGATGATCAGCGCCAATGCCTCCGACATTGGCGGCTTCAAGGAAGTGGTGGCCAATGTCGCCGGGCAGGGCGTGTTCGCCAAGCTGAAGTTCGAAAGCGGCGTCCACCGCGTGCAGCGCGTGCCGGTTACCGAAAGCGGCGGGCGCATCCACACTTCCGCCGCGACCGTGGCCGTGCTGCCCGAGCCGAGCGAAGTGGATGTGCAGATCGAGGACAAGGACCTCAAGATCGACATCTATCGCGCCTCCGGCGCGGGCGGGCAGCATGTGAACACTACCGATTCGGCGGTGCGCATCACGCACTTGCCCAGCGGACTGGTGGTGATCTGCCAGGACGAGCGCAGCCAGCACAAGAACCGCGCCAAGGCGATGCAGGTGCTGCGCGCACGCCTCTATGAGAAGATGCGCGACGAGGCGCAGGGGGCGGAGGCGGAAGCGCGCAAGGCCATGGTCGGTTCGGGCGACCGTTCCGAACGCATCCGCACCTACAATTTCCCGCAAGGGCGCGTGACCGATCACCGCATCGGCCTGACCCTGCACAAGCTCAACGAAGTGCTCGAAGGGCCGGGGCTGGGCGAGTTGATCGACGCGCTGATCGCCGAGGATGAGGCGAAGCGGCTGGCGGCCCTGGGGGAGTGAGCATGTTGGTCAGGCGTCCCGTGCCTGTCGAAGGATGCGCGGGGACCTTGCCCCGATGACCATCTCCATCGCCCAGGCCATCCGCGATGCCGCACAGCGCCTCGAAGCCACCAGCGATACCGCAAGGCTGGATGCCGAAGTGCTGATGGCCCATGCGCTGGGCGTCACCCGCTCGGACCTGCTGCTGCGCCATATGCGCGACGAGGTGCCTGCGGGCTTTGCCGCGCTGGTCGAGCGGCGGGCCCTGCATGAGCCGGTGGCCTATATCACCGGCCATCAGGAATTTTACGGCCGCGATTTCCTCGTCACGCCCGATGTCCTGATCCCGCGCGGGGATAGCGAGACGATCGTGGAGGCCGCGCTTTCCGCCTGTCCGGCCCCTGCGCGCGTGCTCGATTGCGGAGTGGGATCGGGCGCGCTGCTGCTTTCGGTGCTGGCCGAGCGGCCCGGTGCCGAGGGCGTGGGGATAGACCGGTCCGCAGGCGCCCTGGCGGTGGCCACCGCCAATGCGGCGCGGCTGGGCCTTTCAGGCCGCGTGCGGATGGAACAACGCGACTGGACGCAGCCCGGATGGGCCGAAGCGTTGGGGCGGTTCGATTGTATTCTGGCCAATCCTCCCTATGTTGAAAGCGAGGCTGAACTTGCCCCGTCGGTACGGGAGTTCGAGCCTTCGGGCGCGTTGTTCGCCGGGCCGGATGGGCTGGATGATTATCGCGTTCTTGTGCCCCAATTGCCGAAACTTTTGTCTCGGGATGGGATAGCCGTTCTTGAAATAGGCTGGACCCAGGCAGAAAATGTACGGCAAATGGCTGAACAGGCCGGTTTTTCGGCCATTCTGCATGAAGACCTCGCCGGAAGGGCGCGTGCATTGCTGTTGCGTTTTTGCGCTTGGCAATGTCTCGCTTAGAAGCTAGGCACGGGCCAAGGTCAGCAGTTGGATGGAGATTCCCAACTGCCTGCCCTACTCCAACATTTGCGTCAGGCGTTGCGGGTTGTCCCGGGTCTACATGCAGATGAAGGGACCACGAGCGCGTGCAAGACGTGGCGTGGCGAGGGGTCATGCGACTGCTGCGCATTCCCGTGCATGGGCGGTCAAGCTGAGGAAGTGAATTCCCTTGAGTAACAATCGCAATAATAACCGTCGCCGTGGCCGCGGGAATAACCGCTCGCAAGGCGGAGGTCAGCTTAACCGGATCGATAGCCGCGCTCGCGGCAACGCTCCGCAGCTGCTCGAGAAATACAAGAAGCTTGCTCACGATGCCGCGATGAACGGTGACCGGGTGCAGGCCGAATATTACCTGCAATTCGCCGATCACTATTTCCGCGTGATTGCCGACAGCCGGGCCCTGAAGGACGAGCAGCAACAGCGCCCGCGCCATCAGGACCGCGAACGCGGCGATGACGAGGATTACTTCGAGGACGAATTCGATCGCGCCCCGCGCCACGAACAGCGCCACGAATCGCGGAACGATTCTCGGGCCGAACCACGGGGCCGCCGCGAGGAGCAGGCACAGGACGATGCCGGGGATGAGGGCGAACGCCCCACCGAGGACGTCCGCGCCGAAGGGATGGAGGGCGAGGAATACGAGCCCACCGAAAACCCCTTCACGCGCCCGGCTCGCGCCGCCAAGCCGCGCCGCCCCCGCAAGGAGCGCGCGCCCAAGGCAGCCGATGGCGATGACCAGCCTTCGGGCGGTCTCGATCCTTCGGCCCTGCCGCCGGCAATCGGCCACGATTCTTCCGAAGATTCCTCGGCTGACGATGCGGAGGAAGCCCCCGCGGCTCCCGCCCCGCGCCGCCGCCGTACCACTCGCGCCCGCAGCAGCGGTGGCGATCAGGAACTCGAAACGGTCAGCTGATTATCGGCCCCCGGCCAGCCGGGGGCCATATCCGCGCGGCTTGTGACTGCCCGGCGATGGTGCTTGCGCGCTGTGCCGGGGCAGGCCACATGCCTCGGCGATGAAATCAGAGCGCTTGATTCTGGTCCGTGAGATCAAACGCCCGCCCATGGCGCGGCGTATGGCGGTTTTCGGCCTTGGCTTCGCCTCGGCGCTGGGTTTCCAGCCGCTGGGCCTGTGGCCGCTGGCGCTGCTGGCCATGGGCGGTTTCATCCTGCTGCTGGCGCAGGTCGAGGGCCGGCGGGAGGCTTTCCTGCTAGGCTGGCTGTTCGGCTTCGCCCATTTCACGCTCGGCAACAGCTGGATTGCCACGGCCTTCACCTATCAGGCCGAAATGCCCGCCATTCTCGGCTGGGCGGCCGTGCCGCTGCTCTCCCTCTATCTCGCGATCTATCCCGGCCTTGCCGCGCTGGGGGCCCGGCTGCTGGCGCCCAAGCACGGCGGCATCGCGCTGCTGCTGGCATTCGCGGCCTGCTGGATCGTTACTGAATGGATGCGCGCCTGGGTGTTCACGGGCTATGCTTGGAACCCCTTCGGCGTGGTCCTGCTGGGCAGCTTTTCCCGCCCCGGCATAGCCGCGCTGGCGCCCTGGCTGGGCACTTATGCGCTGTCGGGCCTGGCCGTGCTGCTGGGCGGGCTGGCGGCGTGGCTGGCGCTGCGCAAATGGTACGTGCCGCTGGGCGTGCTGGCGGCGGGGGTGATAGCCGGGATGCTGTGGCCTGCCGCGCCCGATGCGGATGGCACCTTGCGCTATACTCTGGTCCAGCCGGATATCCGGCAGGAACAGCTGAATGACGGGATGTTCTATGAAGAGAACTTCCGCAAGCTGGCCAATCTCTCGCTGCCGCGCAAACCGGGCGAACACCGGCTGGTCCTCTGGCCCGAATCCGGTGTGCCGGATTATCTGATCGATGGCTATCCGCAGCGTTATTATGACAGCATGACCGCTTTCGGCGATCCGCGCCTCGCCCGGATGCGGCTGGCGCGAGTGATCGGGGCGGACAGCCTGCTGCTGACCGGCACGGTCGATCTGGAGATTCGCAACGGCCGCGCCGCTGCCGCGCGCAATGCCGTTACCGCGCTGGGCGACAAGGGCGAAGTGGTCGCCGGCTATGACAAGGCCCATCTGGTGCCCTATGGCGAATATCTGCCGATGCGCTGGCTGCTGGAGCCGCTGGGCGTGAACCGGCTGGTGCCCGGCGCGATCGATTTCTGGCCGGGGCCGGGACCGCGCACGCTCGATCTGGGGCGATGGGGGCAGGCCGGGATCCAGATCTGCTACGAGATCATCTTTTCGGGCGAAGTGGTCGATCCGGCGCGCCGGCCCGATTACATCTACAATCCCTCCAACGATGGCTGGTTCGGCACCTTCGGCCCGCCGCAGCACTTCGCCCAGGCTCGCCTGCGGGCGATCGAGGAAGGGCTGCCGGTGCTGCGCGCCACCACCACCGGGATCAGCGGCGTGATCGATGCGCATGGCGTGGTGCGCGAATATGTGCCGCTGCGGGTTGCTGGCCGGCTTGACGGCCTCGTGCCGCCTGCGCTGCCGCCTACCTTGTTCTCTCAAACAGGAAATCGCCTGCCTCTGGCATGGGCGATGGTTCTGGCTATCGCGGCGATTGCCTTGCGGCTGCGTCGCCGTTAGGACCATCGCCAAACGCTATCATCCCCTGTGGGCAACGGAGGGCATCTGCCTCAATGCGCGCCAATTATCTGTTCACTTCCGAAAGTGTCTCCGAAGGTCATCCTGACAAGGTGTCCGACCAGATTTCGGACGCGATCGTCGATCTGTTCCTGTCCAAGGATCCCGAAGCCCGCATCGCCTGCGAAACGCTGACCACGACCCAGCTCGTGGTGCTGGCGGGGGAGATTCGCTGCAAGGGCATCTATGAGAATGGCGAGTGGGCGCCCGGTGCTCTGGAGGAGATCGAAAGCACGGTTCGCAACACCGTGCGCGAGATCGGCTACGAGCAGGAAGGGTTCCACTGGAAGACCCTGCGCTTTGAAAACAATCTGCATGGCCAGTCCGCCCATATCGCGCAGGGCGTCGATGCTTCGGGCAACAAGGATGAGGGCGCGGGCGATCAGGGCATCATGTTCGGCTTCGCCTGCGATGAAACGCCCGACCTCATGCCCGCAACCCTTTATTACAGCCACAAGATCCTGGAACGCATGGCGGCCGACCGCCATTCCGGCGCGGCCCCCTTCCTGGAGCCCGATGCCAAGAGCCAGGTGACCCTGCGTTTCGAGAATGGCAAGCCGGCGGCCTGCACTGCCATCGTCGTTTCCACCCAGCATGCGCCGGGCTACGACAAGGGCGAGAAGGAAGCCGAACTGAAGTCCTATGTGAAGGGCGTGGTGGCCGATATCCTGCCTGCCGCGCTGCTTTCGGACGCGACCGAATATCACATCAACCCCACCGGCAGCTTTGAGATCGGCGGGCCGGATGGCGATGCGGGGCTGACCGGCCGCAAGATCATCGTGGATACTTATGGCGGCGCGGCCCCCCATGGCGGCGGCGCCTTCAGCGGCAAGGACCCCACCAAGGTGGACCGTTCGGCGGCCTATATCACCCGCTATCTGGCCAAGAACATCGTTGCCGCCGGGCTCGCCACGCGCTGCACCATCCAGCTGGCCTATGCCATCGGCGTGTCCAAGCCGCTGTCGCTCTATGTCGATACGCATGGCACGGGCAGCGTGGGCGACGACAAGATCGAGGAAGCGATCAAGGGTATCGAGAAGCTGGGCGGCCTCACCCCGCGCGGCATCCGCACCCATCTGGGCCTCAACAAGCCGATCTATCGCCGCACCGCTGCCTATGGCCATTTCGGCCGCAAGGCGGAAGGCGACTTCTTCCCCTGGGAAAAGACCGATCTGGTGGACGATCTCAAGGCCGCTCTGGCCTGAGGTTACGCCTCATCGGAATGAAAGAGGGCGGGGCCGCAAGGCTCCGCCTTTTTTGTTTTCGCCCCTCCCCTTTCGTCATTCCCACGAATGTTCCCAAATCCCGTTCATTACGGGGTTTGCGATTATCCCCCTCCTCGTCATTCCCACGAAAGTGGGAACCCAGTTCGACGGTTGCTGCTGGGTTCCCGCCTGCGCGGGAATGACGAAGGAGGAAAACACACCCCATCATCCGGCGGCGAGCCCGGACGTAACGCCGTGGGAAAAGCAGAGGAACCGCGCGGCCGGCAATGCGCCGGGGGCAGTACGGAAGGTTTATCTTGCGAATGGCTTTGGCGCCTGTTCCGCTGCGCGCCAAGGCTCGACCCTGTCCGGAGCGGCTGGGAAGCGCGGGCGGGCTCGCACGGGGCGCACTTCCATCGCGGCTGGTGCCGCGCCATATCCGATCCGGCGGCTGGACCGGCCTTGCGGGGCCTGTCCCTGACGCAAGAGCGCCGGCCGCGATGCGGGAGTGACATTTCCCTGCCGGAAAGCAGGGACACCCGCGAAGGAGGGGAGGGCAAGCCGGCCGAGCCGCCTCCCGGTTCCAGATCCTGTTTTGAGATGCAGGATGGGCGCGCATATAACCAAATGGGTTACAAATGTCAAGGAAGATATCATCCGGTAATCCGGTGAGCCCCTGCGCAGGCAGGGGCCCAGCATCCAGCACTCGGCCAGCACTCGGCGTCGCGTTCTGGACCCCGGCTTGCGCCGGGGATCGCGCATAGGCCGCGCTAAAGCAGCTCCAGCTCGATCTCCCTAAACCCGCCCCTCGCGCACCGCTTCCAGATCGCCGCGCAAATGGCGGGCAGCCAGCAGATAGTGGGCTGCGGCCCAGAGGTAGAACAGGGTGCCCCCTGCCATGGCCCAGGCCAGTGCCTTGCCCGGTTCCACGCCGTTCCCGGCAAAATTGTCGCTCAATCCGCCCACCACCAGCGGGCCGAGCCCCGCGCCGACGAGGCTGTAGAGCGCATTGAGCAGGGCGGATGCCGTGGCGCGCATGCGGGTGTGCATCATGTTCTGCAAGGTGCCGTAAGTGCTGCCCAGATAAGTATATTGGAACAGGGCCGCGATGGTCACCAGCACCAGCAGCGGCACCAGATCGGTCAGCGTGATGGCAAAGGCATAGAGCGGGAAGGCGATCAGCAGGCAGATGCCGGGGATCAGGCCATAGGCGGCGGGCCGGGCCGCGCCGAAACGGTCGGCCAGCCAGCCGCCCGCCAGTACGGAGATCGTCGCCGGGGCGCTGGCCAGCAGGCCCGCATAGAGCCCGGCTTCCACCAGCGAGAGATTGAAGCGGCGCATCATCAGCGCGGCGAAGAAGGCGTTGAGGCCGTATCCGACCAGAGAGGCCAGAGTGGAGCCGAACACCAGATGGCGCGCGGCCTTCAGCTTCCACAGGCGGCGCACAACATCCATGGTGGAAGGCACGGTTTCCGTGTCCCCCGTATCGTGCCTGCCGCGCGGCGGTTCCGCGATGAACAGGAAGACGAGGATGGACAGGATGATGCCGGGCACGGCGGCGGCGAGGAAGGCCATGCGCCAGCCATGGTCCTGCGCGATCCACGATCCGCCCGCCGATCCGATAAAGGCGCCGATGGGCGGGGACAGCAGCAGCACGGACATGGCCGTGGCGCGCTTGTTGGGCGGAAAGTAATCGGCCACGACCGACTGGTTGGCGGGCAGGCCCACCGCTTCGCCCACGCCCACGCCCACGCGGGCCAGCACCAGATGAATCCAGCTCGACACCATACCGCACAGGGCAGTGGCGATCGACCAGGCAAAGGTGCCGAAGGCGATCAGCGTGATCCGGTTGCGCCGTTCGGCCATGCGGGCCACGAAGATGCCCAGCGTGACGTTCAGCACCGCGAAGGCAAGGCCGGTCAGCAGGCCCATCTGCGTGTCGGACAGGCCGAATTCGGTCTTGATCGGCTCCACCAGCACGTTCAGCACGATGCGATCGATGAAGCCTACCGTGGCCACACCGGTCAGCAGGATCAGCGCGAGCCACGGAGAATCGCGGCGTGTTGCCAATTGCATGTCGGAAATTTCCCTCTTCCCCGAGATTTATCGGGGAAGAGGATAGACACTATTCGCGCCGGGCGTGCCAGCGCGAATCCGTGGTTCAGGTCACGTAATGCGCCGTGGTTTTCGCCGCGACTTCTTCCGCCGTAACGCCGGGGGCCAGCTCCATCAGGCGGAAGGGGCTGGCATGGTCGGGCCGCTGGAACACGGCCAGATCGGTAATCACCATGTCCACCACGTTCCTGCCGGTCAGCGGCAGAGTGCATTGGGGGATGAATTTGGGATCGCCGCTCTTGGAGACATGCTCCATCACCACGATGATCTTCTTCACGCCCGCAACGAGATCCATCGCCCCGCCCATGCCCTTCACCAGCTTGCCCGGGATCATCCAGTTGGCGATGTCGCCCCCTTCGGAAACTTCCATCGCGCCCAGTACGGTCAGGTCGATATGGCCGCCGCGGATCATGGCGAAGCTCTGGGCCGAATCGAAATAGGCCGATTGGGGCAATTCGCTGATGGTCTGCTTGCCGGCATTGATCAGATCGGGATCGACCTCGTCCTCATAGGGGAAGGGGCCGATGCCCAGCATGCCGTTTTCCGATTGCAGGGTTACTTCCACCCCGTCGGGTATGTGGTTGGCCACAAGGGTGGGAATGCCGATGCCGAGATTCACATAGAATCCGTCCTGCAATTCCTGCGCGGCGCGCATCGCCATCTGGTCGCGGTTCCAGCCCCCGGTAGCGTTCTTGGGGGTCAGGCCGTCATGAATGGTCATGGTTGCTTTCCTTCGGAAAAGGTCCAGCGCAGGGAAGCGTCCGGGAATACGGTATCGAGATCGCCCACCACGCCCTTGCCGTAAACCGGGTTGGGCAGCACGAACCAGCCCTGGCCCCACAGATTGGCAATTGCGGGCGCGGCAGTGGTTGCGCGGCGCGCGTGGATGTCCATCGGCTTGGGGCTGAACAGGTCGGAGAAATCGCCCAGCTGGTCCCCGCCCATGGCCACGACGCACCAGGTTTGCGCGATGGCGGCACGGCGAGGGTCCTTATGGCCGCTGCCATCGGCATCGGTGAACAGATCGCGGCCCGGAACCGGCCTGGGGAAGCCCGCGAATTCGATGGCCCGCGCGGTTTCTTCCGCATGGGCGGAAGTGCGGTTGGTGTTGTAGATCACCGTAATGCCCGCCGCGCTCAGCTTCGCGGCCGCTTCCAGCGCGCCGGGCACGGCGGCCACCTTGTCGAACCCGGTCTTTTCCCAATTCTCCCACGCCTTGAAGGAGAAGGTGGAGCCGGCGGGGCGGCCCGCGTCCCAATATTCGAAGCCGATATTGAGCAGCATCGTCTCGTCGACGTCGAATACGGCGGCCAGCGGCTTGTCTCCGCAAGCTTCAAAGGCCGGGTTCTCCAGCGTGGAGCCGGGGGCGAGCACGGTCTGGACCAGCGGCAGGCCCGCCTCGCGCTGGGCCTTGCGGGCCATGGCAAGGCTCACCACGCCATTGAAGGCCTGACGGCTGATCGCCGCGCCTTCGGCAGAGCCATAGAGGAACTGGAAGCCCTTGGACGCATCCTGCGCCGATGCGGGCGCGGCAAGGGCGATGGCGGCCAGCGAAGCGGAGAGCAGACCCCGCGCAATTGCACCGCGCATCAGGCCGCTTCCCTTTCGCGGACAGTGCGGAACTCGATCTTCTTGTCGTAGGGCGCGCCCACGATCATGCGCTGCACATAGACGCCGGGCAAGTGGATCGCGTCGGGATCGAGCGATCCGGCGGGCACCACTTCTTCCACTTCCACCACGCAGACCTTGCCGCAGGTGGCGGCGGGCAGGTTGAAATTGCGCGCCGTCTTGCGGAACTGGAGGTTGCCCGTCTCGTCCGCCCGCCATGCCTTGACGATGGCAAGATCGGCAAAGATCCCGCGCTCGAGGATATATTCCTCCCCGTCGAAGATCTTGCTCTCCTTGCCCTCCGCCACGGCAGTGCCGACGCCGGTCTTGGTATAGAAGCCGGGAATGCCCGCGCCGCCTGCGCGCATACGCTCCGCCAGGGTGCCTTGCGGGCAGAATTCCACTTCCAGTTCGCCCGCCAGATATTGCCGCTCGAACTCCTTGTTCTCCCCGACATAGGAACTGATCATCCTGGCGACCTGCTTCGTGCGCAGCAGCTTGCCGATGCCCTCATTATCGATCCCGGCATTGTTGCTGGCGAAAGTGAGGTTCTTCACTCCGCTTGCCTGAATTGCATCCAGCAGCCGCTCGGGAATGCCGCACAGGCCGAAGCCGCCCGCGGCAATCAGCATGCCGTCCTTGAGCAGCCCGTCCAGCGCCGTGGCCGCATCGGGATAAAGCTTGTTCAATCGAATCTCCTGACCAGAAGCGCGCGTGGCGCTGCCCGGGGGCGATCCTGCTGCGATGCAATATACTTTGCAATGGTGCATGTGACGCAAGGCGGAGGCGGGCGCCGGCGGTTGAACACTAGGTGCCGTTTTGTGCAAATCATCCCGCCCCGCCCCATCCCGCGCCCCATTTGGAGAGTGAAGTGCAGGTTTTCGAATCCTAGGGTGCAGCGCAGCGATGCCGGCGTGCCGGATGGGCGATTGCCGGGTGATTCGGAGCTGATTCGCAGGTCTCTGCTTTCCTTGCCGGAAACAAAGACCTGCTTTCCGTAACGGAAACCTCTTATGCTGCAATGCAGCATAGCTATTTGCGATATTCAACATCAGGTGAGCCGAACCGGCGGCCCGAGCCTGAACGGGAGATTAAAACTGGCGGTTTTGCGTGCGTGTCAATCTATGTTGCGTTTCATGCAACAACCCTTGACCTTTTCGCACTTGCACAAAACACCCCCCCGGAGCATATCAAAATGGCCTTTCAGGCATCCTCTCCCAAAACTTCCATGGCCCGGCCGGCAACGGTCGGGCCTTTTTTCTTACCTGCTTTCACCGGGCAGATAAGCCGCGCATTCGCGGCCTGCGCGCGTGGCTTCCCGCTCGCCACGGCCTCTGTCCGGACTGCCAGCGCGCCCATCAGCGTTTGCAATCGGCGCACTCCATTCCTAGCTTCTTCCTGACACTCACTGCGGCCCGGTCCCGGGCCCGAAAGGACAGGAAACTCATGGCAGAAGCGGACGCCGCGACTTTGGACCAGGGCACGGTCCGGCTGCAGGTGGCCAATGCGCGGCAGGAAGAATCCGGCCACGGCATTGCCCGCATTCCCCGATCGGCTTTCTCCCGCCTCGGCATTACCGAAGGCGATGTGGTGGAAATCACCGGCAAGCGATCCACCGCCGCCATCGCTGTGCCCGCTTATGAGGAAGATCAGGGAATCGACATGATTCGCCTCGACGGCCTCCAGCGCGGCAATGCCGAAACGGGATCGGGCGAGCATGTTTCCATTCGCAAGGCCGAATCGCGCCCCGCCACGCGCGTGGTCTTTGCCCCTGCCCAGCGCGAAATCCGCCTGCAGGGCCCCAGCCAGGCACTGAAGCGCAATTTCTTCCGCAAGCCGCTGGTCGCGGGCGATCTGGTCGCCACGGCCGGGCAACAGCCGGTGCGCGACGTGCCGCCCGAAGTGATGCGCATGTTCAATGCGCCCGCCTATGCGCTCACGCAGATCCGCCTCACCGTAGTGTCCACCGCGCCCAAGGGCATCGTCCATATTGACGAGAATACGGAGGTGGAGCTGCGCCCCGAATTCGAGGAACCGCGCGACGGGCGCGGTTCGGTCAATTACGACGATGTCGGCGGCATGGGCGATACGATCCGCCAGTTGCAGGAAATGGTGGAGCTGCCGCTGCGCTATCCTGAACTGTTCCGCCGCCTGGGTGTCGATCCGCCCAAGGGCGTGCTGCTGCACGGCCCGCCGGGAACCGGCAAGACGCGGCTGGCCCAGGCCGTCGCCAATGAAAGCGAGGCGGAATTCTTCATCATCAACGGGCCCGAGATCATGGGTTCGGCCTATGGCGAATCCGAAAAGCGCCTGCGCGAAGTATTTGAGGAGGCGACCCGCATGGCGCCTTCCATCGTCTTCATCGACGAGATCGATTCGATCGCGCCGAAGCGCAGCGAGGTCCATGGCGAAGCGGAAAAGCGGCTGGTCGCCCAGTTGCTGACCCTGATGGACGGGCTGGACAAGCGCGCCAACCTCGTCGTCATCGGCGCCACCAACCGGCCCGATGCGATTGACGAGGCCCTGCGCCGCCCCGGCCGTTTCGACCGCGAGATCGTGATCGGCGTGCCTGACGAGAAGGGCCGGCGCGAGATCATCTCCATCCACACCCGCGGCATGCCGCTGGGTGAGGGGGTCGATCTGGCGGAACTGGCCCGCATCACCCATGGTTTCGTCGGCGCGGACCTTGCCGCTCTGGCACGGGAAGCAGCGATCGAAGCCGTGCGCCGGATCATGCCCAAGCTCGATCTGGAAGCGCAGACCATCCCCAACGAAGTGCTGGAGGAACTCTGCGTCGAACGCTCCGACTTCGTCGAGGCGCTCAAGCGGGTGCAACCCAGCGCCATGCGCGAAGTCATGGTGCAGGCCCCCGATGTCGGCTGGAGCGATGTCGGCGGGCTGGGCGAGGCTCAGGAGAAGCTGAAGGAAGGCGTGGAACTGCCCCTGCGCAATCCGCAGGCCTTCCACCGGCTGGGCATCCGCGCGGCCAAGGGCTTCCTGCTCTACGGCCCGCCGGGAACCGGCAAGACGCTGCTGGCCAAGGCCGTTGCCAAGGAAGCGGAGGCGAATTTCATCTCGATCAAGTCGAGCGACCTCCTGTCCAAATGGTATGGCGAAAGCGAGCAGCAGATCAGCCGGTTGTTCGCCCGTGCCCGCCAGGTCGCGCCCTGCGTGCTGTTCATTGACGAGATCGACAGCCTCGTGCCCGCACGCGGCACCAGCGGGAACGAACCGCAGGTGACGGCGCGGGTGGTGAACACGATCCTCGCCGAAATGGACGGGATGGAGGAATTGCAGTCCATCGTGGTGATCGGCGCGACCAACCGCCCGGGGCTGGTCGATCCGGCGCTGCTGCGGCCCGGCCGGTTTGACGAGCTGGTCTATGTCGGCACGCCGGACGAGGCTGGCCGCGCGCATATCCTCAAGATCCATACGCGCGACATGCCGCTGGCACAGGATGTCGATCTGACGGCGATTGCCAAAAAGACCGACCGCTTCACCGGCGCGGATCTGGAAGATGTCGTCCGCCGCGCGGGCCTCGTCGCCATCCGCCGCGCCGGGGTGGAGGTGCAGACCGTCAGCGCTGCCGATTTCGACGAAGCCCTGAAGGATTCGCGCGCCACGGTGACGCCGGAAATGGAAGCCGAATATCAGAAGATGAAGGGCGAGTTGAAAAAGCGCGCCGCTGAAATCCAGCCGATCGGCTTCATCCATGAAGGCATGGTGGAATCCACCCGCAGCCGGAAACACGATTGATCAAGGGCTCCCGCCTCTCCTCTCAGGGGGAGGGGCGGGGTGCCTTATCCATCATCGCAAAACTAAACCCGTTCGTCCTGAGCCTGTCGAAGGACGCGCGCTGCCACCAGCCCGAAGCGTCTAGGTTCTGACCTCATGCGGATTGGTAGCGCTGGATTGCTCCAAGACCTTCCGTTTCGCGTGTCCTTCGACAGGCTCAGGATGAGCGGTGTTGGAAGGGGGAACGGGACTAGCTACCCCTTCAACGCCTCGGGCATATTCTCCCGCAGCCATTCGATCATGGCCTCGCGCATGTCGAGGCGCAGGCGGGCGAGGTCACCGGCATTCTTCGCGCTGACCACCAGTTTCAGTTGCACGCCATCGATGGTCACGTCCGCCACTTGCAATTCGCCGGTGCGCCTGTCCCATTGCGGGCGCTGGGCGAGGGCGGCGAGGAAGGCTTCGCGCATCGGGGCGATGGCATGGCCCGAGGCAATGGGCAGCACCACCGATCCGGTCAGCCCGCCTGAAACGCGGGTCCAGTTCTGGAAGCTGGTGTCGAGGAATTTGGAAGTCGGCACGATCAGGCGGCGCTCGTCCGCCGTGCGGATCACGACATAGGTCAGGCGGATATCCTCCACCCGGCCGGTCTCATGCTCCACCACCACCAGATCGCCGATGCGGATTGGCTCGGTCAGGGCCATCTGCATTCCTGCGATCAGCGATTTGAGCGCGGGCTGGGCCGCGGCGCCCACGGTAAGGCCGGCAAGGCCCGCCGACGCCATCAAGGTGACGCCCACATTGCGCACGCCGGGGATGCCCAGCAGCATCAGTGCCACGGTGACGAAGACGATCACGAAGCCCGCCGTGCGGGAGAAGATCGCGATGCGCGTGCGGCGGCTGCGCGCGGTCTGGTCGTCGGCGGAAAGCTCTGCCCGGCTGTCCATCGCCAGAGCGAAGGCCTTGATCAGCGAAAAGGCCACCCAGCCGAGCAAGGCAGGCACCACGAAGCGGGCTACGCTGTCCCAGAGATGGGCCAGGGTGGGTTGGGCCTCCGCCGCGATGGACAGGCCGACCGCCATCAACGACCAGCGCAGCGGCTGGCGCAGCCGCTCCAGCACCAGCTCGTCGGACTTCATCTGCGACAGGCGCGTGATTCGTCCGGCGATGGCGAAGATGAGGAAATGGAGCGCCAGCGCAATGGCCACCGCAATTCCGGCGACGATGGCCGCGCCCGTGGCTTCCTGAGCCAGCAGATGCAGATCGCCGCCGAAGATCGGGCTCAATGCGCCTCTCCCCAATTGGCGCCGGTGCCGATCTCTATGCCCAGCGGCACGTCCAGCTTGACGCAAGGCCCGGCGGCTTCGGCCATCACCCTTTCGATGATCGGAGCGGCGGCGGCGGCATCCCCTTCGGGCAGTTCGAACACCAGTTCGTCATGCACTTGCAGCAGCATCCGCACATGGCCCAGCCCGGCTTCGCGCAGGGTGGGCATCATGCGGGCCATGGCGCGCTTGATGATGTCGGCGCTGGTGCCCTGAATGGGTGCGTTGATCGCGGCGCGCTCGCTGCCTGCGCGTTCGGCCTGATTGGCGGAACGGATGCGCGGGAACCACGTCTTGCGGCCGAACAGGGTTTCGGAATAGCCACGCTCCCGCACGCTCTCCAGCGTTTCGTGGATATAGCGCTGGATGCCGGGGAACCGCTCGAAATAGCGGTCGATCATCGCCTGCGCCTCATCGGCAGGAACGCCCAGCCTCGTGCCCAGGCCCCAGCGCGAAATGCCGTAGAGGATGGCGAAGTTGATCGTCTTGGCGCGGGCGCGCGTATCCCGGTCCACATGGCCGAACATTTCATTCGCGGTGCGCGCGTGAATATCCTCGCCCCTTGCGAAGGCCTCCTTCAGCGCAGGGACATCCGCCATATGGGCGGCCAGCCGCAGCTCGATCTGGCTATAGTCGGCGGCCAGCAGGACATTGCCCGGCTCCGCCACGAAGGCCTTGCGGATCTCGCGCCCGATTTCGGTGCGGATCGGGATGTTCTGCAGATTGGGATCGGTGGAGGAAAGCCGCCCGGTCTGCGCGCCTACCAGGCTGTAGCTGGTGTGGACGCGGCCCGTATCGGGATTGATCGCGGCCTGTAGTGCATCGGTATAGGTGCTTTTCAGCTTGGCCAGCTGGCGCCAGTCCAGCACCTTGCCGGCGATCGGCACTCCAGAACCTGCCAGCCCTTCCAGCACGGACTGGTCGGTGGAATATTGCCCGCTCTTGCCCTTCTTGCCGCCCTTGTGGCCCATCTTGTCGAACAGGATGCGGCCCAGCTGCTGCGGGCTGCCGATAGTGAAGGCCTCGCCCGCCAGCTCGTGGATCTCCTTTTCCAGCGCGCCCAGCTGCTCGGCGAACTCGCCGGAAAGGCGGGCGAGCTGCTCGCGGTCCACTCGGATGCCATTCCGCTCCATCTCGGCCACCACGGGGATCAGCGGGCGGTCCACCCGCTCATAGATGCGCGTGCCGCTTTCCTGCGCCAGGCGGGGCTTCAGCAGCTTCCACAGGCGCCAGGTGCAATCGGCATCCTCGGCCGCATATTCGGTGGCGCGGTCCAGCGGCACTTCGGCAAAGGAGATCGCCTTCTTGCCGGTGCCGCAGACATCCTTGAAGGCCAGTGTCGTATGGCTGAAATGGCGCTGGGAAAGTTCGTCCATCCCGTGCCCGCCGCCAATACCGTCCAGCGCGCGGCCCGCATCCAGGGCGAAGCTGATGATCATCGTATCGTCGATCGGCGCCACGGCGATACCGTACCGCGCGAGGATGTTGAGGTCATATTTGATGTTCTGGCCGACCTTCAGCACCGCATCGCTTTCCAGCAGCGGTTTGAGCAGGGCGAGGGCAGGCTTCAGATCGACCTGATCGGCGCGTTCGGCAAACATGTCCGTCCCGCCATGGCCCAGCGGGATATAGCACGCATCGTTCGGCCCCAGCGCCATGCTGACGCCCACCAGATCGGCGCGCATCGCGTCCAGCGCGCTGGTTTCCGTATCGATGGCGACCACGCGGGCATCGCGGGCGCGGGCGATCCAGCCCTCCAGCGCCTCCAGCGTCTGCACGGTGACATAGGCGGAACGGTCCACCGGGGGCATTTCCGGCGGCGGCTGGTGATTGCCCCCGGCAGAGGCGGCCTCGCCCTTGCGCTCGGCCTTGGCGGGGTTCAGCTGGGTCTTGCGTTCCGGGCTGCCGCGCCCGTCGCCCAGCCGCTTGAGCAGGCTGATGAAGCCGTGCTTCTCAAGGAAGGTGGCCAGCGGCTCTTTCGGAATCTCGCCCAGCTCGAAAGCGTCCAGCGGCAGGGGCAGGGGGCAATCCTGCTTCAGTTCCACCAGTTCGCGGCTGAGACGGGCCATGGCCACGCCTTCCAGCAGGCGCTCACGCAGCTTGGAAGGCTTCATCCCCTCCGCCGCAGCCAGCGCCCCTTCCAGATCGCCATGTTCCTGGATCAGCTTGGTGGCGGTTTTGGGCCCGATGCCGAAAATGCCGGGAACATTGTCCACCGAATCGCCCATCAGGGCCAGCACGTCGCCTACCTTCTCGGGCGGCACGCCGAATTTTTCCTCTACTTCGGGAATATGGATGCGCTGGTTCTTCATCGTATCCAGCATGTCGATTTCCGCACCCGTCACCGGGTCGGGGCCGACCAGCTGCATCAGATCCTTGTCGGAGGATACGATAGTGACGTCCCATCCCTGCCGGGTGGCCTCCCGTGCATAGGATGCGATCAGATCGTCCGCCTCGAATCCTTCCTCCTCGATGCAGGGCAGGCTGAAGGCGCGCGTCGCGTCGCGAATCAAGGGGAACTGGGGGACCAGGTCTTCCGGTGCCGGCGGACGATTCGCCTTGTAATGTTCATAGAGATCGTTGCGAAACGATGTGCCCGACTTGTCGAGAATCACAGCAAGATGCGTCGGACCGTCCGCTTTGTGCAGATCGTCGGCAAGTTTCCACAGCATCGTGGTGTAGCCGTAAACCGCGCCGACCGGTGTCCCTTGCGGGTCCGTCAGCGGAGGCAGGCGGTGATAGGCGCGGAAGATGTAAGACGAACCGTCTACGAGGTAGAGATGCCGCTTTGGCTCGGTTTGGGCTGGCGTTTGGGCTGACATGGCCCGGTGGTAGCAGCGTGCCGGAGCTTGGTCAGCCTGATTCGTTGGCCATTGTGCGGCGGGAAAAATCTGTCATGAATTGGACGTATTCCGGCGGCAGAAGGGGTGCTGAAAGCGTTCGGGAACCCCCCGACACTTCGCGCTTGCAGCTAACATGCTTGCATCCCCCTGATTTGGACATTATTTGTCCCCCCCGAAGTCTGCTTGAGACGGCAGGCTTTGCGTGCGGCAGCTTGCCGTGCGTAGTCTACTCGCTGTTCAAGGATTACTATTCATGCGCAAGATCATTCTCGCCGCTGCCGCTGCCGGCGCTGCTCTGACCCTCGCCGCTTGCAAGTCGGAAGCCACCGAAGAAGCCACCGAAGAACCGGCAATGGAAGAAGCCACCGACGCTTCGGCCGCTGCTACCGACGCTTCGGCTGCTGCTACCGACGCTTCGGCTGCTGCTACCGATGCTTCGGCTGCTGCCACCGACGCTTCGTCGGCTGCTGCTACCGAGTAATTTCGGGCACATACCGAACAAGAGGGGCGTGGCCGCAAGGCCGCGCCCTTTTTGTTTGGCGATTGTGTCGCTTGCGAACGCGATGCGAGAGGTGGTCGATAAGGCTTCCACAATCGTCACCCTGAACTTGGTTCAGCGCCCATTTCTCCTGACCGAGCTGCTGTTTGTGGGGAGAGATGGATGCTGAACCAGGTTCAGCATGACGACAGGTGCTGGCCAAGGGCTCGCCACATCGTGTCTTTGCAAGCGATGCAATCGCCGATCCCGATTGAATTGCTGTGCAGGGATAATCTGGCAGTTATTTCAGAATCTTACGTGCCGTGCAAAGGCGCACCTCTTCCCGGTGGGATCGCACGCGTGACCAGCGCGATTGCCGCCTCTGGGCAGCTCGCGTCGGAAGATTTTACTTCAGATTGGAAGTATCAGTTCGCGCCGCCGGAGCCATAGCTCCGGGCGCTGAGCTGCACGCGGCGCGGCTCGGAGAAGCCGTCATAAAGGGCGCGGGCAATGGTGGCGATCCGGTCGATCCGGTAACCCCGGTTCATCCCGCCGCCGGTGACATAGATCGCCACGGCGATGGAATGTCCGTCGGGTGCAGTGATGATGCCGACATCGCTGGACGTGTTGTAGAGCGATCCGGTCTTGTGGGCCACCCGCACATCGGAAGGCATCTGGCCCTTGATACGATTGGGGCCGGTCCTGCAATTCAGCATGGTGGTGATCAGCAGATCGCGGCTTTCCTTGCTCAGCCAGCGGCCTTCATGCAGCCCCTGCAACAGCCGGACCATGGCCAGCGGAGTGGCTGAATCGCGCGGATCGATATAGAGCGAGGGATCGAATTCCATTTCATCGCGCACCAGCGTGGCGATGTCGCGGTCGAGGCTGAAACCGTCAATCCCGGCGCGCTTGACCCATTCGTTCACCGCGCGCGGACCACCGATCACGGCCAGCAGCCCGTCCGTCGCCTGATTGTTGCTGTGAACCAGCATCAGGTCGATCAGCTCGCGCGCGGGCAGCATCCGGCCTGCCTTCACCGGCGCGACCTTGGTGGAGAGCTTCTGCGAAGGCAGCGGCACCATCAACGGGAATTTGTCGTCCAGCTTCCAGCGGCCCTTGTCCACGCCTTCCAGGAAGGCGGCGGCGATGGCGATCTTGCTGGTGCTGGCCATGGGGAAGCGCTGGCTGCCCAGCACTGAAACCTGCTCACCCGTGGTGAGATCCACCGCGGCGACGCCGATGCGGCCATTCGTGCCGTCGGCCAGCTTGGCGACATATTGTTCGAGCGGAGAAGCAGCTTCGCGCTGGAATACGCGCGGGGCGCGGATTTCCGTTCCGAAGGTCTTGTCGAAGGCAGCTTCGAAGTTTTCGGCACCGGCCTGGACAGGCACGAGAGCGGCCACACCCAGTGCGAGCGCCGTGAAAACCCGTCCTAACCTGCCAATCTTCATGCGTCTAAAATGCCCCGAACAAGCTTGGGAAAGCATTAATCACGCTTTTTCGCTTTGTAATCAAGTGGTCGATGAAACGACTCGTCTCATCGGACGAGTGGAGTGTTTTGGGCGCCTCGCAGCGGAAAACTAGGGGCTGCATGCCAGTGGCAGCAAAAGGGCCGGGGAATCGCTTCCCCGGCCCTTCCTGTCTTTTGCGAAGACGCGTGGGCTTAGAAGCCCATGCCGCCCATGCCGCCCATGTCGGGCATTGCCGGGGCCGGCTTGTCTTCCGGCAGTTCGCTGATCGCCGCTTCGGTGGTGATCAGCAGGCCGGCGACCGAAGCCGCATCCTGCAGAGCCGTGCGGACGACCTTGGTCGGATCGACCACGCCGGCCTTCACGAGGTCTTCATAGACGTCGGTCTGGGCGTTGAAGCCGAGGTTTTCGTCATTGCCGTCCAGCAGCTTGCCCGAAATCACCGCGCCGTCATGGCCGGCGTTCTCGGCGATCTGGCGAACCGGTGCATAGAGCGCCTTGCGGACGATATCGATGCCGCGGGTCTGGTCGTCATTCGCGCCGGCCAAGCCTTCGAGAGCCTTGGTGGCGTAGAGCAGAGCCGTACCGCCGCCGGGGACGATGCCTTCTTCAACCGCAGCGCGGGTCGCGTGGAGAGCGTCATCGACGCGGTCCTTGCGTTCCTTCACTTCGACTTCCGAAGCGCCGCCGACCTTGATCACGGCAACACCGCCAGCCAGCTTGGCCAGACGTTCCTGCAGCTTTTCACGGTCGTAATCGCTGGTGGTGACTTCGATCTGGGCGCGGATCTGTTCGACACGGGCCTTGATCTCGTCGGCATTGCCGGCGCCATCGACGATGGTGGTATTGTCCTTGTCGATGGTGACCTTCTTGGCCTGGCCGAGCATTCCAACGGTCACGCTTTCCAGCTTGATGCCCAGGTCTTCGCTGATCATTTCACCGGCGGTGAGGATCGCGATGTCCTGCAGCATGGCCTTGCGGCGATCGCCGAAGCCCGGAGCCTTGACGGCAGCAACCTTCAGGCCGCCACGCAGCTTGTTGACCACCAGCGTTGCCAGCGCTTCGCCTTCGATGTCCTCGGCAATGATGAGGAGCGGGCGGCCCGACTGCACGACCGCTTCGAGGATCGGCAGCATGGACTGGAGGTTGGAGAGCTTCTTCTCGTGGATCAGGATATAGGGATTATCCAGTTCCACGGTCATCTTCTCGGGGTTGGTCACGAAATAGGGCGACAGATAGCCGCGGTCGAACTGCATGCCTTCAACGACATCGAGTTCGAATTCGAGGCCCTTGGCCTCTTCCACGGTGATCACGCCTTCCTTGCCGACCTTGTCCATCGCTTCCGCGATCTTCTGGCCGACTTCGGTGTCGCCATTGGCCGAGATGATGCCGACCTGGGCAACTTCCTGCGAACCGGTCACGGCCTTGGAACGCGACTGGAGGTTCGCGATCACCTTGCCGACGGCCAGATCGATGCCGCGCTTCAGGTCCATCGGGTTCATGCCGGCGGCAACCGACTTCATGCCTTCGCGCACGATGGCCTGGGCCAGCACGGTGGCAGTGGTGGTGCCGTCACCGGCGAGGTCGTTCGTCTTCGAAGCGACTTCGCGCAGCATCTGGGCGCCCATGTTCTCGAACTTGTCCTTCAGTTCGATTTCCTTGGCGACCGAAACACCGTCCTTGGTGATGCGGGGAGCGCCGAAGCTCTTGTCGATCACGACGTTGCGGCCCTTGGGGCCCAGCGTGACCTTCACAGCGTTGGCGAGCGTGTCGACGCCCTTGAGGATGCGTTCGCGCGCGTCGCGCGAAAATTTCACGTCCTTGGCAGCCATTGTTCAATTCCTCTTGTTTCTCGTGAGTCCCTGCAAAGGCAGGGATCTTCCACATGAACGCATAAGGCCCCTGCCTGCGCAGGGGCTCACGACATGGTCAGGCGATAACGCCCAGAATGTCGCTTTCCTTCATGATCAGCAGATCCTGGCCGTCGACCTTCACTTCGGTGCCGGACCACTTGCCGAACAGCACGCGATCGCCAGCCTTGACGTCGAGCGGGGTGATGGTGCCGTTTTCGGCGCGAGCGCCCGAACCAACGGCGACGATTTCGCCCTCGCTCGGCTTTTCCTTGGCGCTATCGGGGATGATGATGCCGCCAGCCGTCTTTTCTTCGGCTTCGATACGGCGGACCAGCACGCGGTCGTGCAGCGGACGGAATGCCATGGTGATGACCTCTTCCAAAAAATTGATAACAGCGTTGGCACTCTTACCATGAGAGTGCCAGCGTCCCGCATATGGGTCTGCCGCAAGGGTGGGTCAAGGCGATTCCGGGAAGAAAATTTTGCGGATTGCCGATTCCGGAAAAAGGACTCTCAGGCAGGCAGAAGGCCCAGCCGCTCGCGCCGCATCCAGCGCTGCAGCATCAGCACCGCCACCACCGCCAGGCCGACGGCAAGGCCGATCCACACCCCGACGCCAGCCAGCGGCGTATAGAAGCCCAGCAGTAGCGAGCAGCCCAGCCCCGGCACCCAATAGCCGAAGAGCGCATAGGCCATCGGCAGGCGCGTATCCTGCAGGCCCCGCAGCGCGCCCATGGCCACGGCCTGCACCCCGTCCACCAGCTGGAAGGCGGCGGCCACCACCATGTAACTTATCGCAAAGCTCACCATCGCCCCATTGGCCGGATCGTCCACATCGACATAGATCGACAGCAGCAGACGCGGCAGCAGCAGCATGATGGTTGCGGAGGCAAGCATGAAGCCGGTGCCGGAAACCACCGCCGCCCAGCCCGCCAGTCCGATGGCCGGCAGGTTCTTTGCCCCATAATGGAAACCCACGCGGATTGCGGCGGCCTGGCCGATGGCGAAAGGCACTTGGAAAGCGAAAGCGGCGAGGTTGAGCGCCAGCGCGTGGCCGGCAAGCTCGGCCGGGCCGATCCGCCCCATCAGGAAGGCCGCTCCGCTGAAGAGGCCCGCTTCCGCAAGAACGGTGATGGCCACCGGCGCGCCGATCCGCCCGATATCCCCAAGGCGCAGCCATTCCGGGCGCCAGAAGCGGCCCCAGATATAATAGCGCCGCAGGATGCGGTTGTGCTGGATCGCGAGTACATAGGCGCCAAAGGTGAAGATGGAGGCGCAGATCGTCGCAATGGCGGACCCGTCGAGCCCCAGTGCCGGGGCGCCGAGATTTCCGAATACCAGCGCGTAATTGCCGATGCAGTTCACCACCACGCCCAGGCCGGTGATGACCGTGGCATAGATTGGCCTGCCCAGCGCCGAAACGAAAGAGCGCAGCACATTGGCCGCCACCATGCCCGGCATGGCCCAGAGCAGCAGCCGCAGATATTCGCTCGACAAGGCCGAGACGGCCGGATCCTGCCCGGAAAGGTGCATCAGCGTTTCACCCTGCGCGCATATCGCCATGCCCAGCGCGGAACTGACGATGGCGACCCACAGTGCCATGCGGGTGGAGCGGCGCACTTCGCGGACGGCATGTTTGCGCCGGCCAAGCTCCGCCGCGATCAGCGCTGCGACCGAACCGGTCAGGCCCGACAGGCTCCAGGTAACCACACCGAATATCGATATGGCCAGGCTGGCCGCCGCAAGCGATTGTTCCCCCAGCCGGGCGACGAAGATCACATCCGTCGCATGGGTGGCCATCTGCAACATGCCGGCCAGCGCCAGCGGCACCGCAAGGCGCAGCGTGGCAGCGAGCTCGGATCGCCATGTCGGATGGAGGTCTTCCCGAAACATGAGGCCGGTCCGGATAGGCGCAGTGGGGAAAGGGAGGAAGTAACAATCGTTACTGCTGGGGGAATTGGGGGATTCTGCGGCACCCCTGCCACAGAACGGCCCCTTACATGCGCTGAATCGACGCAATACCGCCGGTTAGGGCTTGGCAGAGACAGACCTTCAGTGCATGGCCCGCCCCGATTTATGGAATCGCATGATTATGCGCAGGAGGTCTGGAGATGAATTCTGTGAAACTCGCTTCGATGACGGGGCTTGCGCTGCTTCTGGCCGCATGCGGCGGCGCCGGCAGCGAGGAGCCGACTGCGGAGGAAACCACCGCGGCCCCGGCTGCTGAAGAATCCGCCACCCCCACTGAGGAAGCCACTCCCGCAGCGAGCGAAACGCCCACCGACGGCGCGACGCCGAGCGAAGCGGCGACCAAGGCTGCCGCCACGCCGACGCCTGCCGCCAGCGCGACTGTCGCTGCGGCCGCTGCTGCTCCGGTCGCTCCGCCGGCCGGCTTCAACATGTGCAAGGCCTGCCACTCGCCCGAGAAGGGCAAGCACGGCATCGGCCCGTCGCTGGCTGGCGTCTATGGCACCAAGGCCGGTGACATTCCGGGCTACGAGTTCAGCAAGGCGATGAAGGAATCGGGCCTGAAGTGGAATGACGCCACTCTGGACAAGTACCTCGCCGATCCGCGCGGCACCGTTCCCGGCACGAAGATGAGCTTCGCCGGCATGAAGGACGAAGCCAAGCGCAAGGAAGTGATCGCCTATCTCAAGTCGATCAAGTAAGCGCCTGACAGGCTGCCTGTGACAGGTGAACGAAAAAGGGCCGGGGCGTTCTGCTCCGACCCTTTTTGTTTGGCGATTGTATCTTGTATAAGCGGGCGATCAGGCCAGTCCTTGCCATCCACCCCCGTCATGCTGACCTCGTCATGCTGAACGTGTTTCAGCATCCATCCTTCCACAGGAGCAGCAGCTCGATCAGGAGAAATGGGCCCTGAACCAAGTTCAGGGTGACGAAGGGAGATAGCAATGGTGCTTGCCGCTTACTCCACCTCGTCCAGCGTCACGCCCGCGCGGGTGGCGCGCGATGCGGTGACATAATTGCGCAGCTGCACATTGCCTTCGTGGCAGGCATATTCGAAGAACTGGTATTTGTCGTCGCGCTTCCAGTCGAGGCGCACACTCCAGGGCTGGGTGAACACCGCCGGATCGGTCCAGGTCATGTCATAGGTCACACTGTCGGGCCCTGTGATGGTGAAGCGTTCCTCCAGCTTCGCGCTGGTGCTGATCGGCGTGTCGTTTTCCGGCGGAGAGCCGCTGGTCACGATATTGGTGGCCGAAGCACCGGGGCGGAAGTTCACCGTTTCCACCACCAGCGTATTGCCGTTTTCCCAATGGCCCCGGCTTTCGCCCATCCAGTTGCCGATGGCGGTGGGCAAAGCGGGGCGACCGTCCGTGGGGATGATCCGCGTTTCGTGGATCATTTCCAGCTGGATCGCCACGATGCCGGGCGACTGGAACACGCGGATACCGTTATTATACATCATCGGCAGCATGGATGCGGGCAGGCCGCGCGTGATGCAGCGGTCCCAGCTGTCGAAATCGGTCGGCACGTCGAAGGTCTGGTCCTTGCGCCAGCTTGAACGCATCAGGGCGGAAAGCCGCTTTCCTTCCGCGGTCATTTCCGGAAGCCGCCCATTGGCCGGGGCGACCATCAGCGAGGTGCGACGATTGACTTCGCCCATTTCCACCCAATGGCCCTGGCCCAGGCGATCCTGCGATTCCTCATTGTCATAGCGCGAGGCGAGCGCCGTGATCCGGTCTGCCCGTTCCTTATATTCGGCATCGGTCATGAAGATGCGATTGCCCTGTTCGGGCGCGCGCTGCATCGGCGTACCGTTGAGGTAGTCGATTGGCCAGGTGCCGCGCAGATCGGGTTCGCCCCAGGAGGTTTTCGGCGCCGCATAAGCGGTTGAAACCTTGGGCAGGACCGTCAGATTCGCTTCTTCCGCCTGCGCGATGGATGCCACGGCCATGAGGCCCGCCATGGCCAGCAGGCCGCTTTTTCCAGAAATCATATCTCTCCCCTTTCGAGAGGGGGAGGGTAACACAATTAGGATGCTAATCAATAAGGGCGCATCCCAAGGGCCTGCGCACAAACGAAAAGGGCGGCACCTTGCGGCACCGCCCTTCGCGTAATTCGTCCGGCGAACCGGAAGAAGATTACTTGAGCTCGACGGTGCCGCCGGCTTCTTCGATCTTCTTCTTGATCTCTTCGGCTTCAGCCTTCGAGACGCCTTCCTTGATGGGCTTCGGCGCTTCTTCAACCAGAGCCTTGGCTTCGCCCAGGCCCAGGCCGGTGATGGCGCGGACTTCCTTGATGACGTTGATCTTCTTGCCACCGTCGCCGGTGAGGATCACGTCAAATTCGGTCTTCTCTTCGGCTGCTTCAGCAGCAGCGCCACCGCCGGCGGGAGCCGCAACGGCGACAGCAGCAGCGGCGGAAACGCCCCATGCTTCTTCGAGAGCCTTGGCGAGGTCAGCAGCTTCGAGAACGGTGAGCTGCGACAGTTCTTCTACGATCTTGGCGATATCGGCCATTTGAACTTACTCCAATCTGATAGCTTGGCCCGGGTCCCTGACTGCCAGGATGCACCGGGTGAACGCTGAAAAAACGTCTTACGCGGCATCCTTCGCGGCATAGGCGCCGAAGACTCGCGCCAGCTTCGCCGCCGGAGCGGTGGAGAGCTGAGCGATCTTGGTCGCCGGAGCCTGAACGAGGCCAACAAGCTTTGCCCGCAGCTCGTCGAGCGACGGCAGGGACGCGAGCGCCCTGACACCGGCTTCGTCGAGAAGCGTATTGCCCATGGAACCACCCACGATTTCGAGCTTCGGGTTCGTCTTGGCAAAGTCCACGACTGCCTTTGCGGCGGCAACCGGGTCGACCGAAGTCGCCAGCGCCGTCGGGCCCGACAGAAGTTCGTCGAGACCGGCGTAATCCGTGTCCTTGATGGCAAGCTTGGCAAGACGGTTCTTCGCAACCTTGTACGAGCCGCCAGCCTCACGCATTTTCGCGCGCAGTGCAGTGGACTGAGCCACCGACAGGCCGAGGTTGCGGGTGACAACCACCACGCCGACCTCGTTGAAAGTCGCGTTGAGCTGGGCAACCGCGTCGGCTTTTTGCGAACGATCCATGCCTTACTCCTTCACAATGGCCGCCCGGTTAGGCTCCGGACGACCGGCTACGTTTGACCATGCCGAATAGTGGCACGGGCGAGTCCGCTGATGGGAAGGAGGTGCGCATCATCCGATTGGATAAGGGCGCGATAGGCACCGCACGGGGCGAATGCCTTGAAACTCTTTCCCGTCTAGGCTGGAGATTAAGAAGGCCAGATTGCCTCCACCAACTGTCTCGGACGGATGACCGATAGGCGCGAGGTCTGCCGGTCAGGGCGGGCCTCTAGCGATTCCGCGCGGTTTGTCAATAAATGCCGCAATGCAGCGTTTGACAGAATCGGGCCGGTTTCCTATATCCACCCCTGTCGGATTGCTTCGAGCAAGGCGGGCCCTGCGCGGGGGCTCACTCAGGAAGGAAGCGCCGGCTATCCATGATCGCGACGCAAGCTGCAGCTGCGGCCCCGGTGGGGCGTGTATGCCTGCGGCTTTTCGGCGTTTCGTATATGGGCCACTCGCGTGTGGCAGAATTCATGAAGTCGGCGTGTAGAGGCGCCGGCGCAACGAGAAGAGGCACTCCCCTCCATGGCAAGCAAGGCGAAAGCTCCCGCCATTTCCGGCACCGCCAAGAAGCGCATCCGCAAGATCTTCGGCGACATCCACGAAGTGGTGCAGATGCCGAACCTCATCGAGGTTCAGCGCGAAAGCTACGAGCAGTTCCTGCGTTCGAACAAGGAAACGGGCTATGTCTCGGGCCTTGAGAAGACGCTGCGCTCGGTTTTCCCGATCCGCGACTTTGCCGGCACTGCCGAGCTCGACTTCGTTCATTACGAACTGGAAGACCCCAAGTACGACACGACCGAGTGCCGTCAGCGCGGGATCACCTATGCCGCGCCGATGAAGGTCACGCTGCGCCTGATCGTGTTCGAAGTGGATTCGGAAACCGAAACCCGCTCCGTCCTCGATATCAAGGAGCAGGACGTCTACATGGGCGACATGCCGCTCATGACCGAGAACGGCACCTTCATCGTCAACGGCACGGAACGCGTGATCGTCAGCCAGATGCACCGTTCGCCGGGTGTGCTGTTCGACCATGACCGCGGCAAGACGCACTCTTCGGGCAAGTTCCTCTTCGCTGCCCGCGTGATCCCCTATCGTGGTTCGTGGCTCGATTTCGAATTCGACGCCAAGGACATCGTGAACGTGCGTATCGACCGTAAGCGCAAGCTGCCGGTCACGTCGCTGCTCTATGCCCTCGGCATGAATGGCGAGGAAATCCTCAACCACTTCTACAACACCATCACCTGGGCCCGCGTTTCGGGCAAGAATGGCGATGGCTGGAAGATTCCCTTCCTGGCCGAGCAGTGGCGCGGCCAGAAGCCGGGCTTCGCCCTGATCGACGCCAATACGGGTGAGGAAGTGTTCCCCGCCGGCCAGAAGATCAGCCCGCGCGCCGCCAACAAGGCCGCCAAGGATGGCCTGACCGACCTGCTGATCCCGACCGAGGAAATCTTCGGCCGCTATGCCGCCAATGACATGATCGACGAGTCGACCGGCCGCATCTGGATCGAAGCGGGCGACGAAGTCAGCCCCGAAAACCTCGACATGCTCGACAAGGCCGGCATCGACCGCCTCGACCTGCTCGACATCGATCACGTCAACACCGGCCCCTGGATCCGCAACACGCTGCAGGTCGACAAGGCCGAGAACCGCGACGAAGGCCTTGAAGCGATCTACAAGGTCATGCGTCCGGGCGAACCGCCGACGAAGGAAACCGCCGAAGCCCTGTTCGAAGGCCTGTTCTTCGACGGCGACCGCTATGACCTTTCGGCCGTGGGCCGCGTGAAGCTCAACATGCGCCTTGGCCTCGAGTGCGAGGATACCGTCACCACCCTGCGCAGCGAGGATATCCTCGCCGTGGTGAAGGAACTGGTGAACCTCAAGGACGGCAAGGGCGAAGTCGACGACATCGACAATCTCGGCAACCGCCGCGTGCGTTCGGTGGGCGAGCTGCTGGAAAACCAGTATCGCGTCGGCCTGCTGCGCATGGAACGCGCCGTGAAGGAGCGTATGAGCTCGGTGGACGTCTCCACCGTGATGCCGAACGACCTGATCAACGCGAAGCCCGCCGTGGCCGCGGTGCGCGAGTTCTTCGGTTCCAGCCAGCTCTCGCAGTTCATGGACCAGACCAACCCGCTGTCGGAAGTCACCCACAAGCGCCGCGTTTCGGCGCTCGGGCCGGGTGGTCTTACCCGTGAGCGCGCCGGCTTCGAAGTCCGCGACGTTCACCCGACCCATTATGGCCGTATCTGCCCGATTGAAACGCCGGAAGGCCCGAACATCGGTCTGATCAACTCGCTGGCCTCGTTCAGCCGGGTTAACAAATACGGCTTCATCGAAACCCCCTATCGCCGCGTCCTGGACGGAACGGTGACCGGCGAGGTCGTGTATCTTTCCGCCATGGAAGAGCAGAAGCACGCCGTCGCGCAGGCTTCGGCCGAGCTCGACGAAACCGGCCGTTTCGTGGAAGATCTCGTCTCCGCCCGTGAAAACGGCGAATTCGTGATGCTGCCGCGCGAACAGATCACGCTGATGGACGTTTCGCCCAAGCAGCTCGTCTCGGTTGCCGCCTCGCTCATTCCGTTCCTGGAAAATGACGACGCCAACCGCGCGCTGATGGGTTCCAACATGCAGCGTCAGGCCGTGCCGCTGGTGAAGGCGGAAGCGCCTTTCGTCGGCACCGGCATGGAAGAAACCGTGGCCCGCGATTCCGGCGCCGCCATTGCGGCGCTGCGCGCTGGCGTGGTGGACCAGGTCGACGCGACCCGTATCGTTATCCGCGCTTCGGGCGATATCGAGCCGGGCAAGTCGGGCGTGGACATCTACACGCTGCAGAAGTTCCAGCGTTCGAACCAGAACACCTGCATCAACCAGCGTCCGCTGGTGAAGGTGGGCGATCTGATCGAAAAGGGCGACATCATCGCCGACGGTCCCTCGACCGAGCTGGGCGAACTGGCGCTGGGCCGCAACGTGCTCGTCGCCTTCATGCCCTGGAACGGCTACAATTACGAAGACTCCATCCTGATCTCCGAACGGATCGTGAAGGAAGACGTCTTCACCTCGATCCATATCGAGGAATTCGAGGTGATGGCCCGCGACACCAAGCTCGGGCCTGAAGATATCACCCGCGACATCCCGAATGTCGGCGAGGAAGCCCTGCGCAACCTCGACGAAGCGGGCATCGTCTATATCGGCGCGGAAGTTCACCCCGGTGACATCCTCGTCGGCAAGATCACCCCGAAGGGTGAATCGCCGATGACGCCGGAAGAAAAGCTGCTGCGCGCCATCTTCGGTGAAAAGGCCAGCGACGTGCGCGACACTTCGCTTCGCCTGCCGCCGGGCGTTGCCGGCACGATCGTGGAAGTCCGCGTCTTCAACCGCCACGGCATCGAGATCGACGACCGTACCCGCGCGATCCAGAACGAGGAAATCGAACGCCTCCGCAAGGACGCCGAGGACGAACGCGCGATCCTCAACCGTGCGACCTATAACCGCCTGCGCGAAATGCTGGCGGGCCAGGTCGCTTCGGCTGCGCCCAAGGGCATCAAGAAGGGCGTGGAGATCGACGAGGAATTGCTCGACAGCGTCGACCGCCACGACTGGTTCAAGTTCGCTGTCGCCGATGACACCCGCCAGAGCCAGCTGGAAGCCGTGAAGGCCCAGTATGACGAGGCAGTGAAGGTCATCAACGACAAGTTCGAGGACCGCCGCGAGAAGCTGGAACGGGGCGACGAACTCGCACCGGGCGTGCTCAAGATGGTCAAGGTCTTCGTCGCGGTGAAGCGCAAGCTGCAGCCGGGCGACAAGATGGCGGGCCGTCACGGCAACAAGGGCATCATCAGCCGCATCCTGCCGGCTGAAGACATGCCCTTCCTGGAAGACGGTACTCCGGTGGACTTCGTGCTGAACCCGCTGGGCGTGCCTTCGCGCATGAATGTCGGCCAGATCTTCGAAACCCATCTGGGCTGGGCCGCGCGCGGCCTTGGTCGCAAGATCGGCGATGCTCTGGATGCCTGGCGCGAAGCCAATCCGGATCCGCAGGCCGGGCCTCCGCCCGAAGCGGTCAAGGAACTGCTCAAGGAAGTCTATGGCGAAAACTACGCGGACGAGATCGAAAGCCGCGATACGGACGCCATTGTCGAGCTGGCGCAGAACGTCCGCAACGGCGTGCCGATGGGCTCGCCGGTGTTCGACGGCGCGGTGGAATCGGACGTTTCGGCAATGCTCCGCATGGCCGGGCTGGACGAATCCGGGCAGGTCACCCTGTTCGACGGCCGTACCGGCGAGGCGTTCGACCGCAAGGTCACCGTGGGCTGCAAGTACGTCCTGAAGCTGCACCACCTTGTCGATGACAAGATCCACGCCCGTTCGATCGGCCCCTACAGCCTCGTCACCCAGCAGCCGCTGGGCGGTAAGGCCCAGTTCGGTGGCCAGCGCTTCGGGGAAATGGAGGTCTGGGCCCTGCAGGCTTATGGCGCTGCCTATACGCTGCAGGAAATGCTGACGGTGAAGTCCGACGACGTGGTCGGCCGCACCAAGGTCTATGACGCCATCGTCAAGGGTGACGATACGTTCGAGGCCGGCATTCCCGAAAGCTTCAACGTGCTCGTCAAGGAAATGCGCAGCCTTGGCCTCAATATCGAACTCAAGTCGGTTGAAGACGAAGAGGACGACGAAGGTTTCGCCGAGGCGGCGGAGTGAGCCCGGCGGCCCTGCCTTCCTGAGGCAGGGCCCCGCCGCTTCGCACCAGAGATTGACCCTGAAGAGGGACTGAAAATATGAACGACCTGACGAAATTCACCAACCAGCTGGCCAAGCCGGACACCTTCGACCAGATCCAGATCGGGATCGCGTCGCCTGAGCGTATCCGCAGCTGGTCTTTCGGCGAGATCAAGAAGCCGGAAACGATCAACTATCGTACCTTCAAGCCGGAACGCGACGGCCTGTTCTGCGCACGCATCTTCGGCCCTGTGAAGGACTACGAGTGCCTGTGCGGCAAGTACAAGCGCATGAAGTACAAGGGCGTCGTCTGCGAAAAGTGCGGCGTCGAAGTCACCGTGACCAAGGTGCGCCGCGAGCGCATGGGTCATATCGAACTGGCTGCGCCTGTCGCTCACATCTGGTTCCTCAAGTCGCTGCCTTCGCGCATTGGCCTGCTGCTCGACATGCAGCTCAAGCAGCTTGAGCGCATCCTCTATTTCGAAAGCTATGTAGTGATCGAGCCGGGCCTGACCCCGCTTGAGAAGTACCAGCTGCTGACCGAGGACGAACTGCTCGACGCGCAGGACGAATATGGCGAGGACGCCTTCTCCGCCGGCATCGGCGCGGAAGCGGTCAAGCACATGCTGATGGATCTGGATCTTGTGCGCGAGCGCGAGGAACTGCTGGAGGAACTGGCCACCACCAAGTCGGCCCTCAAGCCCAAGAAGATCATCAAGCGCCTGAAGGTCGTGGAAAGCTTCATCGATTCCGGCAACCGCCCGGAATGGATGATCCTGGAAGTCGTGCCGGTCATCCCGCCCGAACTGCGCCCGCTGGTTCCGCTGGACGGCGGCCGTTTCGCGACGTCCGACCTCAACGACCTCTATCGCCGCGTCATCAACCGCAACAACCGCCTCAAGCGCCTGATGGAGCTGCGCGCGCCGGACATCATCGTCCGCAACGAAAAGCGCATGCTGCAGGAAGCGGTTGACGCGCTGTTCGACAACGGCCGCCGTGGCCGCGTCATCACCGGCGCCAACAAGCGTCCGCTGAAGTCGCTGTCCGACATGCTCAAGGGCAAGCAGGGCCGCTTCCGTCAGAACCTGCTCGGCAAGCGCGTCGACTATTCGGGCCGTTCGGTCATTGTGACCGGTCCGGAGCTCAAGCTGCACCAGTGCGGCTTGCCGAAGAAGATGGCGCTCGAACTGTTCAAGCCGTTCATCTACGCCCGTCTGGATGCCAAGGGTCTCTCGATGACCCTGAAGCAGGCCAAGAAGTGGGTCGAGAAGGAACGCAAGGAAGTCTGGGACATCCTCGACGAAGTGATCCGCGAGCACCCGGTTCTGCTGAACCGCGCGCCCACGCTGCACCGTCTGGGCATTCAGGCCTTCGAACCCGTGCTGATCGAAGGCAAGGCGATCCAGCTGCACCCGCTCGTCTGCTCGGCCTTCAACGCCGACTTCGACGGTGACCAGATGGCCGTCCACGTGCCGCTTTCGCTGGAAGCCCAGCTGGAAGCCCGCGTGCTGATGATGTCCACCAACAACATCCTCTCGCCCGCCAACGGCAAGCCGATCATCGTGCCTTCGCAGGACATGGTGCTGGGCCTCTATTACCTCTCGATGGAACGCGAAGGCGATCCGGGCGAGGGCATGATCCTGTCGGACATGGCCGAAGTGCACCAGGCGCTGGAAGTGAAGGCAGTGACGCTGCACTCCAGGATCACCAGCCGCGTGCCGCAGACCGGCGAGGACGGTGTGGAGCGCATGGTGCGCTATGAAACCACGCCGGGCCGCATGCTGATCGGCGAATGCCTGCCCAAGAACCACAAGGTTCCCTTCGACGTCGTCAACCGCCTTCTCACCAAGAAGGACATCGGTGATGTGATCGACGAAGTGTATCGTCACACCGGCCAGAAGGACACGGTGCTGTTTGCCGACGCGATCATGGCGCTGGGCTTCCGCCACGCCTGCCGCGCCGGTATCTCGTTCGGCAAGGATGACATGATCATCCCGGCTTCGAAGACCGAGCTGGTCGATCAGACCAAGGCCCTGGTTGCCGATTACGAGCAGCAGTATCAGGACGGCTTCATCACCCAGCAGGAAAAGTACAACAAGGTGATCGACGCCTGGAGCCGTTGCGGCGACCAGGTGGCGAATGCCATGATGGAAGAACTGCGGGCCACTCCGCTGGATGAGAACGGCCGTCAGAAGCCGATCAACTCGATCTACATGATGAGCCACTCCGGCGCCCGTGGTAGCCCGGCCCAGATGAAGCAGCTGGGCGGTATGCGCGGCCTGATGGCCAAGCCTTCGGGCGAGATCATCGAAACGCCGATCATCTCGAACTTCAAGGAAGGTCTGACCGTTCTTGAATACTTCAACTCCACCCACGGCGCCCGCAAGGGTCTGGCCGACACCGCGCTCAAGACGGCGAACTCGGGTTACCTGACCCGCCGTCTGGTCGACGTGTCGCAGGACTGCGTGATCGTGGAGGAAGACTGCAAGACCACGAACGCGCTGGAAATGCGTGCCATCGTGCAGGGCGGCTCCACCATCGCCTCGCTGGGCGAGCGTATCCTGGGCCGTACCGCGGCCGAGGATCTGGTGAACGTCAAGACCGGCGAAGTGATCGTGAAGGCGGGCACGCTGATCGACGAACCGATGGTGAAGGCCATCGAGGAAGCGGAAGTGCAGTCGGCCAAGATCCGCAGCCCGCTGGTCTGCGAAGCGGCCCAGGGCGTTTGCGGCACCTGCTACGGCCGTGACCTTGCTCGCGGTACGCCGGTGAACATCGGCGAGGCCGTGGGCGTGATCGCGGCGCAGTCGATCGGTGAACCGGGCACGCAGCTGACCATGCGTACCTTCCACATCGGCGGCGCAGCGCAGGTGAACGAAACCTCGCACCTCGAAGCCATCTCGGTGGGCCGCATCGAATATCGCGACATGCCGACCATCAAGGACAAGCGCGGGCGCATGCTCTCGCTGGCCCGGAACGGCGAAATCGTCGTGATCGACGCGGAAGGCCGCGAGCGCGAAATCCACAAGGTGCCTTACGGTACGGTCCTGATGCACAAGGACGGTGACCAGGTGAAGGAAGGCGATCGCCTGGCCGAGTGGGATCCGTTCACCCTGCCGATCATCACCGAACAGTCGGGCGTGGTGCGTTACCAGGACCTGCTGGACGGCAAGACCCTGACCGAGCAGACCGACGAAGCCACTGGCATGACCAGCCGCGTGGTGACCGAGTATCGCGCTTCGGCCAGCCGTTCCAAGAAGGAAGACCTGCGTCCGCGCCTGACCCTGCTGAACGAGGGTTCGGACGAGACCGAGGCGGCGCGCTACATGCTCGCCCCGGGCACCACGCTGTCGGTGGAAGACGGCCAGCGCGTCGAAGCGGGCGACATTCTCGCCCGTGCGACCCGCGAAGCCGCCAAGACCCGCGACATCACCGGCGGTCTGCCGCGCGTTGCCGAACTGTTCGAAGCGCGCAAGCCGAAGGATAACGCGATCATCGCCAAGATCAGCGGCCGGATCGAATTCGTCCGTGACTACAAGGCGAAGCGCAAGATCGCGATCATTCCCGAGGAAGGCGAACCGGTCGAGTACCTGATCCCCAAGAGCAAGGTGATCGACGTTCAGGAAGGCGACTTCGTGAAGAAGGGCGACAACCTGATCTCCGGCAGCCCCGATCCGCACGACATCCTCGAAGTGCTCGGCGTGGAAGCGCTGGCCGAATATCTCGTGGCCGAAATCCAGGAAGTCTATCGACTCCAGGGCGTGAAGATCAACGACAAGCACATCGAGGTGATCGTTCGCCAGATGCTGCAGAAGGTCGAGATCACCGATGGCGGGGACACCACCCTGCTGCCGGGCGAACAGGTCGACTACGAGGAAATGAACGAGGTCAACTCCAAGCTGCCCAAGGGCAAGCAGCCGGCATCGGGCAATCCGGTGCTGCTGGGCATCACCAAGGCCAGCTTGCAGACCCGTTCGTTCATCTCGGCCGCTTCCTTCCAGGAAACCACCCGCGTGCTCACGCAGGCGGCCGTGGAAGGCAAGAAGGACACGCTGATCGGCCTGAAGGAAAACGTGATCGTGGGTCGTCTCATCCCCGCCGGTACCGGCGCGGGCATGAACCGCATCCGCGTCGCCGCTTCCAGCCGCGATGCCGCTCTGCGCGCCTCCTACCGCAAGCTGCAGGAAGTGATCATCGCTCCCGACAGCGCGGAAGAAGAACACAAGGCGGAACTGCTGCGCGATCCGGCCGACGATACCGGCAATGATGCGCTGGCCCGGGTAGAAGGCGAAACCCACGGCACCGATGCCGATGCGGGCGATTACCTGAACCCCGAAGCGGCAGACGGCGCGGACGGCGAATAAGCCTCCGCATCCGTCCCTCGCAGGACATTGAAAACCCCGCCGGAGCGATCCGGCGGGGTTTTTCATTGGGCGGGGGATTGGGGTGGGGCGATTGCCTGCTTCGTCATTGCGAGCGGCGCAGCCGCGGGATCTTCGATCCCTCCCAATGACGATCTACTCAGGCCCTACGGATGGCCGAATTCAGTCCGCCGCAGCCCGTTCCAGCCTCGTCCGGGCTTCCGTCTCGCCGATCAGGGGCAGCAGCGCCTTCATGTCCGGCCCGGAATCGCGGCCCGTCAGGGCGATGCGCAGCGGGTGGAACAGGGGCTTGCCCTTGCGCCCGGTCGCTTCCTTCAGCGCGCCGGTCAGGGCGGGCCAGGGATCGTCGCTCCAGCTCAGCAGCCGGGCAGCCTCGGCCAGATAGGCGCGATCCTCGGCAGGGATTTCCGCCTCTTCAATCGGCCCGGTGACGACCTGCCACCAATCGGCGGCCTCCCCCACATGGGCGAGGTTCGGGCGGATGGCGAGCCAGGCTTCCTCGCCCATGCCTTCGGGCAGGCGGGTTTTCACATCATCATAGGTCAGCTGGTGGACGATACCGGCATTGACCCGCTCCAGCTCGGCCTCATCGAAGCGGGCAGGGGCGCGGCCGAAGGTGGACAGGTCGAAGCTGTCGATCAGCGCGGCCCGGTCGGCAATCGGCTCCACCGGCTGCGATGTGCCCAGCCGGGCGAGCAGCGCCACCAGCGCGGCAGGCTCTATCCCGCGCTCGCGGAAGGCATCGGTACCCAGCGAGCCGAGCCGCTTGGACAGCTTGCCCTCGTTCCCTACCAGCAGCGCCTCATGCGCGAAGCGCGGCGGCTGGGCCCCCAGCGCAGTGAACATCTGGATCTGCAATGCGGTGTTGGAAACGTGATCCTCCCCGCGCAGGACATCGGTGATGCCCATTTCAATATCGTCGATCGCGCTGGGCAGCATATAGAGCCACGATCCGTCGGCCCGGCGCACCACGGGATCGGAAAGCTGCGCGGGATCGAAATGCTGATGCCCGCGAATGCCGTCTTCCCATTCGATAGGGGCCGAACGGTCCAGCTTGAAACGCCAGTGCGGGGCAATGCCCCTTGCCGCAAAATCCCGGTGCTCCGCCTCGGTCAGCTGCAGCGCCGCCCGGTCATAGATCGGCGGAAGGCCGCGCCCCAGCAGCACCTTGCGCTTCAGTTCCAGTTCCTGCGCGGTTTCATAACAGCGATAGAGCCGCCCTTCGCTCTCCAGATAGTCGAACTGCATCTGGTAGAGCTGGAAACGGTCGGACTGGCGCTCCTCATCCTCGGGTTCCAGCCCCAGCCAGGCCAGATCGGCGCGGATCGCCTCGACATAGTCCTCTCGGCTGCGCTCCCGGTCCGTATCGTCGATGCGCAGCAGGAAACGCCCGCCATGCTTCTTCGCGAGCATCCAGTTATGGAGCGCGGTGCGGATATTGCCGACATGCAGGCGCCCGGTGGGCGAGGGGGCGAAACGGGTTACGGTGCTCATGCAGCGCCGTTAGCCGTTTCGCCCGGCCTTGTCATTTGCTCCGCCAATTCACTTGCTGCGGAAACTATGCGTGATCGGATAGCGCCGGTCCCGCCCGAAATTGCGCATGCCCAGCTTCACGCCCGGCGGGGCCTGGCGGCGCTTGTATTCGGCAAGGTTCAGCAGATGTTCGATCCGCTCCACCGTGGCCCGCTCCAGCCCTTCGGCGGCCAGCTGGTCCACGCTCTTTTCCTGCTCCACCAGCCCCATCAGAATGCGGTCCAGTACGGGATAGGGTGGCAGCGAATCCTCGTCCTTCTGGTCGGGGCGCAGTTCGGCGCTGGGCGGCTTGTCGATGATGCGCTGCGGGATCACTTCACCCGAAGGGCCGAGGCCGATGCGCGGCACGGCGGTGTTGCGCCATTTGGCCACCCCGAACACGGTCATCTTATAGGCGTCCTTCAGCGGGTTATAGCCGCCGGCCATGTCGCCATAGATCGTGGCATAGCCCACGCTCATCTCGCTCTTGTTGCCGGTGGTCACCAGCATCGGGCCGAACTTGTTGGACAGCGCCATCAGCGTCACGCCGCGGATGCGCGACTGCAAATTCTCCTCGGTGAGGTCCACCTTGGTATCGGCAAAGCTCTCTTCCAGCATGGCATCGAACCCTTCGACGGCGGGCTGGATCGGAATGATGGAATAGCGGCAGCCCAGCGCCTCGGCACAGGCCTTCGCATCGTCGAGGCTTTCCTGGCTGGTGAAGCGGCTGGGCAGCATCACGCACCACACCCGCTCCGGCCCCAGTGCATCTACTGCAATGGCGGCGCAGACGGCGGAATCGATCCCGCCCGAAAGGCCCAGCACCACGCCGGGGAAGCGGTTCTTGTTCACATAGTCGCGCAGGGCGAACACCATGGCGCACCAGGTTTCTTCGGCCTGGTCGGTCAGTGGTTCCAGCTCGCCCCGGTTGCAATTCCAGCCGCGCGCGATCTTGGTCCATTTCGTCTCGACGACCTGTTCTTCCCAGTCGCGCATCTGCACTGCCAGCGAACCGTCGCCATTGATGACGAAGCTCGCCCCGTCGAACACCAGTTCGTCCTGCCCGCCCACGCGGTTGAGATAGGCCATGGGAATGCCGGTATCGACCGCGCGGCGGCGGGCGATCTCGTCAATGCGCAGCACGTCCTTGTCGATCTCGTAAGGGCTGCCGTTCACGCAGATGAACAGGCCCGCGCCGAAATCGGCCAGATGGCGGCATACGTCGGGGTGCCAGATATCTTCGCAGATCGGCAGGCCCAGCATCGCGCCGCGGAACAGCACCGGCTCCGGCAGGGGGCCGGGCGTGAAATAGCGCATCTCGTCGAAGGTGCCGTAATTGGGCAGCTCATGCTTGAAGCGCGTGGCGGTCACGCGCCCCCCATCCAGCAGGGCCACGCCATTATGCAGCGCCCCGTCACGCACGAAGACGCTGCCCACCAGCATGGCCGGGCCGCCATCGCCGGTGCAGAGCGCCAGCCGCTCCATCTCCGCCGCCGCACGCTCGATAAGGGCTGGCTTCAGGATCAGATCCTCGGGCGGATAGCCGATCAGGTGCATTTCGGGGAAGACGACGAGGTCCGTCCTCCCCGCCTCCGCACGCACTTTCAGCATTGCCTCCGTATTGGCGGCAATATCTCCGACGTTCTGGTTCAACTGGGCGAGCGTGATCGAAAGGCTATCGGGCATGGCCAAGGATTAGGCCGGAGATCGGGCGCGGGCAATCCGCAACACCGGTTTGTACGCCGGGAAGCGCGCTTTGCCGGTTCTGCAGCGCCGCCCGCGCATATGGCGGCGGCAAGTCATTGCAGCGCCGTGGTTTCAGTCTCTATTCTGGGGCTTCAAACCTCTGTCTCAGGCGCGAAGTTTGCGGCTGCGCCATCGCCAATATGGGCAGCTGGATGGCAAAAGCGCCGCCACACCGCGCTTTGCAGGTCAGGCCATTCTTGAACAAAAGGACGCGGGAGGCAGCCTCTCGCGTCCTTTCATGCCTCGGAATGTTTACTGGCTGTGGCGTTCCAGCTCATCGCCGACAAGGCGCACGACATGGAGCAAATTCGTGGAACCGGGCGTGCCGAAGGGAACGCCGGCCAGCATCACCAGCCGCGATCCGGCCTCGCCCATGCCGTGCCGCAGAGCCATGCGCTTGCCCTTGGCCACCATTTCCTCGAAGCTGCCGATGTCCCGCATGGTCACCGCATGGGCGCCCCACAGCAGCGCCGCGCGCCGCGCGGTCTTGAGCGAGGGGGTCAGCACCAGCATCGGCACCGAAGGCCGCTCGCGCGCAACGCGGCGGGCAGTGGAACCCGATCCGGTGAACACCACCACGGCCGAAATCGGCATGGTTTCCGCAATCGTCATGCAGGCGTGGGACAGGGCGTCGGCCGTCGTCGGGTCGGGCCGGGTTTCCAGCATGCGGATGCGGCTGCGATAGCTGGCATCGCATTCGATCTTGGCGGCGATCCGGTGCATCATCGTTACCGCTTCTTCCGGCCACTGGCCCGCAGCCGTCTCAGCCGAAAGCATTACTGCGTCGGCCCCGTCATAAACGGCATTGGCCACGTCCGACACTTCGGCGCGGGTGGGGGTGGGGCTCTCGATCATGGATTCGAGCATCTGCGTCGCCACGATCACCGGCTTGCCCTGATTGCGGGCGCAATTGACGATCTGCTTCTGCAGCGGGGGCACATCCTCGGGATTGAGTTCCACGCCCAGATCGCCGCGCGCCACCATCACGGCGTCGGCCAGTTCGATGATCTCGTCCAGCCGCTCGATCGCGGCGGGCTTTTCGATCTTGGCGCAGAGCGCGCCATAGCCGCCCATCAGCTTGCGCGCCTCGGCCACGTCTTCCGGCCGCTGGACAAAGGAGAGGGCGATCCAGTCCGCCCCATGCTTGATCGCAAAGGCCAGATCCTTGCGGTCCTTCTCGGTCAGGGCGGGCACGGGCACCACTGCATCGGGCACGTTCACGCCCTTGCGGTCGGAGATGACGCCGCCCACTTCGGCGCTGGTGAGGATTTCCTTGTCGTCTGCCCGGATCACGCGCAGGCGAATCTTGCCATCGTCGATCAGCAGGCGCTGGCCCTTCTGGAGGATGCCGAACAGTTCCGGATGCGGCAGGCAGACGCGGTTTTCGTCGCCCGGCTCGGGATTGCGGTCCAGCGTGAAATGGCTGCCGTGGCGGATTACCACCCGATCCCCCTTGCGGAAGGTGCCGACGCGCAGCTTCGGCCCCTGCAGATCGCACAGGATGGCGATGGGGTGGGCCAGCTCCTTCTCCAGCGCGCGGATCGCCTTGATCGTCTCTTCATGGACGGCATGGTCGCCATGGCTCATATTCACGCGGAACGCGTCCGCGCCTGCCAGCACCAGTCGCCGGAGCATGTCCGGGTCCCGGCTGGCGGGGCCGATGGTGGCGAGGATCTTGACCTTGCGATTGCGGGGCTGGAGCGTGGGCTGTTCGTGCTTTGCCATGGGAACGTGCCTATGTCAGAGGCACAGGACATTACAACCACAGCTTTGCGGGAAATACTTGATGACTGACGCACCCGATCCGCTCGAAACCCTGCCCGATGATGTGGCCGCTGCCGCTTTCCGCCGCCTGGTACGCCATTTGCGCAATCGCCACGATGCCCAGAATATCGATCTGATGGGGCTGGCGGGCTTCTGCCGCAATTGCCTGGCCGACTGGATCAACGATGCCGGGGCCGGCCTTTCCAAGCCCGATGCCCGCGCGCTGATCCACGGCATGCCGATGGAGGAATGGAAGGCGAAATATCAGACGGAAGCCACGCCCGAACAGATGGCCCGGATGGAGGAAAGCCTGAAGAAGAACGGCGGCACGCACTGAGCCTGTCGGCCGATTGTCCCCATTCTGGGGAGGAATCGGCCAACCCGCCTTCACCCTTCCGGCCCTGCTCGCTATCAGCGCGGCAACCGATTCTCATATCCGATGGAGCTTTCCCCCAAATGGCTGAAACCACCGATGATCGCCTGCGCCTGCTGATCGAGCGCGTCGAACGCCTGGAAGAAGAAAAGAAGGGCATCTCCGACGATATTCGCGACGTTTATGCAGAAGCGAAGGCTGTCGGATATGATGTGAAGATCATGCGCCAGATCGTGCGCCTGCGTAAGATGAAGCCCGATGACCGCCGCGAGATGGATCTCGTGCTGGATACCTATCGCAGCGCGCTGGGCCTCGACTAAATCTTCAGCTCGCCAACAGCGCCACCGTCAGGGCGGCGCTGTTGGACAGGGCATGGGCCAGCATGGAAGCCGCAAGGCCGATCCGCATGCGGATGAAGCCCAGCACCAGCCCGGCCCATAATTGCGGCAGCACCAGCGGCAGGGCCAGCGCCGAAAAGCTGGGATAATTCGCCATGTGCACCAGCGCGAAGCAGGCCGCCGACAGATAGAAGATCAGCCCGAAGCCCATGTCGAACCATGGCGGGGTACCTTTCCGGCGCAGCAGGAACCAGCCGAGCGGCGCGGCCACCAGCAGGGCCACAAAACTTGCCCCCACCGCCAGCGGGCTCAACCCCTGCGTACTGCCATAGAGCAGGGCCGAGAAGGCCAGCGCGCAGGCCAGCAGCCAAAGCGCGCGGACACGCCCGGTCAGCCAGCCGCGGAACAGCATTTCCTCCAGCACCGGGGCGATCAGCAGCACGATGGGGATCATCAGCTGCGGCTCCAGCTTGCCGAAGGCATCGGGGGCGGGCAGGCCGAACAGGCTCTGCCACATGCCCAGCACGGGCAGCAGCACCAGCAGCAGGCCCGCCACCATCAGCGCGGTCAGCACCGCCAGCCGCCGCACGGCGCCGGGTGCGCGCAGGCCCGTGGGGTCCAGCCGGTGCGGACGGCGCAGCCAGCCCGCAAATTCGCGCAGCATGGTGACGGGTGGCGGAAAATTCGTGTCAATCATCGCAAGGTCAGTCCGATTGGCTTGGCAGGCGCGGCATCCGCGCTATCTTCCTCGCATCAATGACATCTGGGAGTAAACAGATATGGCCAGCCCCTGGGACAGTTCGCGCGAGCAAGGGATGATCGTCACCACCACTGCCCTGGTGGAAGGGCGCCCGGTGAAGCAATATCTTGGCATCGTGACGGGCGAAGTGATCGTGGGCGCCAATATCTTCCGCGATCTGTTCGCTTCCATCACCGACATCGTGGGCGGACGTTCCGGCAAATATGAGGAAGTGCTGAGCCGCGCGCGGGATGAGGCGATCGAGGAAATGAAGCAGCAGGCCCTGCAACGCGGCGGCAATGCGGTTGTGGGCGTGGACCTCGATTACGAAGTGCTAGGCTCCAACGGATCGATGCTGATGGTCAGCGCCAGCGGCACGGCGGTGTTGCTCTGACGATCAGCCAAGTCGAGAAGTAAAGCACGCAAGTAAAGCTCACGCATTGCCGGGCGCGCGCCTGTAAGCTAGGAGCGCGCCCACACGGGATTCCGCCCGCCGGAGTCCGCAAGAACACAGACTTCCGAAGGTTCCCATGGCAGGCCATTCCAAGTTCAAGAACATCATGCACCGCAAGGGCGCTCAGGATAAGAAGCGCTCTGCAATGTTTTCCAAGCTCAGCCGCGAAATCACCGTCGCGGCCAAGATGGGCATGCCCGATCCGGACATGAACCCGCGCCTGCGCGCCGCCGTCAACGCGGCCAAGGCGCAGTCCATGCCCAAGGACAATATCCAGCGCGCCATCGACAAGGCGACCAAGGGCGAAGGCGATAATTACGAGGAAGTCCGCTATGAAGGCTACGGCCCCGGCGGTGTTGCCCTGATCGTCGAGGCGCTGACCGACAATCGCAACCGCACCGCCACCAATGTGCGCACGGCCTTCTCCAAGAATGGCGGCAATCTCGGCGCTTCGGGCGCGGTGAGCCACGGGTTCGAGCGGCTGGGCCTGATCGAATATCCCGGCAAGGTGGGTGACGAGGAAAAGGTGCTGGAAGCCGCGATCGAAGCGGGCGCCGACGATGTCGAGAGCGACGAGGACAGCCACTCGATCTGGGTGTCGGTCGATTCGCTGCACGATGTCGCGCGCGAACTGGAAAAGGTTCTGGGCGAGGCCGAGGGCGTGAAGCTGGCGTGGAAGCCCACCCTGAAGACCGAGGTGGACGAAGGCACTGCCGCCACTCTGCTCAAGCTGATCGACACTCTGGACGACGATGACGACGTCCAGACCGTGTGGGGCAATTACGACATTCCCGACGACGTGATGGAGAAGCTGGGTTGATCTATCCGATCCTCCCCGCAACGGGGAGGGGGACCGTCCGCAGGACGGTGGAGGGGGAGTGCCCCAGGGCTAACCCCCTCCGTCAGCTGCTGGCGCAGCTGCCACCTCCCCCTCTGGGGGAGGAACTTTGCATATGCTGATCCTTGGCCTCGATCCCTCGCTCACCTGCACCGGCTGGGGCGTGGTGCGCAGCGTGGGATCGCGCCTCAGCCACATCGCCAATGGCCAGATCGCCACGGATAGCAAGGCGCCCTTGCCGGACCGGCTGCTGCATCTGCAGGACGCCGTCAGCGCGGTAATCGCCACCTATGCGCCCGACCGGGCGGCGGTGGAGGAAATCTTCGTCAACAAGAACCCGCAATCCACCTTGAAGCTGGCGCAGGCGCGCGGCGCGGTTCTGGTGGCCTGCGCGCGCGGATCGCTGCCGGTGGCCGAACATGCCACGCGGCTGGTTAAGAAGGCCATCGTCGGCACGGGCGCGGCGGAAAAGCAGCAGGTGCAGGCCATGCTCAAGGTGTTGCTGCCCGGCGCGAACGTGGCGGGGGCAGACGCGGCGGACGCACTGGCCGTGGCGATTGCCGACGCGCATCTTGGAGGAGGGGCCTGATGTATCTCAACGTCTTCCGCAGCCGCAAACGGGCGGATATGGATGCGGCGGCCTATGCCGCGGATGCCGCGCGGATGGAGGCACTGGCGCGCGAGCAGCCCGGCTTCATCGCCTATCGCAGCTATCGCGCGGAGGATGGCGAAACCCTCTCCATGTCCGAATGGGAGAGCGAGGATCACGCCCGCGCATGGGCCCGCCATGTGGAACATGCCATGGTGCAGGGCCGGGGGCGTATGGATTATTACGAGAGCTACACCGTCTATTCCTGCCCCGATCCGCGCGTGCGCCATTTCGCTCGCGAAGGCTGAGCGATAGGGCGCGCACGATCACAATTCCGATATTCGAGGCCTGACATGACGATCCACTTCTATGGGATTCCCAATTGCGACACAGTGAAGAAGGCGCGCAGCTGGCTCGATGGGCAGGGGATCGCCTACACTTTCCATGACTACAAGAAGGAAGGGGCGGATGCCGCGAAGCTGGAAGGCTGGGCGGGGATCGTGGGTTGGGAAAAGCTGCTGAACCGCGCGGGCACTACCTTCCGCAAGCTGCCGGATGAGGCGAAGCAGGATCTCGATACGGCCAAGGCGATAGCGCTGATGGTGGAGCAGCCCAGCATGATCAAGCGCCCGGTGGTGGAATATCCCGGCGGGTTGCTGGTGGGTTTCAAGGTTGAGGACTGGGCGGCTGCGCTGGGGTGAGGCTGGCTCAGCTCAGATAGAAATTCTGCGCCTTCAGCGGCTCGGGCGGTTCCTCGCCCAGAGGGGCGGCTAGGCTGATTTCCACCGCGCGGCAGATCGCGTCGAGCGGCAGGGCATTGGGCGTGGTGCCGAAGGGGTGGCTGAGGTCTTCGGTCACTTCGGCAAGGCCCAGGAAGACATAGGCCACGATGCCCACGAAAACCGGGGTCATCCAGCCGGCCGTGCTGACCAGCGCCAGCGGCAGCAGCAGGCAATAGACATAGGTCGTGCGGTAGATCAGCAGCGAATAGACATAGGGCAGCGGCGTATTGGCGATCCGCTCGCACCCGGCCTGTTGCAGGGCGATATTGGCGAGGCGTTCCTGCATGGCCTTGGCGCCGAAGCCGTCCATCGCCCCTTGCCGCAGCGCATCGCCCAGATCGGCGGCAATCGCATCCAGCGCGGCGCAGGGCGGGTGTGGCGCATCGGCCAGAACCCCGCCGAATTCTCTCGCCCTTTCGTCATCCTTCAGCTTGCGCAGATTGGCACGGTGCAGGTGAATGAAGGCGCGTGCGGCGCGGATGATGCGGCGCTGGCGTTCCTCGCCCTGCACGAACAGCTGCGCCTCACGCGCCAGGCTGCGCATGTCGGCCAGCAGCCCGCCCCACAGCCTGCGCCCTTCCCACCAGCGGTCATAAGCGGCGTTGTTGCGGAAGCCGAGGAACAGCGAGAGGGCGATACCGAACACGGTGAAGCCAACCGCCTCCAGCTCGGGAAAGGCGCCAAAGCGCTGGTGCAGCAACACCATCAGCGCGGAAAACAGCATCAGCCCGGCCACGCGCGGCGCGATCAGCGGCACGATGGAGCCGCGTACCGCAAAGGCCAGCTGGAGCCAGTTCGGCTTGTCGCGCAGGATCATGGTCCGCCTTTCAGCCCGCCCAGGCAGTGACGATGTAATTGAGCGAAAGATCGCCCGAAAGATGCAGGCCCTTCATCGGCGAGAAGGAAATGCCGCGCGGCTCGCCCATCACCAGCCCGGCCCCGGCCAGCAGATCGCCCAACTCGTCGGGAGTGATGAAATCGTCCCAATGATGGGTGCCCTTGGGGATCAGCCCGATTCCCTCCGCCGCATCCACCATCAGCAGGCGCGATTGCGGGGTGCGGTTGGGGGTGGAAAGGACCATCAGCCCGCCTTGCACCAGCCTTTCGGCCAGCTGGCGCAGGAACAGCGCCTTGTCCGCCACATGCTCGATCACTTCCATCGCGGTGACCAGATCGAACCGGCCAAGCCCCAGCGCACCCAATTCGCCATGGCGATAATCGATGGCAAGGCCGCCGCCCGCCGCATGGGCTTGGGCCGCCGCGATGTTCTGGGCCGCCGCGTCCACGCCCGTAACTGCCGCGCCCAGCCGTGCCAGCGGCTCTGCCAGCAGGCCCGCGCCGCAGCCCACATCCAGCGCGCCGCGCCCGGCCAGCGGCTTCAGCGAGGCAGGATCGGCGCCCCAATGGAGGTTCACTGCCTCCCGCAAAAAGCCCAGCCGCACGGGGTTGAGCTTGTGCAGCATGGCGGATGAACCCCTGGGGTTCCACCAGTCCGCCGCCAGCGCGCCGAAATGCTCGGCTTCTTCGGGGCGGATCGTTGCAGATGCGACAGTTGCATTAGGCATGCTGCCCTCCTAACAGCGCGCCAGACCTGATTCCAGCGTGCAGGAGCAAGAACGACTTGGCCCGGATCGTGATGAAATTCGGCGGCACCTCGATGGCGGGGACGGAACGCATCCGTCGCGTCGCCAATATCGTGCGCCGTCAGCAGGCCGCGGGGCATGAAGTTGCCGTGGTGGTTTCCGCCATGGCGGGCGAAACCGATCGCCTGGTGAACTTCTGCCGCGAGGCGAATCCCCTCTATGACCCCGCGGAATATGACGTGGTGGTCGCCTCGGGCGAACAGGTGACGTCGGGCCTGCTCGCGCTCACCCTGCAGGCCATGGGCTGCAAGGCGCGCAGCTGGCTGGGTTGGCAGCTGCCGATCCATACGGACGATGCCCATGCCAAGGCGCGGATCGAGGATATCGATTCCGAAGCCCTGCTGGCCAGCATGGCCGCTGGCGAGATCGCGGTGATCCCCGGTTTCCAGGGCCTTTCGCCCGCCAATCGGGTGACCACTCTGGGCCGTGGCGGTTCCGATACTTCGGCGGTGGCCGTGGCGGCGGCAGTGAATGCCGATCGCTGCGACATCTATACCGATGTGGACGGCGTCTACACCACCGATCCGCGCATCGTGGCCAAGGCGCGCAAGCTCAGCCACGTGACTTACGAAGAAATGCTCGAACTGGCCTCGGTCGGCTCGAAGGTGCTGCAAACCCGCTCGGTCAGCCTCGCCATGAAGGAGAAGGTCCGGGTGCAGGTGCTCTCGTCCTTTATCGACGATGATGCGCCGGCTGCCGACACGCTCCCCGGAACGATGATCGTCAGCGATGAGGAACTCGAAGGACTGGACATGGAACGTCAGCTGATCACCGGCATCGCCGCCGACAAGAACGAAGCGAAGGTTACCCTTACCCGCATCGCGGACCGCCCCGGCGCGGTGGCCACCGTGTTCGAACCGCTTGCCGCCAACAACATCAATGTCGACATGATTATCCAGAATGTCGCCAAGGATAAGGGCGAGACGGATGTGACCTTCACTGTCCCCAAGGCCGACCTGCTGCGCACTCAGGCGCTGCTGGAAGAGAACAAGGACAAGATCGGCTTCTTCCGCATGATCAGCGACGACAAGGTCGCCAAGATCAGTGTCGTGGGCGTCGGCATGCGCAGCCATGCGGGCGTTGCCAGCACCATGTTCAAGGCGCTGGCCGATCGCGGGATCAATATCCAGGCGATCTCCACCAGCGAGATCAAGGTCAGCGTGCTGATCGACGAAGACGAGACCGAACTGGCCGTCCGCGTGCTGCACACTGCCTATGATCTGGACTCGAAGGACGAAGCGGCCTGATCAGCCGCGCTTGGGTCTGGGCCTTCTGAACCAGAAGGTCCAGACCGCAAAGCTGCCCAGGATCGCCATGGCGAGGCCGGAGAAGGTCATGACCAGGCGATAGGGCAGCCCGCCTACCTTGGCCGCGTGGAGCGGGTAGGAGGCGTTGAAGGCCTGCGCGCCTGCCGAAAGTGCCAGCGCATCGCGCGCATGGAGCAGGCGGCCGTTTGCTGCATCGAACCACAAGGTGGAACGCCCATTGGGCAGCCATTCGGCAGCGCGCTTCATGCGGATCGTGATCGGCTTGCCGGGCTCGCCCGGTTCAGGCGCATCGGGCAGCGCAAGGATGCGCATCTGCGCATCGGGAAAGCGCGCATGGGCGGCCAGCACGATGGCCCCTATGTCCAGATCCGCCGCGCGCGGGCCGCTTTCCAGTTCGGGCTGTTTGAAAGCTGCGGCAATCGAGCCATAGCCGGAGAAGGGCGCCACCACCACTTCCGCCACCGGGCGGAACAGCAGCATCGACCCGGTGAGCGCCGAAAGCAGCAGCAGCGGCGCGGCCACGATCCCCAGATCGCGATGCTGCATCACTATGGCGGGGCGGCTCATCCGCTTGGGCCAGAGGCGGAACCTGAAGGTCTTGCGGGTGCGCCACCACATTATCACGCCGGTGATGACGAAGAGGATCGCGCAAAGCCCCGCTATGCCGGAAACCCATTCCCCCACATCGCCGGTGAACAGATGGTGATGCAGGTCGAACAGCCATATTTCCGGCCGTTCCCACTGGCTGGTCCAGCGAGTGACGAGAGTGCCCGACTGGTCGTAATAGGCGGCGGCTCCGTCAGGCAGGCGCAGCTGATGCAGGCCGAAACGGTCGCTGGCATAGATGATGCTCTCGGCCTCAGGTTCGGCGGCGAGCATCTTCGCTGTGGTATCGGCAATGAGCGTGGCATCGGCCACGCGCGCGTCACCGGCATGGGGCAGCGCGATCCATTCCTCCTTATGGACGAGGATCGCGCCGGTCAGCCCCAGCACTGCCAGCACCAGCCCGACAATGCCGCCCGCCCAGCGATGGACGAGGTCGATTATCCGCATCATCTCTTATGCCCCGCTTCAGGCCGGCGTGCGGCTCAGAACCGGGCGTCCCAGGCGAGCGTGAAGCTGCGGCCCCGACCGGCGAAATAGGCCAGATTGTCGGTCGGCAGGCGAGTGTCGCTGCTGTAATCGATGTAGAACTCGTCAAACAGGTTCTGGACCGCCAGAGTGATGCCGCTCTTATTGCCCAAAGCGTAGCGGATGCTGGCATCGGTGACATTGTAGCCGCCGAAATTGTTGCGCACATCCGGCACCGGCTTGCCTGCATCGGCCTCGAAGCTGCGCTTCAGGTAGAACTGGGTCTGCACTCGCGCCGAGATCGGGCCGCGATTGAGGCTGGCGGCCAGATTGACGCGGTCGGGCGAGATATTGGTGCCATCCAGATCGGTATCGACAATGCCGTCGGGATTGGCGCTGTCGCTGTCATAGCGGCCCTTGATCCGCGCATAGCCGGCGGACAGGCGTAGTCCGTCCGTGGGCGTGATGGCGAGGTTCAGTTCCAGCCCTTCGATCTCCACCCGCTGGCGCTGGACATCGAAGATGCCGTTGCCCGCGGCGATCAGCAGTTGGCCCTTGTCGCTGGATGACCAGAAATAGGTTGCGCTGGCATCCACAATGCCGCGCTTCGCCTCGATGCCCACTTCGCGATTGTTGGAAACCACCGGGCTGATGTCGAGGTAATCGTCCATGTCGACGCCCGGCACCTTCACCGCGCGAGTGATGCGGCCGATATCGGGCACGGTGAAGCCTTCGGCATAGCTGGCATAGGCGCGGATGCCCGCCCAGGGCTCCACGATCACGCCGCCATTGACCAGCAGATCCTCGAAAGTCGGCTTGCCGCCGGAAACCGCCACGCCGCCGAAAGTCGCCGGGTTGGGCGGGTTGCCGGTGGCAGTGGTGGAAGCCAGCGTGTGATAATCGTCGATCTTGATCTGGACGTTTTCGTAACGCACGCCGCCCGCCAGGCGCAGCACATCGTTGAACAGGCCGAGATTGAACTGGGCGAAGGGCGCGATGCTGCGGAAGTCGCTTGGCGGCACCCAGACGCGGTCGGTAGCGATCAGGCGCTGCTCGGTCTTGTCGGTCAGGATGTCGAGGCCGACTGTGGCAGTCAGTGCCTCGATGCCGGGGATCGCCCGTTCATAGCTGAACTTCGCGCCCAGCTTGCGGCTGCGGTTCTCCGACTGGTCGAACAGGGTGCCGATGGGGGCGATCGCCGGGTCCTGGAAGGTCGCGATCGGATTGGGCTCGCCGCCGAACGTATCGTAAGTGCGGTTGAAGAAGATCTGGCTGATGAAATTGCCGCCGCCCAGATCACTATCGGTATAGGACAGGGCAATGCTTTCCGCCTGGTTCGCGGCGGGGATGCCCGGCGGGTCGCCGCGCACGGCGCTGGTGGGCAGGCCGGTGTTGCGATTGCCGGCGAGCGGGACGAAATCCCCGTCGCCATCCAGTTCGAAGCGGCTGGCGATCAGGTCCAGCCTGCCGCTGCTGCCCACTTCATAGCCGAGCCGCGCGAAGAGCGAGACAGTCTGCGAATCCTGCGTTTCGCCCTGCGTCAGGTTGATGCCCGCGCGGCGGCCTTCGCCATCGTAGAACACGCCGCGCTTTTCATAGGCCGCGCCAAAAGTCGCGTCGAAGCGCCCAGCCTTGTACTGGACGAGGCCGGCCAGCTTGCCGCCGAACCCGTCGCCGTTGAAATCGTCGCTCGCCGTGCCCTGCACCAGCACGCGCCCGCTCACGCCTTCCTCGCGCGGGGCGCCGACCGTCACCTGATTGACGATGCCGCCAGTGCCGCCGATGCCCTGCAGCGCGTTGGAGCCGAAGATCACTTCCACCCGGTCGACGAAGAAGGCGTCGATAGTGAAGCCGTCGCGGCTGCCGTCGCGCATCGGGGTCGATTGCGGAATGCCGTTGATGGCATAGAGCGGCGAGCGGCCGCGCAGGGTCTCGCCCGCGCCGGAGAGCTTCTGGCGAGTGGGGGAGAAGGAGGGCAGCAGGTTCGCCACTGCGTCCGTCACCGAACCGGCGATGACGACCTGCTGGCTCAGCTCTTCCTCGTCGATCACGTCGATGGTCAGCGGCAGGGCATTGGCCGGCAGGATCGTGCGCGCGGCAGTGACGACGATGGTCTTTTCCGGGCCGCTTTCGCTGGCTGCCGCGCCTGTCTCGCTCTGCGCGAGGGCAGGCGATCCCGCCACGGCGGCAAGCGCGAAGACGGACAGCGAGAGCGGCAAGCGAAGCGACATTGAGTATCCCCTGCGCCCGGAAGGCAGGACGCCATCCGGGATTCGGGGCTCGCTAGCAGTGGTTACCTACTACTGCAAGTCATTCTCAAGAGCAGATTGTCAGTCGACCCAGCCCGCTGGCGTGCCGTTGGCGCCCATGATCTGGCGCTTCTTGATCAGCCACTTGCCATCCTGCTTCACCAGCCAGTCGAACTCGCGGCCCATGATCAGGATGCGCGGGGCATCGCCTTCCTTGTCCACCACATATTCCGTGAAGACGAGGCGCGCGGTGGCCGTATCGCCATCCACCTTGATCAGCGGATTGCCGATCAGGATGTTGAGCGCGAAGCTCTTGCGCTGCGGCGCATCGGCGGGAACGGCGGCATAGGCGCCCTTGATCGCCTCGATCCCCTTGTAGCTGTTGGGGCCAAGGATCATTTCGCCATCGGCCGTGAAATATTCGCCCACCTTGTCTTTCACGCCGCCACCGAAATGCGCGTAATAGCTGGTGAGGAGGTCTTCGATCTCGGCCTTGTCGATCACGGCCTGCATCGTCAGCGGGCTCTTCGCGGCGGCCGGTGCGGTGCCTGCCATTATCAGGCCCAGTGCCAGGCTTAAAGCGACGCCCAGTGCCGTGCCGATCCCCGTCAGTCTTGCTTTCATGGATCTTCCATTCCTTCCCATGCGCCGTCTTGCGGGCGGCGTCGGGGCGGACCCTAATGTCCGGCAAGCAAGGAGCAAGCGAACAATGCGCCGGAGTGGTGCAAAGGGGAGTGGTGCAAACAGGGTGAGGGGCAATCGGGTGTGGCGCAAAGGAAACCTCCCCGTCCGGGGGAGGGACGGGGAGGTCACCCCGGGCCATCCATAAGGGGGGAAGATGGCCGGGGCTTAGGGAAGCTGGCGGGGCCGAGTGGTTCGGCCCCGCGCGCATTTATCGGATGTCGAAGCGGTCAGCCTCCATCACCTTGGTCCAGGCGGCGGCGAAGTCCTTCACGAACTTCTCCTGATTATCGTCCTGGGCATAGACTTCGGCATAGGCCCTGAGGATCGAGTTCGATCCGAAGGTCAGGTCCACCTCGGTGGCGGTCCACTTCACCGCGCCGGTCTTGCGGTCGCGGATGGCGTAGATGCCATCTTCCAGCGGGTGCCAGCTATTGGCCATGTCCGTCAGATTGACGAAGAAGTCCGTCGTCAGCGCGCCTTCCCGTCCGGTCAGCACGCCATGTTTCGCGCCGCCGTGATTGGCGCCCAGCACCCGCAAGCCGCCGATCAGCACGGTCATTTCAGGCGCGGTGAGGCCCATCAGCTGCGCCCGGTCCAGCAGCAGCTCGGCGGGGCGCACGACATAGTCCTTCTTCAGCCAGTTGCGGAAACCGTCATGGACGGGTTCGAGCGGCTCGAAGCTCTCCGCATCGGTCTGTTCCTGGCTGGCATCGCCCCGGCCGGGGGAGAAGGGCAGGGCGATCTCATAGCCTGCGGCCCGCGCCGCCTGCTCCACGCCCACATTGCCTGCCAGCACGATCACATCGGCCAGGCTCGCGCCTTCCTCCGCCGCGATCCGTTCCAGCACCGGCAGCACCATGGCGAGGCGGGCAGGCTCATTGCCTTCCCAGTCCTTCTGCGGGGCAAGCCGGATGCGCGCGCCATTGGCGCCGCCGCGCATGTCGGACTGGCGGAAGGTCCGCGCGCTGTCCCAGGCCGTGCTGACCATGTCGGCAATCGAAAGTCCGCTCGCCGCGATCTTCGCCTTTACCGCCTCCACATTGTAGCCAGTGGGGCCAGCAGGCACCGGATCCTGCCAGATCAGGTCTTCCGCCGGAACGTCGGGCCCGAAATAGCGGGCCTTGGGCCCCATGTCGCGGTGCGTCAGCTTGAACCAGGCGCGGGCGAAGACATCGCGGAAATAGGCCGGATCACGGTGGAACCGTTCGGAAATCTCGCGATAGATCGGGTCCACCTTCATCGCCATGTCGGCATCGGTCATCATCGGGTTGAGGCGGATGGACGGGTCTTCCACGTCCACCGGCTTGTCTTCCTCGGCGATGTTCACCGGCTCGTACTGATGGGCGCCTGCCGGGCTCTTGGTCAGAACCCAGTCATATTTGAACAGCAGGTCGAAATAGCCATTGTCGAACACGGTGGGATGCGTGGTCCAGGCGCCTTCGACGCCGCTGGTCACCGTATCGCGGCCCTTGCCCTTGCCGGTGGGGTTCTTCCAGCCGAAGCCCTGTTCCTCCACTCCGGCGGATTCCGGATCGGGGCCGAGCAGGGCGGCATTGCCGTTGCCATGGGCCTTGCCCACGGTGTGGCCACCGGCAGTGAGGGCGACGGTTTCCTCGTCATTCATCGCCATGCGGGCGAAGGTTTCGCGGATGTCGCGGGCGGTGCGCAGCGGGTCGGGCTGGCCGTCCACGCCTTCAGGGTTCACATAGATCAGGCCCATCATCACGGCCGCCAGCGGGTTTTCCAGATCGCGCTCGCCCGAATAACGGCTGCCTTCGCTGCCGCTGGGGGCCAGCCACTGCTTTTCCGAACCCCAATAGATGTCCAGTTCCGGGTGCCAGATATCCTCGCGGCCGAAGCTGAAGCCGAAGGTCTTGAGGCCCATGCTTTCATAGGCGATGGTGCCGGCCAGCACGATCAGATCGGCCCAGCTCACCTTGTTGCCGTATTTCTTCTTGATCGGCCACAGCAGGCGGCGCGCCTTGTCCAGGCTGACATTGTCGGGCCAGCTGTTGAGCGGGGCGAAACGCTGGTTGCCGGTGCCCGCGCCGCCGCGCCCATCGGCCACGCGATAGGAGCCGGCAGAGTGCCAGGCCATGCGGATCATCAACCCGCCATAATGGCCCCAGTCGGCCGGCCACCAATCCTGGCTATCGGTCATCAGGGTATGCATGTCGGCCTTCAGCGCCTCGACGTCGAGCTTCTTCAGCTCCTCGCGATAATCGAAGTCCGCGCCCATCGGGTTGGTCTTGCGATCATGCTGGCTGAGGATTTCGAGATTAAGGCTTTCCGGCCACCAGCCGGTTGCGGACATGGCAGTAGTCGTATTCGCGCCATGCATCACGGGACATTTGGCTCCGGCATTCATGACATCTCTCCTGCAAGAAATTGGGACCGCTCGATTCGCCCAGACCAAGGAAGGCCGCGACGTGAGGAGAGAATATACCTAGTCGTTTATTCGGCAAAACCGATTAATACTCAGACTGTGATCGGCTATGGCGATTTTGCGCGAAGGGCTTGCGCGGGGCGACGCACGCCGCCAAAACGCGCGGCATCCTGCCCTTTCCCGGGCGCTCATTCGAGACGATCCAGCCTATGACCGCATTCCCCAAGACTTCCGCCCTGATGCGCCGCGGCGCTGAATTTCTCGGCAGCGATTATGCGATCCTGTGCGGGGCGATGAGCTGGGTTTCGGAGCGCAATCTGGTGGCGGCGATCAGCAATGGCGGCGGCTTCGGCGTGATCGCCTGCGGGGCGATGACGCCCGAATTGCTCGATGCCGAAATCGCCGGGACCAAGGCGCTGACCGACAAGCCCTTCGGCGTGAACCTCATCACCATGCACCCCATGCTGTTCGACCTGATCGAAGTGTGCAAGCGCCATCAGGTCGGCCATGTCGTGCTGGCGGGCGGCATCCCGCCCAAGGGCAGCGTGGAAGCGATCAAGGAGTTTGGCGGCAAGGTGCTGGTCTTCGCGCCCACCCTGGCGCTGGCCAAGAAGCTGCTGCGCCAAAGAGACGGGGCCGGCGCGGATGCGCTGGTGATCGAAGGCAGCGAGGCGGGCGGCCATATCGGCCCGGTGGCCACCAGCGTGCTGGCGCAGGAATTCCTGCCGGAACTCGCCGCCGATCATGTGGTCTTCGTGGCGGGCGGCATCGGCACGGGCGACATGATCGCGGCCTATCTGGAAATGGGCGCATCGGGCGTGCAGCTGGGCACCCGCTTTGCCTGCGCCACCGAAAGCATCGCTCACCCCGATTTCAAGAGGGCCTTCTTCCGCGCCAATGCGCGCGATGCGGTGGCCAGCGTGCAGATCGATCCGCGCCTGCCGGTGATCCCGGTTCGCGCCCTGAAGAACAAGGGGACGGAAGAGTTCACCGCCAAGCAGCGCGAAGTCGCCCAGAAGCTGGATGAAGGCGTGGTGGACATGGCCGCCGCCCAGCTGGAGATCGAACATTTCTGGGCGGGCGCGCTGCGCCGCGCGGTGATCGATGGCGATGTGGAATCCGGCTCGGTCATGGCGGGCCAGTCGGTCGGCATGGTCAAGACGGAAGAACCCGCCGCGCAGATCATCCAGACGCTGATGGCAGAGTGCGAAGCCGCGCTCAGCCGGAAGTAAGGGGCGCGCAAGCGACATGAACGGGCTGGCGATCAGGCGTGCCGGGGCGGAAGACCTCGACGCGCTGGCGGGCCTGTTCGACGCCTATCGCCAGTTCTACGAGCAGCCGGCCGATCTGGCGGGGGCATGGCGCTTCCTTTCGGAGCGGATGTCGCGCGGGGAATCCACCATTTTCCTCGCCGAGCTGGACGGGAAGGCGGCGGGCTTCACGCAGCTCTACCCCTCCTTCACCTCCGCGGGGATGGCGCGCATCTTTATCCTCAACGATCTGTTCGTGGCGCCCGAGGCACGCGGGCAGGGCGTGGCCACGGGCCTGCTGCGCCGCGCGGCGGAATTCGCGCGAGCGGAAGGAGCGGTGCGGCTGGTTCTCTCCACTGCGACCGACAATTTCACTGCCCAGGCCGTTTATGAACGCGAAGGGTGGAAGCGGGACGATGTGTTTCTGAACTATCGGCTGGGGTTGGAATAGAGAGCCGTTGTCTCACCTCCGTTCGTCCTGAGCCTGTCGAAGGACACGCGCCAGCATCTGCCCAGCAAGGGAATATGGGGCTGACGGTTTCCCGCGTCCTTCGACAGGCTCAGGACGAACGGGTGAGGGGCTGGAAATATGGTTCCCAATCTTGACAAATATAACCATATTGGCTATACGGCCATCCGCCAGCTACCAACTGGCTCCAGCGGCGGGTCGGGGGCGCTTTGCGCTTCGTTCCTGGTTCCTCCGTTTCCGGGCCGGCGTTTCGGGTGAGCCGGGCAGGTGAGGCGGATAGCAACGCCTCGCTCGCCTTTCACGGAAGCGTCCGCACCTTCTACCGGCACAGGCGCCGGCTCTCGCCGAATGTCACGGCACAGGGCTGCGCGGGTTACGCCGGGGGCGGCTCACTTGCGAGCCCTTCGCTGCCCCCGCATGTGCAGGTCAGGGCCGAGCAGGTGAGTTCTTCGCGGCACGCCACCGGCCATTCGCAGATAAAACCGCGTCACCGGGCTCCCCTGCGGGCGCCCCCACACCGGCCCGGACCCGTCCGACTGGTTTCTCCCCCCGGCGTTACTCCGCATTCGCCAGCGGAGGGTGAGGCGTGTCTATCGGAGGCGCGCTGCCTTACACTTCGTCATCCCCGCGTAGGCGGGGATCCGCTCAGGCCAGCCCCAGCAGAATCTCCGCGATCTGTTCCGGCTGGTCGCTCATCACGTGATGGTTGGCCTTGCATTCGTGATAGTCGCAGGCCGGGTCGGCCTTGGCCTTGTCAGCGAAGCGGGTGAAGGGCGTGGGCTGCCAGTCCGTGGCATAGACATAGGTGTGGCGGGGGATCTTCTTCTCCTCGCCGGTCAGCTTCACCCCTTCCAGCAGGGACAGCAACGGGTGGAGGCCCACCACGTTCGGGATTATCTCGAAATCGATGCCGCCGATGGGTGGGACGAGGCCGGGTGTGGTCTTCTGCTGGTCGATATACCAATTATGCTCGAACTCGCCGGTGATGTCCCACAGGGACTGGCCATCCTCCGGCCAGAAGGCATCGAGATAGGCCAGCGCATCGATCCGCGCGCCCAGCTGCGCGGCAACGCCGGTCACCACCATGCCGCCATAGGAATGGCCGACCAGGATGAAGCGATCGAACCCGGCAGTGGCGATCTGCACCAGCACATCGTCGATATGGTCGGAAAGGGTAATGCCGGGATGCAGTTCGTTCTGGCGAATGCCGATGCCCTTCAGCGCGCAGACCAGCACCTTGTGTCCGGCAGCCTCCAGATCGACGCGGGTCTTGTCATAACTCTGCCCGCCGCCCCAGGCGCCGTGGACCAGAACGTAATTCGCCATTTTTCTCTCCCGCGATAATTCCGCCCAACCAGCTCCGTTCGTCCTGAGCCTGTCGAAGCCTGTCCTGAGCGGCTGCTGCAAGCAGCCAGCCGATGGGGACGCGCGAGAGGCTTGCACAGAGTGTGTGCTTCGACAAGCTCAGCATGAGCGGGCCGGGTGAGTAGGCAAAACCCTCTACCCCAAAGAAAAAGGCCCGCCACCTTGCGGTAGCGGGCCCCTTTTCATCTGGCTTGAAGCCGCGGCGATCAGATCGCCTTGCGGCCCGAGCGCCAGCCGGCGGCGTAGGTGTCGCCAGCCATCTGGCTGTACGGCACCGGCGACACGATGGCGCGGACGTTGAGCTGCTTGTGCGGCTCGACGGTGGTCTTCTTGGTGCCGCCGTTTTCTTCGCCCCACACAACGTGCAGTTCGGTGCCCAGCGGGATTTCGTGGTCGACGGTCGCCAGCGACAGAGCCTTCTTTTCGTTGAAGGAGTAGCCGGTGAACAGCGACAGACCAACGTTGCGGCCGTCAGCGTCAACGACCGAGTCGTAGTTGCTGTTGGCATAGTTGGCGAGCGGAAGGTCGAAGAACTTGTACTGTTCGCCTTCGGGCTCGAAGAGCGAGGAGACGATCTTCTGGATGTCTTCCTTGTTCCATTCGAGGGTGACCTTCTTGCGCTGGACCGACGGGTCGATCTTTTCGAGCGCTTCGCGGCCGATGAAGTCGTGGTCGAACTTCACGAACGGACCGTAGCCCAGTTCCCACGGGTTGAGGTAGTAGTCTTCGATGGTCTTGCCGACGAAGGAACCGCCGATAGCGCCGGTGGCTTCATAGCTGTCGGCACCGAGCCACTCGCGGTAATCCTTGAGTTCGTCGCCGGTGTAGATCGGAGGCAGCGGGCTCGGGATCCAGCCCGATTCCAGCGTGTTCGACGGATAGGCGCGCGAACCGACGGCGATCAGGCCGAATTCTTCACCAGCCTTGAGGATCTCGTCGCGGATGTAGTCCTGCTCTTCATACGGACCCCAGATTTCGAGACCCGGCGAGCCGGCCATGCCGTGACGCAGGGTGCGGACGGTCTTGTTGCCGATCTTCATTTCGCTCATGTTGAAGAACTTGAGCTTCTCGAGCGAACCACCGTTCAGCTTCTCGATCACGTTCCAGGCCTGCGGGCCCTGGATCTGGAAGCGCCAGGAGATACGGTTCACGGGCTTGCCCATCGGGCGGCTCGGCGAACGCGGATCGTTGATGATGTCGACGTTGTAGTTGCCCTTCTGGGCCTGGAACATCAGCCAGTTGGCAGCCGGAGCGCGGCCGACGTAGACGAATTCGTCTTCTTCGAGCCAGAAGATGATGCCGTCACCGATGACGTGGCCAGCCGGGGTGGTCGGCACGTACTGCTTGGCCTTGTTCTTTTCCCAGCCCTTGGGCGAGTTCACCATGGTGTCCGACAGCAGCTTCAGTGCGTCAGGGCCCTTGATGTAGAGATCGAACATGTGGTGCGACTGGTCGAACAGCACAGCGCTGTGCTGCCAGGCCCACTGTTCCGAACGCCAGTTCGAGAATTCGGGAGCGACGACCGGATACACATAGGCACCGATCTGCGAGTTGCGGAGCGTGGCGACGATGTCGCTGCTGCCCTGCACGATTTCTTGGAGGTTCTTTGCCATGCTGATTTTTCCTCTCACTTATGAAAGAATCATATATGCGAAATTGTATGCGGCACATACAATATTGGGCTATTGCTGCAAGCGAAAATAGCCCGAAATGCACAGGAGATGGGTAGCATGAACGTCGAGGCGCTGGACCACGTCAACATTATCACCGACCGGCTGGATGAGACTGCGGAATTCTACGCAAATCTGCTCGGCCTGGAGCGCCGCGACGCTCCTCCTCCCCTCACCCCTGAAACCGCGACCTGGATGTTCGACTCGGAGAATCGGGCCATCATCCATATCAACTCGACTGACTGCTACCGCACCTATGACCGCGAAGTGCAGCCGGGCGAACTCACCGGGGCGCTGCACCATGTGGCCCTGAAGTGCAACGGTTATGAGGAAGTGCTGGGCCGCCTGAAAGCCATGGGCGCGGATTATCAGGAGAACCTCGTTTCCGCGATCAACCTGCGCCAGATCTTCACGCCCGATCCCAACAACGTGCTGCTTGAGTTGAACTTTTTCGCGGACTGATTTCCCGCCGGGCGGGCTGCAAATGGCGGCTTGCTGCGCTTCCGGTGCTCACGGCCCTTAAGGCCGCTGGGCGCCGGTTCTCGCAAGCCACCATTTTCGCCTCACCCGACGAAAAATCGCGCTGTGCGGATTTCCTTACGCCGGAACCCCGCCCGCCGTCGTCGTGCGGTACATTTCGCGGCGGAAGCCGTCATAGTCGTTGGGGCCGAGATGCATGGTCCCGCGATTGTCCCACATGGCCACCATGCCGGGTTTCCAGCGCAGGCGGCAGGTGAAGGCATGCTGCACCGTATGCTGCACCAGAAATTCGATGATCGGGTGCGCCTCATGCGTGGTCATGCCCGCGATTCCCACGGCATAGGTGTCGCAGATGAACAGCGATTCCTCGCCCGTTTCGGGGTGGGTGCGGACCAGCGGGTGGAAGCTGCCTTTCAGCCCCTGTTCCTGCTTGCTCGCATCGCCGAATCCGATCGCCTCGCCGCGCAGTTTGGCCTGTGTGGCGAAGTTGTTTGCTGCGCTCATGTGCACGCGAAGGCCGCGCAGCATATCCTGATAGGTTTTCGACAGATGGCGGAAGGCCAGTGCGCAATTGGTCCAGCAGGTGTCGCCGCCATAGGGCGGGCCTTCGACCTGCCGCAGGGTGGTGATGCTGGGCGGTTCGGGCAGGAACGGGCTGTCGGTATGCCACCCGCCGCCGAACAGCGAGGGAGTGACTTCGTCCGCTTCCTTGATGATCGGGTGAACGTCCCGGTGGCCGGGCACGCCTTGCGTATAGGCATCCACTGCGAAGGGGCCGAGGCGGGATGCGAAATGCTCATGCTCGGCATGGGAAAGGTGCTGATCCCTCAGATACAGCATCTTGTGCCGGTAGAGGGCCTGCTTCAGCTCCTCCATCCCCTCGTCCGAAAGATCGGGCAAGCGCACGCCGACCACTTCCGCGCCCATGGCGGCGGCCAGCGGTTCCACGGTGAAGTTCTTGTATTCGCGCGGATGATTGTCGAAATCGCCGCAAGGCGTGACGCGCACTTCCCACATCGTATCAGCTCTCCATTGCCGCGACCTTGCGGGGTGCGGTTTCCTTGAGGAACAGGGCAGTCAGAGCGGCAGCGAGCGCAAGTCCGATGCAGGTGTAGAACACTGCATCCAGCCCCAGCGCATCCGCCACCGGTCCAACAATAAAGGGCGCTACCACACCCCCTAGCAGTTCGGCCGTGCCCATGGAAAGGCCTACCGCAGTGGTAGCAAGGGCGGGGCTGACGCTTTCGGTCGGCACCGCGGCGCAATAGAGCGGGGCAATGCCCAGCGGCAGCCAGCCGAGCAACACGGCCAGTGCCAGCATCACCGGGTCCGCCGGCAGCAGCAGCAGGGCCGCAGGGCCCAGCGTGCCTGCCAGCGAGCCCCAGATCAGCACCGGCTTGCGCCCGATCCGGTCCGACAGCAGCGGCAGGCTGATCCCGCCGATCAGACCGGCCCAGCCGCCCATGCTGACGATCCAGCCCGCCGTGGTCGGCTCCAGCCCCTTGGTCTTGGTCAGGAACAGGGTCAGGTAAGTGCTTTGCAGCACCAGCCATGCCGTGATCAGCCCCGCAATGACGAGCGAGGCCCGCATGTTGCGGTTCTTCAGCAGCACGCCGAAGGCCGCGAAGCTCGATCCCTGATGCTCGGCCGGTCGGGCCACTTGCGGGGGATCGCGCCGGATCAGGAACAGCATCATCGCCGCCACGGCAAGGCCGGGCAGGATGGACAGGAACATGGCGGTGCGCCAGCCATGGGTGGCGCCCAGCTGGGTCGCCACGATCGGGCCGATGAAACCGGCAATGCCAAAGGCGCCGACCATCTGCATGAAGCCCATGTTCAGGCCGCGCCGTTCCGGGCTGCTGGTCTGGAGGATCAGCGTCTGGCTGATCGGCACGATCGGCCCTTCCGCCGCGCCCAGCGTGAAGCGGGCCAGCAGCAGTACCAGAAAGGTGGTGGCAAGCCCGCTGACGCCTGACAGCAGCGAGAACAGCAGGGTGCAGATGATCAGCACGGTGCGGCGCTTGCCGGTGCGATCCGCGATCTGGCTGCCGAAGAAGGAACTGAGCGCGATGGCCAGCGACAGGGCGCTGGCGGTCCAGCCGACCTGCGTGTTGTTCAGCCCCAGATCGTCCACGATGAAGGGGGCGAGGAAGGCCACGGTCTGCCGGTCGAACCCGACCACGCCATTGGCCAGCGTGAGGACGATCAGCAGGCCGAATTCATACGACCGGTTGCGCGCGGGCGCGGGGCCCGCTTCGATACTCGCCATCAATCCTCTCCCCAAAACCTCGCCTTTCGCGCCGGGCGGCTTCGTTCCGAAGTCTCGCCCGGCGCGAAAGGTAATAGCCTTACAATTCGATCACGGTCTTGCCGAAGCTCTCAGGCCCCCAGGCATGGGCATAGGCATCCTTGGCCTGATCGAAGGTGAAGCTCTTGCCGATAACCGGCTTGATGCCGTTCACGTCCACGGCGGCATTCAGCGCCTTGGCCATGGCGGCCGAGCCGACGAAGATGCCGCGCAGGCTGCCGCCGCTCATCATCAGGGCGCGCGGATTGGGGCCGCCTTCGGGCGAAAGCACGCCGATGAAGGCCACTTCGCCCTGCGTGCGCAGCGCCGACATGGATTGTTCGGCCGTGCCCGCGCCGCCCACTTCGATCACCTTGTCCACGCCGCCGAAAGTGCGGGCGATATGCGCGCCCCAATCGGGGGTTTCCTTGTAGTTCACGCCATGCGCCGCGCCGAGTTCCTTCAGGCGCGCCAGCTTGCCGTCGGAGGATGAGGTGGCGAAGACTTCGCAGCCGCCCGCGCGTGCGATTTGCAGCGCGAGAGTGGAAACGCCGCCGCTGCCCAGCACCAGCACGCGGTCGCCGGGCTTGAGGGCGCGGGGGCCTTCGTAAAGGGCATTCCACGCCGTAACGCCCGCGCAGGGCATGCAGGCGGCTTCGGCATAGCTGAGGCTCTCGGCCATCGGCACCACGCCGCTGGCGGGCAGCACGACCAGTTCGGCCAGCATGCCGGGCGAGATGCCGTCACCCAGCGCCGGGCCCATGCGCGGCGGGCCTTCGACCCACAGGGGGAAGAAGCTGGACTGGACCTTGTCGCCCACTTTCACGCCGGTCACGCCCGCGCCCACGGCAACCACTTCGCCCGCACCGTCGGACAGGGGCACGGCGGGTTTCTGCAGCACGCCGCCGAAATATTTCCCCGCCACCACGGCGAAGTCGCGATAATTGATGGACCAGGCCTTGGGCGCCACCACCACTTCGCCCGGGCCGGGCGTGGGATCGGGCAAGGTGTCCTGATAAAGCTTGTCGAAACCGTCGGACCCGGCAGGCATCAGCCATGCGCGCATTGTTGTTCTCCCCAGTTCATTCCGTTTCGGATTGTTGCAGCGGTTCTAGGCCATTTCGGAGAATTGGCTACCCGCTGCGGGACAATCGGAAGGCGCCGCAGGCAAGTGTCCTTTCGGGCAGGCCGGCGGCGGAAATATTCAGCGGTCCCCGCTCCAGGTGCGCAGGCCGGGCGTGGTGCGATCCTCGCCCGCAAGCGCTGCCTGAACGGCGGGGCGGGCCATCACCGCCTCGCGCCAGGCGACGAGGCGCGGATAGGTCGCATCCACTTCCATTTCGGGGAACATGCGCGCCACCATCAGGCCGCAATGGGCGAAGAAATTGATGTCGGCGAGGGAATAGCTGTCGCCCGCCAGCCACTCGGTCTGCTCCAGCTGGCGCTCGATCTTCTGCAGCGCATAGACGATCTTGTCGGTCGCGTTCTGGAGGTCGGCCTCGGAAAAGCCGGAGCGGGCGGCGGCCCATTTCTTGCGCTGGTCGGGCAGGGGGATGTGGCTCAGCAATTCCTCGAAAGTGCCGGCATCGATATTGCGCGCGATCACGCCCACCATGCGGTGCCAGCCATGCATGGAAACATGGTTCATCACATGCTCGTCCACGAATTTGTTCCAGTAGCGCATCCGTGCCGCGCCAACCGGGGTGCGCGGCCGCAGCGGGCCGCTTTCCGGATTGGCATCGGGGAAGGCGTCTTCCAGATATTCGTTGATCACCGTGGTATGGGTGATGATCGTCCCGTCATGGTCCAGCACGGGCACCTGCCCTTCGGGATTGATCGCCACGAACCAGTCGGAATGCTGCTCGAACTTGTGCAGATCGACATAGTGGCTCTCGTAAGCGAGCCCCTTCTCCTTGAGGGGGATCATCGACTTGAGCGAATTGGCGACCGGCTCGGCGTGGTAATATTTCAGGGCCATTGCTGTGTCCTCTCTCAGACTTCGATGCTTTCCAGCACGCCGCCATCCACGGCCCAGTCCTGGCCCGTCACATGGCTGGCCGCGTCGGACAGCAGGAAGCAGGCGACTTCGGCCAGTTCTTCGGGGCTGCCCATGCGGCGCTGGGGCACGCGGGCGGCGATCTTGCCGGCCTGCTCGGGCGGGATGCGGTCCAGCGCCTCAGTGCGGATGAAGCCGGGGATGATGCAGTTCGCGCGGATGCCATGCGGGGCCATTTCCACCGCAATGGCGCGTGTCAGGCCCAGCACGCCATGCTTGGAGGCGACATAGGCCGGGTTCATCGCCATGCCGCGCTTGGAACCCATGGAGCCGGTGACCAGGATGGAGCCCTTGCCCGCCTCGATCATGGCGGGCAGCACTTTCTGGATTGCCCAGAACACGCTGATCAAATTCACTTTGATGGTCTGTTCGAACACGTCGGGATCGAAGGCGACGGCGGGAGTGAAGCCGCCGGTCAGCCCGGCATTGGCGAACAGGCCCTCGATCGGCCCGAAATGCGCGGCGGCGGCTTCCAGCGCGGCTTCCAGCTGGGCCTTGTCGCCCACATCGGCGGCGAAACCTGCGGCATTGCCGCCGAGCGAGGCGACCACCTCGTCCAGCATTTCCTTGCGCCGCGCGATCAGCGAAACGCGGGCCCCACGTGTCGCCAGCATCCGCGCGCTGACCAGGCCGATGCCGCTGGATGCGCCAGTGACGACGATATGCATTCCCTTGAAATCCATCAGGCTTCACTCTCTCCAATGAAGGCCGCCCAGGCGGGGGCGGCGGGGTGGTCGCTCGTCAGCGGCGACCATTGGCGTTCCATCAATGCGCGCGCTTCGGCCTTGGCCATGCCGCGCGCCAGATGGTAGCGATAGAAAAAGGCGGAGACCCGCCAATTGGCGATGCAGTGGACATGGATGGGCGCGTCGATAGCGCCCAGTGCATCCACGAAGGCGTGGAAATGATCCTCACCGGGCGCATCGAAGGGCACGGGAATATGGGTATAGCCGATCCCGGCAGAGGCGAGCTTCGCGCCCTCATCCGCCAGCGCATCGGGATGATCGTCCAGTGCCAGATTGATGACATGGGCAATTCCGATGGCCTTCAGCCGGGCAATGTCAGCATCCTCGATCCGCCCGGAAGTGGTGACCCGGGAAGACAGGCGTTGCCAGCCTCTGATGTCCTCCGGGTCGCCCATTCCAGATCGGTTCAGACGAGGCCCAGAACCCTTGCGGCATTGTCCTTCATGATGCCGGGCATCACTTCCTCGCGGAAGCCGACTTCCTTGGCTGCGGTGATCCACTTGTCAGGGTGGATCAGCGGGAAGTCGCTGCCGAACAGCATCTTATGCTTCAGCTGGGTGTTGGCGTACTGGATCACCTGCTTGGGGAAATATTTGGGGCTCCAGCCAGACAGGTCGATATAGACGTTGGTCTTGTGGAGGGCCATGGACAGGCTCTCGTCAACCCAGGGCCAGCTCGGGTGGGCCAGGATGATCTTCATGTCGGGGAAGTCCACCGCCACATCGTCGATCAGCATGGGCTGGCCATATTTCAGGCGCATGCCGCCGCCGCCGCGCATTCCGGTGCCCATGCCCGAATGGCCGGTGTGGAAGATCACCGGCAGCTGATATTCGTTGATCACTTCATAGATCGGCCAGGCCATCCGGTCCGCCGGGTGGGCGTTCTGGGCGATGCCGTGGAACTTGAAGCCCTTCACGCCGAAATTCTCGACCAGGTCGCGCGCTTCGCGGGCGCCATATTTGCCCTTGTGCGGATCGATGCTGGCGAAGGCCATGCAGATATCGTCATTCTTCGCGGCGAGTTCCGCCACTTCGTAATTGCTGACGCGCTTGGCGCCCATGCCGCTCTCGCAATCGACCGTGAACATGCACAGGGCGATGTTGGTTTCGCGGTACAGCTCGATGATTTCGGGCATCTTGGGCCGTTCGCGCGGCGCCTTGAAATAGGTGCTGGCGGCATCGAAGAATTCGCCCATCACCGGATCTTCCGGATCGTGGCACGAAACCTCCGCGTGAACGTGGACGTCGATGGCGCGGATCTTGGTGAGGTCGATTGGCACGTGCGGTATCCCGGATAGTAAAAGGCCCGCCCCGGCTGGTGCCGGAGGCGGGCCTGCATTGTCAATGCAATCAGAGCTTCATCAGCACCGACTTGGTTTCGAGATAAGCCTCGAGACCCAGGCGGCCCTGTTCGTGGCCGATGCCGCTTTCCTTGTAGCCGCCGAAGGGCAGCGCCGGGTCGATCATCGCGTGGCAGTTGACCCACACGGTGCCGGCCTTGAGCTGGCTGGCGATGCGCACGGCGGAGCTGGCGTCCTTGGTCCACACACCGGCGGCAAGGCCGAACGGCGTGTCATTGGCTTCCTTCACCACGTCGTTCAGGTCTTCGAAGCGCTGGGCAACCACGACCGGGCCGAAGATTTCCTCGCGAACGACGCTCATCTGCGGGTTCACGTCGGTCAGGATGGTGGGGCTGATGTAATAGCCGCCATCATTGCTGGGAACGTCGCCGCCCATCAGCACCGATGCGCCATCGCGCTTGCCCGCTTCGATATAGCCCAGCACGCGCTCGTGCTGTTCCTTCGACACGACCGGGCCCATATGGGCGTTGGGGTCGAGCGAGGGACGCGGAGCCCAGAAATCGGCGGTTTCGGCCATGCCTTCCACCACCTTGTCGAACACGGACTTGTGCGCATAGAGGCGCGAACCGGCGACGCAGACCTGGCCCGAATTGAAGAAGATCGCGCCGGCAACGCCGGGGGCGGTTTCGGCCACGTCCACGTCGGGCATGACGACCACGGGGCTCTTGCCGCCCAGTTCCAGGGTGACGTGCTTCAGCGTTTCGGTGGCATTGCGGTTGATCAGCTTGCCGATCTCGGTCGAGCCGGTGAAGGCAACCTTGTCCACATCGGGGTGCTTGACCATGCGGTCACCCGCGGTGTGGCCATAGCCGGTGATGATGTTGACGACGCCAGCGGGCACGCCCGCTTCGTTGATCAGGTCAGCCAGGCGCAGCGCGGTGAGGCTGGTCTGCTCGGCAGGCTTCAGCACCGTGGTGCAGCCTGCGGCCAGTGCGGGGGCGATCTTGAGGCAGGCCATCAGCAGCGGGAAGTTCCAGGGCACGATCTGCGCACAGACGCCGACGGGTTCCTTCACGGTATAGGCGAACATCATGCCGCCCGGCAGCGAATAGGGGGCCTGCGTTTCGCCGCCGATCTTGCCGGCCCAGCCAGCCATGTAGCGGAAGTGGGCGGCAGCGCCCGGCACGTCCACCGCATTGGCCATGCCCACCGGCTTGCCCACGTCGATCGCTTCCAGCTCGGCCAGTTCGGCACCATGGGCTTCGATCAGGTCGGCGATCTTGTGCATGGTCTTTTCACGCACGATCGGGGGCAGGTTGCGCCAGCGGCCATCGTCGAAAGCGGCGCGGGCAGCGGCAACGGCCCTGTCCACGTCCTTGTCGGTGGCTTCCACGACGCTGGAGATGACCTTGCCCGAAGAGGGATCTTCGACGTCGATCGTCTGGTTACCGGAGCTGTCGACCCATTCGCCGTTGATGTAGAGCTGCGGCTTGCGCGCCAGGGCAGCCTTGGCGGCTGCCGAATATTCCCGCTGGGTGCGGTCGATGGTGGTGATCTCGTTCATCTCAGGTCCTTTCCCGAAGCGAATCCTGTTGCTTCTTCCGACTACCAAATTCCGGCGGCCCTGCCCATGGCGAGCAGGGCGCCAACGTAACGCGCGTTATAATTCCCGGCGCATGTCTGTCGATTCAGAAATGCGCCGGGGCAATCTCGGGTTCCCCCTTACGTTCCCCCTTACGTTCCGGGGCCGCCAAGCTTCTTGTCCTCATTGGCACGCATGATGACATATTGGCGGATGCCCTCGATCTCCTGCCGCGAGAGCGTGCCGGCGAAGCTGACCATGCCGTTATCCTGCAAGGCGCCGTCATGCACCACACTGGCCCAGCCATCGGCATCGCCCAGCAGGGCGCTGCGGCGCAGGTCGGGCAGCACGGTGGAGCCAACTGCGGCATCGCCATGGCACTGCCCGCAATAGCGGCCGTAATTATAGAGGGCCGACGCGAGCTTGGCCTTGTCACCAGTGAAGGGCGGCGGATCGAGCGGCATGCGCGACAGCGGCGGGGCGGGGGGCAGGGTTGCCTTGCCGCCCAGCTTGAACACCAGCAGGCGCGAGATATTGGGCACGGGGCCCGCCACTTCGTTCAGCACGCCCCCGGGCGCCAGCGGCCAGATGCCGCCCCAGCCCGCCAGCACGGCGACATATTGTTCGCCATCGATCATATAGGTCATCGGCGGGGCAACCACGCCGGTCTGCGCGGCAAAGGACCACAGCTGCTTGCCATCCTTGGCATCGTAGGCGACGAAATTGCCCGCCGCAGTGCCCTGGAACAGCAGGCCGCCAGCGGTGGAGAGCAAGCCGCCATTCCACGGGCCCTGGTAGGGCACGCGCCAGCGTTCCTTCTGCGCCACCGGGTCCCACGCCACCAGCGCGCCCTTGGTCGCCGCGCGGGCGCCGTTGCGGGCGGCCAGGTCGGCGGGCATGCCGCCTGCGGCCTGGTCGATGCCCACGTTGAAGCCGCGCTTCGTGTTGGGCTTCCAGTTCGCCTCGGGGAAATAGGGGAAGGCCGCCTCGATCACCGGGATATAGACGAGGCCTTCCTTCGGGCTGAAGGCCATCGGGTGCCAGCTATGCGCGCCGCCCGCGCCGGGCGTGGAGACGAAGGGCTTGCCCGTCTTGTCATAGCGCGCTTCGGGCACTTCGATGGGCCGCCCGGTTTTCATGTCGACCCCGGTGGTCCAGTTCTGCGGCACGTAATTCTTGGCGGAGATCAGCTTGCCCGTCTCGCGGTCGATCACATAGAAAAAGCCGTTCTTGGGCGCCTGCATCAGCACCTTGCGCTCTTTCCCGTCGATCTTCAGCGTGGCCAGCATGATATGCTGCGTGGCGGTGAAGTCCCAGGTTTCGCCCGGCGTTTCCTGATAGTGCCAGACATATTCGCCCGTATCGGGCCGGATCGCCACAATGGAGCTGAGATAGAGATTATCCCCGCCGCCCGGCGAACGATAGGACTGGTTCCAGGGAGAGCCATTGCCCACGCCGATATAGAGCAGGTCCAGCTCGGGATCGTAGGCCATTGAATCCCACACGGTGCCGCCGCCGCCCAGCTTCCAGAACTCGCCGTTCCAGGTCTTGCGGGCCTTGGCGAGATATTCCGGCTCGTCCTTCGCCTCCTCCGGCGCGCCGGGCACGGTGTAGAAGCGCCACAGCTGCTTGCCGCTATCGGCATCATAGGCGCTGACATAGCCGCGCACGCCATATTCGGCGCCGCCATTGCCGATGATCACCTTGCCCTTCACCACGCGCGGGGCGCCGGTGATCGTATAGGCCTTGGTCTGGTCAACCGTGACCTGCGACCAGACTTCCTTGCCCGTTTCGCGATCCAGCGCGATCAGGCGGCCATCCAGCGTGCCGAGGAACAGCTTGTCGCCCCATGCGCCAAGCCCGCGATTGACCACATCGCAACAGGCCTTCACGCCTGTCTCGCCCGGCACCTTGGGATCATATTCCCACAGGAGCTTGCCGGTCTTGCCGTCATAGGCCTTCACCTTGCTCCACGCCGTGGTGATGTAGAGCTTGCCGCCGATCATCAGCGGCGTGCCTTCCTGCCCGCGCGCCGTATCGAGATCGGCCGACCAGGCGAGGCCCAGATCCTTGACGTTATCGAGGTTGATCTTGTCGAGCGGGGAATAGCGCTGCTCGCCATAATCGCGCCCATAGGTCAGCCATTCGCCATCGGGCGGGGAGGTGATCATCGCCTCCGTCACGCCGCCCGAGGCCGCATTATCGCTCTTGGCGCAGCCTGTCAGGGCCAGTGAAGCGGCAAGCACCGCAACGATTCCGAACCGCATTCCCACCTCCCAATCGGCCCGCCCGTCTTCCCGCGGCAAGGGCACTTTGTAAGCGATGCCTACGATTTGCGCCCCGTCCCGGTCAAGCACAGAAAGCGCGGGATTGCGTGCATTGGCGCGCATAATTTACCCATTGCCTCGCCCGCCGGATTGCCTGTATTCCTTGTGCGTCAGAAGAGCGCGAGCCCGCGTTATGACCCTGGCTTAGCAATGCTACAGCTTAAGATCAGGAACACTCTCAAATGACCACCAAACTGCCTTCGCGCGCCGACCATGTCGGCTCCTTCCTGCGTCCGCGCGAGATTATCGAAGCGCGCGAACATCGCGCGGCCAACAACATCGACTATGCAACCCTGCGCGCGATCGAGGACAAGGCGATTGCCGAACTCGTGAAGTGGGAAGAGGAACTCGGCCTCAAGGCGATCACCGATGGCGAATTTCGCCGCTATTTCTTCCATACCGATTTCCTGCTGAAGCTGGATGGGGTGGAAGAACAGGGCGGTATCGCCAAGGCGTTCAAGAACGACACCGGAAAGGATGTGCAATTCGCGCCGCCCAAGATGGTCGTCTCGGGCAAGATCCGCCATGTCGAACCGATCCAGCTGGCCGATTACCAATATCTCGCCTCGCTGACGAAAGAGACGGCCAAGGTCGCCATCCCTTCGCCCACAATGCTGCATTTCCGCGCGGGGCGCAGCGGCATTCCCCAAGACGTCTATCCCACGATGGACGAATTCTACGCCGATGTCGCCGCCGCCTATCGCGCGGAAGTGGACAGTCTGGCTGCAGCCGGCTGCCGCTACATCCAGATGGATGATACCAACCTTGCCTATCTGTGCGACGATACCCATCGGGCCGACGCCGCCGCGCGCGGGGTCGATCCCAACGATACGCCGCGCCAATATGCCAAGCTGATCAATGAAAGCTTCGCCAGCGCGCCGGCCGACATGATCAAGGCAGTCCACCTGTGCCGGGGCAATTTCCGCTCCAGCTGGGCGGCCGAGGGCGGCTATGAGCCGGTGGCCGAGATCATGTTCAACGAACTCGATATCGACGCCTTCTTCCTTGAATATGACGATCCGCGTTCCGGCGACTTCGCTCCCCTCCGCTTCCTGCCCAAGGGCAAGACGGTGGTGCTGGGCCTCGTCACCACCAAGCTGGGTGAGCTGGAAACCAAGGATGACATCAAGCGCCGGATCGACGAGGCGGCCAAGTTCGCCCCGCTCGACCAGCTGGCCCTTTCGCCGCAATGCGGCTTCGCCAGCACGGTGCATGGCAATGATATTTCCACCGAACAGCAGGCGGCCAAGATCCGTCTGGTAGTGGAAGTGGCCCAGGAAGTCTGGGGCTAAGCGCTTCGGCCTGTTTCGTCATTGCGAGGGCCTTTGGCCGCTTGCAATGACGACGGGCTGGAGGGGTTTAGGGGGATGTCCGTATGAGGTTGCTGCCCCTCGTAATGGCCCTGGCCTTCATACCTTCGGCATGTTCTGACGAGGCGCGGGAGTCTCCAGATACTGTTGCGGCCTGCGGTATAGCGTTGGACTACGCGCAGCGTTTCAGGACCGACTGGGAAAAACTCGGTCGTCCGATCGCGATACGCTATGAACCGGGCCTCAGCGTGCCCACACGTCAGAAACTCGAGCAAGTCCTGGCGGATAATCCGGAATTCGAGGGTGGCCCGGAGGTCGCCATCACGCTTGCGGCAGCTGATTTGCGTGACCGACGTGTGATGGATGAATGTTCAAATTTGCGAAACTGGGTGCAAACTTCCGGCATCCTTAGCGATGACGCGCGGATCGATGAGCTGACGCGTCAACCGGAATGGCCCATAGCGGTCCTTTCAATGTCGCTGCCGGCAGTCAGTGAGGATGGTTCCACCGCCCTCTTCTATTCCAGAAAATACGCGGGACCTCTTGCAGGGGCCCTCATGGCCGTGACCTACAAAAAGCAGGCAAGCGGCAAGTGGGTGCTTCACGATGAAGAGGAGCTGGCGATCAGCTAGCCGCCGAACGCTGCCACCGCTGAAGTCCGCGCTTCGGATCGCGCAAACAAAAAGGGCGGCCCCGAGAGGCCGCCCTTTCTTTTCCGGTATGCCGGAGTTTCGGATCAGAAGGTCTTCTTCACCGAAACGCGCCATTCGCGCGGCGCACCCACGGTGGAGTAAGCCGTGCCGCTGAGGGCATATACAGCCGCGAAACGGGTCGGCGTGTAATATTCGTCGAAGAGGTTCGTCACTTCGAGCGATACTTCCACGTCCTCGTTCGCATTGCGGTAGGTCAGGCGAGCGCTGCCCAGCGTGTAGGCGTCCAGGTAACGCAGGTCGGTGCTGAGCGAGTCCAGCGAGTGACCCACATACTGCTTGTCGCGGTAGGAGACGTCGAAACGCGGCGTGATCGAGCCCGTGTCGCCCAGGTCGACCTGGTACTGGATGCCGAAGCTGCCCTGGAAGGTCGGCGAGACGATCGGATCGTCAAGCGTCACGCTGGTGCCCACTGCGGCCGCGAGATAGGTGTACTTGGAATCCAGCAGGCTCAGCGAGCCGTCGATGGTCAGGCCGTCGATCGGTTCGGCGAACAGTTCCGCTTCCATACCCCAGATCTCGCCGTCGCCGGCATTGGCGCGGACGGCGCAGGGAGCTGCAATCCCGCCGTAAGCGGTGCAGTCCGACAGGCCGAGCTGGATGTTCTTGTAGTCGTTGAAGAAGCCCGAGAGGTTCAACCGCACGCGGCGATCGAACAGGTCGGTCTTCAGGCCCAGCTCATAGGAAGTGACGGTTTCGGGGCCGAAGGTGCCCATGGTCGCATGCGCGGGGTAGAACGGACGCGCCGTGACGCCGCCGCCCTTGAAGCCGGTGCTGACGGTTGCATAGGCCAGCAGCTGCTCGTTGAAGCGGTAGTCCGCCGAAACGCGCCAGTCGACACGGTTGCCGTCATAGACCGAGACGAGACCGTCGAGGTTTTCGACGCCGCCGCCCACGGGGCCCTGGCTGTAGTCAAGCCGACGACGCACGAAGGTGTAGTCCTTGTGCTCTTCGGTGTAGCGCAGGCCGCCGGTCAGGGTCAGGCTGTCGGTCGGACGAACGATCACGGTACCGAAGGCAGCGATCGTGTCGGCATTGACCGGATCGTTACCCACGAACTGCAGCGGGCTGCCAGCATAGGGACCGTAACGGATGTCCTGGATGGTGTAGTAGGTGCTCTTCTGGTCGGAATAGAAGCCGCCCAGGGTGTATTCCACCAGATCACCGACCTTGCCGTTCAGGCGCAGTTCCTGGCTGAAGAACCAGAAATCGAGATCGTTGTAACCGCCCGCGGCAATCGCCGGGTTCGGCGTGAAGTCGTCGTCCGAACCCCACTTGTTGTTGTAGGTGCGGTAGGCAGTGATCGACTGCAGGTTCAGCGAATCGCTGATCTCGTAATCGGCATGGCCCGACACGCCCCAGCCTTCGAAGACGTTGCGGTTGCCGGTGTTCCAGTCACCCGTCTGGCCGCGGCCGTCCAGGAACCAGCTGGCATAGGTGCAATACTTGCCGCAGATGAAGTTCGACTGGGCATTGTTGGTCACCGACACGACGTCAGCCGAGCTGGTGCGATCGGACTTCTGGTAATCGGCGATCACCATCAGTTCGAGCTTGGAGCCTTCGTAACGCACCGCGCCGCGCAGGCCGGTGTAGTTCTGTTCGCCCAGCTTATCGACCACGCAGCTGTCATCCGAACCCGGATGGGCAGCCATCATGGCGGGGATGCCTTCCGGATTGTTCGGGTTGGCGCAGCCATAATCGACCTGGTCGACATAGCCTTCCTGGCTCTTGTGGACGGCCGAGAAGCGCGCGAACAGATTGTCGCTGATCGGCAGGTTCGCACCAGCGCGCAGTTCGACGCGGTTACGGCTGCCATAGCTGGCTTCGCCAAAGGCTTCGGCCTTCGGTCCGGGCTTCTTCGAGAAGAGCTTGATCGCGCCGCCGATCGAGTTGCGGCCGGTCAGCGTGCCCTGCGGGCCGCGCAGAATTTCGACGCGCTCAAGGTCGAGCAGGTCGAAGTTCGCACCGGTCAGCGTCGGGTAGTAGACGTCGTCGATATACATGCCCACGCCGGGTTCATAGGCGGGGTTGAAGTCGTTCTGGCCAACGCCGCGGATCGAGGCCGACATGGAAGCGCCATAAGCACCGCCCTGTTCGGTCAGCGTCACGCTGGGAGCCTGGGCCGCGACGGCCTTGATGTCGTCCTGGTTGCGCGATTCGAGCAGCGCGGCATCCACCGCCGTGATCGACAGCGGGGTGTCCTGCAGCTTCTGTTCGCGGAACTGCGCGGTCACAACGATTTCGTTGCTGCGGGGTTCTGCGTCAGCGTCTTGCGCAAATGCGGGGGTGCCCACGGCGATCGCGAGAGTCGATGCGGCGAGGGTGAGCGAAACGGTACGGCGCGATGCCGTGAAACAGTTGTATCTGATCATGTACCTCTCCAGAAGGGCGCAATTGCGGGGGGTGCAATTGCTTAGCTAATCAATCCCCTGGTGAGAGGGCCCATATCGCGGAAGGTTGCTTTCGCAAGCATTTAGCTGGCACCCTGCGCAGGCGCGCAACAAGTGATGCAGGAAATCAACAGTTTGACGCAGGCAAACTGGATGGCGCGCCGATCAAGTAAAGAGTAGAACAGTTTTTTGCGGGGCTAGGAGAAAAGTATTGGCCGGGTCTAACGGTGCCATGCCCGCAATATCGGATGATCGGTGGCGAGTTGATTGTAAGCATTGCATACAATTTTTCAAGATTTATGTGCATGAATAAATGAAGGGCGACCATGCCAGGCCGCCCTCCAGATCTTGCCGCATGGGCGCGATGATCAGAACGTCTTCTTGACGCTCACCGCCCATTCGCGCGGACGGCCTGGTTGAGCCTTGTCCAGCCCCGCGCCGGCTTCGCGCAGGTCGAACAGGGTGACGTAGTAATATTCATCGGTCAGATTGGTTACCTCCAGCGATATGGAAAGGTCCTTGTCCGGATTCTGCCAGGTGAGTCTCGCATTCACGATGGTGTAGGCATCGATGTTTTGCGGCACTCCGTTATATTTGGCACCGGTATACACTTCGCTCTGATAGCTGGCGTCGATGCGCGGGGTGATCGATCCGAAAGAGCCGGCATCGATCTCATATTGCGCACCCAGCGCCCATTTCCACTTAGGCGCCCCGGCGAGCGGATCGTCGAGCGAGGTGCCGCTGACCGACGGGTCCAGCTTTGTATATTTGAAGTCGAGATAGCTTACCGAACCGTCGATCGAGAAACCTTCGGTCGGACGCAGCGTGAATTCCGCCTCGACACCCTTTTCCTCCGCATTGCCGGCATTGACCAGCGCGGCGCAGGGGGTGGTGCCGTCCGGGCAGACCGAGACGCCGATCTGAAGATCGCTCAACTTGCCGTAGAAGGCGTTGAGGTTAAGGCGCAGCATCCGGTCGAACAGATCCGCCTTCATGCCGACTTCGTAATTGGTCAGCACTTCAGGAGCGAAGCTGATTGCCTGGCTGGCATAGAAGGGGCGCGGATTGGTGCCGCCACCCTTGAAGCCGGTTGCCACGCTGCCATAGACCATCAACTCCGGAGAGAAGCGATAGTTCAGGGCAGCGCGCCAGTCCCACCGCTGGCCCTTGTAGCTGGCGACGAGCCCGGTCAGCGCCCCGGGCGTGCCCGCGCCGTTCACCGCGCCAACCGGATCGAGATAGGGGTTGATCGTCCCATCGGGATTGAGCCGGAAGTAGCGATACTCCTTGCTTTCATCCGTATAGCGGATGCCGCCGTCAAAGGTCAGGCCGGGGGTTATTTCCCAGCTGACATTGGCGAAGACCGCCTTCGCTTCCGCCGGGGTTTCGTCAGGCTGGATGAATTGCAGCGGGAACAGGCCCACGCCCGGCGCGACATTGAGATAACGCAGATCCTGATAGGAGTAATAGTCAGTCCGCTGCTTGAAGTAGTAGCCCCCCAGCACGGCGGTGATATTATCCGCCAATTGAGCGTTGAGCCGCAGTTCCTCGCTCCAGTTCCAATGGGTAAGGCTGTTATAGCCGCCCGAAAGCGGGATCGGGGAAAGATCGTCATCCACCCCGAAGGTGGTATCCCAGGCCTGATAGGCCAGGATATTGTCGATCGAGATCGTGTCGCTCAACGCGAAGTGGAAATTCGCGGCCAGATTGTACCCGCTATAGACGCTCTGGTCGGAATTCTGCGTCGCCAGCAGCGGCTGGCCGGTCGGCGGAGTGGCTACGCCAAAATAGGTGATCGCCGGTGATGAGTAGGACGAGAAGTTGCAGAACTTCCCGCAGATGAAGCGGTTGTCGTAGGGAACCCCGCCGATATTGGTGTTGGGATTGTCGATCACATCGGTCGCCGCCAGCACTTCGCCTGCGGCAGTGTGGGAATCATGGATATATTCCGCACTCAGATTGATATCGATGTCGCTCGAGGGGTTGTAGCGCAGGGCCCCGCGCACTGCCTGATAGCCGACTTCGCCCAGCTTATCGATCAGGCAGGAGCCTTGCGGCTTGAGGGCGGGAATGCCGCCCGCCGGGTTGACCAGCTTGGTGGTGCCGTCATTCGCCTTGAAGGTGGCCGAACCGCCCGCCGGATAGACGCAGCCGAAATCGTAGCGTTCGACATAGCCTTCCTGATGCTTGTAGACGCCCGAGACGCGGCCTGAGAGATCGTCCGTCAGCTTGAAGTCGAAGCCGCCGCGCAGCCCGATCCGGTTCCGGCTGCCATAAGTGGCCTCCATATAGCCGGTGTTGCTGCCCTGGGGCCTGCGGGTGAACATCTTGATTGAGCCACCTTCCGAATTTCGCCCGGAAAGCGTGCCCTGAGGCCCGCGCAGGATTTCGACGCGCTCCAGATCGAGCAGGTCGAACACTGCGCCGGTCAGTTGCGGATAATAGACATCGTCGATGTAGATGCCCACGCCCGGCTCGAAGGCTGGGTTGAAGTCCGCCCCCCCGATGCCGCGGATCGAAACCGCGATTGAGGGGCCGAACGAGGCACCCTGCGGCTTGAGTGTGACGTTGGGGGCGCTGTCCGCGACCTGAGCCAGATTGGTCTGGCTTTTGGCTTCCATGGTTTCCGCCGTCACGGCCGTGATGGCCAGCGGAGTATCCTGCAGGTTCTGTTCGCGGAACTGGGCAGTAACGATGATGTCGTTATTGCCGGTCGTATTGTCCTGGTCGGACTGTGCGGCGGCCGGACTTGCGATCCCGATTGCAAGCATGGACGCGCCGAGCACCATGGTGGTGCGCAGATGCAGATTGTTTTTCATTTTACCCTCTCCAGATTTTGTAAGTGCATTTCTCAGAAAGAGCCGGTCCGTTTGTCTGTTATCCGGCCCAAAATGCTTGCGTTTCTCCTTTCATTTCCGGGGCGCTTGTGAGTGGTGTGCCGCCCATCAAAAGCCGGGCGGCTCACCTGTGTCAGGCGGGAAGGTTGAACACCCTGCGGGCATTGCCTTCCATCAGCATCTTCTTGTGCTCGTCACTGATCGTCAGGCGATCATAGGCGGCGACCTCGTCGCTCGATTGCTGGTAGGGGTAATCCATCGCGTAGAGTACGCGTTCGGGGCCCAGCACATCCATGCAGAACTTGATTCCCGGCTCCCACCCGACGCCGCTGGTGGTGACCCAGATGTTGTTGCGGAAATAATGGCTGACCGGGTGTTGCAGCTTCACCGGCGGCTGGCCGCCGCGCAGGCCCGCGCGATTGTCCGCATTGCCCTGCATCCAGTCGAAGCGATAGAGATGCAGCGGCAGGCATTCGCCCAGATGGCCGATCACCAGCTTCAGCTTCGGGAAGCGGTCGAAAGCGCCGGAAAAGATCAGCCCCATCGTGTGCAGCCATACGTCGTGCGGGAAGCCGCCCAGCGCGCCGAAGAAGCCGCGCGTTTCATAATGCGGCGCGTTGAAGGGCGCTGTGGGATGGATGTAGAGCGCGCCGTCATGCGCTTCCAGCGCCTCAAGGATCGGCCAGTATTCCTGCTCGTCGATATAATGGCCCTGCCAGTGTGAATTGAGCACAGCGCCATTGAGCTTCAGCGTGCCCAGCGCGCGGTCCAGTTCCTTGACCGATCCCGCCACGTCCCGCGGATCGAAGGCCGCAAGGGCCGAGAAGCGGTCTGGATGGCGGGCACAGGCATCGGCGGCGATGTCGTTCGCCTCACGCGACAGGGGCGTGCCTTCGCCCGGCTTCACCACCTGCACGCCGGGCGCGGTGAGCAGCAGCAATTGCCGGTCGATCCCGAATTCATCCATGTGGGACAGGCGCAGATCGCCCAGATCCAGCAGCATTTCCTGCAAAGACGGCATCCGGGCGAAGAGGCCCGCCATCTTCAGCGAATCGTCGTCCGGTGCGGCGCCGCTCTGCAGATATTTCATCTGCGCATCCACCAGTGCGGGGAAGGTCCAGGCCTCTTCCGTGGCGATGCGCTTGTAGGGTGCGCTGCGATCGATATGCCCGGCGCGCGGGGCAAGCCCGATCCGCGTCCTGACGCTGAAATCTTCCTCGAAATGGCCCTTCAGGCCCTTTTCGCTACCATCCGGCAGAAGCGGCATCCCATCCCTCCCATCAGCCGGCCTTTGGCAGCCGGTCAGAACATTCCATTATCGTTGCGTGCGGTTTCCGGCACTTCCTGCATCACGTCCCAATGTTCGACGACATAGCCGTCCTTGATCCGCAGGATATCTACCACGGCATAGCCGCGCTCGTCTTTGCGGCGGCGGAAATGGTGGTGGACAGTCACCAGCCCTTCGCCGTCCTTTTCCTCGCCGAAGATCACGCGCTTCACATCATGCGTCAGTTCGGGATTGTTGCGCACGGCGGCGGCCAGCACTTCCAGCGTGGCATCGCGTCCTGTGGGTGCATTGGGGTTGTGCTGGATGTAATCCGGATGGACCCAGGCGAGGAAGGCGTCGGTCGGATTGTCCTGATGGTGGAACAGCTCGATGAACCGTTCCGCCACTTCACGGACGGAGAGCTTTTCCCGATTGGAAGTATCCCTCGGATCGATCGTCACGTGCCTCTCCTGCCTGTTTTGCGTTCAGAACATCCCGTTATTATTGGCGCTCTTGGCGGGGACGGGCTGCACTACGTCCCAATGTTCCACGATCTTGCAATTCTCCACGCGGAAGATGTCCACCACGGCTGAGGGGGCAGCGTCCGGATTGAAGCGCGCTTCATTATGCACGGCCACCAGATCGCCATCGGCGATCACGCGGTGGACGATATAGCGCGCCTGCGGGTTCGCATCGAAGAAGGGCTGCAGGAAGCCGACCGCCGCATCGCGCCCTGTGGCGGCGAAGGGATTGTGGTTGATGTAATCGGGGTGGACCCAGCGTTCAAAGGCCACCTTGGCGTTGCGCTGCTCGAAGAACAGGGGAATGAACTCATCCAGCACTTCGCGCGCGCTCATGGTGCAGGGCGCGTCGGATTGCCCGGTTTCGGCTGCGGCTGCCGGGACGGCGACCATGGTGGAGGCCAGCGCCCCCGCCAGAATGGTTGCGAGGGCGCCGCGCATCACTTCTTCTCCTGCCCGGCCAGAATCGAGCCGAACTTCGGATGGGCGAAGTGCATCGGCACATCCTGGCGATAGGGCCAGGTCTGGCGATGCTGGTCGGCGGGCAGCAGGACGTCGGGCCCCAGCGGATCTTCGGGGAAGGTCTTCTCGGCGGGCTGGAGGTGCGCGGTGGTGTGCGCCCAGCCTTCCTCGTAATTGCCCTGCCACTGCATCATGTAGTCCAGCCGCTTGATCTTCCAGATCCCGTCGACCTTCACATAATCGTTCTCGTAAATGCCGGCTTCCATGAATTGCTGCGGCATCATTTCTTCCTTGGTGTCCTGGAAGTCATCATGCCAGCCGCCCAGCAGGATGCCGTGGAAGCGGCCCTTGGCGGTCTGCCGGTCAGGCGCGACGGTGATGATGTCCTGCATCTGGAAATGGTCCAGCAGCAACCCGTTTACAGGGCCGGGGCGTCCGCCGGTGAAGCGGCCCGCGATCCAGTCGCCATAGAGGCGCTTCACACCGGCATGGCCGACATATTCGCCCGAAAGGAACACCACCGCGCCATCTTCGGCAAACAGGTCGGCCACTTCCTCGGGACGGTTGAAATCGATGTAATAGCCATAGGCCCAGTGCAACCGCCGGATCGCCTGGATATCCTCCAGCACGCCGACCTTCTGCTCCAGCTCCGCCAGGCGGGCTTCCACATCGCTCATTTGCTCTCTCCCAATTTGCTTGGCACACGTTACTAACGATCGTGATAATTTTGGCGAGAGGATTTTCGGACATGAGCAATGCAGATCGCCCCTGGGAGGGCCGGGTCGCTTTCATCACTGGCGCGGTCACGGGTATCGGGCTGGGCGTGGCGCAGGCCTTCGCCGATGCGGGGATGCGGCTGGCGCTGTCCTACAGGAACGAGGATGACAAGAACCGCGTGGCGGAATGGTTCAAGGCAAAGGGCTATGAACAGCCGCTGTTCCTCAAGCTGGACGTGACTGACCGTGCCCGCTTTGCCCAAGTGGCGGAAGAAGTGGTGAAGCATTTCGGCGAGGTTCACGTGCTGGTGAACAATGCCGGCGTCTCGGTCTTCGGGCCGACGGACGAGGCCAGCTATGACGATTATGACTGGATCATGGGGGTCAATTTCGGCGGCGTGGTGAACGGGCTGGTTTCCTTCCTGCCCAAGATCAAGGCCAGTCACGGCCGTCGCCATGTGGTGAACATCGCAAGCATGGCCGCCTTCCTGCCCGGCCCGCAGGCGGGGATATATACCGCCAGCAAGTTCGCCGTGCGCGGCCTCACCGAATCGCTGCGCTACAATCTGGCCCCGCACAAGATCGGCTGCTCGCTGTGCTGCCCGGCGCTGACCCGCACCAATGCCTGGACCAGCGCCTTGAAGCGTCCTGACGGCTTTGGCACCAGCGGATTTCCCGAAGTGGCCGAGGGCGAGCTGCAGCAATTCGGTACTGCTTTCGAGGAAGGGATGGACCCCTATGAGGTCGGCACCAAGATCCTTGCCGGCATGACCGAGCAGAAGGGCCTGATCCTGACCCATCCTGAGCATGGCCCCGATTTTGAGGAAATCCACGCCGCAACCATGGCCGCCCTGCCCAAGGAAGAAGCCCCTGCGGGCCGCCTGAAGATCGAACAATTGCGCCGCGACGCAATGAAGGCCGCCGAGGAAGGGCTGATCATCCGTCTCGATGACCTGACCTGATCGACCGATTTTCTTATTCCGCCTGCCGGTGCCTATTGGGCATTGGCAGGCCCGGACAAAAACAACATAGTGTCGGGCGATCCGGCGGGGCAACGTCCACCGGCTGGACGGGAGAAGTTAAGGAGAGAATCGATGTGCGATGATTTCACGGCTCTGGCCGATGATGCCACGCTGGCGAAACGGGGCCTTAGCCGCAGGGACTTTGCGGCGATCAGTGCGGCGGCGATGGGAACGCTTACGGTCAGCACTGCTTGCGCGGCGCAAGGCACCAGCCCGGCGCTGACTGAAACCACGGTTTCCATCACCACGCCCGATGGCAAGATGGACGCCTTCTTCGTCCATCCGACGGAGGGCAAGCATCCCGCCGTCATCATGTATCCTGACATTGCGGGCCTGCGCGATGCCTATAAGGCGATGGCGCGCACGCTCGCCGCGTCCGGCTATGCGGTGGTGGCGGTGAACCATTATTACCGCAGCGCCAAGGCGCCGGTGATGGCCACCATCTCCGAATTCTTCGCCCCCGAAGGGCGCGAGAAGCTCGCCCCGATGATGGCCAAGCTGACTACGCCCGCAATCATGAGCGATGCCAAGGCAATCGTGGCCTGGCTCGATGCGAACCCGGCGGTGGATGCCAGCAAGAAGATCGCTGCTGAAGGCTATTGCATGACTGGCTCCTACGCTGTGCGCACGGCTGCTGCCGTGCCTGGCCGCGTGGGCGCGGTAAGTTCCTTCCACGGCGGCGGCCTCGTCACTGCAGCGCCGGACAGCCCGCACAAGCTGCTCAAGGGCACCAAGGCGCTGTATCTCTTCGCCATTGCGCAGAACGACGACAAGCGCAGCCCGGATGACAAGGTGGCCCTGCGCCACGCGGCGGAAGATGCTGGCGTCGGCGCCCGCGTGGAAGTCTTCGCCGCAGATCACGGCTGGTGTACGGTGGATTCGGCCGCTTATGAACCGGTCGAGGCGGAACGGGCGCGCATTCTCTCGCTGTGGAATTACGGCAAGATGGGCTGATCGCCCGTCTTCGAGGCCTGATTATGAAAAGGCCCCGTCTCACTGGGTGAGGCGGGGCTTTTTCTATGACGACAAGTATTCTTCCGTCGTCCCGGGCTTGACCCGGGACCGCTGGCCACCTTGAGCCAGGCCAACTCTAATCAGGCCATCTTTAGTCAGGACTGCCAGCGATCCCGGCCTTCGCCGGGATGACGGATAGAAGCCTCAGCGCAGATTCTTCCGCTCGATCGTCACGTCCGGATCGCCGCACAGGCCGCAATCCTTGCCGACGAAGCTCTTCGCGGCCTTCTGATCGCCGCGCAATTGCCATTCCAGCCAGTCCACCGCGATGCGCGCGCCCTTGCCGCCCATTGGTTCGTGATAAGTGCCGCCATGCCCGGTGGGCAGGTTCACCATCACGGCAGGCACGTGGTTGATGTGTTCGAAATCGTCCTTGCCATTGGCATAGGCAATGTCTGTCGGCCCGCCCTGAATATAGATCACGGGCGTATGAAGCTTCGCCAGCGCGCTCTTGGGCAGTTCCATGCCGGGAATGCCCAGCGAAGGATCGGTCAGCAGCCCGCTATTCTGGATCACCAGCGTATCGATCCGGGGATCGGGCGCGATCTCCAATGCCTGGATGCCGCCGCAACTGAAGCCGCCTGCGGCAATCGCCTTCTCGTCGATCAGCCCGTGATAGGGGCTGCCTGCGCGGGCATTTTCCGCCAGCGCCCAATCCAGCGCGCTGGTCAGGTCCGCTGCTTTGGTGGGCGGCGGGGGATAGGAACCGTCGGCATTGCGCCCGCGCGGCGCGGCCTTGGGGTCATGCGCATTCGGCCCGCTCCGCCATTTGCCCGGCGCGATCACGAGATAGCCATAGGATGCGATCTGCGAGAGATGCAGGCGTGAACTGGTGGCATCGTCCGCACAGGCGCCATTGCCCCACACGAACAGGCCCAGCTTGGCCTTGCCGAGTTTGGAGAGGTCCGCCGGGCGATAAATCACATGATCGGGCAGGGAAGGATCGACCTCGATCAGCGAGGGATAGGGGCCGTCTCCGGCGGTATCGGGAACCTTGTCCCGCTCGGCCTCCTGCCGGGCCATGTCCTCCGGCGATTCCTGCGCGGCGGCCTGAACGGTCATGCCGGCAGTCGCCAGCAGCGCCAGCGCGCCGGCCAGATATCGTGTTTTCCTCTCCATCACTTCCCCCTTCTTCTTTATCGCGGGTCTATTCGAACCAATAGGCAGTGCCCCGCATTTCCAGGCTGACCCGCGCGGGCGCATCCGGCCCGGCGAGCGGATTGTCGAAAGCGCCATGCGGCGTCAGCTGTGCCCTTTGCGGGTCGCTCTCGCTGCTCTTGAACACGATTGCCTCGTCGGTGCGCATGTCGCTGAAATAATGCCAGCGATGGGCCGGATTATGCCGGATGACATAATTGCCGAAGCTCCATTCGGGCGAGCCATCGGGCGGATCGAAGATCGCCAGGCAATCGATCAGATCGCCTTGGGAAACGCTGGGATAGGCGCACATGGCCAGCGGTACGTCCTGTGGCGGGCCGGACAGCACACGCCAGACATTATACTGCGCGCTGCGAAGGATTGCGCGGCCGCCGGTCACGTCGGGGCCGGGCGCGCCCTGTTCGCGGGCCGAGGCGGCGGCGGAAACCGACATGTCGACATGGGCGAAGCGGGCGGGGTGCGAATTATCGGTGCTGCCGGTGCGGCCGCTCCGCTCCGAATAGCGCAAGATGCCGCGCGGCATGACGGCCACGTGATCCGCGCCGGTAACCTTCTTCAGCAGCGCCTCGATCTCGCCTGCATGGATGCGGGCCACCGCTTCCATGTCGGTAAGGTCGGAGAGGGCGCTGGCATGGCTGACGAGGATGAACCCCTCGCGGTCGAGCGAGGTTTCGGTGCCTCGCGCGTCCGCGATATCCATCTCCACCGGGGCGAGGGGGACATAGTCCTTCTCATGCGCGTTGGCGTAGAAATAAGGCTGTTTGCCGGTATCCTCGGTATAGCCGATTTCCGCGCGCACATTGCCGCCTGGCATATGTCCCGTTCCTCTTCCGTGGCGGAGCCTGGCCTTTTTAGGCGAAGTCTTCCGTGTCGATCGTCGGCCGGATCGCATCGTGATAGCGATGGCCGGCAACGGTCTGTTGGTTGATCAAGGCGTCCGCCCGGTCAAGCATATCCTGCCCGATGCCCACGCTGGCGGCGTTATAATTGTCTTCCAGATGCTGCAGGCTGGTGGTGCCGGGGATGACGTGGACATTGCCTCCACGGCTCAGCACCCAGGCATTTGCCAGCTGGCCCGGCGTAACGCCCGCTTCGGTGGCCAGCGCCACGAACTGCTCGATCAGCGCCAGGTTCTTCGGCCAGTTTTCCGCGTTGAAGCGCGGCATGACGTTGCGCAGATCGCCTTCTTCCAGCGTCGTCGGGTCTTTCAGCACGCCGCCCAGCGCGCCGCGACCGACGGGGGAGAAGGCCACCAGAGCGATGCCCAGTTCCTTGCAGGTGTCCAGCACGCCCAGTTCGACATTGCGGGTCCACAGCGAATATTCGGTCTGCACCGCGCCCACGGGATGGATGCCATGTGCCTCGCGAATATGGGCGGAGCTCCATTCGGACACGCCATAGGCGCCGATCTTGCCCGCATCGATGGCGTCTTTCAGTGCGCCAACGGAATCGGCAATCGGCACCTTGGGGTCGAAACGGTGCATGTAATAAAGATCGATGTGATCGGTTTCGAGCAGCTTGAGGCTGGTCTCGATGGCGGCATGGATCGCCTCGGGGCTGCAATCCACGCCGCGCTTGGGGCCTTCCACCACGATGCCGCATTTGGAGGCGAGGAAGAACTCCTTGCGGCGGCCCTTCAGGGCGGCGGCGATCAGCGCCTCGTTCTTGCCCGCGCCATAGATGCGGGCCGTGTCGAGATGGTCGTAACCCAGGTCCAGCGCGCGGTTGAGCAGCTTCACGCCCTCTTCTTGGCTGGGCGGAGTGCCATAGGCCCAGGACAGGTTCATGCAGCCGAGGCCGACGGGATGGACGGAGCGGTTTGCCAGTTGGCGCTTCATGGATTTCCTCGTCACGAGCTTTGGAGCGGGGCGCATATCGGCCCCCAGATGCAAGACACGGGCCCGAACGGGTGAACCGCCGAGCCCGTGCCTGTGTTTAGTCCGGGCTGCGTCAATCGCAACCGCTGCCGCGCCAGTCCATAACGGAAACGGCGCGGCGGGATGGGATCAGGACCAGCCGTCCTGCGCTTCGAGGCTGGCGGCCAGTTCGCCGATCACCCGGTAGCAGTCGAGCACGCCGGCGACCGAGGAATTCGGTTCGCGGCCTTCGCGGATCGCGGCGATGAATTCGCGGTCCTGCAGTTCGATGCCGTTGTTCGACACGGTCACGCCGGTCAGGTCCACCGGTTCTTCCTTGCCGGTGACGAGATCGTCATAGCGGGCGATGAAGGTCGCATTATCGCCGATATAGCGGAAGAAGGTGCCGAGCGGCCCGTCATTGTTGAACGAGAGCGAGAGAGTGCAGATCGCGCCGCTTTCGCTCTTGAGCTGGATCGACATGTCCATGGCGATGCCCAGTTCCGGGTGCTTGGGGCCCTGAATGGCATTGGCGGTGACGATCTTGCCCGCCTGATAGGCGAACAGGTCGATCGTGTGGGCCGCGTGGTGCCACAGCAGGTGGTCGGTCCAGCTGCGCGGCTCGCCCTTGGCGTTCATGTTCTTGCGGCGGAAGAAATAGGTCTGAACGTCCATCTGCTGGATGTTCAGCTCGCCGGCCACGATCTTGTTGTGAACGTACTGGTGGCTGGGGTTGAAGCGGCGGGTATGGCCCACCATGCAGACCAGGCCCGTTTCCTTCTGCTTGGCGGCAACCGCTTCCGCATCGCCCCAGCTGTCGGACAGGGGGATTTCCACCTGCACGTGCTTGCCCGCATTCATGCAGGCAATGGCCTGTTCGGCGTGCATCTGGGTGGGGGTGCACAGGATCACTGCGTCCACATCGTCCCGCTCCAGCGCTTCCGACAATTCGGTGCCCGAATGCTTGGCGCCATATTTGGCAGCCACTTCCGCGGCCTGTTCGGCCCGGCGGGAAATGACCGAGGTGATTTCGACGCCGTCGATATTCTTCAGGCCATCGAGGTGCTTTTCACCGAAAGCACCGGCGCCCACGAGTGCAATGCGCATGTCTGCTCTCCTGTCTCGCTAAAGTTGAAAATAGGGACGGGCGCCTGCCGATGCAGGCGCCCGTAAACTCTGCCGGACCTATCAGGCCCCGGCGGTCAGGCTGTGGCCGCTCATCACCTTGCGCGGTTCGAGCGGAGCGCCAGCGGTTTCCTCCGGCTGGAGCAGCAGGGCGCCCAGCGCGGTGTTGGAGGCGGGGATGTGGTAGAAGGTGTAGAGATCCTTCACCTTGTCGCCCAGCGCGCCGCGCATGATCAGCCACATCACCAGTTCGATGCCTTCGCTGCCTGCTTCGCGCAGATATTCGATATGCGGCATCTTGCTGAGGGTTTCGGGGTCCTTGATCAGCATGTCGATGAAGTTGAGATCGAACTCCTTGTTGATCAGGCCCGCGCGCGGACCCTGCAACTGGTGGCTCATGCCGCCCGTGCCCCAGACATGGACGTTCAGATCTTCCGGGAAGCTCTCCACCGCGGCGCGGATGGAATCGCCCAGGTTGAAGCAGCGACGGCCCGACGGCGGCGGATAGGTCACCACGTTGACGGGGAAGGGGATGACCTTGCACGGCCATGCATCGGGCTCGCCGAACATCATCGAGAGCGGCACGGTGCAGCCATGGTCTACATCCATCTTGTTGAAGATGGTCATGTCGAAATCGTCGAGGATCAGGCTCTGGGCGATGTGCCAGGCAAGATCCGGGTGACCGATCACGTCGGGAACCGGGCGCGGGCCCCAGCCTTCGTCGGCCGGCTTGAAGCTTTCGGCGCAACCGATCGAGAAGGTGGGGATCACGTTCATGTCGAAGGCGGAAGCGTGGTCGTTATAAACCAGCACCACCACATCGGGCATGTTGCCCGGCTGCTTGATCCATTCCTTGATCGGCTCGTAGCCCTTGAAGACCGGACCCCAATATTCATTGTCCGAAGTCTTGGTCTGCAGGGCGGCGCCCAGCGCGGGGATGTGGCTGGACGTAATGCCCGTAGTAACGCGTGCCATGATCAGAAACCTCCCTTGATCGAGCGCACGCCTTCGGGCGAACGGCCACCATTGATCATCATCTGTGCATATTCTTCCTGGGTCATGCCGGTCATCGAACCGGCGGCGAACTGGAAGCTCTTGCCGTCGGTAGAGAACAGCTTGGACAGGAAGTAGACGTTGCCGCCTTCATCGATCATCGCGTTGTAATCGCGGTCCAGCACGGCCTGCTTGGCGGCGGGCGTCAGGTTCCATTCGTCCAGATAGGCGCTTTCGTCGGCCTTGAAGCGCTCGCGGTTTTCTTCCTTCATCAGGCTCATCGCGAACTGGTTCAGCCAATAGCCCTTGCGGGCGCGCTGCGCGGTAAACACCCGGGTGCCCGGGATGTCGTCGAACGCCGCGAGGTATTCGTGGATGTCGATCCTCTGCTTCTTTTCGCTCATTGTTCTTTCCATTCGTAGCTCAGGGGCGCCTCTTTGAAGGCGAACCGGTCAATATGGCGTTCGATCACGCCGCGCAGGTGGACGTTGCGTTCGGCATCGCCGGTGACGAGAGTGATCGCGATCCCCTCGCCGTGAACCTGCATCGTCGCATTCTCGATTTCGGAAAACGGAAACGCGCCCAGCCCGTCGGCATAGCTGGTGGCCATCTTGTGGCTCCAGTGGCTGACGAGCTGCTGGATATACCGGTCCGGCCTGGCGCAGCGCGCAAGGCCGGTTGCAACACGGGCAGCGTCGAGGGGGGCGGTTTCGTTTGCGGTCATAGGCCACGTTCCTTCAATCGGGCATCAAGCCTCGGGAACACCTTACGCGCATTGCCTTCGAAGATGGCGTTTTTCTCTGCGTCAGAGATATCGAGTGCGTCGATATAGCGCTTCGTATCGTCAAAATAATGGCCGGTGGTCGGGTCGATCCCGCGCACTGCACCCACCATTTCGCTGCCGAACAGGATGTTCTTGTTCTCGATCACGTCAGCCAGCAGGTTGATGCCCGGCTGGTGATAGACGCAGGTGTCGAAGAAGATGTTGTTCATCAGATGCTGGTCGAGCGAAGGCTTCTTCAGCATGTCGGCCAGACCGCGATAGCGGCCCCAGTGATAGGGCACCGCGCCGCCGCCATGCGGAATGATGAAGCGCAGCGTCGGGAAGTCGGTGAACAGATCGCCTTCCAGCAGCTGCATGAAGGCCACCGTGTCGGCGGCCAGGTAATAGCCGCCCGTGGCGTGCATCGCCGGGTTGCAGCTGCCAGAGACGTGGATCATCGCCGGAACGTCCAGCTCCACCATCTTTTCATAGAAGGGATACCAGAACTTGTCGGTCAGCGGGGGCTGCTTGAAATAGCCGCCGCTCGCATCGGGGTTCAGGTTGCAGCCGATGAAGCCCAGCTCGGTCACGCAGCGTTCCAGCTCCGCGATGGAGCTGGTCATGTCCGCTTCCTGCGACTGGGGCAGCATGCAGACGCCGACGAAGGTTTCGGGGAACAGGCCGACGACACGCGCGATCAGGTCGTTGCAGGCGCGGGCCCATGGCACGGCGACCGACTGGTCACCCACATGCGGGGCCATGGCGCTGGCGCGGGGCGAGAAGATGGTCAGGTCCGCGCCGCGTTCCTTGATCAGGCGCAGCTGGTTCTGTTCAATCGTCTCGCGAATCTCGTCATCGGAGATTTCGGGATAGGCCGGCGCGGCAACGCCTGCCTTGAAGGCGGCCTTCTGCTCTTCGCGCCAGGCATCGTGCCCCTTAGGAAGCACAGTGTAATGGCCGTGGCAGTCGATCACCATTGTCATGTCTTGACTTTCTCCGTTCAGTTCGGGCGCTTGAAGCCCGGTGATGCCTTGATTGCATCGATCTTCGCCCGCAAGCCCTTTGGCGGCAAAATTGCAAGTTCGCCGATGGCTTGCTGCCAGGCGACGGTGTTGTCCGTCATCATCGGCGCGATGTTGAGACCCGCCAATGTCTTGGCGGATTCCTGCATTTCAGCCGCACGGCGCAGGCCATGCACGATCATCCGGTCGAGATTGTAATCCGCCCGTTCGGTCCAGCTCACCTGTTTTTCGCTGGCGTCCAGCGAAGCGAGGACTTCATCAAGCACGCCTGCGGAATCTGCGGCCAGCACCAGTTCGGCGGTCAGTGCCTCCAGCCCCTTGACCATTACCGAGCGGATCATCTTGATCGCGCTGGCGCGGCCCACTTCATCGCCCACCACACGCGTATTGGCAAAGCCCAGCGCGTTGAGCATTCCCGTGGCGTCCTGCGCGGCGGCGCCCGCGATCAGCAGCGGAACGGACAGGGCCTGGGGATCGACCGGGGCCATCACCGCGACATCGACATAGCGCCCGCCTGCTTCCTCCACCATGGCGGCGGCCTGCCGCTTGGTCTCGGGCGAGACGGAGTTCATGTCGCACCAGATCGCGCCGGGGGACAGCCAGCGGGCATAGTCCGATGCGGCGGGAAGGGCGGAATCGGCGGTTACCAACGAGAGCACGATGGCGGCGCCTTCCAGTGCGGCCCGTGCATCCGCTGCCGGGGCAACTCCGCATTCGGGCATCAGGGCGCGGCGTTCCTCGTGAATGTCCCATCCGGTGGCGGCACCGCTCCATTGCCCGGCGCGGGCAAAGGTCGAACCGGCTTCGCCAAAACCGATCAGGGACAGTCGGGGCAGGTGCGCACTCATGATTCGTATGTGCCGTTCCTCTCTGGCGGGCGATCTATCGAATGTATGTGTTACTTACAAGTTGAGGGGCAAGTTGAGGGGCAAGTCGGCGGACAAGTCCGCAGGCACCTCCATTCGCCCACCCAAGGCCATTCGCCCAAGCAAGGCTTGACGCGGGGCCGCTGCCGGATGCAAGCGCCGCCTTGCGTTTTATCGCCCGAGTGTATTTTCAACGCGGGTGGATTTTCAACCCAAGGGCACCATTTCCAAAAGGGAGAGCCGAAGATGAGCGGAGTCGTCGTCCAGAATATCGAGCGTGCGGAACGCGAGGTGGTCGAAGGACTGGGCGCCTGCGGCGTCGCCACGGTGCATGAGTCGCAGGGCCGCACCGGCCTGCTCGCCAGCTATATGCGCCCGATCTATTCCGGCGCGCGCATCGGCGCTTCGGCCGTGACGATCAGCGTGCCCCCGGGCGACAATTACATGGTCCACGCCGCGATCGAGCAGTGCCGGGATGGCGACATTCTGGTGATCGCGCCGACTTCCCCTTGTGAAGACGGCTATTTCGGCGATCTTCTGGCCACCAGCGCGCAGGCGCGGGGCGTGAAGGGCCTGATCATCGACGCCGGCGTGCGCGACGTGCGCGACCTGACCGAGATGGACTTCCCCGTCTGGTCCAAGCGCGTCTTCGCGCAGGGCACGATCAAGGCGAGCCTCGGCAGCGTGAACGTGCCGGTGGTCTGCGCCGGTGCCTATATCGAGCCGGGCGACGTGATCGTGGCCGATGATGACGGCGTCTGCGTGGTCAAGCGCGCCGATGCCGCCATGGTGCTGGAAAAGGCCCGCGCCCGCGAAGCCAATGAAGGTTCCAAGCGCCAACGACTCGCTTCGGGCGAACTGGGCCTCGACATGTACGGCTTCCGCCAGAAGCTGATCGACATGGGCCTGAAGTGGATCTGACATGAAATCGGCACCCGTCATGTGGATGCGTGGGGGTACCTCCAAGGGGGGGTACTTCCTCGCCAGCGACCTGCCCGCCGATGTGGCTGAGCGCGATGCCTTCCTGCTCGGCGTGATGGGCAGCCCCGATCCGCGCCAGATCGATGGCATGGGCGGCGCCGATCCGCTGACCAGCAAGGTAGCCGTGGTGAAGAAGAGCAAGCGGGAAGGGATCGATGTCGATTACCTGTTCCTGCAGGTCTTCGTCGATCAGGCCATCGTCACCGATGCGCAGAATTGCGGCAATATCCTTGCGGGCATCGGCCCCTTCGCCATCGAGCGGGGTCTGGTATCCGCCACGGGGGACGAGACCAAGGTCTCGATCTTCATGGAGAACACCGGCCAGGCCGCCGTCGCCACAGTGCAGACGCCGGGCGGTGTGGTCAGCTACAAGGGCGATGCCCGGATCGATGGCGTCCCCGGCACCCATGCGCCGATTCCGCTGGAATTCCGCGACACCGCCGGTTCTTCCTGCGGGGCGCTGCTGCCCACGGGCAATGTGGTGGATGTGATCGAGGGCGTGGCTTGCACGCTGATCGACAATGGCATGCCCTGCATCGTGATGAAGGCGCAAGACCTTGGCGCGACCGGCTATGAAACCCGCGAGGAGCTGGAGGGTGAAGGCTTTGCCGCGATCCGCGCGAAGATCGAAGGCATCCGCCTTGCCGCCGGGCCGCTGATGAATCTGGGCGACGTGAAGGAAAAGTCCGTCCCGAAGATGTTTCTCGTCTCGCCGCCGAAGAATGGCGGGGCGATCAACACCCGCAGCTTCATTCCCCATCGCGCCCATGCGACCATCGGCGTGCTCGCCGCGGTCAGCGTGGCGACGGCCAGCCTGCTCAAGGGTTCGCCCGCCAACGATGTGGCACAGCTTCCCGAAGGCAGCCGCAAGACCCTGTCGGTGGAACATCCCACCGGGGAAATGAGTTGTGTGCTGGAAGTGAACGACGCCGGGGAAGTCACCAGCTCCGCCCTGCTGCGCACCGCGCGCAAGTTGATGGACGGGGTGGTGTTCGCCTGATTCAATCATCCTCGTCATTCCCGCGAAGGCGGGAATCCAGATGGCGAGGGGAAGCAAACTGGATCCCCGCCTGCGCGGGGATGACGAAAGTGGAAAAGATGACCGATCGCATCATCAGCTGGCATGCCAACCCCTCCAAGCCGAAGTTCACTCCGCCCCCGGGCGCGGTAGATGCGCATTGCCATGTGTTCGGCCCGATGGCGCAGTTCCCCTTCAGTGCGAAGGCGAAGTATCTGCCCGAGGATGCCGGCCCGGAAATGCTGTTCTCGCTGCGCGATCATCTGGGCTTCGACAAAAATGTGATCGTGCAGGCCAGCTGCCACGGCACCGATAATTCCGCCACGCTCCATGCCATTGCGGCTTCCAACGGCAAGGCGCGCGGCGTGGCGGTGGTCGATCCGGCCATTCCCGAGGAAGATCTGCACATGCTGCATGATGGCGGCATGCGCGGCATCCGCTTCAACTTCCTCAAGCGGCTGGTGGACGATGCGCCGAAGGACAAGTTCCTTGAAGTGGCCAGGCGCCTGCCCGCAGGCTGGCATGTGGTGATCTATTTCGAGGCGGACATTCTGGAAGATCTGCGCCCCTTCATGGACGCCATCCCCGTGCCGATCGTGATCGACCATATGGGCCGCCCCGACGTGACCCAGGGCCCGGACGGCGCCGATATGAAGGCGTTCCGCCGCCTGCTGGAAAGCCGCCCGGACATTCACTTCAAGCCCACCTGCCCCGACCGGCTGGATGGCACCGGCGATCCGTGGAATGCCTTTGCCGAAGCCGTGGCGCCGCTGGTGGCGGATTATTCGGATCGCTGCATCTGGGGCACGGACTGGCCGCATCCCAATATGCAGGACAAGATTCCCGACGATGGCCATCTGGTGGACATGATCCCCCGGATCGCACCCACGGCGGAACTGCAGCACAAGCTGCTGGTGGCCAATCCGATGCGGCTCTACTGGGCCGACAGCGAAGGCGACGCGGTTCCCCCGCCCGCCTCGTAAGCGCGGGACAACAGGCGATACTGGCGTGAGTTGAAGGCGATCAGCGTCATCACCACGCCCAGTATGCCGGTTACCGTGAACACCACCGCCATGCCGCGTTCGGGCCCGGTGCCATACCAGTGGCCGATGGCCTGAGCCCCCGCGCCCGTGGTCATCAGCGGGATAAACACGAACTGGGTCAGCGGGCCGATCAGGAAGGCGGTGAAGGGCGATGCCGCCTGCTCCACCGATTGCGCGAAACCGAAGACGCGCCCCTGCCGCTCGAACGGGACGACGCGTTGCAGCGCCGTCTGCTCCGCCGCCTCCGCATAGGGGTTGAGGAACAGCCAGATCAGGCAGGCCACGATCAGCATCGGGATCGACGACTGAAGCGTGAAGACCGCCGCCACGGTCCAGATGATCAGGTTCACCAGCAGAAGGGTGCGCAAGGGGCGCGGCCCCAGGCCCCAGCGGGCAATCGCCATTCCGGCCAGAATGAAGGCGCAGGAAACGAAGGCCCACAACATGCCCCATTCCTCCACTTCCATCAGCGACAGGCCGTATCCGTCCATCAGCGCCATGAACACGCCGCCCAGCAGATTGTTGAAGGCGGAAAAGCCGATCAGCGCGAACAGGCCGGGCACCGCGCCCACGATCCGCACCGTGCCGCGCAGGTCGATCCGGCGCGGTTCGCCGGAAACCTCGGATTGCGGCGCCGGCTCGTCCAGCCGCAAGGCCAGCAGGTGAAGGAAGGCGATTGTCGTCAGCACCAGCGCGAAGATCAGCGTCGCCAGCATTCCGCCCCAGGCCACCAGAAAGCCGCTGATCGCCGATGTGATGACGAAGCCCACCCCCGTCACCATGCCGACCAGCCCATTGGCCTTGTCACGCCTATTTTCCGGGATCATCGCCGTAACCAGCGTGGGCAGGGCGATCATGCGGATATTGCCCGCGATCACGCCTGCCATCACCAGCAGCACGAACAGCCATAGCTGCGCGCCATAGACATCCTCGAAGGCACGTTCGGGCACCAGGGCCAGCGCGCCCAGCGATGCCGCATAGAGCGCGAAGGACGCCGCGCTGGAGATCAGCATCACCGATCTCTTGCGATGATGGTCCACCAGGCTGCCGAACCAGATCGCCCCGGCGGCCGTGAATACCAGATAGATGCCGCCGATCATCCCGGTGGCGAAAACGGACTGCGTTTCCAGAAACACCCAGAACACCAGCGCGAACCACACGGTGAAATTGGTGATGTTCTGAACCAGATTATTGGCCAGGATCAGGTGGAACGCGCGCATGGTTACGGGCTCTGCATGGAGGGCACGCAGAGATGGCTGGGCGTGGTTCCAAAGGCAAGGCGATTAGGCGGCTTGCCTTTGGGGCATGTAAGGATGTGCCGGTGAGGCGAAGCCCGCTCCTCCCCCGGAGGGAGAGGAGCATCGGGCAGAAACGCTTACTTGCCGGGCGTCAGCCGCAGCATCGCGCCTTCTTTCTCGTCCGTGAGAATGTAGAGATTGCCGTCCGGGCCCTGCCGCACATCGCGCAGGCGCTGCTTGAGGTCCTGCAGCATCGCTTCCTGCTTGCCGGAAGGATTGCCCTTGGCATCGAATTCCACGCGGACCAGCGACTTGTTCATCATGGCGATGATCAGATTGCCGTCCCAGCCGGGGAACTTGCGGCCGTGATAGAAGGTCAAATTGCCCGGATTGGACGAAGGCGGGCCCCAGACGGCCAGCGGATCGACAAAGCCTGCCTCGCCCTTGATGAACTTGGCGGGCGTATCGTCATAATGATGGCCCTGGGTGACATCCATCCAGCCGTAATTCTGGCCGCGCTGGATGCGGTTCAGCTCGTCGCCGCCGCGTGGGCCGAATTCGGTGGACCAGATCTCGCCGAAATCGGGATCGACCGTCAGGCCCGTGGGGTTGCGGTGGCCCGTGGTCCAGATTTCCGGCTTCCAGTCCTTGTCGCCAACATAGGGATTGTCATCCGGCACGGAGCCGTCATCGTTGAGGCGCAGGATCTTGCCGAAATGATTGTCGGACTTCTGCGCCATTTCGCCATAATTGCGCTCGCCGCTGGCGATGAAGAGGTATCCTTCGCCGTCAAAGGCCATGCGCCCGCCATAGCTGCCATAGACCGGACCCTGGCCGCAGCATCGGGCCGGCACCGGCTCCTTGCCGAACCAGGCATCGGCCACGAAAATGTCCTTCACGTCGGACAATTGGTGGCTACCGTCCCACTTGGCGCGCAGAACGGCCAGGGTGGTGTTCTTCGGATCGGCCGGATCGGCCTTGGAATAGCTGAGATAGATCAGGCGATTCTTCGCGAAATTGGGGTGCAGCACCACGTCCATCAGCCCGGCGAGGCCGACATTATAGATTTCCGGCAGGCCCGCGATCGGCGTGGGATCCAGCACACCGGCCTTGCTGACGATGCGCAGGCGGCCCGGCCGCTCGGTCACCAGCATGTCGCCACCTGGCAGGAAGGCCATGCCCCAGGGGCGTTCCAGCCCCTTGGTGACGACTTCCACATGGACCTTGGCCTTTTCGGTCTGGAAATCCCACGGACCTGCCCCCAGCGGAGTGGGCAGGAAAGCGCTGGGCGCGGGCTTGGGCGCATCGCCTTCATTCTCGGAAGGGGCTGCCGGAGCTGCCGGAGCGGCGGGGGGCGCAGGCGTAGTATCGTTTTGCGCCGCAACCATCGCGCCCGTGCAGGCAAGCGCGGCACCCATTGCCAGACCAATGACCCGTTTCATGATATTCCCCTCATCCCAGCCCGGACCGGTTATTGCCCCCGTCCGGCATTTGCGTGCGAACGGCCCGCTGCTGCGCGGTGCCTTATGCGCTCTCATTAAGCCTTTGGAGCGGCGCGCACAATCGGGGGATTGAAGGGGAATTGCAGAATTGAGAGGCGGGCGCGCCGCCCCCAGTTCAGTCCATCAGCCTTCGGTGTGCTTCACCGCGCTGATCTTCGTGCCGAAGCGGCCATGCTTGCGATAGCGGACCATCCATTTGTCCATGAACAGATCCAGCGGCTTGGGCACGACGCCCAGCGCCTTGAGGCCCGGCAGCTTGCCGGAAGGAACACTGCCCGATTTGAGCATGATCCACTGATCGCGATTCATCGGCGTGCCGGGCAGGGCGGCGAACAGCGCGGACATCGCATCGGGCATATCCAGCAGCAGGGGGCTGCGTTCCTGTCCCTTGGCGATCATGCGGTGAAGCTGGCCCATGGTGATCGCTTCGGGACCGGCGATCTCATAGGTCTTGCCGCCATGCGTCTTCGGATCGCCCAGCGCATTGCCGATGGCCTGCGCGGCATCGTCCACCCACAGCGGCTGCACCTTCGCCTCCGGTCCGAACACCGGCAGGACCGGGAAAGCGGAAATCAGCCCGGCAAACAGGTTCACGAACTTGTCGTCTTCGGCAAACAGCACGCCGGGGCGGATGATCGTGGCCTTCGGGAAGGCGGCGATCACGGCGGCTTCGCCTTCCGCCTTGGTGCGGGCATAGGCAGCTTCGGAGGCGGCATCGGCGCCCAGCGCGGAAACCAGCACGAAGCTTTCCAGCCCCGCTTCGGCGGCGGCCTGCGCGGCAGTGCCGGCGCCCTTGGCCTGAATGGAAGCCAGATTGCCGCTGAAGGAACCGACCAGATAGATGGCGGCATCCGCCCCGGTCAGCACCGCGCGAATGGTGTCAGGCTTGGTCACATCGCAGGCGACGAACTGGATCTGGCCCAGATTGCCCAGCGGCTTCAGCTTGTAGGCGCGTTCCGGGTGGCGGCTGGCGATGCGCAGGCGTGCGCCGCGTGCCAGCAGATCCTGCGCCAGATGCGTGCCAACAAAGCCCGTGCCGCCCAGCAGCACTACCAGTTTTCCGTTCAGCGGGTCGCGTTTCGCCATGCCAGTACCGTTTGCCTTTGCCTGCGAGTCCAGTTTCGCGCCCGGCAATGCAACAAGCGCCGCTTCCCCGCAAGCACGCGATTGCGCCGGCGCTTTCCATATTCGGATAGCGCGGCGATAGTGTGAAAAAGGGGAGAGAAGCCAATGCTCGATTACGCAGCCTATGTGGGCCTGTTCAACACCGGCGATGATGAGGAAGTGATCCGGCGCTTCTATGCCGATGATTGCGTGATGCTGAGCGCCAGCGGCGCGCGCCATGGCAAGCAGGGGCTGCGCGAATTCCTGGCCTGGGCGCATGACGGCGTGCGTGAAGTGATCCGCCCGCAGGCGGTGATTTCGGACGAAAGACTGCTGTTTGCCGAAGTGGACATGGATTTCCACGCCAGCAAGGAACGGCCCGATTTCCCTTTCGGCCCCATGTTCCCCGGCGATCTCATCACGGTGAAGTTCTTCGCCAGCTATCGCCTGGACGATCACGGCAAGATCGTGGAGCTGAAGACCATGGTCTGGCCACCCGAACAGGGGGTCAGCAAGCTGCCGCGCCTTGGCGCCCATGCCAGCCAGATCGCGGCCTTCCGGGCCTATGGCGCGGCTTTTTCGGCGGCGGATTTCGTTCGCTGGCCCAAATTCTACACTGACGATGTCGTGTTCAGCCTCCACTCCTTCGGTACGTTCGAAGGCAAGCAGGCCATTGTCGATTTCTACCGCCCGGTGTTTCAGGACATTCGCGAGGAAGTGATCTTCGAAAGCATCGAGGCCAGCGATCATCATATCCGCGCCGTGGCCACCAGCCGTTTCACGGCCCTGCGCGATGCGCCCGATTGCGTGCTGGGGCCCATGCGCAAGGGCGATGTGATCATCGCCCCGGTGATCGCCCAATATACGCTGCGCGACGGGCTGATCTGCCGCATCGAAGTGACCCGCAACGGTGAACGCGGCTATGAACCGGCTGCTTGATGCGACACCGGTTGCGACATAGCGGGCGGACAAAATGCCCAATGGCACAGCTCAGCTTGCCATTCGGCCCCTGCTTCCTACATAATCGGAAGTTGAAAGGCAGGACTTACCGATGAGTGACGGACCCGATCCCAACCGCGACCCCGATCGCGAGCCGGGTGGCAATCCCTGGATCAAGAATCTCGCCGTATGGGGCGGGATTTTCCTGGCCCTGCTGCTGATCGTTTCGATGTTAGGCGGCGGCTCTGCCCAGCAGGGCAGTTCGATGGCCTATTCCGATTTCCGCGCCAAGGTTGCCGAAGGCAGCGTGGAGCGTGTGCAGATCGGGCCGGAGCGGATTTCCGGCATTCTCAAGAACAAGGAGCCATTCACAACCGTTCCGGTGGCGAATGACACCGATCTGCCGCGCCTGCTGGAAGCGAACGGCGTGAAGTATGAAGGCGCCGCCCCGGCGGAGCCGAACCTGCTGCTTGCCATTCTGGTGAATGCGCTGCCGTTCCTGCTGATTCTGGGCGTCGCCTATTTCGCACTGCGCCAGATGCAGAAGGGCGGCGGTTCGGGCGCGATGGGCTTCGGCAAGTCCAAGGCCAAGCTGCTGACCGAACGCCATGGCCGCGTGACCTTTGACGATGTCGCCGGCATCGACGAAGCGCGTGAGGAACTTCAGGAAATCGTCGAGTTCCTGAAAGACCCGCAGCGCTTCTCCAAGCTTGGCGGCCAGATTCCCAAGGGCGCGCTGCTGGTCGGTTCGCCCGGCACCGGCAAGACCCTGCTTGCCCGCGCGATTGCGGGTGAAGCGGGCGTGCCCTTCTTCACCATTTCCGGTTCGGACTTCGTCGAGATGTTCGTGGGCGTCGGCGCCAGCCGCGTGCGCGACATGTTCGAACAGGCCAAGAAGAACGCGCCCTGCATCGTCTTCATCGACGAAATTGACGCCGTGGGCCGCCATCGCGGCCATGGCCTCGGCAATTCGAATGACGAGCGCGAGCAGACGCTGAACCAGCTCCTGGTGGAGATGGACGGCTTCGAGGCCAATGAAGGCATCATCATCATCGCGGCCACCAACCGGCCCGACGTGCTGGACCCGGCGCTGCTGCGCCCCGGCCGTTTCGACCGGCAGGTCGTGGTGCCGATCCCGGACATCGAAGGTCGCGAGAAGATCCTTTCGGTCCATATGAAGAAGGTGCCGCTGGCGCCCGACGTCAATCCGCGCACCATTGCGCGCGGCACGCCGGGCTTTTCCGGCGCGGACCTCGCCAATCTCGTGAACGAGGCTGCCCTGCTGGCCGCGCGGCGCAACAAGCGCCTGGTCGCCATGCAGGAATTCGAGGACGCCAAGGACAAGGTCATGATGGGGGCGGAACGCCGCTCCATGGTGATGACCGAGGAAGAGAAGAAGATGACCGCCTATCACGAGGCCGGCCATGCGATCGTCTCCGTCCACGAACCGGCTTCCGATCCGATCCACAAGGCCACCATCATCCCGCGCGGCCGTGCGCTGGGCATGGTGATGCGCCTGCCGGAACGCGACAGCTATTCCTACCACCGTGACAAGATGCATGCGAACCTCTCGGTCAGCATGGGCGGCCGCGTGGCGGAAGAACTGGTCTTCGGGCATGACAAGGTCAGCTCGGGCGCAAGCTCCGACATTTCCTATGCCACCAGCCTTGCCCGCAGCATGGTCACCAAATGGGGCATGTCCGACAAGCTCGGCCCGCTCCAGTATGAAGACCAGTATGAAGGCTATCTGGGCATGGGCGGTACGCAGCGCACCATGACCTCGGACGAGACCAACAAGCTGATCGATGCGGAAATCCGCGGGCTGGTGGACGGCGCGCATGAGCGCGCGCGGACCCTGCTGACCGAACATCGCGACCAGCTGGAACTACTCGCCCAGGCGCTGCTCGAATATGAGACGCTGAGCGGCGAGGAGATCACGCAGCTGCTGGAAGAAGGCAAGATCGACCGCCCTGAAAAGCCCTCGGGCCCGGCAGTCGTCCGCCCGGTGCATGGTTCTGCCATTCCCAAGGCGGGCAAGCGTTATTCCGGCGGCACGGCCCCGCAAGGCGCCTGATTCACTTCGCTCGCTCCACCCCCGCGGGTGGGGCGAGCCGGGCCACTAAAGCGGCGGGTGGGGAAACCCTGCCCGCCGCTTGTCCGTTAAAGGCAGGGGCGGGACGTGCCTGCCCTGTCAAAAATCCCGAACAGACCCACAAGGGAGAATGCGATGAAGAAGCTGATTCTTGCCGCCCCGATCCTTGCACTGGCGCTGGCCGCCTGCTCGCAGGAAACGGAAGACAAGGCCGATACGGCGCTGGATCAGGCGGGCGATACCGCCGAAGCCATGGGCGACACGGTCGGCTCCGCGGCGGAAGATGCCTCACAGGGCGTGGAACAGGCCATTGATGCGGCGGAAGATGCCGCCAGCGATGCTTCCGACGATGTGCATGACGCTGTGAACGACAAGACTCCCGCTTCAGCCGAGTAATCCGCGCGCGGGCATTCGATTGCCCTTGCTGCTATTACGTCATTGCGAGGGCGGAAGGCCCCGTGGCAATCCAGCGATGCACATTGCCTCTGGATTGCCGCGCGGCTTCGCCGCTCGCAATGACGAGCAATTCTTAACGAAGGCTGGGCCCTAGGCGGCGTGGACAAATTCCAAAGTTAACGGCCGGCCGCTTTCGGCGGGCTCATGCGAGCGCAGGAACGACCGGATTGGGGTGGTTGGCGGGACCGCTCTGACCCGTCATGCTGAACTTGTTTCAGGATCCATTTGACCGGATTGAGCGGCAGTCCGTGGGGAGAAATGGATGCTGAAACAAGTTCAGGATGACGATAGTGCAAACGTCCGCAATGTTGTCGCGTCCGGAATGGCAGCTTTTGGGCCAAAAATGGCCTGGCAGCGGACTTTGAGGCGCACGATTGAATTGGTCCACGCCGCCTAGCTCGCCCCCAAATCTTCGAGCTTCGCCTCTATTGCTTGCCACAATTCGGCAAAGGCCACGGCGCCGGGCGAAGTGGGGGCGAAGCTGCCCAGCGGCGCCTGCCGTTCCGCCACCTGTTCGATCGCGCTGCTCATCGGGATGACCGGCCAGTCCGGCATGCCTGCCCGAAGCTGCTTGTGCAGGCCCCGGCGTGCATCGAGCATGGATAGGACCGGCAGGATCGGGGGATGCTGCTTGTGGTTGGCAGCCAGTTCCTTGCGAATCGCCTGCAATGCCCGCTGTGACAGGGGCGAGGGTGGCAGCGGCACGATCACAACATCCGCCGCGCGGATCACCTGGGCGGAAATCTCGTTCAGCACGGGAGGGCAGTCCAGAACGATGCGCTCATATTTTCCGGACAATTCCGCCGCCAGCTTTGCCAGCCGCTTCTTCTTGCCCAGCGCCAGCAGGCTGTGCTCCAGCCCGCGCAGGCTGTCATCGGCGGGCAACAGGTCCAGCCCCCAATAGCCGCTGGGCAGGATCATCGCCTCCGCATCTTCCTTGCCGCGGAAGATGGTGACGGCGCCCTTTTTCTTCGTCTTGGGTTCCACCCCGAACAGAAAGGCCGCTCCGCCTGAGGGGTCGAGATCCCACAACAGGGTGCGCTTCTCTCCGATCACGGCGGATTGCCAAGCCAGATTGGCGGCGATGGTGGTTTTGCCCACGCCCCCCTTCACGCTGTAAACGGCAATCACGGCCATGTCGTTCTCCCCCTGCGGCGATGCAGGAGAATACTTTGTTACACTTCGGTGACACTATTCAAGCAGGATGGATGAGCAGTCACGCGCCGGTCATGGGAAGTGGGGCCATTGAACACTTCGGTTGCCAGACATGTTGCGGCCGCCTTCGTCATGCTGAACCTGTTTCAGCACCGATCTCTCCCCACAATCAGCAGCCCGATCAGGAGAAATGGGCCCTGAAACAAGTTCAGGGTGACGGTTGGGCAGCATTATCGACCACCTCTGCCATCGCGCTTGAACCGAATGTTATAGCCAAAGCAAAAGGGCCGCACCTTGCGGTGCAGCCCTTTGATCGTGGCAATCTTCGGTGGGGAAGATCAGCCGTCGTAATCGGCGCCGATCGAGGTCGAGCGGGTCGGGGCGGCGGCGGTGATGCGCAGCGCCTCGGCCGACTGGCTCAGCGAACCGATTTCGTCCGCTTCATCCTCATCGTCAGGCAGGACGCGCTGCAGCGACTGGGTGAGCGATTCCTTGAGGTCGCGGGGGCGGACGGTCTCTTCCGCGATTTCGCGCAGGGCGACCACCGGGTTCTTGTCCCGGTCGCGATCGACAGTCAGCTCCGCACCGCCGGAAATCTCGCGCGCACGCTGCGCTGCAAGCAGGACGAGATCGAAACGGTTGGGAACCTTGTCGACGCAATCTTCGACGGTAACGCGCGCCATAGGGCACTCCAGTGAAAATGAATCTGCCGGGAAAGCTCCGCAATTAGGTTCAGGGGCGCCGGAAGTCAAGGAAATGCCGCCCGAGCGCCCCGCCGCCCGGCCGCAGCGGGGCGGGGACGGGGCGGGGGGCGGGCTTGCCCCTGCCGGGCCACTATGCTCTTTGCCTGTCTTATGGAGAGTGCCCGCCCCGAACCCGAAGGTGGAGCCGAAGGCGCGGCACCCTATCGCGATCCGGAACCGTTCTCGATTCGCGCGCAGGGCCAGCAACTCACTTTCTACCCTTCGGGCGGAGACCGGCTGGCGGCGCTGCTTTCGCTGATCGAGGCGGCGCGTCATACGTTGCGGCTCTATTACTACATCTTCGCCACGGATCAGTGCGCCGAGAAAGTGCGCGATGCGCTGGCCGCCGCCGCCCGGCGCGGAGTGACGGTGACGCTGATCGTGGACGATTTCGGTTCCACTGCCGATGCGAAGTTTCTGGCCCCGCTGACCGAGGCCGGCGGCATGGTGCAGCGTTTCAGTTCCCGCTGGGGCGTGCGCTATCTGATCCGCAACCACCAGAAGATGGCGATCCGCGATGGGGAGGCCGCGATGATCGGCGGCTTCAATATCGAGCAGGCCTATTTCGACCCGCCGGAAAAGAATGGCTGGAACGATCTGGGCGTGCTGGTGGAAGGCGATGCGGTGAAGCGCCTGTGCGACTGGTTCGACCTGCTGGACGCATGGACCGACGATTCGCGCCGCGTCACCTTCATGGATGCGCGGCGACAGGTGCGCGAATGGCAGGCGGGCACCGGCCCGGTGCGCTGGCTGGTGGGCGGCCCTTCGCGCACGCTCAGCCCCTGGGCGCGCAGCGTGATAGTGGACATCGCCCTGGCAACGCGGCTGGACATCATGGTCGCCTATTTCTCCCCCCGGCGCGGGCTGGTGAAGCGGATCGGCAAGGTGGCCCAGCGCGGCGAGGCGCGGCTGCTGCTGGCCGCCAAATCGGACAATGCCGCCACGATCGGCGCGGCGCGCGCCAATTACGGGCGGATGTTGCGCCGCGGCGTGGAGATCTACGAATTCGAGCCGTGCAAGCTGCACGCCAAGATCTTCGTGGTGGACGATGTCACCTATATCGGCTCGGCCAATTTCGACATGCGCAGCCTCTATCTCAATCTGGAGATCATGCTGCGGATCGAGGACAAGGCGCTGGCGGAAAGGATGCGGAGCTTCATCGCGGGGCATGTGCCGCATTCCACCCATGTCACGCGCGAACTGCACCGCCAGAGGCGCACGGCCTGGAGCCGCATCCGCTGGAGCCTGAGCTGGTTTCTGGTGACGGTGCTGGACTACACCGTCACGCGCAGGCTGAATCTGGGGCTGTAGGTTTCCTGATCGTCATTGCGAGCGGCAAAGCCGCGCGGCAATCCAGGCCCCGCGTTCAACGCTCTGGATTGCTTCGTCCCTGGGGTCCTCGCAATGACGAGGCCTATTCTCACTCGTAATCGTCGTAGGCGCGGCTGCTTTCCGCAAGGTCGGAGAATTTGGTGATCTCGCTCTGGAACTGCAGCGGGATATTGCCGGTGGAACCGTGGCGCTGCTTGGCCACGATCAGCGTGGCGCGGTTCACCAGATCGCTGTGGCGCTGTTCCCACTCACTATATTTCGCCTCGGCATCAGCATTGGCGAAACCGTTCGGCCCCGGCCCGTCGGGCTTCAGGGCGTTGTGATAATATTCGGCGCGGTAGATGAACCACACCATATCGGCGTCCTGCTCGATCGAGCCGGATTCGCGAAGGTCGGAAAGCTGGGGCCGCTTGTCCTCGCGCTGTTCCACCGCACGGCTGAGCTGGGACAGGGCAATCACCGGCACGCTCAGTTCCTTGGCCAGTGTCTTGAGGCCCCGGCTGATTTCGGAGATTTCATTCACGCGGTTGTCGTTCCCCCGGCCGGTGCCCTGCAACAGCTGGAGATAGTCGACCACGATCAGCCCGATATCGTGCCGCCGCTTCAGCCGCCGCGCGCGGGCGCGCAGGGCGGCGATGGAAAGGGCGGGCGTATCGTCGATATACAGCGGCAGTTCGGCAAGGCGCTGCGCGGCGAAGGACAGTTTCTGGAACTGGTCGCGGCTGATGCGGCCCATGCGCAGGGCTTCGCTGGAAACCTCGGCCTGTTCGGCAAGGATACGCGTGGCCAGCTGATCGGCGCTCATTTCCAGGCTGAAGAACACCACGCCCGCGCCCACCGATTGCTCGATGCCCATCTCGCGGTCGTTCAGCAGCCGCTCCGCGCAGTTGAAGGCGATATTGGTGGCGAGCGAGGTCTTGCCCATGCCCGGACGCCCGGCGAGGATGATAAGGTCGGAATCGTGGAGGCCGCCGATCTTCTCGTTGATGCTGACAAGGCCGGTGGTCTTGCCCGAGATATGGCCGCCTGAATTGATCGCCGCCTCGATCTGGCTCAGCGCCGTATGGGTGGCGGTGCGGAAGCTGGAAGCCTCGTTGGCGGTCGCGGCGCCTTCGGCCACTTTGTAGAGCGCGGCTTCGGCATATTCGATCTGCTTGAGCGGTTCGACGCTTTCCGATGTGTCGAGCGCATCTTCCACCAGAGTGCGGCCGACGTTGACCAGCTCGCGCAGCAAGGCCAGGTCATAGATCTGGGCGGCCAGTTCGCGCGGGGCCAGCAGGCCCTGCCCGTCCGCCGTCAGCCGCGCCAGATAGGCGACGCCGCCCAGTTCCTTCAGTGCCTCGTCCGCTTCGAAATAGGGGCGCAGGGTAACCGGCGTCACTACCGCGCCGCGATCCAGCAGGGTCAGGATGCGCTCATAGATGCGCTGATGCACTGGCTCGAAGAAATGGTCCGGCCGAAGCGGGGTGGAAAGCTCCTCGATCACGCGATTGTCGATCAGGACCGCGCCGATAAAGGCCGCCTCCGCCTCGATATTGGCTGGCAGGCTGCGGGCCTGCGGTTCGGAAGGCGCAGCGGCAGGGGAACGGATCAGGAGGTCTTCGGACATCGCGCTCTCATGCGCATGGCAGGCGGCGGGGCGCAAGCCGGAACGGGGTATGGTGGCTTGTGGATATCGGGGATGGAGCAAAAACCTTCGGCCCGGCCGGCCCGCCGCCGAGGGGCATCTCCAAATTCCTTGCCGCCTCCCCTGCCGGGTGCGAAAGGATCGGGAACATGGACGACCACCGCATCAGCCATATCGATCTCGACGAGGCGACGATCCTGTGGCGCAACGCGGATATCGAACAGGAACGGCGGGTCGCCATCTTCGACCTGATCGAGGAGAATCGCTTCAAGCCGGTGCGTGCCGCCGCTGCCGGGCTGACCGGGCCCTGGCGCCTGCGCCTTTCCGTGCAGGACGGGCGGCTGGCGATGGATATTTCCGACGATGCGGGCAATCCGGTGGAAACGCTGCTGCTGGGCCTCGCCCGCTTCCGCCGCCCGATCCGCGAATATTTCGCGATCTGCGATTCCTACTATCAGGCGATCCGCAAGGCTTCCGCGCAGGAGATCGAAACGATCGACATGGCGCGGCGCGGCATTCACGATCAGGCAGCGCGGCTGCTGCTTGAACGGCTGGAGGGAAAGGTGGAAACGGATTTCCCCACGGCCCGCCGGCTCTTTACCCTGATCTGCGTGCTGCATATCAAGGGGTAGCAGGAGCCGGAGGGTTCCCAGGCGAAAGGCGATTCCCCGATGGGCCGAAAGAAGCGATTTCCCACGCGCTGGCGCGTGATGGCGGCGCTGTTGCTGGCGGCGCTGCTGGGCGGCGCCTGGCAATGGTGGGAGTTCATTCACTGGACTCCGCAGCGCGAAGCCTATCCCGTGCAGGGCATCCTCGTCAGCGCGGAGGATGGGCGGACCAGCTTTGCCGCCTTCAAGGCCATCGGCGCGGATTTCGCCTATCTGGAGGCGTCAAGCGGGGCTGTCCGGCGCGATCCCGCCTTTGCCCGCAATCTGGCGGCAGTGCGCGCGGCGGGGCTGCAATTCGGCGCGGTCCATCATTACGATCCCTGCATCCCGGCAGACCGGCAGGCGGCCAATTTCGTCACGGTCGTGCCGCGGGACGACAAGCTGCTGCCGCCCGCCATCGAGCTGGATGAAACGGCCGACGAATGCGAAAAGCCGGTTAGCGATCAGGCAGTGGAAAGCGAGCTGATGACGTTCCTCAATCAGGTGGAAGGCCATGCGGGCAAGCCCGCGCTGCTGAAGATCTCCGAGGAGTTCGAGCGGCGCTATCGCCTTGCCACAGCGATCGACCGGAACCTTTGGCTGACGCGGGACCGGTTCGAGCCGGACTATGCCGGGCGGCCATGGACCTTGTGGACCGCGAATTCCGCGCTACGCTCCGAAGCGAGCCCGGCGCCGGTGCGCTGGGTGGTTGTGCAGCCTTGATCGGGTTCGTCCTTGCGCGCGAAGCCAAGCAAGGGCGAGAAGATGACATAAAAGGGAAGGTGCCTGGTTATGAGCGACGATTCCGACCGTGACGAGCTGGTGATCGCGGCCAAGCGCGCTCAGGAAAATGCCTATGCGCCCTATTCCAAATTCCGCGTGGGCGCGGCTTTGCGCTTTGCCGACGGCACGATCGTGACCGGGGCCAATGTGGAGAATGCCAGCTATGGCCTGTCGCTCTGCGCCGAGGCCATGGCGGTGGCCAAGGCGATGAACGAAGGCCATCGCGGCGGGCTGGAAGCCGTCGCGGTGATCGGATCGGGCAAGCAGCCGATCGCGCCCTGCGGACGGTGCCGGCAGATATTGTTCGAGCTGGCCGATCTGGGCGGCACCGATCCGCTGATCTGGTGCGCCAGCAAGGAAGAGGCGGAAGGCGTGCTGCTGTCCGAACTGTTTCCCCGCGCCTTCGGGCCGGGCAGTCTGGACTGACAAGGCAGGGCCGCGCCATGCTGCTCAATCCTGCCATTCCGCTGGGTGCGATCGATGGCGATCTGCTGCTGCGGCTGGGGGCGGCTGCGCTGATCGGGCTGGCGCTGGGGCTGGACCGGGAAATACGCGGGCATGAGGCGGGAATGCGCACGCATGGGCTGGTGTGCTTTGCCGCCGCCACCATGACGGTTTCGGTCATCGCGCTCTATTTCCAGCTTGGCGTGCCCAATCCCGGCAGCCGGATGGACCCCTTGCGTATCTTCGAGGCGGCAGGCTCTTTCGTGGGCATTATCGGGGCGGGGCTGATCGTGTTCAGCAAGGGGCGCCTGCATAATCTGACGACCGCCGCCAATCTCTGGCTTGCCGCCGTGGTGGGCATTGCCTGCGGGGCCGGGCAATGGCCGCTGGTGCTGCTTGCCAGTGTCATCGGTCTGGTGATGATCAGTGTGCTGCGGGTGATGGAAGACAAGGTAGAACTGAAGCGGGCCCGCCGCGACCTGACCGACGACCGGTAGGGGCGCGGGGGAGGCTGGTTCTCCCCTTGACATTTATAACCTATTTGGTTATATGCACGCCCATCCTGCATCTCAAAACAGGATATGGAACCGGGAGTGCGGCTCGGCCGGCTTGCCTTCCCCTCCTTCGCGGGTGTCCCTGCTTTCCGGCAGGGAAATGTCACTCCCGCACCGCGGCCGGCGCTCATGCGTCAGGGACAGGCCCCGCAAGGCCGGTCCAGCCGCCGGATCGGATATGGCGCGGCATCAGCCGCGATGGAAGTGCGCCCCGTGCGAGCCCGCCCGCGCTTCCCAGCCGCTCCGGACAGGGCCGAGCCTTGGCGCGCAGCGGAACAGGCGCCAAAGCCATTCGCAAGATAAACCTTCCGTACTGCCCCCGGCGCATTGCCGGCCGCGCGGTTCCTCTGCTTTTCCCACGGCGTTACGTCCGGGCTCGCCGCCGGATGAGAGGGTGTGGATGCGCCCTGCCCAACCCAACCTTCGTCATTCCCGCGCAGGTGGGAACCCAGTTCACAGGTTGCTGCTGGGTTCCCGTTTTCACGGGAATGACGAGAAGGGGGGATAATCGCAAACCCCGTGAGCCCCTGCCTGCGCAGGAGCGCACATCAATCCTCCAGCCACTCCGCCAGCGCGGCTAGGCAGTCGCGCGCGAGCAGCTTCGAGCGTCCGGGGCTCACGGAGGGTTTTCCCGTCCCAAGGCTTGGTGTCGATCCAGTCCGCAAAGGGATCGTGTCGGCGCTTGTCCGCTGGAGCGAGAATGTAGCGGGCGACATTGTGCGACGACATGTCGTGGTTGATGACGAGACTTTCGATCAGGGTCCGCGCCACTGCGTCGCGGTTCGCTGACCCGCGCGACCTCACCAATCACGCCACGCGTCAATTTCCTCGGCCAAGGCCTTCTGTCGCGCGACAAATGCCATCTCTTCCAACACGGCGCAGATGTCCTCCCGTTCTTCAGTCTCGATCACACCACCTGCCCGTTCGTCGGCGTCGTTGAACCACTGAACCGTTTGCTTGAGAACCTTCCGGACCTCCGCCTTGCGCGGTTTTGAACCCAGCTTTTGGATGGCGAGACAGGCCTCCCGGATCACCTTGCGCGCAGCGTTAGCGAACTCTTCTGGCGGGAAGGGTGGCGATGGCGACCAATTGTCGAAGGGTGTCTCAGCGAGAAGCTGATCCCAGGTCAACTTGCTCAGCCTGGTCCGGTATCGCTCTTCTTTGGCTGCCCGTTCCGCCTCTTGCTTTGCATTGTTTAACTCGTGCTCGTGGACAAATGCAGCCCGATCATTCGACCAACGCCATTCGCCTTCCGCTGCATAATTGGCCGCGTGGATGGTCGAAAAGCGGGAACCGGGAGCAAATTCGAATATCCCCTTGGCGAAGGATCGTTCGGCACGGGAAACCGCCAGCTGCCCAAGGTAGCTCAGTTCATTCAGATCCTTTTCCGGTTCCCACCAGTCGCGGTTTACTCCGAAGATGGCGGGCCTGCCTGTATGCGCAAAACGATGCTCGTTAACGATCGAGCTTGCCCGCACAGCGTTTAAGGCAGGCGCCTCAGGCCAGATGCCATCAAGCACCGCAACGGCAACCTGCTTGTCCGTGGCTCCGAGAATCTTGAAGGCTGCATATCGCCCGGTCTCCGGCGGTGCGAACTCTGAATAGGGTTTGGTACGAAATGCGTAAACCTGCCCCTCGTCTGGAGCGGATGGCAAGGGCAGGTGTTTTCCCCCGCCTTCAGCGGACGTTCGCCTGAACATTCGCGCAATCAAGTTTCTTGCCATTCGCTCGCCTCAGGATTTTGCCACCAATAAGATGACCAGTGCCGCTTGGAAGCTAAAACCGGCTACGGCCTGTTCCGTATTAAGTGAACCGAGCGAACGCCCTCACAAGCGGCAACATGCTCCGGATCGGCACTTTTGCCTTGCCGAGTTGGTAACAGTCCAAGGCGCTACCCCTCCAGCCACTCCGCCAGCGCGGCCAGGCAGTCGCGGCCCAGAATCTTCGAGCGTTCCGCGCTCCAGCCCTGCTGCGTGCAGGGCAGGTCGTCATTGTCCTTGAACGGCATTTCCAGCGTCATCGAACAGGCGCCATAGCGTTCGGCGAGCTGATTGGTGGACATGGTGAGGTTCGCCTGCCCGGGCCGCGCGACCGGATAGCCCTTGGCGGTCTGGAAATCGGGCGTGCGGCGCTTCAGGATCGAACGATAGCGTTCATAGGCCGCGCCCAGTTCGTCGGTCCAGGACGGGATGCCTTCGAAGCCGGCCAGGAACACTGCCGGGATCGCCTCGTCCCCATGGACATCCATGGCAAAGTGCACGCCGGTTTCGTCCATTGCATTGCGCAGGGCCAGCACTTCGGGGCTCTTTTCCGCGCTGGGCTGCGCCCATTCGCGGTTGAGGTTGATGCCTGCTGCATTGGTGCGCAGATGGCCGCGCCGCGACCCGTCGGGATTGGCGTTGGGCACCACATGCAGGCGGCATTTGGCGCGCAGCACGCGGCCTACGGGATCGGCGGGATCGGTCAGGCATTCCAGCGCCCCTTCCATCCACCATTCGGCCATGCTCTCGCCCGGATGCTGGCGGGCATAGAGCCACACCTGCGTCTCGCCTTCGCCCATTTCCAGGCAGTCGATCGGCTGCCCGTCCAGCGTGGTGCCCAGCACGCGGTGGCTCACCCCTTCATAGCAGGCGGTTTCCGCCACCAGATCGTGATGCCGCTCCATGGAAAAAGGCGCGAAATAGGCAAACCATGCCGTGCCGCCTTCGGGCGTGTAGCGGATGGTCAGCGTGCCGTTCTCTTCCGCCCGGTCATAGCTGGTGTCGGTGCGGCCCCAATAATCCCGGTCTTCCGAAACGCAGGCGCGATAGCCGGGCCAGCCATCGGGATAGGCCGAGGCATTCAGCCCGGTGATCTTCAGCACCAGTTCGCGCCCTTCGGCCCCCGCCACGCGGAAGTGGAACCACTGGAAGAAGTCGGATTCATGGTCCTTGCGGATCGCCAGCTTCGCCGTGGCGCCGGAAATCTCCAGCACTTCGATATTGCCGGCATCGAAGGCGGCGTCGATTCGAATGGGGTTGGAACTCACTTCACTTCTACCGTTTCACCATTGTTGCCGGGAAAATCGCTGAGCAGGGCCGCCGCCATGCGGGGCGCGCCAAGCGGGGTCTGGGCCAGCGGGGCACTGGCGCTGACCGTGAAATTGGCGCGGCCTTCCCACAGGGTCTGGCCGCTCGCCCGATCGCGGATCGTCACGCTCAGCCGGGTGTTTACCCGCGCCTTGGGCTTGCCGGAAAGATCGATGCCGATCCCCAGCCCGACGCCCGAGCCATAGCTGCCCACCGATGCGCCGCCGCCCACGGAAACGGGGCTGCGCTCTCCACCAGGCTGCATCGTTGCGCGTTCCAGCCGCACCATGGCCACCTGCGCGCCGGTGCCTTCAGGCACTATCTGATAGCCGAGCCGCGTCAGCTCCCGGGCAACGGCCTGATTGTAGGTCGCCAGTTCGAGCGATTTTGCGTCCAGCCCCGGTGCGGCTTCCACGGCGATAGTGCCACGGCCCAGCTGCGCGGCGCCCTGATGGAAGCGGGTGACTTCCACCGGGCCCACAGGGGTCATGCAGCCTGCCAGGCCCAACAGGGCGGCGGATGCTGCGGCGAGGATGGCAATGCGCTTGCTGGTCATTCCGTGCCCCTCCCTGGGCGGTTGCCGCGATTCTGGGTGGAATGGGGCCAGGATGCAAGGGCGGTGCGCACAGGCGCGGTTTGCCGGCGGCCTAGCGCTGAGTGAAGCTCTCGCCATTCTTGCCGGGGAACTTGCGGAACAGCGCCTCGGCCAGTTCGGTGGCGATGGCCTGCCCGGTCCAATTGTCGCTGCCGTCGCGCGTGGCGATGTCGGCCCGGCCTTCCCACAGCGCGGCGCCATTTTCGCCATTGCGGATGCGGACTTCCAGCCGGGTGGAGAGCAGGGCCTTCTTCGGCTTGGTCAGATCGATATTGATCCCCAGCCCCATCATATTGCCGCGATTGGAAACGCCCACTTCCATTTCGCCGCTCACCGGCTTGCGCGGAGCTTCAGGCGGCTGCGCCACGCCGTGGGTGATGCGCAGTTCCACAACCTGCCCCTCGCCCCCGGTGGCGGGCTGGGTTTCATAGCCGGCCTTCACCAGCTGATCGATTACCGCCGCCTCGAAAGTGGCATTCTCGCGGTCGTCGCCGCGCGCGCCCAGTGCCGGGGAGGCGGAGGGCTGGGGCGGGCCATAGGAAGATCCGCGGTCCTCTGCCGGGGCATCGGGCGGGGGCATGTCGTCATAGGCGCGGCTGCCGGGCCTTGGCCGGGCGCCCTCGTTGGAAAGGACCACCACCTTCACCGGGCCATGGCCCAGCGCCTTGGCCGCATCGCCTTCCACCACGAAGCGGCTGACTTCCACTTCGCCCTCGATGTCCTTCTGGCGGGGGGAGGAAAGGCGCGAGGAGGGGCTATCAAAGCCGGAGGAGGGCCTGCCCCATCCGCCATCCCACACCGGCGGTCCGGCCAGCGCGGGAACCGCCTGGAACAGCGCCAGAGTGGTGAGGGCCGCAAGGCCGCCGCGCAGGGCATGAGAGCGTGAGGGGAAATGAGGCATGGCGATCCGAGGGTCCGGTCTGTTCTTGAGTGGCCTGCTTCACCTATGCTCCGGCGGATTGCCCGGTTATGAACCGCTTCTTTCCTAAATCATTGACCAAACGGTCATCCAGCGATGGTAGCAGCCGATCCATGACCAGACTTCCCGTACTCGTGACCGGCGGTGCCGGCTATATCGGCAGCCACGCCGTCCTCGCCCTGCTCGACGCGGGCTGGGACGTTACCGTGATTGACAATCTCACCACCGGCTTCCGCTTCGCCGTGCCCGATGGCGTGGCCTTCCATGAAGGCGACATAGAGGACGCGGCGCTGATGGCGCGGATCATCGCGGAACGGGGCATTGGCGCGGTGATGCATTTCGCAGGCTCGATCATCGTGCCCGAATCGGTCGAGAACCCGCTCAAATATTATCACAACAACACGGCCAAGAGCCGGGCCCTGATCGAATCGGCGGTAAAGGGCGGAGTGAAGCATTTCATCTTCAGCTCTACCGCCGCGACATATGGCATTCCCGAAGTCTCCCCGGTGAACGAGGACAGCCCCAAGCTGCCGATCAATCCCTATGGCATGTCCAAGCTGATGACGGAGATCATGCTGGCGGACACGGCCAAGGCTCATCCGCTGAATTATTGCGCCTTGCGCTATTTCAATGTGGCAGGGGCCGACCCCGCCGCCCGCAGCGGCCAGTCCACGGCGGGCGCCACTCACCTGATCAAGGTCGCGGTGGAGGCTGCTCTGGGCAAGCGCGCGAATGTGCAGGTCTTCGGTACGGATTACGATACGCCCGACGGCACCGGCGTGCGGGACTATATCCATGTTTCGGACCTTGCCGCCGCCCATGTGCTGGCGCTGGAGGAACTGATCGCCAGCCCGGATCAGTCGCTCACCATGAATTGCGGCTATGGCCGGGGCTTCTCGGTGCTCGAAGTGCTCGATGCGGTGGACCGGGTGACGAATCGCCGGATCGAACGAATCATGGGCCCGCGCCGCGCGGGAGACCCCGATTCGCTGATTTCGGACAACCGCCGGATCAAACAGACCCTTCCCTGGGTGCCTCAGCATGCCGATCTGGACCAGATCGTCACCCATGCGCTCGCCTGGGAGCGGAAATTGAGCGAAATCCGTGGGGAAGGTTGACTTGGAAGCCCATCGCCCGTAACGGCGCGGCTTCAATTTTCAGCGGGTAATCCCGCAGACGAGATAGAGCCATGAAGATTCGCAACAGCCTCAAGTCGCTCAAGGACCGCCATCGGGATTGCCGCGTGATTCGTCGCCGTGGCCGGACCTATGTGATCAACAAGACCAACCGTCGCTTCAAGGCGCGCCAGGGTTGATGTCTGCCTCGCTGCGGCTTTGCCGTGGCGGGATTTGAAGAGAGGCCCCTGCGAAAGCGGGGGCTTTTCTTATGCGTGTTTTCCGCGTGTTACTTCGGGTGATTAGTGGAACTTCCGACTCGCTCCCCCACCCGGCCATCCATTCGGATAATCGCTTGGGTGGCCGGGTGGGGGAGCGGGATGGCACAGACTCCGGCAGCCCAACATTAGATCCAGGTGACTCATGAGCCAGACTGCCGCAAAAATAGACGCCGTCGTGTTCGATGTCGGGCGGGTGCTCTATCACTGGGATCTGCGCCACCTGTTCGAAAAGCTGATCGACGATCAGGAGGAACTGGACTGGTTCCTGCGCAATGTCGTGACGGAAGAATGGCATTTCGAACATGACCATGGCCGCGCGCTGACGGACATGGTGCCGGAACGGATCGCGCTGTTCCCCGATTACGAAGCGCATATCCATGCCTATGCCACGCGCTTCAACGAGACTGTGCCGGGCCCGGTGGAAGGCTCGATCGAACTGGTGGAGGCGCTGCACGCGCAGGGCGTGCCGCTTTATGCGATCACCAATTTCGGGCACGAATTCTGGGGCGCCTTCCGGCCGGAACGTCCGGTGTTCGACCTGTTCCGCGATATTGTCGTTTCGGGCACGGAGAAGCTCGCCAAGCCCGATCCGGCGATTTACCGGCTGGCGGAAAGCCGCTTCGGCCATGCACCGGAGGCGATGCTGTTCATCGACGATAATCCCGCCAATATCGCCAGCGCGCGCGAATGCGGCTGGAACGGCCACCTCTTCACCGATGCCGCCACGCTGGAAGCGGAGCTGAAGGCACTGGGCCTGCTGGGCTGAGGCCCCCGGAAAGACGGCCCTAGAAAGAAGGGCCCCCGCGTATGATCGCAGGAGCCCTCCTCTGATCCCGGCCGGGGATGGGGGGCAGGAGGCCGGGATCGAAACCTGTCAGCTGTTGCCGGTTACCAGCGGCTCTTTAGCTGTTGCAGCGCATCAGGCCGGTCTGGTCCAGCATATCATCGCCCTTGGTGAAGGCGGCGATGGGGCCCACTTTCTGGGCAAGGCGGGCGCATTCCAGCTCGGCCCGCGAACCGCCCTTGGTGCCGGTGCAGCTCGATTCCGCGCAGGTCCAGATCACGCCGTTGAGAATCTCGCGGCGCGGCGCCGCCAGCGGCGAGGCAAGCTCCGCGCGATAGAAGGCGCCGTCCGCGGCAATGGCCGGTGCGGGAGCGAGTCCGGCAAGCGTGCTAGCCAGAGCGAGAGTGGAAAGGGTCATGGCGCCTCTGGCGCGCCGTGCAGCAGTAACGAAACGGATCATGGCAGAATCCCCTCTCAACGGACCGCCCGGGCAAAGGCTCGACGATCCATATCCAGTTGCGAATTGCTACCTATATAAATAGGTTTCCAGTTGCAACTTGAAATATATTGCGCTTCGCCAATTGTGCAGGCGATTAGGCGCTGGACTGACGGGAAGAGGATGGAAGTCTGCGGGAACCTTTATCAGACGTAGTGGCATGCGGGCTGCCGCAAGCGCTGGAAGTCATGGGCGAGCGTTGGTCGTTCATGATCCTGCGCGCGGCGTTCAACAAGCTGTGCCATTTCGAGGAATTCCTCAGCGAGCTGGGCATCGCCCGCAACATATTGTCCAACCGTCTCGCCAAGCTGGTGGAGCACGGTGTGCTGAAGCGCGAGCCTTGCCCGGAAGACCGGCGCAAGATCGAATACAGGCTGACCGAAAAAGGCATCGATCTGCTGCCCGCCATGCTGGCCCTGCGCCAGTGGGGCGAGAAATATACGATGCAGGAAGCATCGAATCCGGTGCTGGTCGATTCGCGCGACTGGCTGCCGATCGCCCCGATCACCATTCACGGCCATGACGGGCGCGAGCTGGGCTATCACGAACTGCGCTGGCAGGATCGTTCGAAGCTGGGCCAGAATGGCGATCTCGAAAGAGGCCTGACCGGCCCGAACCTCTAGGGCCGGCCGACACTCAGCTCAGACGGAGCCGGAAGCGCGGAGAACCGCCCCTGGCAGGTTTACAGGGCCGAAGTTCGATTGGGCCTAGAGATTGGGCGGCGGGGGCGCCGGACGGCGCGGGCCGCCGAACAGGCGCCTGAACCAGCCGCGGGGCGGCGGCGGCTGTGGCGGGGTCTGCCCGGTGATCTGGAACAGATAATAGCCCAGCTGCGCGGCCTGATTGCGAGTCAGGAAAAACTCCGAAACTTCCACGGCCTTGCGTGCCTTGCTCTCGCTGGAACGATAGCCCTGCATCTTGAGGACAAACCTGTCCCCCAGCTTGGCGCCATACCAGCCGACCAGTGCGAAATAGCTTTCCTCGCCAGTTGCCCCCAGCTTGGGAAAGTCCTGCGTGTCTTTCTCCATAGAGGGGCATCTATGTGGGGCCTGCGGGGCAAGTAAAGCGCCTAGCGAAGCGCGATCCACAGGCTACTGTCTCGTTTTTGGGCGATTTCAGAGCAGCTTGTACATCACCAGCGCATCCACCAGGCCGAGCCGCTTGTGGCGGAAGGCCTGGGGCAGGCGACCCACCACATGCAGCCCGTGCTTCTGCCACAGCCGCAGCGCCTGCTCATTGGTGGCGACCACCAGATTATATTGCATGGCAAGGAAGCCGGCGTCCTTCGCCCGCTGGAAACTGTCGCGCGCCATTGCGCTGGCAACGCCTTTTCCGCGCGCGGCGGGATGGGTCATATAGCCGGCATTGGCGACATGATCGGCAAGGCCGGTGGAATTGGGCTTGAGGTAATAAGTACCCAGCACCGCACCCTCAATCTCGGCCACGAACACCTGCTTGTCCGGCGCGAACCAATATTGGAACGCCCCATCCCGATCGAGCCCGGGATCGAGGGGATAGCTCGCCCCGTCGCGGATCACAGGTTCCATGATCGCCCAGATCGCATCGTGATCCTGATCGGTGGCGGGGCGGATGGAGAGTTCGGCGTTCGGCATTGCTCGGCTTTTCAGGCTCTCGGTGATTGCCTTCTGTAGCTCAATGCCTCGGCAATGTGAATCCGTCCGACCTGCTCCACGGCTGAAAGATCGGCGATGGTGCGGGCCACGCGCAACATCCTTGTATAGCCGCGCGCGGAAAGGCGCATGGCGTCGGCCGCCTGGAGCAACAGCTTGCGCCCGGCCTCGTCCGGCGTCGCGAACCGATCCAGCGCCTCGCCATTCAGTTCCGCATTGGTGCGCGCGCCGGTTTCTTCCGCGCGGGCGCTTTGCAGCTGGCGGGCGCGGGCGACGCGGGCGGCGACTTCGGCCGAGCCTTCGGTGGGCGGGGGCAGGGCAAGGTCCGCCGCGCTGACCGGATCGACTTCCACATGCAGGTCGATCCGGTCGAGCAGCGGGCCTGATACCTTGCTCTGGTAATCGGCGGCGCAGCGCGGGGCGCGGCTGCAGGCCAGCGCCGGATCGCCCAGATGGCCGCAGCGGCAGGGATTCATCGCCGCCACCAGCTGCACCCGTGCAGGGAAGGTCACATGGGCATTGGCCCGCGCCACGCTGACCTCGCCGGTTTCAAGTGGCTGGCGCAGGCTGTCGAGCACGGCGCGCTGGAATTCGGGCAATTCGTCAAGGAACAGCACGCCGAGATGCGCCATGGAGACTTCGCCAGGCCGCACCTTGAGCCCGCCGCCGGTGAGCGCGGCCATGGAGGCGGAATGATGCGGGCTGCGGAAGGGGCGGGTGCGGCTGATTCGCCCGCCTTCCAGCTCCCCCGCGACCGAGGCGACCATGGAAACTTCCAGCGCCTCAGGCGGGGTGAGGTCCGGCAATATGCCCGGCAGGCAGGAGGCGAGCAGCGACTTGCCCGCGCCCGGCGGCCCGATCATCAGCAGATTGTGGCCACCGGCTGCGGCGATTTCCAGCGCGCGCTTGGCGGTTTCCTGCCCCTTCACTTGCCGCAGGTCCGGCCCGCGCGCAGGCTCGTCCACCCGGCCCGGCTCCGGTTCGGGCAGGCGCTGCGTGCCCTTGAGGTGATTGAGCAGGCTGACGAGGTCGGGCGCGGCGCAGACTGGCACGCCAGATGCCCAGCGTGCTTCGGCCCCTTGCGCGACGGGGCAGATCAGGCCCTTGTCCTGCTGGCTGGCATGGATCGCGGCGAGCAGCACGCCGGGGGAAGGCACGATCCGCCCGTCCAGCGCCAGTTCGCCCACTGCCACCCAGTCCTGCAATTGTTCGCCGTCGGTCACGCCCATGGCGGCGAGCAGGGCAAGGGCGATGGGCAGATCGTAATGGCTGCCTTCCTTGGGCAGGTCCGCCGGGGAGAGATTGATGGTGATTCTTTTGGGCGGCAGCGAAAGGCCCATGGCGGCAAGCGCTGCCTGCACGCGCTCGCGGCTTTCGCCCACGGCCTTGTCCGGCAGGCCGACAATCGCGAAGCGCGGCATGCCCGGGGCCACCTGACACTGCACTTCAACCGCGCGCGCTTCCAGCCCGAGATAGGCAACCGTCGATACCAGTGCGACCAAGAGACCCCCAAATGTCCTTTTCGTGTGGGACGATAACGCCGCGCGCGGCCCTGTCCATGGGCGCTTCCCTCATTCCCTCCGCTTTGGACCTATGCCTGCAATGCTTCGGAGAAACAGAGTGAACGGCCTGTAAAGCAGTTTTGCTGAGATTCGCGCAGGGCCCCCGGGGGCAGTCTGCCAGGCATGAAGCGGGCCTTTGCCTTATTGGCCGCGATGCTTGCGGCCCTTGCGGTGCACGTCCCCGCCACCGCGCGGGTGACCGTGCTGGAAACGTGGGAATATGAGGTGGCCGATGATGGTCCGGCAGCGGATGCCGGGCAGGCGGGCCGTTTCGTATCGGGAGCGCCGCTCGGGAAAGTCCCCGGGGCTCTCGCCCAGGGCGTAACTTACGGCCCCTTTCGCGTGATCGACGATAGCCATGCCGCTCTGTTGGGTATCACCGATGATCGCAGCCCGGCCCAGTTCGCGGCGATGCTGCGCGATTATCCCGGCATCGCCACTCTGGAGATGATCGAATGCCCCGGCACTTTCGATGATATCGCCAATCTCCAGCTCGGGCGGATGATTCGCGCGGCGGGAATCGCTACGCGCGTGCCGCGCGGGGGCTCGGTTCGTTCGGGCGCAGTGGAACTGTTCCTGGCCGGTGCGAATCGCACCATCGAGGATGGGGCGAGCTTCGCGGTCCATGCGTGGGAGGATGATTCGGGTTTGCAGGCGAACGATTATCCCGCTTCCGCGCCAGAGAACCGCAAATATATCGCCTATTACCGTGAGATGGGCATGAGCGCGCAGCAGGCGCAGGCTTTCTATGCTATGACCAATTCGGTGCCGTTCGAGGAGGCGCGGTGGCTCTCGGCCCGGGAGATGAGCGGCTGGGTGCGATTCGGGCCGGTGCCAGCCTATTCTCTGCCAGCCCGTTCGCAGGCTGCCCGCCGGCTGGCCCATGCTCCGGGCGTTGCCCTTGCGCCATTTTCGCCTAAGGAGCATCCGCAGGGGCAAGGGGAAGAACGCGCACCAAGGCTTGCCTATCTTGACTTGGCTGCGCTGCTCCACTAACCGCCCCCGCATATTGATGGCCGCCTCCCTTGGGCTGGCGGCTTTTCTGTTGGCGTCGCCCCGGTGGCGCTTAGTTTGGAATTTCTGAAGGGTTCAGATCATGAAGCGCACTTTCCAGCCGAGCAATCTCGTGCGCAGCCGTCGCCACGGCTTCCGCGCGCGTACCGCCACTGTTGGTGGCCGCAAGGTTCTTGCCGCTCGCCGCGCTCGCGGCCGCAAGAAGCTGAGCGCCTGATTTAGCGGCTCTTTGCGGGCCCGGCTCCGGCTGGGCTTTACGCATCGCACCGGCCCGCTGCCTTTCCTCGTCGCCCTCTATCGGGCGGCCGGGCAAGGAAGCGGGCCGGTGCCGCTTTCAGCGCACAGGCTTTCGGGCTAACGGAACAGGCCATGCCGCCGGACCTTTCCACCCTGCGCAAACGGGCGGATTTTCTCGCCGCGAATCACGGGCTGCGCGTGGCGCGCCTCGGATTCGTGCTGCTCGCCCGTCCGAATGACGGGCTGGGCAAGCGGATCGGCATCACCGTTACCAAGAAAATCGGCAATGCGGTGGTGCGCAATCGCATGAAGCGCCGCTTCCGCGAATTGGCCCGTGCGATCCTGCCGCTTGAAGGACTGCCCGATCATGACCATGTTCTGATCGGCCGGGAAGGCGGGATCGAACGCGATTTCGCGCGGCTGAAGGAAGAACTCTCCGCGGCTCTCCAGCGGGCCGCCCAGGGCAAGGGGGATGCGCCGCGCCGTCCGCGCGGGAAAAGGCGATGAAGCGGATTTTCATCCTTGTCGCGCGTTTCTGGCAGTTGGGCCCTTCACGTCTTTTGCCGCCTAGCTGCCGCTATGCGCCTTCCTGCTCGCAATATGCGATAGAGGCGCTGGAGAAATATGGTGCGATGAAGGGTGGATGGCTTGCGCTCAAGCGTCTATTGCGCTGCCACCCTTGGGGAGGGCACGGGTACGACCCCGTGCCGTGAAATACCCGCGTCGCATCCGTGCGGCGCGGTCAGCCGATGAATTGACGGGAACTAGGATCGCCAGTGGACAATAAGCGCAACATCATCCTGTTCGTGGTGCTCAGCGCCTTGATGCTGCTCGGCTGGGAGGCCTTTTCGCGCTGGTATTTCCCCCAGCCGCAGCGGCCCGCTGTCGAACAGAGCACGCAGGCATCCTCTTCCGCCGCGGAAGACGAAAAGCTGCGTCATTCGCGCACCAATCGCGAAGGCGGTCTGCACAATGCCGCTGACATCGCGGCAGAACGCAAGGATCTCGCCACCGATCTGGCCGCGCCCGTCCGCGTGAAGATCGACGCGCCCAAGATTGCCGGTTCGATCAACCCGGTCGGTGCGCGGATCGACGATCTGACGCTCAACCGTTATCGCGTCGATCTGGACAAGAGCAGCGATCCCGTCCGCCTGTTCTCGCCCGCGGGCACGCCGGCCGAATATTTCAGCCAGTTCGGCTTCGTGCTGGATGGCGAGCTTGCCACTTCCGGGGATACGCCCTGGCAGACATCGGGCGGTCCGCTCGCGCCCGGCAAGCCGGTCACGCTCAGCTGGAACAACGGCAAGGGCCAGCAGCTCTCCATCAAGTTCTCGGTCGACGATCATTACATGATCACCGCGGAACAGACCGTTTCCAACACTGGCGCAGCGCCCGTGGTGGTGCAGCCCTATGCGCTGATCAAGCGCACCAGCAAGACGGCCAGCGGCGATTCCTGGAACGTCCATTCCGGCCCGATCGGCGCTTTCGACGAAGCTGTGACCTATGGCCCGGATTATGACGATCTGGCCGAAAGCGGCAGCGACAGGCCCACGGGCCGGCCCGACTGGATGGGCTTTACCGATATTTACTGGCTTTCCGCGCTGGTCGCGCAGAACGGGCAGAAGGCCGATGCGCAGTTCCGCTCGCTGGGCGGGGAGCTGTTCCAGGCCGATCTCAACTATCAGCCCGTCACCGTGCCCGCGGGCAAGGCCTTCACCCGCACTACCCGCCTGTTCGCAGGCGCCAAGGAAAGCGACGTGCTGGGTGCCTATCAGGATGCCGGCATTCCCAATTTCAGCCGCGCGATCGACTGGGGCTGGTTCGAAATTCTCGAAAAGCCGATCCTCTGGCTCCTGAAGCACCTGTTCGCGCTGGTGGGCAATTTCGGCGTGGCGATCATGCTGCTTACCGTGGTGATCCGCGGGCTGATGTTCCCCATCGCGCAGAAGCAGTTCGCTTCCATGGCGGCGATGCGCGCCATTCAGCCCAAGATGAAGGCGTTGCAGGAACGCTACAAGGACGACAAGCAGAAGCAGCAGCAGGAAGTGATGGCGCTCTACAAGGCAGAGGGCGTCAATCCGCTGGCGGGCTGTCTGCCGCTGCTGTTGCAGATCCCGATCTTCTTCGCGCTCTACAAGGTGCTGATCCTGTCGCTCGACATGCGCCACCAGCCCTTTGCCCTGTGGATCAAGGACCTTTCCGCGCCCGACCCCGTGCATTTCCTGAACCTGTTCGGCCTGCTCGATTTCACGCCGGAGGGCTTCCTGGCCATCGGGCCGCTGGCGCTGTTGCTGGGCTTCACCATGTATCTGCAGTTCAAGCTGAACCCGGCCCAGATGGACCCGGTGCAGCAGCAGATGTTCATGTTCATGCCGTGGATCATGATGTTCGTCATGGCCCCGTTCGCGACCGGTCTGCTGCTTTACTGGTGTACGTCCAACCTGCTCACCATCGCGCAGCAGGCCTATCTCTACAGCCGTCATCCGCAGCTGAAGGCGCAGGCGGAGAAGGACAAGAGCGATCAGGAGCGGGCCAAGGCGCGCGACAAGAAGGGCTGAGGGCCGCGCGCCATGAGTGATGACATAGACGATCTGGCGGAACGCGCCGGCAAGCTCTTTTCCGGGCGGGTGGAGTTTCTCAAATCCGCCCCGGAACTCAAGTTCCTGCCCGACCCCAGCGCGCCGGAGATTGCTTTTTGCGGGCGCTCCAACGTGGGCAAAAGCTCGCTGCTGAATGCGCTGACGGGCCGCAAGGCGATTGCCCGCGCCTCGGTCACGCCGGGCCGCACGCAGGAACTGAACTTCTTCGAGGTCGGCGATCCCACCCAGTTCCGGCTGGTGGATATGCCCGGCTATGGCTTTGCCAAGGCGCCGCCCAGGGTGGTGGCGAAGTGGAAGATGCTGGTGCGTGACTATCTGCGCGGGCGGCAGGTGCTGAAGCGCACTCTGGTGCTGATCGATGCCCGCCACGGCCCCAAGCCGGTCGATGTCGAGATGATGACCATGCTGGATGAGGCCGCCGCCAGCTACCGTGTGGTGCTGACCAAGGCCGACAAGATCAAGGCCAGCGATCTGGCAGCAGCCCTTGCCGCCACGCAGGCCGAAGCGCGCAAACATCCTGCCGCCTTCCCCGTGGTGCATGTCACCTCGGCGGAAAAGAAGATGGGCATCGATGAATTGCGCGCCGCCGTGCTGTCCGATGTCGAGCTGTAATCGCCAGCAATGATCGCGCGCGAACTGATCGACACGGCCCAGGTGCCGGGCGGCGAGGAATTGCGCCTGTTCCGCCATGGGCGCGACTTCATGATCGTGCTGGACCGCAATGAGCTGATGAGCACGCGCATGAGCGGTTCGGAGCAGGCGCTCGCCACGATGAGCTGCGAACGGATCGCCGGGCAGCGCGCGCCGCATCTGCTGATCGGCGGCTATGGCATGGGCTTCACCCTGCGCGCGGCGTTGGCGATGCTTGGCCCCGATGCCAAGCTGACCGTGGCCGAACTGGTGCCGCAGATCATCGAATGGGCGCGCGGGCCAATGGCGGAAGTGGCCGCCGGTTGCCTTGACGATCCGCGTGTGCGGCTGATCGAGGAAGATGTCGGGCTGGTGATCGCCAATGCGCGCGCCACTTACGATGCGATCCTGCTGGATGTCGATAATGGCCCGGACGGGCTGGTGCGGCAGGAGAATAACCGGATCTATTCGCGTCAGGGCCTGCTGGCCGCGCGGGAGGCCTTGCGCCCGGGCGGCGTGCTGGCGATCTGGTCCGCCGGGCCGGACCCGGCCTTCTCCGCCCGCCTGCACAAGGCGGGTTTCGATGTGGAAGAAGTGGCGGTGCGGGCGCGCAGCAACGGCAAGGGGGCCAAGCATGTGATCTGGTTCGCCCGTCAGGCCAAACGTGCAGGTTCGCCAATGGGCCCCGCAACCGGACAGGCAAGAGGATAGAGCAGGCATGAAACGCGCCGCACGGGCAATCGCACCCTTTTTCGCGCTGGCTGCGGGCCTGTTGCTGGCAGGTGCCTCTCCGGCGGCGGATCAGGGCGCGGCCTTCCGCGCTTCGCTGGCCGAAGCGCCGCTGGCGCCGGGGGTGAAGCCCAAGGCCTATGACGTTACCATCGTCCTCTATTTCGATTACCAATGCGCCTATTGCAAGAAACAGCACCTCTCGCTGATGGACCTGCTGCAGCGCGATCCCAGGGTGCGGGTGGTCTATCGCGACTGGCCGGTATTCGGCGCGGTTTCGCAGCGCGCCGCGCGGCTGGCCATCGCCTCGCAATTTCAGGGCCGCCATGCAGCTTTCCACGATGCGCTGATGCGCACGCAGGGCAAGCTCGATGAGGCCGCACTGAAAGCGGCCGCGCGCACCGCCAGGGTGGATTGGGAGCGGCTGCAGGCCGATCTCGCTGCCAATGGCGCGAAGATCGACGCGCTGATGCGCCAGACGCGGAGCCAGGCCAGCCAGCTTCAGCTGGAAGGTACGCCCGGCATGGTGATCGGCAATTATATCGTTCCCGGCGCGATGAACATCACCGGCCTGATGGACGTGCTGAAGCGCGTGCGTGCCGGCTGATTGGCCAAAATCAATTCCCTTCGCGGAAAATGGTATTAGAGGGGCAGCCATGTCCGCTCTCCGGCTCTTCCTGATGCGCCATCGCCGCCTGGCAGCTCTGCTGCTGGCGCTTGCGTTGTGCCTGAAGGCATTGGTGCCGATGGGCTATATGCTGGATGCCACGGGCGCCACGCTGACCATGCGCATCTGTGACGGGCAGACGGTGAAGACCGTGCAACTGGCTATTCCGGGCAAGAAAGCCGATGCCGATACCAGCCGCGCGCAGGAGGCCAGTCACTGCCCCTATACCGCGCTGGGCATGGGCGGGCTGCCGGGGGCCGATCCGCTGCTGCTGGCAGCGGCAATTGCCTTCATCCTGCTGCTGGGCTTCGCGCCGATGGTTTCGCCCGCGCTGCGCCCCATTCCCTTTGTCTCGCCGCCCCTGCGCGGCCCTCCTGCCCTCGCGCTCTGACTGGCGGGCCGGTTTCCGGCCTGCCTGCATGACGCTGCCTCTCCGCCGCCGGGCGGGGCGGGCCATTATGTCGGGCCGATCCCCATGAGGGGACAAACGGGACCAGAAGACCATGACTATTCGCATTTCCGCCTATCGTGCCGCGCTTGCCGCCGGCTGCTGCCTCGCCACCCTTTCGCTCGCTGCCCCCTCCTTCGCTCAGGACGAGGCCGCACCTGATGAAGACACCGCGCTGGAAGCGGGCGGGGAAGGCACGGTGGTGATCACCGGGCCGGTTGCCGGCAGCGAGATGGGCCGCCGCTCCATCGCGCGCCGTCAGGCCTCCACCAGCGACACGGCGGCCATCCTCACGCGCATTCCCGGCGTCAGCGTGGCGACGGGTGGTGGCTTTTCCTCCATGCCCGCGATCCGGGGCCTTTCCGAACAGCGCCTGACGGTGCTGGTCGATGGGCAGGCGATCGACATGTCCTGCCCCAATGACATGAACTCGCCGCTTTCCTACACCGATCCGCAGAATGTGGCCTCGATCCAGGTGCTCACCGGCATCGCCCCGGTCAGCAAGGGCGGCGACAATATTGGCGGCGTGATCGCGGTGGATGCCGCTCCGCCGCAATTCGCCACGGGCGATGCGATGCTCATCACCGGGGAGGCTTCCACCTTCTACCGTTCCAATGGCGACGGTTTTGGCGGCGCATTGCGGCTGACGGCGGCCAGCCAGCACGTCAGCGCGACCTATACCGGCTCCTACACCCAGTCGGACCAGTATGATGGCGGTGGGGATGACGGGATGGTCCGCTCCAGCGAATATGCCAAGACCGACCACGCGTTGGCGCTGGCGGTGCAGGGCGGCTCCAGCTTGTTCCAGCTGAAGGGCGGCTATCACTTCTCGCCCTACGAAGGCTTCGTGAACCAGTGGATGGACATGACCTCCAACAAGAGCTGGTTCCTCAACGGCAGCTATCGCGGCGTATTCAACTGGGGCAAGCTGGACCTTGCCGCAGCCTGGCGCGACACGGACCATGTGATGAACTTCCTGGAAGACAAGCTTCCGGGCTCCATGCCGATGAATACCGAGGTCCACAGCTTCGATGCCTCGGCCAAGGTGGAACTGCCCCTTTCGATGCATGACACAGTGCGTCTGGGCGGCGAATATCATCACCAGTGGCTCAATGATTACTGGCCGCCGGTTGCCGGCAGCACGATGATGAGCCCCAACACCTATGTGAACATCAATGCCGCCACGCGGGACCGGATCGGCGCCTATGCCGAATGGGAACGCCACTGGAGCGACCGCCTCTCCACCGTGGCGGGCCTGCGGTATGACCGGGTGGAAATGGATGCGGGCGATGTACAGCCCTATAATCCGATGGACCCGATCCCTATGGGCGGAATGGGCGGCATGGGCATGACCAGCATGGCAATGATGGGCATGGCCAATCCCGACGTCGGCGCGGCCAATGCCTTCAATGCCGCCGACCACCAGCGGGTCGACAATAATTGGTCGGGTTCCTTCGTGCTGACCTGGCAGGCATCGGACATGGTCGCGCTGGAACTGGGCTATGCCCACAAGGCGCGCTCTCCGAACATCTACGAGCGTTACAGCTGGGGTGTGGGCAGCATGGCCAGCCGGATGATCGGCTGGTATGGCGACGGCAACGGCTATATCGGCAATCTGGACCTGAAGCCGGAACGGGCCGACACTGTCAGCGCCGCGCTGGACCTTGGTGGCGGATCGCAGGGCTGGTCGCTGCGGATCGCGCCCTATTACACACATGTCCGCGATTATATCGACGCGCAGTTCGTGAAGGTTCTGCCGGACATGATGGGCATGCCTTCGCCCTTCGTGCAGCTGAAATTCGCCAATCAGGAAGCCGAATTCTACGGCGTGGACCTGTCCGGCGGGATCGACCTGTGGCGCGGCCAAGGGCAGGACGGTACGCGCCTGAACGCCGCTGCATCATGGCTGCGGGGGGATAACCTCACCGATGGCGGGCCGGTCTATCGCCAGATGCCGTTCAATGCCCGCCTTGCGCTCGATCACCGGCAGGGCGCGCTGGAACTGGGCGCGGAGCTGCAATGGGTGGCGGAAAAGACCCGCGTTGACACCACGCGCAACGAGCCGGTTACCGGGGACTATGCGCTGGTGAACCTCAGCGCGGCCTATACGGTCGCCGGGGTTCGCCTGAGCCTTGAGGCCGAAAACCTGTTCGACCGGGCCTATGCCCTGCCGCTGGGCGGCATGTCGCTGGGCGATTATGGTGTCACGGGCGATCTGCGCCCGGTGCCCGGCCGTGGCCGCTCGATCAATGTGGGACTGAGCACCCGCTTCTAAGCGTGAAACGACGCCGGCCGGCCCCCGCAAGGGAGCCGGCCGGAACGCCGCTTGGATCGCGTAAACTGTCAGCGGTTCTGCTGATTGCCCTGCTGGCGATCCTGTTGTTCGCCCTGCTGGCGGCGGTTGCCCTGTTCCTGTTCCTGCTGGCGGGAACGATTGGCGTCCTGTCCACCCTGCTGGTTGGTCTGATCGCCCTGCTGGCGATTGGCGCCGCCCTGCTGTTCGGCCTGACGGTTGCGATCCTGATTCTGGTTCTGGTTGGGCCGGTTTTCCATCGGTCTTACTCCTCTCCGCTACCCGGGATTGGGTATGTCCGGAAAATGGATACAGAGCTGCTGCGTTCCGCCCGATGCGCCGGAGTGCCGGGTGTGGAAGCCCGGTTGCGGCAGGTGTTTCCTGCCAGCGCCAAAGCGTGTTCCTACAGCCTTCCGATCCGGCATGGGCCGGTCGATGGAACGCCAGCCCTATATTTCCCGAAGCAGGCGAAAGGTCTCCTGGCGGGCTGGCGACCCTGGTTGGGACTGTAACTGGTGTAACATTGTTCAGCCTCGACAGCGGCAGGATGAATGCTTAGGGCATCCCGGCGAACGAAAGGCGGGCCTTGTGAAGCTGATCATCGGCAACAAGAACTATTCGAGCTGGTCCCTGCGCGGCTGGCTGGCAGTCAAGCAATCCGGGCTCCATTTCGAGGAGCTTACCGTCAACATCAATGGCGAGGATTGGGAAGAGGCCAAGCGCGAGCAGGGCGATTTCGCACCCTCCGGCGGCAAGGTGCCGATCCTGTGGGACGGTGACGTGGTGATCTGGGACAGCCTCGCCATCCTCGAATATCTAGCCGACCGTGTCGGGCGGGATCGCTTCTGGCCCCGGGACGATGCCGCGCGCGGCATGGCCCGCTCCATGGTGGCGGAAATGCATTCCTCCTACCTCCCCCTGCGCCGCGCCATGCCGATGAATGTCCGCCGCCGCTTTGAAGGCGTGCAGGTTACGGATGAGGTGAAGGGCAATATCGTTCGCATCCTCACCCTCTGGGCAGAGGCGCGGGCGCGGTTCGGCGCGGGCGGGCCCTTCCTGTTCGGCACGTTCTGCGCTGCCGATATCTTCTATGCCCCCATCGTCAGCCGCTTCCTGACCTATGGCATCGGCGTGCCCGGCTTTGCCGAGGCCTATATGCAGGCCCTGTGGGAACATGAATGGATGCAGGACTGGGTCAACGCGGCGGAGGACGAACAATGGGTGATCGCCCAGTGGGATGCGCCGCCCGTCAGCGCCTGACGGGTCACTTGATCCGGTCGGTGGGATAGGGCGTGCCGTCCCGGTGGAGATAGGCGCTTTCGGTGAATACCATGTCGATGTCGGAATAGGTGCCGCCCTTGCTCCGGTCCCCGGCGCTAACCACCACGAAGCTGCAATCTGCATCGCTTTCGTTGCGCAGATGATGGCCATTGGCGGTTCCCATCGCCCATGCCGCGACATCGCCTGCGCGCAGCACGGTGCGGGCATCGTCTTCCACCAGCACGGCTTCTCCGCCGAGCATCACCAGCAATTCATCCTCACCCTCGTGCCAGTGGCGCTGGGAAGACCATGCGCCCGGCTTCAGGACCACGTGGCTCGCCCCGAAGGCAGTCAGCCCGCCCGCCGGTGCCAGGCGCCGCCACCAGCGGCCCTCGACTTCCCGGTCGAAGGGTGCGGGATAGCCGGTGGCGTTGGATTGCGGGATGGCTTCGACGTCGAGCTTGGGCATGGCGGGGCGCTCCTCCTTGTATCGCCCGCGCATAGCCCATATGCGCTTGTCCAGCCATGACAGAACCATCCGCGAACGTCGTCGATTTTGCTTCCGCGCTGATCGCCTGCCCCTCCGTCACACCGGCCACGGGGGCGGTGTTCGATTGCCTTGAGGACATGCTCCGGCCGCTGGGCTTCGTGGTCCATCGCTTCATCGCCGGCGATCCGCCTGCCGGGCCGGTGGAGAACCTCTTCGCCATCCGCAAGGGGCCGGAAGGATCGAAGCACTTCGCCTTTGCCGGCCATGTCGATGTGGTGCCCGCCGGCGAGGGCTGGACGGGCGATCCCTTCGTGCCGGAACGCCGCAGCGTGCCGGGCGGGGATCTGCTCTATGGGCGCGGCGCCGTGGACATGAAGGGCGCGGTCGCGGCCATGATCGCGGCGCTGCACGATATTCCCGCCGATGCCGGAACGGTCAGCCTGATCATCACCGGGGACGAGGAAGGGGAGGCGATGTACGGCACGCGCGCCCTGATCGATCATATGCGCGTGGTGGGCGAAATCCCGGACCTGTGCCTGGTGGGGGAACCGACTTCGGTAAACCGGCTGGGCGACATGATGAAGATCGGCCGGCGTGGTTCGATCAACGCATGGTTCGAGGTGGAAGGGCGCGAAGGCCATGTCGCCTATCCGCATCTGGCGGATAACCCGATCCCCCGCCTCGTGGCGCTTCTGGCCGATCTGGACGCGATGGAACTGGATGACGGCAATGACTGGTTCCAGCCTTCCAATCTCGAAATAACCGAGATCACCGTGGGCAATCCGGCCACCAACGTCATTCCCCCCCGCGCCAGCGCCCGCATTTCCATCCGCTTCAACGATACGCATACCGGCGCCGAATTGTCGCAGAGAGTGACGGAGATCGCGCACAGGCATGGCGCCAGCGCCCGCCCGATCATCTATGGCGAGCCATTCCTGACGCCGCCGGGGGCCTTCTCGCAGATCATTGCCGAAGCAGTGGAGGCCGAGACGGGGCTCTCGCCCGAGGCTTCGACCAGCGGGGGCACGTCGGATGCGCGGTTCCTGAAAGACCTGTGCCCGGTGATCGAATTCGGCCTGCTCAACGCCACGATGCACAAGCGCGACGAAGCCGTGGCGGTGGACGATCTGGAAACGCTGGTGCGGATATATCGCAGAGTTGTGCTGGCCGCTCTGGGGGCTTGATAAATCCTCTCGCGATTGCGAGCGTACGCAAGTCACTGACGACGCAGAACTCCCGGGGGATTCACGAATGACCGACGCTGCCGAAATGGCAAAGGACGCCGCGCCTGCCGGCCATGGCAAGCTGCAGATGCGGATTCTGTTCGGCTTCCTGCTTGGGCTGGTCGGCGGATTGGCAGTGCACAGCTTTGCTGCCGATGCGGCCTGGGTTGATGCGGTCGTGACCTATGTCACCGGCCCCATCGGCCAGATATTCCTGCGCCTGCTGTTCATGCTGGTGATCCCGCTGCTGGTCTCGGCACTGGTGGTCGGCATTTCGGAGATGGGCGAGATTCGCCTGCTGCGGGCAATCGGGATCAGGACGCTGGTCTATACGGTGATCGTCTCGGGAATTGCGGTGGCGCTCTCGCTGGCGCTGGTGAACATTCTCAGGCCCGGCCAGGGCGTCAATCCCGCTGCCGCGCAGGAATTGCTGGAGCAGGGCAGGGAGAATGCCGCGGGCATCGTCGCCGCCTCCGCCGAAAGCGAGATGGGGGTGAGCCAGATCGTGGCCATTGTGCCCAACAACATCATCGGCGCGATGAGCAATAATGACATCCTCGCCGTCATGTTCTTCGCCTTGTTTTTCGGCATCGGCTTGCTGCTGGTAAACACGCCGCGCACGGCGGTGCTGAAGGATGCGGTGGAAGGCGTGTTCGAAGTGGCCATGCGGCTGATCGGCATCGTGATCCAGCTCGCGCCGCTGGCGATCTTCTGCTTCATGTTCAACCTTTCGGCCCAGTTCGGCTGGGATCTGCTGGTGAAGCTGGCTGCCTATGTGGGTGTGGTGCTGCTGGCGCTGGGCCTGCAGATGTTCGGCGTGTTCCCCGCGCTGCTGAAATTCGTTGCGCGCAAGAGCCCTGTCGCTTTCTTCCGCGAGACTCGAGAGGCCAGCGTGATGGCCTTCTCCACCGCCAGTTCCAATGCCACTCTGCCCACCTCGCTGCGGGTGGCCGAAGGGGGGCTCGGGCTGCCGCCGCGCATTGCGCGCTTCGTGCTGACCATCGGGGCCACGGCCAACCAGAACGGCACCGCGATGTTCGAGGGCGTGACGGTGCTGTTCCTCGCCCAGTTCTTCGGGGTGGACATCTCCCTGCCGGATCAGTTCTTCGTGATGCTGGTGTGCATCCTTGCGGGCATCGGCACGGCGGGCGTGCCCGGCGGCTCGCTGCCGGTGATCGCGCTGATCCTCAACGGGGTGGGCGTCCCGCCCGAAGGGATCGGCCTGATCCTGGGTGTGGACCGGTTCCTCGATATGTGCCGCACCACGCTGAATGTGGTGGGCGACCTGGTATGCGCTCAGGTGATCAGCTCGCTGAGCGCTGAGGACGAGCACGCGGCTACGGAGTAAGCCAACCGTCCCCCGTTCGTCCTGAGCCTGTCGAAGGACGCGCGCGAACCTTCGCCCAAAGCGTGCCGAGCACTTGTGCAACCTTGATGGAACAGGAATTCATCAAAAACTGATGTTTTGCGCGTCCTTCGACAGGCTCTGGACGAGCGGAAGTTGGAGGGGCGCATTTACCCCTTCCGTCCCTTCGGAGCCTCCAGCACCTTTGCCTTGAATTCGCATTGTGTCACCACCGGGCAGCGCCAGCATTCGGGCATGCGGGCCTTGCAAGTATAGCGGCCCAGCAGGATCAGCCAGTGATGGGCGTCGCGCCGGAAGGGCTGGGGCACGCGCCTTTCCAGCAGCGCCTCCACCTTCTCCACCGTCTTGCCCTTGGCGAGGCCGGTGCGGTTGGAAACGCGGAATACATGAGTGTCCACTGCGAAGGTTTCCGCCCCGAAAGCGCAATTCATCACCACATTGGCGGTCTTGCGGCCGACGCCGGGCAGAGTCACCAGCGTGTCGCGATCCTGCGGAACCTCGCCGCCGAAATCGCGCACCAATATTTCCGACAGGGCGATGACGTTCTTCGCCTTGGAATTGAACAGCCCGATCGTCTTGATGTGCTCTTTCAGCCCATCCTCGCCCAGCGCCACCATTTCGGCCGGGGTCTTCACCTTCTCGAACAGCGCGCGAGTGGCCTTGTTCACGCCCGCATCGGTCGCCTGGGCAGACAGCACCACGGCCACCAGCAATTGATAGGTGTTGCCGAATTCCAGCTCTGTCTCGGGATGGGGGTTAAGCTCCGCCAGGGCCGAAAAGAAGGCGAAGATGTCGTCTTTCTTCATGGGTTGGGGGCCTCGCGGGATGAGGCGGGGCTCAGAGCCCCAGAACCTGCGGCATGGTATAGCGCCCCGGCGCCTTGCCGATCAGCCAGCCAGCAGCCTTCACCGCGCCATGGGCAAAGATCATGCGGTTTTCGGCGAGGTGAGACAGGGTGATGCGTTCCTCCTCGCCCGCCAGGATCACGGAATGCTCGCCCGCCACCGTGCCGCCGCGCAATGCGGCAAAGCCGATATTGCCGGGCTTGCGGATACCGGTATGCCCGTCCCGCCCGCGATCGGAATTGGGGGCCAGATCGATCCCGCGCCCTTCCGCTGCCGCCTCGCCCAGCAGGATCGCGGTGCCGGAAGGGGCATCCACTTTCATGCGGTGATGCATCTCCACGATCTCGATATCCCATTCCACGCCCAGCTTCGATGCCGCTTCGCGCACCAGATGGGCCAGCAGGGTAACGCCCAGAGAGGTATTGCCCGTCTGCAGCACGGGGATGGCGCGGGCCGCCGTATCGATGGCGGCATGGTCCGCCTCGGAAATGCCCGTAGTGCCGATCACGATGGGAATGCCAGCCTGCACAGCCGCGTCCAGATTCGCGGGCAGGGCGGCGGGTGCGGAAAAGTCGATCAGCACATCGCTGCGCGCTGCAATATCCGCCGGATTGCCGCCGCGCCCTATGCCGCCTGCCAGCGTAAGGCCCGCAGCTTCCACCGCCAGGGCCAGCGCCTTGCCCATGCGACCTTCGCTGCCGATGATTCCGATACTGCTCACTGTTTCGCCCCGCTCGTCATGCTGAACTTGCTTCAGCATCCATCTTTCCGTTCGCGCGGCGGTGCATGGGGCTAAATGGGCCCTGAAACAAGTTCAGGGTGACGATATAGGCAGGGCATGACGGCGATTCGTAATATCGTGATCCTCACCGGCGCAGGGATAAGCGCCGAAAGCGGCTTGCGGACCTTCCGCGCCGAAGATGGCCTGTGGGAGGATCACCGGGTGGAGGATGTTGCAACGCCCGAGGCGTTCCGCCGTGACCCGGAACTGGTCCAGCGTTTTTATGACGAGCGGCGTGCAGGTGTACTCGCCGCCCGGCCCAATCCCGCGCATGAGGCACTCGCCCGGCTCGATCGGGAATGGGATGGCGAATTGCTGATCGTCACCCAGAATATCGACGATCTGCACGAGCGGGCGGGGGCGGCCCGCGTACTCCACATGCATGGGGAGGCGCTTTCCGTCTGGTGCCTGGCCTGCGATGCGCGCCACCATTGGGAAGGCGCATTGCTGGACGGGCCGCCCTGCCCTTCCTGCGGGCAGGCAGCGCTGCGGCCGGACATCGTGTGGTTCGGGGAAATGCCTTACCGGATGGAGGAGATTTTCCGGGCCATTTCCCGCGCGGATATGTTCGTTTCCATCGGCACTTCCGGCGCGGTCTATCCGGCGGCGGGTTTCGTCCAGCAGGCGTCCAGCCACAGGGCAAGGACACTGGAACTCAATCTGGAACCCAGCCAGGGCTCGCACTGGTTCGAAGAGACGCGGCTCGGCGCGGCGAGCGTGCTGGTGCCGGAGTGGGTGGAGGAAGTGCTAGGCGATTAATCCTCCGCCCATCGGGGGAGGGGGACGGTCCGCAGGACATTGGTGGGGGCTTGCCGCTGGGCGAACCCTCTCCGTCATCGCTACGCGATGTCACCTCGCCCGGTAAGGGAGGATTTCAGGTGGAACAAGCTCGGCACTCCGGGTCTTTCGCGATATTCAGCGTGCGCAGCGAGGGCGTGAGGCCGTCCAGCAGGTGCAGCTTGCCCCATTGCGGGTCGCCCAGCGGGCTGACCCCGTCCAGCAGCACGCGGATCGCTTGCATCGCGCCGAAAGTGGCGGCCCAGCCGGCCATGGCGCCCAGCATGCCGTCTGCCGCGCATGTATCGCAATCTTCCGCATCGAAGGCATCGCCGACATAGCAGCGATAGCAGCTATGCCCCTCGATATGGCCCGCAAAGGCAGCCACTTGCCCCTGGAAGCGGCCGACCGCGGCGCTGAGCAACGGCACTCCGGCGGCCACACAGGCATCGGAAACGGCCAGCCGGGTAGCGAAATTATCGCAGCCGTCCATCACCAGATCCGCGCCCTGGACCAGAGCGGGGGCGGTTTCGGGTGTCACTCTGATCGCGGCGGCCTGGCAGGCGATGGCGGGATCGAAACGCAGCAGCCATTCTTCCGCCCGCTCCACCTTGAGCAGGCCGATATCGGCTTCGGCAAAGATGGTCTGGCGCTGGAGATTGCTGGCATCCACCCGATCGTCATCGATCAGGGTCAGCCGCCCGATTCCGGCGGCGGCAAGATATTGCAGGGCCGGTGAACCGATGCCCCCCACGCCCACCAGCACGACATGCGAATTGGCGAGTTTCATCTGCCCCGGTCCGCCGATTTCCGGCAGCACGATATGGCGGGCAAAGCGTTCCAGGCGTTCGGGCGAAAGGCTCATCGCCGGGCCTTACGCCTTGGGTTCCTGCGGCAGGCGTTCCTTGCGGAAGCCCACCAGCCCCAGCCACCATTGCGCGGCGATCACCGCGCCTTTGGCCGGCTGGAGTATCCCCAGCATGAGCCCCGCCGCCAGCGGCAGGGCAATAGTGCTGGTAGCCAGGATCGAGAGGTGGAAATCCAGCACCAGCAGGATCAGCAGGGGCGCCATCAAATGGCCGGTGATCAGGATGGAAATATAGGGCGGGAAATCATCCGCGCGCTGCAAGGTCCAATCCTGCCCGCAAGCATAGCAGAAATCCACCGGCTTGAGCCATTTGCGGAACAGGGGCGCCTGGCCGCAGCGCGGGCAGGTGCAGCGCAGCCCGCCCCGGATGGCGGCCTCCAGATAAGTGGAAGGCAGCGTGCGGGGCAGGGGAGACTCGGCAATTTCGGTCATTTGGCGGCTTTATGCGCCCAATACCCCTCCTGTCGACAAGCCTGTCGAAAAGAGGTTGGCGAAAGAGGGAACCGGCGGTGGACATTTTGTGCGCACCGCCGGGAAAAGGGATCAGCTTTCCAGCTGCCTCAACAGGCTGCGCACATCGCCATCCATATCGGCATCGCGCTTGCGCAGATCCTCGATCAGGCGGACGGCGTGGATCACGGTGGAGTGATCGCGCCCGCCGAACTTGCGCCCGATTTCCGGATAGGAACGAGGGGTAAGCACCTTGGCGAGATACATCGCCACCTGGCGGGGACGCACCACCGCACGGGCGCGGCGCTTGGAGGACATTTCCGAACGGTCCACCCGGTAGAACTGGCAGACCGTGCGCTGGATCTCGTCAATCGTGATGCGCTTGCGATTGGCCGAGAGAATATCGGTCAGCTGCTCTTCGGCCAACTGGAGGGAAACTTCCTGCCCGGTGAGCTGCGCATAGGCGATCAGCTTGTTCAGGCCGCCCACAAGCTCGCGCACATTGCGGTTGATGGTGCGGGCCAGGAACTCGATCACATCGGCCGGAACTTCCAGCGGAGCGAACTTGGTCAGCTTCGATTCGAGAATCGCGCGGCGCAGCTCGATGTCGGCGGGCTGGATGTCTGCCACGAGCCCCATGGAGAGGCGCGAGAGCAGGCGCTGCTCCACCCCGTCGAGCGCCTGGGGCGCACGATCGGCGGCGAAGACCAGCCGCTTGCCTTCGGCCAGCAGCGCGTCGATCGTATAGAGCAGCTCTTCCTGGGCGGAAGCCTTGCCGATGATGAACTGGATATCGTCCACCAGCAGCAGGTCGAACCCGCGCAGGCGCGCCTTGAATTCGATCATCTCGTTCTGGCGCAGGGCCGAGACGAACTCGACCATGAAGCGCTCAGCCGAACAATAGAAGATTCGCGCACGCGGATGGGCCGCCAGATAGGCATGGCCGATGGCGTGCATGAGATGCGTCTTGCCCTGGCCGGTAGCGGCCTTGAGGTAGAGCGGCGAGAATTGCGGCTGCTCCACCTTTGCCATGCGCTCGGCCGCGTTGAAGGCCAGCACATTGGTGGTGCCCGTGACGAAGGCGGCGAAAGTCAGGCTCGGGTCGAGGCCGACAGAGGCAGTGAAGCCTGCATCGCCGATCGTGCCAGTGCCCATCGCGCCGAAGCTCTCGGCCGCGCCGTCATTGGCGGCACCGCGGCCGAAGCTGTCAGGCCCGCCCAGCGACACTTCCGGCAGCTGGCGACGGCCGGGATGTACGCCAATACGCACCTGCCGGACTTCGCTGCGCGCAATCTTCCATGCGAGCGAGAGGCGGTCGGCAAAGCGATCGGCCACCCAGTTCGCGGAAAACTCGGTCGGAAGGAACAGATTTAAAGTGCCGGTGTCCTTGCAAAAGCTGCCCAGCTGGATCGGCTTGATCCACTGGCTGTGGAGCTGGTGGCCCAGATCTTTTCTCAGGCCCTGGCTGATATCTGCCCAGTCGGCTGCGAGGTCCAGCGCCTCCTGGTCTTCAGTCATCTCATCTCCGCCTTTGCGCTTCCTTGCTGCTGCAGTTCGATCTGCGTGTGGTCCCATCCGAATCATCTACCGCCCATCCCTCAGCAATACGGTGTTTGATCCCAATAGACGGCCGCAAGCGCGCACAATGATTGTCCGCACTTTCAGAGCAAAGCTCCGCCAAGCCCGATCCCCCCAAGACCGGAGCCTGATTGCCATCATCTCGACTAGTGATGCCCCCAACGGACTCGCCGTGGGCTTCGAGGATTTATGGACGGCGCGCCGAAATGGGCAAGTGGCCGTCCGTAAAAAAAGTGAAATAATGAGTCTTGACTCGTCCGAGGTGCGCGGACTTGCGTCGAAGTCGCTGATTTCCTGATTTTTTACTATTCGAATGCCCCCGAATCGTGAGATTTCGGGCACTTACGCGAATTTGTAATAATCACTGTTGGCAGGCGCGAAAAAAGCCGACGCGAAACGCGCCGGCCTGTTCGTTTTGTGTTCCTGCCGGGACCCGACGGGGTCCAGCGAATCAGAGCGAGGCGATTCGCTTCGACAGGCGCGACACCTTCCGTGCCGCGGTATTCTTGTGCAGCACGCCGCGAGCGACGCCGCGAGCCAGTTCCGGCTGCGCGCTGCGAAGGGCTTCTGCGGCGGCGGTCTTGTCGCCACCGTCAATCGCGGTTTCCACCTTCTTCACGAAGGTGCGGATGCGGCCCAGGCGGGCGCCATTGATTTCGGCCCGGTTGGCGTTGCGACGGATGCGCTTGCGTGCTTGCGGCGTATTGGCCATCTTCGTCCTCTGTCGGGCCACCTGCGGGGCGGCCGGATTCCTAAATCCAAAAAACTCGCGGGAAGGGCTGTTGCCCTCCGGAAAGCGGCGCCCTTAACCGGGCATGCCCGAATCGTCAACAGATTGTCGCCGTCGCCCTTCGGACACAGGCCCTGTCATTTCTGGCAGGAGGGGCAATACCAGCTGCTGCGCCCACCCTGCGCGATACGTTTCACCGTGCCGCCGCAACGGCGGCAATCCTCCGCCTCTCGCCCATAGACATCGAAGCGGGTCGCGAAATAGCCCAACTCGCCATCGGGCCGTGCATAATCGCGCAGGGTGGAGCCGCCATCGGCAATCGATTCGGTCAGCACCTGCCTGATCGCAGGCACCAGCCGCTCAAGCGCGGCGAGCGAGACTTTGCCGCCCGCTCGTTGCGGGCTGATGCCCGAACGGTAGAGCGCCTCGCACACATAGATATTGCCTAGGCCCGCCACGATCCGCTGATCCAGCAGCAGCAGCTTGATCGCCTGCGAACGTCCGGCGAGCGCCGCGCGCAGGTGGGCCGGCGTCAGATCTTCGCCCAGCGGCTCCGGCCCCATGGCGGCGAATTGCGGCCATGCCGCGAGGCCGGAGGTATCGACAAGGTCCACCGAGCCAAAGCGCCGCGCATCGTTGAGGGCGAAGAGGTGCTCCGCCGTCCGGATCACCAGATGATCATGCGTGCCGGGCTCCGCCGGATCGATCCGCCAGCGCCCGCTCATGCCCAGATGGAACACCATGGTCTGCCCGCGATCGGTGTGGATCAGGCCATATTTCGCCCGCCGGCCCAGCCCCGTGACCGTCGCCCCGGTGAGCGACTGGACGAGATCGGGCGGAAAGGGACGCCGCAGGTCAGGCCGGTTCACGGCCACGCGTTCTATCCGTTCCCCTTCCAGGAAACGGGCAAGTCCGCGCACGGTGGTCTCTACTTCGGGCAGTTCCGGCATGGGCATTTATCTAGGGTTGGCGTTGCGGATTGTCACCACGGTCAGCTTTTCATGCGCATCCGGCCCTCGCCAAGCGGGGCTTCGCTGCCTATTGCCGCCGTCATGTCTATGCCCAATCAGGAAGCGTCGCCCAATCTGAAGGCCTTCGCCATGCTGGGCCTGGTGATGTTCTTCTGGGCAGGCAATTCGATCATCGGCCGCGCCGTCCATGACGATATTCCCCCCTTCACTCTGGCTTTCGTGCGCTGGACCTGCGCCTCGTTGCTGTTGCTGCCCTTTGCGGCCAGATCGGTGTGGAATGATCGGGCGGCCCTGTTGAGCGGGTGGAAGATGGTTCTGTTGCTGGGGATGATCGGCATCGCGACCTTCAACGGCTTGCTGTATATGGGGCTGGGCTACACCACGGCCAGCAATGCGCTGCTGCTGCAGGCGGCCATTCCTGCGCTGGTGGCCCTGTTCGACCGGATCATCTTCGGCACAAGGCCTGATCCCCGGCAGGCGGCGGGTGTGGCGGTTTCGATCCTGGGCGTGGTGGCAATCGTGTTCCAGGGCGATCCCTATGCCGCGCTGCGGCTCCATTTCGGGATAGGCGATGCGCTGGTAATGACGGCGGTGGTCGCCTGGGCTCTCTATACCGTATTGCTGCGCCTGCGGCCCGTTACTGCGCCGGAAAGCTTCGTGGCCGTTACTTTCTGGGTGGGCGTGGTGGCCATGGCACCGCTGGCCGCGATGGAATGGATGCAGGGCAAGCATGTGAACTGGAGCTGGGGCACGGTGGGCGCCTTTGCCTATGTCTCGATCCTGCCCTCGCTGGTGTCCTACTTCATCTATAATTGGGCCACCGGGAAGGTCGGCCCGGCCCGCGCCGGGCAGGCGATCACATTGATGCCGTTGTTCGGCGCGCTGCTTTCCGCGCTGATTCTGGGGGAGAAGCTCTATTCCTATCACTGGATAGGCATGGCTCTGATCCTGGCGGGAATCGTCGTTTCAGCACTGGCGCTTCGGCCCAAAGGTTCGGCTGGCGCCAAGCGGGACTGACCGCTACAGGGCAGGCATGAGCGAACAGGTATCCTTCGGCTACGAAGAGGTGAGCCCCGAAGAGAAGACCCGGCGCGTGGGCGCGGTGTTTTCCAACGTGGCGGCGAAATATGACATCATGAACGATGCCATGTCGGCCGGCATGCATCGTTTGTGGAAGGACCGTTTCGTGCGGCGGGTGAAGCCCCAGCCGGGTGAGCAGGTCCTCGACATGGCGGGCGGCACGGGCGACATCGCCTTCCGCATGGCGGAGCGCGGGGCCATCGTGACCGTGTCCGACATCAATCAGGACATGCTGGATGTCGGCATCGAACGGGCGATCAAGCGCGGGCTGGATGAACTCGTCTGGTCGCGCCAGAATGCCGAGGAACTGAGCTTCCCCAGCCGTTTCTTCGATGCCTACACCATCGCTTTCGGTATCCGGAACGTCACGCGGATAGAGAAGGCGCTGGCCGAGGCCTATCGCGTGCTGAAATTCGGCGGGCGGTTCTATTGCCTCGAATTCTCGACGACCGAATGGCCGGGCTTCAAGGAGGTGTATGACCTCTATTCGCACAAGCTCGTCCCGCAGATCGGCAAGGCGATTGCCCATGACGAGGAAAGCTATCGCTACCTCATCGAATCGATACGCCGCTTCCCGCCCATGCCCGAATTCGAACAGATGATCCGCGATGCCGGTTTTACCCAGACGCGGGTGGAACCGATCCTGGGCGGCCTGGTGGCGATCCATTCGGGGTGGAAGGCTTGAGGCGGCACGCAAGGCGATGACCAGCCCGGTAACGCATATCTTCCGGCTCCTGTCCTGGGGGCGCACGGCGGCGCGATATGGCGCGCTGCGCGGGATCGAGCGTGATCCCAATACGCCGGGCCCGGTGCGGCGGCTGGCCAAGCTGGCTCGCTTCGGCACTTTCCAGCCGCGCGAGCCTGACTATTCCAGCGCCTTCAAGGCCATTGGCCCGGCGGCAATCAAGCTGGGTCAGTCGCTCGCCACCCGTCCCGACCTGGTGGGCGAGGATGCGGCGAATAATCTGCTCAGCCTGCAGGACAGCCTGCCGCCCGTACCTTTCGAGGCCATCCGCGCTGAGATCGAAGGCAGTTTCGGCCAGCCGCTTGAGGCCCTGTTCGCCAGTGTCGATCCCGATCCCGTGGGCGCTGCTTCCATCGCGCAGGTCCATAAGGGCGTGACGATTGATGGGCGCACCGTGGCGATCAAAGTGCTGCGCCCCGGCATTCGCCGCCGGTTCGAGCGTGATATCGAGACCTATGAATGGGCCGCCGCTCATCTTGAAGCACTAGGCGGAGAAGCAGCCCGGCTGCGCCCACGCCTGACGATCGAGAATTTCCGCCGCTGGACCGCGCGCGAACTGGACTTGCGGCGCGAGGCCGCCTCCGCCAGCGAACTGGCCGCCGCGATGAAGGGCTTCGAAGGCTATCGCGTACCCGAGATCGACTGGGATCGCACCAATGGCCGGGTGATGACCGTCGAATGGATCGACGGGTTGAAGATCAGCGATATCGAGGCGCTGAAGGCCGCCGGGCACGATCTGCCCAAGCTGGCGAGCCGGCTGGTGCTGGCCTTCCTCACCCAGGCGATCAGCGCCGGTTTCTTCCATGCCGACATGCATCAGGGGAACCTGTTCGTGAAGGCGGATGGCACGATCGTGGCGATCGATTTCGGCATCATGGGCCGGATCGACCGGCGCGCGCGGCAATGGCTGGCGGAGATTCTCTATGGCCTCACCACCGGCAATTACCGCCGCGTGGCCGAGATCCATTTCGAGGCGCAATATGTGCCGAGCTATCACTCGGTGGACGAATTCGCGACTGCCCTGCGCGCCGTGGGCGAGCCCATGCGCGGCAAGCCGGTGAGCGAGCTTTCGGTCGGCCAGATGCTCGACGGGCTGTTCGCCATCACCCGCGATTTCGACATGCAGACCCAGCCGCATCTGCTGCTGCTGCAGAAGACCATGGTGATGGTGGAAGGCGTGGCCACTCAGCTCGATCCCTCCATCAATATGTGGGACGTTTCCGGCCCCTTCGTGAAGAGCTGGATACGCGACGAACTGGGCCCCGAAGCCATTCTGGCGGACCGGCTGCGCAGCGATTTCCAGACCCTGCTGCGCCTGCCCGATCTGCTGCGGCGGCTGGAAGATCGCATTCCGGCCAAGGGCGGCGCGCCTGAAGCGCCTCCGCTGGCATCCGTGCCGCTCATCTGGGAACGGCGCGGCAATCGCCGCTGGCCGGGCTATGTGCTGGCTGCGGCGGCAGGCGGCGCGGCGATCTGGGCGGCCAGCCTCGCCGGATGGCTCTCCTGACCGATCCGCCGGTGCTGTCGCGGGCAAGGCTTGCGGCATGGATCGACCGGCCGCTGGCGCGCCTTCCGCGTCCAGCGGCCATTCTGACGCTGCTGGCGCTGATTGCAGGCTGCATCTGGAGCATTTCGGCCACTGGCGCGCTCATTCACTCCGCGGACGCACGGATTGAGGCGCAGCAGGAGGGGCAGCACCCCGGCGCGGAGGGAGACAGGGGAGACCTCAGTCTATATCGTGCGATCAACGCCCGAATGGCGCGCGGGCAAGGCTATTACGAAGCCGCCATCGCCGAGCAAATGGCGCGCAATTATCCAACGAAGCCCTTCTTCACTGTCCGCTCGCCCGTCCTGGCGGAGGGAACGCGTTTGTTCGGTTCGGGCGGCTGGCGGATCGTGGCCACTTTCTCGCTCGGCCTCTGCCTTGTCGGGCTGATGGGCCTTCCTTCCGAGCGAACCAGCGCGCCTGAACGGATTGGTGCGGCCTTGCTGGTGGCACTATGCGGCCTCGGTGCTTTTCTGGACATTGCCGGGCTGGTGCATGAATTGATTGCGGGCCTGCTGCTTTCCGCTGCACTGCTGCTTTACCGGCCGAGGCGCTGGTGGCCCAGCCTGGTGCTTGCCGCCGCCGCGCTGGCCGTGCGGGAACTGGCGCTGCCTTTCCTCCTGCTCTGGATGGCTTTCGCAATTGCCGGGCGTCGCAAGGGGGAGGCGCTGGCCCTGCTGGGGGTGATCGCGCTCTTCGCCATCGGCATGGCGCTTCATGCCCAGGCCGTAATTGCGCTGGGTCCACCTGATGCGCCTTCCTCGCAAGGCTGGTCGGGCCTGCTGGGGCCGCAAGCCTTTCTGGAAGCCATGGTGCGGCTGACGCCTCTGTCATTCCTCCCGCTCTGGCTGGGCACCCCGCTGGCGCTGCTGCCGCTTTTCGGCTGGCTGGGGCTGGGCGGCAGACCCGGCTTGTTTGCTGCTTTGTGGTTCGCAGGATTCGCGCTGGCTATCGCCCTGTTCGCCCGGCCGGAGAACTTCTATTGGGGCGCGATGGTGCTGCCCGCCTATGGCGCGGGGCTGGCCTTCGTCCCGCGCGCAGTCGCAGACCTGCTGGCGGCGGCACGGGGCGTGCCGCCGCGGGAACGGGCTTAGCTCGTCAGTTCTTCAACCTTGTGGTGCGGCAGCAGGCGGTTGCCCATTATGGAGACCAGCACTACGCCCGCCTCGATCGCCATGGGCATGGCCGCACCTTCATATGCGCCATCGGCGATCAGGCTCACCAGCCGGCCGATAAAGGCGATGCCGAACAGGGCGGCGGGCACCAGCAGCATGTCGCCCGCGCGCTTCCATGCGCCCCACACCATGCAGAAGCCGCCCACCACGAAGAAGGCGGTCATATCCGCGCGAATGGTGGACCAGCCCGCCGCCCCCACGGCGTCGAGGCCGAAACTGCCCACCGAGGATTGCGGCATGGCAAGAAAGCTCAGCCCGTTGATGATGAAGAACAGCCCGCCCACGAACAGCAGGGCAGTGAGGATCAGGCGCATATTTTATATCTCCTCCGTCTCTCCATATGCCTATGCCCGGATAGGCGCTGCTAGGCAAAACTTAACCACGGGCGGGCCATGACTGGCATTAGGTTAACGGCGGCGCTAGGTTGGTTGAATGAACTTCATCGCGCACAGGTGCAGGTTGCACATATGACAGGACCGCGCATCTTGCTGGTCGTGGGCGGCGGTATAGCGGCCTATAAATCCTGCGAACTTGTTCGCCTGATCCGCAAGGGCGGCGGGGATGTGACCTGCGTGCTGACCGAGGGCGGCGCGCAATTCGTTACGCCCATGTCGCTCGCGGCGCTGAGCGAGAACAAGGTTCACACCTCGCTGTGGAACCTCACGGATGAGGCGGAGATGGGGCATATCCAGCTCAGCCGGAATGCCGATCTGGTGGTGGTCTGCCCGGCCACGGCCGATCTGCTGGCCAAGATGGCGGCAGGCATTGCCGACGATCTGGCCACCACGCTGATTCTCGCCACGGACAAGCCGGTGCTTGCCGTTCCGGCCATGAATGTGCGCATGTGGCAGCACGAGGCGACCCAGCGGAATGTCGCCTGGCTGCGCCATGCCGGGGTGCGCGTGATGCAGCCCGATGAAGGCCCGATGGCCTGCGGCGAATTCGGCCCCGGTCGCCTGCCGGAACCGGAGATGGTCTGGCTCGAAATTGCAGAGATGCTTGGCCTCGATCCTGGCCTGCTGGGCGAAGGCGGGGCAGGCCGGCACCAGATCGCCGATTATCTTGAGGCGCTGGAGCCGGAGGATGAAGAGGAAGATCTGCTGGAGGAGGCCTCCACCGCAAGTAAGGGGGGCCTAAGCGGGCTGTTCGCTTCCTTGATCCAGCGCACCACCCCGCGCCGCATCCGCGAGGAGGAAGTCGAATATGGCGACCTTCCCGCGCTGCCGGAGGATTTCGTTCCTTCAAGCTCGCCCTTCCAGGATGCTCTGAGCAGGGCCTATCCCGAACCCGGTGCCCGTGCGGTGGAAGTGCCTGTTGAGGCCGAACCCGATCTTTCCAGCCCGCTTTTCGCGCGCAAGGGCAAGGCGCGTTCTGCGCCGGCCACCGATAGGGAGGCGCTCAATCACCTCGTTCGCACCGGATCGGGCGGGGCGGCGGCAGAATCCGTGGATTGGGATCAGGCGATTCCTCCGCTGGCGGAAATCCGCGAAGATCCGCTGGAAGGACAGCCCGGTTTTGAAATCGCGCCCGAACATCGCCCCCTGTATGGCAGGCATGTGCTGGTCACCGCAGGCCCCACGCATGAGCCGATCGATCCGGTGCGCTACATCGCCAATCGCTCCTCCGGCAAGCAGGGCTTCGCCATCGCCGCCGCCGCCGCCGCACTGGGCGCGCGGGTGACTTTGGTGACCGGCCCGGTCCATCTCAGGACCCCGCCGGGCGTGGACCGGATCGATGTCGAATCGGCTCTTGAGATGGCGGATGCGGTAAAGCGGGCCTTGCCCGCCGATGCGGCAGTGATGGTGGCCGCCGTGGCGGACTGGCGGACGATGGAATTCGCCGATGCCAAGATCAAGAAGCGCGCCAACGCCCCGCCGGCGCTGCTGTTGACGGAAAACCCGGACATTCTCGCCACCATTGCCGCAGGTCCGAACCGGCCGCGCCTGCTGGTGGGCTTTGCCGCCGAGACGAACGACCTGATCGAGAACGCCAAGAAGAAGCGCAAGTCCAAGGGCGCGGACTGGATCGTGGCCAATGACGTGAAGGGCGATACGATGGGCGGTGAACAGAACACTGTGCATATCGTCACTGCCGACTCTGTCGAGGACTGGCCCGTGATGCCAAAGGAAGAGGTAGCCCTGAAGTTGATGGAAAGGATTGCCGATGCCCTCGAATGACGTTGCGGTTCAGGTCAAACGCCTGCCGCATGGCGAGGGGCTGGAGCTTCCGAACTATGCCACGCCGGGCGCTGCGGGGATGGATGTCCTTTCCGCCGAGGATGTGGTGCTGGAGCCGGGCATGCGCCACGCTGTGGCCACGGGTCTCGCATTTGCCATTCCCGATGGCTACGAAATCCAGGTGCGCCCCCGGTCCGGCCTTGCGCTGAAACACGGGGTGAGCGTTCCCAACACTCCCGGCACGATCGATTCCGATTATCGCGGCGAGCTGAAGGTCATCATGATCAATTTCGGCAGCGAACCCTTTGCGATCCATCGCGGGGACCGCGTCGCTCAGCTCGTGCTGGCCCCGGTCACGCGCGCGCGCTGGGTCCAGGTGGCCGAGCTTGACGATACGCAGCGCGGAGAAGGGGGCTTCGGCTCGACTGGCGGAGTGGTGTCTCTCAAGGCTTGATGCGGGTCAAAAATCTTTCCCTTCCCGTGGGTAAACAGGGCCTTCACTAAAAATTAGGCAGATCTGTAAGCCCTTTGCTGATGAAACATCATCATCAATCCTTGCCGATGCCACGGCGCGGATTTCTGCCGTTTCCCGGCGGCACCACAGGAAAAACAAACGGGATAGCAATGTGGCCGCCGATGTGCCGAACGAGGCAAGACAACTTATCGCCCAATGTCGCACGCGCAGCGGCGGGGTGCTCGATCTGCCCGTCCTGGATATTTCTCCCATCGGCTGCATGATTGACCGGCGGGCCTGGTCGATCCGGTCCGATGACCGGGTTCTGATCAAGCTGGAAGGGCTGGCTTTCCAGCCGGCCACGGTGATCTGGGTGGAAGACGACAGGGCCGGGCTGATGTTCGAACAGCTGCTGTACGAACCGATCCTGGCACGCCTGCGCAAGACGCTGCTGACCCCGAAAGGCGAATAGGGCCAGGACGGGAAGGACAGCAAAAAGGCGGACCCATCGGGCCCGCCTTTTGTTTGCCTGCTGTCCCGGCGATGCCGGGGGGCGGCGCTTACTTCTTCTTTTCAGGCGCGATCGTGATCCGCACCGTCTCGCCCGAATTGCCGGGGAAGTCCGTGAACATGGCTTCCACCAGATTGGGCACCAGATATTGCAGCCGGTTGGAGGTGGAAACAGCCTCCGCCTTGCCTTCGAACAGGCGCTGGCCATCGGCCGCACGGTCGATCTTCAGGTCGATTCCGCTGGTGTAGACGGTGTAGCTGTCAAGCGAACGGTCATCGAAGAAGGGATCGTACCACCCGAAGCCCCACAGGCGGCTGGCGTAATAGGGGCGGCCATAATAACCGCGATAGCCATACCAGGGGCTGAAGAAAGGATCGCGGCTGAAGCTGCTGCCGGTCACCTTCTCGCGTCCATTGTCCACGCCATAGTCGAAACGAACGATCAGGGACGCGTCCTTGGGCGAGGCCAGCTCATATCCCAGCTTCTGCATCTGGCCTTCCACCAGATGGGCATATTGTGCGAATTCGAGCCCACCCGCGAGCTTGGGATCATCCGCCACGACAGCGAAACTCTGGCCCTGCGGAGCCGGAAGCTGGCTCTGGAAGCGGGAAACATCTGCCTTGAAGCTGGATGCGCAGGCCGCCAGCGCTGCAAGCAGCAAGGGAACTACCACCAGCTTGATCGTGCGGCCGATTGTCGAGTGACTTGGTTGCATTACCCTATTCTCCGGCAACCCGTGTCCGGAACAGCCGGCGCGCGGGAACGAGTCCATTGTCAGATGCTAGCTTGACGCAGGCAGCGTGAATAGGCCTTGAATGGGCGCGCCAGCAGCGGCAGGCGCGCCCATTTGAAGGCATCAGTGGTGGCTGCGGACCAGCCCCAGCGCATCATAGGCCGCATTCAGCGTCGGCCCGGCAAGGGCCCGGGCTTTCAGCGCGCCCTTGGCCAGGATCGCATCCAGTTCCTCGCGGTCCTGCTTCAGTTCCACAAAGCGGCTGGTGATGGTGCCCAGCGTTTCCACCAGCAGCTCGCCCAGAGCGGGCTTGAATGCGCCGAAACCCTTGCCTGCGAAATCGGCCAGCACAGCTTCGGGCGTGATGTTCGCCATAGTGGCATAAATGCCCACCAGATTGTTCGCTTCCGGGCGGCCGGCCAGCCCTTCCACTTCGGAAGGCAGCGGTTCTGGATCGGTCTTGGCCTTCTTCACCTTCTGCATGATGGTGTCGGCATCGTCGGTAAGGTTGATGCGGCTCATGTCCGAGGGATCGGACTTGCTCATCTTCGACGTGCCATCCCGCAAGCTCATGATCCGGGCCGCGTCGGGAGGAATGATCGCATCGGGCAGGGTGAACACCGGGGCGTCCTCGCTCGCGAAGTCGTTGTTGAACTTCTGGGCGACGTCGCGGGCCAGCTCCAGATGCTGCTTCTGGTCCTCGCCCACGGGAACGTGAGTCGCCTGATAGAGCAGCACGTCGGCCGCCTGCAGCACCGGATAGGTGAACAGGGCGATGCTGGCGCCTTCGCGGTTCTTGCCGGACTTGTCCTTGAACTGCGTCATGCGGTTCAACCAGCCCATGCGGGCCGTGCCGTTCAGCAGCCATTGCAGCTCGGCATGGGCGGGCACCTGGGCCTGGTTGAACAGGATCGAGCGATCGGGATCGATGCCGCAGGCAGTCAGTGCGGCGACCATTTCGAGCGTGGCGGCATGCAGTTCAGCGGGGCTGTGCGGCATGGAGATGGCGTGCAGGTCCGCAAGGAAGAACAGGCATTCGCTGCCTTGCTCCATCTCGTCCTGCATGCGCACCCAGTTGCGGATGGCGCCCAGATAATTGCCAAGGTGAAGCTGCCCGGTGGGCTGGATGCCGGATACGATACGCATTGTTTTGGAACTTTCGTGAGACGAATTGCGGTAACTCCGCCCCCATGATGCGGGCGGCGGGCAGTAGAGATCAGCGCGCGATGCGCGATGTTACCTCACGCCATCGCCCCGACTCTTCCGGTGCCCCCCGGCCGATGCGGGCCATGATGCAAGCGCAGGATGGGATTCGTTCCATGGGCGGGGCGCATATCACAATTTGCGCCTTGAGAAAGCCCGTGATTACTTACCCACCCTCACCGGCCGCCTGATCGGGCCTGCTATCCGGTCAATCCGTATCCAGCGCGCTTTCATTCGGGCGGCGGCGGCGCAACTGCCGCAGCAGATCCTTGTCGAGCGCGCCCACGGCATAGGCAACGGTGAAGAACACCCCCAACCCCAGGCCCACAAGAACCACGAGCGACCAGGTCCGTTCGATGAAATTGCCGGAATAGCGAGCCATCATCAGCGGCATGACATTGTAGAGCGCCGTGGCCATGGCGGCGGTCGCCACGATCTGCCGACCGATCTGTAACGCCAGCTTGCGGGTGAAGTGGAACCAGCCCCGGCGGTGGAGAATGGTGTAGAGGATTGCGCAGTTGAGCGTGGCCGAAGCGGCAGTGGCCGCCGCCAGCCCGACAATGCCGAAACGCTGTACCACATAGAGGTTCACCGCGATGTTGAAGATCAGCGAGACCAGCGCGGAGAGCACCGGGGTCCGTGTATCTTCCCGAGCGAAGAAGCCGGGATTGAGGATTTTCACCACCACATAGGCGGGCAGCCCCGCCACCAGCGCCATTACGATATGCGCCATGGTGGCCCCATCGGCCTGGGTGAACTTGCCGCCCACGAAAAAGGCCGTGACGAAGGCCGGGGCGCAGACCGCCAGGGCCGCCGCGGCGGGCAGGGTCAGCAAGGTTCCCATTTCAAAGGCATTGGCTTGCAGGCGCTGCGCCTCGCGCGGATTATCCTCATGGATATGGCGTGAGAGCATGGGCAGGATCGCGGTGCCCAGGGCGATGCCAACAATACCCAAAGGCATCTGGTTCAGCCGGTCCGCCAGCTTGAGCAGCGTCAGCGAGCCTTGTTCAAGGCTCGTGGCGAAGAAAGTGTCGACGAACTGGCTGATCTGATAGATGCCCGCGCCGAAAGTGGCGGGCAGGATCAGCGCGCCCAGCCGCTTCACTTCGGGCGTGATCTTCGGAAAGGTCACTTTCAGCCGCACGCCTGCCCGGCGCGTTTCCCATGACAGATAGATCAGCTGCAGCAGCCCGGCCACGGAGACGCCCACCGCCAGAGCGGTGGCAACGGTCGTGTCGGTCCCGCCCTGTTCGCGCAGATACCAGCCCGCGCCCAGCGAGGAGATCAGCGCCAGATTCAGCAGCACCGGCGCTACTGCTCCGGGGCCGAATCGTGCCCGGGCATTCAGCAGGCCCGAAAGCATCGCCACAAGGCTGATCAGGCCAAGATAGGGGAATGTTACGCGGCTGAGCGTGACGGCCAGTTCGAACTTGCCGGGCACGCTCTGGAACTCGCTTGCCAGAATCCACACGATTCCCGGCATGGCCAGCATCGCCAGTGCGCTGAAGGCGGTGAGCACCCAGATGAAGACGGAGAGTACATCGTCTGCGAATCGCTCCGCCGCTTCTTCGCTGCCCGGCTGGCCGCCCGCGCCGTGCAAGGCGCGGGAGTAAAGCGGCACAAAGGCCACCGAGAAGGCACCTTCTGCAAAGAGTCGCCGGAAGGTATTCGGCAGAGTGAAGGCGAGCTGAAACGCGTCAGCGGCCAGCCCCGCCCCAAGGACGCGGGCCAGCAGCATGTCGCGGATAAAGCCGAAGACGCGGCTGATCGCGGTCAGCCCGCCAATCGTGCCGACATTGCGAACAAGGCTCATCGCCCGCCCCCCTCAGGCCGGCAGATCAGGCGTTGCCGACGGTAGAGTCTTCGCTCTGGCCTTCCTCCAGCCGGCGCTGGAGCTGCTGGGCATAGAGGCTGTGGAAGTCGATCGGGTCCAGCAGCAGCGGGGCAAAGCCGGCATCGCGGGTGGCATCGGCCAGTACGCGGCGGGCGAAGGGGAACAGGATGCGCGGAGCTTCGGCATAAAGGAAGGCATGTGCCTGATCTTCGGGCATGTTGCGCAGGCCGATCAGGCCGCAATAGGCCAGTTCCACCACATAGCTGGTGCCCTGCGAAGTCTTGGCCGTGGCGCCGATCTTCAGTTCGATTTCATGCACTTCGGCATTCACCTGGCGCGTGCCGATGTTGAACTGAACGTCGAGTTCGGGCTGCTCGGTCCACTGGAAGCTTTCCGGCGCGCGCGGATTTTCGACCGAAAGATCCTTGATATATTGAGACAACAGACCGGCCACGGGCTGGCTGTCCACGCCATTGGCGGCGGCATTGGGATCGAGGTTGGTCAGGACGTCGCCTTCATCGGCCATGATATTCGCTTTCTCTAGGGAATCCGCTCAATTTTCCACCGCGCGATGTCGGTGTCCGGCGGCGCGGTTAGCATCTGGGATGCCGCCCCGCAACGCCCGCGCGCCATATCGTGATAGTCGCCATGCTGCCACACGCGCCGCACCGGAAATGCCGTCCACCTGTTGTTCATTTGTAAAAAGTACCTATTTCGGGCACATTGAAAAATTGAGGCGGTGCACCATGCGCTGCCATGGTAAACCGGTTCAGAGCCTGAAACTCATGATCTACGAAATTGTAATCCTGGCCATGATCGCCGCCTTCCTGGGCCTGAGGCTCTATTCCGTGCTGGGCCGCCGTGCCGAGCATGAGGAAGAACCGGTGCCCACCCGCTTCGATCAGCCCGAAGGGCAGAAGGGCCTGCCGCGCCGTTCCCCGCCGCAGCCCGCGCAGACGGCCCAGCAGCCGCAGCGTCCGCGCGAATTCGGCCTTTATCCGCCCGCGCTGGATCAGGGCCTGCGGGCCATCGCTTCGGCCGACCGGTATTTCGACCTTCCTTCCTTCCTCGAAGGGGCGAAGGCGGCTTATGGCGTTATCCTCGAAGCCTTCTGGCGCGGGGACAAGGAAACGCTGCGCGCCCTGTGCGACAATGACGTTTATGAAGGTTTCAGCGCCGCGATCGACGCGCGCGAAGCGGCAGGCGAAACGCTGGAAAACCGCCTTGTCCGGATCGAGGAAGTGGAAATCCACTCCGCCTCGTTCGATGGGCGCATCGCTCGCATCGGGGTCGGTTTCAATGCCGATATCGCTGCCGTGACACGGGACAAGGACGGCAATGTCGTGGCCGGCTCGCTGCATGACGCAGTGGAAAGCCGCGATATCTGGACCTTCAGCCGTGACGTGTCCTCTGCGGGGCCGGACTGGCTGCTCGACGAAACCGACGAAGGCTGATCTCTCATGGGGGCGCGTTTGCGCGGGCTGGGCTCGCTCGCCGCGCTGGCCATGCTTGCCGCATGCGGGCGCATCATTCCCGAAGGGGGACGCCCCCCGGGCATGATCCCCGCACCGGCCCCGGCGCCTGCCTCCGCACTCATCGCGGGCGTCGCGCCGGGCAAGGGCATGGGGGCGCTGAACCTTTCCCGCTATGATGCGGGCGATGCGCTCGCCTCTTTCACCGAAAGCTGCCCCCGCCTCACTGCGCGGGACGATACGAGCGGGCTGACCCGCAAGGAAGACTGGCGCCCCGCCTGTCAGGCCGCCGCCACCTGGAATCGCGACGATGCCGCGCGCTTCTTCGCCACCTATTTCGAAACCGCCGTGGTGGGTGATGGCGCGGCTTTCGCCACCGGCTATTACGAACCGGAAATCGCCGGGGTGCGCGCTCGCCAGCCGGGCTATGATGTGCCCGTCTATGCTCTGCCGCCTGATCTGACGCGCGGTTGGTATGACGATATGCCTGTTGCCGAGCGCTCGGGTCAGCCGCCGCTCGGCCGTTATGACGCGCAGGGGCGCTTCGTTCCCTATTTCGAACGGGCCGAGATCGAACAGGGCGCGCTGGAGGGCAAGGGGCTGGAAATCGCCTGGGCGGCCGATCCGGTGGAATTCTTCTTCCTGCAGATCCAGGGTTCCGGCAGGCTGCGCGGGCCCGACGGCACGGTGCTGCGCATTGGCTATGCCGGGCAGAACGGGCGCGAATATGCGGGCATCGGCTCGCTGATGCGCCAGCGCGGCCTGATCGGCAGCGAACCGGGGCAATATTCCGGTTCGATGCAGGGCATCATGCAATATCTGCGCGAACATCCCGAAGAAGGCCGCGCCCTGATGCGCGAGAACAAGAGCTGGGTGTTCTTCCGCGAACTGACCGGCGATGGCCCGCTCGGCGCGCTGAACGTGCCTGTGCGCCCGCAAAGCTCCGTGGCGGCGGATCCCAAATTCGTGCCACTGGGCGCGCCCGTGTTTCTCGATGTCGACAACCCGCTGGCCAGCGGGTTGTGGATCGCGCAGGATACGGGCGGGGCGATCAAGGGCGCCAATCGCTTCGACACTTTCTGGGGCGCGGGCGAGGAAGCCCAGGAGGTTGCCGGCGGGATGAGCACGCGCGGCCAGGCCGTGCTGCTGTTGCCCAAGGGCACCTTGCGCCGTCTGGGCGCGGAATAAGGGGGCCGCCATGCGCACGCCGCGCGGGCTCTCGCCCGAAGAGAAGGCCCTGTGGCAACGCGTGGCCAGCACCGTGAAGCCACTCCATCCCAAGCCTCCCCGCACCGGGGAGGGGGACCAGCCGCAGGCTGCCGGAGGGGCGCGGGCAGTCATCGATCCGCCTTCCCCTAAACCCCAGCCCAAGGCGCTCAAGGGGCGCGTACCGCCGCCGCTGCCGCCCAAGGCAACGCCCGCGCCGCGCCAGACCCTGCATGATCGGCACGGCCTCGATTCAAGCTGGGAACGCAAGCTGAAGGGCGCGCGGATCGATCCCGATTTCACGCTCGACCTGCACGGCCACACTCTGGACGAGGCGCATATTCGGCTGGACCGCGGGCTGGCGCAGGCCAAGGCGATGGGCGCGCGGCTGGTGCTGGTGGTAACCGGCAAGCCCCGCCCGGTGGAACATGCCGACCGGGGCGAACGCCGGGGCGCCATCCGCGCCAAGGTTCTCGACTGGCTGGCCGCGGGGCCGCACGGCGCGGACATCGCAGCCGTGCGCGGCGCCCATCGGCGCCATGGCGGGGAAGGGGCGGTTTATATCGTGCTCAGGCGGGGACGGTGAGGGGAAGCCCCGCGCGGTAGCGGATAGACTGGCCTCGATCCGATCACCTTTCCCGTTCTTCTTCGCCCCGGCGATCGCCTTCTATTTTGCCATGCGGGCTGCGGTGGCAGCGCGTGCAATTCTCGATGTCGCGGATGCCCTCCTCGGCATGTTCGGCAATGATCCGCGCAGGTTGATGTTCGTGGCAGCCGTAGCAGGTGTAGCGCTCGAACTGGTTGCCGATGTGGCAGGTCGTGCAGGCCACATTGTGATCGGCGTCGAGCTGGAAGTAGCGATCATGTGCGAAGCTGGCCGGCGTCCACTTGTTCGTCGTGTGGCATTGCGCGCATTGCCCGGTGATGGTGGCGTGCAGGCCGTCCTTGGGCTTGGCGTGGCATGAGGCGCATTGCGTTGCGACTGCGGGCTTGAGCAGGTCGTGAGCAAAGCTTTTGGGCTTGTTCCTGGTAAGCAGGGCTGCGGCGTGATCCGTGTGGCAGGCCATGCAATCGGCATCCTGCAACTGCGCGTGGAACGCCACCTTGGGTTTCTCGCTGCGGATCAGTTCCCCTTTCGTCGTCTTGACCCCGATCTCGGTGGGGACGTGGCAAGTGACGCATCGTGTGGGCGAGGCCCCGCGCAGGGGCGCATGGCAGGCGAAGCAATCCTGTTCCAGCTCGGCATGAGCGGGGATCAGCGGGCCGGGCGCGATCATCTGGTGCGGATAGATGAAGAGCAGGGCCAGCAGCACCATCAGCGCGACGGCAATTCCCGCGAGCAGTGCGCGCCCTGTGCGGGGGCCGGGGGCTGTCATTTCCAGCTCCAGAACAGAAAGATGGTGATGATGTGCGCCAGCGCCAGCCCGGCAAAGGCCAGAGTGATCGGAACATGGATCACCCGCCACTGTTTGATGAGGTCCATCGTCCTGGTGTCGAAATGGGTGCGCTCGGAAATATCGTCAGCAGACAGGCCCGCATCCGTGAGTGCCCGCCGCCGGTTGGCGAGGCGTTTCTGCGTGCGGCCGAGCAGATATTTGCCGGTAAGGCCGCTGGCGACGTTGATCAGCATCGCGGCAACGGCCAGCCAGCCCAGCCAGGCGTTAAAGTGAATGCCGGCATGAACGAGCACCAGCAGCGATCCGATCCATGCCAGCCACTGATGCTGCTTGAGCAGCTTGGCAGGCTTTCCCCATGATACGATCTTGTGCTTGCGCAGCGAATACCGGCCCGAGACCAGGATCAGGATCGTTCCCGGAATCCCGAGATAACGCCCGATCCAGACTGCGTTGCCAAGATGCAGCAGCGCATCGAGCAACAGCGCCGCCGCCACCAAGGCGAGCAGCGACAGGTAGAAGGGCAGAACATCGTGCCCAAGCAGGCTTTGCGATCTGCCGATTGGCATCAGTTGCGGCCGGGCAACATGCGCCTCAGCGTATCGTCCCTGACGATATAATGATGGAAGAGGGCCGCAAGGGCATGCAGGCCGATCAGGAAATATCCGACTGTGCCGATAGTCTCGTGCACTTCCTCCACCTGCTCCGCCAGCGCCTCGCTCGGGCCAACCAGAGCGGGAAGTTCCAGCCCGAAGAACGGGATGGCCTTGCCCGAGGCGCTCAGGGCCAGCCAGCCCAGAACGGGCATCGCGATCATGAACGCGTACAGGGCAAAATGCGTGACCTTGGCGAGCAGCACCTGCCAGGCCGGCGGTTCCGGTGTGATGGGTGGCTTATGGCCGATGCGGGCTGCAACTATGCGGATGATGACGAGGGCAAGAACGGCAAGGCCCAGCATGAAATGCCAGGTCTTCAGCCCCTCCCGCAGATCGCTTCCCCTGGGATAGTTTTCGCGCAGCAGGATGGAGGCGTAAACCGCGGCAATCAGCACCACCATGATCCAGTGGAGCGCAATGGACAGCGGCGCATAATGCCGCGAGGGGACAGTCGAACTCATTGCAGACCTCTCATTCGCCACAAGTCCTGAACGAGAGCAACGTGGAACGCATTGTCGTGGATCAAGCTGCCCTGTCGATTTTTTATACTATTCCATGAAATAGTTGATGTCTTGTGCATCTGTATCGGCGGGCGCGCATCGGCGCCAGCGCGACGGGCGCATATGTAAGACGGGCAGGAACCTTCCGGTCCCTGCCCATCCTGTGTGCCGCCAACATGTGCGGCAGTATGGGCGGCGTCAGGCCGCTTCGGCCACTTCTTCCGCCGGAGCATTGCGGATGATGTAGTCAAAGGCGCTGAGTGCCGCCTTTGCGCCTTCGCCCATGGAGATGATGATCTGCTTGTAAGGCACGGTAGTCACGTCGCCCGCCGCGAAGATGCCGGGCAGGTTCGTGGCCGCCTTGTCGTCGATCACGATCTCGCCCCGCGGGGAAAGTTCGACGCCGGAATCCTTCAGCCATTCGCTGTTGGGCACCAATCCGATCTGGACGAACACGCCTTCCAGCTCGACCTTCTTTTCCTCGCCGCTTTCCCGGTCCTTGTAGACAAGGCCGTTCACCCGTTCGCCATCGCCGGTCACTTCGGTTGTCTGGGCCGAAGTGTGGATGGTGACGTTGGGCATGGAACGCAGCTTGTCCTGCAGCACCTGGTCGGCACGCAGCTGGTGATCGAATTCGATCAGCGTGACATGGCCCACGATATTGGCCAGGTCGATCGCCGCCTCGACCCCGGAATTGCCGCCGCCGATCACTGCCACGCGCTTGCCCTTGAACAGCGGGCCGTCGCAATGCGGGCAATAGGCAACGCCCCGGTTGCGATATTCGAATTCGCCCGGAACGCCCAGATTGCGCCAGCGTGCCCCGGTGGTGAGGATCACCGCACGGGCCTTCAGCGTCGCGCCATTCTTCAGCACCACTTCGTGATAGCCGCCGGGAACCTTGGCGGGCACAAGCTTTTCGGCCTGCTGCAGGTTCATCAGGTCAATGTCGTATTCCTTGACGTGAGCTTCCAGCGCGGCGCCCAGCTTCGGCCCTTCGGTATAGGGCACGGAGATGAAGTTCTCGATCCCCATGGTGTCGAGTACCTGCCCGCCGAAGCGTTCCGCCGCGATGCCGGTGCTGAAGCCCTTGCGCGCCGTATAGATCGCGGCAGAGGCGCCGGCCGGGCCGCCGCCCACCACCAGCACTTCAAAGGGCTTCTTTTCCGCCAGCTTGGCCGCAGCCTTCGCATCGGCATTGCTGTCGAGCTTGGCGAGGATTTCCTCCACGCTCATCTTGCCGCTGGCGAACATCTCGCCATTCAGGAAAGTTACGGGCACGGCCAGCACATTGCGCGCATCGACCTCGGCCTGGAAAGTGCCGCCTTCGATCAGCGTGGCGTGGATGCGCGGATTGGTCAGCGCCATCAGCGTGAGGGCCTGCACCACATCCGGGCAATTGTGGCAGGAGAGCGAGAAATACATCTCGAAATTATAATCGCCCTCCAGGCCTGCGATCTGGTCGAGCACGTCCTGCTCCACCTTGGGCGGATGGCTGCCGGCCCACAGCAGCGCGAGCACCAGCGAGGTGAATTCGTGGCCCATCGGCAGGCCGGCGAAGCGGACCTGGCGGCTGGGGTCGGAAGCGCGGATGATCGCGAAGCTGGGCTTGCGTGCATCGTCGCCGTCAAAGCTGGCGCTCACCTTGTCGGACAGGGCGGCGATCTCGTTCAGCAATTCGCGGGTCTGGGCCGATTTCGCATCGTCGCCAAGCGAGGCGACGAGCTCAATCGGCTCGCGCAGATTCGCAAGATAGGTTTTGAGCTGCTGCGTCAGATTGGCGTCGAGCATGGGTTTGGTTCCTTGGATTCGGGTCTCGTGAAAACAAAAGCGGCTCGGGGCGGAGGGGGCGCCCCGAGCCGCTCATGCGTCCCGCAGATGCGGGCTCGAGGGATTAGATCTTGCCGACGAGGTCGAGCGAGGGAGCAAGCGTTTCAGCGCCTTCTTCCCACTTGGCCGGGCAGACCTGGCCGGGGTGCGAGCGGACATACTGCGCGGCCTTGATCTTGCGGACCAGTTCCGAAGCATTGCGGCCCACGCCTTCGCAGGTCACTTCCATCACCTGGATCACGCCATCGGGATCGACCACGAAGGTGCCGCGATCGGCCAGGCCCTGTTCCTCGCGCAGCACGCCGAAGTTCTTCGAGATCGTGTGCAGCTGGTCGCCCAGCATGGGGAACTTGATCTTGCTGATGGCGGGCGAGCTGTCGTGCCAGGCCTTGTGGCTGAAATGCGTGTCGGTGGAGACGGCATAGACTTCGACGCCGAGCTTGGAGAGCTCTTCATACTGGTCGGCCATGTCTTCCAGCTCGGTCGGGCACACAAAGGTGAAGTCCGCCGGGTAGAAGAAGAAAACGGACCACTTGCCCTTCACGTCAGCGTCGGTCACCTGGAAGAAGTCCTTGCCGGCCTGGAAGGCGGTGGCGTTGAACGGCTTGATCTCGCTGCCGATGATACCCATCATTTTGCTCCGTTTATTCAAGATGAAACTCAGTCACGCCGAGATAGGGGCGTGTGGCTCATCTGCCAAACAAAAGAGTCCGATTGGTATGATAGAGTAAATCAATCAGCGCGGATTGATCGGAATCATAGATAAGAGGGGGAGGCCCGGCCCGCCCGCTGATTACCCGTCCGCCTTCGGTTCAACCCACCTGAGCGCGATGCAGCAGTTTGTGATCCGCCAGCACCAGCGCCATCATCGCTTCCACCACCGGTACGCCGCGAATGCCCACGCAGGGGTCATGGCGGCCCTTGGTGGCCAGCTCGGTCGCTTCCCCTTCGCGCGTGATCGTCGGCTGGGGGATCAGGATCGAGCTGGTGGGCTTGAAAGCCACGCGTACCACCACCGGCTGGCCGGTTGAAATGCCGCCTGCGATGCCGCCTGCATGGTTTGCGTCGAATTCCGGCGAGCCACCCGCGCCGGGGCGCATCGGATCGGCATTCTCCTCGCCGCGCAGGCGCGCCGCGTTGAAGCCTTCGCCGATTTCAACGCCCTTCACGGCATTGATGCCCATCATCGCGGCGGCAAGGTCTGCATCGAGCTTGCCATAAAGCGGCGCGCCCCAGCCTGCAGGAACGCCCGTGGCCACGCATTCCACCACCGCCCCGAGCGACGATCCGGCAAGCCGCGCATCGTCCACCAGCTTTTCCCACCGGGCGGCGGCGGCTTGATCGGGGCAGAAGAAGGGGTTGTTGCGGATTTCGCCCGCATCGAAGCTCTCGATCCGGTCCCCGCCGATTTCGCTGACATAGGCCAGGATCGTCACTTCCGGGATCGCCAGCCGCGCCACGGCGCCTGCCGCCACGCGCGCAGCGGTTTCGCGTGCGCTGGAACGGCCGCCGCCGCGATAGTCGCGGAAGCCGTATTTCGCGTCATAGGCATAATCGGCATGGCCGGGGCGATAGGCCTTGGCGACTTCCGAATAGTCCTTGGATCGCTGATCGGTATTCTCGATCATCAGCGAAATGGGCGTGCCGGTGGTCTTGCCTTCGAACACGCCGGACAGGATCTTTACCTCGTCCGCCTCGCGCCGCTGGGTGGTGAACTTGGACGTTCCCGGCTTGCGCGCATCGAGGAAGGGCTGAATCCACGCCTCGTCCAGCGTCAGACCCGGAGGGCAGCCGTCAACCACGGCGCCCAGAGCGGGGCCATGGCTTTCCCCCCAGGTGGTGAAGCGGAATACGCGGCCGAAAGTGTTGAAGCTCATGGGATGGGGCTATTGTCGGAAATTCCCAACATGTCCACACCCCGCAATTGCGAGGACGATAAGCGAGGCGTGGCACTAGCCATGTGCCTCGGTTTCAGGCAGGAACAAAACATGATTGCGAAGCTACGGGGCCTGCTGGACGAAACCGGAACCGACTGGGCGATAATCGACGTCCAGGGCGTAGGCTATCTCGTCCATTGCTCGGCCAAGACGCTCAGCGCCTTGGGGGAGAAGGGCGAGGGGGTCACGGTGTTCACCGATCTGCAGGTGAGCGAGAACGACATGCGCCTGCTCGGCTTCGCCACCAGTGCGGAGCGGGACTGGTTCCGGTTGCTGACCCTGGTGCAGGGCGTGGGCAGCAAGGTGGCGCTGGCGATCCTGTCTGCGCTCTCGATCGACGAACTGCGCAACGCCTGCGCCAATGGCGATGCCGCCCAGGTCGCGCGCGCCAATGGCGTCGGGCCGAAGCTGGCGGGCCGCATCGTCAATGAACTGAAGGAGAAGGCAGGCGGAATGCCTGGCGGTTCGGGCGGTGTCGCGCTGGGCGCAGTGGCGGCTCCGGTGGGTTCGGCCAGCGCGGATGCGGTTTCGGCTTTGCAGAATCTCGGCTTCAAGCCTGCCGTGGCGGCCAGCGCGGTCGCCCATGCGCAAGGCGAACTGGGCGAAGATGCGGGGCTGAACGATCTGGTGCGGGTCGCGTTGAAGAGGGCGGCGGGGTGATGGCGGAGGTCTTGGCCGCGATTCTTGGGGCACTGCTTGCTGGGGGTTTCCAGACAGTTGTTTCAATTTTTGACAGGCGACGTGAAGACGAAGCGATTCTTCTGGCAATTGCCAGTGAGGTTGATGCGCTTTGTAAGCTCACCAGACTACAGAACTACCTCGGCGAAGCGCGCCGTATCAGGGAAGAGTTGGTACGAGATCCGAACATCTCGTATGTCTATCTGGTCGATCTCAGGAGTGACTATTTTTCGGTTTACCACTCTTTGTCATCGAATCTCGGGCGGCTGAGGGCTGCTAACGCGTCGAAAATCGTACGTTTTTATTCCATCAGAAAGACAATAATCGATTGCACTCGTCCTGATGGTATCGCTGCCCATCCTATCCCAAACTCGAATGCTCAAGAGGCATTTGACCTTATAGTTCAGCTGTTAGTTGAGTTCCTAGCGCTGGGCGATTCGATCGTGCGGATGCCGAGGGAGTCATTTCTGGATTTGTCTGATACGTGACCACTAACCCCACCCTCTCCCCCCAGCGCCAGCCGGAGGATCAGGACGCGGCCCTGCGGCCCAAGTCGCTTGCCGAATTCATCGGGCAGGCGGCGGCGCGGGATAATCTGCGGGTGTTTATCCAGAGCGCGAAGTCGCGCGGGGAGGCGATGGATCATGTGCTGTTCCATGGCCCGCCCGGCCTTGGCAAGACCACTCTGGCGCAGATCGTGGCCAAGGAACTGGGCGTGGGCTTCCGCGCTACCTCTGGCCCTGTAATCGCCAAGTCCGGCGATCTGGCGGCTTTGCTGACCAATCTCGAACCCGGTGACGTGCTGTTCATCGACGAGATCCATCGCCTCAATCCGGTAGTGGAGGAAGTGCTCTATCCCGCGATGGAGGACCGCGCGCTGGACCTGATCATCGGGGAGGGGCCGTCCGCCCGCTCGGTGCGGATCGACCTTGCCCCCTTCACCCTGATCGGCGCGACCACGCGGCAAGGCCTGCTGACCACGCCGCTGCGGGACCGCTTCGGGATTCCCGTACGGCTGCAATTCTATACCGAGGCCGAGCTGGAACTGGTGGTGCGCCGGGGTGCGAAGCTGCTTTCGGTGGAAATGGACAGCGAAGGCGCGCGCGAGATTGCGCGGCGCGCGCGTGGTACGCCGCGCGTGGCGGGGCGTCTGCTGCGGCGGGTGCGCGATTTCGCCCATGTGCTCGGCTCCCCCGTGGTGACAGCCAAGGTCGCGGATGAGGCTCTGACCCGGCTTGAAGTGGATGCGCTGGGGCTCGATGCGATGGACCGGCGCTATCTCACCATGATCGCGGATATCTACAAGGGTGGCCCGGTGGGCGTCGAAACCTTGGCCGCGGGCCTGGCCGAACCGCGCGATACGGTGGAGGAAGTGGTCGAGCCCTACCTCATCCAGCTGGGCCTGCTTGCCCGTACGGCACGCGGGCGTGTGCTGAACGATCGCGGCTGGGCGCATCTGGGAATCACCCCGCCCGCCGGCGGATTGCAGGGGGGGCTTTTCGGGGAAGGGAAATAATCTCCCCCTCAATGGCCTTGCTGTTACGCATTTTCCCGAAAGCCTGACCAAGCGTTCGGTTCCATTGTGGGACAACTCTGCCCCGAAGGGGCTGAATGTCCCAAAATAATCGCCTTCCTCGCGGGCAAACATAGTTAATTCAATTGCTCGCAAGGGGGTGGTCTGGCCTGTTGCATCGGTCAGGGTGGTGAAAAGGGGGAGTCGTATCCGCGGCTCGGGCCATTCTGAAGCGAACAGGATTTGAGACCATGTCGGTAAGAATGGCCCTCGCGAAATTGTCTGCCGCTGCTGCTGGCGGTGCGCTGCTTGGCGGCGGGGCAGTGCATGTCGCAGAACCGCAATCTGCCAATGTGACGACCTACAAGTCGGCCAAGGTAGCCAAGGCGGCCCCGAAATATGTGAAGCGCAAGCCCGCCAAGCGCGTTGCTGAAAAGCCGCGCGTGGTGAAGCGTATCCGCCGCGTGATCGAGGCGCCTTGCGAACAGGGCGGCCCGGATTGCACGCCGCAGATCGCGATGATGCCCGTGCCGCTGCCCCAGCCCCTTCCGGCGCTTCCCCCGGTCAGCGGATCGAGTGGCGGCGGTGTGACCGTGGTTGGCGGTTCGGGCGGCTTTGGTGGTTTCGGCGGCGGGTTCTTCGGTGGGTTCTTCGGCGGCGGCAGTTCCTCGGGCGGCAGCGTCGTGGTGACTTCCACCACCACGGGCGGCTCGACCAGCACGTCGAGCGGGGGCAGCTCCACTTCCAGCAGCGGCGGATCGACCTCCACCAGTGGTGGTTCCACCTCTACTTCCACCGGTGGGGTGACGAGTACGACCACCAGCAGCACGGGCGGCATCACCAGCACGACGACTACCAGCTCGGGCGGATCGTCTTCCTCCAGCTCTTCCAGTTCGTCGTCATCCTCCTCGTCTTCGTCGAGCTCTTCCAGCTCATCGAGTTCGAGCGGCGGGTCGAGCGGGAACTGCCATCACAAGCATTGCGGCGGGTCGAGTTCGGGTTCCTCCAGCGGTTCGAGCTCCAGTTCGGGCAGCAGCAGTTCGTCCAGTTCCAGCTCGGGCAATGTGACGAGCAGCACGTCTTCCTCGACCAGCAGTTCGACCTCCAGCTCCACCAGTTCCTCGACCTCTTCGAGCACGAGCACTTCGGGTTCGACCAGCGGATCGAGCACCAGCACCACCAGCGGCACGCAGGTGCCTGCCCCGCCGATGCTGTTGCTGTTCGGTGCAGGCGCCGCCGCCGTCTTCGGCCGCCGCCGTTTCGGCAAGGCCCGGCAGGAGAGCAAGCGCGCCGCCTGAGGCGCTGGCCTTGGCGAAAATGAAAAGGGCGGCCTCGCAAGGGCCGCCTTTTTCGTGTGGCCGCCCTTTTCGTAAGGCAAGTTTCTGAACCGGATCAGTCGGCACCCAAAACAAAAGCCGGCCCGGTGCGGCCTACTGCACCGGGCCGGCCCTTTCGGCGAGTTGGGCGCTCGCCGGGGTGACCTCTTCAGGATCTCAGTAATAGACGCCCAGGGTGAAGCCGATCACGCGCCCGCAGAAGGGGATGATCAGCCAGATACCGAGCGAAAGCGCGCCCGAGAGCTTTGCCGCCGCGGGAACACTGCCGCCCGGCTTGCCCCATTCGTCGATGCCCTTGGACAGGATGCGGTGGAAGATCGCCATATTGACGCCAGCCAGGGCCATCAGGCCCATTTTCCAGAGGAAATAGGGATTGGCCATGTAAGTGGTCGCCTTGCTGACGAACAGCAGCACGCCGGTGATCAGGGCCACCGCGAAGCCGATCCAGGTGACGGGCACCGTATCGCGTTCCACTGCCTTCACGCTGCGGTTCTTCGAAGTGAGGCCCAGCAGGCGCATGTCCATGATGGCGATGGCGCCGATGACGGTGACCAAGGCGAAGACGTGAATGGTCTCGATGGTCGGGAACATCCATTCATTGCTGGCGATAGTGGTGCCGAGGCCGGATTGCTCGAGGCTGGCCCAGATGGAATTTGCCATTGTTCTTTCTCCCCCCTCAAACCGGTGCGTAGGCGATCCAGCGCCCACCAACCATGACCAGCATCCACAGCACGATCAGCGCGACGGCGCCGAGCTTGATCGAGCCCTGCCCGCCGGGCGAGACCTCCCACTGCTCCATCCGGCCACGCACGGCGGCCTGGAACCACAGGCTGACGATGATCGTCACGATCAGTACGCCCATCTTGATCCAGAAAATCGGGTTGACCATGTTGCGGACCGGTTCGCTGATCAGCAGGATGATACCCGTGGTGATCAGCACCAATGCGCCGCCCTTGATCCAGGGCTGATAGCGATTGAAGATCTGTGGCAATGTCTGGTCTTTGCCGCTCACGCCCAGCACCTTGAGGTTGAGCATCAGGGTGGAGCCGAACAGCACCGCGATGGCGAGGATGTGCAGCGTCTGGAAGCCCGGGATCGCCAGGAAGTTGCTCTGCAGCCAGAGCGCGAAGGGCCAGTCGGAGACCCAGAGCGAGAATTCGACGATCGGCGTCTGTCTGATCGCCTCCGTCATCTGGAATAGAAATTCGCCAATCGACATGGGTTACAACCTCCCCTGTATCCGGCAGGCGCATGGCGGCGCGACCCTGTCCGGTTGTTCCTGTCACTCAGGCTCCGCGACTCCAGTTGGGCTTTGCGGAACCCGTCCCATCCAAGACTGCCTGATGGCTTAGTTGACTTCGTCCGCCATTGACCTGGATCAACTGGGCTGACGTGAACCTGAAAGAGACAGGGGGGAGGAAGGAGTGGGGCGGCCGGCGAAAATGGAATGATGTTGTGTGTGAACATGGCGGTCTGTTGCCCGCCTCTCGTCACCCTGAACTCGTTTCAGGGTCTATTTTTCGTCTCGTTCAGGGCTGGCTGTGAAGGCGAGATGGATGCTGAAACAAGTTCAGCATGACGAAGAGGGGGAGGTGACGCAGAACATCCGCCGTGTTTCCAAGTGATATATTCGCCAACGAAAAAGGCCCCGCATCGCTGCGGGGCCTGTTCGATTTCGGCAGTGCCGGACTGGGCCGGACTGGGCCGGGCTGGCGCGGATCAGGCGGCCAGCTTGCGCAGCACATATTGCAGGATGCCGCCATTCATGAAGTATTCCACTTCATTGGCGGTATCGATGCGGCACAGGGCAGTGAAGGTGAAGGTCGAACCGTCCGCCTTGGTGACTTCCACTTCGACATCCTGCTGCGGCTTGAGATCGGCCACGCCGCGGATGGTGAAGCTGCAATCGCCGTCGAGGCCCAGGGACAGGCGGGTATCGCCTTCCTTGAACTGCAGGGGCAGCACGCCCATGCCGACGAGGTTGGAGCGGTGGATACGCTCGAAGCTTTCCACGATCACCGCGCGCACGCCCAGGAGGTTGGTGCCCTTGGCCGCCCAGTCGCGGCTGGAACCGGTGCCGTATTCCTTGCCGGCGACCACCACCATCGGCGTGCCTTCGGCCTTGTGCTTCATCGCCACGTCATAGACCGGCAGCACTTCGTCACCATAACGGCTCATGCCGCCTTCGATGCCGGGAACCATCTCGTTCTTGATGCGGATATTGGCGAAGGTGCCGCGCATCATCACTTCGTGATGGCCGCGCCGCGCGCCATAGGAGTTGAAGTCCGCCTTGGCCACCTGATGCGCCATCAGCCATTCGCCCGCGGGGCTGTCGGCCTTGATCGAACCGGCCGGGCTGATGTGATCGGTGGTGATGGAATCGCCCAGGATCAGCAGCGGCTTGGCTTCCACGATGTCGGAAACCGGGGCCGGGGTCATGGTCATGCCTTCGAAGTAAGGCGGGTTGGCGATATAGGTGGAGCCTGCACGCCAGGAATAGGTTTCCGAACCGGCAACGTCGATTGCCTGCCAGTGCTTGTCGCCCTTGTAGACGTCGGCATAGCGGGCCTGGAACATGGCGCGATCCATGCAGCTCGCCATGGTTTCATAGACTTCGTTATTGGTCGGCCAGATGTCCTTGAGGAACACGTCCTGGCCATCCTTGCTCGTGCCGATGGGGGTGGTGATGAAATCTTCCACCACGGTGCCCTTCAGCGCATAGGCCACCACCAGCGGCGGGCTGGCGAGGAAGTTGGCGCGCACATCGGGGCTGACGCGGCCTTCGAAATTGCGGTTGCCCGAGATGACGGCGGCGGCGACGAGGCCGTTTTCGTTGATCGCCTTGCTGATCGGTTCGGCCAGCGGGCCGGAATTGCCGATGCAGGTGGTGCAGCCATAGCCGACCAGGTTGAAGCCGATATTGTCGAGGTGGGACTGGAGGCCCGCCTTGTTGAGATAATCGGTAACGACCTGCGAGCCGGGGGCCAGCGAGGTCTTCACCCAGGGCTTGGGCTTGAGGCCGAATTCGTCCGCCTTCTTGGCGACGAGGCCGGCGGCAACCAGCACGCCCGGATTGGAAGTGTTGGTGCAGCTGGTGATGGCCGCGATCATCACGTCGCCATCGCCCACGTCGAAGTCCTTACCCTGCACCGGAACGCGGGTGGCGGTCTTCTTGTAGGTTTCGGTCATGTCCTTGTTGAACACGTCGTCCACCTCGGGCAGCGGCACCCAGTCCTGCGGGCGCTTCGGCCCGGCGAGCGAGGGCACCACGGTCGACAGGTCGAGTTCCAGCGTGGAGGAGAACACCGGTTCCACGGCGCCCGGTTCCATCCAGAAGCCCTGTTCCTTGGCATAGGCTTCCACCAGGGCGATCTGTTCTTCCTCGCGGCCGGTCAGGCGCAGGTAATCCAGCGTCTTGTCGTCAATGCCGAAGAAACCGCAGGTCGCGCCATATTCGGGGGCCATATTGGCCAGGGTGGCGCGGTCGGCCAGCGTCAGCGAGGCAAGGCCGGGGCCGTAATATTCGACAAAGCGGCCCACCACGCCATGCTTGCGCAGCATGGAGGTGCAGGTCAGCACGAGGTCGGTCGCGGTCACGCCTTCCTTCAGCTCGCCAGTGAACTTGAAGCCGACCACTTCGGGGATCAGCATGGAAACCGGCTGGCCCAGCATCGCGGCCTCGGCCTCGATCCCGCCGACGCCCCAGCCCAGCACGCCCAGGCCGTTGACCATGGTGGTGTGGCTGTCCGTGCCGACGCAGGTGTCGAAATAGGCCACGGTCTCGCCATTCTGGTCCACGCTGGTCCACACCGACTTGGCGATGTTTTCCAGGTTCACCTGATGGCAGATGCCGGTGCCCGGGGGCACGGCGTAGAAATTGTTGAGCGACTTGGAACCCCACTTGAGGAAGTCATAGCGTTCCATGTTGCGCTGATATTCGATCTCGACGTTCTCCTCGAACGCCTTGGGGTGACCGAATTCGTCCACCATCACCGAGTGGTCGATCACGAGGTTGACCGGCACCAGCGGATTGATCTTGCTGGTGTCGCCGCCCAGCTTGGCAATGGCATCGCGCATGGCGGCCAGATCGACCACGCAGGGCACGCCGGTGAAATCCTGCAGCAGCACGCGGGCCGGGCGATACTGGATTTCAGCGCCGGTCACGGGGTTCTTCTGCCAGTCGGCAATGGCCTGGATGTCGTCGGTGGAAACGGTGAAGCCGCCATCTTCGAAGCGGAGCAGGTTTTCCAGCAGCACCTTCATCGAGAAGGGCAGGCGGCTGACGTCGCCGATCTTTTCCGCCGCCTTGTTGAGGGAGTAATAGGCATAGTCCTTGCCTCCCACGCTGAGCGTGCTGCGGGTGCCGAGCGAGTTCTTGCCGACCTGGGTCATCTGTGCGCCGTCCTCTTATTTCCGAATTGCGGAGCCCTCCGATGCGCTCGTTTGCGAAGGAGGGGAGTCGCCCGGCACCTGCGCGTTTTGCCCCGCAAGGTCAAGGGTTGGGCCTTGCAAATAGCCGTCCGCCAGGGCGCTTTTTCATGCTCTGTGGCGAATCCTTGGCGCAGGCGCACACCCGCGCTATCGCTCCCGCCGATGAATGGAATCGGCAACTCTCCCCGCAAAGCGGAGCCGCTGCGCGTCGCGGTCATGGCGGCTGCATTGGTGGTGGCCGCATGTGCCGGCGCGGGGCTGGGCTTCCTGCTCGATCTGATGAACGGGGATGAGGCTCCCGCCGGCTCGGCAGACAGCGGCGCGGGCAATGGCCCGATCGGGCTGAACGCGCCTTAGGCCGCGGGCCTAGAGTGCGGTCTGCTCGGTGCGCTTGCGGGGCGCCGCGATCCAGCAGCCTGCCACGATCAGGGCCGAACCCAGCACCGTGGGCATGGTCACCGCTTCATCAAAGGCGATCCAGCCGAACAGGGCGGCCCACAGGAAGGCGGTATATTCAAAGGGCACCAGCGCCTGCGTTTCGGCCCTTCCATAGGCCCAGCTGCCCAGCATCAGCGCGCCGATGGCCAGCACGGCGCTGATGCTCACGCTCATCCAGGCTTCCGTATCGGGGATCACCAGCAGCCAGGGCGCGGCTATGACCAGAGTCAGCGTGGCGGCAACGCACTGGAACAGGGCCACTTCGGCAGGCTTGGCCAGCAGGGCCTGCTGGCGCTGGAGCACGAGGTTCCAGGCATAGAGGCAGGCGGAAACCAGCACGGCGATGACGCCCAGCGTTGCTTCGGGATGGGCGTTGGCCTCGCCCGCGCGGCCCAAAGCGATCACCAGAACGCCCACCAGTCCCAGCACCGATGCGCCGATGGCCTGCCGCCCCACCTTCTCCTTCAGCAGCAGCGCCGCCAGGAACAGGGCGATCAGCGGGGCGATGAAGGAAATGGCAATCGCTTCCGCCATGGGCAGGCGGATCAGGCCGTAGAAGAAGCTTGTCCCCACGCCCGCCGACAGGCAGCCGCGCAGCATGTGCAGCTTCAGCAGCGGCAAATCCGGCCGCCGTGCGCCTTCCTTCAGCCATAGTGGCAGCACCATGGCCGCCCCCAGCACATTGCGCCAGAAGGTCGCGCTATAGGCGCCCAGCGCCAGCGAGGCGAACTTCATCGCCCCGTCCATCACCGAATAGAAGGCGATGGAAACTGCGATGGCCACGAAGGGCGCCATCGAATGCCGGGAATGGGCGGAATGGCTCATGCCGGGGCACATAGGGCCGCGCCGCTGCGCCGTCACGCCGAATTGCCAGCTCCTTTCACGGTTAATTCTGCAGACATCGCTTTTGTTGAATGATTGGCTTAATATCACGACACATATGGCCGGGCCCCCTCCGGCGCATAGACAGGGCTAGATCTCGATGAATGTTCCGATGCGCAGGTTTGTTGTTCTTGGTTTGGCGGCGCTGGCGGTTCCCGCCGCGGTCTCAGCCCAGCCGGGACAGCCTGCGCCCACCCGGCAGCCGGCGGTGCCGCAACCCGCACCCACTCCGCTCCTGCCCGCCAATAGCCAGCCCGCCCCTGCCGCCGAGGCCGCTGCCACTCCGGTGGTCCAGCCTCTGGCCGATGCGGATCAGGCGCCGCTCAAATGGACCTTGGCTGATGGCGAGGCGCTGCTTGAACTGATCCAGGGCATCGGCTCGGAAGGGCTCATCCCCTATGATTACCAGATGCAGGGCCTTGCCGCCGCGATTGCCGATGGCGAAGGCGCCAGTCTGGACGAGCAGGCGACCCGCAGCTTCTCCTGGCTGATCGAGGATCTGCGCGACGGGCGCACTCCGATGGAGGCGCGCAAGCAGTGGTTCGTGGTCGATCCCGATCCGGACCGGCTGCCCACTCGCCAGATCATGGCCGAGGCGCTGGAAAGCCACGACATTGCCGGAGTGGTCGGCAAGCTGGCGCCCACCGTGCCCGATTATGCGGAGCTCAAGGAAGCGCTGGCCGCAACGCCCAAGGCCAACAAGGCGCGCATCGCCCTGATCCGCGCCAATATGGATCGCTGGCGCTGGCTGGCGCGCGATCTGGGCTCGCAATATCTGCTGACCAATGTGCCCGAATATCAATTGCGGCTGACGGTGAACAACAAGATCATCCGCAGCTACAAGACGATCGTGGGCAAGCCGGGCCGCACCGCCACGCCGCAGCTGGCCGAAGTGGTGGAAGGCGTGATCTTCAACCCCACCTGGACCGTGCCGCAGAGCATCGTGAAGGGCGAAGGGCTGGGCGCGCGGCTGCTGGCCAATCCCGCTTCCGCCAAGGCGCAGGGCTATGCCGTCACCAAGGGCGCCAATGGCTTCGTCAATGTGGTGCAGCAGCCCGGCAAGAACAATTCGCTCGGCCTGATGAAGCTCGACATGCCCAACGAACATGCGATCTTCCTGCATGACACGCCCTCGCGCCATCTGTTCGACAGTGACAGGCGCGCGCTCAGCCATGGCTGCATCCGCACCGAAAGGGCGCAGGAACTGGCGATCACCATGGCGATCCTGGGCAAGGGCGCGGCCAAGGACGATGCCGTGGCCATCTCGGTTTCCGGCAAATATACCAAGGTGCCGCTGCAGAAGACCTTCCCGGTCTACATTACCTATTTCACCATGGGCCGCGACATCAACGGCCAACTGACCACCTTCAACGACATCTACGACCGCGATGCCCCGGTTCTGGCCAGCTTCGACCAGCCCCGCCAGGCCAACCGCGCTCGCGAAACCGATGAGGAAGTGGTGGAGATCGTGGACGATCTGCAGATTTGAGGCACAGCGGTTCTGTTGCTGCCCCTCAATCCCCGTTCGTCCTGAGCCTGTCGAAGGACTCGCGCTGAGTTTTGATCCGGGCGCTCTTAACGGCAACGCTTGCGCGCGTCCTTCGACAGGCTCAGGACGAACGGGTGTGGGTGAAGGGGGAACAGGGCACCAAGCCCCATCCGGCGGCGAGCCCGGACGTAACGCCATCCTATGGAACAAACCAATCGCGCGGCCGGCACGGCGTCAGGAACTGAGGCGCGTGCGGAGCGGGCGGAGGGAGTTGCGAGAGACCGGGCGCCCATCCGCAGCGCCTTGGGTTCGGCCCTTTTTTCGGTGATCGGCCAGGAAAGGCGCCACGGGCTCGCGTGCGGCGTGTTTTCCCTCGCGAGTGATCATCTCGCGCCACTGGCGGTGATCCGTCCCGGAGAGCCCGTCCTCCAGGGACAGGTGTGCACGGGCAGAGGAGAGCACCACACATCCGATCATCCGCGTCTGAGCGCTGGGAGGCATTGCCATTGGGAGAACCGCCCAAGGGAGCACACACCCGCGCCGGCCGCGTTGTTCTGTTGAACAAGGGAGGCTTGCGGTCGACTACGCGCACCTCCGGACTGGTAGGTAATTGCAGGGTTGGTAGTCCTGCAATGTGCCGGGGCATATAACCGAAACGGTTCGCAATGTCAATTCAAAACGCCAATCCTGTCAATCGTCCTCCGGGCGAAGGCGGGGACCGCTGGCCGGATTGCGTGGGGTGATGTGGAAGGGTTTCACGCGGAGACGCGGGGGCGCGGAGAGAGAGTGGGCGCTCGCAGAGGCGCAGGAGCGGCTGGGCGCTTTCCCTCTGCGCCTCCGCGTCTCCGCGTGAGTATTATTGGGTTCGCGCAAAGAGCGCGAAGAACGCTGAGGGGCTGCGCTAAACTCAGCCCCCTCGTCATTCCCGCGAACGCGGGAACCCAGTTCAATGGTTGCTGCTAGGTTCCCGCATTCGCGGGAATGACGAACTAATGAGGCCAAGCGCCACATCTTCGCGCGCTTTGCGGTCTTTGCGCGAACCGGAAACACGCCCCGCCAGTGCCTGTAATGTCGCTCTCAGACCAGCCCCAGCCGATCCGCATAAAGCAGCCGCCCGCCCGAAAGGTGCCACAGGGCTTCGTTGAAGTCCTCCGGGCTCATGGCGAAGCAGCCGTTGGAGCGGCCGAGGCGGCCCCATTTTTCGACATGGGCCTGTGTGGCGTAATCGGCCGAATGCATCACGATGGCGCGGGGCAGCGCATTGGAATTGTCCTGATCCAGCCCGCCGAGGCGGATCGAGGTGCCGTATCTGCCCTTGTACCATTCCCAGGTGATATAGGCGCCGCGGCTGGTGGCGTTGGAGCCTTCGATATTCGAGAATTGCTGCAGGAAGCCCGAATGGTCCGGGTCCGATCCTGTGCCATGGGCCACCAGGAAGCTGCGCACATTGCCTGCTTCCAGGTTGACGAAATGGAAGCGCGGAATGGCGGAATGGACGCCGTAATCGGCAATGCCGACAATATCCGTGCGCCACAGGGTACTGCCCGCCCGGTCCACTTCGCGCCGGGCGATGTCCAGCAGCTTGCGGTCCCGCTCCGAAAGGGGGGAAGCCTGGGCGAAGGCGCGCGTGGGCAGGGCGGCCATTGCGGCGGCGGCGCCTGCGACCTTCAGCAGATTTCGTCTGTCGAATGCCGTGCTCATGGCGCTATTATGCCATAAAATTCGTGAGAGGAAAATGAATGGTGAGCGGCGGTGTTGGGGGCTTCCCCTTCGTCATCCCGGCTTTCGCCGGGATGACCAGTTGTTCAGCGGCCTATCGCCCTTGCCCCGCCAGCGCGGTCAGCGCATCGCCGTCCACGCGCATCACGGTCCATTCGTCCATCATCTTCGCGCCCAGCGATTTGTAGAAGCCGATGGAAGGCTCGTTCCAGTCCAGCACCCACCATTCCAGCCGGGCGCAATCGCGTTCCACCGCCAGCCGGGCAAGTTCGGTCAGCAGCGCCTTGCCCAGCCCCGCGCCGCGCGCTTCGGGCATGACGAACAGATCTTCCAGGTAAATCCCCGGCCGCCCTTCGAAAGTGGAGAAATTATGGAAGAACAGCGCAAAGCCGCGCGCTTCGCCATCAACCTCCCCGATCAGCACTTCGGCGTAAGGTCGAGAGCCGAACAATTTCTCGGCCAGCACCGCCTCGTCAAAGCGGACTTCGTGGGCGAGCTTTTCATAGTCTGCCAGTGCCCGGATCAGCGAGGCGATCAGCGGCATGTCGGCGGGAGTGGCCGCCCGGATGGAAATGCTCATTTCCCGTCAGTGCCAGTCTGGATGATGCGGCCCACTTCCAGCTCGTCGATCCGCAGCTTGCGGATGCGGGCCTTGCCGATGTTCAGCCTCCCGATGGCAAGCGCGCCCACGGCGAAAGCACCCAGCGCGAAGGCACCTATGGCAATCGCCCCGATGGCCCCGCTGCCCAGTGCCGCCGCGCCGGTGGCCGATGCTCCCGTGGCGCTGGCCCCGGTGGCGACTGCGCCGCGCGAGAGGGATGGCTTGCGCGTGGCGGGCAGGGCGGCGTCCCTGGTGACGGGCAGCACCTCCTGATCCGCCTTGCGCATCATGCCGCCTTCCCGTGCAGCGTATCCATGCTGACGGAAGTGCCCGCGTCTATCTCGGCCGCCTTGGCTTCCACCAGCTTCACGATGTGATCGAGCATGTCGGCATCGTTCACATGGTGGTCGGTCACGCCCGAGAGATAGACCATGTGCTTGCCCGCGCCGCCGCCGGTGATGCCGATGTCCGTCTCGCGTGCTTCGCCCGGCCCGTTGACCACGCAGCCCAGCACCGAAACGCTCATCGGCGTCTTGATGTGGCTCAGCCGGTCTTCCAGCGCGGCGACGGTGCGGATCACGTCGAAGCCCTGCCGCGCGCAGCTGGGGCAGGAGACGACGCGCACCCCGCGCGTGCGCAGGCCCAGGCTCTTGAGGATTTCATAGCCGACGCGCACTTCCTCTTCCGGCTCGGCCGAGAGGGAGACGCGGATCGTATCGCCAATGCCGGCCCACAGCAGATTGCCGATGCCGATGGAGCTTTTCACCGTGCCGCCGATCAGCCCGCCAGCCTCGGTAATGCCAAGGTGCAGGGGGCAATCAACCGCGTCGGCCAGTTGCATATAGGCGGCGACCGCCAGGAATACGTCGCTGGCCTTCACGGCCACTTTGTATTCGTGGAAATCGTGATCCTGTAGCAGCTTGATATGATCGAGCGCGCTTTCGACGAGCGCCTCGGGGCAGGGCTCGCCGTATTTTTCAAGCAGGTCTTTCTCAAGGCTGCCCGCATTCACGCCGATGCGGATCGAACAGCCATTGGCCTTGGCCGCGCGCACCACTTCGGCCACGCGTTCGCTGCTGCCGATATTGCCGGGATTGATGCGCAGGCAGGCCGCGCCCGCGTCTGCCGCTTCCAGCGCGCGCTTGTAGTGAAAGTGGATGTCCGCAACGAGCGGCACGCGGGCGGCGCGGGCGATCTGCTTGAAGGCCGCAGTGCTCTCCACATCCGGGCAGGAAACGCGGATGATGTCCGCGCCCGCTTCCTCGCAGCGGCGGATCTGGTCGATCGTGGCCACCGGATCGGACGTGAGCGTATTGGTCATGGTCTGCACCGTGATCGGCGCATCGCCGCCAACGGGGACATTACCGACCATGATCTGGCGGCTCTTGCGGCGCATGATATCGCGCCAGGGGCGTATGGAAGACATGGCCCGCGATATAGAGGCAAGCGTGTTGCCCTACAATGACGGATCGGGGCGGTCGGCCCCTATCCTGCAAAGGGCGTGGCGGGCACGCCGGGAATGTCCACCCGGAAAGAGAAGATCGCACCGGCATAGGGATGCCGCTCCAGCTCGCTATCGCTCATCAGCGCACGGGCGCTGGTGACATAGGCGGTGCGCATGTCATCCCCGCCGAAGCCGATCATGGTGGTGCGGTGCGTGGGGATCTCGACGGTGGTCAGGATTTCGCCCTGCGGGGAAAGGCGCACGACCTTGCCGCCCCCGTCTGACAGGCCGAACAGCGCCACCCAATAGCAGCCTTCCACATCGAACCAGCCGCCATCGGGCGTGCCCTGGCCTTCGGGGAAGCTGTGCAGAATGCGCCGGTTGGAAAGCGTGCCGCTCACCGGATCGGCATCATAGGCGCGCAGTGTGTGAGTGGGGCTGTCGGCATGGCAGAACATCGTGCCGGCGGCGGAAAAACCGGCGGAATTGCAGGTGGTCATCCCGCTTTCGATCAGGGTCACGGTGCCATCGCCATCCACCCGATAGAGGGCGGCGTCTTGAGCGCTCTTCGCCTCGTTCACAGCGCCGACCCAGAAGCGGCCCGATGGATCGGTGCAACCATCGTTGAGCCGCAAATCGTCCTTCCCCGCCAGCATCTGCTCCCCATAGGGCACCGGCTCCGCATCCCAGCTATCCAGCGTTGCCAGCCCGTCCTTCATGGCCAGCAGGAAGCCGCCCTTTGCGCGGAAGGCGAAGCAGCCCAGCGCCTGATCGAAGCGGCGGCTTTCATCCATGCCCGTGACAGGATCGAAGCGGTGCAATTCGTTGCGGAAGATGTCGACCCAATAGAGTCGCTTCTCGTCCGCATGCCAGATGGGGCTTTCGCCAAGTTCGGCCCGCGCATCCAGCGCGACGATGGGTTCGATGATCTGCATGGGCGGGGAATGGACGCGGCGGGGCCTCCGGACAATGGAGGGGAGCGCCCAACTTCTTGGCTTCCCGCGTCCTTCGCTCATCGGCCGCACGGCGGGTTGCGCCTCTGTGGGAATCGGCTCAAGAAGCGTGCCCAACGGGCTTATCGGAAAGACGGTTAGATGGAAGAAGCGGGCCAGGCATCCTTGCTGCATGACGGGTTCCTGATGCTCGGCTTCGCGCTGTTCTTCGTGCTCGTATTCCGGCGCTTGGGGCTGGGCGCCACGCTGGGCTATCTGGTGGCGGGGGCAGTGGTCGGACCGCAGGTTCTGGGCCTTGTGGGCGATGCGGAACAGAAGATCGGCATTGCCGAACTGGGCATCGTCCTGCTGCTGTTCATCGTGGGGCTGGAACTTTCCCCATCGCGCCTGTGGCGGATGAAGCGGGAGATCTTCGGGCTGGGCGTGCTGCAGGTGGTTCTGTGCGGCCTGGCGGTTAGCGCCATCGTCTATTACTCCACCAGCTTCACTACTGCGGCCGCGCTGGCGCTGGGCCTGCCGCTGGCGCTTTCCTCAACCGCGCAGGTGCTGCCCATGCTGCAATCGGCGGGGCGCCTGCGCACGCCTTTTGGGGAGCGGGCCTTCGCGATCCTGCTGTTCCAGGATCTCTCGATCATCCCGCTGATCACCGTGATCGCCGCCATGAGCCGCAATCCGGCGGATGCGGGTGGGCCACCGGGCTGGTTGCTGGTGCTCTATACCATTGCCGCCATTGCCGGGCTGATCGCTGCGGGCCGCTTCCTGATCCGCCCGCTGTTCGGCCTGATCGGCAATCTGGGCGAGCGTGAGATGTTCGTCGTCACGGCCCTGTTCACGGTGATCGCGGCGGCCGCGCTGATGGAAATGCTGGGGCTTTCGACCGCGCTGGGCGCCTTCGTCGCTGGCGTCATGCTTGCCGATTCGCCCTATCGGCATGAGCTTGAGGCGGATGTGGAGCCTTTCCGCTCGATCCTGCTGGGCATGTTCTTCCTCTCGGTGGGCATGCTGCTCGATCTGCGGGCGATTGCGGACCATCCCATTTTCGTGGCCGCCATGGCTGCGGCGCTGATCGCCACCAAGACGGCGGTGATCTTCGGCATCGCCACCTTGTTCCGCATGCCCTGGCGCAGTGCGCTGGGCCTTGGCCTGCTGCTCAGCCAGGGCGGCGAATTCGGCTTCGTTCTGTTCGCGCAGGCGCAGGATGCGCTGCTGATCGAGCCGGAGGCGGCCAGCCTGTTCGGCGCGATTATCACCCTGTCCATGGCCGCAACGCCCTTCCTGATGCTGGCGACCAAGCGGGTGCGGCAGGTGCCCGATGCCAAGCTCGCCACGCGGGATGGCCCCAAGGCCGATGGCGCGCGGGCGCTGGTCGTGGGCTATGGCCGCTTCGGGCAGACCATGGCGCAGATGCTGATGGCTGGCGGCATTCCCGTCACGCTGATCGACCGCGATGTGGGGATGATCGATGTGGCGGGCCAATTCGGCGCGCGGGTGTGGTTCGGCGACGGTACAAGGCTGGACGTGTTGCGCCAGGCCGGCGCGGCGGATGCGCAATTGATCGCTTTCTGCATCGATCGCGACCAGGCAGAGCCCGGCCTGATCGAGGCGGTGCATGAGGCATTTCCGCAGGCGGCGATCTATGTGCGCGGGTTCGACCGGCGCAGTGTGATTGCGCTGCATGGCAGCCCGGTGAACTACGTGATGCGCGAAGTGCTGGAATCGGCCGTGGCGATGGGGCGGCTGGCGCTGGAAAATCTGGGGCTGGGGCAGGACGAGATCGAGCGGGCGGAGGACGTTTTCCGCGCCAATGACCGTGAACGCCTGCACGACCAGTTCGCCTCGGGCGATGTGCGCAGTGCGCGGGACAAGATCCTCACCGAGCCGAGGCGTGTGGGCCAGCCTTAGGGCGGGCTCCCACAGTCGTCATCCCAGCGAAAGCTGGGATCGCTGGCGGCTATATCATCTGTTCGAAGAGATCGTCCCAACCGGGATTGGCGGTTTCGATCAGTTCGATCTTCCATGCCCGTTTCCATGCCTGCATCGCTTTCTCGCGTGCGATAGCAGCATGAATGTCGCCGTGCTCTTCGGCATGTACGAGCCGCTGGATGCCATATTTGCGGCAGAATGCTGATCCGATTCCGGCACGATGCTGCATCATCCGCCGGGCGAGGTCGGCAGTCACGCCGATATACAGCACCCCCTTGGGCTTGTTGGCGAGAATGTAGGTCCAGGCGCTCACGACGCACCCGCACATTCAGCCGAGAACGATCCCAGCTTTCGCTGGGATGACGATATTATCAATCGCATCGCTTGCGAGGGCAAAGCCGCGATCGCCTAAAGCATCCGTGCGAACAGGAACTCGTCATCCCGGTGGTCGCCCACCCAGAAGTAGATATCGGCCAGCTTGTCGAAGCCATAGCGGCGGTAGAATTTGTGGGCGCCGGTATTTTCCGAGAAGACCGACAGATGCACTTCATCCGCGCCGCGGGCGTGGAATTGTTCCATCGCCCAGTCCATCAGCAGCGCGCCGATGCCTTGCCCCAGCCGGTCAGGCGCGGCGTAGAGCTGCTTCAACTCCATCGTCCGATTTCCCCGCGCATGTTCGGGGAAGCCGCTCTTGAAGGCGATCTTGCAATAGCCGGCAATCTCGCCCGCATCGTCCACCGCCAGGCAATAGAGCCGGCCCGGATCGGCCAGCTCGCCTGCAATGGCTTCGTCGCTGAAGGTTTCGCCAAGGAACCGGTCGAGATTTTCCCGCGAATAGAGATGGCCGAACTTGGCGATGAAGCTTTCGCGGCCCAGCGCGGCAAGGGCGGGAATATCCGCCTCGGTCGCCGGGCGCAGGGTGATCGTCGTCCTGGTATCGCTCATGAGAATTTATCCGCCTTGCGCTTGCCGAAGCGCATGTCCCTTTCCAGCCGGGCGCGGAGCTGGGCGTAGAAGGCTTCGAGGAAGGCCCTTTCATCGCCCGACCCGGCCGACCAGCCGATCTTGTTGCAGATCGCCGTGGCTACCGCCACCAGCGCCTCGGGATTATTCTCCCTCAGCACGCGTTCCAGCGTCTGCAATTCATATTCGCCATAGACCGAAAGCTCCGCCTCGCCGAAGCGATATTGCGCGCCCGTGGCCACGGAACGCCCGCGCGCTGCCTCACCCAGCGACATGGCCTGTTCCAGCTTGCGCCGGGGCACTTCCACTACCCAGGTTCCCGCGATCAGATCGCCCGCGCGCATCGCATCACGGTTGAAGAAGGGGAACAGGAGGAAAATCGCCAGCCAGGCGAAACTGGCCCAATTGGCCGCGCCGCCTTGGCCCGCGCTGCTCATCAGGAAGATCAGGGGCAGGAATATTTCTATATCGCGCAGCAGGTTGCGCGCGATCACCGCATTCACGCTCAGCCGCCCCCCATCGCGTGCGGCAACGCGGATGCCGGTGAGGCGCTTGCCCGGCGTCGCCCCGCGCGGGCCCAGTTCGAAATAGAGGAAATAGCCATAGCGGAACAGGAACATGGCGATGATCCACACCACTCCCAGGAATTCCATCGCCGCGCTTTGTCCCTCCCCGAACAGTCCGATCACTATCCCCAGCAGGGCCAGAGTGACGGCTATCTGGATCACGCCCATGATGATGAGGTCCAGCATCAGCGCAGAAGCGCGTGCGCCCCGGCTGGCGATGGTCAGCGGCAGGCTCAGCCCTTCGGGCGTCACCAGCACGCGCTTGCGCCGGTCCGGCCGGCGGAGGGCACGGGCCCGGCTCATTCGCCGATGTCCCCGGGGCTACGGCGGAAGGCGAAGAAATAGGCCAGCCAGAGGGCCAGCATGGTGCCGCCAATCGCCAGCCGCATCCCCGTATCGGTCACCAATTGGCGAGCGAAGCTTTCCAGCAGGGCGGCCACCACCAGCATCAACACCACGCCTGCCATCACCTGCGCGGCGCGCTGCCCGCTTTCCGCAGCGGCGGCCACCACCGTGCGATTGCCCGGAAAGGCCATGGAACGGCCGATATGCAGCCCGGCGGCCCCGGCCAGCAGGATCGCGAAAAGTTCCGTGGTGCCATGGATCGAAAGCCAGGCGGCAAAGTCCAGTGTCAGCCCGGCTTGGCTGAACAGCCACAGCATCGCTCCCAAAGTCGCAAGGTTCTGCATCAGCAGCATCAGCGAGGGGATGCCGAAGGCGAAACCCAGTGCGAAGGCCAGGATGGCCACCTTGGCGTTGTTGCTGAACAGAAAGGCGGAAAAGAACGACAGCCCGTCAATCTTCTCGACGCCGCTCAGGCTTTTATCCAGCACTTCGCGCGATGCGCCCGGCACGCGGGAATCCGCAAAATCGGTGGGGACGAGCGCGTAATACCATGCCTCGTCCCGCGCGGAGAGCACCCAGCCGACAATCGTGCCGGCCACCATCACCGCCAGCGCGATGCAGATTTCCAGCCACAATTCGCGCACCGACGCGCTCCACCCGCCGCCGAAGAAGCGCCGCAGCCAGCCGATCAAGGAACTGCGCGGGCCATAGACCTGGAACCAGGCGCGCTGGACCAGCGATTCGAGGTAGGCCAGGGTCGCGGCGTCCAGCGAGGTTTCGCGCGCAATGGCCAGGCTGGAGGCCGCGGTGCGATAAAGTGCGGGCAGCTCCAGCAGATCCTCGTCCGGCACCTTGCGCAGGCGCCCGCTCTCCATCCGCTTGAGGATCGCCTCCAGTCGCTTCCAGTCCTGCTCGCGCTCCAGCCGGAACCGGTCGGAGCGCAGGGCGGCGGCCTCGATATCGGGCAGTTCCTCGATGGGTTTTGAGCGGAAGAGGGCGGTGATTGGCTTCATCCGATGCTCCCGCTGCGTTTGATTTCCAGATAGCGGTCGATCAGGCGATAGGTCAGCGCCTGCCACGGTGCCTCGATCACATCGACATTCAGCTGGCGCAGCTTCTGCAGTACGATCGCGCGCTGCCGGGCGAGGGTTCCCGCCGTCACGGCCACGGCCACATCGTTCACCGTTTCGGGATCGGCATTGGCCAGCGTCGCCAGCTCGGTATCCTCCATGGTCACGAACAGCACCAGATGGCGCTGCACCAGCCGGCTGACGCTTTCCACCATCAGCTGCGCGCTGGTGGGATCGGTGAAGTCCGAAAACAGCACGATCAGCGAACGCCGCTTCAGCTGCGCGGAAAGCGTGGCCAGCGCCAGAGTGAAATTGGGTTCCGCCGAATGATAATCCAGCTGGGCGGCGGCGCTTTGCAGCCGGTGGAACTGGCGGCTGTCGGTAACGAAGGGAGTGAACAGCTCGGGCCGTTGGCCGAAGCCGAACAGGGCCACCTTGTCCCCGCCTTTCAGCGCGACATAGCTGGCGGTCAGCCCGGCGGAAACCGCGCGGTCGATGCGCGGCAAGCCGTCCACCGGCTCGCACATGGCCTGCCCGCAATCGAAGGCAAACACGATCTGGTTGTTGCGCTCGCTCTCATTTTCGCGGGCATAGAGCCGGGTCTGCCGGGCGGAGCTTTTCCAGTCGATCCGGCGGCGGTCCATGCCCGGCTCATATTCGCGCAAAGCCTCGAACTGAGTGCCTTCGCCCCGGATGCGCCGGGCGATCAGGCCGAACTGGGCATCGCGCAGATAGGTTTGCAGCGCAGGCGAACGGACCGGCGAAAGGTCCGGCCAGATGCGGATCTGCGTATCCAGTTCGCGCTCCACCTGCCGGTGGGCAAGGCCCAGCGGGCCCGGCCAGCGCAGCCAGATACGGCTCACTTCGCCGATGCCGCGCCTGCTGGGGACCAGGCTCACGCTGCCGGCATAGGCGCTGCCGGTCTCGTCCCGGGACAGGCGCAATTGCACGCGCCCGCCGGGGCCGAGCCGCGGATCGAAAGACAGGGCCGCTTCCGGCGCCCCGCCCATCCGCCGCCCGCCAATATCCGCCAGCACGGTGATGGGCAGTTCCTGCCCCACTTCCGCATCGGCCGGGGCGATTACCCTGAGGTCGGTCAGCACGCCCGCCACCAGCCCGTCGAGCAGGACCAGCACCAGCAGGGCGAAAGCCGCCGCCGGGGCCACGATCCACGCGCCGGGCGCGCTGGCGGCCACCAGCAGCGCCACGGGCGCGGCGAGCGCAGCCAGAACCAGAGCGCGGGCGGAGGGGACGATCATGCGGCGGCGTCAGTCATCGAATCAGCGCGGTGCCTCGGTCTGTTCGACCAGCGTCGCCACCAGCTCCTCGACCTGCCGGCCTTCGATCTCGGCCACCGGGGAAAGCAGCAGGCGGTGGCGCAGCACGGCAGTGGCCAGCGCCTTCACATCGTCAGGCAGCACATAGTCCCTGCCTGCCAGTGCCGCGCGGGCGCGGGCCGCATTGGCCAGCAGCACGGCGGCGCGGGGCGATGCGCCGCTGGCCAGTTCCGCCGTCTCGCGCGTGGCGCGGATCAGGCGGACGATATAGTCGATCACTTCCTGCGCCAGTGTAACCGCCTTCGCCGCCTCTGCCACGGCATTGAGCGTGGCGGCGTCCGTCACGCGCGAAACGCCGAAATCGCCGGGATGTGCCGGGCCGCTGCGTTCCCCGAAACGGGCGACGATCTGCGCCTCTTCCTCGGCGCTGGGATAGGGGATCAGCAGCTTGAACAGGAAGCGGTCCAGCTGGGCCTCGGGCAGGGGATAGACGCCCTGATTCTCGATCGGGTTCTGGGTCGCCACCACCATGAAATGATTGGGCAGGGCGTGGGTTTCGCCATCCAGCGTCACCCGCCGTTCCTGCATGGCTTCCAGCAGGGCGGCCTGCGTCTTGGGCGGGGTGCGGTTGATTTCATCGGCCAGCAGCAGCTCGCAGAAGATCGGCCCGCGCGTGAGGGTGAACTGGCTGGTCTGGAAGTTGAACAGGTTGGAGCCCAGAATATCGCCCGGCAGCAGGTCCGGCGTGAACTGGATGCGCCCGAAATCGAGGCCGAGCGTCTGGGCGAAACATTGCGCAAGGAAGGTCTTGGCCGTTCCCGGCGGGCCTTCCATCAGCACATGGCCCTGGCTGACCAGCGCGATCAGCAGATGTTCGATCGTGTCGTTCTGGCCCACTACCGCCTTGGCCATTTCGGCGCGGATGGCATCCGCCAGCGCGCGGACATCTGCGAGCGTCGTGGTCATCGGGCAAGCTTCCTTTCGATGGTCTTCAGAGCATGCGCATGGCGCAGCAAATCATGCGGAGTGCGCGCGGCGCGCAGCGCCTCGGCATGGGTCGAGAAATTGGCGGGTTCGATGCCGCGGCGTTCCAGCACCCGGTCGATCTCGCTTTCGGTCAGCGCGGGGTCGGCGCCCGCGCGAATGCCCAGCAGATGCGCCACCTTGCCGCGCAGGATCGCGGAATAGGGCGCGCCCAGCAGGTAAAGCCGCCGGGAACGCTGGATCAGCGCCGCGCCATTGGTGGCCAGCTGGCGCTTGCCGAAGGCGAAGACCGGCAGTGCGGCGAGCGGCGGGCCGAAGCGTTTCATTCCCCGCCAGGCGACGATGATCGCGGCGATGAGGAAGCATAAGGTCGCGGCCAGGAAGGGCGGGGTGAAGGCCAGCGCCAGCAGGTTAGGACCGGCGCCCAGCCCGTTCAGCGTCAGGTCGAAAGAGATCGGCAGATCGTAATCTTCCAGCGTGGCGCTGACGATGGCGAGAGCGAGCATCGCCCGGTCGCGGTCGGCCAGGCCGTAATTGTCCAGCAGGTCCGGCTCGGCCACGATCACCACGGGCCAGAGGTCTTCATTCTGTCCCTCTTCATCCAGCGGCTCCATTCCGGCGGAATTGGCCAGATCGGGGTAATAGCCGCCATCGTTCCAGAAACCCGCCAGCATGCGCCCATGCTCGTCCGCTACCAGCGGCACGATGGCGCGCGAAGCCATCGTCTGCACCGCGCCCGGCTGCGGGAAACGCCCGGAAAGGCCCAGCCCGGTCCAGCCCGGCTCCGTGGGAGTGGCCTTGTTGAGTGCAGCGGCAAGCAGGCCCTTTTCCCCCACTTCGCCTGCCCAGGGGGGGCTTTCGGCCCCCAGCAGCGCCACCCAGCCATCCCTGGCCTTTATGGCGGGATTTTGCAGTAGTTTCGCCGCTTGCCATTTGGGCAGGACCAGCAGCGTGGGCCCGGTATGGCGATGTTCGGAAATGATCCGGTTGATCTCTTCCACATCGGCATGGGCAGGCGGGGTGAGAATCAGCAGGCCTTCAGGATCAAGATTCGCGGCATTGCGGATGGTGCCCACTTCGTGGCCGCGCTTTTCCAGCAATTCGGCCAGTGCGGAATAGCCGTTAAGGCCGTCTCCCGCCGCATGGCCGCCGCCATCATTGCCCTTCTGCTCCAACTGGCCCGCACCCATGAACCAGAGCGCCGCGATGAAAGCGAGCGCGCCGAACACCAGCAGGCCGAGCACTGTCCGGGAGGAGAAAGGGGCCGTACCGGCAGGCGCGCTCATCCCCGGCCTCCCGCTCTCAGATCAGACAGCCTCAGGTCGGAAAGCGCAAAATCGGCATAGGCGGCGCGGGCCGCGTTCCAGTCCTCGGCCTCCAGTCGGCGCAGGGCGAACAGGCTGCGTTCCACCCGTTCGGCAATCGCGGCGAAGGCGCTTCGGGCGCGGTCCGGCAAAGCGGGCAGGGCGGCGATTTCCCGCGCGGTGCTGGAAGGCTCCAGCCAGTCGGGCCGCGCCTGCGCGATCTGGCTGACGCTGCGCTGAAGCAGAAGGTGAACCGCCTCGTCGAAGCGGCCTTCCGCCGCCAGACGGTCCGCATCTTCCAGCAGGGCAATCGCCTGTCCCCGGTCAGGCACCCAGGAAGGCTCATCCCCCGTTTCGTCAGCGGAGCGAGCGAAGCGAATCCGCGCGATCGGGGCAAGCAGCCGCCACAGCAGGGCGAGCGCGCAAAGCACCGTGATGCCTAGCAGCACCCATTTGAACACCGGCCAGGAAACGCCCAGCGCCTCTGCCGCGGGGCGCAGCAATTCGCCCAGGAATTTCAGGAATTTCAGGAATTGCACCAGCCAGTCGGGCGGAGGGGCCTGTTCGGGCATTTTTACCGGGGCGAACTGGATGTCGCCGCTGGCGCGCACCGCTTCCCAATCGCGCACCGCATCCGATGCGGACCCGGCGGCCGTTCCCCCAGCGATTTCGCCCGATGCCCTCGTCACGAGGGGAGTGGTGGCATGGGCACGAAGGCGGTGCAAGCGCCCACTCGGCCCGATTTGGACCGGGCGGCGTTTATCCGCGTTCGCGCGCCATGCGATAGCTGCCCAGCAGGCGGACCGACTTGGAATGGAACGTCAGTTCTTCCAGCGCGCGGTCCACGTTGGGTTCGCCCGGACGGCCCACAATATCTACAAAAAACATGGTCGCGGCAAAGCTGGCGCCTGCCTGATAGCTTTCCAGCTTGGTCATGTTCACGCCATTGGTGGCAAAGCCGCCCAGTGCCTTGTAGAGCGCGGCAGGCACATTCTTCACTTCGAAGACGAAAGTGGTCATCGCCGGTTCGCCTTCCAGAGTGGCGGGGTCCAGCGGTTCCTTGGCCAGCACCACGAAGCGCGTGGTGTTGTCATGCGCATCTTCCACGGCCTCGGCCGCCACGGTCAGATCATAGAGATCGGCCGCGATCCGGGGGGCGATGGCGCAGGCCGTGGGATCGCCCATTTCCTTCACATAGGCCGCCGCGCCTGCCGTATCGGCATAGGCCATCGGCACGATGCCGTGGCTGCGCAGATAATGGCGCGTCTGGCCCAAGGCCTGCGGATGGCTGTAGGCGGCGGAATAGGGGCCGGGGCCGATTCCCATAACCGTGTGGGAAATCGGCAGGAAAATTTCCCCAACGATCGACAGGCCGCTTTCAGGCAGCAGGAAGTGGATATCCGCCACGCGGCCATGCTGCGAATTTTCGATCGGAATGATCGCGGCCCCGGCGCGCCCTGCCTTCACCGCGTCCAGCGCGTCTTCGAAGCTGAAGCACGGCAATGGCAGGCATTCCGGCGCATATTCCAGCGCGGCGCGGTGGGAATTGGCGCCCGGCGCGCCCTGAAACGATATGGCGCGTGCCGGTTCCTGGGCTGCCGAAGCGGTCATCTGCTCGACCAAAGCGAGTGCGGGGGCGGGGAAGCTATGCATTGCGGCAAGCGCCTAAACGCAGTCAGCGACGCGAACAAGTCACGTTGACACTTGCGAAGCGCGCGGGGGCTGACTAGAGCGGCGCCCAAACTCCAATCGCCCGGACAGATCACGGATGACCGACCGTTTCAACACCTTCGCCGGATGGCTTCTCTTCTCAGGTATCGTGGCCCTCGGCCTTTCGATCTTGAGCGGCATGTATTTTCAGGCCGACAAGCACCATCCTCCGCATGAGATGGGCTTCCCGATCGCTGGCGTCGCGGAAGAAGGCGCGGGCTCGGGCCCGTCGCTGAACACGCTTCTCGCCTCGGCCGATCCGGCCAAGGGGGAGAAAGTATTCTCCAAGTGCGTCTCCTGCCACACGATCGATCAGGGCGGCGCCAATGGCATCGGCCCGAATCTGTTCGCGGTTGTGGGTGAAGGCATCGCCCAGGGCCGTGGCGGTTTCGCTTTCTCCAGCGCCCTTGCGGGTCATGGTGGCACCTGGACCTTCGAAAACCTCGACGAATGGCTGAAGAGCCCGCGCGGTTTCGCCAATGGCACCAAGATGAGCTTTGCCGGTCTTTCCAATCCGGAAGATCGTGCCAATCTGATCGCCTATCTCAACACGAAGGGTTCCAACCTGCCGCTTCCCGCCGCTGACGCAGCTCCGGCCGCCGATGCCGCCGCCGCTCCTGCGGAAGGCGAGGCTCCAGCTGCGGAAGGTTCGGAAGCTCCGGCTGCGGAAGCTGCTCCCGCCGCTCAATAATCCGGCGCGCAGTACCGAAATTGAAAAAGGGCGGGGTAATTCCCGCTCTTTTTGTTTGTTACTTGCGGATGCTCGATGCGGAGGAACTTTACCATCCGTTGTCGTCATGCTGAACTCGTTTCAGCATCCATTTATCCTCACAAGCGGCGGATCGATCAGGAGAAATGGGCCCTGAAACAAGTTCAGGGTGACGATTGAGGCAGCGTGAAACCTTCCCTCTCGAAGCATTTCGCGGCCTGAACGTGAGTTGTCATCTGGCGCTTGCGAGGGCTGAGTCCCTCAGCGCCCCTTGAAACCCTGCGCGATGACGTACCATTCGGAAGAGCCCTTGCGGCTCGCAGGCGGCTTGGCGTGCTTTACCGTGGCGAAGTTCTGCTTCAGCAGCGTCAGCAGCTCGGAATCGGTTCCGCCGGCAAAGACCTTGGCCACGAAGGCGCCGCCGGGCGCCAGCGTCTGGATCGCGAAATCGACGGCGGTTTCCACCAGCCCCATGGTGCGAAGATGGTCTGTCTGCTTATGGCCCACGGTATTCGCCGCCATGTCGGACAGGACGAGGTCAGGAGGGCCGTCCAGCGCCCCTTCCAGCGCTTCCGGCGCCTCGTCGGCCATGAAGTCCATCTGGAAGATGGTTACGCCCTCTATCGGCTCCGTGGGCAGCAGATCGATCCCGACAATGGCCGCGCGCGGTGCCATCTTGCGCACCACCTGGCTCCAGCCGCCGGGGGCGATGCCCAGATCCACCACGCGCTGCGCGCCCTTCAACAGGCCGAATTTCTCGTCCAGCTCGATCAGCTTGTAGGCGGCCCGGCTGCGATAGCCCTCCGCCTTGGCCTGCTTCACATAGGGATCGTTGAGCTGGCGCGACAGCCAGCGATTCGAGGAGGCTGTGCGGCCTCGAGCGGTTTTGACCCGCTTTTCGGGATTGCGTCCGGAACGGGTCACGATGCTTGCCTTTTCAACCGGCGCAGATGGGCGCGCGCCTGTTCGCCTTCATTGTCGGCGCTCATCAGGCTGCGCAAGATGCCTTCGCGAATGCCGCGATCTGCCACGCCCAGCCGGGGCGCGGGCCAGATGTCGAGAATCGATTCGAGAATCGCGCAGCCTGCCACCACCAGATCCGCCCGCTCATTGCCGATGCAGGGCAATTGCTTGCGCTCTGCCGGGGAGAGTGTGGACAGGCGGCTGCTGATCGCGCGCATCGAATCGGATGGAACGATCAAGCCATCGACTGCCTTGCGATCATATTGCGGCAGGTCGAGATGCACGCTGGCCAGCGTCGTTACCGTACCGCTGGTGCCCAGCAGGCGCAATTCGGGGGCGCGGGCGGAGGCAATGCGCTCTGCAAAGGGGGCAAAGCTCTCGCTCACCAGCCGGCGCATCTCGCTGTAGCGGGCGAAGCGCGCCTCGGCGGAGGATTCGTCATGGCCGCAGGTCTCGGTGAGGGAAACGACGCCCCAAGGCACGCTCTGCCAGTCCACGATGGCGGGAATCGGCCCGCCTTGCTCGATCAGCACCAGCTCGGTCGATCCGCCGCCAATGTCGAAGATCACGGCGGGGCCCGTCCCGTCTTCCAGCAGGATGTGGCAGCCCAGCACGGCCAGCCTGGCCTCTTCCTCGGCGGAAATCACGTTCAGCACGATGCCGGTCTCGCGCTTCACGCGCTCGATGAATTCATCGCCATTGCTGGCCCGACGGCAGGCCTCGGTCGCCACGGAGCGGGCGAGGTGGACATTGCGCCGCTTGAGCTTTTCGGAACAGATTTTCAGGGCGCACAGGGCTCGCTCCATTGCCTCGTCGGAAAGGCGTCCGGTCTGGGCCAACCCTTCGCCCAGCCGGACCACGCGGCTGAAGGCGTCGATCACCGTGAAATTGGCGCCGGAAGGCCGCGCGATCAGGAGGCGGCAATTATTCGTGCCAAGGTCGATCGCGGCATAGGAATTGCGAGGCAGCATATTGCCGCCGCGCGGATTCCCAACGGCCTGCAAAAAGCCTGGCCGGCCGCGTCCACCTGTGTCGGGCGTATTCGCCCTTGCTTCCTGCTTGTCGCCGGAAGCGCGGGATTGCCTGCTCTCAGGACCGGATTTGCGGGCTTTGCTTTTCCGCTTGCCCCGGCCCGATCGTTGCGCAGCGTCCCGCTGCCTGTCCGGCGGAATCACATCCGCCATACTCGAATTCTTTCTTGTTCTTATGCCCGCCCTTCAAAGGGGGGTACCTGGCCGACAAGCTAGCGCCATGCGGGTTATGGGGCAAGGCGCGTGAAAGAAGTGGAAGTGGGCCTTGACCAACCGCGGAACCCGCCCTAGAGGCACCCCCCGCGTTGCCCCGTCGTCTAATGGTAAGACTACGGACTCTGACTCCGTCAATTGAGGTTCGAATCCTCACGGGGCATCCATATTCCGGACATTATCGTTTCCTTTCGATGGGTTGCGGTCCTGTTTTGGCTAACTCCCTGGATTGGCTGGCCATTACCCTGCTCGCCGCGGCATCTGCGCGGGGCGCGTGAGACTCCTTGACGGTGTCCGGCGGCACTCTTCCCCTGTCTTTTGGCACGGTCTTTCGGCACGGTCTTTTGGCCGATGATCGGTCTGCCTTCTTCATCGATGCATCCGGTTTCTCAGCAGCGCCGTGTCGAATGAGTAATCCCGCTTCCAGTTCCCGCTTGAGCGGCTGACGATGGGAACGCTTGCGGGATTGCTGGTTTTACTTGCTGGAGATTGATCCAATTATATCGGATGGGCGCGTGGGCCATTATGCGCACGCCGCCGCTGTGGTGCGGTCCGTGTGGCCGGCGTCTCTTTTGCCTGCGCGTGTTTGGGGAATTGCACGTGATCGGCCGGGTTAGGCGCTGTTGCAGGGGTGCAGGGCAATTAGTTGGGGGATTGCATGAGTGGTGAAGGCGGGCAGCCGAACAAGACGGGCTGGCTCAGGATCGGCTCCATCGTGGTTGGCGCGCTGGTGGTGCTGATGGTGATCGGAGCAAGGGCTGGCGGCGATGAAAGCAAGGGCGCAGGCGGTGTATCAGGCAGTGACACTGCTTCGGCCGCTGCGCCGCCGCTGGAAGTGACCGCAGACGAACTCTCCAGGGCATATGACGCGAACGAAGCTGCTGCGCGGCAGCACTATGCCCAGCGTCCCCTGCTTGTTTCGGGGAAGATTGAGCGCATCGATCTGGATTTCAGGAACAGGTCGGTTCTTGTGCTTGGCCCGTCAAACCAGCTCCCGAGTGTTCAGGCATCGCTGACCGAAGCGACCCAAGGCAAGGCGGCATCGCTCTTCAAGGGACAGAACATCAGACTTCTTTGCCAGAACGTGTCAGAAGTTGCAGGTTCTCAGATACTTAGGGATTGTGAATTCTGAAACAGTCAACTGGCGATATTCAGTTCGCCAGCTGATCTGGCGCGGGCGGAATTCGGCAGAAACTCGAAAAATCGTAGTTAATTGCGGATTTACCACCTATTTACTCCGATGAAACGATTTCAACCTAGTTTTAGGCGCATAAGGGTCGAAATATATAATCGGAGCCAGGATGGAACTGCGTGAAGCGGGGAGGCCATTATTTTTGTCTTGTGTTGTGGAAGCACGGCTCGTCCGGACGATAGCACAGCTACGTTCTTCCGGAGTTGGGCTGCCGCAGCACAACTATCCGGTTGATCCATATAGAATTACGGATCAGTAGGCCCATGACGCGGATTAACAGCGTCACCCTCGTCATAGCTCTGGGTGTTTGTGTCGCGATCGGTCTGCCGGTTGCAGCCGCGATCGGGTTGGCACGGGAAGAATCGGAGGAACGGGCCGAAAGTCGGGCACTGGGGCTGGCGCAAGTCGCTCTGGTGCAAGGCGAAGAGACGGGCAATCAGCTTGCCGCCGCGACAGACGCCATCAACAGGCTTCCAGCGGATCGCCCCTGTGATCGTGAAGGTGTCGATCTCATGCGGCAGATCGATCTGGAATCCACGCTGTTGCAAGCAGTAGGGTGGGCGGATGGAAACGTGATGCGCTGTTCCTCAATTGGAGGAAGCGAACGCCTATTCGACCTTGGCGAACCCGAAATGACTTCGTCGCTCCAGGCACGGATCAGGAGGAACGTAGTCCTTCTCGACCCGAGTGACCGGTATTTCGTGGTCCAGAGAGGCCATGGGGTGGCCGTAATCCACCAGCAATTGGCCCTGAGCTTCGTGAAAGATTATCCGAGCATGTCCGTTGCGCTGTTCAGCAAGTCAAAGGGAGAAATCCTGATGCAGAGGGGGGATGTCCCCCGCCGCTATGTGCGCAGTTCGCAGCTCCCATATGAAACCTTCCGCGATGGAAACCGGCAGATCGCAATCGTCCGCTCGCCAAAATACGACATCGGGGCAATCGTAGTTCAATCCAATGCGAGCTTTTACAGCTACGTGAACCGGGCGGCACTGATCCTCATATCCATCGGATTGATCGTGGGGGTTTTTCTGTCCCTGCTTCTGATCGATGGCGCTCGCCGCTGGACATCCTGGCCGGCATTGATCCGGTCGGGGCTGAAACGAGGGGAGTTTGAGCTGCATTATCAGCCGGTGGTTCGGCTGGAAGATGAGAAAATCGTCGGAGCCGAGGTTCTGGTTCGATGGAGCGATCGAGGCAATCTCAGAATGTCGCCCGACCAGTTCATACCTCTGGCCGAAGATGCAGGGATCATTACCCTCATCACGGACAAGGTCCTGGACCTGCTGGTAGCGGATGCGCAGGCCATCCTGAAGATCGATCCCAAATTCCATTTCGCCGTGAACATCTCTTCGCAGGATATTCACCGGGCCGATCTGGCTGAACGATTGAACTTCTTGATCAGACGTTCGGGTCTGGATGCGGGGCAAATCGTGGTGGAAGTGACCGAGCGCAGCGTGGTGGATGCCGAGCGAGCCGAGGCGACTTTGGGGCTGCTGCGCGCAACGGGTGTCAAGGTGGCTGTCGACGATTTCGGGACCGGCTATTCCAGTCTAGCGTCAGTCGCCAAGATGAAGCTCGATTTGCTGAAGATCGACAAATTGTTCGTCGGTGCAATCGGGACAAATTCAGAAGTGGGCCGCGTAACCAACAAGATCGTCGATCTGGCAAAGCATCTTCATTTGGGGATTATCGCGGAAGGGATCGAAACGCGCGAACAGGCGGAGGCTCTTCGGAGCATGGGGGTCGAGTATGGTCAGGGTTACTATTTTGCACGGCCAATGATCCCGCACGACTTGCTGCAGAAATTGCGCAAACAGCGAGATGAAGGCTAGGCCACGTCGCCTGCGATCGGAATGCGGTCGGCCCGCGCAGGAGGAATGGTGACAATGTCGGAGGCATAGCCTTGCAGAGCGTCCATATTCCGGTGCTGATCAGCGCCCCGGGCCTGCAACGATCCTCTACCCTCCGGATTCTGGGGCGTCGCCATTTCGGGGCGCCTTCTCACCCCCCTCTTGCAGGCCATGCGCCTGAAAGCGTAACCACCCGGTCCGCGACTCCTTAGGCCGGAGCCGATCATTGTCCGTGGCCGGTCATTCGCCTGCAAATTACGTGAGTATCCCGAAATGAAGATTGCCGTTTTCGGCCTGGGCTATGTCGGATTGTCCAATGCCGTCCTGCTCGCACAGCACAATGATGTGGTTGCGGTGGATATTTCGCCCGAGCGGGTGGAGATGCTGAACGCGCGCAAATCGCCCATCGTGGATGCGGAACTGGATGAGTTCCTGGCGACTAAGCCGCTCACTCTGATGGCGACTCTCGATCCGCAGGAAGCGCTGGCAGGCGCCGATTTCGTGATCGTGGCCACGCCGACCAATTACGATGTGGAAACCGACAAGTTCGATACTTCCTCGGTCGAGGCGGTGATCAAGCTGGCGATGGCGGCCAATCCCTCCGCCACGATCGTGATCAAATCGACCATTCCGGTCGGCTTCGTTGACGATGTGCGCGAGCGTCTGGGCACTTCGCAGGTGATCTTCAGCCCCGAATTCCTGCGCGAGGGGCGGGCGCTTTATGACAACCTCCATCCTTCGCGCATCATCGTGGGCGAACGTTCGGAACGGGCGCGGGTCTTTGCGGATCTGCTGCTGGAAGGGGCGATCAAGAAGGACGTGGAGATTCTCTTCACCGACGCCTGCGAGGCGGAGGCGATCAAGCTGTTCGCCAACACCTATCTTGCGATGCGGGTGGCCTTCTTCAACGAACTGGACAGCTATGCCATGGCCCGTTCAATGGACACGCGCCAGATCATTGACGGGATCGGCCTCGATCCGCGCATCGGACGGCACTACAACAATCCCAGCTTCGGCTATGGCGGCTATTGCCTGCCCAAGGACACCAAGCAGCTTCTCGCCAATTATTCGGAAGTGCCGCAGAACCTCATCCGTGCGATTGTCGATGCCAATCGCACCCGCAAGGATTTTCTGGCAGATCAGATCATCGCGAAGAAGCCGAGGAAGGTCGGCGTGTTCCGGCTGGTGATGAAGGCCGGATCGGACAATTTCCGGGAATCGTCGATCCAGGGGATCATGAAGCGCATCAAGGCCAAGGGGATCGAGGTCGTGGTTTACGAACCGACCATGGCGGAAGCGGAATTCTTCGGTTCGAAAGTGGTTCGCGATCTCGACGCGTTCAAGCAGGAATGCGACATCATCATCGCCAACCGGATGATGCCCGCGATCGAGGATGTGAAGGACAAGGTTTTCACGCGCGATCTGTTTGGATCGGACTGATCCGCAGGCAGGGCCATCCATGCCGGTTTCGGCAAACACGGCGGGAAAACAGGGCCGGAAAACAGGGGAAATGAAAAGTGCAGGAAGATGGCCCGATTCTGGTGACCGGTGCGGCCGGTTTTATCGGCCATGCCGTGGCTCACCGGCTGCTGGAGCGGGGTGAGCGGGTCATCGGGGTCGATAATCTCAACGATTATTACGACGTTTCTCTCAAGGAAGCTCGTCTGGCGACCTTCAACGGGCGGCGCGAATTCGCCTTCCACCACGGCGATATAGCAGATGCTCCGGCCATGGCGGAGATGGTGCGCGCCAATGGCGTAACGCGGATCGTCCATCTCGCCGCGCAGGCAGGGGTGCGGTACAGCCTTGAGCAGCCCTTCGCCTACGAACATTCCAATCTGGCCGGCCATCTTTCCCTGCTGGAGGCCAGCCGCCACGTGCCGGGCTTCCGGCATCTCGTTTATGCCTCGTCCTCGTCTGTCTATGGGGAGCGGCCGATGGGCGGGCAGGGCTTTTGCGAGGACGAGCGGGTGGACAAGCCTGCCTCGCTCTATGCTGCCACCAAGGCCGCCTGCGAGCTGATGAGCCAGAGCTACACCCATCTTTTCGATCTTCCGCAGACCGGCCTGCGCTTCTTTACCGTCTATGGCCCCTGGGGCAGGCCCGACATGGCCTATTTCAAGTTCACCCGGAAGATCATGGCCGGAGAGCCGATCGAGGTTTACGGCGAAGGCCGGATGGCGCGGGACTTCACCTATATCGACGACATCGTCGATGGCGTGATCGGGGCGCTCGATAATCCGCCGCCTCAGGGGGATCACCGCATCCTCAACATCGGCGATAGCCGCCCCGTGGGGCTGATGGACATGATACAGACGCTGGAGAGAGTTCTCGGCCGGGAGGCGGTGAAGATCATGAAGCCGATGCAGCCGGGAGACGTTACGGCGACTTACGCGGATGTCTCCAAGCTCCACGCGCTGACGGGCTATCATCCCGAGGTAATGCTGGAGGATGGGCTTGCCCGGTTCGCGAAGTGGTATCGGGAATTTTATCCGGAGGAATTCGGCTGACCGTTCTTGCCATGCGGCAGGTGCGATATGGCGGCACGGATCGCGGACTTACGCGGGCAGGCCGTTACTGATAGCGTAAAAAATATGCTAATGTTTTATTGAGGTTACGCTCCAGCGAACCTTTGCTGCGGATGTTCACGAAATCATCGTAATTGTTGCGCATTGCAGCATAGGTTGGCACATGGTCTTCATGGGTTTCGGCAGTAAAGGATGATGCGAGTGGGAAGTGCTAAGGTTGCCTTGGTAACGGGGGTCACGGGTCAGGACGGTGCGTATCTTGCTTCGCTGCTGCTTGAAAAAGGCTATGTCGTTCACGGTGTGAAGCGCCGTTCATCCTCGTTCAACACTGGCCGAATCGAGGAAATCTACGAAGATCCCCATATCGAGAACGCGCGGTTCCATCTCCACTATGGCGATCTCACCGATGCGACCAATCTGATCCGTATCGTGCAGGAAACCCAGCCGGACGAGATCTATAACCTCGCGGCGCAGAGCCATGTGCAGGTAAGCTTCGAGACGCCGGAATATACCGCGAATGCGGACGGCATCGGCACGTTGCGCCTGCTGGAGGCGATCCGCATCCTGGGCATGGAGAAGAAGACCCGCTTCTATCAGGCCTCCACATCCGAGCTTTACGGGCTGGTGCAGGAAGTTCCCCAGCGTGAAACCACGCCTTTCTATCCGCGCAGTCCCTATGCCGCGGCCAAGCTCTATGCCTACTGGATTACCGTGAATTACCGCGAAGCTTATGGTATGCATGCTTCCAACGGCATCCTGTTCAACCATGAGAGCCCGCTGCGCGGCGAAACCTTCGTCACCCGCAAGATCACGCGGGCGGCCGCGGCGATTTCCCTTGGGCGCCAGGAAAAGCTCTATCTCGGCAATCTCGATGCCCGGCGCGACTGGGGTCATGCCAGGGAATATGTTCGCGGGATGTGGCTGATGCTGCAACAGGACGAGCCTGACGATTACGTCCTCGCCACCGGCGAGACCACCGAAGTGCGCGAATTCGTGCGCTGGTCGTTCGAAGATGCCGGCATTCCCATCGATTTCACGGGTTCCGGCGTCGATGAAAAGGGCATCTGCCAGAAGACCGGCAAGGTTCTGGTGGAGATCGATCCGCGCTATTTCCGCCCGACCGAGGTGGAACTGCTGATCGGCGATCCCGCCAAGGCGCATCAGAAGCTCGGTTGGAAGCATGACACTTCCGTTCGCGACCTCGCTCGGGAAATGGTGCTCGCCGATCTTGAGGTGATGCGCGACGCTCCGATTTCGAAGGGGGCCTGATAGGTTGTAGCTGACACGCTGTATCTGACGCACTGTCATGAAAGGGAGGATTGCTATGAAATCCGGTTCGGTATCTTCGAATCTTTCCCATTTTTACCCCGAAGTCGGCGCAGGGGGTTTCTCCCGCGTCGATGGGACAGTGAGCTTCTATACGCGTGTCAACGCCCTGCTCGACCCGAGTTTCACGGTTCTCGATCTTGGGGCCGGGCGGGGTGCTCAACTGGTGAGGGAGCCCGGTTCCTACCGGACGAAGCTGGCCACGATCAAAGGGAAGGTGGCAAAAGTCATCGGCATCGATGTGGACGAGGCGGTTCTATCCAACCCTTGCCTGGATGAGGCTCATATCATTTGCATCGGCGAACCCTACCCTTTTGCGGACCACACTTTCGATCTGATCGTGTCGGACTGGGTGCTGGAGCATGTGGCCAATCCGGAAGAATTCGCCGCGGAAATCGGGCGGGTTCTCAAACCGGGCGGTTGGTTCTGTGCCCGCACTCCCAATCGCTGGGGAATGGTCGGGCTCGCTACCAATCTCGTGCCCAACCGCGCACATTCGAGCCTTCTGGCCAAGCTCCAGCCGGGCCGCACGGAACGGGACATTTTCCCGACCACCTATAAGCTCAACACCATGGGGCGCCTTATTCGCGCCTTTCCGCCGGACAGGTGGGACAATTATTCTTACGTGACCAATCCAGAGCCGCCTTATGTGCAGCGTTCGGCACTGGCGATGCGGGCTGTCCAGTTCGCCTGGCGGCTTGCTCCCCCGCAGATGGGGACGGTTTTCAATATATTTTTGCAGCAGAAGGACGGGGCCAGGGCGTGAAGGGTGAATTCTCTCTCGAGACAAAGCGTGTATTCGTAGCCGGGCACAGGGGCATGGTCGGATCGGCCATTGTCCGGCGGCTTGCTTCCGAGAATTGCGAGATACTCACCGCAGGGCGCGATGTGATGGATCTGAAGGACCAGGCTGCGGTCCGCGCCTGGTTCGCAGCGGAAAAACCGGATGCCGTGTTCCTCGCCGCGGCGAAGGTGGGGGGCATTCTGGCGAATGACACCTATCCGGCGGATTTTCTCTACGACAATCTGATGATCGAGGCGAACATCATCGAGGCGGCCTACCGCACCGGGGTGGAAAAGCTGATGTTCCTCGGCTCGTCCTGCATCTATCCGCGCATGGCCCCGCAGCCGATGCGCGAAGATGCGCTGCTGACCGGCCCGCTCGAGCCGACCAATGAATGGTATGCCATCGCCAAGATCGCGGGGATCAAGCTGTGCGAAGCCTATCGCAAGCAGCATGGCAGCGATTTCATCTCGGGCATGCCGACCAACCTCTATGGCCCCGGCGACAATTTCGACCTGCAATCCAGCCATGTGCTGCCGGCCCTGATCCGCAAGGCCCATGCCGCCAAGGTCGCGGGGGACAGCACGGTGCAGGTATGGGGCACGGGCAGCCCGCTGCGCGAATTCCTGCATGTGGACGATTGCGCCGATGCCTGCGTGTTCCTGATGAAGAACTATTCCGATGCCGGCCATGTGAACATCGGTTCCGGCCAGGAAATCTCGATTCTCGAACTGACCCGGCTGGTCTGCGAGATTGTGGGTTTCGAGGGCGAGATCGTGACCGATCCTTCCAAGCCCGACGGCACACCGCGCAAGCTGATGGATTCGGGCAAGCTGCTGGGCCTTGGCTGGAAACCGGCGATTGAATTGCGCGATGGCATTGCCACGACCTATCGCAGTTTCCTTGCTGAATACGCCTGACCATGCGCCTGTTGTTTCTCGGGCTGAATTACGCCCCGGAAGAGATCGGCATCGGTCTCTATAGCGGTGAGATGCTGCGTTGCTGGGCCGAGGAAGGCCATGAGGCCGAAGTCGTGGCCGCCAAGCCCTATTACCCGCAATGGCGGGTCTGGCCGGGTTTTGGCGGGCTGTGGCGGCGCAGTGTGGAGCATGGTGTGCGGATTACCCGCTGTCCGCTCTATGTGCCGGCCCATCCCACGGGCCTGTGCCGGATCGTCCACCATGTCAGCTTCGCCGCATCCAGCCTGCTGCCGATGATGCGGGGCGCCCGCAAGCGGCCCGATCTGGTGATGACCACTGCCCCTTCGCTGATCGCCGCGCCGGTGGCGCTGCTGGCGGCAAAACTATGCGGTGCGCGCTCCTGGTTGCACATCCAGGATTTCGAGGTGGAGGCGGCGGCGGCCACGGGGCTGGTCGATGGCAGCGGGCTGGGCGCAAGGATGGCGCGCGGGTTCGAACGCTGGGTGCTGCAATCCTTCGACGTGGTAAGCTCCATCTCTCCGCAGATGTGTGCGCGGCTGCTCGAAAAGGGCGTTCGGCCCGATCGCGTGTTCCAGCTGCGCAACTGGGCCGATATTGACGGGATTACGCCGCTGGCGGGGCAATCGGCCTATCGCCGGGAATGGAACATCACCACGCCGCATGTCGCGCTCTATTCCGGCAATATCGCCAACAAGCAGGGGATCGAACTGGTGATCGAGGCCGCGCGGCTGTTGCAGTCGCGCGAGGATCTGACCTTCGTGATCTGTGGGGAAGGCCCGAACAGGGCGCGGCTGGAAGCCGAAGCCGCCGCGCTGCCCAATGTGCGCCTGCACGATCTGCAACCGCGGGAGCGGCTGGGCGAATTGCTGGGCATGGCTACGGTGCATCTTTTGCCCCAGCTGGCGGGCGCGGCCGATCTGGTGCTGCCTTCCAAGCTGACGAACATGCTCGCTTCGGGCCGCCCGGTGGTGGCCACTGCCGACCCCGGCACGGGGCTGGCGGACGAGGTGGACGGTGTCGGCACAGTCACTCCGCCGGGCGACGCGGCGGCATTCGCCGATGCAATCGCCAGGTTGGTGGACGATCCGGAAAGTGCCGCCCGGCTCGGAAAGGCTGCCCGCGAACGGGCGGAGCAGCGCTGGAGCCGGAATGCGATCCTGCGTGGCTTCATGGAGAAATCAGGGGAAATACTTAGATTATAACCTGAATGGTTATTTCATTTTCCTACACCGGGCAAATTTGGTTCTCATGTTCCCGGATCGATTACCGATCCGACAAAGGAGAACTTCATGACTGACCTACCTCCCTCACTCGCGCCTGCCGCATACATCCCTTTCACTGCTCTCGCCTGGCCGTCTGGTGAGGATTCGGTTGCTGTTGGGCCAGATACGCCGCTGCCGGTTACTGCCGCATTCGGTGCCGCTGTCAGCACTCCGCTCGCCGGGACCGCGTCTTCCAGCATGATTGTGGGCCCGTTCACGCCCGATCTCGGTCGTCCGATCTGGCTGACTTTGTCAGGAAGCTGGAGCGGCAGAGTGCAGGTGAAGCGCTCCGTTGACGGAGGCACAACCAAGCTCGCCTTGACCGCTGCCGGGATCAACTGGGGCAAGTTCACCACCAACGCTTGCGAGCCTGTGGCGGAAGAGAGCCAGCAGGGGGCAACCTATTATCTCGACGTCGTTCTGGCTTCCGGCTCGCTGGATTATGAGGTGGCCCAATGAGCGCGCTCGACTTTATCGCGCGGGGTGGCATCGCTCGCGAACGCCGGGAAAACCGCCGCCTTGGGGCGCTCGATCTGTTGGCGAAATCCATCGCGCAGAATTTGCCTCGGGGGCTGCCGGGCCTCATCAACGTGCCGATTGCCGAGAATCGCGCGACATCGACCCAGATCGCCAGTGGGGTGACCTACGGTTTTTCGAATAGCTCTGCTGCCTCGGACTTTCCGCACCACTACAGTTTTTGTGGTGGGAATTGGGAGTGGTATAACGCTACCAAACGCCAGCCGGTTTCGTTCCACTTCGGTAATGGCTCCGATCCTTCCGCCAGCGGCGCCAGTACGGCAGGTGGGATCGTCCGCTTTGCAACATGGGCGAACAAATTCGAGGTGCTTGTCCAAAACTACCTCGGTTTCCGGATCAAGGTGAACGGGAAATATCTGCAGGATGGCATGTATGGCGTGGCGGCCCTTAACGGTGATGCCAGCGGTTTTGACCGATGGTTTCTGTTCGATTTCACCGGCACAGAATTTGCCGGAACGGGCCTGAAGCAGATCGAGCTTTCCAGCACCATCACGCGCTTCGGCGGGGTGCGGGTGCCGGCAGGTTATACGGTGGAGCCCTGGCCGCAGGCCGTGCCGATCCGGGCGGCGTTGTGTGGAGACAGCATGCCTTCCACCTTTTCAGACAGCGCGGATTCCCGCACGGCCCGGCATGGCAACATGGGGGAAATCCTCAAGACGTTGACAGGGATACCCGATCTCTGGATCACCAGCCTAGGCGGTTGCGGGTTTATTTCGGACAGCAGTGGTACAAGATCGACTTTTCTAGAACAGGCGACGTATGATCTTTCGGAGAAGAACTATGATGTCGTCTGGGAAATCGGCGGACGGAATGATGCCCCCTATTATGGCAGCGAAGCTTCTTATCGGGCGCTGGTCGAACAATGGATCGAGATCTATCTGGCGGACAATCCCGATACGCTGATCTTCATGACCGGCCCTCTTTCGGTGACAAGCACGGAAGCTGCCGGAACGGCCATGCAAACCATGCAACGGGCCAAGAAGGCGGCCGCCGCCAAATATCCGCAGAACTGCGCATTCATCGAAACCTGCGGAAATTCCGTGACTGCCGATCCCTGGATCTTCGGGTCCGGAAGGGTGGGGGCCACGGCGGGTGACGGCAATGCCGATCTTGTGCGGGGAACCGACGGCGTTCACCCTTCGGTATTCGGCCATCAATATCTTGCGCATCGTATCGCTACCGAAACCGCCAGGGTCATCCCGCTGCTTGCCTCGCGCATCCGCAACGGCGTGATTCCGATGGTTAATGATGACGACTTGACCTGATCTCTCGAGCGTTGCCCCGACGTCGGCTGACCGATATGGACCGTTCAGCCGCGTCGTGGGCAGCGGTGTTCTGAAAGGCTTTCATGAATCCCTCTGCCGGAAATAAATCTGCTTCCGAATCAAGCCTTAAGGAAATGGTCCAGATGCCAGGAACGAAGCTGCGGATCGGCATTCTCACCTTCCATTTCAGCGAAAATTTCGGGGCTTTGCTCCAGGCCTATGGCCTGCGTAGCTGGCTTGCCGGATTGGGCCACACGGTCGAATTCATCAATTACCATCCCAGCCATGTGGAGGCGGGCGGATCATTCAGCCGCCTGCTGGACCCGCGCGCGCTGAAGGCCAATGCGAAGATCGCCTATCTGAAGCTGACCTCCCTCAGGGAGCGTCTGTTCGGCAATAAGGGGCAGGCCGAAGCATTCGCGGATTTCCGGCGTGGGGAACTGGGGCTGACAGGTGCCCCGCTGCGCGATCTGGCAGAAGTGGAGGCCCATCTGGCGGCCATGCCTGTACCCTATGATCTGATCGTGCTGGGCAGCGATCAGGTCTGGTCCGCCTCGGAACAGCATGGGCTGGATCGTGTCTATTTCGCGGATTTCGCCGTGCCGGAGGGCACGCGGCGGATTTCCTATGCGCCCAGCTTCGGCAAGGCGACTGTCGCGCCCGAATATCGGGACGAATTGCGCCGGATGCTGGCCGGGCTCGACGGTATTTCCTGCCGCGAGGCAAGCGGCGCGGCCATCGTTCGGGAACTGACCGGGCGGGAAATCGCCTGCGTGCCCGATCCCACTTTGCTGCTTGGCGATTTTGCAGCGCTTTCGCGCCAGGCGGACGGGCCGCAGGGGCATGTCTTCTGTTACGCGCTGCGCAGTGCAGGCGGGATTCGGGAAGTGACCGATTGGGTCGGCAAGGAACTGGGCGCGCCCATTCTGTCGCCCTACAACGCCCATCGCCGGTGGAAGGAAATCGGCCAGACCGTTTATCCTTCGCCTGCCGAATGGGTGGCCCTGGTCGATCGCGCGGCCTATGTTGTGACAAATTCCTTTCATGGAACGGTTTTCAGTATTCTCCTGCAAAAGCCCTTCCTGGTGGCCGGTTTGCCCGGCAAACGCGCCGCTCTCAATGAAAGGGCGCTCAATCTGTTGGGCGAACTGGGCCTGCAGGATCGTTTCATCGAGAATGGCGATCTTGCCATGGCTCAACGCCGCTTTGCCGAACCGATCGAATGGGAAGAAGTGAACGAACGCCTGAGGCGCCTGCAACTGGACGGCCGGGACTATCTCGACCGCGAATTGCGAAAGAGCATGGCCGCATGAACCGGGATTTCGCCGAGTTCAAATATCGGAACCTGCAACCCCGGCGGATGCTGCTGCTGCGGTTGGTGTGGGAACTGGTCTGGCTTCTGGCCTTCCGCCCCACGCCGCGCTGGGCTTTGCATGGCTGGCGCCGGACGCTGCTGCGCCTGTTCGGGGCGAAGATCGGCCCCGGCTGCCGCATCGCGCCGACCTGTTTCGTGTGGGCACCCTGGAATCTCGAAATGGGAACGCTCTCCGTTCTGGGCGATCACGTGGACTGCTATTCCATGAACAGGATCAGGATCGGCTCCAAGGTGGCAGTGAGCCAGCGCAGTTTCCTTTGCACCGGTTCGCATGACATAAATTCGCTCAGCCGCCCGCTTGTAACCGAACCGATAGATATCGGAGACCATGTGTGGATCGCCGCGGAATCGATGGTGATGCCCGGCGTTTCGATTGGAGAAGGCGTGGTTGTCGGCGCGCGTTCCCTGGTGACCAAGGACTTGCCGCCATGGACCGTCTGTGCGGGCAATCCCTGCCGGCCCATCCGGCAGCGGGAGATCGGTCCGGCGGAAGTTCCCGGTATTTCACCCCCTGCCGCGCAGGAAGATTAGGATTCGCTTCGAGATGAAACTCTCCAACATTCCTGCCCAGATCGGCAAACTGTCGCTGTTCATCACGGAATATGCGCAGGATATGGCCCTTTATGCCCGCTATTGCGGTATTTCGCCCATGCAGAAGGGCCGCAAGAAGGCCTTCTACAAGATCATGATCGAGACCCATGCGATCGAGAAGGGCCTCTCCCTCGCCAATCCCCGGCATCTGTTCGGACGCGAGAAGATAAATCACATCATGCGGATGGTCCGTTCCTATGGCATCGGATCGGACGAGATTCCGGTCACCATGGCTGTCGGGGCGCTGGAAACCTATCTACAACGGCACCGGGATCTGGGCCTGGCTGACCCTTTGCTCGATGCCATCGAGGCATTTCTTGCCGAACGGAAGGCCGCATCCGCAGCGGGGGGCACGGGCGGTTTGCGCTTCTTCCCCGAAGGCAAGCCGGCGGTTGCCCCAGAACCTGCCGGGCTGCTGCTCAACCGCTTCAGTTGCCGCATGTTCGAAAAGGCCCCCCTGGACCGGGGCAAGATCGCCGATATCGTGCATCTTGCGCAGACCGCGCCTTCGCAGTGCAATCGGCAGGCAACGCGCCTGCATTATTACGATGATCCCGCCAAGGTCAGGGAATTGCTGGCATTGCAGGGCGGTTCCGCCGGTTTTCTCGACGATGTGCCGGGCCTGTTCGTGGTGGCGTTCGATCTCGCCGCCTGGGGCGGGGCGCAGCAGCGCAATCAGGGCTATGTCGACGGTTCGCTCTTCGCCATGACGCTGATGCTTGCGGCGCAGGCCCATGGTGCCGTTACCTGCCCGCTCAACCTCGCCATCCGCCACAGTACGGAACGGCGGATCAAGGCGGCTGGGGGCATCCCCGGTGATCAGCGCCTCGTCATGATGATCGCTATCGGCACGGCGCAAGCGCATGATCTCAAGGCGGCAGCCTCTCCCCGGCGGGAGACGAGCGAAGTGCTGGACTTCGCCTCCGGCCATGCGGCTGCGGACGTCGTGCCCGCATGAGCATTACCGTCGTCGTCCTCACCTATAATGAGGAATTGCACCTTGAACGTGCGCTTCGCTCGGTCGCGTCTTTCGCGGACGATGTGCTCGTGGTGGATTCCCATTCAACGGACCGGACGGTGGAGATCGCTCAAGCCGCGGGCGCGCGGGTTCTCCAGCGCAAGTTCGATAATCAGGCGCGGCAGTTCAACTGGGCGCTCGACAATGGCGAGATAGCTTCCGACTGGATCATGCGCCTGGATGCGGACGAGATTATCGAGCCGGACCTTGCGGCGACCATAAGCGCCACCTTGCCGACGCTGCCGGGCGATGTGGTGGGCATCAACCTCAAGCGCAAACACATCTTCCTCGATCGCTGGATTCGCCATGGCGGGCGTTACCCCCTGCTGATGCTGCGGCTCTGGCGGCGAGGCCATGGGCGAGTGGAAGATCGCTGGATGGACGAGCATGTGGTTGTCTCCGGCGGGCGGACGATCGTGCTGGATGGCGGCTTTGCCGATCATAACCTCCACGACATCGGATATTTCACCGCCAAGCATAACGCCTATGCCACGCGCGAGGCGATCGAAGTGCTGAACCGGCGATATGGGCTGTTCACCACCGATGGCTCCCTCACCGGAGAGAGCGCATCGAGGCAGGCGGCATTCAAGCGTTTCGTCAAGGAACGGATCTACAATGCGATCCCCTTTCCGCTCTCCTCGCTCGGCTACTTCCTCTATCGCTATTTCATCCAGTTGGGATTTCTCGACGGAATGCCCGGACTGATCTACCATTTCCTGCAAGGGTTCTGGTATCGCTTTCTGGTTGGCGCCAAGGTCTATGAATTCGATCTGGTGCTGCGGGGCTGCAGTTCCGCCGGGGAACGGCTGGAGCGGCTGGAACAGCTGACCGGCCACAGGCTGGGTGCAGCAAGTCAGGGCGATTAGGCGAATTCAATGTTGAAACGCCTGTATGGCAAATCGGCCGGCGCGGCCCGCATGCTCAATCTTGTCTTGCTGATCGCCGGTTACGGCTTTGGGCAAGGCTCGATCTTCCTTGCGCAAACCTGGCTCGTGGCGAAGGGCGATCTGACGACGCTCGCCTCGTTTGGCACCCATTTTTCCTTTGCGATGCTGGGCATCCTGCTGGTCGATGCCGGTGGGCTTGTCGCCCTGGCACGGCATGCCTCGCTCGCGCCCGAAGCCGAAAGCGGCCGCGCGGGCTTTGAACACACGATGTGGCGGAAGTTCTGGGAAGTCAGCGTGTTTCGCGCGTTTCTGGCGGCGATGGTGATCGGCGGAATTGCGATTGCGGGCATCGCCGGGTTCATGGACGATTTCTCGTTCCATTATGCTCTCTGGGCGGCCCCGGCCTTCCTGATCTGGTCCATCAATGCTGCAGGTTTTCTCGACGGGCTGAAGCTCAGCGGCATCAGCGGCGTTTCGGGATCCATTGCCTTCATCGCTTCCGCAGTGGGGCTGTTGCTGATCGGGGGCTCTTCCGCATCTGTCGCGGGCACTATTCTGGGCGTGGCCTTCACTGCCGGATATTTGCTGACGGTGGTGGTGCAGTTCGCGGCCCTGAGGGTGGCGGGCTGGCCCCTGCGCTTCGAAAGGCCGGGTTGGGCGGGCATAGCGGCCTCGGCGCGAGACGGTGTGGCTCTGCTGGGCAATACACTGCCGGGGCAGCTTAATTTCCGTATCCAGTTGCTGATAAGCTCCACCTGGCTCGGCATGGGGCCGACGGCGCTGCTGGTCTATGTGAAGCAGATCATTGCCGCAGCGGCGCAATTGATCGGCTTCATCCGGCGGATCGAGTTCCCTGCGCTGGTGCAGCAACTGGCCGGGGATGTGCAGCGGCCGCTTGCCGTCGTGGCGAAGGCGCAGCGGCTGGGCACCTTGCTGGCCCTTGTAATGACCGCAGGCATCATGGTTTGCGGCCTTGTGCTGACCCGTATCGATCATTCGGCATCGGTTGACGTGGGCTGGTATCTCGCCTTGTTCTCGGTCACCGTTGCCACCAGCGCCGTCCTGCTGGGGCTGGGGCAGGGGGTGGCGGCAATGGGCAGGTATAATGCGCTGTTCGTCTGTTCCTCGATTTCCACCGCCGCAGGATTGCTGGTCGGGCTGGCGCTGGTGCAGGAGGCCGGCCTGTCCGGGCTGTTCGCGGGCGAAATCGTGGCCGCCATATTGGGAATATTGCTGTTCGCCAGCGTATTGGGGAAGAAGACACCGAAATGAGAAGCCTGAAGATTGCCTTCCAGCTCGCGATCATGGTCCTGCCCTGGGCCCTGAGGCGCCGGCTGCTCGTCAAGGTCTTTGGCTTTGATATTCACCCTACGGCGCGGATCGGCAAATCGGTACTTCTGCCCCGCAAGCTGCGGATGGCGGAGCATAGCAGGATCGGCAGCCTCACTTTCGGTCACGGAATGGAGGAGATCAGGCTCGATGCCCATGCCATTCTGGGCAGCATGAACTGGATCTCGGGCTTTCCATTGGGGGGCGCGCGCTATTTCCGCGATTTCCCGGATCGCCATCCGATGCTTCATCTTGAAGAGCATGCCACGATCGTCAATCGCAACCTGATCGATTGCACGGACCGGGTGACGGTGGGGCGGTTTGCGCTGGTGGCGGGCAACCGCAACCAGATCCTTACTCACGGTATCGACATGCGGACTTCCAACCAGTCGAGCGCGCCGGTCAGGATCGGAGCCTATAGTATGGTGGGCACCGGCTCGATCCTGTTGAAGGGCTCGGCCCTGCCGGATTATTGTGCCCTTGGCGCGGGCTCAACGCTGCACAAGAACCATTCGCAAACGCATATGCTCTATAGCGGCGTTCCGGCAGAACCGGTCCGGGCGCTCGATCCGGGCCTCAGTTTCTTCAGCCGGACGCAAGGAACGAGCGACTGAACTGCTCGGCGGTGAACTGGCCGGGCACCTTCAAACTGGCGGTGCCCTTCGAGCAGGAGCGGGGCTGCGTCCCCCATTTTGGGCAGGGCGCGGCATTCGCGAGCGAGGAGCCCTGCCGGGTGCGCGAGCGAACGCCCCTTGATATGCCAGCAGGAACAGCGTCTGGAAAAGAATTAGAATGTAAGTTACCGCGAGGGTCCCTCGCGTAATGATTGCTATGTTTGCCAGAAACAGAAGGAAAAAGACGTCAATGCCATTGATCGTCTTTGTGATATTCTTTCTTACATATCCAAACGTAATCGCTAGAAGGAAGGCATAGACCAGTCCTCCGATTATGCCAAAGTCCATATAGCCATCCATAAACCATGGAACGGCAAGGTTTGTATTTCCAAGGCCCTCAGCGTCATTCATATAGCCGACCAGAAGGCCGCTGTTGATGGGCTTGCCGGGCCAGAGGGAGCGGGGGAAGAACGACAGAACGGTCGAGACGAACAAGCCCCCATTTTCATGGCCATATCGTTCGACATAGCGAATGGCGTCGCAGCCCGCTTCCAGAAGGTCGAAATAGGAAATCTCGAAAATGGCACTCTTGCTCGCAAAGAGGTCCTGGATTTGGGAAAACCGGTCAGTGCTAAAGCGCGTGGTGATGTTGAGAACCGGCAGCACGAAAAGGAACGTAAAAGGAATGGCAAGATAGAACCAAAAGGGGTTGAGTATGACCGGCGCCAATGTCGCAAGAACTGGAATCCATGCTCCCAGAAGGAAGAACCTGGCTGTATTAAGCGGGTTGCAGACAAACAGCAGGCAGGCGCAAGCAATCAGGATTGTTCCGGCTTTGCGGATAGGGTTCGGATCTTTTCGAACTACAGTAAAGGTTGCATTTATTGAAAGGGCAGCAATCGTAATAGGGACGATGAAGCCTACATCAGTCGATTCTCGTGCATAGCGCGAGGCGAGCAAATTCCCGACCGAGCCCGAGGCTGCAATCGCAACGAGCGTCAGGAAAACTCCAATCCCGACAAATATGAGAGCGGGCGCTGGCGGCGTATAAAGCGCTACTTTATTTATCGGCGCCACTGACCTTCTCATGAAGAAGGTCAGTGTAATGTATGAAAACAATGCAAGCGCAGAAACTATTATAAAATAATATTCCGGGTATGGAAAACCGCGGCTCATCAAGCTTGTTGGAAAGGCCCAGTCTTCAACCTTCTGCAAGGGAACTATCACGAAAGCGATGAAATATATGATGGAGACTGCGTCGATATAGTCAATGCGTTTGGATGAGGTGAAGCGTGTCGCAAACAGAATTGCAGCGAACATCGGAAATGTAAGTATGACTACTTTGAAATCGCGGGCGGTTAGGGCCGTGAGAAGATAATAGAGAAAATAGAAAGCAAACCGCATATCAAGGCGGAACGAGGAGTGGCCTCCTCGCCTTGGCAGTTCCCTGCGATAATTCGCTGCGGCTCGCGGGTTTCTGATCACGGTCGGTTAATCTCGCTGCGGTCAAACATCTGGCTTCGGCTCATAACACACCGGAGTGACTGAACCATCGGTCAATTCGTGAGCGGTCCGTCAAAGCGTTGTAATGAACGGATGAATAATCCATAGCTGCTCTGTTCCGGCACGGAAAATGCGCTGCCTGCGCAATGATTAGGAATTTGCAGGAAATGTCTGGTCCCCGTATCGGCCTTCTCACCACCAGTGCGAGCCGCGCCGCCGGCGGCGTGTTCGAGGCTATTGTCGCGCATTGCGAGACCTTGCGCGGTCTGGGGTTCACGCCGGTCATCATCGCGCTGGATCAGGCCGAAGGCGGGGAGGATCACAGGCGCCTGGGGGATACCGAGATCGTGATCGTCCGCCGCGCCGCGCCGCGTTCGATCGCTTATGCGCCCGCTCTGGTGCAGGCGCTGCTGGATGCCCGGCTCGATCTGCTGCATCTTCATGGTATCTGGATGTATCCTTCCCATGCTGCGAGCAGCTGGGCGGCCCGCACGGGCAAGCCCTATGTCATTTCACCGCATGGCATGCTCGACCCCTGGATCGTCTCGCGCGGCAAGCTGAAGAAATCCATCGCGATGCTGGCCTATGAGCGCGCCAGCTGGCGCCGGGCGAGCTGCTTCCATGCGCTGACCATCGACGAGGCAAACGATATAAGGGCGATCACCGGGCGGGACGATAGCGAGATTATTCCCAATGCGGTGGAACTGGCGGGGGGCGAAGAACACCGTGCTCCGCGCGCGCTCTATCTTGGCCGGATTCATCCGAAGAAGAATATCGGCGCACTGATCGAAGGCTGGCGCCGCGCCCGGCCGGTGCTGCAACCCCTGGGGGCGCGCCTTGAGATCGCCGGCTGGGGTGCAGAGGAAGACGTGGCGCAATTGCGCGAGCAGATTGCCGCCGATGATCTGGGGGATATCGCCTTCCTTGGGCCGCAATTCGGGCCTGAAAAAACTGCGCTGATCGGGGCGGCGCGTTTTCTTGCGTTGCCTTCCCATAGCGAGGGGCTGCCGATGGCGATCATCGAAGCCTGGGCGCAGGGAACTCCTACCCTTATGTCTCGCCATTGCCACCTTCCCGAAGGCTATGATGCTGGTGCGGCAATGGATTGCGGGACCGATCCCGATGAAATCGCGATTAGCCTGAAAGAGGCGTTCGGCCAGTCCCAGCAGGAATGGCAAGCCATGTCCCAGGCGGCGAGTGACCTCGTCCGCGCCCGTTTCACCCCGGCTGTCGTGGCGCAGCGTTGGGGGCAGACCTATTCGCGATTGCTCGGAATTGCCGAACCGCAGGACGCCGACTGGCGATCCAGCCTCGTCGGGGCCTGAGCGGGGCTCGGGGAGCGCGGGGCGCCGCCGCTTCGGCCTTTCCCGTTCCAACCTTCGCCAATGCCCGCTTCCCAAGCGCGCGCCCTGCTCCTAGGCAAAGCGACAGACCATTAATGCAAGGAGAGGCTCGATTGACTGACGAGCACGATCTGACGGATAGGCGCTTCTACGGCGCAGAGCAGGAAACGCGGTTCGTCGAACAGCGGGCGGCCCGAACGCCGCAGACCCAGCACCCGGCCTATCGCCTGGCTTTCCGCGATTCCGATTTCATCCTGCGCGAGGAACTGCGCCCGATCCGTTTCCAGCTGGAATTGCTGAAGCCGGAAATGCTGATGGACGAGGCGCGGATCGGTTCCACGCTGGTGGTCTATGGCTCCGCGCGCATTCCCGCGCCCGAGGAGATCGAGGCGGTCTTCGCCCGCGCCAAGACGGACGAGGAAAAGAAGGTGGCGGAAAATCTCGCCGCCAAGGCCCGCTATTGCGTGGAAGCCTACAAGCTCGCCCGGATCGTCAGCGAGAAGTCGATCATCGAGGATGGCAAGCGTCAGTTCGTGATCTGCTCGGGCGGGGGGCCGTCGATCATGGAGGCGGCGAACAAGGGCGCGTCCGATGCCGGGGCGGAGTCCATCGGGCTCAACATAGTGCTGCCGCATGAGCAGGCGCCCAATGCCTATGTCACGCCCTATCTCTCCTTCCGCTTCCACTATTTCGCGCTGCGCAAGATGCACTTCCTGATCCGCGCGCGGGCGATTGCGGTGTTTCCCGGCGGCTTCGGCACCATGGACGAATTGTTCGAAACGCTGACCCTGATCCAGACCCAGAAGATGAAGCCGATCCCGATCCTGCTGTTCGGGCGCAAGTTCTGGAACAAGGTCGTCAACTTCGAGGCGCTGGCCGAGGAAGGCACGATCAACCCGGCCGATCTCAAGCTGTTCCACTGGTGCGAAACGGCCGAGGATGCGTGGAAGCACATCCAGAAGTTCTACGACCTGAAAGACCCGTTGGACGAAAGCAGCGACTTTTAGGGCCTTATTGCTTCGTCATTGCGAGTGTAGCGAAGCAATCCAGGGCCCAATGCGTTCAGCCCTGGATTGCCGCGCGGCTGTGCCGCTCGCAATGACCAGTGATGGGCCCGCCTCAGCGAACCGCCTGATGCCCCATCGGCCCATGCCCCGCGCCGAAGCCCGGCGCGGCGATCAGGGCGGCGCGTACGAAGGTGCGGGCGCGGGCGATGGCTTCGTCCAGCGGCAGGCCCTGGCCCAGACCGGTGGCGATAGCGCTGGACAGAGTGCAGCCCGTGCCGTGGGTGTGGCGTGTTTCTATGCGGTCTGAACGCCAGACGAAATCCTCTGCGCCGGGGCGTGCCAGCCGGTCTTCAACCACGGGGCCCTCCGCATCGCCGCCCTTGGCGAGATAAGCAATGCCTCGGTCTGTCATTGTCTCTGCGCCGCCAAGCGCCGCCAGTTCGGGCACATTGGGGGTGGTAAGAGTGGCGAGCGCCATCAACCGCTCGAACCCGGCAATCGTCGCTTCATCGGCGAGCACGGAGCCGCTGGTGGCGATCATCACCGGATCGAACACCACCGGGATCGCCAGCCCTTCCAGCCTCTCGGCCACCACGGCGGCGATCTCGGGCGAGCCGAGCATCCCAATCTTCACGGCATCCGCGCCGATGTCGGACAGGCAGGCGTCGATCTGGGCGGCGACCATGGCCGGCGAGAGCGCCTCCACCATGGTCACGCCCAGCGTATTTTGCGCTGTTACGGCGGTGATTGCACTCATCGCATAGCCGCCAAGCATGGTGATGGTCTTGATGTCGGCCTGAATCCCCGCGCCGCCTGAGGAATCGGAACCGGCGATGGAGAGGATGCGCGGGGGTGTGGTCATATTGTGGGGTTAGAGTTACGCGTTTGCTTCGACAAGCTCGGCATGAACGGGTCTTGTGTGCCCCCGCTCAGCCTGAGCCTGTCGAAGGCCACGCGATTACCCCTTGAACCGGCGTTCTGTAGAAGGCGGATATTTCTCGTGCAATTTCTTCGCCCGCGTCGGCCGGTCGAGCAATTCGCCGCCGCAATTGGGGCAGCGTTCGTCCAGATCCTCCGCACAAGGGGCGCAGAAGGTACACTCAAGGCTGCAGATAAAGGCTCCACCGACCTCTGCCGGCAGGTCCGCGCCGCAGCGCTCGCAATCGGCGCGCATTTCCAGCGGCATCAGACGGCGGCCTCCACTGCGGCGCAGATATCGTCCACCACCTGTTTCACCTGGGCCTCGTCGTCGCCTTCGGCCATCACGCGGATCACCGGCTCCGTGCCGGAGGGGCGGATGACGAGGCGGCCCTTGCCCGCCAGCGCGGCCTCCGCATCGGCAATAACTGCCTGCACCGCTGCGTTCTCCAGCGGCTTGCCGCCCGAATAGCGGACGTTCTTCAGCAATTGCGGCACCGGGTCGAACAGATGGAGCAATTCGCTGGCCTTGCTGCCCGTCTGGACCAGAGCGGCCAGCACTTGCAGCGCGGCCACGCAGCCATCGCCGGTGGTAGCGTGATCGAGCAGGATCATGTGGCCCGACTGTTCGCCGCCGACATTATAGCCACCCTTGCGCATCTTCTCGAGCACGTGGCGGTCCCCCACCTTGGCGCGGAGCAGGTCCAGCCCCTTGCTCGCGAGGAAGCGTTCGAGGCCGAGATTGGACATCACCGTGGCCACTACGCCGCCGCCGCGCAGCTCTCCGCTTTCTGCCAGACGGCTGCCGATCAGCGCCATGATCTGGTCGCCATCGACGGTCTGTCCCTTTTCGTCGATCACGATCAGCCGGTCCGCATCGCCATCCAGCGCAATGCCGATATCCGCGCCTTCGGCCACCACGCGGGCCTTGATCGCATCGAGGGAGGTGGAGCCGACGCCATCGTTGATATTGAGGCCGTTGGGCTCCACGCCCATGGCCACCACTTCCGCGCCCAGTTCCCAGATCGCGCTGGGGGCCACGTTATAGGCTGCGCCATTGGCGCAATCGACCACGATCTTGAGGCCATCCAGCCGGATGTCGCTGGGCAGGGATTGTTTGATCGCATGGATATAGCGGCCGCGCGCATCCTCGATCCGGCGGGCGCGACCGATCTGGTCTCCCTGGGCAAGGGGGATGTCTTGCTCCATCGCCTTTTCGATGGCCAGTTCATCCTCGTCCGACAGTTTGAAGCCATCCGGGCCGAACAGCTTGATGCCGTTATCGGCAAAGGGGTTGTGGCTGGCGGAAATCATCACGCCGATATCTGCCCGCATCTCGCGCGTGAGCAGAGCCACTGCAGGAGTGGGCAGGGGCCCCGTCATAATCACATCCATGCCCACGCTGGTGAAGCCCGCGACCAGTGCGGTTTCCATCATATAGCCGGACAGGCGCGTATCCTTGCCAATCACCACGCGGTGCCTGTGGCTGCCGCGCAGGAAATGGCGACCTGCGGCCTGCCCCACTTTCATGGCGGTGGCTGCATTGAGCACGCCGGCATTGGCCCGGCCGCGAATGCCATCGGTCCCGAAATATTTGCGCGTCATCGAGGTTCCTGAAATGCCTTTACCTGCCCCCAGATTGCCATGCCGCTTTGCGCCGCTAATGTCACCCGAGGCAAGGGCATTCTGCGTGGGGAAGTGATGGAGCATCGTGAGGCACAGGCTGGTTTCGAGGCGCTGAAGCTGCCCGTGTGGTGGACGTTCGGCGGGCTTGCGATCGGGCTGGGGCTGGGCGTCCTGCTCGGCGGCTCAGCCATCGAAACCCCAGTGCTCGACATTACGGAAACTGTCGGCAATCTGTGGCTGCGCGCCTTGCAGATGACGATCATCCCGCTGGTTGCTGCGCTGCTCGTCACCGGCATTTCTCGCATGGTGGAAACCGCAAGCGCGGGGCAGATGGCGCGGCGGACGATCTTCACCATCTTTGCCGTCCTTGCTTGCGGCACGCTGTTTTCCGCCCTGGCCACACCCCTTTTGCTGGAGGCTTTCCCAATTCCGGTCTCCGCCGGGCAGGCGCTCGCCGTTGCTCAGGGGGATGAGGTACAGGCAGTGCCGGGGATCGCCGAATTCATCCGCTCGCTGGTGGCGCCTAATCTGTTCGCTGCGGCAGCGGAGAATGCGATGCTGCCGCTGGTGCTGTTCTTCGCCTTGTTCGGGGTGGCCGTGGCGAAACTGCCCGATGGCCAACGCCAGGTGATGGCAGGCTTCTTCGCCGCGCTGGGCAATGCGATGCTCATCATCATCGGCTGGATCTTGTGGCTGGCGCCGGCTGGTGTCTTCGCGCTGGCCATCGGCGTCGCCGCGCGGGCAGGGGCCGGAGCGTTCCTGGCGCTGGGGCATTACATCCTCGTGGTGGCGAGCATGGGGGTGGCCGTACTGATCGCGGCCTATCCGCTGGCGCTGCTGGCGGGGCGCAAGAGCCTTGGCGAGTTCGCCCGCGCCATATTGCCTGCGCAGGCCGTGGCGATTTCCACGCAAAGCTCGCTGGCCAGCCTGCCCGCCATGCTCGCCGCTTGTCGACAGCTCGGCATCAGGGAAACAAGCGCGGATTTCGTACTGCCGCTGGCGGTCGCGATTTTCCGGGCGACCAGTCCCGCGATGAATCTGGCCGTGGCGATCTATGTCGCGAAGTTGACGGGCGTCCCGCTGACGCCTGCCACTCTCACGGCGGGCGCTGCGGTGGCGCTGGTTACGACCATCGGATCGGTCAGCCTCCCGGGCACGATCAGTTTCGTCGCCTCGGTCGGGCCGATTGCACTGGCAATGGGCGTTCCCATCGGGCCGCTGGCCCTGCTGGTGGCGGTCGAAATGCTGCCGGACATCGTCCGAACATTGGGAAATGTGTCAATGGACGTGGCTGTGAGCGCTTCTGTCGATCATACACGATCTAAAGATTGAGCGGAAAAAGCGGCACCGCTAAGTGGCTCGGGGCGTTATGCACGCGTCACCCGAAGCTTCCTTGCAAGGATTTACAATGGCTTTCGAACTTATCGACCTTCCGTTTGCGAGCGACGCGCTCGAACCGGCGATCTCCGCCAGGACCTTCTCGTTCCACCATGGCAAGCACCACAGGACCTATGTGGACAGGACCAATGCCGCCATCGAAGACACCGACATGGCGAATGACGATCTCGAAACCGTGATCGCCAAGGCGCGCGGCAGCAACGCCGGGCTGTTCAACAACTCTGCGCAGGTGTGGAACCACGGTTTCTTCTGGTATTCGCTCTCGCCTGAAGCAGGTGCACCGGAAGGTGAGCTTGCCGCGAAGATCGATGCGGATTTCGGTTCGCTTGACGCGCTGAAGGAAAAGCTGGCCACTGTCGGCGCCGGTCACTTCGCCTCGGGCTGGGTGTGGCTGGTCGAAGAAAACGGCAAGCTGGTCGTCAAGGATTCGCACGATGCGGAAACCTTCGCCGATCAGGGTGGCAACCCGCTGCTGGTGATCGACCTGTGGGAACACGCCTATTATCTGGACCACCAGAATGCCCGTCCGGCCTATCTGGACAAGGTGATCGCCCAGCTCAACTGGGGCTTCGCTGCAGAAAATCTGGCCCGCGGTTCCGCGTGGAAATATCCGGCCTGATCTTCAGGCCATGAGTGACCCGGCTGGCCCGAACCCAAGTGTTTCAGGGCTGGCCGGGATCGCCCGCCGGGGCTGCCCCATCAGGGCCCATCTCCAGCGGGTTCATCGGGAACAGGGGTTCCCCAAACAGGAAGCCCAGCAGATTGGGCCTTCCCAGGTGATCGACCACCGCTGTGAGCGTCAGCAGGATTGGCACCGAAAGCAGCGCTCCCGCCACGCCCCATATCCATGAGAAATAGGACAGGGCGATCAGGATCAGCACCGGGTTCATCGTAAAACGCGCGCCAAGGATGGCAGGCGTGATGATGTTCGATTCCACTGTATGCAGGCCCAGATAGATCGCAGCGGGCATCATGCCCAATAATACGGTGTCTGCCGTTCCCAGCCCGAACAGGGTCAACACGCCGATCATGATCAGCGGACCGACATAGGGCAGGAAGTTCAGCAGCGCGGCAAGGCCGCCCCACATGATCGGGGCATCCATTCCCAGCGCCCAGGCGCCCGTCGCCACGATTACGCCGACGCCTGCGTTGATGACGCTTACCGTCAGTATGTAGACCGCCACTCGATCCTGCACGTCGCGCATCACGCGCGCCGCCTTCACGCTGGTGCTGAGCGAGGCATGGTGCAGCTGTACATGATGGCGCATGCGCCCGCGCGCGCCGATCATGAAGAAGGCCATCAGGAAGGTCAGCAGCACTTCCAGCACGACGCTGGGCGTCGCGAAGGCCACTTCCTCAAGGAAGGACGGGCTGGCGAGTACGACTTGCGGCCCTGTACGGTGCCCGGCGATCTCGGCAAGCTGTTCGTTGAGCTTGTTGACCCAGGCAAGGCTGCCGCGCAGCTGGGAGAATTGCTGGCCCACGGCCTCGGCCAGGGCAGGTAAACGGTCGAACAGATCCACTGCCGGGCTCAGGATTGTGACCAGCGCCACCACCAGCACCGCGATGAACAGCAGCATGGAAAGGAAGGCGGCCAGCACGTTGGGCAGGCCGAAGGAAGCAAGCCGGTCTGCCAGCGGGGATAAGACGATGGTCAATATGATGGCCGAAACCAGCGGCAGGAACACCACCGATCCGATTGACAGGACGAAAGGCAAGGCCAGGAACAGGCCAGTCGCGATCAGCACCACCAATGCGGAAATCAACCGCAATTCCTGCGCCGCAAAGGCCAGGGTGCGCCGACGCGGAGCAGGTTCCGCCGGGCCGCCCGGCGCGGAGCCGGGAGAAGTTTCGTGCTGTGGGGATTCGCTATTCGTTTCGGAACTCATCCTCGCTCGCCCCTCCCGTGGGCGACCTTCCATCATTGGCGCGGGTTGGGTCGCCGGTCAATCGGGGGACTCAATCAGGCGGCGAGGTGCCCGCTCCTGTAGAGACCTGCTCCAGCTCGTCCAGAATCGCACGATGCGCTTCGGCATCGTCCGCATGGCGGCGGGGAATCTTCCCCTCTTCGATCATGGACGTCAGGGCTGCCCGGGCACGGCCCACGCGGCTCTTGATCGTGCCTACGGCGCAGCCGCAGATCTCTGCCGCCTCTTCATAAGAAAAGCCGCCCGCGCCCACCAGCAACAGGGCCTCGCGCCGTTCGGGCGGCAGGGTCTGCAAGGCGCGGTGAAGATCGCCCAGATGGATAGGGTCTTCCTGATCGGCGGGCGCGGTAAGAATACGCTCGGCCAGCCCCTCGTCATACTCACCGCGAAAACGCGCGCGGCGCATGTCGGTGAGATAGGCATTGCGCAGGATCACGAAGGTCCAGGCGCGCATCGATGTTCCGGGCTCGAACCTGTCCCGCGCGGCCCATGCCTTGAGCAGGGTTTCCTGCACCAGATCGTCCGCCATGTCGGGGCGGCCGCACAGGCCGCGCGCGAAGGCGCGAAGATGGGGGATCACGGCGGTCAATTCGCGTTTGAAGCTCTCGCCGGCTCTGCGCTCGCCGCTGTCTGAGGTGGCCTTGTTCATGGCTTGTCGTCATCCAGCCGGGACAGCAGATCCATGAACGCGTCAGGCAGGGGTTCGTCCACTACCGAATCGTAAAGCCGCTTGAGGCCGTCAGCCCATTCGGGTTTGGAATCCCTGCCGGGCGCCGCACCGGCGCGCTGCTTGCCTTCCTTGGCTCCCTTTTTGCGGGAGCCGGCCTTGCTCGCCGCCTCGTCGGGGAAATCTTTTGGTTCGGACATGGGGCGATGGGTGCTCCGGCAGATTGGTGACGTCGGGCGCAAACTCGTGCGATCCCCCGGAACGAAACGGGGCGCGCCTGTGTTTCCGCATAACGTACCCAGGTGACTTGCCATGTGAGTAGGGCACCGGCGAAAAGGGTGCAACGGCCAAGCCCCGGCGCTACAGTGGGGGGAGGCGGGCATGAAGGCGAATTCTTGATACGGTTCTTTTCCCAGAAGAGTGCGGCGCGGCGCTGGCTGGTGCAATTCCCGCGCGCGGTGCCGCTGGCGATCTTCGCGGGGATCATGGGGGTGACCCTGATGGCCTGCTACGCCATCGAGCGGGTGGAACAGCGCAGTCAGGTGGCCCAATTGCGAGAGAGGGCGGGAGCCATCGCTTCCGCGCTGGAACGGCGGGCCAATGCCAATGCCTCCTACCTGCGCGCGGGTGCGGCGCTGTTTTCCACGCTGGAGGATTCCCAGGCCGATCATTTCCGCCGCTTCGTGAGCGAATTGCGGCTGGATACCGATTTCCGCGGCGCAGACGGGATCGGCTGGGCCCAGCGCGTCGATCCCGCCGAAGTGGCCGATTTCGACCGGCTGGTGATGCTGGAATATGGGGAGGATGTGCATATCCGCCCGGCGATAGGCCCCGGCCAGCCCTATGCCGTGCCGGTGACATTCCTTGAGCCTGATACTCAGCGCAATCGCCGCGCGCTGGGCTATAACATGTATGCCGAACCCAATCTGCGCGTCGCCATGCTGGAGGCGGAACGCACCGCGCGGCCCAGCGCCAGCGGCAAGGTTTCCTTGCGACGGCAAGGGAGGGACAGCGGGGCGGGCTTCCTGATCTACATGCCTGTATTCGAAAGCGTGCCCGGCGGCGCGCGGTTGCGCGGCTTCGTCTATTCGGCCTTCGTCGCGCAGGATTTCCTCGCCTCCGCCCTGCTCATCGCCTCTCGCGGCGATCTCGGCATCAGGCTGTATGACGAGACGGCCAGCGAGGATCGGCTGATGGCCTCTATCGCGCCGGCGCGGTCCGGCACCCTGAGTGTGCGGGAAGGGGTGACAATCGCCGATCACCAATGGGTTCTGGAAGTATCGAGCGCGCGAAGCGCCGTCCTGTCGCCCCTGTCGGTAGCGACGCTGCTGTTCGGGCTCGCGGCGGCCAGCTTGCTGGCCCTGCTGGCACGGATGCTCACCCAGCAGGCCAAGGAAGATGGCGTGCGGCTGATGTGGTTCGAGGAGCAGAACGCAATCCGCGATTCGCTGACGCGCGAACTCAATCACCGGGTGAAGAATACGTTGGCCAATGTGCTGTCCATCGTGGCGCTGACCCGCCGCAGGGCGAGCGATCTCGATGAATTCGCCGAGGGGCTGGAAGGCCGCATCCGTGCGCTATCCGCCACGCATGACCTGCTGACCCAGTCGGAATGGGGCGCCACGCCCGTGGGCGCGGTGATCGAGGCGGAACTGGCGCCCTATGCACGCGATTGCGGCCCGGTGATCGCGATGGAAGGGCCGCAGATCGAACTGGCGCCCAATGACGCGCTTTCGCTCGGTCTGGCGATTCACGAACTGGCGACCAATGCTGCCAAATATGGCGCGCTCAGTCAGCCGGGCGGACAATTGTCGATCGGCTGGGAACTGGAAAATGGAAAGGCGCGGATAATCTGGGTGGAGGCGGGCGGACCGCCGGTGCCCGTTCAGCGCACACGCGGGTTCGGCATGGATCTGATCGAGAAGATCGTGGCGCATGAATTACGCCATCCGGTGGACCTGCGCTTCGATCCGGATGGCGTGAAATGTATTCTGGGGGTGCCGGTGCGCGAAGCCCACGCCTTCGAACTGCGCCGTCGGTTCTGAAGGCGCAACCGGGGTCGGCGCCACGGCTTCAGTCGACCGGGCGCCCCGATCCGAAAAACAGCGCCTGCCCGATGGCTGCGCGCACGCTCGCTTCGGTGAAGGGCTTGGTGATCAGATAGGTCGGTTCCTGGCAGCAACCGGTCAGCAGCCTTTCGGGATAGGCAGTGATGAAGATCACCGGGACATCGCCCAGCGCCTTGATATCGTCCACAGCGTCCAGCCCGGAACTGCCGTCAGCCAGTTGGATGTCGGCCAGCACAAGGCCGGGCAGTGCCTGCTGCGCGAGGGACTGGGCCTGTGTACGCGTTGCCGCAGTGCCGGTAATGTCGTGCCCCAGCGAGCGGACCAGTTCCTCAAGCTGCATGGAGATCAGCGGTTCGTCCTCGATGATGAGGACACTGGCCATCGTCTGCCGGTCGATCTCGGCGATGGCCTCACGCACCAGCTCTTCAACCTCGCCCGTAGAGCGGCCGAGAATTTCGCCTGCCTGGGCCGGGCTGAAATCCTCCAGCGTGGTCAGCAGCAGGGCCTGCCGGCTGAGGGGAGTGATCTTGCCCAACTGCGCCTGGGCCGCGGCCTCGTGGAAGCCCGCGCCGTCGGCAGCTTTCACGCGATCAGCAACAGCGGATGTCCAGATCGCGTTGAATGCGCGGTAAAGCGCCACTCTTCCGCCTTCCAGGCTGGTCCGCACCTGTACATCGGCCACGGCTGTTTCCAGCAAGCTGCGCACCAGCGCATCGCCTGCTTCCTGCGATCCGGTAAGCGCGCGGGCATAACGGCGCAGAAAGGGGAGATCCGCGGCAAGCTTGTTTCCCAGCGACATGGGATCCTTTCCAGAACATCGGGGACCGCCAATGGCGCCGGGAAATCCGGCAAGGTAGCCCGTTGAGCGCAGTCTAGACCGGGGATCGCCAAACGATAATGGCAAAAATTTGCAGCAGGGCGCGTTTGGATCGGGAACCGGCTGCCCCTCCGTGCATTTACGCCAATATCACCGCCGAGACCCCCCTCCCGTCCAAGCGGTTGGTGATACGATCCCGAAAGGTCCCCGATCCAACAAGATCGGGGGCCTTTTTTTGAGACGCCACCGTTCCTCCGGAAACCTGCGGATCAGCCCGCCAGCGGCTTCTCGAAGATCCAGTAATCCTTGTTCACCTTGCTGCCGATGGCATCGGCAATGGCGTTCATTCCCTGATTGTCGTCCAGGATCCAGCCGATCTCGCTGCGCTGCGTGCCATAGGTGGCCACTGCCGTGCGGCGGATATATTCGATCATCATGAAGGCAAGCTGGCTGGCCATGCGGGAAGACTGATATTCCTTCAGCACGCCCATCAGCGGCACGCGCATGGTGCATGGCTTGGGATTGCGAATCCACCGCAGCAGCTTGATCCAGCCGAAGGGAAACAGCTTGCCCTTGATCGACTTGATCACTTCATTGGCATCGGGAAGGGTCAGCATGAAGGCTACAGCCTTGCCGTCCAGTTCCGCGATCAGGTTCACGTCCGGGCGAATCAGCGGCTTGAGCTTCTTCGCGGCATAGCGAATTTCCGTATCGGTAAAGGGCACGAAACCCCAATTCTTCGACCATGCATCGTTCAAGATGTGGATCACGATCTGCACGTCACGCTCGAAATTCGCGAGATCGAGCTGGCGGACATTGATCCGCGGGTTGCGTTCGCCCATTTCCACGATCTTGTTCACCAGCGGCGGGAAACCACCGGTCACATCGAGATCGTAGGTCTTGAGGCTCATCGCCTTGGTATAGCCGTAGCTTTCGATCCAGCCCTTATATTCCGGGCGGTGATGACCCATCATGATCGCGGGGGGATGGTCGAAACCCTGCACCAGCAGGCCCGGTTCTTCCCAGATCGACTGGCTGATAGGGGCCAGCACGCGGTTCATGCCGTGCTGCTTCAGCCAGCCTTCCGCCGCTGCGATCAGGGCATGGCAGGCAGCTTCATCCAGGGCTTCCATATAGCCCCAATTGCCGGTTCCGGGGCCCATGCCCTGCTCCACCGGCTGCGCGACCGCCAGATGGTCGATATGGGCGGAAATGCGGCCCACTACCTCGCTCCCACGCCGGGCGAGGAACAATTGCATGTCCGCATGTTCGTGGAACGGATTCTTGCCCGGGGTGAGCAGTTCCACCATCTCGCTCTTCAGCGGGGGAACCCAATTGGGATCATCGGCGTAAATGCGCCAGACGAGTTTGATGAAGGCATCCAGGTCCTTCTTGCCGGAAACGGGTGTTACAACTACGTCAGTGTCAGCCACGGCCAAAGTTCCTTGATGCGGAGCGGTCGGCAGAGAATATGGCGCCGCCCGCTTGTCAAGCACGGGTTGCGGGAGAAGGGCAGCAATACGACATGTTGCTGCCATCATTATGTACCATGGGCGCAACCGGAAAATTCATATGACAGCGCACGAAACCATCGAACTCCCGCTTGCCGCCCCCGGCTCCGCAGCCGGCACCGGCCGCATCCCCGACGATATGGAGATGCTGCGCGCCGCCGCCGAGCTGACGCGCGACATCAATACGGCACGGCCCGGAATATACTGGCCTGACATGCTGATATCGGCCGCGCTCGGCTATGCCGCGCTGGCCGGGGCCATTCTCGTCTCCAATGTCTGGCTGGCGATCGCCCTGGGCCTGTTTGCCTCGCTCGCGCTTTACCGGGCGCTGCTGTTCATTCACGAACTGACGCATATCCATAAGAATGCGCTGCCCGGCTTCCGTTTTGCATGGAACCTGCTGGTAGGCATTCCGGTGCTGACGCCCAGCTTCATGTATGAAGGGGTCCACACGCTGCATCATGCGCGCACGCGCTATGGCACGGCGGAAGATCCCGAATATCTGCCGCTGGCGCTGATGAAGCCATGGTCGCTGCCGCTGTTCATCCTGGTGGCGCTGCTGGCTCCGCCGGCACTGATCATCCGTTTCGGCATCCTCAATCCGTTGAGCGTGATCATTCCGCCGCTGCGCAGGATCGTGTGGGAACGGTTTTCGGCCCTGTCGATCAATCCGGATTTCCGCCGCCGTCCGCCTGAGAGCGATTTTGCGCGGATGGTGTTCTGGCAGGAATTCGGCGCCAGCCTGTGGGCGATGACGCTGATCGCCAGCATCTTCGTGCTGGGCTGGAAGCCGCTGCTCGTCGCCATGGCGGTGCTCTCGCTCACGGCGGTGCTCAACCAGTTGCGCACGCTGGTGGCCCATCTGTGGGAGAACGGGGGCGAGACGATGACGGTGACGGCGCAATATCTCGATTCGGTCAACGTGCCTCCGCCGAGCCCCTGGGCCGAGCTGTGGGCGCCGGTCGGCCTGCGCTATCACGCCACGCATCACCTTCTGCCCAGCCTGCCCTATCACTCTCTGGCAGAGGCGAACCGCCGTCTGGTGGCAAAGCTGGGCACGGATTCCACCTACACCCGCGCGAATTACCCCGGCATGGTGATGCTGGTGGCGCGGATCGCGAAAAGCACGATGGTGCGCGGCCGCTGAGGCCGCGTTACTCTTCCGTCCGGATCAGCACCGTTTCGCCCACCAGGGCGAACAGGAAGAAGGGCGCCCAGGCGGCGAGCAGCGGGGGATAACCGCCGAAATTGCCCATCGCCAGGGCGGCATTGTCCACCACGAAATAGGCAAATCCCAAGGCCATGCCGATGACCGCGCGCACAAAGAGCTGGCCGGAACGGGCAAGGCCGAAGGCCGCTACGGCGCCCAGCAAGGGCATCAGGGCAGCTGAAAGCGGGCCCGAGAACTTGTGCCACCACTTGCTTTCCAGCTCGCTGGTGCGGCGCCCGGATTCCTTCAGCAGGTTGATCGATTCCCGTAGCTCCATCGCGTTCTGGGAATCGCCATTGACCTTGCTCAACGCAACATTGGTGGGGGTCAGTTCCCTGGCCACCACAATCGGCCCCAGCTTGGCGCTGGCCGTCGTTTCCACGTCGAAGCGGGTAGGTGCCTCCAGCAGCCAGCCGGGATTGGCGAAGGTCGCGCGCGGGCTGCGCAGCTGTTCCTCGATCATGCCGTTGCGATCACGCAGGTAGAACGAGACATTCTCCAGCACGGCATCCGTGCCGCGCCCGGTGAGCGAACCGGCGGCGAGGATGTTCATCCCGTCCGCCATGTAGATATTGGTCCTCACGCCCGAATCCGTCGGGATCGGCCCATAATCGACATCCTGCCAGGCATCGAGCGTAGCCGTGGCGCGAGTGACAATGCGTTCGTTGAAAGCGAAGCTGGCGATGGACACAATGCAAGCGGAGGCCAGCAGCGGCGCCAGCACCTGATGGGCGGACATGCCCGCCGCTTTCATCGCGATCACTTCGCTGTTCTGGTTGAGCGTGGCGAGAGTGATAATCGTCGCCAGCAGCACCGAATATGGCAGAAACCGCGCGACCAGTTGCGGCAATCGCAGTGAGATATATTGCCACAGCTGTTCTTCCCCATTGCCGGGATGGCCCAGGATCTTGCCGCTCTCTCCCAGCAGATCGAGCATCTGCAATACCAGCACGAGCATCAGCAGCACGGCCAGAATGCGCAGGACGAAAGTCTTGGCGAGATAGACCGTCAGCGTGCGGGAAGGAAAAAAATCAAGCCGCATCGCCGGCTGCCTTCATCTGTTGGGAATGGCGCCTGCGGGCCAGCGCCTTGAACCGCTTCACAAGCTTGGCGAACATCGTTTCCAGCGCGCCGATGGCCTGGGCGCCGGGGACATAGGCCACGCGATAATACATCCACAGGATCAGCGCCGCGAAGATCACGAAAGGCCCCCACAGGGCCAGGACGGGATCGACCCGGCCAAGCGCGGCCACGGACTGTCCGTACTGGTTCACCTTGTGATAGGCGACCACCATCACGATCGAGACGAAGACGCCGAGCGAGGAAGTGGAACGCTTGGGTGGGATCGCCAGGGCAACCGCCAGCAGCGGGAGGAGCAGCATCATCACCACTTCCACCATGCGGTAATTGAAGCTGGCCTGGCCCACCGCGCGATCGGTACTGGATGAATCCGGCGCCCAGCCGATGCGCAGCAATTCGGGCAGGATATATTCCTTGTCCTCCCCGCCGCGCTGGCGGAACTGTTCGATCGCCGGCAGGTCGATCGGCAGGTCATGGGCGGAAAAGCTCAGCACGCGCGGGGTGGTGCCGTTGGTGTCCTGAACGATTGTGCCGTCAGTCAGCCGCAGGATGATCGTATCGCGGTTTTCCTTATTGGCGAGGAAACGCCCTTCGCGCGCGGAGATGGAGAGGACCTGCCCCTTTTCGTCGGAGACACGGGCGAAGATGCCGATCAGCCGCGTTCCCTCATCCTCGCTCCGTTCGATGCGCAGGGCCATGCGGTCTTCCAGCGTGGAGAATTCGCCTACCTTGATTGACGAACCCAGTGCGCCGGCGCGCAATTCGTGCTGCAGTTCCGCGTAATAATAATGGGCGTAGGGTTGCAGATAGCCGACAATGGCGAAGTTGAGCCCCGCCAGAGCCAGCGTGATCATATAGGGCACCCGCAACAACCGGGTATAACCAAGGCCCACCGCGCGCAGCACGTCCAGCTCGCTGGAAGTCGCCAATGTGCGGAAGGCCAGCAGGATGCCCAGCATAAGGCCCAGCGGAATTGCCAAGCTGGCATATTCCGGCAGCAAATTGGCAAGCATCTTGAACACGATTCCGACCGGGCCGCCCAGCGTTGCAACCAGGTCGAACAGGCGCAGCATCTTGTCGAGCACCAGCAGCGAGGCGGCGATCACGAAGACGGCCAGCATCGGCGTCAGCACCAGCCGGAAGATGTAGCGGTCGATGGCGGTGAGGAACTTCACGTGGTCGAAGTATCTTTCGCGGGGTTGGACCTTACCGGCGCGTGGCCTGCGGGCAAGGCCCGTGCAGCGACTCCTTGCCCAGAATCCTGCAATTAGGCAAGAAAGGGATAGTCATGGCGGGCGCTTTCCCAGCCATGCCGGGAGAATAGCCATGCCGGGCAGAGCCAAGTTCCACCGCGAGCGTCATACTGTAGACCGCATCGGATGGCTTCGCGCCGCGGTGTTGGGGGCCAATGACGGCATCGTTTCCACTGCTAGCCTGATCGTCGGCGTGGCCGCGGCATCCGCCGATAAGGGGCCGGTTTTGATCTCGGGAATAGCCGGGTTGGTGGCGGGTGCCATGTCGATGGCCGCTGGTGAATATGTTTCCGTATCCAGTCAGGCCGACGCCGAAGAGGCCGATCTGGCCCGCGAGAAGCAGGAACTGGCGGAGATGCCAGAGGCCGAACATGCCGAACTCGTAGGCATCTATGCGGCGCGCGGCTTGCCGGCTGATCTGGCCGAGCAGGTGGCGACGGCGCTGGAAAAAGCAGGCACTCTCAAGGCGCATCTCCGGGATGAACTCGGCATTGTCGATGTGACCCGAGCCCGGCCGGTGCAGGCGGCGCTCACTTCGGCCGCGACATTTTCTGCCGGTGCGGCCTTGCCACTGGCGGCCGTGGCGCTGCTGCCTTTTTCAAGCGTGACGGTGGGGGTCTCGGTCGCTTCCCTGCTGTTCCTGATGATTCTCGGCGTGTTTGGCGCCCGGGCAGGTGGGGCCCCGGTAGGGCGCGCCGTCGTACGAGTCGCTTTCTGGGGTGCGGTGGCCATGGCCGCCACTTATGCGATCGGAAAGTTGTTCGGCGCGAGTGTCGCCTGAGAGAGGAAATAGGCTGAGGTAGAGCGCCTAAGGCAGGAGAGGGCTCGGCGGCCCTTCAGGTCAGGCCTTTTCCAGCGTGCATTGCAGCGGGTGCTGGTTTTCCCGGGCGAAGTCCATCACCTGATGGACCTTCGTTTCGGCCACTTCATAGGGATAAATTCCGCATACGCCCACGCCCCGCTGATGGACGTGGAGCATCACACGAGTGGCCTGTTCCAGATCCATTCGGAAGAAGCGCTTGAGGACCATCACCACGAATTCCATCGGGGTGTAATCGTCATTCAGCATCAATACTTTGTACTGGCTCGGCTTCTTGGGTTTGGCACGAGTGCGGGTGGCAAGGCCAACCTGGCCTGCGCCGTCCGTGTCGCCATCATCCGCAGCCCCTTCATCATCGCTTGCGCGTGGGGCAGGCTCCGCCTCAAGCGAAAAGCGCGGATCGTCAATCACGTCCGCCGCGAAGGCTGCCAAACGGGTCATGAACCATGAATATCGTATCGGCGGGCAAAGCTGCAAGATGCAGAGCCGCAAAAAGTGCTTCCGGCACCATGGCATGAAGTCTGCGGGCCATAAAAGTAAACGAGCCGGTTAGCCATTGGGCCAACCGGCTCGTCTCGCCGCACCGCCGGTGGAGAGGAAGCCCGGCGGGGCGAATTCCGTTCAGGCGCGCCTTCAGGCCGCCTTGGAAATCTTGTCTGCAGCCAGGCTCATGCGGCTGGAAAGCGGAGCGATCGATTCATTGGCCAGCTTGACCATGGCTTCGCTCGACTTGGAACCGAAGGCGACCATGGCGTCGAAATTGCGGCGCATCAGCTTGCCCTGAAGCTGGAACAGCTCCGTGGGGGACTTCACGGCAGCCATTTCCTTCATATCTGCAGTGATCGTTTCGAAAGCCGACTTGGCCTCTTCCACATAGGTCTTGCCGAAATCCTGCACGCCTTCGGACAGAATTTTGCCGCTTTCCACCAGGGCTTCGACATTGCCCTTGGTGAATTCGCCGAGCTCGCCGGCCATTTCGGTGGACTTTTCGTAGGCGGCCTTGGCGCGGTTCTGCATCTCGCTCACCGCGTCGGTCATGGACTTCGTGAAATCGGTGGTGTTGGCCATGATGAAAATTTCCTTCGCTTCGATTACGGGCTTCGTCGGGACGGGGGCTTTCTTCGGAAGCACCTTCTCGGTTGCGGCTTTTGCCGGTTTGGCGGCACTCGGCATTGCTGCCGGCTTAGTCTTGGCGGGAACCCTGGCGGCGGCTGGAGCCGTGACGGACCCTGCCTTCTTCCCGGGTGCCTTGGCCTTCGGCGCGGCGACCTTGGGGGCCGGTTTCGCCTTGGGCGCGGGCATTGCCTTCGCGGCGGGTTTTTCTTCTGCCGAAACAGCAGGCGCCGCAGAGGGGGTGGATTGGAACGCCTTCACCGGTTCGACCTTTGCGGGCGCAGTCTCGGCTGCGGCGGCGTAGGCCTTCTCGGCGGCTTCGGCTTCCTTGTCGGCTTCGTCAGCCATAGGTTCCTGATCCTGCATCTGGGGCCGTGTTTAATGGCCTTATGTTGCACTGCACAAAATAGATGTCGTGCGCCTAGAGTCAAGAACATTTTGTGCGGTGCACAAATTTCGAGGAGGCGTTTCGGCGGCCTGCCGCTGCGGAACAGAGGGCCTATCCCTCTCCGGGGTTACCGCATCGTGACATAGCGTCCGGGGGCATCCTCGATCACATGATCGCCCCTGCCGCCGGGCTTGCGTTTGCCCCTGGCCGGAACGCGCGCCTTGTCCTGCGCTTCCAGCCAGCTGATCCAGTCCGGCCACCAGCTGCCCGGATGTTCCTTCGCGTTTTCGCGAAAGCTGTCGAGATCGTGGAAGCGGCCTTCATTGGTCCAGAACTGGTATTTATGGGCATCCGGCGGGTTCACTACGCCAGCAATGTGGCCGCTGCCCGCCAGCACGAAGCGGACGGGGCCCTTGAGGAACCACGTCATGCGAAACACGCTTTCGGCCGGGGCGATGTGGTCTTCCCGGCCTGCCTGAATATAGGCGGGCGTCTCGATCCGGGTGAGGTCGATCGGCGTGCCGTCGGCGCTCAGCCGGTCTGGCAGCACCAGCAGATTGTCGCGATAGAGATCCTGCAGATATTGGATATGCCATCTTGAGGGCAGGTTGGTGACATCCCCGTTCCAGTAGAGCAGGTCGAAGGCCGGATAATCCTCGGCCAGCAGGTAATTGTTGACCACGTAGTTCCAGATCAGCTCCGGGCCCCGCAGCAGGTTGAAAGTGGCGGCCATGTACCGCCCGTCGAGAAAGCCGTTCTTGCTGGCTTGCCGAATCATTTCGAGCTGGGCGTCGTCCACGAACACTTTCAGTTCGCCCGCCTTCTCGAAATCGACCTGGGCGGTGAAGAAGGTGGCGCTCTTCACCTTGTCCGCTTCGCCGCGCCGGGCGAGAATTGCCAGTGTCGCGGCAAGGGTGGTGCCGGCCACGCAATAACCGATCGTGTGGACGCAAGGCACTTCCAGCCGGGCGCGGATATGGTCAATCGCGTCGATCTGGGCACGGATATAATCGTCCCAGGTCACATCGCTCAGGCTCTCATCGGCTGACTTCCAGCTGACCATGAAGGTGGTCAGGCCCTGATCGACGGCCCATTTCACGAAGCTTTTCTTCGGGTTGAGATCGAGGATGTAGAAGCGGTTGATCCAGGGCGGGAAGATCACCAGCGGCGTTTCCAGCACTTCCGTAGTCGTGGGGGAATACTGGATCAGCTGATAGAGCCGCGTTTCATGCACCACCTTGCCGGGAGTGACGGCGATATTCTCGCCCAATCGGAAGGCCGCTGCGTCCGTATGGGTAAGCTGGCCTTTCTCAAGATCGGCGGCCAGTCGGTTCAGTCCCTTGACCAGATTCTCGCCGTGCTTCTCCATCGTGCGTTCGAGCACGACCGGATTGATCATCGGGAAATTGGCAGGGCACAGCGCATCCACCATGGTTCGGGTGGCGAAGCGCAGCTGTTCGCGCTCATGCTGTTCCAGCCCTTCGGCCTCGTCCACCAGCTTCATCATCTGGCGCGAGAACATCAGGTAGCTCTGGTGGATCAGCGCAAAGATCGGCTGCTCGCGCCATTTGGGGTCGGCAAAGCGGCGATCGTTCAGCGGCAAATGCGGTGTGTGCTTCCCTTCATCGGGCTGGGCCTTGGCTGCTTTGGGCCCGATGCCATACTCGCCCAGTACATCTTCCCACAGCTCGACCCCTTCGCGCCACATCTCCTGCTGCTTTTCCGGATCGGCGAGCGGAACCTGGCGGTAGAAGGCGTTCAGCGCTTCCCACCATTCGGCAGGATTGGAGAGCACTGGGGGCAGATGTTCGGGCAGGGCCTGCTGTTGCTGAAAATTCAGCCACATTTCCTGCCACTCATTGGCTGCCGTACCGAGGTCCTGGGCCCATTTCCCGATAGCGTCACTGCCGGGAAGCGCGGCTGCCGCGCCGGGCAGGAACTGCGCCATCACTGCGCGGGCCGCCTCTCCCTGGGCTTTCAGCATGTCAGTGAAGAGTCGGGCGGAATCGTCGTCGGACTTGCTGCGGCGTGCCATGGCTTACTGCATAACCGCAATTACGGGGATTGTGAGCCTAAAAGCACGATGCAACGCCAATTGCGAACACATCAATTGCGTGACGCGCATGATTCCTCCACTATTAGGCGCGCGGCAATCTCGCCGCGCTAATTTTTTGGAATGCAAGAGGTCATGGAAGACGAATTCTACCGCATCAAGCGACTGCCGCCCTATGTCATCGCCGAAGTGAACGGCATGCGCGCAGCAGCACGAGCGGCAGGGCGCGACATCATCGACCTCGGCATGGGCAATCCCGACCTGCCGCCTCCGCAGCATGTGATCGACAAGCTGTGCGAAGTTGCGCAGAAGCCCAGCGCCCATGGCTATTCCCAGTCCAAGGGCATTCCCGGCCTGCGCAAAGCACAGGCGAATTATTATGGCCGCCGCTTTGGCGTGGATCTCGATCCCGAAACCGAAGTGGTCGTCACTATGGGCTCCAAGGAAGGGCTCGCCAGCCTCGCCACCGCGATCACCGCGCCGGGCGATGTGGTGCTGGCGCCCAACCCCAGCTACCCGATTCACATGTTCGGCTTCATCATCGCCGGCGCGACCATCCGCTCCGTGCCGACGACGCCTGACGAGAATTACTGGCGCGCGCTCGACCGGGCGATGGCCTTCACCGTGCCGCGGCCCAGCGTGCTGGTGGTGGGCTATCCCTCCAACCCGACGGCGGAAACGGTGGACCTGGCCTTCTACGAAAGGCTGGTTGCCTGGGCGAAGGAAAACAAGGTGTGGGTTCTTTCCGACCTTGCCTATTCCGAACTCTATTATGACGGGAACCCGACGCCTTCGATCCTGCAGGTGAAGGGCGCGAAGGATGTGGCTGTGGAGTTCACCTCCATGAGCAAGACCTTCTCGATGGCCGGCTGGCGCATCGGCTTCGCGGTAGGCAACCAGAAGCTGATCGCGGCCCTTACCCGCGTGAAGTCCTACCTCGATTACGGCGCCTTCACTCCGTTGCAGGCCGCAGCCTGCGCAGCGCTGAATGGGCCGCAGGACATCGTCCAGCAGAACCGCGAACTCTACCAGAAGCGCCGTGACGTGCTGGTGGAAAGCTTCGGCCGTGCCGGGTGGGATATTCCGCCGCCCAAGGCATCGATGTTCGCCTGGGCTCCCCTTCCGCCTGCGCTGAAGGAAATGGGCAGTCTCGAATTTTCCAAGCAGCTGCTCACTCATGCGGACGTCGCCGTGGCGCCGGGCGTGGGGTATGGCGAAGATGGCGAAGGTTATGTCCGTATCGCCATGGTGGAGAACGAGCAGCGCCTGCGGCAGGCTGCCCGCAATGTTAAACGCTATCTCGCCTCCATGGGCGTGAATTCCAGCGCCGCATGAACGCTCACTGGCCTTGCCTGGTAATGCCCGGCAAGGTCGGGGTTGATCGGAGGACCGGCCCGTGAGCCGGTCCTTCGGCGAGGCAGGCCGGGTCACGCTTTCCCTTGAAGAAGGGGGTGTGGCTCAGGTCCGCCTTGCCCGATCGGACAAGCTCAATGCCCTCGATCGTCCGATGTTCCAGGCATTGAGCGAGGCTGGACAGGTTCTCGCGCGGATGCCGGGGCTGCGGGCGGTAGTACTGGCGGGGGAAGGCAGGGCCTTCTGCGCCGGGCTTGACGTTGTGGCCTTCGCGGGATGGCCGGGGCCGGAAGCTCCCGACATCACCGAGCGGACTCACGGCATTGCCAATATCTACCAGCATGTCGCCCTCCAGTGGCGCCAGTTGCCGGTGCCCGTTATCGCGGCGCTGCACGGCGTATGCCTGGGCGGGGGGCTGCAAATCGCCAGCGGCGCGGATTTTCGGGTCGCCTCCCCTGACACGCGGCTGTCGATCATGGAAATGAAATGGGGCATCATCCCTGACATGGCAGGCTTCGCCCTGTGGCGTGGTCTGGTGCGGGAGGACGACCTGCGCGAACTGGTCTACACCGCGCGCGAGTTTTCCGGCGAGGAAGCACGGCAGCTGGGGCTGGTGACCTTGCTCGATCCCGATCCCCTGGCGCGCGCGACTTCCATCGCGCACGAAATCGCCAGCAAGAACCCTCACGCGATTCGCAAGGCGAAACATCTCGCCAATGCCCGGCATGAACTGCCGATCGCGGAACTGCTGGTGGAAGAAGCGCGTGCGCAGCACGAGCTTATCTACTCAAAAAACCAGCTCGAGGCGGTGATGAGCCAGCTGCAGGACAGGAAGCCGAGATTCGACGATCCCTAGTCCTTCAAGGGGCCGGGAATCCGGGAACATCACCAAGGCGCCAAAAATGATAGCAGGCTAGCGGTTTTCCGTTTAGCAGAGCGCTAGGGAATTGGAGAGGAATGCACCAGATGGCCGGAAAGGCACAAGCGGGCAGTGACGAGACGCTGGACGTTGCCAGCTTCCTCGGGGGGCTGAAGATCAGCGGTTTCCATAAATGGCTGATTTTCCTGTCCTGCCTCGTCACCTTTTTTGACGGGCTGGACTTCTCGCTGATGACTTACACCCTGCCCTATGTGCGGGATGAAATGGGGCTGAACACCGCCATGATGGGCCTGGTCAGTTCCGCGGCATTCGCGGGGCAGATGGTCGGCTCGCTCGCGGGGTCCTATATGGCGGACGTGATGGGCCGCCGCCCCGTGATCCTGCTATGCACCGTGCTGGGCGCGGCGCTGACCTTCATTACAGGCTATGCCAACAGCCCCGAAATGCTGATTGCCCTGCGCTTCCTTGGCGGGCTGGCCATTGGCGGGCTGCTCGCGCCGGCATGGTCGCTCAATATCGAGGCAATGCCTTTCTCCTTGAGGGCCACTTCGGTCACCATCATCATGCTGGGCTTCAGCCTGGGCGGGGCGGCTGCCGGACAGGTCACCAATCTGATCGCCCCGCATTATGGCTGGGAAGGAGTGTTCTTCTTCTGCGGCGCGGCGACTTTCGCGCTGGCGATCGTCCTGCAGTTCACCCTGCCGGAATCCGCCCGCTGGATGGTCGCGCGCGGCCGCCCGGTGGAGAAGGTCCTGCCGCTGCTGACGCGTTTCGATCCCGCTCTGGCAGGCCGCAAGATCACTTCGCTGGTGCTGTCGGATGAAAAGAAAAGCTCCGGCGAGGCGCCGTGGACCAAGTTCCTTGCCCTGTTCAAGGGGCCGTTGCTGTTCATCACCCCGATCATCTGGGCGACCTATTTCTTCTCGTCCTTCGCGATCTATCTGAAGTCCAGCTTCGGCATATTGTTCCTCGAAAAGCTCGGCCTCCATCTGTCAACGGCGACCAATATCGGCTCGATCGGCGGCATTCTGGGCGCCATCGGCGGCGTGTTCCTGCTGGGCTTTACTGAAAAGCGCGGGCCGATCTGGATTGCGGTGGCACCGCTGCTGGGCGTGCCGCTGGCGATTCTGATCGGCGCCGGCCACATCGATGGCGGGCCGTTTTTCATCCCCGTGATCCTGCTCGGCTCGATCACGATCGGCATCGGCCATGCGGCGGTGATTTCGATCACCAGCATCTATTATCCCAGTGCCGTGCGCTCCACCGGCGGCGGCATGGCCAGCTTCATGGCCAAGTTCGCTGCGGTGGCCGCACCCAATATCGGCGCTGCCTGGTTCCTGACGGACCGGCAAGCCGTGCTGGATGGCTATCTCTTCACCGGCCTGTGCCTGGCTGGGGTAGTGGTGGGCATTGTCGCCCTGTCCTTCTTCGCCCGGAAGCTGCCTGCGGCACATGTCCATACCGATCCTGAACCAGAACCCGCCTGATCGCCTTACTGGAGTAGCAAGATGACCCTGCGCAGCCTCGCCGCGAATTCGCCCGGCCGTCGTGCCAACTGGAAGGCGCTGGGCCTCAGCGCGGAAGACATGCTGAAGCCCAAGATCGCGGTGGTGAATTCCTCCTCCGAACTGGCGATCTGCTATGCTCATCTCGATGGGATCGCCGCCATCGTGAAGGAAGAGATCCGCAAGGCCGGCGGCGTTCCTTTCGAGGTTCGCACCGCCGCCCCTTCGGACTTCATCACCGGCGCGGCCAAGGGTGGCAGCTATATCCTTGCCGGGCGGGACATCATCGCCAACGATATCGAAGTGCAGGTGGAAGCCGCATTGCTGGACGGGATGATCTGCCTGACCAGCTGCGACAAGACACCGCCGGGGCATCTGATGGCCGCCGCACGGCTCAACATCCCCACCATTCTGGTGATCGGCGGATATCAGCAGGCGGGCGAGATCGATGGCGAGCCGGTGGACGTGGAAGATGTCTGGTCCGGTTCCGTGGGTGAGCGCTTCGGTGCCAAGCCGAAGTTCCCGGTGGCCGATATGGCGGAAAATGCCATTCGCGGCCCCGGCGTCTGCGCGGGCATGGCTACCGCAAATACGATGCATTCCGTGGTGGAGGCACTGGGCATGAGCCTGCCCGGCAGCGCGCCCGTGCGCGCCAATTCCCCCAAGATGAAGGAAGGCGCCCGTGCCGCCGCCCGCCGCATCGTGGAAATGGTGCATGAGGATCTGCGTCCGCGCACGATCCTGACCGAGGGAGCCTTTCGCAATGCCGTGGCCACCGTTCTGGGGGTTTCCGGATCAATCAACGCGATCAAGCATCTGCAGGCGACCGCCATTGAGGCGGAGACGGATATCGACGTCTATGCCCTGTGGGACGAGATGAGCGACGTTCCCGTGCTCTCCGCCGTGCGCCCCACCGGCCATGTGCGGATCGAACAGTTCGAGGATGCGGGCGGTGCGCGTGCAGTGCTCAAGCGGCTGGAAGGGCGGATCGACACTTCGGTGATGACCTGCACCGGCAAGACGCTGGCCGAGAATCTGGCAGGCTACGTCATCCCCGGCCCGGATGTGATCCATGCGGTGGACGATCCCGTGGGCGAGGGCCCGGCCATTGCCATCCTGCGGGGCAATTTCGCGGATACGGCCGTGGTTCGCCTCGGCATTCGCGACGGTTCGCGGCCTGAGGAATTCAGCGGTCCGGCCAAGGTATTCGAGGATTCGCTCGAATGTCTCCAGGCTATCGAAGACGGCAAGGTAGTGGCAGGCGACGTGGTGGTGGCGCGCAATCAGGGGCTGAAGGGCGGGCCGGCCATGGGCGGCGGTGCTTCCATGGTGCTGTTCGCGCTGGATGCGGCGGGCCTTGCCAAGACCACGGCCTTCGTCACCGACGGCCAGCTTTCGGGCCTCTGCCTCAAGGGGCTGACCGTGGCCGAAGTCTCGCCCGAGGCGGCGACCGGCGGTCCAATCGGCAAGGTGCGCGACGGTGATGTGGTGACGATCAGCGTGGCCAACCGCAGCATCGACGTTGCGCTTTCGCCGGAAGAACTGGCCCAGCGCGAAGGGCCGGGCTTCCGCATTCCGGCCAGCGGTTATCTCGCCAACTTCCGGCAGGACGTGCACCCGCTCTCGACCGGCGGCGTGCTGCTTCCGATAGAGGAATAGGGATCAGCCGCCGCAATAGCGGCGCACGATTTCCGCCTCGCGCAACAGGGCCTCTGCCCGTTGGGCCTGCCCCAGTGGGGTGAGCTGGGCGGCAGCCCGTTCGCGATCGCGAAGTTCGGCTACAAGGATCGCTTCGAGCTGGTCCGGGGAGAGGGGCAGCCGCTCCACTTCGCCGGACAATCCCGTAACCTGCAGCGGGGCAGATCCGATGTCCGGTGCCTCGGCATTGTCGATCGCGGCCAGCAATATGCGCAGCACGGTGATTTCCGCGGTGCGCCTGCCCTTCATCGCATCCTTCAGATCGAGCCGCATCCGCGCCTTCAACTGGTGGGCATGGTCGGGTTCTGCGTGATGTTCGGACATGGTCAGGCTCCGGTGCGACGGATTCGGCGTCCCTTATGGAGCCTCTGTCTCGCGCAGGGGAGTCAGGTGAAAGTGACGCAGAACGGCCGCGAAACTCTGTGACCTTTTTCCGGGAATTTGGTTATTATATAATGTCTTGAGGTAATTTCAGAGGCTGCGAAATGTGACTTTCCGCGGGTGGGATATTCCAGCCCTGCCGGGTTCGGTGCCACCTGAAAGATGCTTCCCTGAAGCCCCAGCCCGTTCGTCCTGAGCCTGTCGAAGGACGCGTACAGGGCACAGCAACGGCCATGCCAAGCGGAGCCTGGACAGGAATTCCGACGATGGGAAGGAGCCGCGCAAAGCCTTTCACGGCGGGGCGGCAGCAGGAAAGGGGAAAGTCGCGGGAGACTATTTCTCGCGCAGGGCAGCCTCACGGCCATTGGCGGCCTTCAGGGCCTTGTCAGCCATGCCGCGCCAGGCCGCTTCGGACCGCAGAGCGCGTTCGCGGACATTTTCCAGCACGGCCAGATTGGCCTCATTCGCTGCGTCCTGTGCCCGGGCGAGGAAGAATTCGTAGGTCAGCGCCACAAGCGTTCTCCTCAGGCAAAACAGGCAAAAGATAGCCCGACGGCCTGCGGTGCAGGCTGCCGGGCATATCCGATCAGTCGGCGTGGGCCAGATTCACAGCCGATTCCTTGCCGTTGCGGCCGGTTTCGACTTCATAGGACACGCGCTGGTCCTTGTTCAGCGTTGCCATGCCGGCAGCCTGAACGGCGGAAATGTGGACGAAGCTGTCCTTGCTGCCATCATCGGGCTGGATGAAGCCATAGCCCTTGTCTTCGTTGAAGAATTTTACGGTTCCGATAGTCATGAGCGTTTCCTTTCAAGAAACGGGTATATTCGCCCGCACGATTGCGGACGAGGTCGTGCGTCAAGTCGTCAATTGAAAGGAGTTCGTCGTCTTGCAGATCGGGAAATATAAATTTCCGTGATCCGGAACCAAATCGTCGATACCCGTCGAAATTCAACGAGAGCAAGATTGTCCTACCACCCTATTGTGGCAGTGCCAATTCAAATGCGGCCCGCGGCCGAAAACTGCGCCATGCTCCACACACAGGCGGCAGCGGCACCCAGTTCCATCTGGAAGGTGCTGATGCGGCCGGCGATGCTGGATGCAACGGCAAGGTGCGCCCGGCGCTCGTCGGTGTTTGCGGCATTATCCGCGCACATCAAAGCACGCTGGTGGGCGGCATATTCCTTGTTGAGGTCCATGGGCGATCTCCTGGCTGGGGGCGAACTGAAATGGGTTGGCGCGCCTGAAAGCGCGCCTGAATGGGGGCCGTTCAATCGACCATTCCCTCAATCGACCATCGTCGCCACGAGCCGGCGCAGTTCGAGAGTCGAAAGAGAGGAAGGCATCGACATATGCGATGCCAGGGAAAAATTGCCCGCCGCGTTCTTGCGCTGCGAGATTGCGTGGCGCCTTGCGGAGCCCTTATCGATAGAATTCATCATGTCCTTGCGGGCAGCCATGTGCTGCCGCCTTATATTGCAAAATGGCGTGAACGCCTGTGTGTCCGCTGGCGGACATCGCCCGGCCACCAGGCCAGATCCCAGACGTTTTGCCATCTGTACGCGGCCATTATGACCATGCGGAGACCTTTGCAGCGCATTCGGGCGCGGCGCATTCGGCCGGGGTTCCTGGCGTACGTAAAACCATCCGCATTCGGGCGTATCCCGGCGCGGAGCCAATGCTGCGTGTAAGGGAAAGGGGCCGCTTCGGGCCGTTCAATTCCGTCGCAAACGACGTTAGGCAATTTCTATATAGCGCGATGTTTGAAAATTGCAAGGCGGGCGTCGCAGGACAGTTGCGCTGCCCGCCTTGCCCGCCTCTGTTCGCGCATTTATTCTGCCGGAACCGCCTCGGCCTTGACCGTGGCAAGGGCGGCATCGTCGGATAAGTGTGCGCCCTGTTCACGCAGGATCTTGCGCACTTCTGCCACATCCACCTCGCGCGGCTGCACTCCGCGATTGGCGGCCACCGCCGCGCCGACGCCCGCCGCATGACCGGTCAGCCAGCATTGCGGAATCTCGCGCATGAAGCCGTGGCTGTTCGCATCGCAGCTGATGTGGCGCCCCGCGGCCAGCATCCCGTCCAGCTGGCGCGGCACCAGGCTGCCATAGGGCACGGAGACGACCGGGAATTTCGGGCTGATGGAGGGGCTGATGCCCACTTCGTCTGCCACCGGAGTGCCATTGCCCCAGTTCTGGCGCTCGATCCGGCCGATACCCGCCAGGCGGCGCGTGTGGCGCACGCCCAGCTGGCTGGCGCTCTGCAGCGAATAGGCATTCTCGAAACCCGGCGCATGGCGGCGGAAGAACTGGCAGTGCCCTTCCATCAGGCGGTGGCTGCGGAATTCCACTTCGGTCATGTCGTCCACATCCAGCGCGGAAAGGCCGGACTGACGGGGGCCGAGGAACAGAGCTATGTCCGGCCGCCAGCTGACATAGGGCGTCTGGAAGAAGCCCAGCTCTTCCCGTCCGCGCGCCATCAGCTCGCGCAGCTGATCGGGATAGAGCACCTTCCAGTTGATCCAGCGGTCCATATTGACGCCGCCCAGTACCCAGCCGGTATTCATCGAATGATGGACGTCGCCCTCCTCGATATCGGTATCGAAGGCGGCGCCTGCGCGGGCGAACATGTCGCCATCGCCGGTGGTGTCCACCACCACCTTGGCCATGACAGCCTGCCTACCGGCCTTGGATTCGAAGATCACGCCCGTGGCCGCGCCGTCTTCCACCACTGGCCGCGCCGCCCAGGCGTGGAATACGATCCGCACGCCCGCCTGCAGCAACATTTCCTGATTGTTGAGCTTCATCCGCTCCGGATCGAGCGTGGGCGCCCAGCTGACGATGCCGTGAAACGCCGTGGTGCGCTGGCCCCAATAGGCTGCCTTGATCGGGTCCTGCGATCCCCAATCCTCTCGCGGGGGGCCGGCCACCGCATCGGCGGGCATGCGTTCGATGAACTGGCGGGCGAAGCCCTGGATAACGTGATTGCCCTGCCAGTCGGTCATGCGGTCGATCCACATCACAAGGCCACCGGTGGAAAGGCCGCCCAGGCAATTATAGCGTTCGATCAGCGTCACATCTGCGCCTGCCCTGGCCGCTGCCCAGGCTGCGGCGCAGCCGGCGGGGCCGCCGCCTATCACCACTACATCGCAGCGGTGATAGACGTCGATATCGCGCGCATCCTCCCGAATCGATCCGGTGCCATTGCGCGGGGGCAGGGTGTGGCGGTTCGATTCGAACACATCCGAACCGAGGAAGCGTTCCTCGCTATGCCCTTCCACGCGGTGCATCTTCGGCTTGTCGTCGGCCATTTCCCGGATCCTCATGTCTTTGCTAGCCTGCTAATCATATGCGATGAGCTGTGCAAGGCGCAGTCATGCACGAAAGCGGATTGCGCGCCCGGCACCTCTCGGCTAGGGCGCCCCTTCCTGATGACGGGGAATCTCCCCGGCAGAAGGTGGGGCCCGATGGCGGAGTGGTGACGCAGCGGACTGCAAATCCGTATACGCCGGTTCGATTCCGGCTCGGGCCTCCATATCCACGCACCGGCTTGCGGCACCACCGCAACGCCATTATGGGGCGCGGACAGTGCCGCTTTAGCTCAGTCGGTAGAGCACATCATTCGTAATGATGGGGTCAGGTGTTCGAATCACCTAAGCGGCACCACTATTTTCCAGACATCTTCTCGCCAGCGCATCACCCATCTCGTTGATGGGCCGATCCCCTCTTGAGGGAATCGCCGCGCGGCGCCGGGGCGAGTAGCCGGTTTCCGGCGCGAAGCCGGCTCACATGCATGCCTATTACCTTCGAAGCGCCCAGCTTCCGCTGTTCGCGCAGCCTTGATGGTTAGTATTACCTTATCGCTAACCAAGGTTGACAGTAAGAATAACGTAATGAAAAATGGACGGATTAGGTCACGCTAATTTCTCTGATGCTGGGGGTGCGGGCGGCATCGGGCGGGCGCTTCGATGCGCAATTTACTCGCATTGCCATCTTAGGGGGAAGTTGCCTTGCATTCCGAGAAAATCCAATCCGCGCGCGGCGTGAAGCCGTTGCTCCTGGCCGGTGCTGCCGTGATCTGCGTCACGGGTGCAGCCCAACCTGCCTGGGCCGATCCTGCGCCTTCATTCTGCACGGTCACGGGCGACATTTCCGAGGTGGATTGCGATTCCGGGAACGTGGAATACACGGCCAATTCCGGTGACAGTTCGCTGGACGTCACGGGCGCCGATATCACGACGGGGAACATCAACTACAACCCTCACCCCGATGCCGAGGGCCCGCTGGGCATGTCGCTGACAGTGAATGATACCACCGTCAATTCGACCACCTATGGCGGCATCAACATCAACTCCTTCGTCGAGGATACGACGATTGACGTCACTCTTGGCGATGATGTGGAGATCACCAGCAATGCCGGCTTCGGCGGTGTATGGGTTCGCAACAACGAAAGTGGCGATATCACCATCATCAGCGGTGCGACTGTAGAAGCGGGAACGCCGGACCCTAATGGCGCGGCCATTACGGCCACCAGCAACGGTGGCTCGGTTTCGATCACGAATACCGGCAATGTCACGGGAACGAACAATCGCGGCATTTATGCGGATGGCAGCGGTGAAGTCGACGACTTTGCCTCGGTTTACGTAAACAACAGCGGAACGGTCGATGCCGATCAGGCGGGTATCCGTGGTGTCGGCTATTATGCCAATGTCTCGATCGAGAATACGGGCGACGTAACCTCCGCGCAGAAGCAGGCGCTCGTGGCGTGGTCGCAGACCGGCGATGTGGACATCACCAGTTCGGGCCACCTGACTGCCACAGCGGATGCGGGCATTCGCGGTTCCGCCGACAAGGGCGATACGACGATCATCAATAACGGCAATATCGATGCCTATCAGGGTATCAATGCCGATGCCGGCTATTATGACGAGGTCGGTGGTTACGGCGATGTTTCCGTCACCAACACTTCCCGTATCACCGCCACCGGCTCCGAAGCCATTTATGCCTTTGCGCGGGACGGGGAGATCGAGATCGATAATTCCGGCGATGTCACCGGCGCTACCGACGGGATCAGTGCGGACAGCCTGGACGGCTCCGTTACGATAACGAACACCGCGACGGTCAGGGGCGTTAACGGTATCCGCACAGGCGCGGCGGATGCCACCATCACCAATTCGGGCACGATTGCCACCACCGGCAGCGGCTCCGCCGTTATCGTGGGCAGCGGGGATACGACGCTGATCCTCGAAGAAGGCTCGGTCCTTGCCGGCAAGCTGACCATCGGAACCGGCTCGCTGGCGATTGACCCTTCGCTCGACACCAGCCTTTCCAACGTCGTCGCTGGTGAAGGCACTCTGATCAAGCAGGGCGATGCGCAGCTGACTCTCACCGGAGACAGTTCTGCCTATGCGGGCGATCTCAGGGTCGAGGAAGGCGTGCTGAAGCTCACCGGGCAGCTGGGGGCAGACCGTGTCTATGTCGGCAGCGCGGCCGGGGCAGAGCTGGAAATCTCTGGCGGCCCGGGCGCGACGCTCACCTCCAGTCATGTCGTGATCGGCCATTATGAAGGCGAAACCGGCGAAGCTACTGTTTCGGGCACCGGCAACAGCTGGACCAGCACCGGCAATATCTATGTCGGCAATGAAGGCGACGGCAGTCTGTCCGTCCTTTCCGGGGCAACCGTTGCCAGCGTGGATGGTTATGTCGGTACGGTCGACGGTTCGCATGGCGAAGTGACGATCGACGGCGCGGATTCGGAATGGGCCATGAGTGGCGTGTTCATCGCCGGGCACCAAAACGGCACCACGGCCGATGTGACGATCAGCAATGGCGGCTCGCTGAAGGCGGTGCAGGGCACGCTGGGCGATCTGGCGGGCTCTCATGGTTCGATGACCGTCACGGGCGAAGGCTCGGTCTGGTCCGCTTATGACGACGGCGTCACCGATTATGCCGGCTTCATGAATGTCGGGCGTTTCGGTGAAGGCGAACTGACCGTGTCCGACGGGGGCGCGGTGGAAGCCTATCGCCTCTATATCGGCAATGAAGAAGGCTCCGTCGGCTCGGTAGTCGTGACCGGGGAAGGCTCCTCCATCACCACGGGGCACCGCATATATGTCGGTTCCTACGGCAGCGGCTCGCTGACCGTGGCTGACGGGGCGCAAGTCACCGCAGAGCGGATCAACATTGCCTATCTTGAAGGATCGTCAGGCGTTCTCAACATCGGCGCTGCCGAAGGAGAGGAGGCCGTTGGCGCCGGGGCCCTCAATACTCCCAAAATCTACATCGGCATGGATAACGGGCAGCTGGTGTTCAACCACACGGATACGGATTACGAACTGGCTTCGGCCATTTCGGGCACCGGCGAAATCCGGCATCTGGCAGGCCATTCGACCCTGACCGGTGACAGCTCGGCCTATACTGGCGATGTCATCGTTACCGGCGGCGTGCTGGCGCTCACCGGGCAGCTTGGCTCCACCAATGCGATCGTGGGCGGGGAAGCCGGGGCCTCTGTCCTTGTCAGCGGTGAAGATGCGCTCTGGGTGAACACCACCGATTTCGACATCGGCCAGGAGGGAACGGGCGACGTCACCGTTTCCGGCGGGGCGCGGGTCGAGACCTATTCGACCCATATCGGCGCGGAAGACGGCACGCTGATCCTCGAAGGCGAAGGTTCGCACTGGTTCAATCAGCTCCATACGGAAATCGGCCGTGCTGAAGGTTCCAGCGGCACGCTGATCGTGCGTGACGGGGGCGTTTTCGAAACCTCCGGTGGCGGGCTCTACGCGGGCGAAGGTGCGGATATCACCATCACCGGCGCGGGCTCGAAAATGCTGATCGGCACGCTTCATCCGGAACTTCCGGCCAATTGGGATGCGGCCGATGGCTGGTTCAGCCTCGATGAAGGCAAGGCTCTGGTTTCGGAAGGCGGGCTGCTGCAGGCAGATGGCATCTATATCGGCGGCGATGGCGATACCGTGGCCAATGTGACGGTGACGGGTGAAGGCACCAGGATGGTCAGCCAGCTCAGCCTCTATGTCGGCGGCACGGGCAACGGCAATGAGGGCCATGGCATGCTGACCATTGCCGATGGCGCCAAGGCCTCGGCCTATACTACCGCTGCCGGTGTTGACGAAGGTTCCGTCGGCACCATCCTGGTCACCGGTGCAGGCAGTTCCCTCGAATCCCTCTCGCGTGAGGGCTATTCGGGCAATCTGCGCGCCGGCTTTAATGGTGACGGGACGATTATCGTGCAGGACGGCGGCTTGGTTAAGGCAGCCAACATCATCGATATCGCCACGAATGAAACCGCGACCGGCCGGCTGGTTATCGGTGCGGCGGAAGGTGAGCATGCGGTTGCCGCCGGCACGGTACAGGCAGCCAACGGCATCTTCTTCGGCGCAGGTGATGCGCAGCTGGTGTTTAACCACACCAGCAACATCACTTTCGACAATGTGATGTTCGGCACTGGCGGCGAGATCCGTCATCTTTCGGGCGTCACCAACCTCACTGCCGATTCCCCGGACTATTTCGGTTCGATCGATGTGCTGGGCGGCCTGCTGAAGGCAAATGGCAACCTATCGGGCGCCGATGTCACAATTGGTGACGGCGGCACGCTGGGTGGTGCCGGCACCATCGGCTCGGTGGTGGTCGGCGATGGCGGTATCCTGGCGCCGGGCAATTCGCCGGGTCAGCTGACCATCGTGGGCGATGTGCTGTTCGAAAGCGGTTCGACCTACGATGTCGAGATCGACGGGCTGCTGCATGACAGCATTCTGGTGCAGACCGGAGATGTCACGATCGAGGAAGGCGCGCTGCTCAATGCCGCCTTCGCGCCCGGCGTATTGCTCGATAATCCCTATCAGGTGATCGTGCTGGCCGATGGTTCCGACGGCGAATTCATCGTCGAGGGTGACGGTTTCGTCCTGCCGACGGAGGATAATCCGCTGCTGGAAGGCCTGATCGGCTATTCCGCCGATGGCATCACGGTGACCTATCAGGGTATCAAGACCGAGTGGGCCAAGCTGGTCGGCACGGCCAACCAGGGCGCTACTGCCAGTGCGGTGCAGGCACTGGGGGGCACCAATTCGCTCTATTACAGGGCAATGTTCCTCAAGCAGAGCGATCTGGGGACTACCTTCGATAATCTCTCGGGTGAAATCCATGCTTCCCTGAAATCGGCGCTGATCGATGAAAGCCGCATCCTGCGCGGCGTTGCCATGGATCGCGCGGCCGAACTGGGCGAAGGCACGGGTCTTTGGGCCACCGCCTTCGGCAATTGGGGTTCGCTGGAAGGCGACGGCAATGCCGCCGAGCTCGAAAGCGACAGCGCCGGTGCATTCATGGGCATCGATGCCCAGTTGGGCGATTGGCGCCTGGGCGTACTCGGCGGCTATAACAGCAGCAATTTCGATGTGGATGCCCGTGCTTCCACGGCGGAGAGCGAAACCTTCCACCTCGGCGCCTATGTGGGTGGCGCTATCGGCCAGTTCCGTATGCGCGCTGCATTCGGCCAGAGCTGGCATGATATGTCGACCGAGCGGGGCGTCGTCTTCCCGACCACGCAGAGGCTGTCGGCCGATTACAATGGCACCACCACTCAGCTGTTCGGCGAGATCGGTTATGCCGTTAAGGTCGGAGGCGTTGATGTGGAGCCCTTCGCGGGCCTCGCTTATGTCAGCCTGAAGACCGACGATTATGCCGAAACCGGCGGTGTCGCGGCCCTCACTGGTGACAGCATGTCGACGGACGCGACCTTCGGCACCTTCGGCTTCCGCGGTTCCGCCAAGCTGGATGTTGCTGAAGCGGGTGCGCTCATCAAGGGGCTGGTCGGATGGCGCCATGCCTTCGGCGATACTTTGCCTTACGCCAGCCACTCCTTCGGAGCGGCGGCAGCGCCCTTCACCGTCACGGGCGTGCCGGTGGCCGAGGATGCCATGGTGACGGAAGTCTCGGTGGACTTCCCGCTCAACGAAAATGTCCGCCTCAATCTTGGTTACAAGGGCCAGTTCGGCGGCGATGTGACGGACAACAGCGCCCGCGGCGGCATCGTCGTTCGCTTCTGACGCGAGATACAAGGCCAGCCCGGTTTCGCCGGGCGGCAGGGAAGGGGCGGCCTTGGTCGCCCCTTTTCTTTTGGCGACTACCATTTCCGCGATCCCGCCAGCCATGCCATTCATCCGCTGCTATCGGTTGTTGGCAGAACAGCACGAGTATTCGCTCGCTCGTTCATCTGTGTTATGTGAATAACTCACCTGGCGTCTGTGCCGAGTGAGCGAGCCGCGCATCGTGCGACAATTCGTGACTGGTCTTGAACCGTAAGCGGGTTAGTTTGCCGGTGCTGTGCAAGCGGGGGAAACGGAATGAACGGCAGTGCGAAAGCGCGTTTGGCTTACCGGGCCGTGCCCGTTGCCCTGCTTGCGCTGGGGCTGGCCGGATGCGGTACTCCGGGCGGCCCGCGCGCTCTGCCCGATCATGCCATTGCCTTGCCCGCCGCGTGGAGCGGGCAGGATGTTGCCGGGAGCGCAGAGGCCTTTGCCTATGAGGATGCTTCCTATTGGCAGGCGCTGGGCGATCCTGCGCTGACCGAACTGGTCGAGGCCGCGCTTGCCCATAATCTGGACCTTGCCCAATCGGCGGCCCGGCTTGCCCAATCCCGCGAGGCGCTGGCGCAGGCGCGCGCCGGGTTCCTGCCGCAGCTCAATGCCAGTGGCGGGGCGCGGCAGGATATTCTTGATGGTGGGGGCGGTGATCCGCTGCTCAATCTCGGCGTGGATGCCAGCTGGGAGGCTGACCTGTTCGGGCGGATCGGCAATTCCGCCAGCGCGGCGCGCTATGATTACGAATCTGCTGGCTATTCGCTGGACGATCTACGACGCGTGATCGCAGGGCAGGTGGCCAGCCAGGTGATTTCCGTGCGGGCTACTGCTGCCCAGCTGGCCATCGCGCGCGACACTCTGCGTATTCAGGACGAGAACCTCCAGATCGCGCGCTGGCGCAATCAGGCGGGGCTGGTTTCCAGCCTCGATGTGGAGCAGGCGCGCAGCCAGAGGGCGCAGACCGCCGCGAGCATTCCTCTGCTGGAAAGCAGCCTTGCCGCCACTGCCAATGCGATTTCCACCCTCGCGGGCGAAACGCCGGGCCGAGTGCGCGAAATGCTTGCCGCCCCCGCCGCTGTTCCCGCGCCGCCCCGCCTCGCCGGGCTGGCCGTCCCTGCCGACATTCTTCGCCGCCGCCCGGACATTCGCGGGGCGGAGGCGAATCTCTACGCCGCCGGGGCCCGGATCGGCGTCGCCCGCGCCCAGCTCTATCCCGCGTTGCGCCTCGCCGGGACCATCGGCACCAGTGATGCCGGGCCGCTCAATCTGTTCGACATGGTGACGGGATCCATTTCCGCCACTCTCAGCCAGCTCCTGTTCGATGGCGGGCGCACCCGCTCGCAGGTCCGTTCGGCAGAAGCGGCGGCGGAAGGTTCTCTTGCCGCCTGGCGCAAATCGATCCTTACCGGGCTGGAGGAAGTGGAGAGCGCGATTGCCGCCCGCCGCGCCGCCGATGCCCGGCTCGCCGAACTGGCCGAGGCGCTGGATGCGGCCAATAATGCCGCCATCCTCGCGCGCAGCCAGTATCAGGCGGGGCTCACCGATTTCCAGACGCTGCTTTCGGCAGAAAGCCAGCTTCTCACCGCGCGTAATTCGCTGGCCTCCGCCGAGGCTGACAGGGCCACTGCCTTCGTGCGCCTGACCCAGGCGCTGGGCGGCGGCTGGAGCGGAGCGTCCGCACTTTCCGATGATGGGACCACGCCATGAGTGACGGCCAGACCTCGATCGACGAATTCCTCGGCACTTCCGAGAGGCCGCGCTGGAAGCGTTGGGCCCTGTTCTGGGTTCCGGCGGTGGTGCTGATCGCCATCCTCCTGGGCGCGGCGCTGTGGTTCGGCCGGGGGAACGACCAGGGCTATGTCACCGAAGCGGTGGTCAAGCGCTCGCTGGATGTGGAAGTGACCGCCACCGGCAATTTGCGCCCGACCAATCAGGTGGATGTCGGTTCCGAAGTTTCGGGCAAGATCGACGATATCTATGTCGATGTGAACGATCGCGTCACGCGGGGGCAGGTTCTGGCGCGGATCAATACCGATGTGATCGATGACCAGATCAAGCAGGCCCGCGCCAGCCTTGCCTCGGCCCGTGCCTCAGTGGCGCAGGCGCAGGCGACTCTCAGCCTCGATCAGGCGCAACTCGCCCGGTTGCAGGAAGTTGCGCGGCTTTCGGGGGGCAAGGTTCCGTCCAGGAGCGAGCTGGACATCGCCCAGGCCAATGTCGCGCGGGACCGCGCCTCGCTCGCATCCGCACAGGCCAACGTCACTTCCGCTCAGGCCCAGCTTTCGACGGCGGAAACCAATCGCCGCCGTGCGATCATCGTTTCGCCCGTGTCGGGCGTGGTGCTGGCGCGGCAGGTGGAACCCGGTCAGACCGTGGCGGCCAGCTTCAGCACGCCGACCCTGTTCATCCTCGCCGAGGATCTTTCGCAGATGCAATTGCGCGTCTCCATCGACGAGGCCGATGTCGGCCAGGTGAAGGCCGGGCAGAAGGCGAATTTCACGGTCGATGCCTATCCGGGGCGCCGTTTTCCGGCTCAGGTGGAGCGGATCAATCTGGGATCGAACAACACGGTCAGCGCGTCGCAGACCACCACGGCGACCACTACGCAGAGTGCGGTGGTGATCTATGAGGCACGGCTTTCGGTCGCCAATCCCGAAGGCCTGCTGCGGCCCGGCATGACCGCCACCGCCAATATCGCAACCGAGAGCACCGGCGTGCAGATGCTCGTTCCCAATGGCGCGCTGCGGTTCAAGCCGGACCAGCAAAAGGTGGCCGGGGGCGGGGCGCTCAATCCCCAGATCGGCCTGCAGCAGGAAGAGGAAAAGGCCACTATCGGCGTCGGCAGCCGCCAGCAGCTTTATGTGCTGGGCGATGACGGCAAGCCGAAGCCCATCACCGTCACCACCGGACAGAGCGACGGCAAGCTCACCGTGGTCCATTCCTCCGACTTGCGGGTGGGGATGAAGGTGATCACGGGGGTCAAGGCGAAGCAGAAGTGACCCAGGCGAAGACCAAGGGGCCCCTGATCCAGCTGGAAGGGATCACCAAGACCTTCGGACGCGGCGCGGCGGCTTTCCAGGCCCTGAAGGGCGTGGACATGACCGTCCAGCATGGGGATTTCGTGGCGGTGATGGGCCCCTCGGGCTCCGGCAAGTCCACCACCATGAACATATTGGGCTGCCTGGATACGCCCACCACCGGCATCTTCCGGTTTCTGGGCGTGGAAGTGCAGGCACTGAACCGCGATCAGCGCTCGCTGCTGCGGCGGCGTTATCTCGGCTTCGTCTTTCAGGGGTTCAATCTGCTGGCGCGAACATCGGCGCTGGAGAATGTGGAACTGCCGCTGATCTATCGCGGCCTCAACAAGGCCGAGCGCAAGGAGGCGGCGATGAGGGCGCTCGATCAGGTGGGGCTGGCGCCCTGGGCGGACCACACGCCCGGCGAGCTTTCCGGCGGCCAGCAGCAGCGCGTGGCCATTGCCCGCGCACTGGTAAGCGATCCTGAAGTTCTGCTGGCGGACGAGCCGACCGGCAATCTCGATACGGAACGCTCGATCGAGATCATGGAACTGCTGAGCCAACTCAACCGCAAGGGCATTACGATCCTGATGGTGACGCATGAGGCCGAAATGGCCGCCTTCGCCAGGACGATTGTCCATTTCCGCGATGGTCTGGTCGAGCGCACAGAGCAGGGGCATCTTCACCGCGACGCGACCGGTGCGGAGGTGCAATGATGCTGGGCACCACGCTCGTTCTCGCTCTCCGGGAAATCCGCCGTCACCTGCTGCGCAGCTTCCTCACCACGCTGGGGATCATCATTGGCGTTTCGGCGGTGATCACCATGGTGACGCTGGGCAATGGCGTGACCGTTTCGATCAAGGAGCAGATCAGCGCGCTGGGCTCCAACGTGTTCATCGTTTTTCCCCAGCAGACCGATCGCGGCCAGCCACGCCCCTTCAAGGAGGATGACGTTACTGCCGTGCGCGAACAGATCGCCGGGGTGAAGGCGGTGGCGGGCGAAGTGAACCGCGACGTCAAGGCGATCCATAATGGGCAGGACTGGTCTTCGCGGGTGGAAGGGGTGTCCAATGCCTTCATGGATGCGCGCGGCATCGGGCTGGATCAGGGCCGCCGCTTCACTAGGACGGAGGAAGAGGCCGGGGCGAATGTCTGCATCATCGGGCCCAAGGTCTATGAAGAGATCTTCGTGGCCGGCTCCAGCCCGCTGGGGGAACGGATGCGGCTGGACGATGTATCCTGCACGGTCATCGGCATGTTCGCCTCGCGCGCGCAGGGTGCGCAGAATCAGGACGACGACAATTCGGTGTTCATGCCGATCAAGAACGTCCAGCGCCGCTTCCTGGGCAATGACAACGTCTTCTACATGGTGATCAGCTATGATCCCGGTTACGACAGTTCCGCCATGCAGAGCGCGCTGGTCGATCTGCTGCGCGAACGGCGCCTGTTGCAGGAAGGCCAGGCGAACGACTTCAACATCCTCGACACGGCACAGGTGAACGATGCGGTTTCGACCGCGGTGGGCCTGCTGACGGCCATGGTTTCAGCCATTGCTGCGATCAGCCTTGTAGTGGGCGGGGTGGGCATCATGAATATTATGCTCGTGTCCGTGACCGAGCGCACCCGCGAGATCGGCATTCGCCTCGCCATCGGTGCCCTTGCCCGCGAAGTGCGGATGCAGTTTCTGACCGAGGCAGTGGTTCTATGCTGCTTCGGCGGCATCATGGGCATGGTGCTGGGCTTCCTCTTTTCCTTCAGCCTCGCACGCCTGATCGACATCCCCTTCGTCTTCTCGCCGACGATCAACATACTCAGCTTTCTGATCTCGGCCCTGATCGGTGTGGTGTTCGGCTATTTCCCGGCACGTCGCGCGGCCGCGCTCGATCCGATCGAGGCCTTGCGGCACGAGTAGTGCTGGAGGGCTTTCCGGCTTCTGCCTGAAGAGGACCTGACGTGGGAGGCCAATCTGATTGCCGTCATAATCGTCACCCTGAACTTGGTTCAGGGTCCATTTCTCCGGATCGGGCGCCGCTTGTGGGGAGATATGGATGCTGAACCAAGTTCAGCATGACGGTGGTCGAGGAGGGAGCGTTCTTCACCTCGTACCTTTGCAGCCGATGCTATCGACAAAAAGAAACCCCCGCAGACCGGGTGGTCTGCGGGGGTTCTTGCGTTCGTAAGGAACGATTGCCTTGCGGCGATCAGTTCCCGCCGGCGCGCTTGGCAGCAGCGGCCACGGCTTCCGTGGTCGGGTTGCCGAGCGACAGCGAACGGCCATCGGGGAAGCTGATTTCCGCGGCGCTGGCGCGGGTATCCCCGTCGCGTGCGCGGAAGGCGTTCACGATGATCTTGGTGCCGGCCGGCAGCGAGTTCCGGTTCCAGCCACGACGCAGCAGGGCGCTGGGTGCACCGCCTTCAACGCGCCACACCTGACCGTTGCCGGTCTTGATGTGAATCCAGGAGTGGGGGTTCACCCACTCGAACTTCACCACGGTGCCTTCGATCTTGATAGGCTTGTTGCGATCGAATTCAGCCGCAAACGAATGGTGGGCATATGCTGTGCCCGCCGCGCCGCTCACCGCCAGAACGGCGCCGATCATCGCCGCTCGCAGGGTCTTCATACGCATTGTGTGGTCACTCCTTTGAAATATCAACGTCCGGGGGACTTATCTGTTCCCCTCATTCTCCCGACTTCTTCGACTCCAGGAGATCGCCGTAGAGCAACATCTCGGAGAAAGGCACGCACTTGTATTCAAGCAGCTGGGCATTGTCCTCGACGCGGCGATAAAGTGGCATCTTGATGGTCCAGGGCTTGGTGTAAACCGACGGATCGTCGATCGTGGCGGTATATTCGATGTGATCCTTGTCGATCAGCTTGAACGTCTCGGTCACCGCAGCGGTATTGGTCAGGTAATTGCCGGTGCGGTCGAGCCAGGTCACGCCCGCTTCGAGAGCGCCGCCGGGCAGCTTCACGTCGCCCGGGCTCTGGCCCAGCGTGACGACCTTCAGCGTATCGCCTTCCCACTTGCCGTAGGAGGTGCCCATCCAGGTGTCGATCGGCGGAACTTCCACGTCCTTCATGTGGATGACGCGGTTGGCCGAGGCGTATTCATACACCATCAGCAGATCGTCCTTCTCGCCCTGCACGATCTGGAACGGCAGGTTGATATAGGTCGCGCGCGGGATCCCCGGCAGATAGCACATGGCTTCCGGATCGTGGCTCGGGGCGTTCGCCTTGTTGGCCTTGCGCAGTTCGAGCGCTTCCGCCTTGTAAGGGATCGAACCGCCTTCAACCACGCCCAGGCCAGCCGGAGTGGCGACCAGCGCGCCCATGGTGCGTTCGGCCGTGGTGTTGGTCGAAGCCGAATGGGGCTCAAGGTCATAATTGGCGGTGTTCAGCACCTGCCAAACGCCGTTGAGGTTCGGATGCCCGCCGAGCTTCGCGGGCTCTTCAGCCATCGCCGCGGTGCTTGCCCCCGCGAGCAGCAGCGCGCCCAGCACGAATTTCTTCACGAACTTGTCCTTTCCCAGCATAAACTCTCCTTTAGGTCCCTGTTCCGGGCAGCGCGAAGGACACGATCGCCCCCCCTGCATTAATGGCCACATACTGTTTACCGTCACTGCCCCTATAGCTCATCGGATTGGCATTGGCGTTGTTCGACAGCAATGCCTCCCACAATTCCTTGCCAGTTGCGGCATCAAAAGCACGGAATCGCTTGTCGTTCGTGGCGCCGACGAACACGAGTCCGCCAGCCGTCACGGTCGGACCCGCGCTCCCGGCATTGCCAACAACCTGCTTCCCCTTAGGAAGTTCCTCATAAAGTCCAAGAGGGACTGCCCATTTTACTTCACCGGTGTTCGCATCGACCGCGGTAAGCCGCGCCCATGGCGGTTTGTAGCAGGGTGCACTGGTGCCAACCGGGCGGCCCTGGGCATCATATTTTCCGCTCAGCGGCGCCTGGAAACTGAAGAACGGGCCCTTGCCGTCCACGCTCGCCCGGTCATAGTCCGGCGATTCGGTGGCATCGAAGCTGTAGGGCTTGGAACCGGTCGGCACTTTCTCAACCCAGCCGACCAGCGAGGTGTCCTGCGCATTCATGTAAACGATGCCGGTCTTCGGATCGGCCGCCGAACCGCCCCAGTTCACACCGCCGGTTCCGCCGGGAAACTGGATGGTCGAGCGAACCGGATCGCCTTCCGCGCGATAGTTGAACGGCGTGAAGGGCCCCAGATTGATGAAGCCGCCGGCCTTTTCCCACATGGTGTGGCAGGCTGCGGAATGTTCGGGATTGGTATCCTGCGCGGTGACAATGTCATTATAGCTCATCGCCACGCGGCTGAGCGGGGGCGTCTTCACCGGGATAGGCTGGGTCGGGTGATAATATTCGCCCGGTACGTCCCCTGCGGGAACCGGACGCTCCTCGATGGGCATAGCCGGCTCGCCCGTTGCGGCGTCGAGTTCGTAGAAAAAGCTCGTCTTGCTGATATTCGCGAGGATCTTCTGGCGCTTGCCGTCAATCGTCACTTCCAGCAGCGGCCCGGCCGTGGGCATGTCGACATCCCACAGATCGTGATGCACGGACTGGAAGTGCCATTTGTACTTGCCGGTCTTGGCATCCACCGCGACCACGGAATTGCCGAACAGGTTCGACCCCGGGCGATCGCCGCCATAATAATTATGCGCAGGCCCGCCAATCGGGAGATAGACAGTATCCGTATTCACATCCGCCGTGGCGGCGAAGCCCCACATATTGGTGCCGCCGCGCCCTTCCCAGCCATCGCCCCAGGTTTCGTTGAAGGGCTCGCCCTTCTTGGGGACGGTCTGGAATTCCCACAGCTTCTTGCCGGTCTTCACATCAAAGGCGCGGGGGTTGCCCGGATTGCCGCGCGGATTTTCAAGCGAGGCCGCGCCGATCACAGCCACATCGCCAATGATGGTGGGGGTGCCGCCATAGGATACGCCGACATCGACATAACCCTTGTTGCCGAAACCCGCGACCGGCTTGCCCGTGCCCGCGTCAAGCGCAGTCAGCTTGTTGCCCAGCATAACCAGCAGGCGCGGCTTCATCTTGCCGCTGCCGGCCCAATAGCCCAGCCCGCGGCCCGAGAAGCCGCCGCCGAATCCGCCCTGCGATTCAGGCTTGGGTTCTTCATGAACCCAGATTTCCTTGCCGGTGGCGGCATCGAGCGCGACTACCTTATAGCCGGCGGGCACATACATCACGCCGTTCACCACGATCGGTACGGCCGTGCTGAAGGTGCGCAGCGGATATGTCCACTGCTGCTGCAGCTGCGTCACGTTGGACTTGTTGATCTGGTCCAAAGGGGAGTAACGAGTCGCGGCAAGATCGCGATTGATCGTGCGCCAGTCACCGTCCGGCATGGAAACTTCGGCTGATGCTGCGGCGCACAAACCAATCGCAGATATCGTCGCCAGAAGCGCAAAGCCGCCAAGACGCATGAACTTCTCTCCCGTCGGGTATGATTCGAGGCGCCCGGGAGGCGCCAGATACACTCTCTTTGACTTTGTCCTAGACGCGGAAGCTTGCCGTGGCAACGGTGCTTCGCTACAGGCAGGCAAATTTTGGCACCGCTGGGGGGCGGGGCTTCACCGAAACTAATGGGGGTGGCGACCTTGGGCAGCCATACCTCGGGGAAAGGGACCGATGCTCTGATGTCGATATCCGACCTTCTTTTTGAGTTCACTGACTGGCTGCGTGGCACGTCGCTCACTGAACTCTCCCTGGCGATCAACGAACTGTCGTTGAGCCTGTGGATCCAGACTCACTTCTGGGCGATTCCTACCATCCAGACGGTGCACATCCTCTCGATCGGCGCGCTGTTCGGCTCGGCCATGATGATCAGCCTGCGCGTGCTCGGCGTGACGGGTATGAGCCGCACCATGGCGCAGACCACCCATCGCTACATTCCGTGGATCTGGTGGGCGCTGGTGCTGCTGGCCATTTCGGGCCTGCTGCTGATCATCGGGGAACCGGTGCGCGAACTGATCAACCCGATCTTCTGGATCAAGATGGTGCTGATCATCGTTGCCGTGATCGCGACGCTGGCCTTCAATGGCGCAGTGAAGCGTCGCGCGGCCAAGTGGGATGCGGGCGCCGCAACGGGCGGCCTTCGTCTCGCAGCCATCCTGCTCCTCATCCTGTGGTGCGCAGTCATGTTCGGCGGTCGCTGGATCGCTTACGCGCCGGTCTAAGGGGGAAGATTTCTCATGATTCTCGAATCCTTCTGGCAGGCCCTTCAGGCCTCCGCAGTCGGCGATTTCATCGCCACCTCCACCTGGGCGTTCCCGACGCTTGAAACCCTGCATGTGATCGCTCTGGTGACTGTGCTGGGCAGCATCGTGATCGTCGATATCCGCCTGCTCGGCCTGACCTCCACCGATTATCCGGTCACCGTCATCAGCCAGGACACGCTGAAGATCACCTGGATCGCCTTCATCTGCGCGGCGATCACCGGGTCATTGCTCTTCACCGCGAAGGCGCATGACTACATGATCAACCCGTATTTCATCCGGAAGATGATCCTGCTGGCGCTGGCCGGGGTCAACATGGGCGTGTTCCATGTGCTGACCTGGAAGTCGGTGAAGCAGTGGGACACGGGCGGCATGATTCCCGTCGCCGCCAAGGTTGCGGGCGTGCTCTCGCTGATCCTGTGGGTCGGCGTGGTGATGATGGGCCGCACCATCGGCTTCACGCTGGGCATCTTCTACTGATCGCCTGACATTGCACTGGCCGGCCTCCCCGGGTCGGCCCGGCAAGAGAAAGCCGCGAAACCCAGGTGGTTTCGCGGCTTTTCTTTTTCCCGATTCAGAATGCCCTCTCGGCGGGCTCTCAAAGATCCAGATGAAAGAACTGGTTGAACTCGCTCGCCTCATAGTCCGAGAACGCGTCGCCCGGACGGAAACCGCGCCGACGATAGAGCGCAAGGGCTGGTTCAAAGCTGGGGCCCGAGCCGGTTTCCAGACTCAATCGGGTTACGCCTTTCGCGCGCGCAGCGTCGATGATGGTATCCAGAAGCGCTGCTGCTGCCCCCATGCGGAAGAAGTCGGGATGAGTCCGCATGGATTTTACTTCCGCCTGTGCAGCACCCAGCAGCTTCATCGCCCCGATGCTGGCAATACGGCCATCCCGCCACGCGCTCCAAACCGTGACGCCGGGGGCTGTCAGGCCTGAGAGATCGAGCGCAAACACCGCTTCGGGCGGAGAGTTGGCGTGCATGCCAGCCAGATGCAGGGCGAGGAGAGAACGGCTCTGTTCGCCGGTGAGATCGTCTTCAAGGATATCGAACATGCTTTGTCCTGTTGGAAATACCCATATTTGCCATGCCGTTACCCAAACAAAAAGCCGCGAGACCTCTCGGTCCCGCGGCTTTTCTCATCCATTCTGGCCAGGGAGGGGCGCGCCCTTATTCCCCTTCCTTGATGCCCAGCGGCTTTGCCACGTCGCGCTCGAACAAGCCCTCATAGAGCTTGAGCTTGGCATCCGTGGTCCAGTGGCCCTTGGCCGATCCCTTATTGCCGTCCAGCAGCATTGCCTCGGTCGAGCCGAGATCCTTCACGGCAGGCCACTTGGGCAGGCCCTCGCCATTGGGATTGCCGGTGGCGGCAAAGTTCACCCAATATTGCGAGACCTGATCCGCGAAGGCCAGTTGCACCGGATCATTCTTCATCAGATCGACCGAGCTGCCCGCCGGATAGGTGCGCGGCGCGGCGAGGTTGTTGAAGACATAGGGAATCTCGGCCGTGTGGCCCGCGCCCAGATCCTTCTGGCCCGGATCGTAGAGCGGCCGGTGCGTGAACCAGTAATGCCACGCATTCTTGCCGATGGCGGCCTGGCTCTCGGCCAACAGGCGCATGTGCCATGCCATCGCATCGGAGAAGGGCAGGGTGGAAGCCGCAGCGGCGTCCGCATCGGTGGCGGCGGGATAGGCGGCCATGCCGACATCGGCCAGATCGCCCCAACGCTGTTGCGCCCCGGCTGCCCAGCTCTCCTTCGTTACGGGCGGGCCGAAGCCTGCCGTGAAAGAGCCTTCCTCCGCATTGGACCCGGCCAGAATATCGACCGGGTTCTGCTTGCCCTCGGCAATGGTGATCGAAACGTCTTGCGGGATGATCCAGCCATCCACGATCATGCCCTGGCCGCGAATACCGGCGAACACATCCTTGGCGGGCAGGGCGCGCAGTTCGGCCAGGCTCTTGGCGCCGAGCTTCTCGGCTGCTTCCAGCGTGCGGGCTTCGGAAGCCTCGCGCGTGCCCATCTTGGCGATGCCCAGACCCATCCAGGCGCCGCTTTCAGGAATGCCGCGCTCAAACGTGCCGCGCGCGGGCGGGGCCCCCACCAGGCCGCCGATCATGGCCGCACCGGCGCTCTCGCCGAACAGGGTCACGCGACTGGGATCGCCGCCAAAGGCCGCGATGTTTTCCTTCACCCATTTGAAGGCCGCGATCGCATCGCCCAGCGCCTGATTGCCCGACGCCTTGTGGGGCGAAGCGGCCGTGAGTTCCGGGTGCGACATGAAGCCGAGCGAGCCGACGCGATAGTTGAAGGTGACGAGGACGACGCCCTTCTTGGCCAGCTTGTCGCCTTCGCTGAAGGGGGAGTTGCCACCCCCTTCATTATAGGCGCCGCCATAGAGCCAGATCATTACCGGCAGCTTTTCCTTGCCGGTCTTCGCAGGCGTCCAGACGTTGAGATAGAGGCAATCCTCCGACATCTCCGGCGCGTTGTTGAAATCGGTTGCCCCGTTCTTGGGGAAGCGGTTGGGCGCGGGGTTCTGGATGCAGGGCGCGCCATACTGGCTACCGTCGCGCACGCCGCTCCACTTGGCTGGTGGCTGCGGTTGTTCCCAGCGCAGATCGCCTACCGGGGGCGCAGCGAAGGGAATGCCCTTGAAGACGGTGATTCCGTCCTCATTACCGGCAAAGCCCTGGATCTTGCCCTGCTTGGTGGTGACGGGCTTGGCCAGCGTGGGCTGGTCGGCCTGAGCCACCGCAGCCGAGGCCATCAGGGCCGAGGCTATGGCGACGCGAAGCGCGATTGCGCGGGTCTTCATCAGGCTTACTCCCCAGTTTTGCCCGCTTCTGCGCGCTGGGCACGCGAAGCGTTGATATAGTTGCGGACCTGCACATTGCCTTCGTGGCAGGCATATTCGAAGATTCCGAAGCCATCGTCCCGCTGCCAGTCGAGGCGGGCGGTCCAGGGCTTGGTGAACACCACCGGATCATCCAGCGTCACTTCGTAGACGATGGTGTCCTTGCCGGTCATGGTGAAGCGCTCGGTCATCTTGGCGCTTTCGCTGATCGGGGTGTTGTTCGTAGGCGGCGATCCGGTTGTGCCGATATTGGTGGCCGAGGGGCCGGGCTTGAAATTGGTGGTTTCGACAACCAGCGTGTTGCCGTTTTCCCAATGACCCCGGCTTTCACCCAGCCAGTTCTGAATCTGCACCGGGATGGGCTTGCGTCCATCCGTGTAGATCATGCGGGTTTCATGGACCATTTCCATCTGCAGGGCGACAAGGCCCGGCGCCTGGAAAATCCGCATCCCGTTATTGTACATGAAGGGGAACATCGAAGCGGGTAGGCCGCGCGTGATGCAGCGGTCCCAGCTGTCGAAATCGCTCACCCATTCGAAGGGCTGGTTTGGTGCCCAGGTGGAACGCATCTCGGCGGAACGGCGCTTGCCCTCTTCCGTATAGGGAGGGAGCCGGCCATTGGGCGGATCGATGATCCAGCTGGTGCGGCGGTTGGCAGAGGCGACTTCGGCCCAATGGCCGATGCCCATGGTGCCGCTGGCCTCTTCATTCTCATAGCGCTTGGAAAGCGCCTGCACGGCCTCGTCCCGCTCGGCGAATTCCTGATCTGTCAGGAACACGCGATTGCCATATTTCGGATCGCGTTCCAGCGGCGTGCGGCCGTTCAGGTGATCGATCGGCCAGCCGCCGCGCAGATCGGGCTCGCCCCACGATGTGGTGGCGGGCTTGTAGTCGCGCGGCACGGGCGGAACGACAGTCAGATCCTCCCCTTCGGCAGAGACGGGGACAGACATGACCCCCGCCGCGACAAGCGCGACGGGGGCCAGAATGATGCCGAATTTTGCAGAACGCATCATGCTTACTCTGCGGAGGCCTCGTCAGCCTTCTGGGCTGCGTCAGTGCCACGCGTTGCGCGCGATGCGTTGATGTAGTTGCGGACCTGCACGTTGCCTTCATGGCAGGCATATTCGAAGAAGGCGTAATCGTCGTTACGCGTCCAGTCGAGGCGCGCAGTCCAGGGCTTGGTCCACACCTTCGGATCCGAATAGGTCAGTTCGTAGATGATGTGATCCTTGCCGGTCATCGTCAGGCGTTCCACGACCTTGGCTTCTTCGCTGGTCGGGATGACGTTGTTCGGCGGCACGCCCATGGTGGCCATGTTGAGCGGCGAGGCGCCCGGCTGGATATTGGTCGTCTCGATCACCAGGGTGTTGCCTTCCCAGTGGCCGATGCTGTCGCCCATCCATTCCTTCACGCGGCTGTCATTGTGGCCCTTCTTGCCGATCGGGATAATGCGTGCATCGTGGATCATCTCGAGGCTGATCACCACAAAGCCCGGCGCCTGATGGATGCGGATGCCGTTATTGTAGCGGAAGGGGAACATGGAGGCGGGGAAGCCGCGCGTCACGCAGCGGTCCCAGCTGTCGAAATCCGTTACCCAGTCATAGGTCTGGCCGGCGACCCAGCTCGAACGGCCGATCTTGATCATGTTCTTCGCATAATCGGTGAATTCCGGCAGCTTGCCGTCCACCGGATCGATCAGCAGCGAGGTGCGGCGGCCCGAAGCGTCGGATTCCACCCAGTGCCCCATGCCCATCTTGCCGGATTCTTCCTCGGCCTTGTAGGCTTCGGTCGAACGGTCCGCCTGTTCCTGACGCTGGGCGAATTCCTCGTCCGTCAGCCAGAAGCGGTTGCCGTACTGCGGCGTACGGGTGAAGAAGATGCTGGCGATGTTGTCGATCGGCCAGGTGCCGCGCAGGTCTGGATCGCCCCAGGCGGTCTTGGCCGGCTGATAGTCGGTCGGCACCGGCGGCATGGTGGTCAGGTCTGCGGGCACGGGCTGTGCCTGCACGGCGCTGAAGCCGATACCGGCAAGGGCCACCACAGCCAGCGAGGCGGAAGCCATCGCGGTGCGGATCTTGGAAACTTTACTGCTCATTGGGCACCCTCCTGTTTCTCTGCGCGTTCGGCCCGGGACGAACTGATATAGCCACGGACCTGCACATTGCCTTCGTGACAGGCATATTCGAAGAACTGATAATCGTCATTGCGCCGCCAATCGAGCCGCGCGCTCCAGGGCGCGGTGAAGATCGTGGGGTCATTCCACGTCACATCATACACGATCGTGTCGGGGCCGGTCATGGTGAAGCGCTCGGTCATCTTCGCTTCGGTGCTCACCGGCGTGTCGTTCTCGGGCGGGGCGCCCCAGGTGCCGACATTGGTGGCCGAAGGGCCGGGCGTGAAATTGGTGGTTTCGACGACCAGCGTGTTGCCATCTTCCCAATGGCCGCGGCTTTCACCCATCCAGTTGCCGATCTTGGGCGAGATCGAGGGACGGCCATCGGTGTAGACGATGCGGGTTTCGTGCACCATCTCCAGCTGGATCGCCACCAGGCCGGGGGCCTGCCACAGGCGGATGCCGTTATTGTAATTGATGGTGAACATCGAGGCAGGCAGGCCGCGCGTGATGCAGCGGTCCCAGCTGTCGAAATCCGTTACCCAGTCGAAGCTCTGGCCCTGGCGATAGCTGGAGCGCATCAGCTTGGAGCGGCGCTCGCCCTCGGCGGTCTTCGCGGGGAGGCGACCGTTGGCGGGGTCGATCAGGAAGGACGTGCGGCGGTTGGCCGTACCCACTTCCATCCATGCGCCCATGCCGAGCGTGTTGGTCTGGATTTCCTTGTCGTAACCGCCGGCCATCGCCGTCATGCGCGCGTTGCGCTGGGCGAATTCCTCATCCGTCAGATAATAACGGTTGCCCTGTTCGGGCGTGCGCTGGAACGGAGTGACGTTAAGATGGTCGATCGGCCAGCTGCCGCGCAGGTCGGGATCGCCCCACGGCGTCGTCTTCGGCTTGTAGTCCTTGGGGACTGCCGGGATGGTGACGAGATCCTGCTCCTCGGCGCCGACGGATGCGGCGGCGCCGAGAGCGGCCATGACGGCCGCCGAAGCAAGAATGAGGCTGCGCAGGCGCATCAGTTGCTTCCGCTCGAGCCTGCCTGGGGCAGCGCGAAGGCCATGTACTGGCTCGGCCCCGGAGGGGTCTGGCCCAGCTGCGGTGCGAAAAGCCCGTCACCGCCCACGGCGATCACCAGATACTGGCGGCCATTGGCTTCATAAACGGCGGGTACGCCTTCCGAGGCTGCCGGAAGTTCGAATTCCCACAGCACCTTGCCGTTATCGGCGTCACGCGCGCGGATTTTGCGGTCCGATGAAGTGCCGACGAAGACGATGCCGCCCGCCGTTGCTACCGGGCCGCCGCGCGGGGCGGTGCTGCCGGTGTTCTTGATGTTCATCTTCGCCAGCTCGGTCACTTCACCATTGGGAAGTTCCCAGATCTTCTTGCCGCTGTTCATGTCGTAAGCGGTGATCAGCGACCAGGGCGGATTGATCGCCGGAAGGCCGTTGGACTGAAGCATGAAGTTCACGCCCGACTTGTAAGGCTGCACATCGCCGCCGCCATTAGGCATGGCTGCCAGCGCTTCAGGCCGCTTGTCAAGATTCAGCTTGTCGAACGTCGGCATCTGCTTGGAGACGACGAAGAAACGGTTGTTCTTCGGGTCGACCGCAGAGCTGCCCCAGTTCGCGCCGCCATTGTGGCCGGGCGCGGAAATGGAACCCTGAACGCTGGGCGGCGTGTAGAGACCTTCGTTGCGCGCCGTCTTGAACAGTTCGCGCAGCTTCACCTTGTCCTCTTCCGGAATATACGGATTGATGTCCGCCTCGGTGAAGGACTGGCGTGCGAAGGGTTCAGGCCAGGTGGGGAAGGGCTGGGTCGGCCAGGCCTTTTCGCCCGGCACGTCCGATGCGGGAACGGGGCGTTCCTCGATCGGCCAGATCGGTTCGCCGGTGAGGCGATTGAAAGTGAAGATCAGGCCCATTTTGGTAGCCAGGATCACCGCAGGGATGTCCTTGCCGTCCTTCTTGATGGTCAGCAGCTTCGGCGCCTGAGGATTGTCGAAATCCCACAGATCGTGATGGATGACCTGATAGTGCCAGATGCGCTTGCCCGTCTGCGCATCGAGCGCGACGATCGAGTTGGCGAAGAGGTTCTGCCCTTCGCGGTTGCCGCCGTAGAAGTCATAGCGGGCAGTGCCGGTGGGGATATAGATGATCCCCGTTTCCGGATCGACGGTGGATTCCGACCAGTTATGGACGCCGCCGAACTTCTCGTGGTCCTTCTCAGGCCAGGTTTCGTAACCGAACTCGCCCTTCTTGGGGACGGTGTGGAACTTCCACTTCAGCTTGCCGGTGCGCACGTCATAGGCGTGGATGTCAGCCGGGGCGGAGGCATAATCATAGGCGCCGGCCGGCAGCGACATGATGATCGTATCCTTGTAGATACGGCCCGGATTATCGGTCTGCAGCGGGCGCAGCTGGCTGATGTCGACATCCAGCCCCTTGCGCAGGTCCACGCCGCCCTTTTCGCCGAAAGTGGCAATCGGATCGCCATTTTCGGCCGAGACCGCGGTCAGCATCCCGTCCATCATGAAGAACAGGCGGCGGTCCTTGCCGTCCTTGCTCTCCCAGTAATTCATGCCGCGGCCGGCCACGCGGCCGCTATATTTACGCTTCCACAGTTCCTTGCCCGTGGCGGGGTCAAGCGCGGCCAGCGCATTGTCGGGCGTGAGGATGTAGAGCTTGCCGTGTACGATCACGGGATTGAAATGCGGGGGTTGCCCTTCGCCGGTCTTGTAGGACCATGCCAGCTGCAGTTGCGCGACGTTGGACTTGTTGACCTGGTCCAGCGCCGAATATTGCGACGATTCGCTGCCGCCGAGATAGGAATCCCAGCCGGCGAGATCGAAGGTTTCACCCGGCGTCTTGGCCTGTACGGCATTTGCCGAAACGAGGCTCAACGCTGCGGCGGCGAGGCAGAATGCCACGCGGCGGCTGCGCGCGCGAACTTCACGATGCTGGTGCACTAGGCCAAACACTCCCGACTTCCCTGTTGCCTTATATGTCTGCGGCCGTTCCCACAGGCATGGGCCGACGGCAAAAGCCTATACGAGATCACGCGGAGGCAACAAGGCGGAAAATACCGTTTCGTTGACAAAATCCGACGCGCGGCCGCAACGCATTCACTCGCTTCCGGTTCCCTGCCGAAGCCATGATTTTTGCGTATGGCGGGCTTAGTCGCCTGTGGGGATCGGTCGCTTGTGTTCGCCGGTTTCGTCAAAGAGCGTCGATTCTGTAAAACCGCCCGTTGCTTCGAGGACCAGAGTGACATTGTCCATGGACTGGTTCTGCCAATACCAGCCGTGAATGCCGCTGAAGGGCGCGACATAGCTGCCTTGCATTTCGCTGGCATCGGCCACGCTGTAGCTTTCGGTCAAGGCCGTGCCGCCATCGAAGGGATGCGAATGCATATCGTAATGGACCGGCCCGGTGGTCTTCCAGTGGAACAGCATCGCTGAGCCCTTATCCATCGTATATTTGAATTCGATGGACTTGAACGGGCCAAGCTCGAATTCCCAGCGATCCTTCCGGACCGGGGCATTGGAAAGTGAAACCACTTGCCCCTTGCGCAGGGCGCCCCGCTGCAGTTCGGTCATCTCGCCCGATGCGGCAAGTTCGGTCAGGCCCATAGCCGCGCCTGCGCCGGTAGGATCGATCCCGTATTCGGCGGGTAGAACGAACAGTGCCAGAATGGCTGCCGCAGCGCCCGTCGCCAGCACCGTGCCCGTTACGAGCCTGCGAGTGGTGGGGGTTTGTGAAGGTGCCTGGGTCATGATGCGAAATATCCCGTGAACTGGTATCCGGCCAGCACGAGGCCGGCCGTCATCAGCAGCACATTGGCTGCGAAGGCCGCCTTCCCGAAGGAAGCCTTGCGGCGCCAGAGATTGAGCAGGGTGACGATCACGGCCAGCACGATCACCTGCCCTGCCTCGACCCCCAGATTGAAACCGATGAGGTTGACCAGCAGCCCGTTAGGCGAAACGGCCAGGTCCATCAGCTTGGTCGCCAGGCCCAGCCCGTGCGCCAGCCCGAAGGCCAGCACCGCAAGGCGAGGATCGAAGGTGAAGCCGATCTTGCGGAAACCCCCCATATTCTCGAACGCCTTGTAGGCCACCGAGATGCCGATGATCGCATCGACTATGTGCGAATTGGCTCCCGTGCCCAGCAGTACCCCGCCCATCAATGTGAGCGAATGGCCGATGGTAAACATCGAGACGTAGAGCACCACGTCCTTCAGCCGATGGAGGAAGAACACTACCCCGATCAGATAGAGCACATGGTCGATCCCGGTGACCATGTGCTTCGCGCCCAGATAGAAGAACGGCAGGAAGGCAGGCCCGTCGATCCCCTCCACAAAGGCGCGGTTGGCCTGGCTGATGTCATGGGCGTAGGCGGCTGCCGGCAGCAACACCAGTGCCGCCAGCGCCAGCAGCGCCATATTGCGATTGGCTGTAGCGATCACGCCAGTTTATCCGGCTGCTGCCGCGCCTTCGCCCTCGGCAGGAGGGGCTTCGCTTTGCGGATAGGCCTGATGGCAGGCAGTGCAGACGTCATAGATCGTGCCGCCCACTTCAAACACCTTGTCCGGGTTCTTGTCCGCTGCGGCCTTTTCGGCGACCTTGCTGACGTCGATCAGGCCCTGCGAAAGTCTGATCCACGCTTCGCCGCGATCCTTCGAATATTCCGGCTCCATCATCTTCTTGCCCAGCTCGCCCAGCTTGGTGGCGGCATCGCGGGCTTTCTGCCAGCCTTCTTCCGTGGTGGGCGTGAGGTCGGTTATGCCGTTCTCGTCGCTCACCGCGCCGGCCGAGCCCCAGTAGATTTCAGCGGTCGGCTGGACCTCATTCTTCATGAGGTCGCGCACGGATGCCATTTCGGGCTGCTTTTCTCCGCAGCCTGCCAGCAGCGCCAGCCCGGCCAGTGCAACGATGGTATTCCTGATCATGTTCTTCTCCCCTGATAAGGGTATGTACCCGTCTCATTCTTCGCCGCGCAAGCTTGCATTATCCTGACAAAATGCCAATCCTGCTGTTAAGCGCCGGTCAATCTGGAATCGTCAATTGATGATTTTGTCCGGCTTTGCTTGACACGCAACTCCGTTGGAATAGTGGGGCACATCCGCTCAGAAGGCGGCTTTCTATACCTGCGCAATAGATTGGGATCGGAAGACATGGGTGACAAAGTTTCGAATCGCAAGCTCGCCGGAATGGGCCTGGCATCGCTTGCGCTGGCTGCGGTGGCGGTTTCGGGCACGATGCTGACCGGCGGTCAGGCGAAGGCTGCTGACGAAACTGGCGCGGTGGCTGAAAAGGGTCGCGCGCTTTTCAGCGACTGGTCGTGCGGCAGCTGTCATGAACTGAAGGATGCCGGCGGCACGGGTCATGTCGGGCCCAAGCTGGACGGTGCGAAGCTGAGCAAGGAATTCGTCCTGGGTCGCATCACCAACGGGCAGGGGGCAATGCCCAGCTTCGGCGGGATGCTGACCGACGAGGAAATCGACCAGTTGTCCGCCTATATCGCCGATGAATCGAACAAGTGAGCATATGGGGAGGCAGGTGCCGCGGCGCCTGCCTCTTTTCGGGCTCCCTGCTAAAAAAAGCCCCGCCATTGGCGGGGCTTTTGCGTTTCCGGTCCGGCGCGGATCAGTTCTTGCCCCGGGCCGTCCGCGAATTAGGGCCGACCTGGGCATAGTAGTTAGTCACACCATCCGGATCGTTGAGCCAGACGGTGATGAGATCGAAGCCGTTGAGCTTGTTGAGGGGGGTTTCCACCGCAATGCCGCGTGCCTTTGCCTTGGCATCGGCCATGGGGGAATCCTTCACTACATATTGAATGCCCGCGCTGCCATTATCCTGCGGCAGGTTGTCGCCCGCGTGATAAAGGTACAGCGTCGTCTCCCCATTGCGATAGGGATAGAGCGTCAGCCCCAGCAGCTTGTCGGTAACTGGCGGTAGCTCGTCCAGCCCGACGAATTCGCGATAGAAGGCGCGGCTCTTCTCCAGATTCGAGACGCTGATGCCCACGCCGACCCCATCGTTGGAGCTATCCTTGGCGCCGGGGCGGATCACGATCTGGATCGGGAACTCGCCCGGATCCTTCACCAGCGCAGCCTCTGTGCCGTTGCCCTGATCGACGAAGTGCGGGGCGGGGAGCCCGGCGGCCTTGAAGCGATCGATTACGGTCTGCCTGTCGGGGTAGCTGAGCGCGAAGTAACGGATGCCGGTGCCGCCCTTCACGCCGCCTTCCAGATTATATTTCCGATTGCCCTGCTGGCCTGCCGAAAGCTTGATCTGGGCTTTGCCGACACCGGTGAGGATCATCTGCTGTGTGGACGTGAGCTGGATCGGGCTGAGCGAGCGCAGGGCCAGCGCATCGACGTAGAATTTCTGCATTTCTTCCGTCTTGCCGCGCGGGAAGCGGCGGAACACGTTCATCGCGTCCATCGCCATCAGCTCACGGGTGGAGCTCATCAACTGTTCCTGCGTCAGCTCGCCCGGCTTGTAGGCGAGATCGGCATTGACGTTCATCAGTGCCCCTTCCGGGGTGGTGACAGTCCTGTTGGCAGGTGCGGGATCACCGCTTTGCGCAAAAGCCGCGCAGCCGGCGATGGCGAACATGCCCGCCGCAAGGGCGAAGGCGGATTTCCTGATCATTCTGGCCTCTCCAATTCTCGTCTTTCCTGTTGAATTCACTTGGGAAGCGCGAAGACCACCAGCGATTCATTATTCGCGGGGCGCCCTTCCGGTGTCCGTGCAGCAGGCGCCAGGCTCGATCCGCTGGCCATCACCGCTACATATTGCCGCCCATCCTTGCCGCGATAGGTGATCGGCACGGTCAACGGCGCATAATCAAGCTGCTGCTGCCACAGGATTTCGCCATTGCTGGCATCGAAGGCGCGGAAATAGCGATCGGAGGTGGCGCCGATGAACACCAGCCCCCCCGCCGTCGCGATCGGCCCGCCAGAACCGTTATTGGCCCCGGTATTCTGCTTTTCCGGGGGCAGATCCTCGGTAATGCCGAGTTTGCTGGCCCACAGAATGTCGCCTGTATTGCCATCTACCGCCAGCAGGCGGCCCCATGGCGGCTTGAAGCAGGGCAGGGTGACCTTGCGGCCCTGAGCATTGGTGAAGCTGGCCATGAAGCCGGAATAAGCGCCCGGTCCGGTAAGGCTGCCGCGATCGTAGGGCTGGGCCGAGGTGGTGGTTCCCCGGCCATAATCACCCTTGGGGTCGCGCTTTTCGATCCAGCCGATAGAGCCACCTTCGCTGGTGTTGATATAGACGATACCCTTATGCGGATCGGCGGCGCTGCCGCCCCACACAGAGCCTCCATTATGCGGCATGTTGATCGAGGCGCGCGGAGGATCGCCTTCCTCATGCAGGAAGAAGGGCGTGAAAGGCCCGGAATTGAAGAAAGTGCCGCCGTAGGAATCGAGCAGCTTGTGGCAGGCCGCAACATGTTCGGCATTGGTGTCGGCCTCGGTCACCACATCGTCCGGCGTCCAGCGCAGGCGGTTGAGCGGTTCGGGCTTCACCGGGATTGGCTGCGTGGGCGAATACCATTCGCCCGGTACGTTGGCGGCGGCGACCAGTTGTTCGTTGACGCCATGGATCGGCTCGCCTGTTTCCCGGTTGAGGATATACATCAGGCCCGGCTTGCCGGTTTCGGCCAGAGCGGGAATGGTCTTGCCGTCCTTCACCACATCGAACAACACCGGCGGGGCGGGCAGGTCCCAGTCCCACAGATCGTGGTGGATCGTCTGAAAGTGCCAGCGATATTTGCCGGTATCGAGATCCACCGCCACGATGGAATTGCCGAACAGATTGTTGCCCGGCCTATCGCCCCCGTAATAGTTGGGCGACGGGCCCCCGATCGTCATGTAGAGGAGGTTCGTCTTCGGATCGTAGGTGGTGTACCACACCCACATATTCGTGCCCGAACGATCCTTCCAGCCATCGCCGAGCCAGGTTTCATGACCCACTTCGCCGGGCCGGGGCACGGTGTGGAAGGTCCACAGCTTCTTGCCGGTGCGCGCATCATAGGCGCGGCTGTCGCCCGCCGGGCCCTTGGAATCCTCCGCAGTATTCGCGCCGATCACCAGCACGTTCCTGTAGACCGAGGGCGGGTAGGAATAGGGCGTCCCGTCAATCTCGGACTTGCCGCCGGTCCCATAGCTCTTGTCCACCTGCCCCGTCTTCGCGGACAGGGCCCACAGCGCATCGCCGGTGGAATAGAAGATGCGGGGCTTGATCTTGCCTTCGCCGGGCCAGTAGCTCACCGCCCGGCGGACGAGCGCGCCTTCAGGCACGGTATGGCGCCAGATTTCCTTGCCACTATCCGCTTCCAGCGCCACCACTGCGTCACCCAGCGGCATATACATCACATTGTCGATCACGATCGGCACGCTGCCGCCCAGCAACCCGGCGCCGCCCTGCGGACGCAGGCGGAAGGTCCAGACCTGCTTGAGGTCCTTCACATTGCCGGTGTTGATCTGGTCGAGCGGCGAGAAGCGAGTGCCGCCCATGTCGCGTGCGTAGCGCGGCCAGTCGGCGGGTCTGGTCAGATCCTCCCCCGACAGCGCGGGCGCACCTATTACAAGGCAGGCAGCGCCCAGCGCCAATGCAATCCGATTCCGCATGAAATACCTCTCCCCCGACAGGTCTTGTCTGACAGACGATTCATTCCGCCGTCGGTTCCGGGAGATGTAAGGGCAGGAAGCATGCAATGTAAATATATAGATTGCTAAGTTATTTGGCGGGTCGCAGCGCCCGCCGCACTCGGCGACGGGCGGGGATTCGCCCTAGTGAGCCAGCAGCAGGGGCAGCTTCGCCTTTTGCAGCATTCCTCGGGTCACGCCGCCCAGGATGTTCTCCCGCAGGCGCGAATGGCCATAGGCTCCCATGACGAGCATCCCTGCCTTGCGCATATCGGCGGCCTCCAGCACGCTGTCCGTGATGGGCGCCATGCCGGGATTAAGTTCCACCAACTCGCTGGAGATGCCGTGACGCGAGAGGTAGGTGGCTGCCTGGGTGGGCGGCAGATCGTAATCGCTATCGGGCTGAGTGGCGTTGATGAGATAGACGCTGCCCGCCTGTTTCAGCAGGGGGATCGCGCCCTTTATCGCGGCGCAGGATTCAGGCGAGCCGTTCCACGCGATGGCGATGGGGGCAGTACAGTCGATCCCGCGTTTTTCTTCCGGCACCACCAGCACGGGCGCGCGGCTGCGCACCAGCACTTCGGCGGCGGTGGGCGGGGCATCGAGCCGGGGGAGCCATTCCTCCGGCGGAGTGCTGACCACCACCAGATCGTTCAGCCAGCTGTGATTGGCCACCATACGAGCGGGATCGCCGCTTTCATTGATCCAGTCCCAGCTGATGTCCTCCTGCGCCAGCCGTGTCTCGATCACGTTGCGCTCGGCCTGTTCAGCATCGCGCACGATGGAAATGGTTTCGGAAAGCATGTGGCCCACGCCATAGGGATCGAGCGCGGCGAAGGCTTCCACCTGTGTGACCTGCAGGCAGCTGAGATGCCCTCCGAAATTGCGCGTTATGTCGAGCGCGGCCTGAAAACGGGCTTCCAGCCCGCTATCCCGGTTGATCTGCACCAATATCGATTTCATCGCCCGCTTCTCCCCAAAAGCCGCTGCGTTCCGACCGGGAGACGCAGCTACAGGAAAGCTATCCTAGTGGATGGCGGTGACAAGGGAATGATCCAGCGCAAGTTTGAACGAAAACGGCGGCACCTATGGGCGCCGCCGTTCCGTTTTTAATGACCCTTGCCGCGATCAGAAATCGTAGCTGAGGCCGATCTTGATCCGCCAGACGGAGGAGCTGAAGTTGATCGAATTGTCATCGGCGATCGACTGGGCGCCGTTGAAGTCCTTGAAGATGTAACGGCCTTGCGCGTCCACACCGTCGGAGGAGGCGATGTCCTGCAAGCCGCGATAATCGCGGCGGCGCTGCACGTTCCAGTTGTCGTCCAGCAGGTTCAGGAAGTTGTCGATCATGCCATAGAGCCGGATCTTGTCATCCTTGTAGCCGAACAGATGACCGGGGCCGGGGATCTCCTGCGAGAAGGTGAGATCCATATCGAAGTACCAGTCGCCCGTGCAGCTGTTACGCGGCACGGTGCTGCCGATATATTTCTTCGCGCAGCTGGTGCTGTCGATCCAGTCAACCAGCTGTGCCATCTTGTCGGCAGAGATGGTGGAACTGGGCGAGACGTTCGGATCGCTGAGGCCCGTCGGCAGATAGACCAGCGCATTATCCGAACCGGAGGATGAGTCTCCCCACACGCCGCTGCCGCCGAAGGTCAGGCTGTAGGGACGGCCCGAACGGGCGATGAAGGTGATGCCCAGGCGGGTGTCGAGATCCTTGAAGAATTCCTCACGGAAGCTCGTATTGACGGTGAAGTTGTGCTTGCTCGCATAGAAGCTGGGCGAAGCTGCCGGGTTCTGCCGGTCGAAGGCGGCGACGTTGTCATAGTTCGAGCCGGCAGTGGAGTTGTACATGCTCCGGCGGTCCTGCGAATCCGTATAGGAATAGCCGAAGGTGAAATTGGTCGAGCCGCCCGAGGTGAAGATACCGCCGTCGAACTGCTTCGACAGGATGATCGAGGCAACGTGGCTGTCATAGCTGGCGGTATTCGTCAGCATCAGCTCGTCGTCGCGGTCGATGCCTACGTAATTGTCTTTGTTGAGGATGAAGTTGCCGTTGGCATCGGTCTTGAAGAAGCACTCGGCGCTCAGACCGGTCCACGTCGGGATGCCGTTCTGCAACGACATCATCCCATTGCATCCGACATTGGTGGGCTCGACTGCGCGATAGATCGGGCGTCCATCCACGGTGTAGCCGTTAAGCCCGATCGCTGCGCCTTTGCTGCCGCCGAATGATGCCGGGGCCATCGACAGGTCCACCACGTTGAACGGGTTCATATAGTGGCTGTAGATGTAGTCCAGATTGAGTCGCCAGCCGCTGAAGAAGCCGCTGTCGGCGAAGTCCAGATTCGAGCTGAAGCCGAAATTGGCGCGCAGCACGGAAGGCATCTTGATATCCGGATCGATTGACTGCGTATCGCCCTTGCCCGCAGCGGCAGTGGCGACGCCCGCAGCCTTGAAGCAATCGGGCACACCCGCGAACTTTCCGTCCACGACCACGCTGATCGGGCCGTCCGGGCAAGCCGCGTCGGCCGTCGTGCCCTGCGCATAGCCGCGGCCATCGTTCTGGAAGGCGTTGCCGAACCACACGACCGGATCGCCGCCCGAGAATACGCCGACCCCGCCATGGAGCTGGCCATTGTTGAACACGGCGAAATCGTCGAGGTCATAGGTCAGGCCGAGGCGCGGCATCCACACCGGATCGAGCGCGTCGAAGCCGGTGTCGTTGCCGAAGCCGTAGCGATCGACGAAGTTCTGGTTCAGCGCCGGATGGCCGCCCTTGTACCAGTCGACGCGCAGGCCGAGCGTGGCGGACAGGCGATCGGTCACTTGCCAATCGTCCTGTGCGAAGAGTGAATAGATGGTGCGGCGGAACTTTGCGGCAGCGTCGTTCACGTCGCCAGTGGCGGAGAAGTTGCCGAACGCGCCGGAGACGGTGCCTTTGACCACGTTGGTCGGCGAGTTGGTAGTGCCCGAACCGTCGGCGAGGATACCCGCCTTCAGGTCGTCGATATTGCGGAAGACCAGCGTGCCGGTGGCATTCTGAACGAACAGGTTGAACAGGTTCGCCTGGTTGATTTCACCACCGAACTTCAGCTTGTGGGCGCCAAGATCGAGCTTGGCGGCGACACGCCACTGATTGACATTTGTACGCAGATCGTTTGCCGAGCGGGAGAAGCCGGGGCCGGCTTCCACCGCGCCGTCATCCCCATCGGTGGGACCATTGGGGACGCCGACGACGATGCGTGGAATGGGATTGGCATCCTGTGCCTCGCCGCCGCCGACCGGGTCCTGCACGTCACGCACTTCCGAGCGCGAATAGCGGATTTCAGTCGAGAAATTGTCCGTCCAGTCGGAATAAAGGCGGGCGGAATAATAGTTGGAGCGGGTGCCGCTGAGGTAATAGGTGTTCTCGCCGGTGACGGTGCCGCCATAGAGGCCGGTACGGGCCTGGTCGTCCGACCGGGTCGAGCTTTCCTCAAGCCGCTGATAGGTCAGCTCGGCACGGTGGCGGTCCGAAAGCTGGAAGTCGCCGCGAATGAAATAACGGTCGTTGCTGTAGGGGCGGCTGGTGATCAGCGGGCCCGTATCGATCCCGTAAACGTCTTTCAGGACCTTGGAAATCTCGTCGAACTGGTCAACGCTTACCTGCGTGATAGCGTTCGGATAACCACCGCCTGCCGGGCCGTCATCCTGCGACTGGCCGGCTTCCTGATGCTCATAAGCGCCGTAAAGCCAGACGTAATCCTTGATGACCGGGCCGCCCAGATGGACGCCCCAGCGCTTTTCGGGCTCGACCGGGGCAACGGTCTTGCCGTCCACCGTGTTGCCGCGCAGGCCATCGTCCGAATATTCGAAGAACCCGCCGAAATGATAGTCATTCGTGCCCGACTTGGTCACGGCGTTGATCGAGCAGCCGGTGAAGGCGCCGTAATCGACGTCGAAGGGGGCGAACTGCACCTGGGTCTCGCGCACCGCGTCATAGGGGATCGGGGTCGAGCTGCGCGACGAGAAGCCCGTATCGTTCAGCCCGTAAATGTCGCCCTGGCTGATGCCGTCCACCGTGAAGGCGTTGCCGCGGTCATTGCCGCCAAGGCAGGAGATGCGATCCTGGCCCGAACCGCCATCGTCACGATCAAGGCTGACGCGCGGGTCGATGCGGATCACGTCGCGCACGTCGCGATTGAAGCTCGGCGCGTCTGACAGCAGCTGGCTGGTAAAGCTCTGGCCCGGGCCGACCGCCAGCTGCGTGGCGCCCACGCGCGCGGCGGAAACGATGATCGCGCCTGAACCGGAGGTCAGGGTGAAGGTCAGGCTGGTTTCGCCCTGCAGGGTCAGGAACACGCCGCCGACCGACTGGCCCTCATAGCCGTCGAGCTCGGAAGTGACGGTGTAGGGGCCGCCCGTGGTGAGGTTGGGGGCGCGGAAGCGGCCATCGCTGTCGGTAACCAATACGCGTTCCACGCCGGTGCGGTCATCCCGAACCTTGACCATGGCACCGCCCAGCGGTGCGCCGTCGTCGCCGAGTACGCGGCCCTGAACACCCGAGGTGATCTGCTGCGCGGCGGCCGGTGCAGGCAGCATTATGGCGGCGGAAAGGCCCGCGACGCTGGCGGCCAGGAGATACTTCAATTTCATGTTCTGACGCTCCCTGTTTGGCGGTCGTGGCCGTGCCGTATGGTTGGTTCGAGACGCAACCATGTCTGTTTTTTGACGGATTGGTTACAGTCGCAACGTCGTATTGCAACGCAACGTAATATGGCGTTGCACGGCTTGAATTTGCGCGGTTTTTGGCGAATTGTTGCTGCGTTGCAACAATTCGGGATTTTTTACGCGCCGCCCGCTTTCCCCCGGGGCGGACATGGCCCGGCTGGCGCCAATCGCCGGTTTGCAGCAGCCGGGAGGCGACTCAGGCCAGATTGATTTCGCGCAGGCGCTGCATCAGGAATTCGTGGCTGGAAATTGGCTCGGGATAGAGGTCGGGATGTTGGGCATCCACGCAGCCGGGCAGTGTTTCGATCATGAAATCCGGCCGGAAATGCAGGAAGAACGGCATCGAATAGCGCGAGCGGCGGGCGGCGGGGCCAACCGGGTTCACGACCCGGTGCAGCGTGGATTTCAGCCGGTTATTGGTCAGCCGTTCCAGCATGTCGCCAATATTCACCACCAGCGCGCCTTCGGGCGGATAGATGGGAAGCCATTCACCTTTCGCCGTCAGCAACTGGAGCCCGGCTTCCTCCGCGCCGAGCAACAGGGTGATCGCGTTGATGTCCCCATGGGCGGCGGCGCGGATCGCGCCTTCCGGGGCGCCTTCGGGCAGCGGTGGGTAATGCAGCAGGCGCATCACCGAATTGCCGTCCTCCACCGTAGGGTCGAACCAGTCTTCTGACAGCCCGAGATGCAGGGCGATGGCGGAAAGGATACGCCCCCCGGCTATCTCAAAGGCGGAATATAGCGCCTCGAAGGTCTCCCGGAATTCGGGAAGGCCCTCGGGCCAGACATTGGGCGGCATATAGCGTTCCAGCGGATCGCCCGGCGGCAGGCTGCGCCCGATGTGCCAGAATTCCTTGAGGTCATGCACCTGCGCGTCTTTGGCCCGCTCCATGCCGAAGGGCGTATAGCCGCGCGCGCCGCCCGTGCCGGGGATGTGCCAGCCGCGCTTCACATCGTCGGGCAGGGCGAAGAAGGCGCGCGTCAGCTCCCAGGCCCTCGTCACCAGATCGGGCGGCAACCCATGGTCGCACACTACGGCAAAACCCCAGTCGCGAAAGCTGTTGCCCAGTTCGTCCGCCATTTCGGCAAGGGGGCGGGAAAGCGAGACGGTGGCGATATTGTCCATGGTTTTAATGCCTAGAATGACAGGAACAGCCCGGCCAGCGCCGCGCTCATGAGATTGGCGAGGGAACCGGCGGCCAGCGCGCGCAGGCCCAGCCGGGCGATCACCGGGCGCTGGTTCGGCGCAAGGCCTCCCGTTACGGCCATCTGGATCGCGATCGAACTGAAATTGGCGAAGCCGCAGAGCGAGAAGGTGATGATGGCGCGGCTGCGGTCCGACAGCATGGAGGAATCCATCGCGCCCAGATCGATGAAGGCCACGAATTCATTCAGCACCACCTTGGTGCCGAACAACCCGCCGGCCAGCTGAGCCTCGTTCCAGGGGATGCCGAGGAGATACATTACGGGCGCGAAGACATATCCGATCAGGCGCTGGAAGGTCAGCCCTTCGATCCCGATCCAGCCGCCGATCCCGTCCAGCACGCCATTGGCCAGCGCCACCAGCGCAACGAAGGCCAGCAGCATCGCGCCCACCGCCACAGCCAGCTTCACCCCGGTCTGCGCGCCTTGCGCGGCGGCCTCGATGATATTGGCGGGGCGCACGCCATCCTCGAAGGTTTGCGCCACTTCCACTTCATGCGGCTTTTCCCCGCCCTCGGTCAGGGCTGCGGGGCCCTCCGCGCTGATGCGGGCCTTGGGCAGGGCGATCTCGCCCTCCGGCTCGGGCGGGGCGGGTGCTTCGTCCGGCATGATGATCTTGGCCATCAAGATGCCGCCCGGCGCGGACATGAAGGCGGCGGCCAGCAGATAGGGCAGATATTGGAGGCCCAGCACACCGGCATAAGCGGCCAGGATAGTGCCAGCCACACCCGCCATGCCCACAGTCATCAGGGTGAAGATGCCCGAGGGGGAAAGTGCCGCGAGATAGGGGCGCACCACCAGCGGGCTTTCCGATTGGCCGACGAAGATATTGGCCGCCGCGCCCAGCGATTCCACGCGGCTGATCCCCGTGACCCAGCCGATCGCGCCGCCCACCCAGCGCACCACGCGTTGCATGATGCCAAGATAATAGAGGATGGAAACGAGCGAGGCGAAGAAGATGATCACCGGCAGAGCGCCCAGCGCGAAAGTACCGGACAGGGGATTATCTGCCGGGGCGCCGAACAGGAATTCGGTGCCTTTGTCGGCATAGGAAAGCAGCGCCGAAACCCCGTTGGCCATGCCCAGGATGGCAGCCTTGCCCCATGGCGTGCGCAAGACGATCAGCGCGATGCCTGCCTGCAGCGCAAAGGCCGCGCCCACCACGCGCAGGCGAATATGCCGCCTGCCGGTGGAAAGCAGCAGCGCGATAAGCAGGATCGCGGCGATCCCGGCCAGGTTGATGAGCAATGCGATGGCCCCTTTCGCAAAGGCGCCACGGCGGCGCGTGATTCCAGTCCGGAACCGACTATGCCGTGCCGATCCGGCCAAGGTCAAACAGGTTGCAGGGCGAACCGCTTTTCAAATACCGCATTGCGCAATAGGCAGGGCCATGGACTCGCCCGCACCCAACCCTTCCGCCGCCGCTCAGGGCATTCCGCAGCCTTTGTTCCTGTTCGCCCTGCTCTATGGCGGGATGACCTGTATCGCGGGCGTGCTTGGGGCCAAGCAGGTGGCGCTCGGCCCGCTGGCGGTGGAGGCGGGGATATTTCCCTTCCTGATGCTGGTGGCGATTTCCAGCGCCGTGGCAGAGCTTTACGGAAGGCCGGTGGCCGACCGGCTGGTCCGCTTCGGCTTCGTGCCGCTTATTACCGCGATCCTGCTGACCTGGCTGGTGATCGAACTGCCCACCGATCCGGGCATGTATCTCCCGGCGCAGGATGCCTTCCCGATCATCCTGGGGCAGAGCGGGCGGCTGATGGTGGCGGGCATTGCCGCCTATGGCGTGTCGATGACGCTGAACGTGCTGATCTTTTCCAAGCTGGCGGGGCTTGGTGGGCGGTTGGTCGCGGTCCGCGGGGCAATTGCTTCCATGCTTAGCCAGGTGGTCGATACGCTGATCTTCATCACCATCGCCTTTCTGGGCGTGCGGCCGATCGGAAACCTTATCCTGGGGCAGGCACTGGCCAAGGTGACCTTGTCGATAGTGCTGGTGCCGCCCTTGATTGCCCTGCTGGTAAGGCTGGCGCGCAGGTTGGGATGAGCGCATGTGGGTGAATGGGGTGGGTAGGGTTGAGCAGGGGGCGGCAAGCACAGACCCCCATCCGGCGGCGAGCCCGGACGTAACGCCAGCGTGTAGAACAAACCAATCGCGCGGCCGGCACGGCGTCAGGAACTGAGGCGCGTGCGGAGCGGGCGGAGGGAGTTGCGAGAGACCGGGCGCCCATCCGCAGCGCCTTGGGTTCGGCCCTTTGATCGGTGATCGGCCAGGAAAGGCGCCACGGGCTCGCGTGCGGCGTGCTTTCCCTCGCGAGTGATCATCTCGCGCCACTGGCGGTGATCCGTCCCGGAGAGCCCGTCCTCCAGGGACAGGTGTGCACGGGCAGAGGAGAGCACCACACATCCGATCATCCGCGTCTGAGCGCTGGGAGGCATTGCCATTGGGAGAACCGCCCAAGGGAGCACACACCCGCGCCGGCCGCGTTGTTCTGTTGAACAAGGGAGGCTTGCGGTCGACTACGCGCACCTCCGGACTGGTAGGTAATTGCAGGGTTGGTAGTCCTGCAATGTGCCGGGGCATATAACCGAAACGGTTCATCATGTCAAGTCAAATCGCCAATTGTGCCCGTACCCATCTACACCATCCCCCTGTCGTCATCCCAGCGAAGGCTGGGACCGCTGGCGGGATTGCGTGGGTGATGTGGAAGGGTTTCACGCGGAGACGCGGGGACGCGGAGAGAGAGTGGGGCTGCCGCGCATGCGGCTTTCGGGCGCTCGCAGAGGCTGAGGAGGTGCGGGGAGGGTTGCGCCTAAAGGCATTCCCTCTGCGCCTCTACGAACGCCAAACCCCGAAACCCTAGGGTTCCCGCATCAACTCGCGGACGAAGTCGATCAGGCCGGTCTGGCGCATGCGCTTCAGGCGTTCGGCTTCCAGGATGCCGCGCACTTTTTCAAAGCAGCCCTCCACATCCTCGTTGATCACGACGTAGTCATAACCGTCCCAATGGCTGATCTCGCTGCGGGCGCGGTCCATGCGGCTGCGGATCACTTCTTCGGCATCGGTCGCGCGGGCCCTTAGGCGGCCTTCCAGTTCCTCGATGCTGGGCGGCAGCAGGAAGACGCGGACCACGTCCACTTCCATCCGCTGATAGAGCTGCTGGGTCCCCTGCCAGTCGATATCGAACAGGAAATCCTGCCCGGCGCGCAGGCCTGCCTTGATCTGGGCCTTGGGCGTTCCATAGCAATTGCCGAACACTTCCGCCCATTCGAGGAATTCCTCCTCTTCCACCATCCGGTCGAAAGTGGGGCGATCCACGAAGTGGTAATCCTTCCCGTCGACTTCGCCGGGGCGCATCGGGCGGGTTGTGACGGATACCGACATGGCGATGCCCGGAACACGCTCGAGGATCTTGCGGGCAATTGTGGTCTTCCCCGCGCCGGAGGGCGAGGAGAGGATGAACATCAAGCCGCGGCGGTGCAGGGTCTCTTGGTTGGCCATGCGCGCTGTTGCAGCAAGGGGGCGGGTGGAATCAAGCCTGCCTGTTACCGGGAAGGGGATCGGCTGCTCTTTTTGGCAGGCTTTTCAGCAGCGGGGGCGGCCTGCGCGGCCAGTTCCGCTTCCTCGCGCTTGCGCTTGTGCCGCTCATACAGGGCCTTTGCCACCAATCCGCTGCCTACAATCACAGCGCCGGGAACGGACCGGGTGGCGAGCCGCGTGGCGGCAGTGAGGGCGATGGTGCTGACGAGGCCGCGGGCAGTGAAGGCCGAATCGACATCGCCTGCCGAGATTCCGCCGATGCTCAGCCGCTTGTCGATGGAGCGGCGGGCGAGTTTCGCGCCCTGGCGCAGGGCAAGGCCGGCCAGCGTCGAGCCGGGCGATTTTTCGCCACTCGCTTCCGCTGGGCTGTCTTTTGCCCCGGTGTCTTTTGCCCCGGTGTCTTTTGCCCCGGTGTCTTTTGCCCCTGTGTTTTTTGCCATGGTGTGCCTTCCGCTTCCCTGGCTCGGCCTGATCCCGGCGTCCCCGCCGGATCGTGCATTATTTCTTGCGCCCGAAATCCACGGTTACGACATTCGACCCGTCATCGCTGATGGCGGCGGGCTTGCTATCGCTGTCGCGCGAATCGTTTTCCGCATCGTCATGCGGCTCGGGCTCCAGATCGTCCACGGCGGCCTGGAACTGCAGTCCGAAATCCACTGCCGGATCGACGAAGGCCGTGATCGCGGAGAAGGGAATGTCCAGCTTGGCGGGCACCTGGTTGAAGCTCAGCCCCACGGTGAAGCCATCCTCGTCCACCTTCAGATCCCAGAACTTGTTCTGGAGCACGATGGTCATCTCGTCAGGGAAGCGTTCGCGCAAGTGGGTGGGGATCGAGACGCCGGGCGCCCCGGTCTTGAAGGTGATGTAGAAATGATGTGCACCGGGCAGGGTGCCGCCGGTGGCCTGCACTTCGCCGAGCACTCGGCCCACCACGGCGCGCAGCGCCTCTTGCACGATTTCGTCGTAAGGGATCAGGCTGTCGGGCGTATCGTCGCTCATGCGGCACAAGTGGCGGCGGCTGTCCGTCCGGTCAAGCCGTTTTGAATGGCTTGCAGGTGATTGATTCCCGTGCCCACGGGCCTATAGGCGAGCCATGCGTACAGCCCGGATAGAGCGCAACACCAAGGAAACCGAAATCCTCGTCGAGGTTAATCTCGACGGGACGGGGGCTTATGACGTCTCCACAGGGATCGGTTTTCTCGATCACATGATCGAACAGTTCAGCCGCCACTCGCTGATCGACGTCACCCTGAAGGTGAAGGGCGATCTGCATGTGGACCAGCACCATACGACCGAGGATTCGGCCCTCGCTCTCGGCCAGGCGATCAGCCAGGCGCTGGGCGACCGGGGCGGGATCGGCCGCTATGGCGCGGCCTATTCCCCCATGGACGAGACGCTGGTGCGCGTGGCGCTGGATATTTCCGGCCGCCCCTATTTCGTGTGGCATGCCGGTTTCACGCAGGAAAAGCTGGGCGAGCTGGATACGGAACTGGTGGAACACTGGTTCCACTCCATCGCGCAAACGCTGGGCATCACCCTGCATATCGAGCTGCTCTACGGCCAGAACAACCACCACATCTGCGAGGCGACCTATAAGGGTTTCGCCCGCGCGATGCGCACGGCGGTGGAAATCGATCCGCGCAAGGGCGGGGCGATTCCCTCCACGAAGGGGCAGCTTGGTGGCTGAGCCTATCGCGCTGATCGATTACGGCGCCGGCAATCTCCATTCGGTGAAGAACGCGCTGGTCGCGGCCGGGGCGGAATCGGTGATGGTCACGGCAGACCCGGAACTGGTCCGCATGGCCAAGCGGATCGTGCTGCCCGGCGTCGGCTCGTTCCGCGCCTGTTTCGAAGGGCTGACCTCCATCGAAGGGCTGGCGGACGCCATGGAAGAGCGGGTGCTGGGCGACGGGGTGCCCTTTCTGGGCATCTGCGTGGGTATGCAATTGCTCGCCAGCCGTGGCCTTGAATTCGGCGAATGCCCCGGCCTTGGCTGGATCAAGGGTGAGGTTCGCCCGATCGAGCGCACCGATCCGGCGATCAAGATTCCGCATATGGGCTGGAACGACGTGATCCCCAGCGCCCATCACGACGGGTCGGAGCTGATCGAGCCGGGCGAGGCCTATTTCCTTCATTCCTATCATTTCGTGCCGGATGACGGCCAGCATGTCGCCGCGATGACCGATCATGGCGGCGGGCTGGTGGCCGCCGTGGCGCGCGACAATCTGCTGGGGGTGCAGTTCCACCCCGAAAAGAGCCAGGCCTATGGCCTCGCCTTTCTGAAGCGTTTCCTGGAGTGGCAGCCGTGATCGTATTCCCCGCCATCGACCTCAAGGGCGGACAAGTGGTGCGCCTTGCCGAAGGCGATATGAACCGCGCCACCATCTATGGCGACAATCCCGCCGCGCAGGCGCTGATCTTTGCCGAAGCGGGCGCCCAGCACCTGCATGTGGTCGATCTGGACGGCAGCTTCGCGGGCCGGGCTGAAAACCGCGAGGCCGTGGAAGCCATTGTCGAGGCCTTTCCCGGCTATGTCCAGCTGGGTGGCGGCATCCGCAATCGCGAGGCGGTGGAAGGCTGGTTCGATCTGGGCGTCGCCCGCGTGGTGATGGGCTCCGCCGCGCTGAAAGATCCGGAATTCGTGAAGGACATGGCGCGCGAATTTCCCGGCGGGATCGTAGTGGCCGTGGACGCGCGCGACGGCATGGTCGCGACCGAAGGCTGGGCCGATGTGTCCGACGTGCCGGTGGTCGATCTGGCCCGCCGGTTCGAGGATGCGGGCGTTGCCAGCCTGCTGTTCACTGACATCGGCCGTGACGGTCTGCTCAAGGGCGTGAATATCGAAGCGACGGTGGACCTTGCCCGGCGCGTGGACATTCCCGTGATCGCCAGCGGCGGGGTGAAGGGGCTGGATGACATCCGGCTGCTGACCATCCATGCGGATGACGGGATCGAAGGCGTCATCACGGGCCGTGCGCTGTATGAAGGGCGGCTCGATCTGGCTGCGGCGATCCAGATGGCGGGGCGGGCGTGACTGTAACCTTGGCGCGTGTGTTTCGACAAGCTCAGCATGAGCGGACCTTGTGGCCGGCATTCCAACACCCGCTCAGCCTGAGCCTGTCGAAGGCCACGCGCAAAGGTAAGCGAGCATGACCGTCCGCATTCGCGTCATCCCCTGTCTCGACGTGGCCGATGGCCGCGTGGTGAAGGGCGTCAATTTCGTCGATCTCAAGGATGCTGGCGATCCGGTGGAACAGGCCCGCGCCTATGATGCAGCGGGCGCCGACGAGCTGTGTTTCCTCGATATTTCCGCCACGCATGAAGGGCGCGGCACGCTGATCGACATCGTGCGCCGCACGGCGGAAGTTTGCTTCATGCCGCTGACCGTGGGCGGCGGGGTGCGCAGTGTGGAGGATGCGCGCGCGCTGCTGTTGGCAGGGGCGGACAAGGTGGCGGTCAATTCCGCCGCCGTCACGCGCCCCGAAGTGGTGAGCGAGATTGCTGAGCGCATGGGCAGCCAGTGCATCGTCGCTTCGGTCGATGCGCGCTGGAGCCATGACCATTGGGAAATCTTCACCCATGGCGGCCGCCGCGCGACCGGGATCGACGCGGTGGAACATGCCGTGAAGCTGGCCGAGATGGGCGCGGGCGAATTGCTCGTCACCTCCATGGACGGGGACGGCACGCAAAAGGGCTATGATCTCAAGCTTACCCGCACGATTGCCGATGCGGTTTCCGTGCCGGTGATCGCCAGCGGCGGAGTGGGCACGCTGGATCATCTGGTGGAAGGCGTGACCAAGGGCGGGGCGAGCGCGGTTCTGGCGGCCTCCATCTTCCATTTCGGCACCTATTCCATTGCCGAGGCTCATGCGGCCCTGCGCGCTGCGGGTTTGCCTGCACGCGGCTGATCTGCCTCGCGCATTGCGCGCAACTCTGCCTGTGACAACAGCCCCAAACGCTTGACCGCAGGCCGCGCCCTGTCCATGTCGCGGGCCATGGATACGCTTACCCGCCTTGAACAGACCATCGCCCAGCGCATGGGTGCTTCCCCAGATACCAGCTATGTCGCCAAGCTGCACGTACGCGGCCTGCCCGTGATCGCGCGCAAGCTGGGCGAGGAAGCGGTGGAGACGGTGATCGCCGCCCTGTCCGGCAGCGAGGAGGACCTGGTGGGCGAAGCGGCCGATCTGCTGTTCCACCTGATGGTGCTGCTGGCCGAAAAGCAGGTGCCGCTGGCCAGCATCATGGCCGAGCTTGACCGGCGGGAAGGGACATCCGGCCTCGTTGAAAAAGCCTCGCGGAGCGAATGATGCCGATCGACGCCACTTTGCCCTATGACGACCAGAATATCTTCGCGAAGATTTTGCGAGGGGAAATCCCGAACAAGACCGTCTTCGAAGATGAATGGGCACTGGCATTTCACGATATCGCCCCGCAGGCGCCGGTTCACGTTCTGGTGATCCCCAAGGGCGCCTATGTCAGCTGGGACGATTTTTCCGCGCGGGCGCAGGCAGAGGAAATCGCGGGCTTCGTGCGCGCGGTAGGCCATGTCGCGCGGGAGCTTGGCCTGGTGCAGCCGGGCTATCGCCTGCTGTCCAATCTGGGCGCGCATGGCGGGCAGGAAGTGCCGCATCTGCACGTTCACCTGTTCGGCGGGGCGCCGCTGGGGCCGATGCTCATCCGCTGATCGCGGGCCATCAACGGTTCATCCCGCAATGTAAAAAAGCCGTTCTTGCCGAGCGAGTCGGCAACCGGCTACACCCCTGCGGGAGAAGATGGTGACGCAGATCGAACCCCCAACCGGTCGTTTCGAAGGCCCGAACGGCAGCTGGCGCCACCAGTTCGCCGTGCGCGTCTATTATGAGGATACGGACCTGTCGGGCGTGGTCTATCACGCCAATTATCTGCGCTGGTTCGAACGTGCCCGGTCCGACATGCTGCGCCTGCTGGGGATCGACCAGCGCGCCGCGCAGGAGGCGGGGGAGGGCGTCTATGCCGTGGCGGGCCTGACCATCCGCTATGCCGCGCCTGCCCGGCTTGACGATGCGGTGCTGATCCAGAGCCATGCGCTGGACCTCGGCGCCGCCAGCGTTACCCTGCGCCAGAAGGCGTTTCGTGGCGATCTTCTCCTGGCCGAGGCGGATGTCCGCGTCGGCTTCATTTCTCCCGAAGGCCGCCCGCGCCGCCAGCCAGCCGCCTGGCGCGAAGCCTTCGCCAATCTGCTTGCTCCAGAAGGAACCGCATGACCCAGCTTGCTTTCCTGGCCGCTTCTTCCGCGCCCAGCCGCCTCGATCCGATCCAGCTCTTCCTCGATGCCGACATCGTGGTGCAGGTGGTGATGGGCGGCCTGCTGCTCGCCAGCCTGTGGGTGTGGACCATCATCGTATCCTTCAGCCTGCGCATGGGTTCGCTGCGGCGGCGGTGCGAGGATTTCGAAGGTGAATTTCTCAGACTCGACAATCCGGAAGCCCTGCTGGGCGAGCGCCGCCGCCAGTCGATCCCTTCCGCGGCCATTGCGGCTGCGGGGCTGAGCGAATTCCGCAAGTCCACCTCGCGCGCCGGGTTCGATCGCGAAGGGGTGCGCCAGCGCATCGCTACTGCGATGGAAGGCCAGGTGGCCGAGGAATCGGACAATCTGGCGGCCCGGCTGAACTTCCTTGCCACCACCGGCTCGGTCGCGCCTTTCGTCGGCCTGTTCGGCACGGTCTGGGGCATCATGAACAGCTTCTTCCAGATTGGCCAGCAGCAGAATTCCTCGCTCGCGGTGGTTGCGCCCGGTATTTCGGAGGCACTTTTTGCCACCGCCATCGGGCTGTTTGCCGCCATTCCGGCGGTCATCGCCTATAACCGCTTCAGTAATCGCGTTGGCCTGTTCGAGGCGCGGCTGCAGCGCTTTGCGGACCGGTTCAGCGCGAAGATGAGCCGCGAGCTGGAGCGCGTCTGATGGCGATCGGTGTAGCCTCTTCCCCCAGTCGGCGCAGGCGCGGCCGCAGCCGCCGCGCGCCGATGGCGGAAATCAACGTCACGCCGCTGGTGGACGTGATGCTGGTGCTGCTGATCATCTTCATGGTCACCGCGCCGCTGCTCAATGCGGCGGTTCCGGTGGACCTGCCCGATAGCCGCGCCAGCGCCATGGATCAGCAATCGGACCAGATCACCATCTCCATCGACGAGACCGGCGCGATCTATTTCGATGAGGAGCCGGTGGACGAGATCGCCCTGGCCGCAAGGCTGGAAAACGTGCCGCGCGATGCCGATGGGAAACCCCCGCTGGTTACGCTGCGGGCGGACCGATCGCTGCGTTACGAACGGGTGATCTCGGTGATGGGCGAGCTGAACCATGCCGGGTTCAATTCGATTTCGCTGGTCACCAACAGTTCAGTCAGCGCTCCGTAGCGTCGGGCCATGCAGATCGCGCATCTTCGGAAGGAAGAACAACTTGGGCTTGCGATCGCCGCAGCAGCGCATCTGGCGTTGCTGGGGGCGCTGGTGTTCAACGCCTCGCGTCAGCCGCCGCATGTCCCGGTGCCGGAACGCATGGTGGTGAGCCTGGCTGACGAGGTTTCGCTGACCTCCACTTCGCCCAATCCGTCGCAGGATTCGAACGCTGCGGTGGCGCCCACGCTCGCGCCCTCCTTTGCCCCGCCGCCCGAGCCAGAACCTGTCGCACAGCCCAAGCCGGAACCGAAGAAGCCCGAGCCGCGCAAGCCGGCGCCCAAGCCCGCTCCTAAACCTGTGCCGAAGGCCGCGCAGGTGCCCCAGCCCAGGCCCGCGCCCAGGCCGTCCCCGGCGGCGAAGCCGGCGGCCAAACCCTCGTCCGCAGCAAAGCCGGCGGCACAGGCTTCGGCCAAGCCCCAGCCCAAACCGGCGGGCGGCAGCCGCCTGGGCGACAATTTCCTCGCCGGAGCCGGTGCGGGTGAGCGCAGCGATTCTCGCGGTGCGCCCGCGGCAGCTTTCGGCCCTGCGGAACAGGCATCGCTCACCAGCGCGATCTCGCGCCAGTTGCGGCCCCATTGGAACGCACCCCAGGGGGTGGACGTTGAAAAGCTGGTGACTCTTCTGGATTGGGATCTGAATCCGGACGGGAGCCTGAATGGCAGGCCGCGCCTGAAGAGCCAGAGCGGGCTGACCGACTCCAACCGGCCGCAGGCTGCGCGCCATGCGGAACTGGCGATCCGGGCTGTCCAGCTTGCAGCGCCATTCGATTTGCCCGAGCAATATTACGACCACTGGAAGCGCGTCCGCAATTGGCGTTTCGATAGGAATACTTCCCGATGAAACAGTATGTTGCCCTCATTGCATTGATCTTGGCCCCGGTTGCGGTGCACGCACAGGAAGGCGCTGGCGCTCTCTCCGTTCCGGCGACGAATGCCCCGGATGATGACGAAGGCGGCTTGTCCGGCTCCGTCACGGATGACAGCGCGTGGCAGGATCTGGGCATTGCCATCCCGGCCTTTGCCACCAATGCCAATGTCTCCACCGCCGCCAATACGGAAGGCACGGCGGCACTGGGCCGCGAGCTGGCGCGGGTCATCACGGCCGATCTGCGCAATAACGGCCTGTTCCGCCCGGTCGGGCCGGACAGCCTGCCGCGCCCGGAATATCCCGAAATCACCTCCCCCAAATGGTCCAACTGGCAGGCCCGCAGCGCGGAAATGCTGGTGCAGGGTTACGTCCGCGCGAACGACGATGGCCGCCTGACCGTGGGCTGCTATCTCTACGACGTGAAGCTGCAGAACGAACTGGTCCGCGAAGGCTGGGTGGTTCCGCCCAGCGACTGGCGCCGTGCGGCGCATAAATGTGCGGACCTCGTCTATTCGCGGCTGTCGGGCGAAAGCCCGTTCTTTGACAGCAAGATCGCCTATATCGCCGAAACCGGCCCCAAGGATCGTCGCATCAAGCGGCTGGCGATCATGGATTCCGATGGCGCGAACCACCGCTTCATCACCAATGGCCAGGCCACTGCGCTGACCCCGCGCTATTCGCCGGATTACAAGCAGATCGTCTATCTGAGCTATCTGAACGGCAATCCCAGCATCTATATCTACGATATCGGGACGGGCAAACAGCGCCTTGTGGCCCGAAACAACAATCCCACTTTCGCGCCGCGCTGGTCCCCCGATGGCAAGTGGATTCTCTATTCCATGGCCGTGGGCGGCAATACCGACATCTATCGCGTGTCCGTGCAGGGCGGCCAGAGCGAGAGGCTGACCGATAGCCCCGGTATCGACGTGGGCGGCTCCTACTCGCCCGACGGCAGCAAAATCGTGTTCGAGAGCGATCGTTCGGGCAGCCAGCAGATCTATGTGATGAATGCCGATGGCACCAACCAGCGCCGGATCAGCTTCTTCGGCGGCCGTGCGGCCACGCCGGAATGGAGCCCGCGCGGCGATCAGATCGCCTTCACGCATATCGTCGGCAATTTCCGCATCGCGGTGATGACGCCCGACGGCAAGAATGTGCGCCACCTGACCGATAGCTGGCAGGACGAGGCGCCCACCTGGGCTCCCAATGGCCGGATTGTGCAGTTCTTCCGCAATGCGCGCAATTCGGGCGAGGCTTCGCTCTGGCAGGTGGACCTCACCGGCCGCAATGAACGCAGGCTGCCCACCCCCGTTGGCGCGTCCGACCCGGCATGGGGTCCTGTTCTGCCGTAAAAGTGATACATTAGGATATTACCGACTAACTTTTCCCCCCTGTTGGCCCCGCTTCGAAGGAGAGAATATATGAAACGTCTTGTTTCCCTCGCCGCCCTCGCCGCCGCAATCACTGTTGCCGGTTGTTCCAAAAAGGCTGAGCCCGAGCAGCTTCCTCCTCCGCCTGCCACTGTCGAAACGGCAGCTCCGCGTCCCACCCCTACGCCCACCGGTCCGGTTCCTGGCAGCAATGCCGATTTCATGGCGCAGATGCAGGGCCGCAGCGTGATCTTCTTCGATACGGACAAGTTCGATATCGATGCCGACGATCAGGCCGCCCTGCGCGCGCAGGCCCAGTGGCTGCAGCGGTATCCGGCCAAGCGCGCCACCATCGAAGGGCATTGCGACGAACGCGGCACCCGCGAATACAACATCGCCCTGGGTGAACGCCGCGCCAATGCGGCGAAGAACTATCTCGTCAGCCTGGGTGTGGATGCCAGCCGCATCAACACGGTCAGCTATGGCAAGGAACGCCCCGTGGCGCTTGGCTCCAACGAGGCCGCATGGGCACAGAACCGCCGCGCGGCTACGATTACTATCGACTAATCGGCGGCGAATTGCAGCGCCGGGATTTTCGGCAGCTGAAACAATCCGGCGGGCGCTTCGATTTCGATCGGGGCGCCCGCAACGCTTTGGGGCAGGGCAACGGAATTGCGCAGGGCGCCATCCGCTTCAAGAGCGGACGGGGTCGTGCTCAGCACGAAGGCCGCCATCGCGAAGATGGAAAAGGCCGCGGAAAGGGCAAGTTGCTTGCTCACGGTGCCTGATAACTCCTCACCACGCGAGATAGTTCCCCCAATCGCTTTTGCAATGCAGCATTTGTCGCAAAGTGTCGCCCCTTCCGCCCTTGGCAGGGGGGCAGGCGAACGCCTATGTCTGGAAGTGATGTTCAAGGAATCCATTCAATGAGCAGGGCGAAGAGATCGCTCGACTGGGGCTTTCCCCGCTGGCGGCCCTATGGCAGCTCGCGCGAGGCAACTTCCGTGCGCCTGTGCGACCGGCATGGGTGCACCGAGCCGGGCAATTGCCCCGCCCCCAAATCGCCCAACAGCCCGGACCGCTGGTATTTCTGCCAGCAGCATGCGGCCGAGTATAATTCGAAGTGGAATTACTTCGAAGGGCTGGACGAGGAAGAGACGCAGGAGCGTGCCCGCAGCGAGCAGCGCGCCAATTCCGGCTATGCGGAAGCATCGCATTATGGCTGGGCCGGATCGGGCGATGGCAGCCGCAGCCAGGACGAATTGCGCGCACTGGAAGTGCTGGGGCTGGAAGCGGATGCCGATTTCGAGGCGGTGAAGAAGGCCTGGCGCGCAAGGGCCAAGGAAGTCCACCCCGATGTGCGCCCGGGGGATGCCGAAGCCGCCAAGGCGTTCCAGAGATTCCAGGTTGCCTACGAAGTGCTGCGTCAGGCGGAGGAGCGGCGGACCTGGAAGGGTTAGGGCCGGCGGTGCGCCGCGCCGCGCCCGCCCATGGAAAAAGCATCAAGAATAGGGGCAGGTTGAGGCAAGCGCATTTTGCCTGTCCGCCCAAAGCTGGCGGAAAATGGGGAGAATGCGATGAAGGCCGTATCCGGGGTGAAAGTTCGCAAACTTGCTGTGCTGGCAGCAGTGCTGGCCGCCTTGCCAGCTCTGGGTGGCGGCGCTCTTCAGGCCGCCGGGCGCGGGCAGACAGAGCCGGGGCGGATCGTGCTGGAACGGCAGGGCGCCTTTGCCGCAGGTGGCAAGGTGCTGGGCGATCCGGCCAAATCTTCGCTCCATTGCGATCACGGCTATGTCGAATATCAGATCCCGGTAAGGGCGCGGAAAACCGCGCTGTTCATGTGGCACAGTTCCAGCGCGCTGGTGTGGCAGCGGCGCTGGGACGGGGGCGAAGGGTTCCGTGACATCTTCCTGAAGCGCGGCTTTGCCACCTATCTGTGGGACGGGCCGCGCGTGGGCCGGGCCAATTGGGGTTGCGAGGAATATACCTACAAGCCCGGCATCGGCCGCGATCAGGGCAATTTCACGGCCTGGCGCTTTGGCAAGAGTTTCGGCGAATGGTTCCCCGGCGTGCAATTCCCCAAGGATGACAAGCGCGCCTATGAACAGGCGATGCGCGCCCGCTACGAGGAATTCGACATTGTGAAAAATGTCCGCCTCGAAGCGGCGGCCGGGGCCAGGGCGATTGACGAGGTGGGGCCCAGCGTGGTGCTGACCAATTCGGCGGGCGGCCTGCGCGCGCTGCTGGCCGCGACGCAGAGCAGCAATGTAAAGGCCATCGTGGCCTATGAAAATCCGGGCTTTCCTTTCCCCGAAGGGGCGGGGCCAGATCGGCCGGAAGGCCCCTTCGGCCCGATCCGCGTGACCGAGGAGGAATTCAACCGGCTGACGAAGATCCCCCTGCAATTCGTCTGGGGCGACAATATCGCGGATTCCGCCACCTGGCCCGCCAGCCTGAAGCAGTGCGAGCAATTCGTGGAACTGATCAACCAGCGCGGCGGAAATGCCAGGATCCTGAAGCTCACCGATGCGGGCCTGAAGGGCAATACTCACATCCCCTTCATGGACATGAACAATCGCGCCGTGGCGGATCAGCTATCGGCCTTCCTCAAGCAGAACGGGCTGGATCGGCGCTGAGAGGATAGTCAGTTCACCAGCGCGGCCACGCCCCAGACCGCGGCCACGATCAGCACCGCGCCCGATATGTCGAGCGCCACCCCCGCCCCCACCATGCGGTGCAGGTGGATGCGGCCCGTGGCCCAGGCGATGGCATTCGGGCCGGTTCCTGCGGGCAGCATGAAGCCCCAGCTCGCGGCCATGGCGGCGGGTACGGCCAGCAGGACCGGATCGGCGCCCAGCGCCACGATCAGGCTGGCCACCACCGGGATGATCCCGCTGGCGGTGGCGACATTGCTGGCAAATTCGGTGATCACCACCACCATGGCCACCACGGCCAGCGCCACCACCAGCAGCGGCACGGAGGAGAGGGGGAGCAGCGACTGGCCCAGCCAGTCCGCCAGCCCCGATGCGGTCATCCCCGCCGCCAGCGCCAGCCCGCCGCCGAACATCATGATGACGCCCCATGGCGCGCGGTCCGCCTCGCTCCACACCAGCATCGGGCGGCCGGTTCCATCGGGCAGCAGGAACAGGCTGATGCCCGCGATCACGCCGATGGTTCCGTCGGTCAGCGATCCCTTGGGCAGCATGGTTTCGAGGAAGGGCTGGGCCATCCATGCGATGAAGGCCAGCGCGATGACCGGGACGAGCCGCTTTTCAGGCAGGGACCATTCGGGCGAGCAGGCGATTGCCTGCCGCGCGGCATCGACATCGAAAGGATGCTGCGCCGTCTTCTGAACGCGGGAAATGATGAAGGCCGCCAGTGGAATGCCCAGCAGCACGATGGGCATTCCGTAAAGGCTCCACTCTGCAAAGCTGATGTTCAACCCGATGGATTTTTCCAGCAGGCCCACCGCGATGGCGTTGGTAGGGCTGCCCACGATAGTGCCGAGCCCACCGATGGAGGCGGCAAAGGCGATGCCCATCGGCAGGGCGCCTGAAAGCCCCTCGCGGTCGTGGGCGGAGGCGCCTCCGCCATCCAGCACGGCCAGCGCCATGGGCATCATGATCAGCGCGGTGGAAGTATTGGATATGCCCATGGAAAGCACGGCCGTGGCCAGCATGAAGGCCAGCAGCAGCCGCGTACTGCCTCCTCCCGTGCCCACGCGCGCCAGAATGGCGAGGGCCAGCCGCCGGTGCAGCCCGGTCCGCTCGATCGCCAGCGAGAGGAATGCACCGCCCAGGATCAGGAACAGGATGGGCGAATAATAGGCGGACGCCGTCTCATTGGCGTTCATCACGCCCGCGAAAGGCAGGACGACGAAAGGCAGCAGGGCCGTGGCGGTCAGCGGCACCGCTTCGGTCATCCACCATGCTGCCATCCAGAGGGTCAGCCCGGCCACGGTCCACGCCTGCGGAGGCATTCCCGCAGGCGCGGGCAGAATCAGTGTGAGGACAAAACCGGCGATCCCGGCTGCAAGGCCGATATGCTTCGCCCTCAAGGCACCATTTTGCGCCAACTTCTGCCCCCTTTACCTCGCCCTGGCGCGATCCTAGCTTCGATGCGGCTCGTGGCAAGGAGTCTGGCAATGGCCGAGGGCAAGGTTCTGGGGATTGGCGGCGTTTTTCTCCGGGCGAGCGATCCTGCTGCGCTTGCCGCCTGGTATCGCGATCATCTGGGTTTCACCGTCACGGCGGGCGGAGAGGCTGCGCCCGATGGAGCATGGTTCTGGCAGGCGGAGGGCGGGCCGACGGTCTATTCGCTGTTCCCGCGCGACAGTGCCTATTTCCCGGCAGACCGCCAGGTAATGGTCAATTTGCGGGTGGCGGGCATCGCCGCGCTGATAGAGCGGCTGCGCCAGTCAGGCGTGGCGGTGGAGACTCGCGAAGAATGGGATCATCCCGATGTCGGCCGTTTCGCGCGCATCCATGATCCCGAGGGCAATCCCATCGAATTATGGGAACCTCCCGCCAAGGCGTGACGTGGTGCTGCCAAATGGCCGGGCCCCAAAAGCAAAAGGCGCACCTTGCGGCGCGCCCTTGCGAGGTTCTGCGATAGAGGCGCCGCTTATTTCGGCGACAGCACCATCAGCATCTGGCGGCCTTCAAGCCGGGGATAGGCTTCGATCTTGGCGATCTCGGCCACATCTTCCTGCACCCGCTTCAGCAGGTTCATGCCCAGTTCCTGATGGCTCATTTCACGGCCACGGAAGCGCAGGGTGATCTTCACCTTGTCGCCTTCCAGCAGGAACTTGTTCACGTTGCGCATCTTCACGTCATAATCATGCGTGTCGATGTTGGGGCGCATCTTGATTTCTTTGATTTCCTGCGTCTTCTGCGTCTTGCGCGCAGCATTCGCCTTCTTCTGCGCCTCGTAGCGGTATTTACCCACATCGAGGAACTTGCAGACTGGCGGATCCGCATTGGGCGACACCTCAACCAGGTTCAGGCCCACTTCGGCCGCCTGTTCGATTGCCTCGCTCGTGTACATCACGCCGAGATTCTCGCCATTCTCGTCGATGACGCGAACCTTGTCGGACTGGATGAAATTGTCGAAGCGCGGCCCGCTTTTAACGGGGGGCGTCAGCATTCGCCGGGGAGGACGGGCTATTGTGCGGTCTCCTGTAATCGTTTTTGTCTAAGGTTTTCGAAGCGCGCGTCTTAGTGGGATTCTTTCGCCAGCGAAAGGGGGCTTGGCGAGGTTTTCAGCCGTGTCCGATTATACTGCCGCCCGCCAGAGCGGGAATTGCAGCAAACGGTCCTTTGTCGGCACGATTGCATCCACCCGATGGGCGGGCTGCATGGCCTGAAGGATAGCGGGATCGGAAGCATCCATTCCGCCCGTAAGCGCGCCGAATGCGGGCAGGATCATCCGTCCAGCCCCAGATGGGGACGATCCCACCACGGCGCAAGGGCGGCTGATCGAACGGCCCCGCGCGCTCAGCCGGAACTTGGGGTGGAAATGGCCGGAAAGTTCTGCCCGCAATTCTCCGGGCAGGGCCTGATGGCGCAGCATGATCCCCGAAATTTCCAGCACTTCCACCAGAGTGCCGCCAGCCGGATCGCTTATCTGCGAATCGTGGTTGCCGGTGATCCACACCCAGTCCACCGCGCGGGTCAGTGCATCCAGCATTCCCGCCGCATGGGGTTCCAGCCGCAGGGCGCCGCCATCGTCATGGAAATTGTCCCCCAGCGTGAAGACCCGCCGCGCGCCGGTGGCGCGGATCGCCTGCGCCAGCCGGGCCAGCGTTTCGCGGCTGTCATAGGGGGGCAGCATCTGGCCATGGCTTGCATAGAAGCTGGCCTTTTCCAGATGCAGATCCGCCACCAGCAGCGCCTGTTCGCGCGGCCAATAGAGAGCGCGGCCATCCACCAGCGCGAATTCCTCCTGCGCGAAACCGAAACTGGGCTGGAACGAAAGAGGAACCATGCCAGTGCCTTGCCGTGAGGCGGCGGGTTTGGCAAGGGGTTGGAGGCTCGATGCTATCAACGGTGCCGGCCTTACAATGATGCTGGAAGATGTGATGACTGACTGGACCCCTCAGACTGCCCAGGCCCGCGAATGGTTCGAAAGCCTGCGTGACCGTATCTGCGCCGCCTTCGAGGCGATCGAGCGTGAGGCGGGCAGCGATGCCAGTTTCGAATATATCCCGTGGGACCGGGAGACGTCGGAAGGCAGTGAAGGGGGCGATGGATCAGGCGGCGGCGGCGTGCGCGGCCAGATGAAGGGCAAGGTGTTCGAGAAGGTGGGCGTCAACGTCTCCACCGTTATGGGCAATTTTGCCCCCGGCTTCGCCCAGACGATCAACGGCGCGAGCGAGGACGATCCCGGCTTCACCGCCACGGGCATCAGCCTGGTGGCCCATATGGCTAACCCGCATGTTCCCGCAGTCCACATGAACACGCGCTTCCTCACCACCAGCAAGGCGTGGTTCGGCGGCGGGGCAGACCTCAATCCGCCGATTCCCTACGAGGAAGATACCGAAGCCTTCCACGCGGCCTTTCGCGCCGCCTGCGCGGGCCATAACCCGACCTATTACGAGAAGTTCAAGAAGTGGGCGGACGAATATTTCTTCATCCCCCATCGCAATGTGGCGCGCGGCGTGGGCGGCATTTTCTACGATCACCTCGAATGCGCGGACCTGGCCGAGTGGGAACGCAATTTCGCCTTCACCCGCGATGTGGGCGAAGCTTTCCTCGATGTCTTCCCCCGGATCGTGCGCAAGCGCATGGGCATGGAATTCAGCGAGGCGGAAAAGCAGGCCCAGCTCGAATGGCGCGGCCGCTATGTGGAATTCAATCTCGTCTATGACCGGGGCACTTTGTTCGGCCTGCGGACCGGCGGCAATATCGACGCTATTTTGATGAGCCTTCCCCCCGAAGTGAAGTGGAGCTGACCCGCATGCACCGTATCGACCTTGCCCAGGCCAATGCCATGATCGAAGCCGCCCTGAACAAGGGCACGGAGCTGGCGCTGAAGCCGCTGACCGTAGTAGTGCTGGATGCGGGCGGGCACATGATCGCTTGCCAGCGTCAGGACGGGGCATCGAACATGCGGGTGAAGCTGGCGACCGGCAAGGCGGCAGGCGCGCTGGCGCTGGGCGTATCGAGCCGCACCATCGGCGATATGGCGCTGGAACGCCCGCACTTCATCGCCTCAGTCGATAGCATGGGCGAGGGCGGCATGGTCCCGGCGGCGGGCGGCGTGATTGCCTGCGATGCGAACGGGACCGTGGTGGGCGCGATCGGGATTACCGGCGATACGTCCGACAATGACGAGGCCTGCGCGCTGGCGGGCCTTGCGGCGGTGGGGCTGAAGGCGAAGAATTGAGGTTTTCATTTTCGTCATGCTGAACTTGTTTCAGCACCCATTTCTCCCCACGCACTGCCGCTCGATCCGGAGAAATGGATCCTGAAACAAGTTCAGGATGACGAAATAACTGAATCCGCCCGAAACTCCGCCAATTTTCCCAGCGCCTCATCCAGCGTCGCATCCTGCTTGGCGAAGCAGAAGCGCAGGAAGCCCTTTTCCTTCGTGTCGTGATAGAAGGCGGAGACGGGGATGGTCACCACGCCCGCCTCGCGGATCAGGCGTTCGGCCATCTGCTCGTCATCGGCGGGCAGGCCCGATGCGGCGAGATCGACCGTGACGAACCATGTGCCGCTGGAAGGCAGCACCGCATAGCCCGCCGCCTCGAGCCCTTCCACCAGACGACGGCGGCTGGCGCCATATTGGGCGCGGTGGGCTTCGTGCCATTGATGGGGCAGGGCCAGCCCTTCGGCTACGGCCCATTGCAGCGGCGTGGCGCTGGTGAAGGTCAGGAATTGATGCTGTGCGGCGATAGCGTCGGCCAGCTTGGGCGCGGCTACGGCCCAGCCGATCTTCCAGCCGGTGAGGGAGAAGATCTTGCCTGCAGAGCCGACCTTGATTGCACGGTTCCGCAGCGAAGGGATGGCGAGGGGGGAGATATGCGGCGTGCCGTCGAAGATCATGCCCTCCCACACTTCGTCGCAGAGCAGAGTGAGGTCATGCGTCTCGCAGAGCGCGCCCAGCGCCTCCAGCTCGGCGCGCGGCGTGATCGTGCCGGTGGGGTTGTTGGGCGTGTTGAGGATGATCAGCTTCGTGCGCGGGGTGATGGCCTCTTCCAGTTGCTCCATCGGGATGGTCCAGTGCGGCGGCACCAGATTGAGCAGCCTGGCCGTGCCGCCTGCCCGCTCGATCAGCGGAAGATAGGCATCATAGCAGGGCTGCAGCAGGATCGCCTCGTCCCCCGGCTGGATCAGGGCGAGGATGCTGGCGGCCAGCGCCTCGGTCGCGCCGGAAGTGACCACCACTTCCTCTTCCGTAACCTCCAGCCCCTGTTCGCGCAGATAATAGTCGCACACCGCGCGGCGCAGTTCGGCAAACCCGCGCATGGGCGGATATTGGTTCGATTTCTCCACCAGCGCGCGCCGGGCGGCTTCCAGCAATTCGGGCGCATGTTCCCGGTCGGGGAAGCCCTGGCCGAGATTGATCGCGCCTGTTTCCCGCGCGAGGGCGGACATGCGTTCGAAGATCGTGGTCGTGGCTGCATTGCTCATCGCCTGCTATCTGAAGCGGCTTGCGGCAGGCTGCAAGCCGCCAGAGCGGGCGGATTTGACGAGCGGGGCCTAATCGTGGAATTGGTGTTAAGCGAAACCAGTTTCTGCCCATCCCGCCTTTTCGGAGAATCCGATGCGCGCCGCGCTCAAGCCGTTCCTTTTGTCTCTCTCGCTGCCCCTGTCGCTGCTCGCCGCCGGCTGTTCCGGCGGGGCGGACAAGCCAGCTGGGGAGGAGGCTATCGTCTCCCCGATCCTCACTGGCGAGGACGCGAAGGATACGGCCAGTTTCGCGCAGCCCGAAGTGGCGCGGGTGACGCATGTGGCGCTCGATCTGGCGCTGGATTTCGCGGCGAAGACAGTGAGCGGCACGGCCACGCTGGATATTCTGGCCAAGCCTGATGCCGACACGATCGTGCTGGACAGCAACGGGTTGAAAATCTCCAGGATCACCGATGAGAGCGGGGTGGAACTGCCCTTCACCGTGGGTGCCAGGGTAGAAGGCAAGGGCGAGCCGGTCAGCGTGAAGATCGGCAAGGCGCGCACAATCACCATCGCCTATTCCGCCGCGCCCGATGCGGAGGCGCTGCAATGGCTGGCCCCGCAGCAGACGGCGGGCGGCAAGCAGCCCTATCTGCTCAGTCAGGGGCAGGCGACGCTCAACCGCAGCTGGATTCCCACGCAGGACAGCCCCGGCATCCGCCAGAGCTGGGAAGCGCGGATCACGGCGCCCAAGCCGCTGACGGTGGTGATGTCCGCCCTGCGCGTGGGCGAGCCCGAGGATGTGGGCGATAATCGCCGCGCCTTCCGCTTCCGCATGGACAAGCCGGTGGCGCCTTATCTGATCGCCATCGCGGCGGGCGATCTGGCCTATCGCGAGCTTGGCCCGCGCACCGGCGTTTGGACCGAACCTTCCATGCTGGATGCCGCCGCTGCCGAACTTTCCGATACGGAGAAGATGGTGGAAGCGGCCGAGAAGCTCTATGGCCCCTATCGCTGGGGCCGCTATGAGATGATCGTCCTGCCGCCCAGCTTCCCCTATGGCGGCATGGAAAACCCCACCATGACCTTCCTGACGCCCACCTTCATCGCGGGCGACCGGAGCCTGACGGGCCTTGTCGCGCATGAACTGGCGCATAGCTGGTCGGGCAATCTCGTTACCAATGCCAATTGGTCCGACAGCTGGCTGAACGAGGGCATCACCTCCTATTTCGAGAACCGCATCGTCGAGGAACTCTACGGCACGAAGCGGGCGCAGCAGGAAGCCGCGCTGAGCTTTGCCGAAATGGAGAAGGCGCTGGCCGAAGCGGGCAAGGACGCACCGATCACCGCGCTGCACCTGCCGCCTGCCGAAGGCGTGCCCGATGGCGAGTCGTCGGGCATCATTTACGACAAGGGCGCCACTTTCATGCGCACGGTGGAAAGCATCGTGGGGCGCGAGAAGTTCGATGCCTGGCTGCGCAACTGGTTTGACAAACACGCCTTCCAGCCCGCCACTTCCGCCATGCTGCTGGCCGATATGCGCGCCAATCTGGTGAAGGGTGACGCGGCGCTGGAAAAGAAGCTGATGCTGGAAGACTGGATCTACAAGCCGGGCCTTCCCTCCAACGTCATCCATCCGCCAGCCTCGGCCTTTGCCGATGTGGACAAGGCCGCCGGGGCCTATCGCGCCAGCGGCACGCCCGATGCGAAGGCATGGGGCAGCTGGACCACGGCGGAACGGTTGCGCTTCCTGGCCAAGGTTCCGGCAAAGCTGGATGCGGCAAAGCTGGCGGCGCTGGATAGCTCGCTGGGCCTTTCCCGATCCGGCAACAAGGAAATCCTGTTCGCCTGGCTCGAACTGGCGCTCAACAATCGCTACGATCCGGCCGTGCCGGTGGCGGAGAAATTCCTCTCCAGCGTGGGCCGCACCAAATTCGTGAAGCCGCTTTATGCTGCACTGATGAAGCAGGGCAGCTGGGGCCAGCCGATTGCCAAGCGCATCTATGCCAAGAACCGCGCGGGCTATCACGGGGTTACGCAGGGCGCGGTGGATGAGGTGGTGGGCAAGCCGGCCTGACCCGGCTCCCGCTCTCTGACCTGACCCGATAGCGGACAGCTTTTTCCGACTACGCGCTTTCCCGTTGCAAAGTGGGGGGTCTTGCCCCCATTTGGGAAACACAATGCTGCGTCAGTACGAACTTGTTGAGCGGGTAAAGGATTACGCCCCGGATGCCGATGAGGCGCTGCTTAATCGCGCCTATGTCTATACCGTGCAGAAGCATGGCTCGCAAAAGCGCGCCAGCGGTGACCCCTATTTCTCCCATCCGGTAGAAGTCGCGGGCCTGATGACGGACCTGAAGCTCGATCAGGAAACCATCATCACCGCGCTGCTTCACGATACGGTGGAAGATACTCTCGCCACGATCCAGGATATCGAGAAGAATTTCGGCCCCGATGTCGCCCGTCTGGTGGACGGGGTCACCAAGCTCTCCAAGATCGAGCAGATGACCGATGACGAGCGGGCGGCGGAAAACCTGCGCAAGTTCCTCCTCGCCATGAGCGAGGATCTGCGCGTGCTGCTGGTGAAGCTGGCGGACCGGCTGCACAATATGCGCACGCTGCACTTCATCAAATCGCCGGAAAAGCGCCGCCGCATTGCGCGCGAGACGATGGATATCTATGCCCCCCTGGCCGAGCGGGTGGGCATGTATGAATATATGCGCGAGATGCAGCTCCTCGCCTTCGAGCAGCTGGAGCCGGAAGCCTATGCCACCATCACCGGGCGGCTGGCGCAGATCCGCAGCCAGGAAGGCGGGCAGGTTGACGATATCGCGCTGGCCATCAAGCAGGCGCTGGCCGAAGCCGGGCTGAAAGTGGAAGTCTCCGGGCGCGAGAAGCACCCCTATTCGATCTGGAAGAAGATGGCCGAGCGCCATGTCAGCTTCGAGCAGATCACCGACATCATGGCCTTCCGCGTGCTGACCGAAAGCGTGGAGGACTGCTATCGCGCATTGGGCGTGCTGCACACCACCTGGCAGTTCATCCCCGGCCGCTACAAGGATTACATCTCCACGCCGAAGTCGAACGGCTATCGTTCGCTGCACACCGCGCTGATCTATGAAAATTCCATGCGCATGGAAGTGCAGGTGCGCACGCGCGAGATGCATAGGCTCAACGAATTCGGCCTGGCGGCCCACTGGGCCTACAAGCAGGGCGGCACCCGGCCTGACGGGCAGGTGGGCTGGCTGCGCGACCTGATCGAGATCGTGGATGCCAGCCACGATGCGGACGAGCTGCTCGAAAACACGAAGCTGGCCATTTATCAGGACCGGATCTTCGCCTTCACCCCCAAGGGGGCGCTGTTCCAGCTGCCCAAGGGGGCGACGCCGGTGGACTTTGCCTTTGCCGTCCACACCGATCTGGGCGCGCAGGCGGTGGGCGCCAAGATCAACGGGCGCCACATGCCGCTACGCACCGAACTGCATAATGGCGATGTGGTGGAGATCATCAAGGGCAGCCATTCCGAACCGCAGCTGTCCTGGCTGGGCTTCGTCGTCACCGGCAAGGCGCGCGCCTCCATCCGCCGCGCCGTGCGCGCCAAGGAACGGGCAGAAGTGGCGCAGATCGGGCACAAATTGTTCGACCACATTGCGGACCGCCTGCCCGCCAAGATCGGCAAGAAGGCCATCCGCGCGGCGGTGGACCGGCTGGGCTTCGAGGATGAGGACGAGCTGATGTACGCCATCGGCGCGGCCAAGATCAAAGACCGCGAAGTGATGGAAGCGCTCGTCCCCGGCAGCACGGTCGACATGCCCGAGCCGGAAAAGCAGGAACGCGCCATTTCCATTCGTGGCCTGACGCCCGGCGTGGGCTTCAAGCTGGCCGAATGCTGCCACCCTGTGCCGGGCGACCGTATCGTGGGCCTGCGCCATCCGGGCGAGGGCGTGGAAGTCCACACGATCGACTGCCTGGAACTGGCAAACGGCGTGGATGCGGACTGGGTTGACCTGTCATGGGGCGAACGCTCGCAGGGGGCCACGGGCCGCGTGCGCGTGGTGCTCTACAACCGCCCCGGCACGCTGGCGGAAGTGGCGGGCATCTTTGCCAAGAACCACGCCAATGTGATGAACCTCGTCCTCTCCCATCGCGACGATCCATTCCACACTTACGAAGTGGATCTGGAAGTGCAGGATCTGGCCCATCTCACCCGCATCATCAGCGCCCTGCGCGCCAGCGATGCGCTGGCCGAAGCGAGCCGGATGTAGGTCGATTATCCCAATCCCAAACCTCCGTTTCCCAAATCCCAACTTCCGTTCGTCCTGAGCCTGTCGAAGGACGCGCGCCAAGGTTCGTTCCGGGTGCTTATTAGTCGGCTTGATTGGACAAATGTTTCCCGCCTCCTTCGACAAGCTCAGGACGAACGGGTGTGAGTGAGTGGGGTGGTAAGCGTAGCGCACTCACCCCCCATCATCCGGCGGCGAGCCCGGACATAACGCCGTGGGAAAAGCAGAGGAACCGCGCGGCCGGCAATGCGCCGGGGGCAGTACGGAAGGTTTATCTTGCGAATGGCTTTGGCGCCTGTTCCGCTGCGCGCCAAGGCTCGACCCTGTCCGGAGCGGCTGGGAAGCGCGGGCGGGCTCGCACGATGCGCACTTCCATCGCGGCTGCTGCCGCGCCATATCCGATCCGGCGGCTGGACCGGCCTTGCGGGGCCTGTCCCTGACGCAAGAGCGCCGGCCGCGATGCGGGAGTGACATCTCCTGTTGTGTGCAGGAGCACCCGCGATTGGAGGGGAAGGCAAGCCGGCCGAGCCGCCTCCCGGTTCCAGATCCTGTTTTGAGATGCAGGATGGGCGCGCATATAACCAAATGGGTTATATATGTCAAGGAAGATGTCATCCGGCAATCTGGTGAGCCCCTGCGCAGGCAGGGGCCCAGCATCCAGCACTCGGCCAGCACTCGGCCAGCACTCGGCGTCGCGTTCTGGACCCCGGCTTGCGCCGGGGATCGCGCATAGGCTGCGCTAAAGCAGCTCCAGCTCGATCTTCAGCAGATCGCCTTCCTCCAGCCCTTCGGCTCGCTGGATCGCCTTCTTGATCGGCAGGAACCAGCCGCCTTCCTTCTGCGGGAACACGGATGTCGACCAGCGGCTATCGCCCAGAGTGACATTGACCTTCACCGATCCGAAGCCGCGCCTTTTGCCCAGTTCCAGCCGCCGCATCAGCTCATGCCCGCGAATGGTTTCCTCGGCCTCGCCGGTGATGCTGACATAGCCCAGCCCGGCAAAGTCGCCCAATTCCCAATGGATCAGCGGGGCGGCGAAGCGGATGATCTCGCTCACTGTGCGGTCACCCGCAGGACAGAAACCGGCAGATTGCGACAGGCGGGCAGGGCAAACGGGGAGGGGCGTTTCATGCCGGGCAGAGTGCCATCGCCTGGTTCAGGCGGAAAGCCTCTTCGCAAACAGGCCGGCCTATTCGGCCAGTTCCTCCAGCGCATGCATCGCCTCGTCCGACAAGCCGAAATGGTGCCCCACTTCATGGATCACCACATGGGCCACCAGATGCTCCAGCGTCTCGTCCCCGCGGGCGATCCATTCGTCCAGTATGGGGCTGCGGAACAGGCGAATCCGGTCGGGCATGGTGCCCGAATGGCCGATGCTCTTCTCGCCAAGGGGCAGGCCCTCGTAAATTCCGGTCAGTTCGAAAGGATCCTCGATGCCCATGGCCGCCAGTGTTTCGGCATCGGCAAAGTCTTCCACCAGCAGCAGAATATCGCCCAGATGCACGCGAAACTGCGCCGGAAGCCGCTCCAGCGCGGCGCGGGCGATGGCCTCCATTTCCTCGGCGGAAGGGGCAAGTCCGAATGTTCTTTCCATGGAAAACGGATTTAACGCCAAGATACCCACCTGCAAGCTTGCCCAACCGCCTCGCCCGCGCTATCGGCCACGCCTTCGCCAGCAGGCCCTTGGGCAGCAGGCGATGCGGAGCGGTGGCCGAGTGGTCGAAGGCGCACGCCTGGAAAGTGTGTATACGGTAACCCCGTATCGAGGGTTCGAATCCCTCCCGCTCCGCCAACGTCTCAATGCGAATCAATGAGATGGGCATAACTGGGCCAGAAAATCCCCGGCTTCCGCGCGGTTTTGCTGGTGGCGCCTGAACCTCAGAGACTGCCGAAAACGCCAATATCGGTCTCTGACCGGCTTTTGTCTCGTTTCACCCGAACCTCGCCGGAAAAGGTCCGGGTTAAAAATACCACTTTGTTTCAGCATTTTACGGATAGAGCGCCGCCGCGCGGTTCTCTATGCGATCCCGGCAGCCGTTGCGATTAGAGAATCCGAGGTGGGCGAGATGGCGCGCAATTCCGAGCATAAAATGCACGCCTGTCGGCAGTCCTCTGTGGATTACAGTCGAGCCAAATATTTCTCGGTGTCATCCCAATCAACTTGCGTCCAGAGTGCGGCATTTTTGAAGTTCATACCCTGGGTGTTGTACTTCGGCCCCATCGCTCGAATAACCAAGGCTTCCAAATCGCCAATTGTGGTGTTCGTGTCTTCAGACACTTCATCATCCGGTTCATAGAGGCGAAACACGCCATCCTTGCCGGGTTCTTCATTAAGAGGCCAGAAGCCGAACCACGAGAACCTATCCCATTTGTTCTGCAAATGATCCGAAAGATGATCCTTGAGGCGTTTGCCCAAGCCTTGCCGTTTCGTCAGACCTACATAGCAAGGTCCATAGTCGTCAAAGAGGATGTAAATTCCTTGCTGATACCGGAAATCGGCTACTTTTATCGTGCCGCGCTGCGCGCCAATCCTGCCAAGCAAGCGAAAAGCATCTTTGCTCCCTTGGCCTGGATGCCAATCTATTTCTGACGCGCGCCAGAACAGCCCATAGCTCGTAACACGCAAGCATTGCCTCCTATGGAAGTGATTCCCCTTGGTGGCGCTTAACGCATCATTCGACCCGCGCAATATTCTTCCATCATGTCTTGGCGCGCGATGACAGACGAAGTGATCATCATTTTCAGAAGTCGCCGAACACCGTCGCTTCCTGTTCTGCCCACGGCAGCTCGGCGGCGGCTGCCATATCCTTGACTGACACGGTGGGGGACATTCGCCCTACCAGCAGTTTGTCCAACACGGTGGGAGCCAGATAGCCCAGCCGCAGCATGCGACCGACATAGCGGTCAGAGATGCCCTCGGCCTCGGCAATATCCTGAATGGTCGCCTCTTCCCCGCTTTCCAGCTTGCGCCGCCAGCTCCACCCCTTGGCAATCGCCTTCAGCATATGCGGGTCGACCCCGCCGGTGTCCGGCACCATGTCGGCTGGCGGCACGATCTTCGGCCGCCCGTTGCGCTTGCGGATGGTGAGCGGGATGAACACCCGCATGGTGGTGGGTGCGCTCATGCTGCAAACTCCTGTTTCGGGGCGACCATTTCCTGGATGACCGACCCGAGGCCTTCTGTGCGCAGGTCGACCGCAAGGCCATCGGCGCTGACCGTGACCCGCTCGATCAGCAGCCGGGCGATCCGGGCCTGCTCGGCCGGGAACAATGATTCCCAGAGACCGCCAAAGCCCGCCAGCGCGGTGACCACATCCTGCTCATCGATATCCGGTGCCGTTCGGCGGGTCGCTTCCATCGCCCGCGCCGCGATTTCCGGCGTGCGTAGCAGCGACCGGATGTGCTGGACCACGGCGGATTCCACCATGCCGGCATTGAGCCGGACGAAGCTGTCGCGCCCTTCGCAGGCGCGGTTCCGGATCGCATCCATTGAGGTGTAGTAGCGGTAATGCCGACTGCCCTTTTTCGTTACCGTCGGCGTCATGGCGATTCCGCGATCCGTGAAGATGAGCCCCTTGAGCAACGCTGGCGTCTGGGTGCGGGTGTTGGCCGCCCGCTGCCGGGGGCTTTCCTGCAGGATGGCATGGACCTGATCCCACAGCGGCTGGTCAATGATCGCCTGATGCTCGCCGGGATAGCTGGTGCCCTTGTGGACCGCCTCGCCAAGATAAAGCCGGTTGCGGAATAGCTTGTACAGGAAGCCCTTGTCGATCGGCTTGCCCCGCTTGTTGAGGGTGCCCTTTGCTACCAGTTCGCGCGTCAGCAGCGTGGCCGAGCCAAACCCGACAAAGCGCTGGAACATATGCCTGACCGTGGCGGCCTCGGCCTCGTTGATGACCAGCTTGCGGTCAACCACATCGTAGCCCATCGGCACGAACCCGCCCATCCACATGCCCTTGGCGCGGCTGGCAGCGAACTTGTCACGGATGCGTTCGCCGGTGACCTCGCGCTCGAACTGGGCGAACGACAGCAGGATGTTCAGCGTCAGTCGGCCCATGGAGGTCGTGGTGTTGAACGCCTGCGTCACCGACACGAACGTCACGTTGTTTCGGTCGAAGGCTTCGACCAGCTTGGCGAAGTCCATCAGCGAGCGTGACAGACGGTCGATCTTGTAGACGACGATGACGTCGACGAGCCCGGCCTCGACATCTTCCAGCAAGGCCTTCAGCCTCGGTCGATCGAGCGTCCCGCCCGAGAACCCGCCGTCGTCGTAGCGTTCGCGCATGCAGACCCAGCCTTCGGCGCGCTGGCTGGCGACATAGGCCTCGCAGGACTCGCGCTGGGCATCGAGGCTGTTGAACTCCATGTCCAACCCTTCCTCGCTCGATTTGCGGGTGTATAGACCGCGCAGCGCAGGCGCCGCCGGGGTGCCGTATCGGTCATGCCGCGTCCTTCCGTTCCCGCAGGCCGAAGAAGCGGTAGCCGTTCCACTGCGTGCCGGTGATGTCCCGTGCGATGGCCGACAGCGACTTGTACCGGCGGCCCTGCCAGTCGAACCCGTCCTTCAGCACCGTGATCACGTGCTCGGTTCCGTCCCTTTCGCGCACCAGCCGCGTCCCGATCACCGGGTTGCGCGGGTCAGCGATGACCGACTTCCTGACCTTCTTGCCCTCGACCTCGTCGGCGAGAGCATCGAGCAGCTGGCGCGCCGGCTTCGACAGGCCGCCGAAGGTCAGCTCCTGGATCCGGTAGGCCAGGCGCTGTTCCAGGAACGACCGGCTGTAGTTGGGCGGCGGGGATCCCATCAAGCCCTGCCATTCGACCTTCAACTCGCCGACTGTCATGTCCTTCAGCGCCGCCAGCCTGGCCAGCACCTGCGCGTTGTCATGTCCTTGCATCATTGTCCTCCACTCCGGGCCTTTGCCCTAGGACGACTGACGCTCTTGGCGGGCAGGATTGCGAGTGAACTATCTGCACTGGCAGCAGAAATAAGACTGGACTGTTGGCGCAGCTGAATGACCCCGGCAGCAACGATCCGCCCCAACTCGGAGAGCCGGGAATCTGCAGTCATCGTGGACGGGCAGATGCCATTTCCCCCGCTCATGCGGCGATCCTTGCTTGTCCACCGGATACCAGCCGAATGATGGCATCACGGTTCCAGTGGAACTTGAGCTGGCAGTTGGCGTCATATTTGGAATAGCCGAAATCCATCGGCGACACCTCGATCCCGGCCCGGCGCAGACAGCCGAGCTGCTTTGCGGATGTCCTTCAGCCATCGCCGGCTCTTTGCCGCTGCCAGGCTGCTTTCGGCGGACCGCAGAAAATTATCTGCTTCCGCCAGTGCCTGGACGCGAGTGCCGATCGCGATCTTGCGCGGAGCACCAGTCTTCGGTCCGCCCAGCGCGTGCCAGAGGGCGCCATCATGGAAAACACCGGCCCAGGCATCGAAGCCGCTCGCGATCAGCGACTCCCCGTCGCCCCGGATATCGCACCACTGGAACGGGGACTGGTTGAGTAGATCGATTTCGAGGAGATCGAAGTCGGTCAGAAGGCGCTTCTCATCAACGTCGCGGACGAAGATATGCCCGCAGAACGGACATTCCCCTGCGCCCAGCGGGATTTCCGCCTGACAGTCCGGGCAGGTCTTGTAGGGCGCGTCGCCCGGCTCGCTGGTATCGTCGTCCAGCGAGATTTCCTGTTCGAGACAGCCGTGACGGATCGCCGCACCGGCAAAGTCGAGAATGACGCAGTCGGTCTTGATGATGCCCGGGTAGCGTTGGGGGTCGACCTTGCGCAGCCCACGCCCGATAGCGTGTCGGTCGCGGCGTTGATGACGAAGTAGGTAGTGTTGGCGAGGATCCCGGTCGGCAGCGCGCCGCTGGTTGGCCCCGAAGCTCAACCCCCACCATCGCCGAAATGTACGATGCGGGTGTCGCCTGGACCTTGTGCGAGCATGTGTCCGTCGCGATCGCCGGGTGGGCCGATTACGTCTTCGAGGGGCCCAAGGGGCCCATTACCCAGCGCTGGACGCCCGGTTGCCACAATGTCGAGCGCGATCACCTCGTCGGTGACCGTGGGCCGGCGATCTGCCTGCATCGTTGTTTTCCTTAGCTGACCGTGACCGAGACGACCTCGCGCACGATGTGGCTGCCCGACTGGCCGCCCGAGGTGCCGATCGCGGCGCCACCCTCCGTGGCGGAGAGGTTGAGAACGGTGGCGGCTATCTGCCGGCCGGCGAGTTCACCCGGCGCTTCCACGATGATTTCACGCTGTGCTGCGTGGTGCAGAAGTTCAAGCGAACGCCCGGCGTGCAGTACCACTTCGAGGTGCAGGCAGGGCCAGCCGTCCTCGATCGCGATGCGCTGTTTGCCCATTACGTGACTGGCGACCGGCAGCGGTAGACGGACTTCGATCTGCCGGCCGGGCAAACGCTTGATGTGACCCCGGGCGACATCGCCATCGTCGGGAGGCTGCGCTGATGGCTCCCAATCCTGATCGCGATCCAGCCGTGGAAATCGCCCTGATCCGGGCGGATCTCGAGGCCATGCAGGAGGACCTGAAGGCTGTTCGCAAGGAGCTGAAGGACCTTCTCGAGGCCTGGAATACCGCGATTGGCATGGTCCGGTTCGTCAAGTGGCTGTCGACCTTCGCTACCGCGCTCGTCGTTCTCTACGCCACCGTCAAAGGCCTGTCCGGACGCTAACTTCCCTGGAGACATTCATGAAACCGCTACCACCGGCCTATGGCTGGATCGATGACTTGCGTCCGCTGCCCAGGATGCTGGAAGAGGCCCGCAAGCTCTACGGCACCTTCGAGGTGGCGGGGCCCGCCGACAACCCCGCTATCCTCGGCTGGGCAAAGGAAACTGGCCTCACGAAGACCTTCACCGCCGACAGCATTCCATGGTGCGGGCTGTTCATGGCCGTGGTTGCCAAGCGCGCCGGCAAGCTGGTCATGGAGGGCCCGCTTTGGGCGCGCAACTGGGTGACATTCTGGTGTTCCGCCGCGCGCAGGGTTCCGGCCATGTCGGGCTCTACGTTGGCGAGGACTATGGTGCCTTCCATGTTCTCGGCGGCAACCAGTCCGACGGCGTGACGATCACCCGGATTGCCCGGGATCGCTGCATCGCCATTCGCCGACCGGCCTACAGGAAGGCGCCTGCGAGCGCGAAGCCGGTCCAGCTCGCGGCCAACGGCGTGATGTCCACCAACGAGGCCTGACCGGCCGGGAACCCCATCAACCAGTCCGCCCGCGATTTTCGTGGGCTTTTTTGTGGAGAATCGACATGGAAGATCTGAAACCCTGGTGGACGTCGAAGGCCATCTGGACCGGCGTCATCGGAAGCCTGTGGGGTGTTGCTGGTGCCATCGGCATCCTGCCCGAGGGCCTGACGCAAGCCAATGTACTGACCGTGGTGCTGGCGCTAATGGGTATTGGCAGCGTGGTTTCTCGGAAAACGGCCAAGGCGCGGATCGGTTGAGGCGATAGATCGAGGGGGTGGACCGCACTTCCGTCGCGCCCCTTCGCACCGCTCTTCCCCGCGCGGAGACAACACAGGTCTGTGAAAACAAAAAAAGAACATCGAAGGCTTGCTCCCTGGGAATCTCTGTGCCATTCCGTCAAAAAATGACCCGGTTTCCCCGGGGCCAACTGAGGGATTTTCATGCACGACTGGACCGCCGCTTTCGAAGATTTGTTCAAACGGTCGGGCCTGTCGCTGGATGAAGCAGAAGCCGAGTTGGGCGTATCCGCGCGTCAGATCCGCCGATACATTGCGAATGAGGTCACTCCGACCAAGCTGGCGATGGAAAGGATCCGGGAGATTGCCAACCAGCGCTCGGCCGCGCGGCCGGAATCTGCGTTTCGCTTCATCGACCTTTTTGCCGGCATTGGCGGACTGCGCCTTGGGTTCGAGGCGATCGGAGGCGAGTGCGTGTTCACCAGTGAGTGGGATCGCTGGTCGAATGAAACATATCGAAAGAACTTTGCGGAAACCGAAAACCACGTGATGGTCGGGGACATACGTCCCTACGGCGCCGATCCCTCGAAAATCCCCGAGTTTGACGTTCTGCTTGCAGGCTTTCCCTGTCAACCGTTCTCACTGGCAGGTGTGTCCAAGAAAAACTCGCTTGGCCGTGCGCATGGATTTGCTGACGAGAAACAGGGCAACCTGTTTTTCGATATTGAGGCGATCCTGCGCCACCACAGGCCGCCAGCGTTTCTGCTGGAAAACGTCAAGCACCTGCAGCGTCACGACAAGGGGCGCACCTTTGAGGTGATCCGCCGCACGCTCGAAGATGAACTGGGCTACGCGATCAGTTACCGGGTAGTCAGTTCGGAACCGTGGGTGCCGCAGAAGCGCGAACGCATCTTCATTGCAGGCTTCCGACAGGATGTCGGGTTCAGCTTCGGCGACTTCGACAGGATGATCCCGCCAGAGAAATCATGGCCAAAGCTCGGGGACATCCTGCAGTCGCACAACGAGGTGGATTCCAAATACACCCTGACGCCCAAACTGTGGGACTATCTGCAGGCCTATCGCGCCAAGCACGAGAAGGTCGGCAACGGCTTCGGTTACAGCTTGTTCGGCGAGAAGGATGTCGCCCGGACACTGTCGGCCCGCTACCACAAGGATGGGTCCGAAATCCTGATTGCCCAGAAGGGTACCCGACCGCGCCGGTTGACCCCGACCGAATGCGCGCGGCTGATGGGTTTCGAGCATGGTGACCGGAAGTGGCATATCCCGGTGTCTGACACTCAGGGGTATCGGCAGTTCGGTAACGCAGTGGTCGTCCCGGTGGTTGAGGCTATTGCCCGATTTATGGAACCGTCGATCAAGCAGATGCTGGAGATCAACCAGCTACAATCCACGGCTGCACGAAAGCGGGCTGTTGGCTGACATCGTCGCGCCCGATGTCCGCAGCCGGATGATGGCAGGAATCGGGCCGGTCAACACCAAGCCTGAGATGTTGATCCGGCGTGCGCTGCATGCCCTTGGTTACCGATATCGGCTCCATGTGAAGGGGCTGCCGGGCAAGCCGGACCTTGTTTTTCCAGGACGGCGCGCTGTCATCTTCGTGCATGGCTGCTTCTGGCACGGACATGACTGCGCTCTCTTCCGCTGGCCGGCAAGCCGGGCTGAATTCTGGCGTAACAAGATCACTGGGAACATTGTGCGCGATTCCAGGTCTCGCAGGAAGCTAATCAGCACCGGCTGGCGCGTTCTGGAAATTTGGGAGTGCACCTTGAGGGGCAAGGACCGGCTTTCCCTAGACGAGGTTGCCGGTCGCTGCATTCAGTTCCTGGAAGGCACGGAGCAGTCCGCAACCGTTGGCTCCGATCGGACCATTGTTGAGGCTGACTGTTAACCCCTACCAGCAACAGTCAGTCTTCGAGTTTATCGTTCACTGTGACCGATCGTACATCCGTGTAAAGATCCTTAGCCGCAGCGAAAATGTCGTTGACCCGCCATTGTGAGCGACGCTTGTTAAGTCGCGCGTTTCCCGGACAGTATTTTGGTGCCGGATCAAGGAAGAGGGTGCCGTTGTACAGGGCCTCAAACAGGCGCTCCGCCGAAGTCTCGCGGCACCACATCACCCGGTCCGAAAATTCTACCATGTTCTGGTAACCGGCGGCCTTTAGCTCGGGGTCGTCACACCGGGTTTTCGTTGCGGGTATGTACACGGTTTCATTGTGCTTTGATGTCCAGCAGTTAAGGATCCGCTCCAGTGACCATCCTGCTGTAAATTGATTAGCATCGTCGAAGAGCCCAACATGGACGTCACGGTCCGCACTTGCTGCCAGTGACGCCGACCGATCATGGTTCATGATTTTTAGCGTCAAACCACTCTTTGCGCAGCGCTCGCCGACCCGGTGGATGCCGGTGACGCGGTAATTCCCATCGCCATCCAGATAGCCGAAAGTCGTCATGAACTTGGTGAAATCAGTAGCGTAGAGCCCCATGTCAGGCTCGGGTGTGAACAGTGTCACCTTTTTCTGTGTATGGGTCTTGAGCTCGATCCCCTCGAAGTCTCCATTGCTGTCACTGTTGGGCACAATGCCAAGCTCGTGCTCCAGGGTATAACCGCAGACCTGTGTGCCGTTGAAGGGAAGCGTTTGCCGCGAATTGTCGAGCCTGCAACCTGGGATTTTTCTACCCGCAGTGCCTCCGAGCAGGGCCAGAAGGCGCTTTGAGGTTCCGGTCTGCAGCCTCAGATGTTTCCACATCCGTGACCCACTGGCAGGCGGCAGGGCAGCAACGTCATCCATGAAGGCTTGCGATGGGGCGACGACCATGACCGCGACTGCCTCACCAGCCTTCCGGCGACCCAGCACGAGGTATCTCGGCAAATCAGGGTGCAGTTTAGTGAATTCCACCGACAGGGATTCCGGCATGGTATTTTCGACCGTGCTGAAGCCGCTCAGCCGGGTTTCTGGATACTGGGCGTAAATTATCATCCGAACCCCGCGGGCTGGGACCTCGCGCCCACTCGCATCGACCCAAACGAAATTGCGGAATACTGCTTCTGGAATCGCCTTGCCGCGGGTGATGCTGCCCTTCTTCCCGCTGCTCGAAGGGCCCCGGAGACAGAAGTCGACATCGAAGGTTGGATATAGGGGCGCAAACTCCCGCCCTGAGTAAATCTGGTTTTTGTCATTGTGATTCCGGGTCAGCGGCTTGATCAGTGCTTCGCTGACTCCATGCGCGCCCAGTAGGGTCTCGATATCCTTAAGTGATTGGGGGCTGTGTTCGTAGGTCAATGCCAGTGCTCCATGTTTTGTCTGGAGCAATCTGGGGACGGAATTAGGTTGCCGCAAGCCCCACAAACGCCGCAATAACCAAGAAAAACAATCTAATATGTTGGTATATAAGGATAAATATATTTTTTGTGCGAATATGCCACCGAATGTTTTGGCGCTGACCAGACCGGAGAGGCATGGCTCGGAACCGCCCTCCGTTGATTTGGAGAGGCAACGTACTGGCTATAGGTCACTCTTCTCGATACCCTTGAGCGGCGGGCCGACCTATTGGGGGTATCTGAATGAACGATTTCCAGCAACAGTACGAGCTCTGGGATCAGTTCCTGGAGATCTGGCCGCGCGATCGGCTGCGGACGATGACGCTGGATGAATATAGCCAAGCGGGGTCGAAAGACAGCTTCACCTACTGGATTGAATCTCGCCTCGACAAGATGGGCAGCATCTGGGGCGGATCAGCGTTCAAATTCGGCGTATTCTCGCGCAAGGACACGGAAGACAAAAAGTCTGATTCCAAACTGAGCTATTCCGACAGCCACGGCTGGCTTGCTTCTCTCGGGGAGACATCTGACGAAGCCTTCGAAAAAGTTCGTGGCTACATTGCCCAAGTGGCGGATCTGGCAGCCGAAGGTAACTTGGACGGCATTGAAGCCTTCACGCACCTCGGCGAGGTGCTCAAGTGGAAGATAGCGTTTCATTACCAGGACCGACAGGCGCCGGTGATCGTGGACATCTTCAAGCCGGCGCCCCTAGCGGTTTTGGTCGGCGGCACCACAAGCCAAGGCATGGCTGCATTGCAGAAGGCTACACTGGCTAAAAGGCCGGAAAATCTTGGTATTCTGGAGTTCGGACATCAGGTGTGGGAGGCGTGGAGCCAGAAAAATCTGAATATCTGGAAGCTATCACACGGCAACCCACCGAACTTCACGGATCCCGAGCGCCAGCACTATCTGGAAGCCCAATTGGCCGTAATGCACCGCGATACAGGTAAGTACCAGGGCAACAAATTTGCTGAAGCGCCGGTAGGCACGCTGTTTTTCCTCTGCCACGGCAACAGCCCCCAGCGTATAGGCCAACTGACTTCCGAAGCGATGCCATGCGAAAAAGGGGAAGGCTGGTTGCAGCGCAGCTATCGCGTGCTCAAGCCTGCACAGCGTACTGACCGCTACACAGCAAATTCGAAGGCATGGTCGCCACAGGGAAATTCGACTTTCTGGCAAGTTGGTGCACACGACCTGCCAGAGTTCGAATCCACATTTCTCAGGCCATACTTCGACACTGATCTGGCAGAACTGGCCGCTCTGGCCGGTGAACCTATTGAAGAGGCAAATGGTGGAGCCCTGGTCGTAGCTCCCGCTTCTTCGTCGGCTCCCCCGGCATCTTTAACGGCGCGCGACCCTGTCGCCGCCTGCATCAACCGGATTTATTATGGCCCACCGGGTACGGGCAAAACCTATACAATGACACGCTTACTCGAACGATTCTACGGCAAGCCTGACCAGGAAAAGCAGGGCGACAATGATGCCCAGCGCTACGTCTTCGTCACTTTCCACCAGTCATACGGCTATGAAGAGTTCGTCGAGGGGCTGCGGCCCGTGCTTGCGAACAACACCGAGGCGGGCGAGGTTGCCTATGAAATCCGACCCGGCGCCTTCAAGGAATTGTGCTGCAGGGCGAGGAAGTCCCCTGATCAGCGCTTCGCAATCGTTATCGATGAAATCAATCGCGGCAACATCAGCAAAATCTTTGGCGAACTGATCACCCTAATCGAGGCTGACAAGCGCGATCCGCTCGACGGTAGCCCCCCTCCTGTCGAAGTCATCCTGGCGTATTCGGGGGAGAAGTTTTCGGTACCTGCTAATGTAGATATCATCGGCACAATGAATACGGCGGACCGCTCGCTGGCCCTTCTCGACACTGCATTGCGTCGGCGTTTCGACTTTGTGCCGTTGATGCCCGACACTCGGGCCGAGAAAGATCCCAACGATGCGAACAGCGCGCCTCTGGCAGCCCTGGCTGTCACAACGGACGCTGGCAGGATCAACGTGCGTCAGCTGCTCGAGCGGATCAACGAGCGCATTGAGGCTCTGTACGATCGCGACCACTGCATCGGTCACGCTTATCTGACCGCACTGGCTGATGTGGAGGACGGACCGGCGCGCTTTAAAGCACTCGCTGACATCTTCCGCAATCGCATCGTGCCGCTGCTCGAGGAATACTTCTTCGAGGATTGGCGCAAGATCCGGCTGGTGCTGGGCGACAACCAGAAGCCGGATTTGGCGACGCAGTTCATCGCTGAGAGCGATGCGCACGAACAGGATCTGACCACCCTGTTCGGTAACGATCACGGGCTCGACAGTTACGCCACGAAGCGCCGTTACAGCTTGCAAGAAGCGGCATTTTCCATACCCGCCGCCTATATCGGCATCTATAAGATTTCGGCCTGACTGACGCGGATGGCAGGCATCACCATCTATGAATTCGATGCGCTGGTGGAGGCCCGCGACCTGCCCGATGCTGCTGGCCTCCACTCGGTGCCTTCCAGCGTGTTTGCCTGGCTGGAACAGCAGGCGCTGAGTGCTGCGGAGACTGGCGAAGCGGCGTGGTTGCGGCTGACACAGCGGCGGGGCCGGCGTGCCGTGCAGGTTAACAGCTTCGTGGGCGTGATCCGAGCACCGGATGGCCATCAGATCGAAGTTCTGCCCAAGGTTGGCAAGGCCATCGGTGGTGGCGATGACGAGGCCCGGCAACTTCTGATTGAAATGCTGCGGTGTCTGGGCGGCTTCCGTCACATCCAGACCGACAGCGCTCAATTAATGGCCACGCGTATGCCATTGTTGGAGGTGTTCATCAGTGAGTTCCTGCGCGCTGCCGAACACGTCGTAAAACGCGGTCTGCGCAGTGATTATACCATCCGACAGGACAATGTTTGTGCACTGCGCGGCAAGCTGCAGATGGCAGCGCATTTGCGACAGAACCTTTGTAGGCGCGATCGCTTCTTTACCGAATTCGACGAGTTTTCCACAAATCGACCGGAAAACCGACTGTTGCACTCGGCGCTCAGACGCGCCTTGTCGTGGACGGCGTCGCAGACGAACCAGCAACTGGCACGAGAGCTATGCTTCGTATTTTCCGATGTGCCGACGTCAGATATGCCATCGCTGGACTTTCAGCGAGTGCGTCTGGATCGTGGCATGGCGCATTACGACCATGCTCTGGCGTGGTCGAGGTTGATTCTGGGAGACGAATCGCCGCTGACCGGAGCAGGCGGCCACCGTGCGCCATCCTTATTGTTCCCCATGGAAGCGGTGTTCGAAACCTTTGTTGCCAAACATCTCGCCCGGCAACTGCTGCCAGCCTTCGCACTGCGCACGCAGGCGCGCAGCTTTTCACTGGTCAGACATCAAGGGCAGGACTGGTTTCGCTTAAAGCCGGATCTGCTTGTCCAGGATGCGGGAGCGAACCACTTGGTATTGGACACGAAGTGGAAGTTGATCGACAGTCAGAAAACGACTGGCACGGATAAGTATGGGTTGGATCAGGGAGATTTCTATCAGTTGCACGCCTACGGTCAGAGTTATCTCGATGGCCATGGTGATGTCGTGTTGATTTATCCCAGAACGGACGCATTCGATCAGGCGCTATCCGTGTTCGAGTTCCCGAAGGCGGAGGGCTTGCGGCTCTGGGTGTTGCCCTTCTGTTTGCGTGGGCGTGAAATCCTTCTGCCGAAGTGCGGGAGCCTCGATGAGTTTTTTGTGCCCGGTAAATTGCATCGTAGTGAGCTTATTGCCGTTGTTTGATAGGGATCCATTGAACCCAATCCCCACGACCCGCCAGTTTTTGATCTGAACCGATGCAGTGCGCTGGGCTACTCCGAGAGAGTTCGTCAGCAGGCTCCCTCCCGCTCCGCCATATTCTGATCTATTCTAGAACATAAGCTTCTGATTTTCTTAGAGAATCATAGGGATTTTGCGTTGGCTGGGTCAGGCATAGTCTGCATTTATTCTCGCGCCTCGGGTGCGCCATATGGTCCGAAGTATGGTATGGGTTCGGCGCAGTATGGAATGGAGCGGCAGATTCTTATGGGCTAAGCTTACGCGCTAAATGGCTGAGCTATGTCCGCAAAACGAGGTTCGCCTAAGGCGCTTGGCGATGGTAGCAGCGAAAAGACGTTCTCCAGGATAGGATCCCGCCATCACCGAAGAATGCGATCAGTCGCTGGGTAGATCGTGGCGGCGGTTGCTGCGCAGAATTTACAACGGCCGTACGGTCCCGATCATCGTCGATGGTAAGCCGTTCCTGACTTACAAGGAAGCAAGCCGCTACCTTCTGTCTTTAACGCACGACGCGCGAGAGAAGGCCTGCGCGGAAATGAGAAGCAGCGCGGCCGGTGAGTAGGGATACAGGCGTAACTCGCACCCACCCATAAGGGGCGATGGGCGGTTCGAACCGAGTCGATCACGGATCGCTAGGTCCAGAGGTCAAAGTGGCAGAGATGGTTTCTGCGGCCGCGCTGGCTTCAGCGACGAGCTCGCGCAGGGCCTTCGCGGTGTCTCGAAGCAAACCGTCGCTGATGGGCCGCTCGCCATTGATGAACCGCCGGATAGCTCGCTCATCTATCCCGAGGCGCCGCGAAAATGCTGTGGTGCCCCCAAAAAGTTGGACACAATAGGCGAAGTGATCCTGTCGATCTTGCATCGCGGGGATCATAGCCTGTCCTGCGACTGTGGCAATGCGAGTTGCTCGTGCAGCTGAAGCAAGACCGATTCCAGCCGTGTTCAGACGAGGGGACGACCGGAAAGTCCGGCATACCAGCCATTCCGGCCAGCCATTCCTGCCAGCCATTCCGGCGTTGCCGTTTCCCCTCACACGACCCCGCGGCTGCCGGCGAGGTGGTTCTCCTGCAGCACTGGCCTGAGCCGCAGGACTCCATCACATTCAACAGGTGCCCCAATACAGACCCGCAGACCCATGACGGCGTAGCTGGCGGACAGACCTTAGCTTCGGGCGGTTCAGAGCGATTGGGTGTCGAAGTGGAAAGCGCTGTCGAGGTTCCGCAGGAATTCAAGCCCATTTTCGACATGGGCACGCATGGCCGCCTCGGCGGCATGAGGATCGTTGGCTCTTATCGCTTCCACGATAACACTGTGATCCGCTGCAGCGGATTTCAGGTGATCTGACTGATAGAAGGTCTCGAAAACTAGATGATGAACAGGCGTATCTAGGCGCTGCACCAAATCGCGGATCACCAGATTGCCCGAGCATTCCATGATCATGGCGTGCCAGCGCGCGTTCAGCAGTCCAAAGCTTTCGGGCGTGCCCATTTCCACGCAGCGCTCCATTTCTCCGGCGATCCCGAATAATTCCTCGCGCTGTTCCTTGTTCGCCTTGCGGGTGAAGTCCGCGGCGCACAGGCCTTCGAGAGCGGCGCGGGCACGATAGATCTGGCGTACTTCCTCCATGCTCGCACTGCGTACCGAGGCACCGCGAAATTCCTCGATCGTAACGAGGCCTTCGCCTTCCAGCCGCTGCAGGGCTTCGCGAACCTTGAAACGGCTGCCGCCAGTCTTGCGGATGATGTCCACCTCCACCAGCCGCTGGCCGGGCACGAGTCGGCGGCTGCGGATCTGATTGCGAATCCAGTCGCCGATCTCGGCAGCGGTCGCGCCTTTCTGCGGAAGCAGGGGTTCGTTTTTCGACATGGATTCAATTTCCGGGAGGACAACAAAATTGTCAACAATTTCGTTGTCCATAATTCGGTTGAACTGCGTGACCGGCTCCGGAAAGGATAAGCCCAATGATAAAGAGGATAGCCTTGAAGTCGGTTTGCCTATGCCTGGCCGCGTCTCTCGCCGGCCTTGGGCAAGTCGCGTATGCCCAGGCCTATCCCGCCCCGGCCTATCCCGCCCAGGCTTATCCCGATGTGAAACGGACGTCGCTCTATGTTCCAGTACGGGATGGCACTCGCCTGGCTGTGAACATCTATCGCCCTTCGCGCAGCGGCGCGGTGGAAGCGCAGCCGCTGCCGACCATATTCGTCTTCACGCCTTACCGCGCCCGTTATCGCGACGAGAAGGGCGCAACCGTCGAGACGGCCCTGTCCGATAGTCTGGCGCTGCGTTCGCTGTTGCAGGCCGGCTACGTAGTCGCGGTGGCAGACATAAGAGGCAAGGGTGCATCGTTCGGGCACCGCCACGGCTTTCAGGACCGCACCGAGGCCCGGGATGGCTACGATCTGGTCGAATGGCTTGCCAGCCAACCTTTTTCGAACGGCAAGGTCGGCATGATTGGCTGTTCCTATCTTGGCGGGACGACTTTCCATACTGCAACAACTGCGCCGCCTTCACTCAAGGCGGTTTTTATCGGGGCCAGTGATCTCGATAAATATGCCTTCGTCCGCAACGGCGGCATCACTGCGCAGTTCAACACACGCCCGGACGAGGCGCCCGAAGTGGATCTGGCGAGCGAGCCGGTCGATGCCGATCCGGATGGGACGCAGCTAAAGCAGGCCGTGGCCGAACATGGCGCGAATACGCCGATGGCTCAGCTGTGGTACTCGATGCCGTTTCGAGACAGCGTTTCGCCGCTGACCGGAAACGATTTCTGGAACGAGGTTGCCGTCTATCGTTACCTCGATGCGATAAAGGATGCCGGGATCGCCACCTATTTCTGGGGCAACTGGCAGGATGAACCGACAAGTCAGGTCATCCTCGGTGCTGCCAATCTGGGCGGCAAGTTCCTGGCCGGACCGGGCGGACATTGCGCTTCGCCTCAAGGGTTCGATTTTGCCGGGGAAATGGTCCGCTATTTCGACCACTATCTCAAGGGAATCCCGAACGGGATAGAGGCCGAGCCGCGCGCGACTTACTGGGTTGAGGGGCTGGGCGGCCAGGGCGAGTATGTTCGTTCCGCGCAATTACCGGGGGTGCAGTCCCGGCCACTGGCGTGGTACTTTGCCGGTGGGCGCAGCGGGACGGCACGCTCGGTCAATGACGGGAGGCTCGCCATCGGTGCCGGCGCGCCGGGCATGGACAGCTTCGCCGTCGATTACGATTTGCCGCCTGCAGATTACTTCGCGTTCTGGGCCGGGCCCATGGACCATAAAGGCCTGAGCTACACCAGCGAACCGTTGAAGAAGCCGCTGCCTTTGGTCGGATTTCCGGTCGCAAGGCTGGCGGTCGCTACGGACAATCCGCAGGCTGATCTGTGGGTCTATCTCGATCTGGTCCAGCCGGACCGGCCGGTGGAAGTGATTTCTTTCGGCAGGATCAAGCTTGCGCAGCGCAAGCTGGCTCAGGCACCTTATGATACGCTGGGTCAGCCCTGGCATTCCGGCCTTTCGAAAGATGCGGAGCCGCCGCAGCCGGGTGCGAGGGTTCCTGTATCGCTCGCCCTGACAGCCATGTCTCGCGTGATCCCTGCGGGGGCGCGGCTGCGCGTGACCATTGCCGGTGCGGACCCGCGACAGCGAAACATCAAGGACATCGCTCTCGATCCCGCCCCGACGATCAAGGTCTTTTTCGGAGGCGAGGATGGGTCACGGATCGAACTGCCTCTGGCCGAAGAACTTGAGAAGTGAGGGCGGCAAAAGCTGCCGGGAGTTGGCGAGAGATACTGGGAGGGAATGACAATGAGGAAATCTGGAATAAATCCTGCCTCGCGCCTTTTGCGAGGCGCGTCCTGCGTGGCGATCGGCCTGTTCGGCCTTGCCGCAGCGCATCCGGCCATCGCGCAGGATAGCGAAGGGCCCGCAGCCGAAGGTGGCGCGATCATCGTTACCGGTAGCCGCATCCAGGGCGTTGCCCCGGTCGGCGCGACTGTGACCACTCTCGGCCGGGCCGAGATCGAGCAGGCAGGAACCATCACGGTCGACCGCATGATCAAGGAACTGCCACAGGTCTTCGACCTCGGCATTTCGGAGAACTCACGTGCACAGGCCGGCGGGAACGGCAATGCGACCTGGGGCAATTCGATTAACCTGCGTGGTCTCGGGCCGTTCTCGACCCTGATCATCACCGATGGTCATCGCATGGTCAGCAATGGCCGCGCGATCGATCCTTCGGTTCTGCCTTCACTGGGTGTGGAGCGGGTGGAAGTTATCGCGGACGGCGCATCGGCGATCTATGGCTCGGACGCGATCGCCGGTGTGGTCAACCTCATCCCCCGTCGAAACCTCGATGGCGGCGAGGCGTTCGCCCGCTATGGTACGGCGGAAGACGGCGCCTATTGGGAATGGAACGCGGGCCTCGCCCTGGGCAAGGTCTGGGATCGCGGCCAGGTCATGATCGCTTACGAACATGCCAAGCGTTCCAACCTCTCGGGCGAGGATCGAGATTTCTATGTCAGCGACCAGACGCCCTTTGGCGGCAAGGACTATCGCACCAGACAGTGCGCGCCCGGCACTATCATCGCGGGCGGTGTGTCCTATGCCATGCCGGCCGAGCTTACCCCGGCTAATGCGGCCAGCCTCGTTCCGGGAACGCGCAACCTTTGCGAAAGCCTGATTGGCGGAGACCTCTCGCCGGAAAGCGAATATGATTCCGTGAACGGCACGGCCAGCTGGCAAGTGCTGGACAATGTCGAACTGCTGTTTGACGGCTTCTATTCCCATCGCGAATTCTCGCGCATTCCGGGCGCGCTGACTTTCGACCTGACGGTGCCCAATACCAACGCGTTCTATGTCGCGCCGCCGGGATTTGCGGGCAACAGCTACACCATTGCCTATAGCTTCGAGAACGACATCGCTCCTGACGTTTACTCCGGCGAGACGACCAGTTGGCAGGTCACGCCCGGGATCAAGATCAAGCTGCCGCATGAGTGGCAGCTCCAGGGCATTGTCGGCTTCGGCAAGACCGATGACGATGCGGCGTCCTATCTGGGGCTTGATCGTACCGCGCTGACTGCGGCACTGGCCAGCAGCGATCCGAACAAGGCGTTCGATCCCTATGGCCTCGGTCGCACCAATCCCGCGGTGCTGAAGGACATCTTCGACGTTCCCGCCTATTTCCCGACCAAGGCCGAACTGACGACCTATCAGGCCAATGCCAATGGGCCGCTCTTTTCGCTTCCGGGCGGGGAAGTGAAGCTGGCCGTAGGCTATGAGCGGCAAGAGTTCGAAATGCAGCTCAGCCGTGATTATGTGACGTGGAACATCTACAACCGCGCCGTGGATTCGGTTTACGCCGAACTGTTCCTGCCGCTGTTCGGGCCGGGCAACGCTACGCCCGGCTTTGAAGAGTTGGTGATCAATGCCGCGGTGCGCCACGATGCCTACAGCGATGTAGGCGGGACCACCAATCCCAAGTTCGGCGTTAACTGGACGCCGGTGGAGGGGGTGAAGCTGCGCGGCACTTACGGCACTTCGTTCCGCGCGCCGAGCTTCCCGGAAATTTACGGCAACAGCACCTTCCTTTACGGTCAGGCTTACACCAACCCGTCGGGCACGCCGGCTACGGTGCTTGGATATACCTACGGCTCCGGCCCCAATCTCGATCTCGGCCCGGAAACCTCCACGACCTGGACCGTCGGCGCGGATTTCGAACCCACGCAGGATCTGCGGGTTTCGCTGACCTATTTCGACATCGCTTATGACAATCAGATCGTCGGGCTGCTGTCCAACCTCGCCGTGCTGTCGCTGGAAGACCAATATGCTGGCACCGGCGTGATCCTGCGAGGTCAGGCGGCGAAGGACCGGATCGAGCAACTGATTGCCGCAGGCGTCGTCGTCCGGCCGATCGCGGGTGTTTACACTGATGCGACGCCCATCTCCGATTACATCTTCGTCGACGGCCGCAGCCTCAATCTGGGCCGGTCGCAGATGAGCGGCATAGACTTCAACGTCAGCTATTTCCTCAACCTGGGAACCGATGACAGCCTGACCTTCCAGGCGAACGGCACCTACCTCACGGAATATAAGGTGGCGGTTTCATCGGCGGGCAAATTGCTCGATCTCAAGAACGAGATTTTCCAGCCGCTGACCTTCAAGGCGCGCGCCTCGGTTTCGTGGGAACACGGGCCAGTGACCACGAGACTGCAGGCAACCCATGTCGGCGGATACGAGAACACAGCGATTACGCCGTCCGAGAAGGTGAATTCCTACACGCCTGTCGACCTGTCGGTTACGTGGCGGGTTGGCGAGAGCTTTGAGGGCGATGCCTTCAAAGGGCTGACCCTGTCGGGAGAAGTCCGCAACCTGTTCAATGTCGATCCGCCTTACGTCAATCTGGCCAAGTCGGCGAATGGCGGCGGCGGCTTCGACCCTACGGCCGCAAATCCGATCGGGCGCCTGTTCGCCCTTAGCCTGCGCAAGCAGTTCTAAGCGGAACGGAGTAAGGTACATTCGCGATCCGGCTGATAGGCTCAGCATAGTGTTCACCGGCGATCTGGTTCTCGATGAACCGGACGCCGGGCACTGGCTGGCAGGCATCGCCCCGCTGCTGCGCGATGCCGACATGGCGATAGGCCACCTGGAAGTGCCGCATACGCGCAGCACTTTCGAATATGGCGGGGATGTTCCGGCGCCGGGTGCGCCGCTGGAAAACCTTGCGGCGTTGGCCGAGGCAGGTTTCACGGCGGTCAGTCTGGCGGGCAATCACATTGGCGATTGCGGAGCAGAGGGAATCTCGGACACTATTGCAGAACTCGACCGGCTCGGCATCCGCCATGCCGGGGCCGGGAGGACTCTCGGTGAGGCACGCCGCGCGGCGATGCTGTCGGCGAAGGGCCGCAATGTCGCGTTGCTGAGCTATAATTGTGTGGGGCCGGAAGCGACATGGGCAAGGCACGACCGCGCCGGTTGTGCCTATCTGCCATTGCTCACCACGGACGGGTCGCCAGTCGCGCCTGCTGCTCCGCTCGAGAGTATTGCACCCCAAGCTTACGAGATCCTGGCCAACGATATCGCCGCAATCCGCCAGGAGGCGGATTTCGTAATCGTCGCCCTGCATAAGGGCATTGTGCACCGCCCGGCAGTACTCGCCCCCTATGAACGGCCTCTGGCCCGTGCGGCCATCGATCACGGGGCGGACCTTGTAATTGGCCATCATGCCCATATCGCGCGCGGGATCGAGTTCCATAAGGGACGCCCGATCTTTCACGGAATGGGCAATGGCTGCGTGGTCACTCGCGCCCTTTCGCCGGATCAGGACCATCCTTTGCGCCGCAAATGGGCGCAAAGGCGCAAGGCCCTGTTCGGCTTCGAGCCTGATCCGGACTATCCGCTCGCCCCCTTTCATCCTGAAGCGGTGAATGCCTTCGTCGGCTCTGTGACGCTGGATGCGGCTGGGGTGGTTCAGACTGGGATCGTGCCGGTTTTTGTCGAGCCCCCCGGTCGACCTGTCCGGGCCGATGGGACCAGAGCGCAGACGATCACCCGCTATATGGAAGACATCACCACACGCGCAGGCTTGCCTCCCATCCATATTGCGCCGGACGGACAAGTCCTGGAGGAAGTGTGACCATGATGCAGAGGGTGCTGATCTGGCTGGGCGGGGTGGCCCTGCTGGCTGCTACGGCGGTCGATACGTTTTCCGTGATCGGGCGCCATGTCGGCCGGCCGTTCACGGGTTCGATCGAACTGATGCAACCGTTCGTGCTGGTTTCCGGTGCGGTTGGCATCGTTGTGGCCACGCTCTTTTCCTCCCATGCGCGCGTGAAGCTGCTGATCGACCGGCTGGGGCCCGAAATGCGGTCGGTCGCCGACCGGTTTTCGGACTTGCTCAGCTTCCTGTTCTTCCTCGCGCTGCTGGCCGGCTCTGTCTGGATCGCCGTGGATTTGTGGCACGGTTATGAGCGTAGCGAAGTGCTGGGCGTGCCTTGGCGCTGGATGCGCCTGTTCGCAATTACCTGCCTCCTCATGGCTGCGCTGGTCGCACTGGCGCGCCTGTTCGGGAGGCGGGCGCGATGATGGCTACAGCCGGAACTGGCCTTGCTGGAATTGTGATCCTGCTGTTCCTGCTCCTCGCAGGGGGAAGGATCGGTGTTGCGCTCGGGCTCGTTGGACTGGGCGGGCTGGCCCTTTTGATCGGGCCGGAAGCGGCTCTGATCAAGAGCGGCGTGATCGTGATCGATACGCTGACCCGTTATGAACTCGGAACGCTGCCCCTGTTCCTGTTCATGGCGCATATCTTCTTCTCGATCGACGCCAGCCGGGACCTGTTCGACGCCGCGGCCAAGATGGTGGGTCATCGCCGGGGCGGGCTGGCTTATGCCTCCATCGCAGGTTGTGCGGGCTTTGGCACGATCAATGGTTCCAGTCTTGCCACCACAGCCACCGTCGGCCTTGTTGCCCTGCCGGAAATGCGGCGGCGCGGATATGATGATGCGCTTGCCACTGGCACGATTGCCGCAGGCGGCACCCTCGGGCAGATGATCCCGCCATCCGGCGCGCTGATCGTGTTTGGCATCATCGCAGAGACATCGATCGGAGACCTGTTCACGGCGGCGATCATTCCCGGCATTACCCAGGCATTGTTCTATGCGCTTGTGGTGTTCCTGCTTGTTCGGCGCAGGCCCGACCTTGCCCCTGCCGGGCCGCGCGTGCCCTGGGCTGAGCGCATCCCCGCGCTGGCGCGAATCTGGGAAATCGCGCTGCTGGTCCTGCTCGTGATCGGCGGGATCGCGCTGGGCTGGGTAAGCCCTTCGGAAGCGGCCGCGATTGGTGCAGCGGGCGCGCTGGCAATCGCGATGCTGCGGCGCAAGCTCGGCAGCAAGGCCCTCTATTGCGCATTTGAGGAGACGTTGCGCACCAGCGGCATGATCTATCTGATCATCATCGGTGCGCTGATCTTTTCCGCCTTTGTCGGCGTTACCGGCCTTGCCGACGCGGCGGGCAGTCTGATTGACGGGCTTGGCCTGGGCAGGATCGGCACGCTTGTGCTGCTGGCGCTGTTCCTGCTGGCCCTCGGCTCCGTGCTGGACGGTCTGGCGCTGATGCTGCTGACTACGCCGATCCTGTTGCCCATCGTGGAAGCCACGGGACTTTCGGCAATCTGGTTCGGCATTTTCATTACCCGTGCGATGGAGATCGGCTTTGTCCATCCCCCGCTGGGTATGAATCTCTTCGTGATCCAGGGCGTGGCTAAGGATGTCTCCATCGGCCGGGTCTTCAGGGGGGTTACGCCCTTTCTCGCCAGCGATTTCGTCCATCTGCTGCTGCTCATACTTTTCCCGGCCATGGCCCTGTGGCTGCCGGGCCTGTTTGGAGTCTGACCTGTGATTGCCTCGATAGGGCCTCTCCTTCCGCTCGAAATCCTTGAAGCCACCGGGCGTTATGCCGGGCCACTGCTCGCCGATTTCGATGCCCCCACGCCGGTGGCGAGACGCTGGCTGGAAAGCAAGTTCGCGCCATGGGCGCCCTGCGTGCTCGAACGCTGGGCCGCGGGTGCTTATGACGGGATCGAGACTGCGGTATTTTCCCGTGCGGACGATACGGCCCAGCGCCTTTATTATTACATCTGCGAACTTCGGCGGCGGGGCCATATCAAGGGGCCCGAGCCGGTGATTTTCGACCTCGCCCAGATTCCCCGGCAGAGCAGCCTCGATCGGACAATCGCCCAGGTCCGGTCGCTCGCCGACCGCCTTGGTGTGGACGACGCCGCACTGGGCAATGCCATCGAGGTGTCCAACCAGGGCCGCTCGACGATCGTTGAGCCACCCGTTGGGCTGAACTGTCTATTGGCTGGAACACCCACACCCGATGGCCGCCTTGGCGATGCAGTGAGAAGGGCGGGCTTTGTTCCGCACGGCGTCACGCTGGAAGAGGAATGGAGCGATCCGGGGCCGCAGGTCGACCTTTCGTGCAGTACTCCGGTTGAGGCGCTTGGCCGGCAATTGCACGGGCGTACGGCCGGTCCGCGCAGCTTTGCCGATCCTGCGGAGCTGATGGCTGCGAAGGTCCGTGCCGCAGGAGCCAGCGCGGTAGTGCTGTGGAGGATCGAGGAGGACGAGGCCTATGCCTGGCACCTTCCTGCCGAACGGCGCGCACTGGAAGAGCTTGGCGTCCCACATCTGGTGATGACGCGGCGCGATTGGCTGGGCCGTGACGGTGCCCCTGATGAAATCCGGAAATTCCTTGAAGGAGTGAAACCATGAAGCCGCTGGCCGGTCATCGCTATGTTGCCCTCGGCGGCATGGAACGGCGCCCGCTGGCCCGGTTCCTGCGCTCCCTCGGCGCCGCGCCAGTCGATGATTTGTCGGCGGCATCCTTCGTGATCGATGATCTCGGTCTGGAAGCTGTCGCGGGGCTCGGTTTACCGGAACATGCCGTGCATGTTTCCGTCACGACCTTCGGCTCGGGCGGTCCGCGTTCGCATTGGCGCGGGGGTGAACTGGTCGCATCCGCCATGGGCGGCGCGCTGCGGCTCACAGGGGAGCCGGGCGAGAAGCCGGTCAAGGAAGCAGGCGATGCCTGCATCTTCCATGCCGATATGGTTGCCGCCGCCGGTGCCATGGCCGCGCATTATGCGCGGGGGACGCATGGCAAAGGCCAGCATGTCGATGTCTCGGTCCAGCAGGTCGCAATGAGCCGCAACGTCAATGGCGTGCTCGTGTGGCAGTTTGACCGGCGCAAGCTCGACCGGGCGGGAGGCTGCATTGCCTATGGCAAGGCAAAGGTGCGGGTGATCTGGAAACTGGCCGATGGCTGGTGCTTCCACGCCTTGATGACCGGGCGTTTGGGCGCGCCTGCGAACAAGGCCCTGTCTGACTGGATGGATGAGACCGGGTTCGACAATCCGATGCGTGGGGTGGACTGGCTGGCCTATAACCGATCCACTCTCCCGGCGGAGACGCGAGCCATATGGGAAGCTGCAATGGCGCATTTCTTTGCCTCGCGCAGCAAGTGCGAGATCGCGACCGAGGGGTTCAGGCGCGGGATCAATGCCTGTGTGGTGAACGAACCGGCTGACGTTCTGGACGATCCGCACCTGGCAGCTCGAGGCTTTTTCGACACGTCGAGCGGCCTGCCGGACAGGTTCATGAGCCTGCGTGAGGGCGGGGCGCCCGCCGTCCGGCAGGCGCCTGCCATTCGCACCGGAGGCCGTCCCGGCCCTCTGTCCGGGGTACGGGTTCTGGACTTCGCATGGGCGCTGGTGGGGTCCATCACTACCAAGACGCTGGGTGATCTCGGCGCGGAGATCGTGAAGGTTGAATCCCGCAGTCGCCCCGATCTTGCCCGGCTGGACGTTCAGGTTTCCGCGTCCGGCCCGACGAGCCTCGACGACAAGCCCTGGTTCGCCCATCTCAACACTTCAAAGCGCAGTCTGACGCTGGACTTGAAGCAGCCAGCATCCCGCGAAGTACTCGATCCACTGATCGAATGGGCCGATGTTGTGGTGGAGAATTTTTCACCCGGCACCATGGGCCGGCTCGGTCTCGACTACGAGCGGCTCGCGGCACGCAATCCCGGTATCGTGATGGTCTCGGGCAGTGTTTATGGCCAGACGGGCCCGCTCGCACAGGAATGGGGTGTCGACGGGACCGGCGGTGCGCTGTCCGGCAGGACTTATCTCACTGGCTATCCGGACCGCGATCCGGTGATTCCCGGCGCAGTGCCCTATGGCGACGTTATCGTGCCCTACGTCATGGCTGCCGGCGTCGCTGCCGCGTTGCAGCATCGGCGTGTTACCGGCAGGGGCTGCCATATCGATGCGGCGATGTACGAAATCTGCGTTCAGCAGATGCGTGATTATATTGCGGCGGCCAAGGCGGGCGAGCGCCCGCAGCGCAGCGGTAATGCCGATCCGGGCGTCTGGTTTCAGGACGTTTTTCCTGCCGCCGGAGACGAACGCTGGGTTGCAATAAGCGTGGCGAGCGAGGCTGAGATGGCGCGGCTCAAAGCGATCACCGGAGAGGACATCGCTGCCTGGACATCGGTCCGAGAGGATGTTGCCATTGCAGAAAAGCTTCAGCGCGAAGGTTTCGCTGCTGGCGTCCTTCAGGACTGCGAGGACCTGCTGGAGTGGGACCCGCAGATTGCAGCACGCAGGGCGCTGGCGATGTTGGACCATCCGTTGCTCGGTGCATTCGGCCACATGGCGACCCCTTTGCGCTTTTCCGTCAATTCCTTCGAACCCTTCCGGGCACCGTTGATGGGGGAACATTCCCATGAGGTTGCCCGCATGATCTGCGGCCTGAGCGAGGACCGTATCGCACAGCTCGAGGCCCAGGGAGTCTTCCGGTGAATTCTTCAGAAAACCAGCGGAGCCGCAAGACGCTGGCCTGCACGGCCGAGGCAACGGCATTCCAGAAGCGCTTTGGACAGGATCTGCGCCGTCGCGTGATCGACGAGGGCGAGCCCTTCGCTATCGTCCAGGCCGATACGCCCCACGAGATTTTTCACGCGATGGATATTCCGATCATCACGAACCAGTGGTGGTCCGCCTATATCTCCGCAAAGCAGCTCTCCTCCCGTTATTTCGATGCGATGGTGGAAGCGGGGTATCCGGCCAACAGCTGCAAATATTGCTCGCTTGGCCTTGCCTGCACTCTGGCGAATGAGCCCGAAACCGCGCCTTGGGGCGGCTTGCCGACGCCGACGGTGCTGGTCGCGCGGCTTACCTGTGACTGTATCCAGCAGGTGTTCGGCCAATGGTCCCAGGCTCTGGGCAGCGAGTTCTTCCCGATAGAAGCACCGGCCTGGGAAGACAAGGACCCGGACTGGTTCGCTCATTCGAAATCCGATTGGGAGCGGGTGTACCAGCCAGACCGGATTGCGCAGATGGTCCGCGAAATGCGGGACCTGATCTCGCTGCTGGAAAACCGCACGGGGCGCAAGTTCGAAGAGGCCCGCCTCCATCATCTGATGGAGCAGATCAACGTCCAGGAGGGCTTCATCTGGGAGGCAGCTCAGGCGATCGGAGCAGCCCGGCCGTGCCCGGTCTCCATCGCCGAGCAGATGCCAAATACGATGATCCCGCAATGGCATCGCGGTTCCGACTGGGCCGTGGCCCATGCCAGAAAGTTCCGCGACGAGGTTCTGGAACGCATCGCCGAGGGCAAGGGCGCAGCCAGCAACGAGAAGCTGCGTCTGATGTGGATCGGCGCGGGCGTATGGCACGATCCCGGCTTCTACCAGTCAATGGAAGAGAGCCTGGGCGCCGTGTTCGTCTGGTCGATGTACATGCCCTTTGCCGGGCCGGCCTATATTCGCGACATCAAGGGCAAGCCGATGGAGGCATTGGCGAGCCGCGTGGCCTCGATGAACGAGACATTGCATCTGCCGCCTTGGATGAATGGCTGGATGACGGCGGAGGCGGCACGCTGCGGCATCGATGCCGCAGTAATGCTGTTGCCGCCCGACAACCGCCTTTCCCAATCCGGCACCAAGCTGACCGCCATCGCGCTGGAGGCCGCCGGGGTTCCCGTGTTGATGATCGACGCGGACATGGTGGACGCGAAAATCTGGGACCATGACCGGATGGTGGCGATGGTTTCCGGATTTCTGGCCGAAAGGGGGCTGGCTTGAGGCCGTTTTTTCTCCTCTTTCTGTTGCTGCTCTCTGCCTGTTCGCGGCCCTTGCCGCCGGGTGTGACGGAGCTGACCTATGCTACGCCCTATCCTCCGTCGCACCCCTTCAGCCGCGCCGACCAGCGCTGGATCGATTTTGTGGAGCAGCGTTCTGCCGGCAGGCTGGTGATCAGGCCGATCTGGTCTGGCGCGCTGCTCTCGGCCGATATGTCGATGGAGGAATTGCGGCACGGAGTGGCCGATATCGGGTTGATCACCCCGATCTATACGCGGGGAGGGGCCCATTTGATCCGGGTCCAGTCGGGTTTCTACAGTGGGGCGGATTCAATCGAGTCCCAACTGGCACTGTATCGCTGCCTCGAACGCGACGTGCCTGAAATCGGCAAGGAACTGGCCGGCCTCAAGATTCTGGCGGTGCAGGGGGGATTGCTGCCGGGAATCGTGACGCGCAACAGGCCGATCAGGAGCCTCGCAGACTTGCAGGGCCTGCGTATTCGTGCGCCCACCGAACTGCTGCCGGTTCTGCGCAATCTCGGGGCCGATCCGGTCAACATGCCGATGGGCGAGGTCTATTCGGCCATGGCGAAGGGGGTGATCGACGGTGTCATCGCTCCGCCCGATACGTTCCGTGCTCTTCATCTCGCGGAAGTGGGGAAGTATTATTACGAGTTGAAAGTTCCGCGCGGTGCCTATCCTGCTCGCGCCATGGGTTTGGACCGGTGGAACGCGCTTGCCCCTGAACTGCGTTCGATCCTTCAGGAAAGTACCGCGGTGTGGGAAGCGGCGCTGGCCGATGAGATACGCATTTCAGAACAGGTCGGCAGGGATGCAGCGGCAGGGCGCGTTGTCATGTCGCCTGCCTCTCGGAGCGACCAGGCCCGTTTTGACGCGATCTATTTGCGCGATGCTGAAGCTAATGCGCGCAGCCTGGAAAAATTCGCAATCAATGGATCGACCGCCTTCGCGGTTGCACGTCGCAGCCTGGTCGGTCGCGACAAGGTAGCATGTAGGGGAACCCAGTGACACAGCCGCTTGCAGGTATCAGAGTGGCCGATTTCAGCCATGTTATGGCGGGGCCATTTGCTTCGCACATGCTGCGTTTGATGGGTGCGGAGGTGATCAAGATCGAATCCCGCGCCGGCGACCAGTTTCGCAATTACGGGGCCGATCGCCGCTATGACGGGATGAGCCCGGCATTCATCGCGGCCAATGTCGGCAAGAAATCCATCGCGCTGAATCTCAAGGACCCGGCCGATCTGGAAATTGCGCGCGAAATTGTTTCTCGTTCCGATGTGTTTCTCGAGAACTTTCGGCCCGGCGTGATCTCGCGCCTCGGCCTCGGCTACGATGTCGTGCGCGAGGACAATCCCGGCATCGTCTATTGTTCAGTGTCGGGATATGGCCAGAACAGCCCCCAGCGGGACTGGCCTGCAATCGACAATATCGTGCAGGCGACGAGCGGGATGATGATGCTGAGCGGCGGGGAGGGCGATCCTCCGGTTCGGATCGGCTTCCCGATTGTCGACACGCTGACCGGCCAGACCGCAGCAGTCGCCATTCTTGGTGCGTTGCTTCAGAGGGAGCGGACCGGCGAGGGCGCCTATATCGACGTCTCCATGCTGGAGGCGAGCCTTGCCTTCATGACTTCCGCGCTCACGCCGTTCCTGACGACGGGCAAGACGATGAAGCGCCTTGGCAATACGGGCTATAGCGGGTTGCCCACCGCCGCATTGTTCGAGACGCGCGATCAACGGCATATCTCGCTCGGCGTAGTCCAGGCCAACCAGTTCGAGGCGCTGGCTCGACATCTGGGGCGCGATGAATGGCTGACCGATCCCCGCTTTGCCACGCCGGACGACAGGCGCGCCAATTTCAAGGAAATGTACGCGGCCCTGCAGGCTGTTTTCCTCACGCGCGACGCGGATGAATGGGAGCGGGAACTTAACGCTGCCAGCATACCATGCGGCAAGATCCGTCGCGTGAGCGAGGCTGCCGAATTGTGCAGCAAGGATGCGCTGCTGAAGGTCGAGATGGAGGGCTTTCCCGATCTGGGAGAGATCGCCATTCCGAATATCGGTTTTCGCATGTCTCCGGGCGAGAAGACCACGATCGAACCCCCTCCGCGCATTGATCAACATCGGGCGGAAATTCTCGCCTGGCTGGCCGAGAAAGAGCGGTGAGAACGGGCGCCAAAGGCGGATTGAACAGACAAGAAATCGAGATGGGGATGTCGATGCAGCAAAATGGGGAAGCAAACGCCAATACAGGCCGGGCTGGACGGGTTGTCCTGACTGCCGCCTTGGCACTGCTCGCGATCAGCGTGGCGACGAGTGGCAGAACCCAGGAACATGCAGGGGAGAAGCCACGCTGGTGGAGCCCCGGCGATGGGGCCACGCTGCCTGAGCTAGCAGTCTATCCCAATGCCAGCGGGCATTTGGGTATCCTCAATGCGGGCGGCCCGGTGGATACCAGGGGGCACCCGTTCTTCGAGCCCATTGGCACCAATGGCAGAGCCTGTGTCAGTTGCCATCAGCCGAGCGACGGGATGAGCCTGTCGGTGCAGTCCATCCGCGAACGTTGGGAAGAGACTCAGGGCGCCGACCCGATCTTTGCGATGGTGGACGGCGCAAATTGTCCCAACTTGCCGAAAGACGATCCCGCTTCACATTCCCTGCTGCTCCGTCGCGGCCTGTTCCGGATCGCCATTCCGTGGCCTCCACGCGGGGCTGATGGAAAGCCGTTCGAGCCGGAGTTCGATATCGAGGTCGTCCGCGATCCGGGCGGATGCAACACCGATCCGGTTTATGGGCTGAACAGTCCTAATCCGACCATTTCGGTCTATCGCCGTCCCCGGGTGGTGGCGAATATGGAATATGTCGTTCACCAGAATTTCGGAGTGAGCCCGTTTGTGGGCAAGACCGGCGAACCTGCTCTCAGAGATCCCGAAACGGGCAAGCCGCTCAACATGAACATGATGGCCGATGCCCGCGTTGTGACGCTCAAGAGCCAGATGAACGATGCAGCGCGCAGCCATCTCGAGTTCGCAGGCAGGCTGACCCCGCAGCAGGTTGCACGGATCGAGGCATTCGAGCGTCAGGTATATGCCGCGCAGGTCGATATGGGAGCAGGGGGCAGTCTTGTCGAGCAAGACGGACCGCCCGGCCTTGGGCCCTACAATCTGCTGCATGGTGCGCGCGGGGTATTGGGCAACAACACGACCCGCTGGGTCATTCCGATGGGCGACGCGTGGCAGTCTGCCAAACCGGACGAAACGGCCGAAACGCGCAGGATGCGGGAGTCGATCCTGCGTGGGCAACAGATTTTCCACTTCCGCACCTTCTGGATACGGGATTCAATGCACCTCAACACGGTGGGGCTCGGCAATCCGACCAAGCGGACCTGCGCCACATGCCACGGCATGCACATGACCGGGCTCGATACGGTCAATGGCTGGATGGATATTGGCACTACGAACCTGCCCTGGGCGAAGGAAGCACCCCGCAACCCCTGGCAGACCGAGGACGAGTTGATGCCGCTGTTCAAGATCACTTGTCGGCGCAGTGCGCATCCGCATCCCTATCTCGGGCGCGTGATCTACACTCAGGATCCAGGTCGAGCGTTGATTTCCGGACGGTGCAACGATGTTGGCACTATCGTGATGCAGCAATTCCGGGGGCTGGCGGCGCGGGCGCCCTATTTTTCGAATGGTTCCGCCGGTTCGATCAGGGAACTGATCGACTTTTACGATCGCCGTTACAACATCCAGTACAGCGATCAGGAAAAGATCGATCTCGGCAATTTCCTGGCTGCCTTGTGAGGAGGGGCGAGATTATGCGCATGTTCTCTGTATCCGCCGTACTGGCCTTGCTGGCGGCAGGGCCGCTTCAGGCAGAAGAACAGGGGCGGCTGGCATTCGTCGCCTGTCCAATTGTGCAGGACACGCCCACAGTGCCCTGCTGGCTCGTGGAGTATCAGGGCAAGACCTATTACATGGGCATCCAGACCGACGTCTCGGCGCCGTTTAATCCGCCCTCGCTTGGCCATAAGGTACTTGTGGAGGGCACTCCGACGGATCGCGAGATATGCGGAGCGCAGGTGATCGAGCCGATCCGGATTTCCATTATACCCGAGCTTTCGCCTGAATGTGACGAATTGCGAATGGCCAGGCCGGGTGTCGACCTTGGCTTCGATCCGCCCCGTCCGCCGGGACCCAGCCGGGGCCGTCTGGCGTTCGACTATCTTGACCCGCCGCCCGTGCCGCAGGCACCTTTCGCAGTCAGAAACTTCACCGTCGACTACGATTTCGAGGGGATGGTCGGTTTTCGCACGCCGCGTATCCTGCAACCGGCACTGGAATATGCCCAGCAGAGCAAGGCTTCGCGGCTGGAAGTCACTGGCTTCCGTGGCGCAACGCGGTTGAGTGACGGAAAACTGCTGGAAGAACACGCCGGTATTGCACGGGAACGGGCCGAAGAGATCGTACGGATGTTTCGTGGCGCAGGGTTGGACACGGAGTTCGTAATCCGCGCGGGCGACGAAGCGATCGAGGGTGGCCCCGAGAATCGGAAGGTGGATATCAGGATCGTGCCCTGACACTGGGAGAAAAGTCGATGATCTTGCAGATGCCCTTTGCGAAGTGGACCGGGCTGATGTGTGGGATTTTGTGCCTCGGCGCGTCTGCCCCAGCGGCGGCGCAGGCACAAGGTGCACCCGATCCGGAAGCCTTCCGGCGCCAGCAGGATGAGCTCAACAAGGTACCCGACACGGCAGGCGACGGTCCTTTTCCCGCGATCATCGAGACCGATCCTGGTCTGCCAGACCATGTGATTTACCGCCCGGAAGACCTTTCTTCTTTCGGTGGCGGGAAGCTGCCGGTGCTTGTCTGGGGAAATGGCGGCTGCGCTGATGATGGGACGGCCCATCGTCTTCACCTCGCCCAGATAGCATCCTACGGCTATCTGGTTGTGGCAGTCGGAGAATGGCGCAGCGGGCCGGGGGCGACCGCGCCGCGCGCGCCGCAACGAATGCCTGCGGGCGGAGGCCTGCCGCCTGCCGCGACAAGTGCGGCGGACGTCAAGGCGGGGCTCGACTGGGCGCTGGCCGAAGATGCCCGGGCCGGCAGCCGGTTCCGCGGCCGGATCGCGCGCGACGCGCTTGCGGTCGCGGGCCATTCCTGCGGAGGATTGCAGGCGCTTCAGGTGGCCGCCGACCCCCGGATCAGGACGGTGTTGATCCACAATAGCGGGGTATATAACAGCGGCGCCAGCGCGATCCCGGGCATCACCGTGTCAAAGGAGACGCTCGAAGATCTGCACACGCCGGTCATTTATATATTGGGCGGACCGACGGACATTGCTTATCCTAACGGTACGGACGATTTCGTCCGGCTGCACAAGGTTCCGGCCGTACTTGCCAATCTTCCAGTCGGTCATGGGGGTACCTTTTCCCAGCCCATGGGCGGAGCTGTGGCCAGCGTGGCCGTTGACTGGCTGGAATGGCAACTGAAGGGGGACAACGTCGCTGCACGCACCTTCATAGGCGAAAATTGCCGTTTGTGTGCGGGATCGGACTGGACCATCGAGCGCAAGGGCTTCTGAACGCGCCAACTCATTAGGCAGATCCGTATGCGAGGTCAGTTATTTGTCATCTCAATAGCAAGGGTACTGTCAAGCCCGCGCTGTCAAAGCAGAACTATGCCTGTGCTGTTCGAGCGCGGGATTGAAATCTGTACGAGACCGTGAGGTCTGGTTGAACCGGATGGGCGATTTTTGCCACCAGCTTCGCAAGGTGAGGCATTTCGGCGGAAGCTTAAATCGCTTATTGCTAAAGTCAATAATATGGGGTTGAGAGGAGGAAATTGACAGAAAAATCGATGTTTATGTGAGGGATGACGGGGATGACGAGCGGGCACGCGGGAAAACGAACGATCTTGGCCGTTCTCAATTATCTCGGTCCGATGGACGAACGCCCGCAGAATTATCCGTCCGATCCTGCTCGTACAAAATTGAATCTGGTATCCCACTGCGTGCCTGTCGAGGATCTCAGCGGGGCCGTTGACGCAGCTCGTCTCGACCGGGAGGGCTTCGAACTTGTGGGCCATCGGACTTCGGTTTCCGATTTCAGGGTTCGGGATGAACGCGACCAGATCTATCGCAAAGAGATCGAGGAAATGATGCTGGCCGTGACCGGAGCTGCGAAAGTGGTGGTGGCCAATGGCTTGTTGCATCGTTTCGCCGAACGGGATGCGCGTTTCGGGGCGGCCGGGTCCACCACGCCTATCCGGATGATTCACGCCGATTATAGCCGGACATCGGGAAAACTGGCCGCCGATGCACTGCTCACGCCGGAGGAGCGGGGCCGTTATCGCCGCAGTGCAGGCTATAGCGTCTGGCGTGCGCTTTCGCCGCCACAGCAGGACGTCCCGCTGGCGGTATGCGATGCCCGAAGCGTAGAGGAGAGTGACTGGATTGGCGGCGACGTCGTTCTGCTTCCTCCGGGCCGCTCGCCGATCGAGTGGGAGGGATCTTTCTATCGTTATAATCCCGCCCATCGCTGGTGCTGGTTTTCGCAGATGAACCGGGATCAGGCGCTCGTTTTCAAGACACACGATACGGACGGAAGTCTGGCGGAACGCGCTGCCCATTCGGCATTCGATAATCCCAATGAAAATTGCATCCCGCGCGAGAGCGTTGATATTCGGGTGACGGCCTTTTTCGAGTGAGGTTTCCCGTCCGCGGCTTTGCCGTTCATGGGTGCCTTGTCAGAAGCTAAGGACGACAATTACCGTGTCGGAATAATTTCCCACGGCTGGCGGCTGTAGAACTTCCACACGCCCGTACATCGGTACCGACTGCACGGCGCCGCTCCCCGTCCCGGCGATTGTTTCGTCTATGCCGATGGGCTGAGCGCGAGCACTGTCGCGATACAGCCGATAGGTAACGTAATCGCCTTGTTCACTCTGCATGCGTCGTTCTCCCGCTGCAGCATGAAGGCCGGCGCCGAAAGCCAGTTGCCAGCTGACGTTCTGCGGACAGAAAACCTGGACTGCTGCAGCCGCGTCCGCCCGCGTCCACAGACCGGCAGGCGTTCCAAAATCCATCGCTGCGATCGTGCCGAGGTTGCACGCCTGCGGCACCGTTGCAGTCACGAACAGGGTGAAGTCGAGTCCGTTGAGATCGGCGATGTTGGGCAGGCAGTTTCGTCCATCGGGAGTGAGAAAACCCAGAACGCTGTTGAAGAAGAATGCCTGATAATTGCCGATGGGGGATTGCTGCCCGGCCGCTATTTTGCCGTAGAATGGCAGGCTCCCGGTGATCGTGGCGCCCGCGGCCACGGTCACACTTCGAGCAATAAGGTTCGTGGAGGTCCAGGCACTGGTCGCAGCCGAGTCCACATAGACATTGAAGGCCAACTCGTTGCTGCCGCTTTGCAGCAGCGGCTGCTGCGTCGTCCCGGGATAGCTGGCAGTGCCTCGGCTGGCGCATATCGTGAAGCTTGTCGACTGGGTGTTGTAGCTCCTGCAAGTATAGCGGATTTCACCATTGGCCGTCAGCGCGTTGCCGAAGCTGAGCGTGACCGGTTGGCTGGCGAGCGAACAAACGACATTGGCCCGCGCGGACTGGGGCCAGAACAACAGGGCAAGGAGCAGCAACGTCGCCGAGACCATGGCGGCCGCGCGAATTCGGGGTTGCCCGGTGAGGAATTCGGCTAGCGACATGACAATGGCCCGATCATTACCTGCTTGCCGGGAAGTGGCACGAAGTCAAAGTCCACGCTGCAAGTCGGTGCGTCCTTGCGCTGCACGATAAGCCGGTTGTGGGCGGTGAGTTCAGTGACATAAGTGCGCCCGTCATAGCCGACGACGGCTTCCTCGGTTCGCCCTTCCAGAGTGGCGAGCGAGCCCACGGGCAGGGGCTGCCCCGCCGCATCGACAAGCACCAGCACCGCCGCCGCTTGCGGCGCGACGCCGAAATTCACGATGACGCCGGCGCGATCGTCCGGGATCACCTGCACTTCGGTCCGCTCCGCCTTCATGTCTATGGGCAGGTTGCGCGGATCGATCGACACTGTGTTCGTGGCTAGTGATCGCAACTCCGGAACCAGCGCCCGGCCGTGGCTGTCAGTATGCGTTATCGGGCGGGTGTTGACCTCCACCGGGGTGTCGGCGCTGGCGCCCTTCACCACCGCGAAGCTGTTGCCGATCTGCGGCGCGAAGAAGAGCCCGTCCATCGCCACCACCGCACCTTCGACGGAGGCATGCCCGGTAATGCGCTCGCCAGACTGCTCAATGCCTGCGCCCAGAATCGTGTGGTGGGCGTTGTAGGTAAGGTTTGCGGCACGAAGATTCGGGGCATCGCCCGACAACCCCTGGTTCACCACCGTGCTCCAGCCGAAGTTCCCATGATCCTGGCCGGCATCGTGTGTGTAGCGCGCCGACAGCATCGTAGCGCCTCGGTTATGCGACACGTTGCTCGAACTCCAGCTATGGTTGCCGAAGGTTACGCTCACGCCCGCGACCACGCCATAGTCCTGCCGATCGCTGAAGTCCTTATAGCCGTTCGCCCAGACGGCAATGCGTCGGCCGAGCGGGCGGCTCAGCGCCAGATTCACGATGCGGACGTCCCGCTGGGGCAGGTGGACGTGAGTATAGCCGATATTGACCCCCGTTTTGGCGATGGTGAAGCTGGCCCCAAAACGCTGGGTGCGGCGCGAAAAGGCAACTTGGATCGGCACGTCGATCGGCCCGATGACCGGCCCGGTACCGGGGTCGGGTTCGTGGGGCCGGGATCCGGCCTTGATCGACGTCGCGGTCACGATGTTCTGAAAATTGGTGTCGGCGCGCGCGACCGAGCCATAGAAATCGATCCCGCCCAGCCTCACCTGTGCCTCGACCAGATAGCGCATACCGGTCGCACCTTCGAAATGGCTGCCAGCCACCGCCCCGGTCACCGCACCGAACCCGCCCAGGCGAACCGTCCCGCCCAGCGTGGCGCTGACGAGGCCGGGCATGCTTTCCGCATAGAGGCGCAGGGTGAGACCGTCGGTCACGCCATAGCGTATCATGCCCGAACCGACGATCTGGGGATAATAGTCGAACGATTTGACGCCGTAATTCAGGCGCGGAAAGCCTACTTCCATTGAAAAGTCGAGCATCCCGCGCGGCAACAACCCCTGCACGAAATAGATCGGCCGCGTGATCCTGGTCTCCCGTCCCGTGGCGTCGGTCAGGACCATGGTCGCCGTGGCGCCGCTCCCCAGGTTCGGCAAGGAGCGAAACTGGAATGGCCCGCGCCCGACCTCGCCGGTGAAATAGCGCAGGCCGTTGAGGTACAGATCGACCGTAGAAGGCACTGCCGCCGATCCGTTGAGCACCGGCAGCGCGTTGGTCACCAGGTCGCTGCGGCCGCCGTAGTCCCGGCGCAGCTGTATTCCGCCGAAGCGGTAGGCGCTGCTGATCGAGCCCGGGTCAGCAATGGCATCGCCGATCGTCAGCACGGCCACGCGGCGCACGTCGATGTAACGCCAATTGGTGTCGAGCCGGACATGGGAAAAGTCCTTCCTGGCGCCGGAAACCCAGTTGGCATAGCCGCTCGTCTCCGCCACGCCATGCCAGGTGAGCAAGCGCAGGTTATATTGCGCGGTGGCAGCCAAGGAATTGGGGCCCACATCGGCGTAGGCGCCATAATTGAGCACGGCCCCCAGATTTCGGACGAGCTTGTCAGGGTCGATAGGGGTGGGAACGGACGCTGCATCGAGCACGACAGGGACGATCGCGCGGCTGCCTGCGTCGATCTCCACCAGCTGGCGGGCCTCGACATAACGATAATCGACGTCCGGCAGGTCATCCAGGCGGACCAGCGCAGCGTCGGGAGGCAGATGACTCACATCGAAGCCGAGCAGCCCCAGGCGCTTGGAACTTGTCGCCAGCTTGCCATCCGGCAGCAGGACGAACTCCCACAGAAGCGGCGAACGCACGCCGTTCAGCCAAACTTCCAGGACGAGTTGGACCTGTCCGGCGGCGGGAACTTCCTGCCCTTGCGCCGGAGGCGCCAGTGCCAGGAGGAAGCCCGCCGCCAGAACTCCCCGCAGGATGCAGCGCCTTCTAGCGACTCGTGATCTTGAGGGGGGCGCGTACTTCACCGGCGCCGACTCCCGCGACCAAGGTCACGCTGGCATTGGCCTGCGGTAGCTTGGCACCTGCCGGGGATGTCCAGCGACGCGTGGCACCGGGGAGGACATAGCCGTTGAGGCCTTTGCCGAAAGAGATATCTCCCACTTGCAGCCCGACGACCCGCGCATTCCTCTCGCCGCGGTTGGTCGCCTCAACGACCAGGCTGTCGCCCGAGCGATACGCAGCCCAAGTGACATCGGGGGCGATGTTAGCCGCGCCGAAGAACAGGGGCATATCGTAGCGAAGGCGGACCTCCACCGCAGCCTCGTCGGCAGTGTCCGTCGCCGTGACCGGGATTTCGTCGATCCACAGCCGATAGCTCTTCTCGCCCTTGGTCACCGCACCGGCAGTGCGTGCCACGCGGACTGTGTAGGTCGAATTGCCGGGAACGGTAGCGGCGGGCGGGCTCACCACCACGTCAGTGGTCGGCCGGATCACGTCTCCACCGTCAACCTGCGTCCATTCGAAGACGCGCAGCTGAAGCGAAACAGGCGTACTGCCCGTGTTCTGCAACGTCACCGCAGTCGCTTGCGACGGCGCGCGCACGTCGACAGTGATCGGCTGCACACGGAACGAAGTTTGTGCCGATGCGGCACTGCACGCTACGAGAGCCAGGCAGCCGGCGAAAATGAAGCGAAAAGCCATTCTACCCTCCCTCAAAAGGAAACCGTGACGGTAACGACATCGCGATAGGACCCGGGCGTTGGAGCCGGGCTGATCGCAGGCACCCGGCCATATATCGGGATACCCTGAAAGGCCCCGTTGCCGGTGTCGCTGACCTGGCTCAGAACCACGCTGCGCGCAGGATCCGAATATAGCTGGTAGGGGATGTTAACGCTGCCGGTGGGGCCCGCCATCGCCCGGTTGGCGATATCGGTGGCGTTTTCCCCTGCGCCGAAATCCACGGTGTAGTCGACCCCGGGATTGCAGCGCACCTCGATCCCGCCTGCGCCGCCGATGCCGATCTCACCATCGACATTCGACGTCAGCAATTGGGTCTCGCCGAAATCGAGCGTGGCTTTGCCGGTCCCGCCGGATGCGGAGCCGTTGACCTCGCAAGCGGCGGTGACGGAGAGAAGGACCTCCAGGCTACCGGTCGCTGTGCCCTGCACCTGCGCCTGCGCCGCAGTCAATGGCGCAACGATTAGAAAGGCAGAAGAAATAGCAAGTCTTATCATCATGATAGCCTCTCCCAAATGTAGAAAATTGGTCTGCGAAGGGAATAATTGTTCCTCTGGGAAGTAATGGCAGACATCGAATTGCCCGGGTCATGAAGGCAGGTCGCCCCCCAGCACCCACGACCTGCGCGACGATCCGGGCCGGTGATGGTCAATGCTAATCGGAAAGTGGTCCGCAGCCTCGGCGGTCGAACCGATGCCGTCCTTGGTTCGGGGTATGCTGCAGGATGGGCTCCGATGCATTCGGTCCTACGAAGTTCCACGTAGTGGCCCAGTCAAGCTATCATAAAGTCATAATATCAATTGATCCGAAGAACACCAAGTGGAATTGAGAACTCAGCTTCCTCTGGGCGCTGAAACCGTGGATCCAATCTCCCTTCGGGCGCTTCTGCACGCGCGCCGCGCTCTCGTTGTCCACGTGGCCCGCCCTATGAATATCCGCTTGCCCGCGATCCGGGCGACCGACTTGTTGAGATGCCACACGCTATCGGTGTGGCCACTTTTGTGGCGAATGCCGGCTTCGATTACCGCTCCAAACCTGTTCACCCGGCATCGAACGGTCTCATAGGCAAGGTGGCTTCCGCGCTCGATCCTAAACGTCGCGCGGGTGAATCTGAAATTCAGCCAAATTGCGTGGCAAATGCCCTTGAATGTGGAACAAGAATCTCCAGATTTGATCTGCGGGCCGGGCCCCTCTGGCGATGGATGTCATCGTGATGTCGGACCGCATCGGGATTTCTCGATGTCGGCTCGGCGTATTTGCTATCTCGCCCTGCTGCATCGTGATCCCATTTGGTTCAGCCACTGGGAGTTTTGTAGATGGAACAATTCGGTTTGCGCTCGCAGCCTTGCTGCATCGTCGGGAGATATGACCGATGACAAATGCAGGTGTCGGCATGCCTTGTCCGGTTTGCGCGGTTCCGCTCGCGATGACTGATCGGCAAGGAGTTGAAATTGACTATTGCCCGCAATGTCGGGGTGTCTGGCTCGATCGCGGAGAACTCGACAAGATCATCGAGCGGAGCAGGGCCCCCGAAACAGTGGTCCAGCCTGTCCCCCCGCAGCAGAATTACGCGCAGCCGTCCGCCGGATCGCCTTGGGGCGACGGCCATCACCAATATCGCAAGGGTTACCCCAAGCGAAGGAAATCCTTTCTCGAGGAATTGTTTGACTGACCGTGCCGGGCCGGCCCGACCGGCCCGGACTTGCTGCCCGCCACCCGGCAGGGCCCCCCCAAACCGCATGCTCCGGCTGTCTGCTGAAACAGGCGGCGGGCGCTGTCACTTGCAAACTGGGTCCGCCCAACAGGAACCCTTGGCCGGTGGTGCATCGGGCCACTGTTTGCAGCCAAGCTACGCCGACAGCGCCTGAGCCGGATGCGGTGCCTTAAGCCACTGGAAGTAACTCCTCGATGAGATCCCGGGTGAAGATCTACGTGAAGATAAAAGGCGATCCCTTCACGGTGAACTCAGTCGAACCTCTGGCAGCTTGGCTAGATCTTGTGCAGACATATTGGTCTGAAGATCCCGATCATTGCCGTGGCTGCGGACCGTAAGCCCGGTGAGCGGAACCACGACAAAGCGGTCCGGCTTGCTGTCTTCGATTTCAACCAGGAAGCCTGTTACGCCGCCGTTCGCATCGCGTTGAATTTGGGCAATATCGCCCAGCTCGGAGCCGTCCTGTGTGACGAGGTTCGCGTCGAGAAGTTGCCGTTCGGTCAGGCCGAGAGCCGCCTCAGCATTACCCGCCGCGGAAGCGCTTAATGCTGCCTCACGCTCCACCTGGTCTTCGGCCGCGTCCGCCTTTTTTTCTGCTTGGGATTCACATGCACTCAAGGTCGTGAGAGCAAATGGAAGTATGGCAAGTGCTAAGAGCCGCATGGGTCATCTCCGCATTCTGCGCTGCCCCCGAAAATGCAGGAGCGCCCGAAGTGTTCCAAACTCTATAGGCTCGGTCAAGCGGAACGGCATTGTTTGCCACGCTCGTGCATAGGGTGCGCCATATGGTCAAAAGTATGGTATGGGTTGGCTAGACTGATAGAACCCGTGGCGGGGATTGAGTCCGCGGTTCCGGAACTGGCTTGGGCGTGATCCGGCGGGGCTCGCTTCGAAGGAGGGCTTCGAAATGATCGATCGCAGCGGCAAACTCGCCACATTGATCCTGCCGGCAATTCGGCTGCATTATGCGAGCAGCGCCGAGACGCTCGATGAACTCGTCGCGGCGGCCCTCCAGCAAAACGAAGCTGGGGGCGGGGATGACCCCGATCTGCTCGATGCCGTTACTGCCAGGGTACGCCGGCTTCTCGCCGAGGAAACGATCCCGGACAGGATTGACGAGGCTTCCATTGAATCCTTTCCGGCGAGCGATCCGCCAGCATGGATCAGTGGTAAACCCGCCCCTCGCGATGTGGAGCCCGAGTGATATGGGAAGGCTGGCCATCAAGCGGGTCTACGCCGGGCGGGATGAGCGCTTCAATCATGGGCGTGTTCCGGCCGACTGTCTGACCGGGAAACACGCGGATCGAACGGCGGGCGCGGGCCAGATACGAACCGCTCTCAACGGGACGCGGGAAGACCTTTCCGTACCAAAGTTTGCAGGATCATCGCCGGGCGCGAAGGTAACATCCGGATTGCAATTGCGCCCGTAGGGCCTACTCCTTCCAAGCTGTTCAGGAAGGAGCAGGATGTGGGCAGCGCTCCCGGAGGTGGCAGTGGATCGGCACCGGCTTTTCGGGCGGCGGGGCTCAACAAGGTCTACCGGACCGGCGAGACCGAGGTTCATGCTCTGCGCGACGTCGACCTCGAGATCGCACAAGGCGAAGTGCTGGTCCTGCTAGGGCCCTCGGGCAGCGGCAAGTCGACCCTGCTCAACATTCTCGGCGGGCTCGATCGTCCGAGTTCGGGAAGCCTGTCCTACATCGATCATGACCTTGTGGCGGCGGATGAGGGCGCACTGACAAAGTTCAGGCGCACCCACGTCGGCTTCATCTTCCAGTTCTACAACCTGATCCCCAGCCTCACCGCCGAGGAAAACGTCCGGCTGGTCACCGACATTGCCGAAACCCCCATGGCACCCGACGAGGCGCTGGAGATGGTTGGCCTCGCCGACCGCCGGGACCACTATCCGGCGCAGCTGTCCGGCGGCGAGCAGCAGCGCGTGGCCGTCGCCCGGGCCATCGCCAAGCGCCCCTCGGTGCTGCTGTGCGACGAGCCGACCGGCGCGCTCGATAGCAAGACCGGTGTGCGTGTGCTCGAAACGCTGGCGCGCGCCAACCGCGAGCTTGCCACCACGGTGGTGATCATCACCCATAATGCCGGGATCGCCGCCATGGCGCACCGCGTGTTCCATTTCCTCGACGGGCGGATTTCCCGCATCGAGACGAACCCCGAGCCGGTCGATCCGGCGGGCATCACCTGGTGACCGCGCTCGACCTCAAGCTGGTGCGCAGCCTTTGGCACATGCGCGGCCAGGCGCTGGCCATCGCCGTGGTACTGGCCGCCGCCGCGGCGACTTTCGTGCTGTCGCTGGGCGTGCACCATTCGCTTACGGCGACCCGCGACGCCTATTATGCGCGCTACCATTTTGCCGACATCTTCGCCGACATGACCCGCGCGCCGCGCAGTGTGGTGGAACGGGTTCGAGCCATCCCGGGGGTGGCGGCAGCGCAAGGCACCATCCAGCAATACGCCACGCTCGACTTCCCTGACCGGCCGGCCCCGGTGCGGGTGCTGATCAACTCGGTTGACGAACGCGGCCGCGACCGGCTCAACCTTGTCGTCATGCGCTCGGGGCATATGCCCCGTCGGGGGCAAGCGGGCGAGGTCGTGATCGACGAGGCCTTCGCCAAGGCCAACGAGCTGGGGATCGGCAGCCGTCTCGATGCGGAAATCTACGGCCGGCGCCAGCGCCTGTCGGTCGTCGGCATCGGTCTTGCACCCAATTTCATCTATGCCCTCGCACCGGGTGAGATCATCCCCGACGATCGCCGTTTCGGGGTGCTCTGGATGGGCGAGCAGGCGCTGCAAGCCGCGACCGATCGCACCGGTGCGATCAACAGCCTTTCGCTCATGCTGGCCCACGGCGCCTCGGAAGCGGAAGTAATCCGCCGGGTCGATGCCGTGCTGGTGCCGTTCGGCGGGACCGGGGCCTACGGCCGCAAGGACCATCTCTCCCACGCCTTCCTCGACAACGAACTGACCCAGCTTAACGCCATGACGCGGGTGATCCCCCCGGTGTTCCTGCTCGTCGCCGCGCTGCTGGTCTATGTAGTGCTGGGCCGGATGATCCGCACCGAGCGCACCCAGATCGGCCTGCTCAAGGCCTTCGGTTACACGGACCGGACGATCGCCGCGCATTATCTGAAGTTCGCGCTGGTGATCGCCCTTGCCGGCGCAATGCTGGGCTCGCTTGCAGGCATACTGATGGGCCGCTCGATGACCGCGCTTTATGCGCAGTACTACCGCTTCCCGTTTCTCGAATATCGCATCGCTCCGGCCGTCCTGCTGGGCGCGGCGGGCCTGGCGTTCGGATCGGCGGCGCTGGGCGCGCTGGGCGGCATGCGCTCGGTGGCCCGGCTTGCACCCGCCGTCGCCATGGCCCCGCCACCGCCGCCGGCCTACCGCGCCGGCCTTGCCGAAAAGCTCGGGCGCGCAGCCGGCCTGTCTGCCATCGGCCACATGATCCTGCGCCACATCGCCCGCTGGCCCGGCCGTTCGGCGGTGACGGCGGGGGGGATCGCGCTGTCGATGGGGCTGCTCTTCGCGACGCTGCAATTTCTTGATTCGAGCCGGACCATGCTCGATTCATTCTTCTTCCGGTCGCAGCGGCAGGATCTCACCGTGACCTTCACCGAGCCGCGCAACACGGCAGCCGTTCGCGCCCTGGCGCAGATTCCGGGAGTCTTGCGCGTGGAGCCTCTGCGCGCCGTTCCCGTGATCCTGCGCAATGGCACGCACAGCCGCCGCACGGCGATCGAAAGCGTCTCGCCCGAGGCCAGGCTGACCGCGCGGATCGACAGCGACGGCAGCGAAATCGCTGTTCCGCCCGGCGGGGTGATGCTCAGCCGCCAATTGGCCGACAAGCTGGCCCTGCGCGCGGGCGAGCCGGTGGAGGTGGAGCAGCTTGGCGGCCGCCACATCCGTATGGCCTTGCCGGTGTCCCGCGTCGTCGATGAATTCATCGGTGAGCGGGCCTATGCGAACACTGCTACCCTGATGCGGCTGACGCGCGAGGATACTCCGGCGGGTGCGGCGCTGATGCGGATCGATCCTGCCGCCAAGGAACGCATATTGCGCCAGCTCAAGGGAATGCCCGTCGTCCTTGGTGTAAGCGAGCGCGACGCGGCGCTGGCAAAGTTCGAGGCGATGATCGACGACAATATCTACACCATGCTCGGGTTCTACATCGCCTTCTCCTCGGCCATAGCGGTCGGGGTGGTCTACAACAGCGCCCGCATCCTGTTTTCGGAACGCGCCCACGAACTCGCCACGCTGCGGGTACTGGGTTATCATCGCGCCGAGGTTGGCATCGTGCTGCTGGGCGAACTCGCCCTGCTGGTCGCGGCTGCCATACCGCTGGGATGCATCGTGGGGTACTGGCTGGCTCAGTTGATGACGGCAATGTTCAGTTCCGACCTGTTCCGCTTGCCGTTCGCGCCGGCGCCCGCCAGCTATGGCTGGTCTGCGGTCATCGTCATCATCGCGACGCTCGGCACCGCCGCGACCGTCGCCCGGCGCGTGCTGCACCTCGACATGGTGCGAGTGCTGAAGGCGCACGAGTGATCGGCCGGTTTTTCGCCCGCTGGCGCTGGTCCATCCTGATCGCCCTGTTGCTGCTGGCAGGGCTGGCGGTCGCGTTCTGGCCGCGAGCGGCGGCCGTCGACACCGGCAAGGTAAGCAGGGGCCCGATGGAGGTCGGCATCACCGACGATGGGGTGACCCGCGCCGAAGAATATTACGTGGTCACCGCCCCGGTGACGGGATATCTCTCCCGCATCGAGCTGGAGCCCGGCGATCGGGTCAAATCCGGCACGCTGGTGACGACCATGAGCGGACGCCCGGCGGCGCCTCTTGATCCGCGTACTACGCAATCTCTGGGGGCGGCGCTGGCTGCGGCACGCGCCGCCGAAGCCAGCAGCGCGGCCTCGCTTGGTCAGGCCCAGCGCGATCTCGAGAGGGGGCAGGCATTGGCCGAGCGCGGCTTCCTGGCGCGCGCCCAACTTGAAACGATACGGACCCGGGTCGCGATGAACCAGGCCGCGCTTGCCCAGGCGCGCGCCGAAGCCGCCAGGATAATGGCGGAACTCGCCCCCACTCGCGGGCAGACCGGACGAAGCTCGGTCCCCGTCCGGTCGCCGGTTGGAGGCACGGTTCTATCCCTGATTACCGAAAGCGAAGGGGCGATCGCGGAAGGAACCCCCCTCGTCACGGTGGGCGATCCGCGCCGGATCGAGGTCGTGATCGACCTCCTCTCGCGCGAAGCGGTACGGGTCAAACCTGGTGATCGCGTCCGGATCGAACAATGGGGCGGCCCGCGCCCGCTCACCGGCACCGTGCAGCGGATCGAGCCGTTCGGGCGGCTCAAGATCTCGGCGCTTGGCATCGAGGAACAGCGGGTCAATGTCATCATCGCCTTCGACGAGGCCGCTGCCGAGCAAGGGCAGCGGCTCGGCCACGGCTATCAGCTGGACGCGACGATTATCGTCTGGAGCCGTCCCGATGCCTTGCGGGTTCCCATCGGGGCGCTGTTCCGGGACTCGCAGGGCGAATGGCGCGTCTATGTTGTGGCCGGCGGCCGTGCAGTGGCGACCACGGTGCGGATTGGACAGATCAACGACGAGTGGGGCGAAGTTCTGTCCGGACTCGCCAATGGACAAGCAGTGGTGCTCAACCCCTCACCATCTTTGAAGGACGGCGCTCGCGTCACTGCGCGCAAATGATGGTCGGCCTGGATTGGTACTGCGCTGGAACAGGTTCGGGCCATGTTCGCAGCAGAGATTCCCAGGCGGGGCGTGAGCCGAATGCGCGGCGCGGTCGATCAGGAAAGTGGGATCGACCGGGAATGGAACGCGCTGGTGCGGATGTTGCAGCGGACGTCTCCAGGTTTCGATAGCTAGGCTATTCGCGGGAAAGCAGCTCTTCGCCCGCCAGGAAGCGGCGGATATTCTCCCGCAGTTGGCCGAACATCGCGAGCCCTGCTTCCTGCGTATATCCGGCCATATGCGGCGACAGGACTGCATTGTTGATCCCGTTCCAGTTGGCGGGATCGACCGGTTCACGCGCGAACACGTCGAGGGCCGCGCCGCCGAGGTGCCCGTTTTTCAGGAAAGAGCGCAGCGCAGTCTCGTCCACCAGTGTACCCCGCGAAACATTTACCAGCACTCCGCCTGGCCCCAGTGCGCGGATGGCTCCCTCATCGACCAGTCCGGCATTGTTCGAATCCGAACGGCAGGCAATGAACAGCGCATCGCTCCATTCGGCCAGCGCATGGAGGCTATCCATCCGCGGCCATGGTGCATCGTGCTGGGCACACGGCGCCCACCAGCGCACTTCCATTTCATGTGCCGCGAGCCGCCTCGCGATGGCACTGCCGATCCGCCCAAGCCCGACGATTCCCGCCCGGCGCCCGCGCAAGAACCGGCGTGGCGACCAGCCTTCGCCCCATTCCGCCCGCCGGTCGAGCAGGAAGGGGCTGGCGACGACAATAGGGGCGGTTTCCACCCGTCAGATTCCGAAGCGCGCCCGGGCCTCGTCCACGCTGGCAGGCTGCATCCCGAAAAGAGCGCCGATCTTTACGGCTGCCTCCACCATCTCGTGATTATGGCGAGCTACGCTGCCATCGGGCAGGTAAATGCTGTCCTCAAATCCCACCCGCACCAGATCGCATCCCATTGACAGACCCAGAGTGATCATCGGGAACATCTCCTTGCCGGTGGAGGTTATGCCCCAGATCGCCTGGGGGAAATAGCGCAGCCCTTCTTCCACATTGAACATCAGGTTGCGGGCTATCGGCGGTACGGCACCAAAGCCGCCGCCATGCAGCAGCCAGATATTTTCGCGGTGGCGATCGAACAGCCCTTCCTCGGCATAGCGCAGCAGCCGGTGCAGGACGCTGGCCTCGACCACTTCATATTCCAGGGCAGACCCGCGCGCATAGACTGCCTGGATCGTCTGTTTCAGGAATTCCGGCGAGTTCACATAAGGGGTTTCCTTAAGATAGCCGCCTTCGGGGTGATAAAAGTCGGCCGAGCCTGCGGCGACCCCGTACAGGTCGGGTGCGGGCTGGATGTTGAGAAGGCCCAGCCGCTCCTCGTCGCTTGGCCAGATGAAGTCCCCCGTTTTTGGATCGCGGCGGATGCCGATGCCATTGGTGGTCTGGATCAACACCGGGCAGCGGGCCCGAATCTCGCGAATGATCTCGGCATAGATCGCCGTATCGCCGCTGTTTTTTCCGTCAGGCCCGCGGGCGTGAACATGGACCAGCGCCGCCCCGGCTTCCCAGCAACGCGCCGCAGCCTCACCCAGCTCCGCCGGCTGTTTGGGTACAAGAGCGCCGTCGCGGTCCTGTTGCATGCCGCCATTGAGCGCGACGGTAATGATGAACTTGTTACCGGGAAGCATGATTTTCCTCGTTTTTGTGATTTCCCCCTTGGTGACTGAACATAGGATCGGGGTCTGTCCTCTCGGACTGCTACAAGGGCGAGGGTGATCGCTTCTGTCCTCTCTCAAGATGACAGAAGCGGCGACAGCACATGCGAGAATAGCTATCGTGAGCCTATCCGGGCGGCGTCAGATCGCCCGGCAATAACAGAGCAAGGGAACTGGATGTGGCCGAGATAAGGACCATCACCGATTGGCGGATGCCGCCCCCGTTGCAGGGCGCCTATGACAGGCTGCTCAATGCGCTTGGAACAGAGGAATTCGGCTCCACTGTGCGCGATTGCATTCTGTTCACGACAGCCGGGGCCCGCCGGCTTTATTTGTTCGAGGCGCAGGGGCGCGATCAGAGCAGCTTGCAATATCATTTCTGCGAGCCCGGTCTCACCCGGCTGTTACCCGCCTATACCGACCGTTACCTGCGCCTTGATCCGGTATGCGATGCCTATGGCGCCGCGCCGTCGAATGGAGACATGGTGTTATTGCGCGTCCGCCCCCGGGATATTCCTTCGGCCAGCTTTCGCAGGCAGTTTTACGATGAGCCGGGGATCGTCGAACGGGTATCGGTGATTCAGCGCGGCGGCGGGGAATGGCGGGTGATCAATGTGGCGCGCCATTCGCAGAACGGCTGCTTTTCGGATGACGAATTGTCGATGCTGGTCGGCATCGCCTCGCTCGCTTTGCCGATGCTGCCCTTAAACAGGCAGCGCCAGGCATCTGGCTCGCAACTGACAGTTTCGCAGCTGGAAGATCGCTTCGCAGCCCGGTTCGATGATCTCACCTTGCGCGAACGCCAGGTCTGCGCGCGCGCCGCGATCGGAATGAGCGTGGAGGCCACGGCGATCGACCTCGCCATCGCCAAGACCTCGGTGCTGACCTACCGTCGCCGTGCGTACCACCGCCTGCAGGTTACCAGTCCGTTCGAACTGTGCTCTCTCGTGACCCATTAGGGGACCGGCTCGCGCGAACCTCTTGAAATGCGCCCCGTTATTGCCACGCCCTGCACGATCCCATAATTCCCTGGTGAGAGAATTTCTGGGGGGTGTGAAATCGATGCCGACAGCATCGGCGCGCTCGCTGACCTGACCGGCAGCTATCGCTTGCCATTGCTGCTATGCGCGGCCGGACTGACGCTGCCCATCCCGCGGCCTCGTTCGCAATGCTGGCGTCGACCGCCCCGCTCAAATTTGTCCATCGCCCCTAAACTTCCTCCCGCTTCGCCGGATCAGTCTTTCAAGCGGGGTGAGAAATGCGCCTCGCGCTTGGACAGGCTGCTTGCCGGCGAGGGGTGCGATGGTTGCGATTTTTACTGGGCTTGGTGCGGGTTTCACGCGGGGTTCGGGCAATCTTCTGGGGGGAGCGGGGCAACTGGGCTCCGCGCTGCTCGGGCGAAGTGGCGACAGCGTCTCCGTCAACGCGGCGAGTGGCAATCTGCTGATAAGCCATCAGGACGAATTCCTGATCGGTCGGGGGCCTGACGCCACGATCTCCCGGACCTATAATAGTCTGCAGGATGCCGCCGACGGCGACAATGGCGATCACTGGCAACAAAGCACCACGCGCAGGGTCTTCGGCCTGACAGGCACATTGAATGCCGCCGGCAGCACGATCAGCCGACTGACGGCAGACGGTTCGGTGATCGTTTATGGCTGGGATGCGGGCCGGAACGCCTATGTGACCAAGGACGGTGCCGGCGCCTTCGATGTGCTGATCAAATCAGGGGGCGAATGGGTCTGGACCGACGGGGATAGCCAGGCGAAGGAATATTACGAGGGGGCTCAGGCCTCCGGCGAATATCGTATCCGTTCGGCGGCGGATACAGATGGCAATGCGCTGACCTTCACCTATGTCGCGGGCTCTGACAAGCTCGACAAGGTCACCACTGCTGACGGAAGCTGGACCCAATATGGCTGGAGCGGCAATGCGGTCACCGTCGTGGCCACCGGTTATACCGATCTTGCCACGCAGACCGACAAGACGCTCACCCGCGTGCGTTACGGCTATGACGGGCAGGGGCGGCTCGAGAGTGTCACCACCGATCTCACTCCGGGCGACAATTCGGTGGTCGACGCCAATGGCTATGTCACCACCTACACTTACGAGGGTACGACCAATCGTATCGCTTCGATCAGTCAGACGGACGGGGCGCTGCTGGCAGTAACCTATGACGGTGCGGGCCGCGTTCTGACGCTGACGCAGACGGTGGGTTCGGGCGTCACACGGCTTACCACGCTCGCTTATGGGGCCACCTATACGGAAGTCACCGGGCCCGATGGGCAGGTCGCCCGGCTGGATTATGATGGCCAGAACCGCCTCACGCAGCTCACCGCCCCGCCCGCAACGGCTGGCGCCTCCGGGCAGGCCGTGCAGTTCACCTATGATGCCGATGGCAATCTCGACACAGTGACCGACGGCAACGGCAAGGTCACGCGGTATGATTATGATGCGAATGGCAACACCAGGCTGCTCACTGATCCGACCGGCCGCACTGTCACGCGCATCTATGACGAGAACAATCGCCTGATCACCGAGAAGAGCGTCGGTTCGGACGAGAGCGGGGCGAATGTCACCCATTATGCCCAATATGCCTATGATGCCGAAGGACATCTGCGTTTCACGGTCGATGCGGCGGGGCGGGTCACGGAATATCGCTACAGCGCTGCTGGCCAGCTTGTGCGTACGATCTCCTATGCCGAACATTCCCATGCCACCGGGGCGGCCGGGATCAGCAGCGTAGAAATGGAGGCCTGGGTCGCTTCGCTGGCCGATTGCAGCTCGGTGCGAATTGCCGAGAACACCTATGATGCACGCGGCAATCTGGTCCTCAGCCAGGCTTTTGGAATTGCCGATAGTTTGGGCAATCCGCTCACCGGCGAGGGCGTGACTACTGCCCATTATGTTTACGATCAGGCAGGCAATCTGCTGGAAAGCTGGCGTGAGGGCGAGGCGCACGAGACCTTCCTCTATGACGGGATGGGCAGGCTCTATTCCTCGACCGACAGGAATGGAGGGACGACGACCATCACCTTCATCGGCGGCGGCACCACCACGACGGTAACCACTGCGGCGGGGCTGACCACGACATCGGTCTATAACAAGGCGGGCGAATTGATCAGCCTGACCGAGAGCGGGGCAGGCACCACGGCGGGCACTGCAACTTATGAGTATGATGCCGCCGGGCGCCTGCGTGTGATCGCCAATGCCAGCGGACGCTCGAACTACATCTATTACGACAAGGCCGGCCGCAAGGTTGCGACGGCGAACGGGCGGGGTGAAATAACCGAATATCGCTATGACGCAGCCGGTCGTCTCGCCGCGACGATCGCCTATGCCACCGCGCTGGCGGGCGCGAACAAGGCTGCCTTCGAAAACCCGGCCTCGACAGCGGATTTCGCGAGCCTGCGCCCCGCGTCCGGTCTCGCCGATGTGTGGACGTGGACCGTCTATGACGATGCCGGCCGGGTGATCCAGGCGATCGATAATAACGGTGGCGCCCTTACCAACGAATATGACAGTTCCGGGCGGCTGGTGAAGTCCATCGCGTGGTACAACACGCTTTCCGGGGCCCAGCTCAACACGCTCAGGACAGCCTTGCCCGCCGCGCCGGTCTTGCCTGCTGCCCACGCCAGGGATGTGGTCGCGCGCAGCTTCTACAATGCGGCTGGCCAGCAGGTCGGCATGCTTGATGGCGAAGGCCACCTCACCGAGACGATCTACGATTCCGCCGGTCTGGCGGTCGAGACAATCGCCTATGCTACTCCCGCCAAACCCGCCGACCGTGCCAACGGAACCTTCGAAACTCTGCGGGCTTACGTTGCCGGGAGCTCGACGGTCGATCGGGTCAGCTACTCGGTTTACGATGGTCAGGGGCTGGTGCGTTTTGCCATCAATGCGCAAGGCGGGGTCGTCGGGTACAGCTACGATGCCGCCGGACGGCTGGTGAGCGCCACTGCCTATGCTGCCGAACTGGATCTCGGCGCACTTCCCGATCGCAGCTTCGATGCGGTGAAGGCCGCTGTGACGGCCAATGCCGCAGACCGGACAAGCAGGACGGTTTACGATGCTGCCGGGCGCGAAGCCTATATGGTGGATGCCGAAGGCGGGGTGACGGCCTTCTCTTATGATGTGGCAGGGCGCGTCACCAAGGTAGTGGCGTTCGACAATCTCTACAGTTCGGGCGTCACGCTTTCGGCGCTGGACAGTTGGGCGGCGAATTCCGCCCAGGCCAATGATACGGCCAATCGCGTCACCCGCAACTGGTACGATGCGCGCGGTGAAGTGATCTACAGCCTTGATGCCGAGAATTTCGTCACCGGTTACACCTACGATCAGGACGGCCGCGTGCTGTCGACCACGCGCTATGGCGGCCCCAGGGTTACGGTCAGCGATTCAACCACCCTCGGGCAACTCGTGCCGCTGCTCGCTGGAACGCCGACTGCCACTGCCATTACCGTCAGCCAGACGTATGATGACGCGGGCCGCGTGCTCACCACTACGGATGGCGAGGGCTATGTTACCCGCAATACCTATAACGCGCTTGGCCAGCTGACCGATGTCTATGTGGCGGATGGGACGGCGGATCAGGTCCGCACCCATTACGAATATGACGGCGCCGGAAGGGTCAAACGGCAGTTCTTCGCCTATGGCGAGGCCGAGGCAATCTCGGTTCAGTTTACCTATGACGGGCTGGGCAACCAGACCAGCGTAACCGACGCAAACGGCAATACCACCAGCTTCACTTACGACAAGCTGGGCCGGGTGCTGACCTCCACTAACGCCCTGAACGGCGTCACCACTTACGTCTATGACACCTTCGGCAAGGCGGTGAAGGCAACCGATCCGCTCGGCAAGGCAACCTATAGCTATTACGACAATCTCGGGCGGCTCGTCGCCACGCGCGATGCGAACGGCTATGTTACGGTCACGCGCTACAACCGTTTCGACGAGGCGCTGGAAACGGCACGCTTCAGCGTGGCGCTAACCGGCACCGGTGAGACTGGGGTCGCCATCCTCAATCCTGCGGACATGGCTGCTCCCTCGGGCGACCTGCTCGCTCTGTACAATCAGTTGCAGGCGGCAGCCAATGTGCTCGACGCTCCGGCGACCGCAGCGGAAGCGGCGGCCGCACAGGCGCAGGCTGCGGCCGCTGCTGCGCTCGCCTATGCGCAGAACCTTCCCACCGCAGCCGATGTCCAGGCGGCCTATGACGCCGCTGCACAGGCACAGGCCGCGGCCGATGCTGCACAAGCAGCCGCCGACCAGGCCGCAGCCGCTGCCACCGTCGCCACTGCGGCAGTCTCTCCGTTCCAGAACGCCGCGAACGCCTCGCAGGCCAATGCCGACGCACTTCAGGCCGCCGCGGATCAGGCTGCCGCCGTTGCGGCACAGGCGCAGATGGACGCCGATGCGGCCCAGGCTGCTGCGGATGCCGCTCTGGATCATCTCCAGGCGCTTCAGGGGCCCGATCCGGCGGAAGTCCAGGCGGCCTATGACGCCGCCGCCGCGCTGCAGACTGCGGCTGAAAGCCTGCAGGCGTCGGCCGATCAGGAAGCGGCCAGCGCAGCCTCAGCCCAGGCCGCCGCGGTTTCCGCTCAGAATGCAGCAGCGGCCGCGGCGACCACGGCGGCTCAGAAGCAGACGGCTTACGACAATGCCGTTACCGCCGCCGCCAGCGCGCTGGCCGCATATAATACCGCCTCGCAGCAGGCCGCAGATGCCCTGGCCGCAGCCAACGCTGCGACCACGGCCTACAATAATGCGGCTGCGGCCGTCACCAGTCAGCAAACCACCGTCAATAATCTCGCAAACCAGCTTTCGGCCAATGCGGTCAAGCAGGCCTATACCAACCCGATCCCGCCGCTGCAGGCATATTCCAGTTCCCTCCAGGCGACGGTCAATGATCTCCAGGCACAGATCACTGTGGCAACCGCCTCAATGTCATCCCTGCCTCCTGAAGGTCAATATTACTATTATCTTCAGTATATTCAGCCTTTGCTCGACCAGCAGCAGGCCTACAGTTCCGCGAAAAGTGCCGTCGACAACGAGATTGCAAGTTTGCAGACAGGCAATCCTCTGAGTGCCTCTGGCAAATCCTATATAAATACCTACCGCGGTTTCACCGCGCAGCAGATCAGCGACTATCAGACACTTCAGGCAAATTACGATGCCGCCGTAGCGACCTTGGCCACCCGCCAGTCGCAAAAGGCAAGTGCTCAGACTGCGATGAATAATGCGGTGACGCTTTCCAACCAGAAGGCAGCCGCGAAAACCACCGCGCTCAACGCCAAGAATGCCGCTGATGCCGCGGTGGTAACCGCCAACACCGCGTTGCAGACCGCCAACACCGCCGCAACTCAGGCCCAGAACGCCGCCAACGCAGCGCAATCCACGGCCAATGATGCCGCCGCGACTGCCGCTTCCGCACAAGCGGCTGCCGATACGGCGCAGGCCGATGCCGATCAGGCGCTAGCTAATGCGGATCTGCTGGCATCGGGTGGCAATCCTGAAGTCCAGGCCGCCTATGACGTGGCTACGCAGGCCCAGCAGAATGCCACTGCGCTTGATGCTCAGGCCGATGCTGCCGAGACAGTTCGGTCCCAGAAGCAGGCCGACGCCAATTCCGCCGCGGCCGCGGCTGCGGCCGCCGATGCACTGGTCAATGATCTCCAGGGTCAGGTGGCGAATTATAGCGGCGGCGGCGCGGTCAGTTTCGAGGCAGAACGTACGGCGGCCCTTGCAGGGGTGAGCAGCTGGATCAATGCGCGCGGTAATTGGCTCAATAACGCGGATGACATAACAGGAATTCTGGACAACGGGACCAGCGGCCTCCTGTTGTCAGAACTCCGAAATTACGGTTCGGTCTATTCGACAGAAGAAAACTATGTCGACGATCTCAATGGTACATATCGTGCCGCTTATATTAATGAATATTACGCCAATCTGACCTGGCGGGCGAACAATCTTGGTGCTGACCGTTCGGCGGCACTGGCCGACAGGCTTACCTGGCTCGCCGCACGTGAACAGGATCTCAAGAACTGGATAGATGGCTATGCCGGTATTTCAGGTTTGGGTGCCAATCCGACGCAAACGACCAACAAGCTGAAACTGCTGTGGGTGCAGGTGCGTGCTGCCATTTACGACATCACCCACAACACCTACTCGACCGGCTGGCCGACCAACACATCCGCAATCAACAGCTTCTACTCGAGCGGCAGGAACAACACGTCCTTTGTTCCTTCCGGAATATCCGGAACCACTACGCAGACTTCGACCTATCGTGCGGGCATAGTCATCAATGCCTATTTTGATGTCGCAGCAGCAGTTGGTGAACCACTTGGCGGCAGTGATCCGGCTTACGATGCGTTGCTGGCTGATCTTGCCCAGGCCCAGACCGCCGCAATCGCTGCGCATAACGCAAATACCGCCGCACAGGCCGCGCTCACCGCGGCGATTGCCGCGGCTAGCCAGTTGCGCGCCGATGCCGATCAGGCCCAGCTAGATGCTGACGCGGCGCTTGCCTATGCCGATCAGCTGGCGGCGGAATTTGAAACCAGCCCGCAGGAACTGCAAGCCGCACAGGACGCCTATGACGCGGCTCGGGCAGCTGCCGATGCGGTGCAGGCGACGGCGGACCAGGCCGCTGCCGACGCAGTTGCGGCGCAGGGTCTTGCCGATGCGGCCCAGGCCGACGCCGATGCCGATCTGGCCGAGGTCATGGCCGCGCAGGCCACGGCAGATCAGGCGGCTTCCGATGCTGTTGAGGCACAGGAAGATGCCGATGCCGCGCAAGTCGTCGCCGATGCCGCGCTGGCCAGCGCCCAGCAGCTCGACGCTTCGATCGCCGACCCGGCGGCTATAGAGATCGCTTACGCCGCCGCAGCGGAGGCGCGGGCCGATGCCGACGCAGCGCAGGAAGTTGCGGACCAGCTGCGTCACGATGCGAATGTGGCGCAGACGAAGGCCGATGCCGCCTATGCGGCGGCGCAGGCCGGGTCGGCTGACGGAATCCTCGATAATTTCGAGCTTTTCGATCTGTCTCAATTGGGTGCCAAGTCGGCGACCTACAATTCCTATGACAAGCTTGGCCGCGTGACGCAGCGGATCGATGCGGAAGGCTATGTCGAGACTTCGGCTTATGACGCGTTCGGGCAACGGGTCACGTTCAGCCGTTATGAGCTGAGCATTTACGGTTCCTATGGTGGCCAGACCGGCGAGATCCAGGAAGCCTCCGCAAATGTTGCTTCGCTCCAGAAGGCTGCCGATGACCTTGCGGCTCTAGCTGGCACTCGCGCCGCGCAAGCCGCGACCGACCATGCGACCTATCTTTCTCTTGCTAACATCGCCCAATCGCTTCGTGCCACTGCGAATACGAAGCTGAGTACGGCGAACACCCTGCAGCAAGAGGCAAATACAAAGGCGGCCAATCTTGCTCCGCAGATCAATGCGGCTTTCCAGGACTATTTCGTTCAGCTCGCGGCCCTGCTGCCAAACCTGCATCAGAATGCGCTCAACGCTCAGCAGGAAATGGAAACCTGGTATAACAGCCTTACACCGGAGCAATTGGCCAACCCCAATATCGGGCCAGTTGCGCAAGCTTATCAATCCCAGGTCGATCAGGCGTGGGCCGACTACAACGCTGCCAATGCCGTTCTGAACAATCAGGCCAATTACTCGCCTGGGGATTATCTGCCGTCGTTCGGAACTTCTATCACGGCGACTTACGACAGCCTCAACCAGCAGGTTTCTGCTGCTCAAACGGCTGCCAGCAATGCCATGGTGGCCTATGTCACCGCTGACGGGCTTGCCGACAATGCAGAGGCTTCTGCCAGCGCCGCACTGGCCGCTGCCAACCAGTCGCAGGCAGCAGCGAACAGCGCCCAGGCTCAGGCAAATACCGCGCAGAATACTGCCAATGCGGCACTGGCCAACCTGCAGCAATTGCAGGCCGCCCAGTTCAACGGAACGACGCCGCTGCCGTCATTCGCATTGGGCCAGCTCGGTGATGCGGCAACGACCAGTCTTGAATACGACAATCGCGGCAAGCTGACCAGGTCGACCGATGCCGAGGGCTTTTCAGAGCTGCATACCTACGATGCGTTCGGCCGGCAGGTGGCCTCGATCGCCAAGTCCAACACGGCGAACAAGGCCAGCGCAGGTGGCACGACCGGCTACACCTATGACAAGCGCGGGCTTTTGCTGAGCGAAACTCGTCCCGCAAGCTCGGGCAGGACTGAATATGAATATGACGGGCTCGGCAACGTCAGGCGCAAGATAGAAGCGGCGGGTTTCGCCGAGGCGCGCACGACCGATTACGTTTACAACAAGCTCAGCCGGTTGACCCAGACTATCGGCGATGCGCGCACGGTGCTCGATCAGAACGGGCATGTCGCGCTCAACGGGAATTTCTCGCCGACGGAATATGTCGCCTACGATGCCAACGGCAATGTGACGAGAACGGTGGACGCTGCCGGCAATCGCACGGTGTTTTTCTACGATAAACTCAATCGCAAGACTCACGAGATCAACGCGGTTGGTGCCCACACTGTCTATACATATGACTCTAATGGCAATGTGAAGACCATTTCCGTCTATGAAGGGAACGGTACGCAGCCTGCGGATGGCGGGGCTGACACGCTGGCACCTGGACCCGTCGGGAGCGTCCGCCAGACCGGCTTCGAGTATGACAGCTTGGGGCAGATGACCAGCAGCAAGGTCCTGCTGCCGAGCGGTTACAAGACCGGCGTCTGGAACGGCTCCTCATGGAGCAACGCGACCACTACCGAGCTCGTTACCAAGCATGAGTACGATTATCTCGGCAATGTGGTGAAGCTGACCGATCCGGAGAATAACAGCACTTTCAGCTATTATGACGGGTTGGGGCGCAAGATCGCGCAAGTCGACGGAGAAGGTTATCTCACCAGCTGGTCCTACGATGCGGATGGTAATGTGGCGAGCGAGCGGCGTTTCGCAACACGCTTTACCGGGACGCCGGTCAAAACCAGTCCTCCAGTCCTTCTTCCCAATGCTGAAGATCGGGTGACGCTTTACACCTATGACGAGAATGGAAATCGACTGACTGAAAAGCGGCTGGGTGTGGCCGTTTTCAATGGCGTCGATGGCGTTCTGACGGTCGATGCAATGATCCATTATGAATATAACGGGCTCGGCCAGGTCATCAAGAAGACAGAGGCAACCGGCGATGCAACCGGTTACTATTATGATGCTGCCGGTCGGCTGTGGAAAGAACGGCGCCAGCAATTCACCGACTTCTAGGGCAACCAGGTCTCGCCGGAAATTCTCTACGGCTATAATGCGCTGGGGGATCTGGTACAGACGACGCAGGCAGGCCTAGGTGATACCGCTGCACGGGTTACCCAATACACCTATGGAGCGGGCGGCCTGCTCGATACGGTCACCGATGCCGAGGGGAATGTTCACCACTATTTCTATGACGATCGCGGCAATGTAATCCGCGATCAGTATTTCCGCGCCGGATCGGGGGGCGGACAGGGCACGCTTGAAGCGGTACTCAGAAAATATGACGAACTTGGCCGGGTGGTCGAACAGAAGGTCGCGGCATGGATCAATAATGCCTGGCAGCCGGGCGACGTCAGCAGGACCGAATATAACGCCTTCGGTGACCTTGTGCGCAGCGGCATTAACGGAGCGTGGCAGCAGGAAAACAAATATGACGCGGCCGGTCGGATGTGGGCATCCAATTCCGGTGACGGGATCTGGAAATATTTCGGCTATGACAAGAACGGCAACCAGACCATCGCGATTATCAGCGCCGGCGCCGATCTGGGCGGCAAGACCTTCAACCAGGCGAGGGCGCTGATCGGCGATGCCAATGTCAATGCGACCTATACCGTTTATGATGGTCGTAATCTGGCGGTCCGTATCATCGAGGAAGGGCGCGAATATGTGGAGAGCGATACCGGTAATTCGGTTATAGCTGCGCTCACCACCTATCGGACATATAATGCCTTCGGCGATGTCGCGAGCGAGACTAACACCGCTGACGCCAAAATCACCTATATCTACAACACGATGGGGCGGATGATCCGTTCGGAAGGTCCGGCGGTCAAGATCACGCTCGAGAGTGGCGCCACCAAATGGGTAAAGCCTGCCGAGGATTTCTATTACGATGTGGCGGGGCGCCTCGTCGCCAAGCGTGATGCCAATGGCAGCTACGCGGCTGGCGGCGCAAATGCAGCCTCCGCCGTTTCCAAGCTCGCCGACAAAGGCAATCTCACGCGCCTGACCCTGCTCGCAGGAACCGGTTATGGCGGAAGCCAGGCGCTCGTCACTGAAGAAATTCGTGCTGATGGCGGCAGAACGCGTACCGGATATGATATCCATGGCGATGCGCGCGTAGTGAATGTGCTGTTCGACGGGAACGGTTCAAGCTCCGGCGATATCTGGCTTGAGACCGATCAGACTTTCGACAAACTCGGACGCCTCATTGAACGCAGGGAGTTGCGCCAGAAATATTCCGCCGGAACCCAGGCGCTTTATACGACCGACGACTTCTTCGACAGCTATGCATATGATTTGCTGGGGCAGCAGATCAGGCACGGCAATAGCCACTATAGCACCTATGACACGGGAACCGGTCGCTATCTGAACGGCAACATAGAAACGACCGATTACGATCTGCAGGGTCGGGTTGTTTCGACACGGGCCTTCGGCGGCGACGTCACGACCTACGCTTACAGCTGGGATATAGCCATTGCTGCGGGCGGGATCGGTTACACGGCACCGGGCGGCTGGAGCAAGGTCACCACCTATGCCAACTCAAAGACGCTCACTGAAAAGACCGATATCTTTGGCCGGGCTACCTACAAGAAGGATCTGGGCGACCACGAAACCAGCTACACCTATGATCTGGCGGGGCGCCTGACCAAGTCGCAGATCGGATCGACCAGCTACAATTACGAATATTACAACACCGGGCAGGTCCACAAGGCATTCACCACCGCCCCGAACTGGACCTATTACACCAGCGCGAGCGGCAGCGGCAGTACCGCGACGAAACAGGATTTCTCGAGCACAGCCACCCAAAGCGCCGTCTACACCTATGACGAGGCCGGCAATCGGCTGACCGAATATGGCGAGCTCAAGAGTGGCGGCACGACGGTGGTGTGGAAGGATCACACCGCAACCTATGATGCGCTTGGCCGCCTGACTTCCGACACAATGCGACCGACCAGCGTCCAGCCGAAGGCCAGCGTCGTATTCGGCTATGACGCTAACGGCAATGTGATGATGAAGAGCTCCACCTATCGCTACATGAACGCGGAGGGAGGCTTCAATACTGGCGATGTCACACGGACGGCTTGGTATCGCTATGATTCCATGAACCGGGTGGTGATCAATAATGGCGATCTCAGCGGTGGGCAGATCATCCTGGGCACACCGGTGAGCAAGGATTTCGTTGGAGATCCCTCGCAGGCTATAACTTATAACAAGGCAGGCCAGAGAACTTCCGTTTCAAATAATCTATATTATGAACATTATCTCCAGCCCGCTTCCGTGCAGCCTTATGGTGATTTCGGAGGTGGGCTGGTTACTTATACGGCGGCCGAAACAGAGCGATATGAATATGATGGCGCTGGCCGCCTGAGCAAGATCAATGTCGCAGGGCACGCTCTCAGCGAATATGCCTATATGGTGGCCGGCATTGATGCCGCGACACGCAATGAGCCCACGCCCCCGGCTCAGGACTTCGTCGTCTCTACGGGGGAAGTACGCCGTGCGGCTTTCTCATACGATGCGCTCGGTCGGCAAACCGGACAAAACACCTATGGAAGCGATGGGACGACTGTCGTTCACAACGCCAGCACCAATTATAATTCCGAGAACGGCCGGATTGAGGCGACCTTTATTTCGACGAAGAAAGACGATGGTAAAACCTACACTCAGTCGGTCACTAACTATTATGGTTCTGGCTCCAGCTATGCGCTCGGTGCGGTTACCTCTTCCACCGGCAGCAACAGCGTAAACGGTCAGTCTGCAACAAGCTCAACCACTACGAACACGTTCGAATGGTGGGATGGCGCGGTGCAGAAAACCATCCAATATGTTGAAGATAGCAAGAACTGGACGACTACTTTCAATTACAATGGTCTTGGCCAGCTGATCAACGCACACATTGCCGATGGCCAGCCGCGCGACGTCTATTTCACGCTTGATGAGGTCGGCCAGATCATCCGGCGTGACGAGACCAGGTCGAGCAGTGCGCCGGCCGCGCAGACCGGCAGTCCACACGAGCTGTGGTATCGCCTGGGCGACCGGGAGATCGGCTATGTTGGCAATAATGGAGGGACAAACCCGACCCTGCTGACGTCGCTTGCCCAGCAGCAGGCGGCGGGCGGGCCCGGCACGTTCCGCGGCGGATCGACCAACCCCCAGTCAAGCATCGGCTTTGCCCAGGCGCTGGACCCCATCAATCTGCACGAACAAGGCAGCGTTGCAGGAAGCTGGACCGTCAAGGCTGGCGACACACTGCAGTCGATCGCGCAGAAGCTCTATGGCGATGCCTCGCTGTGGTACAAGATCGCCGAGGTCAACGGGCTGTCGAGCGGCAGCAGCCTTATCGCTGGGCAGCAACTCACTCTCCCATCCGGGGTTCTGCGCAACACCTACACGGCGGACAGCTTCCGTCCCTACGATCCAGCGCAGGCGATCGGCGATCTTTCGCCCAGCACACCTAAGCCGCCGAAGAAGAACAATTGCGGGATGTTCGGGCAGATCCTGCTCGCTGCCATTGCGATTGGGATATCGGTTTGGTTGGGGCCGGAGATGATCGGCTTCTTCCAGGGGGCCTTTGCCAGCAGCGTGGTAGGGGGCGTGGTTGGCGGAGTCCTTACGGGTGCGGCAGGTTCTATCGTCAGCCAGACCGTTGGTGTCATCAGTGGAATTCAGGACAGTTTTAGTTGGAAGTCCGTTGGCCTCGCGGCCATCGCGGGCGGCATTGGCGGTGGATTGCAAGGTACGGGCTTGTTCGGAGAAACGGTCGGCAAGAGCTTTACGCCCGGCAAGATCGGCATCCAAAGCGGGCTTGTGGATGCCGCGGTCCGCGGTGCCGCGCAAAACGCGATCACTCAGGGCATCGCTGTGGCGACACGCCTGCAGAGCAACTTCGATTGGGCCGGGGTCGCGGCTGGCGGAGTCGGTGCCGGGGTTGGCCACTGGGTGGGTGGAGGGCTCCCGTCTCTCCGGGACAACGCCAGTCTCAGCAATATCGGGCGCCAATTTGGAACAAGCGCTGCAACCCAATTGGCGAGCGCTGCTACACGCTCAGCCATTAAGGGAGAAAGCTTCGCCGACAATTTCGTAGCCGCGCTGCCCGATGTGATCGGTGGCACTCTTGGGAGTCTCGTTGCTAGCGAGATCGCTGGACGTGGCCATGCGGATATTGTCGAATCGATTGATCCACCGACCGTGCAGCCCCCAGCCAATATCAATGGCGGGCAGGTTAGCAAAAATGGCTACATAGTAGTTACGCCAAGGCGTTCCAGTATCTTTGATTATGTCGATTATTTTCCTCAGATCACAGCCATATTGATTTCGTTTGATATACAACGGGGCGGGATAGAATACGCAGCAAATCGACAGCATCAGCGGATCGTCCGGAATCTTGCAGATCAGTATAAGGCAACAATTTCCTCTGGGTTGCTTCCGCAGGGACCATTGACCGCCGATGGCCTAACCCCGCAACCGGTGGGCAGCATGGAAGTCGCTGCATCACTGATTGAACTGAGGGGGTGGCGTGCGCGAGCTTATGAGATCTACAAAGGCGGATACGTGGAGAATGGCATCCATACGTCCTATAGTGAGAGCTATTACAAAGACATTGTAAGGGGCTACGATCTGAACGAAGCTCTCATTCACCGGTGGAATTCCATCGCCGATGATGAGGTAAACAAGCTGTTGTTCGTAGCCGTTGGTGCTCCCGCCCTGGTAGCGGGAAGCGCTGTTGCGGCTCCAGCTGCAGGGGCATATGCGGTGTCCTTGGGCGGCGGAGGCATGGCCTATTATGGTACGAGCTTTGCCGTTGGTAGCTTGACGAGCGGTGGGTTCGAATACGCCAAGAACGAGGTATTCGGGCTTGAGCATACAACGGGCGGCTATGTCGGCTCCATGCTGAGCGGTGGAATCGGCGGGACTGGATTGAAGGTCTTGGGTGCTGGTGGGACTCCAGCTTTAGTGAATGACACTCTTACAGGCGGTGTATTATCTGGCGGTGGAGAGGCATTTGGTCAATACATTAATCTGAAGCTAGGTAATATATCAAATATAGATGAAGAGAGTATCGTTATCTCATCATTTATTGGTGCCGCGAGCTCTGGAGGCGTGGGTGACGTGCGGATCAATGGATTGAATGCTGGCAGAAACAGCAGCCTCTCAATTTACAAGGGCCTGCAAACTCGGATGAGCAACGGCAGCATCAGCCAGTTCGGGATGCGTTACGGCATTATGGGCGGCATTGCTGAGGGAATTAAGGGGGTGGGCCAAGGCGCAGCTGATTCGATTTATTCTGGCATCTATGAGGACGCTAACAGATGAGTTGGCCGCCTCGTGCCGCTGGAACTCGGTTACTTCGTCCGATAGCGAGTAGAGCGCCGAAGCATCAGGATCTTGAGCATAAGAACCGGGGCGAACGGTGCCTGGCCGCCCTTGCCGCGAACACTACGACGAAGCGCCTGCGCCCACGGTCCGTGGAAAGACTTAGAGGTCCACAACCCCCGGTAATGGCGCCAGCGGATCACCCGCACTCAGAGCCCGAAAGATCAAAGAAGCCGGGCTGTCCTGCCATCACTGCCTCCGCTCATCGCGAATGCCGGTGAATCACGCCAAGCGGCCGTCAGACGGCAGCTTTTCCAAGTGTCCGGCTGTCGCAACACTGGGTGCCGATGGCGATCGGATCACCGCGGAGATGGAGTCCCTCCTCCTCCTTACGCTGCGCGCGATTATGACATTCATCTGGGCAAGAAGACCAGACGTTCCAGTACGCCGATCGTCCGTTTTTCTTTCCCCGCATCGGCAGATCCGGCCTCCCCTTGTCTTGCTCCGTAAGAGTTCTGGAAAGGACAACCCAGCCGGAAAAACGGGCGCCGGAGAGAATGCCGGCGCCGTTTGTAAATGGCATTGCGGAACCGATTTACCTGCTCACGTCTAGGCGGGCTCCCGCTGCGAAAGCGCCACCGGGGCCGGGGCCCACCGTGCTGACACCGGCACCTGGCGTGCCGACAGTCACGCTCTTACCGGCAGCGTTGTCGACGACGAGCTTGGCCCACAGCGTGCCGTTCTCGCTGAAATAGGCCGTTTCACCAGCCTCGCGCAGCGCAGCGAGGCTGGATTTTTGCACACCTCCGGTGGCAGTGCCGAAGCCGGGAAGTTCGAAAATGACCCAGGAGCCATCATCCATTTCCGCAAGGGACAGGGAGAGGTCCTTCTTGCCAGTCTCAACTCTGACTTCGGCTCCGCTGCGGATCGTGGTCTGGCCGGTATATTCCCACCGCCTGCCGTTGCGGCTAAGCATGACCGGTTCGGCAATCGGGCCACTGCCGAAGCCGAAATTGCCGCCCACGCTGAAGTGACCGAAGTCGCCCCGACATACGGCAGCGCCCCAGGCCGGCCTGATCTGGCAGGCTTCTTCGTCCGACGCGATCCCGTTGTCGAGGACGATGTAGGAATTCGGGATGCCGCCGACCGAGCCGTCCTTGTCATGGATCGCAGCGCCCCTCCAGGCATTGGCGCGTCCAAAATCGGAGGACCATTTGCGCACGACTGGTGGGAAATCGACCGGCCTGGAATTGATGAATTTCGCGCCCTCGATGGAGTTCTCGGAGCTCATCCCGAAGCTGGTATACATCAGGTAGGAGAGCGCGCCTGCACTGCGCGTGTCGTTGGGCTCGAAGTTCACGAAGGTGGTATTTTCCACATCGTGGCGGAGATCGTAATATTCATAGCCGCGGATCGGATAATCCGGGATGTCGTTCGGCATGCTGCGCCCATAAGCGATTTCCTCGGGAGTACGCGGGTTGCCGATATTGTCGGTTTCACCCACGAACAGTGAATCGACGACCTTTGACGTGTAGGGGGCGCGGCCAACTGCGGAAGCCGCATGGGTGAAGCCGATCGCATTGTCGGCCACCTTCAAATTCTTGAAAAGGTGCAGTTCACCACGGCCCCACACGGCGCCATGGCGGTTCTTGTAGCCTGTGAAATTCTCGAAAACCGAGCCTTTGGGCGGGCTCTTCGGGTCATTCGGATCGGTGAAGGCAAAATGGTAGTTGCTGCCGCCCACGCTGAACGTGCCATCGGGTTTCGGGCCGCGATCGAACATGAAGCCATCGAAGTTCGAGTGGGCGGTATTGCCGGAAAACTCCCGCATGGCCGTTCGCCGAGGCCAGATCTTTTCCGCGCCCTCCTTGCCCTCGTGTGCGCCCGTCGGATGCTCCGGCAGGGCGAACCAGAAGCCCGTCTGTTCGGACCCTGCAGCCACATTGTCGCGGTAGATATTGTCAGGATTCGTGATCCAGAAGGTGGAGGCTGTATTGTCCGACGGGATCAGCACATCCTTGGAGCGCTGGCCGGCCGTTCCAGAGGTCGTTCCGCCCGGTCCCAGATTGGTAGGAATACAGGGCTGGGTGGGATGACACTTGGTCATGATTCCCAGATTGTGAACGAACTGATTGCCCGTCTCCACTGCGTCTTCAAGGAAGAAGCAATGGCCCACGGTGTTGAAGGTCACATTGTTTTCGATCTGCAGGTTGTTGGTGCCATGCACCGTCACGCAGCGGCTGTAAGTGTCGTGGATTGAAGAGTTGCGGACATACTGTCCCTGGCCTTCACCGATGATGTGCCAGTGGATCGGATAGCGGGCCAGATGCAGATGCTGCCCCATGCGATTGAGCTCAACCCCTGAGACATACATCTTTGATCCGGCCATCGCCATGATGTGGCCGCCGAAATAGGAGCTGGCTGCATCATCCGAGGCCTGAATGCGGATGTTGCGCGTCAGCAGGCCGACTTCGCCCCGCTCGTCGACGCCGAAGGTGATCTCGCCGAAATGCATGTAATCCAGCGGCTTATCGAGCGTGATGGCATTGCCCTTGATGGCGGTAATGGTGCGCCGCTCTGCCTGTTTGGAATCGAAATCGGTTGAGGCGAGAACAATCTCGTCGCCTTTGCGCCATCCATTCGCATCCAGCACCTCGATCGTGGCGCTGCCGGCCTTCGCCGTCTTCGCCAGCTTGGTCCAGGTGTGCTTACGATCGCCATGCAGGTTCAGGGTGCCGGCCATCATCATGATGCCCCGGTCCCCCATGGTGTTGATGTCTTCGTTGGGGATATTGTCGGTCAGCGTAATCGTGGCCTTGCGGGTGAAGGGCCTGGCCTCGGTGCCGACTTCCAGTTCGCCGCCCGCCAGCAGGATCCACTCGCTCTTCAGCTCAAGGTCGTCATTCGCGAAGCTGAGCTTGCCGTCGATCGTCAGGCTGCGTAGTGCGGGAGGGCTGACATCGAGAATAATCTCCCGGTCCCGGCCGATCCGCACGGCATCGCCTTCGCCCGGCACCTTTCCATCGGGCCACGACGCGGGATCGGACCAACGCGATTGCTTGACTGTGGAAGCCGGTGCCTGCGCAGGCATATCCATATGTGCATGAGCTTCCTGAGCGCTGACCTGTGCCCCCATGCCGAGCAAAAGGGAAACGGGAAGGCAAAAGGCAGGAAGAAGCAAGCGAAGCCGCGCGCGCATGATTGGTATCCCCTCAATCGGGACTATCTGCCCCGCTTTTGTATTTGGCATGATTTTGCAAAGAATAGACCGCTTTGCCAAGCCAACATACGGGCGAGACGGGATTCATTTGTAATTTATTGTAACAGCTTGCCTCTTCGGAGCCTCGCCGCCCCTGTGGCGAGGGTCAGATAACACAAGGATAGGCGATCACCGGCCGCCCGTTTCGTCAACAAGATCAAGCAAGCCTTCCACGATCGCGGTTTCAGCACATCCCGGCTTAAGCCGCGACGAAACGACTTCGAACGTATTGTAGCCGAAGGCTGCATCGTTGGGGATGTAGCCACTTCCTGCCATTCCGTTGGTCAGAGTGGTCATCATGGTGTGCTTGTAGGGGGACTCGTGCTTGAAACGTTGGGCGATCGTGGTGAACACCTCGGCATTGACCCCGCCAATCACCGTGTCACCGATCCTCAGGATGCTCAGTCCGATATTTACCGGATCGGCATCTTCGTAAGTGCCGGGATACCCCGCGCGCCCCTGATCCAGCCGTTTGCGTCCGGGGCAGGTGACCGTCTTGTTGGCGCCGGCGATACGGGCCTCAGTCACAGGCCGCTCCAGCCCCGCGCGTGACACGTGGAGGACTTCTTCACCCAGCATCTGCCCCATGGAGAGAATTATCCGCTTCTGCTGCTCCATCAGAAGAGCCACGCGGGGATTGTTGCGGTCCAGGCCCTGCCCGCCGGGCGGCATGGCATTGCTGATGTCTTCTCCCCGCCTGGCGTAGTCCTTGATCCGGATATCCCGCAGTTCATAAGTCTGGTTGAAATAGATCGGGTTCTGGTCGCCCGCTGCGCCGTTCGAATAAACGGCAACGGCGCCATTCCCGAGCGATTCCTCGATATAGGTCGAAGCAGCTCCGGGTATGTCCGCACTGACGAGATCGAGAGTGCCGGTAATCACGGCATGAACGGCGTAATTGTAATAGATCGCAATGGGTTCGCCGGTCAGGGTTTCGAAACGGACCACGGCAACGGTTTTGTCTGAAGCCCCGTCATAATTGGGACCTTCCCACCAGCGGTGGGTTTCGGGGTCGATCATGTTGCGGTTGACGTTGATGTAGGAAACGCCCGTGCCATAGGCCATTCGCGCGGGCTTCAGGGATTTTGCGGCGTCACGGATCGCGGCAAGGATCTTATCCTCATAACCGGCTGCAGGAACCCAGGGCACGCTGTGGGTGTGGGTCGCGGTAAGCAGGAGCTGGGCCTGGGGGATCTTCAGTTCGCGCTCTGCACGGGCGCTGACATTTTTCCAGAGTTCGGTTGGGATAGCGCCCGCATCTATCGTGACCATCGCTGCCCGGGTGGTGCCGTCATCCACCACGATTGCACGTGCGTAAACACGATCGAGAACACCGCGGAAATTGGCTGGCAGTTCGCTTTGCGAAGGCGTCACGTCGACCTTCGCCGCTCCCGCGCGAAGAGATGCCGCCTGTGCTTGGCCGGCCAGTGGGGCTGCCAGAAGGGCAGCGAGAACCAATAATATCCGCCGGAGCGCGCCAGTCCTGCCCATATTCTCATCTCCCGTTTATGATGCAATCGATTGCTTGATTTCCTATATTGCCGATCTCCCCGGCGCAACTCTGCACAATCGATTGCGGGCTAGGAAATACGCCATTCGTGAATTCTCTTGGCAGCCGTTGAATGACAATCTATGCAATCGATTGAAAAAAGGTGTAAGGGGAGAGAAATCATGACGCGTTTGCGGCATTCAGCAGCATTTGTAGCTTTGGCCACCGGCCTCCTGACGGGGACTGCCCATGCGCAGGATTCGGCCGGAGAGGCTTCGGCCACCCCATCGAAAGCCGGGGAAGAAGATGCCTCTGTAGAGGATGCAATCCTTGTTACGGCTCAGAAGGGTGGTGCCCAGGCACTGCAAGCGGTGCCCATGGCGATTCAGGCTTTCAGCGGTGAAGAGCTGAAAGAACGGAATATCACTACTATTGGCGATCTGGTTTCCAGTGTCCCTGGCGCATTCGAAGGCTTTCGCCAGTCGAACGGTTCGCGTTTCTACAACCTGCGCGGTTCCGTTACCCAGAATGGCGATTCGCCGATCGGCTATTATCTCGATGATACGCCATTCATCGTGACCAATTTCGGTATTGCCCCGCCAGTTCGCTTTCTGGACATGGAGCGGGTTGAAGTGCTGCGCGGTCCGCAAGGCACGCTTTACGGGCAAGGTTCGTCGGGCGGTGTCTTCATTTTCCATACCCGCGATCCCAATCTCAATGAGGTCGAATATGCTTTCGAGGCCGAGTCCTCGAAGACGGTCGGTGCCGACAGCCTGAACTACGGCGCGGCCGGTGCCGTCTCCGTGCCTCTCATCAAAGACCGCCTGGCCGTTCGTGTAAGCGGTGGATCGTCGCGAGATGCAGGATGGGCCGATGCCTATTTTGGCCCCTATGACGGCACTCCGGATCAGAAGGGGGTCAACTCCGCCAAGAATGATGACATTCGCGTCGTGGCGCTTTTCCGGCCGTGGGATAATGTCAGCATTCGCGCGCAGTACTGGAACTTCCAGCCGCGCCAGAACTTCACCGGCTTCACGGCTTCGGTCAAACCGCCATATTTTCAGAATACCGCCGGTCAGGATGGCTATTCCAACGGCGATTTCACCCTTTGGAGCCTTACGGCAACGGCGGACTTCGACGGGTTCTCCGTAACCAGCGCGACAAGCCATCTCGAAGGGGTTTTCGGGATCAACATCCCGCTTTCGCCCTCCGGTTCTTTCTCAAGCCAGTTTCTGCCCAAAATGTTCGCGCAGGAAGTTCGCGTAAACTCGACCACCGATGGTCCCTTGCACTGGGTTGTGGGCGGTTCCTATCAGGACGGGCAGGGGCCGCAGGTGAATGCCCTGGTTCTGCCGGGTGTGCTGATCAACGCCGACAACAATACGATCACCAAGAACTACGCGTTCTTCGGAGAGGTCAGCTACGATCTGTTCGATGGCAAGCTGGTTCCGCTCGTGGGCCTGCGCACTTATCATGATGATCGTTCTTTTGCGGACGATAACGGTTCTGTGCCGACCAAGGAAAATGTCGAAACCTGGCGTCTGAACCTGTCCTATCTGCCGAATGATGACCTGACGATGTTCATCTCGGCCGCCACTGGCTTCCGTCCCGGGATCGTCCAGTCACGCGTACAGGTCGAGTCTCTGGAACTGGCCGGTGTTCCTGCGGTAGTGGCGCTCAGCCCGGAATCTTCGAGGAACTATGAGTTCGGCCTCAAGTGGCGCAGCCCAAGCCGGGCGCTGACCCTTGGCTTGAACCTTTACCAGCTTGAATACACCAATCTGCAGACCTCGGTGACGGGCGGGATCGATGGGGTGAATGGCTTTGCCAACTTTGGCGATGCAACCACGCGGGGCATCGATCTGGAAGTACATTGGCGTACGCCTGTCGAGGGGCTGAATCTGGGTTTTGTCGGCAATATCAACGATAGCAAGTACGACACGGTCAACCAGGTAATCGCGGAAACGCAGCCTCTGCTGCGCCCGGGTGCGCGACTGCTCAACACGCTCGCGAATAATTATCGCGTGGACGTGAATTATAACCGGGAGATCGCGAGAGGATTCGATGGATTTGGCAACCTGTCGCTCAGCCATAGTGGCGATCGCCTGCAGGCCAGTGGCATCACAGCGGAGCCGTATAACATTCTTAGCCTCACGATGGGTGTTCGTCACAAGGGCTGGGAGCTTGCCTTCGTTGCAAATAACCTGACCGACGAGCGCGGCCCGACCTTTGTCGGTACCACCGGCCCATTGTCGGGTTCCGGGCCGACCCCTCGGACCCTGGGCCTGCGCCTCCGCGTAACCTCCTGGTAAGCCGGGCAGGTGGATCAGGCGACCGCCCTGCGCCTTCCCGGCGCCGGGCGGTCGGGCGGGGCGTGGAACCGCGATGATGGGAAGGCAGGGGCCAAGCGTGAGCGCCCTTGGCGGGGCGGCATCGCCGAGAACGGCCATGCTCGCCGGTCTGTCGCAGGCTTAAGCCCTTGTTACGCGTAACGGTAACGCGAAGTTACTGCAATTAACCTTCCCCACCCCGAAATAGACCCTAGGCATCCAGCCCTCCGGTTCGCTTGTGTCGTAGGCCGGTGCTTCTGCATGGGGCCAAAGAGGAATGGTGCACGGGTCTCTCGTGCAGATGCCGTGCTGCTTTCATCGCCGGGCGAGGAGCGGCCTTTGCTTCATATCGGAATGGAGGCCCGCGTCAGCGGGTCGATCACAGACGGCCTTTGGGGAGCAGTCATGGGGAATGAGGAACCGGACCGGATGGTCCGGCTGCCGGCTGCAAATGCCTTCACTGGGATACCAGCGTCGCATTTACGGGATTTGGCCTGAGCCAGATTCAGACTTTCAGGCCAACCCGCTGAAAATAGAAAACAACCCGAGGCCCTGCGTCGGATGCCCATAAGCACGAGGGATCAAGACCAATAATTGTAAACTGCTCCTCGGAACATCTTTCAGTGCACTTGCTTTCGTTCACGCCGTTCCGGCGCTCGCTCAAGAGGTTGATGAGGACAGGAATATCATCGTGACCGCGACGAGCGGTAGCGCGCTGCTCGAACAGGGCCCGACTGGAAGCCGGTTGGGCATCACCCCGCTGGAAACACCCGCAACGGTCAATGCTATTGATGGCGACGTGCTCCGGGCGCGCGGCGATTTCGACTTTATCGATGCCTTGACCCGGGCCCCGGGCGTTACGTCGGCGGCCACTCCCGGAAATGGAGGCACGGCTCTGGTTGTTCGGGGCTTTGCAGGACAGGCTGCGCCGCAAACGACCGAAGCCTCGCTAAGCAAGTGGCACCTGTCTGGACGGGATGCCCCGACAGGGGCGGTTCCGGGGATGTGTGTTTTATTCTTGAGTGCAGGAATAAAAATTCCTAGCAGTGAGAATAATAACAAAACGTCCCGGGAGATGATTCATGTCCACAAGGTTTTTCCTGACTGTTTCGGCTGTGGCCGTGCTGGCGGCAGCTCCGCTGGGTGCGGCCCGCGCGGCGGATGAGGCGGGGAGCTCGCCTTCCGATCAGGGCGGCGGCATTACGGATATCGTCGTCACTGCGCAGCATGTGGAGGAGAGCGCCCAGCGCGCGGCGATTGCGATCGATGTGGTCAGTGCCGAGGAACTGGTCCGTCAGGCAGTGAGCCGGCCGGAAGATCTTTCCAAGATCGTTCCCGCGCTGTCGATCACCAACAATGGTGGGCCCTATTCGGTGTTCTTCGTGCGCGGGGTCGGTAATTCCACGCTCAATGCCTATTCCGATCCGGGCATCGCGTTCAATTATGATGGGGTCTATATCGGACGTCCTTCCTCCACGAGCGGGACTTTCTACGATCTGGAGCGGGTGGAGGTTCTCAAAGGCCCGCAGGGCACTCTGTATGGGCGCAATGCCACGGGCGGTGCCATCAATGTCATTCCCCGGCGTCCGCAGATTGGGGAGACTTCGGCGGAATTCATCGCCAGCTATGGAAATTACAACGCCCTCAGCGCGCAAGGCGCGGTCAATCTGGGGGTCAGCGATTCCGCGGCCGTGCGCCTGTCGGGCAATTACGTCAGCCACGATCCCTATCTGGATGATGGCACGGGCGATCTCGACGAGTTCGGCCTGAGGGCGCAGCTTGCCCTCGAGCTTTCGCCTGCCGCGGATCTGCGCATCGCGGCGGATTATGCCCATCAGGGCGGGGTGGGTTCCTTCTCGACCTATCTCGGCAGCGCCACGCCCAACTTCAGCATGTCCGGTTTCACCGGCTATACATTCAACCCCACTGATTTCGGCCCGAAGAACGGCATCCTCAGCCCGGAATCCCAGGCATGGGCAGGTTCGCTGTTCGTCCGGCAGGCCGGTCGCGCCGGGCGCTTCACCAGCGGGGTTCCCTATAATGACAACGATTACTGGGGCATCAGCGCCGAACTGAATGTCGATGTCGGTGCAGGCACGCTGAGTGTCCTGCCCGCCTATCGCGAGGCCGATCTCGACAATCTCTTCACCGCCGGGATGAACGGGGCGAAGACGCGCGAGAAGGACAAGCAGACCAGCCTCGAAGTCCGTTATGCCGGCAATATCGGCGACAAGGCCGATATCGTGGTGGGCGGCTATTATTTCAGCGAGCGGATCAAGACCAACACCTATTTCTCGCAATTCACGCTGGTTCCCTATCAGGATTTCGAGACGGGGACCGATTCCTACGCAGCCTTCGGCAAGCTGACCTACGAGCTTGCGCCCGGCTTCAAGCTGACCGCTGCCGGTCGCTACACCTGGGACAAGAAGAAGTTCGACGGCGTGTCGGACGTCTATATCCTGTTCTGCGGCAATCCGGGCGCCAATCCGCCGAACCTCTGCCCGACCCTGCCGTTCATCCCGCTGGTGGACAGTGCGGCTGAGTTGCGCGATTTTTACGCGGATGCGGGCATCCCGGTAGTCAACGTGCCGCTTTACGTGCTGCCGCCGATGGCAGGGGGATCGCAGACAGCGCCCTTCGTGCTCAATGCGCCGCTGACGATCAGCGACCAGAAGCTCGATAATGAGAAGTTCACCTACCGACTGGCTGCGGAATATGAATTCTCGCCCACCAGCATGGTCTATGCCAGCTATGAAACGGGTTATCATTCGGGCGGTTTTGCCTTTGCCAAGGGGCTGGAAACCTACGACCCCGAAACGCTCGACGCCTGGACCATCGGCACCAAGAACCGCTTCGCGAACAATACGGTGCAGCTGAACATCGAGGGCTTCTACTGGAAATATCACGATCAGCAGATCAGCCAGTTCGGCTATGATCTGGGCACGCCGCCGACCACGGTATTCCTCACCCGGAATATCGGCCAGGCGACGATGTACGGCTTCGACGCCGATCTTCAGTGGCTGGCGACGCCGAACACGATGCTGGGGGCGAACATCCAGTACCTCCACAGCAATTACGACAGCTTCACCTATTACGTGCCCAATCAGGGGCCGCCGCCGCCCACCACTTGTGGCACCTCGCCCACTTCGCAGGTGATCAACGGCAGCACGGTGAGCCTCTATGAAGTGGATTGCTCCGGCAAGTCGGCGCTCAATTCGCCGAAATGGTCGATCAACCTGTTTGGCGAGCAGACCATCCCGGTGGGCGATGATTACAAATTCGTAGTGCAGGCCAATGGGCGCTATCGCTCGGCGGCGGAAATCGACGGCAGCTTCAATCCCTATCTCAAGCCCGGTGAGAGCGTCGTGGCCAATGCCTCGGTCGCGTTCGGGCCGGAGGACGATAAATGGTCGGTCACGGCTTTCGTCAACAATATCGGTAATGACCGGCGGCTCTCCACTGTCTCGATGGTCACTAACGTCAATGCCTTCATCGGCACTTTCGAGCCGCCGCGGACCTATGGTGTGCGCGTGGCGATGAAGCTGCCCTGAGGCGCTCTGTTGCATATTCTTCCGGGCGGGAATATCGCCGTCCCGCCCGGATATCCCTTCAAGAGGAATAGTACCCGATGACGAGTGTCACCGATCTTCAATATGTCGCCCTCGCAGTGCCCGATCTCGCGGCGGAGCGGGAGTTCTTCGGCAAGACATGGGGCTTGCTGGAAGTCGCGGAGGAAGACGGCAAGGTCTATTTCGCGGCGGAAGGCCGGCCGCATCCCTATGTCATCCGCCTGCGTCAGGATGCCGAGCGCAAGACCGATCTGGTCGGCTTTTCGGCTGCCTCCCGCGAGGATGTCGATGCCCTGTTCGCGCAAGTGACGGCAGCGGGCGCGAAGATCATTTCCGAACCGGGCGAAATGCAGGGCATTGCCGGCGATTACGGCTTCCGCTTCTTCGATCCGGATGGGCGCGCGATGGAAGTGCTGACGGGCGGCACCCTGCGCGAGGCGCGTGTGCTGGAAAAGGGCGAGGCGATCCCGGTGGGCATCAGCCATGTCGTGTTCCACTCGCCTAATCATGCGGCGCTGGTGGAATTCTATGAAAAGGCGCTGGGCTTCCGCCTGTCTGACTGGATCGGCGATTTCATGGCCTTCCTGCGCTGCAATTCCGCCCATCATCGGGTGGCGATCCTGCCGGGGCCGCCTGCGCTCAACCATATCGCCTTCGATGTGAGTTCGGTGGACGAACTGATGCGCGGGCTGGCGCGGATGCATGAGAGCGGGATCAAGCTCAGCTGGGGTCCGGGCCGCCACACGGCGGGGGACAATACCTTCTGCTACTTCGTTTCGCCCAATGAGAATGTGGTCGAATTCACTTCGGATCTCGAGGAAGTGGACGAGGCCAGCTGGGTGCCCACCACTTACGCGCCGGGGCCGAAGACGATCGACCAGTGGGGCACCGGGCGGATCATCACCGGCAATGTGCCGCATGCCGAAATGTCGCCCGACAAGGGCCTGTGGCAGGTTCCGGCCTGAGCCGGCTCTGAGGATAGCGATATGATCGAGACGGCACTGATTGCTGGCGGCGGCGTTGGCGGCATGAGCGCGGCGCTCGCGCTGGCGCGGCTTGGCGTGAAGGTGGAACTGGCGGATGCCGATCCGCATTGGCGGGCCTATGGCGCGGGGATCAGCGTGACGGGCCTGTCGCTCCGCGCGTTCGACGATCTCGGCATATTGGATGAAATCCGCGCGAAGGGCTTCGTCGGCGCGGGCATCCGCCTGCGCACTGTGGCAGGGGATGTCCTGATGGAAACCCCGCCCGTGCCCGAGGATGCGCCGCCTGTCGCTCGCAGCGGCGGTATCATGCGCACCGTGCTGCACGAGATTCTGCAGGACAAGGTCCGCGCCGCAGGCGTCACCGTGACTCTGGGCGCGGAGATGACCCACTTCGAGCAGGATGGCACGGGCGTGACCGCGAGCTTCCCCGACGGGCGGAATGCGCGTTACGATCTGGTGGTGGCAGCGGACGGGATTTTCTCCAAGACCCGCGCGGCCTTGTTCCCGGACAGTGCGAAGCCGCAATTTACCGGGCAGGGTTGCTGGCGGATCGTGGCCGATCGCCCGGCAAGCCTCGACCGGCCGGAGATGTTCCTCGGCGGGTCGGTGAAGCTGGGCTTCAATCCCGTTTCGCGCGACAAGATGTATGCCTTCATCCTGGAGCATGTGCCCCATAATCCGTGGTTCGCGCCTGAAGAACAGCTTGGCCATGTGGCGCAGCTGCTGGCGCCCTTCGGGGCCTATGTGCCGGATGTCCGGGCAGGGCTGGGCGAAGGCTCGCTGGTGAATTACCGCCCGCTGGAATGGCAGTTGCTTCCCGCGCCCTGGCACAAAGGCCGGATCGTGATGATCGGCGATGCCGTTCACGCCACTACGCCGCATATGGCATCAGGCGCGGGCATGGCGGCAGAAGATGGCCTCGTGCTGGCCGAAGAGCTGGCCGCGCATGACGATGTGGAACAGGCGCTGGCGGCCTTTACCGCCCGCCGCTTCGAACGGGCGCGGCTGGTGGTCGAAAACTCGGTGCGCATCGGCGAGATCGAGATGGCCGGCGGCGATCAGCGCGATGCCAATGCCATGCTTGGCCAAACCATGCACAAGCTGCAGCAACCCTATTGAGGCGCTTTCGATGACTTACGGCCTGGCAAGAGTAACAGTGGACGGAACGCCGCAGGCGGTGCTGGTGCGCGACGGGCGCTTCCTGCCGCTCTCGACCTGGGGGGAGGCGCGGCACCTGCCCGCCCTGCTGGAGGATTGGGAGAGGGCCCGCGCCAAGCTGGCGCAATGGGCGGCGGACGATGCCGCCTTCGCCAGTGCGCCACTGCTGGACGAGGCCGAGGTCCATGCGCCTTACCGTCCCGGCCAGGTGTTCTGCACCGGGGCGAATTACAAGAAGCATGTGGTTGGCCTGATCATGGGTGATCCCTCCATGCGCACCCCGGAATATGAGCAGATGCCGCCGGAGGAATTGAAGGCGCGGGTGGAAGCCATGATGGACGAACGGGCCAAGGCGCTGCCCTTCGTCTTCCTCAAGCTGCCTTCCTGCGTGGTCGGCCCGCAGGATGAAGTGGTGCTGCCCTATGATGTCGAGAAACCCGATTGGGAGCTGGAACTGGGCGTCGTGATCGGCAAGCGGGCGCATCGCATCTCGCCCGAAGAGGCAATGGATTATGTCGCCGGTTTCGCCGTGGTGAACGATGTCACCGCGCGCGAGCTGATCTTCCGGCGCGATGGCTCGGCCATCGGGGCGGACTGGCTTTCGGGCAAGAGCTTCCCGACGTTCCTGCCCTTCGGCCCCATGATCGTGCCCAAGGAACAGGTCGCCGATCCCTACGCCCTGAACATCAAGCTGTCGGTCAACGGCAAGACCTATCAGGACGAGAGCACCTCCGACATGATGGTCTCCATCGAACGGCAGGTGGCCTATCTGGCCAGCCGCGTGGTGCTGGAACCGGGCGACCTGATCTGCACCGGATCGCCATACGGCAATGGTTCCGCCTTCGGCGTGTTCCTGAAGCCGGGGGATGTGATGGAAGGGACGATCACCGGGCTGGGCACGCAGCGCAACCCCTGCGTGGCGGAGGCGCGATAAGAGATACTTGTGGGCTTATATCCGTCATCCTGAACTCGTTTCAGGATCCATTTTGCCTGATCGAGCGACATCACGTGGGGAGCGATGGATGCTGAAACGAGTTCAGCATGACGATAGGGGGCGGTGTATGCTTGGGACTATGGTCCCCGCCGCGCCAGCCCTTCCGTCAGCAGGCGGATGACGAAGGCTTCATATTGCCGCTCAAGCTCTTTCATATCCGTGTCTTCGGGCACGAGCAGCTTGATCAGCGGTTCGCCCGAAGCGAAGAAATCGCTGATGCCGATCACGGCCAGATGCATGAAGAGCGGGTCGAAGGAATTCAGGCTGCCTTCGCTATCCAGTTCCTGGATGCGCTGATAGGCTGACAGGGGATTGCGGTTCCATTCGCGCATCTTGTCGCGGACTTCGGGGGAGCTTGCCGAGTCCAGTTCCTCGATCATCAGGCGCTGCATATGCTTGGCTGAACGAGTGAAGCGGAAGGTGTTGCGGATCATCTCGGCCAGCAGGTCTGCCGGGTCGCCTTCATCGGGCAGCGGACGGTTCGCCTCCGCGCCGATCTGCTTGGCCACTTCGAACAGCAAATTCTCGCGATTGCCGAAATAATAGCGGACCAGTGCCGGATCGGCATTGGCGCGGCGGGCCACGGCGGTGACGGTAATATGCGCGGGCGGAAGTTCCTGCAAAAGCTCGCGTGCCGCGGAAATCAGCGCTTCCCGGCCCACCCCGCTGTTCTCTGCATTCGGCCGCCCCTTGCCGCGCCGTTCCGGCTTTTGTCGCCCCTTGGTCATGATGTGCCTGCTACGCCGAAAGTACGATATTTGACAGTGGATTGCCGTCAAAAAATATTCTTGATGAGGGGAATTTAGCCTGTAGGGTCAGCCGCAGGGAGAAGGAACACGATGGCTAACTGGCCTTTCCGCCAAGGTGTGCACGATATTGGCAATGGTGTGTATGGCTATGTCCAGCCCGATGGGACATGGGGCTGGTCCAATGCCGGGCTGGTGACTTCCGCGGGGGAAACCCTGCTGGTCGATACGCTGATGAGCGTGCCGCTGACGCGGGACATGCTGGCGGCTTTCGCCAAGGTTCCCGGCGGGGACAGGATCGGCAGGCTGGTGAACACCCATGCCAATCCCGACCATTATTTCGGCAATGGCGTGGTCGAAGGGGCGGAGATCATCGCCACCTCCACCGCGCGCGAGGAAATGGAAGGCTTCGATCCCAAGGCGCTGGCCGGGCTCGCCACAAACTGGCAGGCCATGGGGGAAATGGGCGAGTTCCTTTATGAAACCATGGGCCGCAAGTTCGACTTCAGCGGGGTGGACGAACTCACCCTGCCGACAACCACCTTCGAGCAGAAGCTGACCCTGGAGGTGGGTGACAAGACGGTAGAGCTGACCGATCTCGGCCCCGCCCATACGCTGTCCGATACGATTGCCTGGGTGAAGGAGGATCGCTGCGTCTTCACGGGCGATCTGCTGTTCAATGAAGGCCATCCGATCATCTGGGCAGGCCCGCTCTCCAACTGGATTGCCGCCTGCGATTTCATCATCGCGCTCGATCCCGAAGTGGTGGTGCCGGGCCATGGGCCGATCACCGATGTCACTGCCGTGCGCAACATGAAGCTCTATTTCGAGCATCTGCGCGATGAAGCGCGCGGGCGGTTCGAGGCGGGGATGGGCTGGCGCGAAGCCGCGCGCGACATTCCGGTGAAGGAGTACGCGCATTGGACCGATCCGGAGCGGGTCGTAGCCAATGTCTATTCGCTCTATCGCCAGTGGGATCCGGACCTGCCGGAAGCCCCGCCGCCGGTATTGTTTGCGGAGATGAACCATTACCGCAAGGAACACGATGAGAAATGCGGGTGCGGCCATGCCCATTGAACTGCCCATTGAACTGAACGCCACTCACGATCCGGCCCGCCGGAGCTGGCTGGACAGCGCCAATATTCCGGGCACGGATTTCCCCATCCAGAACCTGCCCTTCGGCGTGTTCGATGATGGAAAAGGCGCGCGCGGCGGCGTGGCGCTGGGCGACAGCATCATCGACATCGCCGCGCTTCTGGAAGCGGGCGCGCTCACCGGGCCGGCCGCGAAGCTCGCCGCTGCCGACGATCTGCTGGGGCTGTTCGCCCTGCCACGGGCGGAAGTTTCCGCCCTGCGCGCCGCCCTATCGGAACTCTATCGCGAGGGCGGGGCGGGGGATCGCGCAGCCGCGCAGGCCGCGCTTGTGCCCATGGCCTCGGCCCGGATGCTGATGCCGGCCAAGCCTGCCGCCTTCACCGATTTCTGCACTTCGGCAGACCATATATTGCGCATGGCGGCCAATGGCGGGAAGACACCGATGCCGGCATGGGCGACGCTGCCCGTGGCCTATAATGGCCGGGCCAGTTCCGTGGCGGTCAGCGGCACTCCGGTGATCCGCCCGGTGGGGCAGATCGTGCCGCGCGGGGCGGATGCCATGGTCGTCGCGCCGGAGCCGATGCTGGATTTCGAGCTGGAATTCGGCGCCTGGCTGGGCGGCCCGGCCAATGCGCTGGGCGAGACTTTGGACATGGCCCGCGCGGACGAGTTGCTGTTCGGCTGCTGCCTGGTCAATGACTGGTCGGCCCGCGCGATCCAGTTTTACGAGATGCTGCTGGGCCCCCATCTGGGCAAGAGCTTCCTCACCACCATTTCGCCCTGGGTCGTCACCATGGAGGCGCTGGCGCCGTTCCGCGTGCCGGGCCGTGGCCGCTCGGGCGAGGAGCCCGCGCTGCCTGCCTATCTCGACGATCCCTTTGATCGTCAGGCGGGCGGGCTGAATGTGGAGCTGACCGCGGAAATCGATACTGGCGCCGGTCCGCAGACCATCGTGCGCACCAATGTGCGGGAACTGTTCTGGACCCTGGCGCAGATGGTGGCGCATCAGGCATCGGGCGGGGCGCCGCTGGAAACGGGCGATCTGATCGCCACCGGCACAGTCTCGGGCGCGGCGGAAGAGGCGCGGGCCTGCCTCGTTGAAATTACCAGGCTCGGGAAGGAGCCGCTTATGCTGCCGGATGGGACGAAACGCGTAATGTTGGAAGATGGCGATACTCTCAGCCTGCGCGGCCGGGCCGTGGCGGAAGGCTATGTCTCGATCGGCTTCGGCCCGTGCAGCGGCACCATAGTTCCCGCAAAGGTGCAGGCATGAGCGGCGAGATCACGACCTGCGGGGATCGCAAGCCTATCCCCGTAACGGCGCGGGGCAAGCATCTGGTGGTGGATATTCACTGCCACCTCGGCATTCCGGCCGCCGATGCGCTGGTGCAGGCGAAATATCCCGGGCCGCCGCCGGGCATCAACGATTTCACCAGCGCCAAGACGATGGAAGTCAACCGCGGGCAATTCGCCAGCATGGGCCGCACGCTCAACACGCTGGACACGCGGCTGGCCGATATGGACCGGCTGGGTATCGATGTGCAGGCCCTCTCCCCGAGTCCGGGCCAATATTTCTATTTCACCGATCCCGAGACGGGCCGCGATGCGGCGCGCGCGGTGAATGACGGCATGGCGCAGGCCGTGGCCCAGCATCCTGACCGGCTGGTAGGCATGGGCACGGTGCCGCTCCAGAATGTCGAGATGGCGATTGCCGAAATGCGCCGCTGCGTGGCGGAGCTGGACCTCAGGGGGATCGAGATCAGCTCCAACGTCAACGGCACGGATTTCCACGCGCAGGAATTGCGGCCCTTCTGGGCTGCGGCGGAAGAACTGGGCGTGCTGATCTTCATTCACCCGCTGGGCTTCACGGAAGGCAAGCGGCTGAGCGAATATTACTTCAACAACCTGATCGGCAATCCGCTGGAATCCACGCTGGCCGTCGGGCACCTGATCTTCGGCGGCGTGCTGGATGCCTATCCCGGCCTGAAAATCTGCGTGGCCCATGGCGGGGGATATATCCCCGGCTATTGGGGCCGGATGGATCACGGCTGGCGCGCGCGGGGCGATTGTTCGGAACATTGCCGTCACGAACCTTCCAGCTATCTGCGCAAGCTGTGGCTCGATACTCTGGTATTCGATCAGGACCAGCTCGACAGCCTGGTGCGGACCCATGGCGCCGACAAGCTCTGCCTCGGCACGGATTACCCCTTCGATATGTCGGAGCCCGATCCCGTCGGCTTCCATTCCCGCCTGTCGGAGGATGACAAGGCGCGGATTCTGGGGCTCAATGCGGCGGAATTACTGGGGCTGGTGGTTTAATAGGACCACCCTCTTTTCATCCTTCCCGCCCTTCGACAGGCTCAGGATAAACTGCCGCAAAGGGGCAGGCGGGAATCCAGTGGCAACCTCTGAAGCTGGGTCCCCGCCTGCGCGGGGATGACGAAGTGTAAGGCAGCGCGCCTCCGATAGACACGCCTCACCCTCCGCTGGCGAATGCGGAGTAACGCCGGGGGAGAAACCAGTCGGACGGGTCCGGGCCGGTGTTCGGGGCGCCCGCAGGGGAGCCCGGTGACGCGGTTTGATCTGCGAATGGCTGGTGGAGTGCCGCGAAGAACTCACCTGCTCGGCCCTGACCTGCACGAGCGGGGGCAGCGAAGGGCTCGCAAGTGAGCCGCCCCCGGCGTAACCCGCGCAGCCCTTTGCCGTGACATTCGGCGAAAGGACCGGCGCCTGTGCCGGTGAAAGGTGCGGACGCTTCCGTGAAAGGCAGCAGAGGCGTTGCTATCCGCCTCACCTGCCCGGCTCACCCGAAACGCCGGCCCGGAAACGGAGGAACCAGGAACGAAGCGCAAAGCGCCCCCGACCCGCCGCTGGAGCCAGTTGGTAGCTGGCGGATGGCCATATAGCCAATATGGTTATAATTGTCAAGATGGAGAACCGTATTTACTTAGTTCGTCATTCCCGCGCAGGCGGGAATGACGAGGGGTGGGGCATTGGTGCGAATACCCCCAGCCATTGCCATGGGGGTTCCGGGGGGATAGACCGCAGCGCCGTGCCTTTCAGGCGCGGATTCTATAGCCTAATGGAAGAACGGGGCAGGATGCCGAAAGATACCGTGTTGATCGCCGGAGGCGGCATCGGGGGCCTGACACTTGCATTGACGCTTCACCAGATCGGGGTGAAGTGCATCGTGTTCGAGAGCGTGCGGGAGCTGAAGCCGCTGGGGGTGGGCATCAATTTGCAGCCCAATGCCGTGCGCGAGCTGGACGATCTCGGCATCGGCGAAAGCGAGCTTGACCGGGTGGGCATTCCCGCGCGCGAATGGGCGCTAGTGGGCTTGAACGGCAAGGAAATCTATTCCGAGCCGCGCGGCAAGCTGGCTGGATATAACTGGCACCAATATGCGGTTCACCGCGGCGAGTTCCACCTGATGCTCTACCGCAAGGTGATCGAGCGGCTGGGCGAAGGTTCGGTGAAGCTCGGCCACAAGGTGACCGGTTATCGCAAGCAGGCCGATGGCTCCGTCACCGCGCTGGTGACCACGGCGGCGGGCGAGAGCCTTGAATATAACGGCGCGCTGCTGTTCGGCGCGGACGGCATCCATTCTTCCGTGCGGGCGCAGATGCATCCCGGCCAGCCTCCGATCCACTGGGGCGGCACGATCATGTGGCGCGGCACGGCGCGCGGCGTGCCGATCCGCACCGGATCATCCTTCGTCGGCCTGGGCACCAGTCGCCACCGCGTGGTGGTCTATCCGATTTCCCATCCTGACGAGCAGGGCATGGCGGACATCAACTGGATCGCCGAACAGACCTATGACACCGATCACGATTGGACCAAGTCCGGCTGGTTCCGCCCGGTGGAGCTTTCGGAATTCGCGCATCAGTTCGATGGCTTCGTCTATGACTGGCTCGATCTGCCGGCTCTGCTGGCCAAATCCGATGTCGCCTATGAAAATCCGATGATCGACCGCGATCCCCTGCCCAGCTGGGTGGATGGGCCGGTGGCGCTGATGGGCGATGCAGCCCATCCGATGTATCCCACCGGTTCCAACGGCGCGTCGCAGGCGATCATCGATGCGCGGGTGATCGGCAGGATGATGCTGGAGCATGGCGTGACCCCGGGCGCGCTCGATGCTTTTGATGCGGAAATGTGCGGCCCCATCGGCCAGGTGGCGATGCGCAATCGCGGCGCGGGGCCCTTCGGCCTGCTTGGCATCGTGGAAGACCGCTGCGGCGGCCAGTTCGAGAATATCGACGACATCATTTCGGCCGAGGAACGCAGCGCCTTCATGCTGGCCTATCAGCAGGCCGCCGGTTTCGCCAAGGATCGGCTCAATGCCGCCGGGCGGACCATTCCCGAAGGCGCGCAGGTGGGCAAAGTCCTGGCATGAAGCCGGGGCTGGACCATGTTTTCGACCTGACGGTCGAATTGGCACGCCCGCATGAGATGGGCGAATGCCCCGGCGGTGTGCGGCGGGTGATCCCCATCGTGGGGGGAAGCGCGGATGGCCCGCTGGTGCGGGGCCGCATTCTGGAGGTGGGGGCTGACTGGCAGACCGTGCTGGCCGGCGGCATCGCGGATCTCGATGCGCGCTATGCCATCGAGACCGATGACGGCGCGGTGATCGAAGTGGTCAGCCAGGGCGTGCGGCATGCCCCGCCGGAAGTCGCCGCGCGAATGGCGGCGGGCGAAAAGGTGGACCCTTCCGAATATTACATGCGCACCTTCATTCGCCTGGAAAGCGGCCATGCGGCCTATGACTGGGTGAACCGTTCGCTGTTCCTTGCCATGGGCGGCAAGGTTGGCGCGACCGTGCGCCTGTCGATCTATCGGGTGGCCTGAGGCAGAGCCGGGGCCGGCCGATCAGCCGGTCAATCCCGCTTCCGCATCGGCCTTCGATGCCGCGATGGTGGAGATTTCCGGGCCATATTCGTTGATCGTGGTGCGGCGCATGTCGCGCTTGTAGCGATAGCGTTCAAAGGGCGTGGCGCTGTGCATGGTGCAGCGATTGTCCCAGATCACCATGTCGCCGGGCTGCCATTTGTGGGAATAGATATATTTGTCCTGCGTGGCGAAGGCATAGAGCTCGTCCAGCAGGTCGAGCGCTTCCTGTTCTTCCCAGCCGACCACGCCCACGCCGTGCCAGCCCATATAAAGCGCCTTGCGGCCCGACACGGATTCTCGCACCAGCGGATGGGCCATGCGGGGGAAGTTCTTGCGCAGGGCCTCGTCCCCGAATTCCACCCCGTTGCGTTGCAGGGCGCGGAACAGGTCGTGCTCCACTTTCAGGTTCGCTACCCTGTCCTTCATCTCCTGCGGCAGATCCTCATAGACTGCGCGCGTATCGATATAGTCCGTGTTCGCGCCTTCGGGCGGGACGACATAGGCCAGCAGCAGCGACCATTTGGTGGGCAGTGAATTGAACGGGCTGTCCGTGTGGAACAGTTCGAAATCGGTCGGCTGCGCGCCATCGGGATTGGGCGGGCGGATTTCGCCATCGGCCGTCAGATTGCCGATGTCGTACAGCTCCGGCGCGATCCGCTTGCCGCCGGGCGGGGGCAGTTCCAGCGGGCCGAACGTGCGGCTGAAGCGGATGTGGTCCTCGTCGCTCAGGCTGGCGCCGCGCACCACGCAGACGGCATATTGCGCCATCGCATCTTCCACGAAGTCGATCGCCTCCTGAGACAGCGGAACCGATGTGTCGAGGCCGGTGATCTCGCCCACGAAACGCGGGTGGAGCTGCTTTACCTGCATGGTCATTTTCGCCTTCTCATCCTCGTCCGGCACAGGGCCGGCGCTATCCCTTTTTGCCCGTTCTGCCGGGGGCGCATGGTCTAAAATAGTGGCGTCTTTTGCGCGGTGGGCAAGCCCTGGCCCCATTGGCAATGGGATAATTGACGGCACTATTTTCACCATGCGCGAAGGGCGCACATTCCCACCACGCAGAAAAGCAGGCGCGAAAAAGCGCCGGTGGCAGCGCGCCGGAAGGCGCGGTGCAAAGAGGAAAGACAAGGCCGCACAGGCCAGTCCGGGGGAGGCCCAAAGATGTCTGTTACCACGAAAAGTGAATCGCATTTTGGACGCAGCGTGCGCGTTCTGGCCCTGCTGAGCGGCGCCGCCGTTCTAGGGCTGTCGGTCCCGGCCTTCGCGCAGGAAGCCGATGCCGAGGCGGATGCATCCCAGTCCGGCAGCAATACGATCATCGTCACCGGCACGCGCATTCAGGGCGTCGCCCCGGTCGGCTCGGACCTCGTCCAGCTCGGCACGGAGGATATTCTCGCCACGGGCCTCACCAGCACGGCGGATGTGCTCAACACGGTCCCTTCGATCCTCCAGATCGGCGGCGGCAATGCCTATACGGGCGGCCAGTCCCAGCAGGGCAGCACGCTCAGCTCGTTCAATTTCAACAAGTCGCCCAATATTCGCGGCTTCGGCTATGGCGCCACGCTCAGCCTGATGAACGGGCACCGCGTGCCCTATGAAGGCGGCAATATGAACGCCTTTGATGGCGACAATCTGCCTGCGCAGATCCTCCAGCGGATCGATGTGGTGGAAGATGGCGGTTCGGCGCTTTACGGTGCGGATGCCATTGCCGGCACGGTGAACTATATCCTGCGCAAGCCGGAGGATACGCTGGAAGTCTATGCGGGCTACGGCACCAATGAGGGCGATCAGAATTCCTATTACATCACCGGCGTGGGCGGTGTGCGCTGGGGTGAAGGCACCGCGCTGGAAGGCGGGATCATCGTGTCCTACCAGCATTCGGACCAGGACATGTTCATGGCCTCCAAACGGCCGGATCTCTATAATGACGATCTCTCGCCCTATGGCGGCCAGCCTTCGCCGATCTACGCCTCGCCCGGCAATATCTTCGTCGGCGGCAAATATTACGCCATTCCCGCCGGGCAGAATGGCGAGAAGCTGACTCTGGCAGATCTCGGCAATCCGGCCAGCCCCAACCGCCAGAACACCTGGACCAATATCGGCGTCATCCCCGAGATGCAGGCCGATCGCGTTGCCGTGAATTTCGAACAGAACCTCACGGACTGGCTGCGGGTGTTCGGGGATGGCTATTATGTGAAGCGCCACGTCCTGCTCAACGGCCCGGCTTCTCCCACGGCCAACCGGGCGCTGACCTTCCCGATGGGCATGCTGCCCAAGGTGCCGAACACCAATCCCTACAGCCCGTGCAACCCCAGCCATTATGCAGGCGGGATCGTGACGGGCCCGGCCGAACTGGTGGCGGCCTGCGGTGCGGGCTATCTCGAAGTGGCCTATAGCACCGTCTACGATGTCGGGCCGCCGCAGCGGACCGGCAATACGGAAGGCTATACCTACGGCGGCGGTGCGGAGTTCACTCTGCCCTTCGACTGGACAGTGACGCTGACCGCCTATGCCGGCACGCAGGACGAGGATGCCACTGCCACGCAGCTGGGCGGCACGACCTTGCCGATTGGGCTCGGCAGCTTCAACTTCTTCTGCGATTCCAGCAAATTCGACTGCACGGACGATGCCACCGCCAAGGCCATGCTGGCCACCACGATCACGCTGCAGAACCATACTCGCTATGAGATGGAAGATTATGCCGTGAACGCCAGCGGCACGCTCTTCGCGCTTCCCGGCGGGGATCTGAAGGCGGCCATCGGCGCAGAATATTACAAGGGCAGCCTGCTTAACGAGAATAATTTCGGCACCAATCGCCTCAATCGGCGCGATGTGAAATCGGTCTATGGCGAATTGTATGTGCCGCTCGTCAGTTCCGACATGGGCGTGTCTTTCATCGACAAGCTCGAACTGACGGCGGCCCTGCGGTATGACGATTACAGCGATGCGGGCGGCACTACCAATCCCCGTTTCGGGATCAACTGGTGGCCGACGGATAGCCTGAAGCTGTTCGGTAGCTACGGCACTTCGTTCCATGCCCCCGGATTGGGCGATAACGATCCCTATTCGCAGACCAGCGCGCTCTCCACGATCGTGTCGGGTGGCCAGATCTCGCCTTCGATCTGCGCGGCCTGTCAGGTGCCGGGCCTGGCCCAGGCGGCGATTTACCAGACCATCGGCGGCGCCAATGGCAATCTCAAGCCCGAAACCTCCGAAACCTATTCCTTCGGCGCGCAGTGGCAGCCCAGCAGCGTGCCGGGCCTGACCGCCTCGGTGAAATACTGGCATACGACCTACGAAGGCCAGATCAACGCGCCAGCCTATAATGTGGGCACCATCTCGGCGATCAATCGCGGGATCTACAATTCGCAGATCATCTATAATCCGGCGATCTTCCCCGCACTGGCGGCGAACAATCCGATTGCCTTCTTCGGCAACACGGCCACGCTCGACCCGACGAAGCCGGGCTGCTCTGCCGCCATCGGGCAGCAGGCGAATACGCAGGCCGTTTACGATGCGATGATCCAGTGCTTCAATTCGGGCGGGGAGCGCGGCGGTCTGTTCGGCGTCGCCACCACTCCCGACAAGGCGCTGGCGCTGGTCAATGGCCGCCGCATCAATGCCGGGACCACCGCTGCCGACGGGCTGGATTTCACCGCCAATTACAGCTTCGACAGCGGCATCGGCCAATGGGACATCGGCGGCCTTGCCACTTATGTCCTTCACTGGAAGGTTGCCCCTATCGACGGTGCGCCGCTGACGGATCAGGTGAACGTCTTCGGCTATCCGCAGCAGTTCCGCGCGCGCGGCTATGCCCGCTGGGGCAAGGATACCGGGATCGGCCGCATCAGCGCCGGGGCCTATGTGAATTACGCCAATTCCTATGAGATGGACCCCGGCCAGCTGCCGGTTGGCGTATCGGCCTCTTACGCGAAGATCGATTCCAACACGACCGTGGACCTGACACTGGGCCTCGATACCGGCGATCAGGGATCGTGGCTGGCCAATGACTTCACCCTGATGCTCAGCGTGCAGAATGTCTTCAACACCGATCCGCCGCTGGTGGTGAACCAGGCCGGTCTTGCAGGCAGCGCGCTGCGATTCGACCCGACCTTCGCCAGCCCGCTGGGCCGCGTGATCCAGGTCCAGATCGGCAAGAAGTTCTGACGATCCTCCCAGCCTCTGCCGGGCGCCCGGAATCGGCGCCCGGCAGAGGCCTTTTTATAGACGATATATGGAACAGGGAGTGGCCGGATGGCCGATGTCGCAGTCGAGCAGGCAGGTGTTGCGGGCCGGGCAGGGGGCGCAGCAGTGACTATTGCCGAACATGCGGGCAGCCGCTCCATGCCCTCCATCGGGCAGGCCTATTTCGCCGCCGGCGTGCTGGCGGTCGCACAGATGTGCGCCACGCTGAACAATGGCGTCACGACCTTGCTGGTGGAAGCGATCAAGCGCGACCTTCAACTCACCGACATGCAGATGGGCTATCTGCTGGGCTTTGCGGGTGTGGTCTTCTACGCGCTGATCGGCATCCCGGCGGCGCGGCTCGCGGATCGCTATAATCGCAAATGGCTGCTCGCCGGTTCGATCATGGTCTGGAGCGCGGCTACGGCAGTCTGCGGGTTTGCGGGCAATTTCTGGCAGTTCTTCGCCGCGCGTTTCGGCATCGGGGCGGGGGAATCGATCAACGGCCCGCTATCCTATTCGCTGCTGGCCGATTATTTCCCGCCCAACAAGCTGCCGCGCGGCATTGCGATCTACAATGTCGGGTTGCAGGGGGGCGGGGCGCTGTCGCTGTTGCTGGGCGCTTTCCTGATCCAGCTTTTCGCAAGGACACCGGTGATGAAAGTGCCGCTGCTCGGCACGGTGAGCGACTGGCAGATGGTGTTCATCATCACCGGCCTGATCGGCCTGCCGGTGACGCTGTTGGTAATGAGCATTTCCGAACCGCCGCGCCGCTCGGCCCGGCTTTCGACGGTAATGGGAATGGAGGCGAAGGACGCCAGCCTGATGGAGGTGCTGGCCTATCTGCTGCGCAACTGGCGCCTTTACGGGCCGATGTTCCTGGGCCTTTCGCTCACTTCGATCCACATGATGGGCATGGGCAACTGGATCGCGGCCTTCTTCGCCCGGACCTATGGCTGGGAGCCGTCCACCTTCGGTTCCTATTCCGGGCTCCTCACGCTGGTACTGGCGGGCCCCGCCCTGATGGGCGCGATCTGGGTGAACGAGTTGTTTCACAAGCGCGGCCATGCCGACACCAACATGCGCGTAATGGCCATGGGGATCACGGCGGCGGCCCCCTTCATGATCGCGGCGCCGATGATGCCTTCGCCCTGGCTGGCGCTGATCTTCAACGCCATCGGCCCGGCCTTCATGCTGGTGGCCGCGCCATCGCTGAACACGGCGTTGCAGATCGTCACGCCCAACGAAATGCGCGGGCGGGTGACCGCGATCTATCTGTTCATCATGCTGGCGGCGGGCGGCAGCATCGGGCCCACATTGTTCGCCTTCCTGACGGAGCATGTTTTCGGCGATCCGGCGCTGCTGCGCTATTCGATCCTGACTTCGGCCGTGCTGACCTTCCCCACCAGCGCGCTGGTCTATTGGCTGGGCGTGAAGGCCTATCGCGAACGTATCCTGGCGATGCGGGCTGCGGGGCAGGCCGTCTGACCGGGGCGTTTGCCGCACCCGGCCAATGTCGGCACTATTTTCAGGCGGCCGTGCCCAGCACTGTCGGACACAAGAAAATCCGGAAGCCGGGCGGCCTTTCCGGAGGTGATGGAGAGAGCCAGTGGACCATGCGGCTGCGAGTGACACGCTCGATCGCGAATATATCGATACTTTCGTGCGCTATTCCGACCGTACGGCGGATGGCGGCTATATCGAGCGCAACGGGCAATATTCCTTCGGCATGGAGGATCATGATTTCCGTGTGCGCAATGCCCGGCTGGCAAACATCGCCTTCGCAACGCATGGCTTCACGCTGGTGAAGCACCCGGTCGATGTCGATTTTGCCGACAAGGAAGATTTCGAGCGCCGCTATTATCCCGAGGTGGAGCGGCTGGTGAAGGAGATGACCGGCGCCAGCGACGCCTTTGCCTTCATGGGCATTCTGCGGGGCGGCGAGGGCGATCTGGGTGGCGGTCCGGCGCTGAGCGCCCATGTCGATTTCAACGAACAGGCAGTGCGCGACTGGGCGGCACGCATGCGTCCTGAATGGGGCGATATTTCCGGCAAGCGCCTGATGAATGTGAATGTCTGGCGCGGCACGAAGCCGGTCGCCAACAGTCCGCTGGCAGTGTGCGATGCGCGCAGCGTGGAAAAGGGGGACTTCATGCTCGTCCGCCTGGGCAAGACGGATGACCCGGTGACGCCCAAGACGCCGGGCGGCCTGAACATGGCCTATAATCCCAAGCACGAGTGGTATTATTATCCGGACATGCAGCCGGATGAGGCGCTGGTTTTCCGCCTGTTCGACACGGCCGATCCGCTCTGGCACATGAGCGGCCATACCGCGATCGTCGATCCCACTTCGCCGCCGGACGCGCCCAAGCGCGAGAGCTTTGAAGTGCGCACTATCGCCCTGTTCGATCAATGACGGCCTTGGCCGCCATTGACCGGAACGGGTATGCGGGGTGGCCCTCAGTCATCCCTGGGCCGGGGTGCCTGCGGCGCGCCGATGCGGAAGCCGACTTCCTCCACCCGCACGAGCCTGGCGTGGCCATCCTGCTGCCACGGGTCCTGCGCCATGCGCTGGCGCACTTCCTCTTCACTGTCGGCCCAGAAGATGAACAATACATCGGTGCTGGGCTCCATAAGTCCGGCCATGGCGATGAAGTTGTCCGCTTCCAGCCCGGCGACAAAGGCGGCGTGATCGGCAAATCCATCCTGTTCGTGCGCTTCGCGGGAATGATCCCAGGCTTCGGTCCTCTTCACGATGGCGGCAAACGTCTTTTTCATTTCATAGCTCCTGCCTCTGGGAATAGGTAAATTTGATAATTCCTGTTCTTAATAAGGCAAGTAATTATTGGGAGAAATATTATGCAGGTATTCATCTTTGACTGGCTTGCCTATGGGGAGAACATTGACAAGTTCCGCGTCAATGGTGAACTGCCGCGTCTGGGTGCCAAGCATTTCAATCCGCAGGTGGCTGTCGATACTTATACCGAGCATCTGGACGCCTGGGTCGAGATGGAAAAGCAGGGTTTTGATGGCCTTGCGATCAATGAACATCACGCCACGCCCTATGGCCTGGGCAATTCGCCGAACCTGATCGCCGCCGCCATCGCGCGGCTGACCCAGCGGATGAAGATCCTGATCTATGCCAATCTGCTGCCGATCCACGAGCCGCTGCGTCTGGCGGAAGAACTGGCGATGCTGGATTGCCTTTCCAATGGCCGCCTGATCAACGGCGTGGGCCGGGGCGCGCCGCGCGAATACAAGATTTTCAACGTGCCGCTGGATGAATCGCGCAGCCGGTTCGAGGAAGCTTACGAGGTGATGCGCAAGGCATGGACGGAGGATCGCTTCGACTTTGCCGGCAAGCACTTCAACTACAATGACGTGTCGATCTGGCCGCGCCCGGTGCAGAAGCCCTATCCGCCGCTGTGGGTGCCGCTGACCGGATCGAAGGAAACCATCGAATGGGCCGCCCGCAACGATGCCGCGATCACGCCGGGCGTCTTCCCCGGCCAGATGCGGCAGGATACTTTGCGCTACTTCCAGAAATGCTCGGCCGAGCATGGCCATAAGGTCACGCCGCAGAAGATCAGCATCATGGTCGATTGCTATGTCGCGGATTCCAAGGCCCAGGCCATCGAGGAATATGGCCCCTATCTGATGTATCTCTTCAACACGCTGCTGATCTACGATCAGGTGTTCCAGAAGGATGTGGCCAAGACCAAATATTACAGCTCCACCGCCTTCGAGCATCTGCGTGAAGGCACCAAGGGCACGCTGGCGCAGGACGATTCCATCTTCAACGAATGGACCATGGAATCCGTTCGCGCCGCCGCAGAGCACATGCCCATCGGCACGGCGGATGAAGTGGTGGAACGGATCATCGCCGAATGTAACGAGGCAGGCGCAGATAACGTCCTGCTGGTCTGCAACCGCGGGCCCATGCCGAAGGAGATGTTCCTCAACCAGATCCGCCGCATCGGCAGCGAAGTGCTCCCCCGCCTCCAGGCGCACAAGGTCACGGCCGTCCCCTTCGCGGAAGAGGCGCTGAGCGCGGCCTGATCCCTTCCGGCCCCATTGTTCCCGCTTGGGGCGGGGCCGGAATTGAGAGCACTATTTTCAACGGGTCCGCGATTCATATGGACCTGAAGGCGCACCCGGAACCCGGCGGTAATCGCTGCATGGCCCCCGGATGAAGCGCGATAAGGGAGAAGGAATAATGGCACGAAAGCGCGCAACGATCGTCATCGTCCCGGGCGCCTGGGTGGGCGGCTGGCGCTGGCGCACTGTCGCGGACGATCTGCGCGATCGCGGGCATTATGTGTTCACGCCCACGCTGACGGGGCTGGGCGAACGCGCGCATCTGACCAGCCCGGCGGTGAACCTGTCGCTCCATGCGCAGGACATCGCCAATGTCATCAAATATGAGCAGCTGGAGAATATCCTGCTGGTCGGCCATTCCTACGGGGGGATGCCCGTGTCCGTGGCGACTGAACTGGTGCCGGAAGGAATCATCCAGTCGATCCTCTATCTCGATGCCTTCTATCCCGAAGACGGCCAGAGCCTGAACGATCTGGTCCCCGGCCCGCCGCACCTGCCGCCGGAGGGTGAGGAATATCTGGTCCCGCCGCCCCGGATGAATGCAGTGGGCTTCAACGCCCATATGACGCCGGAAGCACGCGCGGCCTATGAGGAGCGGCGCACCCCGCAATCGGTCTATTGCTTCAGCGAGAAGGCCCGCCTTTCCGGCGCGCGCGAGCTGATTGCGCAGAAGACCTATGTGATTGCCACCGGCTATCAGAACGACACCTTCGGCCCCGTCGCGGCGAAGCTGCGCGAGCGACCGGACTGGCGCGTGGAGGAAATGCCCTTCACGCATGATCTTCAGCATGTGGCAGCAAAAGAGACTGCGGATATGATCGAATCCGCACTGCCCTGAGGCAGGCCTATCTGGAAAGAACAGAGCCCCGCGCGGCAGCGGGGCCATATCGGGGGAAGAAATCGGATGGCGAAGGACAACGGGGAGCACCCGTTACTTTCCGGCGGCTACAAGCGGTGGCTGGTTTTCGTGCTGCTGCTGGTCAGCATCTTCAACTTTGCCGACCGGGCCATCCTTGCGGTGCTGGCCCAGCCGATAAAGGAAGATCTGCACCTTACCGATACGGATCTCGGCCTGTTGCAGGGGCTGGGTTTCGCCATCCTCTATTCGATCCTCGGCATTCCGCTGGGCATGATGGCGGAACGCGTCACGCGCACCCGGCTGCTCGCCGCCTGTGTTGCCGCATGGTCCGCCATGACCGTCGCCTGCGGCTTCGCCACCAATTTCGCGACCATGCTGCTGGGCCGGATCGGCGTGGGCATTGGCGAGGCGGGGGCGCAGCCGATCACCAATTCGCTGGTGTCCGACCATTTCCAGCCAAGCCGCCGCGCCTCCATCTTCTCGCTGATCCTGCTCGGCTCTCCGCTGGGCTTCCTCCTCGGGCAATCCTTCGGCGGGATCGTGGCGAGCGAATGGGGCTGGCGGGCGGCCTTCTACATGATGGGGCTACCGGGGCTGCTGGTGGCGCTGCTGGTGGCCATCACCCTGCGCGAGCCGCCGCGCGGCCTGGCCGATGGGACGGCGCGGGCGGTGGCGGAGCCTGCACCATCGCTGATGGATGTGCTGCGTTATCTGTTCGGCAAGCCGACCTTCCGGCACCTGCTGGCCGGTTTCGTGATTGCCAGCTTCACCATGAACGCCATCGCCAATTTCGTGCTGCCCTTCTATCTGCGCGGCTTCGCCGTGCCGCTGGCGACCATGGGTGTGATGTTCGGGGTGGTCAGCTTCTTCTCCAACGGGCTGGGCATGTTGCTGGGCGGCTTCGGCTTCGATGCGCTGGGCAAGCGCGATCTGCGCTGGGCTCTGTGGGGCCCGGCCATCGCCATGCTGGTGTGTATCCCGATCTATTTCGGCGCCTTCATGAGCCATGCGATCTATATCTCGCTGGCCTTCATCTTCTTCGGAAATCTCACCCTGGCGACCTTCATGGCCCCCTCCATGGCGGCGATGCAGAATATGGCGGGGCCAAGGATGCGGGCCACCACATCTGCCATCACCGCGCTGGTCATCGGCATCCTCGGCGCGGGGCTGGGGCCGACGGTAACGGGCATATTGAGCGACAAGTTTGCGGTGGGCCTGTTCAAGGGCACCGATTTCCTCGCGAGCTGCCCCGGCGGCCGCGGCATGGACGGCATGGGCACTGCGCTGGACGCGGCATGTCTCGTGGCATCGAGCGATGGCCTGCGCTACGCGCTGATCAGCGTGCTGGGCATATTCGCCTGGGCCGCGCTGCATTATGTGCTGGCTGCCCGCACTTTTGAGCGGGATCTCTACGCTCGGCCGAGCGGGGAATAGGGGGCAGGCAGGCTCTACCGGTCCCTCCACCCCGTTCGTCCTGAGCTTGTCGAAGGACGCGCGCCAGCGCCTGCACAATAAGGGCGCGTGGGGCTGACGGTTTCCCGTGTCCTTCGACAAGCTCAGGACGAACGGGTGATGGAGGTAAGGAGGAAGGCCGAGCCGGATTAAATCGGCCGGCTGCGGCTCATTTCCAGCATGACGCGCGCAGCCTCTTCCTTCATGCGCGCGAGGTCCATGCCCGTGCCGGATCCCGCCTGATCGAGCAGTTGCCGCATCAGGCGGAAATAGCTGGCCTGCAATGTCACCGGCAGGCGCTCGGCCAGGAAGGGGTGGAAGCGCGCCTCATAGGCGGCGAGGCAGCGCGAAAAGAGGTCGATCACCGGATTGTCCGCCACGCGCGATACGAAGTGAACGAAATTGAGCAGGTCAAAGCGTTCCAGCACGTCGCCTTGTTCAACCCGCAACAGCAGCTCTTCCAGCTTCGCCCGCTGTTCCGCATCGGCGCGGCTGACGGCCAGTGCGGGCATGAAGCAATTGAGCTGGAACAGGATCGTCCCGGCAGAGCGGACATCCATCTGCTGCCCGATGAGATAGGCCAGAAGCAGGCGGATCGTGCCGGTCATGCGGCTGTTGCGGACAACCAGCCCGTTGCCGCGTCCCCGGCGGCATTCCACCAGCCCGCTATCCTGCAACAGGCGGATTGCCTGCCGCAGGGTGAGCCGGCTGACGCTGAAGCGTTCGCACAGATCCCATTCGGAACCGAGCCGCTGGCCGGCCCGGCCATTCTGCATGATGTCGCTCGCCAGCCGACGCGCCACCAGCGCTGCCAGAGTGCGTTCGTCGCTGGTCCGGGCGGTTTCTTCCACATGCGGCTCGGCCACATTGTCGGGCTGGCGCAGCAGCCGGAACAGATCGCCGTGCAGCCTGCCGAATGTGGCCGCCGCACCATCGCCATCGCCCTGGGCCAGCGCGCGGCGCAGTTCTGCCGTGGCGAGTTGAACGCTGGCGGGATAATCGCTGGCTTCGGGATTGCCGGCCGCAAAATCCATCGTCAGGGCATTGAGGCATTTGACGAAGGGCATCACCGCCGGTTCGCGCGTCAGCCGCGCCAACTCGCTGCGCAGGGCGAGATGGCCGTGAATATCGTCCGCATCGGTAGCCAGTTCGAGCCTGCCCAGCGCCATCGAGCCGGGCCGGGCCTGCGCCGCCAGCCGCACGATCATCAGGTCCACCGCTTCGCGCGCGTCCAGCAGTTGCGACAGGGTGATCCCCACGGCGCGGAAATGGTCCGCCAGTTCCTCCCCGATGGCGTCCACTTGCGGCATCTTCACGATGAAACCGCCGCTCGGGCCGGGCCTCAGGCTGCCAAGGCCGCGCCGTTCCAGCAGGCCGATCGCCTCGCGGATTACTGCCCGGCCCACGCTATAGCGCTTGGCAAGATCGCGCAGGCTGCCAAGTGCGTCGCCCGGCGGCGGCCTGAGGGATGCAATGTCGTCTTCTATGCGGCGAGCCAGAATCTCCGCCATTCTTGCCGCTGTTTCGCCCTCCCGTGTGGAGGCGGTGTAGATGCGTTCGGCGGCGTTCATCCGTATCTCGCCGCAGATGGTGCCATTGCTGCCACGTTCATGCGCTCCAGCCGGAGAGGCCGGGCATCGGAGACCATGCTCGCCCAGCCGATCATGAAAACGGTATTTGCGCCCAGGCTGACATCCGGAGGCATCCTCTTGCGAAAACCCGATATGATACGCCTGATCGGTCGATAAGTTCCGGTTTTTGCCCGAATATCGCGCCCTGTGCGGCCGATGATTGCCGGGGGCGGGTGCGATTTTTCCAGTGTGGGCACAGGCGTGGAAGAGGCAAGGCGGGATGGGCTGCGCATTGCCATCAATCGCCATATTTCGGCTGCGGCGTGCCCGGTTTGATCGCGCAGTTCCAATGCTCGGCGATCTTGCCGTCCGCGATGCGGAACATGTCGAACCAGGTGGTGGTATAGGTCTCCCCCGGTCGTGCAGGATGGGGATGCTCCCTTGCCGTGACGAGCACCACCAGATCGCCTTGAGCCACCATGGCAACGACAGGGTCTTGCAGATAGGGCTGAGCCGGTGGAACTGCCCGAACCTCTGCGGCCAGCCGGGCGCCCGCCGCTGCATCAGGATCATGCTCGATGAAGTCCGGCGCAAAATAGGTGCCGGTCAGGTGCCTCTTGTCGGCATTGGGGAACTGGCGCCATGCGTCGAACACCAGCCTTTTGTTGGCGGCGAGCCTTGGATCCGCATCCTCCAGCAGTTTGAGCTGCGCGGGGCCGGACAGGCCAGTCACCCGTTGGGGGCCGCCCTGATCCGGCGGCAATACATTCGCGCCGGGGGCATCCTGCACGGAATGCCAGTGTTCGGCCAGCCGCCGGTCTTCCACGCGGAACAGGTTGAAGTGGACGGTGGAGTAGCTTCCCTGGCCGCTCGGCTCCGGCAGTTCTTCGCGCAGGGCCATCACCACCAGATCGCCTTCACCCAGGATCGTCACCAGCGAAGGAGAGACGACTGCCGGAATATCCCGGCGCGGGATGGCGGAAAAGATCGCCTTGAATGCCGCGCGGCCGGTGGGGAGGATCGGGCTGTGCTGGATATAGAATTCCTGCAGCATCGTGTCGGCTAGTTCGACATGGCCTGCATTGACGATGCTGCGCCACATATCGAACACCAGCCGCTTGTTGGCGGCAAGGACGGGGTTCTCATCCTCCAGCAGGGCGAGGGGGGCGGGATGAGCGGTCACCTCTCCCGGACGCATTGGCGAGGGTTGCGGCGCCAGCGATTCCCCGCCCGGCCGGGCAGGCGCGGCTTCCAGCCCTGTCGTTCCGCATGCAAGAAGTTGCACGCAGGCCGCAGCCGCACTGACGCGCAATGCCCTGATCACGCCGATCCTTCCCCTTTTGCTCCCTTGTTACCGGAGCTTTTCAAGGTGACCATAAGGGCAATCGCGATGCTAAAATAGGCCTATCGTTTCATTGGCGGGGCTAAATTCGCTTTGCTCTTGCAATCGATTGTGATGTTTGTCAGCCTTCGGGTAATTCGCCGGCCTGCATTCAAGGGCGTGCGTGAGGAGGACAGCCGCCCGGGGGCACTAGCGCGGGCAGGCGACGGGGAGAGATAATGGCAGGATTTGCGGCATTGGAACGGCGCACTCTGTTGCTCGCATCGGCGGGCCTGTTGGCGCTGGCAGGGGCAAAGCCCGCATTTGCCCAGCGGGCAAGCGCGGAGACGATGAGCCGCTGGGCAACGGCCCCGTCGATCCCGCTCTGGCCCGGCCAGCCACCTGCGGGCGGCTTCGTGCCAAACCCGCCGCCAGCTGACGCAATCGCGAATTTCATCACCAATGTGGCCATGCCCGAATTGCGGGTATTCCGCCCGGATCGGCCCAACGGGCGCGCTGTCCTGTCGATACCGGGCGGGGCTTACACTTTTGTATCCATCGCCAATGAAGGTGTCGATCTGGCGCAAGTGCTGACGGCGCGGGGATATACGGTGTTCGTGCTGGTCTATCGCCTGCCGGGTGAGGGCTGGCATCATCGGGAAGATGTGCCGTTGCAGGATGCCCAGCGCGCGGTGCGGCTGATCCGCAGCCGGGCCGCCCAGTTCGGCATCGGGCCTGACAGTCTGCATATTATCGGTTTTTCAGCCGGGGGCCATCTGGCCGCCTCGCTCGCCACGGGTTTCGCGGAAAGGGTCTATGATCCGGTGGATGGCGCTGACGCCCTGAGCGCCCAGCCTTCCACGGTAGGGCTGATTTACCCGGTGATCGGGCATGAGCCGGGCGTGGGCCATGCGGAAAGCTCGCTGCGGCTGCTGGGAGAGAATCCTTCGCCCGCGCTGGTAGCGAAGCGTTCGCCCGATCTTCATGTCGGCCCGGACACGCCGCCCACCTTCCTGATGCATGCGCTGGATGATCCGGCAGTGCCGGTGGAGAATAGCCTGCGCATGCTCAAGGCGCTGCGCGGCGCTGGGCGACCGGTGGAGGCGCATCTGTTCGAGGAAGGCGGGCATGGCTTTGGCCTGGGCCGGCCCGATCTGCCCGTCAGCCAATGGAGCGAACTCTACACACGCTGGCTGGAGCGGCACGAAGCCAAGAAACTGATAGCACCAAGGGGAGAAGGACATGATGGACATTAATCGACGGGACTTCGTCCGCCTGGCAGGGTTGGCCGCCGGTGCGGGGATCGTGCTGCAAGGGGGGCTTGCCCTGGCCGCTGGCGGGGATCCCCATGCCGCTGCATTGGCGCATGTCGATCCGGAACTGCGGCCCGCTGCGAAGCAGATTCTGGCCATGACGAGCCAGATGGGCGGCATCGATGCCCAGCATCTTGCCCAACTTCGCGCGAATACGCCGGCGGCTCCCCGGCTGCCGGACATTCCCGTGCGCGAGGTGCGCGTACCGGCGAGCGGCAGTCTGCCCGAAGTGACCGTCTATGTGGTAAACCAGCGTGACGGGGAGAAGCGACCGGGCATCCTTCATACCCATGGCGGCGGCTATATTCTGGGGTCCGCCAAATCGGAGGCACGCCATCTGCAGGAGACGGCGCGGCAGCTGGATTGCGTGATCGTGAGCGTCGAATACCGGCTGGCGCCCGAAGCGCGCTATTCCGCTTCGATGGAGGACAATTACGCCGGTCTGCTCTGGCTGTATCGCAATGCCGACATGCTGGGCGTCGATCACAGCAAGATCGCGCTGATGGGCGAAAGCGCCGGGGGCGGGCACGCGGCCTTGCTGGCGATTACCGCGCGGGACCGGGGCGAGGTGCCATTGGTGCTGCAGGCGCTGATCTATCCCATGCTGGATGACCGGACGGGCAGCACTCGCCAGCTTCCGCCCTATATCGGCGTGGTAGGCTGGGATGCCCCGGCCAATCGCTTCGGCTGGGAGAGCTTCCTGGGCGTCGAGCCGGGCTCGAACAGCGTCCCGGCGGTAGGCGTGCCTGCGCGGCTGGAGAATCTCGCCGGCTTGGCTCCTGCCTTCATCGGTGTGGGCGGGGTGGACCTGTTTGTCAGCGAAGACATCGAATATGCCCGGCGGCTGACCGAGGCCGGAGTGCCGACCGAATTGCTGGTGGTTCCCGGGGCGTTCCATGGTTTTGACCAGGTCGCATCGGATACCGGGCCTGCCCGCAAATTCACGGCTGCCAAGTTTGCCGCCCTTCGTCGGGCATTTGGAATGCAACCCATTGCAACGGGCTGATTTAACGAAAATCTCTGCATATCGACGGCGGTCCGGCAATGATTGTCGGGCCGTTGGCATGTCTGTGAACGATTGAAGCGCGCCTCATCCAAAGCGGATAATATTAGCCCGCTAATAAATAGCTGAAGACTATAAGTAATTTCCGGGAGACGTCTGGCGTCGCTGTATTGCAATCGATTGAAATTTTGCTTATCGACTTCACCCAGAACGAGCACGTGATGCTCGCACCACAAGGGAGGATGTTATGAGGACCAGAGATTTGGTGCGTCTGTCGGCTGCCGCACTGGCGATGGGCGCGAGCATGGCTGCCCCGGCCTGGGGGCAGGTGGCAACGTCACGCGAGGGCGAGAAAGCGGCTCCCCCGGACATCATCGTTACGGCTCAGCGCCGCGAGGAAAATTTGCAGGATGTGCCGATTGCGGCCACCGCGATCACGGGCGATCAGCTGGAAGACAAGGCCGTGCGCACGCTGGCCGATCTCCAGTTCGCCGCGCCTTCCGTCTCGATTACCGATCAGGGGCTGACTCAGTCGGTCAATCTGCGCGGCATCGGCATTGCCAGCGGATCGCCCGCAGTCGCCAATGGCGTGGCCACCTATATCGACGGTATTTTCCAGCCGCCGATCCTCACTTCCTCCAGCTTCTACGACATTGCCTCGATCGAAGTGCTGCGCGGGCCGCAAGGCACGCTGGTGGGCTCCAATTCCACGGGCGGGGCGATCTTCATCAATACCCAGAACCCCAGCACGGACCGGGTGAAAGGCTATGCCAAGGGATATTACGGCAGCTACAATGCCGTGGGTGCCGAGGGGGCCCTGAACCTGCCCGTCAGCGATATTCTGGCCGTGCGCGTGGCGGGCACCACCCGCTGGCGCGACAGCTATTATACCGACATCGGCCCGTTCCATAATACGCCCGACAGTCTGGACGAGCAGGCCGGGCGCATCGGCGTGCTGTTCCAGCCGGACAATTTCCGCGCGCTCGCCAAGGTCGAATGGATCGACAAGAATACGGGCGGATATGCCTATAGGCCCATCGAAGGCACGGATTTCGACGGGGACAGGCAGGACGATTTCCGCGAGCTGACCTATAACGCCCCGACGCTCAATCACGAGCGGGCGTTCAATTCCAGCCTCGAACTGCGTTACGAGCTGGAGGGCGGCATCGTACTCCGCTCGCTCACCGGTTACACCAACAAGCGGATCAACAATCTGTACGATTCCGACGGTGCCTTCACCAATGTCGATACCAGCACCCCGCCAGACGGCATCCCGGATGTGTTCGCATCGCAGGTGCAGGACCAGTTCGTGCGGGAGCGGGAATGGACGCAGGAAGTCAACATCATCTCGCCCACCGATGGCAGGTTCAACTGGATCCTCGGTGGCTATTACCAGAAGAACAAGATCGATGTGATCATCGACGGTCGTTCCGGCGACATCGTGGGCGATCCCACCAAGATCCGCAATTATCAGGACAAGCTGACGCTCGGCGTGTTCGCCCAGCTTGGCTACAAGATCATGCCCAATCTGGAACTGCAGGTCGGCGCGCGTTATTCGCACTACAAGGTGGACAGCACGGGCTATGTGAATATCGGTTCGGAAGGGCCGGTCTTCGGGCCTGACGGGCTGAACGTGGCCGATCTGGCGGGCAGCCATGAGGATGGGCGCATGACCGGCAAGGTCGCGCTCAACTGGAACGTCAATGACGACCACCTGCTCTATGTCTTCGCGGCAAGAGGCTACAAGCCTGGCGGCGCGAACAATGCGACATCCGAATTCGGGCCTGAAACCGTGATGGATTACGAATTCGGCTGGAAGGGGGCCTTCCTGGATAATCACATCCGCACCCAGCTGGGCGCCTTCTACATGGATTACAGCGATTTCCAGTTCGACGCGCTGGACATCACCACCGGGCAGAGCGGCGTCACCAACATTGCCAGCGCCAATATCAAGGGCCTGGAATTCCAGATGCAGGCCAAGATCGACGGGCTGAGCGTGGATGGCGGCGTGGCCTATGTCGATTCCTCGCTGGACGAGATCACTCTGGTGGACGTGCGCAACCTCCCGCCCGCGCCTGTGCGACTGCCTCAGTGCCTGCCCTCTTCGCCACCGGGCACCTGTTTCGATTACACGGATTATATCGGCGTTGGCGGCGGCGGGCCCAACCTGTTCTCGCCCAAATGGTCCTACAATGTCGGCATTCAGTACGAAGCATGGGTGAAGGAGGATGTCTCGATCATGCCGCGCCTTAACTATGCCTATGTCGGGCCGCGCTGGACCAATCTGTTCTACAACCCCCAACTCGATTATCTCGAAGGCCGTGGGCTGCTTTCTGCCCAGGTCACGCTCCGGTACAAGGATTGGGAGCTTGAAGGCTACGCCACCAATCTGACCAATAAGAAATATGTCAGCGGCCAATCGGGCAATAATGAATTCTATGGCGCGCCCAGGGAATTCGGTGTTCGCGCTTCGGTGAGGTTCTAGAACAATGCAGACACGCCATGCGGCCGGTCTTTCGGTAATCGCAATCCTCCTTTCCTCCTGTGTCGGCGCTTCGGCGCCGGGCAGGACGGAAGTGGCAAATGCGGGATCGCCGCAAAGGTGCGAGGCTTTGGGCAAGTCGCTGGCGGTGAAATGGCCGCTGTCGGACACAAGGGTGGCGACGGCGGTCTATCACGAGGCAGGCGTTGCTCCTTCGCCTCCGGGCCCTCCGGGCATGGCCTTCCCGCCAGTGCAATTGCCCGCGCATTGCGAGCTGACCGGCGTGATGCAGGAACGCAAGGGCGTGGACGGGCAGGATTATGCCATCCGTTTCCATCTGCGCCTGCCGGACCAGTGGAACGGCCGCTTCTTCATGCAGGGCGGCGGCGGCACCAATGGCGAGTTGGGCGATGCCGTGGGGCGGCTGCAGGGCGGGGCCGATCCTGCGCTGGCGCAAGGCTATGCCGTGCTTTCGCAGGATTCCGGGCATGACAATGCGCGCAACAGTGTGGCGGAGCGCAATGGCGCCTCGGCCTTCGGGTTCGATCCGCAGGCGCGAGCCGATTATGGCGGGGACTCGCTGGAGAAAACCGCCTCTGCCGCCAAGGCCGCCATCGGTAGCTATTATGGGGCAAAGCCGCGCTACAGCTATTTCGTGGGCTGTTCCAAGGGCGGACAGGAAGGCATGGCGCTGGCCCAGCAATATCCCGATCTGTTCGACGGGATCGTGGCCGGCGCACCGGGCTTTTCCCTTCCGCGCGCAGCCATTGCAGAGGCGTGGAATACGCAGGCCTTCGCTTCGGTGGCAAAGGAGCGGGGGGAGCCGGTGACGATTGTCTCCATCGCGCGCAGTTTCTCCATGGCTGACCTGCAATTGGTCAGTCAGACCGTGGCGGGCGTCTGCGATGCGAATGACGGAATGGCCGACGGGATTGTGGGCGATTTCCGCAAATGCACTTCCGCCCGCGTCGTTCCGGCCCTGAAGGCTCGCCAGTGCAAGGCGGGCAAGCAGGACGGGTGCCTGTCCGCAGGCCAGATTGCCGCGCTGGAGCAGGTCCATGGCGGCGCGCGGTCAAGCGATGGCAAGCAGATCTATCCCGGTTTCCCGTGGGATGCGGGCTGGGGGGACATGGGCTGGCGCATCTGGATGGCAGGCATGCCCGATGGTTCCAGCCCAGCGATCAACATCGCCATGGGCATGCCTTCGCTGGCGTCGGTATTCAGCACTCCGCCGCGCGCCCTGGGCGCCAGTCCCGAGGCCTATCTGGCCTATGCGCTGAACTATGATTTCGATCGCGATCCGGCGGGGATCGATCTGGTCCAATCGCCCTTCGCGCGTTCGGCCTGGCAGGACATCTCCGCCCGGTCGAGCAATCTGGACGGGTTCCGTGCGCGCGGGGGCAAGCTGATTGTGCCGCACGGCGTTTCCGATCCGGTCTTTTCGGTGAACGATACGCTTGCGTGGTGGGAAGAGGCGAATGCCCGCTATTCGGGTTCGGCTGCCTCCTTCGCGCGGGTGTTCCCGGTGCCGGGGATGGGCCATTGCCAGGGTGGACCGGCGACCGACCAGTTCGATGCCTTCGGTGCTGTGGTGCGTTGGGTGGAACAGGGTGAGGCCCCGGACAGGATCGAGGCGCGCGCTGGCCCCATGTCGCCATGGCCGGGCAAGCAGGGCGTGCTCTGCCCCTATCCGATGGTTGCGCGGCCGGTTGGCGATCGCGGGAAGGATGGCGGAGCCGCCGCGATGGAGTGCCGTCTCTGAATACCTGTCCCGGGGCCCTCCCAGACCCGGGCAGGTTGACCAGCGGGGCGGGCGAGGATGGAAGGAACCTCGTCCGCCTCTTTCGCAGGCAAGTTTTGCGGGTAAATTTGCAATCGATTGCCAAGCCCCGCTGCCATGCTAGAAACCTGCGTTCATGGCAGGCGACGCAGATCGTCCATGGGCTTGTACGGATAAGAATAGGGCAGAGGGACGGGATAATGCGGCACAGGCCCGGCCTGTGTCAGCTGCTCATCCCGCGCCAGGGCAAAATGGAGAGCAGATGATGACAGCGGCAAGCCAGAACCCGTCGGACAAGTCCGCGCGTTTTCTCAAGCTGTTGATCTTCATGATGTTCGCCACCTTTGCGATGACGACGGATTCGGTCGGCACGATCATTCCCGATGTGATCCGCGAATTCCGGCTGGGCATGACGGCGGCCGGATCTTTCCATTACGCATCCATGTCGGGCATCGGCATCGCGGCGATCCTGCTGGGCTTCCTGGCTGATCGGATCGGACGCAGGGGATCGATCCTAATGGGGCTGGTGCTGTTCTGCGTAACCTCTGCCCTGTTCGCGGCAGGGAACAGTTTCGGGCTGTTCGTGGTGTTGCTGTTTGTTTCGGGGCTGGGGATCGGCATCTTCAAGGCGGGCGCGCTGGCTCTGATCGGAGACATTTCGGCCTCCACGCGAGAGCATGCAGCCAACATGAATCTGGTGGAGGCCTTCTTCGCGGTCGGGGCAATCGTGGGGCCGGCGTTGGTCAGCCTGTTGCTGGAGAACGGAACGAGCTGGAAATGGCTCTATCTGATTGCCGCCGCCCTGTGCGGTCTGCTGATCCTGGGAACGATCCTGGCGCCTTTTCCCCGCCCGCAGACGAGCGATGAAGAAAAGGCGGACCCACGGGACGCGGCGCGTATGCTGGGGGATCCCTATGCCCTGTTCTTTGCCCTGATGCTCATGCTTTATGTGGCGGCGGAAGCGGCGATCTATGTCTGGGCCCCCACCTATTTCGCCGGATATGACGGCCCCAATGCGGCGCTGGCGGCCTTCGTTGTGGCGATATTCTTCGCCTTGCGGGCGGTGGGCCGCTTCCTTGGCGCGTGGCTGCTCGCCCGCATGGACTGGACCATGGTGCTGGCGATCTGCAGTTGCGCAATGGCTGTGTTGTTCTGGATCGCTACAGCGGGGGGGCGGCCGGTCGCGGTCTTTGCCTTGCCTGCCACGGGCCTGTTCATGTCCGTACTTTATCCGACGATCAATTCCACCGGCATAAGCTGCTTCGAAAAGAGCCGCCACGGTTCCATTGCGGGCTTCCTGCTGTTCTTCACTTGCGTTGGTGCGGTAGCTGCCCCGCTGGCGATGGGGGCGGTGGGTGACCTGATGGGCACGAGCGACTACAGCATGGCGCTGGGTGGTGCATTTGCGACATTGCTGGCGATCCTCTGCCTGTGGAATCTCTTCCGCCAGCCTGTCGCTGATCGGCTCGCGCGCCGTAACGAACAGGACTATGGTGGCGGCGCCCCGGTTCCTGCACCGCCCCAGACCGTGCCCCGCCCGGCTGCATAGGCACACGCCCTTGATTGATTGCGGCGCGGGGCGCATGAGAAAGTCGGCGTCGAAGGGCTCAGCTTCGCTCCGCCTGAAAGAGGAATGAAGCTTGGCTGTGAAGGTCCGCACGATCTACGATCTTGCCGAACTGGCGGGGGTTTCTCCGGCAACCGTTTCGCGCGCCCTGGCCGGCAAGCAAGTGGTCAGCGCCAAAACTGCGGAGCGTATCCGCAAGCTGGCGGAAGAACATGGCTTCAGCCCCAGTTCCATCGCCCGCAATCTTCGCACGCGGCGGCGCGGGGCAATCGGGGTGGTGATTCCCCTGGGGCACGAACGCGGGCAGCATATTTCCGATCCGTTCTTCATGACCCTGATCGGCGCCCTTGCCGATGAACTGACCGAACGCGGCTTCGATCTGGTGCTTTCGCGCGTCATTCCCGACCGGGACAACTGGTTGCAGAAGATGATCGATGCGGATCGCGTCGATGGCTTCATCGTGATCGGGCAGTCGGACCAGTCCAAAGTGCTGGATGCTGCGGCCAGCCATTTCCTGCCGATGGTGGCGTGGGGTGCCTTTGTGCAGGGGCAGGTCCATTGTTCCGTGGGAACCGACAATTATCTCGGCGGACGGCTTGCTACCCGGCATCTGATCGAAAGAGGCTGCCGCACTATCGCCTTCCTTGGAAATCCCCGCGCCATCGAGCTTTCGCTTCGTCTGGAAGGTGCCCGCGCGGCCGTGGCTGAAGCGGGAGGCGGCGTGGAACTGCTTGAAATCCCCACTCATCTTGCGGCGGAATTGAGCGGAGAGGATATTGCCAGCTATCTCGATCATGTCGAAAAGGTGCCCGACGGGTTCTTCGCAGCCTCCGACATGATCGCGCTCACGGCGATCCAGGTACTTTCTGCCAGAGGGCTGTCCGTTCCCGACGATGTGAAGGTGATCGGTTATGACGATCTGGCTCTGGCAAGGACCAGCGTTCCCCCGTTGACCACGATCCGGCAGGACATTTCGGGCGGGGTAACTCATCTGGTCGAAAACCTGTTCAAGCGCATTGAGGGCAAGGCCACGGGGTCGGTCGTGCTCAATCCGGAACTGATTGTCCGCTCATCCACCTGACGAATGCGGAATTATGCACTGATGATGGTCTGCCAGTTCATGCAATCGATTGCGCAAAGGCGATTGCGCAATTATCAGGTCTGAAGTCAAAGAAGGGATGGGGCGGATGTTCTCCTCGAGCAACCGAACGCAGGCTTGTTTCCCGAACAGGATATGAGGCGGAGAGAATTGGGTGGATCCTTATCCGATACGTCAGCGGCGGGACGCCGCGTGACCGCGTCAAAAGCTCCTGCAGGCATGGTCGCCTGGACGCGGGATCATGTGAGCGCGATCCGGCATGACGTCCGCCACACCGCCCCCCTGATCGGAGAGACTGATTTTTCGCGCATCTCTCCCGATGTCGATATCTGGGACGCCTGGCCACTTCAGGATCGCGCGGGTAATCCCGCCCTGATCGGGCAGGGCGACACCTTGTGGATGGCTTTGGCAGCTCCTCATCGGGACGATCCGGACGAGCGCCACGGCCTCGCCCGCATTCACCTTTTCCAGCACAATGCGGCGGGCTGGGTCGCACTGGGGCCCCTCTTTCCCGATGGCTTTACTCCGGGCAGCCGCGAGTGGTCCGGATCGGCCGTGCTTGATGCCGATAGGCGGAACGTGACAGTCTTCTTCACGGCAACCGGGAAGCGCGGAGAAGAGGAACTCACCTTTACGCAGCGGCTCTTTCGCGCGCGGGCGGTTCTTACAGGCGCCAGCGGTACCTATCGGTTGCAGGACTGGCAGGGGCCGGACGAGTTCGTTCGCCGCGATCCCCGGTGGTATATGGCCAGCGATGCCGGCAGCGGCTCAGTCGGCACGATCAAGGCCTTTCGCGATCCGGCCTATTTCCACGATCCGGCAAGCGGAACGGATTACGTGTTCTTCGCAGCCTCTCTGGCTGGTTCGGACAAGGCCTTTAACGGTGTGATCGGCGCGGCGCGGGCAGAGCCGGATAGGCCTGGCAACTGGACATTGCTGCCCCCTCTGCTTGGCGCGGATGGGCTGAATAACGAGCTGGAGAGGCCGCATGTGCTGATGCATGGCGGCCATTATTACCTGTTCTGGTCCACTCAAGCCCATGTATTCGATCCAGCAGGACCGGTCGGCCCTACGGGGCTCTACGGCATGGTGTCGGACCGGATTGACGGGGGATGGCAGCCGCTTAACGGCACGGGACTGGTATTCGCCAATCCGCCCGAGGCTCCCGGCCAGGCCTATAGCTGGCTGGTGCTGGCCGACCTCAGCGTGATCAGCTTCGTCGATAATTGGGGGCAGGGGCCGGATTCCGGAATTCGCCGTTTCGGGGCAAGCTTTGCCCCTCTCCTCCACCTTCGTCTGGATGGCCAGACGGCATCGCTGAAGGTCTAGCGATGGCGGGGGGCAGCTATTTCGCGGGGATCGAACTGGGTGGCACGAAGTCGGTCGCCCTACTGGCACAGGGGCGCCAGATCGTTGATCTCGTGAGGCTTCCCACACTTTCTCCTGAGGAGACACTGGGCGCGCTTCGCCAGCAGCTTGGCCGCTGGGAACGGGACATGGGCTTTCAGGCCCTTGGAATCGCCTCTTTCGGGCCCATGCAACTGGATGCTGCACAACCCCGCTTCGGCACTATGCTGGATACGCCCAAGCCGGGCTGGTCGGGTGCGGATGTAGCGGGAGTGCTGACTGCGGGGCTGAGCTGTCCCTGGGCGATCGATACGGACGTAAATGGCGCTGCGCTGGCCGAATATCGTTGGGGAGCGGGGCGGGGCTGTGACAGCCTTTGCTACATCACGATCGGAACCGGCGTGGGGGGAGGGCTGGTGATCGGTGGCCACCCTGTCCATGGGGCGATGCATCCCGAAATCGGGCATCTGCGCCTGAGAAGAGCCGCTGGGGACGATTTTGAGGGGAGCTGCCCGTTTCACGGCGATTGCATCGAAGGCCTGATCAGTGGGCCGGCTCTGGCGAGCAGGTTTGGCGCAGATCCGGCTTTGATCCCCGACGATGACGCTCGCTGGAGCTACATAGCGTCGGACCTCGCCGAGCTGGTAAGCGCGATCCTGTTCACCACTTCGGCGCAGAGAGTGCTGGTCGGTGGCGGAATCGGTATGGCGCGAGCGGGGTTGACCCGGGCTGCGCGGGACCTCGTCGTGACGCGCGCTGGAGCATATCTGCCATTTCTCGATCGGGAGAAGGCGGATATTCTTATTGGCCTGCCTGAACTGGGCGATATGGCCGGGCCCCTGGGCGCTATCGCCCTGGCAATCACTGCCGCAAAGAACGCTGAAGCAGGAGCCTGCTGAGCATTACCTCAAAGGCGGGCGCGCGCCAGCTTCCGCAGGTGGCGCCGGTTCCGGGGAGGTGTTCGAAACCGGCGCCGTTCGGTGAGTGCGTTGTGCGTTTCAGCCCGGCAGGCGCTTGAGGGCCAATCGCTGAGATTCTGCTTCTCAGCCCCTCTTCCTGCCGGGGCCTGCCTTCCCGCAAGTGGCGGATTTATTCGAACACGGTTTCTCCATCCGGGCTGACCGGATTGCGGTTGTTTTCGCTACACTGGAATTCGAACAGGACGCCATAGCGATCCCGCCGATAGGTCGCGGTGGCCTTGAACGGTTCGGCCAGGGCTTCCGGATCTTCCATCACCATTTCATTCATCAGCACATCCGGATTGTCGGGACTGAGGTGAATTCGCTCGGTGACATGGAACTTGTCGGAATGGAGCGCGCCATTGGCGAAGGGCAGCATGTCGAGGATGCCGACGGTGTCCACCACAAGCGTATCGCCTTCCCAATGGCCGATCGAATGGCCCATGTAAGTGGGGTCGAGTTCGTCCAGCGGGGGATGGGTGCGCCCGTCGGTCCAGATCGTGCGGGTCTGCATCCAGGCTTCCTGATTGATCGTTACCCGGCCCGGCGAGAAGATGAATTCATAGGGATATTGGGCGAGTTGCATGATCCGGGGCATGCCCGGCGGCGAACAATTGGAGCGGTTGCGCTTCTCCACCCCGTTATTCGCTACGACTTCGGCCTTCCATGCGTCCCAATTGCTCTGATACTCGCCTTTGAGCTTTGGCTGCGTGCCTGGCCCGCCGCGATTGAGGAACCACACGCCGCCCCAGTCAGGCAGGGCATCGAGCGCGGCATAATGTCCTTGGGCAAAGCCGGCACCCTGACCTTCGACCAGCCCTTCAGGCGGCGAAGATCCGCCTGATTGAGCCTGGGCCAGCCCCCCCAGCGCCAGTGTTGCCGCACAGGCGAACAGGATATTTCTGGTTCGTCGCATGGGGATTATTTCACCTCGCCCAGCGTGGAACCATCGGGGAAGCGAACGCCAACATAGCTGCCGCCCTTGCTGCCATTGCGCAGCGGGTGAATGTAGAGAGTGACCTTGTCCCCGGGCTTCAGCGAAGTCCGCTTCCATCCGCTTTGCTGCAGATTGTTGGGGCTCGTCATTTCGATAGCCCAGCGTTCGGTCTGGCCTTTCACTGGCACATCGATCTCGATGAAGGCGTGGGGGTTCTGCCATTTGAACCGGGTAACGGTGGCTTTCAGTTCCACCGTCTTGCTCATGTCGAACATCGCGTAACTGTGATGGGCCGCAGCCGGGGCCAGCGGCAGCGGTGCCAGCACTGCGAGGGCGAGAAGGGATTTGATGATCGCTTTCATTGTAGCCTCTGATGAATGGTTACAGCTGCGGCACGTTCACAGGCTGACCGTTTTTCGGCAGTCCTGAATCGAGCACTTTTCCATCGGCCTTTTTGAGGTCGAGGAAGAGGCCGCCCTTCTTGCCGTCGCGCAAGGGGTTCATGCGCAGGGAGATCTTGTCTCCGGTCTTGAGCGAAGCGCGGC
>NZ_JACDXU010000003.1 GCF_020539485.1 Fulverythrobacter ferritrahens
TACGCGCTTCGGTGACGCGGGGTGGAGCAGTCCGGTAGCTCGTCAGGCTCATAACCTGAAGGTCGCAGGTTCAAATCCTGCCCCCGCAACCAAAACCCTGAAACACCCAAACACAGCCGCTCGGGCAAAAGACTCGCTTAGCGGGCTGTTAACTTGATTTCCCGTAATAGCTCGGTGGGGCATTTGCGGGGGCGAGATGCAGTTCCTCTCGAGATTCAAGCATTTAATAAATGACATGGTGCATCCGGCCAAAAATCCGGATCTGCAACGTGCGCAATGCATTGCGCTCGGGCGCCAGATTCCCTTGATGTATTCGATTTTGATCGTTGCGAGTTGGATGCTCGCGGCGAATTTCTACCCTCTCGCGCCGGTCTGGCTTACGCTCCTCATGCCGATGTTGCTCACCGCAGCCTTCATGGTGCGGCTGATCTACTGGCTACGATCGGGGACTGCGATCGACGATCAGAATGCGATTCCTGGCGTGCTGCACCGTATCAACTGGGTGGCGGCAATCCTTGCTGCAGGTATCCTGGCATGGGCCGCAGCCTTGTTTCCCTATGGCGGTCCGTTTCTGCAGGGGCACGTAACCTTCTTTCTTGCGCTGTCTGCCATTTCCACGATGTTCTGTCTCATACAGGCGCGTGCGGCAGCCATGACGGTCGCGCTGGTCGCGGTTACAGGGGCGCTGATCCTCATCATCTGGTCCGGCAATGCCACGATCATGGCAATGGGCCTGAACATTGTGCTCGCAGTGGCTGCGGCGATGTTCCTTGTGACCATCCAGGGCCGGAATTTCGAACGAATGGTGGCAGCGCAGATCCGGGCGCGTCAGCGTGAGGAAGATCAGCGACGCCTGTTGCGGATGGTGGACGACATGCCCATCGCGGTCCTGACTGTCGATCCCGAGAAGCTCGTCGTTACCTATGCCAACGAGACATCCATCCGGACCATGCGGCAGATACAGGATCAGCTGGCGCTGGAGCAGGAGGCTCTTGTGGGGACTAGTATCGATGTGTTCGAACATCTTCCCCATGGCGCCAGAGCGGCTCTCTCCGATCCCGCCGGTCTTCCCTATCACACACGCATGGCGGTGGGGCCGGAAGTGATCGACCTGCAGATAACGGGGGTATGGGCAGAGGATGGCGCCTATATCGGGCCTATGCTGTCCTGGGCGATCGTGACCAAGGAAGTCGAGGCGGAACAGCATATTCGCTGGCTTGCCCATCATGACACGCTGACCCGCCTGCAGAACCGCGCGCGCTTTCGCGAACAGCTGGATGAAGTGCTGGAAACGCCGGCAGGGCCTATATCTCTCCTGTTCGTCGATCTCGATGGCTTCAAGCTCGTGAACGATACGATGGGGCATGTAGTGGGAGATGAGGTTCTCACGAGTGTTGCCGCCCGGTTGCACGAGATTTGCACGGAGCAGCAAGCCGCGATTGGCCGCCTGGGGGGTGACGAATTTGCGATCATTCTCCCCTCCGGCGATGAGGAGAGGGTCAACCAGTTCTGTCTCCGCCTGATCTCCAGCCTGTCCTTGCCCTTTCGCCTGGAAGACCAGCGCAGCGTCGAGATCGGTGCGTCGATCGGGATCGCGACGGCCCCGCGCCACGGCAAACGCTCCAAGGAACTCCTCTCCCGCGCCGATATCGCATTGAGCGTCGCGAAGATTGCCGGAAAAGGCACGTTTCGCAGGTTCGAGCCGGAAATGGAACGCCAGGTGCAGGAGCGTGTGGCGCTGGAAGCCGAGCTGCGCGAAGCCATTCGCAATCGGCGCGGACTCTATGTATTCTATCAACCAATCCTCGATATCGCGAGCGGTCGGGTGACCGCACGCGAAGCATTGGTGCGCTGGCATCTGCCCCAGCGGGGCTGGATTTCCCCGTCCTATTTCATCCCCATTGCCGAGCAGAGCGGCCTGATCCGCGAACTAGGTCTGTTCGTGCTGGAGCAGGCCTGTAGCGATGCGCTGCAATGGGCGGATGGAGCACGCGTGGCCGTGAATGTCTCCCCGGGGCAATTGGGGCAGGGGACCATCGCCAATGCGGTGCTTTCCATCCTGCTGCGCACGGGTCTTGCCGCCAACAGGCTGGAAGTGGAAGTGACCGAAACCGCCCTGCTGAATGAAGAGGCCAGCGGGATCGGCGATCTACGCCACCTGAGAGCCATGGGCGTGCGGGTCGCCTTGGACGATTTCGGCACCGGCTATTCCTCGCTTGCCCATTTGCGGGCTTTCCCATTCGACAAGATCAAGATCGACGGCTCCTTCGTGCGGGATGCGCTAACCCGGCCCGATTGCGCGGCGGTGGTGGGCGCAGTGGCGGATCTCGGCCGGCGCCTTGGCGTGACGACCGTGGCAGAAGGCGTGGAAACAGAGGAGCACCTCAAGCTGGTGACGAGAGAAGGCTGCGTGGAGGTGCAAGGCCATTATTTCGGCAGTCCGGAGCCGGAGGGGCGAGACATAGGGGAAGTCTCGCGCCTCACCGCATCGGCATAAACAGACCGCATTCACCCCATACAGCACGCTTCCCCATTGACGGGCAGCGCCATGATCTTTCAAGCTCCCGGAAAATATACAGGGAGCCAGAATGCCTTCGAAAATCGCAATTGCCGCCTGCCTGGCCCTTGCTGCCGGGCTCGTTTCGAGCTGTGCCCCGACCGGAGAAGCCCGATCCACACTGGCGCATGCACAGGATCGTGCGCGTTGTGAGGCAAGTTCCGCGCTCGGAGTACTGAGCAGCACTGCCACCGCGACATGGGTGGAGGCGGATGGATCGCTGCCAGCCTTCTGCGAGATCAAGGCTACGCTCTCGCCTGAAGCAGGCTCTGAGATCGGAGTGGTCTATCGCCTCCCGGTGGGGTGGAATGGCAAGATGCTGGGCCTTGGCGGCGGCGGTTGGGCCGGAAACATTACGCTGGATGCCGCAAAGCCTGGCCTGACCGCCGGCTATGCCACGGCGCAGACCGATGGCGGCCATGCCAGCACTACGCCTTTTGAAAACCCCTGGGTGGTCGACCCGGTCAAGGCGAAGGATTTTTCCTGGCGCGCGATTCATGAAATGACCGAGGCGGGCAAGAAGCTGGTCACCGCCTATTACGGCAAGGGGCTGGATCGCTCCTATTTCCATGGCTGTTCCACCGGCGGGCGAATGGCGCTGATGGAAGCACAGCGTTTCCCGAACGATTATGATGCGATCATCTCGCAGGCGCCAGTTTATACCCTGCAGGTGCAGACCAGCGCCGTGCTGCGCAACAATCTGTTTGCTCAGCCCGGTGCGGCGCTGGGCGCGGAAGGCGCGAAGCTGGTGAGCGACGCGGTGCTCAAATCCTGCGATGCCAAGGATGGAGTGACAGATGGCGTGATCGCCGCTCCGCGCTCCTGCCAGTGGAATCCGCAGGAATTGCTCTGCAAGCCGGGCAGCACTGGCGGGTGCCTCACCCAGCCGCAAGTCAACGCACTGCAGATCGCCTATGACGGGGTACGCGCGGCCGATGGCTCTTACGCTCAATTGCCGCTGAGCAGGGGCGGGGAAGCCGGATGGGCGGCCTTCGTGGCGATCAATGGCGACCGCAAGGAATTTTCCAATGGCGGCGGCACGGGCGGACTGGTGCCGGTGCTCTGGCCCGGAAAGCAGGTCGATCTCAATTCCCTTACTCCCGCGCAGGTGGTGGAAGGCCGTGCCAGTGCCTTCGCCAAAATGTATGAAGCCGGCGATCCCAATCTGGCCCCGTTCTTCGCGCGCGGCGGCAAGCTGTTGATGTGGCATGGCGAAAGTGATCCCGGGCCGAGCCCGGTGGGCACAATCGACTATGTCGAGGCGGTGAAGCGCATTGATCCACGCGGAGCGGCCAATGGCTTGCAGATGTTCCTTGCGCCCGGCGTGGGGCATTGCGCAGGCGGGCCGGGTGCGGATCAGGTGGATATGCTGGATGCGCTCGATGGCTGGGTGAACACTGGCAAGGCCCCCGAAACGCTGGTGGCGAAGAAGGCTGACGGTTCGATGGTCCGCCCGCTTTGCGCATGGCCCAAGGTGGCGCATTATGCGGGCAGCGGGGAAGTGAACGATCCGAAGAACTATCGCTGCGTTGCGCGCTAGATAGGCAGAAGATTTGCCTTGCTCCCTCCGCTTTGTGGGCGGGGCGGGGCAAATCATTCGCCGCCATGCGCCGCAGCAACTATGGACTTGCACTCCGCCATGAATTCGGGTGGTGGAGATTGATAAAGGCAACATCGCGAGAGGAAGAAAGCCGGTGAACCTCGATATTCTCAAGGGTCGTGTCGCAGTGGTTACGGGTGCCAGCTCCGGTATCGGTGAGGCCTGTGCGCTGGGCTATGCCGCTGCGGGCGCCAAGGTCGTGCTTGCCGCGCGCCGGGTGGATCGCCTTGAAGGGCTTGTCAGGAAGATCGAGGAAGCAGGGGGCGAGGCACTGGCCGTGGCCACTGACGTGACCGACGAGGAAGCGGTGGCCAATCTCTTCCAGCAAGCCGTTGACCGGTTCGGCACGGTGGACATCCTGATCAACAATGCCGGCATTGCCGACAGCACGGCCGTTTACGAATTGTCGCTGGAAATGTGGCGCAAGGTGATCGACACCAACCTCACTTCCGCCTTCCTGTGCAGCCGCGAAGCCTTCCGTATCATGAAGGACAAGGGGCATGGCCGCATCATCAATGTGGGTTCGATCTCGGCCCGCGTGCCGCGTGCGGATAGCCCGGCCTATGCCGCCAGCAAGTGGGGCCTTGATGGGCTGACCCGCTCGCTCGCCATTGACGGGCGGGAATTCAATATTGCCGCATCGATGTTCAATCCCGGCATCGTGGCCACCGAAATCGCGCCGGGCGCCGTGAAGCTCGACAAGGATTTCGCTGCTCAGCCCAAGGACATCGCGGATGCGATCATCCATATGACCGCGCTGCCCGATCACCTCAATTTCTATGAGGCGATGATCGTCCAGAACAAGCTGCCCTTCCTCGGCCGCGGCTGAGCACGCGGCAATGGCGGGGGCGTCCACCTTCGGCTGCTTCAACATCGCCGACCTGCGCAAGCGGGCAAAGGCGCGCCTGCCGTTGGGCGTGTGGGAATATGTCGAGCGCGGCACGGAGGATGAACTTGGCCTTGCCCGTAATCGCGCGGGCTTCGATGCTGTAACATTCCGCCCCCATGTGGCGCGCAATGTGGAGCGGGTGGATAGTTCCACCACCTTGCTGGGCACGCCCTCCGCAGCTCCCTTCGCCGTCGCGCCTACCGGGGCGGCAGGGCTGCTGTGGTACAAGGGCGATCTGGCTCTGGCCAGGGCGGCTGCCCGTGCGGGCGTGCCCTTCACCATCTGCAGCGCCAGCACGATGGATATAGACCAGATTGCCGAGGCAGGCGGACGGTTGTGGTTCCAGCTCTATACCTGGGCGGATCGCTCCCTGTCCTACGCGGTGGTCGACCGGGCGCAGGAACTGGGCTGCGAGGCGCTGCTGGTGACGTTGGACCTGCCGGTGCCGCCCAATCGCGAATATCTCTATCACAATGGCTTCGGCACGCCTTTCCGGCTCAATGCGCGCAACACCGCCGACATCCTGCTGCATCCGCGCTGGCTGATGGGCGTGATGGGGCGCTATGCCGTGAGCGGGGGCATACCCAGCCAGGCCAATCTGCCCGACCGGCTGCGCAGCCGCGTGACGCAGAGCGTGCATCCCGGCGCGCTGTTCAAGCAGGACAATATCGACTGGGAAGAGATTGCCCGCCTGCGGGATCGCTGGAAGGGCAAGCTGGTCCTGAAAGGACTGTTGCGGCCCGATGATGCCGAACTGGCGGTGAAGGTGGGGGCGGACGGGATCGTTGTATCCAACCATGGCGCGCGCGGGCTGGACAGCTCGATCTCATCCATGGAAGCTTTGCCCGCCATCGTGGATGCTGTGGGCTGCCGCCTGGAAGTGCTGCTGGACAGCGGGGTGCGGCGCGGCAGCGATGTGGTGAAGGCCGTAGCGCTGGGGGCCAAGGGCGTGCTTGCCGGAAGGGCTGCGCTTTATGGCCTCGCCGCGGGCGGGGAAGATGGCGTGGTGCGGGCCCTCGAACTGCTCAAGGCGGAAACCGCGCGGACGATGGGCCTGCTGGGGGCAAGAAACATAGGCGAGGTAAGCAAAGACCTGTTGGGCTGATCCGTCAAAGAACGGACGGCCGGGGAAGGGGGAGAGCTGGTGCAGATCACTTTTTCAGAGGCCGTGAGCAGCCGCCCGGTGCGATTGTTCCAATATGCCGTCGTGGCGATGGTGCTGCTCGTCCTCGTTTTTGACGGAATGGACGCGCAGGCACTTGGCCTCGTGGTACCGGCGATCGTTGCCGAATGGGGCATCGATCGTGCGGCATTCGGCACGGCCCTCTCCGCCTCGCTGATCGGGATGGGCATCGGGGCCTGGTTGGGCGGATGGCTGGGAGACCGTTTGGGGCGGCTCAATTTGCTGTTTGGCGCTGCGCTGGTCTTCGGCGGAGCCACGGTGCTTTCCGCTCAGGTGGACAGCGTAGGTGCTTTGGCGCTGCTGCGCTTCCTCGGTGGGTTGGGCTTTGGTGCGGCGGGCCCGAACGGCCTTGCCTTGGCGAGCGAATGGACGCCGGAGCGTTTCCGCACCCATGTGATCTCGCTGCTGTCGGTCGGCACTCCGGCGGGCGGAACCATTGCGGCGGGCGTGGCGCCTTTCCTGCTGGACGATCTGGGCTGGCGCGGGCTGTTCGTACTCTTCGGCGGGGCTTCAGTCCTCGCGGGCATTCTCGCTCTGGTATTGCTGCGGGAATCGCCTTCGTATCTGCTGGCGAAGGGAAAGCGGGACAAGGCCGAGCGCATCACGCGTGACAAGCTGGGCGATGACATCGAACTGGGGCCTGAAGCTCCGCAGGGGATTATGGTCGGACGTGGCGGGATCGTCACGGAAATTGGCCTGTTCCATCGCGGCAATACCCGTCTTACACTTGGCGTCGGCATCGCATTCTCGGCCTCCACCGCCATTGTCTATGGCTTGACGAGCTGGGGGACGGAACTGTTCACCTCGCGCGGGTTTACCCCTGCCGAGGCGATCGGCGTGCTGTTCTGGATGGGCCTGCTGTCGGTGGCAGGTGCGCTATGCGCGGGATATTTTCTGCGTGCCTTCGGTTCCTTCAAGCTCATGGCAGGGTGCTCTGTACTCACCTTTGCGGCGTTGATTGCGCTCGGAATCCTGGTGGAACAGCTCACCGGCGCTCCATCTGCGCTGATGCTCGCGGTGTTCTACGGGCTCGCCTGTCTGGTGGGCGGCATCGTCAGTCTCGGGATATCCTCAATCTATTCTTTGATGACGATGGGTTATCCCGTTTCCTGCCGTTCAGCCGGGATCGGCCTGGGAATGTTGCTCGGCCGCCTTGGAGGTATCGCCATGGCGTGGAGTGGGGGTTATCTGTTGAATCTGGGCGGCACTTCCGTGCTGCCCTTCTTCGGCGTTCTGACCGTATGCGCCCTGGCGGTCGGCTCGTCGATCTGGATCATAGATCGGCATATTGCGCCGGCACCCGCCCTTTGAGGCGAATGGGAGAGTAGGGTAAATGCAAACGACTTTCAGCGAAGCCTTGTCGCGCGCGCCGCTCAGGGCCTTTTCAGTGGCGACTTTCGCGATCTGCATGCTCGTTCTGGTATGTGACGGAATGGACGCCCAACTGCTGGGTATCGTCGCCCCCAAGGTGATTGCGGAATTTGGGGTGGACGGAGGCAGCTTCGGCATCGCGATGAGCGCGGCGCTGGTCGGCTTTGGCCTCGGCTCGTGGGGTGGCGGCTGGCTGGGCGACACGATCGGGCGGCGCTGGTCGCTTGCCATCGCCACGATAGTGTTTTCCCTCGCTACCGTTGGCGCCAGTCAGGCTGCGGACGTGTGGCACATGGCGGCCTGGCGTGTGGTTGGCGGGCTGGGCTTCGGTTCGGCCTATGCCAATGCGATCACGCTGGCGGGCGAATGGCTGCCGGATCGCTGGCGATCTGTCGGCGTGACGACGCTGTCCGTCGGTACGCCCGCTGGCGGCCTCGTGGTGGCGGCGCTGGCGCCGACTCTGGTCGATCTCTATGGCTGGCGCGGCACTTTCGTTGCCATCGGGCTGGGGACCCTCCTCGTCGTATTTCTCATCGTCCTGATATTGCGGGACAGCCCTACTTTCCTGCTCGCGAAGGGCAGAAAGCAAGATGCCCAGACTGCTGCGAGCAAAGTCCTTCCCGGGGCGTTCGAACTCGCGCCGGAGCGGCATCATACCGATCGCGACGGTGTTTCCATTGGCGTGTTCGACCGGAGTAATCTCCGGCTCAATCTCGGGATCGGGATCGCTTTCGCGGCGGCGGCAACCTGCGCTTATGGTATCCTCAACTGGACGACCACGATGCTGACGGCGAAGGGCTTCAGCTTCGAGGAGGCAAGCTATGCTGTTTCGGTGGCGGGCATGACGTCGATTGCGTCTTCCATTGCGGCGGGCTTGCTGGTGCAGCGCTTCGGTTCGCGCATCGTGATGGCAGTGCTCAGTGTGAGCCTGTTGGTTACGCTGCTGGTTCTTGCCTTCCATCTGGAGCAACTCTCCGGCGTTCCCGGTGCCAGCGAAAGCAATGTCATCGTCGCGCTGATCGGCTTGGCGGCTGCGCTGTTCAGTGCTGCCATTGCCAGCTTCTACGCCATGATGACCTATGGCTATCCGCCGTCCTGCCGCTCGGCAGGCATCGGTTTCGGTATCTTCGTGGGCCGCATCGGGGCTATTACTGCCAGCGGATTGGGTGGCTGGCTGCTGGATCTGGGTGAGGGCAGTGTGATTCCGTTCTTCACGGTGCTTTCGATAGCCGCAGTCCTGATCTCGGCCGCCTCCATCATCGTGGATCGTCAGGTGCCGCCTGCTCGGGCCTCTGCCTGACAGGGCATATTGTGCGCGGAAGCGATAAATTCAGTATCCGGATAGCCGGAATTCGTCCGGACAGGCACGGTTTATCGTGGTGGATCAAAGAAGGTCGATAGAATTGTTGTAGCGAAGCCCTGCCGTTGGTAAGCGGCGGCATGGGCTTTTGCGATACATGTTTGGTGCGCAACCGGGCAATTTGCGCCGCACTCGATTCGACAGAGATCGCCACGCTTAATGCGATCGGACGTCGTCGAAAGCTGGAACCGGGTGAATCGCTGATCTGGGAGGGGGACGATTCCCTGCTGGTAGCCAATGTGATTGAGGGAGTGCTGAAGCTCTCCACGGGCACGGAAGACGGCCGGGAACAGATTGTCGGCGTGGTCTATCCATCCGATTTCATCGGGCGCCCCTTTGGCGCGACCACGCGCCATTCGGTAACTGCGCTTACCGAGGCCAATGTCTGCGTTTTTTCGCGCACCGATTTTGACAGTTTCGCCCATGAACATCCGGCGCTGGAACACAAGCTGCTCAAGCGCACGCTGTCGGAACTGGATCGCACGCGCCGCTGGATGCTGCTGCTGGGCCGCAAGAATGCGGAAGAAAAGCTTGCAACCTTCCTGCTCGACATGTCGGAAAGATTGTCCGAGCCAGGATGCGAGGATCCGGACCAGATGCTGGACGAATTCGAACTGCCCTTCTCGCGCCAGCAGGTTGCGGATCTGCTGGGCCTGACGATCGAAACGGTCAGCCGCCAGTTCACTCGCCTGAAGAAGGATGGGATCGTTGATTTGCCGTCACGCCGCGCGGTCACGATCCTTAACCGCGCGGCGCTCGAGGCACGGGCGGGCTGAGCCCGATGCCCCGGCCCCCTCTTCATGGCGAAGAGGAAAGCCGTTTCGGGCATTTTTCAGAAGCGGAAGCCCAACCCGGCGCTCAGTACCCAGGGGTCAAGGGCGTGACGGGTGGTGATCACTTCGGTCTGGCCCACATACCAGTGAGCCGAAGTATTGAGGAAATACTTCTTCGCATCGAGGGCCAGAGAAAGCCCATTGTCGCCCAGCGGCACGTCGACGCCAGCCTGCAGGGCCACGCCGAATTTGTCGTTGAGCTTGAACCCATCGGCGCCGAGAGTCTTGGCGGCGGCGCCGGGCTTCTCGTCGATGAAGATGAAATAGGTGGGGCCGACGCCGACATAGGGCTTAATCGGGCCCGCATCGACATGGTACTTGAGCGTCAGGGTAGCGGGGATGATCTTTGCATCGCTGACGAGTTCCGCACCGGGCAGGCCGACAGTGCCATCGACATCGTGCTGGGTAACGCAGCAGATCGTCTCCACCGAGATATTGTCGGTGAAGAAGTACTCGACCGCGATAGTCGGCACGTAATTGTCATTGGCCTTGGTCTCGAGATTGTTGGGAAGGCCAACGAGATCCTTGGTCTTGTCGGTAAGCTTGCCATCGGCGAGCACGGCAGAGCCAAGCAGCTTGATCTGCCACTTGCCCTTGTCGCCGCTGGCGCCGTCTTCGGCGTGAGCCGGAACCGACAGGGCGAAAGCCGTTGCCAGGGCCACGGCGGCGGTCATCATACGCATCGTGTCATATCCCTCGCGCCGCAGTGGCCACCCTGTGCGGCCAAGGATTTTTGCAGCGCGATGTTCCCTTTCCACCGTCTGCGGCGCAAAACATTGATCCCGCGCAAAACGGAGGAAAACGGCAAAACGCCCTTGAGCCACGGCGATTTGACGATGATCAATGTGACACCCACTCACCGGGCGCAAAGGCCGCTCCGACAGGAGGTAAGGACTCATGGTAAAGGTCGTATCAGGCGCGGGCATCTGGCTCGCGATCCTATTGCTGGCCGTGATCGCCATTGCTGGCGCTCAGGACAGCGGCTTCGCCATTCACATGACGATTGTAGCCATTGCCGCCCTGATCGGGCTGGTGGTGAGCGTTAACAAGGCGGACTACGCCGCAATCGCCAAGGGAATACTCAGGACACCCGACGAAACCCGGTATGATGACGATCCCATTCGCTGGGGCGTGATCGCCACGGTGTTCTGGGGCATGGCGGGCTTTCTGGCAGGGCTGTTCATTGCCCTGCAGCTGGCATACCCGCTCCTCAATCTGGAGCCGTTTTTCAATTTCGGGCGCCTGCGACCACTGCATACTTCAGCGGTTATCTTCGCCTTTGGCGGTAATGCGCTGATCGCCACCTCCTTCTACGTCGTGCAGCGCACCTGCCGTGCGCGACTGGCATTTCCGCAGCTCGCCCGCTTCGTCTTCTGGGGCTATCAGCTGTTCATCGTGCTTGCGGCCACCGGCTATCTGCTGGGGATCAGCCAGTCGAAGGAATATGCCGAGCCGGAATGGTATGTGGACTGGTGGCTCACCATCGTGTGGGTGGCCTATCTGGTTGTCTTCGTCGGCACGATCCTGAAGCGGAAAGAGCCGCATATCTATGTGGCCAACTGGTTCTACCTCAGCTTCATCATCACCGTGGCGATGCTTCACCTGGTGAACAATGTGGACATTCCGGTCAGCCTCCTGGGTTCGAAGAGCTATCCGTTCTTCGGCGGTGTGCAGGGCGCGCTGGTCCAGTGGTGGTATGGCCATAATGCGGTCGGCTTCTTCCTGACCGCCGGCTTCCTGGCCATGATGTATTATTTCGTGCCCAAGCAGGCAGAGCGGCCCATCTACAGCTATCGCCTGTCGATCATCCACTTCTGGGCGCTGATCTTCCTCTATATCTGGGCCGGTCCGCACCACCTGCACTACACGGCGCTGCCCGACTGGGCGCAGACGCTCGGCATGGTGTTCTCGATCATGCTGTGGATGCCCAGCTGGGGCGGCATGATCAACGGTCTGATGACGCTCAACGGCGCATGGGACAAGGTCCGCACCGATCCGATCATCCGCATGATGGTCATGTCGGTGGCCTTCTACGGCATGAGCACCTTCGAAGGGCCGATGATGTCGATCAAGAGCGTCAACTCGCTCAGCCACTATACGGACTGGACAATCGGCCACGTGCATTCGGGTGCGCTGGGCTGGAACGGCCTGATCACCTTCTCGGCGATCTACTTCCTCGTCCCGCGCCTGTGGAAGCGCGAGCGGCTCTATTCGATCCGCATGGTCAACTGGCACTTCTGGCTCGCTACGCTGGGGATCGTCTTCTACGCCGCCAGCATGTGGGTGGCAGGCATCACCCAGGGTCTGATGTGGCGTGAATATGGTGCCGACGGCTATCTGGTGAACAGCTTTGCCGACACGGTTGCCGCGCTTCACTGGGAATATGTCGCCCGTGCCTTTGGCGGTGCGCTCTACCTCGCCGGTGCCGTTTTGCTGGTGATCAATGTGTGGCGCACGATCCTGGGGCATCTGCGCCAGGAAGCACCGATGCACAACGCAACCTTCAATGAAGCGGCTGACCGTCCGGCGGCCCCTGTTCCGGCCGAATGAGGAGGGAAAAACAATGGTAAGCCTGACTCAGCACCACAAGAAGCTGGAACGTAACATCACCCTTCTCGGCGTGTTTGCCTTCCTTGCCGTGACCGTGGGCGGGATCGTTGAAATCGCTCCGCTCTTCTGGATCGATAATACGATCGAGAAAGTGGATGGGATGCGGCCCTATACTCCGCTCGAACAGGCGGGGCGTGACATCTATGTGCGCGAAGGCTGCTATGTCTGCCACAGCCAGATGATCCGCCCCTTCCGGGACGAAGTGGAACGTTATGGTCACTACAGCCTCGCTGCCGAGAGCATGTATGACCATCCGTTCCAGTGGGGCTCCAAGCGCACCGGGCCTGACCTGGCCCGCGTGGGTGGCCGCTATTCGGACGAATGGCACGTGCAGCACCTCAAGGATCCGCGCGCAGTGGTTCCTGAAAGCGTGATGCCGCCCTATGCCTTCCTGGCGGACCGCGATCTGGAGATTGGCGATCCGGCGGCGCAGCTGGTGGCCCTGAAGAATGTCGGCGTGCCCTATAGCAAGGCCGATATCGAACGCGCCAAGGCAGACCTGCTCGCCCAGGCCGATCCCAATGCCGATGCTGGCGATCTGGCCACCCGTTACCCCAAGGCGCAGATACGCGACTTTGACGGTAATCCTCAGCGCCTGACCGAAATGGATGCGCTGGTCGCCTACCTTCAGATGCTCGGCACGCTGGTGGATGTGAACAGCGCCGCAGCCCAGGAAGATCTGGCGAAGGAGAAGGGACGATGAGTGGTCACTCGGTCTACGACAACCTTCGCCACATCGCGGATAGCTGGGGCCTGATGGCCATGCTCGTGGTGTTCGTGGTGCTGTGCCTGTGGCCCTTCCGGCCGGGGGCCAAGTCCCTCAATCAGGAAGCCGCCGAAGCGATCTTCAAGGACGATAGCGATGACTGACATCAAACACGACGGGCCCCGCATCGATGAGGCAACCGGCGTCGAAACCGTCGGGCATGAATGGGACGGCATCGAGGAACTGAACAACCCACTGCCGCGCTGGTGGATACTCAGCTTCTATGCCTGCATTCTCTGGGCCATTGCCTATTGTATCGCCTATCCGGCCTGGCCGATGATCTCCAGCGCTACCCAGGGCATGCTCGGCTGGACCAGCCGGGGGGAACTGGCAGCCGAGATGAAGACCCAGGAAAAGGAGCGCGCCGCGAATGTGGCTGCGCTGGCCGGCATGCCGATCGAGCAATTGCCGGGCAATCCGGCACTGATGCGCGCCGCCGTTGCCGGGGGTCGGGCAGCCTTCAAGGTCAATTGCGTGCAATGCCATGGTTCGGGTGCGGCCGGGAGCAAAGGCTATCCCAACCTCAACGATGACGACTGGCTGTGGGGCGGTGACCTCAAGGCGATCGAGACGACGCTGATCCACGGCATTCGTCAACCTGGGGACGATCAGACGCGGTTCAGCCAGATGCCTTCGTTCGGGCGTGACGGCATTCTCACCCCCGCTCAGGTGAGTGCGGTGACCAGCCATGTGCTGGCGCTTTCGGGCAAGGCCAAGGACAGCCCTGCCGGTGCGCAGCTCTTCACGGAAAACTGCGCGGTGTGCCATGGACCCGATGGCAAGGGCATGCGCGAATTCGGTGCGCCGAACCTGACCGATGCGATCTGGCTCTTTGGCGGCAGCCGCCAGGATGTGATCGCCAGCGTAACCAACGCGCATGCGGGCGTCATGCCGGCATGGGGCAACCGTCTGGACCCCGTGACCATCAAGATGCTGGCAGCTTATGTCCATTCGCTGGGAGGGGGCGAGGACTTCATCGAACAGGCGGCTCCGGCCGCGCCCGCAACCCCGGCGGAACAGACCAATGAACAACCCTGAAAAGATAATGGTCCCGGGATCGCACGTCCCGGGGCCGGAGAAGCTCTACGAAAAACGGAAGGGCGTCTATCCGCAAAAGATCGACGGGCCCTTCCGCCGCTTCAAATGGTTCGTGATGTTCGTCACCCTGACGATCTATTACGGTACCCCCTGGTTGCGGTGGGACCGCGGCCCCTATGCGCCGGATCAGGCCGTGCTGGTGGATCTGGCGCATCGCCGCTTCTACATGTTCGGCATCGAGATCTGGCCGCATGAATTCTATTTCGTGGCCGGCCTGTTGATCATGGCCGGTATCGGCCTGTTCCTGGTGACCAGTGCCGTGGGCCGCGCCTGGTGCGGCTATAGCTGCCCGCAGACGGTATGGACCGATCTGTTCCAGCATATCGACCGCTTCGTCGATGGTGATCGCAACGCCCAGATGCGTCTGGCGAAAGCGCCCTGGGGCCCGCAGAAGATTTTCAAGCGGACGCTGAAATATTCGATCTACCTGCTGATCAGTTTCTGGACCGGCGGCGCATGGATCATGTATTTCGCCGACGCGCCGACGCTCACCCATGATTTCTGGACCGGGCAGGCCGCGCCCGTCGCTTATGCGACCGTGGCGGTGCTGACGGCCACGACCTTCCTGCTGGGCGGTTTCGCCCGCGAGCAGGTGTGCATCTACATGTGCCCCTGGCCGCGCATCCAGACCGCGATGCTCGACGAGAAATCGCTGCTCGTCACTTACAAGGACTGGCGCGGCGAGAAGCGCGGCAGCCTGAAGAAGGCGGAGAAGAACCCGGGCGAATATGGCGACTGCATCGATTGCAACCAATGCGTCGCCGTCTGCCCAACCGGCTATGACATTCGCAATGGACCGGACATCGCCTGCATCACCTGCGGGCTGTGCATCGATGCCTGTGACCGGGTGATGAAGGAAGTCGGTCGCCCGCGCGGGCTGATCGACTATGCCACGCTGGAGGACAACAAGCGCGAATCTGCGGGGGAAACGCCGCGGCCCGTGTGGAAGACGATCTTTCACCTGCGGACGATCATCTATCTGGGAGTATGGGGTGGGCTCGGCCTCGGGCTGCTCTTCGCGCTGGGTACGCGCAACCATACCGACATCACCATCGCGCAGGACCGCAATCCGCCCTTCATGCTGATGAGCGACGGATCGGTGCGCAATGCCTACACGCTGAAGCTGCGCAATATGGAAAGCCGCCCGCGCAAGATGGAAGTCGCCATCGAGGGACTGCCCGGCGCTGTAATGTGGAGCGAGGACATGCCGCGCGAGGCTGCTGCCCGCAAGATCGTGCGCGATGTCCCGGCTGACGAGATCGACACGATGCGCGCCTATGTTGTCGTGCCGGAAGGCGCCAGAAGCCAGAAGTTCACCTTCATCCTGCGTTCGCTCGACGAAACGGGCGAGAGCGATAGCGGTCAGGCGAATTTCGAAGCACCCGGATCGGAGGAGTGAAGACCATGGATGCCCCCATCAAAGGCGGTCGTTTCACCGGATGGCATGCCACGGCGATCTTCATCGCCTTCTTCGGTACGGTCGGCACGGTGAATGTGGTGATGGCCCGCTATGCCACTTCCACCTTCGGCGGTGTCGTGGTCGAGAACTCCTATGTTGCCAGCCAGGAATTCAATGGCTGGCTCGACCGGGCGGCGAAGTCGAAGGAACTGGGCTGGCAGGCAGATGCCGCTCGCACGCCGCAAGGCCGGGTGGCGGTGACCCTCGCCGGCGCACCGGACGACGCGCAGCTGGATGGCGATGCCCGCCATCCGCTGGGGCGGCTGGATGACGTTGCGCTTACCTTTACCCGGCAGGCGGATGGCAGCTATCTCTCGCGTGAGACGCTTCCGGAAGGGCGCTGGACCCTGCGCCTTGCCGCCAAAGCGGGCACGGATAGCTGGCGCGGGGAGGAAGAGCTGAAATGACCGCGCTGGCCCGCCAGGATGAAGGGGACATTGCCCAGACGGTGCTCGCCGTGCCGGGCATGCATTGCGCGGGCTGCATGTCCAAGATCGAGCGGGGGCTCGAAGGGCGGCCAGGCATCGTGTCTGCCCGGGTGAACCTCTCGGCCCGACAAGTGACAATCGCGCATGATCCCTCGGTAAAGCCGCGCGATCTGGTGGAGGAACTGGACCGGATCGGCTTCGAGGCCGAACCCCGCAAGGGCGCGCTGGCGCGCAGCCAGTCGGCGGTCAAGCCATTGCTGGCGCCGCTCGCCGTTTCGGCCTTCGCCTGCATGAATGTGATGCTGCTCTCTGTCAGCGTCTGGTCCGGGGCAGAGGGCGCAACGCGCACGCTGTTCCACTGGATTTCGGCAGGCATCGGCATTCCCGCGATTGTCTATGGCGGCATGCCATTCTTCAAATCCGCCTGGGGTGCCTTGCGGCGCGGGCGGACCAATATGGACGTGCCGATCTCCATCGGTGTCTTTCTAGCCACTGCCCTGAGTTCCTATGAGACCATAACCGGCGGGCATGATGCGTGGTTTGACGGCGCGCTGATGCTGCTGGCCTTCCTGCTGGCGGGCCGCGTGCTGGATGCCATGATGCGCGACCGGGCGCGGACAGGCGTGGATGCCCTGCTCAGCCATGCCGCGCAGGGCGCCATGGTGGTGGCCGCAGACGGCACGCTCGAATGGAAGAAGGCGGATGATCTCGCTCCGGGCATGATCATGCGCGTGGCCGCTGGCGAGCGGCTGGCCGCCGATGGCGAGATCGCGCTGGGAAGCAGCCGCTTCGATCAATCCCTGTTAACCGGCGAAAGTGCGCCCGTTCCCGGCGCGGCTGGCGATCGGGTGCTGGCCGGCACGTTGAACCTCGATGCGCCGGTGGATGTACGTGTGCTTGCTATCGGTCAGGACACGACATTGGCGGAAATTGCGCGGCTGATGGAAGCTGCCGCGCAGGACCGGTCCAAATATGTGCGCATCGCCGATCGCGCCGCGCGCCTCTATGCGCCTGCGGTGCATACGCTGGCGGCAGTCACCTTCATCGGCTGGATGCTGGCCGGTGCAGGTTGGTATCAGTCGCTTGTCGTGGCTATCTCGGTTCTGATCATTACCTGCCCCTGCGCGCTGGGACTTGCCGTGCCGGTGGCGCAGGTGGTGGCCAGCGGGGCACTGATGCGGGCGGGGATCATGGTGAAAGACGGGTCGGCGCTCGAACGGCTTTCCAAGGCTGACCGCGCCCTGCTGGACAAGACCGGCACACTGACGCTGGGCAGGCCAGTGCCGGACCCGGCGGTCGTGGCAAATCTTCCGCCTGAAGCTGCGGCAATTACCCTTTCCCTTGCCTCGCATAGCCGCCACCCGATTTCCAAGGCGCTCGCCAGCGCCCTGGCCGCTCGGGGCATTCGCGCGATCGAGCTGGACTCGGTGGAAGAGCGGCCCGGTGAAGGTGTCTTTGCCTTTCACGAAGGGCGCAAGGTCGCATTGCGGCGCCCGGAAGGCGCCAGCGGGATCGCCGTCACTCTCGATATTGAGGGCATGCCCACCTGGCTCATCCCCTTCGCCGACCGGCTGCGTCCCGATGCGAGGGAAGCCCTTGACCGGCTGGCCGGGATGGGTGTGGAAACCTCGATCATCTCGGGCGATCACACCGCCTCCGTCGCGCAGGTCGCGCGGGAAACCAACCTGTTTGCGCAGGCCGAAGCCTCGCCGCAGGACAAGCAGGAACTGATCGGCCGGTTGCAGGCCGCAGGGCGCAATGTGCTGATGGTGGGGGACGGGCTGAATGACGGCCCTGCTCTTGCGAAGGCCAACAGTTCCATCGCGCCGGGTTCGGCAAGCGATGTCGGGCTGCAGGCTTCCGATCTGGTGTTCGTGCAGGATTCGCTCCTTGCCCTGCCTCGCGCAATCAAGGTTGCGCGGGCGACGATGCGGGTGGTGAAGCAGAATTTCGCCCTCGCCATCGGTTATAACGCATTCGCTGTGCCGCTCGCCATCGCGGGCTATGTCACGCCGATGATCGCCGCACTTGCCATGTCGACCAGTTCGTTGATCGTGGTCGCCAATTCGCTGCGCCTTGCGCGCGCGGCCCGGTAGGAGACCGGCATGAACGTCATCGCCATTCTGATCCCCGTCGCCCTGCTGCTCGGCCTCGGCGGGTTGGCGGCGTTCTTCTGGTCCATGAAGAGCGGCCAGTTCGAGGATATGGATGGCGCCGCCAATCGCATCCTGATCGACGAGGAGGACGATTGATGGGGCCGCTGACGCAGGCATTTGCTGTCGTTGCGCTGATTCCAGCCGCTGCCAATCCCTCGCTCATGTTGCGCGGGGAGGCATTGCTGATGAGCCTGTGCGGGGGTGGTTCCGTTTCCGTGCCTCTGGAAACGCCGCTTCCGGGCTCGCAGGGGACTGCCTGTTGCGCCAAAGGCTGTCATTCGGACGACAAGCGCAAGCGCGCCCGGACAGGCCCGACGCTGCCCGAAGAACCTGGCGGCGAATAGTTCCCGCAAGTTTGTAACTTTTGACTCACCGCAATGTCGGGGGTCTCAGGGCCTGCTTTATAGGCCCTTATGTGGCCCTATTATCCAGATTTGCTCTCGCGGCCCGTACCGCGTTACACGAGCTTCCCCACCGCAGCCGAATTCCAGCTTGGAACCGGCGCGAAGGAGTATGGCGCAGCGATTGAGGCGGCAACCGGCGATATCTCGCTCTATCTGCACATCCCCTATTGCGAGAAGATTTGCTGGTATTGCGGTTGCAATACGGGTGCTGCCAACAAGAAGCACCGGCTGGCGAGTTATCTCGAAGCGTTGCACCGGGAAATCGCCCTGGTGGGATCGCGTCTGCCGCGCGGCGCCAAGGTGCGCAGGATAGCGTTCGGCGGTGGTAGCCCGAATGCGATTGCCCCCACGGATTTCGTCAGGCTCATGGATGCGCTGGTGGTGCATTTCCCGCTCGCCTCGCCCGATATCTCCATCGAGCTCGATCCGCGCACGCTGGAAGATCACTGGGGCGACGTGCTGAAGGGCGTGGGCATCACTCATGCCAGCCTGGGCGTGCAGACCTTCGCACCCCATCTGCAGGAAAATATCGGGCGCGTGCAGCCGCTCGAGATGATTGAGCGGGCCACGGCCATGCTGCGCGAGGCGGGGGTCGGCTCGCTGAATTTCGATCTGATGTATGGCCTGCCGGGCCAGACCCAGGATGATATCGAGGATTCGCTGGAGCGTACGGCCCTGTTGGGCGCCAACCGGGTGGCCCTGTTCGGCTATGCCCATGTCCCGCATCTGATCCCGCGCCAGAAGCAGATCGATGCGACCAACCTGCCTGGCCAGGACGAGCGCTTTGCCATGGCCCAGTTCGGCTATCGCGAACTGACGGGCCTGGGTTACGAGCCAGTGGGTTTCGATCACTTCGCGCTGCCGGGCGACCCGCTGGCACAGGCGGCCCGTTCCGGAAGATTGCATCGCAATTTCCAGGGCTTTACGGATGATACCGCGCCTGTCCTGCTGGGGCTGGGTGCTTCCTCGATCAGCAATTTCCCCGATCTGATCGTGCAGAACGAGAAGAACGCCGGCCGGTATCGTATGCTCCTTTCACAGGACATCCTGCCGCATTCCGCTGGCATCGTGCGCGATGCGGATGACCAGATGCGCGGGGCGGTGATCGAGGCCCTGCTGTGCCAGTGCCAAGCCCCGGTCGGGCCCGCGCTTCTTGCCGAAGTCACGCCCCGGCTGGAGCCCTATTTCGAACGCGGCCTTTGTTCCTTCGAGGATGGCGTGCTGAGGCTGGCAAGTGAATCGCTGCCCTATGCCCGCAGCATTGCCGCCGCCTTTGATCCCTATCGTCAGGATTCCCAGCGCCGCTTCAGTTCGGCGGTCTGAAACCTTCTCTCCCTGAAGCGGGGTTCGTTATGGCGGGCCCCGCTTTCTTGCGTCCGTTTTTGCCGCCTTGCCAAGGCGGTTGAAATTCGTCAGACCTGCTCCAGACAAAAAGAAGGCGGCCTGCCCTGGGCTAGGGGGGCAGGCCGCCAGTCGGGAGAAGCGACAGGGGGCTCTTGGCGGTCAGGCCGCGAGCTTGTCCCCGTCTGCCCAATTGCCGTGAAGTCCCTGACGCAGTCTCAGGGGAAGCTTGGCACGAGCAACAGGACCTCTTGCGACATCGAGTGCATCGAAGATGCACAAGTCGGAATAGTTGGTGACATGATTGTCGATTAGGGCGACCAGCCAGCCGTCGCCTTCCGGCGCATCCTTACTGCGCGGAATGAAGCAGGGTTCCTGCAAGGCGCCGTCCGGTCCGCACCACCAGCTCTGTTCCTGGCCGGTGGCATGGTCATAATGGGTGAGCGAGTTGATCACGCCCGCGAACGGTCCCGGAGGGCCGTTGTAGGGCTTGCCGAAGTCGTAAGTGATCATCCAGCCGTGGCGATAGGGCTTGCCGGCGAAGCGGTCGTCGATCCGGGGGAATTCGCCCGGCATCTTGCCGATCGGCTCCATCGACTGAATTTCGTCGCTGTTGGAGGCAAGGTCCACGGTGAAGCGCATCAGGTTGGTGACGGCTTCCTGCGGGTTGAACGGGCGTCCGTCCTTTTCCGGGAAGAAGGGCAGGCTGCCTGTCTTGCTGGTCGGCAGATCGAAGTGGATCTTCGTGCCATCCTGGAAGGCGTTCATTACGTGGCAACCGCAGACGCTGGGGTCCATCTTGAACCAGCGCATGTCGCTGCCGTCGCCATCGCGCCGCAGCACGCCCAGATAGAAGGGCAGGTCGCGGTCGTAATAGAAATGCGGGCGGCCTTCCTCCAGCACGCTCCAGTCGGAGTGATAGGGGCTGACATTGAACACCGCATAATCGCCCGCGATGCAGAAATCGTGCAGCATGGTGTAATAGGGAACGCTGAAATTCGCCTTGCGCACCACCTTGCCGGCGGGATCGATCTCGAAATAGTGGCACGCCTCGGTCAGCGGGCCGTCGATAGCATAGCCGAAGCCGCAGAAATTCCCGGTCTCGTGATCGATCTTCGGATGGGCGGTGAAGGGCGCATTGCCCAGATCGCCGTCGAAATCCGTATAGCCGTCAGTCGCCAGCGAATTGCGGTCCATGATCAGACAGGGGCTGTCTTCCTTCATGGCGAACAGCTTGCCGGCGTGGACCATTACATTCGTGTTGGCCGTGCCGCGGATTTCGCCTTTCACGCTCTCATCGTCGGTCAGGTGGTTGCGATACATGCCGAACAGGCTCTTGCCTGCGGCATTTTCCAGCTTCCACTTGTCGGTCTGGGCATAGCGCTGCTTGAAGCTGACCTTGCCGTCCTTGAAGCGGAACATGGAAACCATGCCATCGCCGTTGAAGAACTGGTCGTGCGGATATTTCGGCGCGAATTGCGGGTCGGGATGGACGCGATAGAACGCCCCGTCGAGGTCGGCGGGGATTTCCCCCTCGACCTCGAGGTCATTGATGTCCCCTTCAAGGCGGATCAGCCGCAAGACATCCTGATAGAGCGGTTCGGGCGGAAAATGGACCATGGCTTTACCTCTCCTTTATAACGACCGTTACGATAACGGCCGGAGCAAGGAGGGCTTTGACCTTCATCAAATCACGCCGACGCCGGAAGGAATTCGCGATTTTCGAACAAAACCGTCGCAGCGGCGGTGTTCGAGATCGGCACGTGATAGTTGGATGCCAGTTCCACCACGTCGCCCGTCAGGGCGCCGCGTGCGGCCAGCCAATTGAGGATTTCCACCCCCTGGCTGCCTGCCAGCTCGACGATTTCCAGGGAATCGTGGCGCAGCAGCGCTTCCGGATTCGGCCCGATATTATCGAGGCAGAAGTGATCATATTCCTTGTTGATGAAGCCCGCGCGCTTGCCCTCCAATTGGTGGGAAAGCCCGCCCGTGCCGAAGACGACGATCTTCTCGCCGCCCTTCCAGCTCTTGAGCGCGCGGCCAACGGCACGGCCGAGATCAAAGCAGCGCTTCGGGCTGGGCAGCGGGTGCTGCACCGTATTGATCGCGATCGGAACCAGCTTGACCGGGAACGCCTCGGTGCCGGGCCAGCACAATTCGTAGGGAACGGCCACTGCATGATCGACCAGCATGGACTGACAGGTGACGGGATCGAACTCGCTCGCCACCACCTGTTCGATAATGTGCCAGGAAAGCTCCGGGTGGCCGGCGAAGGGGCGTTGGAAGGCAAGGCCCCAGCCTTCGTCCTCGTGCCGGTATTCGGCTGCCGCGCCGATGGCGAAAGTGGGCATCTTGTCGAGGAAGAAGTTCAGCCCGTGATCGTTGTAGAACACCACGGCCACATCGGGTTTTTCCTTGGCGAGCCATTCATGGACGGGATCGAACCCATCGAAGAAAGGCTTCCAGTAGGGATCCTTTTGCAGCCCGCGCGCGATGGCATTGCCAATGCCCGGAACGTGGCTGGTGAAAATGCCGCCTGCAACCTGGCTCATGCCGCTGCCCTCCGCGTGGTTTCGCCATGGGAAAGCAGGGCCGCCTTGAAGGCGTCCAGCGTCATCCCGGTCTGCAACGCGCCGAGATCCTGCACGTTGAGCCCAAGGATGCCTGCCAGCTTGGCGAGGTAATAGACATTGCCGCCTGCATCGAGCATCGCGAGCACATCGCGGTTGCGCACGGCGGCTTTCTGTTCATTGGTCAGGCCGAAACGGGCCATGTAGCCTTCTTCATCAGCCGCGAAGGCATCGCGGTTATCCTTCGCGTTGAAGGAATAGCACATGGCATTGAGCGCATAGCCACGCATGGCCAGATCGCCGTCGAACGGCTCTGTGCCGAAAATCTGCCTTTTGCCGCTCTCGGCATAGCCAGCATTCATCGCGCTTACTCCCGGATCGATACTCTTCACAGGATGCGCGATAGCCGAGTCCGGAAGGCCTGTTGTTGAGCGGGATCAAAATTTGCAGAAGGCCCGCGCAGAGCGAAATTCCCCGGCGATATGCGCGACTGTTGCCGATAGGTAACAGCGCCGCAGTGTCATGTAACTGTCACTGACACGTAGCTGACAAGTCATGAACCGTTCCTACCGCCCGCCCGGACACAGGATCGGAGATATCCCCCCATGAAACTCAATCGTATGTTCGTGTCGAGCTGCGCTGCGGCAATTGCCGTCGTGCTCGCGGGCAATGCCCAAGCTCAGGACGCGAAGGTCGAAGCTCCCAAGCCGGAAGATATCGAAACTTCGCGCCAGATCGTGGTGCAGGCCCAGATCGGCGTGCGTTCGCGCAGCGATGACGATGCCGAACCGACGCTGGTCTATGGCGAAGACTACTTTCAACGTTTCGAGCCGCTGACCGCTGGCGATGCGCTCAAGCGCGTGCCCTCGGTCACGTTCCTCTCGGACGTGATCGAAAGCGATGGCGCGCGCCTGCGCGGCCTGCCGCCGGGCTATACGCAGATCACTATCAATGGCGAACGCGTGCCCGGATCGAATGCCGACCGTTCGTTCTTCATGGACCGTATCCCGGCCGAGCTGATCTCGCGCGTGGAAATCGTCCGCTCCTCCAGCGCCCGCCGCACGGGCGACGCGGTGGCCGGCACGCTCAATATCGTCCTGCGCGACGGTTATGAGCTGGACGGCGGATACGTCCGCGCAGGTGGCCTGCTTTACAACGACGATGAACTCGAGCCGAGCCTCGGCCTGGTTTACGGCGGCGAAGTCGGTCCGGGCCGCATCCTGCTGGGAGCGAACCTGCAGGGCCGCCACAACCCGAAGGTCAAGTCGAGCCTGCGCTACAAGGATTCGCCCGAGAACGTGCCGGACTTCGAAACGGAGGAGTTCGACAATCGCGAAGATCAGACCGACACGCGCGATGGCAAGGATTACAGCTTCAACGGCACCTACAAGATCGACAGCGGCGATACGAAGTTCGAACTGAACGGCTTCTATGTCCGTACCGACCGGACCGAGACCGAGCGTTCCTTCGAATTTGACGATCCTACTGCGATCACCGGGCCGCTGCCCTCGGGCAATCTGCTGACCGACAACGCCAATGTCGCGGAAATCGACCAGGAAAACTTCAGCCTCGGCGGCAAGCTGGCTCAGAAGTGGGCACTGGGCGAAACCAGCCTGAAGCTGGGCTATGCCCAGTTCAAGGAAGACCGCTACGAAACCGAATATGAGGTCGATTTCGACGTCGATTATGACGACGAGGAAGTTCCCGCATTCGAAGGCCAGGCGACCGACAGCAACATTCTCGACAAGGAATTCTCGATCAAGCTCGAGCACGAGGTCGAGGTTGCCGATGGCGTCAAGTTCATGGTCGGCGGCCTCTATCAGGACAAGGATCGCCGGTCCGACATTCTCGAGGGAGAGCAGGAAGACGAATTCGACGGCCTGCAGAACAGCTGGGATCAGTTCACTGACAACCCGACCGATCTTGCCGGTGCATTCGAGGAATTCGAGGCCCCCGATGGTGGGCTGAGCGACATCGAGGAACTCCGCAAGGACGTGTTCGCCCTGTTCGAAGGCAAGGGTGGCTCCGTGCAGTGGGAAGTCGGCCTGCGTTATGAATCGACCGACGTGACCGTGACCGACCGCACCGACCCGACCGACGTCGTGACGGTGAAGAACAGCTACGAAAAGCTGCTTCCTTCCGCCTCGCTCAAGTGGGACGTGACGGATCGCGACCGGATCACGCTTTCGGCCGCCCGCACCACCCGCCGTCCGGACTTCAACTACATCTCGCCGGCCCTGCTTGAGGAAGAAGTGGGCGACAGCGATCTGCTCGGCAATCCGCTGCTCGATCCCGAAACCGCCTGGGGCTTCGATCTCGGCTATGAGCGCCGCCTGGGTTCGCGCGGCGTGATCGGTGTCAACTTCTTCTATCGCGACATCACGGACCTGATCGAATTGGTGAACACCAATGAGCCGGGTTCGGAAGATAGCCCGAAGGATCGCGCCTGGATTTTCCAGCCGCAGAATGTCGGCAACGGCACGGTCTACGGCGTCGAATTCGACCTTTCGACCGATCTCGGCTTCATCGGCCTGCCCGATACCGGCCTGTTCGGCAACTTCTCGTGGCTCGACAGCGAAATCACCGATTTCATGGGTGAGCGCCGCTTCAATGGCCAGTCCGAATATGTCTACAATTTCGGGCTGATCCAGGATCTTCCGAGCATTGGTGCTGCCTTTGGTGCGACCTATCGCAAGCAGGGTCCGGCCTATGACCGTGTCCTGGCCGAAGAAGTCACCACCACTTACGGTGCCGATCTCGAAATCTTCGTCGAAAAGCGCTTCGGCGACAATTTCACTATCCGCGCTGTCGGTTCGAACCTTCTCAACGGCCGGAAGGCCGAGATCTTCAACAAGTTCGACGACGATGAGGACCAGATCGATCGCAAGTTCGACGAATACGAACTTGAAAGCGAGAAGGCTGGCCCGGTGTTCCAGGTCATGGCACGGTACGCTTTCTGATGCGCAAGACTATCCTGATCGTCACGCTTGCAGGCGCCCTGAGCGCCTGCAGCACCACGCCGCCGGTCAATTCCTGGCCCGCGGCCCCCGTATTCGCTCAGGGCGAGACCGTTCCGGTCGGCACCGGCAACGCCGATGCTGCCGACGATCCCGCGATCTGGCGCAATGCGGCCAATCCGGAAGCCAGTCTGGTGATCGGCACCGACAAGAAGGCCGGGCTTTATGTCTATGGCCTCGATGGACAGGTGCGCGATTTCCATCCCGACGGGCGGCTGAACAATGTCGACCTCAAGGATCTGGGCTCTGCCGGCGTGATCGTGGCAGCGAGTGATCGCAACGACATCACTGCCGCGCAGATACGCCTGTACCGGCTCGACACGGCGAATGCGAAGCTGGTGCCGCTGGGTGCAGTGCCGGGCGGTGCGGGCGAGGGCTATGGCATCTGCCTGCTGGAGCAGCCCGACGGCCTCCACGCCTTCTCCGTGCTGAAGGATGGGAAGATCGAGGAATTCCGCCTCGAACTGGGCGCCACGCCTGCTTCCGTTCCGGTCCGCACCATGAAGCTTCCGACCCAGACCGAGGGCTGCGTGGCCGATCCGCGCGACGGCACGCTCTATGTCGGCGAGGAAGACGTGGGCATCTGGCGCTTTGCCGCCGGGGCGACCCAGGGCGAGCTTGTCGCCAGGAACGACAATCTTCAGCTTGTCTCCGATACCGAGGGCCTCGCGATCCTGCCCAAGGGCGAGAAGGGCGGCTGGCTGGTCGCCTCCAGTCAGGGCGACAACACCTATGCCGTGTTCCGCCTGCCGGGCATGGAGCCCGCCGGTCGTTTCCGGATTGCGGAGGGGACTTTCGGTTCAGCCGAGGAAACCGACGGTATCGACTTGCAAGCCGGCGATTTCGGGCCAAAGTATCCCGGTGGGCTCTTTGTGGCCCAGGATGGACATAACGGCGCCCGGGCCCAGAACTTCAAGCTGGTTTCATGGGCCGAAATCGAAAAGGCACTTGAGACTTGGACACCGCCGGTAGCAAAGCCCTGACCTTCTCCCAGATTTCCGAAACTGACCGTCGCGCCTTCCTGCGCGCGACGGGCAGTGCCTTTGCCGCGCTGCTCGCTTCGAGCTGCATTGTGCGCCCCGCCATGGCGGCCACGGCAGGGCTTACGGAAGGCTATGGCCCGATCGTGCCCGATCCCGCCGGCATGCTCGATCTGCCTGCGGGGTTTTCCTATCGCGTACTCTCCCGGCTGGGCGATGTGATGAGCGATGGGGGCAAGGTGCCCGATCACGGGGATGGCATGGGCTGCTTCGCCCTGCCCGGCAGCAAGGTTGCGCTGGTGCGCAACCACGAATTGATGCCCAATGCGGATAGCGGCGGGGAGATCGCTCGCGGTTATGACCGGCAGGATGGCACTGGCCCTGTCCTGCCCGGCGGCACCACCACCATCGTGCTCGATGCCGCGACGCTGGAAGTCGAAAGCCAGTTCCGCTCGCTTGGCGGCACTATCCGCAATTGCGCGGGGGGCACCACGCCCTGGGGCAGCTGGCTTACCTGCGAGGAGTTCGTCGCCAAGGCTGGCGGGCGGCTGGGTCAGGATCACGGCTACGTCTTCGAAGTGCCTGCCAATGCCACTGGCCCCGTCAATCCGGTGCCGCTCAAGGCGATGGGGCGCTTCAATCACGAAGCGGCCTGCGTCGATCCGGCCACGGGCACGGTCTATCTGACCGAGGATCGCGAGGATGGATTGTTCTATCGGTTCATCCCCAAAGTTCCGGGCCAACTGGCTGAAGGAGGGCGCCTGCAGGCGCTGGCTCTGGAAAACGGCATGGCGGACAGCCGCAACTGGAATGGCGCGCCCATTCAGATGGGCGAATGGCATGCCGCGAAATGGGTCGATATTGACATGCCGGACAGCCCTGAAGACGATCTGCGCAAGCAAGGGGCGGCCAAAGGCGCCACGCTCTTCGCGCGGGGCGAGGGGCTTCACATGGGTGAGGGCGAACTCTATTTTTGCTGCACCTCGGGCGGGGCCAAACAGCTCGGCCAGATATTTCGCCTGAAGCCCGAAGCGGCGGGTGATCGGCTGCAACTGTTCTTCGAATCCGCCTCAACCGAACAGTTCAATTTCGGGGACAATCTGACCGTGGCCCCCAACGGGCATCTGGTGGTGTGCGAAGACCAATATACGAAAGTGGTCGACAATCATCTGCGGGGCATCACGCCTGCGGGTGAGGTTTACGCGCTGGGCCGCCTGCGGATGCAGACCGAACTGGCTGGTGCCTGCTTCTCGCCCGATGGGAAGACGCTGTTCGTCAACGCCTTCAGCCCGACCACGACTTTCGCGATCACTGGCCCTTGGATGGCCTGAGAAGCGGCAACACTTCCCGGCTGTAGGTGCCCTGCCTGCCCCTTACGCGCCCGGCGTGGGCGCGGGGGTGGGGATCGCAAAGCTGGCCTTTTCCAGCAGGCTGTCATTCGGAACAATTTCCACGGCCGGTTCGAGGCCCAGCCGCGCGGCCAGGGCGCCAAGATCCTGCGCCACATGGTCGGAGCGCAGATCGGCATGGCTCTCGCCCAGGAACAGCACCAGCCTGCTGCCTGAGATCACCAGGGCGGTGTTACGCAGCGAGGTGCGGGAACCTCCACCCAGACGGCGGGCCAGCCGGATGGCAAGGCCCCAGCAGACTGCTTCGTTCAGTCGTTTCCCACTTGCCAGCTTACCCAGAATCCGGGGCAGGTTGGTCGTGCCGCAGTTGGCGGAGAGCGCTGCGGCCATCATCGCCCGACCTTCATCGCTCAGATTGATCCAGCGCTTGTACAGCGCCCAGTTGATCGCCTGCTTGACCCGGAGATTAGGCTCGATCTGCATGGAGGCCAGCGCCAGCATGGTGGCGGCGAGGCGAACGCGTTCGGAGCCTGTCCCGTCACGGGGCAGGGCGTTCACTGTCCAGCCCGCAATCCGGGTGGCGAGCATCGGCGGCCCGCCGCGCGGCGCGGCAAAACTGGCCGCGCCGGCCAATAAAGGATCTTGCGCCCGCGCCGCGGGGTCGAGCTGGTCGAACAGCCGCCCTTCGCGCAGGCCCCATGAGGAGAAGATGAGCTTGGGTGGCTCCAACTTGCCGAGGAGGATGTGAAGCAGCGCTGCGGCATCGGGCAGCATCGCGGCGCGCATGGACGATACACGCGCCTCCGTCAGCTTCTCCGGTTCCATTATCCGAACCCGCTTGGCAAGCTTCAGTGCCTCTTCGCCGGTCAACTCGAACCCGTGAGGATCGGTGAGCGGGTGCTTGGCTTCGGCCATTGCAAAACCCGCCAGTGCGCGCCACGTGCCGCCCACCATGTATAGTGGGCCGGACATGGAATGTGCCCAGTCCTCATGCTTGAGTGCCTTGTTGACCCGACGTGTGAATTCATCGGCCCCGGCAGCCCGCAATTCGCCCAGCATCAGCGTGCCCAGCGCCATGGAGGCACCATGCGTGCATCGTCCGTCGCGAATTTCCACCAGTTCCAGGCTGCCGCCGCCGAGGTCTGCGACCACGCCGCGCGCACCGGGAAAAGCGCCGATCACGCCAAGCGCGCTGGTCCGGGCTTCTTCCTCCCCTGACAGGAGGGTGGGGGCAAAGCCGCACTCGCGGACCAGATCAAGAAATTCCGGGCCATTCTCGGCAAGCCGGGCCGCCGCAGTGGCGATCACGTCCACTTCGGCGATATGCAGGTCGGTCAGGATACGGCGATAGCGCCGGAGACCGGCGAGGGCGATTTGCACCGCTTCGTCCGGAATGCGTCCATCATGCATCAGATCGCGGCCGAGGCGGGCCGTAACACGCTCGTTCAGCAGCACGGTGGGCGCACGCTGCGCCCCGCCATAGACTACGAGACGCACTGTATTGGACCCGATATCGATCACCGCCCGGTGGGGCAGGGTGTTGGGAAATGCGGTGTCCCGATCGCCGATCACGTGGAATGAGTCCTCAAAATTCGGTCAGACCCCGCCCTTGCGCAGTGCAAGTTTGGGTACTTTGGCCCCTTCATCCAGGGCAGTGCCTCGGCCCGAGAGCGAAGGGTTGGTCATGAAATAACGATGCAGGTTGAACGGCCGCTCACCCGCTTCAAGGCGCTGATAGGTGCCATCGGGCCCCAGTTCCCAGCTCTGTTCGGTGTCGAGCAGATTGGCAAGCAACACTTGCTGCAACACCTGATCGTGAACGGTGGGGTTTCTGATCGGGACGAGCGTTTCCACACGGCGGTCCAGATTGCGCTCCATCCCGTCTGCGGAGGAGATGAATACCTTGGCGCGATGGCTCGGCATGGCAAAGCCATTGGCAAAGGCCCAGATGCGCGCATGTTCCAGGAAGCGGCCGATCACGGATTTGACCGCGATGTTTTCCGACAGTCCGGGAAGACCGGGCCGAAGGCAGCAGATTCCGCGAATGACCAGCGTGATCCGCACCCCTGCCTGGCTTGCTTCATACAGCCGGTCGATCAACTGGCCATCGGTCAGCGAATTGAGCTTGGCCCAGATGAAGGCAGGCTTGCCGCTGCGGGCATTGGCGATTTCGCGCCCGATCAGATGTTCCAGCTTCGCGCGCAGGCCAATGGGTGAGATGGTGAGCATCTCCAGATTGCGCGGCTCGACATAGCCGGTGATGAAATTGAACAGTTTTCCCGCATCGCGCCCCAGCTTGGGATCGGCGGTGAAGAAGCTGAGATCGGTGTAGATCTTGGATGTCAGCGGATGGTAATTGCCAGTGCCGAAGTGGCAGTAGGTGCGCAGCTCCCCTTCCTCGCGCCGCACCACCATGCTGACCTTGGCGTGGGTTTTCCAGTCCACGAAGCCATAGATCACCTGCACGCCCGCGCGTTCCAGCTGGTTGGCCCAGAGCAGGTTCTGTTCTTCGTCGAATCGGGCCTTCAGTTCCACTACGGCCGTTACGGCCTTGCCTGCCTCGGCCGCGGCGATCAGCGCGGCTACGACGGAGGATTGCTTGCCCGCGCGATACAGCGTCTGCTTGATGGCCACCACGTCGGGATCGGCCGCAGCCTGGCGGATGAAGTCCACTACCACCTCAAAACTCTCATAGGGGTGGTGGATCACAATGTCCTTTTCGCGGATCGAGGCGAAGCAATCGCCATCATGCTCCAGCACGCGTTCCGGGTAGCGGGGCATATAAGGCTCCCACTTCAGATCCGGGCGTTCTTCTTCCACGATGGCGGACAGGCCCGAAAGGCCGATAGTGCCGTCGGTGCGCATCAGGATGGCATCGTCCAGCCCGACCTGAGCCAGCAGCAGGCGCTCCGCATCGGGATCGAAATCGTCCTGTAGTTCCAGCATGATGACCCGGCCGCGCCGACGCCGCTGAATGGCGGTGCGGAAGAAACGGACCAGATCTTCCGCCTCTTCCTCGATTTCGATGTCGCTGTCGCGCAGCATGCGGAACACGCCATCTCCTTCCACGCGGAAGCCGGGGAAGATGATGTCCGCATGGCGGCAGATCAGGTTCTCGATGCTGATATAGATCGCCTCTTCCCCCGGCACGCGCACGAAGCGCGGCAGGGCGGGAGGGACCAGCACCATTTCCACCACCTGCTCGTCGTCGGCCAGGCGGGTGAGATTGAACAGCACGCCGATCCCTTCATTCGCCACGAAGGGGAAGGGGTGGGCCGGATCGATCGCCTGCGGGGTAAGGACCGGCGCGATATTGTCGATGAAATGTTCACGCAGCCATTTGGCGGCGGCGGCGTCGATGCGCCCTTCATCGGCGACATGAATGCCCTTGGCGGCCAGCAGCGGGCGCAATTCGCGCCAGCTTTTCTGCTGCTGATATTCCAGATCCGCGATGGCGCTGCGGACCGCGGCGAGCTGTTGCGAAGGGGTGCGCCCGTCCAGCGAGGTCGTGGCAATGTTGCGCTGGGCCTGCCCGGCGAGGCCGGCCACGCGAATCATGATGAATTCGTCGAGATTGCTGCCCGAAATGGACAGGAACCGCAGCCGTTCCAGCAAGGGATACCGGGCGTTTCGCGCCTCGGCCAGCACGCGATCGTTGAAGGCGAGCCAGCTCAGTTCGCGGTTGAAATAGCGGTCCACCGGAATGGTGACATCGGCTTTGCTGTCGAGTTGGGTACTCATGGTCCTGCTTGGCAGCGATGCCTCTGGCGGGTGCGGAGAATCCGGCCCGACACTGGCTCGATGGGGAGGGTATGTTACATATTTGTGAAAAACTCGCCAAGCTTCCGCAGGGGAACTCAGTTGGTGCGGAAATGGGGAAGCATGCGCGCCGGAAAACTCACACCAGTTCGTGGCTCAGGGCGATCTGGGTGATGCCGCGCTTGCCCTGGCCATTGCGGCCAAGCTGTACCACGACATCGATTACCGATGCGGCATAGGCGATAGTATCCGCGCGGGTCAGGCCGATCCCGGTCTGCATCACCATCAGCGCCAGCTGGTCGAGCGCGCCGCGCAGCGAATTGGCGTGAATGGTTGAAAAGCTGCCCGGATGGCCGGTGTTGATCGCGCGCAGGAAGCTGACGCTTTCCGCGCCGCGCAATTCGCCCAGCACGATTCTGTCCGGGCGCAGGCGCAAGGCTGCCTGAAGCAGCTCGTTAGCAGTCACCTTGGCTTCGCCCAATTCGCCCTTCACGGCAACCAGACCCACGCCATTGGCGCCGGGCAGCTTGAGTTCCGGCGTGTCTTCCACCAGCACCACCCGTTCCTGAGCGGGAATTTCGCCCAGCATGGCATTGAGGAAGGTCGTCTTGCCGGTGGAGGTGCCGCCGGAGATCAGTATGGTCATGCGCTGGCGGATCGCCTCGCGCAGGAAGGCGACGGGCTGGCCAGCCGGGTCTGGCAGGGCAGCGGGACGGGGCGGCTGGAGCGGCCCCGTATCATAGGCGTCAAGCGGCAGATCCAGCCGGCGGTGGCGGCGGATCGCCATGGTCCAGTGTTTGCGCGTGGCGGGCGGGCCGCAGAACTGGATGCGCGCGCCATCGGGCAGGGTGGCGCCCAGCAACGGGTGTTCCCGGTTGATGCCCTGATGACTGACGCGAGCGACCTGTTCGGCCAGTCGTTGCACCAGCTTGTCGTCGATCTCCGGTGCGGCGATGCGCTGCATGCCAGGTTGGGCGGCATCTTCCACCCAGACCTCGCCGGGGCCGTTGACCATGATCTCGGTCACCGTGTCACGGCTCAGCCACTCCGCGAAGGGGGCGAGATAGGCGTCCAGATAGACGCTGCGCGCTCCGTTAAGCGGGGGCACGGGCTCTTCGGTTGGGGCCAGCATGTGAACCGATGCGCTCACCTGAAATCCTTACAGCGTCGGTGCGGTCGAGAAATCGAGGTCGCGCGCGGTGAACACGCGGATCGGTTCGCCCTGGCGCACACGCACCGTGGGGGCGATCTGGCCGTCCTGCTGCAGCGCAGTTGCCGCCGCGCTCTGTCCACCGCCCAGCACCACGGCGGTGCCGCCGCTGGTAAAGGCGCCGAGGCCGCCGATCACGGACAGCAACATGGCGGAACCGAAGCGCTTGAAGAAATGCGTGTTCACATCGCCCGGCAGGCCGGTCATCCCGGCAAAGTCGGTGCCGGGCGAGGCGAGGTCCACGGTGATGCCATCGGGCCGGATGGCACGGGTCCAGATCACGTAGGCGCGCTTCTGCCCGGCCTGCAGGCCCGACTGATACTGGCCGACCAGCCGCGAACTGCGGGGCAGCAGCACGCGGGTGCCGTCATAGGAACGCACGTCCTGGCTCACCACTGCGCGGACGAAACCGGGCACGTCTGTGTTGATGGCGGTTTCCAGCACGGCGGGGATCAGCGTGCCCTGGGTGATGGTGGTCTGCGGGTCGAACTGGCGTGCGGCCTTGGCCGGTCCGCCTCCCACGCCGCCCACCCGGCTGGCGAAATCGCCCGCGGAACTGGAAACGGTGCTGCCGGCCGGGGTAGCGGGCGTTACGGCCGCGATCGGTACCGGCAGGGAGCTGGCATCGAACACCACAGTGGGGTTGCTGTAGGGATTGGCGGCCATGCCCGGCTGCGCACCCGGCATGTTCGAAAGGACCGGCGCGGGGCCCGGATCGGGCGCGGGAACCGGCGGAGCGACCGTCTGCGGCGGCGCAGCGGGCATTTCGTCGGGCGAGGGCACGGCCGGGGCGACGGGCAGGGGCTGGACCGTGCCTGCGGCCGGCTGCGCCTGCTGGCCGCTATCGACGCGTGCGGCGTTCATGCCCCACAGGGTCACCACGCCAAGCAGCGCCACGATGCCGACGCCCGCCATGAGGCCGACCATATCGGAGCGGCCCTTGCGCTGGGTGACGACGGGAAAGGCGTTGCGGCTGGCAAGGTCGATCACCTCAGCCGACATGACTTCGCGCGGATCGGCGCCATTTGCCGAAGACGAGCCCTTCTTTTCGGGCAGTTGCATGGCAAGCCGCATCACTTTGCCTCCTTGTTGCTCGCAAGCGACGGGGTTGCACCCGCCATGGCCGCGCCCGGCTGCCCGTCACGGGTCAGAGTGGCGATTTCCTCCCCCCAGCGCAGGATGATTTCGCTCGGCACGCCATCGACCACGGTGGTGGTGCCGCGCACGGCATAGTTCACCGGGCCTTCGGTGCCCGCGCGGTCCTTGATCAGGATTGCGGGAATGGTCGCATCGGCAGGCCAGGTGATGAAGGTGGCATTGCCATCGTCATAGATCTGGTCCGGCATCAACCGGGGCGATCCCTTGCGCTTCCAGTTGAAGTTCAGCTTGGCGGGATCGGCCACGGCATAGGGATCGGTCGCCGCAGCGATTTCCAGCTCGCTGGCACCCTGCTGCATGGCGGATTGTTCATCCGCTTCGGCCGTCTTTTCTTCCTTCGGGTAAATGAAGTTGAGCACGTAGAGCGGCTTGGCATCTGGCCGGGCGACGAGGTCGAACAGATAGGTGTGCCGGTCCGTCACCACGGTCATGTTTGTGCTGGCGCGGATGGACAGGGGCTTCACGAACAGCAGGTTCGCCCGCTTGTTCGGCGTTACCTGCCAGCTGGAACTATCGCCGATCGCGACATTCTCGATATGCTCGTCCTCACCGAAAGTGATCGTGGCCTGCACCGTCGGCTTGCCGGTGATGACTACCACTTGCGAGGGATCGTAGAGGCGCTCCACCAGTCGCGGATCGCCGCTGGCATGGGCCGGGGCGAGAAGGGCGGGGGCGGCAAGGGCGGCGGATGCGGCCGCGAGCATCAGCGCGGGCTGCAGGGCGCAGTTCATTTGAACTTCTCCGATGAACGAACGGGGGCGGCGCGGAAGCGGCTGCCAATGCCGCGCGCGCGTGATGGGGTGGAGGAAAGCGAACCTGAGGCAGCACTGTCTGCTGCAACAATCCGGGTTTCGCGGCTATGGGTGCCTCCCCCGGCGGATGGGCCAGCGTCATTGGCAGCCATGCCGGCAACGGCTGGTGAAATGGCGATACGGCGCGGAGCGGGCGAAACCTGCCCCTGGCCCTGTGCGGCGGCGATCTCGATCGGGGCGGGCGCAACATGCGCGCTGGGTGCAGGGGCATTGTCGGCAGGTTCGCGCCCGCCGGACCCGGCAAGGCCAAATACGGACCAGTTGCCCACCATGGTTGCGCTGACTTTCAGCACCATGAACATCAGCGAGATGTGAACCGCGCCCACCAGGAAGAAGGCCATGGCGGCGCGTGGATCGACCTTGCCGGGAACCGCGATCATCGCGTTGATCACCGGGATCGCCAGTTCCAGAATCATTGTGCCGCCCACCACTGCGAAGAGCGGGGCGATGGCCATCATCACCCAGCCGCGCAGCCAGCCGGCGAATAGCCCCCGCGTGGCCGGGAAAAGCGCCAGAACGACGAAGACGGGGCCGACTGCCATCAGCACTGCCAGTGCGATGCGCGCGGTCACCAGCACGCCCACCGTGCCCAGCAAGAGCATGGTGGCGCCCATCCACATCATGCCTTCGGGCGAGAAGGTGGAGACTTCCTTGCGGGGGGCACCTTCGGCCTGCTGCTGGCCCTGGCCGGAAGCGTCCTGAATGGCGGAGAAAACGATGTCGATCTTGTCGCCGAACACCTGCGTGGCGGAGCCCTTGGTGCCGGTCAGGATGCCCGCGATCTGGTCTGGCGCGCCGGTGGCGACGTTCCACACCAGTGTCTGATAGGCGAGCCAGCTCGTCGCCAGCGTCAGCACCATTCCCAGAGTGACGATCCGGGGCGTCAGCGCCCGGATACCGATCCGGGTCCGCCCGGTAATCAGCGCGAAGGCGAAGAAGGCGACATAGAGCGTCAGGATGATGGTCAGCGCGGGCATCAGTGCCCCGCCCGAACCGAACAGGCGCCCGAAGGCTGCCTGCGTCATGTCGGAAGCGAGGCAATCCACCCCGCGCAGCGAAGCGCCTATGCCGTTGCCGACGTCGACAACTGCCTGCTGGCATTGCGGGCTCATTCGGCGGCCTCCCAGATGGCGAGATCGTCCTCGCCCTCATCGCCTCGTGCATTGGGCCAGGCATGGCCGGTGAGGGCAGGATACCATTTGGCCGGATCGTCGCCCACGGCCTCGCGCAGAGTGTCGAGGCGGCGCACGGCGCTCTCGCGGCCGGAAAGGATGGTTAGTACTTCGGGCGCGTTGGACAGGTTGAGGCGAACCACCACGCTGGCATCGGGCTGCCGCACCAGGAAGCAGCGGCTATGCGCCGGCAGCGAGCGGATCAGCGCCAGTTCATGGCTGGTAAGGCCGAAACCGTCGCAATAATCCTCGGCCCGGGCGCGGGCATTGGGCATGAAGATCATCGTGGCGGTCTGTTCCACCAGTGCCGTGGAAATGCGGCTTTCCAGCGCATCGCGGGCTGACTGGGTGGCAAAGCCCACCAGTGCGTTGCGCTTGCGCAGGGTCTTCAGCCAGTCGCGGATGCGGGCTGCGAATACTTCGTCGTCCAGCGCCTTCCAACCCTCGTCGATCAGGATCATGGTCGGCTGGCCGTCCAGCCGCTCGTCGATGCGGTGGAACAGATACATCATCACGGGCGTGCGCAGGCGCGGGCTTTCCAGCAGCGCCGTCATGTCGAAGCCGAGCACGCGGTTGGAAAGGTCCAGCCTGTCTTCCGCATTGTCGAACAGCCAACCATGTTCCCCATCCTCGATCCAGGGGGAAAGACGGTCGGCCAGATCGCCCGGCGTCGGGCGGCGGGTGCCGGCCAGCAGCTCGCGGAAATGGCGGAGGCGGCGCAGCGAGGGATCGTTGGCATAGGCGGCATCGACCGCGCCCGAAATCGTGGCGAGTTCCTCCGGCCCATCTGCCTTCAGCAACACCCCCAGCCAGTCGCGCAGGAAGGCGCGGTTGGCTGCATTGTCGGGCAGAGCGAGCGGGTTGAAGCCCGCCGGATTGCCCGCCGCGATCCGGTCGTACCGCCCGCCGATCCCACGAATGAACAGTTCCGCGCCGCGATCCTTGTCGAACAGGATGGTGCGGGGCGCGAATTTCTGGGCCTGTGCTGCCAGGAAGTTCATCACCACCGTCTTGCCCGAGCCCGAGGGCCCGATGACGCTGAAATTGCCCAGATCGCCGTGGTGGAAGTTGAAGAAGAAGGGCGTGGAACTGGTGGTTTCCAGCAGCGTGACCGCCTCCCCCCAATGATTGCCGCTGGCCTGCCCCAGCGCAAAGCCGTGGAGTGAGGCGAAGCTGGCCATATTGGCGGAAGAGATCATCGCCCGCCGTACGATATAGCCTTCGTTGCCCGGGAATTGCGCCCAGAAGGCCGGTTCCAGATTAGTATCCTCTCGCACCGCGATGGCCCCGGTATCGGCAAGGGCAGCGGCGCAGGAGGCGCAGGCATCGTCCAGCCGGGGAAGACTGCTCTCGCGGATCAGCACGGTCAGGTGATGATCGCCGAAGCCGACCGACCCTGCGCCCAATTCGTCGCGCGCGGCCAGCATTTCGGCCCGCTCGGCGCGGGCTTCCTCATCGGCGGAGCGCAGGCGGCGCAGCGCCAGATCCATCTTCTCGCGCGCGGTCTGCCGCTCGCTGGGGGCAAAGCTTTCCGTCACCACCATTTCGAAGGGCAGGCGCAGCAGCGGGTCGAGCAGGCCGGGCGAGGTGGCGTCCGGATAGTCCTTCAGGCTGAGGATAGAGGCGAAATCCGTGCCGCGCCCATCCTTTGATTCCATCGCATCGAGCCCGAAGCTCACCCGGCGATAGGGCAGCATCAGGCCGATGTCGGTATCCTCCATCGGACGGCGCACGGGGCGCATCTCGCCATTGTAGAGGGCCGAGAGCAGCTCCAGCACTTCGGAATTGGTCTGGCCGCCATTGCCCTGGTAATCGCCCAGTAGGGTTGCGCCATACTGGCCGAGCGAGGCGATCAGCGCGCCCGCCGCCGCCCGCAGGCTGCGCAGATCCTTGGGGTCGGCCTCAAGGACTTCCTGGCCCCTGCGGTTCAACATCTTGGCCATGCGTTCGGCCAAGCCAGCTTTGCCGCGTGCCGGGCGGCGCACCAGCGTGACGAACTGATCGTTGATGAACAGGGCCCCGCGGCCAAGCTTCTCGCGCCAGCGCCGGTCGATATGGGCGGAAAGCGGATCTTCGAAAGTCGCTTCCAGTTCCACCTGCACTCGGCGGCGGATGACGTGGTGATACATCACGAAACGCGCATCCAGATTGGCGCGCAGCATTACTTCGCGCGTGGCTGCATGGGCGTTCAGCGCATCGCTATCCTCGGTCTCGAACAGCAGGCCGGGCACCTGCAACGCCATCAGCAGCGAGCCGTCGCGCAGCAGCACGGTGTTTTCGTCCACCAGCCGGGCATAGGGCAGGCGCTCGCCCGCAAGGGCTTCCTTTGCGCTCCAGGCGGCGGCTCCGATCCATTTCACCATTCGTCAGGCCCTCCTGAGGCCCCAATGCCGCGTCAGGCGGCGTAGCTGTTGCAGCCCCAGCGCTTCCAGTTCTTCACGCGCGGGCATTTGCCGACCTTGGTGAGCCAGAGGTCGAAAATCCGTGGTTCTCGCAGGCACGCGAAATAGCCGACCACATGGAACACCAGCGCGGCGGGCAAGGCCCAGAAACTGCCGGTGATCAGGAACAGCTCGGTCGTCAGCGCGAAGTTCAGGATGAAGAAGTTATAGGTCACCCCGGCGAACATCTGCGGGCGGGTCAGCGCGCGGTGCACGGGGTGGCGGATCAATTCGCTCACGGCGTTAGCCCGCCGCGCCCTGGATGCCGGCCACGATCGAGGCGGCACCGAACAGCACGAAGCAGCCGATGATCACGGTCGCCCCGAAGCGCCAGTTGAGGCGGCCGGTAAGCATCATGAAGCCCACGGCGGCCACGGCCATCACGGCAACGGCAGTGGCGACATTGCCCAGCATCGTGCCCTGCAACCACAGAAGGGCCGAAACGATCGGGCCGGAACCCTGCGGATCGCCCACCTGCTGGGCATGGGCCGCGGCCGGGGCGAGGAAAGAGGCAAGAACGGCGAGACGAGCCAGGATTCTGGAACGGATAGGCGCACGCATTTAATCGGTACTCCGCGAATGGTTCGAAAGGCGGCCCATGATCGCCGCCACATAGGCTTTGGTTTCCCGGATGTTGGGAACGCCGCCGGCGCTCTCCACCCGGCCGGGGCCGGCGTTGTAAGCAGCCAGCGCTTTCTCCAGATCGCCGTCGAAACGGTCGAGCTGCTCGCGCAGGTAACGCGCGCCGCCTTCCAGATTGGCAAAGGGATCGCTGGCGTCGACGCCCAGTTGGCGGGCGGTTCCGGGCATCAGCTGGGCCAGGCCGCGCGCGCCCTTTGGGGAGACGGCGCCCGCGTGCCAGCGGCTTTCCTGCCAGACCAGTGCCTCGATCAAAGCAGGGCTGAGGTCGAAGCGGCGGGCGAGTTCCCGCACCTTCGCGTCATAGGCGTCCGGCACCACGGCCGCGTGCTGCTCCGGCACGGCCACAGCAAAGTCGGGAACTGCAATATCGTCGGGAACAAGCTGGAGCGGTTCCGACACGGCATAGGTGGCCGAGAGGTTCTGTGTGGCCCCGGAAGTGCCCGCCATGCTTCCGCTGGCTGGCCCGGCGACCCAATAGGCGCCTTCTCCCCCCACTTCGAGCACATCGGCACGGGCGGGGGATGCCGCCGCCATGGCCATCGCGCAGGCAAGTGAGGCGGATGCCGCCGAACGGCCCGCAAGGAGAATCACGTCCCTCATCATGGTGGCCTGATGCTTGCAGCACATGACAAAGGCGTGACATCGGCGACAGGCAACGCAAAACCCGCACGAGAGGGGGATCTCGCGCGGGTTTACGGGGCCGGAAACCGGCCGAGTTATGACAGGGCGTCAGCCCAGGATGATTCAGCGCAGCGCGATACTGGCGTTCTTTTCCAGATTCTTCAGCGCGGCCTTGGCCGCCTTGCGGGAATCGACCCAGCTGCCGTCCGCCAGTTCGAGGTAATAGTGATCCTGGCTGTTCATCGCCGCATTGAACATGTCGCGCGCCTCGGTGAAGCGTCCCTCGCGGGCATAGGCAGTGCCGAGGTTTATCAGGGTGGCAGGATCGGAGGTCTGGACGCCCTCGCTGCGATCCAGCTTGGCGATGGCTTCGGCAGTGCGACCTTCCGAAAGGGCTTCATAAGCGACATCGACGCGGTCCGCATCGGTATCGACAGCAATGGCGGCAACCGGAGATGTCGCGGCGGCCAGCACGGCAAGGACAAGTGTTTTACGCATCACATATCTCCCGCTGATGTTCTTCAATGATGGGAGAGTGAGCCCATGCCCGGCCGGCTGCAATAAAAACGTCATAATGTCATTGAACTGTAACATTTGAAGGTGGCGGCGCGAATTTGAAGTGTTTTCTCTCCGCGAGCTGCCGGTTTGGCGGCGAGTCTTCAAATTGTAATAAGTGTAACAAAACATTCATAAAATACGCGGAAGCCCGCAACCGTAACTTTGCAAAGAAACTGTCATGTCCCCCGTCTAGCGGGCGAGTCGCGACCAACAGTTCGCGACTTTGATTCTTCGGTTTTTGAGGGGACCGCTCGCCGTGAAAAAATTCAATCGCTCGCTCGTAATCGGCTGTAGCCTTCTGGCTCTTTCCGCCTGTGGCCCCGACGACATCGCTTCGCCCGGTGCGACTGGGCCGGTTACCGTCAATATCGGCGGAGGCAGCAGCGGCGGTACGCCGACTCCGACGCCCGGCACCGGCACTGTCCAGCCCGCTGGCGCCTGCCCGACCATCGCCGATCCTCAGGGTCTGGCCGACAAGGGCACCATCTCCGGCCCGACCGGAACCTGGCGCGTCTGCGAACTGCCCGCCCGCTTCAACGTCTCCACGACGCTGCCCAAGCTGCCCGGCCTGCTTTATTCGATCCGTGGCCGCGTGGACGTGGGTTGCGATGGTGGCTACACCGCTCCGACCGATGGTGCGCCCTACACCTCGACCACTCCGGGCTGCGAAGCCACTCCGCTCAAGGCTGACACCAATGTCACGCTGACGATTGCTCCGGGCGTGATCCTGTATGGTGCGACCGGCCAGTCCTGGCTGGCGGTCAATCGCGGCAACAAGATCAATGCCGTCGGCACCTCCACGGCCCCGATCGTATTCACCAGCGCCGATAACGTTGCCGGCTTCAACTCCGACAGCTCGATGGGTCAGTGGGGCGGCGTCGTGCTGATGGGCCGCGCCAAGGTTACCGATTGCGATTTCGGCTCGGTCGATACCCAGTGCGAACGCAAGACCGAAGGTTCGGCTTTCCCGGCTGTCTTCGGCGGCAATGACGACACCTACAATGCCGGCAAGATGAGCTACGTGCAGATCCGCTATTCTGGCTTCGTGCTCGGCGCGAACAAGGAACTGCAGGCGCTCACGCTCGAAGGCGTCGGCAGCGGCACGCAGATCGACCACTTCCAGTCGCACAATTCCTCGGATGACGGCATGGAAGTCTTCGGCGGCAGCACCGGGATGAAATATTACATCGCCACCGGCGCCGACGATGACAGCCTCGACGTCGATACCGGCGCCCGCTTCGACCTTCAGTATGCCATTCTTGCCCAGCGTTCGGGTCAGGGTGACGCGCTGATGGAAATCGACAGCGACGGCAAGGAAACCGATACGCCGCGCACTCGCCTGCGGGTGGCCAACTTCGTCGCGATCCAGCCGGAAGTCAGCGCCAACAATGAAGGCAACGACAAGGCTTCGACCCTGTTCCGCGGCAATTCGGACACGACGCTGATCAACGGCATCATTGCCACGCCGAAGAACGAGTGCATCCGCATGACCGGTTCGGGCGGCGCCAATGGTGCCACGCTCTCCGCGCGTTCGGTCGTGATGACCTGCTCGGGCGACAAATATATCGGCTCGGGCGAATATGACCTCGCCAAGGTCAAGAGCTTCTTCGGTTCGGGCGCCAATGGCAACAATGACAGCCTTGTTTCAACGCTGACCAATGGCTTCGTGAACGGCTCCAACGAAGACGGTGTTGCTGCTGCCGATGCCGCCGCCATCACCTCGTCCTCGTTCTTCGAAGTGCCGAACCCGAACAAGATCGGCGCCGCGTGGAGCGGCAACACCACCTGGTACACCGGCTGGACCTGCAACAGCAGCACTGCCGCACTGGGCGGTGCCAGCAACTGTACTTCGCTGCCGACGACCTGAGCGGTCGCCTGACATGACTTCGGGGGCAGTCGCATCCGCGCTGCCCCCGTCCATGCATCTGATATTGAGGGTAATCCGATGTCCACCTTGTCGCGTCTTGCCGGCGCCTTGCTACTCACATCCGCACTTACCGTGCCCAGCGTAGCCTTTGCGCAGCAGGACACTTCCGATGCGGCATCCGATGAACAGACTTCCGCGGACCAGCCCGAAGAAGACCTCGAGGTCTCGATCCCTGGCGGTGAGATCATCGTTACCGGTCGACGTGACCGGAACGTCGAACAGACCGCCAACCAGGTTGTTTCCGTCCTTTCGACCGAACAGATCGCCCGCACGGGTGAAGGCAATATTGCCGGCGCGCTCAGCCGCGTCACCGGCCTGAGCGTGGTGGGCAAGGGCTTCGTCTATGTCCGCGGCCTGGGCGATCGTTATTCGCTGGCCCTGCTCAACGGCTCGCCGCTTCCCAGCCCCGAGCCGCTGAAGCGCGTGGTTCCGCTGGACATGTTCCCGACCGGCGTGATCGCTTCCTCGCTCGTCCAGAAGAGCTATTCGGTGAACTTCCCGGGTGAATTCGGCGGCGGCGTGATCAACCTCACCACCAAGGCCACCCCGCAAGAAGCGTTCCTGACCATTGGCGGCGGTGTTTCGGGCGACACGATCACCACTTTCAGCGACGGGCTGACCTATTACGGCAGCAGCTCCGACTGGACCGGCTTCGATAACGGCAACCGCGATATTCCGCCTGCCCTGCAGGCATTTCTGGACAGTGGCGACCGGATGAGCTCCGGCGATGTCGATACTTCCGCCATCCTCGCCCAGTTGGTCACGGGCCGGAATGCGCTGGTCCAGCGGTATAACCAGACGCCGATCAACTTCAGCGCCAATTTCTCTGGCGGTAAGTCGTGGACCTTGGGTGATGGCGAATTCGGCATCATCGCGGGCGGTGGTTACAGCAACAAATACAGCACTCGCCAGCCGTTGCAGCAATCCTCGCTCAGTGCCGATCTCGAACTGCTCGAAACGGACTTCAAGTCCACGATCACCGATCAGCGGATCGTCCTGAACGGTCTGCTCGGGCTGGGTTACGAATTCGGCGACGGTAATCGCATCCGCCTGACCAATCTCTATGTGCACGACACGATCAAGCAGGCGCGCATCGGCCTGGGGCAGCGCCACCAGACCGATACGGACTTTTTCCAGCAGCGCACGGGCTTCTATGAACGCCAGCTGTTCGACACTCAGATCGTGGGCGAATTCAAGCTCACTCCGGAACTGTCCCTGCAACTTCGCGGCGGATATGCCAATTCGAAGCGCAAGGCCCCGTTCGAGCTGTTCTTCGAATATGTCCGCACCAATGCGGAGGCCGATCCCTTCGGCCAGTATTTCGTCAATCGCCTGAACAACGGCAATGGCGGCGATGGCGGGGTCACCTTCTCCGACCTCAATGAAGATCTGTGGTCTGGCGGCATCGATCTCGGCTACACTCTGGCGGAGGGCGTGAGGGTCTCGGTGGGCGGTGCCTATTCCGATACGTCGCGCACCAGTTCCCGCCGCGATTTCAAGTTCCTCGCGCCGCCGGATTTCATGGGCTATCCCGAAGTGATCAGCGGCATCGGCATGCTTCGTCCGGATCTGCTGCTCGCCCCCAGCGTGGTGAAGACCTTCGGCATCTCGATGATCGAGACCGACGAGGGCAATCCTGCCTTCGCCGCCGGTCTCAAGAACTGGGCGGGCTATGCCAAGGTCGAAGCGGAACTTCTCACGGGCCTCAGCGTGGATGTCGGCGTGCGTTATGAAGACGCCCAGCTCGATGTCGATCCGATCCAGGTATTCAACGAGCCGACAGCCATTGCGGCCTCCACGCATCTGAAGAACAATTACTGGCTTCCTGCCGCTACCATCACTTATGAGGTGCAGCCGGGCATGCAGCTGCGCGCCAGTGCGTCGAAAACCATCGCGCGCCCGCAGTTCCGCGAATTGCTCAACCAGCCTTATTACGATCCCGACAGTGGCCGCCCCTATCTGGGCAACCCGCTGTTGGTGGACAGCCAACTGTATAATGCCGAAGCGCGGTGGGAATGGTATTTCGCGCGTGACGAGCGTGTTTCGGTCGCCGGCTTCTACAAGAAGATCGACAAGCCGATCGAAGCCTTCGTCGCGGGCGTGGATCTGACCACATCCTATGCGAACGCACCCGAAGCCCAGCTCTATGGGGCCGAGGTGGATCTCCAGAAATATGTCAATATCGGGGACTGGGGTGACGGCAATCGTCGCTTGATGGCCTCGGCGAATTACACTTTCACCAAGTCGAAGCTGAAAGTGACGGCGGCCGATACCGTGCAGTTCTATGGCGCTGCCTCGACCGTTGCGACCGACTATTTCCGGGATGGCGCGCCGCTGACGGGCCAGTCGGATCATATCGTCAACCTGCAGATCGGTCTTGAGAATGAAGACCGTCTCTCGCAGCAGACCTTCCTCATCACCTATGCGAGCGATCGCGTGGTCAGCCGTGGCCTGAACGGCACTCCGCCCCAGCCCGACGTGATCGAGCGGCCCGGCGTGCAGCTCGATTTCGTGGCGCGCGAAGGCTTCAAGCTGCTCGGCACGGATCTGGAGGCCAAGGTCGAGGTGCGCAACATCCTGGGCCGCGGGCACGAGGAATATCAGCAGTTCGGGGATCGCCGGGTGGACGTGAACACCTATGACGTGGGCACCACTTACGCCCTGTCCCTTTCGGCAACCTTCTGACACGGCTGTCATCGGCGGGGGTCGGGTTTGTACCTGGCCCCGGCAGGACTGACGGCTGGGTATGACCATTCAACAGCCACCCACTCAGCCTGGCCGCGAGGTGACTCGCGGCCAGGTCTTTTATCGGGTTGGCGGACGCGTGAGGGTTAGATGGCAGGTCGGTGCCATCCTTCCGCTGGAGCAGATTCACGGTCGCTGATTTCAGCCGGTTTGGCCAGGATATTGGCGTTTGTACGCCGTCTGTCCCTTTGAACAGACTTCAGGGTGCGTCGAGGACGTAGCCCATCGCATGAACGGTTCGCAACGGATTGCCCGCGCCGGCGGATCGGAATGCGCGGCGCAGGCGGCCGATCCAGACGTCCACGGTGCGTGGATCGATCGGCGGTTCCTGCTTGCCAAGCCCCTCGATCATCTCCTGCCGGGAGAGAACGCGATTGGGGTTCTCTGCAAGAAAACGTAGCAATCTGAATTCGTTAGGGCGAAGTGGGATCGGCTTTTCAGACCATCGAGCCTGCTGCGCGCCGAGATCGATCTTCAGCGCCCCCAGTTCCACCATCTGGGTCGCATGCCGCTGCTGCTGGCGCGATTGCAGGGCCAATACGCGGTCGAGGATCTTCTGCCGCCCCAGCGGGCCCACGATATAGTCATCCGCCCCGGCACGGAGCGCGCGGCGGCGATCTTCCTGATCGTCCTGCTCCAGCACGATGGTGATGTGGCAATCCTGCGTGCGCGGATCGGCGCGCAGGCGGCGGCACATTTCGAGGCCCGAAAGATCGGCCATCACCCAGTCTACGAATGCCCACATGGGGCCCTCCACCAGACGGCGAGGGCCGGCCCCGTCCATGCTGTTGAAAGTGAAGGTCATGTCGTCATGGATGAAATCCTCCATCACGTCCCCCTTGGGGTCTGTCAGGAAGATGTTGACCAGTGCCATAGCCGCGCAATTCCTCATTAAACGAGGGGGAACTGCCGGGTTCATGTGACTCGTTTATGACGATCCCAACAAATTTGCGGGCACGGAAATTCCCGTCAGTCGATGCAGCCTTTGGAGAGGGTCCACAACACCCGGTCGGCAGCGTCGATATCGTCCTTATCCACTTGTGAAACAAGCGAACCGATGAATTGGGAGACAGGTTTGCGCAACCGGTCATACAGGGCGCGGCCCTCCGGTGTGAGGCTGAAATGCGGGCTGCGCTGATCGCCTTCATTGTCGTGCCTTTGCACGATGCCCTGTGCAATCAGGCGGGCGAGCGCGCGGCTGACTTCCGCCCTATCGACCACCGCCCCTTCGGCCAGGCTGCGCACGGTGCCCGGCTCTGCCAGGCCAAGCTGGGCAAGGCAGCGCCATTGCGGAAGCGTGAGCGTGGAGTGGGCCTTCAGAACTTCCATGAATTTCCGGTCAAACAGCTTGGCCGTCACTGCCAGGCGATAGCCGAAATAGGCGATGCCGCCGAGCCGGTAGGAAGGCGGTAAATCCTCATCCGACAGGGGCATGATCCTGTTGTCCGGCGGCATGTTCGCCTCGTCTTTTCCTGCCATTCCCCGTCCTCTTTCCCCACGTCGATTAGCCGGTTGACTCGACCTTCGGATTCATTGATTAATCAATGAATCGCGGTGCGTCAAAAAGCGCCGGATAGAACGAGGATTATCGGGAGAGAAGGCCGATGGCAGGGCGAACCCTGGCCGTGCGCAATCCGCGCACCGGCAAGCCGGACATGGAAATCGAAGTCGCCGATCGTGCGGCAGTGGCCGCAAAGGCGGCCAGGCTGCGCGCGGGCCAGCGTAAATGGGCGGCCATGCCGGCTGAGGAGCGGGTGAAGGTGATGGGGCGCTGGGCCCAGCTGATCGCCACGAAATACCGCCAGGCAATCATCGATGCGGATTCGCACGACACCGGCTATTGCGAGATCAGTCGCATCGCGCCCGACATGATGCTGGGCGTGATCGGCGGGCTTTGCGCCAGCGCGCCTGCACAGCTCAAGGCGGCGCTGCGCGAAGGGGTTGCCCGCGCAAATCCGGACATCCGCTTCACCAGCATCCTCAAGCCCTATGGGCTGGTGGGCATCATCAGCCCGTGGAATGCGCCGACCATGCTTTCCATGCTGCACGCCATCCCGCCGCTTTTCGCGGGCTGTGCGGTGCTGCTCAAGCCTTCCGAAGTGACGCCGCGCTTTACCGGCCCGCTGTTCGACAGCGTGCGCGAAGTGCCTGAACTGGCGGAAGTGTTCGACTGCGTGCTGGGCGATGGGGAGACGGGGCAGGCTCTGGTTGAGGAAGCCGATTACATTTCCTTCACCGGCAGCGTGCCCAATGGCCGCAAGGTAGCCGCCGCCTGCGGTGCGCGGATGATCCCCTATGATGTGGAACTGGGCGGGAAAGACCCGCTGATCGTGATGAAGGGCGCGGATATCGACCGCGCCGTTTCCGCGACCATTCGCGGCGCGATCAGCGCCACGGGGCAGGTCTGCTTCTCCATCGAGCGCATCTATGTCGACCGCCAGATCCACGACGAATTTGTGGCCGAGCTGGTTGAGCGGGCGAGGAAGATCGAACTCAATCACCCCGATCCGCTGGGCGGCCATATCGGCCCCTTCACCGGGCCGCATCAGGCTGCCATCGTGCGGGGCCATCTGGAAGATGCGCTGGCGAAGGGCGCCACCATCGTGGAGGGTGGAATGCCCTTCCAGATCGATGGCGGGGACTACATGCGCCCCACAGTGCTGACCGGCGTGACGCATGAGATGAAGATCATGCGCGAAGAGACCTTCGGTCCCTGCATGCCGGTGATGACCTATGACGATATCGAGGAGGCAATCCGCCTTGCCAACGATACGGATTATGGCCTGTCCGCCGCCGTCATCGGGCCTGACGAAGAAAGCGCCATGGCCGTGGGTGAGCAGATCAACGCGGGCAAGGTGAGCATCCAGGACGCCTTCCTCACCTTCTTCGGCTCCGAGGCCAAGAATGACAGCTTCGGCTTCTCGGGCCTGCCCGGTCTGCGGCCGGACCTGACCCGTTACGTGCGCAAACAGGCGCTGCTCATCAATTCCGGCGAACCGGTCTGCCTCACGCGGCAGGCGGTGAGCGCGGTGGATCAGGCAATCGGCTGAGGAGAGGCCAGATGGAAATCACTTTCCCGGACATCCCGCTCTACAAGGGCTGGGGCAAACCCCTGCGCAGCGAATCCCATGTGGAAGGGCTGGAGATCGTCGAAGGGCATCTCCCGGCCGAATTGCGCGGCACCTGGTATCGCTGCGGCGCGGACCGGCAATATCCGCCGATGAATGGCGAGGATATCTTCATCGATGGCGAGGGCATGGCCCACATGGTCCGCTTCGAGGATGGCCATGTCAGCTATCGCAGCCGCTGGGTGGAAACGCCTCGCTACAAGCTGCAGGACGAGCATCGCCGCAGCCTGTTCGGCCGTTATCGCAACCGCTACACTGCCGATCCGCTGGCGGCGGGCACCAGCCCGGGCACGGCCAACACCTCCATGCTGTTCCACGCCGGCAAGCTGCTGGCCCAGAAGGAGGATGACCTGCCTTACGAGATCGATCCCGATACTCTGGAAACCGGCCCGCAGACCGATCTTGGCGGGCAAGTGAGCGCGGTAAGCCTTACCGCTCACCCCAAGGTGGACTGGGTAACGGGCGAATTGCTGACCTATTCCTATCAGGCCAAAGGCGATTCAACGACCGACTTTGCCATCTACATCTTCGATGCCGACGGCGCGAAAGTGAACGAGATCTGGTTCAATGCCCCCTGGCCGGGGGTGGTGCATGATTTCGCCATCACCGAAAGCCACATCGTGGTGCCGTTCTTCCCGCTCATCACGCCCAGCATCGAAGGGCTGAAGGAAGGGCGGCATTTCTACGAATACCACCCCGACAAGCCGACCATGGTCGCCATTGTGCCGCGTTACGGCAAGGCAGAGGACGTGCGCTGGTTCGAAGGGCCGAACACCACTGCCGGGCACATGCTCAACGCGGTGACGGAGGGAACGAAGGTCCATCTCGACCTGTGCCTCTACAACGGCAATTGCTTCCCCTTCTTCCCCGCGCCGGACGGCGAGGTATGGCCGGCCGTGCCGCCGATCCTCACTCGCATGACTTTCGATCTCGCACGCAACGATGGCGGGTATGAAACCCGCCCGATCATGCCGGTGCCCTGCGAAATGCCGCGCACGGACGACCGCTGGCAGGGCCGCGACTACAGCCATGGCTGGGTAATCGTCTATCGCTCGGGCGATGGCACCAGCACGCTGGGCCATGTGAACGTGAAGACCGGCGAACTGGACGTGTGGGAGCATGGCCAGATGATCTCCGTGCAGGAGCCGCAATTCGTCCCCCGCAGCCCCAATTCCAAGGAAGGCGACGGCTGGATACTCTCCTTCCTCAGCCGGCTGGATCAGGGCCATAGCGAGATCGGCGTGTTCGATGCGCTGAACCTCGCCAAGGGCCCCATTGCGCGCCTGCACATGCCGGTGCGCGTGCGCTCCACCTTCCATGGCGTGTGGGTGCCTGAGGATGTGCTGAAGACCGGCAAGTACCAGATGGAGGCCGTGGCATGAGCGATACGCCCTGCTGGTCGAACGGCGTCCCGAAGACCATGCCCGCGCAGGATCGCGGGGACATCATGGAAACCTATGCCCGCTATGCCTGGGGCATAGACCTTGCCGATGCCGATCTGGCCCTCTCCGCCTTCGCGCGGGACGCCAGCTTCGATCACCTGTGGCAGGGCGAGGTGAGGGGGCATGCCGCCATCCTCGAGAACCTCAAGGAGCTGTGGTATCACCGCCAGCACTGGTGGCTGGGCCGCCAGCACCTGTTCCAGCACTTCCTGATGACGCCGACGGAAGAAGGCGCCCGGGTGCGCTCCATGTTCCAGATCCTGCAGTTCAACATCGAGTACGGCACGAACTTCGTCTTCGGCATCGGTACGCGCGACGATATCCTGATCAAGGAAGATGGCGTGTGGGTGTTCAAGCAGCTGCTGGTCAACGCCTGGCGCAGCCTTGAGGACGTGCCATGGAAGGGCGACCTGCTGATGAAGGGGCGCCCGAAGATGACCCCGCCGCGCCACAGCCTGGATGATGAAAAGGACGCTGCGGAATGAGGATCACCGCTGCCGTTTCGCGCGCAGGGGCCCCTGCTCCGGTACTGGAAGAGGTCGATCTGGGCGAACCGCGCGAGGACGAGATCCTCGTCCGCGTCGTGGCCGCCGGTATCTGCCATACGGACCTGCATTCCCACGCGGGCATCGGTATGCCGGTGCCCAAGCCCGCCGTGCTGGGCCATGAAGGGGCGGGCGTGGTGGAGCAGGTGGGCAGTGCGGTTTCCCACGTAAAACCGGGCGATCACGTCGTCATCTCGGGCGGCTCTTGCGGTAACTGCCCTTCCTGCCTTTCCGCCAGGCCCTCCTACTGCCGCGAGGCCATGCCCCGGAGTTTCGGCGGCCAGCGTTCCGATGGCTCCACCTCGCTCAGCCAGAATGGCGAGAAACTGGCGAGCCACTTCTTCGCCCAGTCGAGCTTTGCCACCCATTGCATCGCCAATGCGCGCGGAGCAGTGCCCGTTCCGCAGGACGTGCCGCTGGACATCGTCGCCCCCATGGGCTGCGGCGTGATCACCGGCGCAGGCGCGGTGATCGAGGCGCTGCAGGTGAAGCCGGGCCAGAGCATCGTGATCTTCGGCGTGGGCGGCGTGGGCCTCTCTGCCGTAATGGCTGCCCGCGTGGCAGGCGCGGCAACCATCGTCGCGGTCGATAATGTGGCGGAGCGGCTGGAACTCGCAAGCGAACTGGGCGCGACCCACACTATCGACGCGGCACAGGGCGATGTCGCCGGGCAGGCGAGGGCGGCCTTGCCCTTCGGCGCGGATTTCAGCTTCAACACCACCACTTCGGCGGAAGTCTTCTCCACTGCCCTGCAAGTGCTGGCGATGCAGGGCACGGCGGGCTTCGTCACTCGCCCGCGCGAGCCCTGGACGCCCGACATGATGGCGATGCTCGCCCATGGCCGCACGCTCAAGGGCATTCTCGGCGGCAGCGCCTCGCCGCGCCTGTTCCTGCCGAAGCTCGTCGATCTCTGGCGACAGGGCCGCTTCCCGGTGGAGCGGATGATCACCCGCTATCCCTTCGCCGATTTCGCGCGCGCCTGGCATGATTGCGAAACGGCCGCCGCGATCAAGCCCGTGCTGATGATGCCCACTGCCCAAAACGGAGCCTGAGATGGACCGCCGCACTTTCCACGCAGAGCTGCGCGCCATGGGCAGCGAATTCACCATGGAACTGATCGAGCGGACCAATGCCCTGCTGGCCCCGCTCGTTCCCGCGCCGGATGAGAGTGGCACCACGCGCGACATCGCCTATGGCCCGCATGAACGCCACCGCTTCAACCTTTTCCGGCCGGCGGGCAGCGAGCCCGCGCCCTGCCTGATCTTCGTTCACGATGGCGGCTTCGTGATGGGGGACAAGGGCGCGCCCGGCGCCCCGTTCTACAATAATATCGGCGCCTGGGCGCAGCAGCAGGGCTTTGCCTGCGCCACGATGAATTATCGCCTCGCCCCGGAAGTGCGCTGGCCTGCCGGGCGGGACGATGTGATCGCCATGCTGCTCCACCTCGCCAGCCATGCCGCCGAATATCGAATCGATCCGGAACGGATATTCCTGATGGGCCATTCCGCCGGGGCAACTCACGTGGCCGATGTGGTCGCTGCTCCCTCCGGCGCGGCAGGCAAATTCGCGGGCGCCATAATGAGTTCGGGGTTCTATGACCTGTCCATCGCCCTGCGCGATCCCTTCAAGCCGCAATATTACGGCGCCGAACTGGAGGACTGGTCGCCCATGTCGCCCTTACCGGGCCTGCTTGCCAGCAGGGCACCGTGCCTGTTCGCCCTATGCGAGCTGGACATGGCGGAATGCCACGATCAGGCCAAGGCCCTTGCGGATGCATGGTATGCGGCCAGGGGGCAGATCCCGGTCCTGCACGTCCAGTCGGGCCATAATCACATTTCCGGCGCGCGCCAGATCGGCAGCCCGGTCGATTCATTTGGTCCCCTCATCGCCAGCTTCATCAGGGCCTTCTAATAAACGAAAGATGCCATCGCGGCAGACTGTTGCTCGAAGGAGACGGGTTGCTGGTGTTTACCCTTAGGCAAGCTATTAGCCATAGACAGTTGCTTCAATGGGACATAATCCAATAATGATCATGTGCGTGCCTTTCAGTGTGGCAACCGGACTGCAAATCACGCCGTAACTTTCGTTATGGGGGATTTCGTGGTCTGCTTGTCACAAAAATGGATCATGGGCATGGACGAGCGGGGGCTAAAGCGGTATGAAATCCGTCAAATAGGTCTCCGATAACAACAAAATCGCCCAAAAAGGGCGGGTCGCAAAGCTTTCCGGGTCCGTCGCAGGGCCCACGAGATTCGACTGCAGAAGCTTCCATTCTTGGGGGCAATATGAGGGAGTTATACGGATGAATCGCAACACGCGTCGCCTTTTGGCGGTTGGCGTCTCCGCGATGGCACTGAATGCCGTCCCGGCCCACGCAGAGGGCCCGGGCGTTATTCAGACCAACGGTGGATCGAACGTCAATGCCTCGATCGACATTTCCGACATTGGGTCTTTGAATGACGGCCATGCTGGCGACACGGACTCTCCGACCGCAGCCGTTAATGGCGTAGGCTCGGGCTGGGTTATCCAGACCGGTGGTGCCAGCAACGACGTCGTTCTCTCGATGATCGCTGATGGCGACGTCCAGATCGTCGCGGACGCAACTGGCACGACTTCGGCTAGCGCGAGTGTGAACGGTGCGATCCTGCAGTTCGGCGGTGCCGCTGATCTCGCTGATATCACGATCACCAACAGCAGTTCGCTTGCCATCGGCGCTATCGCCAATGCCGCCAGCACGGCTGGCAGTGCGGATGCCTATGCCGGCGTGACCGGCCCTGCTGCGATCAACCAGATCGCCTTCGGTGGTGACACTTCCGACGCCAACCTGGCGAACGAGCTTGATTCGACCCTGACCATTTCGGCAATCGCAATTGCCGACGCTTCTCTGGATGCGACTGCGCAGGCCGAAGTCGACCTTGGCGTCAGCCAGATGTCGATGGGCGGCGAAGTTGCTAACGCAGACATCGCCAATGATGGCGATTTCAGCGTTGTGGCGCAGGCCGATGCCGGCCTTTCCACCGACACGGCCCTGTTGGCCAACAATGCTTCGGCTGACGCCCTTGTGGTCTTCGGTGGCCTTCAGGTTGCCAGCGCCGGAAGCACTGCTTCGGCCACGCTGGGCAACAGCGTTGATGGTTCCTTCAACGTCACTTCGAACGCCAATGCCAACGGCAGCGAAGCAGCTGACGCGAATGGCTATATCGGTGCTGGCTTCGGCCAGATCGTCAGCTCCGGCGGTGATGGCAATGCCACCATCGACAATGCTGGCGAATTCAACGTCCTGTCGGGCGCTGGTGCGGTTGCCGGTACGGATGATGCCTACGCTCAGGCGGGCGTCGGTATCGGTGCCTTCCAGCTCGTCACCGCTTCGGACAACGCGACTGCCGGTATCTCGAACTCCGGTTCGCTGAGCATTGGCGCTGATGCTGCTGCGGATGGTGGTGAAGACGCTACCGCTCTCAGCTTCGTCGGTATCGGCCTCGGCCAGGTCGCCCTTGGCGACGACAATGGCTACGCCAACATCGACAACTCCGGCTCGGTGGACATCACTGCCTCGGCTTACGCCGATTCGGGCGTCGAAGGTGCGGGCTCCAACAACGCCGTTGCTGGCGCTGGCTTCCTCGCTGGCGTCGCTCAGATCGCTTGGGGCAGCACGGAAGCTGTCGCTTCGCTGACCAACGTCGCTACTGCCGATGCAACTGCTCCGGCTTCGATCGTTGGCGCTGCCAAGGCGACTGCGGTTGCCGATAACGAAGCCACTGCCCTTGCAGGCTACGGCATCGGTCTCGGCCAGCTGGCCTTTGCTGATACCCAGGCCAATGCAACCGTAGACAATAACGGCATCATTTCCTTCACTGCGGCTGCTGATGCTACTGCAGTGAACGACGATGCGCATGCCTTCTCGGGCTTCCTCGTTGGCGGTCTGCAGATCGCTGCTGCCACCACTGGCGATGCCGGTGTGGACTTCAGCAACGGCACGGCCGGCGAAGTGACCTTCGGCGCAAGCGCCAAGGCCAATGGCGGCGAAGACGCGACGGCTCTCTCGGTCTTCGGTCTCGGCTACGGCCAGGTCGCTTATGCTGACGAAGGCAATGCCAGCGCTGCTCTCGCGAATGACGGTTCGTTCACCCTCGGCGCTGAAGCCGATGCAACCTCCGGCGCTCTCGGCGGTGGTTCGAACAACGCCGTTGCCGCTGCGGGCTTCCTCGTCGGTGTGGGCCAGGTTGCCTTCGCCAGCACGAGCGCTCTGGTTGATCTGACCAACACCGACAGCTTCAGCATCGGCGCCAATGCCAATGCAGAAGCAGTCAACGAAGCCACCGCTCTCGCCGGCTTCGGCGTCGGCGTGGTTCAGGTCGGTATTGCCGATACTCTCGCTTCGGTCGCTCTCACCAACTCGGGTCAGTTCACCATCGGTGCCACTGGCAACGCGGTTGCTGAAGAAGACGATGCCCATGCCTATGGCGGCTTCGTGGCCGGTGTGGTGCAGATCGGCGTCGGTACGGAAAGCGATGCAGACGTAACCTTCACCAACGCTGCAGAAGGCACGGTGAACATTGGCGCCAACATGACCGCCAATGGTGGTGAAGACGCCACTGCCGTCGCTCTCGCCGGCGTTGGCATCGTTCAGGGCGTTTACGCTGCTGAAACCGGTTCGGCTGTGCTTGCCAATGATGGCGTGATCTCGCTCGGCGCCGTGGCTGATGCCGTTGCCGGTACCGGCACCGCGATCTCCGCTGCCATTGTTGGCGCCGGTGTGGTTCAGGCTGCTCTGGCTGGTACCGAAGCGAACGTGACGCTCACTCAGAACGCTGCCGATGCCGAGCTCAATGTGCTCGCGGACGCAGGTGCTGATGGCGTCTGGGCTCAGGCCGGTGCTCAGGTGATTGCTGGCGTTGCCCAGTTCGCCATCTCGACCACTGGTGAAGCTTCCGCTCTGGTTGACAACGTCGATGGCACGATCTCGGTCGGCGCCAATGCTGTCGCAACCGGTGAAGCTACGGCTCGTGCTGACGCGGACGTCGGTGCTGGCATCTATCAGCTCGCCCTGGGTTCGGTCGCTGATGTCCAGAACACCGGCACGCTGAGCTTCAGCGCTAACGCCGAGGCTTCGGCTGCGGACTATGCCTATGCAAGTGCTGACGTTCTGGGCGTGTCCCAGACGGCTGTCGGTACCGATGCAGAGGTTACCTTCGTCAATGGCGGCACCTTCTCGGCCGTAGCCAACGCATCGGCAGCCAGCTCCGGCCTTACGGGCGGCTCTGCTATTGCCTATGCAACTGGTATTGACCAGGTTGGTGTCAGCACGGGCACGGGCGCTCTTCCCGCGGAAGTCTTCGCTTCCAACAGCGGGGACTTCACCGTCAGCGCCAAGGCTCTGATGGATGGTGCTGCTGACTCCTACGCTTACGCAGAGGCTACGGGCATCCGCCAGAGCGGTGCTGGCCTGGGTGGCAACCTCACCTTCACCAACACCGGAACCTTCGCTGTTTCCGCTGATGCTGAAGCAGTGGGCACTGACTCCTATGCCTACGCAACGGCAACCGGCTACTATGCGGTTGAAGGTATTAATGCCCTCGACGTGACCAATGACGGTGCGATGACCGTTACGGCTACTGCTGCGGCTGATGACTCGGCCTATGCATTTGCGTGGGGTATCTATGCTTCGACTGGCACGCTGGTCGGCAACATCGCCAATTCCGACACCCTTACGGTGAACGCATCGGCTGTTGGTGGTACCGGTACGGCTAACTACTCCTCCGCTGGCGCTGTCGGTATCGAGGTGCATGCGGACGACTATGATCTGACCATCTCCAACAGCGGCACGATCGACGTATTGGCAGTTGTTGAGAATGGTGGGTCCGCCTACGCTACCGGCATCTATGTCGGTAACGATGGCAACATGATCGTTCCGGTTGAAGAAAACCTCACGATCAACAACTCCGGCACGATCATCGCGAAGGAGAGCTACGACGGTGGTAATGTGTTTGTTCGCGGCAACGCGATCAACACCCAGTTTGCACCGCATGCCGTGGCGATCAACCTCCTGGGTGGTGGCGATATCTGGGGCAACATCGAGATTTCGGCTGATGACACGATCACGGTCGACAATGGCGAAACGTCCTTTGACGGTGTCGTCAATCCCGACCTCGCCCTGGAGGGTAACCTCCTGGTGACCGGTGACGGCGTGCTCTACCTGCGCGACAACCCGGAACAGGGCGCTGCCCTTTATAACGGCCCTGCTTCGGTGAACGTGGATGACTTCACGATTGCTGCGGGTGGTACTCTGGCTCTGGAACTGCCGAGCAGCCCGACGGGCAGCACTGCTGCCGCGCCGACGCTGGTTCACCAGACGATCGTGGCGAACACGGCCGACATTACCGGCGCCAAGCTGGTCATTCGTCCGTCGAGCTCGAACGGCCTCTATGCTGACGAGTATTACTACAACAACGTGATCTCGGCTGGCGTGGGTAACGGCACCTTCGCAAGCAGCAGCAGCGGCTCGATCTTCCTTGACCTCAACGTCATCTACAATGGTGCCGACGGGGTGTGGGACGACGGCGTTGCCGGTGACAACATCGACCTGGGTCTCAAGCGCGTTGCCTTCGACGATGCTCGTTTCGGCCTCACGCCGAACCAGCTCGCAGCTGGTGGCGGTCTTGAAGATGTCTACTCGCCGACGCTGACGGGTCCGTTCGCGGACATGCTGGCAGATATCTTCACGCAGGATACGGCAGCTTACCGTTCCTCGCTCAGCAACCTGCATGGTGCGCAATATGCCACCTACCTGCAGTCGCTGGGTTGGATGGGTAACCGCTTCAACGGTGTTCTGTCCGACATGGGCGAATGCGCTGCGCTGAAGCTCGATGACAGCAGCCTGACCTGCCGCCGTGAAAGCGCCGGCATCTGGGCGACCGTCAACTATGGCCAGGAAAACATCGACAGCGATACCACTGCCGATGCGACCGGTTATGAGAGCGATCAGTGGCTGGCAGCTCTGGGTGTCGACTTCCCGGTTACCGAGAACTTCGTGCTCGGTATCGGTGGCGGTTACATCAAGAACCAGGGTGACTTCGACTGGTACGGCGGCTCGATGGATGCCGACGGCTTCCAGGTCGGCGTCTACGGTGCTTATGACCCGGGCCAGTTCTATGCCAAGGCAGCAGTCAGCTACTCGGATCTGAGCGGCAAGTCCTTGCGGACCGCCACGGTGGGCAACATCACGGGTGTCGTTACGGCCTCGCCTGATGCCAACATCTGGGCAGTCGGTGGTGAACTGGGCTACCGCTTCGACCTGGGCGGTGCGACCATCACTCCCTATGCCGGTCTCGACTATGTCTCGACCAAGCTGCAGGGCTTTGAAGAAGGTGGCAGCTTCGCTGGCCGTCTGACGGTCAACGACGCAACTGACGACTTCCTGACCTCCGAACTGGGTCTGAAGCTGTCGGGCAACCTGGGTGGTCTGGTGCCTGAAGTGAAGGCCGGATGGCGTCACGAGTTCAATGATGAACCCGCGTCGTTCACTGCCTTCTATCAGCTGCAGCCGGGCTCTGCGTTCGAAGTCATCAGCCCCTACCGGGCTGAGGATGCGATCGCAGTCGGCGCCTCGCTCACCGCGTCGGTCACTGACCAGACCTGGTTGAAGCTGGGCTACGAAGGCTGGATGGCCGATGGCCACGACGTGCACTCGGGTGCGATCACGCTGCGGCATGAGTTTGGCAAGGCTGCAACGCCTCCGCCGCCTCCCCCGCCGCCGCCCCCGCCGCCGCCTCCCCCGCCGCCGCCTCCGCCGCCCCCCCCGCCTCCGCCGCCTGCGCCGGTGTGCAACAAGGGCCCGTACATCGTGTTCTTCGACTGGGATAAGTCGGACATCACGCCTGAGGCTGCGACGACCCTCGACAGCGCGGTAGCTGCCTACGGCAACTGCGGTACTGTTCCGATCATGTTGGCAGGTTATGCCGACCGTTCGGGCGGCACCCAGTACAACGTCGGTCTCTCCGCTCGCCGGAACAGCTCGGTCCAGAGCTATCTGGTTGGCAAGGGTATCCCGTCCACGGCGATCAGCAGCCAGGCCTTCGGCGAAGCGAACCCCCGGGTTCCGACCGCTGACGGTGTGCGCGAACTGCAGAACCGCCGCGTCGAAATCACCTACGGTCCGGGTTCGGGCAACTAAGCCTGATCCGGTCCGCAAGGTCCGACAATCGAAGGGCCCGGGGGGAAACCCCCGGGCCTTTTGCTGTCTCGATTTGAGGTGGCCACAGGTCCATACCCAAAGAATGCAGCGGGAGAGGCGAGCGATGCATTTCAAGGATCCCAAGGTCGCGGCGGTGTTCGCGGAATATGCAGATCGGCAGGTTCGGGAAGCCGCCACAACGGCCACGATCCCTGCGGAGGAGATGGGTGCACGGCGCAATGAGTTCCTGCTGCCGGTAGGAGCCGAAGCGGCAGGATTTCTGCATTCTCTGGTGATCGCGCGTGCGCCTGAGACAATCCTGGAACTGGGCACGAGCTATGGATATTCCACGCTGTTCCTGGCCGATGCGGCACGCGAATGCGGTGCCCGGCTCATTACGGTGGATCTCGACCCGGCCAAGCAAGCCTATGCCAGTGCCATGCTGACGCGAGCGGGGCTGGAGCAGTTTGTCGAGTTTCGCTGCGGTGACGCGCTGGAAGTGGTCTCGGCCGATCCCGGGCCCTTCGATTTCGTCTTCCTCGACATCTGGAAGAATCTCTATGTGCCGTGTTTCGAGGCGGTCTATCCCAGGCTGTCGGATGAGGCGATCATGGCCACTGACAATATGATCCTTCCCGAGGGCGCGCGCGACAGCGCCCGCGCCTTGCGTCGGGTTATCCGGGAGAAGCCGGACCTGCAGACGACCCTGTTGCCCGTAGGTCAGGGAATCGAGTTGACGGTGAGGTGGGCTGCGGGCAATTCTTCACTCTGAGCTGGATAGTCCCAGATGGCGGAAAGCTCGTCCCGGGCAGCTATCAACTGACGGAACGGCAGAAGCTGCCGATCGCGGCCTGGTCGACCGTTACCATTGCCAGGTCGTGAGCCTATAAAATGCTGACGCCTGAACTCGGCCATGCCAACCTGCGTATATGGAGAAGCAGGACGATCCGACCTTGAAGGGAATGACGGCCAAGGAGCGACCATTTGGCCTTGATATTCTCGATCAGCGGGGTGCTGTGGTCGGCCGGTGAGACCGGCAGGAGATGATCGCACTTCCGGAGCCGGTGGAAGCCGCTGATCCATATTCGGTAGACATCCAACTCGCCAACCCGAATGCCCGTGGCTTCTGAACGGAAGGTTTTCCTCTGTGGGTGGCGCTGATTCAGCGTCATCAGGAGGCGATATGGCCTGACAGACTTCAAGTGGCGTATGATCCAGCCGCTGCGGCCCAACAAGCCTCGCGGGGGCACTCGAATGGACAACCCGCGAATGCAGAACGGCGTCTGGTCTGACAGCCGAATAAACCACGATGGCCAAGCCGCCGGCGATCTGCCTGGTCAGACTGGCGCCGGAACCATCGTGCTGGCGGACAGGGCCCAGGATGCCGGCCGCATCGGCGTATCTCTTCGCGAGAAACGGCGTTCGCAATTATCCTGCCTGAGGCCAGCCGGCGGGTCTAAAGCGCATTTCAGCAGGGAGCTTTATCGCGAGCGGCACCTGCTTGAGTGCTGCTTTTCCAAAGCGAAACGCGTCCGTTGCGTCGCCACGCGCAATGACAAACTGCCAGGAACTTCCTGGTCTTGGTCCGACTGACGTTCAATATGACGGCGGCAACGTATTTATGAGGCTGCGGGCTGGTACGCTAAAGGTAAAAGATGCTCGTCAGGCAGAGCTTTCGTGGAGGGATTGCGCCATCGATGGGCGATCGCTGCCTATACGAGCAAGCCCATGTCGAGAATCGCGTCGATGTGATCGATCACGCGGTGCGGTGCGCGTTCGGCGGGCTGCGCGGCCCATTCATCCAGCGATGTGGTGCCGGTGGTTACCCCGATGCCGATCGCGCCGCCAAGACGGGCCATTTCCGTCTCCACTTTGGGATCGTCGCCGATCACTGCCACCTCATGCATGGCAAGGCCAAGCTGGGCGGCAACAAACTCCATCGCATGGAGCGACGGTTTGCCGGTAACTTCCGGTTCCACACCGGTCACACGGGCCACGGCACCGCCGATCGCGCAGCTATAGCCGAAGGACCGTCCGCTCTGAGTGGCGAAGAAGGGCACGTCCGATGCCGTGAAGAAGGCGGCGCCGCGCAGCACCGCTTCGCAAGCGGCGTGGATATCGTCCATCGTGCAATTGGGATGCCATGCGACATAGACCGCATCGGCACTGGCGGCACCTTCATCGCCGGCCATAATTGTGTTCATTCCCTCTCCGCGCAGCGCTTCGGCCACGCCTTCGGTGCCGAGTACCAGCACGCGTTCCACGCCGCGATTCCTGAACACGCCGCCGGCCACGCTGTTGGGCGTGAACAGGTTTTCGTCGGGGATCGGCAGGCCGATTTCGCGGAGGCGCGGGGCCTGGCGGCTTGCCGGATAGGCGCTGCCATTGGTGAGAGCGAGATAGGGAATGCCGCGGTGCCTCAAGGCTTCCAGCGTTTCCACTGCGCCGGGCAGCACCTTGTACTGGCCAAGTTCGCGGTTGGAGAGAATGAGCGTGCCGTCCAGATCGAACATCACGCCGCGCGCCGTGCCGATGGGTTCTGCGAATTGGGAATGGGGCATGGGGGTTTTCCGTTATCAGGCTTCGACGTCGAGGCGGAAGCCTTCCTTCTCGACGGTGATCTGGGTGAGGTCGCGGCGGGCAAGGACGCCCCGGATGAGATCCATCACGGCGCGGGTCTGCGGGTTGTAAATGCGTTCGGCGGGTCCGGCGGCCTGCATCGCGTCCACCAGATTGGCAGGCATGGTGGCGCGCAGGAGGAATTCTTCATCCGACAGGTTGGTGCCAATGCGCTTCCGCAGGTCCGAAAGTTCGGCCATGCCCGGTTCCGCCGCCAGTTCCTTGGTGCGCGGATCGGACATGATCCGGTCCATCAGATTGGGATCGACCGGCTGCATCGGGCGGCCGAACTTGCCGATGGCGAAGCGGATGATCTCGTCCGGGATTACGGCGTAACGTTCCTTACCGGTGACATTCATCACTGCCTGTGTTTGCAGCATCTGGGCGAAGGGCGTCATCACGATAGGCCAGCCCAGCTCGCGCCGGACCCGGCCCAGTTCCTCGATCACGGCGCCTTCAAGATGGGGGACGCGTTGGTCCGACAGATGGCGGCGCATCGTGCCGACCATGCCGCCCGGCAGATTGTGATGGAAATAGGCCGCATCGAACGGCATCGGGTGGCCGGTGGGCAGCCCCTCCGCATCTGCCAGGGCAGTGAAGTAATCGCAGACTTCGGCCACGGCATCGTCATCAATGTCCACCGTGTGCCCCATGGCGCGCAGATTGGCGATCATGCGCTGGATCGGCGGATTGGAAGTGCCATCCGCCGCACCGCCGCTGGCGCATTGCAGGGCCGTTGCCCCTAATTCGACGCCTTCGAGATAGGCCTGCTCGGCAAGGCCGATGGTGCAATGGGCGTGAAGCTCCAGCGGCTTGTCGCCAATCTCGGCCATGATCGCGGGGATCAGGGTCTGGGCGCGCTTGCTGGTGAGCAGCCCGCCCGGGTCCTTGATATAGAGCGCGTCAATGTCGGGGCTGGCGGCCATGATCCGCGCGGCTTCCGCATAATGGGCGTCATCGTGGATCGGGCTGATCGTATAGACAAGCGCGCCTACCACCTGTTCGCCGCCTGCGCGCTTCACCAGTCGGGCAACCTCCACATTGGAGGGCGCATCGTTCATCGGATCGGCCAAGGCAAAACGACGGATGCCGTTGCGCGCCAGCGTGCGGAAGGCCAGTTCCATGAATTCCGGGCTGGCCGTTTCCCAGGCGATGAAGCGGAAGCCGGTGGAGAGGAATTGCAGCGGCGTAGTGGGGCAGGCCTCTGCCATGGCGCGTATCCGTTCCCACGGATCTTCCTGCTTGTAGCGAACGGCCACGCCCATATGGGTGGAGGTGGTGAAATCAATCGCCTTGAAGCCGCAGCGCTCCATCACCGGTGCGATGGTGAGCGTGCGAGCCGTATCGACGCCCAACGCACCCCACAGGCATTGATTGCCGTCCCGCAGGGATGTCTCGACGAGCTGGACCCTGGCCATCGCTTTAGCCTCCTGTCTTTACGCGGAGGAGAGGCTGGCCTTCTTCCACGGAAGTGCCGTTCTGGGCGAGGATGGCGATCACGGTGCCCGCCACGCCTGCGCGGACGGAGTTCATCAGCTTCATCACCTCGATAATGCCGATCACGCTGTCCTCATTCACCAGATCGCCCACCTTCACGAAAGGCGGATCACCGGGACGAGGGGCGGAATAGAAATTGCCGAGCAATGGCGCGGGCACGTCAACCTCGCCTGCCGCCGGTCCTGATGCCGCAGGCAGCGGCGTGGCTGCGGGTGCTGGGGCCGGACTGGTGGATGCGGCCGGTGCGGGGGTGCCGATCATCTCGTCATCGTGGAAGTGGCGGCCGGACCCACCTCGGCTGACACGCAGCTTGAAGTCCCCGATCTCCAGCTTGAGTTCCGAGAACTGGGATTCGTCCAGCAGCCGGGTGATTTCTGCGATGTCCTTCGCTTTGAGGATCATCGGCGGCCTCCGAAGATATTCATCACGTGGTTCAGCGGATTATCTTTCTTTTCGGCCACGGGAGCCACTTCCTTTGCTGACCAGACGGTTTCAGGGCGGCTCTGCAGCAGCAGTATGTTGCCCTGCTTGTCGACGGCCCATTCGATGTCCTGCGGGCGGCCGTAATGGCGCTCGATCCGGCGACCGACTTCGCGCAGGGCCTGCAATTCGTCGTCGGAAAGGCTGGGGGCTTCCGCGTCCACCTTGTCCAGCTCGACTTCCACGATGCCGCCCTCCGGCGCAGGCACCTGTTTGGCGTGCTTGTGCGAAATGTCGCGCACGCTGATCTCCCCGGTGATCTTGCCCATCACCCAGCGATCGGGCGTGACTTCACCGGAAACGACCGCGCTGCCCAGGCCCCAGGCGCCTTCGATGGTGATGACCGACTTGTCGCCGCTGGTAGGCGAACGAGTGAACATCACGCCTGCCGTGCGGGCATCCACCATCTGCTGGACCACCACAGCCATCGCCACGCCTTCTTCGGGCAGTTTGTGCTTGAGGCGATAGGTCATGCTCTCCACCGAGTAGAGGCTACCCCAGCATTCCCGCACGCGGTGGACAGTTTCCTCGGGGGTCAGCACCCACAGGAACGTGTCCTGAAGCCCGGCGAAGCTCGCGTCCTCGGCATCTTCCGTCGTCGCGGAAGAACGGACGGCCACTGGCACCGACCCGCCGCCGCACAATTCGGCATGGGCGGCAAGGATCGCCTGTTCCACTTCGGCGGGCAGGGGTTCTTCCACCACCCTGCGGCGCAGCTCCTGCGACAGGGCAGTCACCGCTTCCAGATTGGCCGGCTCCAGTCGTTCGACCTTGTCGCGCACACTGTCACGCGCTTCGAGTGCCTTGAGGAACAGCTCGAAGGCATCAGTGGTGACGACGAAGCCGGGCGGCACGGCAATGCCCGCGCTGGTCAATTCGCCCAGACTGCCGCCTTTGCCGCCCACGGTGGGGCGATCATGGATGCCGACTTCGCTGAACCAGGCGACCGATTTCACTTCACTGCTCATTGCGTCATGCGTCCTCAAGCACCGTTTCCTCGTCGAGGATGGTCACGGTGCCGCGGCCGCCATCCACCCGGATGCGCTGGCCGTCCTTGATCTTCTGGGTTGCGGTGCCGGTGCCGACCACGGCGGGCAAGCCGTACTCACGGGCAACGATGGCCATGTGGCTCATCGATCCGCCAATGTCGGAAACGGCGGCGCTGATCTTCTGGAAGATCGGCGCCCAGGTGGGATTGGTCACCTGGCAGACGAGGATGTCGCCTTGCTGCAGACGGCCGATTTCCTCGACGGACTTCACCACGCGGGCAGGGCCTTCGACAACCCCATGACAGGCGGCGAAGCCCTTGAGTTCCTTCGAATCCGCCTCGGCATCGGCGTTGAGCCAGGTGTCGAGATTGTCGCGGGTGATGCCCCACAGCATGACGATGGCCGGATCGTCGATCGAGTCCGGAACATTGCCCAGCGCCGGCGGAGTGGGATGCTTGGCCCATTCCTGGATTGCGGCGGCGCGCTGCTTGACGATGGCGGGCCAATATTTGGGGCCGCGCGGCTCGGAGCCGATGCCCCAGGAGAGCATCAGATCAATGATCGCGCTTTCCAGTTCGTATTGGGTGAGATGGAACACGTCCTCCTCCTTCTCGAAGAAGCCGTGATCGCGCAGCAGGGCGCCGAATTCGCGGATCTTGTTGAAGAACAGGTTGGTGTACCAGTGCTCGCAATAGAACTTGTGCCCCTCAACATAGGGGAACACGCGGTGGGCGAGGTGGATCAGCTGATCGTAGGTTGCCTTGTCCTCATCGGTGTCGAGCAGGTCGCGATAGTCCGCCACCAGCTGTTCGCGTTCCGATATGAGCTGCCCGGTGGGCCGCTCGATATTCGTGCCCGCCTTCACCTTCTCGATATAGCCCGGCAGGGCGGCGAAGGGCAGCGAGAGGTCGTCGTTCCAGCTGCGGTGATAGTGATAGAAGCCGTCACCGGAGCTGACGTTGAACCAGGGGTTGCGGCTTGCTTCCAGCTCGTCGAGCCAGGCGCGGCCAGCCTCGCCCAACTGGTCGAGCGCTTCCAGCACGTCGTCGATATACATGCCGTCATGGAACTTGTCGTCCACGCCCAGTTCCACCGCGCGGCGGGCGAGGCGCTTCACTTCCTCGTCGGGGCGGAAGATTTCCGCCTCCATGCCGGCAACCATGCGGCTGATGGTCTGGTCGGAAATCTCGGGGAAGGCCTTCTTGCAGAAGTCGAAGAAGGTCATGTAGGCGCCATAGCCGAGCAGCAGGAACTCGAAGTGGTGGTGCCACATGCGGTGGTACCCTTCGATCTGCTTCTGGTAGATGTCGAGCAGCGCATGATTGGCGGCCACGCCCTTGCCGGTGTGGGTCGTCTCCAGCGGCTCGTAATCGGGCAGGGAAGGCTTGGGCAGCGCCTGCGCATCTGCGATCAGCGCCTTCATCTTCTCCTTCCACTGGTCGTACAAAGTCTCCCAGTGTTCGTAATAATAGAAGGCGCGCTGCTGGAATTCGCCCACGCGTTCCTCGATCTCGGCCGGATCGGTTACCGCGACGCCGCCGATATAGACGCGGCCGTTGATGACCCGGTGGTCGATCCCCTTGGCGGTGGGCAGCACATGGACGCGGGTGTTGAAGGCGCCCAGCGCGACATAGGCCGCCTCTGCCGTGATCATGTCGAAATGATGCATCGGCTCGGGGAAGTGCATCGAATTGTAGAACCAGAACCGCTCGTCATCTTCCGGCGTGAACTGGGTGTAATAGGGATAGGCGGCCTGGGCGGCTTCGGTGCCCGGCACTACCTTCAGGGAACTCGGCAAGGGGAAACCCTTAGCTCCATCGGCCATTTCCAGCATCCTCCAATTTTCCCGATCCGCACGGTCAAAAAGCCTGCGGTTCTATCTTATTGATTCTTACATACCGCGTCGGTTCCCCACACGGTAGGATTCAAGCACATCAGGAATGAGACAAAAGCACAATGCAATTGTCTAGTTTTGGGGAGGATATCAGGATTGGGGTGCGTGACCGGCCCGCCACTCGCGCGGCGTGATGCCGAAGCGTTTGCGGAACAGGCGCGAAAAATAGCCCGGGTCCAGAAAGCCGTTGCGATAGGCGATCTCGGCGATCGGAAGGCTGCGAGCGCGTGGGTCGGAAAGCATGTCGCCCGCCCGTTCTAACCTCGTGGCGTTGAGTTCCTGCACGAAGCTGGTGCCGCTCGCGGCCAGCAACGTCTGAAGATAGCTTCTGGAAATACCGCAATCGGTTGCTACGCGATCGGGCGTCAGGTCGGGATCGGCATAGTCGTTCTCGATCCTGCGCAGGATGAGCCGGGCGAGCTGGCCGCGATGGCGGTTGCGCGGAGGGTTGGTGTCATTCGCTTCCAGCACTCCGGTTGCCAGAGCCAGCAGATTGCCGATCTGCTCGGCAATCAGGGAGCGCGGCAGAGTGCTGGCCTTCAGGCGGCTGGCGAGGCATTCGAGCAATGCGCCGAGCGGGGCGCCCCATCCTTCCCTTGTGTCGATCGGCCGTCCGAGATGGATGCCGACATCGGGCAGGTATTTTTCGACCCAGCTTTGCGGCATCATCAGATCCAGCGCGCGATGCTCGGTCTCCATTTCCATCTGGTAGAAGCGCGTATTGTCGAGCAGCACGAATTGCCCGGTTTCCAGTGTGAAGCGCCGGCCGCCCATCAGCGTCTTCATCGCACCCTGTTGCGAATAAACGAGCTGGATGGAAGGCGTGGCGCGCATGGCTGCGCCTTCTGCGCCCGTATGGGTCACGCGCTGGGCGGGGGCGTGGAGCTGGAGGAGGCGCAACTGGCCGATACCATGGCTGACCCAGCGAGCGGCGAAACTGTCAGGATCGAAGACGGTAACCTCGATCGGGGCAATCGTGCTGGCGGCCCAGTGGCGCCATTGATCGATTGCATCGCGCATGGCGAGGCCGGACGAACTCCACTCCCTGTCGTCCTCCGCCTGCCTGTCGCGCTTGGTTCTGTCCCGTTCGGTCACTTTGTGACTATCGCATGGATCGCATCCATGCGCCATTCGGGCAACTGGATGACGGACCGCACGAGCGACCTTAACCAGGTGGAAAGAACGGGGGGAGGGGGAGTCCCCCCGTTCAGTTACGGTTTTCCCTCCCGCCCTGCACCAGGCTCGGCTTGCTTGTCACGTCGCAAGTCTTCGCGGCTGGGCGATGTCTTTATGGGCGGTCGTTCGTGCGATCCCGAAAGGCCCTACGGGCAGCTTTCGTCGGCGTAGATAGTGCATTTGGGTTCGTATTAGAAAGGACGCAAGCGCACGGGAATGAGGATAAACGCGCATGCGTGTTCGTCCAGCAGGGGTGAAGTCAGGCCAACTCGCGCCACATGCGGGGGGTCGCATTGAATCGTTTGCGGAACTGGCGCGCGAAATATCCGGGATCGAGAAAGCCGCAGCGATAGGCGACTTCCGCCACGCTGAGCGCCCGGGTCGCTGGATCGGTGAGCAAAGCACTCGCCTTGTCGAGCCGCACGGCAGTCAGTTCGCGGACGAAGCTCGTCCCCGCGCCTGTAAGCAATGCCTGCAGGTAGCGTTTGGATATGCGCAAATCGGCGGCCACCCCTTCGGGCGACAATTCGGGATCGGCGTAGTCGCTTTCGATCCGGCGCATGATCTGCTGTGCGAGCCGCGCGCTGGGGCGGATTGCGACCGTTTCCCGCACGCCCAGGGCCAGAGCGATCAGATGGCCGAGCTGTTCTGCCACTAGAGTCCGGGGTTGGGGGCAATTATCGCCCTCCCGCGCGATCGTGAGCAACATTGCGGCAAGGGGCGGGGCCCAGCCGCGATCCATCGGCATCGGCCTGCCGAGATAGGAAAGCGGATCGGGCAGGAACTGGGCAAGCCATGGGTAGGGCATGATGAGATCCACCGCTTCGTGCTGGGTATACATGTCCAGCTCGAAGCGATGGGAATTGTCGATCAGGGCGGATTCGCCCGGTTCTACGTGAAAATCATACCCTTCCGCGCGGGCACGGAACGCGCCTCGGACGGAGTAGATCAGGTGGATCAGATGATCCGCTGCGGCCAGATCCTGAACTATCTCCCGATGGACGACCTTCTGGGGCGGTGCGATCAGGTGGAGCAGACGCAATTGGCCTACGCCCCTGCTGACGAGCTGGGCGGCAAAAGGCTCCTGGCTGTGCAGGGTGATCTCGACTGGGGATTCTTTCAGCCCCGCGAAATAGTTGCGCCAGCGCTTGGCGGCTTCCTCGGAGGAGAAATCCTCCGAGGTCCATTGTTCATTCTGCCCGGTCGCACCGTTGTCTGGTTCGACCGGGGGATTCTTGCCGTTCATGGTGCCAGCCGGGCAGGAGCTTAGTCCGCCGCCAAGCCCTGCGTGATGCGTTGCGTTTCGGCGCTGGTCGATGCCGGGCCGGTATTGCGCTTGTGAATGCCGCCCTGGCCCTGGGGAGCGAACAGTTCCGGATCGCCTTCGCGCTGCTTGAGGCCGAATAGCGGGAAGAGGCCGGGATGGCGGCCGAGGCCGTCATAAAGATCGAGGCAGCGCTCGATCCAGTCGCGCAGCGGATCGTCATCGGCGAATACCGGGCTCGTCTGGCAGACCGATGCCGTGAACAGGATCGAGCCGAGAATTCGGTAATCCGCGTAATTCGGCTGCGATCCGCCCAGCCACTTGGTTTCCCGCAGGGCGATGCGCAGCGGCTCCAGCTCGGCGGAAATCTTCGGCAGGCGGTCTTCATAACCGGCCTGCATTTCCTCCAGCTTCATGCCCAGCATGATCTCGCGCGAATGGGTGATGTATTCATGGTCTTCGGGGTTAGCCAGATTGCGATAATTGGCGCAGAAGCAGCGCATCCACGGGCCGGTCGCGACCTTCCAGAACCAGGCATCCAGCGCGCGGGTCACGGCTGCAACGCTTTCATGCGGGATCAGCATGGGCCGTGCGGGATACTCGGCATCGAGATATTCGACGATGCCCCAGCTATCGAGCACCCATTTGCCGTCGTCCACGATTGCCGGAAGGCGTTCCGAATGGCCGCCGGTGCGCTCGGGAATGCCCGTGAAACCGCCGGGCACCACATCAAGATCGAAACCCTTGTGCTTCAGCGCATATTTGGTCGCCCACACGAAGGGGCTGATCGTTGCCCCGGTGGAAAGAGCAAGGTCGTAAAAGGTGATCGTGTTGTTCTTTGCCAAGGTGGCTCTCCCAATGGACTCGATAGGTGCCCTGGCCCAGTGCTACGCTCGCACTGCGCCCTTGAACACTGACATATCGCAAATTCAGTCCGGGGATACCACCTGAGCGACCGATTTCAGCACAGGCTCCGCCCATTCGGGGCGGCAGATCAGCAGGTCGGGCATATAGGTATCGGCCTGATTATAGACCAGGGGGCTGCCATCGATGCGCGAACAATGCAGGCCGTGAGCCTTCGCGACGGCCACTGGGGCGCAGCTGTCCCATTCATACTGGCCGCCGGAATGCAGATAGATGTCCGCCTCGCCCCGGATCACCGCCATGGCCTTGGCCCCGGCGGAGCCCATCGGCACCAGCACGCCGCCGAGCATCTCGGCCACGGCCAGCGCCTCTGCGGCCGGGCGGGTGCGGCTTACCAGCAGACGTGGCGGCCCGCGATGCTCCGGCAGCGGAGCGGGGCTGTCGCTGCGGAATATTGTGCCGTCGCCAAGGCCGGGCAGGGCGACCGCGCCCAGCGTGGCCACGCCATCCACTGCCATTCCGACATGAACGGCCCAGTCACTGCGTTCCTCGCCATACTCGCGGGTGCCATCTACCGGATCGACGATCCACACGCGTGATTTGCCCTGACGTTCGGGATTGTCTTTCTCTTCCTCGGAGAGGAGCCCGTCCTCAGGCCGCTGCGCGCGCAGGGCGTGGACAAGAAACTGGTTCGCCACCTGATCGCCGGCCTTGCCCAGCGCCTTGCCCTCGAACATTCCGCTGGTCCGGACTTCCAACAGGATACGTCCGGCAGTGATGGCCAGATGAGCGGCGAGTTCGGCGTCTGTCATTGCGATATTCTCAGATCTTGGTGGCCGGATCTTCCGGAACCTGTTTGAAGCCCCAGGTCACCGAGCTCCATGCCCGCTCGTGGAAATAATAGAGAATCATCTTGGTGATCACCTCGGTCGAGGCAATCGCACCCGCTGCTTTCGGGCTGCCGGTGAACAGCCACGAAAGCAGGAACGTGTCGATGCTGCCCAGCACGCGCCAACTGATGGCCTTCACCACCGAGCGGCTATGCGCTTCGCGTCCCTGGAAGAGGAACATGCCCCCGTTCCCCCCTCAGGCGTCCGTCACAGGTCGGGCGTCCACACGCCCAGAATACGCTCGGCGATAAGATCCGCGGCGGCTTCGGGGCTGGTCGTGGTGGTGTCGATGCGAATCTCGGGTTTCTCCGGCGCTTCATAGGGGCTGTCGATCCCCGTGAAGTTCTTGAGTTCGCCGCTCCGCGCCTTCCTGTAAAGGCCCTTCACGTCGCGCTGTTCCGCCACGCTCAGGGGCGTATCGACGAAGATTTCCACGAACTCGCCTTCCGGCAGCATGGAGCGCACCATCTCGCGTTCGGCCCGGAAGGGGCTGATGAAGGCGGTCAGCACGATCAACCCGGCATCGGCCATCAGCTTGGCCACTTCGCCCACGCGGCGGATATTCTCGATCCGATCCGCCTCGGTGAAGCCAAGGTCCTTGTTGAGGCCATGGCGGATATTGTCGCCATCCAGCAGGAAGCTGTGCTTGCCCAGCGCGTGAAGCTTCTTCTCCACCAGATTGGCGATGGTCGATTTGCCCGAGCCCGAAAGGCCGGTGAACCACAATACGGCGGGCCTCTGGCCCTTCAGTGCGGCATGTTGTTCCCGACCGACCTCCAGCGCTTGCCAGTGGACGTTCTGGGCGCGGCGCAGGCTGAAATGGATCATGCCGGCGGCCACGGTAGCATTGGTGATCTTGTCGATCAGGATGAAGCCGCCCAGCGTGCGCGAATCCGAATAGGGCTCGAACGTAAGCGGCCGGTCCGTGGTTACTTCCGCCACGCCGATGGAATTGAGCCGCAGCGTCTTGGCCGCGAGATGTTCCATCGTGTTGACGTTGATCTCATATTTCGGCTCCGCCACCGTCGCGGTCACGGTTTGCGTCGCCAGTTTCAGCCAATAGCCCCGGCCGGGGATCATCGCCTCATCGCTCATCCACACGACGGTGGCTTCGAACTGGTCGGCAACCTGCGGCGGATTATCGGCAATGGAGATCACGTCGCCACGGCTGCAATCCACTTCATCCTCAAGCGTAAGGGTGATGGACTGCCCGGCCACAGCCACATCCAGATCGCCATTCAGGGTGACGATGGATTTGATCCGGCTGGTCTTGCCCGAAGGCACGATGCGCACTTCCTTGCCGGGCGAAATCTCGCCCGAGGAGATCAGGCCGGAAAAGCCACGGAAATCGAGATTGGGGCGATTTACCCACTGCACCGGCATGCGGAAGCTCTGCGCCTGCGCGACGGTGTCCGCGATCTCCACCGTTTCCAGATGGTGGATCAGGCTGGGGCCTGCATACCACGGCGTATTGTCGGACGGTGCGACGGTGATGTTGTCGCCCTTGAAGCCGGAGATGGGGATGGGCGTGAATTCCTCGATCCCGATTTCCCGCGCAAACGCGGCATAATCTTCCACGATGCTGTCGAACACGGCCCGGTCATATCCCACCAGGTCCATCTTGTTCACGGCCAGCACCAGATGGCGGATGCCGATCAGATGGGCGAGGTAGGAATGGCGCTTGGTCTGCGTCAGCACGCCCTTGCGCGCATCGATCAGGATCACGGCGAGGTCCGCCGTGGAGGCGCCCGTCACCATGTTGCGGGTATATTGTTCGTGGCCGGGCGTATCCGCCACGATGAACTTGCGCTTCTCCGTCGCGAAGAAGCGATAGGCGACGTCGATCGTGATGCCCTGTTCGCGTTCTGCGGCGAGGCCGTCCACCAGCAGGGCAAAGTCGATATCGCCCCCTTGCGTGCCCACGCGCTTGCTGTCCGCTTCAAGCGCGGCCAGCTGATCCTCGAAGATCATCTTGGAATCGTAAAGCAGGCGGCCGATCAGCGTGGACTTGCCGTCATCCACCGACCCGCAGGTGATGAAGCGCAGCATGCTCTTGTTCTGATGCAGCTCGAGATAGGCGTCGATATTCTCGGCGATCAGGGCGTCGGTCTTGTAGATGGGATCGAGAGCGGCGGGATCGGTCATCAGAAATATCCCTCCTGCTTCTTCTTTTCCATCGAGGCATCGCCCCCATCCTTGTCGATCACGCGGCCCTGCCGTTCGCTGGTGGTGGTCAACAGCATTTCCTGCACCACTTCGGGCAGGGTGCTGGCGGAACTCTCCACTGCGCCGGTCAGCGGGTAGCAGCCCAGCGTGCGGAAACGGATGGAGCGCATCACGGGCTCTTCGCCCGGCAGCAGCGGGAAGCGGTGATCATCCACCATCAGCAGCAGTCCGTCACGCTCCACGGTGGGGCGGGGGGCGGCCATGTAAAGGGGCACGATCTCGATCTGCTCCTTCATGATGTACTGCCAGATATCCAGCTCGGTCCAGTTGCTGATCGGAAAAACGCGAATGCTCTCGCCCTTGTTCTTGCGGGCGTTGTAGAGGTTCCACAGTTCCGGGCGCTGGTTCTTCGGGTCCCAGCCGTGCGACGCGGTGCGGAAGGAGAAGATGCGCTCCTTGGCGCGGCTCTTTTCCTCGTCGCGGCGCGCACCGCCGAAAGCGGCATCGAAGCCGTATTTGTCGAGCGCCTGCTTCAGCCCTTCCGTCTTCCACATATCGGTGTGGAGCGGACCATGGTCGAACGGGTTGATCCCGCGCTCTTTCGCTTCCGGGTTCTGATAGACGATCAGATCCATGCCGGACTGTTCGGCCATCTTGTCGCGCAGGGCGTACATGTCCCGGAACTTCCACGTCGTATCGACATGGAGCAGCGGGAAGGGCGGGGGCGACGGATAGAACGCCTTGCGGGCAAGGTGCAGCATCACTGCGCTGTCCTTGCCGATCGAATAGAGCATCACGGGGTTCTGCGCTTCGGCCACGACCTCGCGCAGGATATGGATGCTTTCGGCCTCGAGCCGATCAAGATGCGTCAGTTGCTGCATAATCGCATCGGCACATGGCTTGTGCTGCGAGCGGGGGCAAGAGCGCGGCGGGGCAGAAATTCTTTGCGGGGGGCAAACTGTGGCTAGGTCTGCCCCTTCGCGCGGTTCGCCCGCTCACCGGCCGGTGAACTGCGCGGGGCGCTTCTCGGAAAAGGCGGCCATGCCTTCCTTCTGGTCTTCCGTACCGAACAGCCCGGCGAACAGGCGGCGCTCGAAAGCGAGGCCCTGACCCAGCGGGGTCTCGAAGGCGGCATTGACCATTTCCTTGCAGGCCATGGCGGCGAGCGGCGGCATGGCGGCGATCTTGGCTGCCGCCTTCATGGCCTCGGCCAGCAAGTCGTCAGCTGGAACCACGCGGGCGACGAGGCCGGCGCTTTCCGCCTCCGCAGCATCCATCATCCGGCCGGTCAGGCACATTTCCATCGCTTTGGCCTTGCCCATCGCGCGAGTGAGGCGCTGCGATCCGCCCATGCCCGGCGTGATGCCCAGGGTGATTTCCGGCTGGCCGAACTTCGCGCTGTCGGCCGCGAGGATGAAATCGGCCATCATTGCCAGTTCACAGCCACCGCCCAGCGCATAGCCCGCCACGGCGGCGATCCACGGCTTGCGAGTGGCGACCACGCGGTCATAGCCCGCGAAGAGATCGGCCCCATACATGTCGGCAAAGCCCTTGGCGGACATTTCCTTGATGTCAGCCCCGGCGGCGAAGGCCTTTTCGCTGCCGGTGAGGACGAGACAGCGTTGCGCCGGATCGGCTTCATAGGCGGCAAATGCCGTGACCAGATCGGCCAGGAGCTGGCTGTTGAGTGCGTTGAGCGCCTGCGGCCGGTTCAGCGTCACCAGCGTGACGGCGCCCTGCTGTTCGACGAGGATAGTCTGATATTCGGCCAAGGCTTGTTCTCCGTTCAGGCCAGCGGCGCCCACTCATCCCCATGCGGGAGCGGGGCGAAGATCGCATCCAGCTTGACCTCGCTTATGCCTTCGGGCGTCGCGGGATTCCAGCGTGGAGCATTGTCCTTGTCCACCAGCACCGCGCGCACGCCCTCGGCAAAGTCGGGCTCGGCGATCATGCGTGCGGCGAGGCGATATTCGATGCGCATTTCCTCGGCGAAGGCTGCTGCGTCGTCCCGGCGAATGCCGGGATCGCGGCCGGTCTGTTCCACTCCGCCGGCCAGCGGCCTCGGGTCAAGCTCGTGACGACGCCGGGCCTCAGCGATCTGCCGCAGGGCGACCTTCATGGTCAGCGGGCTCTTGGAACGCAGGGTCGCGAGTTCCTTACCCGCCCATTTCGAATCGTCTGCCTCCAGCGCGGCGAGGATGTCCTCCAGCCGGTCGGAGGCGAAGAAATGGTCGATCTTATCCGCATTGCGGGTGAGGCGCGCTTCGGGCGGCTGGACGGAAAGCTCGTCAAGGATTGTGGCGACAGCATCCGGCGCGGCTATGATCCGCGCCTTGGCCTGTGCCAACGCATCGGAGGGCAGGTAATGGGTGGCAAGCCCCGCCCAGAGGCATTCCGCCCCATCCAGCCGCGCGCCGGTCAGTGCCAGAAATGGCCCGATCCGACCGGCAAGGCGCGAAAGATACCAGCCCGCGCCGACATCGGGGAACAGGCCGATGGCCCCTTCCGGCATGGCGAACAGGGTGTTCTCGGTCGCCACGCGGAATGTCGCGGGCATGGCGATGCCCACTCCGCCGCCCATGGTGATCCCGTCCATGAAGGCGACCACGGGCCTGGGATAGGTGAACAGCAAATGGTTGAGGCCATATTCCTCGCGGAAGAAGGCGCGACCCGCTGCCCCGCCATCTTCCAGCACAGACCGACGCACCGCTGCCACGTCTCCCCCGGCACAGAAGCCCCGGCCTTCGGCGTGATCGATCAGCACAGCCTGAACTGCGGGATCGTCGCGCCATTCCAGCAGCACCCGCTGCATGGCCTCGACCATGTCGAGCGTGAGGGCGTTGATCGCGCGGGGGCGGGCGAGGGACAGATGCCCCACGCTGCCATGGATGTGGTGGTGGATATTCTCGCTCATCGCCGGGGAGATAGCGGGCCGATCAGGTGCACGAAACCCGTTCGATCACCATGTCGTCATCATAGCTCACGGTCAGGCGGTCAGGCCGGAAATCCATCGTTACCGCGCTGCGCGGAGGAACCCAGCGCAGGCTGCGCGCTCCGGTGGCCTTGAGCAATGCCGCGCCGACTTCCGCCGTTGCCTTTTGCCCTACATAGGGCTGCCCCGCTTCCGCTTTGCATTCCGCTTCAACCGGAGGGGAAGCGGGTTCCTCCGCGCCGGTGGTTGCGCAAGCCGAGAGAGCGAAAGCCGCGGCGATGGCGGGAAGGGGGGCAAGTCGTTTCATGGGGTACTCCGATCAGGGGCAGCGATCATATCGCAAAGGCTCCGGCATGGCACCCTCCCCATGTTCGGTGCGGACGAGCTGGCGGCCATTTTCCCGCAACAGCAATTCCTCATCGCGCGTCCAGCTCATCCCTTCTCCCGTATAGTCGAAGACCGCTACAAAGCGGTTTTCGTCAGCTTCCCGGGCTGTCTTGAGCGTTCCGACCGACTCATAGAATTTCATCTTCTCCGGGCCGATCACGAGTAGTCCCTTGGCATCGCCGCGCGTGGATGTGCAATCGGCCGGAACCAGGCCCCAGCGTCCCTGCATTCCGGCCGGAATTTCATCCGGCAATACGGCAGCATCTGTCGTGGCGGATGTCCGTGGGGCTGCGAGCGTTTCAGGAGTTTCCGTGGAGGCATCCTGATCGGGCCCGGCGGTATTCTCCGTGTTGTCGGAGCCGCTGCAGGCAGCAAGGGCGAAGGCCGAGAGGGTGGCGAAAAGGCGCAGGCTCATTTGCATTCTCCACTCGCGTGCGGATGCATAATCCGGAACATATCAACGCCTTGGCGCCGGGATATTTCCCCAGCACCTGCTCGCTCAGTCTTGCCGGACAACCGCCTCGGCTTCGATCTCCACCTTATATTCAGGCCGGTAGAGCGCAGCGATGGCCACCAGCGTGCCGGTCGGGCAGGCGGCCTTGAGGTGTTTGGAAAAGGCTGCGCTTACGGCATCGGCATCGGCGATGTCGGTCACGAACATCCGCACTCGCACCACATCCGCCATGGAGCCGCCCAGTTCCTCGATATATTCCCCGATCAGCGTGTAGATGCGGTCGGCCTGATCTCCCGCGCTTTCGGCCGGAGGCACGCGATCATCGATTGTGCCGGCCACGATGATGCGGTTTCCATCGCGCAGCGCGCGCGTAAAACCGACCGATTCCTCGAATTTTGAACGCGGCGAGATTCGTTGACGAGTGCTCATGGGTCTTCCTCTCCTTGGTTATCGGCCTATCTATCGTAAAATGGGTCCCGTCGCGCCAGAGGCTCGACGGAAGGGGATGATCCCGGCCGGCTGATTGACTCTGTCCTCGCTTTGGGGAATCGCGCTGCCTCGTTTTCCCCGAAAGGGCTGCGCAAGCAACAGGAGAAGGCCAGATGGGCCTCCAAGTGAAACCGATTCTGCCGAAGTTCGGCGCTGAATGTTCCGGCCTGGACATCACCCGTCCCCTTTCCGCTGAAGAGCTGAAGGAAGTGACTGATGCCATGGATAAATACGGCGTCTGTGTTTACCGCGACACGGGCCTGACCGACGAGCAGCATGTCGAATTCAGCCGCAATTTCGGCTATCTGGAACGGGTTCCCGCGCGGGAGGGCATGAAGATGCGCCTCCCCTTCCGTGAATTGTTCGACGCTTCGAATCTCAATCTGGAAGGCGAGATCACTCAGGATCAGGCCGCGATCCAGTATCGCAAGGGCGACCGGCTGTGGCACACCGACAGTGCCTTCATGGAAAAGCGCACGTCCTTCTCGCTTCTGCTGGCGCATCAGGTGCCGGGCGAAGGTGGCGAAACGTGGTTCGCCGATACCCGCACCGCCTATGAAGACCTGCCGGAAGACATGAAGGAATTCCTGGCCGACAAGGTGGGGGTCAACTCGCTGTGGTGGAGCCGCAAGCAGGCTGGCGCGGATATCACCGAGGAAGAAATCGACGCCCGGCCCAAGGCGCGTCATCCGCTGGTTCACACTCACAAGGGTTCGGGCCGCAAGGCGCTGTTCATTGCCGCCCACACCATGGACATCGAAGGGATGAGCCGGGAGGAGGGACGCTCGCTGATCAGGCAACTGATCGAGCATTGCGCCCAGCCGCAGTATATCTTCAGCGTGAAGTGGCATGTCGGCGATCTGGTGATCTGGGACAATCTGTGCACCATGCATCGGGGCGGCGAGTTCGATTACGAACACGAAAAGCGCGACATGCGCCGCACCACGGTGCGCGAGGGCACCGAGCCTCATACGATGGAAACCGGTGACGATCCCTTTGCCGAGCTGTTCTCCAGCACGCCCAGGACGGTGGATATCGTCAGTGCGCGCGAGGGTGGGCGCTAAGCCGGCCTGATTGATTGGTGCGTGGTTCGGGAGCTGGACGTCAATCCAGTTCCAGAATCACTGCATCCACTGCCAGACTGGCGCCTGCCGAGGCGTTGATCCGACGGATCGTGCCCGATTTCCCGGCGCGCAGAATGTTTTCCATCTTCATTGCCTCCACCGTGGCGAGGGGCTGGCCGGGTTCCACCGCATCCCCTTCGGCAACGTGCAATGCTACGAGCAGGCCCGGCATCGGGCAGATCAGCAGGCGTGATAGATCGGGCGCTTCCTTCTCGATCATATGTGCGCTCAGGGCGGCATATCGGGCGTTCAGGGTGCGCACGAAACGGCTGAAGCCGCGCGTGGCGAGCGTGTAGCCTAGCTTCCGGGGCGCCACCTGAACGGTCAGCGCCGCGCCGTCGAGTTCGGCAAAGATGATCCGCTCGCCCGGCGTATATTCGAAGGCGATGTCCACCGGCTCGCCGTCCACCGTGATCGCATCCTCTTCGATGCTAACCAGATAATCCTGCCCGTCGATCGTCGCCTGCCAGTCGCCCGGAGCGGCAGGCGGGCCGTTAAGTTGCCCTGCAATCCGCCGCGCGCGGTCGGCATCGATGGTGACGATGGTCCCCGCCATGGCGGCAAGGGCCCGGAGCAGTTCTGGCGAGGCAGGAGCGCCCGTGAAGCCTTCGGAATATTCCTCCGCGATGAAGCCGGTGGTCAGCTCGCCCGCGCGGAAGCGGGGGTGCTGCATCAGGGCTGAGAGGAAATGGAGATTGTTGCCGGGCCCCTCGATACGGAAGGCGTCCAGCGCCTGCAGCTGAAGATCGGCGGCCTCATCGCGCGTGGGGGCCCAGGTGATGAGCTTGGCGATCATGGGGTCGTAGAAGATCGAGACTTCGCCGCCTTCGGTGACGCCATCGTCGACCCTGACATAGCCCTGTTCCTCCCCATTCTGGGGAGGCTGATACCGCACCAGTCGCCCGGTGCTGGGCAGGAAGCCGCGATAGGGGTCTTCGGCATAGACGCGGTTCTCGATGGCGCAGCCGTCGATCCCGATGTCTTCCTGCGTGAAAGGCAGAGCCTCGCCCGCCGCCACGCGGATCATCTGTTCGACGAGATCGATCCCGGTGATCGCCTCGGTAACGGGGTGTTCCACCTGCAGGCGGGTATTCATTTCGAGGAAGTAGAAGCTCTCGCCAGTCGGGTCGGCACCGCTGACGATCAGTTCCACCGTGCCCGCGGAATGATAGCCCACCGCCCGCGCCAGAGCGACGGCCTGCGCCCCCATGCGCGCGCGCATTTCCGGCGTGACGAAGGGCGAAGGGGCTTCCTCCACCACCTTCTGGTGACGCCGCTGGATTGAGCATTCGCGCTCGTTCAGATGGACGATATTGCCATGCCTGTCGCCCAGCACCTGAATTTCGATATGGCGCGGGCTTTCGATGAATTTCTCGATGAAGACGCGGTCATCCCCGAAGGAATTGAGTCCCTCGCGCTTCACGCTTTCGAAGCCCTCGCGCACGTCCTGTTCGGACCAGGCAAGCCGCATTCCCTTGCCGCCGCCGCCCGCACTGGCCTTCATCATCACCGGATAGGTGATCTCGCCCGCGATGCGGACGGCGTGCTCGGTATCCTCGATCTCGCCGACGAAGCCGGGGACGACATTCACACCCGCCGCCGCCGCCAGGCGCTTGCTCTCGATCTTGTCGCCCATGGCCGCGATGGCATTGGGCGGCGGGCCGATAAAGGCGATCCCCTCCGCCTCCAGCGCCTCCACGAAGCTCGCCCGCTCGGACAGGAAGCCATAGCCCGGATGGACCGCCTCGGCCCCGGTCTGCTCGCAGGCGGCGATGATCTTCTCTGGCAGGAGATAGCTCTGCGCGGCGGGGGAAGGGCCGATATGCACCGCCTCATCCGCCAGCTTCACATGCGGGCTGCGCGCATCGGCATCCGAATAGACCGCCACCGTGGCGATCCCCATGCGGCGCGCGGTGCGGATGATCCGGCAGGCGATCTCGCCGCGATTGGCGATAAGGATTTTGGAGAACATCAGCGGGCGTCTCTCGTGAAAAACCAAAGCATGACCATGCCGCCCACGAGCACTATTATGAGCGAGCCGGGAAACAGCAGGAAATTGCCGAAATTGTCTTTGCAGCTTGAATCCGCGATGTCGGCGCAATCTCCGAGCGCGGCGCCAATAAGGCCGAATAGGACGATCAGGGTTCCGAGGCTCATGTATAGGACGCAACCGATTTTCTTGCCGTTGCTCAGCATAGGGCGGTTGCTGAAGCTCACACCGATGCCTTCCCCACCAGCAGCAGATCGTGCTGCGGCACCTGCGCGGTGCGGATGATCCGGCGGGCGATCTCGCCGCGATTGGCGATGAGGATTTTGGTGAACATGACGGCTCCTACAAGCCGTCACCCCAGCGGAAGCTGGGGTCTCTGGCGGCTGGGCTGGACCTTGAGGCCTGCGATTCCAGCTTTCGCTGGAATGACGAGGTAAGGGTCATGAAAGGGTGTCCAACGTAAATTGCCTGAGGATTCTGCGCGCAAACCAGTGGCAGAACAGCACACAGATCATACCGAAGAGAATTGCAGGCAATGTGGTCGTCAGCCAGCTTTGCGCTGCTCCGCCAAGACCTTGGCCGACGATCTGGTCGATAATATCCACGATTGCCCAAAAGACGGTGGAGAAGGTGGCAAAGCCCAGAGACGCCCACCGAATCAATCTATTCACGCGTTATCCTCCACCGGCCCCATATTATGCCCCAACAGCCGCAGCATATCCGCCGCGCATTCGACTACATTGCTGCCTGGCCCGTAAATCCCCTGCACGCCTGCCTCACGCAGGAATTCATAATCCTGCGGCGGGATCACGCCGCCGGCGACAACCTTGATGTCGGCGCGGTCTGCTTGGCGCAGATGGCGGATCAGTTCGGGGATCAGGGTCTTGTGCCCGGCGGCGAGGCTGCTGGCGCCCACGGCGTCCACCTCTTCGGCAAGGGCGAGGGCGGCGGTTTCGGCCGGGGTCTGGAACAGGGGCCCGCTGATCACATCGAAGCCCATGTCAGTGAAGGCGCTCGCGATGACATTGGCCCCGCGATCGTGCCCGTCCTGTCCCATCTTGGCGACCAGCAGGCGCGGCTTGCGACCAAGGCGGCGGGTGACGGCTTCCACTCCGTCCAGCACCTGCCGGTAGCGCGGATCGCTGCCATGGGCCGGGCCGTATATGCCGCCGACCGGCTGGGGCTTTGTGCCGTAGCGGCCGAAGGCTTCTTCCAGCGCGGCGGAGATTTCGCCCAGAGTGGCGCGGGCGCGGGCGGCCTCGATGGCGAGGGTGAGGAGGTTTTGAGAAGTATCCGTTCGCCCTGAGCTTGTCGAAGGGCGCGCGCCGTGGGTTCCGTCTGGCTCGACCGTTTGCGCGCGTGCTTCGACAGGCTCAGCATGAGCGGAACCTGTATGGTTGGGCACGCCCCCACCACCACCCTGCAGGTGGTCCCCCTCCCCGTTTCGGGGAGGAGCTTTGGCCGCCGCAGTCAGCGCCGCCAGCGCCGCCCGCACTTTCGCCTCGTCCCGCCCGGCCTTCACGGCAGCAATCCGCGCTATCTGGCTTTCGCGCACCGCGTGATTGTCCACTTCCAGCGTCTCGATCCGCTGTTCCTCGGCAAGGCGGTATTTGTTGACGCCTACGATCACGTCCTCGCCCCGGTCCACGCGGGCCTGCCTTGCGGCGGCGGCCTGTTCGATGCTGCGCTTGGGCATGCCGCTGGCGACGGCCTGGGTCATGCCGCCCATCGCGTCTACTTCGGCGATCAGCTTGCCCGCATCCTCCACCAGAGCGGCAGTCAGCGCCTCGACATAATAGGAACCGCCCAAAGGATCGGCCACGCGGGTGATGCCGCTTTCTTCCTGCAGGATCAGCTGGGTGTTGCGGGCAATACGGGCGGAAAAGTCGGTCGGCAGCGCCAGCGCCTCGTCCAGCGCATTGGTGTGCAGGCTCTGCGTCCCGCCCAGAGTGGCGGCCAGTGCCTCCACCGTGGTGCGGATGACGTTGTTGTAGGGGTCCTGCTCCTGCAAGCTTACGCCGCTGGTCTGGCAATGGGTGCGTAGCGCCTTGGACTTCTCGCTCTTCGCGCCCAGTTCCTCCATCACGCGGCACCACAGCACGCGCGCGGCGCGCAGCTTGGCCACTTCCATGAACAGATTCATGCCGATGCCGAAGAAGAAGGACAGGCGCGGGGCGAAGGCGTCAATGTCCAGCCCGGCTTCCATGGCGCGCTTCGCATATTCCTTGCCGTCGGCAATGGTGAAGCCCAGTTCCTGCACTGCCGTCGCCCCGGCCTCATGCATGTGATAGCCGCTGATCGAGATCGAATTGAACTTCGGCATCTCGGCCGAGCAGAAGGCGATGATGTCGCTCACGATCCGCATCGATGGTTCGGGCGGGTAGATGTAGGTGTTGCGGACCATGAACTCCTTGAGGATGTCGTTCTGGATGGTCCCGGAAAGCTGGGCACGAGAAACACCCTGTTCCTCGCCCGCTACGATGAAGAAGGCCATGATCGGGATCACCGCGCCGTTCATCGTCATGGAAACGGACATCTCGGCCAGCGGGATGCCGTCAAACAGCAGCTTCATGTCCTCGACCGTGTCGATGGCGACGCCTGCCTTGCCGACATCGCCTACCACGCGGGGATGATCGGAATCGTAGCCGCGATGAGTGGCAAGATCGAAGGCGACGGACAGGCCCTTCTGCCCGGCGGCGAGGTTGCGGCGGTAGAAGGCGTTGCTTTCTTCCGCCGTGGAGAAGCCCGCATATTGCCGGATGGTCCAGGGCCGCACTGTGTACATGCTGGCATAGGGGCCGCGGGTGAAGGGGGCGAAGCCGGGCACTCCGGGGTCTGCGGGCGCGTCATCGGCGGTGTAGAGCGGCTGGACCGCGATTCCTTCAGGGGTGTGCCAGATGAGGTCCGCGCCCTTGGCTTCTTTATCCGCGCGGGCCTGCCAGTCGGACTTGTCAGTCATGCTTGGGCGTTTCCATGATTTCGGTCAGCACGCCGCCCATCTCCCTGGGATGGAGGAAGAACACCGGCGTACCATGCGCGCCGATGCGAGTGGGGCCAAGGATGCGCTTGCCTTGGCGTTCAAATTCCGCGCGGGCGGCGGCGATGTCCGGCACTTCGAAGGCGAGGTGGTGCTGGCCGCCTTCGGGGTTGCGTTCGAGGAACTTCGCGATGGGGGAATTATCTCCCAGTGGCTCCAGCAGCTCGATCTGGGTGTTCGGCGTGTCCACAAAACACACCGTCACACCCTGTTCGGGCATGGGAAAGGGGTTGTAAATTCGGGTGGCGCCCATCACATCGCGCCAGAAGGCGACGGAACGGGCGATAGAAGGCGTCGCGACGCCGACATGGTTGAGCGGCCCCAGATACATGACCCAGCCCTAGCGCGATGCGGGCTGGCGGGAAATGGCTAACGCGATTCCTGTCACTTTCCTTGCATGGTTCGGTTATAGGCGCGCCAGAAATACCGACCTAAACGGTGGAGCGATTCGATATGGGTTCCTTTTCCATGGTGCACTGGCTGATCGTGGCCGTGGTGGTGCTGATCCTGTTTGGCCGGGGCAAGATCTCCGAAACGATGGGCGATTTCGGCAAGGGCCTGCGCAGCTTCCGCAAGGGCATGGCCGAAGATGATGACAAGCCGGCCAGCGCCCCCGCGAAGCCGGTGGCGCAGATTGCCGCCGATCAGGCAGATGCCGCCAAGACGACCGGCGAAACGGCGGACCGCACCTCTTCCGGTAACTGAGCTGAGACAATTTGCCCTATGCGCGGGCGGGCCCGGCGGGGCTGACAAGCCGCGCAATCAGCCTTAAGGGCGGCGGCAATGCGAGCCTTGCGCGCCCTGGTCCTTGCCAATAGCCGCGCCGCCGTTCTGGTGGTGGTACTGGCCCTGTCCATCAAGGCGCTGATCCCGGCCGGCTATATGGTATCCGGCGGGTCGGACAGTATTGCCGTTACCGTCTGTAACGGCGGCGGGCAGGGCGGCCCCACTCTCGCCACTATCGATATTCCCGCCGAGGGCGTGACGCCTGACGGGAAGGGCGAAGCTAAGGATGGGAGGCAGTGTTCCTTCTCCGCGCTGACCATGGCGGCCATGGGCGGTGCGGATGCGCCGCTGCTGGTGCTGGCGCTGGCCTTCATTCTCTTGCTGGGCCTGCGCCCGGCCGCGCGCCTGCCTTTCCTGCAGGCCGACTATCTCCAGCCGCCTCTGCGCGGTCCCCCGGCAACGGCCTGACATTTCCGACCTGAAACGTCAGCCAATCCCGGCGCTGTGCCCTGAATGGGCGGTGCCGGTCTGCCGGAGCATTCTACATGTCGATCATTCCTGCCTGCCCCACGGGGCGGGAGGTGGCGGAACTCTGCAAGGACTTCGCCCCGCGCGCCGATAAGGGCGCACTCTTTCCCCGCACATCCAGCCAGGGGCACCGGCCATGAGCGGGGAAGGGCAGCAGCCCGCAGAAGCAGTGCGGAGCTTCCGCATGATCCTGTGGCTGGTCGTGGCGCTCGTGGCCTGTCTTGGTCTCGTCGCCTGGTTCGGCAGCGGACACAAGCCGCGGGAGGCCAGCGATTACGGCAATGCCGTGGGCGGCCCGTTCACCTTGGTCGGGGCCGATGGATCGACCGTGACCGAGAAAGACTTCGCAGGCAAACCCTATGCGATCTTCTTCGGCTTCACTCGCTGCCCGGATGTGTGCCCAACCACCCTTTCTCGGATGGCGCGACTGCGCCAGCAGATGGGCGCGGAGGGGGACAAGTTCCGCATCGTCTTCGTCTCGGTCGATCCCGAGCGCGACAGGCCGGCGGATATCGGCGCCTATGTGGACCTCTTCGGCACGCCCATCGTGGGCCTGACCGGCTCGGACGAGCAGATCGCCCGGATCGTGAAGGCCTGGCATGTCTTCTATCAGAAGGTTCCCCAGCCTGGCGGCGACTATACTATCGACCATACCGCCTCGGTCTTCCTGATGGACCGCGCGGGCAAGCTTCAGTCGATCATCGATCACCATGAAGCCGAGGCATCGGCCTTGGCCAAGCTACACCGGCTGGTAGGCTGAATCCGGAACAACGGGGAATGAGGGCATCATGAACATCCGCGTGCCCGCTCTGTCCGCCCGGGATCGGCTGCAAGCTCGCCTGCACTGATGCAAAAAAGCTACGGCGCGGGACATTCGTCTTGCGCCGCAGCATAAGTTCCCGTTTGAAACCAATCCGTCAGAAAAGTCACAAATCCGTCTCTGAACTGACCCGCGCATTTCAAAATCCCTCGCCAATGCCGCGCTGCAACAAAACCATGAGGGACCAAAAATGCGATTCCATCAGCTCCGCGCGGGCGTTCTCATCGGCGCCAGCCTGACCTGCCTTGCGCTGGCCAATGCCGCCCACGCCGAAGAAGCCGCCGCTGCCGCCGAGAGCGACACCCCGGCGAACGAGATCGTCGTCTATGGCAAGGGCGAGACCCGCCAGGTGCAGGCGATTTCTTCCGAAGATATCGTCACCCTGCTGCCGGGCACCAGCCCGCTGAAGGCGATTGAAAAGCTGCCCAGCGTCAACTTCCAGTCGGCCGACCCCTTCGGCAATTATGAATGGTCGACCCGCGTCACCATCCGCAGCTTCAACCAGAACCAGCTGGGCTTCACCTTTGACGGCATCCCGCTGGGCGACATGACCTATGGCAACCATAACGGTCTGCATATCAGCCGCGTGATCAGCCCCGAAAACGTGGGTCGCGTGGAAGTGTCGCAGGGCGCGGGCACGCTGGGCACCCAGTCGACCAACAATCTGGGCGGCACGGTTGAAAACTTCTCGCGCGATCCGGAAGATCGTTTCGCTGCCGATGCTGCCGTCACTTATGGCAGCAACGAGACGATGCGTGGCTTCGTGCGGCTCAATGCCGGCAGTGCCAATGGCGCGCGCGGCTATGTCAGCTATGCCTATGGCTCGACCGACAAATACAAGGGCAAGGGCATGCAGGACCAGCACATGGTCAACGCCAAGCTCGTGATTCCGATCGGCGCGGCTGAAGTGGATGGCTGGGTAAGCTATTCGGATCGCCGCGAGCAGGACTACCAGGACATGTCGCTCGATATGCTGGAGCGCCTGGGCTATGGTTCCGACAACCTCTATGGCGACTGGGCGCTGGCGATCAAGCTGGCCGACATCGCCAACAATATCGACTCCTTCAACAATACCACCGGCCTGCCGGGGGCGGATGGCCTGTCGGACATCACCGGCCTTGCGCCGAGCAACCCGTCGGCTGGCACGGTGTTCCCCGGCGATTACAAATCTGTCGACGATGCCTATTACGATGCGGCTGGCCTGCGTAAGGACTTCGTAGCTTCGCTGGGCGTGAAGGCGCCGCTGGGTGACAAGGTGAACCTGTCGCTCAAGGGCTATTATCACAATAACCGCGGCATGGGCCTGTGGGCCACGCCCTACGTGCCGAGCCCCAATGGCACGCCGATTTCCGTCCGCACGACCGAATATGAGATCGACCGTGGCGGCATCTTCGGCTCGCTCGACATCGATCTGGGTAGCAATCAGGTCAGCGTCGGCGGCTGGTACGAACACAACGAGTTCAACCAGGCCCGCCGTTTCTATGCGCTGGCCAGCCGCACCGATCCGGGCTTCTCGTTCCGGACCTATCCGAAGAACCCGTTCTACACCCAGTGGGAATTCGATTTCACCACCGACACGCTGCAATATTTCGTGGCCGACAAGATCGACCTCGGATCGCTGAAGGTGAATCTGGGCTGGAAGGGCTTCAAGGTCACCAACGAAGCCGATGCCGTGGTTCAGGCCACCTATCCGGAAGGCAGGATCAAGGCAGAGGACTGGTTCCAGCCGCATGTCGGCCTGGTCTATGAACTGACCGACAATGCCGAAGTCTTCGCCGGCTTCACGCAGTCGACCCGCGCCTATGCTTCGGCAACCACCACTGGCCCGTTCTCGACCAATCAGGCCGGTTTTGACGCGATCAAGAACACGTTGAAGCCGGAAAGCTCGGACACCTATGAAGCTGGCCTGCGCTACAACACCTCCAGCTTCAACGGTGTGGTCGGCGTCTATCTGGTGAATTTCCAGAACCGCCTGCAGTCGGTTGCGGTCGGCTCTTCCATTCAGGGCAATCCGAGCGCGTTGCAGAATGTCGGTTCGGTCCGTTCGCTGGGCTTCGAAGCGGCGGGCGATCTCAAGCTGGGCAGCAACTTCTCGCTCTACGCATCCTACAGCTACACCGACGCGACCTATCGTGACGATGTGGTGGATGGTGACGGCAAGGTGATCTCTCCCATCAAGGGCAAGACCCTGACCGACAGCCCCGAGCACATGGCGCGTGGCGAGCTGGCCTATGACGATGGCAAGCTGTTCGGCCGGGTCGGCCTCAACTGGATGTCGGAACGCTACTTCACCTATCTGAACGACCAGTCGGTCGATGCCCGCCTGCTGGCCGATGCCAGCCTGGGTTATCGCTTCACCGACAAGATCGAGTTGCAGCTGAACGCCACCAATCTGTTCGACAAGCAGTACATCGCGACTGTCGGTTCGGGCGGTTACGGCGACTCGGGCGACCGCCAGACCCTGTTGGTCGGTGCTCCCCGTCAGGTCTTCGTCACGCTGAAGGCCGGCTTCTGATCCGGGCGGGCGCGGCAGCCCTTATCGCCGCGCCCGGCTGGCTTCTTGCCGGAAGGAAGGGAGCGCCCTCGCCCTGGGGGCGCTCTTTTCCATCTGGCTGACACATCAATGGATCATCCTCCTGCCAGTCACGCAGGATATGTCTGAATTCGGAGTTCGCCCAATGGCCTTCGCCTCTCTCATCACTCGTCGGACCACGCTTGCGGGCCTCGCCGGAACCACCTTCCTCGCAACGCTGCCGTGGCGCGCCGGTGCGCATGAACCGAAGAGCAATGCGGTGTTCCGCCATGGCGTGGCGAGCGGCGATCCGGACCGGTCCAGCTTGGTGCTGTGGACGCGGGTGACGGCGCAGGGCGCGCAGACGGTGCGTTGGCAAGTGGCCGCAGACCAGGCGTTCGACCGGATCGTGAAGCAGGGCACTTTCGCCACCGGGCCGGAGCGCGACCATACGGTGAAGTTGCTGGCCGACGGGCTGGAGGCGGGGCACACCTATTATTATCGCTTCCAGCTGGGAGACAGTTTCTCACCCGTGGGCCGCGCGCGCACTTTGCCTGAGGGGGCGCTGGACCGGCTGGGCATTGCACTGGCCTCCTGCTCCAATTACGCCTTCGGCTTCTTCAATGCCTATGACGCGATCGCGCGGGATGCCGATGTCGATTTCGTGCTGCACACGGGCGATTACATCTATGAATATGGGCAGGGGCCGGATGGTTGGGGGGACGATGTGGCCAGCACTATCGGCCGCCGCCATGAACCCGCGCATGAGATCGTCACTCTGGCAGATTACCGGACACGCCATGCGCAGTACAAGACCGACAGCGGCTCGCAGGCGATGCACGCTGCGCATAGCCTGCTGGCCTGCTGGGACGATCACGAAAGCGCCAACAATCCGTGGACCGGCGGGGCGCAGAACCACCAGCCCGGCACGGAAGGGGACTGGCAGACCCGCCGCGCCGCCTCGATCCAGGCCTATTTCGAATGGATGCCCGTGCGCGAGCCGGAATGGCTGGCCCAGAAAGGCCGCAGCCGGATGCAGTTCTGGCGCAGCTACAGCTTTGGCGATCTGGCCACCCTGTTCACACTGGAAACGCGCCATACCGCCCGCGCCTTGCAGGTCGACTATCTCGATTATGCAGACAAGATCGCCAGCGCCGACGATGCCCGCCATCTGGTGAAGAACGTGATCGGTGCGCCCGGCCGCGCCATGCTGGCGCCCGAGCTTGAGGCGGATCTTTCCCGCGCGCTCGAACAATCCGTTGCCGGCCAGCAGCCCTGGCGCCTGATCGGCAATCCCATGCCCATCGCCCGCACCAATGTGCCTGACGTGGTGGCGCTCGGCCTGATGGCGGAACCTGCCGCCGATGCCTCGCTGGAGGCACGGGCGCTGGCCTGGAAGGGCAAGTGGAACTTGCCCTTCTATCCCGACACCTGGGATGGCTACGATTGGGCCCGCGAACGCCTTTACGACCTCAGCCGAACAGCGGGGGCGGGCGATCTCGTCTTTCTGACGGGCGACAGCCACAGTTTCTGGGCCAACGAGCTCGCCGATGCCTCCGGCCGTCCGGCAGGGGTGGAGCTGGGCACTGCGGGAATCAGTTCGCCGGGCGATTTCATGGCCAGCGGCTTCGGCCCGGAACTCTCCCTGAAATTCGACAGGGCCTTTGCCGACCACAATCCCGAGATCGTCTGGACCGACAATATGCATCAGGGCTACGTCCGGCTTGAACTGACGCAAGCAGGCGGCCAGGCCAGCTTCGTTGCCGTGGATACGGTGCTGGAACCCGATTACAGGACCAGCGTGATCCGCCGCTTCGCGTTGGATCGGCAGGATGGATCGGTGGTGCTGCGCGGCTGAATATGGCCACGCATTTCCGGTCCGGCGCATCTGTGCGTTGACCGGCGCAAGCATCTTGTGGCACTGGCCGCCCAGACGAGGCTGCTGACATAATCCATGTTGCAGGCAGTTTCCTCTCGGCGGCCCGGAAATCGAGCATTTCCGCCGTTAGCGGGTGTAGCTCAATGGTAGAGCAGCAGCTTCCCAAGCTGAATACGAGGGTTCGATTCCCTTCACCCGCTCCAGCCGCCCCTCCTTCAAATATCATCCCCTTGAGTTCCAGCGCTCCGCGGCGGCGTTGTCTCCCGGTGCTTGTATTCTTTAGGAAACAAAGCGGCCCCGGATGCGCCGGCTGTGCGATCCGGGGCCGCTGCCTCTCATGCGCTGCTGCCCGAGAAGGTTGAAAAGGCGATCAGCAGGGCCACCAGGCCCGTGACGCAGGCCCCGATGAAGATCACTTCCCGGGGGCGCAGGCGGTTAAGATAGTGATCGCGGCAGAATTGCCGATATTTGCCCAGCACCTCGTAATTCGAGGAAACCAGCGCGCAATCGAGCGAGGAGGCTTCCTTGCGGAAATAATGGAGCAGGCGCTCCAGCTCATCGCCCGTAAGGTCGGGATAGCGTTCGAGCAGTCGCTCGGCGGCCGCGCGCTTTTCAGCGGCGACGGGATTGTCGGAACTCATTTTTCATATCCTGTCCGGATGGAAACATCTGGCCGCGACGATGTGTCGCGCCCGGTGACCGGTCAGGCGAAAGGCGGAGCCCGTGGGTTGAGAGGGGAAAGAGTGGTTTCCCAGAGCGGAGGGCCGCGCGGCGCCGGCTTGGGTGCGAAAGGCCGGGCTGGCTCGGCATTGGCGAGCGGCTGTAGTTCAACGCGGCAGGGTAGCGGAGCGCTGCGCGGTTCCTGAGGGACGGCCTGCCGGCGCTCTTCATTGCGGGAGGGGCAACTGACCGCCACTTCGGCAGTGGCCGAACTGAAGGCAGAGCCGCTGACGCGCTGCAAGGGCTGGTCCGACGGGAGAACGGCATGAATCGCTGCGACCAGCACCAGCAGGGTGCAGATCCAGCGCCATCCTCCGCGTTTCATGTCCATCGCCACGCTCATAACCTGTCCAGCTAGGGGTTCGGCACCGGTTTTGCCAGTGTCGCGCATTTTGCGGCATGCTATCCTTGGATCATGCCAGCCTTTTTCTTCGCCCTGCTTGCCACATTCCTTGCCGCTACCGGTGGACGCGACCAGCGGATAGTCAGCGTGCTGGCGCGCAGGCTGGGCGCCAATAGCCCCCTGCTGGTCGCAGGATGGATCGCCAGCATCGCGACCGCCGCGATTGCCGCTTTTGCCGGAGCGGCCCTGGCCCAACTGATGCCGCCGGGAGGCAAGGCGATGTTCGTCGCACTTGCGCTGCTGCTTGGCGCGGGGGAACTGGCCTGGCCGGTCCGCCCGCGGGAGCCGGCGGAACCGACGCGCTCTCTGGTTGCCATCACGCTGGTGATTGCCGCGCGGCAATTGGTGGATGCCGCCCGCTTCCTGATCGTCGCCTTCGCGGCCTCCGCCGGATCGCCCGGCCTTGCAGGCGCCGGGGGGGCGCTGGGCGGCGGGGCTGCGCTGACCCTGGCATGGGCGATGTCGGGACAGATGGAGGCGCGTTTGCCGCTTGCGTCCATACGCCTTTCGATAGCGGCGGCGATGCTGCTGGCGGCAGTCTGGACGGGGCTGGCTGCGCGCGGAATTGTGTGAGCCGCGGCGCCGGAACCTTGCAGGCCATTCGCGCGTTGCGGGTGTATCGAAAGGTGTCCTTACGAAGCCCCCAAGCCACCCCAATCAGGGCGACCGGGTAAACCGCTCCGCCTGGCCCTTTGGATCCTGGACAGCGGGGCCGCTGCGGCTATGCCGTGGCGGCCTTTCCGTTGGGCGCCGGTCTGCTAGATTAACCTCATGAATCGCCCCGAAATCATCTCTGGCGCGGATGATCGCGCCATTGCCCTGTGGCTCTATCAGTGGATCGAGGAAGCTCTGGCGGCGGGGAGCGGGTACATTGCCATCACCGTTCCGGGAGGATCGACGCCGTTCCCCATTCTCGAACAACTGGCCGCCCTGCCGCTGGACTGGGCGCGGGTGGAGGTGTGGCCGGGGGATGACCGGCTGGTGCCGGAAGAGCACCCTGCCAGCAATGTCGGCCGCATCCGCGCGCTGCTGGCGCCGGCAGGCGCGCAGGTCACGGCGCTGACGCTGGAGAGCGAGCCGCCGCATTTCGCGCTGGCCTGGCTGGGCATGGGCGGGGATGGGCACATCGCTTCCCTGTTCCCCAACACCGATCCCAGGGTGGACGATCCTTTGAAAGTGCGCCGCCTCACCCCCGATCCGCTTCCGCCCGAGGCGCCGTTCGACCGCGTGAGTCTGACCATTCCCGCGCTGCTCGATGCCGATCGGATTCTGTTCGTCATCCGGGGCGAGGACAAGCGCGCCCTGTTCGAGGCGGCTGCCGCTGGCGAGAGCGATCTGCCGGTGGCGCGGCTGCTTTCCGCGGCACGCCAGCCCGTCACATGCTTCACCTGATTCCCGCGCCGCTCCACCGGATGGGGCTGCGGCTGGCGCATGAACTGCGCAAGGTCTGGTGGCGGCTGGCCCGCCCGCAGCTCTGCGGGGTGAATGTGCTGCTGCTGGATGACGGGGGAAAGGTGCTGCTGGTGCGTCATGCCTATGGTTCCGGCAAATGGACCCTGCCGGGCGGCGGCCTGAAGCGCGAGGAACTGCCCGAACCGGCGGCCCGCAGGGAGATTGCGGAGGAACTGGGCTGCGCGGTGGAAAGCCTGGTGCCGCTGGGCGTCAACCGCCGGATGCTTCACGGGGCGCCTTGCGTGAGCCATATCTATTCCGCCCGGCTGGCAGGCACCCTGCGCCCCGATCAGCGGGAGATCACACAGGCGCGCTTCTTTGCGCCCGATGATCTTCCGCAGGATCGTATCGCGCTGGTGGATGCGGTGCTGGAGATGATGACCTAGAGAAGCGAAAGCTGCGCCATGTCCTTCTGCGGTTTCTCCGCATCTTCCCCCTCCAGTGCGGAGAGCGTGAGGCCCATCAGCCGTGCGGGAAGCGGCAGAGGCAGCATTTCGTCCAGCAGATCGTGCCCCAGCTTTACGAACTCCGCCTTGCCGCTGACGAAATGGGGCAGCGAACGGGCGCGCGTGACGATGCGGAAGTCCGTGAAGCGCAGCTTCAGTGTAACGGTGCGTCCGCGCGCCTCAGCTTCTTCAATTCGCCCCCACACGATGTCGGCGATCCGGTCCAGCGTTTCGTGCAGGGCATGTCCGGCGGAAATGTCGCCCATGAAGGTCCGCTCTCCGCCCAGGGATTTGCGGGGGCGGTTGGCCCTTACCGGCCGCAGATCGATGCCGCGCGCGGCGCGATAGAGATAATCGGCGAAGCTGCCGAAATTGGCTTTGAGGAAGGCGATGTCCTTTTCGCGCAGATCCGCCCCCGTCTCGATCCCCAGCCTGGCCATCTTCTCCGCGCCGCGCGGGCCGACCCCGTGGAAGCGGCGGACTGGCAGGCCGGCGACAAAGCCCGCGCCCTGGCCGGGCCGGATCACGCAGATGCCGTCCGGCTTGTTCTGGTCGCTCGCCAGCTTTGCCAGGAACTTGTTGTAACTCACGCCCGCACTCGCGGTGAGCCCGGTTTCCTTGCGGATGCGCTGGCGGATCAGTTCGGCAATGCGGGTGGCCGATCCGATGCCCTTCAGATCCTCCGTCACGTCGAGATAGGCCTCATCGAGGCTCAGCGGTTCGACATGGGGCGTGTAGTCCCGAAAGATCGCGCGGATCTGTTGCGATACTTCGCGATAGACATCGAAACGCGGCTTGCGGAAGATCAGGCCGGGGCACAATTGCTGCGCGCGCAGGGAAGGCATGGCGGAACGCACGCCGAACTTGCGGGCCTCGTAACTGGCGGCGGCCACTACGCCGCGCCCGGTGGCCCCGCCCACCGCCACGGGCTTGCCGCGCAGATCGGGATCGTCGCGCTGTTCCACGCTGGCGAAGAAGGCATCCATGTCGACATGGATGATCTTGCGCAGGCCCGGCGCGGCGTCTTCATCCTCGGTTTCGTCAGCATGCATGGCTTGCCCGAAGGATACGCCGCTCGCGCCGGATCGTCACCCCCCGTCCGTCGCGGCGAAGCGGGGATAATGCGCGGACAGGAAATTTTGTTAGCACATGCAGCAATTCTCGCTGGCCATGAAAGGCGAGACCGGGCTAGGGGCGCGGCATGGGCAAGTCTATCAAATTTTCCCCGCCGCGCGAGCTGGGTCGCACCGAGCTGGTGGTTATCACCGCCATGCTCATGGCGCTGCACGCCCTCGCGATTGACGGCATGCTGCCCGCGCTGGACGAGATCGCGGGCGACTTCGGCGTTCTGGACGCCAATAAGCGGCAATATATCGTTGGGCTGTTCCTGCTCTCCACCGGGGCGGGCACATTGATTCCCGGCCTTCTGGCGGACCGTTTCGGCCGCAAGAAGCTGCTGATGATCTCGCTGGCCTGTTATGTGGTGTTCGGCATCGGCTGCGCTTTCGTGACCAGCTTCAATCAGCTCGTGGCGATGCGCATCCTGCAGGGGCTGGGCTCGGCGGGCCTGATGGTGCTGCCCGGCGCGATCATTCGCGATCAGTTCGAAGGGGACCGCATGGCGCGCGTCTTCTCGCTGATCTCGGCCGTGTTCATCACCGTGCCGGTGGTGGCCCCCACGCTGGGGCAGCTGGTGCTGGAAGTGGCGGGCTGGCGCTGGATCTTCGTGGGGCTGAGCCTCATGGGCGTGGTGATGATCGTGTGGGCGGCCATCCGCCTGCCGGAAACGCTGCATCCCGAATTCCGGCAGGAAATCCGCCCGAAAATCCTGGGCCGCAACATGGTGATCGCCGCCACCTCGCGTGAGGCGTTCGGCTATGTGCTGGGCTCCGGGCTGGTGATCGGCACGGTCTTCGGCTACGTCAATTCCGCCCAGCAGCTGGTGGGCGAGCATTTCGGCGCGGGGGAAGCATTCCCCTATATCTTCGGGGCGACGGCGGCGACCATGGCGGTATCCAGCATCGTCAATTCACGCATCGTGGAGCGTTTCGGCGCTCGCCGCGTGAGCCATGCGGGCCTGCTGATCTTCATTCTGGTGAGCACGTTGCAGGTCTGGGTGTCTCACTCGTCCCACAGCGACTCGCTGCTGTGGTTCCTGCCGCTGATGGCGTGCAACCTTGCCCTGCTGGGCTTCCTCGGTGCCAATTTCGGCTCCATTGCGATGCAGCCCTTTGCCGAGATCGCAGGTGCGGCCAGCTCGATCCAGGCCTTCGTGCGCATGGTATTGGCTTCGGTGATCGGCATCGTGATCGGGCAGAGTTACGATGGCACCGCCCGTCCGCTCGCCTGGGCACTGTTGAGCGCCGGCGCGCTGGCGCTGGTGCTGGTAATGTTCAGCGAAAAGGGCCGCCTGTTCCGCCGCCTGCATGCGCGGCCGGTTCCGCCGGTGACGATTCACTGATGGCAGGCCATTGATGGCAGACGCGGGATGACCGGGCCGTTCGACCTCATCGTCATTGGCGGCGGGGTCAACGGCGCGGGGATCGCGCGTGATGCCCAAGGACGAGGTGCCCGGGTTCTCCTGCTGGAGGCGCGGGACTTGGCCAGCGGCACGTCCAGCGCCAGTACCAAGCTGGTCCATGGCGGGCTGCGTTATCTCGAATATTACGAATTCGCCCTGGTGCGAGAGGCCCTGCACGAGCGGGAAGTGCTATGGGCCATTGCCCCGCATATCATCCGCCCCATGCGCTTCGTGCTGCCCTGGATGCCCCATCTGCGCCCGCGCTGGATGCTGCGGCTGGGGCTGTTCCTCTATGACCATATCGGCGGGCGAAAGCGCCTGCCCGCCGCCGATACGATCCGATTGCACAATCACCTGGCGGGCGCGGCGCTGGACCCGGCGCTGGATTGGGGTTTCGAATATTCGGATGGCTGGGTGGACGATGCCCGGCTGGTCGTCCTGAACGCGCTCGATGCGGCGGAACGCGGGGCGGAAATCCGCACGCGCACGCCCGCCACGGCGATCAGGCGGGAAGGCGAATTATGGGCGGTGGAAACTCCCGCCGGAACCTTCCACGGCCGTGCGCTGGTGAATGCCGCGGGGCCGGGAGCGGACGATGTGGCGCGGCTCACCGGGCAGGCCCCCGGCTTCTCGCTGCGGCGAGTGCGCGGATCGCATATCGTGACGCGCCGCCTGTTCGACCATGATTACGCCTATATCTTCCAGCTGCCCGATACGCGCATCTGCTTTGCCATTCCCTATGAGCGGGACTTCACCCTGATCGGCACGACCGATCGGGATCATGAGGGCCCGCTGGACCGGATCGAGGCTTCGCAGGACGAGGTTGAATATCTGTGCGAGGCGGCGAGCCGATATTTCGCGAAGCCCGTGACCCCGGCTGACGTCGTGTGGACCTATTCGGGCGTGCGCGCGCTGGTGGACGATGGATCGGGCAGGCCGGAGGCGGCGACACGCGGCTATCGCCTGCCCATTTCCCCGCCGGAAGAAGGCGCGCCCTTGCTCGATGTGTTCGGGGGCAAGATCACATCCTATCGCCATTTGTCCGAAGCCGCAGTGGATGAACTCGCTCAGCGCGTTCCGGCCCTGTCCGGCCCGGCATGGACGGCCCATGCGCCTCTGCCGGGCGGGGATTTCCCGCTGGAGGGGCAAGCGGCGCTGGCGGCTGACCTGAAGCAGGGGCACCCGTTTCTTTCGCTGGCGGAGGCGACGCGTATCGCCCGCGCCTATGGCACCAGAGCCGAACGCTGGCTGAGCAAGGCACGGGGGTGGAGCGATCTCGGTCGCCATTTCGGCGCGGGGCTGAGCGAGGCGGAAGTTGCCTATCTGCGCGAAGTGGAATGGGCACGGACTGCCGAGGACGTGCTGTGGCGACGTAGCAAGCTGGGCCTGCATATGAGCGAGGCCGAGCGGACGAGCGTGGCGGAATATATGGGCGGGTAGATCCTCCCCCTTGGGGGAGGATCGAAGCTGTCACCCCTCGTGATCGATCTTCCGCTGGAAGGTCTCGGGCAGCCACAATAGCCCCACCACCAGCGTCAGCACGGCGACGCCCACCGGATACCACAGGCCTGCATAGATATTCCCCGTCGCTGCCACGCAGGCAAAGGCGATGGTGGGCAGGAAGCCGCCGAACCAGCCATTGCCGATGTGATAGGGCAGGCTCATCGCGGTGTAGCGGATGCGGCTGGGGAACAGTTCCACCAGCAGGGCCGCGATCGGGCCGTAGACCATGGTCACCAGCAGAACGAGCGCGGTGAGGATGGCAATCACCAGCGGAGTATTGGTGCGCGCCGGGTCCGCCTGCGCGGGATAGCCCGCCTGCGCCACCGCAATGGTCAGCCGCTCGCCATAGCTTTCGAGGTCGTCCGCAGGCACGGTGACGCCGCCGATACTCGTCTCGCCGCTGCCATTGGCGGCGTTCTCATAGGGAATGCCTGCCTTGGCCAGCGTTGACTTCGCAATGTCGCATGCAGTGGTGTTGAAATTGGTCTTGCCAATGGGGTCGAACTGGACCGAGCAGGTCGCCGGATCGGCATGGACCACCACCGGGGCTTCCGCTTGCGCTTCCGCCAGCGCCGGATTGGCGGCGGCGGTCAGCGCGCCGAATAGCGGGAAATAGAGCACTGCCGCCAGCGCGCAGCCCGCCATGATGATCGGCTTTCGCCCGATCCGGTCACTCAGCCAGCCGAAGAACACGAAGAAGGGCGTGCCGATGGCCAATGCGGCGGCGATCAGGATGTTGGCGGTGGAGCCTTCAACCTTCAGGATCTTTTCGAGGTAGAACAGCGCGTAGAACTGGCCCGTGTACCAGACCACCGCCTGCCCGGCGACCGCGCCCAGCAGCGCGATCAGCACGATGCGCAGGTTCTTCCAATTGCCGAATGCCTCGGTCAGCGGGGCCTTTGACGTTGTGCCGTCAGCCTTCATCTTCTGATAGACCGGGCTCTCGTTGAGCTGGAGCCTGATCCACAGCGAGACGACCAGCAGCAGCGCCGAGGCAAAGAAAGGCAGGCGCCAGCCCCAGCTGGCGAAGGCTTCCTCTCCCATCGCCTCGCGCGTGCCGATCACCACCAGCAGGCTGGCGAACAGGCCCAGGGTCGCGGTGGTCTGGATGAAGCTGGTATAGAAGCCGCGTTTCCCCTCCGGCGCATGTTCCGCCACATAGGTCGCCGCGCCGCCATATTGCCCGCCCAGCGCCAGCCCTTGCAGCAGGCGGAGCGCCACCAGCATCAGCGGCGCGGCCACGCCCACGCTGGCATAGGATGGCAGCAGGCCGACCGCGAAGGTGGATGCGCCCATGATCCCCATGGTGACGAGGAAGGTGTTCTTGCGCCCCACAAGGTCGCCCACTCGCCCGAAAACCAGCGCGCCGAAGGGCCGCACGGCAAAGCCCGCGGCAAAGGCGGCAAGGGCCAGGATGAAAGCGGTGGTTTCGTTGACGCCGGAAAAGAACTGGGCCGAAATGATCGTGGCCAGCAGCCCGTAGAGATAGAAATCATACCATTCGAACACCGTGCCGAGCGACGATGCCGCGATCACTTTCCACTCGGTCTTCCGGACCTGCGCCTGTTCGGCACCGGGTTCTTCCATGTCCTTCTCCCCTGTATATTTTGCGGGGAGACTGCCCCGAAGGGGGCGGGTAGGCAAGCGGGGTTTGGTCAGCCTGCCGGGCGGGCCATGGCGGCCAGCTGGCGGCGGTTCCACTTGGGCAGACTTGCGATTTTCGGCGGCGGCATCAGGGCTGCGGCAAGTCCTTTGGCCACGAAGCCCAACTTGGCCCGGCCGGAAGTATGGACCCGCTCGTCCCACGCGGCCTCGCCCCGGCGGCCGACTTCGATGGCGATTGCGCCATAGATGCCGGCGGCGGAGAGGATCGCCCAGCGCTCGCGGAACCCCAGCTGCGCCGCCCCGATGCGCGATGCCTGCTCATGCTCTTTGGAGAGCGTTACCAGCCGCACGGCAAGTTCGGCCAGGGCGGCGCGGTGCCGGGGCGCCATGATCTCGCTTTCGGGAATGTTCTTTTCGGCCAGCCATTCGGCGGGCAGGTAGCAGCGCCCCGCTTCGGCATCCTCGGCGATGTCGCGGGCGATATTGGCCAGCTGGAAGGCAAGCCCAAGGTCGCAGGCACGGTCCAGCACGTCGTCGCGCCGCGCGGGCACGCCCATGACCACGGCCATCATAACGCCCACTGCGCCTGCCACATGAAAGCAATAGCGCATCATGTCGCCTTCGCTCTGCGGGCGCCAGCCATCGGCATCCAGCGCGAAACCGGCGATCACGTCTTCTGCCATGGCGGGCGTGATCCCGCATTCATGGGCGACGAGGCCGAAAGCGTCGAAACAGGGATCGCCCGTGGGTTCCCCCGCAAAAGCCTTGGCCGTCAGGGCGCGGATCTCCGCCAGCCGATCATGCGCGCCGGCCTGATCGCCCAGCGTGCCGCCCATATCCTGCGCGTCGGCCAGATCGTCGCAGCGGCGACACCAGGCATAGAGCAGCCACACGCGTTCGCGCGTGGTGCGGCCGAACAGCGTGCTGGCGGCGGCGAAGCTTTTGGACCCTTCGCGGATCGTGTCGCGCGCATGGGCGACGAGGGTCGGGCGATCAAAAGTCATTGCGAGGAGCGGAGCGACGAAGCAATCCAGGGCCGCCTGTAACTGCCCTCTGGATTGCCGCGGGGCCTTCAGCCCCTCGCAATGACGAAAAGGAACTCACAAATCGTCCGCCTTCATGGCGAAGATCGGGCGGTGCGGCTGATAGGCGGCCATGGCTTCCAGCAGATCGGGCATACATTCCCGCGCGATCAGGATGCCCTGATGGGCTGGCCGGATGAAGCCGGTTTCCGCCATATGGCGATTGAAGGCGATCAGATGGTCGTAATAGCCGAAGGCATTGAGCAGCCCCACCGGCTTGGTGTGATAGCCCAGCTGTGCCCAGCTGACCGCTTCCCACAATTCGTCCATCGTGCCCACGCCGCCGGGGATGGTGACGAAGCCATCCGACAGATCGGTGAAGGCCTTCTTGCGCTCATGCATGCCGGAGACGACATGCAGCTCGGTGCAGTCCGTATTGGCGATTTCGCTGGTGGAAAGCGCATCGGGGATCACGCCGATCACTTCGCCGCCCGCCTCCAGCGCGCCATTGGCCACAGCGCCCATCAGGCCCAACCTGCCGCCGCCATAGACGACGCCGATGCCGCGCTCGGCCAGAGCGGCGCCAACCTCATGCGCGAGTTGCAGATAACGGGGATCGGCGGGTGAGGCAGACCCGCAATAGACGGCAAGGCGGCGGATCATTCGCCCGTTTCGCCTCCAGCCGCTTCACCTTCTCCAGCGTTGGGCAGGGGAATTTCCCGCCCGCACAGCGCCTTGTAATAGATCGCTTCCGAGCTGCCGTAGTTCACCGGGCGGAAATCCGCGCCGGGTGAGGGGGTGGACGATATTACCTTGCCTTCCTGCAGCAGCTGGATGCCGCGGATCTTGGCCGCCTGTCCCGCGCAATCCATGGCGACGTCGGTCTGCATCATGCCATTGGGCAATTGCTTGCGGAAGGAGGCGAGCACTACCTGGGCCGTGCCATCCTGAGCTTCGCTCATGCTCTGCCTGTCCAGTTCCACGGCGATGTCGCCCGGCAGGCGGTCCACTTCTTCCCAGCTTTCGGCGCTGAGCGCGGCGGGAAGGGCGAACAGGGCGATTGCGCAAAGGGCGGAAAGCGGCTTCATTCCTTCATGTCCTCCAGCATCAGCTTGGCAGTGGCCTTGGCGCTGCCGACCACGCCGGGAATCCCGGCGCCGGGGTGGGTTCCTGCCCCTACCAGATACATGTTCCGGATTACATCGTCGCGATTATGGCCGCGGAACCATGCGCTCTGCGTAAGGATCGGCTCCAGGCTGAAGGCGCTGCCGACATGGGCGTTGAGGTCCAGCGCGAAATCGCGCGGCGCGTAATGGAACTTGGTGACGATCCGGTCATGCAGATCGGGGATCAGCCGCCGGGCGACTTCATCCAGAATGCGCTTTTCCAGCACCGGTCCGACCTGTTCCCAGTCGATCGGCAGCTTGCCCATATTGGCCACCGGGACCAGCGCATAGAAAGTGCTCTTGCCTTCCGGCGCCATGGAGGGATCGGTCACGGTCGGATGGTGGAGATAGATCGAGAAATCGGCGGGCAGCACGCCGTGTTCGTAAATATCCTCCAGCAGGCCCTTATAGCGCGGGCCGAACAGGATCATGTGGTGGGGGATGCCCGGCCAGGTGCCCTCGATCCCGAAATGGACGACGAACAGGCTGGGGGAAAAGCGCTTGCGCGACAGGGATTTCGCCTCGTCCCGCCCGCGCTTGGTGCCGCCCAGCAGGTCGCGATAAGTATGCATGATGTCGGCATTGCTGGCCACCGCGTGGAAGCGTTCCTTCCAGCCGCTCACCGTTTCCACTTCGCTGGCCACGGTGCCCACGGTGTGGATCGCCTTTACCGGATCGTGCAGGCGGATCGTGCCGCCCAGCCGCTCGAAATGGCGGACCATGGCAGCGATCAGCCGGTTGGTACCGCCGCGGGCCCACCACACACCGCCATCCTTTTCCAGCTTGTGGATCAGGGCATAGATGCTGCTGGTGGTCATTGGATTACCGCCGACCAGCAGAGTGTGGAAGCTGAACGCCTCGCGCAGTTTCTCCGACTGGATATATTTGGAGACGATCGAATAGACCGAGCGCCACGCCTGGTACTTGGCCAGCGCCGGGGCGGCCTTGATCATGGAGGCGAAGTCCAGGAAGGGCACATGGCCCAGCTTCACATAGCCTTCGTGCCACACGCCTTCGGAATAGCGCAGGAAATCCTCATAACCGGCGATGTCCGCAGGCGAGATGCGGGCGATTTCCGCCTGCAGCGCAGTCTCGTCATTGGAATAGTCGAAATTCGTGCCGTCGGGCCAGTTGAGCCGGTAGAACGGCATGACCGGCATCAGCTCGATATCGTCATCCATTTCATGGCCGGACAGCGCCCATAATTCGCGCAGGCAGGTCGGATCGGTGATGACGGTGGGGCCGGCATCGAAAGTGAACCCCTCGCGCTCCCAGAAATAGGCCCGGCCGCCCGGCTTGTCGCGCGCTTCGACAACAGTGGTGGCAATGCCCGCCGATTGCAGGCGGATCGCCAGTGCCAGCCCGCCAAAGCCCGCGCCGATGACGCAGGCCCGCTTGCCGGGATAGGGAACGAGATCGGGGGTCATACGGCTTCCTGCCCGTTCATCGGTGTGCCTTTCTGCAGCAATGCGCCCAGCGCGCGAGTGACGGGCACCGGCGGTTTGCCCATGAGGATGCGCGCCTTGTCGAGCGGTGTCGAGCGCGCGGCGTAGAATCTCTCGATCAGGCCCTGTGGCAGGCGATAGAAGTGCTCGAAGATGCGCCAGCGCCGTGCCGGATCGGCGGCGCCGAACAGCATCTTGCCCAGCAGCCGGTAAAAGCCGGTATCGCGCCAATGCTGCTGCGCGCGCGCTTCCAGCATGGCCGCCATCCGGTCTGCCGGAAGGTCCGCCTCCCGCGCGATGGCCAGCGCCGTCTCCACCGCGAAGGGCATGGTGTAGGAAGTAAGCGGATGGGTGAAGCCGGCCAGCGCACCTGCGCGGGCCACGCCTTCCACGCGCCGTTCAGCCTGATAGGCTGCAAAGTCTCCGCCCGTGATCACCGGCAATACGCCTGTTTCGGAGCCGAGCAGTTCTCCGGCCCATCCGTGGCTTGCGCAATAGGCCTCGATCCGCCGGGTGAGCAGGTCACGGTCCAGCACAGGGCTGTCGGCATAATAGGTATCTTCGATGAACAGCTCATCGGGGGAAAGCGGCAGGACATAGACGAAGCGATAGGCGCCCGGATCGGCAATGCCCACCTGTTCGATGGTGACATCCATGATGATCGGCCGCTCCACTCCATGGGGAGTGCTGGTGCGCAGATGATGGCCCAGGAATACCTGCCAGCCACCACTCAGATGCGCCGATTTCGCCTGCCCCCGGCAATCGATCACCGCGCGCGCGCCGATCCGCTCGCCATTGTCCAGAATGGTGCCGGCATGGTCCACCGTTACGGCTTCATGACCGGTCAGGATCGCGCCTTCAGGCAAGAGGCGGCGCAATTGCGCATCGAAATCGCCCGAGGCCAGCGAACGATAGGGCGAGGAGAGCGTGCGGCGATGGCCAGGAAATGCGACTTCATAGCCGCCATTCCACTCGGTCTTGGCGAAGGGAGCGAGCAGGTCGACGCCTTCAGGAGAAAGATCGCTTTCGAACCAGCTCCAGCGATGATTGCCACCCAGCACCGGCTGCGCCTCCACAACCGCCACCGACAGGTCGGGCCGGCCGCGTGCCAGCGCCGCGGCGATCATTCCGCCAGCAAGCCCGCCGCCCAGCAGGACAATATCGAATTGGCGCCCGTTCATGGGCAAAGGCTTTAGCCGATGAGCCGCCCCGCGCAATGCCTGCGGGTGTCTGTGCCTACTTCTCGGCGGGATTATCGAGATATTCCTGCAAGGCGGCGTCGATCGAGCTTTGCAGGCGAGCATCTTCCTCGGGCAGCATGGGGGAATTCTCCATCTCATGCCGCAAGGCGTTTATCTGCGGCTGGAGCTTATTGAGTTTCCCGAAAGCCGGTATGTCCGTGGCCAGCGCGTCAACAGCCTTCCGATCAGCGACGGAGAGCCCGAGATAGGCCTTGAAGGTGGCGCTTTTCACGTCGTTGGTGATCGTTTCGGCGGGAATGTCGGCCTTCGGATTTTCTATCGCGCTGCGCATGGTTCGGGCGCCGGTGTAATTGTTGCTCAATCCCGTCAGCAATTTGCGGCCGAGGTCGGAACGATAGAAGGCAGAGAGTTGTTCGGCATCTTCCGCGCTCAGTTCTTCCTTGAAAAGCGCGATCATCCGGGGACGGTAGGTTTCCTTTACCCGCGCGGAATAGTCGGCCAGAACGGGGCGAAAGGCGGCGGCCATCCCGGCCATAAGTCCCGGCTTTTCGGCTTCCAGAAGTTCCAATTCCGGCACCAGCCGAAACATTTCCGCAATGATGGACTCGATCAGATTGTCGAGCACCCGTTCATTGTCGATCCCGCCCTGCATCGCATCATAGAGATCCCCGTGCGGATCGGCTGTGATCCGCTGCGCCGCAGCTTCCGGCAAGGGGGCAGGCGCCTCCGCCGCATGGAGCGGCCCGCCGGTGAGGGCGAGGGCGAGAGCAAGCGGAAGGGCGAGCGCGCGGACACGCGTGGGAATCGTCATGGGAAGCACGAGTGAAGCACCGGAATGATAAAGACAATTGCGTATGCTTGCGGATGGACTGCATCGGGTGCAGTCAGCGCAAATGCCATCGCTGCTACCCCATGGTCGCGCCCTGTTCGCCACTCTGGCCGTTCTGGCGCTGATCCTCGCGATCCTGCTGGCGATGCACCGCCCGATCATGTGCGAATGCGGCACGATCAAGCTGTGGCACGGTGTGGTTCAGTCTTCCGAGAACAGCCAGCATATCACGGATTGGTATTCGCCCAGCCATCTGATCCACGGCCTGCTGTTCTATTTCTTCGCGCATATATTGTGGTGGCGCTGGGGCCTGTTCGGCGGCTTGCCCGCGCGCTGGGCCCTGCCGATCGCAGTGGGTTTCGAAGGCTTCTGGGAAGTGCTGGAAAACACGCCCTTCATCATCAACCGCTATCGCGAAGTGACGGTCAGCTGGGGCTATGTGGGGGACAGCATCGTCAATTCCATGTCCGATATCGGCTGGATGATCGTCGGTTTCCTGCTCGCTGGCCGCTTGCCGACCTGGGCCGGTATCGCCCTGGGCGTGGCACTGGAACTGTTCACCCTGGCGATGATCCGCGACAATCTTACGCTCAACGTCCTGATGCTGCTCTGGCCGATGGATGCGATAGTACAGTGGCAGGCCGCGGCCTAAGAGGCGAAAAACCGATAGCGGAAAACAGCAGGAACGCGGCGCTGGACAGCGCACTGGACCGGCCTTACTCATCTGCTCAAACACTCCATCGAGCGGAGGTGCATGAGGATGCTGAACAGTTTCGATCCCACTGCGTGGAGCGCCGCGTTGCTGGGCTTGTTTGCCACTTTCGCCGCCATCGGCGCGCTGCGCCAGCCCGGCATCTGGCGCACCATGATCGAGGAAATCGACAAGTCCCCCGCGCTGCAATTGCTCAGCGCTGCGGTGGAACTGACCTTCGGCGCGCTGATCTATCTGATGAACCCGTGGGATTCGGGGGACATCGTGACCTGCGTGATGAAGGGTATCGGCGGGCTGATGATGATCGAGGCGCTGGCCGTGGCCGGTTTCTCGGACCTCTATTTCCACCTTTGGCTCAAGAACCTAGCCGCCATGCACCGCGCGTGGGCGGTGGTGACCTTGCTTGCCGGGCTGACGCTGGCGGTGTCGGGCTTCATGCGGTTTACGTGAGGGGGCCTGGGCGGGGGCGTCAGCGGGCTTCCGCAATTCGTGGAGGGGCCTCAAAAGCTGACTGTCCGGACACGACAACTTTGCGGACATTGGAGGCCAACTATAATCCACTCGCGAGAGGGAGGGGAGAATGACGCTCATCGAGTTGATTGCCGAGGCGTCCGGATGGACCAATGATATTACGACAATTTATGTCGAGCAGCCATGGTCCTGTGAGGCAAACGCAATCCTTGTGTCTCCTGCACCGGACACCACAGACCCCGTGAAGCGGGATGGCAAGCACTACGAATATTTCCTTGAGACGTTCATTGCTCGTGAGATCATCGAAGGCTTCATCGGGTCCGCCGAAGAGCAATGCCAACGGCTGATCAGCTACGCTCAAAACGACGCCTGACTTATGCCCGCTTCCCACTACCAAAGCACCTAAACCTGCCCTTCAGGAACCGACAACATTGCAGACGTTTGCACTATCGTCATCCTGAACTTGTTTCAGGACCCATTTGACCAAATTGAGCGGCAGTCCGTGGGGAGAAATGGATGCTGAAACAAGTTCAGCATGACGAGTCAGGATGGTCCGTTTCCCCCAACATTCCTGCCATTCCCCTCGCTATAGGGCTCTGCTGAAAGCGGACGATTATCCGCCCAGGAATCTGCGCTCCGCCCTAAGGTCAGAGCGTCTTCTCCCGCTGCGGATAGACGTCATAGGTCTTGCCGCGCACCGTGATCGTCTCGCCCTTGAAGGCGCGCAGCTTGCCGTCGCGGGCGCGGTGGCCGGTGACGATGGCCGTATCACCCGTCTTCGCCGCATCCGGGCCGAAGCCCGATCCCTGCGCCACGATGGGCGGGGAAAGGTCCACTTCCCATAATCCGTCATCGGTGCGCAACTGCAGGTGCATATGCGGATTGCCGAAGCTGATCGACTGGATGGTGCCGGAAAGGCGGCTCTCCTTGTCCTCAGTCCAGCCCCAGCCATGATGGGCCGCGGCTGCGGCGGGCAGGGCCAGCGCCGCAGCTGCGGCGAGGGCGTGCCTTGTGGAAACGCTCATGGGCGTATCTCCTCTTTCACATCTCCCGTGAAACGAAAGATAGCACGCCGCGCGCTGCCTGTCGCGATCCGGCATGGCCCCGCTTGCCGCCGCGCGCGCAAGGCCCTAGAACCCCGACTCATCCCCGGGGAGCCATGCCGGACCGCTTGCGGACCATTGGCTGAGAGGTGGGCGTTGCGCCCCACGACCCGTCGAACCTGAACCCGTTAACACGGGCGGAGGGAGTGGAGGGCGTCCAGCCTGATGACAAGGCCCGCCATCCGCTCTTCCGCTCGGCTGGAGAGACTGAATGGCCGACATCAATTCCCCCATCGAAATCGGCGTGACCACCGGCCCGATCCGGGGCAGCCGCAAGATCCATGTCGGCCCTCTCAAGGTGGCCATGCGCGAGATCGATCTGGAACCTTCCAGCGGCGAACCGCCGGTACGGGTCTATGACACGTCGGGCCCCTACACCGATCCCACCGTCCAGATCGACATCGCGCAGGGCCTGCCCCAGCTGCGCCGCCAGTGGCAGATCGAACGCGGCGATGTGGAAGAATATGCCGCGCGCGAAGTGAAGCCGGAAGACAACGGTCAGCTTGGGCCGGATCGTTCGGGCGGCGTGCCTGCCTATCCCAATGTCCACAAGCGTGTGCTGCGCGCGAAGCCCGGCGCGAACCTCAGCCAGATGCATTATGCCCGCCGGGGTATCATCACGCCCGAGATGGAATATGTCGCCACGCGCGAAAATCTCGGCCGCGAGATGCTGCGCGAATATATCCGCGACGGGCAGGATTGGGGCGCTGCCATTCCCGATTACGTGACGCCGGAATTTGTGCGCGAGGAAGTGGCGCGCGGAAGGGCGATCATTCCCAGCAACGTCAACCACCCGGAATGCGAACCGATGGCCATCGGCCGCAACTTCCTGGTGAAGATCAACGCCAATATCGGCAATTCCGCCGTCGCCAGCGATGTGGCGAGCGAAGTGGACAAGATGGTCTGGTCGATCCGCTGGGGCGCGGACACGGTGATGGACCTTTCCACCGGCCGCAACATCCATGACACGCGCGAATGGATCATCCGCAACAGCCCCGTGCCCATCGGGACCGTGCCGATCTATCAGGCGCTGGAAAAGGTGGGCGGCATTGCCGAGGATCTGACCTGGGAAATCTTCCGCGATACGCTGATCGAACAGGCCGAGCAGGGCGTGGATTATTTCACCATCCATGCCGGCGTGCGCCTGCCCTACATCCCGCTCACCGCCAAGCGCGTGACCGGCATCGTCAGCCGGGGCGGTTCGATCATGGCCAAGTGGTGCCTTGCCCATCACAAGGAATCGTTCCTCTACGAACATTTCGACGAGATCACCGAGATCATGAAGGCCTATGACATCGCCTATTCGCTGGGCGATGGCCTGCGGCCCGGCTCCATCGCCGATGCGAATGACGAGGCGCAGTTCGCCGAACTCTACACGCTGGGCGAACTGACCAAGCGCGCCTGGGAGCAGGACGTGCAGGTGATGATCGAAGGCCCCGGCCACGTGCCGATGCACAAGATCAAGGAGAATATGGACAAGCAGCTGGCCGCCTGCGGTGAGGCTCCGTTCTACACGCTCGGGCCCCTCGTGACCGACATCGCGCCCGGTTACGACCACATCACCAGCGGCATCGGCGCGGCGATGATCGGCTGGTATGGCACGGCCATGCTCTGCTACGTCACGCCCAAGGAGCATCTCGGCCTGCCTGACCGGGACGATGTGAAGGTGGGCGTCGTCACTTACAAGCTGGCGGCCCATGCGGCGGATCTTGCCAAGGGCCATCCGGCAGCCAAGGTGCGCGACGATGCGCTTAGCCGCGCGCGGTTTGAATTCCGCTGGCGCGACCAGTTCAACCTCTCGCTGGACCCGGACACTGCCGAACAATATCACGACCAGACGCTGCCGGCCGAAGGCGCCAAGACGGCGCATTTCTGCTCCATGTGCGGGCCGAAATTCTGTTCGATGAAGATCACGCAGGAAGTGCGCGATTTCGCCGCGAAGCAGAACGCCCCCATCGAAACCTTCGCCGCCGCCGAAGAGGCCGAGGCGGGGATGAAGGAGATGAGCCGCGTCTATAACGAGACGGGGCGCGAGCTTTACATCGGCCAGGGCGACCGCGAACACGACTGACAGGGCAAAAGGCCCGCCCTCCTGTTTCCCTTCGATCGAGGGGAAACAGGAAAACCGGTTGCGCACTGGCAGGGCCCGGTGCGCAACCGCTTCCCCGCCAACGCGATTGGCCCCGCGACCTTGGCGGAGGGTGAGCGAAAACTGCCGTATTTCAACCGGCATTGAGCCACTATGGAGTTTTTACCTTCTGTCCGGCCAGGCCAGTGCTTGCTAGCTTCCGCTCCGCGACAGGGGGGAAGTATTCATGAAAATCGGTTTTCGCGCCGTGCTGGCATTGGCAGCTGTCTGTGCCGCACAGCCGGCATATTCGCAGGGTTTCAGCGGGGCGCTGATGGCGGGATTGCCCGATGTCCTGGGCCAGGCGATCGGCCGTTCCATGAACGGTTATATGCGGTGCGACCTATTCGTCGATAAGGAAGAGCAGTTCGAGGCTCATGCACCCGGCACGCAGCTGATGAGCGACTATTTTGCGGCAGCCTCTGCGGGCAAGCCCCGCAGCACCTTGTTCAAGCTGACCAGGAAGACCCGTTGGACATCTGGAGATTCCGTGGCGGATCAGACAAATCTCGATCGCCAGATTGATCCGCTTGCTGTCGCGGGCAACACGCTCGAACCGCTGCCCCTGCGGTTCTATCGGGCGGGCACCTTCACCACTGCCCATGGGCAGTGGGCAGTACACGCCCCGGATGGCAGTATCGCCGGAGTCTATGACGGCGTCTTCGAGCGGGAAGGCAAGATCTGGAAGTTCCGGACGCTCACACTGCTAGGGCCTGATGACGAGATTGTGCCGGCCAACCCCTATTGCCAGAAGCCCGGCGACGCGGACGAATTTGAAGTCGATGCGGCCAGGACGGGGGTCGAGAGGACGGAAAAGCAACTGGCGAAGCGCAAGGCGAAATTCATTGCTGCGGACGAACGGGCCCGCGCGGTTGAAGTAAGGACCGCTGGAAAAAAGGGGAGCGCAAATGCCGCCGCCGCGAGTCTGCGCGCCACTGCCGAGGCTGCGGCGAAGAAGGTCGCCGAAAGCGAGAAGGATCTTGCCGAACTTCGGGAATCCCTGGCCAAAGCTGAAACCAGGCGGGCGGAATATCGCGCGCTCATCGGGCCGGCGCGCAATGCCGAAAACTTCCGTGAGACTTACGACACGACGGTGAAGGACTGAGCGAAGCCGCGACGTGCAGGGGGAAGGAAAGCAGCCTTATCCCGGAACAGGTCCGGGATGACTGATAGCGGGTTCGCCCCGCCACAGGTCGAGACAGCCGTTCGCGTCCCTCATCAGCGCTTCCTCCTTTCCCTTTCGCGCCCGGTTGGATCGCGGAAAGGTCGCGGCGCCTGCTCGCAGCCCGCGCTGCGCGCTGAGGCGTGGCACAAGTTGGACAGGCCGCCGGGAAAAGCCTTTTCCCGCCTTGATACGCGGCCTGCTTGTGTCAACCTGTTGATATAGAAAAGGATCATTCGATCAAAGGGGGCCGTGGTGCGAGCTCTTTTGACGATGTTGCCGGTCTGCCTCTTGTCTGCGGCGCCGGCAATGGCGGAATGGCGCGAGGCCTCCAGCGCGAACTTCGTCATTTATGCCGATGACGATGAACAGAACATTCGCCGTTTTTCCAGACAGTTGGAACTCTACCATTCGGCACTGGAAGCCCTGACCGGAGAAGATCTGCCCGCCCCGAGCCCGTCGAACCGGCTGACCATATTCGTCGTGAAGAACGATCGGGAAGTGCGCCGCCTGATGGGGGAGGGGCCCCGCCGCATCGCCGGCTTTTACAGGCCGCGGGCCGGGGCATCGATTGCCGTCGTCCCGCGAGTGAAGACGGGGGGAGACCATACGGCGTTCCCCATGATCGTGCTGCTGCACGAATATACCCACCATTTCCTGATCTCCGCCGGCGCGTCGATGGGCCCGCGCTGGTACGATGAAGGCGGGGCGGAATTCTTCGCCTCTGCCCAATTCCCCCATGCCGGCGGCATTTCGCTGGGTGGGCCCGCCCGGCACCGCATGGGCGCCTTGCTGCATGGCCGGGAAGTGAAGGTGAGGGAATTGCTGGACCCGGCCAGTTTCGAGGCGGGAATGGAGAAGGCCTCCAACGCCTTCTATGCGCGCAGCTGGCTGCTGTATCACTATCTGACTTTCGCGGAGATGCGCCAGGGCCAGATGGAGGCCTATCTCGGCCTGATGGGCAAGGGATTGGGTACGATGAAAGCCGCAAGGCAGGCCTTTGGCGATTTCGACCAGCTGGACCGGGAGCTTAAGCTCTATCTCGGCAGGCCGATCCGTTCATTCTCTTTCCAGCCGGGAAAGCTGGGCGTCGGTTCCATAATGGTTCGCCAGCTGGACGAGGCGGAAGCGGCGGTCATGCCTCTGGTAATGCGCTTGCGCAGCGGGGTTGGCCCGGATCAGGCGGCGCAGCTGGTGGGGGAAGTGCGCAAGATTGCCGTACTTTACCCCCAAAGCGCTCCGGTCCTGTCGGCTCTGGCGGAAGCCGAAGTGGATGCAGGCAATATGCGGCGCGCCATCCGGGCGGCGGACCGGGCCATCGAACTCGATCCACAACAAAGGAATGCCTATGTCCAGAAGGGCAATGCGCTGTTCCGGCAGGCCGCGCAGGCCGATGATCGGGACGCGGCCTACACCGCCGCGATGGCGCCTTTCATGGCGCTGCGCCGGCTGGAAAAAGACCATCCCCTGCCGCTGATCTACAATTTTCACAATTACCTGGAGCGTGCCCGCCCGCCCCCTGCCGAGGCGGTGCAGGGGATGGAGCGGGCGATCCGGCTGGCACCCTTCGACCAGTCCCTGCGTTCCGATCTTGCCCAATATTATCTGAAACATGGCAAATTCGCCGAGGCTCGCCCCCATCTGGCCTCGATTGCCTCCGATCCCAATGGCGGCTTCCTGTCCGAAGCGGCGCGGCGGGTGGTCCGCAGGATCGATGCCGGGGTGAAAGGTGAGGATGCAGGCCGGCAACTGGCGGCGCTGCTGACTTCTCCCACCTTCTATGCGCAGGAAGGTGCGGTTTCAGCGGTGAAGGAGGGTGGTGAGTAGCCTTCCTGATTGAAGCGCCCCCTGCCCGTGGCATCCTGTGAAGCAAAAGGGGGCATGATGCGAAGATCGCGGGAAGACGAAGAGGATTACGGCCCGCCCGAATATGGCGTGCGTTCCAGCGACATCGGCAGCTTCCTGCCCGAAGGCACCTATCGCCCGGTGCCCATCGTATGGTTCGCCTCGGCGTGGTTTCTGCAAAGCATCGTGCTGCTGGTGGTGTTCTTCACCCTGCTGAACAAGCATCCGGCCTTCAACATCCTTGCCTGCGGGCTGCTGACTTTCGCCATCGGCCGCTGGACCTTCCGGCGCGGCATGGCGGAGGCTGGAAGCGGCTGGCGTCTGTTCACTGCCTTGGCGCTGGCGTTCAACTGGGCGGTGGTGAGCGCGGGGGCTTTGGTGTTGTATTGGGAGGCGATGGGGGCGGGTAATGGACTTTGAACCGAATATCAATCGGAAGCTCCGCCGGGCAAATTCTCGAGGCTTCTTCTCTTTCAAGGCCTAACGTAAATTGCCTAGAGTTAAGTTCGGGCTTAGCTGTCGATTAAGTCTGCCTCGTCACCGTTTTCGATCACATTGTGAACAGCGGTAATTCGATAAGCTAAGGGCTTTCCGGTAGCACTCAACTCCACATTAACGCTTACATCAAATAGGGCGCGAAACACGTTTCCTTCTAGCTGCATTTTTTCATGGAGCATTCGCTCCTCCGCCAAGGTGGAGGCGTAGAGTATAGGAAGAGCGCGCTTGTGAATGCTTGTGATCACTCCACGTTCGCCGCCCTTTTTGCCGGGCTTTCCCGCTTCTACGCTCGGTCGAACGAATTGGAGCAGAACGCGCTCTTGGTTTTCGTCGATCTTTGTCTCAAGTTCCCGACGATGGTCGCCTATCTCGGTTTCAGCTTGGCGGGCATCGTCGCTGCTGAATTGAAATGCTGCGCGAACGTTACGCTTGCCGTCTTCGAATACGGCCGCCTCAAGACTCAATGTTCCATTTGGGTCACGCGCGATAGCTTTGGTAGTTTTTAGAAAATCAACGAGGTCGCTTTTGCTGGCGTCCTTTGTTCGTCCTCCTTTACGAAAGTATGGGCTAATTCGTTCTCCAACATCTTTCACAAATTTTGTGAGAATTTGCCCCTTGTCGATGAAATCAATAGCTAGTTTTGCGGTCGCGCCGACGCTCAAGGCACCGCCGACTATCCATGCTACCAAATCTGCCTCAATGCAGCCCGAGCGAACTTCTTCTATGAAGATTTCGCTTTCTGCCTTTAGGTCAGGATATTCGCGCGCGATGAATTTATCGAACTGATTACCAATTCCGACAAATTCTGCGACGAAATCTGCCAATGCAATTGGCTGATCTGTATCCAACTTGAGCCGGATATGTGCGCCATTGTCCCCCATAAGTGCTAAATAACCGATTTTCATGGGCTGTCACCCCATTCTGATAGCGCATTTCTGTGTGTAATTCCCAGGCTGGTAAATCGGAGGGATCCCCGCCTTCGCGGGGATGACGATGAAGGGCAGGAGAGCCAGCCACCACCCCACCCAAAACCCTTTCCTACACACCCCAATCCGTGGCTTATCCTGTCGGATGACCCATCGCCTCAGACCTGCTCGCCGCCCGCGCCGTTATGTGCCGGGTTTCGTTCCCGTTCCCCTGCGTGCCCGTGCCGATGGGTGGACGCCGCACAGGCAGGCGGCGTTTCTTGGCTATCTGGCGCAGACGCGCTCGGTCTCCGAAGCGGCGCGGCTGGTGGGGATGGCGCGTGAGACGGCCTATCGTCTGCGGGCCCGGCGCGGGGCGGAAAGTTTCGCGGCGGCGTGGAATGTTGCCATGGGCAGGGGCAAGGGTGACACACACCGTTCGCGGAAAGTCACAGGCTATGAGCTGGAATATCGCGCCTTGTACGGTGCGCTCAAGCCGATGCTCTATGCCGGGCGCTTCACCGGGATCATGCGAAAAGCTGACAATACCGCGCTTCTGCGGCTGATCGCGCGGCCCCATCTGGGGCTGGCGGGCGAGGCCGACCGGGCCCAAGCGGCGGGGGAAGCGCCCCCTGTTTCGCGGGGCGGATCGTGTCACTTTTCCCGGATGCGGGGCGCGGCGCCAAATCCCTGTCCCTCGGCGCCGTCCCCCTCTATGCGGCGGGCTTGACTTATAGGAGCGATAATGGCCGATCTTTATCTCAAGGCGCTGGAATCCGAACGCAAGGCGCTGTGGGCCACCTGCCGCCTCAAAGGGCTGGCCAAGGGCACGCCCGAGCGATTGCGCATTGCCGCGCTGGACGAACAGATCGCCGCCCATAAGGCGCGCAAGCAGGGGTAAAGTCCCGCTGGCCAGTGACAGCATTTGGAGTCATGCCGGAACCTTGCCTTGCCCGGAGGAGAGCTTCGATGATGCACAGATCTGCCCCGCACCCCGTTATGGCACCCGTTCTGGCCCCCGTTATGGCACTTGCCCTGCTGCTGCCGGCCGGATGCGCCAGCCTGCCGGAAGGCGGCAGTCGGCAGGCGAAGATAGATGAAGCGGCAGTGATGGAACGCTCCGCCGCCGTGGCGCAGAGCTTCCAGGGCAAGCTGCAGGCGCAGCTGGTTGCCGCTTTGCAGGAAGGCGGACCGGTGCAGGCGATTGGCGTGTGCAAGGATGCCGCGCCGCAGATCGCCGCCGCCGAATCCGCCGCCAGCGGTGCGCAGGTGAGCCGCGTGGCCGAACGCAATCGCAATCCGGCGGGTGGGTTGACCGAGGAAATGCGCCCCTATTACGCCCGGCTGGCTGAAGCTCCGCTGGTGGATGGCCGCCCGGCAACCGCCCTGTGGCGCAGCGGCACGGGCGCGGCGGAACGCATCAATGTGCTGCGCGCCATCCCCATGCAGGACAAGCCGTGTTCAACCTGCCACGGCACCAATCTCAGCCCGGATGTGGCGGAACTGCTTCACGCGCTCTATCCGGCGGACCGGGCCACGGGCTTTGCTCCGGGTGAATTGCGCGGGGCGATGCTGGTCAGCTGGCCGGTGAAGATGTTCGAGTGAATAGTCGGTTCGAGTGAATGGTCGAGGTGAAATGATGCGTGCGATTGCCGTTGCTTCCAGCCTGTTGCTGCTGGCGGCATGCCATTCGGGCCCTGGTGGCAGCCTTCCCGGCGATGCGGAGGATAATACTCCCTTCCACGAGATCGCGGCGGACGAGCTGCTGCGTTTCACCGGAACCGAACCTTTCTGGGGCGGGCAGGTGCAGGGCAGCGCGCTGACTTATACCACGCCTGAAAATCCGTATGGGCAGGCAGTGGACGTGAAGCGCTTTGCCGGGCGGGGCGGCCTGTCCTTCAGCGGCACGCTGGACGGCGCGCCTTTCGACCTTGCCATCTCGCAGGCGCCTTGCAGCGACAGTATGAGCGACCGGGTCTATCCCTTCACTGCCCTGTTGAGCGTGAAGGGCGAAACCCGCCATGGCTGTGCCTGGTCGGAGCAGCATCCCTTCACCGGGACGCAGGCGCCCTAGGCAGGGTGGAAGTGGCTTGAGGCGAAGCGGCCCGGATCGAGACTATCGGCGGCGGGGCGCGCCTTGCGGGCATCGGCCTTCTTCCATGCCCGTTCGTGGAAATAGAAGGCAACGGCATTGATGCAGGGTTCGATCAGGGCGATGCCGCCGGCCAGTGCGATCGAGCCGGTGAGGGCATAGGCGACCGTGAAGCCCACGGTGAGGTGGACGGACAGGTAGGTCAGCGTTTTCATCACGTCGCGGTTCATGGTGTTTCTCTTCGCATTCAGTGGGCTGAGATTATTGCGAATGGTTCGCAACTTCCAGCGCATTGCTCCGCTCACACTGATCGGAAAGGGCGAAGAAGGGGGGCTCAAGCGGAGCCTGGACGAGAGACAGGGCCAGCCTTCCGCTGCCCATTTCGGGGAACTGGCCGACGCCGGCACCCTGTTGCCACTGGCACTCGAATAGATCGCCCGTCCTCGCTTCGCCGTGGAAAGGGGCGCCGATTTCGCCAGGGCTCCCGGCAACACCAGGAACCACGGCGAAGCGAGGGCGGGGACATCTGTTCGTGACGGCGCCTCAGCGCTTCTTGACGAATTCCGCGCGCAGGACGAGGCCCTTGATGCCCGGATATCGACAATCGATCTCCTGCGGGTCGCCGGTCAGGCGGATGGACTTGATCAGGGTGCCCTGCTTCAGGGTCTGGCCCGCGCCCTTGACTTCCAGATCCTTGATCAGCGTCACCTGATCGCCATCGGCCAGCAGATTGCCCACCGCATCGCGCACTTCCACCTGGTCAGCCGCGGCGCGCTTTGCCGCCAGTTCCGACGCGGGCATCCATTCGCCGCTTTCCTCGTCATAGACATAATCTTCGTCGGCGCCGGACATGGCCGTACTCCTTTCTGGGTAGTTTTGTGGGATGCCGGTGCCATGGCAGGCGGAAGGCGGCTTGGCCAGCCCCGGTTTCCTACTGGGCCGAATGACGGTTGACGTCGCCCGGCTGGCGCGCCACCTCCGCATTTCCAGAACCCTTTGGGGATTATCGCGAATGGCCGTGCAGCCCAGCCTTTATATCCCGCATGGCGGTGGCCCGTGCTTCTTCATGCCCGATCCGCAGGGCATCTGGCGCGGGATGGAGGCATATCTGAAAGGGCTGGCCGCCAGCCTGCCGGAACGGCCGAAGGCGATCCTGATCATCTCCGGCCATTGGGAGGAAAACGGCTTCGCCTTCACCGGCGCCAATGCGCCCGATCTGGTCTATGATTATTACGGCTTCCCGCCCGAAACCTACAAGCTCACCTGGCCCGCGCGGGGCGCGCCGTGGCTGGCGGAAAAGGGGGCGGAACTGATCCGCGCGGCGGGCTTGCCTGCGGGCATCCATCCCTCGCGCGGATATGACCACGGGGTGTTCGTGCCCATGAAGGTGGCCTTTCCCGATGCGGATATTCCCTGCGTGCAGATGTCGCTGACGGCGGGGCTCGATCCCGCGCTGCACCTTGCCGCGGGCGAAGCGCTGGCGCCCCTGCGCGAGGAAGGCGTGCTGATCGTGGGTTCGGGCATGAGCTTCCACAATATGCGCGCCTATGGCGATCCCCGCTCCGAAGCGCCGTCGCGCGAGTTCGACAATTGGCTGGAACAGGCGGTGGAAGCCGATGCCGGGGAACGGGCGGAACTGCTTACCGGCTGGCAGGCGGCTCCCTTTGCCCGCTTCTGCCACCCGCGCGAGGAACATCTGATCCCGCTGATGGTCGCCGCCGGTGCCTCGGGCGAACCGGGCATGCGCGATTATGGCGAGGTAGTGCTGGGCGGCGCGGTCAGCGCATTCCGCTTCGGCTAGGGTAATCGGGGGGCTGACGGGCGGCCAGCGCCTCAGCCGCTCGTCCAGGTCCACCAGCCGGGGATCAGCGGAATGTGCCGAGGCTCGGCCAGTGCCTGCCACCCCAGCGCGGCGATCACGTCATTGCTTTCCTTCGCGCGTCGGCCTTCCGCCAGCGACCAGGTGATGTGCCAGGTCGATCCGTCCGGCCGGTCAGTCGTCCCGTCGATGGCCACAACCAGAGCCTGCACGCCCAGCCCGTCATCGCTCATCCCCAAAGCCAGGCAGTGATCGACCTCAGGCATGGCCCTTTCTTCCGGCCCGGCCTTGAAGGTGACATGCTCGGCCACCACTTGCTCATAGCGCGGCGGATGGAGCGCCAGCAGCGCCTCGCGCGCTGCGGGATCGACCAGCCAGCCATGAACGATATGCCTGTTCTCCATGACGCGGAAATGCCGCCTCATGCGTTTGCGGGCAAGAGCACGGGGGAAATCCCCGGCCGGCGCGACCTGTGCCCTTGTCCTTGCCGGGGCGCGGCCCGTAAGGGCGGCAGGGACTCGCCAGACAGGAAAGGATTCACCATGGCAGCCAGCGCAGGACATGCGGCACTCGCAATCGCCCGCCTCGGTGCGCCCGGCCTGATGGGCAAGGGCGGTTTCCGCCTGAAGTCCGCCGCCTTCGACGATGGCGAGGAACTCGATCCCAGCTTCACCGCCGACGAGGACGATGCCGTCGCCCCGCCGCTGGAATGGACGGCACCGCCCGAAGGCGCGGCGGAACTGGTGCTGATCGTGGAAGATCCCGATGCGGCGGGCAAGGAACCGGCCTGCCACTGGCTCGTCTGGGGCCTTGCTCCGCAGAAGGGCCAGCTGCTGGAAGGCGAAACGCCGCCCCGCGCGGGCAAGAATGCGCAGGGCAACAGCGAATGGATGCTTCCGCGCCTCGAAACGGGTGATCGGCACCAATATGTGTTCCAGCTCTTCGCGCTCGACACCTCGCTCGATCTTTCGTCCGGCAGCAGCCGCAAGGCCCTGCTCGAAGCGATGGAGGGCCATGTGATCGCGGCCACGATCCTCACCGCCTTTTACGAAGGGCAGGATGACGAGGAGGAAGGCGATTGGGACGATGTGGAAATCGACGCGATCGATTTCGACGGGAACTGACGCCGCATTCATTCGCATCCGCGAATTGTTCAAAATGATGAAGCGAAGCACGTTTGCGCGTGCTATCGCCCGTGCCCATCTGAACAACAATTCGCGGATTCGCCGCTTCTGACGGGTGGTGGCCGCGCGAGAGGAGAAGCGCAAAATGGCAACCATCGTCGGCGGCGTAGCTACGTCGCACACCCCCACCATCGCCTTCGCCAAGGATGGCGGCAAGCAGGACGATCCCGTCTGGAAGCCGATCTTTGAAGGCTATGAGCCGGTGCAGGCGTGGTTCCGCGAGAAGAAGCCGGACGTGCTGGTCTATATCTATAACGACCACATGACCTCCTTCTTCGACCATTACAGCCATTTCGCGCTGGGCGTGGGCGAGAGCTATTCGGCGGCGGATGAAGGCGGTGGCCCGCGCGATATTCCCGCGATCAAGGGCGATCCGAAGTTTGCCGAGCATGTTGCCCGCGTGATGGTCGCCAATGAATTCGACCTGTCCTATTTCCAGGGCAAGGGGCTGGATCACGGCGCCTTCAGCCCGCTCTCCGTCATGGTCGATCACGACAAGGAAAATGGCTGGGCGGTGAAGCTGCTGCCGATCGTCTGCGGCGTGCTGACCGTGCCGCTGCCCAGCGCGCGCCGGTTTTACAAATTCGGCAAGAGCCTGCGCCAGGCGATCCTTTCCTATCCCGACGACATCAAGGTGGCGATTGCCGGTACTGGCGGCCTCTCGCATCAGGTCCATGGCGAAGGCTGCGGCTTCAACGATCCCAAGTGGGATGCCGAATTCATGGAACGGCTCGAGAAGGATCCTGAAAGCCTGCTCGACCTGTCCATTGCCGAACTGGCCCGCCGGGGCGGCTGGGAAGGCGCTGAAGTCGTCATGTGGCTGATGATGCGCGGCGCGCTGGCAGCGGAAGTGGAAGTCACCCACAAGACCTATTTCCTGCCCTCCATGTGCCCCATCGCCACGATGATCCTGGAAGAGCGCAGCGAGGACAAGCCGGCCGAAACGCCGGAAGAAACCATTGCCCGCGCGAATTGGGACTATGAAGGCGCCGAGCAGATGGAAGGAACCTATCCCTTTACCATCGAACGAGCGGTGAAGGGCTTCCGCCTCAACCACTTCCTCCACTCGCTGACCGATCCCAAGGTGCGCAAGCTGTTCCGCGAGGACGAGGAAGCCGCCTATGAACAGGCTGGCCTGACCGAGGAAGAACGCCGCCTCGTGCGTGAGCGGGACTGGATCGGCATGATCCATTACGGCGTGATCTTCTTCATGCTCGAAAAGCTCGGCGCCGTGACCGGCATCGGCAATATCGACATCTATGCCGCGATGAAGGGCATGTCGGTTCCCGAATTCCAGAAGACCCGCAACGCCCAGATCAATTACGGCGTGGCTGGCAAGGAAGACTGATTGATGCAGCCCCTCCTCTCCGGAGGAGGGGCTCTCACCCGTTCCCTTCACAAATATGAAGTTTTCGCGCTTTGACCTCGCTCAAAGAGCGTAGGTCTTCTCTCCCCTAACCCGGCATCCTTGTTTGATCCGGGAATCGCGCGGTACAATGGCGGCTTTCCCGCGCAGAGGGAGAGCATTGCCATGGCCGAGATTGTCGGCGGTTTCGCCGTATCGCACACCCCCACCATCGCCTTTGCCCATGATGCGGGCAAATATGACGATCCCGTGTGGAAACCGATCTTCGAAGGCTTTGAGCCCGTGAAACAGTGGCTTGCCGAAAAGAAGCCGGACGTGATCCTCTATATCTACAACGATCACATGACCTCCTTCTGGATGCGCCATTATTCCCACTTCGCGCTGGGTATCGGCGAGGAATATGCGGCGGCTGACGAAGGCGGCGGCCCGCGCAACATCCCGCCGATCAAGGGCGATCCGGACCTTGCCCAGCACATCGCCTTCGGCATGGTGGCCGATGATTTCGATCTGTCCTACTGGCAGGGCATGGGGCTGGACCATGGGGCGTTCTCCCCGCTTTCCGTGCTGCTGCCCTATGATGACGAAAACGGCTGGCCGGTGAAGATCGTGCCGCTGCAATGCGGCGTGCTGGAACTGCCGATTCCCCGTGCCAAGCGCTTCTGGAACTTCGGCCGCTCCCTGCGCCGGGCGATCCAGTCCTATCCCAAGGACATCAAGGTAGCCATCGCGGGCACCGGCGGCCTGTCCCATCAGGTGCACGGCGAACGCTGCGGCTTCAACAATGTCGAATGGGACATGGAATTCATGGATCGCCTGCACAAGGACCCGGAAAGCCTGATCGACATTCCGGTGGGCGAACTGGTGAAGCTGGGCGGCATGGAAGGCGCCGAAATCGTGATGTGGATGCTGATGCGCGGCGCGCTGGCCCCCAAGGTCAACAAGCTGCACCAGAGCTTCTTCCTGCCCTCCATGACCTCCATCGCCAGCATGATCTTCGAGGACGCGGAACCTGATCCGCTACCGGTGACCAAGGAGGAATATGCCGCCCGGATGATGGCCGATGTGGCCCCCGCGCTGGGCCTTGAAGGCACTTATCCCTTCACCGTGGGCGTCAGCGCCCGGGCATGGCGGATCAACAATTTCCTCCACACCATCGTGGAACCGGGCTTCCGCGAACGCTTCAAGACCGACTTTGAAGGGCTGGCCGACGAATACAAGCTGACCGAGGAAGAGAAGCGGATGATCCGCGAACTCGATTGGATCGGGATGATCCATTACGGCGTGATCTTCTTCAACCTGGAGAAGCTCGCCCCGGTGGTCGGCCTCGGCAATATTGATGTCTATGCCGCGATGAAGGGCATGAGCGTGCCGGACTTCCAGAAGACCCGCAACGCCGCGATCAATTACTCGGTTGAGGCCAACCCGAGCTGATTTCCAACCGGCTCTCCCCGGCCCCTCTTCCTTCGGGAGGAGGGGCTACCCGTGTTTGTGGTGGGCGTGGACAATGGAAAGCGATCAAACAGCCACGACCTGCAGTCCACATGTAGCACTTCTGTAGAATTACATTATAACACTCATTAACCCTTGTCAGGTAGGAGGTCCAAAGCGTCCTTGACCGAGTTCAAGTAGGCCAATCGAGCACGGCGTAGAGACATTCTGACCGGTGTCGCATTCTCGAAGAAACGAGTATAAAGTTCGCCGCACATTTCGTTCTCTGCCTCGATTGCAGTCCGTGATATAGGTAACGCTTTAAGCCAATGTTTCATCCCCCTATTCTTTTTTTCAAACATGACTGATATTTCCTTTTCAAGCACAGTTATAACTGTATCAAGTGCTTCAACCTCGTTCTTGGCGTAGCCCCATTTATCAAGGCAGTTTGGAAAATGAGTTGGTGCGTGGGCGGTTATTTGAGCCTCGATCTCTTCAATACAGCCGATGGCGAACCGGCACCATTCTAAGGCTTGGTTTGGCCCGAGGGTGTTGCGCATCACATAAGGGCCGCGGATCTCGATCCCTATTTCGTGAACAAGAGCATTTCGGAACTCGAAGATACGCTGAAGCCGTTCTATGCCTCCTCGACCCTCATCGCCGAACAAGCCGGGCGCCTCCGAGTTCTGATTGACAAGATCGTGTACTTTTTTGGGAATCGAGAGGCTTTCAAATACGCGCTTCATTATAGACAAATAGCGATCGGCACTTGCAACGTTGGTCATTCCGCCAAGCAACTGTGCCGCTGAAACATTGTGCTCAACCATTTGGGCCATCAGGCGGGCATTTGCCAGCGGCTTAAGGTCGTCTTGACCGATCGCGCTTGGCATGAACGAGAACAAGTCCGTTAGCCGAGAACGCGCGTGCCATTCCAAGCACGTTACAACACCAACGGCATAGAAACTAAAGGCTTCAATCTCACGAAATAGATGCCAGTCTCCATCATTCTCCTCTTCGTACTTCTTGGCAATTTCAATTGCTGCATCAACATGCTCAATATCGTTGGCGAGACCTCTGAGGCGGTTCAAAGCCGTGGCGGCGTTGAAATTCCCTTGGGCAATGCCGAGGGAATAGCGATTAGCGAACTCAATACCATGATGAACTTCGTCGTTTGCCATAGCAGGTGTTTGTGAGCCTCCACCAAAGGAAGGCATCGTGCATCGCTGAATGAGAGGCCGCAACCGATACGTGCGAAGCCTACCGTCAATGACCGTGGTTTTGTCGTGTCCCGTCAGGCAGCTCTTCCGCAGAGCAGATTCGTCGCCTTGAAGAGGACGGGCAGGGCATCACTGTCCCGGCACCCATCCCTCCGGCGCCAGCGTAAACCCCGCAAACTCGAACCCCGGCACCACCACGCAGCTGACCAGTGAATAGCCTGCCGGGCCGACCGGAGGCGCTTCGGCGGCCTGCCATTCGCCCGGCGCGATTATGTGCTGCACGGCGTGGCCTACCGCCACATCGTGCCCCAGGATGACACTCGAAACCGGCCCCGCATCGCCGGGGCTGAGCGACAGGCGCAGTGGATCGCCTGCGTGGAACAGCCAGATCTCCGCCGCATCCACTCTGTGCCAGTGGGAGCGTTGGCCGGCCTCCAGCAGGAAGTGGATCGCAGTGCCGCCCGCGCGGGTGCCGTCATCGGCAGGCGCCCGCCAGGTTTCCCGATACCAGCCCCCTTCGGGATGCGGGGTGAGGGACAGGCGGTCTATGATCTGGCGGGCGGTGTTCATGCCTGTGGCCTATCATGCGCGCGACGGAAGCTGCAATCGGCAGGACGGGGCTTGCGCATTCGCGTGCGGCGCGCTGATATGCTGCTCTGCAACAGGAGTTCCCATGCCCCGTTTCCGCGCCGCTCTGCTCGTCACCGCCCTCTGCGCCACCGCACTGGCAACACCTCTGGCTGCGAAGAGCCCGGAGGAAACCGCAGCCGCCGCTCTCGCCGCCGCGCCTGTGTGGGATGGCCATAATGACGTGCCCGAGCAGCTGCGCGGCCGCTATGGCAATATGATCAACCAGTTTGACTTTACCGATACGAGCAAGGCCCCGCCGACCGACTGGAGCGGCGTGGGTATGCACACCGATCTGCCGCGCCTGCGCAAGGGCAAGGTGGGCGCCCAGTTCTGGTCTGTCTATGTCGATGCGGACTTGCCGCAGGCCGAGGCTGTCGTGGTTACGCTGGAACAGATCGACGTGCTCAAGCGGCTGGTGGCGCGCTATCCCAATGACATGATGCTGGCGACCAGTTCGGCCGATGTGGAAGTGGCCCTGAAGCAGGGCAAGATCGCCTCGCTGATGGGGATGGAGGGCGGCAGCTCCATCGATGGCAGTCTGGGTGTGCTGCGCCAGATGTATGACCTTGGCGCGCGCTATCTCACCCTTACGCATTCCAAGACGCTCGAATGGGCGGACAGCGCCACCGACGAGCCCAAGCACGGCGGCCTGACCGATTTCGGCAAGGATGTGGTGCGCGAAATGCAGCGGATCGGCATGCTGGTGGATCTCAGCCATGTCAGCGAGGACACGATGTTCGATGCGCTGGATGTGGCGAAGGCCCCGGTGATTTTCAGCCATTCGGGCGCGCGCGGGATTAACGGCCATGCGCGCAATGTGCCCGATGGGGTGCTGTCGCGGCTCAAGGCCAATGGCGGGATCGTGATGGTGGTCGGCCTGCCCGGCTATCTGGGTGAGAAGCGCCGCCAGTGGGGTGCGGATCGGGTGGGAGAGGAAGCGCGGCTCAAGTCGCTCTGGCTCGGCGAGCCCGCGCAGGTGAAGGAGGGGATGGACGCCTGGATGAAGGCGCATCCCGAACCCAAGGTCACGATTGCCGATATGGCGGACCATATCGACCATGTCCGCGATGTGGCCGGGATCGACCATATCGGCCTTGGGGGCGATTATGACGGGATGGATAGCGGCCCGGTGGGGATGGAGGATGTGACTGGCTATCCCGCCCTGTTCACCGAGCTGGCACGGCGCGGTTATTCGCAGGCCGATCTGGAAAAGATCGCCAGCCGCAACATGATGCGCGTGTTGAAAGCGGCAGAAGCCTATGCCGCTGCGCACCGGGCCGATCCGCCAATCGAATATCCCGAAAAGGGCTAGGCTTAGTGCGGGTCGATGCGGGAGATCATGCGCAGGAAGAAGGCCGTGGACCAGCCTAGCAGGATCACGCCCAATATGCTCTCGAAGGCGCCCACCAGGCGCCATTCGGGGAGGATATGCGTGTCGCTATAGCCCACGGTGGAATAGGAAATGGTCGAGAAATACAGCGCTTCCTCAAAGCCGTGTACCGCATGGGTGGCGAGGTAGGTCAGGGCGAACAGCCAGATTTCGAGCCCGTGGAGCGCGACCATCGCCACCACGATGCCCAGCGTGAACAGGCTGCCGCGCAGGGAAAGGGGATTGATTGCCTTGAGCCGTTCATTCGCCGCCTCGCTGCGCAGAACGAGGCTGAGCCCGGCAAGGCCCAGTCCATGAACAGTGACGCAGATCACCACCAGCACGGCGGAAACGGCGAACTCGGTGAATATGGCTCGCTCCATATCCGCCGGATTAACTCAGATCAGGCTGGCTGTCAGTCAGCTCTTTTTCTTGGGCAGGCCCTTGCGTTTGGTGGAAGCGAAATCTTCCAGTTCCTTTTCGGACATGGATTCATACATCTCCGTGGACGCGCCCTTGAGGGAAGACTTCTTCGCCTCCCCGCGTTTGGCTGAGAGCGCGGCCCCGGCGGCCATTTGCTGCTTCTTCGATTGAGCGGGCATTTCGGCCTCCTCAACTCGTGGTCAGTGCCGCACTCACCCAGGCGATCGTCATGGCGATGATAGCCAGGGTAAGGCTGAAAAGCAGGACATAGCGCACGATATGCGGCGTAGAGCCGGCGCGCGCTTCGTCAGTGTCGATCCGGACCTGTTCGCCCGGTTTTTCAAGGGGCTGCGTCATCGGATGTCTCCTCTTCCATGGCCCCGGACGCGGGGCCTTACCCGATTTACGGGTGGGAAGGGGAGAGCGTTCCGAAACTCCGGGCGGAGCGGGCCGCCCGTGCGATCAGTCGCGCAGCAGCTCGTTGATTCCCGTCTTGGAGCGGGTCTGCGCGTCCACCGTCTTGACGATGACGGCGCAATAGAGGCTGGGGCCGGGCGTGCCATCGGGCAGCGGCTTGCCGGGCATCGCGCCGGGCACGACCACGCTGTAAGGCGGCACCTTGCCGATATGGACCTCGCCCGTCGCGCGGTCCACGATCTTGGTCGATGCGCCGAGATAGACGCCCATCGACAATACGGCGCCTTCGCCCACTACCACGCCTTCGGCCACTTCCGAACGTGCGCCGATGAAGCAGCCATCTTCGATGATAACCGGCCCGGCCTGCAGCGGCTCGAGCACGCCGCCGATACCGGCGCCGCCGGAGATATGGACGTTCTTGCCAATCTGCGCGCAGCTGCCCACGGTGGCCCAGGTATCGACCATGGTGCCTTCATCCACATAGGCGCCGATGTTGACGAAGCTGGGCATCAGCACCACACCCTTGCCGATGAAGCTGCCCTTGCGCGCCACGGCGCCTGGCACCACGCGGAAGCCTGCATCGCGGAAGCGGTTTTCGCCCCAGCCGGCAAACTTGCTGGGCACCTTGTCAAAGGCCGGAGCACCGGCCGCGCCGCCATCCACCAAGACATTGTCGTTCAGGCGGAAGGAGAGCAGCACAGCCTTCTTCAGCCACTGGTTGACCGTCCATGCGCCAGCCCCGTCACGCTCGGCCACGCGGGCCTTGCCACTGTCGAGCAGTTCGAGCGCTGCTTCCACCACTTCGCGCACATCGGCGCTGGCGGGCGTAACGGTGTCGCGCGCTTCCCAGGCGGCTTCGATCGCAGTTTCGAGCTGGGCGGACATGAGGGGCAACTCCTGTTTCTATCAACCGTCATCTACCGGTCAGGCGAAGACTTGTTTCGTGAACCGCCGAGCGCCTAAACGGTCGCTTGCGTGGGGGCAAGGCGGATATCGCCCTGACGGCAACGCGGAAGCCACGTCGCCACAGCCCGACGCGCCGCATGTTGGCGTAATGGGCTTTACGGCATTTTTACTGTGGTGGGTGGATGCAGCGGGTGTAACATAAATTGCCAGGACGGGGGCAATCATGAGGGTATTCCATCTGTTTCGTTGGTCGGCTGCGGTAGGAACCGTATCCGTCTCATTGGCGCTGCTTTCGGCCTGTGGCGGCGGAGGGGTGAACAGCACGCCTACACCCACGCCTACGCCGCAGCCCACGCCGCAGCCCACGCCGCAGCCCACGCCGCAGCCCACGCCTACGCCAGGCCCGACTCCTACCCCCAGTCCCACGCCGTCCCCGACGCCAACGCCGAGCCCCACGCCAACACCCAGTCCGACTCCGACTCCGACTCCGACTCCGACACCAACTCCCACTCCTACGCCACCTCCGATCAGCTATGTGCGCCCGCCGCTGCCGACCGACACGATCGGTTATAACGACCAGGAATTCAGCAATTCCAACGGTCCGAAGTTCCACGGCGCTGCGACAGCATGGGTTGCGGGTTATACCGGCAAAAGCTCCATCATCGGCATCGTGGATACCGGCATCTTCCAGAACAATTCCGAATTTGCCGGGCGCATTTCATCCGATTCCACGGACATCATAGCATCGCGCGGCTCGGTCGAGGGGGAAGGGACACATGGCTCGGAAGTGGCCATGGTGGCTGCGGCCGCCAATGATGGCGCGGGCACGGTGGGCATTGCCTATGATGCCACGATCCTCTCGATAAGGGCCGATACACCGGGCACCTGCGCTAGCGGCGAATGTACGTTTGGCGACCTTTCCGCTTCGATCGATTATGCGGTCGATCACGGGGCAACGGTGATCAACCTGTCTTTGGGCGGGTCATCGCCATCTTCCGCGGAAATCGCCGCCATCCGGCGTGCGTCGGAAGCGGGGGTGGTGGTCGTCATCGCCGCCGGCAATGATGGCACTTCAAGGCCCGATCCTTTCCCTCGGGGGATCGGCGGGCAGGGCTTTTCGAATGTCATCATCGCGGGCGCGGTGGACTATACCGGCGCCATCGCCTCCTTCAGCAACCGTGCCAGGGGGAGCGAGAGCATTTTCCTTTCCGCTCTGGGCAAGGACGTGAACGTCTATCTCGCCGGTTCCGAATGGGAAATCGATCCCGGCTATCAGGGCGCCGGCTTTTACAAGATCAGCGGTACGAGCTTTTCCGCGCCTCAGATCGCGGCCGCCGTGGCGCTGATCCATCAGGCTTTTCCATCGCTCACCGGCGCGGAGATCGTCGATTTGCTGCTATCGACCGCGCAGGACGTCGGCACTCCGGGGACGGACAGCGTCTATGGGCGCGGCATTCTCGATATTCATTCGGCATTCCAGCCGCAGGGCACGACCACTCTTGCGCAGAAGGGCACGGCCTCCCTGCCGCTGAATGACACCACCGCGGTAGGTTCTCCGGCGATGGGGGATGCGCTCGCTACCGCGTCGATCAATACGCTCGTGCTCGACAAATATCGCCGCGCCTACAGGTTCGATGCCGGCCAGTCGATGCGCGGCGCCACGCTGGTGCCGCGGTTGAATGACGCGGTGGGAGGGGAAACCCGCTTCGTTTCGACCGCGAATGACTCGGCGGCGATTGCCTATACGATTGACGCCTCGAACCCGGCAGCAGTGATGCGGGGCGTGCCCCGCCAGCTGATGCTGACCACCGAACAGGCCGAAAGCGCGCGGGTGCTTGCCGCGCGGATTGCGCTGAAACTGGCGCCCGAGACCCAGCTGGGTTTCGCCTATGCGGAACGGCCTGACGGGCTGGTAATGCAGATGCAGGGGCAGGATCGCCCGGCCTTCCTGATCGCCCGTTCCGCCGGGAGTGAGGACGGCACCATCCATCTGCCGAACATGGCGCTGGCCCTGCGCAGGCAATTCGGCCCCTGGGGCCTGACGCTGGCGGGCGAATCCGGCGTGGTGATGAGCGGCAATGGCCAATGGCTGGTGCATGAAGCGACCGGAGGCCGGACGCGGGACCCGATGCGCAGTTTCTCGCTCACGGCGGACCGGCAATGGGGCGAGCTTCAGGCCTCCCTCGGTTTCGACTGGATGCAGGAAGATCGCACCGTGCTGGGCGCGCGCTTCCACGAAGCATTCGGCGGAGGCGGGTCGAATACCCTGTTCATCGATGCCAGCGCAGGCTGGCAGATCGCCCCGGGCTGGAGCGTCTATGGCGCACTTCGCAACGGCTGGACCTTTGCCGAAACGAGCAGCGTGATCGAAAACGGCTCGGTGATCTACAGCCGTGCATGGTCGGTCGACCTGCAGAAGGAAGGGCTGTTTTCCCGTCAGGACCGGATTGCGCTACGCGTGGCGCAGCCGCTCAGGGTGGAAAGCGGCGGGCTGAAGCTCAGCCTTCCGATCGCCTATAGCTACGATACCGAAAGCGCGACTTTCGGCACCATTCCTCTGTCGCTGGCGCCTGACGGGCGGGAGATCATGGGCGAACTGGCCTGGCGCGGCCCCTTGTGGAGCGGCTGGGCGTCGGCCAGCATCTATTACCGCAGGGAGCCGGGGCACTACCAGGCCATGCCCGACGATCAGGGTGTGGCGATGCGCTGGAGCACGCGGTTCTGAGCGGGGGCGGGCTTTTGCTGAAACCAGCCTGAGCCCGCCAAAAAGTCTCAGCCGGAGAATCTCAGGGCGCGATCAGCACCTTGCACTGGCTGGTGCGCTGGCGGAGACTTTCGAACACGTCCGGCGTTTCGGTCAGCGTGATCGTGTCGGTCACCAGCAGGCGCGGTTCCATGGCACCCTGGTGCAGTGCATCGAGCGCGGCTTCGTATTCCTGGCGGGTAAAGAAGGCGCTGGTGACAAGCCGCACCTGTTTGGACAGCATGGCGAAGGTGTTCAGCGTATCGGGCTTCGTGCAGAGGCCCAGCAGCACGATGGTGCCATCGTTGCGCACCTGGCTGACGCCCTGCTGGATCAGGCCGGGAAGCCCCACGCATTCAAACACCACATCCGCCTTGCCGCTCAGCGCCCGTTCCGCCCCGCCGATGGGATCGGCAGGATCGACCACGAAGATGTCCGCCCCCATGTCCAGTGCGCGGTCCTGCTGGTGCGTTGCGATGTCCTGCACCGCCACTTTCGCCGCGCCATAACGCTTGGCCCAGAAGGCTACGGCCAGCCCGATGGGCCCCGCGCCCAGCACCAGCACCTTGTCACCCGTCTGCATGCCAGACAGATTGACGCCGTGCAGCGCCACTGCCAGCGGCTCCACGATGGCGCCATCGGCGAGGGAAAGCTCGCCCGGCAGCTTCACGCACTGGTTGGGGCGTGTGACGGCATATTCGGCATAGCCGCCGCCCTGCAGGCCGAACTTCTCGCACCATTGCACGGTGCCCTTGCGGCAGTGTTCGCATTCCCCGCAGCTTTTCAACGGAATGACCGAGACGAGATCGCCTGCCTTCAGCCCCTGCGTTCCGGTGCCGAGTGCCACTACTTCGCCCGCGAATTCATGACCCAGCACATCGCCATGGCGGCAGCCATAGGCGGCATCTTCCGTCATGTGCAGGTCGCTGCCGCAAATGCCGCAGCGGCCCACTTTCACCACCACTTCGCCCGCGCCCGGCGTGGGATCGGCAATGTTCTCAAAGGCGAGGGGCTTGTGAAGGCCCTGGAAGGTGACGGCTTTCATTGTTTAATCCTGTTTCGTCATCGCGAGCGGAGCAAGCGATCCAGGGCAGCGTTGTGCCGCCCTGGATTGCTGCGGGCCTGCGGCCCTCGCAATGAGGATCGTTCGTTTCTGGTCACTCCGCCGAAATGCGCAGCACCGGCTTCACCACCTTGCCGCTTTCGCTGGCATGGATGGCTTCGTTGATTTCGCTGAAGTCGAAATAGCCGATCAGCTTCTCGAATGGGAAACGGCCCGCCAGATGGTGCTCGATCAGTTCGGGCAGGAACGTGACCAGATCGCTGTCACCGCCCAGAATGCCCATCACCCGGCGCCCGCCGCCCATGAAGGCCGCTTCGTTGAAGGTCAAATTGTCGGCCGGATCGCTGGCGCCCACGATGCCGCAAATGCCCATCGGGGCCAGCAGGTTCCACGCTTCCTGGATCAGGCTGTTGATGCCGGTTGTGTCGAACACATAACCCAGGCCCTGCGGCACGAGTTCGCGGATTTTGCCGAAAGCGTCGTCGCGCCCGTTAAAGGCGTGAGTGGCGCCCAGTTCCTTCGCCAGAGTGAGGCGTTCATCGTTCACGTCCACCGCGATGATCGGGTTCGCGCCCGCGATCTTCGCCGCCATGATCGCGGCCATGCCCACGGTGCCGGTACCGAATACGGCAATCGGCATGCCCGCACGCACCTTCATGGCGCGCAGCACGGCACCCGCGCCGGTCATCAAGCCGCAGCCGATGGGGGCCAGTCGCTCCAGCGGCAGGGCGGTGGCGCTTTCCGGCACTTTCACCACATTGCGCTGATGCGCGATGGCATGGGTGGCAAAGCTCGACTGGCCGAAGAAATTGGCGTTCATCGGCTTGCCGTCCATGAACATGGTGGGCGTGCCGTCGGGGCGCACGCCCGACCAGTTTTCCGGGAAGAAATTGTAGCAATAGGTGGGGGCGTGCACATCGCAGCTGGGGCAATGGCCGCAGCTGTTGAAGCTCATCACCACCCGGTCGCCCGGCTTCGCCACGGTTACGGCGCTGCCGACTTCCTCGACGATGCCCGCGCCTTCATGGCCCAGCACCACCGGCAGGGGAACCGGCAGCTGTTCGTCGCGCACCGCCATATCGGTGTGGCACACGCCGCAGGCGACGATGCGGATGCGCAACTCGTCAGGGCGCAGATCGTCAAGCGTGACGTTCTCGATCGAGAAGGGAACGGAATTGCCGCGACAGATTGCGGCCTGTGCTTGGGTAGTCATGTCTTTCCTCTCATTCGCGCCGGTCCCGCTCTCCCGATCAGGCCGCTCAGTCGCTGAGCGGCTTGATCGGACCGAGCTGCATGCCGCCATCAATCATTACATGGCTGCCCGTCATGTAGCTCCCCGCATCGGACGCAAGCAACAGGGCAAGCGGCTTGATCTGGTAAGTTTCTGCCATGCGACCCAGCGGGCACAATTCATCCCACGCCTTCTTGGCCGCCGGGTTCTTCTTCACCCAGCCATCGCCGATATTGGTGACGAAGGGGCCGGGCGCGATGGCGTTCACGCGGATGCCGTATGCGGCCAGTTCGAAGGCGGCATGGCGCATGAAGTGCTTCACGCCTGCCTTGGCCGCCATATAGGGAACGCCCACGATGGCCTCGTTCACTTCCGCCGCGTTGGAACTGGTGATGACGATCGAGCCGCCCCGGCGCCCGGAAAGCTGCTCGTTCTGCTTCATTACCCGCGCAGCCTCGCGCACGGTATGGAACACGCCGTTGAGATTGATGCCGATGGATTTGTACCAGGCCTGCGGATCGTAAACGTCAATCTGGCCTGCGGGATTGCGCTTGCCCTCCGGCGTCCAGAAACCGTTGCCGACATCCAGCCCGGCATTGGCGAAGGCGATGTCGCAGCCATTATAGGTGGCGGCGTGATCGTCGAAGGCGGCGGCGACTTCCTCCAGCTTCGAGACGTCGCATTTCGCGGCGCGCGCCTCATAGCCTGCATCGCGCAGGCGGGCAGCTTCGCGTTCCGCGCCGTCACGGTCGATATCGGTCAGCGTCACGCGCGCCCCGGCTTCGGCCATGCATTCCGCATAGGCCAGGCCAATGCCGCTGGCCGCGCCGGTGACGAGGGCCGAACGGCCGCGAATATCGAACTGGTCGAGTGTCTTCATGGAATATGTCCTCTCCCCCTTAATCGTCATCCCGGCGAAAGCCGGTATCGCTGGCGGCGCGTCTGTCCGGCTGCCAGCGGTCCCGGATCACGTCCGGGACGACGCCTTAAGGCTTACAGATAGAGCTTGGGATTAATGGCGATGCCCTGCTCTTTGCAGTAGCTTTCGTAGTGGTTCATCATCCACCACACATCGACCGTTTCGATGAAATTGGCATCCGCATCGTAGAATTCGATGGGCCCCGTCATCCAGCCGAACAGCTTGCAGCCTTCGGGGTGGTCGGTGACGAGGGTGTGGCTTTCGCCCGGAACTTCCAGGATCAGCCCGCCCGGCGTGCCCACCCAGTCATATTCCAGATAGCGGACCGAACCGGTGATGCAGACCATGGTCACCGTGCCGCGATGCAGGTGAGTGCCAATGGTGCCGGGACCCTTCATCCAGAGGATGTTGGAATAGGTGTTGGTGCGCACATCGAAGGAAAGATGCTTGATCGCCGCGCTCTCGCCGAAGGGCACCCATGGGCTGTCCGCATCGCTTTCCATGTCGATGTAGCGCCCGCCGGGGGAGCGATCCTCCACCAGCCTGCGGTAGTTGAAAGGTACATCCACGATCTTCTGCACGGTGGACGGGGGGGCTTTCATCACGCTTGCCATTGTCTGGATTCCTCTCAGCGGATCAGGCTGTCGAGATAATCGGCGGGAATGCCGACCTTCTCGTAATGGGCGCGGGCATCGCGCATGTAATCGAACACGTCATAATGGCCGATGGTCTTGCCATCCTCGTCCAGCCACATCAGCGGGCCCGAAACGACGAAGAACACGCGCATCGGATCGGGATGGTCATAGGCGACCAGCGTGTGGCTCTCGCCCGGCGTCTCATAGATGAAATCGCCTGCCGTGGCGGTCCAGCTATGCTCCAGATAGCCCCACTTGCCGCTGATCGTGTAGGCCCAGATCGGCTGGGGGTGATAGTGGCGGTTCACCAGCCCCGGACCGCTGGAATAGAGCACGTCGGCCCACATGTTGCGGGTGGGGCTGATCCATACGGGCTTGGAGCTGACCGTCTCGCTCATCGGCACCCAGTAACGCGGGTCGCCCTCGGCGATTTTCGGCATATAGGATTCGGGTGCCGCGCCCGGACGGAACGCCTCGGGGATCGGCTTGATATCTTTCCAGAATTCTGAGGTCGCGGCTTCTGCCATCTGTCCATCTCCCAAAATAGAAGGGGGCCACCATAGCGGCCCCCTCCAAATTCGTCGCGCGGCTTAGAAATTGAAGCCGACGCGGACATACCATTCGCGGGGCCGGCTGTAGGTGCCGTAGATCACGCCGCCGGCGATCTGGGCCTGACCGGTGACGAGATAGCGCTCGTCGGTCAGGTTGGTGGCGCCCACGGTGAGATCCCAATTGGCATCGTCCGGACGATAGGTCGCGCTGGCATTCACGATGTCGGTGGCCGGGCGCATCAGCAGGATGGTCCCTTCCGTATCGTTGCGCATGCTGGTGGTGTGGGTCCAGTCGCCCAGCAGGACGAGCGAACCGTTGCCCACCGGCAGTTCCAGACGCGGCGAGATGTTGATCTTCCAGTCCGGAGCCTTGGGCAGGTCCGCACCCGCGAACACGCCCAGCTGGAACGGGTTGGCGGCAACCTGTGCCGGGCCGGCCACGTCGGTGTAATAGGCATCGAGATAGCCGATCGACGCGGTGATCTGGAAATTGTCGGTCGGGGCGGCAACTGCCTCGACTTCGAAGCCCTTGATCCGCGCATCGCCCGCATTCTGCACGGTCGGCGAGACGCCTTCCTGGAAGTTGAGCTGGATGCCGTTATATTCGGTGCTGAAGGCCGCGGCATTCAGCTGCAGGCGACGGTCGATCAGGGTCGACTTCACACCCACTTCCCAGGTCTCCGCCTTTTCCTCGCCGAAGGTCGGCGCGGTGGGCAGCGGGTTGGAAAGGCGAGTGGTCCAGCCGCCCGTCTTGTAGCCCTGGCTGAACGAACCATAGAGCATCACGTCGTCGGTAGGATAGACCTGCACGCCGGCCTTGAACGAGAAGTTCTCGAACTCCTGATCCTTCGGCAAGAGCGGATAGTAACGGAACGGCTCGCTCGGGATCGGGAAGCCGACCTCGGTGGCGCATTCCTGCGTCGGGATGCCCGCAGGCGTCAGGTCCATGCAGTTGAACAGCTTGTAGTTGAAGCCGTTCACGTCCGACTGGGCGCCGACATAGGTCTTGTCTTCACGCGTCCAGCGGCCGCCCAGGGTAAAGCCGATCAGGTCGCTGACGCGCCAGTCGAGCTGGCCGAAGCCGGCATAGGCAGTGGTGTCGACATCGCCTGGACCGTCGACCTGCAGCAGGCCGCCGGCGAAGGTCACATAGTCGTGAAGCTTGCCCTTTTCGTTGAAGACGTAGCCGCCCAGAACGAAGTTGAGGTTGCCGTCCATCGCCGAGCCGGTCAGCTGGAGTTCCTGGCTCCACTGTTCCTGATTGACCGAGAAGCTGGTCTGCAGGATCGGCAGGGGCGAGTTGTCGAGGTCGACGCCCGCGGCGAAGTCGAGCTTGCGCCACGACGAGATCGACTTCAGCATGACGTTGTCGGTCAGGTCGAGTTCGAGGTCGAGGCCGACGCCGCCCTGGTTCAGCTTGGAGAAGTTGTTGCCGGTGGCCCAGCTCTCGTCGATGTCCTGGCTCACCCAGCGACTGTCGTAAGGTGCGACATCGTTGAGCGGATCGGCATCGACATTGCGGCTGCCGAGGCCCGCAAGCGAGAGATAGCCTCCAGTGCTGGAACGCGGTCCGCATAGGTTCTGGGCGTTGCGCGCGGCGATTTCGTCAGGCGTGGCGCCGATACAGAAATTGTAGAGACCGGCGAACAGGAAGCCCGAATTGCCGGTGACCACGTCAAGCCCGGTGCCGGGGATGTTGTTTTCCGCAAGGCCTGCGAAGGGCCCGGAAATCGGGGTAACGGCCAGCACCGTATTGGCGGTGGAATCCTGATCGACCTTGGTGAAGTCGCCCGACAGGGTGGCGCGGAAGGTGCTGCCATTATCCCAGTGCAGCTTGCCGCGCAGGCTCCAGGTATCGTCGCCGCCCTGACGCGAGCCGCTCTGATAGCCGGAGGCCGGGAACAGTTCCCAGGAATCGAAATCGCCCGCATCGCCATCATAGGCGACGCGCTTCTGGTAGCCCTGGCGGTTGAGCATGCTGAAGGCCAGCGAGGAGCTGAGGCCTTCGGTGATCGGCAGTTCGACCATGCCGCGCACCTGCATGCGCTCGAAGCTGCCCACGGTGACGTCGCCGGTGACGCGGAACTTGTCGCCGGGGTTCTTGGTCACGATCGAGATCGCGCCGCCCACGGAGTTACGGCCGAACAGCGTGCCCTGCGGGCCCTTGAGCACTTCGATGCGCTCCACGTCCAGCAGGTCCTGGTTCGCGCCGATCGAGCGGCCCAGATAGACGCCGTCGAGATAGACGCCCACGGCCGGGTCGATGTTGAAGGCGAAGTCGCTGGAACCGATGCCGCGGATCGTGGCGCCCAGTACTGCGCTGGAACCCGAGAACGGGGTCGATGCGTCAAGCGTGACGTTGGGGGTGATGCCGGAAAGAGCGGCCACGCTGCCCACCGCGCGTTCCTGCAGCGAGGTAGCGTCGAAGGCGCTGATCGCGATCGGCACGTCCTGAACGTCTTCGGCGCGCTTCTGCGCGGTGACGACGATTTCGCGGATGCCGCCCTGATCTTCGGCGCCCGCATCCTGTGCAAAGGCCGGGGTGGCCAGGGCCGCTGCAAGTACGGCCAGGGATACCGGTGCAAGTCTCATGCTGAACTCCCAATAGATGTTGTTGTTACTGAGGCAGATTGCCCACCCCCCAGACTTGAGAATTTACCACGCGCCAAATTGTGCCGCCTGCACTGGGGCGCAGACGACTGGGAGAGAGACGCAAGCGCGCCAGCGTTGCCAATTTGCAACGGATGGATATTGGGGGCGGACTATCGGGGTAGGGCTTGAGAGCTGAGAGCCTTCCAACCGCCGTTCGTCCTGAGCCTGTCGAAGGACGCGCGCAGGTGTTGGTCCGAGAGGTTACCGAATGTCAGTGCAACGCCCATTGGTCAGGCACTGACGCCCTTGAGGTTTCGCAACCACTGTTCTGTTCCCCCCCCCGCGAGCGTGCCTTCCGGAATCACTGCCCCAGCCGCCAGTTGCGCGGCGAGGCGCCGAATTTCTGGCGGAAGCAGCGGGTGAAATAGCCTGCATCGGTGAAACCGTGGTCGAAGGCGATCTCGGTCACGCTGGCGGCGGGATCGGCCATCAGCCGTTCGGCCGCGCGGGCCAGGCGCCGGTCCAGCACATAGCCCATCGGCGTCGTGCCGATAGCGGCGAAGAGGTTCTGGACCGAGCGGACCGACAGGTCGAGCTCGTCCGCGATGCTGGTGGTGCGCAATTCGGGATTGGGCAGTTCGGTTTCGATATAGGCCTTGGCCCGCGCCAGCAGGGCCTGCCCGTGCGGCGCGCGGGAGCTATCGCCCAGGTTGCGATCCGACCCTCTGATGGCGGCGGCGGCCAGATCGTAGAACACCGTGTTCATGCCCGGTTCCCACGAATCCTCCTGCAGCAGGCGCCCGCCCTGCCGCCACAGAGAGAGCAGAAAATCGTAGAAGATGCGCCCGGCGGCCGATGCGCCGCAGATGCGCCCGGCGACGATGTCGTCCAGCGCCGCCACCCGCTCGGCCAGTGGGGCCTTGGGGAATTCGATCACCAGCAGTTCATGCGCGGAGAGATCGAAGGAATAGGGCTTGTGCGAGGAACCGATCGAGAAGTCTCCCGGTTCAAGGCTGGCGTCACAGCCCTGCTGCCGGAAGCGGCTGGTGCCCCGGCATTGCAGGTGGAGAATGAGATGTTCCTCGGTCCGGTCGATCCCGCGCCGGCCGACGGCGGCCTGCTGCGAGGTCGTGCGGATCATGTTCAGTTCGCCCATGCCCCAATGCCACATCTCGCCCGCAAATTGCGGTCCTTCGGCATTGACATAGGTGCCGCTGAACACCTCGTCCGCGATCACGTTCCAATAGCGTAGCCGGTCACCCGGCGCGACGCCGGATGTGGTGAACTTCTGCAATAAGCCCATGACCGGTCTCTCTTTCTCCTCCCGTCCCGTTAGGCGCCCGTCCCGTCAGGCGCGCGTTCAGGCGTGAGCCGGCTTGTTCCCGCGCCGTGCCAGCACGGCTGGAGCCGTCTCCTTCAGGCCCATGGCGATGAACCCGCTGATCACTGCCAGCCCCATCATCAGCCACAGGAAACTGTCCTTGCCCGCAATATCGTTCAGCGCGCCAGCCACTACCGGGCCGAACACGCCGCCCAGCACTTCGCAGCTGCCCATGGCGAGGCCGAGCACGGTGGCATGGTGGCGCTGGTCGAAAGTTTCCGAAGGGATGGTCGCCATGAAGATCGGGAAGATCCCGTTCACGGCCCAGCCCACGAAGAAGATCGCCGCCAGCATCGTAGCGCTGCCGGTGAAATACATTGCCGCCAGCGGGCCGACCACCGACAGGAAGGGCAGGATCACCATCACCGGCTTGCGCCCGATCATGTCGGACAGGCCGGAAATGACGATGGAATAGATCGCCGCGGCAATGCCAAGCGCGCCCATCACCCAGCTCATCGTGGTCGGGTCCATGCCTTTCACCTGCACCAGGTAATTCGGCATGAAGGCCCAGGTGATGACGAAGTGAGCCACCAGCAGAACGCCCACGACGACGCAGATCCACATGTTGCGGACCTTCATCGCGTCCATCAGGCCCATCTTGTCGCCCGCTTCTTCCGCAGCAGGGGCAGGGGCCATCTCGGGTTCGCGCAGGGTCAGCCAGATGAGGCCGGCAGAAAGCAGGCCCGGCACGGCGGCCAGATAGAAGGCTTCGCGCCAGCTGAAGACAGTGGCGAAGGCCACCAGCACCACTGGGGCGAGGAAGCTGCCCAGCAGGTTGGAACCCAGGTTCTGCGCCACGCCCTGCGCCAGCCCGCGCCGCTTGGGGTCGACTTCGGATGCCACCATCGCATGACTGATCGGCATGACCCCGCCTTCGGCCGCGCCCATCAGCAGGCGGGCGGCGAACAGGAAGACGAAGCTGGTCGCAATGCCCGACAGGAAGGAGCAGAGCGAGAAGGCGACGGTGGAGGCGATCAGCAGCAGCTTGCGCTTACCCAGGCTGTCGGACAGCTTTCCGACGAAGAAGGCGGCGATAGCCCAGCTGAAGCTGAGGCCGCCCGCCAGCAGGCCAATCTGTGTATCGGACAATTGCAGATCGGGCTGCACGAAGGGCATCAGCGCGTTCAGCGCCTGCCGATCGAAGAACACGATCCCGAAATTGAGGCTCAGCAGGAATACCAGCAGGAACTGATAGGCTGGCGAATTCTTCATCCAGTTCCCCTGTGCGGGGGCGACGACAGGCTGCATTCGAGTTCTCCCACCCGCGATCTTTTCGCCGCGGATTTTATGTATGCGAACTTGGTATCAGAGGAACGAGCGCACGGGATCGCTGCCGTCCCAGCCCTGCGAGGCCTTGAAGAAGCGCGTGAAGGTTTCGTCCATGCCCGGCGTCACCGGCAGCAGTTCGAGGAAACCCCACTGCGCGCCCGTGCCGTTATCCAGATAGACCACTTCGCCGCCTGTGGGCACAGAAGCGCGGAAAGCTTCGTGATATCCGCGCTTCTGGTAGTCGAGGCTGGCCGCGTCCACATCCGCGCAGGCAATGCCGAAATGGTGGAAGCCATAACCGCGCTTCTCGATCGTTTCCTTGTAGACCGAGGGATTGTTGTCGAGCGGCTGGATCAGCTCGATCAGCATATGCCCGGCAAAGCCCATGGCGATGGTGATGTCCGCCGTCGATTCCGCTCCGCGATAATTCTGGCCGGGGACCAGGAAATTATCGAGAATGAAAAATGGTCCCGCCTTCATATCGGCAATGAAGCGATTGACCGAGGCACGCAGATCTTCAACGACAAAGGCGGTTTGCGCGATTCCGCCCATCGGCTGGCCGTAGCCCAGCGACTTATTCATTACATCCTCCCCAGGAAGCGGGGCGCGGTCTTGTTGAGCCGCTTGATTCCCGCGATTGGCCGGTCATGGCTTGCCATCCGCCGCGACAAAGTCAACATGCTGTGCACCTTGAGGCACCGCTGCCCGCCATGCGACAGAGAGCGGGACGCCATCCATGGAGAGGATCATGGCCACACAATTGAAGCACAAGCCGGAATGCAGCGAGGCGGAATGGAAGGCCCGGCAGGACCTTGCCGCGGCCTATCGCATTTTCGACCATCTCGGCTGGTGCGAATCCATCTACAACCATATCACCCTGCGCGTGCCGGATGAGGACGCGTTCCTGATCAACCCGTTCGGCCTGCTATGGTCGGAAGTCACCGCGTCCAATCTCGTGAAGGTGGATAGCGAGGGCAACAAGCTCGACGGCAGCCCGCATTGGGTGAATCTGGCGGGCTTCACGCAGCATTCGGTATTTCACAAGGAACTGCCCTGGGCCCATGCCATCGTCCACACGCATACGCCCGATACGATGGCGGTGTGTTCCAGCGAGGAAGGGCTGACGCCGACCAATTTCTATTCCTGCTTCTTCGAAGGCGCGATCGGCTATCACGATTTCGAAGGCATCACCGTGCGCGGCGAGGAAGGCGAGCGGCTGCTGCGCAATCTGGGCAATCACCGCATTCTGATGCTGCGCAATCACGGCCCGGTGGTGATGGGGGAAACCCTGCCCGAGATGTTCCTCAAATATTACATGCTGCAGCGCGCCTGCGAAATTCAGGTGAAGACGGCCTCGCTCGGCAATCCGATCCGCGTGCCCCCCGAAGTGATCGAGGTCCATCAGCAGGATCGCGACAAGATGCTGACGGCGGCCTTCGGGGTGCTCGATTTCGAAGCGTGGAAGCGAAAGATCGACAAGATCGATCCCAGCTGGCGCGAATAGGGGCTGGCGGAGGGCGGCCGGGACAGGGTAAGGCGCGGCTATGTCGCGCATGACCGTCAACGGCCGCCCGGTCCAGTTCGATATCGATCCGGAAACGCCGCTGCTGTGGGCGCTGCGGGATGCGGCGAACCTTACGGGCACGAAATTTGGTTGCGGCGCGGGCGATTGCGGCGCCTGCATGGTGATCGTGGATGGGGAGGCGCTGAGAAGCTGCCTCATCACCATTGCCGAGGCGGAAGGCCGCTACATCACCACTATCGAGGGATTGAGCCGGGATCGTTCCCACCCCGTGCAACAGGCACTGGTGGCCGAACAGGCGATCCAGTGCGGTTTCTGCACGCCAGGCATCGTGATGGCCGCCGCCGCCTTGCTCCAGCGAAATGCTGCACCCACAGCAGAGGATATTGCGGCCGCCGTTCCCAATCTGTGCCGCTGCGGGGTCTATCCCCGGCTGGTCAGCGCGATCCAGCGCGCCGGACGGGTGGCCTTGCGGCAGGAAGTGATCAGCGCGGCCCCCGCACCGGGGATCAGCACCGAAGACGCCGCCCGCGCCGTTCCGGCAATGCGGGCAGGAAACAGCGAACAGGAATGACGAGCATGAAGGCCACTATCTGGCACAATCCCAATTGCAGCAAATCGCGCCAGGCGCTGGAAACGCTGCAGAACACTGCGGGGGTGGAACTGGAAGTGATCCAGTATCTCAAGACCCCTCCCAGTGCCGAAAAGCTCGCCCAGCTTTATCGCGATGCCGGCATGGCCGCGCGCGAAGGGCTGCGCCTGCAGGGCACCGACGCGAAGGAGCGCGGGTTGACCGAGGCGGACGATTCCACGGTGATTGCGGCGATGGTCGCGGACCCGAAGCTGATCGAGCGGCCTCTGGTGGAAACGGAAAAGGGGGTTCGCCTGTGCCGTCCGCCAGAAAAAATTAAGGAAATCCTCTGATCGCGCTCACCTTCGGCAGGCTATGCACAACGGCCTGCCGACAAGTCGCGGCATATCCTTGCAAATCGGAGAAGGATTTGCGAACGCCGTGTTACACGAAGCTGGCCCCGGGCGGGGCGTCGCAAGGGTTCTGGGCCTAAATGGCAGGATACGAGCTTACCGGTGAACGCAAGTCCACCAAGCTGAAGCGCAAGATTCGCGAGTTTCTGGGCCCGTGGGGCGTGTTTTTCCAGGGCTTCGTCGAACATCCGGTGATGGTCGGTTCGATCATCCCGTCCTCTCGCTTCACCATCCGCAAGATGCTTGCGCCGGTGGACTGGGACGAGTGCAAGCTGTTCGTCGAATATGGCCCCGGCGTGGGTACCTTCTGCCGCCCGGTGCTGGACCGGCTGCGTCGGGATGCCACGCTGCTGGTGATCGATACCAACCCGCTTTTCATCGACTATCTGAAGCGCACGATCGGCGATTCCCGCTTCATCGCGGTTCACGGATCGGCCGAGGATGTTGAGGAAATCGTCCGCGCGCACGGTCATGACCATGCCGATTACGTGCTGTCGGGCCTGCCTTTCTCCACCCTGCCCGAAGGCGTTGGCCCGCGCATCGCTGCGGCCACGGCGCGGGTTCTCCGGCCGGGCGGCGCGTTCCTGACCTATCAGTTCAGCAATGCGGCGCGGAACCTGACCGCGCAATATTTCAGCCGGATCGACGAAGGGTTCGAGCCGCTGAACATCTTGCCCTGCAAGCTGTGCTGGGGCTGGAAAACGGAAGGCGAATAGCCTTCACGACAAACGCCCCGCCTTGCGACGGGGCGTTTGCACTATCTACATCCTGTAATCAGCAGCCTGTAGTCAGCCAAAGGTCTGTTCGAGGCTACCGGTGGAAGGGCCTGCCAGCTGCCGGTGGACTGCGGCCATCACTCCGGCGAACACCATGGTGAAGCCCGCTCCAATCAGGCCGGAAAACACGCCGCTGACCAGTTGCAGGGCAGTGCCGCTGCCCATCAGCGCGGTGATGAGGCCCACGACCATGCCGATCACCATCGAAATCACGATGAAGACGAGTGCCAGCAGCATGTAATAGCCCAGCAGGCGCACGCTGTTGCCCTTGGTCAGCGTCCAGGACCGCTTGAGGATGGCGATGGGGTTCGTCATCTTCTCGATCGCGATGACCGGCGAGACGAGCGACATCTTCACCATCACATAGATGAACAGGGGGATTGCCGCGAGAATCATGATCGCCGCGATGGCGCCCAGTCCGGCCGCTGCCGGAATGCCGATCAGCAGCACCAGGATCAGCGCGACCGTGAAGCCTGCCAGCAATTGCGCGCCGATATAGGGTAGCAGGCCGATCAGCCCGGTCTTCAGCGCCTCGCCCACAGTGGGCTTGCGATCGTCGCGCAGCAGGGCCAGCAGGGCGATGAAGCCCACGGCCTGCACCAGCGCGGCCACGACCAGCGCCACCATCGCGCCAGGCGGCAAGGCGGCCTGCAACTGGCTCTCCAGTTCGGCCAGCACCTGCCCGACATCCTCGGATGGAGCCCTGTTTTGCGGCACCATGGTTTCGGTAGCCGGCATCAGCAGCGACGAGGCAAGGCTGGGCAGGAAGAAGAAAACCCCGGCCACAATCAGCATCACTTCGCGATTGGCCGAGATCATCGCCGTGGCATCGCGCCAGGCGCGGCTCATGTCGAAGCGCATTACAATTCCCCTCTTTGCTCCAAGGCTCTTGATAAACCCGCCATCTATCCCCACGCAATCGCGCATGGCGGATAATTTGCCCAAATCGAGCGAGCGGCCCATCGAATGGCGGATCGGGCAGGGACAGGTTCCCTATCGCGAGGCGCTGGCCGAGCAGGAGCGACGCAATGCCGCGATTGCCGCCGACACCGAGGCCGAGCTGATCTGGCTGCTGGAGCATCCGCCGGTCTACACCGCGGGGACCAGCGCCGATGCCTCCGACCTGATCGACCCGCGCTTCGATGTGGTGGAGACGGGGAGGGGCGGGCGCTACACCTATCACGGGCCGGGCCAGCGCGTGGGCTATGTCCTGCTGGACCTTTCCCGCCGGGGCAGGGATGTGCGCCGCTTCGTGCATGGGCTGGAAAACTGGGTGATTGCCACACTGGGGGATTTCGGCGTGGAAGCCTGGGCCGTGCCGGACCGGGTGGGCATCTGGACCCGCGATATTGACGGTGCCGAAGCGAAGATCGGAGCCATAGGGGTGCGCGTGCGTCGCTGGGTGACGATGCATGGCTTTGCTGTGAATCTCGATCCGGACCTTACCCATTTCGGCGGGATCGTGCCCTGCGGCATCGCGGATTATGGCGTAACCTCGCTCGCGCGGCTCGGCGTAGCGGTTGCGCAAGAGGCATGGGATGAGGCATTGCAGCGCCGCGTGGGCGAATTCCTCGCCGCGCTGAGTGAGAGTGAGGCTGCATGAGCGCCGCAAATGTTCTTCGCCCGATTTGGCTGGCCCCCGCCTTGCTGGCAGCCCCCGCGCTGTTGCTGGCCGCCTGCGGTTCGGAAAAGAACAAGGATGATCGCACTGCTTCCGGGCAGGTGCTGCAAGGCTCCATCAGCGACGAGATGCTGCCGCTCGAAACCGTCACTTCCAAGCCGCCGCTGATCCGAGAAAGCTCCGGCGGCGGCCCCGGCGCCGCTGCCAGCGAGGAGGCAGGCGAGGATGCGGAGGCGCTGGACGCACAGCAGCCGGTGGTCCCGGCGGCGCCCAGCGAAGCAGTGGCGGAATAATCCCCGAATGTGAGCCCCTGCCTGCGCAGGGCTTCCGGGCGAATTACTCGGCCAGCCCCAGCAAGCGCTTCGCCTGGGCGAGATGGGGTGGCTCGATCATCCGTCCGTTCAGAGACAGCGCGCCCGCGCCGGGATTGACGGCAAAGGCATTCACGATTGCGTGGGCATGGGCCACTTCCGCTTCGGTGGGGCTGAAGGCGGTATTGATCACCGGCACCTGATCGGGATGGATCGCCAGCATCCCGTGGAAGCCGTCCGCGCGGGATGCGGCGGCGATGGAGGCCAGCCCTGCAAGGTCGCGGAAATCGGAATGGAGTGTGTCCACTGCCAGCACGCCCGCCGCATGGGCCGTGACGAGGGCTGTGGCGCGCACCATCCGCAGGGCGTCGGTCCATTCGCCCGCTCCGCCATGGGCATTGCCAGCCCGCTTGCGTGTGGCGTTGAGCGCGGTTGAAAGATCCTCCGCCCCCCAGGTCAGCCCGGCAAGGCGCGGCAGTTCGGAATTGGCGCTGGCGGCGGCATAGGCAGGAATGGCCAGTGCGGCGGCGGGCGTTTCGCCCACCAGCGGCATGATCCGCGTGCTGCCGATGGGCAGACCGTGGCGCTGCTCGCATTCGTAAAGCTCGGCGCTCAGCTGGCGCAGATCGTCAGGGCCGGAACATTTGGGCAGCACAATGCCGCTGGGCGCGCCCGCCATGACGACATCCAGATCGCCGCGCCACCAATCGGTCCTCAGCCCATTGATCCGCACCCAATGGGCCTGTTCGGGGCCTTCGGTAATGCGGTGGCGGTGGATTTGCAGCCATTCCGCCGCCATGCGCCGCGCGGCAGGCTTCGCTTCGGAAGCGACCGCATCTTCCAGATCCACAATTACCACATCGGCCCCGCACAAGGGTGCCTTGGCCAGCTTGCGCTCGCTATCGCCCGGTACGAACAACCATGATCGTTTGGGCATGCCGGGGCTCCCGCTTGAGGTCAGGGGTCTGGGGTCAGTCCCGCGCCCCGAGATCGCCCTTGCCCACCGTGCCGCTGGCCATCTCCAGCATCCGGTCGAGGCTGGCCTTGGCCTTCAGGCGCAGGCCTTCCTCGATTTCGATGCGGGGCTCCAAATCGCGCAGGGCGACGTAGAGCTTCTCCAGCGTGTTGAGCGCCATGTAGGGGCAGATGTTGCAGTTGCAGTTGCCGTCCGCGCCGGGGGCCCCAATGAAAGTCTTCTCGGGCAGCGCCTTCTGCATCTGGTGGATGATGTGCGGCTCGGTCGCCACGATAAGCGTATCGCCGGAAAATTCCTGCGCGAATTTGAGGATGCCGCTGGTGGAGCCGACATAATCGGCATGATCGATGATGGAAGGCGGGCATTCCGGATGCGCGGCAACGGGCGCGCCGGGATGCTGGGCCTTGAGCTTCATCAGCTCTGTCTCGCTGAACGCCTCGTGCACGATGCACACGCCCGGCCACAGCAGCATTTCGCGGTTGAACTTGCGGCTGAGATAACCGCCAAGGTGCCGGTCAGGCCCGAAGATGATCTTCTGTTCGGGCGGAATCTGCGCAAGGATCGTCTCGGCGCTGGACGAGGTGACGATAATGTCGCTGAGCGCCTTCACCTCGGTCGAACAGTTGATGTAGGTCAGCGCGATGTGATCGGGATGCGCCTCGCGGAAGGCCTTGAACTTTTCCGGCGGGCAGGAATCCTCAAGGCTGCAACCGGCATCCATGTCGGGCAGCACCACGATCTTTTCAGGGGAAAGGATCTTGGCCGTATCGGCCATGAACTTCACGCCGCAAAAGGCGATCACTTCCGCATCGGTGGCGGCGGCCTTGCGGCTCAGCTCCAGGCTGTCGCCCACGAAATCGGCGAGATCCTGAATCTCGGGCCGCTGATAATAATGGGCCAGGATCACGGCCTTGCGTTCCTTGCGCAGGCGGTTGATCTCTTCGATCAGGTCGGTTCCGGCGGGCAGTTTGGTTTCGACGGTCATGCTATCTCCTGCGGCCGATATAGCGAGGTGAGAGAGGATTTCACGCGCTGATTGCCCAGATATCGTCATTGCGGGCCACGCGGCCCTGGCGTTCCAGTTCCAGCAGATGGGCCAGCACCGATTGCCCGGCGGCGGTCCACAGCCTTTCATCCACGCCCTTGTACATGCGCGGGACCAGATCGGTGACGCGCTGCGGGGCCTCGCCCAGCAGCTTCACGATCTGCCGTTCGCGCTGGCGGCGATGGCCGATCATGCCGCGCACCAGCTGGCGCGGCCTCTCCACCGCCGGGCCATGGGCTGGGTAATAGATGCGATCCTGCCGTGCGTAGAGCTTTTCCAGGCTGGCCATGTAATCGGCCATGTCGCCATCGGGCGGCACCACTACGCTGGTGGACCAGCCCATCACATGATCGCCGGTGAACAGTGCGCCGCCTTCCTCCAGCGCGTAGCACAAATGATTGGAGGTATGGCCGGGCGTGGCGACGGCGGTGAGTGTCCAATCGGGGCCGGAAACCTGCTCTCCATCCGTCAACACTCGGTGCGGGGCATAGGCACGGTCGAACGGGGCATCCACGCGCGGCTCCCCGCTTTCGATCACCAGCGGCGCGCAACCGACTATCTCTGCCCCGGTCCGCGCGGCGAGCGGCGCGGCGCCGGGCGAATGATCGCGGTGAGTGTGCGTGCATAGAATGGCCGAGACCTTTGCACCGCCAATCGCGCGTTCCAGCGCGGCGAGATGGTCCGCATTGTCCGGCCCCGGATCGATCACTGCCAGAGTGCCTTGCGCGCCCACCAGATAGGTCTGCGTGCCGGTATAGGTATAGGGCGAGCCATTGGGCGCAAGCACACGGCGCACGAGAGGTTCGATCTGTTCGGCATCGCCGGTTGGCCAGGGTTGCGGGGGCAGGGGCATGGGCCGCATATGGGGCAGGCGAGAGAGGATTGCCATGACCGAACGCTTCATCCTGGTGCTGGACGAGGGGACGACTTCCACTCGCGCCATGCTGTTCGCGCCCGATGGTGCCATCCATGGCACGGCGCAGCGCGAGTTGACGCAGCATTATCCCGCGCCGGGCAGGGTGGAGCACGATCCCGCCGAGATATGGGAGCACACGCTGATCTGCGGGCGAGAGATGGTGGAGCGGGCGGGCGGGGCTGACCGGATCGCGGCCATCGGCATCACCAACCAGCGTGAAACGGTGGTCGCGTGGGATCGCGTTTCGGGTGAGCCGCTGGCTCGCGCGGTCGTCTGGCAGGATCGGCGCACGGCTGAGGCTTGCGCCGCCCTGCGCGCGGTGGGGCACGAGCCTTTCGTGCAGGAGGCGACCGGGCTGCTGCTCGATCCGTATTTTTCCGCCACCAAGATGCGCTGGCTGCTGGAGCATGAACCGGCCGTGGCCGAAGCGGCGCGGGCCGGGCGGCTGGCGCTGGGGACGGTGGAAAGCTGGCTGGTATTCAGGCTGACCGGCGGCGCCCATGTCACCGATGCCACCAATGCCAGCCGCACCTTGCTGCTGCCGCTGGCAGGCGCTGGCTGGGATGCGGGGCTGTGCGACCTGTTCGGCGTGCCCATCACCGCGCTGGGCGAAGTGGTAGGCAATGCAGGCGAAGTTGGCTGGACGCTGCCCGAATGGTTCGGCGCCCCGATCCCTATCGCGGGTATGGCGGGTGATCAGCAATCCGCCACGATCGGGCAGGGCTGCCTTGCGCCGGGCGATACCAAGGCAACTTATGGCACGGGGGCCTTCGTCCTTTCCAATACCGGCCGAACTTTGCCGCGTTCGGACCATCGCCTGCTTGGCACGGTGCTGTATCAACTGGGGGATGAGCGGACCTATGCCGTGGAGGGTTCCGTCTTCGTGGCGGGGAGCCTCGTCAAATGGCTGCGTGACCGGCTGGGGCTGATTTCCAGCGCAGATGAAACCGAGGCCCTGGCACGCGAAGTGGACCATAGCGGCGGGGTGGTGATCGTGCCTGCCCATACCGGCCTTGGCGCGCCCTGGTGGGAGCCGGAGGCGAGGGGCATCATCACCGGCCTCAGCTTCGCCAGCGGCAAGGCGGAAATCGCCCGCGCCGCGCTGGAGGCGATGGCGCACCAGACGCATGACCTGGCCAGGGCCTTTGCCGCCGATGGCGCGCCCTGGCAGTCGCTGCGGATTGACGGTGGGATGAGCGTCAATGACTGGATGGCGCAGGACGTTGCCGATTTGCTGGGCATTGCGGTGGAACGGCCGGAAATGGTGGAAACCACCGCACTGGGCGCGGCGATGCTGGCGGGCGTGGGCGCGGGGTTGTTCGGATCGCTGGACGATGCCGCCGCAGCCATGCGCGGCGGTTCTGTACGCTTCGATCCCGTGATGCTGCAGGATGTGCGGGCCGAAAGGCTGGAGCGCTGGCGCCGGGCACTGGCGGCAGTGCGGGCCAGTTCGGTTTAGGCGTTCATGAGTTCACGCAAAGGGGGGATAGGGGGCTTAAATCGCCTTCAGGCGCTGGCCGATCCGTTCTCGCAGGCGGTCCACCGCGCGGGGTTGCATGCGGAAATTGTCCTGCCATGCGGCGTCGAGCCGTTCGATCCGGGCATAGAGCCGCTCGGTCGTGGTGACGATGCTCCGCAGTTCGGGACTGAGCAGCGCCGTCTGCGCCGGGTCGGACCGCGATGCGCGGCTGGGCAGGCGCCCGTGGCGGCGCAATTGCAGCTGAGTGATTTCGCCCGCGAAGAAGGCGCGCTGGTTCAGCAGCCAGGCAATGATGTGCATCATCCGGGTGGTGGTGCGCAAAGCCTCGCAGGACAGGGCAACACGGGCGATATCCTCGTCCTGGCTCGCATCTTCCAGTCGCCCTGACAGATCGAAGCTGCCGCGCACGTCATCGGCAAGGGTCAGCGCCTCGTTATAGAGGGCTTCGACGATGTGCGGGTTGATGTCGGTCGGGCCAGTCATAGACGGAAGATTCACTATTATCGAGCGGAAGGCACGGCCAGAGACTCCACGCACTTATCCCGAGCCAATTTGGGACTGTGCCGGCGTGGAACGGTTTTGCGCGGGTTTCGAGGGTGGAGCGTCCGGAGGAAGGAAATTCGTGTCCGGGTGCTGCCTGGACGAACGAGATTACGCGATGATGTCGGGAGTGAGATAATCCTCGAATATCGCGATCTGGTCCTTCAGCATCAATTTGCGTTTCTTGAGGCGGGCGATCTGGAGCTGATCGGGCGAGCCCAACGCGCTCAGCGCATCGATCGCGGCGTCCAGATCCCTGTGTTCGATGCGAAGCGCGGCCAGCCTTTTGCGCATCTCCTCTTCGGTCACTTACCCAACGCTCCTACGGCCACGGCCCGTCGCCTGTATGCTCACGGCCCATCCCTTCCAACGGCTCTTGCGTCGAACGGATGCGACAGCCGTTTGCCGACTTAGTTGTATTATGGTTTGATGACAATCGCGCGGCTCGGCCACGCAGGCGAGTCGCCTTTACCCGGGGCCCTTTTGGGGTACCGGCAATTAAAGAAGGAGGACGCCCCCTATGGAAACATCTCACCTTGCTGCCCTGCAGAATAAGCACGAAGGGCTGGAGCGCCGTATCCGGGACGAGATGAACCGGCCTTCCCCCGATGAGGTGATCCTGCAAAGCCTCAAGAAGCAGAAGCTGCGCATCAAGGAAGAAATCGCGCATATCTAGCCTCGCGGGGCTGCCACTGGGACGGGCGGACCGGATTGCACGTAATCGAAGCGAAATATTTCCTTTGAAGGGCAATCTGCGTTAGGCGTCGCACATGAGTGCTGTCGCTGCCGCCCGTTCGATCCTTACGCAACTGCACGAGGTCATGGCTTCGCGCCTGCACCCGCAGGGCAAGCTCAACCAGGTCGTCGAAATCATCGGCGAAACGCTGGATAGCGAAGTCTGCTCGATCTATCTGCTGCGCGAAGGCGTGCTGGAGCTTTTCGCTACGCGCGGCCTGAACCAGAGCGCCGTCCACGTTACCCGCATGGGCGTGGGGGAAGGCCTGACGGGCACTATCGCCGCCAATGTCGAGACACTGAACCTCGCCCAGGCAACTGCCCATCCCGAATTCCAGTATCGCCCCGAAACGGGCGAGGAAAAGTTCCACTCCTTCGCCGGCGTGCCGATTGTGCGGCGCGAGCGGGCAGTGGGGGTGTTAACCGTCCAGCATGTCGATCCGCGCCGCTATGAGGAAGTGGAGATCGAGGCGCTGCAGACCGTGGCCATGGTACTGGCCGAGATGATCGACAATGCCGGCCTGGTCGATGCAGAAGATGCGCTGGGCAGCGGCGCCGCTTTTTCCGAGCCTGACACGCTGGAAGGGCTGACCCTGGTGAAGGGGCTGGCATCGGGCGTGGCGGTGTTTCACCAGCCGCGCATCAATATCGAGCATATTGTGGCGGAGGACATCGAGGCGGAGCGTCAGCGCGTCTACCTCGCCTTCGACAAGATGCGCGAACAGATCGAGCAGATGGCGAATCAGGCCGAATTCGGCGTGGATGGCGAGCATGAAGCCGTGCTCGAAACCTACAAGATGTTCGCCTATGACGAAGGCTGGAGCCGCCGGATCAACGAGGCGATCGACAGCGGGCTGACTGCCGAGGCCGCGATCGAGCGCGTGCAGCAGCGCACCCGCATGCGCATGCGCGAGATCGACGATCCCTTGCTGGCGGACCGGATGCACGATCTGGAAGATCTGGCGAACCGGCTGCTGCGCATCGTTTCCGGCCAGGTTGGCACGGCCGCCTCCATGGGCCTGCGCGAGGATGCGATCCTGATCGCCCGCAATCTCGGCCCGGCAGAACTGCTGGAATATGACAAGCGCCGCCTGAAGGGTGTGATCCTGGAAGAAGGTTCGCTCACCGCGCATGTCGTGATCGTGGCCCGTGCCATGGGCGTGCCGGTGCTGGGCCGGGTGCGCAATGCCCGCACTCTGATCCGCGAAGGCAATCAGCTGCTGCTCGATGCGGATCGCGGCATGGTGACGGTGCGGCCTTCACCCAGCCTGATCGAAGCCTTCGAAATGCGCTCGGCCAAGAACCGCGAGCGGCAGGCGGCTTATGCCAAACTGCGCGAGGTGGAGCCTTTCAGCCGTTGCGGCACGCGCATCACGGTGATGATGAATGCCGGCCTGCGGGACGATATGCCCAACCTCAACCTCACCGGGGCTGACGGCATCGGGCTGTTCCGCACGGAGTTCCAGTTCCTGGTTTCCGCCGCCATGCCCCAGCGTGAACGGCAGACGCGGTTGTATCGCGACGTGCTGGAGGCGGCGGGGGACCGGCCGGTGGTGTTCCGCACGGTGGATATCGGGGGCGACAAGTCCCTGCCTTACCTGCGCAGCGAAAATTCCGAAAATGACGAGAATCCGGCCATGGGCTGGCGCGCGCTGCGGCTGGCGCTGGAGCGGGAAGGGCTGCTGAAATCGCAGGCCCGCGCCTTGCTGGAAGCGGCGGCGGGCCATACGCTGAACGTCATGTTCCCCATGGTGTCCGAACCCTGGGAGTTCGAGGCGGCACGCGCCGTGTTTGAAGGTCAGCTGGCTTTCCTCAAGAAGCAGAAGCGCAAGCTGCCCAATCAGATCCGCTATGGCGTGATGCTGGAAGTGCCTGCTCTTGCCGAGCAGCTCGATATTCTCCTGCCGCGTATTTCTTTCCTGTCGATTGGCACGAATGATCTGACGCAGTTCCTGTTCGCGGCGGACCGGGCCAATCCCAAGCTGGCCGAACGCTATGACTGGGTCAGCCCTGCGATCCTGCGCTTCATCCGCCGGGTCGTGGTGGCAACGGCAGGACATCCGGTGGATGTGACCGTCTGCGGCGAAATGGGCGGGCGACGGCTGGAGGCGCTGGCGCTGTTGGGGCTGGGCATCCGTCGCCTGTCGATCACCCCGGCGGGCGTGGGCCCGATCAAGGAACTGGTACGCAAGGTGGATCTGGAGGAAATCGGCGAGGCCATGAATGGTTGGCTCGCTTCTCCGCCCCCAAGCCTGCGCAAGGCGCTGGAAGATTGGGCTACGGAGCGGGGCATCGAACTGGACTAGGGTGCCCTCGATGGTTAGCATCGAGTAAATCCGCCGCATCAGGCCGTCAGCCCGTCGCGCTGGCGCGCATGGGCGGAAAGCAGTGCTTGACTTAAACCTGCCGCCCCCGTTTGTGTGGGCCAAGGGTCGTCGCGAACTTCCCCGCACTAGATGCTCCCTTTCCAAACACCCACCGGAGCGAGGATGATCGAAGAAGAGTTGAGCGAGCAGCGCGAGTTGCTACCCCTTACTGTTGGCGAAAAGCTGCGGGCCGCGCGCGAGGCCAAAGGTCTGAGTCTTGAGCAGCTTTCAGCGGAATCGCGCATAACCGTGCGCCATCTTACCCTGATCGAGGCGAATGATTTTGCTGCCCTGCCGGGCCGCACCTATGCGGTGGGCTTTTCGCGCACCTATGCCCGGCTTCTGGGGCTGGATGGGGATGCGATCGCACGCGAAGTGCGGGCGGAGCTTTCCGCAATGGTGCCGCATGAAAGCCGGCTTTCTACTTTCGAGCCCGGCGATCCCGCGCGCGTGCCTTCGCGCATGCTGGCATGGGTTTCGGCGGCTGCGGCAATCGTCCTGTTTGGCGGTTTGCTGTTTTTCGTGTGGACCAGTTTCGTTTCACCCAGTGGAGATCTTCCCTGGCTGACAGAGGACCAACCCGCCGCCACGCCTGCTTCCGCGCCGATGGCGGCCCTGGTGACGCCGACGGCTATGGCTACTGGCGGGCCGGTCGTGTTCACCTCGCTGGAAGACGGGGTCTGGGTGAAATTCTACGATGCTGCCGGGCGCCAGCTGCTCCAGAAGGCAATGGCCAAGGGCGAAACCTATATTTTGCCCGGTGACGTCGAAGGCCCGCAATTGTGGACCGGTCGGCCCGATGCGCTGGCGATCACCGTTGGGGGCAAGCCGGTGGCCCGTCTGGCTGAAAGCCAGAAAATCGTGAAGGATGTGCCCGTTTCGGCCGAGGCACTGCTGGCCCGCGCCGCTATGCCTTCAACCGGGGCGCCTGCGCCTGCAACCGGCGCGGCTGCTCCTGCGGCAAGTCCGGGGGCTTCTTCTGCTTCTACTCCCTCGGCAGGTGCGTCGCCCACAGCTTAACTTCGTGGTTAACTCGACAAGTGACTGGCGGCTTGGCACAATCCGCTGCGCATGGTTTTGGGGATCGTTCAGCCCCGGTTTGGCCTTTGGGCCGCACTGTGGCTGAGGCGATGCGACAGGAGATTGGATGAGATGGTGACCGGCTGGGCGCGCAAGCGCACGATGGTCCTGGCACTCGCGCTGGCAGGCTCCGGCCTTGCGGCGTTGCCGCAGGCGGCACATGCCCAGGATGCAGAGGCGCGGCTGCGCAAGATCGAGGCTGAGGTCAAGGCGTTGCAGCGGCAGGTCTTCCCCGGCGGGGACGGGCGCTTCTTCACGCCCGAGGTGATTACGCCGCAGCAGGGTTCTACGCCCGGCGCGGGCGCTGGCAATGTCACCGGTTCTGCCAGCACGCCGATCACGGATATTCTGGGGCGGCTCGATTCGATCGAATCCCAGCTGACCCGGCTGACTTCGCAGACAGAGGAAAATACGAACTCCGTCGCCCAATTGGCACTGCGGGTGCAGGAAATCGAAAATGCTCGCGCGGCGGAAACCGCTGCCAGCCAGGCGGCGGGCCCGGTTCTGCCCGGTTCGGGCACGGGAACGGTTCCCGCTCCTTCGGGCGGCGCCGCGCTGGCCACCACGCCGGGAACCCGGGGTACGGCTTCCACCGCTGCGCCAACGGCTGCCGCGACGCGTCCTGCCGCTACGCCCACCCCGACAGCCAGCGGCCCCACGGCCGCGCGGCTGGCTGCGGTGCAGGCCATCGCGAAGCCGACTACCGACGATGCGGCGGATGACGAATATTCCTATGGCTTCCGCCTGTGGGATGCGAAATTCTATCCCGAGGCGCAGCAGCAGCTGAGCCTGTTCGTGGATAAATATCCCAAGCACTGGCGGATGTCCTATGCGCGCAATCTCCTTGGTCGGGCCTATCTCGATGATGGCAAGCCGCGCGAGGCGGCGCAGTGGTTCCTTCAGAACTATCAGCAGGACAAGGCCGGGGAACGCGCGGCTGACAGCCTGCTTTATCTGGCTGAATCGATGATCGCCATCAAGGATACCAACCGCGCCTGCCTGGCGCTCGCTGAATTCAGCGAGGTCTATCCCGCCCTGGCCACCGGGCGGTTGCAGCCGCAATATCAGGCGAATGTCGCCAAGGTTAAGTGCACCAAGGGGAAATGAGCCATTGAGGCGCTGCCCCATACCATGATCGCGCGTTTCGCGGGCGATCTTGCGGCAATCTGGCCGGAGGGCGATAGACTGGGGCTGGCCGTGTCCGGCGGGTCCGACAGTCTTGCCCTGCTTCTGCTTGCCCGCGGTGCCTTGCCTGACCAGATCGAGGTAGCCACGGTAGACCACGGGCTGCGTCCGGAAAGCGCGCGGGAAGCGGCGATGGTTGCCGAACTATGCGCTGCCTATTCCATCCCGCATAGGATCCTGACGGTGAAGGTGCCGCGCGGCAATGTGCAGGACAGGGCCCGCGCCGCACGTTACGCCGCCTTGGCCAGATGGATGGCCGAACGTGGGCTGGCCGCGCTCGCCACGGCCCACCATGCTGACGATCAGGCTGAGACGCTGCTGATGCGCCTCAACCGGGGCAGCGGTGTGGCGGGCCTTGCAGGTGTGCGCGCGCGCGGTGTCGTGCCGGGAACTGAATTGCCCTTGCTGCGCCCCTTGCTGGGCTGGCGGCGGGCGGAGCTGGCCGGGATCGTCGAACGCTGGGGGCTGGAGCCCGCGCTGGACCCTTCCAATGACGATCCCAAATATGATCGCGCACGGATCAGGGAAGCCCTGCGTTCGGCCGACTGGCTGGATGTAGCGGGCGTGGCTGCCAGCGCCTCTCACCTCGCAGAGGCCGAAGGGGTGATGCAATGGGCCGCCCAGCGTGAATGGGACGAGGCCGTGACGGTGACCGAGGGAGAAATCCGCTATCGCCCCAAGGCCCCCGGCGCGATCCGCATCCGTGTGCTGGCCCGCGCCATCGCCATGCTGGGGGTGGAGCCGCGCGGCAGTTCCGTGGCTCAACTCATGAGGCGGCTGCTCAACGGCAAGGATGCCACGCTGGGCGGCGTGGTCGCGCGGGTAAATGGCGATAGCTGGACCCTGCGCAAGGAGCCGCCGCGCCGCATTGCCGGGCTGGACTAAAACTCAACCGACGAGCGACTGGCCCACGCCGGTCTTCTTGCCGCGCGTGATGATCACTACATCACCCTTCTTTGCGATGGCGAAAAGGCGCGAAACGAATTCGTCGGGCGTGCCGATGCAGCCATGGCTGGCATAGCCGTTCTCCACCTGGGAGCCGCCATGGATCGCCACCCCATCCCATGTCAGCCGCAGGGTCCAGGGCATGGGGGCGTTGTCGTATTTCTCCGACACATTGTGCCGTTCCTTGGTCAGGATCGGAAAGCGGCCGAGCGGAGTTGGGTGATCGTCCGTGCCCAGCAACACGGCGGTGGCGCCGATTTCATAGCCGCCACGAAAGACGGACAGTACTCGCGCCTCCAGGTCCACCGTCATCACCAGCGGGCCATCGGGCACGCCTTCATCGTCCCAGAACCACTGGCCATATTTGATCGGCTCGCGAATATCGAGCACGCGCTTGATCACGAAGGGCTCGTTCTCCGCAATGGAGGGGCGGGGCGCTTCCTCGCCCGGCGGAGGCGTGACAGGATCGAGGCCTTCCGCCGTGATTGCAGCAGTGGGGGCATCGTTCGCCGGCTTGCCCATTCCCAGCACATCTTCCGCCGTCAGCTGGGGGGCAGGTTCTTCATCGGCAAAGGCGCGCGATCCCAGTGTTATGCCAGCAAATACGAGCACGATGGCGGCAGTTGCGCCGCCGATCCATTTGAGGGCCGGGTCCATGCCCTTCCTATGCCCTCAAACCGGGCGCAAATGCCAGAGCGGCGCACCCGGCGTCTCGCAAAGGGACGTGCGGGGCGTGCAGGTTAACTCGCTCAGCGTTCTGCAAGAATGTCGTAATGGCGCCGGATGCCAAACTTGCGGAACTTGGAAAAGCCGCCTTCCACCAGCATCTTGCGGATCTTCGGCGCTTCGGCCCAGCGTTCATCCATCTCGTGGAACACGGCCCTAACCTTTGCGAAATGCGCGGATTTTGCCAGTTCGGCGATCACCACGCCTTCATGCCCCTCCACGTCGATCTTGACGATGATCGGCAGATCTTCGGGAATATGTTCGTCCAGCCCCGCCGCGTCCATCAGGGTGATGGTTTCCGTCGGCTGGCCTTCCATGCCGGAATGGCCCGCCAGCGAGGCGACGCCGCTGTGATTGGCCTTCACTGCGATCTGCGCCGTGCCCGCATGATCCGACAGGGCGGCGTTGAGCAGCACCGAACGCTCGCTTGCGCCGTTCAGCTCAACATTGGCGGAAAGGAAATCGAATGTGCGCTTCACCGGCTCGAAAGCGATGATCTTGCGGCAATGCGGATTGCGCGCCGCCACCAGCGAATAGAGGCCCTGGTTCGCCCCGATATCGATGAAGGTGAAATCGTAATCGATGCGGTCGAGATAGTCGGAGAAGTACTTGCCGTAGGTGCCATAAAGGCAATAGCGGAAGGTCTTGTCCGCGAAATTGGGCACCATCGGCACACCATAAACCGATTGTGCTGGCCGGCGATGGAATGTCGCCCCGAATGCGCCCCACAGCCGGTCCAGCGCGGAATGGGCCGTACCCTTGATCCGCGCCTTCACGACGCGGACATTACGCGCCACGCCGAATTCGTAAATCGCACCCATCGTAACCCGTCCTTGAGCCGTCTTTCCGCCGCTTAGAACGATTGCAGCGCCCGGCAAGCGGAATTTCGGGGCATCATGAAAAGGTTAGCCGTGGGCGCCGAAGTGGTTGGCGATGGCGGTGGTTATGCGCAGCGACAAAAGATACGCCCGGTCAATGGGATCGACATAATCGCGATGGATGAACTCATAGCCGTCATCCGCCCCTTCGGGATAATCGGTCGGCTCATCCAGCGTGAAATCCCCGATCTTGGGGAAGCGAATGGGAAAGGCCCGCCGCAGCTGCGCCAGCGCTTCATCGACGCGCAGCGTGAACACCATTTCCAGCACATCCTCCCGGCTGATGTCATTCGCCCGGCTGAAGGCGGGAACGGATACGGCGCGGATGAACATATGCTGGAACAGCGTCAGCCGGATTGCCTGCAACACGCCAATCGCGCGCCGCACCGGTTCGCGATCCTCCATCGGGCTGTCATCGGGGACGAGCTCCAGCAGGCGATGCAGCTTGAGCGCGTCGATCCTGAGGCGCGAGGCGAGACGGCGGAACACGCCGGCCCGGTCATCCTTGATGAGATATTCGGCCAGCGCCTCGCAGGCATTGGAAAGATGCGCCTCCGTTCCGCGATAGGGCCGGCTGGCCCAATAGGCGGAATTGAACAGCTCGCCATAGGCGGCCACGGTCTTCACGCTGGCCAGCGCATTGGCCGCGCGGACCAGGCGGATCAGCTGGCGGCCCCGGTCGCTTTCGCGCAGCAAGGCGGCCAGATCCTCGTAAATCCCGTCCGCTGCCGTGCCCACGCCGCAGATGACGTTCACCGGATAGCCCAGCTGCTGCAGGATGGCGTTGTGCGGAATGGCGCGGATCTGGCGCAGACTCATTTCGCGGTCCGCCGAAAGGTCCGACTGACGGCGCGAAACGCGGCTGCCGGTGGGGTTCAGCATGCCCAGCCCGAAGGCCGTGATCGCCCGGGAATAGGTGCGGCTTTCCAGATGGGCGCGCTGGTGATCGCGAATGGCCCGGTAGAAATCGAGCGAAAGGTCCGTGCGGCGATAGAAAGGATCGGTCGGCGCATCGGCATCGGTTTCGGCCGGGCGCAGTTCCGCGATACGGGCGAGGGTGGCCAGCGCCAGTTCGGGCGTGGAGAAGAACAGATAACCGTCGCCGCCCTGAAAGCTCACTTCGGGCTCCAGCGAAATGCCCGCCCGCATGAAGCGTCGCCGCGCCCAGGGGGACAGTGGCCAGGCGAGCCGGTCCGCCAGGCTGGAAGGATGGGCGCCGCGCCCCATGCTCTCGCCATGGGTGTCGAAGATCAGCGCCGCCACATCGGTCAGACCATTGGCCACCATCGCCTGTGCCAAGCGGCCTTGCAGGCGTTCAATGGCGAGGCTGGCGGGCACTTGCCCGACAAAGCGCCCCGCGTCGGAAAAGCCGGTCTGCACAGCCACGCGGCCGCGCTGGCGCGCATAATCCTGATAGGCTTCCTCCGCCAGCAAGGCGTCCAGTAGCCGCCCGCCATGTTCCAGCGCGCTCTCCGTCTCGAACAGGGGCGAGACATCCACCTTATGCGCAATGCCGAACAGCTTTGCGAAATAGAGAGCGGCGAGAATGGTGGAAGGCTGCTCGCATTCCGCGATCAGCATGCGGATTGGGGCGTCGGCGTCGATATGGTGCAGGATCTGCGCCATGGCCAGGAACTGCCGGATGGCCGTGCTGCTCTCGATCGCCAGCGCGGCGAAATTGGCGCGATGCGGTTTCACACCCGCCAGCAATTCGCGCAGCCGCATGATTGCGCCCCGGCTGGCCAGGTCCAGCGTGCCGTCCCCATCGATCACGCGGCGGATCGCATTATGCAGCTGGCTGGTATTGACGCGGAAGTGAATCCAGCCCGCGCCCAGCCCGTCGGCACGCATGGCAGCGGCCAGAGTCTTCAATGCAATGGCACGCTGCAGGCGGGCGCCTTTCGCTTCTTCCTCCAGCGCGGAGATCAGCGGGGCGAGGGTGAGTATCTTTGCCGGATGATCCTGCGTCAGCCGGTTGGCGGCGGCAGAAAGCACTTCCGGATCGCCCAGATCGGCTGCGAAATCCTCGGCGCGTTCATTGGTATAGGTAGCGGCTGCTTCCAGCGTGGCGAGCAATGGGTGGGCCGGGTCTATCGCTTCCAGCGAAACGGCATAGCGTTCCAGCCGTCCCGCCTTTTCGACCAGCCGGAAATGGATGGAATCATACCATCTGATGTCCGTCCGGCCATCCATGTCATAGCCTACCCAGCTGGCGAAGCGGAACGGCAGCGGTTCGAAATCGTGCCATTTGCCGGGCCAGCGGCGGGCCGCTTCGGCCAGCAATTCGCTCACCAGCCTGTCGCGCGCGGCAGCGCCGTTGGCGATGGCGGCCAGCGCCTGCTCATGCTCGAAAGCCAGGGTGATGTGGGCGCGCTGCCCCGGCAGGACGCAGATATCCGCGCTCACCGGCTCGTCATGCGATGCGGCTCGCGCGACTGCCTCGGTCTGGATCGGAGAGAGCAGGAAAGTGGGATGGGCAGTGAACACGCAATGGAGCTGGGGATGTTCCCATCTTTTCCGGAATTCCCAATAATCGCCCGGTTCCTTGCCGAGCATGGCATTGAACCCCGTCAGATTGGCGTCGGGCGTTACCGGGGCCACCAGCCGTTGCAGGCGCCGCGCGCGGCTTTGCAGCGCGTCGCATTCCAGCTCGGCAATCATCGCTTCCATATCGGCCAGCGACAATTCGCCGCCTTCCAGCGCGCGCGACAATTCCAGACTGAGCTGGAACGCGGGGTTGAAGAGCGGTGTCTCGCTTGTCCGATCGCGTAGCTGTTCGAGCCGGGCGAGGAGATCGGAGACTGTCTTCATACCGCGCTTCTCCTATGCGAGCTGAGCTGCCTTTCGGGCTGCTTCGGTGATGGCCGCGTAATCCGGCGGGCCCTTGGGAACGATCCAGCTGCCGCCCACGCACAGGACGGGATCGGGTGCCAGCCAGTCCGGCGCGGTTTCCTGCGTGATGCCTCCGGTGGGGCAGAAACGGGCCTGTCCGAATGGCCCCGCCAGTGCCTTCAGCGCGGGGATGCCGCCCGAGGTGGAGGCTGGGAAGAACTTGAAATGCGAGAGGCCAAGATCCAGCCCGCGCATGATGTCGCCCGCCGTTGCGATGCCGGGCAGGAAGGGAACGCCGCGGGCGATGGCGGCCTTGCCCAGCGTCTCGGTGAGGCCGGGGGAAACGATGAACTCGCTGCCTGCGGCCAGCGCCTCGTCCAACTGGGCCGGGTTGGTGACCGTGCCTGCACCCACAATGGCGCCCGGCACCTGCTTCATTGCGCGGATCACATCCAGTGCGGCAGGGGTGCGCAGGGTGACTTCCAGTACCTTGAGGCCGCCTGCCACAAGGGCCTCCGCCAGTGGGGCGGCAATGGCGGCATCGTCCACTACCAGTACCGGGATCACCGGCGCGGTCAGCATGATCTGTTCGATGGCGCGGCTCATGCCGATAGTCATTTGTCCTGGCCCTTCATCTGGCTCTGGAATGCGGCCACGGCCCCGAACAGGCCCGGCTGCGGATGGGTGATGAGCTTGACCGGAATGCCGGCCATCATCTGTTCGTAGCGGCCCTTGAAGCGAAAGCGTTCGGCAAAGCCCGATGCGGCCAGCGTGTCACGGATGCGCAGGCCCAGCCCGCCCGCGATTACCACCGCGCCCGATCCGTGGGCCAGCGCATAATCGCCTGCGGCCGTGCCCAGTGACATGCAGAAACGCTCCACCGCGGCGGCAGCCAGACTGTCTTTGCCCGAGAGGCCCAGTTCCCAGATCGTCTTGTCATCCCCTTCGGGAAGCTGGCGCCCTTCCAGCGTGGCAAGCGCCTGATGGATGTCCACGATGCCGGGGCCGGAGACGACGCGCTCCACCGAAACGCGCCGGTGGCGCTTTCTCAGCCGCAGCAGGATCGCATCGTCGATGGGATCGATCGGCGCGAAGTCGATATGGCTGCCTTCGGTGGCCTGCACGTGATAGCGATTCGGCCCGTCGCGACGCAGATAGGCCACGCCAAGGCCGGTGCCGGGGCCCAGCACGCTGATCGTGCCGGTGCAGGGCAAGGGCACGTCAGGGCCGCTCAGGTGCAGGAACTCGTCCTCATGCGCGCGGGCCACGGCATGGGCGACGGCGGCGAAATCGTTGAGCACGATTGCCTCGTCCAGCCCGAGCTGATCGTCGATGGCGCCCGTATGGATGACCCAGCTGTTGTTGGTCATCTGCACCTTTTCCCCGGTTACCGGCCCGGCAATGGCAATGGATGCCGCGCGCGGCAGGGCGCAGCCGCAGCGGCGCTCGAACTCTTCCCATGCGGTTTGCAGGCTGGCGAAGTCGCTGGTCTTGAGCGTTTCCGGCTCGCCCAGCGTGATCGCCCCATCCGCGCCGATGGAGGCGAGGGCGAAGCGGGCATGAGTGCCTCCTATGTCGAGCGCGACGAGATCGGTCATCACAGCCCCGCCATGGCGAGCATGGCCGATCCGCCCTGTTCGGCGCCATCGGCATTGAGGCGGAACATGGCGAACAATTCGCGCCCCACGCCCATCTGTGCAGGCGGCGGCGGGGCGGGCGTGCGGGTAGAAAGATCGGCGCTGGTGGATAGCGTGCCGGTGGTAGCGCACAGCTTCACCACGTCGCCTTCGCGCAGCAAGGCGAGTGGGCCGGGGGTTCCGTTGCGGTCGGCGAGTGCCTCGGGTGTGACATGGATCGCGGCGGGAACCTTGCCCGACGCGCCCGACATGCGCCCATCGGTGACGAGCGCCACACGGTATCCGCGATCCTGCAACACGCCCAGCGGCGGGGTCAGCTTGTGCAGTTCGGGCATGCCATTGGCACGCGGGCCCTGAAAGCGCATTACCACCACAACATCGCGGTCAAGCTCGCCGGCCTTGAAGGCGGCGATCACATCTTCCTGCCGCTCGAACACGCGGCAGGGCGCCTCGATGGTCCAGCGCTCGGCTTCAACGGCGCTGGTCTTGAAGCACGCCCGGCCGAGATTGCCCTGCACCAGCCGCATACCCCCGTCCGCCTGAAACGGCGTGGCGGCGGGGCGCAGCATGGCATCGTCACCCGATGGCCCAGTGGGGCGCCATGCAAGTGCGCCACCGTTGAGGAAAGGCTCGTCCGCATAGGCCGCCAGCCCATCTCCGCCGACGGTCAGGATATCCCCATGGGCAAGGCCGGCGGAGAGCAGCTCGCCGATGACGTGGCCCATGCCGCCTGCTGCGTGGAACTGGTTCACGTCGCCCGAGCCATTGGGATAGACGCGCGCGATCAGTGGCACGACACCGGACAGTTCGGACAGGTCTTCCCAATCGAACAGAACCCCGGCCGCCCGCGCGATGGCGGGCAGGTGGATGGCGTGATTGGTCGAGCCGCCTGTGGCCAGCAGCCCGATGGCGGCATTGACGATGGCCTTCTCGTCCACACAGCGGGAAAGGGGGCGATAGTCGCCGCCATCCTGCGCCATGCACGCCAGCCGCTGGGTCGCCGCGCGGGTCAGCGCCTGGCGCAGCGGGGTGCCGGGGGGCACGAAGGCCGCGCCCGGCATGTGCAGGCCCATCATCTCCATCATCATCTGGTTGGAATTGGCCGTGCCATAGAAGGTGCAGGTTCCGGGCGAGTGGTAGGACTTGCTCTCGCTCTCCAGCAATTCCGCGCGGCTTGCCTTACCCTCGGCATAGAGCTGGCGGACCTTCTGCTTTTCCTTGTTGGCGATGCCGCTGGGCATGGGGCCGCTGGGCACGAACACGGCGGGAAGGTGGCCGAAGCGCAGCGCGCCGATCAGCAGGCCGGGTACGATCTTGTCGCAAATGCCCAGCAGCGCCACGCCGTCATACATTTCGTGGCTGAGCGCGACGGCAGTGGAGAGCGCGATCACGTCGCGGGAGAACAGTGACAGCTCCATCCCCTCCTGCCCCTGCGTAACCCCGTCGCACATGGCCGGAGTGCCGCCTGCCACCTGCGCCGTGGCGCCCACTTCGCGGGCCCAGAGCTTCATCTGTGCCGGATAGGCGCCATAGGGCTGATGGGCAGACAGCATGTCATTATAGGCAGTGACGATGGCCAGGTTCGGCCCGCGATGCGCCTTCAGCGCCTGCTGGTCTTCCAGCGCCCCGGCATAGGCATGGGCGAGGTTGGAACACGCCATCTGGTTGCGGTCCGGCCGCCGCCCGGCCTCGCGCTCCATCAGTTCCAGATAGGCGGCGCGGGCGGATTTCGACTTGGCGATGATACGCTCGGTGACCCGGGCGATGGTTGGGTGCAGATCACTCATGCCATGTCACTCCGTCACGCTCGGCCAGCGCGATTGCCGCGCTCGGGCCCCAGCTTCCGGCAGTATAGGGCTTGGGCGTCAACCCCTCTTCGGCCCAATTGGCGCGGATCTGGTCGATCCATTGCCATTGCGCCTCCACCTCGTCACGGCGGACGAACAGGGTCTGGTCGCCTTCCACCAGATCGAGCAGCAGGCGTTCATAGGCGATGCGCCGCTGGGTGCCGGTGAAGGCATCGGGCATGGCGATGTTGAGCGGCACCTTGCGCAAGCGGATGCCGTCGCGGTCCAGCCCCGGCACCTTGGCCATCAGGGAAAGGGTGATGTTCTCTTCCGGCTGAATGCCGATCAGCAGGCTGTTAGGCATGCTGCGCGTGCTCTTGCCGAAGATGGAATGCGGCACCGGGCGGAACTGCACCAGAATCTCTGTCGTGCGCCGCATCATGCGCTTGCCGGTGCGCAGATAGAAAGGCACGCCCTTCCAGCGCCAGTTATCGACATGGGCCTTGATCGCCACGAAGGTTTCCGTGTCGCTGTCGCGGCCCAGTTCCTCGTCATAGCCCGGCACGGCCTTGCCGGTGATCGCGCCCGCGCGATATTGGCCCGTCACCGTCTCGCCGGAGGATATGGGACGCAGCGAGCGCAGGACCTTCACCTTCTCATCGCGTACGGCGGTGGCGTCGAAGCTCACCGGGGGCTCCATCGCAACCAGCGCGAGTAACTGGAGCATGTGGTTCTGCACCATGTCGCGCAGGGCACCGGCCTCGTCATAGAAATCCACGCGGCTTTCCAGCCCCACGGTTTCGGCCACGGTGATCTGCACGTGATCGATATGGGCCGCGTTCCACAAAGGCTCGAACAGGATATTGCCGAACCGCATGGCCAGCAGGTTCTGGACCGTTTCCTTGCCCAGATAATGATCGATGCGGAAAATCCGGTCCTCGGGGAAGGCGGCGGCCACGGCGTCGTTGATTTCGCGGCTGCTGGCCAGATCGATGCCCAGCGGCTTTTCCAGCCCGATGCGGACATTGCCGCTGGTCAGACCGGCGCCTTGCAACCCTGCGATGGTCGGCTCGAACAGGCTGGGCGCGGTGGACAGGAAAATGGCCAGCCCGTTTTCGGGAGTGCCGACCATCTGCGCCAGCTTTTCGTAACCAGCCTGATCGGTGGCATCGAGCGTCTGATAATGCAGGCGGTTGAGGAAAGTTGCCACCCCGCCGCGCCGCTCCGCCGGGAGAAATTTCTCCAGCGCCGCACGGGCGAAATTGCGGAATTCGGGGGTGTCATGCGCCGAACGGGCAGTGCAGACGATCCGCAGATCGGGATCGACCAGCCCATCGGCATCCAGTGCGCAGAGCGAGGGCAGGAGCATCCGCTGCGACAGATCTCCTGTGGCGCCGAACAGAAGCAGCCGGTCTGCCGTAAAACTCATTGCGCAGGGGCTCCTTTCCCGAACGGCGGAAGCATTGTCTCTTGCTGCATTGCAACATGGCTAACAGGTTTGAAACGGCTTGGCCAGCGCCCGAACCGCGCAAAAAATTGACCATGCGCGACATGCGGATACTCGATCTGCAATCGATTGCAAATCCATCGCCATGCTGAAGTTGTTTTGGGCCTGTTCCACTGAGGCAATCACTCACTCGTCGTCCCGGCGAAGGTCGGGATTGCTGGCGATGGTGGCTCAAGGCGTGGTTGGCTCATACTGGCTAGCGGTCCCGGATCAAGTCCGGGACGACGGAGGAATACTTGTCTTAATGGGGCAAACGCCCACCATGTTCGGGGTGACGCTTGGTTCAGCCCTCTATTCCCCGAGCAAATGCAGGGCCACTTCGCGCCGATGCGGCGCGCGGCGATGTTCAGCCAGAAAGATGCCCTGCCATGTACCCAGGGCCATCCTGCCGCCGATCACCGGGATCGACAGGTTCACGCCCGTCAGCACGGATTTGAGATGGGCAGGCATATCGTCCGGCCCTTCATCGTCATGCGCATAATAGCCGCCTTCCGGCGCCACCCGGTCCAGCCACGCCTCCAGATCCCGCCACACCGCACTGGAGGCGTTCTCCGTGATGAGGAGCGAGGCAGAGGTGTGCAGGCAATGCAGGGTGACAAGGCCCGTCCGGATGCCGTTCTCCGCAACCCAGGCGGCAACGTCCCGCGTGATCTCGGTGAGGCCCCGGCCGGGGGTACGGAACTGGAGGCGGGTTACGGACTGGCGCATGGGTGGGAGATCCTGCCTATCCATAAGCATAGGGCCCTCCTACCTCAATTGCCCGTCGATAAGCTGGCCTTGCCTGGATTTTGTTCAGCCATTTCAAAGTGGAAGGTCTCGTTTGATCGAGGCCGCCACGATGATATGCGGCCTCAATCGGGAAACTCATCATGATATCGGCAGCGGTCATTGCGTCACCCGCAAACCACGGGCGTTGCGCGAGTTCTGATTCGATAAAATCGAGATGTACATCGATCATTGGCTGTATGCGCCTGATCGCAAATCTGCCCATGATGGGAATGCGGCTGAGCACCAACTTGAGAAGCAGTGGCGGCATTACCGAGCCTTCTGCATAATGTAGGAACATCCGATAGCGCAGAGCGGCGTCCCGTTCACCTTCTGGCCCAAGGCGGCCGCCTGTCTTCTCGACGAGATATTCCACAATGCTACCGCTCTCGACGATGACTTGGCCTTCGTCCTCAATCATCGGCGATTTGCCGAGAGGGTGTAACTGCTTCAGCTGGCTGGGGGCAAATAGGGTTTTTGGATCGCGTTCATACCGGCGCACTTCATAGGGCAGGCCCAGTTCTTCCAGCATCCAGAGGATCCGCTGGGATCGCGAATTATTGAGATGATGAACCAGCATCAACTTATCTCCGTGCCTGTTTGCCTGAAAACACCTCTATGTTTACAGTGTAAACATACGACGATTCGCTTAGGGTGCAAGCAGAGATGACGCAACCAACCGGCTTGAAGGGACAACTCGTCGAGGAGACGATCAATATGGTAAGCGCGGGCGAGGGTGAGCCTAGTTTGCGTGAGCTCGCAAAGCGGCTCGGCGTCTCCGCGATGGCTCTCTATCGCCACTTTCCCAATAAAGCGGCGCTATTGGAAGCTGTGATTCAGGCAGGGTTCGAAATGCTCCGTGCCGAACTTGAAAAGGCGGATACTTCTGCCGAGAACGAAGCCGCGCTTGTCGCGCAGGGCATGGCTTACGTGAATTTCGCTACAACACGCCCCCAGCTTTTCCGTCTGATGTTCGGTGGGGAGAACTCTGTTCAAGCCCAGCTTCCAGCCCGGGAGGGCGCGTATATCGTTATGATGCAACGGATAGAGCGTGCGTCTCGCTCACCTGTACCCGGGGCTGCGCTCGCCTGTTGGGCTGTGGTGCATGGCTTGGCGATACTTCAGATCGACCGTCAGCGCGGGCTTCAAAATCAGGAAATCCAGCAAGCATTGGAGATCGTTGTTCGCGGGGCCCTGCGAGGAAGCGCGCCACCGGAGGGGCAATAGCAGAGGCTAACCGCTGCCGTTGCCTTTCAGCGGGCACTAATGCTCACAAGGGTTCGCGCCTAACGTCCCTAAAAATCAGACAATCGCGCCGAACAGATCGTGCGCGTCCGCGTCTTCCACTTCCACCTGCACGAAATCGCCCGGTTTCAGGCTGGCCGGGACATTGCGCAGATAGACGCTGCCGTCGATCTCCGGTGCATCGGCCTGGCTGCGGCCGGTGGCGCCGATGTCGCCATCTTCGTCGGGCTCGCCCACTTCGTCGATGATGACGGACAAGGTGCGGCCGATCTTCGCCTGTAGCTTGGCGGCGCTGATCGCCTCGGTCTTTTCCATGATCCGGGCGTAGCGTTCTTTCTTGACCTCTTCCGGCACGGCGCCGGGCAGGTCGTTGGCCGCCGCGCCTTCGACCGGTTCGAACCGGAAGGCGCCCACACGGTCAAGCTGGGCTTCGTCCAGCCAGTCGAGCAGATATTGGAAGTCAGCTTCCGTTTCGCCGGGGAAGCCAACTACGAAGCTGGAACGGATCGCGATGTCCGGGCAGATCTCCCGCCAGCTTTTCAGCCGTTCGAGCACCTTGGCTTCGTTCGCCGGGCGCTTCATGGCCTTCAGCACATTCGGGCTGGCATGCTGGAACGGAATGTCGAGATAGGGCGTCAGCAGCCCTTCCGCCATCAGCGGGATCACCGCATCGACATGGGGATAGGGATAGACATAGTGCAGCCGCACCCAGGGCGTATCGCCTTCCGGCGTGCGCAGCTGGCCCAGTTCGCGGGCGAGGTCGGTCATATGGGTGCGGACGGGGTGGCCCTTCCACTCGCGTTCCTCGTGCCGCACATCCACGCCATAGGCGGAGGTGTCCTGGCTGATGACCAGCAATTCCTTCGTGCCGGCGGCCACCAGCTTTTCCGCCTCGCGCAGCACGGCATCCACCCGGCGGCTGACGAGCTTGCCGCGCAATTGCGGGATGATGCAGAAGGCGCAGGAATGATTGCAGCCCTCGGAAATCTTGAGGTAGCTGTAATGGCGCGGGGTCAGCTTCACATCGGCCAGATCGGCACGGGCCGGGATCAGGTCGACGAAGGGGCCCTGGCTGGGCGGGGCGGCATCGTGGACGGCTTCCACCACCTGTTCATATTGATGGGCGCCGGTCACGGCCAGCACATCGGGGAAGCGGGCGCGGATCAGCTCCGCCTCGTTGCCCATGCAGCCGGTCACGATCACGCGGCCATTCTCGGCAATCGCCTCGCCAATGGCGGCAAGGCTTTCTTCCTTGGCGGAATCGAGGAAGCCGCAGGTGTTCACCAGCACCACGTCGGCGCCGGAATAATCCGGGCTCATCGTGTAACCGTCTGCCCGCAGGCGCGTAAGGATGCGTTCGGAATCCACCAGTGCCTTGGGGCAGCCGAGGCTGACCATGCCGACCTTGGGGGCTTCCTTGATAGTTGTGGCCATGGCGCGCGCCCCTATCTATCCTGGCTGGCGGAGTCACGCGCAATCATGCACGCGGGACTGGAGGCTATACCATGGGTCCGATCAACTATACGGCGGTTTTTCTGGGTGCGCTCGCCTTCTTCGCGGTTGGCGCGGCCTGGTACAGCCTGCTGTTCGGCAAGGCCTGGCAACGCGCTGCGGGGTTGAGCGCGGAGCAGTTGAAGGGCGCGAGCATGCCGATGATATTCGGCCTGTGCTTTGTGGCGGAACTGGTGATTTCCTGGATGCTGGGCCACCAGATCGCGCGCACCAGCCCGCCGCCGCATGTGATCATGATGTTCGCACTGGGCTTTGCCGGCGCGCTGATGATCCCGGCGATTGCCATCAATTACCTGTTCCAGCGCAAGCCGCTGAAGCTGTTCCTGATCGATTCCGGCCATTTCCTTGTCGGCATGGCGGCGATGGGTGCGGTGCATCTGGCGCTTTACTGAGGAAGCGTCAGGAGGGGGGCGGGGCTTCCTGCGCGCAGGTAGGCAGGATTTCCACCACCACGTCGCCGGGTTGCAGCGATCCGGCTTCGTCTTCCCAGAAGCCGATCACCCTTTCCCCCCGATAGATGCGCAGGCCCATGCCGCCGGTTGCCAGGCTGCGGAGCGGCTTTCCGATCTCTTCCGGTCGCACTGGCCGTTCGACCAGCTGGACGTTCCCCGAGACGGAGGCGAGGTCTGCCAGATAATCGGCCACATGGCTGCCTTGCGCCGATCCTGCCAGCAGCAGGCCGGTAAAGCGCACGGGGTTGATTACATTGTCCGCCCCGGCCTGCCGGGCGAGGATTTCGTTATCCTCCGCCCGTACCACCACGCTGATCGGTACCTTGGGCGCGAGGTGGCGTACGGTCAGCACGATCAGGATCGAGGCATCGTCACGCCCGGCGGAAACCAGCACGGTCTGTGCCTGCGCGATGCGTACGGCGATCAGGTTTTCGTCGCGCGCGGCATCGGCGCAGATCACGTTGCAGCCCATCTCCTCGGCGATCTGCAGCCGCTCCTCGCTGGTGTCCATCACCACGATGGAATTGGCATCGGTGCCCCGTTCGATCAGTTCGGCCACCGCTTCGGAGCCGCTGACGCCGAAGCCCAGGACCACAACATGGCCGGAAAGCTGTTTCTGGATGCGGGCCATGCGGAATCTCTCCCAGCTGCGCTTGATGATGAAATTATAGGCAGTGCCCACGAAAATGAAGATCACCGCGAAACGGATGGGGGTGACAATCACCGCCTCGATCAGGCGCGAACGGTCGCTGATCGGGGCAATGTCCCCAAAGCCCGTGGTGGTGATGGAGATCATGGTGAAATAGACCACGTCCAGGAAGCTCACCTGGCCGTCATGATTGTCCACCAGCCCTTCGCGATCGGCATAATGGACCAGCACCACGAAGAAGATCAGCGCCAGCGCAGCTGAAAGGCGCAGTGCCAGATCGGCCCAGACCGGCACGCGCACCGCGCGGCGCAAGGGCCGGAAACGGCGGGCGGCGGAAAAGGGCCGCTTCATCAGCCGCCCTCTTTCAACCCAAGGCGGGGTGCGGGATCTATCGGCTGGCCATTCTGGCGGATTTCGAAATGGAGTTCGGGCCCTGTCGCCTCGCCGCTATGGCCGCCGAGGCCGATACGTTCGCCCGCGCGGATCGTCTCTCCCTTCTTCACGGTGACCTTTTCCAGATGGCCATAGGCGGTGTGCCAGCCATTGCCGTGGTCTATCACCACCAGATTGCCGAAGCGTTCCGGTGCCTTGCCCGCGAAGATTACCGTGCCAGAAGCGGCGGCGCGCACCATGTCGCCATCCTTCACGCGGAAATCCAGGCCTTCATGTCCGCCGCCGTCGGCCCGGCGGCGCCAGCCCAGCAACACAGCACCGTCATGCGGGCGGCGAAATGCCGGTTCCTTGATCTCGATCGGCTTCGGGTTGGAAATTACCGCCGGGATGATCAGCCTTTTTCCGACTTTCAACGTGGCGTCGGGCTTGATCCCGTTGGCCTGCGCTATCAGGTCGAACGGCACGCCGTATTGGAAGCCGATGGCAAAGCCGGTATCGCCCCCCTTCACCACATGGACGCGCTGGCGCGGGATGATGAGCTTCTGGCCAAGCTTTACGACATAGGGCTCGGCAAGGCCATTGGCCTCGGCAATCGCCACCAGCGGCACGTTGGCGCGGTTGGCGATGCCGCCCAGCGTTTCGCCGGGAGCCACCACATGCTCTGTCTCTGTCGCAGGGTCGGGCTTTTTATCGTTCGTGGCCGCCACCAGCAGCACTGCCGCGAGCGGCAGCATCCAGTGCCGGGCACGGCCGGATAACATCAGGCAAACCTTTCAGCCAGCGCGCCGATCGCCGCGTGATGCGTCAGGTCGAGCTGCAGGGGCGTTATCGAGATATAGCCGTCATTCACGGCCTCCAGATCGGTGCCGTGGTCCAGCGTGTGTTCCACATCCTCAAGGCCGAACCAGTAGTAAGGCCGCCCGCGCGGATCGACGCCTTCCACCACGGAGCCGCGCGAATAATCGTGGAAGCCCTGCCGGGTCACGCGGATGCCGCGCACTTCTTCTGCCGGAAGGGCGGGGAAATTGACATTGATGACAGTGCGCTTTGCCATCTGCATGTCCAGCAGCGGGCGCAGCACCTTTTCCGCCCAGGCTTCGGCGGCCGCAAAGCCATGGCCGCGATCGCGCGTCGCCTGGCTCAGCGCGATGGCCGGAATGCCTGCCAGCGCGCCTTCCATCGCGGCGGAGATCGTGCCCGAATAGGTCACGTCATCCGCCAGGTTCTCGCCATTGTTGATGCCGGAAATGATGAGGTCGGGCTTGCCACCGGCAAACAGCTTGCTGAGGCCGAGATTGACGGAATCGGTCGGCGTGCCTGTGACCGAATAACGCCGCCCGCCATGTTCGCGCAGGCGCACGGGCATATGCAGGGTGAGCGAATGGCCCGCGCCGGAATTCTCTTCCGCCGGGGCGCAGACAGTCACGTCGTCGCTCAGCCGCGCGGCGATGGCTTCCAGCACGGCCATGCCGGGGGCGTTGATCCCGTCATCATTGGTGAGGAGGATGCGCATTGCCGTGCCTTCCCTCAGGGTTCCAGCACCGTCACGCCGCCCATATAGGGTTGCAGCGCAGCGGGCACTTCCACCGAACCATCGGCCTGCTGGTAATTCTCCAGGATCGCCACCAGCGTGCGGCCGACGGCAAGGCCCGAGCCATTGAGCGTATGGACGAATTCGGTGCGCTTCGATCCTTCCGGCTTGAAGCGCGCATTCATCCGGCGGGCCTGATATTCGCCGCACCAGCTGATCGAGCTGATCTCGCGATAAGCGCCTTGGCCGGGCAGCCACACTTCCAGATCGTAGGTCTTCTTCGCGGTGGCGCCCATGTCGCCGCTGCACAGCAGCACCTTGCGATAGGGCAGGCCCAGCGCTTCGAGGATGCTCTCGGCCGAGCGGACCATATGGTCATGCTCGACCTGCCACTGATCGGGACGGCAGACGCTGACCAGCTCGACCTTCTCGAACTGGTGCTGGCGGATATAACCGCGCGTATCGCGCCCGGCGGCGCCCGCTTCGCTGCGGAAGCAGGGGGTGAGGGCAGTCATGCGGATGGGGAAGGCATCTTCCTCGAGAATCTGCTCGCGCACGGCATTGGTCAAGCTGACTTCGGCAGTGGGGATCAGCCAGCGGCCATCGGTGGTGCGAAACAGGTCTTCCGCGAATTTCGGCAGCTGTCCGGTGCCGAACACGGCCTCATCGCGCACCAGCAGGGGAACGGCGCATTCGGTGTAGGCATTCCGCAGAGTCTGCGTATCGAGCATGAATTGCGCGATGGCGCGCTGCAGCCGGGCCATCTGGCCGCGCAGGAAGGTGAAGCGCGCGCCCGACATGGCGGCGCCGGTTTCGAAATCCAGCCCCAGCGCCGGGCCGAGATCGGCATGTTCCTTCGGCGTGAAGTTGAATTCGCGCGGCGTGCCCCAGCGGGCAACCTCGACATTGTCCGTCTCGTCCGCGCCCAGCGGCACGTCATGCGCCGGGATGTTGGGCAGGGCGGCCAGCAGCGCGTCAAGCTCCGCGGCAAGGGCGCGTTCGTCCTCTTCCAGCGCAGGCAGGGTCTGCTTCAGTTCAGCCACTTCGGCCTTCAGCGCCTCGGCGGTTTCCTTGTCACCCTTGCCCATGGCCGCGCCGATTGCCTTGGAGGCTTCGTTGCGGCGGCTCTGCGCCTCTTGCATGCGCGTGGTGACTTCCCGCTTCCTCGTATCGAGGTCCAGGATCACGGTCGAGGCCGGTTCGGCCCCGCGCTTGGCCAGTCCCGCGTCGAACTCGGCGGGATTCTCACGGATATATCGCAGGTCGTGCATGGGCGCGGGCTATGCCGCTTCGGCCCGCCCCATGCAAGAAGTGTCAGCCTTGCTTTACGCCGCAGGTATTCACCCCGATCAGCGAATAAAGCGGGCAGCTCCGCAGCAGGCCCGTTGCAAGCGGGATGATCCCTAGCCAGCCCCACGGGGTCTTGGGCCCCACGAATACCAGTGCGATCAGCACCAGCCCCACAAGGATGCGCAGAATACGGTCAGTCCGGCCTACATTGGTCTTGAACATGCCAGCCTCCTCTCCATGCCAGAACGGCAGGGAGGATCATGACATGCGGTGGCGCGGCGTCAATAAGCGGAAGCCTGCCGTTCCCGCAGAACCTGCGTCAGATAGGCGATCATGCGCGCCTCCGCATTGGGCAACATGCGAACGTAGATACGCCGTCCGTCCTGCGGGTCGCGGTGGCGCTCCACCATGCCTTCCTGTTCGAGCTGGGCAAGCGAGCGCAAAGCCGTGGTGGAAGGCACCAGCGAGGCAAGGCAGGCATCGCTTACCGTCACCTGCCGGTTGCGCCGGCTGGAAATGAAGAGATCCAGCAGGATATCCCAACCCGGTTCCCCGAACAGCCCGTTGGGAAACAGCTCACGCCGTGACTGGCGATGGCGATACATGGCTTCCGCGACATAAACCAGCAAGGTCTCGTTCGGCTCCTCTTCAGGCGAGCTCCAAGGGGAATGCTCAACGCCTTCCTCCTTTACCGGAGGCGCGGTCGTGGCGGCCCCTGCCATGGATAGCAGCTGCTGGCTGAGTGCCAGCAGGCGGCTGGCGAAATCTGTCGGTTCATCAGGAGTGCTCATGGCAGCCCCATTCCCCCATTCGGCGCGTCATGAGAGCCGCCAGCTGCGATAAGGGCCAGTCCTTCGCAGGCGAAGCCGGTGGCTGATCGTGCCTGCCAGCAGGATGCCCAGTTCCATGAAGATCGGCAATTGCGTCATGCCCCAATAGGCGAGCTGATTTCCCTTCATGCCCATCAGCACAACGAAATGCCCCACCAGAACAATCAGCGCGGAGGCGCATAGCCACATGGGCCAGATCCGGTTCGCATGGAGCGCAAGCCAGAGGATTGCCAGGAAGAGCGATGTGTCCAGAACGGCGTGGACGGGTTCCAATGAGTCGAACCGCGACGGCTCCGAAAAGGCGTGATAGGCCGGATCCACCAGGACGTGCCGGATAAACACGAAGGCCGCGCCCCAGCGCTCCGGCGGGCCGCCCATCCATGCCACGAGGGCGAGGATGACCGCCAAAAAGAAGAGCAGAAAGGGAGGCATTACGCCTTGCGCTCATCCACCGTTCTGCCGCGAAACTCGGTCAGGCGAGGCCATGCGGAGCGATATGAGTGCTGATTCCGTACTTGAACCCCCCGCGAGCCGTATCGTTGCACGGTCCGGCTGATCGGGGGGAATGGCTGATCTTCATCGCGTCGCGTCCTCGTTCGGGCGGGCGGATCGGCCCGGCAAAGCGGAGATGACCGCGAGGTCAATGGCCCAGGATGCGCGAAGCCTCGATGAATACCGCCATGCCGCCCAGCGCCAGAAGCAGGATCGCCAGCGCCATCAGCAAAATCGCACCGATCCGCATCAAGGTTCCATTTGGACCCTCGAACATCTCCGGAACGACGTGGTGCCCCCCTTTTTTGTCCGTTTCGCCATGGCTGATCCCTTCCACTGGCGCCGAAGCAAGAGACATGGACTCCGCGTCGTCCATCGAAACCATTTCGGCGTGTTCGGCAGGTTCCGCTATACGTGAATTTTCATATGTCATTGCGTCGCATATAGCGCAAAGGCGGCGATACTCCTGGGCCAGCTCCCCGCGGGTGCCAGCGTTGAGTTTGGTTTTGGCGAACTGGATGCGCTGGTCGACCGTATGTGGGGAGATGCCGAGCTCGCGCGCGATCTCCTTCGACGTCTTATGTTGCACCAGCAGGTCAAGCACATCCTTCTGCTTGGCGGTGAGTGCCGCCAAGAGGGCAATATCGTCCCCGGAGGAATCCCTATCCATAACGACCTTGGCGCGCCCGATCACCGGTTGCGCTTCCCCATGAAACGCTTCAACTTCAAATGCCTGGCTGCGTCTCTGGCTCAATTCAATATGGATGGTTCACGTCCAAGGCAAGCCGATCCGCACGGATCGGCTGGGATGATATATCCGTTTTCGATCAGAAATTGTGAAGCTTCGTCAGTCCCTTACGTGATGTCCCGTATCGGACTGCCCATGCGCAGCGGGCAAGCGGAACCGCCCGGAGGCCTTCGGGCGTCCGGTTATGCGTCCATCTCCTGAGGGAAATGGTGGGCGCGGCAAGGATTGAACTTGCGACCCCACCCGTGTGAAGGGTGTGCTCTACCACTGAGCTACGCGCCCGCCGAATAGTGAAGGAACGAGGCTCCCTCACGGCAGGGGCGCGCCCTTGCCATGGCTGCGCGGCAAACTCAAGCGCAAACAGGGAGGATTTGTTCAACTCGTTTCCTCCTGCCTGCATCCGAAGTCTATCGCACAAGCCTGAGGAACTGTGCCGTCAGCCCGCCAGGCCTCGGATTTGCGGGCTTTCCGGAAGGCAGGGCGGCGCATTCGAGGCAATATGCCTGCGCTCCGCTTCCTCCCATCAATCGGCTGACATCGCCTATGGCCTGCCCGATCCGGGCCTGTTCCCGCCCGGCCACAGTGGCGAACAGATCGCGTGAACCGGCTCGGGCGCTTTCGGATTCGCTACCCAGCATGCGCTGGATCAGCGTGGCGTAAGGATCAGGCCGGGAGCCGAGATATTTCGCGTGCCAGTTCCCTTGCTTGAGCCCCGCCTTCTGCGCCGCCCACTGGATGGCCGCATCGAGATCGCCGAACTGGTCCACCAGGCCGAGCTGGCGGGCGGAACCGCCATCCCACACGCGGCCCTGGCCGATCCGGTCGACCTGTTGCGGGGTCATCCCGCGCGATTTCGCGACCAGCGAGAGGAATACGCCATATTCGTGCTCCACTGTCTGCTGCAGGACCGACTCGATCTGCGGGGTGAAGCCCGCCAGAATGTCAGGCTGGCCGGAAAGGGGCGTAGTGGAGACTCCGTCCGTTCCCACGCCCCAGTTCGCCAGCGCCTTCTCGAAAGTCGGCACTACGCCATAGACACCGATGGAGCCGGTGACTGTCTCCGGTTCGGCAAATATCCGGTCAGCCGGGGTGGAAACCCAATATCCGCCGCTCGCCGCGTAATTCCCCATGGACACCACGATGGGTATGCCCTTGCGCTTTTGGCGCATGATCGCGCGGCGGATCGCCTCCGATCCGGTGATCGTGCCGCCCGGGGAATCGACCCGCACCACCAGGGCGGCCAGATTGTCCGTCAGGGCATCGTCCAGGATCTGGGAGATGCGCGCGCCGCCTGCTTCGCCGGGGCCAGCTTCGCCGTCACTGATCTCGCCGGCAATGGTGACGATGCCGATGGCCTTTCCCCCGGTGGAGGCGGGCCGGATCGCGGCAAGCCACGGCTGGAGTTCCGTCTTGGCAAAGGCTCCGGGCGATCCGTCAAACGGATCCTCGCCCACGATGCTCGCCACATGTTTGCCGAAGGCTTCCCAATCGCCGACCTTGTCGACCAGCCCTGCCGACAATGCGGCCCGGGCATTGTCCCCCAGGTTTTCCTTCAGCCATGCGGCAGGATCTGTCGTCACCCGATCGATCTGCGCCTTCGGGCGGGCCGAACGGATCTTCGCCTTATATTCCTCCCAGATGGAGGAATAGAGCGCCTGGGCATTCTCCCTTGCCTCGGGCGACATGTCGTTGCGCATATATGGCTCGACCGCGCTCTTGTAGGTGCCCACGCGATAGACCCGGGCGTTGACCTTCAGATAATCGAGCAGGCCCTTGTAATAGAGCCGCTGCCCGCCGGGGCCCATGATCAGTGCGCCCCCCAGCGGATCGACCCACACCTCGCTGGCATGGGCGGCCAGCATCATCGAATCGTCCGTATAGGCCAGCGCGAAGGTCAGCACGGGCTTCTTCGCCTTGCGCACGCGGTCCATCGCGGCGCCCACTTCCTGCATGTGGATATGGCCGCCGCCGGTAAAGGCCGAGAGATCGAGCACCACGGCCTTGATCCGGTCATCCGTGGCGGCCGCATCCAGCGCGGCGATCAGGTCTCGCGCCTGATATTGCGCGGCGGGCAGTTCCTGGCTGAGCAGCAGATTGAGCGGATCGAGAGCGGAAGCTTCCTCCACCACGGACCCGTCAAGCTGGAGATAGAGCGCCCCTTCGCGCACGACGCCGGGGCTGGGCCGCGCGCTGAGGATCGCAAACAGCGCGGAAAAGAACATCAGCAGCAGAATTAGGGAAAGACCGTCCTTGATCCCGACCAGCAAGCGCCAGACTTTTCCTGCAAAACTCATTCGCTTGTGATCCCGCGTGATTGGTTGCGAACCATAACCTAGGCGGGGCTGGCGGAAGGTTCCACAGGAAACCGAGGAACCGGCGATCTTGATCGACACGAGGCGTTGCCATGGGCGCAAACTGTGCCTATTGCCCCGACTTTAATGACAGCCACGCCAACCCCCTCAGCCTCGGGCCGTTTCCCGGCCGGATGGTACGCCTTTCCGCACCGCGACCTGCTCGGCATCGGTCAGCTCCAGACCCATGAAATCATGTTCCTGCTGGCAGAGGCGGAACAATGGGTGGAACTGAACCGCCAGCCTTCCAAGCACAGCAATTCGCTGTCGGGCCTGACCATCATCAACGCCTTTTTCGAGAATTCCACTCGCACGCTGCTGAGCTTCGAGATCGCGGGCAAGCGTCTGGGTGCGGATGTCGTGAACATGCACGCGGCCCAGTCCAGCGTGAAGAAGGGCGAAACGCTGATCGATACGGCGGTGACGCTCAATGCCATGCGCGCCGATGCTATCGTGATCCGCCATGCCAGTTCCGGCGCGGTGCGGCTGATCGCGGAGCAGGTCGATTGCCCCGTGCTGAATGCTGGCGACGGGCAGCATGAACATCCCACGCAGGCGCTGCTCGATGCGCTGGCGCTGCGCCATGCGTTGCGCGAACGGGGCCGCACGGAATTTGCCGAAGGGCTGTGGGGCCTGCGGGTGACCATCTGCGGGGACATCCTGCACAGCCGAGTGGCTCGTTCAAACATCCTGTGCCTCACCGCGCTGGGCGCCGAAGTGCGTGTCTGCGCGCCGCCCGCGCTGATGCCCGCCGGGATCGAGGAAATGGGCGTGAAGCCGTTCCACGATTTCGATGCCGCGCTGGACGGGGCGGAAGTGGTTATGATGCTGCGCCTGCAGAACGAGCGGATGAACGGCCAGTTCGTGCCCTCCACGCGCGAATATCGCCATCTCTATGGCCTTACGGCCAAGCGGCTCAAAAAGGCGGAGCCCAATGCGCTGATCATGCATCCCGGCCCGATGAATCGCGGCGTGGAGATAGACAACGACGTGGCCGATCTGGAAGGCCGCTCGATCATCACGCGGCAGGTGGAAATGGGCGTGGCGATCCGCATGGCCTGCCTGGAAGTGCTGACCCGCCGCACGCGCGGAGTACCGGGCTGGAGCGCGGCCGACATGGCCGGGGAGATCGTGTGATGAAGCCCGTTGCGCTCACGATCGTCAATGGCACGCTGGTCACGCCCGATGGCCTCTGCCCGGGCACCTTGCGCTGCGAAGGGGCGCGGATCGTCTCGCTGGGGGATGTCACCCCCCATGTCGGCGATGAGATCATCGATGCAGGCGGCAAGCTTGTCGCTCCCGGTATCGTCGATCTTGGCGTCTTCACCGTGGACAAGCCTGCATTCCATTTCGGCGGGATTACCCGTGCGGCGCTGATGCCCGACCAAAACCCCCCGCTCGACCATCCCGCGCGTGTCCAGTTCCTCGCCTATAGCGGCAAGCCGGACCTGTGGGTTCATCCGCTGGCGGCGGCCACAGTGGGGCTGGAAGGGCATAATCTGGCGGAACTCGCCCTGATGCGGGATGCCGGTGCGCGGGCAGTGGCTACCGGTCGGCGCTGGATCGCGGATTCGGGCGTAATGCTGCGCCTGCTGCGTTATGCCGCGATGCTCGACATGGTGGTGGTGACGCATGCGGAAGATGGCGGGCTGGCGGGCGATGCGGTCGCTACTGCGGGCATCATGGCCACGCGGCTGGGCCTGCCGAGCGCGCCTGCCGAGGCGGAAGCGCTGGCCGTGGCGCGCGACATTGCGCTGGCTGAACTGGCGGGCGCCCGGTTGCATTTGCGGCAGGTGACGACGCGCGCCGCGCTTGATCTGGTGCGCGCGGCCAAGCGGCGCGGCGTGGCAGTTACAGCGGGCGTCACGCCTGCGCACTTCATGCTGTCGGACATCGCAACTGCGGAATTCCGCACATTTGCCCGCATGTCCCCCCCGTTGCGGGATGAGGCGGACCGGCAGGCCGTGATCGAGGCGATTGGCGACGGGACGATCGACGTTGTCGCCAGCGGCCACGATCCGCGCGGGCCGGAGGACAAGCGCCTGCCCTTTGCCGATGCGGAGCCGGGCATGGCAGGGGCCGAAACCCTGCTCGCCATGGTGCTGACTCTGGTGAGGGATGGCGTGATCGACATGCCCCGCGCCTTCGCTCTGCTGGCTGCCAATCCCGCCGCTCTGCTAGGCGTGGAAGCAGGCGTATTGGCTGAGGGGATGGAAGCGGACATCGCGCTGGTCGATCCGCAGAAGCCGTGGATCGTCTCTTCCGACAAGATGGAAGCGAGCGCGGGAAATACACCGTTTGACCGTCAGCCCGCTCAGGGCCGGGTCACGGCGCTCTACAAGGGCGGAGTGCGCGTGGGGAAGTAATCCCGCCTGCTGCTTCCCTGCTTCCACAATCGCCATGCTGAATTCGGTTCAGCATTCATCTCTCCTTCCAAGCAGTAGCTCGATCAGGAGAATTGGACCCTGAACCGAGTTGGCGTTTATCCCATAAAGACAAGTATCCGCCCGTCGTCCCGGGCTTGATCCGGGACCGCTGGCCACCGTCAGCCACCATGGCCAGCGTTCCGGGCTTTCGCCGGGATGACGAATGGGTACTTGTCTCAGTGGAATATGCCCCAACCGAGCACAGGGTGACGATTGAAACCTCAAAGAGAAAGCCCCCTGCGGTTATCCGCAGAGGGCTTCCGGGGGATGTTCGATCTGATCCAGAGTGATCAGCGGCTGGCCAGCCGCCGTTCGTTCTGCACTGTGCCGGGAAGCGGCTGGTTCTGGGCATAGGCGATGCAGCCTTCGCCGCCGGCCTTGCCGATCTTGCCGCACATGGAGCGTGAGCTGGCGGCGGAATAACCGCCCGCCGCCACGCGCCAATAGGCCTTGCCGTTCACTTTGGCCTGGGTCAGCACCATTTCATGGCCTGCCAATTCCGGGTAGCGCTTCACATAGATGCCCCAGGCGCGGCGTGCGCCCTGTTCGCTGGTGAAGGAACCCAGCTGGACGAGATGCGTGCCCTCGCTTGCCTTGACGATGCGGCTGGCGCCTTTTGCGGAGGCTGCCTTTGCCGGTACGGCTTTCGGGGCAGGGCGGGCGGAAGCCTTTGGTGCGGGCTTGGCGAAGCTCTGCGTGTCGAGTGCGACCCTGCTGGCGCCGCTGGCGGGGAAGGCCGCCTGGAAATCGTTCACGCGCTGCGGGTTCGGTGCCTTGTAGGCCGGCGCCGAAAAGGCCGGTTCCGGCGCATCGCCGATGGGCGGCAATTCATAACTCGTCTGCGGTGCGTCGTTCAACGCCACCTGAGGAGCGGCCGGGGCGGCAGCGGGCTGCGCCATGGTGGGGGCGACGGCAGCTTCGCCGGCGAGTTGTTCCGCAGTGGGGAAATTGGCGAGTGCCAGTTCCACCGGCTGGCCGGCATCCTTCATGTCAGGCACGACCTGCAGCAACATGGCCACGCGCACGCGATAGGCATCAGGATGGATGCTGGCGGCCCATTCGGCCATCCGGTCGCCCACCTTCTCGTTGCCGATATCCTGCTGGGCCATCAGCCGCGCTTCACGCCAGCGGCCCGCCAGTGCATAGGAATAGGCCAGGTTCTGACGTACCTTGGCGGTGTTCTCGCCATTGCGGACGGCATTGGAAAGCACATGGATGCCGCGTTCGGGCTGCCCGGCCAGCGAATAGGCAAGGCCAAGATCCGAGGCGGCGATATCGCCTTCCCAGTCGCGCAGCACGGCAATAGCCTCCGCGCCCCGGCCGTCACCCGCAAGGGCGAGCGCAAGGCTGAGGGCCGTGCGGGGCGAAGTGTCGCCCAGCTTCATGGCATCGTCGAAAGATGTTGCGGCGGAAGCGAAGCGGCCTTTCTCGAGATAGGCCGAGCCCAGCGTCATACGGAAATGGGCATTGCGCGGATCGGCGCGAACAGCGGATTCCGCGTGCTGGATGGCGGTATCGTAATTGCCTTTGGCCAGCGCCGCTTCGGCTTTGCTGGCCGAGAGATTGGCGGGCGGGGCGGATGCTGCGCATCCGGTCAGCGTAACCCCGGCAAGCGCGGTGGTGAGGGCGAGGCCGATCAGCCGTGCATCCCTGTTCCCGTTCGTGCTGACGGTACGGTTCATCGTCACATCCCCTTGGGTAATCATTTCCGCTTCACCTGCGCGGCAAGCATGTCGAGATCCGGAATCCCGGAAAGCAGCCGGTCGAGCGCCTCGGTCACGATCTGCTGGGCGCTGAGATTGCGGATGGTGCAGGCCAGCCGCAGCTTGAGATGGCGTTCCGCATCCACGCGCAGTGTGAAGGCCGCGCGGCGCCCCTCATCCAGCGCCTTGCGGCGCCCGGCGGCGCGGCTTTCGGCGGGCTGCCGGATTATCTGCCTGGCAGCAGGCTGCCGAGGTGCCGACTGAACCACAGGCGCTTGGGCGACACCACCCGCGCCGGTCTGTTCATGGCCCATGTCGTTCCATCCCAGATCGTCCTCGATCGGGAAGGCGTCGAGCCGCTCGAATACCCCAAGAGGCTGGAACGGCGTGCGCATGGCGGGTCGCGCCGCACCCTTGCGCGCCAGAAGGGTGGGGGTGAGCGAAGCGAAAGGCTTGGGTTCGTTCATGTCGCGGCCCGTCAATTCTGAGCCACCCGGCGGCCGAAGCCGCCCGCGGCGCGATAGGTGCCGGGCAGTTGGGTAAGGCCGGGGGCGGAAAAGATGGTGCGGCGGAAGTTCTTTTCCAGCCGGTCGGAAACATAGTTCCACAGAGCCCCAACCTCGTGGGAGGACTTGCCCGCCGGGTCGACTTCCATGACGGTGCGCCCGTCAATCATCGAGGCGGCAAAATCGGTGCGCTGATGCAGCGTAATCGGCGCCACCGTGCCATGCTGCGACAGGGCGACGGCGGCCTCCGCAGTGATCCTGGCCTTGGGCGTAGCAGCGTTCACCACGAAGATCAGCGGCTTGCCCGCACGTTCGCACAGGTCCACCGTGGCCCCCACTGCCCGCAGATCATGCGGGCTGGGGCGAGTGGGGACCACGATGAGCTCTGCAACCGAGATGACGGACTGGATCGCCATCGTGATGGCGGGGGGCGTATCGATCACCGCCAGCTTGAAGCCCTGCTGACGCAAGGTTGCCAGATCGTTCGCCAGCCGGGCCACGGTCGTCTGGGCGAAGGCGGGATATTCCGCCTCGCGCTCGTTCCACCAGTCGGCAAGCGATCCTTGCGGGTCGATGTCGATGAGTACTACCGGGCCTGCGCCGGCCCGCTGGGCCTGTACGGCCAGGTGCCCCGACAGGGTGGTCTTCCCGGAACCACCTTTCTGAGATGCCAATGCCAATACGCGCAAGGTCTGTCCCCCTGGGTTGCTCAATAAGGCCGGATCAGTCCTGGATTCCCGGCATTTCCCCTGGCGGGATCGCAGATCACCCCTAATTTTCGGTTAAGTGAAGGATGGCGCGAATCTCCGGCCTATCTCTTGTGGCCGAAATGTCCCGGTTTGGTGCGGCTTTGGGATGGGGGCATCATGCTAACGCAGCATTCACTATGTTGCCCTAAGGGGCGGCGAAATGTTCGGGCCAGCACAATCAGGCCCGTACAAACAGGCCCGCATAACCAGGGGAGTGCAGCGACAATGGCGATTCTTCGCCCCACCGGATTGATGGCCGCTCTGGCTGTAGTGGCGCTGGCCGTGCCTGCATGGGCTCCCGCGCAGGCCGATGTGAAGGCTGGCGTGGATGCGTGGAGCCGGGGTGATTACGCCGCCGCTGTTGCGGAATGGAAAGCGCCTGCCGAATCGGGCGATGCCGATGCGCTGTTCAACATGGCGCAGGCCTATCGTCTGGGGCGCGGGGTGGAGGAGGATTCCTCCATGGCGGAATATTATTATGCCCGCGCGGCAGAGAAGGGCCACATCCGCGCGGCTGACATCTATGGCCTGATCCTGTTCCAGACCGGGCGGCGCGAACAGGCGCTGTCCTATGTGCAGGATGCCGCGCGCCGGGGCGATCCGCGTTCTCAATATCTGTTGGGCATTGCGCATTTCAACGGCGATCTCGTGGCCAAGGATTGGGTGCGCGCCTATGCCTTGCTGACCATGGCCAATACGCAGGGCCTGCCGCAGGCCGGGCCTGCTCTGGCGGAAATGGACCAATATGTCCCCTTCGCCCAGCGCCAGCAGGCCGCCGCGCTCGCAGTGGAAATGCAGCAGCAGGCGGAAGCTACACGCGCCAGCCAGCTGGCCGCCTTCGACCTTTCTGCGGCGGACGGTTCGCCCGCGCTTCCCTCCGGCTCGGTAGTGCAGCCTGCGGCCAAGCCGAAATCGCCGACCGCGCCGCTCGCGTCGGCCTCGCCCCGCGTGCCCCAGCCGGTGCGACAGGCGGCTATTCCGCCTTCCAGCGCGGCGGCGGAGGCTGCGGTGCGTCAGGCAATGGAGGCTGATGGCACCGATAGCCCGGCCACGGCCGGTGCGGATTATGCCCGTCCCGCCGCCCCCGCGCCGAAAACTGCTCAGTCGCCTATTGCGCCGCCTCCCGCCCGGCCCGCTCCGAAACCGGCGGCGGCGCAGGTTGCTCAACCCGCTGTCCGTCCGGCACCAGTGCCCGCTGCGCCTAAGCCGGCCGCCCGTCCGGCTCAGGCCGTAGCAGCCACGGGCCCTTGGAAGCTCCAGCTCGGCGCCTTCGGAGTGAAGGGCAATGCGCAGAAGCTGTGGGCCCAGCTTTCCGTGCGCCCGGAACTTTCCGGCAAGCAGAGGATTCTCGTTCCGTCGGGCAAGGTCACCAAATTGCTCGCAGGCGGCTTTGCCTCGCGTGCGGAAGCGGATAGGGCCTGCGTGAAATTGAAGGCGGCCGGGCAGGAGTGCCTCGTTACTCAGTAACCCGGCCTGCCGCTTAACCGGCGGGGATTGTCCCGCCTTCTGAGCAAGGACGGATCATGCATTCGCGCGCGCCGGGCATTGATGGGGCTTCCGGCCCCGTTGCGCCGGGTCTTTCCGGGCCGGGACTATCTGGGCCGGTTTCTCCAGGCGAGCGGCTGGTCACGCTTGATTTCATTCGCGGCGTGGCAGTGCTGGGGATCGTCTTCGCCAATATCGTGGCCTTCGCCCAGCCGCATATCGCCTATGGCTGGCCGCAGGGCTTCGGCATGGAGCCGGGCCTGCTGGAAAACGGGCTGTGGCTGGCCCAATTTGTGCTGATCGACGGCAAGATGCGCGGGCTTTTCACCTTGCTGTTTGGTGCCGGAATGGCGCTGTTCGCGGCGCGGGCCGCTGCGCGTGGAGCAGGCACAGGCCTGCAATTGCGGCGGCTGGGCTGGCTGGCGGCATTCGGCCTTGTACATTTCTTCCTGCTGTTCTGGGGCGACATCCTGTTCCTCTATGCGATTGCCGGGCTCATCGCCTTGCCGTTCCTGGCGCTCCCTGAGCGGCTGCTGCTGCGAGTGGGGCTGTTGTGGTATGCCGCTGCGGCGATCTATCTGGCGGCCAGCTTTACCGGCACGCTCGTGCTGGAACAGAGCGCCGAGGCGCAGCTCGCCAATCCCGCGCACCATGCCGCCATCGTGGAAGCGCAAGGGCGCAAGTTGCAGGAGGCCGAGGCGGAGCGCGCGGCCTTCACCGTGGGCAGCTATGGTGAGGAAATCTCCTTCGTCGCGAAGGAGCGGGCCCATCTGCTGGGGGAATATCCCGCTTTTGCCCTGTTCGAGACGGTGCCGCTGATACTGATTGGCATGGCGCTGTTTCGGCTGGGCTTCTTCTCGGGCGGCTGCAGTCCGGAACGCATGCGGCGCTGGGGCTGGGCTGGCGTGATCCTTGGCGCCGGGCTGTCCCTGCCGCTGGGACTGTGGGCCATGGTGCAGGGTTTTCCCTATTGGCTCACCCGTTTCGTGGCGGATTTTGCCGCGCCATTGCCGCATCTGGCGATGGTACTTGGCCTTGCAGCGCTGCTGACACTGTGTGCACCGCGCGCGGTGACAGGCTGGCTGGGCGCAAGGCTGGCGGCGGCCGGGCGGATGGCCTTTACGAACTATATCGCCACATCTCTGGTGATGATGCTGGTGTTCCGCCACTGGGCAGGGGGCCTGTGGGGGGGACTGGGCCGCGCGGGCCTTTTGCCTATCGCGCTGGCGGGCTGCGCATTGATGCTGGCCTGGTCGAAGCCGTGGCTGGAGCATTTCCGATATGGCCCGCTCGAATGGCTGTGGCGGTGCCTCACTTACGGGAGGCTGTTCTCCCTGCGGAAGTGATGCAGATTCCTCTTGCTACTGCAATCCATTCGCATTAACAAATGCGCATGTACATCTGTATCTGCAACGCCATCCGTGAGTGCGATCTGCGCGCCGCCGCGCGCTGCCATGCGGGCGATCCTGACGCTGTTTACGAGAAACTGGGCAAGCGTCCGCAATGCGGGCAGTGCCTGGACGAAGCGGCGGAAATCCTGATTGAGGAACGCGGGGGCACGCCCGAAGCGGCACCCTCTTTCACCTCCGATCACGCCTTCGCCCGCGCCTGAGGGCGAAGACTTCCACTATCGCTAATCACTCGCAAGACCGCAGAAATCCTCGGGTTTTTCGCGCGGCCTCTTGTCTTGGCCAGTGGTTGCGCGCATCATTCCGACCATTCAGTTCGCAGCAGATATAAAAGGGGCCGGCCATGAAGGGCGACGCCAAGGTAATCGAGTTCCTCAATAAGGCACTCACCAACGAACTCACCGCGATCAACCAGTATTGGCTGCATTACCGCACGCTGAAGCACTGGGGCGTTTCCAAACTGGCCGAAAAGGAACGCGAAGAATCGATCGACGAGATGAAACATGCAGACGTTCTGGCCGAACGCGTGCTGTTCCTCGATGGCTTGCCCAACTTCCAGGCGATCAACCGCCTCAAGGTGGGTGAAACGGTGGAGGAAATCCTCAAGGCCGATCTCGCGCTGGAGATGGAAGCCATCCCCATGCTGCGCGATGCCATCGAGTATTGCGAAACCGTGCGCGACTATGTCAGCCGCGAGATTTTCGAGCGCATCCTCGAAAGCGAGGAAGAACATGTCGATTTCCTCGAAACCCAGTTCGACATGATCGAGCGCATGGGCCTGCAGAACTACGTTCAGTTGAACAGCGAAGCGGCGGAGTAGGCCTCTGCCTGTCAGGCGGGCGCTTCCATTGCGAAGCGGCCCGCCGTTGACGCCTCATCCCCGTCTGTGCAGGACAGCGATCAGCGAGTTCGCCCTAGTGCGGCTCTGTGGGAGAGGAATCGAAAATGGATTGCGAAGCGGAAATCCGCGCGCTGAAAGAGCGGCTGGCGGCAGTTGAAAAGCGTGCCCAGGCCGCCGAAGACCATCTGGCCATCGCCAATCTCCAGCGGATCTATGGCTATTATGTCGACAAGAGCCAGTGGGATCACGCGGCCGATCTCTTCGCGCGCGATGCCACGCTGGAAATAAACGGGCGCGGCAAGTTCTTCGGGCATGAGCGCATCCGCGAATATATGCTCCATTTCGGGCCGCCGCCGCCGGGTCTGCTGATGAATCATATCCAGTTGCAGCCGGTTATCCATGTCTCCGACGATGGGCAGCGCGGCCAATGCCGCTTGCGCGCCCTGATCCAGGTCGGTCGCATGGGCGGCGAGGCGATGTGGGGCGAATGCCTGTATGAGAATGAATATGTGAAGGAAGACGGCGTGTGGAAAATCGCCGTGCTCAAATCATGGCAGAGCTTCTACACCGATTTCGACAAGGGCTGGGCGCAGCATGCCATGCCACTGCTGATGGATTTCGACGATCTGGCGCCGGATGAGAAGACCGAGCCCTATCCGGTGTTCCCGGATTATTTCCTGCCGCCCTATCACTATCGCAATCCGGTGAGCGGGCGGGAATAGCGCGCCCATTCCCGCCTAACTCCGGGGTGGTTCAGTCGATGATTACATTGGCGCCGTCCGCCTTCAGGCGGGCGAGGCCGTCCAGCATCTGCTGCACCACCTCGGGCGGATGGCCCTGCCAGTTCGTAACCTCCGCAATGATCCGCAGCGGATCGCGGGAGCGATAGGACATGGTAGGGTTGCCGGGGAACTTCTTGTCGGTGAGGTTGGGATCATCGACAATGGGCCCGGTTGGCTCCACCACATAGATCCGCTGCGGCCCCGCCCCTGCGGACAGTTCCGCGCCCCAGATCGCCGCATCCAGCGTCGCAGCGAAATAGACCCATGAAAGCGGTGCGGCTTCAGTGAAGTTGGACTGGTATCCCACGGCGATCAGATCGCCGATTTGGAGATCGGCACGCGTCCCGTGGAAGAAGGATTGGACGAATTGGCTGGCGGAAGCTGACATGGTTCAGGCCCTTCATTGCGAATCGCGGGCCGGTTTATTGGCACGGCCCCCCCCGATTGACGCAATCCTGGTCTCGGGTTAGACAATTCTGGTGGCGAGATGGTGCGTTGGGATTCTCGCCTTCAGGTGTCGGAGATTCCCGACCATTCGCTCGTCGTAAGCTTCGTAATCAGCCCAACATCCGCTCGTCCTGAGCTTGTCGAAGGACGCGTGAAACGTGAATTCTGGGCAGGAATTATTGCCGGGCTATTTCGCGGTGCGGAAGCGATTGAGCAGAAATCCGGGCAATGGGCGCGACGTCTCCTTCGACAAGCTCAGGATGAGCGGACGTGGAGGATGTCAGCATTCGGGTCATTGACCCGCTTTAGTGACCGCGCTGATCGATCATTTCGGCTGGTTCGGCACGCCGCAGACCAGCATCGACGGCAAGCGCCTGCTGGCATCGCAGTAATGGTGCTGGGCCTGTTCTTGGCGCGGAACTAGCGGAATCAATCCTTCGCGAAGGGGCTCTTGGAACTGCGCAGGGTCAGGCGCACCGGCACCGAACCGAAGCCCAGTTCGCGGCGGATGCCGTTCACCAGATAGCGGCGATAGCTTTCAGGCAGATTTTCGAGCCGCGATCCGAAGATGACGAAGCTGGGCGGGCGCGTCTTGATCTGGGTGATGTAACGCATCTTGATCCGCTTGCCGCCGGGGGCGGGCGGGGGATTGGCGGTCAGCGCATCGTCGAACCAGCGGTTGAGCGCGGCGGTAGGCACGCGCTTGGACCAGGTTTCGCGCAGTTCGAAGGCGGCACCGATGAGCGTATCCAGACCCTTGCCGGTGCGGGCGGAGACGGAGAACAGCGGCACGCCCTTCACCTGCGCCAGCCCTTCATTCAGCGCCTCGCGAATGCCGTTATAAAGGGCGGAGGGATCTTCGGCCACGTCCCACTTATTGATCGCGATCATCAGGGCGCGGCCTTCCTGCAGCACCATGTCGGCGATCTTGAGATCCTGATGCTCCAGCCCCTTGGTGGCATCCAGCAGCAGCACGACCACTTCGGCAAAGTCGATCGCATGGCGCGCATCGGCCACGGCCAGCCGCTCCAACTTCTCGACCACGCGGGCCTTCTTGCGCATGCCGGCCGTATCGATCAGGCGGACGTCGCGCGTCTCGCCCGTCTTCGGATCGCGCCATTGCCAGTCCACCGCGATCGAATCGCGGGTGATGCCCGCCTCCGGCCCGGTCAGCAGCCGGTCTTCGCCCAGCATCCGGTTGATGATGGTCGATTTGCCGGCATTCGGGCGTCCCACGATGGCCAGCTTGAGCGGCCCGGTGGGCAGTTCGTCGCCATTCTCGTCAAGCTCGGGGCCTTCCGGCTCCTCGGCCTCGGCGCCTTCAAGCAGCGGCAGCAGCGCCTCGAACAGATCGCCTAGGCCTTCGCCATGTTCGGCTGAGAAGGGAATCGGATCGCCCAGACCCAGGGAATAGCCTTCCATGATGCCCGGCTGGCTGGCCCGGCCTTCGGCCTTGTTGGCCACTACCACCACGGGAACATCCTGTTCGCGCAGCCAGCGGGCCACTTCCTCGTCCAGCGGCGTCACGCCCGCGCGGGCATCGAATACGAACAGCGCGACCGCTGCGCCTTGCACGGAAACCTCGGTCTGCGCCCGCATCCGGCCGGGCAGGCTTTCGGGATCGTCATCTTCCCAGCCGGCCGTATCCACGATGGTGAAGTCCAGCCCGAGCAGATGCGCCTCGCCAAAACGGCGATCGCGGGTGACGCCCGGCTGGTCGTCCACAAGGGCGAGCTTCTTGCCCACCAGACGGTTGAACAGAGTCGATTTGCCCACATTGGGGCGGCCGATAATGATGACCTGAGGGAGAGGTGTGCCTGCCATTTGCATCGCAGGTGGCCTGCCGCAGGGCAGATGGCAAGAGAAAGGCGCAATCCTTACCGTGTCGTTAACTATAGGGCGAAGTTTTCCGATAACCGAGTTGTCGGAATTTGCGCCTCATGTGGGGCAAATTCTCTCAGTTCATCGCCGGTGCGGCGCTGGTCATGGTGGCCGCGCCTGCACTGGGCGAAACGGCGATCAACCCGGCGGATACCAGATCCGGCCTGGGGATCGATACGCTGCCTTATCTGCAATGCGTACCTTATGCGCGCCGGGTATCGGGCGTCCAGCTCTATGGCGATGCCTGGACCTGGTGGGATCAGGCGGAGGGGCGCTATCGGCGCGGCAACCGGCCCAAGGTGGGCGCGGTGATGGCGTTCCAGCCCCATGGCAACATGGCGCTGGGCCATGTCGCGGCCGTCAGCAAGATCGTGGACAGCCGCACCGTGCTGCTGCGCCATGCCAACTGGTCGCCCATTAATGGCCGGCGCGGCCAGATCGAGGACGACGTGCGCGCGATGGATGTTTCCCAGAATAATGACTGGAGTGCGGTGCGCGTCTGGTTCGGCCCCATCCAGTCATTGGGCAGCACGGCCTGGCCGGTGTCGGGCTTCATCTACAATGAAAAGCCGGGTGCCAGGGGCAAGGAGGTCGCGCTGGCCGCGAAATCGGAAGCTGCCCCGCGCCGCGACGTGATCGCAGAGATCATCGCCGCGAGCGAGAGCAAGGCTGCAAAGAAGAAAAGGAAGGGCTGAACGGCCCTTCGGGTTCAGTCCTTCTTCGCGACAGGAGCGTCTTCGCCCAGATCCTCGAACCAGGCCTCGACCGGGCCATTGAGCTTCACCAGCAGCGGATTGCCCTTGCGATCCACCGTGCGGCCCGCCTGAACCTTCACCCAGCCTTCGGAGATGCAATATTCGTCCACATTCGTGCGGACGGTGCCCTTGAAGCGGATGCCGATGCCGCGCTGCAGCTTTTCGGCATCGAAAAAGGGATTCGTCGGATTGATCGCCAGCCGGTCCGGCGGGACGTCCGCGCCAGTGGAAGGGGTGGTGTTCGGGGTTGTTTCTTCGCTCATGCCGGCCTCCTAATCGCCCCTTGGGGCCCGCGCAACGCCCGATTGAAGGGCTGCATGGGCCCGTTTATGCTTGGCTTCGGTGCGAATGAGCGGCACATGCCCTCGCTTCCGCTTGCCCTTTGCGCTGCTCCCTTATAAGGGCGCTTGCCTGTTTCGCAGGTCGGCAGGCAATACCGGGCCTGCAGGCTTCGTCGGGCCGCGGGCGTGGCGGAATTGGTAGACGCGCTGGTTTTAGGTACCAGTATCGCAAGATGTGGGGGTTCGAGTCCCTTCGCCCGCACCAGTTTTGCCCGACGCGGGTTCCGGTATGAGAGAGATTTTTTGGAAGGCTACAGTCTGAAATGCAGATCGTTGAAACCAGCAATGAAGGCCTGAAGCGCGCCTATACGCTCACCATCGCGGCCAAGGATATCGCGGCCCGGATCGAGAGCGAGGTGAAGAAGATCGCCCCCCAGGTCCGCATGCCCGGCTTCCGTCCCGGCAAGGTCCCCGCCAACCTCGTGAAGAAGATGCATGGCGAGGCGCTGCATGCCGACGTGCTGAACAACACGATTCGCGAATCGGTCGATGGGCTGATCGCCGACAAGAAGCTGCGCCCCGCGCTGCAGCCGCGCGTTGAGCTGAGCGAAGGCTATGAGCAGGGCAAGGATGCCGAGCTCGCCATCGAACTGGAAGTGCTGCCGGAAATCCAGGCGCCTTCGATCGAAGGCCTGAAGCTCGAAAAGCTGGTCGTGCCCATCACGGACGAACAGGTCGACGAAGCCGTCGCCAAGATCGCCGAGAATCAGAAGAGCTATACCGACGCTCCGAAGACCAAGAAGGCCGCCGAAGGCGATCAGGTCATCATCGATTTCGTCGGCAAGCTGGACGGCGTGGAATTTGACGGCGGCAAGGCCGAAGGCGCGCCGCTGGTAATTGGCTCGGGCCAGTTCATCCCCGGTTTCGAAGACCAGCTGGTCGGCGTGAAGACCGGTGAGGAAAAGACCATCAGCGTCACCTTCCCTGAAGATTATCCGGCGGAAAACCTGAAGGGCAAGGAAGCCACTTTCGACATCACCGTTCAGCAGGTGAAGGTCGCTGGTGAAACCACGGTGGATGATGAATTCGCCAAGTCGCTCGGCCTTGAAAGCCTGGAGCAGCTCAAGGGCCTGCTGCGCGGCCAGCTGGAGCAGGAAACTGCCGGCCTGACCCGCACCGCCATGAAGCGCGCCCTGCTGGACACGCTGGCGAAGGATCACGATTTCGCGGTTCCGCCGACCATGGTGGAAGCCGAGTTCCAGCAGATCTGGAACCAGCTGATGCAGGAAGCCGCGCGCGAAGCCGATCCTGAAGCGGCCCGCAAGGAAATCGAGGACGAGAAGGAAGATTACCGTCGCATCGCCGAGCGCCGCGTGCGCCTGGGCCTGTTGCTGTCGGAAATCGGCCAGGCCAATGGCGTGGAAGTCAGCCAGCAGGAAATGCGCATGCTGATGCAGCAGGCCGCCCAGCAATATCGTCCGGAAGATCGTCAGCGCTTCGTCGACTATGTCGCGAGCGATGCGATGGCCCAGGCTCAGCTGCGCGCTCCGCTCTATGAGGACAAGGTCGTCGACTTCCTGTTCGACAAGGCCGAAGTCACCGAACGTGAAGTGACCCGCGAACAGCTGGAAGCCGCGATCGAAGCCGAAGAAGGCGAAGAAGCCGCTGCTCCCGCGCCGAAGAAGGCTCCGGCCAAGAAGGCTGCAGCCAAGAAGGACGAGGGCAAGAAGGAAGAAGCCAAGGCCGACGATGCGGCTGAGGAAGCTCCTGCCAAGAAGGCTCCGGCGAAGAAGGCCACTGCCAAGAAGGAAGCCGCCGAGGAAGCCCCGGCCGCCGAGAAGAAGCCCGCGGCCAAGAAGCCTGCCGCGAAGAAGGCTCCTGCCAAGAAATAATCGCCTTCGAGGCGTGATGAAAAGGCCGCGGGGAGCAATCCTCGCGGCCTTTTTCGTTCGTGACAGCTAGGCTTCCCCTTGGGGGGATCGGCCCTTTGGGGAGATCGGATGCCAGTTTCAGGGCTGGGCTTCAGGGCCAGTACCCGTGAGGGCCACTTCCCGAGCTAGTGCGCTTTTCACCGCAGCCACCTTGGCAATTCCGGGAATGTTGGGAACATTGGCGTAAAGGCTCTTGAGATAGGCGATATCGAAGGGGGTCAGCTCGGGCGCGTGGGTGGCATCGGGATCGAACAGGTTGAGGATCGTTCCATAGGAGGCCTGCCCCGAAACGGCGCGAGTGCGCGCAATGCCGCGCATAGTCGCATAATCGGCGAGCTGGTTCACGCTCATTCCGTCGATGGTGGCGATGTCGATCAGCACCACCGACTGGTCGATATCGAGGCGCGTCGACATGGTAATGAGCGAGTGGGAGGCTTCCGCCCGCAGAACCGGAGGGTTGACCAGATTGGCTTCCTGCCCGTCCAGCATCTTGCCGTGAAATCCCCTTACGGTAGTGACGGCCCAGGCATGGACGGGCCCTGTTTCGGCCAGCAATTCACGCCGCTCGGCGAGGGGCAGCTTCGCCAGCATCGATCCGCGTTTGTCCATCATCTTGCGAATGTCGGCTTTTCCGCTGCCCACAAATCCCACGATGAGGTTCGGGGCGCACTCGCCGGTGGAAGCCACTGCCAGGCCCAATCGCTCTGCATTATACCGGATGCGGCCCACGACCATTTCCGCAACCTCCACCGGCAGGCCCAGTACGCCCGGGCAGATTTTCGAGGAGAACAGGGCAAGCGGCTCGTTATGGAGGTTTCCTGAACGGGTGATCGACCGCGCCTGCTGGCGGACTTCATCATGGTCGGGTGCCGGATCAGGCCTGCGCGTGACCACGATCGTGTCGGCCGGATCGGCTTCATCCAGCGAAATGAGCTGGTCCAGGGGGATCGTATCGGCTTTCACGGGTGAGGACACGGCAAAGGCGGCAATGCCCGCCGCGAGGATGGGAGCAAGCATTGCCCTTGCCGGCAAGGTTCCCCGTCTGGATTCCATATCGTGTCACTCCCCCCTGTGGCCGCTATTCATCCGCACCCACTTTGCACGGCCGAGTTTGCCGGGAAAATCCCGCCGCGCAAGCAGGCCTTTGTCGCAAGAAGTCGCAGAAAATGGGACAGGGTGCGCTGACGGGGAGGGCTGACAAGGGGCGATTGTGGGTATAGCGCCTATTGCACTTGAACATCGAGCCGCCAGTCGCGACATAGGCGGTCAGTTCCAGCTTGTGAGGCATTCATGATCGACCTGTTCGGCAATATCGGCGAAACCTACGGCACTCAGGGCCAGTTCACTCGCGATCCGTTCACCGGCGCGCTGGTTCCCGTCGTGGTCGAACAGACCAGCCGGGGCGAACGCAGCTTCGACATTTTCAGCCGCCTGCTGCGCGAACGCATCGTGTTCGTCACCGGTCAGGTGGAAGACAACATGGCCTCGCTCATCGTGGCCCAGCTGCTGTTCCTTGAGAGCGAAAATCCTTCCAAGCCGATCAGCATGTATATCAACTCGCCCGGCGGCGTGGTTACGGCCGGCATGGCGATCCATGACACGATGCAATACATCAAGCCGCGCGTCAGCACGGTCTGCATCGGGCAAGCCGCGTCGATGGGCAGCTTCCTGCTCTGCGCGGGCGAGCCGGGCATGCGCATCGCACTGCCCAATGCGCGGATCATGATCCACCAGCCTTCGGGCGGCGCGCGCGGCATGGCTTCGGATATCGAAATCCAGGCCAAGGAAATCCTGCGCATCCGTTCGCGGATGAACGATCTCTATGTGAAATATACCGGCCAGCCGCTCGATGCGATCGAGAAGGCGCTGGATCGCGATACTTTCCTTGAGGCCGATGAAGCGCTGAAATTCGGCCTTGTGGACAAGGTGTTCGAGACCCGTCCCGAAACCGAAGCCACCGGCGATGAAAGCGGTTCGGGCGGCGCGCCTGAATAAGGCCGGGCCGTCAGAACCACGGGCTGCAAGGCTGTATCATTTTGGCAACCCTCCCGCTTTGGCCGTCTACAACCGGGGCTGCGCGGGCGGGTTGCATTGATTATCAAGACTTCCGGGTTACACTTGGAAGCGAATCCCTCTTGGCTTTGTCGCAGTTTCAGGGCTAGCTGAACCGGGGGATCGGGAAAGAAAGAATGACCAAGTTGAGCGGTTCCGACTCCAAGAGCACCCTTTACTGCAGCTTCTGCGGAAAGTCGCAGCATGAGGTGCGCAAGCTCATTGCCGGGCCCACGGTGTTCATCTGTGATGAATGCGTGGAGCTGTGCAATGACATCATCCGTGAAGAAACCAAGGCGGGCATCGCCGGCAAGAAGGATGGCGGCGTGCCTACGCCGCGGGAAATCTTCGCCACGCTCAACGATTATGTGATCGGGCAGGATCGCGCCAAGCGTGTCCTCTCCGTGGCGGTCCACAACCATTACAAGCGCCTGAAGCACAGCGGCAAGTCGGGCGATGTGGAGCTGGCCAAGTCGAACATCCTGCTCGTTGGCCCCACCGGTTCGGGCAAGACGCTGCTGGCACAGACGCTGGCGCGCACTTTCGACGTGCCCTTCACCATGGCGGACGCCACTACGCTGACCGAGGCCGGCTACGTGGGCGAGGATGTGGAGAACATCATCCTCAAGCTGCTGCAGGCGAGCGACTATAATGTCGAGAAGGCGCAGCAGGGCATCGTCTATATTGACGAGATCGACAAGATCACCCGCAAGGCGGAAAATCCCTCCATCACGCGCGACGTTTCGGGCGAGGGCGTGCAGCAGGCACTACTCAAGCTGATGGAAGGCACCACGGCATCCGTGCCGCCGCAGGGTGGGCGCAAGCATCCGCAGCAGGAATTCCTGCAGGTGGACACGACCAATATCCTGTTCATCTGTGGCGGTGCCTTTGCCGGGCTCGACAAGATCATTGCCGACCGCCTGGAGAAGCGCTCGATTGGCTTCGGCGCGCATGTCGCCGATCCGGAAAAGCGCAAAGTGGGCGAATTGCTCCAGATGAGCGAGCCGGAAGATCTGCTGAAGTTCGGCCTGATCCCCGAATTCGTCGGCCGTCTGCCGGTGATCGCCACGCTGAACGATCTGGACGTTCCCGCGCTGGTGCAGATCCTCAAGGAGCCCAAGAACGCGCTGGTGAAGCAGTACCAGAAGCTGTTCGAGCTCGAGGACGTGAAGCTGACCTTCACGGACGAGGCGCTGGTGGCGGTCGCGGAAAAGGCGATCAAGCGCAAGACCGGCGCACGCGGCCTGCGTTCCATCGTGGAAGGCATCCTGCTGGATACCATGTTCGATCTTCCGGGCATGGAAGGCGGGGTGACCGAAGTGGTGGTCGACAAGGACGTGGTCGAAGGCCGCAAGGAACCGGTCCGCGTTATCGGGCCGGAAAAGAAGGAAGATGAGGCGGCATAAATGCCGCCCTTCAAACTCACCAGCGTTCTACGGGTCGAATTCTACAAGCGCCATGAACGCAGGCGTGATGTGCTATGCTGCGACATCACGACCCGTCAGGGCGTGATCTCCGCGCATGAAAGGCTGTCCCACTGGGATGAGCTGATCCGCAAGCTGGAATTCCTGGGCGGCTTCGATGTGGAGTGGTTCCTCCAGCTGTCACAGCCTGAGGTCGAACGATACGTCGCGTTTGAGCGGAAAGGCTAGCTAAGCACTCCACGATCCTCCCCGTTGCAGAGCAATGGGGAGGGGGACCGCCGCCGCAGGCGGGAGTGGAGGGGTTGTCAGCCTTCCCCGGCCTTGCGTCGTTCCACCATGGCCATCAGCCGTGCGAGCCTTTCGGGCGGCAGGATGTCTGCCGGGGCGTAGCTCTGTTCGAAGGTGGGGATGCCTTCCGGGAAACTGACCCATGGCATGGCACTGGCAGTGAAGATCACGGCATCGGGCCGGAACGCGCCGGGATCGTCCAGCGTGCCGACACGCAGCCCTGCGCCCAGCCGGCCGAGACGGGGGTAATAGCTCAGTATGGCAGTGCCACATTGCGGGCAGCGGCAGATCCTGTGCGGGCCGCCGCTGCCGGCTGTCACCACATATTCGCCAAGCTCGCCCTGTGTCAGGGTGATCTGCTCGCTTTCGAAGAAGGCGTTGACCACCGAGGTCGATCCGGTCTGCCGCTGGCACAGGGTACAGTGGCAATTATTGACGAAGATCGGGTCTCCCCGCACTTCGTAACGCACCGCCCCGCAGGCGCAGCCTCCCTCCTTTGTCGTCATATTGCTCCCGCATGCAGAGTGCAGTTTTCGCCGGTTTCCACCTGCACGGTGGCGTGGTGGATGTGCCAGCGTTCGTCCAGCTCATGGGCGATTTCGTTGAGGAAGGCGTCGCCCGGATGGCCGGATGGCATCACCAGATGGGCAGTGAAGGCGGTTTCGGTGGTGCTCATCGGCCAGATATGGAGATCGTGGACCGCGCTGACGCCGGGCAGCGAGGCCAGCCAGCCGCGCACTTCGGCCTCGTCGATTCGGTCCGGCACCGCCAGTAGGCCCATCTTCACGCTGTCCTTCAGCAGGCCCCACGTACCCCAGGCGATCACGGCCACGATCACCAAGCTGGTGAGGGGGTCGATCCAGCTCTTGCCGGTCAGCACGATCAGGATGCCCGCCATCACTACGCCCACGGAAACCAGTGCGTCCGCCGCCATGTGAAGGAAGGCGCCGCGAATATTGATGTCATGCTTGCGCCCGCGCATGAACAGCAGGGCCGTGGCAGTGTTGATCACCACGCCGATCCCGGCGACCACGATCATGGTGGTGCCTTGCACTTCGGCAGGCTCCACGAAGCGGCGCAGCGTTTCGATCAGGATCGCACCGATTGCCACGAGCAGCAGCCCCGCATTGGCGAGGGCGGCCAGGATTGAGCTGGACTTGAAGCCCCAGGTGAAACGGGCGGAGGCCGGGCGGGCAGCCATGATGCTGGCGGCCCAGGCGATAAGCAGGCTCAGCACGTCAGACAGATTGTGGCCCGCATCGGCAACCAGCGCCATCGATCCCGAGAAGAAGCCGTAGATGGCCTCCACAGCCACGAAAATGCTGTTCAGCACTACGCCGATGGCAAAGGCGCGTCCGAAGTCGGCGGGGGCATGGCTGTGGCCATGTCCCGGTGCGTGGCCATGGCTGTGCCCGCTGGCGTGGCCGTGCAAGGGACTGTGCGAGTGATTATGCGAGTGATTTGCGCCCATGGCGCTCAGTCGTACACACAGGAATCGAAGCCGTCACGCCTGACCGTGCCGATCCGGGCGGCGATCGTATTGCCATAGCGGCGGGTGAAGCCTGTGGGGTTCACTACCGCCCTTTCCTTGGGCAGGGGCAGGGCCGCTGCGATGCGGGCGGCTTCCACGCGAGAGAGGCGCGCGGCGGAATGGTTGAAATAACGCTGCGCGCCTGCTTCCACGCCATAGGTGCCGATCCCCGTCTCTGCGACGTTGAGATAGACTTCCATGATCCGGCGCTTGCCCCACACGCTCTCGATCAGCACCGTAAACCAGGCTTCCAGCCCTTTGCGGAAATAGCCGCCGCCCTGCCACAGGAACACGTTCTTGGCGGTCTGCTGGCTGATGGTGGAGCCGCCGCGGATGCGCCCGCCTCTGGCATTGCGCTGGATGGCCTTCTCGATCGCTTCCTTGTCGAAGCCGTTATGGCTGCAGAACTTGCCGTCCTCCGCCGCGATCACGGCGGAAACCATGTTGCGGTCTATGCGGGAAAGCGGCTCCCAATCCTTGGTGATGCCATTGCCGTCGAGAATCATGGTCGCCGTCACCGGCGGCGGCACGATACGGTAAATCAGCACCAGCCCCACGCTCAGCACGAGGAACCACACAAAAACCATGACGAGAAAGCGCATGATCCGAACGGCCATGCGTTTCGTTTAGCGAGGTTGGTGGCGAGAGGGAATGGGGGGAAACGTCATTGCGAGCGAAGCGAAGCAATCCAGGGCCGTTGCGTCCGGGGCTCTGGATTGCTTCGAGGTTTCGCCTCTCGCAATGACGAGATCAGGCCGCAGCCAGCAGCCGCTCTCCTGCAATGCGCTGCATGGCCTTCTGAAGCTTTTCGAAGGCCCGCACCTCGATCTGGCGGATGCGTTCGCGGCTGACGTCATATTCCTGGCTGAGTTCTTCCAGCGTCCGGGGATTATCCACCAGGCGCCGCTCGGTCAGGATGTGCTTCTCACGCTCGTTGAGGCTGTCCATGGCCTCGGTCAGCATTTCATGCCGCATCTTGGCTTCTTCTGCTTCGGCCACCTGCTCGTCCTGCAGCGGGGTGTCGTCCGCCAGGAAGTCCTGCCACTGGCCGGAGCCTTCCTCGTCATTGCGCATGGAGACGTTGAGCGAGGCATCGCCGCCCATCATCATGCGCCGGTTCATGTTGATCACTTCCTGCTCGGCCACGCCGAGATCATGGGCGATCTTGGCGACGTCTTCCGGACGCAGGTCGGAATCTTCATAGGCGTCGAGGTTGCGCTTCATGCGGCGCAGGTTGAAGAACAGCTTCTTCTGCGCGGCCGTGGTGCCGATCTTCACCAGGCTCCAGCTGCGCAGGATGAATTCCTGCATGCTGGCCTTGATCCACCACATGGCATAAGTCGCTAGGCGGAAACCGCGATCGGCCTCGAACTTCTTCACGCCCTGCATCAGGCCGACATTGCCTTCGCTGATGAGGTCGGACAGAGGGAGGCCATAGCCGCGATAGCCCATGGCGATCTTGGCCACGAGCCGCAAATGGCTGGTCACGAGCTGCGCGGCAGCTTCGGGATCCTCATGTTCCTGATAGCGCTTCGCGAGCATATATTCCTGCTCGGGCGTCAGCACCGGGAACTTCTTGATTTCGGCTAGATAACGATTGAGGCTCTGTTCCCCGCTCAGAGCGGGAACGGCAAGAGCCCTCGTTTTGCCGATCTTCTGATTGCTCACTTTCCCATACCTTTCACAGTGTCGACCGATATTTTGCGGACCCCTGCTGGGCGTCCAAAAGGGAGCACGGCCACTTGCCCCCCGTTCCCCTTATATAGGGGATGAAAGCAGGAAACTCCTGCATTTCGTCGATATCAACGAGTGGTTTCGTCGATCAGTTCCCTCATATCTGCCGGTAAATCACTTTCGAACCGCAAAGTTTTTCTGGTTACCGGATGTTCAAAGCCGAGTACCGCCGCGTGCAGCGCCTGACGCTCGAAACCGAGCCGTTTGAGAAGGGGGCGCAAGGGGGCGGGAGTTCGGCCATAGACAGGATCCCCCAATAGGGCATGGCCGATTGACGCCATGTGAACGCGCACCTGATGGGTGCGCCCCGTCTCCAGCCGACATTCGACCAGCGCCGAATTATCAAGTTCTTTCAGAACCTTGTAATGCGTTGTGGCATGCTTGCCCCGGCTGGATTCGTCGGCCAGCACGGCCATCTTCTTGCGATTCGAATCGGATCGCCCGATCCGCGCATTCACCGTGCCGGAAAGGGGGCGAGGATGGCCCGCCACTAAAGCCAGATAAGCGCGCTCGATGGAATGATCCGCGAATTGCTCGGCAAGGCCGATATGAGCGGCGTCACTCTTGGCCACCACCAGCAGGCCGGACGTGTCCTTGTCGATTCGGTGGACGATACCCGGACGGGCGACTCCGCCAATGCCGGAAAGCTGGCCCCGACAATGATGGAGCAGGGCGTTGACCAGCGTGCCGTCGGGATTGCCGGCGGCCGGATGGACTACCAGCCCGGCGGGCTTGTCGATCACGATCAGGTGCTCGTCCTCGAAAATTACCGTTAACGGAATGTCCTGAGGCCGGGCCTCTGCCTCGGCAGCGGGGGGGACATCGATTGACCAGCTTGTACCTGCTGTCGGCTTGGCGGAGGCACTGGTAGCGGGCTTGCCTCCCAGGCTGACGCGCCCTTCGCCGATCAGGGCCTTGACCCGTTCGCGCGAAAGCCCGCTGGCCGCGCTCAGCGCCTTGTCCAGCCGCTCGCCGCCTGCTTCCAGCACGCCGGTAATGATGTTCTCGGCCCCCATGCCCGTGCGATATGGGGATGGGGCGGGGCTATTCCAAGGGCTCATATCAAGGCGGGTAGGGGCGGCGCGACAGTCTTGTTGTGGCGATGGCGAGGCGTTATAACACACGTATGAACACCTCGCTCAAAATCAAGAAAATCGGCAATTCCGCAGGGATCATCCTGCCCAAGGAAGTGCTGTCGCATCTCAACGCCGAGGTAGGCGAAACACTGTCACTGGTGACGACGCCGCGCGGAATCGAGCTGTCTGCGGAAGAGCCGGATTTCGAGGCACAGATGGCAGCGGCAAGGGAAGTTATGGCGCGACGCAAACGAGCTTTGCGCGAACTCGCCAAGTAGATCGCATGTCGCAAGGATGGATATGGATTGCCAGCGAAGTAGCCCTGGCGGGGCATGCCGAGCAATTGGCCGAGCATGGCGGAGCCGATGGTGTGCGCGATGCCGGCGCTCTGGAAAGCGCAATGCACCGGGCCCAAAATCTGGCAAGCTATGGTGATCCGGATGCGGCGCAGCTGGCTGCGGCCTATGCCTTCGGCATTGTGCGAAACCATCCGTTTGCCGACGGGAACAAGCGGACCGCAGCGGTTATCAGCGAAACCTTCCTGATGCTCAACGGCTATGCTCTCGTTGCGACTGATGCTGAACTTGTGGTTGCGGTGCTCTCCCTCGCCGCCGGGGAACTGAGCGAGGATGAATTGGCGGACTGGTTCAGGAACCATGTCGAAGCCATCTGATCCTTACAGTGACGTCGGGCTGGAGATTGTGCGTCCGGCTCTGGAAGCCATCATGGCCGAGGCTGCTCGTGCCGCGCCGGAGGAGGCCTGCGGCTTGCTGCTGGGCAATGATCGCCGCGTCACCGAAGCGCGCCCGACCCAGAATGTCGCGCAGGACAAGGCGCGCCATTTCGAGATCGATCCGGTCGCGCTGATCGCGGCCTATCGCGCCGTGCGAAACGGCGGGCCGCAACTGATCGGCTTTTATCATTCGCACCCCTGCGGGCCGGCGGAACCTTCAGCCACGGATCGGGAGCAGGCTGCGGGGGACGGGAAGGTATGGGCCATAGCCGGGCAGGGCGTGGTGCGTTTCTGGGTGGATCACCCGGATGGGTTCGAACCGCTTTGCTACAGGCTGGTGGAGGCGTAGTCCCGGCCCATGCACCGTCTGCCTGCCTTTCTTTCCACCGGGGATTCCGCCGGCCGCCCGGGCCTGCTAGGGCATGGTTAAAGGGTCATGGGCTATAGTCCCATGACTGTGTAACACGTGTAATATCCTTCAGCTGATCGAGCCTGAACCTGAACATGACCACTTCCCCCATCGACCTAGCCAGCCTGCTTTGTTCGCGCCTGTGCCATGACATGCTGAGCCCGGTTGGGGCGCTGTCGAACGGGTTGGAATTGCTGGCGGAAGAAAAAGACCCCGAGATGCGGGCTCGTTGCTTCGAACTGCTCGAACAGAGCGCGAAGATCAGTGCTGACAAGCTCAAGTTCTTCCGCCTCGCCTTCGGGGCGGCGGGCGGCTTTGGCGAGCGGGTGGACGTTGGCGAGGCGCGGCAGGTGATCGCCGCGCTGGCGGGCGGAAGCGGGCGCATTACACTGAACTGGGCAGTGCGCGAACCCGTGTTGCCCAAGCCGGCAGTGAAGATGCTGCTGAACCTCGCCTCCATCGGGATGGACGCACTGGTGCGCGGCGGCACGCTGGATATCGGCGCGGAAGTGAATGGCCGCGCCAGCGAGATCGCGGTGCGCGCCACTGGCCCACGCATCGCCTTTGACGAGAATATCGGGCGGGCCCTGAACGGCACGCTGCCGCCACAGGATCTCTCCAGCCGCACCGCGCCCGCCCATATGATGCATTTGCTCGCCAGCCAGGCAGGCGGCGGGGTGCAATATGCACTGGGCGAGGATGCGCTGGTGCTGGGCGCGGTGCTGCCGCAAGGTTGATTTCTGTTTCAGGGTCGGGCGGGGAGCGCGTGGGGTGAGCGACAATGAATTCGTCGATCGCGAGGCGCCTTCTCCCAATTGGAACGAGCGCAAGCTGCCCATCTCCATGGTGGTGCTCCATTACACCGGCATGCGCACCGGGGCCGAGGCGCTGGAGCGGATGTGCGATCCGGCAGCGGAGGTTTCCGCCCATTACATGATCGAGGAGGACGGCACCGTCTTCCGTCTGGTGCCGGAGGAGAAGCGCGCCTGGCATGCCGGGCGCAGTCTGTGGCGCGGGATCACCGACGTGAATTCCGCCAGTATCGGGATTGAACTGGTCAATCCCGGCCATGAATGGGGCTACCGGCCTTTTACGGAAGAGCAGATGGGCGCGCTGATCCCGTTGCTGGCCGACATCAAGGCGCGCCATGACATTCCGCGCGCCAATATTGTCGGCCATTCGGACATTGCGCCTGCCCGCAAGGACGATCCAGGCGAATTGTTCGACTGGGAAACGCTGGCCTCGCTCCATCTCGTGCTCAAGACGCCCAAGGTGACGCTGGGCTCCCCCTTCGAGAATGACGGGGCCTTCATGCTGGGGCTGGAACGCTTCGGCTATGACATCTCCGATGGCCGCGCGGCGGTGCGGGCGTTCCAGCGGCGCTGGCGCCCACGCCGGATCGATGGCGAGATAGATGGGGAACTGGGCGCGATCCTGTTCGCTTTGCTCTTGGATCGTGACCGCGGCTTGACTAGATAGGGTCTGCCAGGGGGCCGGGCAGCCGCGGCGTTTATGCGTCGAGGAAAGTCCGGGCTCCACGAAACAAGGGTGGCGGGTAACGCCCGCCGGGCGAAGGGTTTCGGCCCCCAAGCTCAGGGAAAGTGCCACAGAGAGTATACCGCCGATGGAGGGAGACCTCACAGGCAAGGGTGAAAGGGTGCGGTAAAAGCGCACCGGGGCGCTGGTAACAGGGTCCGCATGGCAAACCCCACCCGGAGCAAGACCGAATAGGGGCAACGCGCCCCGGATTCGTCCGGGGCAGGCTGGTTTCGAGCCGAGTTGCCCGGGTTGGTTGCTCGAGCCACGGAGCGATCCGTGGCCAAGATGAATGGCTGCCATTGCGGATACGGTCCGGTTTTCGGATACCGTCCGTGATACAGAACCCGGCTTACAGGCCCCCTGGCATTTTACTTCAGGCCCAGCAGATCCCGTGCCGCCCATAGCGGCAGATGCGGCCGTGCCAGCGGGCTGTTGAGCGCGTAGGGCCACCAGCCAGGCCCGAAGGGCAGATAGAGCCGCACCGGCACTCCCATGCGCTGGGCGACGGCCATGGAGCGGCGGCGGGGCAACCCGCGCAATTGCTCCAGCTCGCACGGTGTGCCGGCCTGTTCCAGCGCCGACAATGCTGCTTCGGCCAGAGCGGGATCGTGAGTGGCGATTGCTACCGGCGCCTTGCGTCCGGCCAGGCTGCGGACAAGCGCGAGATAGGCCTTGGCAACGTCCGGCACGTCGCCTTGCGGATCTGCCCATTCGCCTTTCACGATGCGGATGCGGGCGGGCCTGTTGCGGAAGTGCACCGCGTCGCCGGCGCTGCGCTGCCAGCGGGCAGGCAGGGCAATGCCCGTGCCCGGCAGGTCCGCGGCCAGGCTCAGCGTGGCATCGGCATCCTTGAGAGCATGGGCATCCAGCAGCAGGTCGATACCGGTGGCCTCTGCCTCCTTGGCAATCGCAGCGATCAGCGCATGGTCGAACCGCAAGGGTGGGGCCTTGAGCGAGAGGTAGCTGCTGCCGCCCTGTGCGCCCAGCAAGCGGGCAGCCGCAATATTCGCCGCAGCGATGGCTTCGGGTTCCGCATCGTCCGCGTGGAAATAGCCCACCGTGACCGCGCACCCCCTGCGGTTCAAGCGGGCTCCCAGCCGCGCGACATGCTCCGCATGGGATGTGGGCAGCAGGCGGCCGAGATGGCGGGGCAAGGCGTAGCGTATATGGCGCGCGCCGGCACGAAGCGAGAATGTCATTGCACGGCCCGCGCTACTCGCCTGCCGAGCCACCGGCTTGCCTCGATCAGCAGCGCACCCATGCCCACGAGGCTGAAGGGATAGGCGCGCAGCTGCATCGTCTCATGCTGGTCCCGGGTCCAGAATTCGGCGATCCAGGGTTCGACGCCGCCCATCAGCTCATAGGATTCCAGCCCTTCCCGCGCGGCCCAGCCGAGCGTGTGGAGCATCAGCAAGGTGCCGGGCGAGCATTTGCAATAGGCCTCGTCAAAGCCGATCTTGAACAGCCAGTAGCGGCCGCCGCGCACCACGGCCATCTGCATCGCCGCTGCCCGTCCGTCGATACGCAGGAAGGAGAGGCGGAATTCGCCGTTGGCACAGGCTGCCCGGAAATAGGTGCGGAAGAAATCCTCCTTTGCGCGCTGGGATGCGATGGCGGTTCCTGCCTCCTTCTTCCAGCTGCACAGTTCCACCGCCACTGCTTCGTCGAACAGGGCATCGAAACTGTCCGGCGTGGGCGAGATCACCTGATAGCTCAGCTTGCCCATCTGCTCCGCCTTGCGCGCAGCCCGGCGGAAGTCGGAACGGCGGCCAGAGTTGAAGCGGCCTTCGGGTTCGTGCCAACTCTCATCCAGGGCAATCATGGGGCAGGGGACGGCAGGACGGACGGAAAGCACGCCCTTGCCCTTCATCGCCTCTTTCATGGCCGGGATCAGAGGGGATTCGGCGGGTACCCGCTCGAACCACAGCGCGCGGGGCTGGCTGGCCAGGCGATCTGCCATCCCTCGCGCGGCGGCGGCACTTTCGCACAGGGCGTCAATCGGCTCGAATACTTCGCGCGCGCCGGCCATGCGCCAGGCGGTAAAGTGGCCGGGTGCGCGGCAGAGGGGCAGCAGTGCGCCGATCCCCTCAAGGCCGGGCGCGGTGAAAATCTCGATTGCGGTCTCCGCCAGAAGCGTGACTGCCAGGGCGGCTACGAAGGCATGGGCCTGTGTGGGCAGGGGTGCGCAGCTTTCGAGCCGTTCCCAGTCCCGCAGCAGGGCAGAATCACCGGCGATGCTGGCAAGGGGCCGCGATCCGGAGAAAACTCCGGCCAAAGCCTGCTGTTCCTGAGCTGACCCCGCGGCCTGCGCTTGCATCACAGCCATCCCTCCTGTGAGGAGCCATGTTTAATCGCCGGTGGTAAACTTTCTGCCTATGAGGGCCGGGATGCTCAGTTGCCGAACCCATCTTTCAGCCTCCGTTCGTCCTGAGCCTGTCTGAGCCTGTCGAAGGACGAACGGATATAAGTGGACTGCGGCAAATGGGCGCATCGGCCCGAAAGCTGGCTCGCCTTACTCGTCCTCGCTGCGGGGCCGTCTCCGCGCCTGCGCATCCGCCTCAGCCTGTGCCTTCGCTTCGGCCGGGGTTTCCATTTCAGCGGGCTTGTCGAGCGTGACGATGCCCTTCTTCTTCTTGACCTTGGTCTGGATCAGGCGCCGCCCGGCGCCTTCCAGTACCAGCGCGGTCAGGCGGCCGGAATTGAAGGCCCCGGTATCGATGCCGATGCGGTTGGGGCGTACTACCGCGCGTTCGGTGATGGTGTGGCCATGAACCACCACATGGGTGTGCAAATCTTCATGCGAAAGGAACGGTTCGCGAATCCAGCGCATGTCCTGCCCCTGCTGCTGCTTGAGCGGAACGCCGGGAAGGATTCCGGCATGAACGAAGGCATAATTGCCGATCACCACCAGTTCCTCGAAGGACCGGATGAAATCCAGGTCTTCGGCGGGGATGTAATGCGCCATCAGATCCTGCAGCGCGGCCAGTTCCGACTTGGTGCGCGCGCGCGGCTGGATGCCATAGCTCAGCAAGGTCTCGCGCCCGCCGAAGCGCAGGAAGTGGCGTAGCACATCGGGGCGCTTCAGGCTTTCGAGGAACATTTCCTCGTGATTGCCGGCCAGTATGTGGAGCTTGCGCGCCTTGCCCCATTCGCGTGCGCGGGCGATCACTCCAGCGCTGTCGGGGCCGCGGTCGATCAGATCGCCCAGCAGGATCACGGTGCTGCGCAGCGGGCGGCCATTGGCATCGTCCCGCTCGATGGCATCGATCAACGCTTCGAACAGGTCCAGTCGCCCGTGTATGTCGCCCACCGCATAGACACGCTCCCCCACAGGAACCGAAGGTTCCTTGTTCCCGACGGGGAGGGGAAAGAATCTGCGCAATACTTCAATCATGGTGCTGGCGACGATGTAAGGCCCACTTCGTTGACCGCAAGCGGCACTACGCTTGAGTGTCGAATCGAGGGGTCATGTGGAACAGGTGATGCTGAAAATCCACAGTAGTGCGAATTATATGTGACACTCGGCAATATGCCTTGTGCGATGCAGCATGGCTGGGCAAGTTAATTACGCAAACTGCAGGTATGCACACTTAACGATGCGACCGCAGTTTACGCAGGTGGGACGAGGCTGAAAACCAAGTTATAAGGGAACTTGCCATGCTTACGTCCGTTCGCAGCCTTCTGGCTGCTTCTGTTCTCGCCGGTGCCGCGCTGGCGGCTACTCCCGCCATGGCGCAGGACGAAGAAACCCCCATCGTCACCGTGACCGGCAATGTTGCACTGGTGACCGACTATCGTTTCCGCGGCGTTGGCCTGTCGGGCGGTGATCCGGCCATCCAGGGCGGCATCACGCTGAATACCGCTCCCGGTTTCTACGTCGGTACCTGGGCTTCCTCGCTCGCTGACAGCCCCGCCTACGGCGAAATGGAACTCGACCTTTTCGCCGGTTGGGCCGGTGAAGTGACCGACGGCCTTGGTGTCGATGTCGGCGCAACCTACTACCTCTATCCGTCGAACACCGTCGATCCGGCTGACGTTTTTGAACTCTACGCCAAGCTGAAGCCGACCGTCGGCCCGCTCGCCCTGACCTTGGGCGTTGCCTACGCTCCGAGCCAGGACTCGCTGGACTTCGGCGTCGGCCTGCCCGACGACAACCTCTACCTCTCGGCTGATGCGTCGATCGGCATTCCGTCGACCCCGATCACCGTGACCGGGCATGTCGGCTACACCGATGGCGCCATGACCTACACCGCCAACAGCAAGGCTTGGGACTACTCGATCGGCGCTTCGCTGACCGTGCTGGGCAATGTCTCGCTGGGTGTCAGCTATGTCGGCGTCGAAGCCGATGCGCCGCTGAAGGACATTTCGGGCTTCACCGACGACACCGTCGTTGGTTCGCTGAGCGTCAGCTTCTAAGCTGCTGCGGCCTTTGGGCCGCGCGGTTTTGAACCGAAAAGAAGGGGCCCGCACCGGCACTGGTGCGGGCCCTTTTCTATGTGCAGCGTAGCGCCTCCTCGACGCGGCCCGAATTATTCATGCGCGGATGGGAACCTCCGGGCAGGCGTTAGCGCAGGTAAAAATCGACTGTTGTGACCACGCGGACCTTCTTGAACGGGCTATCGGAAATGCCCCATCCGCCCTGTTCCCCGTCGCGCGCCTCAATCGAGAAATAGCCCTGGGTCGCACTCTTGATGCCGCCCACGCTGGTTCCACTATCCTTGGCGAACTGTTCTGCCGAAGCGCGCGCATCCTTCGTTGCCTCTGCCACCATTTCAGGCTTGATCGCGTTGAGCTTGGTGAAGGTGTAGGCCATGCCCGATCCTTCCTCCAGCACCACCCCGCGCCGTACCAGATCAAACTGGCGACGCACCGCGTCCTGCGCCCGCTTGATGTCATGGCTGCGCAAGCTCATGCGCTGGCGGACGGTAAATTGCGGAATCCCGTTATTATTGTTGTAGCTGGACACGTTCACCGCAGTCGGCTCCAATGCGTCCTGCGGGAAGCCCAGTTCCTTGAAGAAATCCTTGATCTGGGTAGTGTCCCGGTCAACGTCGGCCTGCGCCTCGGCAAGGTTTTGCGCGGTCGAGGAATAGGAAATCGTCCAGGTGGCGAGGTCTGCCGTGACATCGCGTTCCGCGAGGCCACGCACGGTCACTGAACGGTCCGCCGCCCTGGCGCGAGTAAGTCCGTCACCCAGCAGGTATCCGCCCACTATCAGACCCACGGCAAGGATTGTGGCGCTGCCCAACAAGAGCTTCGTATCATGCCTGTGCCAGAAAGCGGTGGCGGGGGCAGGGGTATCTTCGTTAGGGTCTTCACTCATGGCAGGCATCCTCGCTGAGTCCGGGAAGCGGACGATGAATGGATCCTACTTTGCCGATGAACCGTGTTTGAATAGCGATGAATGGAGTAAAGCGTGGTCAAATATCTCCACAGCATGATCCGGGTAACCGATCCGGACGCCACCGTGGCTTTCTTCAAGCTGCTGGGGCTGGAAGAAACGCGCCGGATGGAAAATGACAAGGGCCGCTTCACCCTGATCTTTCTCGCCGCGCCCGGTCAGGATGCCGAGGTGGAGCTGACCTATAACTGGCCGGCCGAAGGCGAAGAGGGCGAGAAGTATACCGGGGGCCGTAATTTCGGCCATCTGGCCTATCAGGTCGATAATATTTACGAGACCTGTCAGCGCCTTATGGACGCTGGAATTACCATTAACCGCCCCCCGCGGGATGGGCACATGGCGTTCATCAAGACGCCGGACGGCATTTCGGTCGAACTGCTTCAGGACGGCCATCTGGAACCGCAGGAACCCTGGGTCAGCATGGAAAATACCGGCAGCTGGTAAGCTCCGCCCGCCGGGTTACGCGGCTGCGGGGGATCCCTTTGTGGAGAGCCGCAGCACCGCGTAACCCAGCAGGGCTGAGACCAGCGATCCGGCCAGAATGCCGATTTTGGCCTCCTCGATCAGCAGGCGATTGGTGGGGAAGGCCAGTTCAGCGATGAAAAGGCTCATCGTAAAACCAATCCCGCACAGCACTGAAGTGCCCCAAATCTGAGCCCAGCCTGCATTTTCCGGCCGTTTGGCTATTCCCAGCTTGTCGGCTGTCAGGATGCAGGAGAAAATGCCCAGCTGCTTGCCCAGAACCAGCCCTGCTCCAACAGCCAGCGGCAGAGGCGCAAAGGCCTCTTCCAGCCCCAGCCCGGCCAGCGCAACGCCGGCATTGGCGAAGCCGAACAGCGGCACCACCAGATAGGCGTTCCAGCCCACCAGAGCGTGTTCCATGGTTTCCAGCATGGTCGATCCCCCTCGCTCGCGCATGGGGATGGCGAGTGCCGCCACGACACCGGCAATGGTTGCATGAATGCCGGAATTGAGCACGCAAAACCACAGCACCAGCGCCCCCAGGATATAGGGCGTCATCATGCTGACGCGCGCCCGGTTCAGCGCCAGCAAGCCGCCGAAGACCAGCAGCGAAGCGATCAGCCAGGCGAATTTGAGATTGGCGGTGTAGAATATCGCGATGACCAGTACGGCGCCGATATCGTCCACGATGGCCACGGTCAGCAGAAACAGGCGCAGCGATGCCGGCACCCGGCTGCCGAGCAGGCCGATCACCCCCATGGCAAAGGCGATGTCGGTCGCCGCGGGGATCGCCCAGCCATTGGCCAGCCGGGGATCGCCGCCGGCAATCAGCAGATAGACCGCCGCCGGCACGGCCATTCCCGCAACGGCCGCCATCACCGGGAGGCGGCGCTGGCGGGCATCCGCGAGGTTCCCGGCCACGATTTCGCGCTTCACTTCCAGCCCGACTACGAAGAAGAACACGGCCATCAATGCGTCGTTGATCCACAGGTGAACCGTGTTCAGCTTGGCGATCGGCGTCCAGGCCAGCGGATCGTGGAAGAACCCCTCGTAGACATCGGCGAGCGGGGAATTGGCCACGATAATCGCCAGGGCAGCAATCGCGATCAGCAATATTCCCTCGAAGGCGTCGCTGACGAACAGTGCACGCAAGGGTCGAACGGCGACACGGATAAGCGATGGCTGTTGCATGGGCTCACCATTTCCGATGGGGGCAAGAGATGCAAGTAAATGCGGTATTTTGGATGTTTCTCGCGTTGCGCATGCGCGGAGTGGCCATTAGCCTAAGAAATAAGGGGAATCGGGGGTCGCATTAGTGGAATTCGGGGCATCTGCGCTGCTCGATTGGCTGGCTCTGGCAGAGCATGAGCTGCTGCTTTTTGCAGGATGTTTTTTCCTGCTTGGCGCGCTTGATGAATTCGGCATCGATATCGCCTGGGGGTGGCTGAAACTGACCGGCCGGGCTCAAACCGGGCGGATCGATCGGGCCGTTGAGGTCGCCCGGCCGCTAAAGGGCAGGGCCGCCGTCCTGATCCCGGCCTGGCGGGAAGCAGATGTGATCGGGGCGACCGTGGCCCATGCCTTGTCCGTTTGGCCGCAGCAGGAACTGACTATCTACGTCGGCTGCTATCGCAATGATCCGGCCACGATGGAAGCTGTGATGAAGTCGGCCCGGGGCGATGCCCGTGTGCGGCTGGTTGTGCATGATCGCGATGGCCCCACCACGAAGGCCGATTGTCTGAATCGGCTTTATCTGGCGATGTGCGATGACGAGCGGCGACGGGGGGAAGCCTGCCGGATGGTGCTGCTCCACGATGCGGAGGATATGGTCGATCCTGCGGCATTGGGGGTGTTGGACGGCGCGCTCGACAGCGCGGACTTCATCCAGCTCCCGGTCAGGCCGGAGCCTCAGGGCGGATCGCGCTGGGTTGCGGGCCATTATCTCGATGAATTCGCCGAAGCCCACGCCAAAGCCATGGTGGTGCGCGATGCACTTGCTGCGGGCCTTCCTGCGGCAGGGGTCGGCTGTGCTTTCGCGCGCCCGATACTGGGGCGGCTGACTGCCGCCCGGCCGGACAGTGACGGGCCTTTCTCGGTCGATAGCCTGACTGAGGATTATGAACTGGGCATCCGTATCAAGGCCGCTGGCGGCAAGTCGCGCTTTTTGCGCCTTCGCGGAGATGACGGCGAACTGGTGGCTACCCGCGCCTGTTTTCCCGCTCAGCTCAACGCCGCGATCCGGCAGAAGACCCGCTGGGTTCACGGAATTGCCTTTCAGGGGTGGGACCGCTTGGGATGGCATCCTCATCCCGTCGAATTGTGGATGCGGATGCGGGACCGGCGGGGGCCGCTTACCGCGCTTGTGCTGGCGATCGCCTATCTCCTGCTCGCCATCGCGGCGGTGCTGTGGGTAGCCGAAGAGCTCGGCTTCGGTCGCTATCTGGTCGGCGATGGGCTGGTGGCATCCCTGGTGGCGATCAACTTTGCGAGCTTTGTCTGGCGCGCGGCGATGCGCTTCGCGTTCACGACACGCGAATATGGTATGGGGGAGGGTATCCGAGCCATTGCGCGCATACCGGTGGCGAATGTGATCGCGATCATGGCCGGGCGGCGGGCTTTGTTCGCATATATCGCCAGCCTCGCTGGAGTAGCGCCTCATTGGGACAAGACTCATCATGACGCCCATCCGGCCATGAAGAGAGGGGCGACAGTATGAATAATTACAGGCCACCACGCGGCCGGCCGATAATGATGCTGTTGCTCGTGCTTGGAGGCTGGATTGGCCTGCGCGGGGCATATGGGGAAATACCAATGTCGCATGCGGCGCAGGGCTTTGCCGGGGCGGGTGCCGGAACGGCAGGTCAACCGCCCCTGGCCGGGCACAGGCAGCAACTTCAGCAGGTCCAGCAAGTCCAGCAGGTACCGGCTGTGGTCTATGTCCTTGCAGAACCCGATCCGGGACTGATTGAGCAGATCATCATGCGGATGGGATTTCGGCCGGGCGCGGTCTGGCAACAGCAAGCTGCTCCGGGCGCGATGCGGAGCTCAGGGATGCCTGGCTCAGCGATGTGGGGCTCAGCGATGTGGGGCTCAGCGATGTGGGGCTCAGCGATGCCCGGCTCAGCGATGGGTGGGTCCGTCCAGCAAGGCGCGATGTCTTCAACCGGGATTCTGCCATGGAGCTATTCGCTGGCCCCCGGGGCACCCCATACGGAGGCAAACATTGCGCAGGCAACGCCGCAAGCCGCTCCGTTCCAGCCAGCAGTTCAGGCCGCGCAGGCGAAGCCCTTGCGCCGGTGGTCCGTAGATGGCTGGGCGTTGCTGCGTCAGGATACCACTACGGCGCTCGCGTCGGGGCGGAATAGCTATGGGGCCAGCCAGGCAGGCGTGGTGGTGCGCTATCGCGTAATGCCGAAGAGCGGGCATCGCCCCGAAATCTATGGGCGGATCAGTCAGGCCATGGCTGGCGCGCAGGAGGTTGAGGGGGCGCTTGGCGTTTCCGCGCGTCCGCTGGCGGATGTGCCCGTGACTCTGGCCGCCGAAGGCCGGGTCTCCCGGGTAAACGGGCGCACCTCCATCCGGCCGGCGGCCTATGCGGTAACGCAATTGCCCCCTGTCCAGCTTCCTTTGGGAGTTCGTGCAGAAGCCTATGCACAGGCTGGCTATGTCTGGGGCGATTACTCGAGCGCCTTTGTCGATGGACAGGTCCGGGCGGAGCGTCCGGTGGTCCGGATCGGCACTATGGATGTGCACGCCGGGGCGGGCGTCTGGGGTGGAGCGCAGAAAGGGGCGGGGCGTCTGGATGTCGGGCCCGCCGCGTCCGTCTATATGCCGCTGGGTAAGCTCAATTCGCGCGTGTCGGTGGACTGGCGCATGCGGGTTGCGGGGCAGGCCGAGCCTTCTGATGGGGCGGCCATTACGGTTTCAACGGGATTTTAGGTGTGCCTGGTGATCTGCGCCCGCTCTTCCACCTGATTTTGGCGGAATTTCGGGCACAGCGCCTTTAATCCGCCGCAACGCTGCGTTACGCGGTGATATGGATGTCTATCTCCCCATCGCCAATCTGGCGGTCAATGGTCTGGTGATCATTGGCCTGGGTGCGCTGACGGGCATTCTCTCTGGTATTTTTGGCGTGGGCGGCGGGTTTCTGACCACTCCGTTGCTGATCTTCTATGGAGTGCCGCCCACCGTCGCGGCAGCCAGTGCGGCGAGCCAGGTGACGGGCGCCAGCGTTTCCGGCGTGCTTGCCCATACCCGCCGCGGCGGGGTTGATTATCGTATCGGCGCTGTCCTTGTGGCAGGCGGCATTATCGGCACCGGCATCGGTGCGGTGCTGTTCCGTATCCTTGAGGCGATTGGCCAGATCGATACGGTGATCAACATCCTGTATGTCCTCTTGCTGGGCACTATCGGCGCGCTGATGATGCGCGAAAGCATCCAGACGATCCGCGCCATGCGCAGCGGCAATGCCCCGCCAGCACGCAAGCGGCGCCATCACCCGCTGGTCGCCAGCCTGCCGTTGCGCTGGCGCTTCTATCGCTCCGGCCTTTACATATCACCGCTGGCACCCCTGATCCTGGGTATACTGACCGGGATCATGACCATGCTGATGGGCGTGGGTGGCGGGTTCATCCTGGTCCCGGCGATGCTCTACATCCTCGGGATGAGTGCCAATGTCGTGGTGGGAACATCGCTGTTCCAGATCCTGTTCGTCACCATGGTCACCACCATGATGCATGCGCTGACCACCAAGGCGGTGGACATCGTGCTGGCGGGGATGCTGCTGATCGGCTCGGTCACCGGGGCTCAATTGGGGGTAAAGTTCGCGCAGAAGGCCAAGCCGGTCTATCTGCGCTTCGCTCTCGCCGCCATCGTCCTTGCCATTGCGCTGCGCATGGCTTTCGGCCTGGGATACCGGCCGGACGAGATTTACACGGTAGTCCCGCTATGAATGGGCGCGCTGCATCCGCTCTGCTGGCGCTGCTGGCCTTTTTCGCATTGTCGGGCCAGCGAGACCCGATCCTTGTGCCGGAGGTGTCCCAGCACGAGATTCAGGTGCGGCAGGGCTTCACCGGCACGGAATTGTTGCTCTTCGGCGCGATCCTCGATCCCAGCGGCATCCGCGCGGGCCGCGACTACGATATCGTTGTGGTGCTGAAGGGCCCCACCCAGTCCATCCGCCTGCGTGAGAAGCAGAAGATCGCGGGCATGTGGGTGAACGTAGACAGCAGCGATTTCCGTTCCGCGCCGTCATTCTTCGCTGTTGCCAGTTCCCGACCGATCAAGGACATCGTGGATGAGCGGACAGCCGCGATCTATGAACTAGGGCTCGGCTGGCTGCAATTGTCGCCCATTGGCGCGATCGATCCGGAAGAACAGGCGCGTTTTGCCGCCGGCCTGGTGGATTTGCGCACGCGTGAAGGGCTCTACAAGCAGGATGACAAGGGCGTCTCGGTGAGCGAGCAGGTGCTCTATCAGGCACGTATTGCGCTGCCTTCCAGCGTGCAGACCGGCACTTATACGGCCGAAACTTTTGCCATCACCCGTGGCCGGGTGGTGGCCTCTGCCGTTTCGCGCGTGGAAGTGCGCAAGGAGGGGTTTGAGCGGTTCATAGCGCAATTCTCCGAGGATCAGCCTGTGTTCTATGGCCTGATCGCCTGTGTGCTGTCCGTGCTGATGGGCTGGGTGGCAGGCCGTCTGTTCGCGCTGGTCTGATCCGGGCAGAGGCTGATCCGAGGGGCGGCATTGACGCGATATTAACGTCATTTTCCTATGCGGTGCGGTGAATAGACACACGCAACCGCGGGGGGCGAATGACCGATCTGGACAAGCAGTATTTCAGGCCAGTCCAACCTGCCGGGCAGCCCCACGATGCGGGGCAGGCGTCGCAGCATGCCGCGCCGCTTCCGGCCGGGGAGAATGCCAGCCAGCCCATCGGGGTAGTGCTGGAGATTGCCGGCTCCGGCTCGCAGATCGCGCTCGATCTCGAACGGCTGAATGAATGCGCGGGCGATGCCGATCCTTCCATTGCGCTGGCAGGGCAGGTGGGCAGCCAGGTCAAGATCCGCGTGCCCGGCGGCTGGCTGCTGGCAAGCGTGCGCAACCAGCGGCAGGACCGGCGCGGCCCCAATTCCAGTATCGTCGCCAATATCGACTTTTTGGGCGAGGGCGATGAGGAGCGCCTGACCGGCCGCATCCACAGCTTCCGTCGCGGCGTAACGCGCTATCCCATTCCCGGTGCGCTGATCTATCCCGCGACCAATGCGGATCTGAGGCAGATCTACGCCTCGGATGGCCGCTCGGCCATCCAAGTCGGCACGGTCTATCCTACCAGCGACATTCGCGCAGGCATTTACATCGACGCCATGCTGGGCAAGCACTTCGCTCTGCTGGGCTCCACGGGTACCGGCAAATCGACCAGTGCGGCGCTGATCCTGCACCGCATCTGCGAAGCCGCGCCGCAGGGCCATATCGTGATGATCGACCCGCATGGCGAATATTCGGCCGCGTTCCGCAATACCGGCGTGATCTATGACGTGTCGAACCTGCAGATGCCCTACTGGCTGATGAACTTCGAGGAACATTGCGAAGTCTTCCTGAAGACCACGGGCAATGCGCTGCAGGAGGATGCGGATATTCTGGCCAAGTGCCTGCTGGAGGCGCGCAGCAAGAATCGCCTCGCGGCGAGCATGGGCAAGATCACGGTGGATTCGCCGATCCCCTATCTCCTGTCGGACCTGACCAACATCATCCAGAACGAGATGGGCAAGCTCGACAAGGCGACTTCCTCTGCGCCTTACATGCGGATCAAGACCAAGATCGACGAGCTGAAATCCGATCCGCGTTACCAGTTCATGTTCTCGGGCATGCTGGTGGGTGACACGATGGCGGAATTCATCGCCAAGATCTTCCGCATGCCGCCTTCCGGCAAGCCGATCTCGATCATCGACGTGTCCGGTGTGCCTTCGGACATCACTTCCACCGTGGTGGCGGTGTTGAGCCGCCTGGTGTTCGATTTCGCTATCTGGGGGCGCGAGGAAAAACAGCGGCCGGTCCTGCTGGTATGCGAAGAAGCGCATCGATATGTCCCGAACGAGAAGAATGCCGATGGGTCTTCCGTTGGCCGCATTCTCTCGCGCATAGCCAAGGAAGGCCGCAAATATGGCGTATCGCTGGGCCTGATTACGCAGCGCCCTTCCGACCTTGCCGAAGGCGTGCTCTCCCAATGCGGCACGATCATCTCGATGCGCCTCAATAACGAGCGCGACCAGAGCTTCGTGAAAGCCGCCATGCCTGAAGGCGCGCGCGGTTTCCTCGATTCCATCCCCGCCCTGCGCAACCGCGAATGCATCATCGTGGGGGAGGGCGTTTCGATTCCGATCCGCGTGTCATTCGACAATCTGGAAGATTCACGGCGCCCTGCGTCTGACGATCCCAGCTTCGTGGAGTTGTGGCGCCAGTCGGGCGGCGAGGAAGAGATGGTTCAGCGGGTCGTCCAGCGCTGGCGCTCACAGGGGCGGTGAATTCCACCCCTTCTCGCGCTTCGTGAGATGTCGTCATTGCGAGGACCAAAGGTCCGAAGCAATCCAGAGCTCAGAATAGGGCGCCCTGGATTGCTTCGCTACGCTCGCAATGACGAGGCGTGGCAGAGCATCACACCGATGGCGTGAAGCGGCCTGCGGGCTCTCCTTCGGCCTGCGCCTGTTCCGCAGCCTCGCCCTCTGTTTCGGGCTTCGCCACCTCGCGCCATGAGGAATAGTGGTAGAACCACCAGCCCAGCACCAGCCCGGCAAAGGCCGCGACCGGGAAGCTGAACCAGATCGCGTCTGCGCCCAGCCAGTCATAGGTCAGCCAGTAGAAGCCAAGGCGCACGGGATAGAGTGCGATCGCGATGATGATCAGCGGCACCATCACCGCACCGCCAGCGCGCATGGTGGCGGAATAGACCATCGTCACGCCAAAGAAGATGAAGTTCCACCCGGCCAGCAACTGGATGTGGCGGCCCAGCGGCACGGCGGGACTGTCGGGCCCCAGGAACAGGCCCAAAGCCGGCCGGTCGAACAGCAGCAATATTACGGTGAGGACGCCGGTCATCACGAAGTTCACGATCACGCCCGCGCGCGTCACGCTGTCCAGCCGGTCCCACTTGCCTGCGCCGATGAATTGCGCGGCCATGGCGCTCACCGCGCCGCCAATGGCCATGGCGGGCATCTGGATATAGGTGAACAGCTGCATTGCCGCGCCATAGGCAGCGGTCATCAGCAGGCCTTCCCGATTGACCAACCCTACCACGATAATGCCCGCCGCGCTCATCACCAGCATCTGGGCGCCCATCGGCAGGCCCTTGGTAATGATATAGCCCAGCTCCTCCCGCTGAGGGCGCAGATAGGAAAGCTCGGCCGCGCGCAGGCGCAGGGGCAGATCCTTGGCATAGACATAGATGATCATGCCCAGGAAGGAGATGAAGCTGGCAAGCATGGTAGAGAGTGCTGAGCCGGCAATTCCCAGCGCGGGGATCGGGCCGAAGCCGCCGATCAGCAGCGGGTTGAACACGGCATCGATCGCCACGGTCACGCCCATGAAGATCAACGGCGTGCGGGCATCGCCCGTGCCGCGCAGCCCCATGGTCAGGATGATGGACACCATCATGAACGGCATGGAGAGGAAGATGATCCGCAGATAGGTCAGCGCCAGCGGATAGGCGCCTTCCGGCGTTTCCAGCACGGTCAGAAGGCCCGGCGCGATGTACCAGCCGAACGCGGCGATGGCGATCATCAGCAGGCTGCAGAAACCCACGGCTGTGCCGAAGGTGCGCCGCGCGCCATCGACATCGCGCGCGCCGAAGCGCTGGCCGATCTTCACCGTGCCCGCCATGCCGAAGCCGAAGGCGGCACTGGAAACCAGGAACATCACGATATTGGCATTGGCCGTGGCGGCCAGTGCTTCTTCCCCCAGCATCCGCCCGACCCAGATCGAATTCACCGTGCCGGACAGCGATTGCAGGATGTTGGCCATCAGCGTGGGGATACTGAACAGAATCAGCGTGCGCAGGATCGGGCCCTGCGTCAGGTCGCCGCGCATCATGCGGCCCGGTGGACCCTTAGGGTGGCCGGTTTCCGCCATTTCGCCGCCCTGCTCCGTGCCCGTTTCCGCTTGAGTTGTCATGTGCCCCTGCTGTCTCCGAACAGCTGGATGTGCAACCTTTTGGACAAAGTCAATTGCTCTCTGATGCAGACATCGGCAAGCCATGCCTCGCGGCGTTCAAGGGTCTGTTGATCGGTTCCTTCGCCCATCACCATGATGCGTTCGCGCGGGATGGCATGGGCCTCCGCCAGCGCCAGCACTTCGGCCACATCTTCCATGGTAGCGACCACGAATTTGAAAGTCGCCTTCGGCTGCGCGACCCAGCCTTCCAGCCGTTCGGGGATCAGCGCCAGCTCGGCCGGGTTTCCGCTATGCGACAGCTTGGGGCTGACATTGTATTGCGCGACGAACGGGTCCAGCGCCTCGGCGGGCTTCATCGTGCCGTTGGTCTCGATCTCCACGATCATGCCGGGCAGATGTTCCAGCATGCGGGCAAGGGCGGGGGCCTGCAACAGCGGTTCGCCCCCGGTGATGACCAGCCGCTTCATTCCCAGGGCGGCGATACGCGCGACCACTTCCTCCTCGGGCAGGGTCAGCTGGTTCTCCGCGCGATCATAGGCGATCCCGTCACGGTGCGGGCGGTTATCGCCGGTGAAGCGCCAGGTATAGGCCGTGTCGCACCACACACAGGCAAGGTTGCAGCGGGACAGGCGCACGAAGGCGCAGGGCTTGCCCATGGAGGGGCCTTCACCCTGGATCGAGGCGAAAATCTCCGGCTCGCCGGGAGTGGTGGTGGCGAGGGTGAGAGTCACTTGGGGCAATTCCCGCGCGTGCCCTTCGACAGGCTCAGGGTGAGCGGAACTTGGGTTTGAAAACAAGTCCGCCCATGCTGAGCCTGTCGAAGCACGCGCGCCAGCATCACCCCAACCGTTCCAAAGCCGCCGCCAGCCTCTCGGCCTCGGAAGCGTGGTGGGCGTGGTCGGCGCGGGCTTTCTCGACTGCTTCGGGCTTGGCCTTTTCGACGAAGGCCGGATTGCCGAGCCGCCCTTCGAGCGACTTGGCTTCCTTGCGCGAAGCTTCCAGCGCCTTGGTCAGGCGGGATTTTTCAGCCTCGATGTCGATGATGCCTTCCAGCGGGATGACGAACACGTCGCCGCCCGCCACGATCTGCATTGCCGCGCCTGCCGGTGCCGCTTCGAAGCGGATGGCCGAGAGGCGCGCCAGCCGGTCGATTGCCGCCGCATTGGCCTCAATCACGCCCTTGCCGAGCGGGCTGGGCGCTTCGAGATAGGCTTCCAGCTTGGCGCCGGGAGCAATGCCCAGCTCGTTCTTGGCCGTGCGGATGTTGGAAGTGAGGGCGATCAGCCACTCCACTTCCGCCTTGGCCGCCGGATCGACCTGTGCATTCGGTTCGGGCCATTTGGCGAGGATCAGTTCGTAAGGCCGCTCGCCCTGCGCGTTCCACAGCTCTTCGGTGATGAAGGGCATGAAGGGGTGCAGCATCACCAGAATCTGGTCGAGCACCCAGCCGGCGACGGATTTGGTTTCCTCGTCGAAGTTGCCCTTGATGAGTTCGATGTACCAGTCGCAGAAAGTGTCCCACACGAAGTGGTAGATGGCATTGGCCGCCGCGTCGAAGCGGAGTTCGGCCATGGCCTTGTCCAGCTCGGCCACGGTTTCGACGACTTCGCCGATGATCCATTTGTTGACCGCGCTGGTGGCAGCAGGCGCTTCGATGGAGGCGGAGGCGCCAATGCCGTTGGCCTGGCAGAAGCGCGTGGCGTTCCACAGCTTGGTGGCGAAGTTGCGGTATCCTTCGACCCGCTTCTCATCCATCTTGATGTCGCGGCCCTGGCTTTCCATCGCCGCCATGAAGAAGCGCAGCGCGTCCGCGCCATATTTGTCGATCAGGCCCAGCGGATCGACCACATTGCCCTTGGACTTGGACATCTTCGCCCCATCCGGTGCGCGCACCAGTCCGTGGAGATAGAGCCGCTTCCACGGCACATCTTCCATGAAATGGATGCCCTGCATCGCCATGCGCGCATCCCAGAAGAACAATATGTCGAAGCCGGAAATCAGCAGATCGTTGGGATAGTGCTTGGCGAGCAGCTCGGTCTCGTCCGGCCAGCCCAGCGTGGCGAAGGGCCACAGGGCGGAGGAGAACCAGGTGTCGAGCACGTCGGAATCGCGGGTCAAAGCGACAGTCGAGCTGGTAATCTGAGTGTTTTCGGTATCTCGGACTTCGCCGACCCAACCGACAACTTCATTCCCTATCTTTTGATAGGCAACATTGAGCAGATCTATCTGCGGATTTTGCAGGCCCTTGCTCTGGTAATGGGCCGTCGCAAGTTGCGTCACCTCTTCTTCAGTCTCGGCGACGAATACTTCACCATCCGGCCCATACCACGCCGGAATCCGGTGGCCCCACCAGAGCTGGCGGGACACGCACCACGGCTGGATGTTCTCCATCCAGTTGAAATAGGTCTTTTCCCAGCTCTTGGGGACGATCTCGATCGCGCCGCTGCGCACCGCTTCCATCGCGGGCTGAGCGAGCGTTGCGGCATCGACATACCATTGGTCGGTCAGCCAGGGCTCGATCACCACGCCGCCACGGTCGCCGAAGGGCGTCTGGATGGTGCGCGGTTCGGCATCGTGCAGAACCTCGTTGCCTTCCTTGTCCTTGGTGACGTGGGGGATGAGGAAGCCCTGCTCCTTCATCCGCTGCACCACCAGCGTGCGCGCGTCGAAGCGGTCCAGCCCGAGGAATTCCTCCGGCACCAGACCGTCCGCCGTCTGCACTACGCAGGCATTTTCATCGAGCATGTTGAGCATGTCGGCGGGAGCGATCCCGGCGCGCTTGCCCACTTCGAAATCGTTGAAATCATGCCCCGGCGTGATCTTCACCGCGCCGCTGCCCAGTTCGGGGTCTGCATGTTCGTCCGCCACAATCCGGAAGCGCCGACCGGTGATCGGCTGGAGGATTTCCTTGCCGATGACGCTCTTATACCGCTCGTCTTCCGCATTCACGGCCACGGCCATATCGGCCAGCATCGTTTCCGGGCGCGTGGTGGCGACTTCGATGTAGTCCTGCCCGTTGTCCAGCTTCACGCCATCGGCCAGCGGATATTTGAAGTGCCAGAAGCCGCCCTGAACCTCGCGGGTTTCCACTTCCAGGTCGGAAATGGCGGTCTTCAGTTTCGGGTCCCAGTTCACCAGCCGCTTGTCGCGGTAGATCAGGCCCTGATTATACAGGTCCACGAACACCTTGAGCACCGCGCGGGTGAAGTGCGGGTCCATGGTGAATTGCTCGCGGCTCCAGTCCATGGAGCAGCCCAGGCGGCGCAACTGGCCGGTGATGGCGCCGCCGCTTTCGGCCTTCCATTCCCACACCTTCTCCACGAAGGCTTCGCGGGTGTAGTTGGTGCGCTTGTCCTGCCGCTGCTCCATCTGGCGTTCGACCACCATCTGCGTGGCGATGCCGGCATGGTCCATGCCGACCACCCACAGCGCATCCTTGCCGCGCAGCCGCTCGTACCGCACGACCACGTCCTGCAGCGTATTGTCCAGCGCATGGCCGATATGCAGGCTGCCCGTTACGTTGGGCGGGGGGTTCACGATGGTGAAGGGTTGCGCGTCGGGCCGCTCGGGTCGGAACAGGCCGTTGCTCTCCCAATGGGAATACCACTTGGCCTCGATTGCGGCCGGGTCGAAAGTCTTGTCCAGAGTGTCGCTCATACTGGCTTGGGCCTTTGCCAGCCGCACTTGTGCGGTGCAATGCCCAATGACTTGCCGCGATGGCTCCGTTCCCCCCGGCGCGCGCTTCGCGCCTTGTCCCGGGCCCATTTTGCCCCCATAGCTCAAGACGATGAGGGAATGGGCTGATTTCACCGTCGAGACGGACGATAAGGGCGGCACCAGACTGGTGCTGGCCGGCCCCTTGCTGATTTCCTCCATTGGCGTGATCGACCGCAAGCTGCGCGATTGGCAGGGCCCTGTTGACCAGATCGATCTGGCAGAGGCCGGGCCGGTGGATACGGTGGGCGCCTGGATCGTCTGGCGTTTCGCGCGCGAGACCAAGGCGCAGATAACCGGCGCCAGCGAAGATGCGCAGCGCCTGATCGAAGCGGTGCAGGGCGCGCAGGGCGAAGGCACGGTGGAGCCGCCGCGGCTGCCCTTCATTACTCGCGTACCTGCGGCCGTGGGCACCCGCGTCTATAATTGGGGCCTCGGCGTGGTGAAGCTGCTGGGCTTTCTTGGCGCGATTCTCATGGCATTCGGCTCGCTGCTCGCTCACCCGCGCCGCCTGCGCATTGCCTCCATCACGCGCCAGTTCGAGCTGGTGGGCGTCTCCGCGCTGGGCATCATCGGGTTGATGAGCGTCCTGATCGGCATCGTGATCGCCCAGCAAGGCGCGGTGCAGCTGCGCCAGTTCGGCGCGGAAATCTATACGGTGAACCTGACCGGGCGCCTCGCCGTGCGCGAACTGGGCGTGCTGATGACCGCGATCATGGTGGCCGGCCGGTCCGGCTCCGCCTTTGCCGCGCAGATCGGCACGATGAAGCTGACCGAGGAAGTGGACGCGATGCGGACTATTGGCGTCTCTCCGCTGGAGGCGCTGATCCTGCCGCGCCTGATCGCGGCCGTGTTGATGATGCCGCTGCTGGGCTTCTTTTCTGCCGGGCTGGCGATTATCGGCGGCGCCATCGTTTCCGACCTGACGCTAGGCATTCCCTTTTTCACTTTCCTCAGCCGCATTCAGGAAGTGGTTCCGCTGCATGACGTCTGGGTCTGCATGGTCAAGGCGCCCGTGTTCGGCCTGATCGTGGCACTGGCGGGCTGCTATCAGGGGATGCAGGTTCGCGGTAATTCGGAAGAAGTGGGCCTGCGCACCACCATGGCGGTGGTGCAGGGCATCTTCATGGTGATCGTGCTCGACGCCTTCTTCGCGGTGTTCTTCACCGAGGTGGGCTGGGGATGAGCGAGGAACAGATCGCCGCCAGCGTGGAGCGCCGCGCCCTGCCGTTCGATCCGGAGCGATTCCAGGGCGAATATCCCGTGATCGTGCAGGGGCTGGTCAACCGGTTTGACGGGCATGCCGTGCATGATGGGCTGGACCTGAAGGTCCGGCGCGGGGAAGTGCTCGGCGTGGTGGGCGGATCGGGCACGGGCAAATCCGTGCTGATGCGCTCCATCATTGGGCTGCAGGTGCCCGATGAAGGGCAGATCGAGGTGCTGGGCCACAAGGTCACCGATCTTGGGGACGGCAGCCAGGCGGACATACGCTCCCGCTGGGGTGTGCTGTTTCAGGGCGGGGCGCTGTTTTCTACCCTCACCGTGGGCGAGAATGTGGAAGTGCCGCTGCGCGAATTCTATCCGGAAATCGCACCGGAACTGCGGCACGAGATCGCGCGCTACAAGGTGCGCCTTTCGGGCCTGCCCGAAGAGGCGGCCAGCAAGTTCCCGTCCGAGCTTTCCGGCGGCATGAAGAAGCGCGCCGGGCTGGCGCGCGCCTTGGCGCTGGACCCGGAGCTGCTGTTTCTGGACGAGCCGACGGCGGGGCTCGATCCTGTCGGCGCTGCCACGTTCGACCGGCTGACCCGCGAGCTGGCGGATGTGCTGGGGCTGACCGTGTTCCTGATCACTCACGATCTCGATACGCTTTTCGAAATCTGCGACCGCGTGGCGGTGCTGGCTGACGGCAAGGTGATCGGCGTGGGCACGATCCCGGAATTGCTGGCCATGGACCATCCGTGGATCCAGGAATATTTCAACGGCCCGCGGGGGCGGGCAGCGAAAGCCAGCCAGGAACGGGCCGGCCAGAAACGGGCCGGTCAAAAACAAACCGGGACCATGGACAAGCCTGCGGGCGGGGGGGCATAGACAGCCTATGGAAACGCGCGCGAACCATGTCTGGGTGGGGGCAGTCACTCTGTTCCTGCTGGCAGCCCTGGCGGTATTCATCATGTGGATCGCGGGGCTCAGCGGTGCGCAGAAGAAGGAGTATGACATCTTCTTCAAGCAGTCGGTCGACGGGCTGGCCCGCGGATCGAACGTCACTTTCTCGGGCGTGCCGGTGGGCGAGATTTCGGAAATCGAGCTGTGGCCCCGGAACCCCGAATATGTTCGCGTGCGGATCAGGGTGGGCAAGGATGTGCCGATCCTGGTGGGAACAGTGGCCACGGTGCAGTCCAGCTTCACGGGATCGTCCAAGGTCCAGCTCGATGGTGCACGCGAAGGCGCGCCGGAGATCACTTGCCAGAACACCAGCTGTCTGGAAGGCAAGCCCACGATCGCGGCCAAGCCCGGCGGGCTGGGCGAAATCCTGTCCAACGCCCCGCTGCTGCTGGAACGGCTGGCGACGCTGACGGACCGGCTGACGCAGCTTCTGTCGGACGACAATCAGGCATCGATTGCCGGCATTCTCAAGAATACCGAACGGCTGACCGATCACGTGGCCGATGCCTCGCCGCAGATCGAAGCGACGCTTACCGAATTGCAGGCCACCTTGCGCCAGGCATCGGGCAGCCTCGCCGCCTTTGAAAAGACCATGGGCACTGCCGATGGCCTGCTGAAGAAGGATGGGGAGCAACTCGCCGCCCAACTGCGCGATACGCTGAAATCGGCCAAGCTGGCGGCGGAATCGCTGGATACCACGCTCAAGACCGCGCAGCCCGCCACGCGCCAGCTTTCCGAAACGACCCTGCCGGCGGCAGAGGCCACCCTGCGCGACCTGCGCGAGGCGAGCCAGGCGCTGCGCAAGATCACCGAGAAGATCGACAATCAGGGAGCGGGCGCGCTGCTGAAGGGCAACGACCTGCCGGACTATAAGCCATGAGGGATTTCGCGATGACGGTTACCTGCAAGGCCGGGCTCGCGGCCATCGCATTGGCGCTCACTCTGCCGGGCTGCGTCAGCCTGGGCAAGGAACCGCCGCCGACCCTGTTCACGCTCACTCCCACAGCTCTCGCCCCGGCAGGCCTTTCAGCCAGCGGTACGGCGGCGCAGGCCCTGGCAGTGATCGAGCCGGACGCGCCCCAGAAACTCGATGTGGCGCGGGTGCCCGTGCAGGTCGATCCCTCGACCATTGCCTATCTCAAGGATGCGGTTTGGGTGGAAAAGCCTGCCCGCCTGTTTGGGCGCCTGCTGGCCGAAACGATCCGCGACAGGCAGACCCGGCTGGTGGTGGAGGCGCCCGATACGGCCTATTCCGCCGCCACGCGCCTTTCGGGCCGACTGAGCGAGATGGGCTATGATGCTGGCACCAGCTCCGTGATCGTGCGGTTCGATGCGGTGCTGAAGCAGCCTGACGGCCAGATTCTCACCCGCCGTTTCGAAGCGACGGTGAGCGGCGTGACCCCCACCGCCGCCAGCGTTGCGCCCGCCCTGAACGAAGCCGCCAACAAGGTCGCCGCTGAAGTGGCGGAGTGGATCGGCTGAGGCCCGGCGAGTTCGGCTGGAGGGCCTTCCCAACCGAGGCGGGAATATCCGCAATGTCGTGGCTTCCGGGCAGGCAGCTTTGAGCGATATCGTTCTCCCCAGCGAACGGCGGGGATGGAGGAGGGCTGATATTGGAAAACTCTTTATGCCGAGCTTCTTTCAGCATTCATCCTTCCAAACAGGGCACCGCCCGCTCTGATCGAAACGCTGTTCAGAGTTTCTTTTCTGTTTCCAGCCGATCCCGCAAATAGCAGTAATTGGCATCCGGGTTCGATGGCAGCACGGCGCCCTTGGCCTCGCAGATGACGGGCGGTTTCAACGGGAATTGTTTCAGCGGGTCGCTCACAAGGTTGAAGAACTGGCAGGTTTCGGTGCCCTCGCGGTCCTTGCACAGCACTTTGTAAGTGGAGCCAGACGCCTTAATTGCCGGGAGAAATTCTCCAGCGCGCAGGCGATAGCAACATGGCGGCACCCTGTAACAGATATAGGGCAGGGCTTATTACCTGACGATCAGCGCATCCGCGCCAGCCGGGCGAAGTCCAGCGCGGCAGTGAATTCGGCAAGGCGGCGGGCGCGTTTTTCCTCCGCCGTCCATTCCCAGCCCCATTGCTCGGCCTGCCAGTCTTCCTCCGCATTGGCGATGGCCCACAGGGCTTCCGCATCGGCGCCTTCCTCCAGCGCGCAGAGGCCGACCGCCAGTGAAACCGCGAGGGAGGCGAGCGTCTTCAGCGCGGCCAGGGTGAAGGGATCGAGCGTTTCGAGATGGGCCTTCAGCGCGGCGAGCGTCTCTGCCGGTTGCGGGCGATGCATGATGCCGCTCACGCGTTCGAAGCGCACTTTATGTACCCCTTCGAGCCCTGTGAGAACAGGTTCCCACAAAGCTTCCTGGCGTGCGAACAACGGCTCGTCGGGTTCCGCGCGGTAGCAGAGCGTATCCGTTTCGGCATAGCGCAGGATGGACGCAATCTCGGCGGCAGGGTCAGCGGCGACCATATCGATCGCGTAATCGGCCAGATCGCGATAGCGGAAGGCAGCGGGGTCGATCTCCTCGCCCTGGTCTGCCCATTCCGCCGCCATTGCCTCTGCCAGCGCGCGGGAGGGTACGATCTGCGCCGCGCCGCGTTGCGTCTTGATCCCGCGCCGGTCCAGCGTCACTCGCCAGCCGCCTGCGACCTGCTCGGCTGCTACATCCTTGTAAAACCGTTTCATTTCGGCGTCCGCCATTTACGCGCCAGGATTTGCGGCACGATATAGACATCGATGAGGCCCGCCGCGATCAGCACATAGCCGGCCATTTTGGGCCATTCGATGATCTGGCGCACCACCAGCGCGCCCACCAGCACCATGGCGACGCCTGCCAGCCGGATCATGGAAATGGTGAAATAGCGCCCGCGCGCCGGATCGTCGCTCACCTGAGCAATTCCCTCAATTCCGCAGCATTGGTGGCCACAGCTTCGGCCCCCGCATCCATCAGTTCCTGCACTTCGTGATAGCCCCATGCGACCCCGATTGGCCGCGCCCCCGCGGCCCGGGCCATCTCGATGTCATAGGCCGTATCCCCGATCATTGCCGTATCGGCGGGGACTGCGAAAGCGTCAGCCATGGCCTGTTCCAGCATCGAAGGGTGCGGCTTGGAAGGATGCCGGTCGGCCGTCTGCAGGGTGGAGAACAGGTCCAGCAGGCCATGCGTGGCAAGGCAGCCCTTCAGCCCGCGATCCGATTTACCGGTGGCAACGCCCAGCACCCAGCCGGAGGCATGGAGATCGCCCAGCAACTCGCGAATCCCGTCATAAAGCGGTTCGGCCAATTGTCCGCTGCTGCGAGCCTCGAAAAAGGCGGCGCGATAGGCTTCGACCAGATGGGTGTGCTGTTCCCCAAGGGCTTCGGGAACCAGATGGCGGACAGCCACCGGCAGGCTCAGCCCCACGATCCTGCGGATGGAGGAATTGGGCGGGGTTGGCAGGCCGACCGTATCGAAGGCGGCGCGCATGGCGTTGCATACCGCCGCCTGCCCATCGACCAACGTTCCATCGCAATCGAACACGGCAAGGCGAATGGTCACTTGCGGCCTCTGGGCCCCGGTTTTCCGGCGGGTTTAGCACCAGGACGGCGGGCAGCAGGCTTCGGGCCCGGCTTCGCCCCTGAGCGGGCGCCGGTCTTTCCAGCGGGTGCAGGTTTGCCCCGGCGAGGCGGTGCATCATCCGAAGCGCCGCGCTTGCGCCTCTCGCCGCGCCGTTCCTTGCGATATTGTTTGGCGTGGGCCTTCGCGATCTGCTTCTTCTCGGTGCGAGACGGCGGGGGCGTGTCATCTTCGGGCAATGCGTCGCTCAGCGAAAGATCGAAACCCAACTGCTCCATGCTCGTGGCGAAATGGGGCGGCAATTCGGCTGTCACGTCCAGCTTGCCGCCATCGGGGTGGTCGATGATCAGACGCCGGGCATGGAGGTGCATCTTGCGACTGATGCTGCCCGTAAGGAAAGCCTCCGGTCCACCGTATTTGCCATCACCCACGATGGGATGGCCGATCGCCGCCATATGGACGCGCAATTGGTGGGTACGGCCGGTCAGCGGCTGCAATTCCACCCAAGCGGCGCGTTTGGCCGCGCGATCGATCACGCGGTAGCGGGTCTTGGCCGGCTGGCCGTTTTCCTCGTCCACATGCATCTTCTCGCCGCCGGTGCCCGGCTGCTTGGCGATGGGAGCCTCGATCGTGCCTTCCAGCACATCGGGCACGCCCATGACCAGCGCCCAATAGACCTTGCGGGCGGAGCGGCCCGAGAATCGCTTGGAGAAGAAGGCGGCGCTGCCGGGTGTGCGGGCCACCAGCAGCACGCCGCTGGTATCCTTGTCGAGCCGGTGGACCAGACGCGGGCGGGCCTCTTCACCGCGCACGAAGGCGTCCAGCAGGCCGTCCACATGGTCCTTCATCTTGGTGCCGCCCTGTGTTGCAAGGCCCGGCGGCTTGTTCAGCACGATGGCCGAACGATCCTGCGTGATGACCATGGCTTCCGCTCGGGCCACTTCTTCCTCGCTCAGTTCGCGGCGAGGGCGGGGCGACTTTCCGGACGGAGCTTCTCCGCCCGGCGGCACGCGCAGCACCTGCCCGGCGCTGAGGCGATCTTCCGGCTTGGCGCGCTTGCCGTCCACGCGAATCTGCCCGGTGCGGGCCCAGCGCGATACGGTGGCAAAGCCCACTTGCGGCAGGTGGCGCTTGAACCAGCGATCAAGCCGGATGCCGTCATCGTCGGTGCCGACGGTGAACTGGCGTACTTCCTCTGCCGGCTTCATCCTGCCACCCGCATCGCGATAAGGCCGATATAGAGGCCGGTGAGCCCTGCCAGCAGCGAGACGCCGGCATAGGTGAAGGCCAGCGTGGGCTGGCCGCGCTCGATCAGCAGCATCATTTCCAGGCTGAAGCTGGAAAAGGTGGTGAAGCCGCCCAGCACGCCGACACCCAGCAGCAATCGCCAGAAATCCCCGCCGGTTCCGTGGCGAGCGAGAAAGCCGGCCAGCACGCCCATGGCGATGCTGCCTAGCACGTTGCAGGTCAGTGTTGCCCAGGGAAAGGCGGTGACGGTGGCCGGGCCCAGAATATGGGTCATCAGGCGGCCGAGCTGATAGCGCAGCACGGCGCCCGCGCCGCCGCCAAGGGCGACGTAAGCGGTTGCGGCAAGAGGTGGGGTGGCACTCATTTGCGGTGCCTTAGACGCGCGGGGCCGAAGTTGGAAGGCGCGCCGCATCGATTTGCGGGCTCAAATGCTTGCCTTCGGGGTGGGTTTTCGCTAGGGGCGCCCGCTATCAAGCCGTTCCTTAGCGGAATCGGCACATTTTTCGTTGATTCGTCAGGGCTGGTCCCCGCCGCTTCGCGGGGCGCCCCGGCAGTTGCTGTGAGGTGTTTGAATTTATGCAGATCATCGTTCGCGATAACAATGTCGACCAGGCCCTTCGTGCGCTGAAGAAGAAGCTGCAGCGTGAAGGCGTTTATCGCGAAATGAAGCTGCGTCGTCACTTCGAGAAGCCGAGCGAAAAGCGTGCCCGTGAAAAAGCCGCTGCCGTCCGCCGCGCCCGCAAGCTGGAGCGTAAGCGGATGGAACGCGACGGATCGAAGTAAGCGTTCAAGATCGCTTGAACCCACAGCATTGTTGAGCCAAGAGGGCGCGGCTTCAAAACCGCGCCCTTTTGCTTTTCAGGAAACGCCCATGGCCGAAGTTACCCGCGTCCCGCTCCAGCCGCTGAAGAAAGGCTCTCTCGCCAAGCTCTGGCTGGGAGTGATCGTTGTGATTCTCCTTGGTGCGGCGTTTGCCTGGCTCACCGTGCCGAAAGGTGTTTCGGTCACCGAAATCACGGCGGGTACCGGCGCCAGCCCGGGCAAGACCGATGTGGTGGTGGTGAACTATGTCGGCAAGCTGGAAGATGGCACCGTGTTCGATCAGGGTCAGGGCGTGCCGATTCCGCTGGGTCAGGGCACCATTCCGGGCTTTGGCGAAGGCCTCGCCAAGATGAAGAAGGGCGGCAAGTACACGCTGCAGATCCCGGCCGAGAAGGCATATGGGCCCAAGGAACAGAAGAACCCGATGACGGGTGAGGTCGTGATTCCCGCCAATGCGGACCTGACCTTCGAGATCGAGCTTATCGATTATATGAGCGAGGCCGATTTCCAGCGCCGCATGCAGATTCAGCAGATGATGCAGATGCAGCAGCAACAGGGCGGTGCGCCGGGCGGCGCTCCCTCCCTTCCCGAAGGCGCGCCGCTTCCTCAGTAACCAGCTGCGAATGGAATGGCCGGGGCGCTTGTCGCCGCCCCGGCGATAGGGGATGCTCCACCCATGGAAGAGGAGCGAATCGATAATACCGCGCATCATGGGCGCGACTGGCCGCTGCGCCCGTGGGCGCTGGCCGTGCTGCTTGGCCTCGCTGGCCTGCTGCTTCACTTCGTAACCGATGGTCATTCGGATAGCGCGCCGCGCATGGCTGCGGCTGCTTTCCTGTTTTTCGGTCCGATTGCCGCGGCCTTCTCGCTGGAACGGGACAACTGGCGGGAAACGGCGATCTTCGCTCTTCTTGCCGGGCTGATCATGGCGGGCCTCGCCTGGCGGGCAGTGAATGCCGGGGATCACGCGGCCGACGAAGAATATGGTTTTGGCGCAGGCATTATCGCAACTTTGCTGGCGCTCCCCCTGTTCCAGGCAGGCTTCCATCGTACCCGCTTCGCCACTCCCTATCGCGATACGCATTTCTATGTCTGGACCGATGCGGTCAGCGCGGCGGGAGCCTTGGCTTTCACAGGATTGTCCTTCCTGCTGCTGTTCGTGTTGGCGGAACTCTTCCGGCTGATCCGGATCGAGCTGCTGCATGACCTGCTGGACAAGGGCTGGTTCGGCTGGAGCGTGGCGGGCATTGCCTTCGGGGCATCGCTAGGCACCTTGCGCAATTCGCTGAAGGTGCTGGGCGCGCTGCAATCGGTAGTGTTGCTGGTTCTCTCGCTGCTGGCGGTGCCGCTGGCTGCGGCACTGGTCATTTTCCTGATCGCGGTCGCTTTCTCGGGCCTCGACGTGTTGTGGGAGGCAACGCGCAGCGCCACCCCGGTGCTGCTCGCCTGCGCGGCGGGGTGCTTCATCCTGACCAACGCCATCGTTCGGGAAGACGATACGGACATGACGCGCAATGGGGTGATGCGTGTCACCGCCTTCGTGCTCGCCATGGGCATTCTACCGCTCACCCTGCTTGCAGTAATCTCCATGGGCACACGCGTGGCCCAGTATGGCCTCTCGCCGGAGCGGCTGTGGGGGCTCACCGCCATTGCCGTCGCCTGTGCTTATGGCCTGGCCACCTGGGTCGCGGCGATCAGGGGCAAGGTTCGGGGCTGGCGGCCCTATGTGCGACGGGCGAATCTGCATCTCGCTGCGGGAGTGAGCGTCTATGCTCTGCTGCTGGCGCTGCCGATTCTCGATTTCGGCGGCATTTCCGCCGCGAACCAGCTTTCCCGGCTGGAACGGGGCAAGGTGAGCGCCGAGGATTTCGATTACGAAGCGCTCAAATGGGATTTCGGGGACGCCGGAAAACGCGCGCTGACCAAGCTGGCCAAAAGCAAGGACGCCGAGGTGGCCAAGCTCGCCCGGGAAGCGCAGGCTCGCAAGGAGCGGCGCTGGAACTGGATGGAGTCGCCGGTGAAGCGGGATCGACGCTTTGCCAATTTGCGCGGATTGGATGCGGAGCCACAGGCCAAGTCCGCGTTTGAGCAGTTACTCAAGCGGGATGGCTGGCGCTGCAACACCTCCTGCACGGTGCTCGATCTGGGGGCCTATTCCGATGGAGATCGCCATTTCGCGCTGCTCGAGGGTAGCGATGTCCAGCATCTGCGGTTGCAGGCTGACGGTTCGCTCTTGCCGGAAGCCGCCGGTCTGCAGCCCCCCGTGCCGACCTTGAACGAAGTTGCGGCCGAAGCTCACGGCCGCGTGCCGCAGGTCGAAGTCCGCCCGTTCAGTGGTCGCCAGATCTATGTCGATGGCAAGCCGGTGGGGGAACCCTTCGAATAGTCGCCTTTGCGGCATCCCCGCGCTTGAAGGCGGGCCGCAGGCAAGCTAACGCGCGGCCATGTCAGTCGATAAAGCAACCGTGGCGAAGATCGCCTCGCTCGCGCGCCTCCGGATGAGCGATGAAGAGCTCGACCGGATGGTGCCGGAGTTCAACAATATCCTCGCCTGGGTGGAGCAACTCGGCGAAGTGGACGTGACGGGCATCGAACCGATGACCGCCGTGATCCCCAATAGCCTGCGCTTGCGTGACGATGTGGTGGATGCCGATCCGCTGACCGGCGGCGGCAAGCGCGATGCGGTTCTGGCCAATGCTCCCGCTGCCGAACACGGCTTCTTCGGTGTGCCCAAGGTGATCGAATAATGACTGACGTAACCGAACTCGGCGTTGCCGCCATCCGCGAAGGCGTGACCAAGGGCGATTTCACCGCGCGCGAAGTAGCAGAGGCGTTCAACGCCAATGTCGCCGCGGCGCAGGACGCACTCAACGCCTTCATCGTCGCTACGCCGGAAAAGGCGCTGGAAGCGGCGGACAAGGTCGATGCGGATCGCGCTGCGGGCAAGGCACTCGGCAAGATGGCCGGCGTTCCCATCGGCATGAAGGATCTGTTCGCCACGCAGGGCGTGCAGACCACGGCCGCCAGCCACATTCTGGAAGGCTTCAAGCCCGAATATGAAAGCACCGTATCCCGCAAGCTGTGGGAAGCAGGCGCTGGCATGCTGGGCAAGCTGAACCTCGATCAGTTCGCCATGGGTTCGTCGAACGAGACGAGCTATTTCGGCAATGTGATTTCGCCGTGGCGTAAGCAGGGCAGCAATGCCGCGCTCGCCCCGGGTGGCTCCTCGGGCGGCTCCAGCGCGGCGGTGTCCGCGCGGCTCGCCCCTGCGGCTACCGGCACGGACACGGGCGGTTCGATCCGCCAGCCCGCCGCCTTCACCGGCATTTCGGGCATCAAGCCGACCTATGGCCGTTGCAGCCGCTGGGGCATTGTTGCCTTCGCCAGTTCGCTAGATCAGGCGGGGCCGATGGCGCGCGACGTGCGTGACTGTGCGATCATGCTGGAGGCGATGGCGGGCTTCGACCCCAAGGACGCGACCAGCCTCGACCTGCCGGTGCCCGAATGGGAAGCCGGGCTGAATGCCGATCTCAGGGGAAAGAAGGTGGGCATCCCGCGCGAATATCGCATGGACGGGATGGATGCCGAAGTGGCCAAGAGCTGGGACGATGGCATCGCCTGGCTGAAGGATGCTGGCGCGGAGATCGTCGATATCTCGCTGCCGCACACCAAATATGCCCTGCCGACCTATTACATCATCGCCCCGGCAGAGGCCTCGTCCAACCTCGCTCGCTATGACGGCGTGCGTTATGGCCTGCGCGATCTGCCCGATGGTGCCGGCCTGCAGGACATGTATGCCGCCACCCGCGCTGCCGGTTTCGGCGACGAGGTGAAGCGCCGCATCCTGATCGGCACCTATGTGCTCAGCGCCGGTTTCTATGACGCCTATTACACGCAGGCGCAGAAGGTCCGCACGCTGATCAGCCATGATTTCAAGAACGCCTTCACGGAATGCGACGTGATCCTGGCCCCGACCACGCCCACCGCCAGCTTCCCGCTGGGCGACAAGCTGGACGATCCGCTGGCGATGTATTTGAATGACGTGTTCTCGGTCCCCGCCTCGCTCGCCGGGCTGCCCGCGATGAGCGTGCCCGCCGGGCTGAATAGGGAAGGCCTGCCGCTGGGCCTCCAGCTGATCGGCAAGGCCTTTGACGAACAGGGTGTGCTGAATGCGGGGCTGGCGATCGAACAGCGGGCTGGCTTCGCAGCCAAGCCGGAGAAGTGGTGGTGACAGAGTTTGAACTGAAGAAATTGCGCGCAGACAATGTGCGCAATGCCTTCAGGTCAGCAACGATGATTTTTGGCCCGGTGATGGGTTTTCTTATTGTAAGAGGGTTGAGTGATGCCAACCTGTCTTGGGAAAAGGTATGGCTGCTTGCTACTCTCCTTTTCGCTTTAGCAGGAATGGCGCAGAATCTTCTAAAATTGGCGGAAAATATCGTCTGGCATGCCGGGCATATATCGAATGTTCTTGTCTTTATGGCATTTCTAGTATGCGCTGTAATTATTGGTTTCATTCAAGATTTCATCGTTCTTGATCCAAAAATTTGGTCGGCGCTGATTATTGCATGGGTTGTCTCCACACTGTTCTCAGCGGTTATTGAGCGGCCTAAGGCTCGCGAATGGAAAGATAAATGAGCGAATATCGCATTCAGGGTGCAACGGGCGAATGGGAGGTCGTGATCGGCCTCGAAGTCCATGCGCAGGTAACTTCCTATTCCAAGCTGTTCTCGGGCGCGGCCACGGCTTTCGGCGCGGAGCCGAACAGCCAGGTGTCGCTGGTCGACGCGGCCATGCCCGGCATGCTGCCTGTGCCCAACCGCGAATGCATCCGTCAGGCCGTTCGCACGGGGATGGCGATCAATGCCCAGATCAACAAGTGGAGCCGGTTCGACCGCAAGAACTACTTCTACGCCGATCTTCCGCAGGGCTATCAGATCAGCCAGCTCTATCATCCGCTGGTGGGTGAAGGCAGCCTCGAGGTGATCCTCGACGACAAGGACCCCGAAGGCAGCACCAAGACCATCGGGATCGAGCGCATCCATGTGGAACAGGACGCAGGCAAGCTGATGCACGATCAGCATCCGACCATGTCCTATGTCGATTTGAATCGCTCGGGTGTGGCGCTGATGGAAATCGTCAGCCGCCCGGATATGCGCAGCCCGGCCGAAGCGGGGGCATACCTTGCCAAGCTGCGCTCGATCCTGCGCTATGTCGGTTCGTGCGACGGCAATATGGATCAGGGCTCGATGCGTGCGGACGTGAACGTTTCGGTGCGCAAGCCCGGCGAGCCGTTCGGCACGCGCACTGAAACCAAGAACGTCAATTCGGTCCGCTTCGTGATGGCCGTGGTCGAGAGCGAAGCGCGCCGCCAGGTCGATCTGATCGAGAGCGGCGGCACGGTTGTGCAGGAAACCCGGCTCTATGATCCGGACAAGAACACCACCCGGTCCATGCGCAGCAAGGAAGACGCGCATGATTACCGCTATTTCCCCGATCCGGATCTGTTGCCGCTGGAACTGGACGATGCATTCCTGGAGGAATGCCGCGCCTCGTTGCCCGAACTGCCCGATGCCAAGCGGCATCGCTATGAAACGGCGCTGGGGCTGTCCGCCTATGCCGCGGGCGTGCTGACCGCCGATGTGGAAACGGCGCGGTGGTTCGAAGCGCTCGTCGCCGCTGCCGCTGCCAAGGCCGGCAAGCCTGAGGCGGACCTTGCCAAGCAGGCTTCGAACTGGCTGATTTCCGAACTGTTCGGCGCGCTCAACAAGCTGGGCAAGAGCTTGGGCGAGAGCCCGGTTTCGCCTGAGGACGGGGCGGAACTGCTGGCGCTGATCGCGGACGGCACGATCTCTGGTTCGATCGCCAAGCAGGTGCTCGAAAAGATGCTGGAAACCGGTGACGGTGCGGCCACCATCGTGGAGCGGGAAGGCCTCAAGCAGGAAAGCGACACGGGCGCCATCGAGGCTGCCGTGGACGGCGTGCTGGCCGCCAATGGCGACAAGGTGGAGCAGTACAAGGGCGGCAAGGAAGCCCTGTTCGGCTTCTTCGTGGGCCAGACGATGAAGGCCATGCAGGGCAAGGCCAATCCGCAGGTTGTGAACGAGCTGCTGAAGAAGAAGCTGGGGTGAGCAGCCTCTCTGGGAGCGGACGATGCCGCTGAGCATCGTCCTCGTCCAGCCGGAGATTCCGGGCAATACCGGCGCAGTAGGGCGCACCTGTGTGGCGCTGGGCGCCGAACTGGTGCTGATCCACCCGCTGGGCTTCGAGATTTCCGATACGCGGGTAAAACGCTCGGGCCTCGATTACTGGCCCCATGTTCAACTGGCGGAGTTTCCCAGCTGGGATGCCTTCGTGGCCGAGCGGCAGCCGCGCGCCGAGCAGTTGTTCCTGTTCGAGGAACATGGCTCAAGCTCGTTCTACGATGCCGATTATCCGGAGGATGCCATCCTCGTCTTCGGGCAGGAGACCAAGGGCATTCCCGAAGCGATCTGGCGCGCCTTCCCCGGCCGTCAGTTCCATTTGCCCATGCGCTCCGACAAGATCCGTTCGCTCAATCTGGCGAATACGGTTGCGGCGGCAGCCTATCAGGCGATGCGTGGGAAGTTCTGAAGAGGAAGTAGGCTCTTGATCAGTAGATGGAATATGCACGCTCTACAAAATAGCAAGAAATTAGGCTGAAAGGGAGAGATTATCATTTGTTGCTCCATCATTTTCCGGTTAGCCAACATGCGAGGCTAACTTGTGGATTAATGTATGCGCGGTGTTGGGGTGTTTCGTGCAGTTTTGGCTGTGGGTTCGGCGTTGTCGTTAGGTTTGTCCGGGACCGCGTTGGCAGAGCCGCTGACGGTCGATGAGATAATGCAGTTAAATGAATTGCAGATCGGCGACGAAGCAATCATTGCAAAAATCGAGAGCGATTCTGCCGTGTTCAATCTCTCTACCGATGAAATGATAGACTTGAGGCGAAGAGGGTTGAGTTCCCAAGTCATCGCGTCAATGCTTAAGAAAAAGCAAGGCGCGGCACCGGTTCTCTCGCTGAACTCCCCTGATCCGATGGTCGCACACCCTGCAGGCCTCTATTACCTGTCAGGGGAAGGCGAGGTAGGTAAAATGGAGCGGATGAATTTTACCGTTTCCAGTCAGGCGAAGACAGGTGGGATTTTTGGTTACGTATTGACCGGAGGCCTCGCTTCAGCGAGCGTAAAGGTCGCCATTCAGAATGAAGAGGCGCCAATTCGAACGGGCAAGAATCCGAAATTCTACTTCTTCTTCGATGATGTTTCCCAGGCTAGTTCGGCAACAACATGGGCAAGTGGTAGTAACACCTTTGTGAATTCGCCCGCTGAGTTCACATTGATTGAATTGACTAAGAAGGAAGGGCGCCGGGAGGCTCGTGTCGGGAGTATGAACATTGCTGGTGCGAAGAGTGGGGTGATGGACAAGGATCGCATAGCCTTCCAGTCGAACGAGATACGTCCGGGAGTTTTCGAAGTCGTTCCCGAACAAGAGCTTACGCCTGGCGAATATGGTTTCATATTCTCGCTTGGGGCTAGCGGCACTGCCGGGGTCATGACCGCCCGGGTATTTGATTTTCAGGTTCGATAACGAAGGCAATTGAAACAAACAGGGCGCCGGAGTGATCCGGCGCCCTGTTGCATTTCGGTCGGCCTTAAATCAGCCCTTGCGGGTGCCGGTCATCGGCATTGCGCCGAATGCGCCCGCATTGACGGTGCCGGTCAGCGTGTCGCCGTCGATCGTGGCGGTGGCTTCCAGGGTGAGCGGCATGGGCACGGTCATGTCCATTTTCCAGGTCAACGTGTTGCCGTCGATCTTGCCTTCCTTGACTTCCAGCGAGCCGAGCGGGCCGGCATTGAGGCCGGTGAAGCTGGTGCCGTCATCGGAAGGGACGACCGTGAAAGTGCTGGTCTGGTCACCCATCGGGGTCTTGGTCAGGCATTCATAGGTTCCGGCAACGGACATGGTGTTCTCCTCTCGAAAGGGGCAAGCGGCGGGCTATTCCACTTCACTTACATTGTTGTCAGTATCGACATATTCAACCGGCATGTCCAGCCCCGCCAGCTGCTGATCGATCACCTTGCGGTCTCCCACAACGATGATCGCCAGATCGGAAGGCTGGAGATATTGCCGCGCCGCTGCGTCGATCGATTCCTTGGTCACGGCCCGGTAAATTTCCGGCAGCTTCACCTGATAATCGTCGGGCCGGCCCAGTTCGCTGTTGGAAACCAGCGCGCCAAGCACCTGACCGTTGGTCTGATAGCGGTTGGGCATGCCGCGAATATTGCCATCGGTCACGCGCTGGAACTCGGTATCTTCCACCGGGCGAGCGCCGGGGAAAGCGGCCATGTTGTCGAGGATCAGTCTGATCGAATCCGCGGTCTTGTCAGACTGGACCTGAGTATAGACCAGCAGGGCCTCCGGTCCCTTGTTACGCATGATCTGGCTGCCCACGCCATAGCTCCAGCCCTTGTCCTCGCGCAGGTCGAGATTGAGGCGGGAGAGGAAACCGTCGCCGATCACTTCATTGGCGAGATCCAGTGCTTCCTGCTCCTGCTGCTTGCCGGTGAGCGGCAGCAGGCGTCCCATGACCAGCACCGATTGCGGCGAGTTCGGACGGTCGATCACCACCAGACGGCGCTGCGGGGCGGGAGTGGCAATGGTGAGATCCTTGCGCGGCGGCATGGAGCGCACGCCCGGCCAGTGGCCGAAGGTGGCGTTGAGCTGGGGCAGCAGCTTGTCCATGGTGATGTCGCCCACCACGGTGATGCTGGCGAGGTCCGGCCGCAGCCAGCGGCGATGTTCGGCAGAGATCGCCTCCGGCGTCAGTGCGGCGATCACGCTTTCGTCGCCCAGGCCGCCGACCGTGCCATAGGGATGGGCTGTGCCATACAGGATCGGACGCAGGGCGCGGGTGGCAAGGCCGAAGGGCGATGCCTTTTCCTGCGCGATGTCGGCCAGCCGCTGGTCCTTCACGCGGGCGACGTCTTCCGGCTTGAAGGCCGGGTTGCGCACCATATCGGCCATCAGTTCCAGCGACGGGGCGAGATTGGCGGTAAGCGCGGTGAGCGTCACCGAGCTGCTGTCCATGTCCGACCCGGTGGCGATGGAGGCGCCGAGGCGCTCCTGCTCTTCGGCGATCTGCACTGCAGTGCGGGTGGTGGTCCCTTCCTCCAGCAGGTTCATCATCAGCGACTGGGTGCCCGCCGCGGCGGGGCCATCGGCGGCGAAGCCAGCATCGAAGGAAAGGTGGAGCGAAACCTTGGGTATCGCGGTGCGCCGGGCCAGGGTGACGGTGATGCCATTATCCAGCTTTGCCCGCTCGATGCCGGGGAAGGTGAGTTCGCCCACCTCGGCAACGGGGGGATATTCGCGGGGGGCGCTGCGAGCGATATCGGGCACCGGGGCCTTGGCGTCGGGCGAGGGGGCGGGGGTGGTGCCTTCATCGCCCCAGCCGCCCATGGCGGCGCCATCTTCGGTCCGCTCGCCCGGCACCACGGCCAGGCGCAGGGCAGGGCGGTCCAGCCAGCGCTGCATGGCCTGCTGCACTTCCGCCGGAATGAGGGCCGCCATCCGCTCAAGCTCGCGCTTGTAGTTGGCCGGATCGCCCGCATAGAGCAGTCCTTCCGCCAGCGTGGCGCCCTTGCCGGAAAAGCCGCCGACCACTTCGAGCGCGCCGATCTGGGCGGAAACGCTCTGCGTGGCGGCGCGCTGCAATTCATCCTGAGTGGGGCCGTTCTTCACGAGATCGGCAATGATCTCGTCCAGACGCTTCTCGGCCTGTGCCCGGTCCACACCGGGCTTCACGTCCATTTCCACCTGCAGGAAGCTCAATTGCTCGAACTGCTGGGCAGCGGCGGAAACGCGCACGGCCAGCTGCTCGTCCCGCACCAGCGCATTGTCGAGGCGGGAACTGGCAAGGCCGCCCAGAACATGCATCCCGATGGCCAGCGGAACTGCATCCGCATGGGTGAGCGCCGGGCCGCTCCAGGTGCGATAGATGCGCGTCACCGGCACCTGATCGGCCATTTCGCGGAGGACGGGCGCGGCGAGGGTAATCGGCTCGGCAGTGACCTTCGCCACATCCGGCCCGCGCGGAATGTCGCCGAACCACTTTTCCACCTTGGGCCGGGCAGTCGCCGCGTCGATATCGCCCGACAGGACGAGGATCACATTGTTCGGCCCGTAATTGTCTGTGAACCACTTGCGCACATCGGTGAGGCTGGCCGCGTCGAGATCCGCCATCGAACCGATGGTGGAATGGCGATAGGCATGGCCCACGGGCAGCAGGCCTTCATTCACCGCGTAATCGACCAGTCCGTAAGGCTGGTTGTCACCTTGCCGCTTCTCGTTCTGGACGACGCTGCGCTGCTTATCGAGCTTGTCCTGCGTCACCGCGCCCAGCAGGTGGCCCATGCGGTCGCTCTCCATGAACAGCGCAAGGTCCAGCGCTCCGGTCGGCACGGTTTCGATATAATTGGTGCGGTCGAACCAGGTGGAGCCATTCGTGGAAGTGGAGCCGGCAGCCTCCAGCGGAATGTCGAAATTCTCCACATTCTCCGAACCGCCGAACATCAGATGCTCGAACAGATGGGCAAAACCCGTGCGGCCGCGCGGTTCGTGCTTCGAGCCGACCCGGTAATAGATCGTCACTCCCACTACGGGGGCCTTGCGGTCCGTATGGACGATGGTGGTCAGCCCATTAGGCAGAGTGAAGGTCTCGTAGGGAATGTTCACCTGCTCCACCAGCTTGGCCAGCGGGGCGGGTTTGGCGGCGGGCGAGGACTTCTGCGTCGCCTGCGCCTGGAGGGCCCCGCAGGGCGCGAGAGTGAGCGAGGCAGTGAGTGTGGCGAGAAGAACGGGGGCGAATTTGCGGCGCATGGTCAGTCCCTTGATATGCGGCGGGCTTCGATTCCTCGCACCGGAGGAAATGGAAACCTTCGAAACTATCCCGCAGGCCTAACGCCTGCTCGGCGCCCCGTCACTTCATATCGACGAACGGCATGTTTCAGCGCATCGGCGCGTTCAAAACTTTCCTACAGGGTGCCGGCTGGGTTAGCCTTCGGAATGAACCGCGCCTTTCGTTCGAGTCCGGATGCAGAGCTTGCTGGCGAGCCTTGATACATATCAGTGAGTGCCCCGGATTTCTGCGCGATGGGTCTGTAACATGTGTAACACCTGCCCATATTTAGGGGCATGAAGCTGAACAAAAACCGGGAGCGAGGGCTTGTGTTGCTAAAGTGCAACACCATATCCAGGCGGAAAGGTATTGAGGGCACCCCATGAATCTCGAAAAATTCACTGACCGCGCCAAGGGCTTCCTGCAGAGCGCACAGACCGTTGCCATCCGCATGAACCATCAGCGGATCACTCCGGAACATCTGCTCAAGGCCCTGCTGGAAGACAGCGAAGGCATGGCCGCGCAGCTGATCCAGCGCGCGGGCGGCAATGCGCAGATCGCCACTGCGGAAGTGGACAAGGCGCTGGCGAAGATTGCCTCCGTCTCCGGCAGCGGTGCGCAGGCCACTCCGGGCCTCGACAATGATACTGTGCGCATTCTCGACCACGCCGAGCAGCTTGCCGCCAAAGCAGGCGACAGCTTCGTGCCGGTGCAGCGTATCGTGCAGGCCATGGCGCTCGCTTCCACCACGGCGGCGGGGCAGGCGTTGAAGGCTGCCAATGTCGATGCCAAGGCTCTGGAAGCGGCAATCCAGGAAGTGACTGGTGGCCGCGCCGCCAATTCCGCAGGCGCCGAAGAAAGCTATGAGGCGATGAAGAAATATGCCCGCGACCTCACCGAGGCCGCGCGTGCAGGCAAGCTCGATCCGGTGATCGGCCGTGACGAGGAAATCCGCCGTACGGTGCAGATCCTTGCCCGGCGCACCAAGAACAATCCCGTGCTGATTGGCGATCCCGGCGTCGGCAAGACCGCCATCGTCGAAGGGCTGGCCCTGCGCATCGCCAATGGCGACGTGCCTGACAGTCTGAAGGACCGCAAGCTGATGGCGCTCGACATGGGCGCGCTGATCGCCGGTGCGAAATATCGCGGCGAGTTCGAGGAACGGTTGAAGGCCGTGCTCGACGAAGTGAAGGGCGCAGAAGGCGAGATCATTCTGTTCATTGACGAAATGCACACGCTGATCGGCGCGGGTGCTTCGGAAGGTTCGATGGATGCCGGCAATCTGCTCAAGCCCGCGCTCGCGCGCGGCGAGCTGCATTGCATCGGCGCGACCACGCTCGACGAATATCAGAAATATGTCGAGAAGGACGCTGCCCTGCAGCGTCGCTTCCAGCCGGTCTATGTCGGTGAGCCGACCGTGGAGGATACGATCAGCATCCTGCGCGGGTTGAAGGAAAAGTACGAGCTGCATCACGGCGTGCGCATCACCGATGGCGCGATCGTCGCGGCGGCGACGCTTTCCAACCGTTACATCACCAACCGCTTCCTGCCCGACAAGGCGATCGACCTGATGGACGAGGCTGCCAGCCGCATCCGCATGGAAGTGGAGAGCAAGCCCGAGGAAATCGAGAAGCTGGACCGCAAGATCATCCAGCTCAAGATCGAGGAAATGGCCCTCTCGAAAGAAACGGACACCGCCTCCAAGGACCGGCTCGCCGCTCTGCGCGAGGAGCTGGCCAATCTCGAACAGCAATCGAGCGAGCTGACCACCCGCTGGCAGAACGAGCGCGACAAGATCGCCGCCGAAGGCAAGATCAAGGAAGAACTCGATACTGCCCGGCTTGAGCTGGAACAGGCGCAGCGCCAGGGCGATCTCGCCAGGGCGGGCGAGCTTTCCTATGGCCGGATTCCCGAACTGGAGAAGAAGCTGGCCGAGGCTCAGTCCCAGTCAGGAAACGCCCTGCTGCGCGAGGAAGTGACCGAGGACGACATTGCCGCCGTCGTCAGCAAGTGGACCGGTGTGCCGGTCGACAAGATGATGGAAGGCGAGCGCGAGAAGCTGCTCCAGATGGAGCAGATGATCGGCAAGCGCGTGATCGGGCAGGCTCAGGCGGTCGAGGCCGTGTCCAAGGCCGTGCGCCGTGCGCGTGCGGGCCTGCAGGACCCGAACCGGCCCTTGGGCAGCTTCCTGTTCCTTGGCCCCACGGGCGTGGGCAAGACTGAGCTGACCAAGGCGCTGGCGGAATTCCTGTTCGACGATGACAGCGCGATGGTGCGCATCGACATGAGCGAGTTCATGGAGAAGCACGCCGTTGCACGCCTCATCGGTGCCCCTCCGGGCTATGTCGGCTATGAGGAAGGCGGTGTCCTGACCGAAGCCGTGCGGCGCCGGCCCTATCAGGTTGTGCTGTTCGACGAGGTGGAGAAGGCGCATCCCGATGTGTTCAACGTCCTGCTGCAGGTGCTGGACGATGGCCGCCTGACCGACGGACAGGGCCGCGTGGTGGATTTCTCCAACACGCTGATCATCCTCACCAGCAACCTTGGCAGCCAGTTCCTGGCGACCATGGAAGATGGGCAGGACGTATCTTCGGTCGAACCGCAGGTGATGGAAGTGGTCCGGGCCCATTTCCGCCCCGAATTCCTCAATCGCCTGGACGAGATCATCCTGTTCCACCGCCTGAGCCAGGCGAATATGGAACCGATCGTCGATATCCAGGTGGGCCGGGTGCAGAAGCTGCTGAAGGACCGCAAGATCACGCTCGACCTGACCGAGGCGGCACGCCGCTGGCTGGGCCGGGTGGGATACGATCCCGTCTATGGCGCAAGGCCATTGAAGCGGGCGGTGCAGCGTTACCTGCAGGATCCCTTGGCCGAGAAGCTGCTGGCCGGGGATATTCCGGACGGTTCGACGGTCAATGTCGATGAGGGCGACGGCGCGCTGAACATCGCCGTCAGCTGAGACGGAGAGTGCGCCCCTTTAGACAGGGGGCCATTCTCCTGTTAGCGCCAATAAAAAAGGGCGGCCCGGTGAGGCCGCCCTTTCTTTTGTCGTGTTCGGAACGATCAGAAGAAGCTGCCGAGCTTCGCCTTCACGCCGATATAGGCAAAGCGGCCAAAGGCAGAGACCGGATAGTCCAGCGCCAGGTCCGGCTTCGTGTTGAACAGGTTGTTGATGCCGCCATAGACGGTGAACCTGTCATCGAAGTCGGCCGAGACGCGGATGTCATGCTCCACCCGGGCCTTGTAGAAGAAGTACTTCGGATCGCTGATGTCCGGATTGCCGGCAAGCTGCTCGGTGGTGTAGCGGCGGGTCTTGTCCCACCAGGTCAGCGAATAGCTGGCCGTCACGTCACCGATAGTCCAGGCCAGATCCCAGGCAGCAGTCCACTGCGGCTTGTAGGGCTCGCTAAGGTCGCTGTCGACGGTGGCACCCGGCGACGAGAAGTAGTTCAGCTTGTTGAGATAGCCGACCACAAGGCTGGAATCGAGCTGGCCCAGATCGCCCAGCGGAACCGAGTAGTTCACTGTGGCGTCGAAGCCTGCGGTTTCGAACTTGGCGACGTTCTGCGGGAACGAGCGCCAGCCGGTCACAAAGCCCGTGGTGGGATTGCGATCGATGTTCGGGCAGAACTGGTTGGCCAGCGTCGGCTGGTCAACGCAGAGCTCGGCCAGATCCTGTGCCGTTGCCGTGTTGATCGCACCATCGATGACGATGTTATACCAGTCGAAGCTCATGGCCAGACGCGGGGCGAAGGAGGGGCGAAGCACAACGCCGGCAGTCCAGGTCTTGGCCTTTTCCGCCTTCAGGTTGGGATTGCCGCTCGAGAAGCCCAGAATGCTGGTATTGGCTTCGGCATCCGACGACGGTTCGAAATTGGCGATTTCGTCCGGCGTCAGGCCCAAGCCGCCCAGCAGCGTCTTGCAGTTCGCGATGCGGTATTCGGTACCATCGTTGATGTTGTTCAGATCGCACGGATCGTCGATGAACAAATAGCCACCGGCCTGAGCGCCGTACAGTTCACCGATATTCGGAGCACGAACCGATTCCGAATAGGTCGCACGGAACCGGATGTCCGGGATCGGAGCGTAGACGCCGTCAACCTTCCAGGCGGTGGTGCTGCCGATGCTCGAATAGTCCGAGAGACGGATAGCCGCACCGAAGGACAGCGTTTCGGCAAGCGGAGCGCCTTCGAAGATCGGCACATTCAGTTCGCCGAAGACTTCCGAAACGTCGAAGTCCCCCTTGGAATTGGCGAACTGCGCGCTGTCTGCGTACCAACCGTTCCGGTAGTATTCGTCGAACGTGGCTTCGCTGGTTTCCCGGCGATATTCGGCGCCGAAGGCGAAACCGATCGGGCCGCCCGGCAGTTCGAAGAACTTGCCGAAATCGCCGCTGACCGAGCCCGACGCAACGCTCTGCGTGACCTTGGAACTGGACAGCGATTCACGCGTCATCCAGTCAATTGCGGCCTGCGAAGCTACGCCTTCGCCCAGCAGGTTGAGCGGAACGCAGCCGCTGTTCGCGCCAGGGGTGAAGCTGACGGCGGGGCCGCCATAATTGTCCGGATCGATGATGCCGGTGCCATCGACGTCGATGCGGCAAACGGGCTTGCCGGTGCCGTCGTCGATCGAGTCGAGCGCTGCAAAGTAACGATCGGCGATACGGGCATGGCTGTTGCGGACATTGGCCGAGGTTTCGCCATAGACATACGAAATCTCGTACCGCGCGTGATCCGAAATCTCACCTTCGAAACCGGCAACGACGCGCCAGGTTTCGCGGTCATTGTATTCACCGCGCTGACCGAGGTCGAAATTGTCGCGGCTCAGCAGGGCCGGGCCCTGAACGAGGTCACCGAAGCGATCGTTCAGGTAGAAGTTGTCGGCCTGCATGACGGTGTAGAAGTCGAAGCTCGGCTGGCTGATCGAGAACGCCTTCATCTTCGCATATTTGCCTTCGGCAAAGAAGCGGATGGCGGGCGACAGTTCATAGCTGAACAGCGCGTTCCCGACGTGGCGCTCCGTCTCCGGAACGATATCGCCGTAATATCCGGCGCGCGGAGTGTTGCTGCCGCCGATGGCGAGGCCGCCCGACTGGCTGAGAACCTGGCCACGGTCATAGACCTTGCCGCTGCCGGTGTAATCGGGGATGCCATCGAGATCGAGATCGACAGCGCCATCCATCGAGCTGTCGGCCCAGCCGGTGTTACCAATCAGGATACGATCGGGCACGTTCGGATCGTCAGGGATATCGTCCGGATTACGGATCAGGCCGTAGAAGCGGCTGTTGTTGCCCAGATAGTTGCGATCACGCGTGTCGACACGTTCCTGGCGGGCATATTCATAAGAAACCGCGATATTGCCGCGGCCGTCGGCGAAGTTCTTGCCGGCAGTGGCCGAAAGCAAGGTCTGGTTGCCGTCGCCATAGGTCGTCCAGCCGGTTTGCGCGCGCAGGTTCAGACCCTCGAAATCGCGCTTGAGAACGAAGTTGACCACGCCCGAAACGCCGTCGGCACCGTAGATAGCCGAGGCACCACCGGTCAGCACGTCGATGCGCTCGATCAGATCCTGCGGGACCGAACTGATGTCGACCGCTGCGGATTCAGGAACGCCGGCGACGTGACGCTTGCCGTTCACCAGCACCAGAGTGCGGTTGACGCCCAGGTTGCGCAGATCCAGCAGATTGACGCCGGTGTAACCGAGGCCAACGCCGGTGTTGGAGCCGGCGCTGCCTGCGGAGCCAACGGAGCCCAGCAGGGCGGGGTTGCGGACCAGCGTGTCCACCACGTTCACGTCGCCCGAACGCTCGATCTGTTCGGCATTGACGCCGGTGATCGGGTTGGGCTCGTTCAGCTGGCTGCGCGCGATGCGCGAACCGGTAACAATGATCACAGCGTCGGCGTCATCGGCCGAGTCCACGGTGGCGATGGAATCGTCATCCTGGGCAAGAACCGGCTGTGCCATCATAGCGATGGACAGCGCGATGGGTGCTGCAGCACCCTTCAGACGGGATTGGATTTTCACAGATTCAGTCCCCATTGCAGGCCCGGAAAACATGCCAGGCTCTCGAAATGAAACATGGCCGGACGGCCCCATTTTCAGCGCGCCCGGTCACGGAATTAGCAAGTCTGCTGAGCTTCACCTGCGGGATGGCTGGACTGGTTTCAATTCAAATTACTTTGCGGCGCGGCATTCACTGCGGAAATGTTGCAATTGCACAACAGTTGCAACCGAGACGAAATATTTGCCACATTCCCTGCCTGCTTGACCGCGCGGAGACAGCCGCTTAGCCGAGCGGTTAAATTTTCGCTGATTCCAGCGGATGAGGGAGGTTAGCTTGAAGATCGACAACAACGTTTCCGCAGTCGTCACTGGCGGCGCGTCTGGTCTTGGCGAGGCGACTGCTCGCGCGCTCGCGGCCAAGGGCGCCAAGGTCGCCCTGTTCGATCTTCAGCAGGAAAAGGGCGAATCGGTCGCCGCGGAGATTGGCGGCATCTTCTGCCATGTGGACGTCACTTCGGATGAGTCGGTCGATGCCGGTTTTGCGAAGGCGCGCGCAGCTCATGGACAGGAGCGTATCCTGGTGAACTGCGCCGGTATTGGCACTATCGGCAAGACTACGCGCCGTGATCGCGAAACGGGGGCGATTTCGCACTTCCCGATTGCCGCCTTTGCCAAGACGCTGGAAGTGAACACTGTCGGCACTTTCCGCTGTATCGCCAAGGCGGCGGCAGGCATGATGGCGCTGGACGCGCTGGAAGACAATGAACGGGGGGCCATCGTCAACACGGCTTCCGTTGCTGCGGTGGATGGCCAGATGGGCCAGGCTGCCTATTCCGCGTCCAAGGGCGGCATCGTGGGTATGACCTTGCCGATCGCGCGTGACCTGATGAGCGAGGGCATTCGCGTGAACACGATTCTGCCAGGCATTTTCCGCACTCCGCTGCTGGCGGGCCTGCCGGAAGCCGCGCAGGAATCTCTCGCCGCTCAGGTGCCGTTCCCCAAGCGGCTCGGCCATCCGGAAGAATATGCCAAGCTGGTGATGACGATGATCGAAATCACCTATTTCAACGGTGAACATGTGCGGCTCGACGGCGCGATCCGCATGCAGCCACGTTGAGGCGCCATCGTTGAGGGGGCAAGCAGATGGCGACGGTGCCGGACACTTCGTCGGAAGCGCGGGAGCAATTGCTCGCCACGGCTTCCGCGATCATGCGCGAAAGCGACACTGTCGACATTTCCCTTGCCCAGCTCAGCCGCCAGTCGGGGCTGAATTCCGCACTGGTCAAATATTACTTCGGCAACAAGGCGGGGCTGATGAAGGCCCTGCTGGACCGGGACATGACGAGCATCCTGGCTTCGGTAAAAGCGCTGCTGGCATCGGAGCATGATCCCGAATCCAAGCTGCGCCGCCATATATGGGCGGTTGTGGACCGTTTTTACGAGGTGCCTTACATCCAGCGTTTGTTGATGCGGCTGATCCGCGAAAGCGAGCCGGTGGAAGCGCAGCGTATCGCCAATGCCTATCTCAGCCCGATCTATGCGGCATATGACAGGCTGATCGGCGAGGGCGTGGAGGCGGGCGTATTCCGTCCGGTCGATCCGCAGCTGTTCTATTTCAGTCTTACCGGCGCGGTAGACCGTTTCTTCGCGGCGCGCCTCTTCATGCGCTATTGCTTTGACGAGGATGCGCTTTCCGAAGAATTGCGCGACCGTTATCGCACCCATTTGATCGATTTCATCATGGCAGGATTGTTGAGGAACGGATGACTGCAGGCTGGCATATCGGCGTGATCGGCGGGACCGGCCTCTATGACGCGGATGTCCTGGAGGATGCCCAGCAGATCGAGGTCAAGAGCAGCTTCGGCGAACCGTCCGGGCCGATTACGACTGGCCGGATCGGGGACGTGCGCTTCACCTTTCTTGCGCGCCATGGCGCAGGGCACCGGCTTTCCCCCAGCGCCGTCAACTATCGTGCAAATATCGACGTGCTGAAGCGTTGCGGGGTTACGGATATCCTCTCGATCTCCGCCATCGGCTCACTGCGCGAAGATTTCGCGCCGGGCGGCTTCGTGGTGGTTGACCAGATGATCGACCGCACCTTGAACCGGGAGCGCAGCTTCTTTGGCGAAGGGCTGGTCGCCCATGTCAGCCTTGCCGATCCTACCTGCCCGCGCCTTTCCGCGCTGGTAGGGGATGCAGCTTCGCAGGTGGGTGCGCCGGTGCATCGCGGCGGATGCTATGTCGCCATCGAAGGGCCGCAATTCTCGACCCGAGCGGAAAGCCACATGTATCGTGCCTGGGGAGCGGATGTGATCGGGATGACGGCGCTGCCGGAAGCACGCCTGGCGCGCGAGGCAGAGCTTCCCTACGCTTTGCTGGCCATGGTCACGGATTATGATTGCTGGCGCGAAAGCGGTGAAGTGGTGAACGTGGAAGACGTGCTTGACGTGATGCGCGACAATGCGGGCAAGGCGCGGGCAACCCTATCGGTCCTGGCCCGATTATTGCCGTCCGAGCGACGGGCCAGCCCCATCGATACAGCACTGGATGGCGCAATCGTCACTGTCCCCGGCATGCATGATCCGGCGGTGGTCGCGCGGCTGGACGCTATTGCGGGGCGGGTTCTGGGATAGGCTCCCTCGATCAGTATATGAAATAACCGGAAAGAGAATTGGGGACAGCCCGCCAGAGAATGCGGGTATTGGCGTTCGATACTTGCATTTTGCGATGCAAGATCGTTACATTGAAAACTATATGGACGCCAGTTCGCCTCTTTCCGATTTCCTGCCCTATATGCTTTCGGTCACATCGAATGCGGTGAGCGGAAGAATTGCGCTGGAATATCGCAGCCGGTTTGGGTTGAAGGTCCCGGAATGGCGAGTGATGGCCGTGCTTGGGAATGCGGGCGCAGTGACGCAGCGTGATCTTGCGGCGCTTACCCTGATGGACAAGGTGGCCGTCAACCGCGCCTGCAAGGAACTGGAGGAGAGAGGCCTTGCCTGGCGCCAGCCCAACAACAGGGATGGACGCTCCCACTTGCTGGAACTGACCGCTGAGGGCCGGCGCATGTATGGCGAGATCATGCCTCTTGCTCTCGAAATGGAGCGGCGCCTTCTCGCCAGCTTCACTCCGGAAGAGATCGCTGGCTTCAAGGCCCTGCTGGTGCGCCTGAAGAAGGAAGTGCGCGATCTGCATGCGGAAGGCATCGACAGCGGTAATTACGACTGAGCTGCCGATCGCGTTCAGCGGCCTGGCTTTCCAACTCAACCCGAATAGCAAGGTAAGGGCCCTTCGCCGGAGTTCGGAAAAGGGCCTTTGAATTGGTCGGAATCAGCTCGATGCGCTGCCGGGCTGCGATGCGAAAGTATCCGCAATGGAGCAGGCGGCGGGACCGAGAATGACGATGAACAGCACCGGCAGAATGAACAGGATGAGCGGCACCGTCATGATCGCCGGCAGGCGAGCGGCCTTTTCTTCAGCCCGCATCATGCGCTCGTTCCGGAACTCGGCCGAGAGAACGCGCAGTGCAGAGGCGAGCGGCGTGCCATAGCGTTCGGTCTGGATCATGGTCGTCACCACACCTCGCACCGAATCCAGATCGACGCGATAGGCGAGGTTTTCGAAGGCCATCCGGCGCTCGGTAAGGAAAGAAAGCTCGATCGAGGTCAGCATGAACTCGTCGCCGAGTTCCGGATATGCGCGCCCCAGTTCCTTGGCCACGCGGTTGAACGCAGCATCAACCGTCAGACCTGCTTCGGCACAGATTACCAGCAGATCGAGCGCGTCGGGCAATCCCTTGCGGATCGCGTGGGAGCGTTTCTGGATCTTGTTGCTGAGGAACAGATCGGGGGCCTTGTAGCCGGCGATAATCGCCACGGCGAAGACCATGAACCGCTTGAAACTGCTCCAGTCTGGAAAGGTGTTGCTCCAATAGACCAGCACGATGGCAATCAGGCCCAGCGTGATGGGCAGCACCATACGCGCGAAGATAACGGCGACAGCCCATTCCTTGTTGCGATAGCCTGCCTGCGCCAGCTTCTGCTGAATCTGTTTGACCTGACTGTCCTGGAGAACCTTCATCTTCTCCAGCGTCTGCTTCATCCGGTCAGTCGCTTCGCTGTTGCGGACGAGGCTCTGGCGCTTCTTGGCGGTTGCGGTGACGATGCCCGCTTTCAGCTCTTCGCGCCGGGCGTTGAGCGTCTTCACGCGGCGGGCCATCGGATCGCGCACGGTGAGCGCGGCATAGACAGCCATCATCATTGCCAGCGCAGCGATTCCCGCCAGCACGCTGCCGATCGCGATAACGTCGAAGCCGAGAAGTGTCGGGCCGGGAGGTGTGTTGAGCATAATTCGCTTCCGTTCCCGATCAGATCTCGAAGCTGACCATCTTGGCCATGACCAGAACCCCGATGCCCATCCAGATGAAGCCGCCGATACCGGCGACGATCAGGCGATCATCAACGAAAAAGGCGCTGAGATATTTGGGATTGGCCCAGTAGATCATCCCGAAAACCATGAAGGGCAGGGCGCCGACGATATAGGCTGAGGCTTTGGATTCCGAGCTCATGGCCCGGATCTTCAGCTTCATCTGCGCGCGTTTCCTCAGCACATCGGCCAGGTTGGAAAGGGTCTCGGCGAGATTGCCGCCCGTTTCGCGCTGGATCGCCAGAGTGATGCAGAAGAATTGGAATTCCGGCGTGCCGAGGCGGTCTGCGGTGACCTGGAGGGCTTCCTCCATCGAGCGTCCGACCTTGATCCGATCCACGATCGCGCGAAATTCCTCGCCCACCGGGCCGGGGATTTCACTGGCGACCACCGTCAGCGTTTCGGTTACGGGCAGACCTGAGCGCAGGCCGCGCACCAGTAGTTCGATCGCATCGGGAAACCTCGCGTTGAACGCATTGGTTCGCTTGCTGATGCTGTAGTTGACCGCCAGATGCGGAATGCCGGCCCCCAGCAGAATGCCGATGCCAAGTGCAAGCAGCAAGGCCCCGCTTTTGAGAAAGATGAGGACAGTCACAGTCAGCGCGATACCGACCGATGCGTAGAGATATTGGGTGATCGTCCAGCTTTTGCCGCTGCGGTGCAGGCGCAGGGCGAGAGCATCCAGCCGGGAAGTCGAGCCGGCCACACGGTGCATCTTCGGCCGACGCGCTGCTATGGCCTTCTTGAGCTGGGATTCGACCTTGTCGACGGTGCTTTCAGAGTGGCGATAGCGCACGTTCTGAAGGCGGCGCGCACCTTCTTTTGCGGCGGAAGGGCCGGAAAAGGCAGCATAAGCGAGCCCCATCACCGTCACAATGCCGAACAAGAGCAGTCCCAGCTGCAGGAAATTCATGGCCTGGCTCCGCCTTTACAACTCATGGCTCATTCAACGGTCGCAGCCGCTTTCCGGCTACCCTTCCGGGCGATGAGCGACTTCAGATCGAACTTGCCGAGGAGCGATTTGCCGCCCGCCTCGCGCATCATGGCCACTCCCTCGCCGCCGGAACCGATCACGCTGTCGCTGAGTTCGCGAATGACACTCGCGGCCTTGGTCGAGCGGTTGGCATCGACGAATGTCTGGCCGAGCTTGGCTGCATTCACTGCGGCGCGCTGGTCAAACGGAATGCTGAAATCGATCTTGCGCTCGATCGATGCCTCGAAATCAGCCTTGGTGATTTCGCCAAGGCCCGGCTGGATCTTGTTGGCGACAACAATCGGCGTCGCATGCGGAGCGTTCGATTTGAGCCAGGAAAGAATGCGGATCGCATCGCGCGCGGAAGCCAGCGTCATTTCCGTGGCCACGACGACCACGTTCACGTCTGCCAGCAGGTGCGGGAAATTGATCAGCATGTTCCGCGGCAGGTCGATTACCGTCATTTCGAAGGCGTGACGGAATTCTTCTTCGAGCTGGACGAAGGCCGACCCGTCGGTGATGAGCGGCGAATTGATCGGGGCCTCGGCCGAAAGGATCGAGAGGTTGTCATTGGCGCGGATCATCGCCCGCTCGATGAAAAGCCCGTCGATACGGCTCGGATTGTCGATCGCGTCGGTCAGGCCGCGTCCGGGCTCGAGATCGAGCGTCAAGGCGCCGGTGCCGAAATGGATGTCGAGATCGAGCAGTGCCGTCGGCATCTTCTGATCCGTCGAGAACAGCCAGGCGAGCGAAGTCGCAAGCATGGACGCCCCGACACCGCCCCGCGTGCCCACGACGGCGGTCGAAATATGCCGGTTCGCGGCATTGGCTTCAATGGCCTTGGGCGCGGAAAAGACCCCCTGCGCCTGCACCAGCGCATCGCGCACCTGGCCCGAGGAGAGCGGCTTGAGGAGGTAATCGTGAATCCCGCTGGCGAGGAGATCGCGATAGAGGCGAACATCGTTCACCTGCCCGATAGCGATCACGACTGTGCCGGGCTCGCAAACCTCGGCAAGAGCGTTGATGTCGTTCAGCGGATCGCCGCTTTCCGACAAGTCCACCATGAGGATATTCGGGCTGGCGCTGACCGAGAGTGACTGGATGGCGTTGCGAAGGCCGCCCTTTGCGCATTTTTCCGGCTGCCAGCCCATTTCGATGGCGACAGGGCGCAGCACATCGAGTGCAGTCTCGTCACACACGAAGGCGGCGAAGGGATCGCGTCCGTTGGGGCCACCCGATTTCCAGGGAGCATTCATGTTCAGTTCCCTCCCTGGCTGGCATTGCTGGTGCTACTGCTCTTCAGGCCCTCCTGCCCGGTAGGAGCCTTGGCACGATAGGTGGCAATTGCCTTGTTGGACGTCATGATCACCGTTTCGCCCGTGCCCTTGGCGCCGTGGATTAGATGTTCCGGATCGGCGACCATCGCGGCAAGATTGCTGTTTACGGCGCAACCGAACCCGGCATTGGTGCCATTGTTGTAGTTGGTGGCCGAATTGTCTCCCCAATCCGGGCAGCCCGGCACGGAAGCCTTCGAGCGGGTGACCACTACGCGTGCCTTGCCAGGCATCACCATGCCTTCCGTCACCGGCGCACCTTCGCTGACGAGAATGCCGTAACGAGCTGCGATCTCGGCCACTTTCTGGCGCGTCTGCGCGCTGGCGAGCGGATCGTCGATCGAGACGCGATCGCCATAGCGCAGGTCCATCGCAGCGAACCATTCATTCAGCCGCTGTTGTTCGGGAATGGGAAGGCCGCCCGAACTTGCATCCAGTTCAAACGTGAAGTTCGAACGATCGACGACGGGCTGCTTGATGGAGTCGAGTGTGCGGTTGGTCGGCTCGCCGGCGCAGGCGGAGAGCGACAGGCCCAGAGTGAGAGCCAGCGCTAGGGCGGCCGGTTTGGTCAAACGGTTGAGCATCGTGTTCACCTTTCTCACTTGAGGCTGAAACCGGGCGTCGCTTCGGCATCGGCGCGACGTTCGGCCTTGCCGCTGCGCGGACGGTCCTTGTCGTCGCCGCTGGTATCGTAATCATCCATCCCGAGCCGGGGAGCATTGGCACCCTGGCCTACTGCCTGTGGCTTCGGGCGATCGCCGCCCGTCACGCCGTCATTATCGATATTGCCGAGCAGCTGCTGGGCTGTCGTAGGGCTGCGCAGGCCATCGGTGGGCAGCTTGATGTCATTCGCGTCAACCGGGTTCACCAGATAGGGCGTGACCACGATTACCAGTTCGGTCTGACCTTTCTGGAATTCGGTCGATTTGAAGAGATTACCCAGGATCGGCACGTCGCCCAGGCCCGGAGCCTTGTCGATGGCGTTCTGTGAGCTGTTGCTCAGCAGGCCGGCTATCATGAAGCTCTGACCGGAGCCGAGTTCGACGGTAGTTTCCGCACGCCGCACGGTGAGGGCCGGGACGGTGAAATTATTCATCGTCACCGCGCCCTGGCTGGACAATTCTGAAACTTCCGGCCGCACGCGGATCGAAATCCGGCCATTGGCCAGCACGGTGGGCGTATAGGCCAGGCTGACGCCGTATTTCTTGTATTCTACTGAGGTGGTGCCAAGGCCCTGACTCGTCAGGATGGGGAATTCACCGCCGGCCAGGAAATCTGCCGTTTCGCCGGAAAGCGCGGTAAGGTTGGGTTGGGAAAGCGTTGTGACAAGGCCATCCCGCTCGGCGAGATCCAGCGCGCCGAGCAGGTCGAGGCCCAGAAGCTTGCCTGCTCCGGACAGGGTCGTGCCATTGGCGATGGTATTTATGGCAGTTCCGTCGACCTGGATATATTTGCCGGGATTATTGATGTCCGGGATCTGCACTTTGACCTTGCTGCCCGCGCCCAGCGCAGAGCCGCCAGGAGTCGAATTCGGCCGGAAAGACGAGGCAAAGCCCTCACGCCCGCTGCCCACACCGAACTGGAACCCGCTGGAGCTGTCGATCGAAGTGAGATTGGCGCCCAGCGTTCTCACCAGAGAACGGCTGACTTCGGCGAATTTCACCTGCAAATTGACCTGTAGCGGCGTGGCCGTCTTCAGGCGGCTCACGACATTCGAATTCTCACCCACGAATGCCTTTACCAGGCGCTCGGCTTCGGCGGCGTCTTCGGGGGCGGCCACCGTGCCGGTCAGCAGCACGGTATTGCTTCCCATCGTGGCGACCGACACCTTTGCTTCGGGCATGGCGAGGGCCAGCATCTGGTCGATACTGTCGATATTGGAGCCGACCCGGACATTCGCGGCCCACACGACATCACCGGCCGCGTTGCTGGCGTAGACCGTGGTCTCACCCCCGGAAAGGCCGAAGACGTAGAGCTGGCGCTGCGATTTGACCTGGACGTCCGCGATAGCCTCATTGGCAACGAAGATGTCGGTCATGTTGCCGGGCACGGTCACCAACTGGCCGCGACCGACCGAAAGAACGACATCGGCGGAAGGCCGCATCACGGACTGGGCGTAAGCTACCCCGGAAGGTGTGACTGCCACGGGCGCGATCGCGGCAGCCGCGGTCAGCAGAGTGGCGAAAAGGCGGCGGTTCATGGTTTTGCCCCTCAATTGAATTCGCTCGCATGACGCGTAAGTGGTGGAAGAGATCATCGGGTTACTTCCCCACCGGAACGGCGACAGTGGTCTTGCCGCGGGTAACATTCACTACCGGGCCGGTCCGGACCGGAGCATTCGCACCGCGATCGCCGGAACCGGAGCCGGCATTGCCGGCATAGGCGAAGGCGGCCGGCGGCGGCGTGTCAGTGCGCGGCATGCTGCTGCGCTGGAAGCGGGACACGTCTCCGCCAGTCACGAAGCTGCTTGCGCCGTCGCGAGGGCGGCTCAGTGCCGTGCGGAGGAACCCTTCCTCTTCGGCCTTCGATGCGCCTTCGGGGATATTCACTTCGCCCGAGGCGATGGCGCGTTCGAGATCGGACTGGTTATCAGCGATCGAGCGCAGCGACAGGCTAAGCGTGCCGATCGTCTGGGCCACGGCCACCTTCTCGGCAATCTTCGGCGTAACCTCCAGCGTCACGGTGCGGAAATCGCGGACCACTGTCTTGCCCTCGGGCGTGTGAGTGGTTTCCGTGGACTGATCGGTGGCCAGCACGCGAATGTTGCGCAGGATCGTCTCGGCGGCCTTGAGGGTCTGACCAGAATCGTTGCCACCGACCGTCTGCGTCAGGACCAGATCGACACGATCCCCCGGGAAGACGAAGCCGCCCACGCCGGTCTTGGCGGAAACGGGCACGGTCACGGCGCGCATGCCGGGCCCGAGCGCTGCGGCCAGGAAGCCGCGATCGCCCGGTGCCACGAGAGAGCCCTGCGTCACGGGTTCGCCGGCGGTAATCGCATGGCGCACCACGGTGCCGAGCAGCGTGTTCATGTCCGCCTCGCCGTCGATGAAATAGGCATCCTGCACCATTTCCTTCGGCCAGAGCTGATAGGCCACGGCGTCAGCGGTGATGATGGTGCCTACGGGCAGGGCGCGCTGTGCGACCAGCACCTTGGGGCCTTCAGGTTCCTGCGGCGCGGCCGCGGCCTGGGGCGCGGATGAGCCCGCCAGCATGTTGCGGGCCGCCATTGCCGTCCCGATCGCGACGATCAGTGCCACAAGCAACAGTACCAGTTTCTTCCTGTCCATCTTGGATCACGCCCCTTCAGTGGCCGTAAGGAATTTCAATCGCCTGAATATCGGCGAGAATGGTTAACATCCCGTTCACCCAAACTGCCCGCTGGCAGCATGGGCTGCGGGCAGATAGTTGGCTGCCAGAACCCACAGGCCGCCACAGGCAATCGCGACGCCGTAAGGCACAGCGAGCCGGTCGCGCTGGCGCCGCGCAACGTGCCAGCCGCCCAGCACGACGGTCAGCAGGCCGCCGACCAGCGCCATGACGATCAGCAGCGTCGCGAATTGCGAGGGAGGGATCCACAGAGCCAGCGCAGTCAGCAGCTTGACGTCACCGCCGCCCATGGCCCGGATTGCGAACAACCCCGCCAGAACGATGAAGCACGCCAGGGCGACAGCCAGCTGGATTGCAACGCCGGGCCAGACGGAAAGGCCGCTGGCCCACCAGAAAAGCGGAGCGCCGAGTGCTATGGCCGCGTTGAGCCAGTTGGAAATCTGGCGCGAACGAATGTCCGTGAATGCCGCCACGAGCAGTGCAATTGCCAATGCGGCAAGCAATCCGTACTGGATCGAGCTGTCGTCCATTTTTGCCCCCTGAATGTCTCAGGAGGCACGGGTACTCTGAAGGGCTTACCAAATAGTAACCACGGCAAGGAGGCTCGTATTAGCTACGCAACGCAAACGCAGACCGGCTTTGTTAACCGTCGCGCTATTCCCGTAAATGCAGTCGAGAGTTTCTGGCATGCCGAGGATGGCTGGCCAATCCGCCGGATAGACTGGCCTTTGCCCACCGGAGGAGCAAAGGGCTCCATCCTGTTTTTGCCCGGCCGGGGCGACTGCTACGAGAAATACCTCGAAACTCTGGATCATTGGGCACGAGATGGCTGGCGAGTGACCGCGTCGGACTGGCGCGGCCAGGCGGGTTCAGGCCGGCTCGGCAACGATGCGGTGACGGGGCATGTTCCGGACTTTGCCGTTTGGATAGCCGATCTGGCGTGGTTCTGGTCGCGCTGGATTGCCGAGACGCCGGGCCCCCATATTATTGCCGGTCATTCAATGGGCGGCCACCTGGTTTTGCGTGCCCTTGCAGAAAAGGCAGTGCAAGCCGACGGTGCGATTCTCTCGGCGCCGATGCTCGGTTTTCATTCCTGGGGACTGCCTTCGGCTGTGATGCATGCCGTTGCCGGAATGATGGCCGGGCTCGGCGATCGCCGTCGTCCGGCCTGGAAATGGAGCGAGAAGCCCGGAGAGGTTCCCGAGGGGCGCGACCAGTTGCTGACGCATGATCGGGATCGCTATTCGGATGAATTGTGGTGGCGCCAGCATCGGCCGGAACTGGTGATGGGGCCGGGGAGCTGGGGATGGGTGGAGCGTGCCTATGCCTCGACCCGCCTGCTTGAAAGACCGGGCGTGCTGGAAGCGGTGCAAACACCCGTTTTCGTGGTGGCGACCGAGAATGACAGACTGGTTTCCTACCCGGCCATCGAGCGGGCCGTGCGCCGTTTGCCTCATGGCGAACTGTTCCGCTTCGGCACGGAAGCACACCACGAAATTCTGCGCGAAGCTGATGAAGTCAGAAATCAGGCCCTAGAGGCAATTGACGGCTTCCTGTCGAAAATCGCATCGCGCAGGCAGTGAGGCACTTTTGAGCGACAGATTCGATATTGCGGTAATCGGTGCGGGAATGGCCGGGGCCAGTCTTGCGGCTGAGCTGGGTCCCCATGCGCGTGTGGTATTGCTGGAGGCGGAGGATGCGCCGGGCCGCCATGCCACGGGCCGCTCGGCCGCCTTCTGGGCAGAAACCTATGGCGGGCCGCTGGTGCAGCCGCTCACCACCGCTTCCGGTGGCTGGCTGGAAGACCATGGGTTCCTGGGAGAACGCGGCGCCTTGAATATCGCCCGCGCCGGTCAGGAGGCGGAGGTCGAGGCCTTCATTGCGGACTTCGCCCGCGCAGGGGTCCGAGTTGAACGGCTGGGACGCGACGAGATCGAGCGCATCGTTCCCGGCCTGCGCGCTGAGTGGTGCCATGGCGTGAGCGAGCCGACCTGCAAGGATATCGATGTGGCGGGCGTCCATGGCTGGTATCTTGCGGAAGCGAAACGGGCAGGAGTTGAGCTACGCTGCCGGGCAGGGCTGCTGTCCGCCGCGCATGATCGCGAATGGAGGCTGGAACTGGCGGATGGTTCGACCATTCGCTGCGACGTTCTGGTGAACGCGGCGGGTGCCTGGGCCGATCCCGTGGCGGAGCTGGCGGGTGTCCGCCCGCTAGGCATCCAGCCCCTGCGGCGGACGGTAGTGCAGATTCGCACAGTGCCAGCCGCCGATGGAGGCTTGCCGCTGGTGGTCGATCTGGGCGGGCAATTCTACTTCAAACCGGAGAGCGGGCGGCTGTGGCTCAGTCCGCATGACGAGACGCCCAGCCTCCCTTGCGATGCAGCGCCGGAAGAAATGGATGTCGCCATCGCGATCGATCGCTTCGAACAGGTGGTGGACTGGCAGGTTGAGCGGATCGAGCACAAATGGGCGGGCCTCAGGAGCTTCGCGCCTGACCGCTTGCCGGTCTATGGCCCGGACCTGCGCAATCCGGCTTTCTTCTGGTTCGCCGGGCAAGGGGGCTTCGGTATACAGACCGCCCCGGCGGCGGCGCGCCTTGCTGCCCAGATTCTCCTGGGCCATTCGGCCGACGATCTCACCGCAGGACTGGACCGGAATCTCTACCTCGCCACGCGCTTCGGCTGAAGCGCCGGTCTATCGCCTTGCCGCGCGGTCGGCAGCTTCGCTGGCCAGCCGGTCCACCCGTTCGTTTTCGGGATGCCCGTTATGGCCTTTCACCCAGATCCATTCGATCTTGTGGGGGGCCGAGGCTTCGATCAGGTCGTGCCAGAGTTCGGCGTTGCGCACCGGCTTCTTGCTGGCATTGACCCAGCCATTGCGCTTCCAGCCATGCACCCACTTGGTGATGCCATCGATCACATAGCGGCTGTCCGTGTGGAGATGAACCTGACACGGCCGGGTCAGCGCCTTCAGGGCGCTGATCACGCCCATCATCTCCATGCGATTATTGGTGGTCTCGGCCTCGGAGCCTGACAGTTCCTTCTCATGCTGGCCCATGCGCAGCAGCGCTCCCCAGCCTCCGGGGCCGGGATTGCCCTTGCAGGCCCCGTCGGTAAAAATCTCGACCTTCGTCAGCGTTACCATATCAGGGCAGAAGGCTCGGCTGGGGCCCGGAGGCGAAGGCGGCGGCGCCATTATCGGCATAGAAGGCAAGCCGCCGGGCAAAGGCGAGCGGATCCTTGCGCGTTACGAGCGCATCGGCTGGCGTGTGGAGCCAGTCTTCTGCGCGCGTCAGCAGGAAGCGCAGGCAGGCGCCTCGCGCCAGAACGGGCAGGGCGGCCACTTCGTCTGGCGAGAGGGCGCGCACGCTTTCATAGCCTCTCATCAGCGCGGAGCCGATTTCCGGCTGGAAACCGCGACCATCCGGGGCAAAGCACCATGCGGCATGGGTTACGGCAAGATCATAGGCGGTAATGTCGTAACAGGCGAAATAGAAGTCTATCAGTCCGCTGACCTGATGCCCCATCATCAGCACGTTGTCGGGAAACAGATCCGCATGAATGACGGAGCGCGGCAGATCCGATGGCCAGTGATTGCGCAGGAACGCCAGCTCGTTTCGTACCATGGCAGGCAGGGCGGGATCGATCTGGGCAAGCCCTTCCTCGCCGCAAACCCCTGCAAGATTGTCCCAGCCCGCAAGGCTGAGATCGTTGTTCCTCACCATCGAGAAATCGGCGGAAGCAAGATGGATTCCGGCAAGGGCCTGGCCCACTGAATGGGCCTGTTCTGCTTCGGGATGATCGATCGAAACCCCCGGCAGGAATTCGATCAGCGCCACCGCTTTCCCGTCGAGCATCCGGAAAGCTGCGCCTTCGCGATCATGGATGGTGCGCGGCACCGGGCAGTCATGCGCGGCAAGGTGGTCGAGCAGGCCGAGGAAGAAGGGCAGGTCGCCCAGCTCGATGCGCCGCTCATACATGGTGAGGATGAAGCGCGCGCCATAGCCTTCGCGGCCCGTCGTCTCCACCAGCCAGTTGGAGTTGGAGACGCCCTCGGCAATGCCCTTGGCCGAAACCAGTTCGCCGACATCGTAATGAGCGATCAGCGCGGCGAGGTCTTCCGCGCCCAGATGGGTGTAGACTGCCATGGCGGCTCAGTCCGCCAGCTGACGGGGAAGTTTGAAGACCATCTTCTCTTCCGCCGTCACCAGAGTGTGTTCTTCCACATCGCGCCATTGCGTCAGGGCATCCACCACTTCGCGCACCAGCGTTTCGGGTGCGGAGGCCCCGGCGGTCAGGCCCAGCGTATCAACGCCGTCGAGCCACGCGGGATTGATCTCGCTTGCCCGCTGAATCAGCCGGGCAGACGCGCCGCAACGCTCGGCAACTTCCACCAGGCGGAGCGAATTGGAGCTGTTGGGCGCGCCTATCACCAAAACGAGCTGGGATTGCGGCGCAATGGCCTTCACCGCTGCCTGGCGGTTGGAGGTGGCATAGCAGATATCTTCGGCTTTTGGCGCGGCGATATTGGGAAAACGGGCCTTGAGCGCCTCGACGATTTCGGCCGTGTCATCGACCGACAGCGTGGTCTGGGTAAGGAAGGCCAGCTCCGCATCGGCAGGAAAATCGAGCGATGCGACGTCTTCGACCGTCTCGACCAGAGTCATCGCGCCTTCCGGCACCTGGCCGAAAGTGCCGATCACCTCCGGGTGGCCCTTGTGGCCGACGAATATGATGTGGCGGCCGAATTCCAGCTGACGTTCAGCCTGGCGATGGACCTTGCTAACCAGGGGGCAGGTGGCGTCCAGCCACTCCAGCCCGCGCGCGGTCGCTTCGGCCGGGACCGCCTTGGGTACGCCATGCGCACTGAAAACCACCGGCACGCCATCCGGCACGTCGCTCAGCTCTTCCACGAAGATCGCGCCCTTGGCCTTGAGCCCATCCACCACGTAGCGGTTATGCACGATCTCGTGCCGCACATAGACCGGCGCGCCATAGCGGGACAACGCACGCTCCACGATCTCGATGGCGCGATCCACGCCCGCGCAGAAGCCGCGCGGGGCGGCAATCAGCAATGTGAGGGGCTTGCGGCCGCTGGTGCCGGGTTGATTTGGAAATGCAGCATTCATCCGGGACGCTCTAGCGGTTGTCGCTGCGCGGCGAAAGGGCTAGGGCTGCGCGAATAGCTATACCTTGAGGACATTGCATGACCGCTCGCCTTCGCCGCATTACCATGATCGCGACCTTGGCCGCCGGTGCGGTTGTGCTTTCCGGCTGCAAGAGCAGCGGGCAGCTGGTGATCGACCAGGGCGTCGGTATTACGGCGCTTCGCGGGGTTTGCCCGGCCGTCGGCATCCCGGCCTATACCGGGGACATCACCCTGTTCAACGGCACCTCTCGCACCGCCGATGCGATCGATGTGGTGGCCGTGATGACCAATGTGCGCAGCACCTGCGATGATTCGAGCGAGCGTGTCTACGCCACCGCAACTTTCGATGTGCAGGCGCGCCGCAGCGATACGCGCGGCGCTCGCACCGTGCAGATTCCCTATTTCTCCACGGTTCTGCGTGGCGGCAGCGCGGTCGTCTCCAAGCGCGTCGGAACGGTGACGCTCCAGTTCGCCGATGGGCAGGAACGCGCTCAGGCCAGCGGAACGGCGGGCGCCTATATCAGCCGCGCCGAAGCGACCCTGCCGGCGGATGTAGCGGAAAAGATCAACCGCAAGCGGCGCGCCGGCGAGGAAGACGCGGCGATCGACCCGTTGACCCTGCCTGAAGTTCGCGATGCGCTGGCCCGCGCCAATTTCGAACTGTTGGTGGGCTTCCAGCTTTCCGAAGCGCAGCTGGCCTACAACGCCACCCGCTGATCTTTTTCGTAGGTTACGGGAGCCATTGAGTCGGCTCCCGCTTCCGCAAGCGGCGCAAACCCGCTAACGGCCCTGCCATGTCCGAAACCAAGACCATCCATGCCGCCTTTGCGGCCCACCTCGCCGATGTCCTCGATGCGCTCGAAAACGCAGGCACTCTGCCCGCTGGCCTTTCGCGCACCAATGTGACGGTGGAGCCACCGCGAGATCCTTCGCATGGTGATCTTGCGACCAATGCCGCCATGGTGCTGGCCAAGCCTGCGGCGACCAATCCGCGTGTGCTGGCGGGCGAAATCTCCGGCAAGCTGGATGAGCTGCCGGAAGTGACCGCAACGGAAATCGCAGGTCCCGGCTTCATCAATATGCGCCTGTCCGATGCCGCCTGGCGTGGCGAACTGGCCGCGATTGGCGCCCTTGGCGCCGACTATGGCCGCTCCGCCATGGGCGAGGGGCGCCGGGTGAATGTGGAATATGTCTCGGCCAATCCCACTGGCCCCATGCATATGGGCCATTGCCGCGGCGCCGTGGTGGGCGATGCTCTTGCCAGCCTGCTGGAATATGCCGGCTATAAGGTGACCCGCGAATATTACGTCAACGATGCTGGCGGCCAGGTCGATGTTCTGGCTCGCTCCGTCTACCTGCGCTATTGCGAAGCGCTGGGCGAGGATATTGGCGAGATTCCGGCTGGCCTTTATCCCGGCGATTACCTCAAGCCGGTGGGCAAGGCGCTGGCCGAGGAATTTGGGGCTGCCTATCTCGGCAAGGCGGAAGAGGAATGGCTGGCGCTGTTCCGCACCCGCGCCGTGGCTGCGATGATGGACATGATCCGGGCCGATCTGGCCATGCTGGGCATTCATCACGACCTGTTCTCGTCGGAAGCGGAACTGCAGGCGGCGGGCAAGCCCGAAGCGGCGGAGAAGTGGCTGCGCGAGCATGATCTTGTCTATGACGGTGTGCTGGAAGCTCCCAAGGGCAAGACGCTGGAAGATTGGGAGCCGGTGGAGCTTCCGCTGTTCCGCTCAACCAAGTTCGGGGACGATCAGGATCGCCCGATCCGCAAGAGCGACGGCAAGTGGACCTATTTCGGTGCTGACCTCGCCTATCACCTGCAGAAGGCCCAGAGCGCCGATGAACTGATTGATATCTGGGGCGCGGATCACGCTGGCACGGTGAAGCGGATCAAGGCTGCTGTGGCCGCCCTTTCCGAAGGGCAGGGCAAGCCGATTCCCTTCGATGTGAAGCTGGTGCAGATGGTGCAGCTGCTGCGTGATGGCGAACCGGCCAAGATGTCCAAGCGGTCGGGCAATTTCGTCACCATCGCCGATATGGTGGAAGAAGTGGGCAAGGACGTGGTGCGTTTCACCATGCTGACCCGCAAGCCCGAGGCGCAGATGGATTTCGACTTCGCCAAGGTGGTGGAAGCGTCGAAGGACAATCCGGTCTTCTACGTCCAATATGCCAATGCGCGCATTCACTCGACCCTGCGCAAGGCTGCGGCGGAAGGGCTCGCCCCGTCCGACGCGCATCTCGACCGGCTTGGTGCGGATGAACTGGCGCTGGTGAAATTTGCGGCGCAGTTCCCCCGCATGGTGGAAGCGGCTGCGGCCGCCCGCGAACCGCACCGTATCGCCTTCTTCCTCTATGATCTTGCCGCGGCGTTCCATGCCTATTGGAACCTTGGCAATGACGACCCTTCAAAGCGTTTCATCCTGACTGAACAGCCGGAATTGACCGGGGCGAGGCTTTTCCTTGGCCAGCAAATCGGGCAGGTTGTGAAGAACGGCCTCAGTCTGCTGGGGGTGGAGGCCGTCGAGGAGCTGTAAGATATGGCGATCGGGGATCAGTACAGCGAGAATGAAGGGCTCTGGACCGGCGACGGGGCAGCGGGCGCACGGCTCGCCCTGGAGGATGGGAAGGACCAGCTTCCCTGGCTCGAAAGCGACGAGGATTATGCCGAGGAGGGCGTCGATACGGCCCGCATCGCAGCCTTTGCCGTGATCGGCCTGCTCGCCGTGGGGCTGATCGTGGGGGCGATCTGGTGGTTCACCCGCGATCATTCCGATTCTTCCCTGGCGGGTGACGGGAGCACGATCGAAGCGCCAGCGGGGCCGTACAAGACCAAGCCCGAAAATCCTGGCGGCAAGACCTTTGCCGGTACGGGCGACACCAGCTTTGCCGTGGCAGAGGGCAAGAGCCTGGAGGCCAAGCTGGCGGAAGACGCCACGCCGCCTCCCAGCGTCGACACCGAGGCGGCATCGCCTGCTGCGAGCGAGCAGAAGGGTGGCATTGGTGTGCAGGTCGGTGCCTATTCCAACCGTGCAAGCGCCGAGCAGGGCTGGCAGAAGCTCGTCCGCCAGTTCGAGGTGCTGAACGGGGTAAGCCACCGTGTTGTCGAGGGGCAGGCCGATATCGGCAAGGTCTATCGCCTGCAGGCGGTGGCAGGCGACATGGCCGGGGCAAATGCACTGTGCAGCAGCCTGCGCGCTTCCGGTGGCTCTTGTCAGGTGAAGCCCTGAACCGGCCTGAGGCGCTGTGTCGCGGGCGGGTGAATTTCCACACCCCTGCGTGGGCCGCGCTTGCGAAACAGGCCTATAGCTGCGAGCTTCCCAGCCTATGACACCAGCGATCTTCGGCCTTTCCGGACTGCGGCTGACCGCTGAAGAGCGGGCGTTTTTCCGCGATTCCGATCCGGCGGGCTACATCCTGTTCGGACGCAATATCGAAGATCGGGAACAGCTTCGCGCCCTGACCGATGAATTGCGCGCGATTCACGGGCGCGACCGCTTGTTCGTCTGCATCGATCAGGAAGGCGGGCGTGTGGCGCGGATGAAGCCGCCACAATGGCTGCGCTTCCCGCCAGGCGAGGCCTTCGACAGGCTGTACGATATTGCCCCTGCCAGCGCGATCGAGGCCGCGCGTGCCAATGCGGAAGCGCTGGGCATGGACCTTGCCGAGGTGGGCATCACGGTGGACTGCCATCCCTCGCTCGATGTTCGCCAGCCGGGCGCCCATGATGTGATCGGGGATCGCGCGTTGGGCAGCGAGCCGATGCGGGTCGCGGCGCTTGGCCGCGCGGTGCTGCAGGGGCTTGGCCGGGCGGGAATTGCGGGCTGTATCAAGCATATGCCGGGCCATGGCCGGGCGTTGGCGGACAGCCACAAGGCCCTGCCGGTAGTCGATGCGAGCGAGGAGGAACTGGAAATCGACCTCGTCCCGTTCCGGGCACTGGCGGATACGCCGGTGGGGATGACAGCCCACATTCGCTACCGGGTGTGGGACGATGAGAACGCCGGGACGCTTTCTCCCTTCGTGGTGGGGGAGATTATCCGGCGGCGCATCGGCTTTGATGGGCTATTGTTGACCGACGATCTGGACATGGAGGCGCTGAGCGGCACCGTGCCGGAACGTGCCGCCCGTGCGATTGCGGCGGGTTGTGACATCGCCTTGAATTGCTGGGCGAAAATGGATGACATGGTAGGCATAACCAATGTCCTTCCCGCCATGAGCGAGGAGACAAGTGCCCGGCTGGAGCGGGCGCTCAACGTGACGCAAAGCGCGTTCAACGGCGCACGGCAGGCCGGTCTGCTTGCAAAACGGGACGCATTGCTGGCCCTGGCCGGGGAACCAGCATGAGCGAGGGGGATGCCGCCCCCGATGCTGACGATATTCCCCCCCTGTTGCCGGAGGATGCCTGGGAACTTCCCGCCGCTTCCGGTACGGCCCCCGGCACCGGCGATGCCGAGGCGCTCTATCTGGAACTCGATGGCTGGGAGGGGCCGCTCGATCTTCTGCTCGATCTGGCGCGACGGCAGAAGGTCGATCTCAAGAGCATTTCGATCCTGGCCCTGGTGGACCAGTACATCGCTTATATCGAACGGGCCGAGGCGCTGAAGCTGGAACTGGCGGCGGATTATCTCGTGATGGCGGCATGGTTGGCCTATCTCAAATCCGCGATGCTGCTGCCCAAGGAGGAGCAGGAAGATCCCAGCCCCGAGGAACTGGCCCTGCGCCTGCAATTGCGCCTGCAACGGCTTGGCGCCATGCGCGAGGCGGCTGCCCGGCTGATGGGGCGGGACCGGATCGGGCGCGACGTGTTCCTGCGCGGCGCGCCGGAAGGCTTGCGGGTGGATCGCAAGAATCTGTGGCAGTGCGACTGGTTCGACCTGGTCCAGGCTTATGGGCAAGTGAAGGCGCGCACCCAGCCGGCGGTGCATATGGTGCGCGACCGGATGGTGATGACGCTGGATTCGGCGCTGGAGCGGGTTTCTTCCATGCTGGGCGTCACGCTGGACTGGATGGAACTGCGCGAATTCCTGCCCGGCGGGCCGGATAAAAGGCTGCAGCGGTCCGCGTTGGCCTCCAGCTTCGTGGCCGCGTTGGAACTGGCGCGGTTGGGCAGGGCTGAAATCCGGCAGGAGGAAATCTTTGGCCCCATGCATCTCAGGCGGATCAAGGCATGAGCGACGAACAGGCGATGAGCGGCCAGATGACTGACGCGGTGGTTGCGGGCGCGCCCGGTAGTCAGCCCGAGGCAGACGATCTGGTGCGCGCCGTGGAGGCGACCTTGTTCGCCGCCGAAGAAGCGCTTTCGGTGGATGCCATCTCCGCCCATCTCGGAGGGGCGGAAGTTCGGGAAGCGCTGAAGGAACTGGAAGCGCATTACGCCCGGCGCGGCATCAGGCTGGTGGAACGCGGCAAGCGCTGGCAGTTCCAGACCGCGCCCGATCTGGCGCATCTGCTGCGCCGCGAACGCGAACATGCCCGCCGCCTGTCGCGCGCGGCCACGGAGGTTCTGGCGATTGTCGCCTATCACGAGCCGGTCAGCCGCGCGGAAATCGAATCGATCCGCGGCGTGCAGACGAGCAGCGGTACGCTGGATGTTCTGATGGAAGCAGGCTGGGTGCGGGTGGCCGGCCGGCGCGAAGTTCCGGGGCGGCCGGTGATCTATGCCACCACGCCTGAATTCCTCAGCCACTTCTCGCTCGCCTCGCGCCGGGACCTGCCCGGAATCGACGAATTGCGTGCCGCTGGCCTGCTTGATCCGGTGGATGACGCCTATGATGCCCTCACCTCTGCGGGCGGTGACGAATCGGGCGTTGAAACGGACAAGTCTGATGCCGAAGGCTCCGCCACGCTGGATAAGCCGGACGAAGTGGTTTAAGGGTTCGCGCGGAAAGCATCGGAGTTTCCAATAATGAATATCGGGCCGGTCCAGCTGCTGATTATCGCGGTCATCATCCTCGTGCTGTTCGGTCGTGGCCGCATTTCGGAGATGATGGGCGATTTCGGCAAGGGAGTGAAAAGCTTCCGCAAGGGCATCAACGAAGATGACACGCCCGCAGCGCCGCCCGCCAGGATCGATGCGGCCAAGAACGGGAACGGACAGGCCGATTCCGCTCAGGCAAAAACGCCGGATAACTCCGCCTCCAACTGAATGAGGGAGGGGGTTCGCCCCTGCTGAAACAATGTTCGATATCGGCGCGCAAGAGCTGCTGGTCATCGTGGTCGTGGCGATACTCGTCATCGGCCCCAAGGATATGCCTGCCGCGCTGAGGACGGCGGGCCGCTGGATCGGTAAGGTCCGGCGCGTTTCCAACCATTTTCGCGCGGGGGTCGAAACCATGATCCGCGAAGCCGAAATGGAGGAGATGGAAAAGAAATGGCAGGAACAGAACCGCAGAGTGATGGAACAGCATCCCGATGCGACCATCGATGCAGCCAATGGCGGCGGCGTTGAAATGGTGCCCCTGCCGTCCGCTGCCAACCCTGTCGCCAGCGAACCTGCATCCACCGATGCTGCCCCGGCGGCTTCGGCAGAGGCCCGTGCGGCCCAAGGCGCTGCGGAACCTGCGCCCTCTGCCCCGGCACCTGCCACTCCCGCCGATCCGGACAAGAGCTGATACATGGTCTTCAAGATCCGCGATATTGACGATTCACAGGCGCCACTGCTCGAACATCTGGTGGAACTGCGCGCGCGGCTGGTGCGCTGCGTTGCTGCGCTGGTCGTGTCCTTTGGCGTATGCCTTTATTTCGCGCGGGATATCTTCGGCTTTCTGGTTCGCCCGCTGACGGCGGCTTTCCCGCATGGGCAGGGCCGGCTCGTCTACACCAAGCTTTACGAAGCCTTCTTCGTGGAGATCAAGGTAGCGCTGTTCGCGGCCTTTTTCCTCAGCTTTCCGATCATCGCCAACCAGCTCTGGGCCTTCGTTGCGCCGGGGCTCTATGCGAAAGAGAAGAAGGCGTTCCTGCCGTTCCTCCTCGCCACGCCGATCCTGTTCCTCTCGGGCGCCTCGCTGGCCTATTATGTGGTGATGCCCACGGCCTTCAAATGGTTCCTGGGCTTTGAGGGGACCGCTGGCGGGCTGACGCAGGAAGCGCTGCCCGCGATGGGCGATTATCTCGATCTGGTGATGCGCTTCATCCTGGCCTTCGGGATCAGCTTCCTGCTGCCGGTGCTGCTGCTGCTGCTCAACCGCGCGGGGCTGGTCTCACGTGCGCAACTGATCGGGGCGCGGCGCTATGTGATCGTGGTGATCTTCATCGTTGCTGCCGTCATCACTCCGCCGGATGTCGCCTCGCAATTGATGCTGGCCGCTCCGCTGCTGATCCTGTTCGAAGCCTCGCTGCTGTTGATGATGTTCTCCGAACGCAAACAGGCGAAGGAAAAGGCCGCGGAAGAAGCAGCGGAGGCGGCAGAGGCTGCTGCGGAAGCTGCGGCTCAGGCTGCCAAGGAAGGCTGAGGGTATCTCTTTCCCGTCACCCTGAACTTGTTTCAGGATCTATCGCTCCCCGCGAACTGCCGTCCGATCCGGCGAAATGGATCCTGAAACAAGTTCAGGGTGACGGGTAGGATAAGGCGGTCACTTCTTTCCGGAACCCCCTCGCGCGTCCTTCGACTAGCTCAGGACGAACGGGGTGGGGATTGGCAAGGTGGCCTACCGCCCCTGTTCCGCGGGAACCGAACCGTCAGCATCCCCCAGGTCGAAGGCCTTCATCGCCTCGTCCTGCTTGATTTCCAGCGGGGCGGCGGTAGCCGCGTCATAGACTTGCGCGCCGTTGATCCAGACTTGCAGCACCTTGGTGCCGCGCAGATCCTGTGGAGTGGCGAGCAGGGGGTCGCGGTCGATCATCACGAAATCGGCCCGCTGGCCTTCCGCAAGCTGGCCGAAGCGCGTTTCGGCAAAGCCCGCATAGGCCGCGCCGGAGGTATAGGCCGCCAGCGCCTGTTCGCGCGTGATGGCCTGCTGCGGCTGCCATCCGCCAAAGGGCTGGCCGTCCTTGTCCTCACGCGTGACGGCCACGGCGATCCCCTCGAAGGGGCGGGGCAGTTCCACCGGCGCATCGGACCCGAAGGCAAGCGTTACCTTGGCGTCCAGCATGGAGCGCCAGGCATAGGCGCCCCTCAGCCGGTCCGGCCCCAGCCGCGCTTCGGCCATCAGCCGGTCGCTCGTCTGGTGGACGGGCTGCATCGATGCAATCACGCCATATTCGGCAAAGCGCGCGAAATCCGCCGGATCGACGATCTGCGCATGTTCGATCCGCCAGCGCCGGTCCCCCTTATAGGTATCGTCCAGCTCGTCGATGGCACTCAGCGCCTCGGCATTGGCGGCATCGCCGATGGCGTGGATCGCCACCTGGAACTTGTCGAGCGCGGCGCGGCTCATCAAATTGCGCAGCTGAGTGGGGTTGAGCAATTGCAGCCCGCTATTGCCGGGATCGTCTGCATAGGGAGCCTTCAGCCAGGCCCCGCGCGAACCCAGCGCCCCGTCGAGAAACAGCTTGAGGCCATTGAGGCGCAGCCGGTCGTCATAGAGCCAGGGCGTAGGGCCGGGGCCGCCGATCAGCACCATGTCATCCACGCTGCCGGCATAGGCCATGATGCGGATGCGCAGCTGGCCATTGTCACCCGCGCGGCGATAGGCCTGCCAGTCATCGATGGAGATGCCCATATCGGCCACGGCGGTCACGCCCTGACGGACCAGAATGTCCTGTGCGGTAGTGAAGGCCAGATCGCGGTCTTCGGGGCGGGGCCTGGGCACCTTCGCGGCCACAAGTTCCTGCGCATTGTCCACCAGCACACCGGCTGGCGTGCGCGTGGCGCCGATACGCAGGATACGTCCGCCTGCGGGATCGGCGGTTTTCGCCGTGACGCCTGCCATCTGCAGGGCCTTGCTGTTGGCCCAGCCTGCATGGCCATCCACCCGGCTGAGCCAGACGGGCCGGTCCGCCACCACTGCATCCAGCTCGGCAGCGGTAGGAAAGCGGCCAAGGCCCCATTTCTCCTGGTTCCAGCCCGTGCCGATGATCCATGCGCGGTTGGGGAATTTCGCGGCATATTCGGCGATCTTCGCCTGCGCTTCCGCCAGCGATGCGGTTTCCGAAAGGTCCAGCGTCAGCGCCTTGAAGCCGACATCCATCAGGTGGAGATGGGCATCGATCATGCCCGGAACGACCGTGCGCCCCTCTCCATCCAGACGATATTGATAGGGCGTCATCGGCTGTTCGCCGCGCTTCAGAATCTGGCGGATTACCCCGTCATCGCGGATAAGCATTCCGCCGAACTGGGTAATTGTGCCGTCCCGGGCAACGGAAATGCCGTTGATATTATCGACCAGCGTGTCGGCCGCGGCGGGGGATGCCGTAAGGACACATGCCGCCAGCGCGGCCGCCACGCGTGCTATCATTTGCCGCCGCCTTCCGGAAGGCGCCGGATCAGCGCGCTGGTATCCTGCCGGCCGCCGCCCATCGCCTGCACTTCGGCATAATAGCCGTCGATCAGGCTGGTGACGGGCAAATCTACGCCCAGATTTTCACCTTCGGCCATGGCAATGGCCAGATCCTTGCGCATCCAGTCCACCGCGAAGCCGAAATCGAATTCGCCTTCCGCCATGGTCTTCCAGCGATTGACCATCTGCCAGCTTTGCGCTGCGCCGCCCGATACGGCTTCCAGCACCTTGTCCATGTCCAGCTCCGCCGCCTGGGCGAAGCGCACCGCTTCGGATACGCCCTGCAACACGCTGGCGATGCAGATCTGATTGACCATCTTGGTCACCTGACCCGCGCCCGGGCCGCCGACATGCACGATGCGCGCAGCATAGGCTTCCATCACCGGGATGGCCGCCGCCAGCGCCTCATCCGTGCCGCCGCACATGATGGAAAGCCTGCCGCTTTCGGCGCCAGCCTGCCCACCGGAAACGGGGGCGTCCACCGCCAGGATGCCACGCTCGGCAGCCTCTGCCGCGATGCGACGGGCAATGTCGGCCGAGACGGTGGTATGGTCAATATAGAGCGATCCCGGCGCCATTGCCGCCAGCGCGCCTTCCGGGCCAAGGACGACTTGCGCCAGATCGACATCGTTGCCCACGCAGGTAATCACCACGTCCTGCCCCGCCGCAGCTTCCGCCGGAGTGGCGGCGATGCGCACGATCAGCCCTTCTTCCGCAAGCAGCGCCTGACGCGCTTCGGCGCGGGCGGGGGTGCGGTTGTAGATGGTGACGTCAAAGCCCGCGCGGGCGAGGTGGCCCGCCATAGGGCCGCCCATCACGCCAAGGCCAAGAAATGCGATCTTTGTCTTCTGGGTCATCGGTCTGTCCTGTGCAGCGAGTTCGGTTCCAATGCAAATGCCTGCTCTGCCTAGGTGGGACAGATGCGATTGTCTGTTTCCCAAATGCACGGTTTTCCGTTACGGGCCGCACATCATGACCCAGACAGATGCATTGGATAAGCCCACCGGTAGCCACGAGCTGCTGACGATCGACGATGTTCGCGCTGCCGCAGGGCGGATCGAAGGCTCGGTCGTGCGTACCCCCACGACGCACAGCAAGACCCTATCGCAGATTACCGGCGCCAATATCTGGCTGAAGTTCGAGAACCTGCAATTCACTGCCGCCTACAAGGAACGCGGCGCGCTTAACAAGCTGCTGCTGTTGACGCAGGAACAGCGCGATCGCGGGGTGATCGCGGCTTCCGCTGGCAATCACTCGCAGGGCCTTTCCTATCACGGAACCCGGCTGGGCGTGCCCGTCACCATTGTCATGCCGCGCACTACGCCGATGGTGAAGGTGATCCAGACCGAACAGGTCGGTGGCAAAGTGGTGCTCGAAGGCGAGAATTACGACGAAGCCTATGAATGTGCCCGCAGCATGGAAAAGCAGCTGGGCCTCACTTTCGTCCATCCGTTTGACGATCCCGATGTCGCGGCGGGGCAGGGCACTGTCGCGCTGGAAATGCTCGCCGACGCGCCGGAGATCGATACGCTGGTGGTGCCTATCGGCGGCGGCGGCCTGCTTTCGGGCATGGGCACCGTGGCCAAGGCGCTCAACCCGGATATCAAGCTGTATGGCGTGCAGCCGCAGCTCTATCCCTCCATGTATTCCCGGCTGAACGGGGAGGACCTGCCCAGCGGCGGCGATACGCTGGCCGAGGGCATTGCCGTGAAGATTCCCGGCACCTTCACCGCGCAGGTGCTGGAACGCCTGATCGACGAGATCGTGCTGGTGGACGAGGAAGCGCTGGAACGCGCGCTGGCACTGCTGCTGCAGATCGAGAAGACTGTGGTGGAAGGTGCAGGCGCAGCCGGCCTTGCCGCGGTGCTGGCCTATCCCGAGAAGTTCAAGGGCCGCAATGTCGGGCTCGTGCTGTCGGGCGGCAATATCGATACGCGTCTGCTGGCTAACGTGTTGCTGCGCGATCTTGCCCGCTCTGGCCGTCTCGCTCGTCTGCGCATCTTCCTGCAGGACCGCCCGGGTGCGCTTTACAAGGTGATGCACGAATTCGATGCGCACCATGTGAACATACTGGAGATCTACCACCAGCGCATCTTCACCAACCTGCCAGCCAAGGGGCTGGTGACCGACATCGAATGCGAGGCGCGCGACCGCGAGCAGTTGATGGCGCTGATCGGGGCACTGCGGGCCAAAGGCTATCAGGTTAGCGAAGTGGAATTGAACTGACCGATTTCGGGGCAATCCGCAGGCTATGACTGGCGCTCTGGCAAAATGAGCCTGCGTTAACCCTGAATCTTGGTTAAAGGTGTTTCAACTATCGAGTCTCCTCGGCATAACCGCTGGCAACTCGATTGTTGGCCCAATTCCAAGGAAGGCTCCATAGCCCCGTGACCGCACCGGTTCGCTTCCCTCGCTTCTTCGTGACCAGCCCGGCACCATGTCCTTATCTCCCGGGCAGGACGGAGCGGAAGGTGTTTACGGAGCTGAAGAGCCCCAATGCCGACGCGCTGAACGAAGCGCTGGGCCGCATCGGTTTCCGCCGCAGCCAGACGGTCGCCTATCGGCCCAGCTGCAGCAATTGCCAGGCCTGCGTTTCGGTGCGGGTGCCAGTGAACGACTTTCGGCCCTCCACGGCGCAGAAGCGCAATCTGAAGCGCAATGCAGATCTGGTGGCGATCGAGTGCCGTCCCTGGGCCACCAACGAACAGTTCGAGCTGCTCCATGCCTATCTGGAGGCGCGCCATCCGGGCGGTGGCATGGCCGCAATGGACGAAGTCGATTTCGCCGACATGGTGGAACACACGCCCGTTTCCAGCGTGATCGTTGAATATCGCGAGAGGCGCGAGGATGGGACGCCGGGCCGTCTGGTCGGCGCTTGCCTGACGGACCGCCAGAGCGACGGCTATTCGATGATCTACAGCTTCTACGATCCCTGTGAGTCGGAACGATCGGGGCTGGGGAATTACATCATCCTCGACCACATCCGCCGCGCGGCCGAAAACGGGCATCCTTATGTCTATCTCGGCTATTGGGTCGAGGGATCGCCGCGCATGCAATATAAGGTGCGCTATCGCCCGCTCGAACTGCTTACGCCCGATGGCTGGGTGCGCATGGGCGAGCAGCGGCAGGAAGACCTGATCGCTGCCACCGCCGTTTCAAGCCACCGTCGCCGGGCCATACCGCTGGATGGCACCGCCAAGGACGGCGGGCTGGAGCATTATCGTCTCGCCGAAGAAGTCCTTATCGAACCGCGCGGCGCGTCTCACGAAGAGGCGTAAAGCGCGGCTTCCGCCTGCCGCCGACGGACGAGTCCTTTCAATATCCGCCCTCCGGCGCGCGTCCATCGGGTGAATTCCTGCGCGGCCCCTGCATAGTCTCCCGCAAGGTGTTTTCGCGCTAGCGTAGCACGCGCGATCGCACCGGTATTGTAGTGGAAGCTGACCAGCGCATCGAATTGCGCCTGCGAAGTGGCGGCATCCCCCAACACGCGATCCACCGCCAATGCATAGCGCGCCAGGTCCGCTTCCAGCCGGGCGTCGCATTGGGCCCGGGTCCAGTGCGTGCCGGGGCCAATTCCGGGGCCGGTTGTACCCCATCCAATGGTCCAGGGATCGCCGCCTGTCCCCGGATCGGGATAGGCTTCATACAAACCATCGGGGCGCAATCGGGCACAACCTTCAAAGCGCTGGATCAGCGCAATGCCGCGGCGCCCAATGGTGCGGGGGCGGAAAATCGGCTCCATTTGTTACTCCATTTGCAATAAAGCAGAACAAATAATGAACATTTGTGGATGTAGGAAAGGGTTTTCCCGCAGTCGGTGTGAAACACCCGCTGTTGTCAGAGGGCAGGATGGTTGCCGATTGGCCGATGAAGCGTTGCCTTGCTGCATCGGTTGTCATGTTCTCACCATTTCAGGAGGATGCAGGTGTTGCAGCTGCGAAATTCGCTCCTACATGCCCGCAATGCAAAGCCGCCCCCACCTTTTGCCTGTCGCCCGTCAAGGTGACGCCTTGAGGACACGGTCCGGCTGCTTTGCACAGATGGATGGCACGCTCCCTGTTGCACATGCGAACAGAATCGGCTTTTGCCATCGTCGTGCCCGAATTGGCTGCAAATAGCGGCTCATCCAACCCTGTTCAGCATTGCTGCGCCGCCAAGAGGGACGGTGACGGAGGCAAGGTAGAAAGCAAAATATGGCACGTGACGACAAACCTTTGCTGATCTGCGACCTCACTCAAAGTTATTCGCCCAATGGCGGTGGTGGGATCAGCACCTACCTCAGGGAAAAACGCAATCACGTGCTGTCGCGGACGGATCACCGCCTGCTGCAGATCGTGCCCGGCCCGGAAGACCGGATCGTGGAGAACGGTCGCAGTATCTGGGTGGAGATCGGGGCCGAGCCGGTTCGCGGAAGTCCGAACTATCGCTTCATCATGCGCACGCGCAAGGTTCGCGAAGTGCTGGAGCATTACCGTCCGGACATCATCGAATCGCTGTGTCCCTGGGTGCTGCCCTGGACCGCGATCAACCATCGCCGGAAATTTCCGGAAACGACGCTGGTGGCCGGCTATCGCACCGATTTCCCCAATGCTCATGTCTATCGCGTGGGCAAGGAACTCGCTGGCGAGAAGATCGCCTCGTTCGCACGCTGGCTGATCATGGGCTATGCCGAGATCACCTATCGCGAGTTCGACCGCGTCTATACGCTGGGCGAAGATGCGAAAGCGATGCTGGGCACCCGCAGGATCGACCGCGTCGATGTGCTGGAACTCGGCGTGGATCTCAGCCAGTTCGATCCGGCCAAGTCCGATCCCGAATTTCGCCGCCGTATGGGTCTGGGCGGAACGCACGGGCCGCTGCTGATCTATGCCGGCCGCATCGATAATGAAAAGCGCGCCGATCGCCTGGTTGAAATGATGAAGCGCCTGCCGCCCGAACTGGGTGCTGGGCTGGTCATGGTGGGTGACGGCAAGCTGCGTGACCGGCTGGTGGCCGAGACGGCAGGCATGCCAGTGGCGTTCCCCGGCTTCATGAGCAGCCGCGAGGAGCTGGCTGTCGCGTTGGCATCTTCCGACATCTATGTTTCTGCCATGGCGGACGAGACCTTCGGCGTTTCCGTTGTCGAAGCCCAAGCCAGTGCGCTGCCGGTGGTGGGCGTCGCTTCCGGTGCAATGCCGGCTCGCGTGCCGGCCGGGCTGGGCCTGCTGGGGCCGGTGGACGATGTCGACACGATGGCGCGCCACGTGCAGGATATCTGGCTTGGTGATCACGATGCCATGGGCGCCGCGGCGCGCAAGCATGTGGTGAACCGCTATAGCTGGGATCGCACCTTCTATCGCCTGTTCAACGAGATCTATCCGGTGGCGCTGGCCCATACCCGCCAGCGGCTGCGCGGCCCATCCAATGGCTGGCAGACCCGCCCGGCATCGGAATTGCTTCGCGAGACGGTCTGATCCGATCGACTTGAGCTTATCGGACCAGCCCTGAAGCAGGCTCGATCAAATGCTGATCGCATAAAAGGAAAGGGCGGAGCCGCGAGGCCCCGCCCTTTTTGCTTCCGCGATTTCCCCCCGGATCAAGCGGAAGGGGAGGCCCTGCCTTTCGGCCGGCCTCCCTGAATCTCGCTCTTAGAGCGAGTAATACATGTCGAACTCGACGGCTGACGGCGTGGTTTCCCAGCGCAGCACTTCCGGCCACTTGAGTTCGATATAGGCTTCCAGCTGGTCCTTGGTGAACACGCCGCCTTCCAGCAGGAATTCGTAATCGGCTTCCAGCGACTCCAGGGCTTCACGCAGCGAACCGCAAACGGTCGGCACCTGAGCCAGTTCGGCCGGGGGCAGATCGTACAGGTTCTTGTCCATGGCTTCGCCCGGGTGGATCTTGTTCTTGATCCCGTCGAGACCGGCCATGAGCAGCGCAGCGTAGCACAGATAGGGGTTGGCCATCGCGTCGGGGAAACGGAATTCCACGCGCTTCGCCTTCTCGCCGGCACCGTAGGGGATGCGGCACGAAGCGGAACGGTTGCGGGCCGAATATGCCAGTAGCACGGGGGCTTCGTAACCCGGCACCAGACGCTTGTAGCTGTTGGTGGTGGGGTTGGTGAAGGCGTTCAGGGCCTTGGCATGCTTGATGACGCCGCCGATGAAGTACAGGCACATGTCCGACAGGCCGGCATAGCCATTACCGGCAAACAGGGGCTTGCTGCCATCCCAGATCGAGATGTGGGTGTGCATGCCCGAGCCGTTGTCCTTCATGATCGGCTTCGGCATGAACGTGGCGGTCTTGCCATAGGCATGGGCAACCTGCTGCACGACATACTTGTAGACCTGCATGCGGTCGGCGGTCTGGACCAGGGTGCCGAAGGTCAGGCCGAGTTCGTGCTGGGCCGAAGCCACTTCGTGGTGGTGCTTATCGCAGGGCAGACCCATTTCGAGCATGGTCGAAACCATTTCGCCACGAATGTCGACGCAGCTGTCGACCGGAGCGACGGGGAAGTAGCCGCCCTTGGCGCGCGGACGGTGAGCCAGGTTGCCGGCTTCATAGTCGCGGTTGGAATTGGTCGGCAGTTCGATGTCGTCGATCTTGAAGCCGTTGCCGTCATAGCCGTCATAGAACTTCACGTCGTCGAACAGGAAGAACTCGGCTTCCGGGCCGACATAGACGGTGTCGCCGATGCCGGTTGCCTTGACGTAGGCTTCGGCGCGCTTCGCGGTGGAGCGCGGATCGCGAGCGTAGAGTTCGCCGCTCGAGGGTTCCACGATGTCGCAAACCAGGATCATCATCGGCGTGGCCGAGAACGGATCGATATAGACCGCATCCAGATCCGGCTTGAGGATCATGTCGGATTCGTTGATCGCCTTCCAGCCTTCGATCGACGAACCGTCGAACATCAGGCCGTCTTCCAGCTCGTCTTCGCCGAGCACGGATGCGACCATGGTCAGGTGCTGCCATTTGCCCTTGGGATCGGTGAAGCGCAGATCAACCCATTCGATCTCCTCTTCCTTGATCCGCTTCACGATTTCCTTTGCACTGGGCATAACTCAATTCCTCCAATGGACTTGTTCGTATTGTTCTTCCCCCGGCGGCAAGCCGACCGGGGTTCATTCTCAAGAGATGTCAGATGGCCGCGTCGTCGCGTTCGCCGGTGCGGATACGAAGGGCCGTATCGACCGGAGTGACAAAGATCTTGCCATCGCCGATCCGCCCGGTCTGGGCAGCAGCGGCGATCGCTTCCAGCACGCGTTCGGCCATGTCGTCGCTTACGACGACATCGAGCTTCACCTTGGGGAGGAAGTCGACGACATATTCGGCGCCGCGATAGAGTTCGGTATGACCCTTCTGGCGTCCGAAGCCCTTGGCCTCGGTAACGGTGATGCCGGATACGCCGATTTCATGCAGCGCTTCCTTCACCTCGTCGAGCTTGAAGGGCTTGATGATCGCTTCGATCTTTTTCACTTGGTCTCAGACCCCTGTTACATTCCGCGCCGGCTTCAAGAAGCCGAAGCCGGGGGAGTTCGAATTTCCCCGGCGTTGTCATCTTCAAGAATCGTGCCAACACGACCAAGAATCATGCCAAGGGCTGGAACTGAGGCTTAGAAGACCGGCGGCCCTTGGGAAAGTGCGGATTCGCAAGATCGCAAAAGCGGCGGGCCAAGTGTGGCAATTATCCTCCGCTGCGCGGCCGACGTCAGATGGGTAAAATTCGGGCAGAAGCCTGCCTGTTTTTTAGGCAGTTAACCTCGATCAGAGGCGCAATCCGGCGGTTTCCGGCAGCCCGGCCATCAGGTTCAGGCTCTGTACGGCCGCCCCGCTGGCGCCCTTGCCGAGATTGTCCAGCACGGCGATCAGCCGCACCTGCGAACCGTCCCCGCTGGCGAAGACGAACAGATCCATCCGGTCATTGCCTTCGTTGGAAGCACGCAGCAGCAATTCGCCTTCTGCCGGGCTTTTCCCCATATGGACCACGGGACTATCGGCATAGAAGGCGGCCAGGCACTGGCGCAGTTCGTCCGCCGGGGCGGCGCCCTTCATCGCGCCGAGCGGCAGCGGAATTTCCACCACCATTCCTCGATGTGCCGGAACTACCGCCGGGGTGAACAGAGGCGGCAGGGTAAGGCCGCAGCGCGCCTGCATTTCCGGCACATGTTTGTGGCCCAGCGCCAGCGCATAGCCGCGCCATGCGATGTCCCGATCTTCCTCGAACCGGGCGATCAGGCCCTTGCCACCACCCGAATAGCCGCTGACGGCATTGCAGGTGTAGGGCCAGTCGGCAGGCAGCAGGCCCGCGCGCACCAGCGGAGCAAGCAGGCCGATGAAGCCGGTGGAATAGCAGCCCGGATTGGAAACCCGCATTGCTTCGGCCACATTGCGGCGGCCTTCGACTTCGGGGAAACCATAGGTCCAGCCCGGCGCGACGCGATGGGCGGTGGAAGCATCGATCACCCGCGTGGTGTCATTGGCGATCAGCGCGGCGGATTCGCGCGCGGCATCGTCAGGCAGGCAGAGGATCACGAAATCGGCGGCATTGAGGGCTTCCGCCCGCGCGGCCGGGTCCTTGCGCCGGGCATCGTCCAGCGCGATCAGGCTGAACTCGCTGCGCCCGGCAAGCCGCTCGGCAATTTCGAGGCCCGTGGTTCCGGCAGCGCCGTCAATGAAGATCGAGGCGGTCATGCGAAGGGATCCAGCAATTCGCTGGTCTTCACATAGCCGACCGGACCGTCGGGGCCGAGGCAGCCCCAGGCCCAGGTGGCGTTGCTGTCCAGCACGTCAAACCGCTGGCCCGGAAACAGGTCATAGACGATTTCCGATTCATCGCTCGCCTCGGCACGCATATTCGCGCCCATGTCGCACACCATCAGCGGCATCGGCACCACATAATGCGGCACGAAATATCGGCCCGCCAATGCGATATGCGCGATGTCGCCGCGCAGGGGCACCTTGCGCGGATCGGGTTTTGCAACCGGGCCGGACAGGGCAAAGGGGCCCAGGTTCGAATTGTCGGAAGGCGTGATGGCGTTCAACGAAGGGTCCGTCTGCTCAAGTGAATTTCGCGCGCGCTTAGACCGCGAGGGCCGTCGGGGCAAGAATTGCCGTCATTCTACCCGCCATAGCGGCCCTTTAGCATGTGCCATGCTGCGCGCAGACCCAGCGCTTCACCGCCCTTGGGCCGCCCCGGCTTGGCCGAGGGACGCCAGGCAAACGTATCGAAATGGGCCCAGTCGATGCCTTCGCCCACGAACTTTTCGAGGAACAGCCCGGCCACACTGGCCCCGGCATAGCCATTGTCAGGGGAGTTGTTGAGGTCGGCAACGTCGGATTTCAGCCATTCGGCATAGGCGGCGGGCAGGGGCAACTGCCACACTTCGTCATCATGGGCCTTGCCCGCTTCGATCAGGGCACGGGCGGTTTCTTCCCGCCGGGTCATCAGCGCCGGAAGGTCCGGCCCCAGCGCCACGCGGGCAGCGCCGGTAAGAGTGGCGAAATCGATGATCAGGTCCGGCTGGCCTTCTGAAGCGAGCGCCAGCGCATCGGCCAGGACTAGACGACCTTCGGCATCGGTATTGCCGATTTCCACCGACAGGCCCTTGCGCGATTTCAGAATGTCGCCGGGGCGGAAGGCATTGCCCGCCACGGCATTTTCAACCGCCGGGATCAGCAACTGGAGACGGACATTGAGCCCGGCCTCCATCACCAGCCCCGCCAGCGCCAGCGCATGAGCGGCGCCGCCCATATCCTTCTTCATCAGCGCCATGCCGCGCGCGTGCTTGATGTCCAGACCGCCGGAATCGAAGCAGACGCCCTTGCCGATCAGCGCCAGCCGGGGCGCCTTTTCGTTGCCCCAGGTCAGCTCGATCATGCGCGGGGCATGATGGCGGCTGGCGGCGCGGCCCACGGCATTGACCATGGGAAATTCGCTTTCCAGCCGATCCCCCTTGGTGACCGAAATCCTTGCCGAATGCGCCTTGGCAAGCGATTCCACTTCCGCCTCAAGCTGGGCAGGGCCCATATCCTCGGCAGGGGTGTTCACCAGATCGCGCACTGTCATAATCGCGCGCGCTTCCGCCAGGGCAGGCTCGATCGCCTTCACGCCCTTGGTCAACAGGATGCGATCCCCTTCCTCGTCCTTATCCTTGCGGTAGCGGGTGAAGCGATATTGCGCGGTCTGCCAGCCATGCAGGGCCGGGCCGGGATCGCCGGTCATCAGGCGATAGGTTCCGGCGGGCAGCACTTCCGCCAGTTTTGCCAGGCACCAGCTTGAAAGCGATGCGGTGTTTGCCACGCCGCCTGCGGCAAACCAGCCGTCTCCATCCGGCACGATCACGGTCTGGTATCCGCCAGCCGTGAATTTCTGCGCGTCCACCGCCGCGCGCTGTTGCGGGTTGAGCGTCTTGAGCCAGGCTTCGAAGCCCTGCTTGTCGATCAGATGGATCTCGGTGGCCTTCTGGCCCCGGTCAGGCTGGATCAATGTATCCTTGTCGATCATGGCTTCCATCTGCATCACCTGCTGCCGAACCGCGAGGGGAAATTTCGATGCTTCTGCGTTCCGTTACCTGTGTTGGCATCACTGCCACTCTTGCCGCGTTGGCGGGCTGTTCCTCCCCGGCGCCTGCCGACAGGACGGAGGGAGCCACTGCCGCGCCTACACCGGCAGCGGCCACGGCCAGTCCCGCAGCTGTTCCGGGGGCAGAGGCGGGCAAGATCGCGCAGTCGAACGAGACCTATGAATTCGAATATACCTTCCCCGCGCAGGCCAATGCCATTCCAGAGCTGCGCGCCTTGCTGGAAGATCGCGCCCGCAAGGCATCGATGGAGTTCGAAAGCTCCGCCACGGCCGGGCGCAAGGATGCGGAAGAGAGCGATTATCCGTTCCACGCCTGGGGCTATACCACCAACTGGCAAATGGTGACCGATCTGCCCGACTGGCTGAGCCTTTCAGCGGTCCATTGGGAATTCACCGGCGGGGCCCATGGCAATACCAATTTCGATAGTCTGCTGTGGGACAGGAAGGCCAAAACCGCACGCGATCCGATCTCGCTCTTTACATCGGTGAAGGCGCTGGAAGGCGCGGCAAAGACGGCTTTCTGCGATGTGCTGGACAAGCAGCGATCGGAAAAGCGGGGCGAGAAGGTGGTGCGCAATGCGGATGATTGGGAAACTGCCTGCATAGGCTTTGACTCGGTCACGGTGATCCTCGGATCGTCCAACGGAAAGCGCTTCGACCGGATCGGCTTTCTTGTGCCACCTTACGCCGCCGGGCCCTATGCGGAAGGCGATTATGAAGTGACGCTGCCGGTAACGCCTGCCGTGATTAAGGTGGTGAAGCCGCAATATCGGGCTTCCTTCGCGGTGGGAAAATAGCCGAGCGGGGCCCCTCCTCTCTCGGGGGAGGGGCTAAACACTCGCATTTTGCCGCCATCGTGGCTACATGGCCGGCATGACCGAATACCAGACCATCACCGGAAACGAGACCGTCCTGCGGGATGGAACCATCAAGCTGCACGGGCCGGAAGGCTTTGAAGGGATGCGCAAGGCAGGCCGTCTGGCCGCCGAAATCCTCGATGCGATGGTCGATCTCGTGAAGCCCGGCGTTACCACGGGCGAGCTTGACGATGTGGTTCGCCAGATGACGCTGGATGCCGGCGCTGTGCCCGCTACCATGGGTTATCGCGGCTATGCGCATAGCTGCTGCATCTCGCTCAACAACGTGATCTGCCACGGCATTCCGGGCGACAAGGTGATCCGCGAGGGGGATATCCTCAATATCGACGTCACCCCGCTGCTGGATGGCTGGCACGGCGATTCCAGCCGCATGTATATTGCAGGAGAGGCGCCGCTGAAGGCCCGCCGCCTGATCGACGTGACCTATGAGTGCCTGATGATCGGCATTGAAAAGGCCAAGCCCGGTGCGCGGCTGGGCGATATCGGTGCGGCGATCCAGGCCCATGCGGAAGGCCATCGTTACGGCGTGGTGCGTGAATTCTGCGGCCATGGCCTTGGCCGCCTGTTCCACGATGCGCCGGAAGTTATCCATGCCGCGCGCGGCGGGACCGGGCCGGTGCTGAAGCCGGGCATGTTCTTCACCATCGAACCGATGATCAATCTGGGCAAGCCGGGCGCCAAGATGCTCTCCGACGGCTGGACGGCGGTGACGCGCGACCGTTCGCTTTCCGCGCAGTTCGAACATTCGATCGGCATCACCGAAACCGGCTGCGAGATCTTCACGGCAAGCCCCAAGGGGCTGGACCGCCCGCCTTACGCCTGATGCGTTTCGGGCGCTGGATAGTGCCCGAAAGTTTACGCAAAACGACCTGTGAAACCTTGTGACCTTTCGCCCCTTGTATGGGTAGGAAGGTGTCTTTGCGCTTGCCGTGCAGATCGCGTGAAATGGCGAAATTCCGCGGCTTCAGGCAATTCCTGTCTGCTTGCCATGGCTCGCGGCCTGCCACTGCGAATGTGACCTTTGGCGCCGGGCGTGTCAGGGGGTTGTGACCTTCCGCGCGCGGCTGTTTTGCTACGTGGTGTGAGGGCAGAGGGGAGGGGCGCAGGCTCATCTCCGGCTGTAAGCCAGATTTTGCCGGTGTAGGAAAATGCCTTTGGCGCGGTCTATCCCTCGCGCGCGGCCCTTACTGCCGCGCCGCCCGCAAAGGGCGCAATCGCCAGCAGCACCAGACTGATCGCGGCGGTAAGCGCGATGCCGCTTTCTCCGCCGGTGGAGAGCGCGCCTGCTCCGAAGATCAACAGGGGCACGGCCAGCGGGATCAGTAGCAGGCCCGATAGAGCCGCGCCCGCGCGCAGCCCCGCAGTCAGGGCGGCGATGGTCACGCCGATAGCTGCCAAGCCGGGCGTGCCTGCCAGCAGGCCGAGTTCCACCGTGTAGAGCGTCTTCCCGTCGATCCCCAGCAGGGCTGAGGCGGGCAGGGCGGCCAGCATCAGCGGCGGCCCGAAGCTGAGCCAGTGGGCAAGAACGCGCACGGCGATCACCACTTCTTCCGAAATGCCGCGCAGCGCCCAATGGTCGAAGAAGCCCTGCTCCAGATCGGGGGCGACCAGCCGGTCGAGTGGGAGGATCGCCGCCAGCAGCGCGCCGATCCACGCCACACCGCCGCCTGTGCGGGCCAGCACCGGCGCGTCCGGCCCGACGGCGAAGGGATAGAGCATCGCTACGGCCAGGAAGAACAGGATCGGCAGCAAGGTGCCCCCGCGCCTTCCACCGGGCATGAAGGCCGCCAGATCGCGACGCAGCAGGCGCAAGAGGGCGCTCATGCCACGAAATCCCGTAGCGGCAATTGCTGCATTCCCGCCAGCGCGAAGGTCTGGTGAGAGGCGACCACGGCAATGCCGCCACTGGCGCAATGCTCTGCAGTCAGCCGGGTGAGCAGGGTTGCGGCGGCAGTGTCCAGCCCGTTCAGCGGTTCGTCCAGCAGCCAGATCGTGGCCTTCTGACCCAGCAGGCGGGCGAGCGCCGCGCGTTTGCGCTGGCCGGTGGAGAGATAGCGCACCGGCACGTCCAGCAGTTCCGACAGGCCCAGCGCGGCGGCGCGCTGCGCCTCGTCCTCGCCATCCAGGGCGCTCCAGAAAGCGAGCGCCTTGCCCAGCGGCAAGTGCTCGTCCAGCGCCAGCCTTTCATCCACCAGCCCCACCGTGCCTTTCCGCTCCACCGCGCCGACATAGGGGCGGGCCAGGCCGGCGAGGATACGCAGCAGGCTCGATTTGCCGATGCCGTTAGCGCCAGCCACTTGCAGGGCCTCGCCCGGACCCAGCGTGAAGCCGAGGCCGGAGAACAGCAGCCGGTCGCCCCGGCGGCAGGCAATATTGCTGGCAGAAAGATGAGCCGCTTGCATGGCCAAGGCGCTTAGGCGAAACCCCGGTAAGCGACAAGCAGAGGAGCCACGCCATGCCCATTCCGCAAATGACTGACGGAGAACGGATCGAGGCGCTCTCTCATCTGCCCGGCTGGGATCTGCATATCGACAAGACGGCGATCACCCGAAAATTCGCCTTCCGTGACTTTGGCGAGGCCTTCGCGTTCATGACGCGCGTGGCGCTGCTGGCGGAAAAGATGGACCATCACCCGGAATGGTCGAACGTCTATAATAGGGTGGAAATCACGCTGACCACGCATGATGCTGGCGGCCTTTCGGCGCGGGATGTTACCATGGCCAAGGCGATTGACCGGATTGCTTAGGGGGCATTGGAGGATTCTTCCCGCCGCCGTTCGTCCTGAGCCTGTCGAACATTCTACCCGGTCGCCAGCGATCCCAGCTTTCGCTGGGATGACGAGGGGATGCCGAGTTTGTCTTCGCTCGCAGTGATGGGCGATGCCTCACTCCGTCGCATCCTCATGCGCCTTCATCAGCTGGGCAGCGCGTTTCCTCAACTGGCCCGGCATCCATTTGGCGGCGAAGCGCATTTTCCGGGCGGTCTTGCCCACCAGGTAATGCACCTTGTCACCCTGAATGGCGGCCCAGGCATTGTCAGCCACTTCTTCCACCGGAGTGAACTCAAGCCCAGCCGTGGTCACCACCTGCCGGATCGGCACGTTGCTGCGCGCATTAGGGGCATGGGACAGCAGCGGCGTATCGATGAAGCTGGGCATCAGCGAGCGCACGCGGATGCCGTCGGGCTGCCATTCGCCGTCCAGCGTTTCGGTGAGCGAACGCACGCCCGCTTTGGCGGCGGCATAGATGCTCTGGCTGGGCATGCCGTATAGCGCGGCGGCGCTGGCGGTGTTGAGCAGGCAACTGCCAGGCGCGCTGGCCTTCAGCCAGGGATAGGCTGCCTGTGCGCCATAGATTACGCCCTTGAGATTGATGTCCAGCGTGCGGTCGATCTCCTCGCGCGAAAGCTCCGCCAGTGGCCCTCCCAGGGGCACGCCCGCATTGTTGGCCAGTACGTCGATCCGCCCGCCCGAGGCATTGGCGAAGCCGCGCAAGGCCTCGTCCCAGGCCTCGCGATCGCGCACATCGAAGCGGAAGCGAAAGGCTGCGCCGGCCAGCATGGCCGCCGTAGCTTCCATGCCTTGCTCGTCAATATCGCCCAGTCCGATGAACCAGCCTTCGGCCGCGAAACGGAGGGCGATGGCCCGCCCTATGCCCGAGCCGCCGCCCGTGATGAAGATCGCCTTGCGCGCCATTTCCTATCCTCTCCCCAGAGTGCGGGAGGAGGGATAATGCCTGCTTACAGCCTCGTCAGCAACGGCGTGTGATTGGGGCCAGATCGCTTCCTCTATAGTGCCGCATTGTTGTAGCAATGCCAGGTGAAAATCGCCGCTGCCCCGCGATGGGGGCGCCATGCTTCGGCCAGCAGGCGCACTTCCTTTTCGCTCGGACGTTCCGGCAATTGCAGGATCTTGCCGATGCCAACCTGCACCGCCAGATCGCCCGCAGGCCAGATATCGGGCCGCCCTTCCGCGAACAGCAGATAGATCTCGGCAGACCAGCGGCCGACGCCCTTGATCTGGACGAGTTGGGCAATCGCTTCCTCGTCGTCCCGCGGCAGGGCATCGAAATCGAGTTCGCCATCGGCAACCAGCTGGCAGAGCGAGCGGATATAGGACTGTTTCTGGCGGGAAAGGCCGCAGGCGCGCAATGCATCGAAATCCTGCGCCAGGATCGTGGCGGCGGGCACGCCAGCGCCCACCAGCGCCTCAAGCTTTGCCCACATCGATGCCGCCGCCGCTACGCTCACCTGCTGGCCAACAATGGTGCGCAACATGGTGGCGTAGCCTGTTGGGCGGATGCGTGGTTCGGGATATCCGGCGATCTGGCGTGCACGATCAAAAGCTGGTTCGCGAGCGGATAACTCGTCGATTCCCTGTCGCAATAATTCCGCCGAAAGGCCCATAAATCCTCGCCGCCTTCTTGCCAAAACCTGCCTCAGCCCTTAGCAGCCCGGCCAAACGGCCGTCCGGCCGAAGGCTCCTTTTTTCGAGACGATGAGGACGTGCATATGCCCAAGCTGATCGTGGTCAACCGCGCTGGTGAAGAAACTTCCATCGAGGTCGGCCAGGGCCTGACTGTGATGGAAGCCATTCGGGACAATGGTTTCGATGAACTTCTGGCCCTGTGCGGCGGCTGCTGTTCCTGCGCAACCTGCCATGTGCATGTCGATCCGGCCTTCAAGGAAGTGCTGCCCAAGATGACGGTGGATGAGGACGACCTGCTGGACAGTTCCGACCATCGTGACGAAAATTCGCGTCTTTCCTGCCAGATCCCCTTCACCGATGCGATGGATGGGATGAAGGTCACCATCGCTCAGGAAGACTGATCGACCCTGCCTGTGCCATGTACCCTTTGCCGGGTGCATGGCGGCAGGCACGAAGCGGGCGCCATGAAGTCGGGCGCCGTGAAGTCGGGCGCTGTGAAGTCGGGCTAGGGGCCTCCCAAGCGCATTTGCATTGCGATATGGCCCCTTGCATCCTAACTCACCTTCCATGACTGGTGCCACCTACCGCAATACGCTCGACCTGATCGGCAACACTCCGCTCGTCCTTCTCAAGGGGCCCAGCGATGCCGCAGGCTGCGAGATCTGGGGCAAATGCGAATTTGCCAATCCCGGCGCCTCGGTGAAGGACCGGGCGGCCCTGTGGATCATCCGCGACGCCGAAGAACGGGGCGAATTGAAGCCCGGCGGCACCATTGTGGAAGGCACGGCGGGCAATACCGGCATTGGTATCGCGCTGGTGGCCAATGCGCTGGGCTACAAGACGATTATCGTCATGCCTGACAATCAGAGCCGCGAGAAAATGGCCACCCTGCGCGCGCTGGGGGCGGAACTGGTGCTGGTGCCGCCCGCGCCCTACAAGAACCCCGGCCATTTCGTGCATACCAGCCGCCGCCTTGCGGAAGAGACGCCGGGCGCGATCTGGGCCAACCAGTTCGACAATACGGCCAATCGCAAGGCCCATATCGAGAGCACCGCGCCCGAGATCTTCGCGCAGCTGGAAGGCCGGATCGACGGCTTTACCTGTGCGGCGGGCACCGGTGGCACGATTGCCGGGACGGGGCTGGGCCTCAAGTCGCTGGACGAGAATATCACCATCGCCCTGACCGACCCCTACGGCGCGGCGCTGTATAATTACTACGCCCATGGCGAGCTGAAGGCGGAAGGTTCTTCGGTGGCGGAAGGGATCGGGCAGGGCCGGATCACCGCCAATCTGGAAGGGGCGCCCATCGATACGCAGTTCCGCATTTCCGATGAGGAAGGGCTGGAATGGGTGGGCCGCCTGCTGAAGGAAGAGGGGCTGTGCCTTGGCCTGTCTTCCGGCATCAATGTGGCGGGCGCTGTGGCGCTGGGTCGCAAGCTGGTGGCGGAAGGAAAGACGGACGCCCGCGTGGCCACGATCCTGTGCGACACGGGGTTCCGCTATCTCTCCTCGCTCTACAACCGCGAATGGCTGGAAGCTAAGGGCCTGCCGGTGTTCGACTGGCTGGAGCAAGCGTAACGCTTGGAGCCAGGCCCGGCTTAGGCTAACAGCCTGCCATGAGCATCGAACAGCAGCTCGATCGTGACCTGGATGACGACAAGCCGCTCGTCGGCCGCAGCCGGATGCGCGCCGAGGCAGTGAAGCGCCTGCAGATCGGCCTTGCGGGGATTACCGGGGTCATTCTGGTGGTGGGGCTGGCCAATATCATCCGGGACCGGGCAGATCAGTCGGAACTGGCGGCCGTGCCCGAAGCTGCCCCCACGGTGGCCACGCGCGCGCCACATGCCCCGGCCAAGGACCCGCTCGCTGATGCCGGCGTAGTGCCTGAACTTCCAGCAGATCCGGTCGCTTCGGCAAGCTCTGCGGGCTCGGCGGGGCAGGGTACAGATGGCACCGGCACGCTACCTTAAACTCGGTCTTCTTCTGCTCGCACTGGTGGCTGCTGGCGCGGCGGCATGGTTCACACTGGGCCGCCAGCCGGAGGAGCGGCTCCCGCCTCTGGGGCTTTTTACCAGCCTGCCGATCTATTGGAGCGAAGCGGCGGATATTTCCGCCATGCTGTCCTCCGATGCGGAACCGCATTGGGCGCGCAGGCTGATCGAACGGCGGCGGGATTTGCAGCCGCTGGATGTGCTCACGCCGCAGGCGCTGGCGCCTTTCACGGATATTCTGATAGCCCAGCCAAGAGCGCTTGGAGCGGCGGAGAATGTGGCGCTCGATGGCTGGGTACGGGGTGGCGGCCATGTCTTGCTGTTCGCGGACCCGCTGCTGACCCAGCATTCCCAATTCGGCCTGGGTGATCGGCGGCGGCCGATGGGCGTAGCCCTGCTGTCCCCGATCCTGACCCATTGGGGGCTGGCACTGACGATGGACGATGCGGAGCCTGAAGGTGAGCGTCAGGTCCAATTGCTGGGCGGGGCGCTGCCTGTCGATCAGACAGGGCGTTTCATTCTGATGCCTACGCAGCCCGACGCGCCTGCCGCCTGCCACCTGCTGGCGAAAGGGCTGGCGGCGGAATGCCGGATCGGTGCGGGCCATGCCCTGATCGTGGCCGATGCCGCGTTGCTCGACCATGCCGGGCATGGCGATGCTGGCGGGGGAACCGCCCAGCCTATCCGCGAGGCGGCGCTTTCCCGCCTGCTGGAAGCAGCCTTCACTCACCACTGATCGAATCCGGGGATTTTGCGGGATTGCGACTCCGATCCATCGGGGATTCGCGCGCAAACCCTTGAATTTCAATGGAACATTGTGTGAACATTCGCCTTTGAATGACTTTATGAAATCTTGAAAAATGACGATAATTCAGTGCTATATATCGTAATCCCCGAATTTCCCGTGATTTTCCCTTTCATCCCCGCTTTGTGCGGGTTACACAATGTTTCCATCGGAAACCTGTTCTCGTTGCACTCCGCACAAACGGAGTGGGCGGGCCGTGGATGAACACGGTCCGGAGCGAGGATGGTTTGCCGGTTTCGAGGGATCAGCGCCCGCAGGCGGGATGGGGCAAAGTGACAGGGGAAAGGCAGGTCATCTATAGCGGTCAAGGCTTCTCGCTGAAGGGCGAGAAGGGCCGCTTTGTGCTGCCTCCGGCCTTCCGCAAATCGGTATCGGAATCGAGCGACGGCAAGATCCTCTGTCTCGCCAAGCATGAACGCTGGAACTGCCTGACCGGCTTCGGTCTGTCGCGCCGCGACGAACTGGAAACCCAGATCGAGCGCGAAGAAGAACGCGCTATCCGCCTTGGCCGCGACTTCGATCCCGATCTGCGCCGGGTCCAGCTGTTCGGCTTCATCGAGATTCCCTTCGATGCTTCTGGCCGCTTCATCATGCCCGATCACTTGGCCGGGCTCGGTGCCTTGCAGGGCGAGGTGTTCTTTCAGGGCGCGGGCAGCTTCTTCACCCTGTGGAACCCCGAAGAGCTCTATCGCATGGGCGAAGGCTGGGAAGGTGCGCAGGCTGCTTGCCGCGCGCTCGCCGCCGAGAACGCGAAGGGGAAGAAGGCATGACCGACGCCCCGCACATCCCCGTCCTGCTCGATGAAGTGATCGATGCGCTCGATCCGCAGCCCGGCAATGTAATCGTGGACGCCACTTTCGGCGCGGGCGGTTATACCCGTCGACTGCTGGATGCGGGGGCCACCGTCCATGCCTTCGACCGCGATCCGGACGCTATCGCTGCGGGTAGGCAATGGCCTGAAACCCGTGAAAATCCGCCGCGCCTGATCCTCCATCCCCGCCGTTTTTCCGAGATGGCGGATGCCATGCGGGAAGCGGGGGTTGAGCAGGTGGATGGCGTGGTGATGGATATCGGTGTCTCCTCCATGCAGCTTGACCAGGCGGAGCGGGGCTTTGCCTTTGCTTCGGATGGCCCGCTGGACATGCGGATGAGCCAGGAAGGGCAGAGCGCCGCCGATTTCCTCAACACCGCCGATGAAGCGGAAATCGCTGATGTTCTTTACCTTTATGGGGAGGAGCGGCAGTCTCGCAGGGTAGCCCGCGCCATCGTGGCGGCGCGTCCGCTGGCCACTACCGCGCAGCTTGCGCGTGTGGTGCGCAAGGCGTTGGGCCATCGGCCCGGTGCGCCGAAAGATCCGGCAACCCGCAGTTTTCAGGCAATCCGCATCCATATCAATGAAGAGCTGAAAGAGCTTGAGGCGGCGCTGGGCGGAGCAGAGGCTCTGCTTGCGGAGGGCGGCCGGCTCGCTGTGGTGAGCTTCCACAGCCTTGAGGACCGGATCGTGAAACGCTTCCTGCGCGATGCTTCCGGGGCTTCGGCCGGTACCTCGCGTCATCTTCCGGCGGCCAATGATGGCGACGCCGCTACTTTCGCTTCGCTCTCCAAGGCGATCCGTCCCACCGATGCGGAAATCGCGCGCAATCCCCGTGCGCGTTCCGCCACCTTGCGCGCCGCGACCCGCACCGGCGCGCCAGCAAGGGAGGCAGCGTGATGTCGGGCAGGCCGATCATGGGTAGCAGGATGAGGAAGATCGGTTGGGCAGCCGTGCTGCTGACTTGCACCAGCGCCTATGGTGCGCTGCACCTCAAGGTCAATTCGGTGAAGAGTGAGGTCCGCCAGGCCGAGCGGCGCATCGTGGCATTGCGCGAACAGAAGCTGATGCTGGAAACCGAATTCGAGACGCGCGCCAACCAGCAGCAGCTGGCTGCGTGGAACGAAGTCGATTTCGGTTACAAGGCGCCGACCGCCGGGCAGTTCCTGGAAGGCGAGCGACAGCTGGCCCAGTTCGGCACCCCCCGCGCCAAGGGCGCGCCGGAGCCGATCATGGTGGCCAATGCCCCCGCGGAAGCCGAGGAAAGCTCCATTTTCCCTGCCATGGTTTCGCCCATCACCGGCAAGGCGATAGCCGCGGAGGTTCCGCGCGGCGGGCCGTCTGAGCCGGTCGTGCGCGAAAATCTTTCCGCTCGCCTGGTTCGCCCCGCCCAGCGGGTGAAGATCGGGTCCATCGCAGGGGGGACGGAGTGAACGCACTCACGATCAGCACGGCAATCACCACCGGCCGTGTCGAACTGGTCAACACTCGTCAGCGTTCGCTTTTCACTGCCCGGTTTCGCGTGTTGTGGGTGGTGGCGCTATTCGCCCTGATCGCGATCGTCGCCCTGATGCGCATTGCCTATATCGGCGTGGTCCAGCCGGGCCCCGCGCATACTTCCATGGCCGAGGCGCTGCTGCCTCCGCGCGGTGAGATCACCGATCGCAATGGCGTGCCGCTGGCGCGCGCTTTCCCCGCCTATGCCCTGTGGTTCAACCCCACGGCGCTGGGCGATGGCGGCGCGCCGCTGGTGAAGACCCCTGCGGAAGTGGCTGCGCAATTGGTGCAGATCTTCCCGGATATGGACGCCAAATGGCTCGCCCGACGCCTCGCCAGCGGGAAGGCCGGTTATCTGCGGCGACGCGTACTGCCGGAAGAGGCGAACCGGGTGCAGGCCATCGGCGAACTGGCACTGGAAGTGCCGCGCGAGGCGGACCGGCATTATCCGCAAGGCACTATGGCGGCCCATGTGCTGGGCTATGTCGGGGCTGACGGCCACGGCCGGGTTGGCATGGAAGCGGTGCTGGACAAGCAACTGCTCGATCCCGCGCAACGCGGCAAGCCGGCGATGCTTTCCATCGACAGCCGCGTGCAGGGCGCGCTGGAGGATGAACTGCGCCGGGGGATGCTGGCGGTGGATGCCGTGGGCGCGGCCGGGCTGGTGCTGGATGTCGATACTGGCGAAGTGATGGCGCTGGCATCCCTGCCCGAATTCGATCCGAACAAGATCGACGTGGCCGGTGAGAAGAACATGTTCAACCGCGTGACCAATCAGGTCTATGAGCTGGGCTCCACCTTCAAGCCGCTGACTATGGCCGCCGCCATCGATGCGGGCGTGGTGACCGATCTTTCGCGTCGTTATCAGTCTGCCCGCCCGCTTGAAATGGGTGGCTTCCGGATTCGCGACAGTCACGTTATGGGGCCAACCCTGAACGTGCCCGAAGCCTTGATCCATTCCTCCAATATCGTAACCGCCCAGGTCGCTGACGAACTGGGGGGCAAGGCGTTGCAGCGCTACATGACCGATCTGGGCATGCATGAGCGGCCCTATATCGAGCTGCCCGCGCGCGGCTTCCCCATCTGGCACAAGGGTGATTGGCCGCGCCTGCGCACCATGACGGTCAGCTATGGCCACGGTATCGCAGTTACGCCGCTGCACCTTGCCAGCGCCTATGCCACCATGGTCAATGGCGGCATCTGGCGCCCGGCCACCTTGTACAAGGTGGAGCCGGGCCATGCCGCCAAGGGCCGCCGCGTGTTCAAGGCCAGCACCAGCGCGCGAATGAACCAGCTGATGCGCATGATTGCAGTCTATGGCACCGGCAAGAGCGCGGATGCCCCGGGCTTCCGCGTGGGCGGCAAGACTGGCTCCGCCGAAAAGCCGGGTGTGGGCGGTTATCGCCGATCCAGCCTGGTCTCCACCTTCGCCGCCGCCTTCCCGATGGACCGCCCGCGCTATGTAGTGATCGCCATGCTGGACGAGCCCAAGGGCACGGCGGCCAGTTCCTATCAGCGCACGGCGGCGTGGAACGCGGCGCCGATCGTTGGCCGGCTGGTGCCGCGCATCGGCCCGCTGCTGGGCGTGATGCCCGATGAAAACCACGATATCGACCTGACCGATCTGGCTCCGCTGGTTGGTGGGAAGAAAGAATGAATCTGGCCCGCCTTGCAGAAGCGGCGGGCATTGCCGTGGATAATGCGCCGGCCGATGTAGTGACCGGCTTTGCCATCGATCACCGCAAGATCGCGCCGGGCACCGTGTTCGGTGCCTTCCGGGGTGCGAAGTTCAATGGGGAGGATTTCATCCCCGCCGCCATTGCTGCGGGAGCCATCGCCATCGTCGCCCGGCCGGAGGCGAAGGTGGAAGGCGCGGTGCATATCGCCGATGCCGAACCGCGCCGCGCCTTTGCGTGCCTTGCGGCCCGGTTCTTCCAGCCCGTGCCGGAAGTCGTCGTCGCGGTGACGGGCACCAATGGCAAGACCTCCACCGTGGAGATGACCCGCCAGCTCTGGCGCATGGCGGGCCAGCGGGCGGCCTCCATCGGCACTTTGGGCGTCACCACCCCGGACGAGAGCGTTTCCACCGGGCTGACCACGCCCGACATCGTCACTTTTCTGTCCAACATGCACGGTCTGGCGCAGGAAGGCGTCACCCATGTCGCCTATGAGGCATCCAGCCACGGCCTGTCGCAATATCGCGTGGAAGGGCTGAAAGTGGCGGCGGGGGCCTTCACCAATCTCAGCCGCGATCACCTCGATTATCATCCGACGATGGAGGATTATTTCGCCGCCAAGATGCGCCTGTTTGACGAAGTTGTCGAAGATGGCGGCGCGGCAGTGGTGTGGGCTGATGATGAATGGTCCGCCCGCGCGGCAGACCACGCGCGGCGGCGCGGGCTGAAACTGCTCACCGTGGGGGAACGGGGCGAGGGCATTCGTCTCGTCAAGCGTAGCCCCGGCCAGCTGGGCCAGGAACTCGATCTGGAATTTGGCGGTGCCGCCTGGAAAGTGAAACTGCCGCTGATCGGTGGCTATCAGGCCGCCAATGCGCTGGTTTCCGCCGGGCTGGTACTGGCGGCAGGCGGCGATCCCAAGACGACCTTTGATGCGCTGTCCCGCCTTCAGCCCGTGCGCGGGCGGCTGGAACGCGCCGCGATCAGTGCGGCGGGTGCGCCGATCTATGTCGATTATGCCCACACGCCCGATGCGCTGGAAGCCGCCATTGCCGCCTTGCGCCCGCATGTGACGCAAGGGGGGAAGCTGATCGCGGTATTCGGCGCCGGGGGTGACCGGGACACGGGCAAGCGTGCGGAAATGGGCAAGGTCGCCGCGCGCGCTGCGGATGTGGTTATCGTGACGGACGATAATCCGCGCAGCGAAGATCCGGCCGCGATCCGCGCCATGGTGCTGGCGGGGGCGCCCGATGCGCGGGAAATCGGGGACAGACGGGAAGCAATCGCGGCAGCCATTGCGCAGGCCGGGCCGCAGGATATCGTATTGATCGCCGGAAAGGGCCACGAACAGGGCCAGATCATCGGCGCGGGAGAAGACATGCGTATCCTTCCCTTCGACGATGTGACCGTCGCACGCGAATGTGCTGGCTCTGCCGCGCCATCCCATGCAGGAGATGCCGCCTGATGGCCTCCCTTCCGATCCTGCCGCTGCCCATTGCATGGCTGCCTCAATCCTCTGACGCATTGCCGCTGGCCCTGTGGGATGCGGTGACGATCGCCCTGGCCACCGGTGGCAAGCCCAGCGGCCAGTTCCAGATATCAGGTGTGGAGATCGACAGCCGGGATGTGGTGCCGGGCGATCTGTTCTTCGCGCTGAAGGGCGAGACGAGCGACGGGCACGATTATCTGGCCAAGGCCTTTGCCAATGGCGCTGTTGCCGCCGTGGTGGATCGCCCGATCCCGCAGCCGCACATTCTGGTTGAAGATACGTCCGCCGCGCTGGAACAGCTGGCGCGGGCCGCCCGCAACCGGGCTTCTGCAAAGATCATCGGCGTCACCGGCTCGGTCGGGAAAACGGGCGTCAAGGAAGCGATCTTCGCCGCGCTTGACCGCGCGAGCCGGGGCGCGGCCCATCGTTCCGTGCGCAGCTATAACAACCATGTCGGCGTGCCGCTCAGCCTTACGCGGATGAATGCGCGCAGCAAGTTCGGCATTTTCGAGATGGGCATGAACCATGCAGGCGAAATCGCCGCGCTGACCGCGCAGGTGCGCCCGCATGTGGCGGTCATCACCACTATCGCGCCTGCCCATATCGAGATGCTGGGCAGCGAAGAGGCGATTGCCGATGCCAAGGCCGAGATATTCCTCGGTCTGGAAGAAGGCGGCACGGCGGTGATCCCGGCAGATAGCCCGCATTTCGAGCGGCTGCGCGCCGCTGCCCTGGCGGCGGGCGCCAGGGTAGTGTCGTTCGGCAAGGCGCGCCATGCCGATGTGCGGCTGCTGGATGCGATCCCGCAGGCCCATGGCGGTTCGCTGGTGACGGCGGACCTTGGCGAGAACCGGCTGTGCTACACCGTGGCCGAACCGGGCGAACATTGGGTGTCCAATTCCCTTGCGGTGATCGCGGCGGTGCGTGCCGCTGGCGGCGATATGGGAGCGGCGGGGCTTTCGCTGGCCGAAATGGGCGGGCTCAAGGGCCGGGGCGCGCGCCATCGGGTGGAGGCACCAGGCGGGCAGGCCCTGCTGATCGATGAAAGCTACAACGCCAATCCGGCCTCCATGCGGGCCACGCTGGCGCAATTGGGACAGACGCCTGCCACGCGCCGCATTGCCGTGCTGGGCTCCATGCGCGAGCTGGGCGATTTCGGCCCGGCCTTCCACGCGCAGCTGACCGAGCCTCTTGCGGCGGCAAATGTCGATTTTGCGCTTCTGGTCGGCGCGGAAATGGATGCGCTGGCGCAGGAATTGGGGAAAGGGGCGGCTAACGCGCTTGGCAAGCCGATTCGCTTCGCCCATTGCGGTTCTCCTGAAGAAGCCATCGCGGCGCTTGCGGAGTTCGGCCTTTCGGGAGGTGACGCGGTGCTGGTCAAGGGATCGAATTCGGTGGGCCTGGCACGCGTGGTGGCCCACTTCGCCGGTGCGGAAGGCGCCGGGGGTCGCAAGGAAGTCTAATGCTGTATCTCATCGCGCAATGGCTGGATTTCGAAGGACCGGCCAATCTGGTGCGCTATCAGACGTTTCGCGCGGGCGCGGTGCTGGTTACGGCGTTGCTGATCGGGCTGGTGATCGGCCCTCGCTTCATCAACATGCTGCGCGTGCGCCAGGGCAAGGGGCAGCCGATCCGTGAGGATGGGCCGCAGACGCATCTGGCCAAGCGCGGCACGCCCACCATGGGCGGGTTGATGATCCTCGTCTCGCTGATGCTTTCCATGCTGCTGTGGATGAACCTTGCCAGCCCCTTCGTCTGGGCCTGCATGGCGGTGACGGCGGGCTTCGGCCTGATCGGTTTCCTCGACGATTATGACAAGGTGACCAAGCGCAGCCACAAGGGCGTTTCGGGCAAGGTCCGGCTGCTGGCGGAATTCGCCGTGGCGGGTGTGGCCAGCTGGATCATCGTCAGCCAGATCAGCACCAACCTCTATATCCCCTTCCTTTCAGGGGTGAGCATTCCGCTGGGGCCGTTCTATTACGTCTTTGCCGCCACGGTAATCGTGGGCTTCGGCAATGCCGTGAACCTGACTGACGGGCTGGACGGGCTTGCCACCATGCCGGTGGTGATCGCGGCGGGGGCTTTCTCGCTGATCTGCTACCTCGCGGGGCGCGTGGACTATGCGACCTATCTGGGCATTCCGCATGTGCCCGGTGCGGGTGAACTGGCGATCTTCTGCGCCGGGATCATGGGGGCGGGCCTTGCCTTCCTGTGGTTCAACGCACCGCCTGCCGCCGTCTTCATGGGCGATACGGGCAGCCTCGCCCTTGGCGGGGCACTGGGTGCCATTGCCGTTGCCAGCCACCACGAGATCGTGCTGCTGGTGATCGGCGGGCTGTTCGTGCTGGAAACGGCCTCCGTCATCATCCAGGTGTTCTTCTACAAGCGGACCGGCAAGCGTGTGTTCCGCATGGCGCCGATCCATCATCATTTCGAACAGCTCGGCTGGCCTGAATCGACCGTGGTGATCCGCTTCTGGATCATCTCGATCGTGTTCGCGCTGGCGGGCCTGGCAACGCTCAAGCTCAGGTGATCCGCTCAACCCACTTCTCCGGCAAACGCTACGCCATTCTGGGCCTCGCCCGTTCGGGGCTCGCGGCGGCTGAATGCCTGCTGGCCAGCGGGGCCGAAGTGGTGGCGTGGGACCGGCAGGACAATGCCCGCTCCGCGCTGGAAGGGCGCGCGCGGCTGGCCGATCCGCTGGAAATCAATCTGGCGGGTTTTGACGGGGTGGTGGTCTCCCCTGGCGTGCCGATCAACATTCACCCCATCGCCCAGCGCGCCCACGATGCCGGTGTGCCGCTGATCGGCGATATAGAGCTGTTCGCGCTCGCCCGGGCAGACCTTCCCGCGCATCGCGTGGTGGGCATCACCGGCACCAACGGCAAGTCCACCACCACGGCGCTGGTCCACCATTTGCTGGACAGCGCGGGCGTTCCGGCGCGGATGGGCGGGAATATCGGCCTGCCGATTCTGGCGCAGGAGCCTTTGACGCCCAATGAGAATGGCACCGGCGTCTATGTGCTGGAGCTTTCCAGCTATCAGATCGACCTGACTTTCTCGCTCAAATGCGAAGCCGCCGCGCTGACCAATATCACGCCGGACCATCTCGATCGCTATGCCGGCTTCGAGGCCTATGCCGCCTCCAAGGCGCGGCTGTTCGCCATGCAGGATGCCGATCAGTTCGCCGTTTTCGGCTGTGCGGATAATCCCACCCGTGCGATCTGCGAGGTGGAGCGGGCACGGCGCCCCGCTGGCCGGGTAGCCTGCGTGAACAAGGCTGCCATCCTGCCGCATCAGCCGGATTGGCCTTCGCTGCAGGGCCCGCATAATCTGGAAAACGCGGCGGTCGCCGCCGCATTGGTGGAGGAACTGGGCCTCACGCGCGATCAGGTTCTGGCGGGGCTCGCCAGTTTCCGCGGACTGCCGCACCGCATGGAGCAACTGGGCGAATATCGCGGCGTGTTGTTCATCAACGACAGCAAAGCGACCAACCCCGCCTCCACCGCGCCCGCGCTGGCCGCCTATCCTCCCCGGCCGGGCCCCAACGGGCCGGAAAAGCGCATTCACTGGATTCTGGGCGGCCTGCCCAAGGGCGACAATCTGGGCGAGTGCGAGCAATATTTCGGCAATGTCGCCGCTGCCTATACGATCGGGGAAGCTGGCCCGGTATTCGCCGAGATCCTCGATCCGGTAACCCATGTGGAACGCTGCGAGATGATGGCGGAGGCCGTGCGCCGCGCCATGGAAGCGGCGCAGCCGGGGGACGTGATCCTGTTCTCCCCGGCCTGTGCCAGCTTCGACCAGTTCCGCGATTATGAGATGCGCGGCGACGCCTTCCGCGAAATCGCCGCCTGCCTCACTGACGGGAATGTCGGTTCGTGAACGCCGCCCCGCAGATCTCCCAGCCCTATATTCCCAACGCAGGGGAGCGTGCGCAGAAATCGCGCATGCGGCTCGACAAGCGCAGTCAGCTGCGCATCTGGTGGCGGGAGATCGACCGGGTGCTGCTGGTGATGATCCTGCTGCTGATGGCAATCGGCACGGTTGCGGTGGCGGCAGCTTCCCCGGCCAGTGCGCGGCGCCTTTCGACCTCGGCCGTCAAGCTGGACGATCTCTATTTCTACTGGCTGCATCTGCGCTGGCAGTTCCTGGGCATACTGACCATGCTGGCCGTTTCCATGGCGCCTCGCGATTGGGCGCGGCGCGGGGGAATCGTGCTGTGCGCGGTGATGCTTGCGGCGCTGATCCTGGTGCCTTTCGTCGGGTCCGAAGTGAACGGCGCCAAGCGCTGGCTGCGTTTCGGCATCAGCCTGCAGCCTTCCGAATTCCTCAAGCCCGCCTATGCCATCACCATGGCGTGGATATTGTCGTGGCGGGTGCGTGATCCGCGCCTGCCGGTGATCGCGATTGCCACCGGTCTGATGGGCCTGATCGTGGCGCTGCTGATGATGCAGCCCGATTTCGGTTCCGCCATTCTCTATGTCGGCTGCTGGGCTGTGCTGGTGCTGCTTTCGGGCATCGACATCCGCCGCATCGGCCTGCTGGCCGGCGCCGGGATCGCGGGCATCGTGGCTACCTATCTGCTCTATGACAATGCCCGCCATCGTATCGACGCCTTCCTGGGCGGCGGCACGGCCTATGATCAGGTGGACCTTGCCCGGCGTACGCTGATGGGCGGGGGCTGGACGGGCAGCGGCTTGTGGCTGGGCACGCGCAAGCTTTCCCTGCCGGAAGCCCATACGGACTATATCTTCTCCGTGATCGGGGAGGAATTCGGCCTGCTGATCTGCGCGCTGGTGGTGGTACTCTATCTGGCGATCATCGCCCGCGTGCTGGTGCGACTGGTGAATGAGGAAAACCTGTTCACCATCCTTTCCGCCTCGGGGCTGATCGCCCTGATCGGCGGGCAGGCTTTCATCAACATCCTCGTCAACCTCCAGCTCTTCCCCTCCAAGGGCATGACGCTTCCGCTGGTGAGCTATGGTGGTTCGTCCACAATTGCGCTGTGCCTTACCGTGGGGCTGATGCTGGCCATGACGCGGCGCAACCCCTATCTCAGCCGGGAACGGTTCGATCTCATGGCGGCGCTTGCCAGGGAAGAAGGGGCGAAGGAAGCAGGCCCCAGGGAAAGCAGCCGGCGGATTACCAGGGGCAAGGGAGGGCGGCGTTGAGCTCCGCTTCGAAACATTACGTACTCGCCGCCGGGGGAACCGGCGGGCATCTGATCCCCGCCTTCGCGCTCGCTACCGAGCTTGAACGGCGCGGGCATCATGTTGCGCTGATCACCGACGAACGCGGCGCGGCCATTCCGGGCAAGCCGGAATTCATGCCTGTCCATGTGCTGCCCGCCGGACGCTTCGGGAAGAACCCGCTCAAGTGGATCGGCGGCGCGCGGGCCGTGTGGCAAGGCCGCCAGATGGCGCTGCGCCTGTTTGACGCGTTCGAGCCTTCGGCCGTGGTCGGCTTTGGCGGCTATCCGGCCCTGCCTGCGCTGCTGGCGGCCACCTCCGCCCGTATTCCCAGCATAGTTCATGAACAGAACGCCGTGCTTGGCCGGGTCAACCGGCTGCTGGCGAACAGGGTGAATGCCATTGCCACTGCCTATACGCAGGTAGACCGGCTGAAGGACAAGTGGCAGGGCAAGACGCATCTCGTCGGCAATCCGGTACGCGCCGAAGTGCTGGCCCTGCGGGATCAGCCATATCCGCCCTTTACCGAAGACGGACTGCTGCGCGTGCTGGTGACCGGCGGCAGCCAGGGGGCGCGCGTGCTTTCCGAAGTGGTGCCGGATGGGCTGGCCATGCTGCAGCCCGCGCTGCGGTCGCGCCTGCAGGTTACCCAGCAATGCCGTCCGGAAGATCTGGAAGCGGTGCGGCAGCGTTACGCCAGCCACGGCATTCCGGCGGAACTCGGCACCTATTTTCAGGACATGGCGACGCGGCTTGCCGATGCGCATCTGTTCATCGGGCGCGCGGGGGCTTCCACCATTGCAGAACTGACAGCGGTGGGCCGCCCGGCGATACTGGTGCCGCTGCCCATCGCCACGGACGATCATCAGGCGGCCAATGCCCGTGAAATGGTGAAGGCGGGCGGTGCGCGCTCTATCCGCCAGACGGGCTTTACCGCCAAGGAACTTGCAAAGCAGATACAGGCCATGGCCCAGCACCCTGAAACCCTGGCCAATGCGGCCCATGCCGCATGGAATTGTGGCCGCCCCAATGCGGCAAAGGATCTTGCCGATCTGGTCGAAAGCTTCGGCGGGGCCCCGCTGATGGACGTGATCCGGGTGAACGGCGGGGAAGCCAAGCCCAACGGGCGCGAGGCTCTGGCTCGGGAGAATGCACAGTGAAGGGGGTGGGCACCGATATCGGGACGATCCACTTCGTCGGCATTGGCGGGATCGGCATGTCCGGCATTGCCGAGGTGATGAAGAACCTGGGCTATGAAGTTCAGGGCTCGGACATTGCCGAAGGTCCGTCGGTTGAACGGCTGCGCGCGCGCGGGATCAAGGTGATGATCGGCCATGCGGCGGAAAATCTGGGCGATGCCGCTGTGGTGGTGACTTCCACCGCCGTGCGCCGCACCAATCCGGAAGTCGCCGCCGCGCTGGAACACCGCATTCCTGTAGTCCGCCGGGCGGAAATGCTGGCTGAACTTATGCGGCTGAAGAACACCGTGGCCGTGGCCGGCACTCATGGGAAGACGACCACCACCAGCATGATCGCCGCACTGCTCGATACAGGCGGGATCGATCCCACCGTGATCAATGGCGGCATCATCGAAAGCTACGGCTCCAACGCGCGCCTTGGCGCCAGCGACTGGATGGTGGTGGAAGCCGATGAGAGCGATGGTTCGTTCCTGCGGCTGGATGGCACCATCGCGGTCGTCACCAATATCGATCCCGAACATCTCGACCATTACGGTTCGTTCGATGCGGTGAAGAAGGCCTTCGTCGAATTCATCGAGAATGTGCCCTTCTATGGCGCGGCGGTGCTGTGCATCGATCACCCTGAAGTGCAGTCCGTTGTCGGCCTCGTGCGGGACCGGCGCGTGGTGACCTATGGTTTCTCGCTGCAGGCGGATGTGTGCGGCGTGAATGTCCGGCCGGAAGGCGGCGGCAATGTGTTTGACGCCGTGATCCGCCAGCGTGGGCAGGAAGATCGCCGGATCGAAGGCGTGGTGTTGCCCATGCCCGGCCGCCACAATGTGCAGAACGCGCTCGCCGCGATTGCCGTGGCGGTGGAGATGGGCTGCAGCGACGATACGATCCGCGCCGGCTTCGCCAATTTCGGCGGGGTGCGCCGCCGCTTCACGCGCGTAGGCGAAGTGGACGGGGCCACGATCATCGACGATTATGCGCACCATCCGGTAGAGATCAAAGCCGTGCTGGCCGCTGCACGCGAGGCGACGCAGAACCGCGTGATCGCCGTGGTCCAGCCGCACCGCTTCACGCGCCTGCGCGACCTGATGGAAGAATTCCAGACCTGCTTCAACGATGCCGACATGGTGTTTGCCGCCCCGGTCTATCCGGCCGGTGAAAGCCCGATCGAGGGCGTGGACAGCCATGTGCTGGTCAGCGGGATCAAGGCACGGGGGCATCGTTCGGCCGCCGAGGTTTCCGGCGCGGACGATCTGGCGGGCGTGCTGTCGGACATCATCGAGCCCGGCGACATGGTGGTGTGCCTCGGCGCGGGTGACATCACCCGCTGGGCTGCTGGCCTCGCCCCGGCGATCGCTGCCCGGCGCGGGAAAAAGGCATGACGAGCGCACCTTATTCCGAGATCGACGAGGTGATGGTTTCATCCAGCCTGCCGGTGCGGAATGTGCGCGGCAAGCTGACCCGCAATGCCCCGCTGGCGCCGCTGGTGTGGTTCAAGTCCGGCGGCGCGGCGGACTGGCTGTTCGAGCCTGCCGATCTTGAGGATCTGGCAGCCTTCCTTAGCCAGCTGGGCGGACAGGTGCCGGTCATGGCGCTGGGGCTGGGTTCCAATCTGATCGTACGCGATGGCGGAGTGCCGGGCGTGGTCGTGCGGCTGGGCAAGCCCTTTGCCAAGGTGGAGCAGGAAGACGCGGTCACCCTGCGTTGCGGCGGCGGGGCGAGCGGCATTCTGGTGGCATCCACCGCGCGCGATTCAGGCATTGCCGGGCTGGAATTCCTGCGGGGCATTCCCGGTACGGTAGGCGGTTTCGTGCGGATGAATGGCGGCGCCTATGGCCGCGAGGTTTCGGACATTCTGGTCGATTGCGACGTGATCCTGCCGGATGGCGCCTTCGTGACGCTGGCACCGGACGATCTTGATTATTCCTATCGCCATTCCGCTTTGCCGGACGGGGCAATCGTGGTTTCGGCGCGTTTTCGCGGCCAGCCGGGCGATCCGGCGGCAATCGGCGCGGAAATGGACCGTATCGCCGCCGCGCGGGAGGAATCGCAGCCTCTCCGTTCCAAGACCGGCGGATCGACTTTCAAGAATCCTGAGGGCGACAAGGCATGGCGGCTGGTCGATGCCGCCGGTTGCCGGGGCCTGACCATGGGTGGCGCGCAAGTGAGCGAAAAGCATACCAATTTCCTGATCAACACCGGCAGTGCCACCAGCACCGATATCGAAGGGCTGGGCGAGGAAGTGCGCCGCCGCGTGGCGCAGAGCCAGGGCGTGGACCTGCAATGGGAAATCCAGCGCGTGGGGAGGCCGTAAGATGGGTGCGCTTCCCAAACTTCACATCGCAGTCCTGATGGGCGGCTGGGCCAATGAGCGGCCCGTCTCGCTGATGTCCGGCAATGGCGTGGCCGATGCGCTGGAGGCGCGCGGCCACAAGGTGACGCGGATCGACATGGATCGCAGCGTGGCCGCAAAGCTGGCCGAGGCTGCACCCGATGTAGTGTTCAACGCGCTGCATGGCGTGCCGGGGGAAGACGGCACGGTGCAGGGCCTGATGGACCTGATGGGCATTCCCTATACCCATTCCGGCCTTGCCACTTCCGTGATCGCGATTGACAAGGAACTCACCAAGCTGGTGCTTGTCCCCCATGGCATTCCCATGCCGGGCGGGCGCATCGTCCAGTCGGAAGAACTGTTCGAGCGCGATCCCCTGCCGCGCCCCTATGTGCTCAAGCCGGTGAATGAAGGTTCTTCGGTCGGCGTGGCGATCGTCACGGCGGAATGTAATTATGGCGATCCGATCCGCCGCGATGCCGTGGGCCCATGGCAGGAATTCGCCCAGCTGCTGGCCGAACCCTATATCAGGGGGCGCGAGCTGACCTGCGCGGTGGTGAACGGGAAGGCGCTTACCGTGACCGAACTCGTGCCCAAGAGCGGCTTCTACGATTTCGAGGCGAAATATACGGACGGAATGACGGATCACATCTGCCCCGCCGACATTCCGCTGGAGATCATGGAACTGTGCAAGGCCTATGCGCTGAAGGCGCACAAGGCGCTGGGCTGCCACGGCACCAGCCGTTCGGACTTCCGCTGGGATGACGAACAGGGGCAGGCGGGGCTCTTCCTGCTGGAAGTCAACACGCAACCGGGGATGACTCCGCTCAGCCTGGTGCCCGAGCAGGCAAAATATTGCGGAATGGAGTATGGGGATCTGGTGGAGGCCATCATTGCCGACGCGCTGGAGCGCGCCGCGGCCTCTGACGGAGAAAAGGGGGCGTAGGTGGCGCAAACGATCAAGCGCAAGGCTCAGGGAGTGCGCCGCGCGGCGGCGGCCCGGGGCACTGCGCGGAAGGTGAAGAAGGCGCGCTCCACCACCGGGGCGCTGGCCGATGTGCTGATGCGCTGGCTGCCCTTCACCGAGGAACAGCTCCAGAAGATTTTCCTCGCCCTGATCCTGGGCGGCGCGATGGCGCTTGCCCTGTTCATTGCCGTTCTCGCCGGTCTGCCCGCCCTGATCCACCAGCAGATCGCCACATTGGCCGCCGATGCCGGGTTCGAAGTGCGCCGGGTGGAAGTGCGCGGCGTGCAGCGGATGAACGAGCTGAAGGTCTATGAACGGGTGCTGGGCGAGCGCGATCAGGCAATGCCGCTGGTCGATCTCGATGCGGTGCGCGTGCGGCTGCTGGCGCTCAGCTGGGTCAAGGATGCGCGGGTTTCCCGCCGCCTGCCGGATTCGCTGGTGATCGACATTGTCGAGCGCACGCCCCATGCCGTGCTGAAGAAGGCGGACAGACTGGTTCTGATCGACGAGACCGGGCACGAGCTGGAACCCGTTTCTCCCGGCGCCGCACGGGGTGCGCTGGTGATCGAGGGGCCGGGCGCTGGCCGCCAGGTGGCCGCGCTGGGCGATCTGCTCGATGCCGCCCCGGCACTGGAGCCGCAGGTGGCGAGCGCCGAATGGGTCGGCAATCGCCGCTGGAACCTCACTTTCAAGACCGGCCAGGTTCTCGCCCTGCCGCAGGGGGACAAGGAATCGGCGGGTGCGCTGGTCGCCTTTGCGCGGCTTGACGGGGTGAACCGCCTGCTCGGCGGCAAGGTCGCCACTTTCGACATGCGCGCGCCCGAGCGGATTTATATGCGCATCCCCGGCCTGTCGGAGCAGCCCAGCGAGATGAGCGTTGCGCCCGCCAATGAAGCGAGCAGCACCACGCCGAAGGATGAAGCCGAAGTGGGGGTGCCGGACTGATGGCTTCCACCCCGCGCATCACCAAGGTCTTTGGCGCGATCAATATCGGTTCGTTCCGCATTTCCGCGATGATCGCGGGGGTGAGCGAGACGGGCGAGATGATCGTGCTGGGATCGGGCCACCGTGCGGCCCAGGGCATCAAGCGCGGCTATGTGACCGACATGCAGGCCGCCACCTATGCCGTGCGCGACGCGATCGAGCGGGCGGAGAAGCTGGCGGGAACCAGCGTGTCGAGCGTGTGGATCGGCTGTTCGGGCGCGGGGCTTTCCAGCAAGATCGCGCAGGTCGAGATCGACATTGGCGGCCGCCGGATCGAGGAAGAGGATATCGAGCATCTCCTCGTCGCCGCGCGGGACGGGTTGCAGCCCGATGGCCGCACCGTGCTGCATGCCCAGCCTGCTCATTACACGCTGGACGGCGCCCATGGCGTGTCCAATCCCAAGGGCCTTCATGCCGAGCGGCTGGGGGTGGATGTCCATGTGATGTGCGCCGATGGCGCGCCGATCCGCAACATCACCGAAGCGGTGCAGAACGCCCATCTCGATGTCGAGTCGGTGGTCGCCTCGCCCGTTGCGGCGGGCTACGCCTGCCTCAGCCAGGAAGAACGCGAGCTGGGCGTGGCCCTGATCGAGCTGGGCGGCGAAGTCACCAATGTCTCGGTCTATGCCGGCGGAATGCTGCTGGGGATGCTGGCGATCCAGATGGGCTCTGCCGATATTACCGATGCGATAGCCTCCCATTTCGGCATTCGCCGCTATCAGGCGGAGCGTCTGAAATGCGTGGCCGGTTCGGCCATCGCCTCGCCTGCCGACCATCGCGAAATGATCCCGGTGAACGGCCCGGGCGAGGAACAGGCCGGGCCGCTGGCGCGCCATGCGGACGACAAGAACCGCGTGCCGCGCGCCGAGCTGATCTCGGTCATTACCGGGCAGCTTGACCGGCTGGTCAGCGAAATATCCAAATCCCTCAAGGCTCTGGGCTTTTCCGGCCGCAATGGTCAGGTCGTGCTGACTGGTGGTGGGGCGGAGCTGGCGGGCATTGCCGATTATGCGCAAAGCGCGCTGGGCCGCCCCGTGCGGATCGGCAAACCGCCCACGCTGAAGGGCCTGCCGGAGGCGCATGGCGTGCCCGGTTTTTCCACGCTCGCCGGGCTGGTTCTCTATGCCGCAGCCGATCCGGTGGACATCCGCTCCATCCGTCAAGGCTATCAGGACACAACTCGCCTCACAGGGCTGGCGCTTGCGCAGCGTGTGTTCCAGGCGTTGAAGCAGTATTTTTGAAGGAGCGATGCGATTTGCAACGCGCTTGTCAGACTGTGGATAAGGATAGTTACGCTTTGCGCGAGCGATTCCCTTTATGGCACAAGTGCAACAATGAGCATGCCCGTGCTACGTGCCCCCTTGGAGAGCTTCAATGAGCATCAATATCGGCCCGCCTTCGGTTGAAGAACTGCGCCCCCGTATCGTAGTGATCGGTGTAGGCGGAGCGGGCGGGAACGCCATCGCCAACATGATCAAGTCCGAGATCGAGGGCGTTGATTTCATCGTCGCGAATACAGACGCGCAGGCGCTGAACAATTCGATCGCGGAACATCGCATCCAGCTTGGCCCGGATATTACCCAGGGCCTGGGTGCAGGGTCGCGGCCGGAAGTGGGCCGGGCCGCCGCGGAAGAAACCGTGGAAGAACTGGAGCGCTCGCTGGAAGGCGTGAACATGGTCTTCATCGCGGCCGGTATGGGCGGCGGCACGGGCACGGGCGCTGCGCCGGTTATCGCGGAAGCCGCGCGGCGCAAGGGCGTGCTGACCGTGGGCGTGGTGACCAAGCCGTTCCTGTTCGAAGGCACGCGGCGCATGCGCTCGGCTGAATCGGGTATCGAGGAACTGCAGAAGCACGTCGATACGCTGATCGTCATTCCCAACCAGAACCTGTTCCTGGTGGCCAAGGCGGAAACCACCTTCAAGGAAGCCTTCGCCCTGGCGGATGAAGTGCTGCAGCAGGGCGTGCGTTCCATCACTGACCTGATGGTGATGCCGGGCCTGATCAACCTCGATTTTGCCGACGTCCGCTCGGTGATGGGCGAAATGGGCAAGGCGATGATGGGCACGGGCGAGGCCGAGGGCGAGAACCGCGCCCTGCAGGCTGCCGAACGCGCCATCGCCAACCCGCTGCTCGACGGGGTGAGCATGCAGGGCGCCAAGGGCGTGATCATCTCCATCATCGGCGGCGAAGACATGAAGCTGCTGGAAGTGGACGAGGCCGCGAACCACATTCGCGAACTGGTCGATCCCGATGCCAACATCATCTGGGGTTCGGCCTTCAACCCGGATCTGGAAGGCAAGATCCGCGTCTCGGTTGTGGCCACCGGTATCGAACAGACGGCGGATCAGGCCGTGCAGGCCACTCGCCCGATGGACTTTTCCGCCTCGCGCGGGCCCAAGCGGCCTGTGCTGCCTCTGCCCACGCAGGATGAACTTGCCGTCGATGCGGCGTCGGGCTTCGCGCCGGCGGCTGCTACCCCCGCCATGCCCCAGGCCTATGAGCCGTCCTATGAGGACGAGGGTTATGACGATGCGGGCCGGGGCTATGCCTCGCTCACCGGCGATGAAATCCAGACCGGCGAACTGACGCTGGAGGAAGAGGAAGACGACGGCATCGCCGATGACTGGAACGCCGCTCCGCCGCAGGCCCGCGCGGGCAGCGAGCTGGAACTGACGCTGGAAGCACCCGATGCCGGCGACGGCAATCGTGCGCAGGACGAGTTGCTGCTCGATGCCAGCCGCTTTGCTGCGCAGGACTTTACCGCGCAGGACGAGGCCGCCGCGCCTCCGCCGCCTTTCGGCGGGCGCCGCCGCGGCCTTCTGGGCGGCGGCGATACCGGGGCCGCTCCTGCCCCGGCTGCCGCGCCTGCTCCTTCGGCAGGTGGCGCTGCCGGCGGGCCGGTTGGCGGTTCCACCCTGTTCGAGCGGATGGCCAATCTCTCGCGCGGGGCCGCAAGGGATGCGGCCGATGACGATGGCGATGATGATCCTTCGGGCCCGTCGCTCAGCATTCCGCGTTTTCTGGGGCGCCAGAACAACCAGTGATCGCATGAACGGGGGGCGTTCGTCCCCCGTTCAGCCGCGCCTGGGCAGGACGCACTGGCCGGTCGCGCCAGCCGGTCGTAGGCGTGACGATTGGCGATAACAGGTTCGGGTCCAGTGAATTCCACAAAGCTTAAGGCAATGGGGCGTAACGGAGTGATTGGTGCGGCAGTGCTTGCCGCCATTTCTCCGGTGGCTGCCGCCGCACAATCGGCGCCGCAGGTCGGCTCGCGCGAGGTGGTGCAACCGCTCCCGCCGAGGGCGGCTGACGATCTCAGCTCCGCCCTGAGGCGCCTTGGCACCAATGCGCTGGATGGCCGGGCCATGCTCGATGCGGGCTGGGCCTCGCTCGAACTGGATGATGTAACGGCCGCCGTGGGTTTCTTCTCCCGCGCGCAGGAACTTCCCCAATTCGCGGGCGAGGCCAAGGCCGGGCTGGGCGCGGCGCAAGTGTTCCGCAAGCGCCCGCTTGAGGCTCTCGTGTTGTTTGACGAGGCGGACGCGGCGGGCGTGAAGCTGGGCAAGCACGCAGCCGTGCGCGGCCTTGCCTATGACATGGTGGGCGATAATGCGCGGGCGCAGCCCTTCTATCGCGTGGCCCTGCAGGCGGGCGGCCTGTCCGACGAGAAAGAGCAGGAAATCACGCGCCAGCTGGCGCTCAGCCAGGCAATTGGCGGGGATCAGGCCGGATCGGAGGCGACCCTGCTGCCGCTGCTCAACCGCCGCGATCTGGCCGCCTATCGTACTCGCGCCTTCGCCCTGGCAGCGCTGGGCAAGACGGAAGAGGCTGTATCCATCGCCAATGCCGTGATGCCCGCTTCACTGGCGGGCCGGATCGCGCCCTATCTGCGTTACATGCCCAAGCTGACCCGCGCGCAGCAGGCCGCTGCGGGCAATTTCGGCCAATTTCCCGATGCGGACATGATCGGCAAGGACGATCCCGCGATCGCACAATATGCTGCGCAGGCCCGGCCGGTGCAGGTGGCCGCCGCGCCGCTCGATGCCCGGCTTACTCCCTCGGGCGCGCCTCTGGGCACCAGCGACAAGGGGAAGGGCAAGCCTGCCTCTCCGCCCGTCGGAACAGTCATCGCCCTGAGTGACAAGGGTGGGGCTGATAAGGGTAGGGCTGACCGGGGCAAGACGCCGCAACCGGCATCCGGGGCAAAGGTTCCGGCGCAGACGCCGCCTCCGGTGATCGCGCAGCAGCCTGCCGCCGTCGCCGCGCAGCCCGTGCCTGCTCCGCAACCCGCCTTCTCTCAGCCGCCGTCCTCCGGTTCGCAGGTTGCTCTGGCCTCTCCGCCCGCTGCCGCTGCGCAATCCGCACCCCTGCCGGCCATTGAAACGCCCCCGCCCGCTCCGGCCAGCCTGGTCGATGCCTTTGCCGAATTCGCGAGCGGCCCGGCCAAGGCTGCTCCGGCGCCGGGCGCGGTGGACATCACCCGCATTGCTGTCCGCCGCGAGCCTGACAGGAAGGCTGAAGCCGAGAAGGCGAAGGCAGAGGCGGAAAAGGCGAAGGCTGAAGCGAAGGCTGAAGCGGACAGGAAGGCCGAGGCGGCGCGTAAGAAGGCTGAGGCCGAGAAGAGGAAGCTGGAGGCCGAAAAGAAGGCCGAAGCCAAGAAGAAGGCCGCCAATCCCAGCCGCGTATGGGTACAGGTCGGCACCGGGCAGAATCGTTCAGCCATCGCCTTCACCTGGCGCAAGTTCCAGAAAGAGCAGTCCAAGCTGTTCGGCAGCCGCAAGGGCTATGTCGCCGCATGGGGCCGCACCAATCGCCTGCTGACAGGTCCCTTCTCCAGCGCGAAAGAAGCTAACGCCTTCATCAAGCAGCTTAAAGCTGCCGGAATCGATTGCTTCATCTTCACCAGCGATGCGGGCGAAGAAGTCTCCCCGGTTTCCTGATCATTATAGGGATGGGCAAACCGGGGTGGCGCTGTTTTTACACAACTTGTAAACAGGGTTATCGAGTTTTGCCCAGCGGGACCTGCAAGATGGATTGCCGCCACGGTGCTGCGCAACGCATTGGTTAGCGGAAGGGTGGCGAGAAGCGTGGGAAGCTATGCGATGAGAACAAGCGAAGAGGACATCGACCGCGATGATGCGGCTCCGGTCGAAATGCTCGCGCAGCTGTTCGATGCGCGGGGCTGGCCCTGCGAATTCGTCAGCGACGATGAGATTTCGGGCGAGATTCAGGGCAGCTGGACGCGGTATCAGCTGCGGTGCATCTGGCGCGCCGAGGACCGGGTGTTGCAGCTGCTCTGCCTGCCCGACATCCGCGTGCCCGATGCCAAGCGCCGCCAGACCTTCGAATTGCTCGCACTGGTTAACGAACAGCTCTGGCTGGGGCATTTCGATATCTGGTCCAATGGCGGGGTGCTGCTCTATCGCCACGGGCTGATGCTGGGCGACGATGGCCTGCTGAGCCTCGGTCAGGCGCAATTCGCGGTCGAAAGCGCGGTTGCGGAGTGTGACCGATTCTATCCCGCCTTCCAGTTCGTGCTGTGGGGCGACAAGAATCCGGCAGATGCCCTTGCCAGTGCGCTGGTGGACGCCGCCGGAGAGGCTTGAAGGCGCGTTCCTTATTCGTCATTGCGAGCGTAGCGAAGCAATTCGGGGCGCTGCGAGTTCTGCGCTGGATTGCCGCGGGGCCCTTGGCCCTTCGCAATGACGACTTACCTAGCGGGATTGCACTTCCATCATGACCTTCAATTCCATTCTCCTCGTCGGCTGCGGCAATATGGTCGGCGCGATGATTCGCGGCTGGATCGCGGGCGGCATTGCTCCTGCAACCTTCACTGTGGTCAATCCCAGCCCGCGTGACCTGCCCGAAGGCGTGACGCAGCTGCGCGCTCTTCCCGAAACCGGTCGCTTCGATGCGGTTATGCTGGGAGTGAAGCCGCAGAAGCTGGCGGAAGTCGCGCCGCAGGTGGAAGCGCTGGTGGGGCCGGGCACGGTGCTGCTGTCCGTGCTGGCTGGTGTGCAGCTGGAAACGCTGGCGGGCAATTTCCCGCGCTCGGCCGCGCAGGTGCGTGTGATGCCCAATCTGGCCGCGGCGCTCGGCAAATCGCCGGTCGCTCTGGTGGGCGCGGGGCTCGACGAGGCAGGGCAGGCGCAGGTGGATGCCCTGATGGCGCCGCTCGGCACGGCCGAATGGCTGGCGGAAGAAAGCCTGATGGATCTGGTGACGGCACTTGCCGGATCGGGCCCGGCATTCGTCTATCGCTTCATCGATGCGCTGGCGCAGGGCGCGGCGAATCTCGGCCTCCCGGCAGAGCAGGCCCAGCGCCTGGCTCTCGCGACAGTGGAAGGGGCTTCGGCCCTGGCGGCTGCTTCCGAACATTCGCCGGGCGAACTGGCGCGGCGCGTGGCCAGCCCTGGCGGCGTCACTCAGGTGGGGCTCGACATACTCGATAAGGGCAATGCGCTGGCCGCGCTGGTGGAGGATACATTGCGCGGTGCGCGGGACCGTTCGGTCCAGATGGCCGCGGAAGCACGGACTGCTGCCAAAAGTTAACAGAACCGGAGCGATCCTGTCCGGTTTTCCTTGAAATCGGAGGCGGAAGCCTCGATATTCCTGTCAGACCGGCCCCGCTCTGGAAGGCCGGCACTGGAGTTAGGAAACGAAAATGGCAGATTGGAACGAACCCCGCCGCTCGCAGCCGGGATTCGGCGCGTCTACCGGTTTTGGCGGCGATGTTGCCAGCCGCGCTGGCTTTGATGCCGGCCTGCGCAAGCACATGCTGTCGATTTACAATTACATGGCGTCGGGCGTGCTGCTGACCGGCGTCGTCGCAATGCTGTTCGCCCGTTCGGGCCTTGCCCTTTCGGTAATGTCGAGCGGGCTCGGCTTCGTGATCATGCTGGCCCCGCTGGCCATCGTCTTCGCGATGAGCTTCGGCGCGAACCGCTTCAGCACCGGCACCCTCCAGGCTCTGTTCTGGGGCTATGCCGTGTTGATGGGCCTTTCGCTCTCGACGATCTTCCTCGTCTATACGGGCGCATCGATCGCCACGACCTTCTTTGCCACGGCAGGCGCCTTCGCGGGCCTCAGCCTCTATGGCTATACCACGCAGAAGGATCTGAGCGGTTGGGGCAGCTTCCTGATCATGGGCGTGATCGGCCTGGTTGTGGCCAGCCTGATCAACATCTTCCTGCAGTCGCCGGCCCTGACCTGGGCGGTGAGCGCACTGGGCGTGCTGATCTTCGCGGGCCTTACCGCTTATGACACGCAGCGGTTGAAGGAAGAATATTACCATGTCGCCGGAACCCAGTGGGCCGGCAAGTCGGTCGTGCTCGGGGCGCTGAGCCTCTATCTCGACTTCATCAACATGTTCCTGTTCCTGCTGCGCTTCATGGGCAGCAACCGCGACTGATCGCAAACAGGCCTGAGAATGTCGTGCCCGGGGTGCCACGTGGTATCCCGGGCATTTTCTTTGCAAATTAACTACGATAGGGGCATTCTTCATCCCAGCGAAAGCTCGCAGGGACTATGGTGGAAGCCATTTTCTGCCGCTGTCATCCGTGGGAAAGCCGGAAAATAGGGTTGGAGGGGGCCCAAATTCGAATGAGCAGGATCGTGCAATTGCCGTTACGTAAGCTGTCCGCAATTACCGCAGCCGCTGGTCTGGCCATGCTCGCGGCCTGTGCCGCACCTCCGCCGCCTGCTCCTCCGCCTCCGCCGGTCGCAGTGGTCGTCGTGCCTGAGCCGGAACCCATCCCCATGCGCCCGATCCCTCCGGGCGGCGCGGCAGCGGACATGACGATCCCGGTCCTCGGCGTGGATGGCGTGCGCCAGACGGTGAATGCCCATCTCGATCCGCTCGAAACGGTGTGGAATTTCCGCTCGGCCCTGAACGTCGCGGCGCTCAACTGCCTCGATCCGCAGTATCAGCCGATCCTGGATAACTACAAAACCCTGCTGACCAAGCAGGGCAAGCGGCTGAGCAAGGTCAACGCCGATCTGGACAAGCAGTACCGCAAGGAATTCGGGGCGGGGGCCAAGGCGACCCGCGCGCGCGAAGCCTATATGACGCAGGTCTATAATTACTTCGCCCTGCCGCCCGCCCGGCAGTATTTCTGCGATGCGGCGCTGCAGGTAAGCCAGGATGCCCTGGCAACGCCGCCTGCCGATATCGATGCCTTCGCCCAGGTGAGCCTGCCCCGGATCGAAGCTGCGTTCGAGCAGTTCTTCCAGGAAATGGAGAAGTATCGAATCGCCGTGGCCGATTGGGATAACAAATATGGCGCGGTCTATGGCAGCGCCGCGGGCGGTGCCGCCTATCTGCGGGCCGATTATGGTCCGGCCGGCGCGCCTGACGTTACTTCGCCTTCTGCCCCGCCCGTAGTGCCGGATTATGCCCTGCCTTCGCCGCAGACCAGCTATTCCGCCATGCCCGGCGGGGTGCAGACCGGAATTGCCGACGCATCCGGCAATCAGCCCGCTTTCGGTTCGCAGCCGGTCGTCCAGCAGGTGCCCTGACCGGCCGGGCCGGCTGGACCAAACGCATTTTTGCTCTTTCAAGCACGGTGCCTCTTCGCTAAGAGGCGCCCTCTTGCGGGGCCTTGGGGCGCCGCAATCGCACTGGAACGGGGCCGTAGCTCAGATGGGAGAGCGCGTCGTTCGCAATGACGAGGTCAGGGGTTCGATCCCCCTCGGCTCCACCAGTGCGCTGAGAACTGCTCCATCTCAGCTTCCGATCAGCCTCCTTCGGCGAGCAAGGTGGCTTTGAGTAATCCTGTCGGCTAGAAGCCGAACGCAAGGCTGAAGGGCCCTGCCGGCGCTAGAGGCGAACAGACATGCATTTCCTTGACCAGGCCAAGATCTACATTCGCTCCGGCGCGGGCGGGCCCGGTGCGGTCAGCTTCCGGCGCGAGAAATACGTCGAATATGGCGGCCCCGATGGCGGCAATGGCGGCAAGGGCGGCGATATCATTTTCGAATCCGTGCCGGGCCTCAATACGCTGATCGATTTCCGCTATGCCCAGCATTTCAAGGCATCGCGCGGCGGGCATGGCATGGGCAAGGATCGCACCGGCGCTGCCGCGCCCGATCTGGTGATCCCCGTTCCGGTGGGCACGCAGATCATCTCCGACGAGGATGGCGAAACGGTGCTGGCGGACTTCACCGAAGTGGGCCAGCGCGTCACCCTGCTGGAAGGCGGCATCGGCGGCCGGGGCAATGCCAGCTACAAGACCAGCACCAACCGTGCCCCGCGCCAGCACCAGCCCGGCATGCCGGGCGAGGAAATGTATGTGTGGCTGCGGCTGAAGCTGTTGGCCGATGTCGGCCTTGTCGGCCTGCCCAATGCGGGCAAGTCCACTTTCCTCAATGCCGTGTCCAACGCGCGCTCCAAGGTGGGGGAATATGCCTTTACCACTCTGGTGCCCAAGCTGGGCGTGGTGCGGCACAAGAACCGCGAATTCGTGCTGGCGGACATTCCCGGCCTGATCGCAGGCGCGGCGGATGGTGCGGGCATTGGCGACCGCTTTCTGGGCCATATCGAACGCTGCCGCGTGCTGGTGCATCTGATCGACATTGGCGGGGTGGACCCGGTCGAGGCGATGCGCATCGTGGAAGACGAACTGGAAGCCTATGGCGGCGATCTGGAAGGCAAGCCGCGTCTGGTGGCGCTCAACAAGATCGATATTTCCGGCCGCGAACTGGCGGGGGATTATGCGCGCGAACTGAAGGCCGCCGGTGCGGAGGAAGTGTTCCCCATCTCCGGCGCCACGGGCGAAGGGATGGAGGCACTGCTCGATGCGGTGCTGACTTACCTGCCCGCCAAGACCACTACGGAACGCCCGGACGGCGAAGTGGAGGAAGCGCGCGACGAGAAGCCCTGGTCGCCGCTCTGACGGAGCTTCCAAAGCCATCGCGCAAAGGCTAAGGCCCGCCCGCCATGACGATCACGCATCTCACTGACCTGGCCGATGCGGCCCTCTGCCCCCGCCTTGTCATCAAGGTGGGCTCCGCCCTGCTTGTCGGGCCGGACGGGCAGCCGCGCCGCGAATGGCTGGCCTCGCTGGTGGAGGAAATCGCCGCAGCCCGCTCGCGCGGGCAGCAGGTCGTGGTGGTCAGTTCCGGCGCCATCGCGCTGGGTGCCGCGCGCCTCAAGCTGGAGAAGGGCGGGCGCGGCAATCTGGCCGATGCGCAGGCTGCCGCCGCCGTGGGGCAGATCGGGCTTGCGGGCATCTGGTCGGACTTGCTGGCTGGCCATGGCCTCACTGCCGCGCAATTGCTGCTGACGCTGGACGATCTGGAAGATCGCCGCCGCTATCTCAACGCTGCCGCCACTCTGGGCCGCCTGCTGAAGGCTGGCGCCGTGCCGGTAGTGAACGAGAACGATTCCGTCGCGACGGAGGAAATCCGCTTTGGCGATAATGATCGTCTTGCCGCCCGCGTGGCGCAGGCGGCCCATGCCAAGGGCGTGCTGCTGCTGTCGGACGTGGACGGTCTCTATGATCGCAATCCCAGCCAGCCCGGCGCGCAGATGCTGCCGCAGGTGCGCGGGGTTACGGAAGAGATCTACGCCATGGCGGACGATCGCTCCGGCTCCGGCCTCGGTTCGGGCGGCATGACCTCCAAGCTCCAGGCGGCCGAGATTGCGGAGCGGGCAGGCATTGCGCTGGCCATCCTCAACGGTACCCATGCCTCCCCGATCAGCCGCGCCATGGGCAATGGCACCGGCACGCTGTTCCTGCCCCTGCGCAAGGATGGCGCGCGCAAGGCCTGGCTGGGCGGGCGGATGCGGATGATGGGCACGCTGACGGTGGATGCGGGCTGTGCCAAGGCGCTGCTGAAGGGCGGCAGCCTGCTGGCCACCGGGGTGACCGGCGTGGACGGCAATTTCGAGCGGGGCGATCCCGTGATCGTGCAGGATGCGGTGGGCAAGTCCATCGCGCAGGGGCTGGCCGAATATTCCTCCGCCGAATGCGAGCGGCTGAAGGGCACGCGCAGCGATGAGCATGCCGCGATTCTGGGCTATGCGCCCCGTTCTGCCGTGGTCCATCGCGACCAGTTGGTGCTTTTGTGACGATAGCGATCACCGGGGCGACCGGCTTTGTAGGACAGGCAATCCTGGACGAGGCGGCCCGACAGGGCATCGCCGTCCATGCGCTTACCCGGCGCGAGCAACCCGTGCGCAAGGGCGTGAAATGGGTGCAGGGGGATCTTGCCGATCGCAGGGCGCTGGCTACGCTGGTGAAGGGCGTGGAAGCGGTCATCCATGTCGCGGGCGTGGTCAATTCGCCCGATGCCGCCGGCTTCGAAGCGGGCAATGTGGAAGGCACGCTGGCCGTGGTGGAAGCGGCAAAACAGGTCGATGTGCAGCGCTTCGTGCAGGTATCCTCTCTCGCGGCGCGAGAGCCGAAACTGTCGGCCTATGGCGCGTCCAAGTTTCGTGCGGAGAAGATCGTCAAGGCTTCCGCTCTCGACTGGACGATCGTGCGCCCTCCGGCAATCTATGGCCCGCGCGACAGGGAGATGTTCGAGCTGTTCCGCGCCGCGCGCTGGGGCATATTGCCCGTGCCGGCGGATGGCGGCGCCTCGATGATCCATGTGGCCGATCTGGCGCGCCTGCTTTTCGCGCTGGTCCCTTCGGGCGACGATGTGGGGCACCGGATCTTCGAACCCGATGACGGGCGCAAGGGCGGCTGGCCGCATAAGGAAATGGCCCGCGCCATTGGCGAGGCCATGGGCCGCAGGGTGCTGGCGCCGGGCCTGTCCAAGCCGATGCTGCTGCGCGCCGCCGCACTGGATGCCCGCTTCCGCAAGGAGAAGGCCAAGCTCACTATCGACCGGGTGAACTATATGTCTCACCCGGACTGGGTCTGTGCCAAGGGCAAGGCCCCGCCGAAAAGCCGCTGGGCCCCCCTCATCGACACACGCGAAGGGCTGAAGGCCACGGCTGCGTGGTATCGCGAGAATAAGTGGCTTTAGGCGAGCCCCCTTTCGTCATTCCCGCGAAAGCGGGAACCTAGGTCAACCGTTGCTGCTGGGTTCCCGCGTTCTGCCTTCGGCAGTGCTTCGCAACCGCGGGAATGACGAAGGTAGAGTTGGGTAGGGCACCAAGCCCCATCCGGCGGCGAGCCCGGACGTAACGCCAGTGTGTAGAACAAACCAATCGCGCGGCCGGCACGGCGTCAGGAACTGAGGCGCGTGCGGAGCGGGCGGAGGGAGTTGCGAGAGACCGGGCGCCCATCCGCAGCGCCTTGGGTTCGGCCCTTTTTTCGGTGATCGGCCAGGAAAGGCGCCACGGGCTCGCGTGCGGCGTGTTTTCCCTCGCGAGTGATCATCTCGCGCCACTGGCGGTGATCCGTCCCGGAGAGCCCGTCCTCCAGGGACAGGTGTGCACGGGCAGAGGAGAGCACCACACATCCGATCATCCGCGTCTGAGCGCTGGGAGGCATTGCCATTGGGAGAACCGCCCAAGGGAGCACACACCCGCGCCGGCCGCGTTGTTCTGTTGAACAAGGGAGGCTTGCGGTCGACTACGCGCACCTCCGGACTGGTAGGTAATTGCAGGGTTGGTAGTCCTGCAATGTGCTGGGGCATATAACCGAAACGGTTCATCATGTCAAGTCAAATCGCCAATTGTGCCCGTACCCATCTACACCATCCCCCTGTCGTCATCCCAGCGAAGGCTGGGACCGCTGGCGGGATTGCGTGGGTGATGTGGAAGGGTTTCACGCGGAGACGCGGAGACGCGGAGAGAGAGTGGGTGCTCGCAGAGGCGCAGAGGTGCAGGGAGGAGCGGCTGGGCGCTTTCCCTCTGCGCCTCCGCGTCTCCGCGTCTCCGCGTGAGTATTATTGGGTTCGCGCAAAGAGCGCGAAGAACGCTGAGGGGCTGCGCCAAGCCCACCCTTCGTCATTCCCGCGAACGCGGGAACCCAGTTCAACGCTTGCAGCTAGGTTCCCGCGTTCGCGGGAATGACGAGAAGGGGCAGGCCAAGCACCACATCTTCGCGCGCTTTGCGGTTTTTGCGCGAACCAAAAACTCTGCGCCTCAGCGGGCATCGCGCCCGGTGCAGGAGGGAAGGGCATTCCCTCCCGGCACCCGGCTTACAGGGCCGGGTCGAAGCCTTCCGGGGGCAGACGATAGGCGTCCGGATTATTGGGGCTGTGGATGCCGCATTCGGTCTTGTCCCAGCCCTTCCAGCGGCCGGAGCGCGGGTCTTCGCCCGGCGCGACCTTGTGCGTGCAGGGGGAGCAGCCGATCGAGGGATAGCCCTGCGCCACCAGCGGATGGCGCGGCAGGCCGTGTTCCTCGAAATAGGCTTCCAGATCCTCTGCCGACCAGTCGATCAGCGGATTGATCTTCAGGCGGCCCTGCGCGTCCGAACTGTCGATCTCGAAACGCGGCAATTGCGCGCGGGTGCTGGCCTGGAAAGCCTTGCGGCCCGTGATCGAGGCATCGAAGCCCGCCAGGGCCTTGGCCAGCGGCTTCACCTTGCGGATTTCGCAGCAGCCATCCGGGTCCCAGCTCCAGCGCAGGCCGGCCTCATCCTTGGCGACGATTTCCTCCGCGTCGGGAGTGAGGATGCGCAGATTCGTGAGGCCGAGGAATTCGACCAGTTCGTCGCGATAGGCGATGGTTTCGGGGAAGTGCTTGTCCGTTTCGAGGAACAGCACCGGCACCGATTTGTCCACTTGCGCCACCAGATGCAGCAGCACCGCGCTTTCCGCGCCGAAGCTGGAAACGACGGCAATGTCGCCTGCCAGATGGTCCTTCAGCACGCTGGAGAGCATCTCAAGCGTTTCCTGCCCGCGAAACATGCGGTTCAGGCGAATGGCATCGCCTTCCGTGAAACGGGCCGATGTATCGATCCGGTCGCGCGGGCGGGAGGACACTTCAGTCTCGTTCATTTGCAGGGTGCCTTTTTGCCCAGATGGGCTGGCGGCCGTCCCCCGTGGCCTGATAGACTTCGGGCCAACGGTTGAGCGCGGCCTGCGCATCTTCCGGGTCGAAGGGTTTTTCGGGCAGGAAGCTGTCAAAGCCGCAGCGGCGCATGTGCGAAAGCTGGTCCACCAGCACATCGCCCACGGCGCGCAATTCGCCCTGATAGCCTGCCTCGCGCAGGATACGCGCGCTGGAATAGCCGCGCCCGTCGCCGAAGCTGGGGAAGTTCACTTCCACGAGCCGCAGCTGTTCGAGGAAGGGCAGCAGGCTGCGCGCATCGTCGCCCGGCTCGATACGGACGGCGGCGGCATTGGTCTGGGTCAGGAAGGCATCGACGGTAACCGCGGGGGCACCGGCCGGTTCGTCTTCGCGGAAACGCAGATGATCAAGCATAGATCGCCTCCTTGAACTTCTCCATGCCGATGCGGCGGTAGGTATCGAGGAAGCGTTCCCCTTCGGCGCGTTCGGCCAGATAGACCTCGGTGGCCTTTTCCACGGCATCCACGATCCCGTCCTCGGTAAAGCCGGGGCCGGTGATCTTGCCCAGCGAAGTATCGTCACCCTCGCATCCGCCAAGCAGCAGCTGGTAGTTTTCCAGCCCCTTCTTGTCGACGCCCAGGATGCCGATATGGCCCGCATGGTGGTGGCCGCAGGCATTGATGCAGCCGCTGATCTTCAGCTTCAGCTCGCCCAGTTCGCCCGTCTTGCCATTGGCGGCGAAACGCTGCGAAATCTTCTGCGCCACCGGGATGGAGCGGGCATTGGCCAGGCTGCAATAATCGAGGCCGGGGCAGGCGATGATGTCTTCCACCGTGTCGAGATTGGCCGCGCCGAGGCCGGCGGCGTCCAGCTTCTGCCACAATGTGTGGAGGTCAGCCTTCTTCACATGAGGCAGCACGATGTTCTGGGCGTGAGTAACGCGCAATTCATCGAAGCTGTATTCCTTCGCCAGATCGGCCATCAGGTGAATCTGCGCGGCAGAAGCGTCACCCGGAATGCCGCCGACCGGCTTCAGGCTGATATTGGCGATGACATAGCCGGGCTGCTTGTGCGCCACGGTGTTGCGCGCCACCCACAGGGCAAAGGCCGGGTCCGACAGGTCCAGATCGTCGCTCGCGCCCTGATCGAAGGCGGGGTCGGTGAAGTGGGCCTTGATCCGCTCCAGCTCGGCAATCGGGGGCTCAATGCCCTGAGTGAGCAGGTGGGCGAATTCCTCCTCCACCTGGCGCGTATATTCTTCCTTGCCCAGTTCATGGACCAGGATCTTGATGCGCGCCTTGTACTTGTTGTCGCGGCGGCCATAGCGATTGTAAACGCGCAGGCAGGCCTCGGAATAGGTGATCAGCTGGTCCAGCGGCACGAAGTCGCGGATCAGCGGCGCGATCATGGGCGTGCGGCCCATGCCGCCGCCGACATAGAAGGCGGCGCCGATTTCTCCGGCTGCGTTCTTCACGATGCGAATGCCGATATCGTGCAGCTTCATCGCCGCGCGATCCGTTTCGCTGGCGATCACGCAGATCTTGAACTTGCGCGGCAGGGTCAGGAATTCCGGATGGAAGCTGGACCACTGGCGCAGCAGCTCCGCATAGGGGCGCGGGTCGATCAGCTCGTCACCGGCGGCACCGGCGAACTGGTCGGAACTGATGTTGCGGATGCAGTTCCCGCTGGTCTGGATCGCGTGCATTTCCACGGCGGCAAGGTCCGCCAGAATGTCGGGCGCGTCTTCCAGCTTGATCCAGTTGTACTGGATGTTCTGTCGGGTGGTGAAGTGGCCATAGCCGCGGTCATACTTGTCCGCGATGTTGGCCAGAACGTGCATCTGGGCGGAGTTCAGCGTGCCATAGGGCACGGCCACGCGCAGCATATAGGCATGCAGCTGCAGATAGAGGCCGTTTTGCAGGCGCAGCGGCTTGAACTGGTCCTCGGTCAGCTTGCCTTCGAGGCGGCGGCGGGTCTGGTCGCGGAATTCCGCGACGCGGGTATCGACCATCGCCTGGTCATATTGGTCGTAACGGTACATCAGATCACCCAGTTGCCGGCGTTGGGATCGGCGGGTTTGAGAGTCAGGTCAGGGCGCACGGTGGGGCCCAGCGCGCGGATACGGTCCTTGATATGGGCAGGGCGCACGCCCCGTTCGCCATCGGGCTCCGCGTCGATAGCGTAGGAGGCGTTGACCCGGCGGGCCCCTTCCTCGCGCTGCAGGATGGCGTCGGCCTGATCGCCCACATCCACTGCGTCTTCGACATGGATCGACCAGTCATAACCGGTCCACCACACGACGGCCCCGCTCTTGAGGTCGTTTCCGGTAAGAATCTTCATCCCTGCGCCTCCAGCGCCAGTTGCGTGAGGGCCGCGTCGTTACGGCCGAAATCCTGAGATGCAACCTCGCCGATCACGATTACGGCGGGGCTCTTCACTTTTGCGCCGGTCACCAGATCGGGCAGGCCCGCCAGCGAACTGCGCAGCACCCGCATGGTGGGGCGCGCGGCATTTTCGATAACCGCCACCGGGCAATCCGGGGCGACGCCGTCTTCCATCAGCTTTTCCGCGATCTGCGGGGCGGTGCTGACGCCCATATAGATCACCAGCGTGCGGCCCTTGCCGGCAAGGCCGGACCAGTCCTGCTCGGTCAGGCCCTTGCACTGGCCAGCCACGAAGCTGACGATGCTGGCGCCTTCGCGGTGCGTCAGGGCAATCTGGGCGGCTGCCGCAGCGCCGATGGCGGCGCTGATGCCGGGGACCACTTCCACCGGAACGCCCGCCGCATGGCAGGCTTCTGCTTCTTCGCCGCCGCGGCCGAAAATGAACGGATCGCCGCCCTTCAGGCGCAGAACGGAGTTTCCGGCCAGCGCCTCGCGCACCAGCAGGGCGTTGATCGCTTCCTGCGGCATGGTGTGGCGCGAACGGCTCTTGGCCACGGAAACCAGCCGTGCATCGGGCCGTGCGAGGGCCAGGATCGAAGGATCCACCAGCCCGTCATGCACGATCAGCTTGGCCTGCATCAGCAGGCGCGCCGCGCGCAGGGTCAGCAGGTCCGGATCGCCCGGACCGGCGCCGACCAGATAGACGGTAGCGGGAGTTGCGGCATTTTTCATGCAGGCCACATGGCCCCGGTGCCGGGCAAGTGCCAGCGAGAATGCTTATGCCAGGGGGTAGGTGAGCTTTAGGGGTCAGCCCGTAGGCGTACTTTCGTTCCCTTTGCGCCCCTTCAATCCGGCCACAAGATCTCCCAATTGCTCGATATTCGAGATGTTGATCTCGCGCTGGGGGAAGGGGATGTGAATGCCGGCCTCGCAGAACAGCTGCCACACCCGTTTATACACGTCGGAGCGGACGCTGCTGATTCCCTCTTCCGGGTCCACGATCCAGAAGCGGATTTCAAAGGCGATGCCGTTCTCGCCAAAGCCCATCAGCAGCACCTTGGGTTCGGGCGTTTCCAGCACGCGCGGCGTTTCCCGCGCGGCCTGTAGCATCAGTTCCTCGGCTTGTTCGAGGTTGGTCGTATAGGCCACGCTAAGCGGCGCTTTCACGCGCACGTCGCGCGCGGAATAGGACCAGTTCTCCACCTGATTGATCATCAGGTTTTCGTTCGGGATGAGATATTCCTTCTTGTCCCGCGTGATGACCGAAATGGCCCGGATGCCGATTTTGCGGATCTGGCCGAAACTCTCCCGCCCGGACTGGTCGCTCACCGCGATCACGTCGCCCGGCTTGATCGAACGGTCCATCAGCAGGATGATCCCTGCCAGAAGATTGCCGAAGGTCTTTTGCAGGCCGAAGCCGAGGGCGAGGCCGAAGGCGCCGGAAAACACCGTCAGCGCGGTGAGATCGATGCCGAGAATATCGATCCCCACCAGGATCGCCAGCGCCCAGATCGCGATGGAAACCAGCTTTTCGGCCAGCAGCTTCTGCGTGAGATCGAGCCCGGTGAGCTTGCCCAGCATCCAGTGGGCCAGCTTGCCGCCCAGCCGCGAGACGATGATGACCCCGGCAATGACGGACACCACCACCAGCGCGCTCCAGGCGGAGAAATGCATGGTGCCCACCTGCACGCCATAGCTGTCCAGCCATTCGATATATTCGCCCAGCGTCCCACTGCCGGAAACGACTGCGTCCTTCAGCCCCTCCGCACCCCGCAAGGGATCGTCGAGGGCGGGGCTGGCCATCAGCCGCGATCCATTGCGGCAAAGCCGCGTTCCAGATCGGCGATCAGGTCCGCAGGGTCTTCCAGGCCGATGGACAGGCGAATGCCCAGCCGGTCGGCCGGATCGGTGCCGGGCGGGGGCCAGCTGGTGGCGCTGCGGGCGCCCTGCGGGTCGAAGGGGATCGCCAGGCTTTCAAAACCGCCCCAGCTATAGCCGATGCCGAACAATTCCAGCGCATCGAGAAAGCGCGCACGGGCGGCATCGTCGCGCCCCTTGATGACGAAGCTGAACAAGCCGCAGCCGCCGGTGAAATCGCGCGCCCACAGATCATGGCCCGGCGCGCCGGGCAGCATGGGGCACAGGACGCGCGCCACTTCCGGGCGCCCGGCAAGCCATTGCGCGATCTCCAGCGCGCTGCCCGATTCGCGTTCCAGCCTCAGCGAAAGGCTGCGCAGGCCGCGCATGGCCAGGGCCGCATCATCGGGTGAGACGACTTGCCCGAGCTGTTGGGACATACGGCGGATACGGCTGAAATGCGGTTCGCCCGCACTGACGGAGCCCATCATCACATCCGAATGGCCCCCGACATGCTTGGTGAGCGACATGATCGAAATGTCGTATCCCCGTTCCAGCGCGGGGAAGCCCAGCGGGCTGGCCCAGGTATTGTCGATCAGGCTGACCGCGCCCTTTTCCCGCGCGATGGCGGCAAGAGCGGGAGTGTCGCACAGTTCCATCGTCAGGCTGCCGGGGCTTTCCAGCAGAACGGCCTTGGTGCGCTTGCAGAAATGGGCGGGGAAGCCGGCCACGTCCAGCGGATCGAACCAGCGGGTTTCCACCCCCATGCGTTGAAGCAGCCCTTCGGCAAGCGCGCGGCTGGGCTGATAGGCATTGTCCGTCATCAGCAGCACATCCCCCGCGCGCAGCACCGCCAGCAAGGCGCCTGCAATCGCCGCAACGCCGCTGGGATAAAGGATGGTCCCGGCCGCGCCGGGCTCGATCTGGGTCAGGGCCTCGGCCAGCGCCCATTGAGTGGGGGAACCCCGGCGCCCGTAATAGAAATGACCGTCCTCATTGGGACGGCCCGCCGCGAGATCGGCGGAATCCTCGTAAAGATGAGTGCTGCCACGCCATATGGGCGGATTGACGACCCCACCTTTACGGCCGGCGATGCTCGTCCATTCAGCGCGGCGGCCCGCGGCTGCAAGCCGGGTGGCCGGCCCCTGTTCCTTGCGGGGATCAGACATCCTGCAGCGCCGCGCCTGTCTCCTTGGGGGTTGCCGGATCCACCGCCCATTCGCTCCAGCTCCCGTCATAGAGGGAGACATCCTTGTCCTTGCCCAGCAGATGGAGGGCAAAACACAGCACGGCGGCCGTCACGCCGCCGCCGCAGGTGGTGGCGACCGGCTGGGACAGGTCCACGCCAGCCTTCTCGAACGCGGCGCGCAAGCCGGCCTTGTCCTTGAAAGTGCCGTCAGGATTGAACAGCTCGAAAAAGGGCAGGTTCACCGATCCGGGGATATGCCCGCTGGGCACGCCGGGGCGGAAATCGGGCACTTCGCCCGAGAAGCGCCCGGCATCGCGCGCATCCACTACCTGTTCGGCACGGGAGCTGAGATTCGCCATCATATCGGCCTTGCTGCGCACCTTGCCGGGTTCCTGCCACGCCGTGAAATGCCGGGTCTTGAGGCATTGCACGCCATTTTCCAGCGGACGCCCTTCGGCCTTCCACTTGGCCAGCCCGCCATCCAGAATCGCGACATTCTGCGCGCCGAACAGCTTGAACATGAACCAGGCACGGCCCGATGTCTTCACGTCGCTATCGTCATAGAGCACGATCCGGCTGCCATCCCCCAGGCCGAGCTTCTGCATCCGGCTGGAGAACATCTCCGCCGTGGGCAAGGCAGCGGGCACCGGGCTCGCCGGATCGACGAGATGGGTGAGATCCATGAATACGGCGCCGGGGATATGCCCGGCCTCGTATTCGGCCCGGGCATCGCGCCCGGCGATGGGTAAGTGACTAGATGCGTCAACGATCCTCAGGTCGCAGGAGCCAATCTCTTCTGCGAGCCATTCGGTCGAAACCAGCGATTCCATTCGCGCGCTCCTCATCGCGTGAACAACCACGGTTAAACCCGCGCCATTTGCCAGTCGAGGGGGCTCGTTCAAAAGATTCTTTGTGTGACTTCTCGGTAAATGCGTGGCCCCAGATCCAGCCGGAACGGCTGCAATCCCGCGCCGGGGCGCAATGAACGCTGGCCCACCAGGGCAGTGCGCACCATGGCTGCGGCAGTGCTGGAGGCGGTTTCCACCCGCAGCCGGGCCAGCGGCACGAACATCAGTGCGCTGCCCTTGCGGATCGGACGGATGGCCGGGAAATTGAGCCGGAACTCGCCCGACACCTGAGTGCTTTCGCCGGGGCGCAACTGCTGGATCACATGCTTGGTCACCAATTCGCTGTCATCGGTGGCAAGCTGCTGTTCTTCCGGCAGGGATGCGTGGGCGGAAATCATGTCGCCCATTACCGTCACCCCTTCCATCACCTCCTTGCTCATATTGGTGAGCGTCACCCGGTAGCTGAGCGTGGCGGCGGTAAGGGTGATCGCCATTTCCCGAGCTTCCAGTGCAAGGCTGAGGGGGGCATCGTCTTCCGCCTCCGCTTCTGCGGCGGGTGCAGGAGCAGGCTTTGCAGGCGGCTTGGCGGCGGCGGCCGCATCGAGGTCGGGCCGCTGAAGCTGGGGCACCCGGATGGCCGGATCGCTGCGATGGCGAAACAGGAACCAGGCCGCACCGGCTGCGGCGCCCAGCGCGGCAACGATACCCGCGATCGCCCCGATCCAGCCCCAGGGAAGCGAGTCGGAAGCCGGGAGTGCGTCGGGCGTTTCAGCCGCGGCAGAGGTGGCGGGCGCGGGCGTGAATGCTGGTGCAGGAACGGGTGCCGGAGTGGTTGCGGCAGGGCTCGCCTCGGGCGTGGGTAAGGCGCTCGCGGTGGGCGCCGGACTGACGCTGGCCGTTGCGGAGGGGCGCGGAGAGGGGCTCGCGGTCGGTCGAGCGGCCGGTGCCGGCGTGGGTGCCGCACGCGTCGGGGTGGGGCGGGGGCTCGGCGCGGGTGTCGCAAACGTAGGGCGCGGTGTGGGCGAGGGTGTGGGCGAGGGCGTGGGCGTCGGCGTTGCGGTGGAACGCGGCGGAGCTTCGCCGGGGGCAACCGGCCCCTGAGGCCCGGAAGCATCGCCGGGCGGAAGCTCGAAATCGCCGACGGCGGCCATTGCCGGGTTCGCGGAAGCAAAGCCCAGCGCAAAGGGGGCAAGCGCCATGGCCACGCCGCTTCCAGAAAGGAAGGGCAGTTTCATGCGGCGGATTTTCGGTTCGGGAACTATCCTCATGACCCTTGTTGGCCTCATGACCCTTGTTGGCATGCGCATCGTCGGTTGCGGGCTGCAAGCGCAGGCGGCGCTGAATAGCGGCTGAATCCGATGCGTCAAACCGGTGACTTGTGCGGCGGGCATGTTCGCGGCATCACGCGCGACATGAACGACACACCCGAGGCCATGAAGCCCCTCCATCTCGGCCAGTCCAGCGCCTTGCCCGCCTCGCCCGAAGAGGCTGTGCTGGATTACGTGCCCAACCCGCGCAGCGGATCGCTTTACATGATCCGCTTCGCCGCGCCGGAATTCACGTCGCTCTGTCCCGTGACCGGCCAGCCCGATTTCGCGCATCTGGTGATCGATTACGCACCGGGTGAAACCATCGTCGAATCGAAGAGCCTCAAGCTCTTCCTTGGCTCCTTCCGCAACCATGCCGGTTTTCATGAAGATGTGACCGTGGGCATCGGCCAGCGGCTGGTGGAGGAGATGAAGCCGATGTGGCTGCGCATCGGCGGCTATTGGTATCCGCGCGGCGGCATCCCCATCGATGTCTTCTGGCAGACCGGCGCGGCGCCTGAAGGGCTGTGGGTGCCCGATCAGGGCGTCGCCTCCTATCGCGGGCGGGGCTAGGCCAGCCTAGGCAGAAGCCGCCGCCTGCCGCGCCCAGTTGACGATCGCGCCTGCGGGCATGGCCCCCGATTGTCGCGCGATCTCGCGCCCCTTGTGGATCAGGATCATCGTCGGGATGGACTGAATGCCATAACGGGCCGCCAGCGCCTGCTCCGCCTCCGTATCCAGCTTGCCCAGCCGCATTGCCGGTTCCAGCTGCCCTGCCGCCGTATGGAAGGCAGGCGCCATCTGGCGGCACGGGCCGCACCAGCTCGCCCAGAAATCCACCAGCAGGGGAATATCGCTGCGTGCGGCATGAGCATCGAAATTCGCGGCAGCCAGCGTAACCGGCGCGCCTGTAAACAGGGTGCCATGGCACTTGCCGCATTTCCCACCCGCGCCCAGCTTCTCGCGCGGAACCCGGTTGAGCCCGGCGCAATTGGGGCAGGCAATAATCATCGCATCGGACATCGCATCACCTCTTTCACCGAAGATAGGAAGCGCGGGCGAAAAGGAAATGGTGCGGCTACAGTCATCGCAAAGAGCTGCAAGAATGTCGGAAAACCAACACTATTCTGAATATGGGCTGAGGTGAGGCCCCCAACTTGGCCCCCTTTGGTATTTGTGGCTCCGTCTTTTTTGTGCAGAAGTTTCAGTCTCACCGCCTCGATCAGTTCGCGGTCACCGGCACTAGGACGGGCTTGGTAGCCTCTTCCGCCACAGGCTCGATGATAGCGGCTTCCGCAGGCGCTTCGACAGGAGCGGGGGCAGCCACACCCATTGGTGCGGGTTGCCGAACTGTGAAGGCCGCATTCTGCTGAGGCGGCGGACCGTCGAAAGCGAGCGGAAGGTCTTCCTTGGTGTAGGCCATCAGTTCACGGCCGGCAGGGATCCTGCCGCTCTTGCCTGTAATGAAGGCAGCGAAGACGCCAGCAGCCACTACGCCGCCAATGGTCGCGACGGTATTGCCTTCGCCTTCTTGGCGATATTGACCGGTCAACGGGATGCGGCGCCCGCCGACCTGTGCATACTCGATCTCGATCTCCATCTTGCCTGACTTGCCGAAGGCGCCCTTGTTGGTGAGCCAGGAGATGCGGCCAACCGCGCGGCTACCCTTGGGGATGATGACATAGTCGCCATACATGACGTCATGCACGACAGTCATGTTGAAGGTATCGCCTTCGTTCCAGGTCTTGCCCTTTGTTGTCAGTTCCTGGTTCATCGATACCAGAACCTCGGTATTGGCTGGCAAGTAGGCTGAGGCGGCAGGCCCCGCTTTCGTCACCTGCATTGGCGCGACGCCGCCATCTGTCGTGGTCTGCGCGTGTCCAGCGGTAGCCGCGAACAGGATCGCGACGCCAAACGCATTGGCGAATACTTTCATGATGCCCCCTAAATCTGCGAAATCCCGACTCGCGCGGACAAGGTGAAGCCTTTTTTTGAGCGTTGGCAATTTAAGGGGTTTTGCGGAGGGTGGCCTCAATGACTTGGCACCCATGGCTGGAACTGGAACCTTGCCCATAAAAGAGCCTGTCTGCAGCCATGCATTTTGCCCCGCTGTGAATTGCTCGGAAACGGAGGTTAGAGTGCGTCGAGCCTTTGCAGCATCAACGCCGCCATATCGAGCGGGATCGCCTCTGTGTGCCTATCGTGGCGCCAATACGAGGCGGCTTTTTGCGGGTCCTACCCCCGGCCTCCGAGCGCCCAAAGCGCATAGGGACCGCTTTTTGCCCCCCAGAACCGGCCACATGGCAGTCGGACAGTTTGAAGTTTCAGTGTGTTGGGCGAAAAAATGGACGGTCGGGCCCGAAGACCTGACCGCCCGAGTTCACCGGCAGGAAGGATCAAGACAAAAACTGCCGGTTGGAGTTGATCTCAGCGCAGCGGGGGCGTGATCTCCACATCGGAGACGAAGCGAGCCGGGAGGGCGGGTCGCTTGCCCGCCAGGTTCTGCAGGAGGCTCACGATCTCAGGCGGCACGGGATAGTCGCGGCGCCCCGGTATAAGTCGGTCTTGCCCGATGACGCCGGCTGCTGCCCGCCTGACCGCCCCGGCTTCATGGTCCCCCTGCTTCGTCGCGTAGGCGATGGCGTCCAAGGCGACGGCCGCATCAATGATCTTCTGCGCTGCCGCCCGAGCTTCATCGGTGAGGGTCTTCACCACCTCCTGCACTGCAGGCCTGACCCGCAAAAAGGCGGCACGCTGGATACCGGCAACTTCGGCTTGAAGATCTTCGACCCGTTGCCGCAGTTCCCTGATCCCGGATCGCAGCGCACCGCGTTCGGCTTCGAGTTCGGCACGATTGGGAGCCGCAGCTGCTGCCTGTGCAGGTGCGACACCGGAGAGCATGGCCTCTGCCACTGCGCTCGCGTTCGGGCCGCGATAATCGACCAGTTCGCGGCTGATCTCGGTGCATCGCTGCTCGGCGGTTGTGATGGCTGCCTCGGTGCGGTCGATCTCGGCCGTGACTTCGGCAATTCGGGCGTTCTCTTCCGAGAAGTCGAGCGCCGCGGATTGTGCGCCGGCACGCTTGAGAATGCTGGTGTCCATTTTCATGCCTCGTTGTTGTTGAGTTTGATGGCGCGATCCCAGATGTCACCGGCCCTCGAATTCTCGCTTGCTTCGTTCTTAGGGCTAAGGGCTCGATCCCAAACGTCAGCAGTTCGAGCCTGCTTCGCTGCACGGGCGTGCCGTTCCTGCTCGGCGTCGGTCGGCAGTTCGGCGAGTAATGAAACGATCGAACTGGCTGACCAGCCATGGTCATGGATTAGCAGGCGAACGCATGACCGCTCGCGACCCAGCGAGAGGGGCGAGCCGAAGACGGTAGCGATACGGGCGCGCTCGCTTACACGGGCGGCCTGCGCTGCCTTCTCTGTGTCAGGCGCGGGTGGAGAGTTGTACTGGGCGGCACGGGCAGGCGCAGCAGGGGCGCTGTTGTTCGCCCGAGCGGCCCGCTGACTGGCCGACCGTTTGACGCTCAATCTCAGTGCTTCATATGACATTGCGACTTCCTTTCGTGTTGTGACTGGTTGGCACTTCCCACGCCGGAGCGCGGGGAGGGCGGGTTAGTAGTTGGAGACTTTGGCGGCCGAGCTGCCCGTGGCCTGTCCACCGACCTGCTGCAGGGCGATGAGCTGACCGACATTTTGATTGAGGGCGTCGAGCCTGGCGTTGGTGCCGTCGATACCGCTGACAATGGCCGAATTGTCATTCACCGGAACGGCGCTGGTCGAACTGGGGTCGGCCCGGTTCTCGGCCGTTTCCAGCGCGGTGCGGGTCAGCGCCGTGACCTCGTTGAGCAGGTCGAAATAGGGTTGCTGCGAGCCGTAGATTTCGCGCTCGATCTCGAGCAGGGTCTGGGCGGCCTCTGCAAAGTCGTCATAGGCGGTAGTGTCGCCAGCCTGCACCCGTGCGGCCAGTGACTGGTATTCCGTTTTCGCCATGGCCTCGCGCTCTCGCAGGGACAGCGCGGAATTGTTGACGGTGAGGGCGTCGAGCAGGTTCTGCAGCGACCCTGCGACGGATTCGAAGGCCTGCTCGATCGCCTGTTTCCGCTCGATCCCGTAAAGCTCTTCGAGCTGGGCCAGTTCCTCGGCGCTTGCCCCGGCTTCTGCGAAGATGTCGCGCAGCCTGTCGAATTCTTCGTCGACTGCATCAATCGCGGCGCCGATGGGGTCCTGATACTGCTTGAGCCGGTCGAACACGCTCTGGAAATCGAGCACCTTCTGCAGTGACTTTTCGAGGTCATCGCCCAGCATCAGAAGCCGTTCTTCCGATGCTGTCAGCCCATCGATCACGCCATCCTTGATCAGGTCCATGATGGCGTAGCGGATCGCGGCGGCCTGATCCTGGCCGAAGTCGATCGCGCCATCCTCGATCTTCGTGAGGTTGCGCCCCGTGGGGTCGACGCGCCAGCTGTCCTTGCGGATGCCGATCGAAACTGCGCCGGCAGCGGCGTTCACATTGGCATTGAGCGCGTCGGCAATGCGCTCGATGGAGTCCAGCACCGAATTGGCACCCGTGGTAGCGGCCTGAATGCGATCGTCATTGCCGCCATAGGTGCTGGTGATGTCCATGCCGTTGATCGTGACGGTGCCCTTTTTGATACCGCCAAGGATCTTTTCGAGGATGCCGCCCGCGATGGCGCCGATGATGTCGCCACCGGGGATTCCAGTCAGAGCGCCAAGGGCTCCACCGATCTGGGAGCCGGTCTGGCCCAGTTCGATACCGAACGCGCCAGCGAGGCCGGAAACCATGGTGCCGGTCTGCGCGCCCTTGAGTGCAACATCCAGAGCGTCCGTGATGCCTTTGGGAAGCCCCTCTATTCCCTTGAGTGCACCGAGGATTGCGCCGACATCGCCAGCCGTAGAATATCCATACAGCGCGCCGGACATGACGCCTTGCAGGCTGGTGAAGAACTTCACGCCGAAGATCTCGTTGAGGCCGTCGAGTGCGGGGGTAACAATCTTCCGGGTGAGCTGCTCGAAAAACTGCTCCGGCGTCAGAGACATCACAGAGCCTTCGACGACAATAGCGCCGCCGTTGTCATTCGCTGGCATGGCGCCAGCTGCTTTCAGGCTTTCGATGAAGGGCGGGCCGAATGCCTGCTCGAAGGTCATACCAGCCGTCGCGACTGCGGCGGAGGGATTGAGAACCTTCTCAGTTGCGACCACAAGCGCGTCGGCAAAGTCGGAAGCCGCGCCGCCCGCTCGCTTCGTTTCGCTGGCCAGGAAGTCGTTGGCGCTCTTTACGCCGAACTCGCCCTTCACGAACTGGTCGAGCTCTTCGAGTGCGGGGCCGAAGATCTTCTCAACCAACACTTTCGACTGGAGGTCGGAGAAGAGTTTGCCGAAATTCGCGATTGAGCCTTCCCCGGAGAAGATGCTTTCCAACTCGCCGCGAATGCCTTGCGTGGTCGAGAGATAGGCGCCGAGCAGGTCGCGCTGCTTTTCCAGTTCCTTCGTGCGGGCGAATTCATGCCCCGCGATGTCGGCCACTTCCTGCTTCATGTCGGGATACATGGCGAGCAGCTTGGCGAGAGCTGCCGCTTCTTCCTTGCGCCCGTCCGTGATGAGTTGCTGCACCTGGGCGCGGAGGGCTTCTTCGGTGCCGAGCTGGCTTTCCAGCGTCCAGATGGCCTGCAACTGCGCCGCTTCCTCTTCGCGACCGCTGGCGAGCAGTTCGGCGAGTTGCAGGCGTCGCTCGGATTCCCGGGCCATGTCTTCGAGGGGCCGGACAAGCGCCTCTTCCACGGCGCGCTTCGCCGCCTCGGCGCTGGCGATGGTCTGCTCGAAGTTCGGCGGCTTCCGTTCGGCCAGGTCGGCGATCAACATGTCGAGCTGGCGCGTGGCTTGCGCGGCCTGGTCGATCAGGCGCGGCTGCTGATCGAAGCGTTCATTGATCCGCGCGATCGACTCCGCGGCACGGTCGCCGAAGTTCTCCAGCCGCTCCGCTGCACGGGCCGCGCTGGTGTCGGGCTTGCTGAGCCGATCCTTCTTCTGCGACTGGTCGTAGGCCTTGAGCGCGGCGTCTTTCTGCTGCGTGACCCGGAGCAATTCGCGCTCATATGTGGTCTGGTCGATCAGGTTACGTTTGCGGCGCTCATCGAGCCGTGCCTGCTGCTCGGAGAAGCTGATCTCGATGTTGTAGCGTTCGTCTGTCGCGCGCTTCACCCGCTCCGTTCCCGCCGCGACGCCGGCGCTGGCGAGTTCCTTTTCCGCTGCAGCGATGGCCGCTTCGACACGGGAAATATTGGTCTGCTTGAGCTGGTCACCGGTCACGACGACGCCAGGAATGCCCATGCTGGCACCGGAGACTTCGCCGAAGGAACTGGCCGGCGTTGCCTGCAACCTCGCCAGTTCCGCTTTGGCCTCCTTGAGGATCGCGGCGGCCTTTCGCTCCGTTGCGACGATTGCGGCATAGGTCAGCGCCGTGCTGCGGTCCTGCGCCTTGTTGTATTCCTCGACCACTGCGGTGAGGCTGGCATAGCTGTTCCGTGACAGGTCCAGCCGGTCGGTCAGCAACTCCATGGCGCCAGCCGATTTGTCGGCCGCCTCGCCACTCTCGAACAGTTTGGCCACGAATGGCCCAAGGATCGCGGTAGCAGCGAAGATCGCGGCGCCCCATGGCCCAGAGAGGAACGTCGCGACCGAGCCGATGCGGCGCTCGACCGCACTGCCGCTGCGCTCCAACTGGCTGAGCGCGAATGCGGCTTGCGGAACCTGCTGGGAGAAGATCACGAAGGCGCTGGTGCCCATTTGCGCCTGGATCGTCATGTCCTGCATCTGCTGGCCAAGCTGGGCGTAGGCGGTGCGGCTGGCCCTCATCGAATTGGCCACGCTCGCCTGTTCCATCGCCCCGCGGCGCGTGGATTGCACCACAATGTCGGTCGCGCTGGCCTGCTTGTTCAGTTCGGCTTGGACGGCGGTTGCTGCGCGGGCGTGGGCCTGTGCGGCCTTCGCTGCCCGCTCCTCTTCGAGCCATAGCGCTTTCGTTGCGGCGATCGACTGGCGCGTCTCGACGGAATAGAGCCCTTCAGCCCGAGCAGCTTGCAGTGTCGCCTGATAAACCTCCTGTGCGGCCATCGCTCGTTGCATCTGAGCCTGTGCCGCGGCGTTCAACTGATCGATGCCGAGGTCGAGACTACCACCGGCATTGCGCTGCGTGGACAGCGCCCGGTCGAGCGTCGCCTGTGCCTTGGCGGAGAAGTCATCGAGCTTGCGGCTCGCGCCGCCGAGGATGCGATTGACCTCAGCCTGGAACCTTGCCTGGGCCTCGGGGCTGTCTTTGTGCTCCAACTTGATGAATGCGGGAAACACTTCTGCGGGTGCACCCATGGTTCAATTCCTTTCGGGGGTGACGCGCGGCAGGATCTGCGCAGCGTCATGAGGGATGGGGGAGAGGGCGCGGTTCATGCGGCGGCCCTCCAGTTCTGGTTTGGCAGGACACGCTCGCAGGCCTCCTGCAGGGAGACGCGGTGCTGCTCAGGCAGTGCCTTGCCTCCACGAAACCGGCTCAACACCTGAGGCGGAATTCCAGCTTGTTCTGCCAGCCTGCCTACGCCGCCCGTGCCCAGTGTAAGTGCGGCTGCCGCAGCCCATTTGCGGAGCTCATCAAGCGGCAGTGCGTCGGGGAAGTCGAACTCGGGCCGCTTGATCACACTCCGCGGCGTATCCATTTCACCCAACAGACGAGCGGCGCGGTATCCGGTCGGCTCGCCGTGATGCACGTCCCACAGGGCCATGAGCAGGCTTTCCAGCACTTCGCGCTCTGTGGGTTCGATAATATCCGGATCGCGGCCGATCTTCGCGAAGGCGCGCTCGAATGCTGACAGCTGCGCATCCGGTTCCATGTCGTAGAACCCAGCCGGCAGGAGTGCCGCGATCGAGCGAGGCTCTTTCCTGCCAAGCCCCGCTTCTGCGGGATCTTGTCCGAACAGGGTATTCTCGCAGTCCTGAGGTGGATAATCATCGAGGCGCATCGCGCTCGCAGCGCGGTGCGCAGTTTCTACTGAATCTAGTTCCTCAGTTTCTACTGAATCTAGTCTATGGCTGTAGTAGGGGGGTGTTTCGCTCGAAATTACATCGGGTTGTGTTTCTGGCTCACCAACTATCTTGTTGGTGGGCTCGCCAACTATCCCCCCTGCACTGTTGGCCACCTCACCAACTATCTGATTCTCGGGCACCTCGTGGGGGCCTTCGGATTGTTGGTCGCTCTGCCAACTATCTCCTTCGGTGAAGATCAATCTCAGCGTGAAACGGCGCTGATCAGCTTCCTGCCGCTTCCGGCTGATATAGCCGTATTCGAGCAAGCGGTTTGCCGCCTTACTGAAGTTGGAAATATCGGTCTTGGCGTAGCCGGCGAGCGTCGAACTCTTGGCGTAGCAGCCGCTGCCCTTGCCGAGCTTCTGGCTCATACCGTCATGCAGCGAGATGGCCATAAGGCAACGCAAATCGAGGGCGGTCAGGCGCGTGTCTGCCATTGCTCGCGTTGGAAGTGTTGTGAAGAGCCGGGGCTTAGCCAAGCGCGCCCCCGGCCTCGATCACCGCGCCCTCTTCGAGCAAGGCCTGCTCGGCTTCCAAACGAGAGCGGAACGGTGCCAGCCGAGCGCCGAAGCGGCTTGGCCGGACAGCGGGCTCGACATGATGGGATGACGGATCCCATGCAGCGAACATGTCGCCGAGTTCGGGATGCGACCCGCGAATGTAGTTCGCCGTCATCGCGGGCCACCCTGGAGGATCTGCTGCAACAATCGGGGACGGATGACGAGGGAGATGTCTTCGGCCGTCGCGTATCTTGTGGCATGGCGGTAGGCCTTCCATCCATCTTCGAAATGCCGGCTAAGTGCGGAGAGTTTCGGCGCGTTGGCGAACTCGACGAAGAAGCGATCCCCGGCCTGCTCGACGCGGGCGAATGGCTCGGCTGCCATACTGAAGGGCAGGATGTCGGCCACCTCTCAGGCGACCTCACCGACAAGGGCCTTGATCGACCGCACCGAGATGAGACGGGTTTTGCCCACCAGCGTAGATTCGACCGCGCCGGACTTCACAAGCTCTTGGCCCTTGGTCAGACCCACATTGAGCATCTGGCACATTTGCGAAAGCCGAACCGCGACAGCCTCAGCTTGGACCGGCTTGGCCGTGCGGGTTGGCGCAGCTTTCGTCTTGGTGCGGGAGCGGATTGGGGTAACGGTGGAGTTGGACACGAATGCCTCCGTTCAATGTTGGAACGGGGCGTGTTTTATCGCTGAGTGGCGGTCTAAGTCCGCAGCGGTTAAATCGGATTATTCGGGCAGAGAATTTACCGCCTATCGATAATCGTCTTGATTCCCGCATGAATCCTGCGTTTCTGATTCTCGAAATCATCAGCGGACAGATTAATATCGCATAATTCGGTGGCGATTTTTGCAACTGACGGACCGCCTGGCTGATCGCCGCCTTCTTTAACCCATCGATCAAACCCCAGGGCGACGAGAGTCCGCTCTTTAGAGCACCTAGGGCCGGCAGGTGCCCCGCGTCGCTTAAGCGGGGCGCCGGTTAAGGAACTGAGGATCTTTTTCCCGTCCGCGGCGGGAATGCGAAGCGCATGGTAGTTTCTCAGCAGGAATGTAATTGTCCCAAGGTCCCAGATTCCAGAGTTTAGATTGCCCGAGACCCAGTCAACATTGACCCATTGCTCTGGGTCACCTTCATCATCAACCCAGCGCGAAGAAAGATCAGGGGCCACATCCTGTATTTCTCGCCAGAGTTCGACGGGAACTCGCTGCGGTTGAATGTCTCGCGGCAGCAACTCGCTGCCGTCGGTGAAATAGCGCCTGCGATGACCGTAGGCATGCACGCGCAGTCTCAGGGCTGAAAGCAGGGCCTCAGCCGCATCAAGTTCAGAAATACCCTTGATGCTGGCCTCTTCGAAGAATTCACCGAAGTTGATCCAAACACGGCTTTTGGTCGTTGCCATTGTCCGCCCTCCGATGCGGTCCCGAGCGATGGTGAGGGGCAGGCGCTTCGGGGGTGCGCTTTTCGGCTGGCCGGCCTATCCCCTGTCACGAAAATCGCCCCCTGCCCGGTGCTGTGCAACTCCGCGCCGGCCGATCTGTGGACAACTGGCCCTACAGTGCAGCCAGAAGATCGAAAGCCTCTCGTTGCCAGCCGGCAATGATAAGCGCGTCTTCTCGGCTGGCGCACCTATGGCGGCGTTCGTCATGTCCAATGCGGCGCGCGACGGTATACCAGCGAGTGCGATGGCGGACCTTCACAAGTCGCCGCTCGCTCTCAACTGTCACAACCCAGCGATCTTTGAGCGCGAAGGGCAGGATGTTAAAGTCGCCCCGCTCCCCGCCTGGGTGACCGGAGGTCATCGCTGCGCACCGGCTGGGTTAATCCAGGCGACGTTGCCCTCGGCTCTATACTGCGACGCGATTTCTTTGCATTTCGCCTCCATTCGCGCCGCGATCCCCCTCAGTGAATCGTCGAAGCCGCGAAAAGCCGCCCGCTCTCGATTGTCTAGATACTCGGACGACGCCAACAGCTCCGCGATTGCGCCAAGCGCTTGGACTTCCAGCGTGAAGCAGTCGAGCGCGCAGACGGCGTTCCAAGCTGCGGAGATGCCTGCCTCAGACATGGGACGCCTCCAGTGGCTGTTGGGCTTCGTTCGCCACTGGCAACAGGCGTTTCGCATCAATCGCCAGAAGTGCCATGGCTTCTTCTGCACACCACCAGCCGTCTGCGATCTCTTCGGCTGCGATCACTTCGATTTTGAACCGGATGTCGGCTGCCGTTTCGGCTGGAGTCAGAAGGATGGCGTTGACCGCCGTAGTATGGATTTCGTGCTTTGTTTCCGCTTGGTCGGAAACCTCGGCACAATCAGCTTGGGCATAGGCAAGAGTCATCTCAGCCTGAGCGACTGTATAGTCAGCCCGCAACTTGGACCAAGAGCCCTTGAGGTAGGTCGGCAGAGCGCGCCGTGCCTCTGTCAGGTCTTTCTGGATGAGCGTGGGCAGGTTGGCCTTGCCCGCCGCGCCTGCTGCCGTATGTGCAATTTCAGTCATTGATCGACTCCTATGTCGTCGGTTGGTGATCAGGCCCGGCTGGGTGGTTCGAGCACCTCGCCGGGCCGTTTCATCGGGCACCGCGCCCGCTGAACTCTATCCGGCCTCGCGATCCGGGAACTTCATGATGTCGGCGCCCTTGCGGAGCTGATCGAGATAATCGCTCCACCACTGAGCCATTTCAACGCGCTCATCCCAATGATCGCCGCGATGATAGGCCCGTCTCACCTTGTCATCGCCGCCGTGGGCGAGGGCCTTCTCGATGGCGTCGGCCGACCATAGCGAGCGGCCGGTTTCTGGATCTCGCGCCTGATTGAGCAGGGTGGAGGCCGTGGCCCGGAAGCCATGCGTGGTGACTTCCTCGCTGGTGTAGCCCAGCCGCCGCAGGGCGGCGTTGAGGGTGTTCTCGGACATTGGCCGGGTGTGTGACCGGATCGACGGGAAGACAAAGCCGTCTTGCCGTACGGTGAGCGCGCGGAGGCCCTGCAGCATCTCCCGAACCTGCCGCGACAACGGTGCGTGGTGCGGCCGGCGCATCTTCGCCCGCTCGGCTGGGATCATCCACACGCCTTCATCGAGATCGATCTCGCTCCAGCGGGCCTGCCTCAACTCGCCGGGCCGCAGGAAGACATGCGGGGCCAGTTCGAGAGCGAACTTCGTGCCGTAGTGGCCGCTGTAGCCATCGATCGCCCGGAGCAGTTGGCCGAGCTTGAGCGGTTCCAGAATGGCCGCATGGTGCTTGGTCTTCGGCGTTCGCAATGCCCCCTTAAGGTCGCGCGTGGGATCTGAGCGGAGGCGGGCTGTCGCCACTGCATAGCGGAAGATGCTGCTTGCCAACTGCATCGCGCGCATGGCGGTTTCGCGGTTCCCACGAGCTTCGATCTTCTGGCAGGCCTGTAACACCTCAAGCGGCTCGATCTCGGCGACGGGGACGTTGCCCAGCGCCGGCGCGAGTTGGCGATAGAGCCAGTCGTTCTTTGCGGCCGTGCCCTTGGCCCATGCCTTGTTGCCGTCATTGTTGCGTTTGTCGAAATAGTCGGCCGCGACTGCAGCAAAGGTGTGGCTGGCCTGTTGTTTCTGCCGGGCCTTTGCCAGCTTCTTCTCCCGGCTGGGATCCTTGCCCGCTGCCAGCTCGGCCTTTGCGGCGTCGCGCAGCTCGCGGGCCTTGGCTAAGCCGGTTTCGGGATAGGCGCCCAGGGCGAGCTTCTTCTCTTTGCCGTGGATCCGATATTTCAGGCGCCAGAACTTTCCGCCCGTTGGTTGCACCAGAAGGAATAGTCCGCCTGAATCGCTCAGCTTGTAGGGCTTCTCGCGCGGCTTCGCGTTCCGGAAGGGTGCATCTGTCAGTTTCATCGGCGGCGTGGCCCCCTGCGCTCCAGTCCGTGGCCCCCATTGGGGGCCACAAATGCACCGAATGTAGGCGGTCCATGCCGACGCAAAACGATGCTATGCGTGGATAAATACCGCAGAAATGCTGATGTTGTAAAGGGTGATGCGATGCATCACGATGCTTGAAATGGTGCCGGCTACAGGATTCGAACCCGTGGCCCCCTGATTACAAATCAGGTGCTCTACCAACTGAGCTAAGCCGGCCCGTGGCGCTGTGGACGCGCCTGTGCGTCGCTCCTCTGCTCTAAACTGCGCCGAAGGTCCAGCCTTCGGTTTGGGCGATTTCCTCCGTCATGGCGGGAGGCTGCCAATATTCGGGCAGATGGGCCACTTCGCGCAGCCATGCGGCGGTCAGCAGGGCGTCGCTGATGTGATCGTCCACCGGGCCGTGGGCGGGCACGGGTGCGCTGCCGAGCGCGGCGAGGGCGTGGTTCAGCTCCTCGTAACTGTGCAGCTTGGTCTGGCCCGCGCGTCGTCCGGCATGGATCGCGGCGAGCGAGGTGTAGATTTCCACCACGGCGGAACCGCCCGCGCCCGGCAGCGGATCGACAGGCCAGACGGGCACGCGGCCCGCCAGCCGGTGCAGCACGCGCATGCCCGTAAGGCTCGACTTGCCGACCTGCGCCGCGCCGACGAGGTTGAAGTTCGAATAGGGATTGCAGCCCGCCAGCCTCTGGGCATGTTCGGTCACGCGGAAACGGCCACGACCTCCGCCGAACATGTCGCCTTCCTCGCCCCGATGGCGGAAATGGCGGCGGGCTTCCTGATGGGCGACGAGAGTGGATGCGGCGAGGTGATCGTCCGGCGTGCAGATCCGTTCCACCAGCGCCCATAATTCGCGCGCCGTGCCAGGGCTTTCCTCCCAGCCGGGGAAGAAGGCGCCCCGGTCCATGAAGGGCAACGACATGCCCAGATCGAGCCCGGCGAGAGTGCCGGGCGGCATTTCGGCGGCGAGCCAGGCCAGCACTTCGACCCGGGACCAGCGATGGCCGGGCCGCACCAGTTGCGGGGCGTCGCTACCTGCCGTGCAGAGCGCCACGGCGATGCCGCGATGCCGCTCCCCGGCGGCGCCGGACCAGTCGATCGCCGCGAAATGGGTGAAACGCATGTGGCCGATCAGCCGCGCCGCTGGGCGCGCAGCTTGTTCCAATAGGCGATTCGCTCGATCACCTGCCGTTCGAATCCGCGCTCCACCGGTTCGTAATAGGTCTGCGGCTCCATGCCTTCCGGCCAGTAATCGTCGCCCGAAAAGCCTTCCGCCGTGTCATGGTCGTAAGTGTAGCCCGTGCCATAGCCGATATCCTTCATCAGCTTGGTCGGCGCGTTGAGGATATTGGCGGGCGGGGCGAGCGATCCGGTTTCCTTGGCGCTTTTCCAGGCGGCTTTCTGCGCCTTATAGGCGGCATTCGATTTGGGCGCGGTGGCGAGATAGAGGCAGGCCTGCACGATGGCCACTTCGCCTTCCGGGCTACCAAGGAACTCATAGGCCTGCTTAGCCGCCAGGCATTGGGTCAGCGCCTGCGGATCGGCCAGGCCGATATCCTCGCTGGCGAAGCGGACAAGGCGGCGCAGCACGTAAAGCGGCTCTTCCCCGGCGGTGAGCATGCGCGCCATGTAATAGAGCGCGGCCTGCGGGTCCGATCCGCGCAGGGATTTATGCAGGGCTGAGATCAGGTTGTAATGCCCGTCCCGATCCTTGTCGTAGACGGCGACGCGGCGCTGCAGGAACTTGCCAAGCCCGGCGGGATTCAGCGGCTCGGGTATTTTCGCTGCATAGAGGGTTTCAGCCTGATTGAGCAGGAACCGCCCGTCGCCATCGGCGCTGGCCACCAGTGCCTCGCGCGCTTCGGGGGTAAGGGGCAGGGGCCCCTCCAGTTCTTCCGCGCGACCGAGCAGGACGGAAAGGGCCGCCGCGTCCAGCCGGTGAAGGATAAGCACCTGCGCCCGGCTGAGCAGGGCTGCGTTGAGGGCGAAGCTGGGGTTTTCGGTGGTGGCGCCCACCAGTGTCACCGTACCGCGCTCCACAAAGGGCAGGAAGCCATCCTGCTGGGCGCGGTTGAAGCGGTGGATCTCGTCCACAAACAGCAGGGTGCGCTGCCCGGCCTTGGCGGCCACTTCAGCTTCGGCAAAGGCCTTCTTAAGGTCCGCCACGCCGGAGAACACCGCGCTCACCGCGGCAAAGCGCATGCCCACTGCATCGGCCAGCAGGCGGGCGATGCTGGTCTTGCCGGTGCCGGGTGGGCCCCACAGGATCATGCTGGAAAGCCGCCCGGCGGCCACCATGCGACCGATCGCGCCCTCCGGCCCGGTGAGATGTTCCTGCCCGATCACTTCGGCAAGGCTGGAGGGACGCAGCCGGTCCGCAAGGGGGGCGTCCTCGCGCGGCGCGTCAGGCGCGCTGGAAGGGGGCAGGTCTTCGGCAAACAGGTCAGACATTTGCCCCACCATAGGCGGCGCGAAGGAATTTTGCATCGGCTCTTGCAAAGCTCTATCTAAGATATATCTTAAAGGCATCAAGATATGCAGAGTAAGGAGTCGCACATGCACAATCATACGGATCGCTGCGGCGATCGTTTCGAGCGCCACGGTCACTTTCGCGGAATGTGCGGCGGGCCCGGTGGGCATTTGCGGGGGAAGATGGAAAAGCTGGCGACCATGGGGCGTGGCGGCTTCGGCAGCGGATTTGGCGGCTGGGGCAGCGGCTTCGGCTGGGACGAATCCGGCGGGGGCTTTGGCGGCGGCCGCAAGGCGCGGCGCGGGCGGCTTTTTGCCGGGGGCGAGCTTCGTCTCGTGCTGCTGAAGCTGATCGCGGATGAACCGCGCCATGGCTATGAGCTGATGAAGGCGCTGGAAGAGCTGACCGGCGGCAATTACTCGCCCAGCCCGGGCACGCTCTATCCCACTTTGTCGCTGCTCTCGGATGAGGGCATGATCGCGGAAAGCGCAGACGGGGACGGCAACCGCAAGGCCTTTGCCGCTACCGATGCCGGCCGGGCCGAACTGGTCGAACGGGCTGATGAATTGGAGGCGCTGATGAATCGACTCGCCGAACTGGGCGATACCAGCGAACGCCAGCACTCGCCCGAACTGATGCGCGCGTTGATGAATTTCGGCGGCGTGCTGAAGCACCGCGTCTTTGCGGGCAAGCCCGACAAGGAGACCATGCAGGCGATTGTCGATATCATCGACGAGGCCGCAAAGCGGATCGAGCGCATTTGATCTGACTGGAAATGCTGCACCGGCGCCATATTCTGGCGCCGGTGCAAGCCATGGAGAACACGATGAGCACTGCCCCAGCCAGCGTTACCACTGTGGCAACAGTACCGACCGCCAGTGCCAGCCGCTATCTTCAGCAGCTCTGCAAGCACTGGTCCCACAGTCTGGAGGTGGAATTCACGCCGGAGCACGGCACGATCCGTTTCCCGGCGGAAGGCCGCGCCGGGACATTCCCCGGCGATGCGCTGGTGACGATGGACGCCCATGACATCTCGCTGGAAGTGCGCATCGATGCCAGCGTGGCTGAACAGCGCGATATCATGAAGGGAGTGGTCGCCCGCCATCTGGACCGCTTCGCCCACCGCGAGGCGCCTCTGCCGTTTGAGTGGCAGGATGGGTGAGTCCCACCTCCTATTACCCACATCCGTCCGTCCTGAGCCTGTCGAAGGACGCGCGCTGACCTTTGCCCAGCACGCAGTTTTGCCAAGCTTCCCGTTCAAGCGGGAGTTTCAGTGCGCCCGGAACCACCCATCACCCGCGTCCTTCGACAGGCTCAGGACGAACGGAGGTGGCGTGGGGGCAGCTTACTTCCCCGCCGCCCGCTGCCCGATCAGCCGGATATAGGTATCGGCTACGGCCTGATTGATCCGGTCCCAGTCGAACTGGAGGCTGCGAGCCTCGCCTGCGGCGCCGTGTTCGGCATTTAGCGCGGGATTCTGGGCATAGGCCTGCACCGCATCGGCAAACCCCGAGATGTCCCCCGGAGTGACGAGCCTGCCCGATACTCCATCGGCAACCAGAACGTCGCTGCCGGTGGCCCGCGCGGCCACTACAGGCAGGCGGCAGGCCATGGCCTCAAGCGTGACATTGCCGAAAGTCTCGGTGATCGAAGGGTTGAACAGCATATCCATGCTGGCCACTGCCCGGCCCAGATCGGCACCTGCCTGAAAGCCCGCGAAGCAGGCATCGGGCACTTTTTCGGCAAACCAGGCGCGGGCGGGGCCTTCGCCTACCACCAGCACCTTGTGCTTCACGCCGCGCCGTTCCAACTCGCCAATCGTGTCAGCGAAGACATCCAGCCCCTTTTCCATCACCAGACGGCCAAGGAAGCCCACGGCCACATCGCTATCCGCAATGCCGAGCGAGCGGCGCCATTCAAGGCTGCGCGCAGCGGGATTGAAGATGGTGCGGTCCACCCCGCGTGACCATATGCCGATATCGGGGTTCATTCCCTGCTCGTGCAGAACGTCCACCATGCTTTGCGAAGGCGCAACCAGCGCATCGCAGCGGCGATAGAGCTTGCGCAGCCAGTTCTCGACTGTGGGTTCGAGAAAGCCGAGCTTGTAATAGCGGGGGTAGGTCTCGAACCGCGTATGGACCGAGGCGAGAACGGGAATGGCGCGGTCCCGTGCCCATTTCGCGGCTTGGCGGCAGGCGAAATCCGGGGCCGAGATATGGACGACATTGGGGGCGAAACGGGCCAGGTCTTCCCGGTTCTGCCGGGAAAGACCCACTGCAACGCGATATTCGCTACGGCCGGGAATGGCGAAGGAATTGACGCCCACCAGATCGCCCGTGGGCGGGAAATCGGGTTTGTCCACCACGGGGGAATAGATCCGCACCGCTGCCCCTTGCCGCAACAGATAGCCGACAAGCCGGTTCAGCGCCTGGTTCGCACCGTCGCGCACCATGTTGTAGTTGCCGCTGAACAGCGCAATGCGAAGCTGGGAAGTGTCCATGCCGGAAGGCGCTTTAAGGTCCGGGAGCTTGTGCTGCAATGAACAAAGGCCGCCCGCACCCCTCGCCGGGGAAAGCGGGCGGCCTTGTCAGATAATCAGAGAAGCGGTCTTCCGATCGCTTCGGATAGGGGTCAGGCGGCTTCCTTGCGCTTGGCCTTCTTACGCTCATTCGGATCGAGGATCGCCTTGCGCAGGCGGATGGACTTGGGCGTCACTTCCACCATTTCATCATCGTCGATATAGGCGATGGCCTGTTCCAGCGTCATCACCCGCGGCGGGGTGAGGCGGATCGCGTCGTCCTTGCCGGTCGAACGGAAGTTGGTCAGCTGCTTCGACTTCATCGGATTGACCTCGAGGTCGTCCGGCTTGGCGTTCTCGCCGATCAGCATGCCTTCATAGATCTTTTCCTGCGGGCTCACGAACAGGATGCCGCGATCTTCGAGGCTGTTGAGGGCATAGCCCACGGCCTCGCCGGTGCAGTTGGAGATCAGCACGCCATTCTGGCGGCCTTCGATCTTGCCCTTGTAGGGGCCATACTTCTCGAACAGGCGGTTCATGATGCCTGTGCCGCGTGTGTCCGAAAGGAACTCGCCGTGATAGCCGATGAGGCCGCGCGACGGGGCGGAGAAGGTGATGCGCGTCTTGCCGAGGCCCGAAGGGCGCATGTCGGTAAGCTCCGCCTTGCGGCGCTGCATCTTTTCCACGACCGTGCCGGAGAATTCATCGTCCACGTCGATCACAACGGTTTCATAAGGTTCGGTGCGGTTGCCCGCCTCGTCTTCGCTGAAGATCACGCGCGGGCGGGAAATGCCCAGTTCGAAGCCTTCGCGGCGCATGGTTTCGATGACGACGCCCAGCTGAAGTTCGCCGCGACCGGCAACCTCGAAGCTGTCCTTGTCTGCCGATTCGGTGACGCGGATAGCCACGTTGGTTTCGGCTTCGCGCATCAGGCGGTCGCGGATCATGCGGCTGGTTACCTTGTCGCCTTCGCGACCGGCCAGCGGGCTGTCGTTGACCGAGAAGCGCATCGCCAACGTCGGCGGGTCGATCGGCTGGGCCTGAATCGGTTCCGAAACCTGCGGGTCGGCGATGGTATTGGCGACGGTCGCCTTCTCCAGGCCGGCCAGGGCGATAATGTCACCGGCGCGAGCTTCGTCCACCGGCACGCGTTCGAGGCCGCGGAAGGTGAGCACCTTGCTGGCGCGACCGGTCTCGATCACGTTGCCGTCCATGTCGATGGCGCGGATCGGATCGTTGACCTTGAGCGTGCCCGACTGGACGCGACCGGTCAGCACGCGGCCCATGAAGTTGTCGCGGTCGAGCAAAGTGGCAAGGAACGAGAACGGCGCATTGACGTCGAGGTTCGGCGAGGGAACGTGCTCGACAATCTTCTCGAACAGCGGGGTCAGCGTACCGTCGCGTGCATCGGGATCGTAGCTGGCGTAGCCGTTGCGGCCCGAAGCGTAGAGGACGGGGAAGTCGAGCTGCTCGTCATTGGCATCGAGGCTGACGAAAAGGTCGAACACTTCGTCCAGCACTTCGGCGTGGCGGCCGTCGGGACGGTCGATCTTGTTGACGACAACGATCGGCTTGAGGCCGAGGCCGAGCGCCTTGCCGGTGACGAACTTGGTCTGCGGCATGGCGCCTTCCGAGCTGTCCACCAGCAGGATCACGCCGTCCACCATGGAGAGGATGCGTTCCACCTCGGCGCCGAAGTCGGCGTGGCCGGGGGTGTCGACGATGTTGATACGATGGCCGTTCCACTCGATCGAGGTCGGCTTCGCAAGGATGGTGATCCCGCGTTCCTTTTCCAGATCGTTGGAATCCATGGCACGTTCTTCCACGCGCTGATTGTCGCGGAAGGTGCCGGATTGGCGGAACAACTGGTCAACCAGAGTGGTCTTACCATGGTCAACGTGGGCAATGATCGCAATATTGCGCAGGGCTTCTTGGCCGGGCATCGGTCAGGCTCTTCTAGATAGCGGTTTGTCTGAAAGCTTCGGACACAATTCGCCCGGGCGCCGCGCCCCTATACGCAATGCTGCATTGCGGCAAGTATAAACGGTGGAAAAGCGCCAGGCTGTCACATGCGGGGGCAGAATTTATTGTCGTCGTGGCGGCCCGGCGAACCCAGCTTTCCGTAACGGCCGTGCGGGCCTGTGTTACTTGTGGGCAACGCAAGGTTACGGGTGAAACCTGATAACTTATTGTCGATTGTGTGAACCTACCGGTAACCGTATGATCGCTAGAGGAATCCGGGCTTTGGTCGGCAATCCTCGAAAAGAAGGCACTGCGGCAGGGTCTGGGGATGGAGAGATGGAGCCTTACATGAAAACTTCTGCTTCCGGTCGTGCGCATGTGCTTCGTGCGGCTTTTCTGGTTGGCGCTGCCGGTATAGCCGTTGCGGCCCCCTCTGTGGCCTTTGCTCAGCAAGAAGAAGAGCTTGCGCAGCCTGCCGATGACAGGGCGGGTTCGGGCAATGAGATCCTCGTTACCGCAACCAAGCGGGAACAGACCTTGCAGGATGTTCCGGTCGCCGTCTCGGTAACCACCGGTGAAGCGATCCAGCGTGCCGAAATCCGCGATCTGAAGGATCTGCAGACCATCGTGCCATCGCTGCGCGTCACCCAGCTGCAAAGCTCGGCCAACACCAACTTCATCATTCGCGGCTTCGGCAACGGTGCGAACAATGCCGGTATCGAACCCTCTGTCGGCGTGTTCGTCGATGGTGTCTATCGCAGCCGCACCGCCGCCCAGGTGAACGATCTGCCCAATGTCTCGCGGATCGAAGTGCTGCGCGGCCCGCAATCGACCCTGTTCGGCAAGAACGCCTCGGCAGGCGTCATCTCGATCGTGACGGAAGAGCCGCAATTCGATCTCGGCGGTTCGGTGGAAGCCAGTTACGGCAATTACAACGCCATAGCCCTGAAGGGCTATGTCACTGGCCCGCTTTCGGAAAATATCGCGGCCAGCATCGCAGGCGGCTGGTCCGGCCGGGATGGCTACAACAAGGATCTGGGTACTGGAAACCGCACGAATGAGCGCAACCGCTGGTTCGTGCGCGGCCAGTTGCTGATCGAGCCTTCGACCGACTTCAAGGCTCGCCTGATCGCCGATTACGACAGCATCGACGAAATCTGCTGCGGCGTGGTGAACCTCAAGCGTTCCGCCGCGACTTCGGTGATCGAGGGGCTGGGCGGCAAGGTGACCGATGCGGCGCATCCCTACGAAAACGTGGTTTACAGCAATTTCGATTCGACCAATGACATCAAGAACTGGGGCCTTTCCGCCCAGCTCGATTACAATGTGGGCCCGCTCACTCTCACCTCGATTACCGCCTATCGCAAAAGCACCGCGGTCACCGCTCAGGATCCGGACTTCTCCAGCGCGGATCTGATCTATCCCATCGGGGCCGATGTCGATCTCGATACCTTCACCCAGGAACTGCGCCTGACCGCCGAAATCGCGGACAAGGCCAGCATCCTGCTGGGCGCCTTCTACATCAACGAGAAGGTGAACCAGACGGGCGAACTGAAGTGGGGCACCCAGGCACGTCCCTATGCCAATGCGCTGGTGCAAAGCCTTTCGGGTGGCGCGCTGAGCATTCCGGCGCTGGAAACAGCGTTCGGCAGCTATGAAGGCAATCCGGCGAAATATGCCGGCCAATTCTTCAAGGCGACGACCGGCAATGACGAGACCTTCGGGCTCGATAGCGAGGCGCTCTCCATCTTCGGCCAGGTCGATTACGAGGTCGTGCCCGGCCTCACTCTCACCCTGGGGGGCAACTATACCAAGGATGTGAAGGACTATTCGGCCTCGATCGTGGGCAGCGACATCTTCTCGCAGGTCGATTTCAACAATCCGGCCTATGCTGGCTTCCGCCAGACCCTGCTCTATCAGGGCGGACTGGCGCAGCAGGTGGGTGCGGCAATGAGCCTTGGCCGCAGCGCCACGGCGCAGGAAATCGCGAATTTCGCGATGGCCGAGCCGGTGGCCTATGGGCAGATCGATACGGCCGTGGGCGCCTATGCGGCGGCCAATGCGAACAATGCGGCGGTCAATCCGCTCAATCCGCTGAAGGCGCTGCAATATTTGCCGCAGTTCCTGCCGGTGCCGAACTCGGTGGAGGATGGCCACGTCTCGGACGACGATTTCACTTACACCATCCGTCTTGCTTATGACGTGACCCCGGAAGTGAATATCTATGCGAGCTATGCGACCGGCTTCAAGGCGGCCTCGGTCAACCTCTCGCGCGATAGCCGCCCCTTCGCAGCCGATGCGGCGGCGCTGGGTTCGGCGGGCCTGCTGAAGGTTAACCAGACCTTCGGTACGCGCTATGCCGATCCGGAAAAGTCCAAGGTCTACGAATTCGGCCTGAAGGGGAACTGGGGCGTAGCCTCCACCAACATCGCCGTGTTCAAGCAGGAGATCGAGGGCTTCCAGTCCAACATCTTCACCGGTACCGGCTTCGCGCTCGCCAATGCGGGCAAGCAGTCCACTTTCGGCGTGGAATTCGAAGGCATGGTGGAGCCGACCAACGGGCTGACCTTCAACCTGGGCGTCACCTATCTCGATCCCAAATATGACGATTTCAAATTCTCGGCCGTGGGCGATCTCACCGGCACGCGTCCGGCGGGCATTCCCGAATGGACCATCGTGGTCGGCGGCCAGTATGAAGTCGATCTGGGCAATGGCGACAAGGTGTTCCTGAACGCTTCCTATCACCACGAATCCGAAGTGCAGATCGTGGAAGGCCTGCCGGGCTATCTCTCCGGCGGTCAGGCTGCCGCCCTTGCCGCCGCTGCGCCTTACACACGCACGGTGGACGATCTTTCCGCCTCGGTTACCTATGCGATGGATTCCGGCCTGGAATTCTCGCTGTGGGGCCGCAACCTGCTCGACGATCGCTATATTCTGTCGATCTTCGATTCAGTGGCGCAGCCGCTCTCGATCTCGGGCTATCCCAACCAGCCGCTCACCTGGGGCGGTACGGTGCGCTTCAAGTGGTAAGCACCACGGTCTGAGCCAGAATGGAGAAGGGGGCCACGCGCCCCCTTTTTCTTGCCTGCGCCCGTGCCCTGTGGTCCGCTATGCAGATCGAATCGTGGGGATTGGAACGGGGATACGATCATGCATTGGATGTTGCTGCCTTATCGCAGATATTTTGAATTCAGCGGCCGCTCGCGGCGGCTGGAATACTGGATGTTCACTCTGTTCAACATCCTGGTATCCCTTGCCATCGGGCTGATTTTCGGCACCAACCAGACTGCAAGCACGCCCTTCTCTGCCGGTTTCTACAGCGAAGTGACCGGGACGGGCGGAATTCTGCAGAACATCTTCAGCCTGGTAAGCCTCATTCCCGGCATCGCCGTGGCGATCCGGCGGCTGCACGATCAGGATCGCAGCGGCTGGTTGCTGCTGCTGCTATTCATCCCGATCCTGGGCTGGTTCGCTTTGCTGGTGCTGATGTGCCTTGACGGGACGCGCGGCCCCAACCGCTTCGGCCCCGATCCAAAGGGCCGGGAAGACATCAGCGTCTTTTCCTAAAGCTCTCTCAGCGCCTGGGCGGGGCGTGCCCGCAACAGCGGCAGCGACCCGCCCAGCGCGAAGCCAAGGACCAGCGCCAGCCCGGCGCCCAGCACGGCCAGAACACGCGGCCAGTCGGGTAGCCAGTCGAATTCGAACAGCTGGACGATCACCAGCCAGGCCAACCCGCTGCCCAGCACCAGCGCCACCCCGGCCAGCACCAGCGCCAGCAGGCCATATTCGGCAAGCTGGAGCAGCAGCAACTGGCGGCGGCTGGCGCCCAGCACACGCAGGATCACGTTGTCATACATCCGGCTGGCCCGCGCGGCGGCAATCGCGCCCAGCAACACGGCAAGGCCCGCCAGCACCGCCACGGAGGCCGCCGCAAGGATCGCCGCGCCCACCTGGCTGAGAATTGCGCGAGCCTCGCTCAGCACTTGCCCCACTTCGATCACCGAGCTGGAGGGGAAGGCGCGCACCATCTGGCGCAGCAGTGGGCCCGTGGCGCTGCCATCGGGAAGGTCGATGGTGGCTGCGAGATTATGTGGGGCATCGGCAATGGCGTTGGGGCTGAAAACCAGCACATAGTTGAACCCCAGCGAATCCCAGTCGATCCGGCGGAAGCTGGCAATGCGCGCACTGCGCTCTACCCCCAGCAGGCCGACGGTTATGGAATCGCCGATTTTCAGGTCCAGCGCGGTTGCCAGCTCTTCATCGATGGAGACCAGCGGCTCGCCTGCATAATTCCCGGGCCACCATATGCCCTTGGTCACCGTGTTGCCATCGGGCACACCGTCGGAATAGGTGAGGCCACGTTCGCCGCGCAGGGGCCAGGCTCCTTCGGGGATTTCCTCCAGATCGGCTACGCGGATCATCTTGTCCTTCGAGCCATAGGCCAGGATCTTGCCGCGCAGGGTGGGGACGCTGCGGATTTCCGCCTTGGGGCTTTCCTTGCGCACCAGTGCCTCGAATTCCGCGATCCGATCGCGCGGAATGTCGAGCACGAAATAGTCCGGCGCCATTTGCGGCACGCTGCGCTGGATATTGGCATCCAGGCTGGTCTGCACGCCCGCCAGCAGCACAAAGGCGGACAGGCCGAAGCCCAGTGCTGTCACTAGCGCGCCCGTCTGCGCGCCGGGGCGGTGGAGATTGGCGAGCGCGTTGCGCAGCAGCGGATTGCGTGGGCGCGGTGCCCGCTCGGCCGCACGGCGGATTGCCCAGCCCAGCAGAGCGAGGATGGCGAGCAGCACCGCTGCTCCGCCCATGAACATGGCGCTGAGCGAAGGCTGCGGCGTGCCGACAAGGGCGAGGGCGATAATTGCGGCAAGGCCACCGCCCACGGGCATCAGGAGCCCGCGCCACTGGCGGGAAAGCGGGGCCACGCGCTCCCGCATCAGCGCCATGGCCGGGAAGCGCCGGGCCTTGTCCAGGGGCGGTGCGGCGAAGATCAGCGCCACCAGCAGGCCAAAGCCCGCCGCCCGCGCCAAGGCAGCCGGATCGAGCACCAGCCCGGTCCGCACCGGCAGGAGCGATCCGAGCGCCCAGCTGAGCAATGGAGTAATGGCAATGCCCGCCACCAGCCCGGCTGCGGCCCCGGCCAGCGCGGAGGCACCCAGTTGCAGCGTATAGATACGGGCAATGTCCCGGCTGGTCGCACCGAGGATCTTGAGCGTGGCGATGCTGGTCCGCCGGGCCTGCAAATAGGAGGAAACGCCGCCGCCAATGCCGATACCGGCAATTACCAGCGCGGCAAGGCCCACCAGCACCAGGAACTGGCCCATGCGGGAGACGAAGCGGTCCGCGCCGGGAGAGGCATTGTCGGATGTGCGGAATTCGAAACCGGCCGAAGGGAACAGTTCCTCGATTTTCTTCGACACGCTTTCAGGATCGTAAGCGCGATCGAAGGCAATGCGATATTTGCCCTGATACATCGCTCCGGGAGCTATCAGCCCGGCTCTTGCAGGCACGTCCAGCGCCACGATCACCGTGGGGCCAAGGGCGAAGCCTTCGCTCAGCCGGTCAGGTTCTTCTCCAATGATGCCGCCCACTTTCAGCGTCAGCGTGCCCAGCCGGAAACTGTCGCCGCGCTTGATCCCCAGCCGTTCCGCCGCGCCTTCCGCCAACCAGGCCTGCCCTTCGGGTGGTGCGCCGACCTTCGTCCCGTCGTTCAGGGTGAAGGTGCCGAACATCGGCCATTCGATATCGACGGCCTTCAGTTCGATTGGCGCAGCAAGATCGCCCGCGCTGGCGGTCGCCTGCATCCTGAGGCCGCCGGAAACGACGCCATAGCCGTTCATCACCATCAGCTCGTTGAGCGTGGGCGCGCGCTGCCACAGGCCGATTTCCAGATCGCCGCCGAGGATTTCCTTGCCCCGGCTCCGCAGTTCGCCCTCGATAGCGCCGGTCAGCGATCCAATCGCCGCCAGCGCGCCGACGCCCAGGAACAGGCAGACGAGCAACAGGCGCAAGCCGCGGAACCTGCGGTGCAGATCGCGCCGGGCGATGCCCCAGGCGGCGGCCCAGGGCAGGGCAGTGGAGGCGGGGCGGGTCATCCGGCGGCCGTGTCGTTCACGATCCGGCCGTCGCCCAGGGTGACCACCCGGTCGCATCGTTCGGCAAGGGCGGGGTCATGGGTGATGATCACCAGAGTCGCCCCGGTTTCGGCGCGGCGGGCTAAGAGCAATTCCACGATGTCCTTGCCGGTCGCGCCGTCCAGATTGCCGGTCGGCTCGTCCGCGAAGATCAGGGTGGGGCGCGGAGCAGTGGCGCGGGCGATGGCCACGCGTTGCTGTTCGCCGCCGGAAAGCTGGGCGGGGTAGTGGGTCAGCCGGTGGCCAAGGCCCACGGCTTCAAGCTCCGTGGCGGCACGCGGCCAGGCGTCGGCTTCTCCGGCTAGTTCCATCGGCGTGGCGACATTTTCCTGCGCCGTCATGGTGGGGAGCAGATGGAAGGCCTGGAGCACGATGCCGATCCGCCCCCGGCGCGCGGCGGCCAGCGCATCCTCGTCCATCGCGGCGAAATCCTGACCGGCGACAAACAGGCTGCCGCCGCCTGCGCGTTCCAGCCCGGAAAGGACTGCCATCAGCGAGCTTTTGCCCGAGCCGGAGGGGCCGAGCAGGGCCACCGTTTCCCCGACATTCACGGTAAGGTCGATCCCCTTGAGGATCTGCACCGCGGCCTCTCCCTCACCCAGGGTGAGGGTCAGATTGTGGGCGGCGATTGCGGGCTGGGTCTGATCGGGGCTTGTCACTGCGTATCGATGGCATAGGGATCGCACCCTGAGCAAGTGGACCAAAGGGAGTTTGGCCGATGCGCCAATGGTGTTTGTCGATTGCCCTGGCCTTTACGCTGGCCGCCTGCGGCAATGAGGCGCCTTCGCCCGCGCCGACACAGGAAGCCGAAGTGCGTGACGATGTGCCGGTTATGGGCCCCGAACGCCCGATCCTCGCCTTTGGGGACAGCCTGTTCGCGGGCTACAATGTGGAACAGGCGGAGGCCTATCCCCAGAAGCTGGAACTGGCCCTGCGCGCGCAGGGGATCAATGCAAAAGTGGCCAATGCCGGCGTTTCCGGGGATACCAGTGCGGCGGCCGCGCAGCGTTTCGTCTTCACGCTGGACAACCAGCCGGTGCCGCCGCAACTCGTGATCGTGGAACTGGGCGGCAACGATCTGTTGCGCGGGTTGAACCCTGAGGAAACCCGCGCCAACATCGCGGCGATCCTGAAGGAGCTGAAAGCACGCAAGATTCCCGTCCTGCTGATGGGCATGCGCGCGCCGCCCAATCTGGGCGCAGATTTCCAGCGGGATTTCGATGCCATCTATCCCGCCTTGGCGAAAGAATATGGGGCTGCTCTGGTGCCGTTCTTTCTGGAGGCGGTGTATGACAAGCCCGACCTGCTGCAGGACGACAAGATCCACCCCACGGCGCGCGGGATCGAGGAACTGGTGGCCGCCACTTCCTCCGCAGTAGTGAAGGCACTGCCGCCCGAAAAAGGAGGCCTCGCCGTTCCGCCTGAATGATACTCTCCTTCCGGGGGAGTATTCCTGCACCAAAGGGCAGAGGGATGTCCCAAAGGACAGGTCGAACGGCCGGGCTGCCAGTCTATCTTTCACTAGCTTTTTGCAACAAGTCGAAAAGAGAGAGAAAGATCATGGCTTTGCTTAAATATTCGCTTGCCGCGGTTGCCGGTGCTGCAGCAGTGGCGACCGCATCGCCTGCGATGGCTCATACCAGCTCGGGCCAGTTCTCGCTCGGGATTGATGGCGGGATGGATTTCGCCGTGGATGGCACGATGCATGGGGGCGAGAACGTTTCCATCGCCGATCTCGGCATTCTCAACCCGGCGCTCAATGGAATCCCCGCGCAGCTCCAGATCGGGGAGCGTAGCCAGCAGGATGTCTATGACGATGCCTGGGGCATCGGTGCGGAACTGGCCTATGGCCTGAGCAACAGTTCGGAACTGTTCGGATCAGTCCGCTATCTCGAAGCGAAGGGCAACAAGATCAATGTCGGCCAGGCCGTGGCCGGCGCGCCCGTGAATGCCAGCCTGCCGGTGTTCGGCGATTTTTCGGACTACAAGGCGCTGTCGCTGGAACTCGGTTTCCGGCAATATCTGATGCCTGAAAGCAGCATTTCGCCCTATCTGGCGGGCCGGGTCGGTGCGACACGTGTGTCAGAGATTTCCTCCACTTTCACTGTGCCCGATGCGGGCATCACCCTTACCGACACGCCCTTTTCCAAATCCTCCTGGGCATTTTCGGCAGGTGCGGATCTGGGCCTTTCGATCAAGATGAGCGAAGGCTTCTTCCTGCAGCCCGAAGTGGGCCTGCATTACACCGATGGCGCGGGTGGCGATGATAGCGCACTGGGCGGGCTCGGCCTGTCGTCGATCAACGATTACGGTTCACGCCTGTCCGTGCCGGTGCGCGTAAGGGCCAAATTCGCTTTCTGATCTTTCCTCTGCCGGCCTGATCCCCTTGGGCCGGTTGAAGGGCCTCGCCGCTTACCTATGTACTCGCGGCGGGGCCCTTTTTGTTCCGGGCGGCTAGGCGTTCTCCAGCTTTTCACCCAGCGCGAGCCATTCCGCTTCCAGCATTTCCAGCTCAGCCGCCACTTTCGCCCTTTGGGAGAGCAACTCGCCCATGGGCTTGCTCGCCAGTTGGGCGGAGGCATTGGCAGGTTCATACATTGCCCGGTCGATCTCGGTGCATTGCGCCTGCAGCTTCGCGATGGATTTCTCCACCCGGCCAAGCTCCGACTTGAAATAGCGCGCCTGCGCCTGCGATTTGCCGGATGGCTTGGCCCCGGATTTCCCCGGCTTGGTGGCGCTGTCCTTCTTCGGCTGGTTCCGGCCCAGCACGAAGTCGATGTAATCCTCCATGCTGCCGGAATAATCCTTCGCCAAGCCGCCATCCACCAGCACCAGCCGGTCCGCCGTCAGCTCTACCATATGGCGATCGTGGCTGATCAGGATCACCGCGCCGGAATAATCGTTCAGCGCCTGCACCAGCGCCTCGCGTGCATCGACGTCGAGGTGGTTGGTCGGCTCGTCCAGGATCAGCAGATGCGGGGCATCGCGTGTGATCAGCGCCAAAGCCAGCCGGGCGCGTTCCCCGCCCGACAATTGCCCTACCTGAGTGGTGGCGCGATTGCCGGAAAAGCCGAAACGGCCCAGCTGCGCGCGCACCGCGCCGGGGGACTGGCCCTCCATCGCGCGAGTCATATGCTCTAGCGGCGTGGCGTCGGTCGCCAGTTCCTCCACCTGATATTGCGTGAAATAGCCGACCTTCATCTTGCCCGAGGCGTGCATGGAGCCTTCCATCGGGGCGAGCTGCGCGGCCAGCAGGCGGGCCAGCGTGGTCTTGCCGTTGCCGTTGCGGCCCAGCAGCGCGATCCGGTCATCCGGGTCGATCCGCAGGTTGAGACGCCGCAACACGGGCTTTTCCTCCGAATAACCGACCGAGGCGAGGTCCAGCGAAATCAGCGGCGGGCGCAATTCGGTGGGATCGGGGAAATCGAAGGTGAGCGAGGGGTCTTCCATCAGCGCGGCGATGGGCTGCATCTTGGCCAGCATCTTTGCGCGGGACTGGGCCTGCTTGGCGGTGGAGGCGCGGGCGCTGTTGCGTGCGACGTAATCCTGAAGCCGCGCCCGCTGCGCATCCTGGGCGGCCTTGGCTGCGGCCAACTGCGCGGCCCGTTCGGCCCGCTGCCGTTCGAAACTGTCATAGCCGCCGGGATAGAGCGTGATCTTGCCGCCCTGCAGGTGCAGGATGTGGTCCACCACATTGTTCAGCAAATCGCGCTCATGGCTGATCACCACCAGCGTTGCGGGGTAGGATTTGAGGAAATTCTCCAGCCACAGCGTCGCTTCCAGATCCAGGTGGTTGGAAGGCTCGTCCAGCAGCAGCACGTCGGGCTGGGAGAACAGCAGCGCGGCCAGCGCCACGCGCATCTTCCACCCACCCGAAAAACTGTCCAGTGGGCGGCCCTGCATCTCCTCGTCGAAGCCAAGGCCGGTAAGAATGCGCGCCGCACGGGAAGGGGCGCTATAGGCATCGATGGCCAGAAGCCGGTCATGGATATCGCCCAACCGGTCAGGGTCGGTGCAATGTTCCGATTCCTCCAGCAGCTGCGCCCGCTCCACATCGGCGGCCAGCACGGCCTGCTCAGGCGTGATCTCGCCTGCCGGAGCTTCCTGCGCGATATAACCCAGCCGCGTGCGGCGGGGCATTTCGATCGAGCCCTCATCGGCCTCCAGCGCGCCGATCATCACTTTCATCAGGGTGGATTTGCCAGCGCCATTGCGTCCGATCAGGCCAACGCGCCCACCGGGAGGAATCGCCGCGCTGGCGCGATCGAGAATGGTGCGGCCGCCGAGGCGCACGGTGATGCCATTGATTGTGAGCATGGGCGCGCCCTAGCAGGACTGGCGGCATAGCCCAAGGCAGGATGATCGGGGGGCAGATGATGCGGTCAAAATGATCGGCAAATCCGCTGCGCACCTGAAGAAGGGCGCGTTTCTGCCCGGCCCTAAACCCGCTCCACTTCCCCTGCTGTAACGCGCCAGCAGGCGGCTTCCTCGCGGATTTCGGCGAAGGGGGCCAGTTCAGTGCCGGTCAGCCAGATCTGGGCCTTGCCGCTGCGCAGGCGCTCGAACAGGGCGCCGCGCCGCCGGGGGTCGAGATGGGCGGCCACTTCGTCCAGCAGCAAAAGGCCGGGGCGCTCGCCCGCTGCCAGAGCGGCGTGGGCCAATGTGATCGCGATCAGCATCGCCTTCTGTTCGCCTGTGGAGCACAGGGCAGCGGGTTGGCCCTTGCCTGCCATGGTCACTTCCAGCTCGTCGCGCTGGGGACCGGTCAGCGTGCGCTGGGCGGCACGGTCGCGGCGGCGGCCTGCAGCCAGCGCCTCGGCCAGCGCGTCTTCCTCCAGCGGGCCGCCGGGCGCATAGGCCAAGAGCGGGCGGGCGAAAGGTTCTTCGGGCAGGGCGGCAAGTTCGGCGCTGAGGCGGGTGACAAGGCGGGCGCGGCCCTGGGCGAGGGCGGCCCCGGCCTGCGCCAGTTGCGCCTCTACAGCGTCCAGCCAGCGCGGATCGGGATCGTGTGGGCCGGAAAGCAGGCGATTGCGTTCACGCAGGGCGGCCTCGTGCCTGGCGGCGGCGCGAGCATGGCCGGGGTCGAGGGCCAGCGCCAGCCGGTCTATGTAGCGGCGCCTTGCGCCTGCGCTGTCGGCGAACAGGCGGTCCATCGCCGGTGTCAGCCAGGTCAGCGCCAGCCATTCACCAAGGCTGACCGCGCTGGCGGGTGCGCCATTGATCTGGACGAGGCGGCGGCCGGGCTGGGCAGGCTCGGTGCCGGTGCCCAGCGCCACGGGTTCCGCCCCATCCGGCTGGGTCAGGCGGGCACTGACGGTAAAGCCGCCGGGGCCGTTGCTCGCCGCCATGTCGGTCAGTGCGGCGCGCCTCAGGCCGCGCCCGGGGGCAAAGAGCGAGATGGCCTCCAGCACATTCGTCTTGCCCGCGCCATTTTCGCCCACGAGCAGGTTGAACTGCCCGGTGCCGTCAATCGTGCTGGCCCGGTGGTTGCGGAAGGCGGCAAGGGTGATCCGGTCGAGCGCCATCGGCTGCGGCGATAGACCGGCGCGGGCAGGCAGGCCAATGGAAAATGCGAGTGCCGGAAATCGCCTCGCTGAATATTGGCGAATTTTCCCAAATCATGGGATCATGCTGTGGCGCAATTCGCTGAATGGCTGGGTGATTCCTCAAGAAACCCGTAAAAATCCGCCCTTTTTATAAACTGGCACGCCTCCTGCAATGGTTGGAGCATCGGCGGAATGGTCCGCCGGATTGATTGAGGGAACAGTTCATCATGCAAACCACCACCACCAACCGGATCGCCGCAGGCGTGTCCGCTTTCGCTCTTTCGGTGCTTCTGATCGCCGTCAGCTTCGTGCCGCAGGGCGCCTTTGTTCCGGGGATTGTGGCATGAGCGCGTTCGAGCGTAACGAAGGCACTTCTGTCCGCCCATTCCGCCTTGACCGCACGAATGCCAAGCTGATGGGCGTGTGCGGGGGGATCGGCGAGTTTGCCGGAATCGATCCGACGCTGGTTCGTATCGGTTTCGTCGCAACCACACTGCTGGGCTTCGGTGCGCCGGTGGTGATCTACCTGGCCATCGGCCTCATCGCGGACTGACGGGGGGCTTGCCGCCCCCCGCGGCCCTGCGCCTTACGTGTTCTTCGCGAAGGGCGAGAAGTCCGTATCCGTGTCATACACATCCACCCCTTCGCGCCGCTTGAGGAAGCCGACCACCGCATAGGTGACGGGCGTCAGCGCGGCTTCCCAGCAGGTCTTGATCAGCCATTGCGAAACCACGACCTGCATCAGTTGCTCCGGCGGCCAGCCGGCAAGGCCGTAGAATGCGAGCGGGTAGAAGATAAGGCTGTCCAGCCCCTGGCCGACAATGGTGGAACCGATCGTCCGCATCCACAGGAAGCGGCCGCCGGTGATCAGCTTCATCTTGGCAAGAACGAAGCTGTTGGCGAATTCGCCTGCCCAGAAAGCCAGCATCGAAGCGACAACGATTCGCCAGCTATTGCCGAATACGAATTCATAGGCTTCCTGCCCCGGCCAGCCGCTTGCCGGAGGCAGGGCGACGACGACGGCAGCCATGAAGGCCATGAAGATCAGTGCGGCAAAACCGGTCCAGATCACCCGGCGGGCGTTGGCATAGCCATATACTTCGGTCAGCACGTCGCCGATGATGTAACTTACCGGGAAAAACAGAACCCCGGCGCCGAACGACCATTCGGTGCCACCAGGCAATGTGATGAAGCTGGGCTTCGACGCGCCGATGATATTCGACAGCAGCAGGATCGCGACGAAGGCCGCCATCACATAATCGAGATAGCGGAAATGCCGGCGCCCGCCTGCCTGTCCGTCGATGCGTCTGGTCTGTCCGTTCATGCGCAAGTGCTAACCCGAAAAGTTCGCCGGGCATAGATACTGAAAAGGTACTCCCACCGGCGCGCCGCATGTTCTATGGGCACCTCCACGCGCCCGTAGTTCAACTGGATAGAGCACGAGCCTTCTAAGCTTGGAGTTGCAGGTTCGAGTCCTGCCGGGCGCGCCATCTTTTCCCGAGCTCTCAGCCTTCCGCCCTTGTGGGTCGGGAAGGAAAATTGCCAGAAGGCCTGTCGCCGGCAGGCAGGCGCACGGGAGTAGTTCATCCTTATCCCGGCGCGATCCGCCATGGTGCTCACCACGCCTGCCAATATCGCCCATGTCGAATTGGAAGCCGAAGAACAGGCTGGCGCGGGCAGTCGCAGAGCCTCGGCATACCATGCCCCCACCATGGAGCTGCTTGGGAGCTGCTTGACTTTCTCTCGCCAGATGCTGGATTAGAACATATGAAGAACATTCATCCAGTCGAATCGGTGAGTGCGCTATGCGCGTTGCAAAGGAAAATCGCCGGGATCGGGACGCACAGGGAGGATTCCGTTCCGGTGCCTCTTGGATATGCCGGGCTCGATGCGGCGCTTGGCGGCGGGCTGGCGCGAGGGCGATTGCACGAGGTATTCGCGGCGGAAGCGGGCGAAAATGCCAGCGCGGCGGGCTTCGTGGCCATGCTGGCTTGCCTGGTCAGTTCCGGGAACGCGCCCTTGTTCTGGTTGCGCGAGGAGGCGGCGGGGCGACAGGGTTTTCTGCATGCGCCGGGATTGAACGAGATCGGCGTCGATCCGGCGCGGATGGTTCTGGTCGTGCTGCCCGATCCGGTGGCGCTGTTGCGGGCGGCGGTCGACGTGGTGCGCTGTGCCGCCGTGGGAGCAGCCGTGATCGAATTATGGCGCCGCCCGCGCGCGCTCGATCTGACGGCAAGCCGAAGGCTGGCACTGGCGGCGGAGACTTCGGGCGTCACTCCGCTGCTGCTGCGGATAGAGGCGGAACCCGGACCCAGTGCTGCACAGACCCGCTGGAGCGTCAGCGCGGCCCCTTCCGTGGCGCTGGAGGCCGGAGCGCCCGGCAAGCCAGCCTTCACGGCCGAATTGCTGCGCCAGCGCGGCCGTCCCGATGGCGGATGCTGGCATCTGGAATGGGATCGTGACCGGGCCTGCTTTGACGCCGCGCCGCTATCTGGCGCTATGGTTCCCCCTGCTGCCGGCGGATCGCTGGCACAAGGCGAATGGCGCCGCGCGGGCTGACGCGCCGCTCGCCTTTGTCGAGAAGCAAGGTGGCGCGATCCGCATTGTGGCGCTTGATGCGCAGGCGTTGCGGCTGGGCCTCGCTCCCGGCCTTACGCTGGCCGATGGGCGGGCGCGCGTCCCCGAGCTTGCCGCGATCGAGCATGATCCCCATGCCGACCGGCTCTGGCTGGAGCGCATCGCCGATGGCTGTGACCGCTGGACGCCTCTGGTCGAACTCGATCCGCCCGACGGGGTGACGCTCGATATCACGGGCTGCGCACATCTGACCGGCGGTGAGGCGGCGTTGGTGCGGCAGGTCGAGCAAGGCTTCATCGCTGCCGGCAGTTCCTTGCGGCATGCTCTTGCCGGAACGCCGGAAGCAGCGCAGGCGCTGGCCCGTTTCCAGACCGTGCCCGCCGCCGATGAGCATCAGGCCATCCGCCGCCTTTCCATCGCCGCATTGCGACTGGACGAGGAGGCGGAAATTGCGCTGCGCCGCGCAGGGTTGAAGACCTTGGGTGATCTCGCCGCTCGGCCTTCCGCCCCGCTCGCCGCGAGGTTCGGAGCGGAACTGGTGGCGATGCTCGACCGATTGCTCGGTCATGCCGACAGCCGCATTTCTCCGCGCCGGGCACTTCCTGCCTTGATCTTCGAACGATGTTTTGCCGAGCCCATCGCGCGCACTGAAGATGCTCTGACCGTGCTGGACGAACTCGTCCGCGAAGCCGCAGGCGTTCTGGAAGAACGGCGCGAGGGCGGGCGGCGGTTCGTCGGGCGTCTTTATCGCAGCGATGGCGCAGTGCGCGAGATAATGGTCGAAACCGGGCTGCCCACGCGCGATCCGGAGGTTGCCCGGCGCCTGTTTCGCGAGCGGATCGATATGCTCGCCGATCCGCTCGATCCCGGCTTCGGCTTCGATCTTGTGCGATTGGCAGTGCCGACCACCGAACCGCTGGGCCTGTCGCAGTTCACGCTTGAAGGCGGACGGATGAGCGAGGAGGCAATAGCCGCGCTGGTGGATCGGCTGAGCGCCCGTTTGGGGCGCGACCGCGTCCGCCGCTTCGCCCGGCGGGACACGCATATTCCTGAACAACAGGCTTTGACCTTGCCCGCAGCTGAAGGCGGCGACCCTCTCCCATGGCCGATCCCGCCCCAGGGGGAGCCACCCTTGAGGCCGCTCCATCTGTTCGATCCGCCCCAGCGGGTCGAAGTTCTGGCGGAAGTGCCTGACGGGCCTCCCCGGCGGTTTCGCTGGCGGCGCACGCTGCATGAAGTGAAGCGCTTTGAAGGTCCGGAACGTATCGCGGGGGAATGGTGGCGGGCGCCGCTCGAACGTCTGCCTGACCCTGAGCCCAGCGTGTTGAGCAAACGCCGCGATGAGGAGGAAGATCGCATTCTTCCCTCGCGCCCCTCGCATCCGCTGCTCACGCGCGATTATTTCCGGGTGGAAGACGCACGAGGCCGTCGGTTCTGGCTGTTCCGCCATGGCCTTTACGAGCGTGAGGCGGGCACTCCGGCCTGGTACATCCATGGGCTGTTCGCATGAATGCTCAACCCGAACCGCCATTTGCCGAACTGATCGCGGCGACCAATTATTCCTTTTTGCGCGGCGCTTCGCATCCAGCCGATATGGTCACAAAGGCCATCGCGCTTGGGCACAAGGGTATCGGCATTGCTGACCGCAACACAGTGGCCGGCGTAGTGCGGGCCTATGCCGCGTTACGGGATTTTCGCGCCGAGCTTGGGCCGGAGGCGCTTGCCGCGTTCGATTTCCGGCTCGTCGTGGGCGCGCGGCTTGTCTTCACGGACGACACGCCGGACATCGTTGCTTATCCGATGAACCGAGCGGGGTGGGGGAGGCTGACCCGATTGCTCACGCTGGGCAATCGCCGTGCGGGCAAGGGCGATTGTACGCTCTACTTTGCCGATCTCATTGAACATGCAGACCACTTGCTGCTGATAGCCATCGCCGATGAAACCCATGAATTGCTGTTGCGCCGCCTCGCCGCACGCACTCCGCTGTGGATCGCGGTCACTATGGCGCGGCAGGGCGACGATCAGCGCCGCCTTGCCCGCCTTCAGGGGCTGTCGGCACGCACGGGCATTCCCTTGCTTGCCACTTGCGATGTGCTTTATGCGACGCCCGAGCAACGCCCGCTCCATGATGTCATCACCTGCATCCGTGAAGGCGTCACGCTCGCGCAAGCCGGCACGCGCCTGCTCGCCAATGCCGAACGCCACCTGAAATCACCGGCTGAAATGGCGCGGTTGTTCAAGGGCGCACCGCAGGCCGTGGCGGCATCTGCCGAGATACTTTCCCGCATCGGTTTCACGCTGGACGAACTACGCTACGAATATCCGCATGAGCCCGTGCCGAAGGGATGGAAGCCTATGCCCTGGCTCAAGCACATTACCATGCAGGCGGCGGAGAAAAAATATCCGGAGGGTATTCCGCGCAAGATCCGCAATACGCTTCGCACCGAATTCCGGCTGATCCGCAAGCGGCGCTACGCCTATTATTTCCTCACCGTCTATGAACTGGTGAAGTTCGCCCGCTCGCTCGATCCGCCGATCCTGTGTCAGGGGCGGGGCTCGGCCGCCAATTCGGCGGTCTGCTATTTCCTGGGCATTACCTCGGTCGATCCGGGCAAGTTCAATCTGCTGTTCTCCCGCTTCGTTTCGGCCGAGCGTAACGAGCCGCCCGACATCGACGTAGATTTCGAGCATGAGCGTCGCGAGGAGGTGATCCAGCACATTTACGAACACTATGGCCGCAGCCGTGCGGGCATCGCAGCCACGGTCATCCATTATCGCCCGAAAAGCGCGGTGCGGGAGGTGGGCAAGGTGCTCGGCCTTTCCGAAGACATAACCGCGCGTCTGACCAGCACCGTCTGGGGTAGCTACGCCGGCAGTATGGAGGCGCAGCGCATCGCCAATGCCGGGTTCGATCCCAACGCGCCTGAACTCGCGCGTCTGCACTGGATCGTCGAGCAATTGCTCAATGCTCCGCGTCATCTTTCTCAGCATGTCGGCGGTTTTGTGCTGACACAGGGCCGCCTGGATGAACTGGTGCCGATCCATAATGCCGCGATGGAGGACCGCACCTTCATTGAATGGGACAAGGACGATATCGATACTTTGGGCCTGATGAAGGTGGATGTGCTGGCGCTCGGCATGTTGAGCTGCATCCGCAAGGCGTTCAAGATGATGCGCGAGCACGGGCTGGGTGACCTCACCCTCGCGACCGTGCCGCAGGAAGAAGAACCGGTTTACGACATGCTTTGCAAGGGCGACAGCATCGGCGTCTTCCAAGTGGAGAGCCGCGCCCAGATCAATATGCTGCCACGCCTGAAGCCGCGGAAATTCTACGATCTTGCCGTGCAGGTAGCGATCGTCCGACCGGGTCCGATCGAGGGGGACATGGTCCATCCCTATCTCAAGCGACGCTCCAACAAGGAGGCCGTAGAGTTTCCCTCTCCCGCTCCGCCGCATGACCCTAACGAATTACATGATGTTCTGGGCGATACCTTTGGCGTGCCCCTGTTTCAGGAGCAGGCGATGAAGCTGGCCATTACCGCTGCCGGTTTCACGCCTGACGAGGCGAACCAGCTTCGCCGCGCGATGGCGACTTTCCGCAACGTCGGCACGATCGATAATTTCGAGCCCAAGATGATCGGGGGAATGGTCGCGCGCGGCTATCAGCGGGATTTCGCGCAGCGTTGCTATAATCAGATCCGGGGCTTTGGCAGTTATGGCTTCCCGGAAAGCCACGCCATTTCCTTCGCCTTGCTGGTCTATGTTTCCGCCTGGCTCAAATGCAGGCACCCGGCAGTGTTCGCTGCCGCGCTGCTCAATTCCCAGCCAATGGGTTTCTATGCCCCCGCGCAGATCGTGCGGGATGCGCGCGAGCACGGCGTGGATGTGCGCGCGGTGGACCTCAATCACAGCGAGTGGAACAATAGTCTGGAAACCGGCGCCACCGACGGTGCGGTGCATGAACGCTGGGATTGGGATGTAGCGGCCAGTCGGCTCGACAAGGGCCACGCACTGCGCCTGGGTTTCCGCCAGATCGACGGATTCCGGGAGGATTGGGGAGATGCTATCGTAGCCGAACGTCGCGCGAATGGTCCCTTTGCCAGCATTGAGGAACTGGCCCGCCGGGTGCGTGTATCGCAGGGAGAGGAAGGCGATAAAGGGGCTGGGGAGCGCCATTCCCGGCTCCCGGCACGGGCGCTGCGGCTGCTGGCGGATGCCGATGCCTGCCGCTCTATTGGCCTCGAACGCCGGCCGGCGGCATGGGAAGTGCGGCGGATGCCGGGGGGTGGCGAATTGCCTCTTTTCGCTGCCGCCCGCGCTCGTGAACTTGCCCCGGAGCCGGATTCATCTCTATCCGCGATGCCCCTGTCGGAAGAGGTGGCGGCGGATTATCAGACCACGCGGCTCTCGCTTAAACAGCATCCGATGCACTTCCTGCGCGAAACGCTGCGTGGGGAGGGGATCCTGTCGAGTGAGGAATTGCTTGCGGTGCCCGATGGCCGCAGAGCGAAAGTGGCGGGGGTAGTGCTGGTGCGCCAGCGGCCCGGCAAGGGAAATGCCATTTTCGCCACGCTGGAAGATGAGACCGGGGTCGTGAACATCCTGCTATGGGCGCGGATGTTCGAACGCTATCGCCGCCTGCTCATGGCCTCGCGCCTGATGGAGGTGCATGGCCAGGTGCAGAAGAGCGAGGAAGGCGTTCTTCACTTGATGGCCGATCGCATCGTGGATCGCACCGAATTGCTCAATCGCCTTGGGGAACAGGATACTGCCTCAGCGGGCATTCCGTCTCCCTCGGAGCAGTCTCAAGCGCGCCACCCGCGCAATGTGAGGATCATCCCCAAATCCCGCGATTTTCATTGAGATTTTCAGCGGAGGGGTGAGCGTTGCTTCGCCTTCAATCGGATCCCGTCACGGGCGTTAACTTTTTCCAGCGCCATCTGTGCCGATTTGGAACGGTGTTTAATCGATCACATAAAACGCGGCATATCGCGATATGGGCCAGATCCCCCTTTGAAATGTTTCGAGAATCCCCCGTGACAAACAAGTCCAGACTGACCCTCGCCGTTGCCTTGGCGACATGTGCCATCGCAGTTCCCGCCTTCGCGTCCACGCCTACCGGCACGGATATTCTGCGGGAATGGAACCTTGTGGTGCTGGGCGATCTCGTTTCCTCCTCGGAAGTCGAGGGGCGGACTTTCGTGGGCGGGGATCTGTCGGGCAATTCCTCGAACTACAATATTTCGACCATTCCCCCTTCGTCCAACGGCACGCCGGGGCTGACGGTTGTCGGCGATGTGAACGGCGGCACGAAGAACCTCAACAACGGATCGGGCGCGATTGTCGGCGGTAACGTCAATAGCGGCTTCAACCTGAACGGCGCGACCCAGACCGTTCAGGTGGGCGGCACGATCAGCAATACGAACGTCAACCAGAATACGGTGACTTCGGGGCTCTCCTCCTCCGATCCGGCGTTTGCGCAGGGGCTGCAGCAGGACAAGAGCCTGATCACCACCAGCATGAACAACCTGTCCTATGATCTGAGCACGCTTTCCAAGAACAGCGATTTCTCGATCCAGGGAAACAAGGGCGTCTTCACTGCCCAGCCTGACGCCAATGGTGTTGCAGTGTTCAACATTTCGGCTGCGGATCTGGATGCGATCGGGGAAATCCAGTTCAATCTCAACGGGGCCGATACGGCGATCGTGAATGTCTCTGGCACCAGCATCACGCTGAATGACAATTTCCTGGGTGGCACCAGCAATCTGGGCGAAAGCGTGATCTGGAACTTCCCGGATGCCGAGAAGCTGACACTGACCACGGCCTTCGGCGGGTCGGTGCTTGCCCCCAAGGCCGACGCGCATACCTATAATTACATTCAGGGATCGGCGGTTTTCGGCAACCTCGTCCAGGATGGCGAGATGCATGTCGGGACGTATAATGGCGGCTATCATTATGAACCGCCTTCATCCAGCACCTCGGGTGGTTCCTCTTCGGGTGGATCTTCCTCGGGTGGAACGGCTGTGCCGGAACCGGGCATGGTCGGCCTGTTCGGAGCAGGGCTGGCTGCGCTGTTTTTCTGGCGCCGCCGCCGCTTGAAGGCAGGCTGAGTTCCCTACTCGCTGATCGGCTGGCGATGCCCGGAACGGGCCCGGGCGCCGCCACCGATGCCTTCTGCATGACCCCATGTGCTTAGCTGCAGTGGGAACGGATCGGCAGTGGGTGGGGGAATGTTCAAGAGAGAGGCGGGGCCATCTAACCAGTTGTGGGGACAGGAAACGGCCCCACCTCTTCTCGAAGACTGTAGGTACCAGGAGATGGTACGCTACTTATATAGCAATCCCCGTGCCAGTTTCTGACAATCCCTAATCTGGGCCATTTATAATGGTTTCCAACTGGATAACCGAACAAGGGTTGTAAGGTAGGCCGACACATTTCGCCAGGCTGGCCTGAAAGGACGTCGAAATCTTGACGCCTTATTCAATCGCAGTTTGATTGCGCGCAATGTCGTGCCGTGAAAATCAACGCAGAACCCGCCTATAACAAGGCCCGGCAGAAAGGGATGAGGCAAATGAATGAATTTGGTGATGTGAAAGCGTTGCTTACGGCGCGTCTGGCGGAGCTGGAGCAGCGCGCTGAGGGAATCGAAGCGGATTTGCGCCATCCTCTCGAAGCGGATTCGGAGGAGCAGGCCATCGACTTGGCCGATGACGAAGCGCTGGCCGGCGTGGACGATGTCTTGCGGACTGAGATTATGGATATCCGCAATGCCTTGCGCCGGATCGACGCGGGCACCTACGGGATTTGCGCCAAATGTGGCGCCGATATCAGCGAAATGCGCCTGAAAGCGCTGCCGACCGCAGTGCTTTGTATCAATTGTGCATGAGGTGAAGGAAGCCCCGGACGATTGCGGCCGGGGCCGCCGCTTTATTCCGCCTTGGCGACCTGTGCATCCTGCATCAACTGCTGCAATTCGCCAGCCTCGAACATTTCCATCATGATGTCGCTGCCGCCGACGAATTCGCCCTTCACATAGAGCTGGGGAATGGTCGGCCAGTCCGAGAAGCTCTTGATCCCCTGGCGGATTTCCATGTCCTGCAATACGTCCACGCTGTCATAAGCGACGCCCAGATGGTCGAGGATAGCCACCGCGCGGCTGGAAAAACCGCATTGCGGGAAGAGCGGCGTGCCCTTCATGAACAGGACGACGTCGTTTGAATTAACGATGTCGGAAATACGTGCGTTGGCGTCGGACATTGGTCAAATCCCGAAAAAATTGTGTTTTGTCTGACCGTCAGTTGGGAACGGCAGTGGTCAGTTGCAAGGCGTGGAGCGCGCCGCCCATGCGGCCACCCAAGGCCTCGTATACCAGCTTGTGCTGCTGGACGCGGCTCTTGCCCGCGAAGGTGGCCGAAACGACACGGGCGGAATAATGATCGCCATCCCCCGCCAGATCGGTGATCTCCACCGTCGCGTCGGGCAGGGCCGCCTTGATCAGCGCCGCAATATCGTCAGCCGCCATCGCCATCGGATCAGACTTCGCCCATCAACTGGCGGCGGGCCTCGACCGTCTTTTCCTCAAGCGCGGTGCGCACGGCGGCTTCGTCAATGTCGATCCCCGCGCCGACCAGATCGCCCAGCACCTTGCGGATCACGTCTTCATTGCCGGCTTCCTCGAAATCGGCCTGGATCACGGACTTGGCGTAGGCTTCGGTCTCTTCCGGGGTCAGCCCCATCTTGCTGGCTGCCCACAGGCCGAGCAGCTTGTTGCTGCGCGCGGCAATGCGGAAGGTGGTTTCTTCGTCCATGGCATATTTGCGCTCTTCAGCGCGCTCACGGTCCTGAAAGTCGGTCATCTAGACAATCCCTCGAAAGAAAGCTGAAATCAGATAAATCGGCGCGCGTTCACGCCGCAAGGGCTGTGCCCTTTGCGAACCAGGGCATGTCCTTTGCCTGGCGCGCTTCATAGGCGGAAATCGCATCGCCCCGAGCGAGCGTGAGACCCACTTCGTCGAGCCCTTCCAGCAGGCAGTGCTTGCGGAAGGAATCGATCTCGAAGGTGAAACGATCCTGAAAAGGCGTAGTTACGGTCTGGCTTTCGAGATCGATCGTGATGGGATCGGTCTCCGCCACTTCCATCAGCCGGTCGATCGCTTCCTGGGGAAGCACGACGGTGAGGATGCCGTTCTTGAAGGCATTGCCGGAAAAGATATCCGAAAAGCTCGGCGCGATTACAGCCTTCACGCCCATGTCGAGCAGGGCCCAGGCGGCATGTTCGCGGCTCGAACCGCAACCGAAATTATCGCCCGCCACGATGATCGGGGCACCCTTCACATCGTCACGGTCGAAGACATTGGCGGGATCCTTGCGCAGCGCTTCGAAGGCGCCGCGACCAAGGCCGTCGCGGCTGATCGTCTTGAGCCAGTGGGCGGGAATGATGATGTCCGTATCGACATTCTTCATCCCGAAAGGATAGGCGCGGCCTTCAACCTGGCGCACGGGTTCCATCAATCGGTCTCCGGAGGTTCGCCCGAGGGAATGGGCGGCAATTGTTCAGGTTCGTTCTTCTGCTTGCGGCGGTTGGCGAACAGCAGGGCGGCCGCCACGGCGGCAGAGCCTATGCCGATTGCCGCGCCGGCGATGGCAGCCTTAGTGCCCATGCCCATATTCGCGCCCGACTTGCCGGACTTCGCCTTGGGCGTTTCGCTTTTCGGTGTCTTTTCGCTCATGGCACGAAGATGGGGTAGGCCGCGGCAGCGGTCAATCCACCAGCTCTCTTACGTCGGTAAGGCGGCCGGTGACAGCGGCAGCGGCGGCCATGGCCGGGCTGACGAGATGCGTACGCGCACCCGGGCCCTGCCGGCCGACGAAATTGCGGTTGCTGGTGCTGGCGCACCGCTCCCCCGCAGGCACCTTGTCGGGATTCATGCCCAGACAGGCCGAACAGCCGGGTTCGCGCCATTCCAGGCCGGCCTCGATGAAAATCTTGTCCAGACCTTCTTCCTCGGCCTGATGCTTCACCAGGCCCGAGCCGGGCACGACGATCGCCCATTTGACGTTGTCGGCCTTCTTGCGGCCCTTCAGCACCTTGGCGGCGGCGCGCAGGTCCTCGATCCGGCTGTTGGTGCACGAACCGATGAAGATGTTCTGGACTTCGATGTCCGTCATCTTCTGGCCGGGCGTGAGGCCCATATAGTCCAGGCTGGCCTGCGCGGCCTTCTGCTTGGAAGGATCGGCGAAGCTTTCCGGCGCCGGAACCACCCCGCCAATGGCGACGGTGTCTTCCGGGCTGGTGCCCCAGGTGACCGTAGGCTGCACATCGGCTGCGTTGATCACCACGCTCTTGTCGAAAGTGGCCCCTTCATCGGTGCGCAGGCTGGACCACCACGCAACGGCCCGCTCCCAATCTTCGCCCCTGGGAGCGTATTCACGGCCCTTCAGATAGGCGAAGGTCTTTTCGTCCGGAGCGACGAGGCCGGCGCGCGCGCCGCCTTCGATCGACATGTTGCACACCGTCAGGCGGCTTTCGATCGACATGTCCTCGAACACCTTGCCGCGATATTCGATCACGTGGCCGGTGCCGCCGGCCGTGCCGATCACGCCGATGATGTGCAGGATCAGATCCTTGGCGGTGACGCCGGGCAGCAATTCGCCCTCGACGCGGATTTCCATCGTCTTGGATTGCTTGAGCAGCAACGTCTGCGTGGCGAGAACGTGCTCAACCTCGCTGGTGCCGATGCCGAAGGCCAGCGCACCCACACCGCCATGGCAGGACGTGTGGCTATCGCCGCAGACGATAGTGGCGCCGGGCAGGGAAAAGCCGGTTTCCGGCCCCACCACATGCACGATGCCCTGATTGATGTCGGTCGGCCCGATATAGCGCACGCCGAATTCGGGTGCGTTCCTCTCCAGCGCGGCGAGCTGCTGCGCGCTTTCCACATCGGCGATGGGAATGCGCTTGCCGGCAGCGTCGATACGCGCGGTGGTGGGCAGATTGTGGTCGGGAACCGCCAGCGTCAGTTCAGGACGGCGGACCTTGCGGCCGCTGAGGCGAAGCGCCTCGAATGCCTGCGGGCTGGTCACCTCGTGAACGAGGTGGCGGTCAATGAACAGGATGCTGGTGCCGTCTTCACGGCGCTCCACTTCGTGAGCGTCCCAGATCTTTTCGTAAAGGGTGCGGGGTCGGCTAGCCATGGGGCGCGACGTAAGCCCGCCAGCCCCGCAAGACAAGGGAGGAAAAATTGGCCGGGCTCAAGCCCGGCCTTGATAGGTGTGGGTGGTTGCCGGCGCCGTTACCGGCGATGGTCACCCGGGCGGCCGTGGGGCGCGCGGTCCCGATCTGCGATCTCCGCCGCGATCTGGCGCTTCACACTGTCGATCCGCTGATCGAGGATGCGCAGTTCGGACTTGGTGAAGCCGTTGCGGGCATAGGCCGCGTGGAGCTTCTGCACCTGGTCGACCTTGCGCTCCAGACGCTCGGCCTCGCGGTGCGAGATCAGGCGACGTTCCTGTGCGCGGTCGATCTGGCGATCGAGCTGGGCAATTTCCTGACGGTAGTTGTCGCGGCCATGCCACGGCGCGGCAGAGGCGGGAACAGCCGCGCCCAGCACCAGCGAAGCTGCGATTGCAGGGGCGATCAGCTTGGTGAAACGGTTCATGGCATTCATCCTTCGCTACTTCAAAACCTGACGGGTCATTCCGTGCGTTCAGAAATAGGGCTGATTAGATGAACGGTGGAGATACGGACGGTCGCAGCATTGCGGCGAATTGTAACAAAGTGTCTTTCTTCGCGCTGAAGGCCGAGAGTCATTGAAACGCCGCAAATGGCTGCGTAACTTACAGCTATGTCAGCAGCTCCCTACAAGTTTCCGATCACGATCCTGCCCAGCGATATCGATTTCATGGGGCATGTGAACAATGCCCGCTATCTCAGCTGGGTGCAGGATGCCGTGCTCTCTCACTGGAAGAAGCTTGCCCCGGCTGAAACCGCTGCCTCGCGCCTGTGGGTCGCGCTGAAGCACGAGATTACCTATCGCAAACCTGCCTTCCTCGAAGACGAAGTAATTGCCCGGACCGTGCTGGAACAGGTTCACGGCGCGCGCGCCTTTTACCGCACAGTGATCGAGCGCGGGGAGGAAGTGCTGGCAGAAGTGCAATCCTGCTGGTGCTGCGTCGATGCGGAAACGCTGCGTCCGGCCCGGATCGGGGAAGAGATCCGTCGGTTCTTTTTCCCGCCGAGGGATTGAACTATAAGCTGGCGCGATGAACGCGCTTTTCCCATTTCTGATCGTGATCGCCACTGCCGCCGCCATGGAAGGCGTCGCATGGGGCAGCCATAAATATATCATGCATGGCTGGGGCTGGGGCTGGCACCGGGACCATCACGAACCGCATGACAATCTGCTGGAGAAGAACGATCTCTATGCCATTGTCGGCGCGGCGCTGAGCATTTCCATGTTCGCCGTAGGCAGCCCCTGGGTGATGGGCGCGAATGCCTGGTGGCCCGGCACCTGGATCGGGCTGGGTATTCTGGTTTACGGCATCATCTATACGCTGGTGCATGATGGCCTCGTCCACCAGCGCTATTTCCGCTACGTACCACGCAGCGGTTATCTCAAGCGGCTGGTGCAGGCGCATAATCTGCACCATGCGACCATCGGCAAGGAAGGCGGGGTCAGTTTCGGCTTTGTGATCGCCCGCGACCCGGCGGCACTCAAGGCAGAGCTGAAGCGCCAGCGGGAAGCGGGGATTGCCGTGGTCCGCGAGGCGGAAGGCGCCTGATCAGGATTTGCGTTTCTTGCGGGCCGCGTAACGCGCATCGCGTGCAGCCTTGCGTTCCGCTTCAGTCGGAATGGCGGCCAGTTTGGCAAGCCGTTCCGCTTCTTCCTTCTGCGCCTGTTCTTCCTTTGCGGCCCGAGCAGCAGCGCGCTTGGCTTCCTGCCGGGCTTCCTGTTCCAGCCTGCGGGCGTTGAGTTCTGCGATTTCTTCCGCAGTAGGCTTCGGGGCGGCCTTCATCTTTTCGAGGGCGCGGGCTTTTGCGAGGGCCGAGGCAGATGCACGGTCCTGAAAACTGGGGTTCTTGAAACCCTTCATTGAAATATTCCTATGTGGGATCGGGTATATGGACCGAGCTGTATCACAGATCGGCAAGTCTTGCTGCGTGCTCTTTCACCAGCGCGATCATGTTGGGTACGCCCTGAGTGCGGTTGGAACTGAGCTGCTTCCTGAGGTCGAACGGTTCCAGTGCGGCGGTGATGTCCATCGTGGCGATTTCCGCTGCGGGCTTGTCCTGCACCGCGCTCAATACCAGGGCAACGATGCCCTTGGTGATGGCCGCGTTGCTGTCCGCCAGAAAGTGCAACCTGTCGCTTGCCTGCGTGGGATAGACCCAAACCTTGGCCGAGCAGCCGCGTACCAGCGTGGCATCGGTCTTGAGGGCATCGGGCATATCCTCAAGCTCGCGACCGAGTTCGATCAGCAGGCGATAGCGTTCGTCCCCTTCAAGGAACTCGTATTCTTCGCGGATGTCGTCGAGGCTGCGCATAGCCGCGCCTCTAGCAATACTGGCCTACAGGTCCACCCCTGAAGCGATGGCTTCCAGCTTGCGGATGCGTTCCTTGAGATCCGCCAGTTCGATCCGGGCCGCCCCTTCGCTGGCCCGGCCCTCGATTTCGGGACGGGGGCGGTGGGCTTCCAGTTCCTTGCCTTTCAGCGCCAGCCAGCTCTGCCAGCCGCGCAAGGCTGCGCTCGACAGGATCAGGAGGCCAAGCAAAGCGATGCAGGCGATCAGCAAATCGTCACTCAGGATCTGGCTCATCATCGGGCGTCTCCTTGCTTCTCGCGCTGGTCCCGCACGACCTTGGCATCCTGATCGCGCAGGGCCTCGATTTCGTTCGCGAGATTATAGCTGCGATCGGTCACGATGCGTTCGAGTACGGCGAGGCGATCTTCCGAGGCTTCAAGACGGTCGAGCAACCGGGCATTCTCGGCCTTGAGCGTTTCGACTTCGCTGTTCTGCGAATCGCGTCGGCCAGGGCCGCGACCGGCATGATGGCCGAAGGGCCCGTCATGGTCCGGCAAGCCATGCCGGGCACGAATGGCGGATTTGATCACCCGGGCGATCATGGCCATGGCGATGATCGCAAGTACGAATTCTGCGCCATATTGCATTGCAGGAACTCTCCTCCTCGTGCCGTCAGTTCACGGCATTCGCGCATCCCTTATCGGGCCGCGGCACTTTCGGGCTCTCGCAGGCTTTCGATCTGGCTGGCCACATCGAAACCCCTGTCCGTCACGATCCGTTCCACCACGGCCAGGCGATCCTTCACCGATGCCAGTTCAGCCCGCAGCGCGGCATTTTCCTGGGTCAGCAGGCGCACGCGCTGCATTCCTTCGGAATTGAGGTCCGGCTTGAGCGACTGGCCCCACATTCCCTCAAGCGGATAACCATGCTGGATGCGCAGCTTGGTGGTGTGAATCCAGCCCATGATGCCGGCGATGCTGACCACGAAGGCGCCACCCACGATCCAGCCCATATAGGGCAGGAAGCTCTGAAATCCGTCGCCCATACTCAAATTCCCTGCTTCTCGCGGTCGCCGTTCGCCATCTCCACCGCGCGCGTGTCGCGCAGGGCTTCGATCTGGCTGGCCACGTCATATCCCTTGTCGGTCACGATGCGTTCGAGCACCCGCACGCGCTGTTCCAGCTCCTTCACATGGCTGGCATATTGCGCGGCCTTTTCGGCGCTCAGTTCGGCCGTGGCGTGAATTTCCATTTCAGCGATTTTTTGCCGATGACGGGTCCAGATGGCGATGATCGGGATCGACATGCCCAGGATCGGTATCAGCAGTGCAAGGTTTCCCGCGTCCATCCCATTTCCCCTTAAGTGTGTCGCGCCTCAGCGCAGCCGCTCGATCTCAGCCGAAAGGCGCGGATTGCTGGAGACGTAATAGCTCTCTACCTCGGCCAGGCGCCGGTCGATGTCGCGGAAGCGGGCGCGGATTTCGCGCGCGGTGCGCTTGGGCGACTGGCGCACGCCCTGCCAATATTGCTGCTCGTCCTTGTCGACATACAGGTTCTGCGGCTTCTTCTTCAGCAGGAAGCCGGCGATAATGTAGCCGGGCACGGTAAAGCCGGACATCGGCGTGAAGAACGATACGATCAGGCCGATGCGAACCCACAGGACGTCGATCCCGGTGTAATCCGCAATTCCTGCGCAGACCCCGAAGACCTTCCCGTTCTGCGTATCGCGGTAAAGCGTGGTGCGGGGGCTATTCATTTCTTCAGTTCCTTTTCGGCAAGCATGCGTTCCAGGTCGCGCAGCTTCTGATTGTCGGCATCAAGGTCGGGCAGGATGCGGGCAGGGCGGAAATCGGGATTATCCGCAGCCACAAGGCGCTCCACCGTGTCCATCCGCTCGTCCAGCCTGCGGGCGAGCTGATAGAGTTCCTCCAGCAGCGCCTCGTCATCCGTGGTTATCGTGGCTGCGGTCTTCCACTTGGTGATGTAGTGAAAAATGATCCACGGCAGGGCGATGAAGATCGCCACGATCGCAACGAACCCCTCCATGTCTTATTCCCCCTTGCTCTCGCCGCCCATGCCGAGCGCGCGCTTCATCTCTTCCAGTTCCTCATCGATCTTGTCCGAACCGGCGAGGGCGTTGATCTCGTCGGCAAGGCTCGGCTGGCCGCCCTCGGCGATGCGCAGCGCGTCGGCCCGGCCTTCGGCGTAGTCCACCCGGCGTTCCAGCTGGTCGAAGCGGGCCATGGCCTCGTCCACCCGTTCGGTGGCGAGCAGGGTGCGCAGTTTCACGCGGTTCTCTGCGCTTTCCAGTCGCGCCGCGATCTGGGTCTGGCGGCTGCGGGCTTCGCGCAGGCGATTCTGCAGCTTCTGAATGTCCGCTTCATAAGCGCGCAGGGAATCGTCCAGCACCGCAATCTCGGCCTGCAGTTGTTCGGCCATGTCACCGGCCTTGCGCTTTTCCACCAGCGCGGCGCGGGCCAGATCTTCCCTGTCTTTGGACAGGGCCAGCTGGGCCTTTTCACCCCAATCCGCCTGAAGCCGTTCCAGCTTCACCGTGTGGCGATGCATTTCCTTCTGATCCGCGATCGTGCGGGCTGCGCTGGCGCGCACTTCCACCAGGGTTTCCTCCATTTCGAGGATGATCATGCGGATCATCTTGGCCGGATCTTCGGCATGATCGAGCAGATCGTTGAAATTGGCGGCGATGATGTCGCGGGTACGCGAGAAAATGCCCATCCAGGGAACTCCTCCAAAGGTTGCATTGCGGTTCGGTTCGGGGTTGCGTCGCGCCCGGTCAACCTCTGAATCGAGGCGGGCGCGGCGCGTCTCGCTTCCGGTCTGAACCGTGGGGCGGACGCCGGAAAGGGGTGATTGTGTTCCGTCCATCCGGGGTGCCCGATGCTCCTGCCCGATCGGGCTGAGCGGATTTTTGTCTGCCGTGTTCACGCAAGCTCCACTGTGTGTGTCGCCAGGGCCAGCGGAGTGGGCGCGGCCTGGAGCTGCTGGCTCAGCGCCAGCATGTTGAAAGCCAGCATCGCGGCGATGCTGACGACGGCTGCCTTACCCAGCTTGGTATGGAAAAAGCGGCTGTCATACATGGTGCGGTTCCCTCCAGAATTCATGCCAGGACACATGCCAGGACAATAGCAAAGGGCGTGCCAATTGGAGGGGAGGGCGGAAATTCGTTAGTTTTTGCGCAGGGCGGCGCGCAGGTGTTGGTGATTATTGCCATGTCTTGGGAAAATCCGCTACAAGCTGGTGGATGGATCGGGGCAATCAGTTCATCGGGCAATCAGGCGCCTTTCTGGACGCGGTTGAGCGGGCCAGTCGCGCTGCGCCGATGCGTCGCCCCGTTCTGGTCATCGGGGAGCGTGGCACCGGCAAGGAGCTGATCGCGGAACGCCTCCATCGCCTTTCCAACCGCTGGGAAGAACCGCTGGTCACCATGAATTGCGCCGCCTTGCCCGAAACGCTGATCGAGGCGGAGTTGTTCGGGCATGAGGCGGGCGCTTTCACTGGCGCGACGCGCGCGCGCGAAGGGCGCTTCGAGGAAGCGGACCGGGGAACGCTGTTCCTGGATGAACTGGCAACGCTTTCCATGGGCGCGCAGGAGCGGCTGCTTCGCGCCGTGGAATATGGCGAAGTTACCCGCATCGGCTCTTCCCGGCCGATCCGGGTGGATGTGCGGATCGTGGCCGCCACCAATGAGGATCTGCCGCGCATGGCGCGGGAAGGGCGGTTTCGGCCGGACCTGCTCGACCGGCTGAGTTTCGAGGTGATCACCCTGCCGCCCCTGCGTGTGCGGGAAGGCGATATTTCTGTTTTAGCGGACTATTTTGGCCGCCGCATGGCCGCCGAGCTGGGGTGGGAGGCTTGGCCGGGCTATGCGCCCCATGTCCAGCGCCAGTTGGAGGACTATGCCTGGCCCGGCAATGTCCGCGAGCTGAGAAACGTAGTGGAAAGGGCGGTCTATCGCTGGGACGATTGGGAAGAGCCGATCGGCCACGTCCAGTTCGACCCGTTTGACAGCCCCTGGAAACCGGCGGGCGAGCCAGCGCATAAAGGCGCCGAGAGAGCGGACGACGCGCCCCCTCGTGTGATCGGCATCCCCGATCATGATCAGGTGAGTGACCTGCGCGCTGCGGTTGATGCGCATGAGCGGGCGATTCTCGAACATGCCCTTGGCCGCTACCGCTGGAACCAGCGGCAGACGGCCAAGGCACTGGGGCTCACTTACGACCAGCTGCGCCACTGCATCCGCAAGCACGGGCTCGTGCAATAGGATCAGGCCGGCTGCACCACCTTGCGGATGGTGAGAACGCGTTCGCTGCCATTGCGACCCGGCCAGATGATCGACTGTCCTTCCGCCAGCCCGATCAGCCCCGCGCCCACCGGGGTGAGGATGGAGAGCTTGCCCGCCGCAATATCGGCCTGTCCGGGATAGACGAGCTGGACGGTGTGGCCGTCTTCATGTGCATCGTCGGCAAATTCCACCGTGGAATTCATGGTGACGATCCCGGCGGGAATTTTCCCGGCGGCATGGATGCGCGCGCGGTCGATCTCGCGCAGCAGCAGGTCGCTCGCTTCGGGGAAACGCTCGCTATTGCCGATGGCGAGATTGGCGAGGCTTTCGGCCTCATTGTCGATCATATGGATGGGTGGCCTGCGGCTGGCCTTGGTCTTGGTCATAAGCGTATCGGTCATGGTGCTGGCACCTCCGGATAGAGAGAAAGGCGGCTGTCGCGCCGTATTCGGTCTTTGGAGTTCGCCCCGGGCGCGGGGCGTGTGCGCACCGGACCCGGGGCTACATGCCCGCGAGAAGTTGACCACCCAGATGTCGGAAGAAGTGCCGGTTCATGCGCGCAGGCTGTCACCGGCGGGGCAGCAAGTCAATCTTTGCTGGGGGAATGACGAAGATGAGCGGGCACAACCCCAATCCCGATCACCAAACCCGCTCGTCCTGAGCCTGCCGAAGGACAGGCGTCGATGCTGGCCTAAGAAAGGGATATGGGGCTGATGGCTTCCCGCGTCCTTCGACGGGCTCAGGACGAGCGGAGGGAAGGGCGAGGGCTTACTCCGCCGCCTGCCCGCGCACGATCTTCAGCCAGGGGTTGATGTCCACTTCGCCCACCTTGATGAGGCGATTATTGTCGCGGTGGTGGAAGGGTTCGGTCTGCCCACGCACCATCATCACGGTGTCCTGTACATAGCTCCAGCTGCCATCCTCGTGGAATTCCACTTCGATCCGGTAGGAATCGGTGCGGAAGGCCTGTTCGAGGAAAGTGGTGGAGGCGATGCCATATTCGGTGGTGCCGCGTTTTGCCTCCAGCACCAGCCGATTGTCGCCCGGCGCGGCATGGCCAGCGGCCAGCGCCACCTGTCCGCGCGGGATCGCCAGGGTCTGCATGATCAGGCCGGTAGCCGGTTCCCACAGCCAATAGCCGATCTGGTCATGGAAGGTGATGTCCTCGTCCGGCGTGTTGATGTGGACGTGATAGCGCAGGCCATAGAGCAGTTGCGGCCCGTTGGATTGCGGATCGATCGGTTGCATCACGATGCGTTCAGAATATTCGCTTTCGTCCGGCCCTTCGGCCTTGGGGGCGATGTCGGTGCCGCGCTTGCCTTCCCAGATGCCGGCGAAACGGCGCAGCGGGCCCAGATTGGCCAGCGTATCGGGATCGACATCTTCCTGTTCGGTGAAAATATCCTCGGGAATCTGCATCATTCGCTCCAATAGCACGCGGGCCTTGTGTCTTTTGCAAGCAGTCCCGGACGCCAGCGTCAAGCGGGAGCGCGCATCCCCGCCGCTGTTCCGCCCTCGTGTCATGGCGATGTCACGGCGCAGAGCTACATAATGTTCCCTTGCATTGTGCTGTGCAGGGGCCTATCTGAACTGCATCCCGACATTGTGATTCAAGGTTTGGATGCTGGCGCCACTCGGGGCCGGCCCGAAACGCGTTTCGCATTGTCCGTAATTCCGGAGTACTCATGGCCGATATTGCGCGCCTTATTGAAGTGATCGAGCCCGAGGCGAATGCCCTGGGGTTTGATCTCGTGCGCGTGAAAATGATCGGCGCCGAAGCTGGCGAGGGGGAACCCGCGCTGCAGATCATGGCGGAAGACCCGGCCACCGGGCAGCTGGTGATCGAACAATGCGCCGAACTTTCCCGCCGCGTTTCGGACAGGATGGACGAGCTGGAGGATGCAGGCGAAGTGCTGGTGGAGGGCGCCTATCGCCTGGAAGTCAGCTCGCCCGGCATTGACCGGCCGCTTACCCGGTCGAAGGATTTCGCCAATTGGGCCGGGCATGAAGTGCGCATCGCCCTGGCCGAGGCGATCCATGGCGATGACGGCAAGCCGCGCAAGACGGTGAAGGGCGATCTGGCCGGGATCGAAGGCGATATCGTCACGGTGGACGATGCCAAGGTCGGCCGGGTGCAATTCCCGCTGGAACTCATTCATTCGGCAAAGCTTGTCCTTACCGACAGGCTGATTGCCGCAACCCGCCCGCTCGACACTTCCGGCGCAGAGGAAGTGGAAGAAGGCGCAGACGAATTTCTCGAAGAAGAGGAAGGCTGAGACAAATGGCCAGTGCGATTTCCGCCAACAAGGCAGAGCTGCTCGCGATTGCGAACTCCGTTGCCAGCGAGAAGATGATCGACAAGGCGATCGTCATCGAGGCAATGGAAGAGGCGATCCAGAAGGCTGCCCGTGCCCGTTACGGCGCCGAGAACGATATCCGCGCGAAGCTCGATCCCAAGACCGGCGACCTGCGCCTGTGGCGCGTCGTGGAAGTGGTCGAGGAAGTGGAGGACTACTTCAAGCAGGTCGATCTCAAGCAGGCCCAGAAGCTCGACAAGAATGCCGGCCTGGGCGACTTCATCGTCGATCCGCTGCCGCCGGTCGATCTTGGCCGTATCGACGCTCAGTCCGCCAAGCAGGTGATCTTCCAGAAGGTCCGCGATGCCGAGCGTGAGCGCCAGTACGACGAGTTCAAGGATCGCGCGGGTGAAGTCATCACCGGCGTGATCAAGTCGGTCGAATTCGGCCATGTGATCGTCAATCTCGGCCGCGCCGAAGGCGTGATCCGCCGCGATCAGCAGATCCCGCGCGAAGCCGCCCGCGTGGGCGAGCGTGTTCGCGCGCTGATCCTGAAGGTGGAACGCAACAATCGCGGTCCGCAGATTTTCCTGTCCCGCGCGCATCCTGAGTTCATGAAGAAGCTCTTCGCGCAGGAAGTGCCCGAGATCTACGACAACATCATCGAGATCAAGGCTGCTGCTCGCGATCCGGGCAGCCGCGCCAAGATCGGCGTGATCAGCCGCGACAGCAGCATCGACCCGGTCGGCGCCTGCGTCGGCATGAAGGGCAGCCGCGTTCAGGCCGTGGTGCAGGAACTGCAGGGCGAGAAGATCGATATCATCCCCTGGAGCGAGGATACCGCCACTTTCGTGGTCAACGCCCTCCAGCCCGCCACCGTCAGCCGCGTGGTGATCGACGAGGAAGAAAGCCGCATCGAAGTGGTGGTGCCCGATGACCAGCTCTCGCTGGCGATCGGCCGCCGCGGCCAGAACGTGCGCCTCGCCAGCCAGCTGACCGGCAGCCAGATCGACATCATGACCGAGGCCGAGGCTTCGGAGAAGCGCCAGAAGGAATTCGCCGAGCGCTCCAAGATGTTCGAGGAAGAACTCGACGTCGACGAAACCCTGTCGCAGCTCCTGGTGGCCGAAGGCTTCGCCGAGCTGGAAGAAGTCGCCTATGTCGGCGTGGACGAGCTGGCCAGCATCGAAGGTTTCGACGAGGAACTGGCCGAAGAACTCCAGAACCGCGCCAAGGAAGCGCTCGAACGCCAGGAAGAGGCTGCCCGTCAGGAACGCCGCGCCCTGGGTGTGGAAGATGCGCTGGCCGAGATTCCCAACCTCACCGAAGCGATGCTGGTCACGCTCGGCAAGGCAGGGATCAAGACGCTGGACGATCTGGCCGATCTCGCGACGGACGAACTCATCGCCAAGAAGCGCAACGAGCCGCGTCGTCGTGGCGATGGCCCGCAGGCGCGCCGCAATGCCCGGACCGAGGACAAGGCGGGCGTACTCGGCGAATATGGCCTGACCGAAGAGCAGGGCAACGAAATCATCATGGCGGCCCGCGCCCATTGGTTTGAAGATGAAGAACCGGCAGCTGCTGCCGGGGCCGACAATTCTGGGGAGGCCGCCGATGCGGACACCCCGCAATGAGCCGCTAGGGTCCGACATTTCCGCCCCTCGCCCGCCGCGCAACCGCGCGGCCGGGAGTGAGGAGGCGTCTCCCGAGCGCAAGTGCGTGATCACCGGGAGCAACGGTTCCCGTGAGGAATTGTTGCGTCTGGCGATCTCGCCTGACGGAGACGTCCTGCCCGATGCTCTGGCGCGTGCGCCGGGGCGGGGGGCATGGATCGGGGTGAGTCGCGCCCAGCTGGAAGAGGCAATTGCCTCGGGCAAGCTGCGCGGCGCACTGGCTCGTGCCTTCAAGGGCGCGAAGCTGACCATACCGGAAAATCTCGGCGCGCTGGCGCAGGATGCGCTGACACGCGCATTTCTTCAGCGCCTCGGCCTCGAAATGCGGGCCGGAAAACTTATATTGGGGTCAGACCGCATCGCGCAGCAGGCGCGGAGCGGTGCTGTCGCCTGGCTTGGCCATGCGGCCGATGCCAGCGATGATGGCTGCCGGAAGCTGGATCAGGCTTTCCGTGTAGGCATGGATGCGGAAGGGTCGGGCCTGGTTGGCGAACGCTTGCCACTGGACCGCGCGGCTCTGTCTGTGGCATTGGGCCGCGAGAATGTCGTCCATCTGGCGCTGGCTGACCATGGGTCGGCCGAAAGGGTCGCAATTCCCTTGCGGCGCCTGATGCGCTTCACAGGGGCATATCCAGCGGCTGAGAACATTTCCCCGGAAGGGGCGACGGACGGCGCCGCGCATGATGCCGTTACAGTCGGCTAGGCCCTGCGCGGGCGACGAACAGAGAATACGAAGGATAGATTGAGGCGTATGAGCGATACCGACAACAAACCGACGCTGGGCCGTAAGCCGCTGGGGCTGAAGCGTTCGGTCGAAGCGGGCGAGGTCAAGCAGACCTTCAGCCACGGCCGCACCAACAAGGTGGTCGTGGAAGTGAAGCGTCGCAAGATCGTGAAGCCCGGCCAGGCACCGGAGGCTGCGGCCCCGGCGCCCGCTCCTGCGCCTGAAGCGGCACCGGCGCCGGTTGCCCAGGCGGCCCCGCCGCCCGCCCCGCCCCGCCCCGCCGTCTCGACCGAGACTCGCCTGGAACAGCAGGAACGCCTGCTGCGCGAGGCCGAGGAAGCTCGTCTGGCCGCGCTGGAAGAGGCCAATCGCCGCGAACAGGAAGAACGCTTGCGCGCGATCGAGGAAGAAAAGCGCCGCGCCGAGGAAAACCGCAAGGCCGAGGAAGAAGCCGCCCGCGCCGCCGAAGAGCCGGCGCCGACGCCGGAACCCGCGCCCCAGGCATCCGAGCCCGTGGTGGAGGAAGCTCCCGCCGCGCCCGAAGCACCGGCTGCTGCGCCTGCGGCCGAGGCTCCTGCCGCGCCGGCTGCTCCTGCTGTCCGCACGGCAGCGCCCGCACCTGCTCCGCGCATGTTTACGCCGGTTGTCCGGCCTGAACCCAAGCGCCCCGAAAAGCCCGCGGCCGCGCCCAAGACCGAGGCAAAGCCCGCCGAGAAGTCCGACAACAAGCCCGAGAAGAAGCGCGAGGACAGTAAGAAGCCCGTCGCTCGTGGCGGCGGTCGTGACGATCGTGGCGGCGGCAGCGGTGGTGGCGGCGCCAATGCGATCGACCGGCGCCGTGGCGGCAAGCTGACCGTCAATCGCGCACTCAATGAGGATGAAGGCGCGCGCGCCCGCTCGCTCGCCGCGCTCAAGCGTGCGCGTGAGAAGGAACGCCGTGCCCACTTCTCCGGCCAGTCCCAGCAGCGTGACAAGCAGGTCCGCGATGTGGTGGTGCCGGAAGCCATCACGGTGCAGGAACTCGCCAACCGCATGGCCGAAAAGGGTGCGGATCTGGTGAAGGCCCTGTTCAAGATGGGCATGATGGTGACCGTCAACCAGACGATCGACCAGGATACGGCGGAACTGCTCGTCACTGAATTCGGCCACAATTTGCAGCGCGTTTCGGAAAGCGATGTCGATATCGATACGTCGGAAGACGTGGATGCCGAAGGCACGCTGAAGCCGCGTCCGCCGGTGGTCACGATCATGGGCCACGTCGATCACGGCAAGACCAGCCTGCTCGATGCGCTGCGCGGTACCGATGTGGTGCGGGGCGAGGCCGGTGGCATCACCCAGCATATCGGCGCCTATCAGATCACCACCAAGGGAGGCGACAAGATCACCTTCCTCGATACGCCGGGCCACTCCGCCTTCACGGAAATGCGCGCGCGCGGTGCGAATGTCACCGATATTGTGGTGCTGGTGGTGGCCGCCGATGACGGCATCATGCCGCAGACGATCGAGGCCATCAATCACACCAAGGCCGCCGGCGTGCCGATGATCGTGGCGATCAACAAGTGCGACAAGCCGGAAGCCAATCCGCAGCGCATCCGCGAACGCCTGCTCGAACACGAAGTCGTCGTGGAAGAGATGAGCGGCGACGTGCAGGACGTGGAAGTTTCGGCCAAGAGCAAGATGGGCCTCGACGATCTGATCGAGAAGATCATGCTCCAGGCTGAACTGCTTGAACTGAAGGCCAATCCGGATCGCGAAGCGGAAGCCACCGTGATCGAAGCCAAGCTGGACAAGGGCCGTGGCCCGGTGGCCACCGTGCTGATCAATCGCGGCACGCTGAAGACCGGCGATGTCTTCGTGGTCGGCACCGAAAGCGGCCGTGTCCGCGCGATGATCGACGACAAGGGCCGCCAGATCAAGGAAGCGCCGCCTTCGCTGCCGGTGGAGGTCCTCGGCCTCGCTGGCGTGCCGATGGCGGGCGACAAGCTCACCGTGGTCGAAAACGAACAGCGCGCCCGCGAAGTTTCCAACTACCGCAAGGAAAAGGCGACCGAGAAGCGCACTGCCATCGCGCCTGCCAGCCTCGACACCATGTTCTCCGCCCTGAAGGACAAGGAGAATGTGATCGAGTTCCCGCTGGTGGTGAAGGCCGACGTGCAGGGCAGCGTGGAAGCGATCAACAACGCGCTCCACAATCTGTCGAATGACGAGATCAAGGTCCGCATCCTGCATTCGGGCGTGGGCGCGATCACCGAGAGCGACGTGACGCTGGCTTCGGCCTCCGGCGCGCCGATCATCGGCTTCAACGTCCGCCCGAACGCCAAGGCGCGCGAACTGATCGACCGCAACAAGACCCGGATGATGTATTACGACGTCATCTATCACCTGACCGAGGAAATCGCGAAGGAGATGGCGGGCGAACTGGGGCCGCTGCGGATCGAAAACGTCATGGGCCGCGCCGAGGTCAAGCAGGTGTTCCCCGCGGGCAAGAAGGACAAGGCCGCCGGCCTCCTCGTGCTCGAAGGCATCATCCGCAAGGGCTTCCACGCGCGTCTTACCCGCAACGATGTCATCGTTTCCAAGACGGTCATCGCCTCGCTGCGGCGCTTCAAGGAAGACGTGGACGAAGTCCGCGCAGGCCTGGAATGCGGTGTGGTGTTGCAGGACACGAACGACATCAAGGCGGGCGACATGCTCGAAGTGTTCGAAATCGAGGAACGCGAACGGGTATTGTGACGCGCGGCGTTCAGGAAGTGAGCTAAGAGCCAGGCAAGACGCATAGAGATGTGCGGTCCATGCCTGGCTCTCACTTCCGGCGCTTTGCCGAACGTCCCGGTGTTTCTTTTATCGTGGCTGGAAATTGATGAACCGCTACGTCGCCTTGCTTGGGAACATCCATGTCGGTGGTGACCGGCTGACGATGGAAGACCTGCGCAAGGCGCTGGAGTGGGAAGATTTCGAGGATGTGGAAACGGTGGTTGCCAGCGGCAATGTGCTGTTTTCGCATGAGGAACGCCCGTCGGCAGGGCTGGCGGAAAAGCTGGCCTATGTCGTGCGCGATGCTTTCCAGATCGATACTTTCGCCGTGGTGATGAACCGGGCGGAACTGGCGGCCACGCTGGCGGAAAATCCCTTTGCGGAAACGGGTGAGGACAAGCAGGTTCATGTCCATTTCCTCGAACGTCAACCGGAGCCGGAAGCTGTCGCCAGGCTGATCGCCGACTATGCGACGCGCGGGCCGGAACGCATTGCTGCGGGCCACCGGGCGTTGCATGTAGATTACGTCAATGGCGCGGGCGTCACGAAGCTGAGCGGGGATTTCATTGCCCGGCGTCTCGGCTGCCGCCACACCGCGCGCAACATCCGCTCGATCCGGCGGATAATCGAGATTATGGAACGCTGATGGCCCGCAATGCTGCAACCGGTGAAGAGAAGTCCGTTCGCCTGCTGAAAGTGGGCGAACGCGTGCGCCATATCCTGTCGGAACTGCTTACCCGGCAGGAAGTGCATGACGATACGCTTTCGGCCCATTCCGTTTCGGTCACCGAAGTGCGGATGACGCCGGATCTGCGCAACGCCACGGTCTATGTGAAGCCGCTGCTGGGCGAGGATGAGGATGCAGTGATCAAGGCCTTGCGCCAGAACACTGCCTTCTTCCAGCGCGAAGTGGCCAAGCGCCTCGGCCTGAAATTCGCCGCGAAGCTGCAGTTTCGCGGGGATGAGAGCTTTGACGAGGCGGACCGGATCGAGCGCCTGCTGAACGATCCGCGCGTGGCGCGCGATCTCGACGAGGATTGAGCGCGGTTTTCAACCTGAAGTGACGGTCAGGGCTTCGACAGGCTGGGGCAGAGCGGTTATCTGCCGGGCATGGCCAAGCTCTATTTCTACTACGCCAGCATGAATGCGGGGAAGTCCTCCACCCTGCTGCAGGCGGAATTCAATTATCGCGAGCGGGGCATGGCCACCATGCTGTGGACCGCTGCACTGGATACGCGGCCGCAGGGCAAGCCGATCGCCAGCCGCATCGGGCTGGAAGCGGCTGCCCATCTGTTCGACGCGGAAACCGATCTGTGGACGCAGGTGAGTGCCGTGCCCGAGGCGCGCGATCTGGCCTGCGTGTTGATCGACGAGGCGCAGTTCCTGACGAAAGAGCAGGTCTGGCAATGCGCCCGGCTGGCTGATGAGGCAAATATTCCCGTGCTTTGCTATGGCCTGCGCACCGATTTCCGGGGCGAGCTGTTTCCCGGTTCTGCCGCGCTGCTGGGCATTGCCGATGCACTGATCGAGCTGAAAGCCGTCTGCCACTGTGGCCGCAAGGCGACGATGAATCTGCGCGTGGATGAAGCGGGCGGGGCGGTGACGGACGGCGCACAGACCGAGATCGGCGGGAACGAGCGTTATGTCGCCTTGTGCCGCCGCCATTTCTCCGAGGCGATCCAGTCATGAGCGACGGGCTTTACGTTCCACTGAGCGAAGGCGATTTGCGGCTTGAGCCGCTGGCAGAGCATCATCGCGAGGGGCTGCGCGCGGCGACCCAGGCCGATAGCGAGATCTGGGCGATCTACCCCACCAATTATGCGGGCGAGGCATTCGACCGGCAGTTCGACATCCTGCTGGCCGCGCCGCCGCAGCGCCGGGTCTATGCGATCACGGTCGCCGGGCAGGTCGCGGGGATGACCGGATGGATCGAACGGGGCGCGCCGGGCTGGGCGGTGGAGATTGGCAACAGCTTCATCGCGCCCGCGCTGCGCGGCACGGGGCTCAATACAAGCATCAAGCGGCTGATGCTGGGCCACGCTTTTGCCCAAGGGCTCGGTCGGGTGGAATTTCGCGTGGACGTTCGCAATGCCCGCTCGCAGGCGGCCGTGCTCAAGCTGGGCGCGCAGAGGGAAGGCGTGTTGCGGGCGGAGCGGGTCACCTGGACCGGCCATGTGCGCGATACGGCGGTATTTTCGATCCTTGCGCAGGAATGGGCGGAAAGCTCCCGGCAATAGCTTGGCCTTTGCCCGGCGGCCCCCTATCTCCCCGGCATGAGTGATACTCTCCTTTCCGCGCTGGTGCTGATCCCGGCGCTGATCTTCGCCATCGTTTTTCACGAAGTCTCCCATGGCTGGAGCGCGCTCGCTCTGGGCGACACTACCGCGCGGGACATGCGCCGGCTCAGCCTCAATCCCATCCGTCATGTCGATCCCCTCGGCACAGTCATTCTGCCGGGCGCACTGGCATTGCTGGGTGCGCCGGTATTCGGCTGGGCCAAGCCGGTTCCGGTGAACGCCCGGCGGCTGCGCAATCCGCGCTATGGCATGATGGCCGTGGCGGCGGCCGGGCCTGCCAGCAATCTGGTGCTGGCCGCAATTGCCGCTGTGGGGCTCGGCCTGCTCGGGCGCGGGTTGCAGGCCCAGCCCGAAGGGGCGCTGGCTCTGGCGATGATGGGGCTCAACTATTTCATCCTGATCAACATCTTCCTGGCCCTGTTCAACCTGCTGCCGATCCCGCCCTTTGACGGATCGCATATTGTGGAGGGGCTGCTGCCGCGCGATGCTGCGCGGGCCTATGCCAAATTGCGCCCGCTGGGCCTGCCGCTGGTATTCCTGCTGTTGCTGGTGCTGCCCAGCCTGATCCCGGGTTTCGACCTTATCGGGCGCTTCCTTACTCCCGTGGTGATGCGCGCGCAGGATTTCTATTACAGCATTGCCGCCTGGGCGGCGGGGGGCTGACCGGGCAGGAATGAGGCCATATTCCTCGCATCCTTGACACCGTTCGTCGCGCTCCCGACATTGAGGGCGAGAGGGAGATTGAAAGGAAGTCGAGATGAAGCTTTCGTTCGTGTTTCCGGCCCTTGCCGCGCTTGCCGTGGCGTCCTCGCCCGCGCTGGCTCAGGATAATCCCGGCGCAGCCCAATCCACGGAAAAGCCTGCCGAGGCCTATATTGCCTTCGCCAATCATGGCGGGGTGCGCGATTGGCGCGCCGATGGCCGCGACGTGGTCTATTTTCAGGATGCCCATCGCCAATGGTACAAGGCCGAGCTTTTCGCCCCCTCTCCTGAACTGCCCTATACGTTTTTCATCGGGCTCGACACTGGCGGGATGGACAGGCTCGATCGCTGGAGCAACCTTTATATCTCCGGACAGCGTTATCCGTTGAAGTCCTTCGTCAAGATCGACGGGCAGCCTCCCAAGAAGGCAAAGAAGGGCAAGAAGCCCGAAGCCGAGGCTAAGGCGGCGGTCGATTGATATTTACCCGGATAATATATTGACAATTTAATCCGGGTAAATAAAGGTGGCGGCGATAGGAGTCGCCGCATGGACGTGACCGTTTTTCTCAAGGGCGAGCCCATCGCCCGTGGCCCTGCCGAAGACATGGCTGAACGCCTCAAGGGCATCGAACCGCTGGAGCGGGCGAATGACCTTCTGGCGTTCGACGATGAAACCGGGCGCCAGATCGATCTCGATCTGCGTTCGGCGGACCAGCGCCCGCGCGGCCGCCCCTCGCTGGGGGTGAAGGCGCGGGAAGTCACGCTGCTGCCGCGCCATTGGGATTGGCTGAGCGCCCAGCGCGGCGGTGCCTCTGCTACCTTGCGGCGGCTGGTGGACGCGGCGCGGGCCCAGGCCAAGACGCCGGAGCAGTGCCACGATGCCGCCTATCGCTTCCTCAGCGCCATGGCGGGCGATCTGCCGAAATTCGAGGATGCCGTGCGCGAGATCTATGCGGGCAATCCGGTGGGATACGATCATTTCACGCATGGTTGGCCTGAGGGAATCCGCGCCCATGGCCGCACGCTGGCCTTCCAGGAAGGCGCCGCGCAATGAGCGTCCATGGCTGGATCATTCTCGACAAGCCGGTCGGGCTTGGCTCGACCCAGGCAGTGGGGGCCGTGAAGCGCAATCTGCGCGAGGCTGGCTATGGCAAGGTGAAGGTGGGCCATGGCGGCACGCTCGATCCGCTGGCCGAAGGCGTGCTGCCCATCGCGCTGGGCGAGGCGACCAAGCTGTGCGGGCGGATGCTGGACGCCAGCAAGATCTACGATTTCACGATCCGCTTCGGGGAACAGACGGACACGCTGGATGCGGAAGGGCAAGTGATCGCCACGAGCGATGCGCGGCCCGTCCTGGCCCAGCTGGAGGCGGTGTTGCCCCGCTTCACTGGCCCGATCGAGCAGGTGCCGCCGGCCTATTCGGCGCTAAAAGTGGACGGCAAGCGCGCATATGACCTCGCCCGGGCGGGGGAAGAGGTGGAACTGAAGGTGCGGGCGGTGACGGTTTATGCCCTCTCGATCCTCCCCGAAACGGGGAGGGGGACCATGCAGAGCATGGTGGAGGGGCAGGTGCCGGATGGTGCTTCGCTGTCCGGTTCAGCCCCGTCGCAGGTGCCCCTCCACCGTCCTTCGGACGGTCCCCCTCCCCGTGCCGGGGAGGATCTGGCCGAAATCACCCTGACCGCCCATGTCTCCAAGGGCACCTATATTCGCAGCCTCGCGCGTGATATATCATTGGCGCTCGGCACGGTCGGCCATGTCACCATGCTGCGCCGGGTCAAGGCCGGGCCGTTCACGTTAGATCAGGCGATTTCGCTGGACAAACTGAACGAAATCGGCAAGGGCGCGCGCCTTGAAGACGTAATCCTGCCGCTTGAGGCGGGGCTGGACGACATCCCGGCCCTCGATCTCTCTCCGGAGGCGGCAGTGGCGGTCCGACAGGGCCGTGTCCTCACCGGAATGCCCCAAGGTGACGGGTTGTACTGGGCAAGGGCGGGAGAAAGTCCCGTCGCTCTGGTCGAACTCGAAGCCGGGACGGCGAAGGTCGTCAGGGGTTTCAACCTTTAGAGATGTCGCGGAGCAAATGTTATGTCGGTAACTGCCGAAAAGAAGACTGAGATCATCCAGGGCAATGCCCGCGTCGAGGGCGACACCGGTTCCCCCGAAGTGCAGGTCGCGATCCTCACCGAGCGTATCCGCAACCTGACCGAGCACTTCAAGGCGCACCACAAGGACAACCACTCGCGCCGCGGCCTGCTGATGATGGTCAACAAGCGCCGCAGCCTGCTCGCCTATCTCAAGAAGAAGGATGTCGAGCGGTATAACTCGCTGATCCAGAAGCTGGGTCTGCGTAAGTAAGAGTTTCTCAAGGGCGGCTCCTCGGGGCCGCCCTTTCGCTTTATATGGGTTCTGCCCTTGCGGGGCCCATCAAGGGATGAGGTTTCCTTCGCAATTCGGCGAAGGGGCCTGGGGCAGTGAAAAGGCCCCATACCGGACCGGGACGGCTTACCCGGTAGCAGAGGCCCCGCGCCGCAATAGGGCCGCGCGGGACATAAGGAAAATACATGTTCGACGTGAAAACCGTATCGCTGGAGTGGGGCGGAAAGACCCTCACTCTGGAAACCGGCCGCATTGCGCGCCAGGCCAATGGCGCCGTTCTGGCCACCTATGGCGAAACCGTGGTGCTGTGCGCCGTGACCGCCGCCAAGAGCGTGAAGGAAGGGCAGGACTTCTTCCCCCTTACCGTTCACTATCAGGAAAAGTTCTCTTCCGCCGGCCGTATCCCGGGCGGCTTCTTCAAGCGTGAACGTGGCGCGACGGAAAAGGAAACGCTGGTTTCCCGCCTGATCGACCGCCCCGTGCGTCCGCTGTTCCCTGAAGGTTTCTACAACGAAATCAACGTGATCTGCCAGGTCATGTCCTATGACGGCGAAAGCGAGCCCGACATCGTTGCGATGATCGCCGCTTCTGCCGCCCTGACGATCTCCGGCGTGCCCTTCATGGGCCCGATCGGCGCGGCTCGCGTCGGTTTCAAGGATGGCGAGTATCAGCTCAACCCGTCCCTGTCGGAAGCTGCCGAAGGTCGCCTCGATCTCGTCGTCGCCGGCACGCAGGACGCGGTGATGATGGTCGAATCCGAAGCCAAGGAATTGACCGAAGACGAAATGCTGGGCGCAGTGATGTTTGCCCACGCCGAATCGCAGAAGGTCATCAAGGCGATCATCGACCTGGCCGAAAAGGCCGCGAAGGAACCCTGGGAAGTCGATCTTTCGGACAATACTTCCGAAATGAAGGCGAAGCTCAAGGATCTGATCGGCGCCGATATCGCCGCAGCCTACAAGCTGACCGACAAGTCTGCCCGTTCCAACGCCCTGAACGAAGCCCGCGCCAAGGCGAAGGCTGCGTTTGCGGATGAAACCCCGCAGACCCAGATGGTCGCCAACAAGACCATGAAGAAGCTGGAAGCCGAAATCGTGCGTACCGCCATCCTCAAGGATGGCCAGCGCATCGACGGGCGCACCACCACGCAGGTCCGCCCGATCGAGAGCATGGTAGGCTTCCTGCCGCGCACCCATGGTTCGGCGCTGTTCACGCGCGGTGAAACGCAGGCCATCTGCACCACCACGCTGGGCACCAAGGACAGCGAGCAGATGATCGACGGGCTTGGCGGCCTGTCCTACGAAAGCTTCATGCTGCACTATAACTTCCCGCCCTATTCGGTCGGTGAAGTGGGCCGCTTCGGCGCGCCGGGCCGCCGCGAAGTGGGCCATGGCAAGCTGGCATGGCGTGCGCTGCACCCCGTGCTGCCTTCCAAGGAAGACTTTCCCTACACGATCCGCGTCCTGTCGGACATCACCGAGTCCAACGGTTCGTCCTCCATGGCGACTGTCTGCGGTGGCTGTCTGTCGATGATGGATGCCGGCGTTCCCATCGAACGTCCGGTTTCCGGCATCGCCATGGGCCTGATCCTGGAAGGTGACGAATTCGCCGTGCTGTCCGACATCCTGGGTGACGAAGATCACCTGGGCGACATGGACTTCAAGGTGGCCGGCACTGAAGCGGGCATCACCTCGCTCCAGATGGACATCAAGATCGCGGGCATCACCGAAGAGATCATGAAGCAGGCCCTCGCTCAGGCGAAGGAAGGCCGCGCGCATATCCTGGGTGAAATGACCCGTGCGCTTGGTTCGGCCCGCACCGAGCTTTCAGCCCATGCCCCGCGCATCGAGACCATGCAGATCGACAAGTCGAAGATCCGCGAAGTCATCGGCACCGGCGGCAAGGTGATCCGCGAGATCGTGGCCGAAACCGGCGCCAAGGTGGACATTGACGATGAAGGCCTGATCAAGATCTCGTCTTCGGACCTCAACCAGATCGAAGCCGCCAAGAAGTGGATTCTCGGCATCGTCGAGGAAGCGGAAGTCGGCAAGATCTACAAGGGCAAGGTCGTCAACATCGTCGACTTCGGCGCCTTCGTGAACTTCATGGGTGGCAAGGACGGCCTCGTCCACGTCAGCGAAATGAAGAACGAGCGCGTGGAAAAGCCGACCGACGTCGTTTCGGAAGGCCAGGAAGTCTACGTCAAGGTTCTCGAGATCGATCCGCGCGGCAAGGTTCGCCTGTCGATGCGCGTCGTCGATCAGGAAACCGGCGCGGAACTGGAAGACACCCGTCCTCCGCGCGAACCCCGCGAGCCGCGTGGCGACCGGGGCGATCGTGGCGGTGACCGCCGTGGCCCGCGCCGCGACGGTGGCCGCGATGGTGGCCGTGGCGGCGAACGGGGCGGCCGTGACCGCGACCGTGGCCCGCGCCGCGAGCGTGACGGCGAAGGTGGCGGTAACCCCGACCACATGCCGGCTTTCCTCAAGGACGACTAAGGTCTATACCTTAGCTCAAGTTCGCTTGAGGTATGAGATTCAGGGCCGCGGGGGCAACCTCGCGGCCCTTTTTCTTTGGTGGGTGCAACACCTTACCTTCGTCATTCCCGCGCAGGCGGGAATCCAGATCGACGGTCGCTTCTGGGTTCCCGCCTGCGCGGGAATGACGAAAGTGGTGTAAGGCGAAACTGCTGCTGAGCCCCTCAGCTGCGGCTCAGCACCAAGGCACGGGCATAGTCGCGATAGAGCGAACTCGTCTCGCAGGCCAGGCCATGCTCGGCCGCCAGCCTCTCGCAATAGCCGAACAGATCTGCGCGCGGGCTCACATGGAAGCGCGCAAGCCAGGCCTTGAGCAGGCGGGCGAACCAGCGTGGGAGCGCCTCCTGCTGGCCGAAATCGACCACATGGATCTGCCCGCCCGGCGCCAGCAGGGTGCAGGCATGGGCCAAGGCTTCCTGCCAGGGCGGGATCATCGAGAGCGTGTAGGAAAAGACGATGCGGTCAAACTGCGCCTGGGCCAGCAGGGCAAGGGCATCGAAATGCGCCGCATCGCCCTGCGCGAGAGTGCAGCGGCCCGACAAATGGCGGCGAGCCAGCGTTTTCTCCGCCGATTTCAGCATCTCGGCCGAAATATCGATCCCGTAAAAGCGCGCCTCGGGATAGCGCCGGGCGGCCAGCGCCATGTTGCGCGCCGTGCCGCAGCCCACTTCCAGCACCAGTCCGCCCTTCGGCACGTCCAGCCCCGCGATCAACCGATCCCGCCCCAGCAGGTAATATTTGCGAGTCAGATCGTAGATGTGCCGCTGGAAAGCATAGATTGCGTCCATCCGCGCCGCATGGGGGTGGGCGGAGGAGGCGGCCTCAGTCGCGGCGGACATAGAGATGCGTCCCGCCATAGATGCTGGAGCGATCCTGTGCGGTCAGCTGGGCCGAGCGTTCCTGGCGATAGTCCCACATGTCGAGCAGGCTCTGCGCCAGCCTGCCGGGTAGCAGGGAGGGCTCGTCCGCCGTGCGGAACAGCACCCGTGCGCCGGGGGCGGCAGTGCGGCTGATCTGGCTCCACAGATCGTTGAGCTGGCGGTCGGTCATCCAGTCCTGCGCGTCGAGCAGCAGGAAACGGTCCACGCTCTGTGCTTCCTGCTGCTGGAGATAATCGGTCATGTTTGCCTGAATCACCTCCAGCCGCCCGATCCTCTCGCGCAAGGCGTTGTAATGCCTCTCCTGCAGATAGGGTGGCAGGCTGGCCTCGGGCGATTTCTCATAGCCGCGGCCAAAGGCCTGCCAGGCGAAGTAATTTTCCGCGAAGGGGAAGTCGCAGGCGAGCTTTTCCAGCCTTTCGCGCAGGACATCGGCCATGCTGCGTCCGGCGGCCAGCTTGTCATATTGCGCGGGTGGAATGCCGAGGCCGAAAAGCGAGGCCGGGTGGTTGGTCAGCAGCTTGATCAGCGGCTTGTCGAAGAGGGGCACCATCTGCGCCTCGAAATGGGCGCGCTGAGCCTCCACGCCGCCCGCCTGCAATATGTCGCGCGGGTTCATGCCGTGCAGCCGGGCGAGGAAGTGGGCAAGGCCGATGAAATTGCCCAGCAGGCCATAGCGATAGGCGCCGCGCGCGAAGATGGAGATGCGCCTGCGGCCCAGCAGATCGCGCCCTTCCCAATAGGCGCGCGAGCGCTTGTCGAGGTGGGGCGCGATATACTGGCGATAGGCCGCCACATTGTCCTTCGCATCGGCATCGCCAAAGAAGCGTCGGAAATGGGCATAATCGGGCAGGTGCGTGGCCGCCGCACGCTTGAGATTGCCCAGCGCGACATGGGCGGAATTGAGATCGACGGCCGTCACTTGCGCCGGATCGGCCGTGAGATAGCTCAGCGCGTTGCAGCCGCCGCTGGAGATGGTGACAATCCGCTGCCCCTCGCGCAGTTCCAGCCCGGCCATATCCGCCACGGGATCTTCCCAGATCTGCGGATAGACGAGGCCGCGAAAGGCGAAGGCAAAGGCCCGTTCCAGCAGAGCCGTGCCATTGATCCCCTTGGTGCTGACGGCGGCCCCGTGGATCAGCTTGCCGCCGGCCGGGGCATCGAGAGAGGCTTGGGTAGTCATGATGTCATGTCCTGCCTGCGGAAGCCCTGTGCGGCTTCCGGGGTTCGGATGACGCCCATATGAGCGTTGAATGACGCCGCCGCGACGGATGCGTTACAGTTTCGCGGATTTCCACAGGCCACGGGCAGGGCTTCGGGCTTGCAAGACTCAGGCGGGCGCGGGAGAAGGCTGGCAGGCTTGCATAAAGGATGGATGTGATGCGGATGGGGCGGCTGGCTGGGGCGCTGGGCCTTGCGCTGGGTGCATGGGCTGCCGGGCCCGCCGGGGCGAGCAGCGATTTCGGCTGTTCGCCCGGCTGGACGCTGGACCGGAACGGGTTCGATTGCAGCAGTTCGGCCGCGATGGGGCCCGGCAACGATACGCGGGTGAACCTGGCGCTGTTGCTGCGTGACCGGGCCGGGCTGGCCAGCAGGCCGGGCAATTATCCCGTGATGGAATGGGATTATGGCTTCGGGCGCAATTACTTCGATTGGCATCTGTTCAGCCAGGCATCCTATCCTGCACGGCCGGAGCAGGACGCCGATGATTATTACGGGTCGCGCTGCATCAGCCTGAAGGGCGGCGATACCGCTTTTGCCGCAGCCCTTGCCGCCAATGCGAAACTGCCCGGCGCGGAGCGGGAGGCCCTGCTGGCCGCGCGGGCTCAGCTGGCGCCCATCTGCATGGCCTTCGGCGCATCCTATTGGTTGAGCGACGGGAAGGAACGCAGCGCGCCCACGCCCGCCTGGCCGGTGAATGTGGCCAGCAAGCCGGGCATGGATTTCGCCGCTTATCTCGCGGCCTCGGCGGCATTCTATGGCGAGGACTGGAACGCGGCGCGCAGTGGCTTTGCGGGGCTGGCCAAGGCAGGCGACCCGTGGGTGCGGGAAACGGCGCGCTATATGCAGGCGCGGGTGGAGCTTAATGCAGCCCAGGCCCGGGCCTTTGACGAATGGGGCTTCTTCGGCGGGACGGAAAAGACCGATCAGGATGCCGCCCGCCGCGCGGGGCAGGCGCTGGTCGATTATCTCAAGGCCTATCCCAAGGGCGCCTATGCCGCTTCGGCCAAGGGGTTGCAGCGCCGTGTGCTGTGGCTGGGCGGCGATCTGGCGGGGCTGTCAGACGCCTATGAGGCGCTGCTCGGCGCAACCCTGCCGGGCAGTCCGGCCGAGGCGTTGCTGATCGAGGAAGTGGACAACAAGCTCCTCCTCGCCACGGGTGCGGAAAGCGCCATCGATACGCCGCTGCTGCTTGCCACCTATGATCTGATGCGGATGCGCAGTTCGGGCGACGAAGGGGAGGTCGCCTTCGACTATGGCGCGAAGCCTATCGACGAGGCGGAACTGGCCGCGCAGGAGCAGATCTTCAAGGGCCGGGAGGATCTCTATCAGTTCCTGCGGGCGACCTGGTCCTTCTATATCGGCGGCAATGCGCAGGACGTGCTGGCGCGGATTCCCGATGCCAGCGCCACTACCGCGCATTCCGCGCTGGATTTCAGCCGCCAGATGTTGCGCGGGCAGGCACTGGCGGCCTTGCGCGATCCGGGCGAGGAAGCCTTCTGGCGCCGCCTGATCCCCGGATCGAGTGGGCTTTACCAGCGCCCCGCTGCCGAATTGGGCCTGGCGCTCCACTGGCAGCAGGCGGGCAAGGCGGAGAAGATCTTCGGCGCGGATTCCCCCGTTTCCGAAACCATGATCCGCAAGATACTGATCGCGCGCACCGTCGGCCCGGACATCCTGCGGCGCGAAGCGGGCAATGCGGCGCGGCCCGATGCAGAGCGCCAGCTGGCCCTGTTCACCCTGCTCTACAAGCAGCTTTCGCGCGGCTTCTATGGCGGGTTCCTGAAGGATCTGCCGCTCGTTCCCGCCGGGGCGGATACCGAGGCGGGCCTGTGGTGGCTGGAAACGGGGCAGACGATCCCGGTGGGCCTGTTCACCGCAGGGCGCTTCAGCGATGGCTATACCTGCCCGAAGCTGGGCCAGACGGTGGCGTTGCTGGCCAAGAATGCGCGCGATGTGAAGGGCCGCCTGTGCCTGGGCGATTTCTACCGCCTCAACGGCTTTGACGATTTCAGCCTCTATTCCGACGCGGAAAGGGCAGGCGCGCTGGGCAGCGGCAAGGAAGCGTTCTCCGGCACGCCGATTGCGCGCGGCACATTCTATCGCTCGATCATGGCCGATCCCGGCGCGGCCCCGGCAGACAAGGCCTATGCCCTCTATCGCGCGGTGCGCTGCTATGCCCCGTCCGGCATCAATGGCTGCGGGGACGAGAATGTCCCCATCGAACAGCGCAGGGCGTGGTTCCAGACGCTGAAACAGCAATATGGCAATACGCGCTGGGCCAGGGGGCTGGAATATTACTGGTAGGCGGCGCCTCGCAGCTCTTGCGGCCATGCTGCTGCTGGGGGCCTGCGGGCAGGGCGCGCCTGAAACGGGGCGCGTCAGCGCGGCTGGGCACGATGCCTTCTTCCTCTGGGCCGGAGTGAAGCCGCCGCTGGTGCTGGACACAGCGAAGGTGGTTTACGTTCTGGCCGGGGAAGTGCGCGCGGGCGAAAATTCCCGCTTCGTGCCCCTGCGCCCGCAGCCGCCGCGCGCTGGCCATGCCGATGTCTGGCTGGTGCTGCGGGTGGAGCGGATCGACTGGACGCCGCAGGTCACCGCCCAGTTGCTGCGCGAGATCGCGCGGTGGCAGGCGGCAGGTGCCAATCTGCGCGGCGTTCAAGTCGATTTCGATTCGGCCACCCTGCATCTCGATCGCTACGCCGATTTCCTCCAGAAGCTGCGGGCCGATTTGCCGGGCGGCATGCGCCTGTCCATCACCGGGCTGATGGACTGGAGCGCCCATGGCGATCCCGCGGCACTCGCCCGGCTGGGCACTATCGTGGATGAGATCGTGGTGCAGACCTATCAGGGGCGCACCACCATTCCCGGCTATGAAAGCTACATCGCCTCGCTCTCCCGCCTGTGCCTGCCCTACAAGGTGGCGCTGGTGGATGGCGGGGAATGGCGTGCGCCGCGCGGCCTGGCCAGCGATCCGCATTTCAAGGGCTATGTCGTGTTCCTGCTGCCTGAGAGGGGCCGCCCCGGCTGATGCCGATTTCGCTGGCGGCCATGGACGCTGCGCTGATGCTCTGGCAAATCTTTCGCCAGTACATACCGGGAGTTTGAGATGCCGATTCAGTCGTTCGAAGGGAAAATTGCGTTCATTACCGGAGGGGCGAGCGGGATCGGGCTCGGCATCTCGAAGGTGCTGGTGGAACGCGGCGCGCAGGTGGTTCTGGCCGATCTGCGGCAGGACCATATCGATCATGCGCTGGCCGAATTCGCGGGCGGGGGCAGGTCCAATGCCGTCTCCGCGCTCCAGCTCGATGTCACCAATCGCGAGCAATATCGCGAGGCTGCAAAGAAGATGCTCGATGAGTTCGGCGGGATCGACATTCTGGTGAACAATGCCGGGGTGGGCCTGGAAGGGCCATTGCTGGAGGCGACCTATGCCGATTACGATTTCGGCTTCGGCGTGAATGTCGGGGGCGTCATCAACGGCTTTACCGAATTCCTGCCGCAGATGGTGGCCCATGGCCGGGGCGGGCATATCGTTTCCACCGCCAGCCTGGCCGCCGAAGTGGTGATGCCGCCGCAAATGGCGATCTATGCCGCCAGCAAGGCCGCGGTGTGCCATTTCTGCGAATCCGCCAAGGGCGAACTGGCCCAGCACGATATCGGCGTTTCCATCCTGCTGCCCGGCCCGGTGAAGTCCAACATCCACGAAACGATCGACAATCGGCCCGCGCATCTGCGCGAAGGTAGCGGCTTTACGGCCAGCGAGAAGAAGCTCGCCCGCCGGATCGTGGGCGATAACTGGATGGAGCCGGTGGATGTCGGCCATCTGGTGGCTGACGGCATCCTCAACAACACGACCTATCTCGTCACTCACGGCATGTACAAGGATGCAATGCGCGCCCGTGCCCAGGCCGTGCTCGACGCCACGCCCGACCGGATGGAAGTGGTCGACAGCTTCGGGAACTACCGGGACGAAGAATAACGCGATTGTGTGATCCCCGGCGAAAGCCGGGGGCCAGTCGGGAACGGCTGGGTCCCTGCCTGCGCAGGGACTCACTGGAATTCGCAGAGGAGAGGAACAACATGCAGGAACTGACAGGCAAGGTGGCCTTCATCACCGGCGGGGCGAACGGGATCGGTTTCGGCATGGTCCGCGCCTTCCTGGCCGAGGGAATGAAAGTGGTGGTGGCCGACTGGAGCACTGCCCATATCGAGAAGGCGAAGGCCGCGCTCAAAGGCAATAACGCCGCCCATTTCATCCGCACCGACGTAGCCGACCGCGCGAATTTGAAAGCCGCCGTGGACGAGGCGCTGGCCACTTTCGGCAAGATCCACGTGCTGTGCAACAATGCCGGGATCAATGGCGGCGGCACGGCCGACGATCCCGATTTCAGCGATTTCGACAAGGTGATGGCCGTCAATCTGGGCGGGGTCATCAATGGCAGCAAGATCGTGGTGCCGATCATCAAGGCTCAGGGGGAGGGCGGCCATGTGGTCTGCACATCCTCCATGGCAGGCGTGGTGCCGCTGCCGGGCCTTGCAGCTTATTCCGCCTCCAAATATGCCGTGCGCGGCTATGCGGAGAGCCTGCGGATGCAGCTTGCCCCGCTGGGCATCGGCGTTTCCTGCCTGTTTCCCGGCGCTACCCGCACCGGCATGCTCCACCCGCCGGAGGACGAGCCCGAAACCGATTTCCACGAAGATGAGGCCGGCGATTTCCAGAAGGCCCTGTGGGAAGCTGCCCGCGTGGCGATCGACCCGCTGGATACGGGCCGCGCGGTGGCGCAGGCCATCAGGGAAAACCGCTTCTACATCTTCACCAATCGCGAATTCCTGGACGAAGTGAAGCAGCGCAATCGCGAGATGGAAGAGGCATTCCCGCTGGAAGAGGCGCCCGCAGGCCGGGCCCTGTTCGAGACCATGCGGGCCGAGCTTGCCCGCAACCTGCTGGCCACCGGCAACCGCCCTGTTGTAAAAGCGGACACAGGGGGCGGCGTAGGGTTTGAATTCAACACGACCGAACGGAACTAAGACAGGCTAATCGGGGGAGCAGGCGATGCGGAAGAAAGCATTCATTCCAACGGCAATGGCGCTTCTCGCCTCTCCCACCCTTGCTCAGGCCCAGCCGGCGCCGCTGGTCTATTTCCACATCGCCGGGCCGGACCTTGCCAAGCAGCGCGCCTTTTATGCCGGGATGTTCGGCTGGACCATCGGTGAAGATGGCAGCCTGACCATTCCGGGCCAGCCGGAAATGAGCGGCATGCTGCAAGTGGAACCGCCCAATCTCGGCCCCGAAACCGGCAGCGCCCTCTATTTCGGCGTGGCGGACGTTAGCGCGGCTCAGACAAAGGCCATGGAACTGGGCGGGAAGATCGTCTTCCCCCGGCTGGAAGTGCCCGGCGTGGTCGTGCTGGGCATGATCACCGATCCGGCGGGTAACCGCGTTGGACTGATCGAATGGCAGGATGGCAAGGCGGTGGTGCCTGCGGTTGCGGGGAAATAGGTTGGGCGGGTGAATCCTGGTCTGACGGGGCGGCAGGGTTTAAGTCGAACCTCAGTCTGCTCCGCTTGGAGTGCGCTGCTTGCCCCACTACTCGTCATTCCCGCGAAAGCGGGAACCCAGTGGCAGCAGTTGAACTGGGTTCCCGCTTTCGCGGGAATGACGAACTAAGTAAATACGGTTCTTCATCTTGACAATTATAACCATATTGGCTATATGGCCATCCGCCAGCTACCAACTGGCTCCAGCGGCGGGTCGGGGGCGCTTTGCGCTTCGTTCCTGGTTCCTCCGTTTCCGGGCCGGCGTTTCGGGTGAGCCGGGCAGGTGAGGCGGATAGCAACGCTTCGCTCGCCTTTCACGGAAGCGTCCGCACCTTCTACCGGCACAGGCGCCGGCCCTTTCGCCGAATGTCACGGCAAAGGGCTGCGCGGGTTACGCCGGGGGCGGCTCACGTGCGAGCCCTTCGCTGCCCCCGCATGTGCAGGTCAGGGCCGAGCAGGTGAGTTCTTCGCGGCACGCCACCAGCCATTCGCAGATCAAACCGCGTCACCGGGCTCCCTTGCGGGCGCCCCGACACCGGCCCGGACCCGTCCGACTGGTTTCTTCCCCGGCGTTACTCCGCATTCGCCAGCGGAGGGTGGGGTGTGTCTCTGCCACTGGTCATCCCGCTCAATCCCCCGGACCACATAAAAACAGACCGCCCCGGACGAATCCGGGACGGCCCATTTTTCCAACCTGTGAGTGGCTCAGCGAACCCGCGGGCCGCCGAAGGGCAGCGGCGGGGGCGGGCGGCGCGAGCCGCGCGGCAGCTGGGCCTGATAGGCGCGGCCGCAATGTTCCACGCAATAGGGGAAGCCGGGGTTCACCTTCTCGCCGCAGAAGTGGAAATCGGGTTCGCCCGGATGGCCCATCGGCCAGCGGCACACCTTGTCGTTCAGATCGAGCAGGCTGGTCTTGCCCGCGATTTCCGGGCTCGGCTTGGCGGGCACCAGGCGGCGCGGCGGCGCGGGCGGGATCGGAGCCTGCTGATCGCCCGGGCCCTGGCGCAGGAAGCCACCGGGGCCGACAGACACGATCTTGGGCATCGGCTCGCCCGTGGAGCCCGGCAGGGGCTGGCTGGGAATCGGGGCGTTTGCCGCCGCAGCGGGCGGCTGCTGCCGTTCCACAGAAGCGCGGGGCGCGGCTGGAGCGGGGGTGGCGGGCTTGGCGGCAACCGGCGGCTTCTCGGCCGGGGGTGCCTTTTCCTTCGGCTTTGGAGGCTTGGCTTCCTTCTTGCGGGCGGGGGCCTTCTCGCCATCCTCATTCGCCTTCACGGGCGAAGGGCGTGATTTGAGGCCAAGGCGGTGCGCCTTGCCGATCACCGCATTGCGCGACACGCCGCCGAGTTCCTCGGCGATCTGGCTTGCGGTGGCGCCGCCTTCCCACATCTTGGTCAGTGTGGCGATCCGTTCGTCGGTCCAGCTCATTTCCGCTTTCAATTCCTCAACAAATCATACGCAGGAAGGGCCTCACCAGCCTTGTCAGCGCAAGCGACTGCCGATAGTCGCCCGTAAATGGCCGATCAAGCCCCGACGACATCCGAACAGGCCCGCGCAACGGGCGAAGTGAAGCGGCCTTTCCTGCCGCATGGAACGCCCGTGATCGGCGGATTGAACCGCATCGGGCTGTGGACTCTCTATATGAAGGAGGTCCGCCGTTTTCTCAAGGTCCAGACCCAGGCTGTATGGGCCCCGGCGGTAACTACCCTGCTATTTCTGGTGATCTTCACGGTTGCGATGGGCCGTGGGGGCCGCGAAGTGCTGGGCGTGCCCTTCGCCAGCTTCGTGGCGCCGGGCCTGATCATGATGGGCATGATGCAGAATGCCTTCGCCAATTCCAGCTTCTCGCTGCTGGGCGGCAAGATGCAGGGCACCATCGTCGATTACCTCATGCCGCCCCTTTCCGAAGGGGAACTGATGATCGGCATCGTCGGCGCGGCCATGACCCGCGCAATCATGGTGGGGCTTGCCGTGGCAGTGGCCATGTCCTTCTGGCCCGGCGTCTCGCTCCATGCCGCGCATCCCTGGGCCATCGTCTGGTTCGGCCTGATGGGGGCCATGATGCTGGCCTTCATGGGGCTGCTGACCTCGCTGTGGGCCGACAAGTTCGACCATGCGGCGGCCGTGACCAATTTCGTGATCCAGCCGCTCTCGCTGCTGTCAGGCACGTTCTACGTGATCCACAACCTTGCCCCGGCCTTCCAGGCGGTAAGCCGGGCCAACCCGTTCTTTTACGTGATCTCGGGCTTCCGCTTCGGCTTCCTGGGCGCCAGCGATATTGGCAATACCAATCAGGCCGTGCTGGGCGCGGCAGCGGGGCTGGGCCTGTTCAACCTGATCTTCGGCTATGTCTGCTATCGCGTGCTGAAAAGCGGCTGGAAGCTGAAGAGCTGATTGGCTTTGCGGTAACCGGTCAGAAGCCGGGCAGCCTCAGTGCGTCAGGCTACGGCGCAGGCGATACCGTCCGTCGGCAAAATCCTCGAACAGCTGGGCAACGCTGGGATGATCCACCGGGCCGCCCTCGCTATCCGCCATCAGGTTCTGCTGGCTGACATAGGCGACGTAGGACGAATCCTCGTTTTCCGCGAGCAGGTGATAGAAGGGCTGGTCCCGCTGAGGACGGACATCCTTGGGAATCGCTTCGTACCATTCCTCGCTGTTGGCGAAGACCGGGTCGATATCGAAGACCACGCCGCGAAAATCGAACTGCTTGTGTTTCACCACATCGCCGATCGCGAAGCGGGCTTCGGCGTGAAGGGGGGCATCGATTCGGCGACCGGCCTGGGGAGAATAGAATTGGGCTCGATCCATAAGGGCGAATATAGTCTGCCGCCTGCCCGAAACAAGCTGCCCTGAGAGGCGCTGCTGCTTATTTGTAACGGTTTCGGTGGACGAAGGCGAGCTTTGGGGCTTGGCAAGCGGCAAGGCTTGGGCTAACCGCCCGCATCCCGGCCCCGGGCGCGCATCCGCCGCACCCGAAACACCCGATACGGAGAGGTGGCAGAGAGGTCGAATGCGCCGCACTCGAAATGCGGTGTACGGGCAACCGTACCGTGGGTTCGAATCCCACCCTCTCCGCCATCCATGGGAAAACCCTAGGTTTCCCGCCAAGTCGCTGACTTCCCGTTGATATTTTCGCCCCAACTGGTACGGAAGGGCGGTACGGAATGGGTTTGGCAATGGTCGGCTTGAAGCGGACTAAAACTGGCCGTTGGTACGGTCGAAAAGAAATCCCTGCAGACGTTCGAGAAGGTGCTGTCAAAGCAAACGCACCTGATTGAAAAGCAGGCTGTTTCGGGTAGGGGCCGGCTCACGCCAAGAGCCCGCAAGCCGACCACTCCGTTCCGATATTTCCACTCGTCGCCCGGGATCATCCGCATGGTGGTGATGCTGTACGTGCGGTATCCATTGTCGTTGCGGAATGTCGAGGCTATGAGCACGAAAGGTTACCCGACGCCGGATGCCGCCTTCTTTCGCTTCTCCATGGTTCCGGCAATGAATTTTCAGCAACTCAGGTACGTAGGCTCGGCCATACGCAACGACTTCAACCTCACGAAGGTTGCGAGCGAACTCTTCACATCCCAGCCGGGTGTGAGCAAGCAGATCAAGGAGCTCGAAGCCGAGCTCAAAATCGAGATCTTTGTCAGGCGAGGCAAGCGTCTCGTTGGCCTTACGGAGGCCGGGCACAGTGTCGTCGAGATTATCGAAAGGTTGCTCGTAGAGGCTGATAATTTGAAACGCTTGTCGGACGACTTCGTCGATACCGACAAGGGTCGGCTCATCATCGCGACGACCCACAACCAGGCCAACTACGTCCTTCCGCGTGTGCTCCTCGATTTCCGGCGCGAGTTTCCGAAAGTCGAGGTCGAGCTGCGCCAAGGCAGCCCGGGTTCGGTGGTGGAAATGGTCCTGCATGGCAAGGCCGACATCGGCGTTGCGACCGAAGCGATGGAGGGGCGGCCGGCGCTGCGGACGTTCTCCTGCTTCACCTGGGAGCACGTTGCCATCGTTCCGCCCGATCATCCGCTGGCGGCTGTCGAAACCGTGACCCTGCAGGATCTCGCGGCATATCCGGTCATCACCTACACTTCCGAATACAGCGGACGGTCGAGGATCGACGCGGCGTTCGAGCGCGCCGGCGTGCGTCCGGACATCCGGCTCGCGGCGGTCGATGCGGGCGTCATCAAGACTTACGTGAAACTGGGAATGGGTGTCGGCATCGTCGCGCAAATGGCGGTCGAGAACGGTTCGTCTGACGGGCTGGCGATTGTTCGCGGTTCCAGCAAGCTGTTCGATGCATCCAGCACCAAGGTTGCGATCGCGAAGAGCACTCTGGTGCGGAGCTATATCGCCCGCTTCATCCGTATGCTGGCTCCTCATGTCGAGGAGCGGCAACTGAAACGGCAGGGAGAGATCAGCATTGATCCGGCCAAGTTGCATAGCTTTGCGGAGCGCGAGGACCTGCACATCGGCCGTGGCACTTCCGTTCCCTGCGAACTTGCCCAAGGAGCGTCTGAATGACTTTGATACAACGCAGGAGCTTCCTTGCCGGTGCGGCTGCGTCTCTCGCGCCGCTGCCCGCTGCCGCGCAGGGCACTATCGAACTCCCGTTCGCGAACGGCACCCGGCCGCTGGTGCAACTGCCGGGCAAGCGGCCGATGATCGGGCTGACCGCGCGCCCGCCGCAACTCGAGACGCCGTTCGAGGTGTTCGACGAAGGCGTGCTGACGCCGAACGATGCGTTCTTCGTGCGCTACCATCTGTCGCAGTTGCCGACTTCGATCGATCCTGCTTCCTACCGCCTCTCGGTGCAGGGGCATGTCGAACGCATGCTGTCGCTTTCGCTGGAGGAGCTGAAGCGCGATTTCCCGGTGCAGGAGATCGTCGCGGTGAACCAGTGTTCCGGCAACAGCCGGGGCTTCTTCGAGCCTCGCGTTGGCGGCGGGCAACTCGGCCACGGAGCGATGGGCAATGCCCGCTGGACAGGCGTGCCGCTGAGGGCCGTGCTTGATCGTGCGGGCCTGCGCGCCGGGGCGGTGCAGGTCGCTTTCAAGGGCCTCGATAAGGCCCCGCTGAAGGCGATCCCGGACTACGAGAAGGCGCTCGATATCGATAATGCGCGGGACGGGGAGGTCATGCTCGCGTTTGCGATGAACGGGGAGGACTTGCCCTTCCTCAACGGCTATCCGCTGCGGCTGATCGTGCCGGGCTATTATGGCACTTACTGGATCAAGCACCTGAGCGAGATCACCGTGCTGGACGCGGCGTTCGAGGGCTACTGGGTGAAGTCCGCCTACCGCATCCCGGACAACGAATGCGCCTGCGTGGCACCGGGCGGCAAGCCCGACAGCACGCGGTCAATCGGGCGGTTCAACATCCGCTCCTTCATCACCAGCCATGCCGATGGCGCGAAAGTGAAGGCCGGGCCAATCGAGCTGCGCGGCATAGCTTTCAATGGCGGCGAGGGTATCGCACGGGTGCAGGTTTCGCCTGACGGCGGGGCAAGCTGGCAGGAGGCGCGGCTCGGCGAAGACCTGGGACGGTACTCGTTCCGGCAGTGGTCGCTCGCCCTGCCGCTCGCGGTGGGCAGGCATGCGGTCAAAGTCCGTGCCTATTCGCCCGATGGCACGACCCAGCCGCTCGAACCGTTGTGGCAGCCCGCGGGCTACATGCGGAACGTCGTCGAAACCGTGACACTGGAGGCGGCATGATGCGCACAGTCACCTACATCATGGCAGGCGCGGCGGCGATGCTCGGCGCCGTTGCATTCGCACAGCCGATCGATCTGCCTGTCGGCGATGTGCCGGTGGAGCTGTCCGATGCCGAAAGCGAGGTGGTGGTGAACACCTGTTCCGCATGTCACTCGCTGGACTACATAACCACGCAGCCGCGCGGGAAGGGCGCGCAGTTCTGGCGGGATTCCGTGAACAAGATGATCACAGTCTACAGCGCCCCCATCTCACCCGAAGATGCGGACGCGATTTCTGCCGTACTGGCGAAGAAGTTCGGATGACTCAAAAAAAGGCGGGACTTCATCAGAAGCCCCGCCCAGTTGCGATCCATCAGGGTGGAGAGAGTGGATCGAGTTTCTCGCCCTTTCCCCCAGGGCGCATCCCGTGTGACGATCAGAAGTCGAGGCTTACCCCGCCGTAGACGAAGCGGCCCGACGCGCCGTTCGGGTGGATGAAGCCATAGGCGTTCACGCCGTTCGAACGGTTCCCCTGGACGTACTTGTCCGGATACTTGTTGAAGACGTTCTGGGCGCCCGCGGTGAGGCGGAGGTTGCCCAGAAGCTGATAGGACAGCGCGAGATCGACATAGGTCTCCGGCGAGAAGCGCTGGTCCCGGTTGCCGTTGCCGCCAGGGGAAAGGCCCGCGGCGCTCGCATTGTACCAGTAGGCGCCGTAGTGCTTCACCGACAGGTTCGCGCTGAACGCATCGTAGTCATAGTTCAGGTCGAAGATGAACTTGTGACCCGGCGTGCCGCGCTGGGCGTCCCGCACGCGATACGGGTCGATCACGGTGAATGTGCTGCCGTTGACTTCCAGCTTGTTCCGCACGTTCGAAAGTTCGACGTCGTTGAAGCTGGCCGCGAGCGACAGCGAGACGCGGCCTCCGGCGATATCGTCGAACCGCTTCTTCGCAACGATGTCGATGCCCTTGGTCGTTGAGTCCCAGCCGTTGAAATAATACGAGGCCTGCGTGAACCCGGGCAGGCCGTTCACCGTGAACAGCTGCGAGATGGCCGAACCGCGCAAGGCATCGGTGATGACCACCGCGTCTTCGACCTTCAGCTTGTAGAGATCGACTGTGAGCGACGAGGAGCTGTCCGGCTGCAGGACGATGCCCGCCGTCAGCGTACGCGACTTTTCCGGGTCGAGCGGCTTGGCGCCGAACGGTGCGCCGAGCGGGTCGTTGGGGCGGAACAGACGCGTTTGTCCCGGGCTCGCCAGCGCGAGGCCGGTGTTGCTCCAGGTTGAAGTGTAGCCCGTGACCTGCGTGCCGAGCATTGCAAGGCTCGGCGCGTGGAAGCCGGTGCCGAACGTGCCGCGCACGGCCAGCCAGTCAGTCAGGTCATAGCGAGCGGTCGCTTCACCGTTCCAGGTGCTGCCGAAGTCAGAATAGTGCTCGTAGCGGCCTGTGATGCCCAGGGTGAGGCCCCGCACGAGGTCGGCTTCAAGGCCGGCGTAGGCACCCTTTACGTTACGCTTGAACGAGCCTTCGTCTTCCGGCCGGATCGGGCTGTCGACCGACGCGGCAACGACCGGAATGGAGTTTTTGGGGTTGGCGAGGCCGCCGTTGGTGTAAGCGTCGACATCCGCAAGGTCGCCGGTGCCCCAGTATTCATGACGATAGAGCGCACCCGCGCTCAGCACGACGGGGCTGTGCAGGCCGATCTCGAAATCTCGCACATAGTCGGCCTGCAACGTCAGCTGGCGGGACTTGGTTGAACCCCAGTAGAAGTCGGTCTTGCTGTCTGCGCCCCAGCTCGGGTTCACCGTGCCGAGCGTCCACTTGCCAGCTTCGTTTTGGCCGTAGCTCGCAGACAGGTCGAACTTGCCGCCTTCCGACTGGTCACCGAACGAAATGCCACCGACGGCAGCAAAGTCCTTAGCGTTGCTTTTGGAGCGGGGCGTGTACCCGTCAGGATAGAGGTCCAGCACTGCGCGGGTGCTCGGCGCAATCGTGAGCGTTTCGAGGGTGATCGGGTTGATCGTCGTCGAAACCACGCGCTCCGGATTCACGTAGGAACCGGATTTGCGATACGAGTAGTTGACGTAGCCGTAGAGGCGGACGTCATCGCCGATGGGCTGCTCGATCTTGGCGAGCGCTTTCGCGCTTTCGCTCCAGCCGCTGCCCCACTGCGCCCACTTCTTGTCGAACGTGTCGTTGCGCGGATCTCCCGGCAGGAACAGCGGGCGCCAATCCGGCTCGGACCGGTCGGTAATGGCAATCTTGGTGTAGTTGGCGCTAATGGTCAGCGAGCCTCCTTCGCCCAGCCCGAAGCCGTGCCACCCGTCGATGATGCGGGTGAAACCACCCCCGTCGGTATGGCCGCCGAGCGTGCCGCTCACCCCGCCGCCGTCGGCCTCGTCACGCAGGACGACGTTCACTACGCCAGCAATCGCGTCCGAGCCGTAACGTGATGCTGCGCCGTCATGGAGCAGTTCCACGCGCTGGATTGCCGAGAGCGGGATCGTGTTGATGTCCACGCTGGTGGATGCCGGGAAGGGCAGGGTGGTGGTGATCTGCGAGGACGCGTTGCGGCGCTTCCCGTCGACCAGGATGAGCGTGTAGGCCGGGCTGATCCCCTTGAGTGAGGCCGAACGGGTGTTCTGCCCGTTCCAGGAATTCTGGCCCTGGGGGAAGTTAAACGAAGGACTCAGCTTTTCGAGCGCCTGGTTGAGCGTGCGGGCACCGGTCTTCTCCAGCGTATCGGCATTGAAGATGTCGACGGGCGCAGTGCTCTGCAGTGCCGTCACGTCCTGCCGGCTGGTGCCGAGGACGATGATTTCGTGCGAAGATGCCTCTGCGGTGGCGTCCGTCGCCTCTGCATACGCGGCCGAGGAAACCAGACCCATCGCGATCGCGGTTCCTACCTGTCCGAGCAGACGTACGCGCAATCTGTTGTTTTTCATTGTTCTCGAACCTTTGATGATTTCAGAGAGACGATCCGCGCCAATGTGCGGCACGCAACGGCGCACTCGCGCCCGCACTCTCGTGTCGGGCGTCGAACCGGTCTGCTGCCAAGCATTTCCGTGTGGGGTTAGCTTGATCGTCGAACTGCGATCAGGATGACCGCTGGGGAGGCCACATATGCAGCGCGCAACAGGCGATCCAACAACGATCCGTCATATCGTTCGAACCGTTTGGAATATGCGGATGACCTGTGGAATGGCTGCATAAGCATATAAATTTATGTTGGTTTGGCTTCGGCCCCGGCTCGATATTCTGGGCTTCCATTTGGCGGCCACGGTCCTTTTCGTCCCAGCCGCTTTCCAGATTTCTGCGCCGATCGTGCTGCCCTGATTGGGCGCAGCGAAAGGCGAAACCGACCCGGCACAGCGCCCCCGCTGGCCGCCCGTCGATGAAAGGAAGGTCATGAAATCCGCGTTCGTGTTCGCCGGCGCCGTCGCCCTCGTTGCGGCGGGCGCCTTGTCCGCCCCTGCCGTGGCGCACCATTCGTTTGCCGCAGAGTTTGATGCCAAGAAACCCGTCGTGGTCGATGGCGTCATAACCAAGGTCCAGCTCGTCAACCCGCACAGCTGGATCTACGTCGATGTGAAGGATGCCAGCGGCAAGGTCACGAACTGGGGCTTCGAGTTCGGTTCCCCCATCGGGCTGCGTTCGGCTGGGATCACCCGCGCCGATGTGAAGCCGGGCACGAAAGTCCGCATCGCAGGCTATCGCGCGAAGAATGGCGGGCCGTTCGGCTACACCTCGGTCATTCGCCTGCCCGACCAGCGGACCGTCACTGTCGGTGCCGCGGTTCCGCCGCCGAAGATCGACTGACATGAGCGGCAACCTGTTGAAGGCATCGCGCCACCTTGCGGTGGCGCTGGCCGCATTCGTGCTCAGTGCCCAGGCCCATGCGCAGGACATTCCGCGCCTGCCCAGCGGCAAGCCGGACTTTTCCGGCGTGTGGCAGACGCTGAGCGAAGCGGACTATGATCTTGAGCCCCACGTCGGACGGCGCGATGCCCCGCCGGGGCAGGGCGTCGTCGCCGAAGGCAAGATCCCGTATCTGCCCGAAGCGCTCGAACTGCGGCAGGACAACTACGAGAACCGCATGCAGGACGATCCGCGTCTCAAGTGCTGGTCGCTCGGCGTGCCGCGGAGCGTCTATCACCCGACGCCGTTCCAGGTCTTCCAGCGCGATTCCGACCTGACGCTGATCCATCGGTTAGGGCACCAGACGCGCACGATCCACACCAATGGATCGCTCCACCCCGAAGACGGCGAGGAGCTGTGGATGGGCGATTCTCGCGGAAAGTGGGAGGGCGATACGCTGGTTGTCGACGTCGACGATTTCAACGCGGAGACTTGGCTTGACCGGGCCGGCAACTTCCACAGCGAGGACCTGCACGTCGTCGAACGGTGGAGCTTCGTGGACAAGGATACGATCGCGTATTCCGCGACGCTGGAAGACCCGCAGGTGTTCAGCGCTTCGTGGACGATCAATGTCCTGCTCCATCGGCGTCGTGACCCGGGCTTCGTGCTGATCGAAGACTACTGCCAGACGCTCGAATACGATCAATTCTACCCGCACAAGGGTGACAAATGACCCGCACTGCATTGGCAACTCTGCTGCTCGCCAGCAGCACCATCGCCGCGCCTGCCATTGCGCAGGAGCCTACCCCGTCAGCGAACGCCGCGAAGAGTGAGCGGCTCCCGCGCGTGATCAAGGAGCGCCTCTCCATTCCCGAAGGTGAGTGGACAGGCCCCCGCCTTGCGGACGGCCAGCCGGACGTCTCCGGCTTCTGGTCGAACATGATCGCCAACCACAACAACTTCACCGACCCGCAAGCCGGCGCTCCCGGCGAGCCGACGGAGGCCGCCAACTTGCCGCGCGATCAGCGTGCGCCCAGTCGCGTGTCGGACCCGGAAGACGGGCAGGTGCCCTACCTGCCGGAAGCTCGTGTTCTCCAGCAGGACTTCGCTGAGAACTTCGCAAATCCCACGAAGTCCCGGTACATTGAACCGATGGCACGCTGCGCCCCGGCCGGAGTGCCCAAGTCGCTCTACTGGCACGGGTACGAGATCCGTCAGTATCCCGGATACGTGGTGTTCTTGTTCGATACGGGCACGCGGATCATCCGTCTCGGCGATGCGAAGCACATCCACCCGGATATCAAGCTGTGGAACGGCGATTCCATCGGCCACTGGGAGGGCAACACACTGGTTGTCGACGTCACCAACAACAACGGCAAGGCGCTTTTCGGACGCACCGGCGATTTCATGAGCGAGAACGCCACCGTAGCCGAGCGCTACGTGTTCGCGCAGGACGGCGCGTCCTTCAATTATGTCGCGACGTTCACGGACCCGACCGTCTACTCGCGCCCGTGGACGGCCACCGTGCCGACTCGCCGCTACACCGCAGAAGACGAACCGGACGGCTGGCACTACGATGTTACGCCGGTCAACAATCCGGGGCAACCGCGCGACTATGAAATGCCCGAACGCATCTGCGTCGAGAATAACGGGCCGTTTGGCGGCGGTGCGATCGGCGTCGTGGTCCACGAACCGCTGATCCAACGCTGACAGGTGCTTCCAAACCAGCTGCACCTGTTGCTGAAGAGCGGGTGAGGGAGGGGCGATTGAAGCCTCGCCCACACCGGCTCGATAACCTGTTCCGATACTTCCAATTCCTCACCCGAGGTAATCCGCCTCGTTGTGATTGACGTATGTCCGCTTCCCGCTTCAACCCTGCGGGCAGGTCATCACGGGCGGCATACATCGATGCGAAGACCGTGTTTCCGCCGCTGGGTGGGACTTCGCACCCCAACAGAATGGACCGCGGGCGGGGGTTTGGTCAGAAGTTCGCTCAGGAACGCTGCCCCGTCGATCGTCAGACTTACAAAACCCGCCGCTCCACCGCTTTGGCTGAGGTGAAGCCCCGCACTCAGTAGGGGGAAGGACCGCACTGGCTCGGCCGCCGGACGGGGATCGCGCCGAGCGTCAGGAAATCGGCCAAACCGCGAGATCGCCAATCCCGACCTGCCACTAAGCCATAATTCAGCTCGATAGACGGCATTTCATCACCCCTCACATCCCCCATTAAGCCGCAAAAATTCAAACTCTACAAATTTGGTCGACAAATTGGAACGGTTTGCCTATTCGATAATTCCCTATCTTATAAGTCGGGATAAGGCAGGGCTTGGACGGGCCTAGGGAGTAGCGAGATGACGAATGGTCTTCGGGAAAATCGGGACCAGCCGCAAGTGCTGATCGTTCCCGGCCTCGGTGGTAGTGGGCCACACCACTGGCAGACGATTTGGGAAAACCAGAATCCCGATTGCAGTCGGGTAGATCTGGGAATGTGGGACAATCCCCAGCCAGCCATCTGGGCGGACAGGTTGGGTGCCGCAATCAGTACGGCAACCCGACCGGTGGTTCTCGTGGCTCACAGCCTGGGATGCCATGCGGTCGCGTGGTGGAACGCCCTGGAGCGTCCGGCCGCGGATAAGGTGTTTGGCGCGCTGCTCGTCGCGCCGCCCGAAGTCGAAGAGGCGCCCATTGATTCCAGACTGTCGCCGTTCGCGCCGATCATTCGCAAGCGCCTGCCGTTTCCCTCAATTCTGGTCGCCAGCCGGAACGACCCCTGGGCATCCTATGGCCGGGCAAAACGCATGGCTCGCGCATGGGGAAGCCGCCTGATTGACGCAGGTCCGCTGGGGCACATCAACTCAGAAGCAGGCGTCAGAGACTGGCCTTATGGCCGCTTCCTCCTCCGCAGGTTAATCTCGGCGGGAACTCCTGACGCCACTCCGCTCCTCGCCGGTGGCGCTGTCGACACGCTTTTGCGCGCTGGGGGTGGGACGCGATGAAAGTACAATCCATCCTCGAGACCATCGGCCAAACACCACATATCCGTTTGGGGCGACTGTTTCCGGAAGCCGAAGTTTGGATCAAATCCGAACGCACCAATCCCAGTGGTTCCATCAAGGATCGCATTGCACTGGCGATGGTCGAAGCAGCAGAAGCGAGTGGCGGCCTCCGCCCAGGTGGCACGATTGTCGAGCCTACCAGCGGCAACACCGGCGTCGGTCTTGCCATGGTCGCCGCGGTCAAGGGCTACCGCCTGATCCTGGTGATGCCCGAGAGCATGTCGATCGAGCGTCGCCGTCTTATGCTTGCTTACGGTGCGCAGTTCGATCTGACCCCGCGGGAGAAGGGCATGCCCGGTGCAATTGCCCGTGCCCAGGAACTGGTTCGCGAAACACCCGGTGCCTGGATTCCGCAGCAATTTGCCAATCCGGCGAATGTTGCCATTCATGAAAGGACGACGGCGCTGGAAATCGTCTCCGCTTTCCAGGAACAGCCGCTTGATGCCCTCGTCACCGGAGTAGGCACGGGCGGACACCTGACAGGGGTTGCACGGGTGCTGAAGGCCCGCTGGCCGGCCTTGCGGGTATTCGCCGTGGAACCGGCGCTCTCGCCTGTGATCAGTGGCGGGGAAGCAGCCCCTCATCCGATCCAGGGCATTGGGGCAGGCTTCATCCCGCCAAACCTCGACACAGCATTGATCGATGAAGTCCTGCCCGTAGAGGCCGAAGATGCACGAGAGTGGGCGCGGCGCTCTGCCCGAAAGGAGGGCTTGCTTGTCGGGATATCCTCCGGAGCGACGCTGGCCGCAATCGATCAGGCAATCCTCAAGCTGCCCCGCGATGCGCGGATTTTGGGTTTCAACTATGACACGGGAGAGCGCTATCTCTCTGTTCCGGATTTCCTGCCAGAGGAGTACTGATGAGGCAGAAGCGAGCGCTGATCATACGCCACGTTCCTTATGAAGGAATTGCCGGCTACCGCGCCCCGATCGAGGGCGCAGGATATCAGGTAGACCGGATCGACGTTTCTGATCCGCATTTTTCTTCGCTGGACCTGTGCGAGCCGGACCTCCTCATCATGATGGGCGGTCCGATGGGCGTGTATGAGCAGGATCATTTCCCATGGATAACTTGCCAGTTGCGCAGGCTTGCCCAGCGGCTCGAAGCTGATCGCCCCACCTTGGGCGTCTGCTTCGGAGCGCAGATGATTGCTCAGGCGCTAGGAGGACATGTCTTCCCCGGCCCTCGCAAGGAAGTGGGCTTCCATGCCGTAACCGTACACGAGGACGTGTCCGCCAACCCGCTTTTGCCGATCGCGGACCAGCCGATCCTGCATTGGCACGGCGATACCTTTACTCTTCCCGAAAATGTGGAATTGCTCGCCTCGAGTCATGTCTACGAGAACCAGGCATTCCGGCGGGGGCCCAATATTCTGGCGCTACAGTTCCATGCAGAAATGGGCCTCGATCCGCGCTTCGACGCCTGGATCGAGGAATGGCCGGAGTCAGTTATCGAAGCTGGTGGTTGCGAAACTTCGTTGCGAGCAGCTCATGATTTACACGGCCCTTCCGCCGTTGCGGCTGGTCAAGCCGCAATCACTCGTTGGCTTGAAGGTTTCGAATAGGCCGTGGCTCAAAGCTGGTCTTCAATAAATTCCGGAACACCCTCGATCGGATCCGCTAGAGTGATGGAATCCAGAATTGCCGCCGTTTCATCCCTGACTTTCAACATAAGTGCCCGCAGTCGGCATTCACTTTCTGGTAGGCAGTGATCGCATTTTTCGTGCGCGTATCTGCTTGCGCAAGGGACCAACGCTAACGAACCGCGGGTGATACGCACGATATCCCCATAGCGAATATCGACCGGATGGAGCGCAAGTTGATAACCGCCATCGCGTCCTCGCTGAGAAAGTACGATCCCGGCACGAGCCATTTCGGACAAGATAACCGTCAAAAACTTGGCTGGGATATTTTGCGCTTCTGCGATCTCGCCCATTTGCGCCCGCCCCTCTGGATAGAGGTCTGCCAGATGTTGAAGAGCACGAATTGTGTAACGGGTTTTTTGCGAGAGCATGGGGCAGTCTTACGGGCGCAAACAGCGTTTTCAAGTATTTTACTTGAGATATAGAGCAGGCCGGAAGCGTTGCGAGGGTGCGGTCAGACGAAGTGCAGGCTTGGTAAGGGCAGGGGTAGGGCGCGATGTGGCGGCCGATCCCGCGCTTCCGGCGAATGAAGAACTTGCAGAAGTTCGCTTCAGTGCATGCAAACGTCCACAATCACTTCAGCCAGGAACGCCATCTCGTCGATCGCCGGACTCACAAGGCCCGCAGCTCGGCCGCCCTGGCTGAGTGGCAGATCCTCATTGGCTAGGCATACGCACCCAAGGGCAAGCTGTGCCTGCCAGAGACAGGTTGCAGCTAGACTGACAGCACCCACAAGCTTTTGCCTCATTCGGCAAGCCAGTTTTCCTGCTCCTGGACGTCAGCAAAAAGGGCCGGCACTTGCGTACCAGCCCTTTCAGGTGCCGTCTTTCCAGGGGAAAGCGGCGCTGTGTGCTTGCGCTTAGAAGGCCAGACGGAAGCTCAGCTTGGCCGCATGGTTTTCGTTGTTGGCGCCCAGAACGCCGTCATAGCCGAGGCCGATGCTGCTGAGGCTGCCAATCCTGGCGCGCGCTTCCACGCCAATAACGGCAGCATTGCGCGACTGGTCTGCCCCTGCAACGCTGAAGCTGTCTCCGCCTGCAAAGGCAAAGCGGCTCTCAGGCGTCAGAGTGCCAAAATTGTGCTGCCAGCCCACCATGCCGCCAACGGAAAACACGCCGTTGGCCGCTGTTTCAAGGCGCAGGCCAAGTGTGGACACCGTGGTTTTGGTGGTGGCCTTTTCTGCCGTCAGCGCCGCTTCTGCGCCCTCTTCAGCAAAGGCGTCACTGGTGGCCTGGACATGGGCGATTTGCGCAAAGGGTTCTACCGTGCCGCCAGCAAAGGCCATGGGCACACCGGCTTCGGCAAAGGCCTGCCACAGGGTGGTGTCGTAAGTGGCGTCCAGATGGTCCTCAAAGCCGGTAAAGGCGACATCGCGGTGGGTTTCTGCTTCGCCCCAGGCATAGCCCAAACCTGCCTTCAGTTTCAGCTTGCCAGCCTTTGCGCCGATATAGCCGAACGCGTGGCCGCTGGTGTGGGTTGCTTCGCCAGCGCGGGCGGTCTGGTCCAGATCGCTGTCGACGTAGGCACCGGCAACGCCCACCACCACGTCTTCACTAAGCGAGGCGTCCGCGCCCAAGAGGAAGCCCTTGGTGTTGCGCGTTACAGCGGCGGTATTGTCGGGGGTGCTGCGGTCGTTTGTGCCGGTGTTGTAGAAGATCTGGCCCCACAGGCTGCCCTTTTCTACCGCGTCCAGACGGCCCAGCACGGCATTGCGCGGCAGGCGGGAATCTTCGGCCATGGCGGTGCGGATGGCCGGGTGCAATTCTCCTGAAAGCTGGTCAAAGGCGCTTTGCGCTTCGGCTTCGGAGTTCAGATGCAGAACGGCATCAAACAGCGGGTTGGCCTGCTGTGCCACACGGGTGTCCATCTGCGGCGGGATGTCCAAGGACTGCAGGCCTTGCGCTGTTGCCGTCTGGTTGGGCGAAAGCGCTACGGCCGCAAAATCACGCAGTTGATCGTACACAATCTTCAAATTGGGGCCAAGGACAAGGATCGGGGCCGGTTCGTCGTCGCTCGCGGGCAGAGGCACCTTGTACAGCGCGTCCAATTCGCCTTCTTTTGCTTCGCGGAAGCCCAAAAAGATGCTGGTGAACTGCGGAGTAAAGCTGCCAGTCCAGCGCTTGGCCTGTGCGACGATAAAGCCGTCCCCGCGCTGCAATGTGCCGCCGTCCAGCACGTTCACATTCAGCTGCATATTGGTCTTATCGAACAGGCCGTTGACCTTCAGCGTATCCGACAACAGCCATTGCGGGCCGCCCACGGCATCATCGCGCATCACGTCAAGGCTAAGCACGCCGCCCTGCTTAAAGGACAAATCGCCATAAATCGTCGCGGTGCTGAGGGTCCCATTCATCAGGCTCAGATCGCCGCTGTTGATGATGGCGCCAGCCCGAAGACGGGGAGCGAAGTCGGAGTTCGAAGCGGTATTCAGATAGATCGTGCCGTAATTCTCCAGCACCGCATTGGCGCCAAGGTCGCTGAACGTACCGTTGAGAGACCATGAGCCGGTTTTCGTATTGATGAATCGGGCACTGTCCAGGGTCGGCAAATCCGGCCCTTCAGCGGAGGCAACCGTGATTTCCGATCCGGGTTTCAAATCCTCGACGAAGGCGGCGAAGGTTACGGAACCATCAATGTGGCCGCTGTTTTCGAGCGCAATCGTGCTGCCATATAAAGCAACGCCTCTGTTCGAATGGGACTCGATCAGCCCGGAATTGGTAAAGGTCACCGAGCCTGCAGCGTTGAGCAACACGCCGGTGGTCAACGGCATGGAATCGCCCATGTGAGTGGAGCCAACAGTCGAGGTGTTTACCGCCTCGATATCACCCGCCGCAGCATAGCCAAACATGGCCACGTCTTGGGCTGTAAGGTGCCCCGAGTTGGAGATCGAAAGCAGGCCCGCTTCGGTTCTGATGGCGGCGATGCCGTGGTTGCCACCGCTGATCTGCCCTGCATTGGTAATGCTAAAGGCACCGTTGCCGGCCTTGGTGGCGTAAATGGCGTTGCTGCCTGCGCGCAAAAGAGTATTTTCGGCCAACGAGATGATCAAATCACCATCGCGGTACATGGCCGTATCAATCCCGTTCACCTCGGCAAAAAGGGCGGCGCCTTCTGCCAGGGTAATGCGCATATTACCTTGGTTGAGCGAGCCTTCCGGCTGATAGCCAGGCATATAAGCGCCAATGCCGTTCATGCCGGTCTGAAGCAGGCCGCTGAGCGTAATGTTCATGTCGCCATCGGCAAATTGGAGGGCGTAAATCCCGCCGCAGGCACCAGCGTAGAAGTTCCCCCAGCTGGGTGAGCCGACCTGGATCGTCCCGCGCAGGTCCACATCCACATTGCCCGCGGCCTTGTTGCTGACATAGAGGCCGTAGTATTGGGAGCGTACGAGAGAGCCGGTGTCAAACACCACCGAAGTGTTGCCCGTGCCGGACTGGCCGCCTTGCGGTTCGCGCACAACAGATACGGCGGGGTTTTGCGAGGTAATCGAAGCGTCCTCGCCTACTGTCACGCTCACGTTTCCGCTGCCCTGGTGTTCAATCATGACAGCTTCATCCTCTGAGGACAGGCTGCCAAACAGCTCTGCTGTTATAGCGCCTGATCCACTGTGGATAGCGTGCACAGCCTCGGACCGGGTAGACGTTGAGGAACCGACTGCAGTGCTGATCGTAATGGCACCGCTTCCCGCATGATTTGCGTATAATCCAACTTCAGAGGCGCTGATCGTGCCGTTTTGCTGCAGGTTGATGAAGCCCGTGGTGTCTGCATCAGCAAGGCCCTGAATGGCCGCAATGGTCGCGTTGCTTATCAGGCCATAGTTGATCATCGAGATGCTGCCGCCGCCGCGCTGCTCGATACGATAACCGATGTCGTACGAAGTATATTCCTCGCCATCATCCAAAGAAACAGAAACGCTGTTGCCGTCTGTAAACAGAATATCACGACCGATAGTTGGCAGAGGTTCCGCCCAAGCGGCCGGGGCCAGTGCCAGGCCGCCCACAGCCAAAGCACCACCCAATGCTGCGCGCGATGCCCCTGAAAGCCATCCGCTTGTCTGCATTGCCATGCGCGCGCTAAAAAATTCTGTGCCCACCGAATATTCCCCAAGTGAAGTGATCTCGGCGGCACGCCTATTTTCGAATGATTAATGATGAATTAAGGGGCTGATCTGAAAATAATTTTATTGGTATCAGTGGGTTAGCTTGCTGATTGCCCAGTCGTGGATTCTGGGGGTTTTGCAGCAAACTTCTGGAGATCAACGATGTGGACCGACACACCTCGGTCGCTCAACGCCCGTGCACAAACGGCTTTGCCAAGCGATTTGACCGACGCCGAATGGCCCTTCTCGAATGCGGTTCTGGAGCCGCGGCTTCCACTGCCGTTCCCTGTGGGCCGCCCACGCAAGTGGCCGCTGCTGCGGGCGGCGGCTATGCTGGAGACAAGCTGAGGGGAGGCTGCGACGGATCGGCAAATGGACCGTCCAGATCGTTAAACAGTCCGACGCGGCCAAGGGCTTCGTCGTCCTCCCGCGCTGCTGAGTCGTTGAACGCACACTGGCTTGGCTCAACCGAAACCGCCGTCTCTCCAAGGACTTTGACAGCCCCCCGCTTCGGTAACCGGGTGTCTGTTCATCGTACAATCCAGCTCTTCGCGAGACATATCGCCAAACTAGGGTAGCTGGACACTATCTATCGAAGGTTTCGGCGACGGAGCGCATGATCGGCTATCTCAAGATAAACCGCGCCATCGCCACTCGATACGGCCGACTGGCCAATAGCCTCCTCGGGATGGTTCATCTTGGCTCGGCACTGTCTAATCGCTCTGACAATACCGTTCAAAAGGATGGCCGGGTGCCGAGCCGTTGTCGGATGCGACGGAAGATGAAATCTGCCGCCACATCCGGGCATTAGGTCAATCAGAAGCGATCCGATCAAAGATCGGATTCTTAGTGAGTGCGTCGATGATCAAATCCGTGCCGGCGCCGCAATGCGGTCTTCGCAAACCACCTCGCCCGTGACGGGCGGCGGCCTCGCGCGAACGAAGGCCGCCACTTCCTATTTCAACGGACTGACGAACTCGTCAGAGGCGGGCGCTCACGCTGACCCAGTAGCTGCGCGCCTTGTCCTTATTGTTGTAGTGATCAATGTAGGTTGGCGTGTAGGCGCCATTCACCGGCGTGCCGAAGTCGACATCGTAATCCCGGAAATCCTTGTTCAGCAGGTTGTTGACCCGCCCGCTGATCGTCAGGAAATCGGTCAGCCGGTACTGCGCACTCAGATTGAGAACGGTGTAGCTCTTGTAGTAGAGGTGCTTGCCGCTGGCATCCACGCCGCGATAACGGTTCGAACGATGCTCTGCTGAAAGCTGCGTGGACAGGCTTTCCGACACGCGCCAGTCGAGCGATGCGTTCGCCATGTGGCGGGCCGTATTGGTCAGCGGCTGCCCCGCCGACGCCCCGCTCAACTGCTTGCTATCGGTAAAGGTGTAGTTAGCGCGCAGCATCACCCCCTCGATCAGCTCATGACGAGCGGCGATTTCAGCACCCCGGATACGAGCCTTGTCGATATTGAACGGCACGCTGATCGTCGCACCCAATCCCAGGATAGCGTAATAGTCGCCAAGATTGGCGCAGGGGCGCACGAAACCTGTCAGATCGCAAGGCTGCACGATGGCGGTATCGATCTTGTCATCAAATTCGTTCTGGAAGAGCGTGACGTTGATCCCGCTGTTGGGCGCGGGATCCCAGTACAGCGCGATTTCGCCGTTGACGCTGGTTTCCGGCTTGAGATCGGGGTTGCCGACCATCGGACTGGTGCCCTGGCCGCCGAACCCACGAATGCCGTCATAAAGATCCGTCGTCTTGGGCGTCTTGTAGCCGGTGCTGATGCCACCCTTCAGCGTCAGGGCGGGCGTCAGGCTGTACTTGGCATAAAGGCGGGGGCTGAAGTGGCCGCCGAACAGGTTATGGTGATCGTAGCGCACGCCGCCGGTGATAGTAAGCCCTTCCACCGGAGTCCAGTTGTCCTCGGCGAACAGCGACCAGATCCGGTGATCCTGCACGGCGGCGACGCCACCGGCAGACGCTTCGAGGCCGAACACGCCATCATCGAGCTTGCCGTCGATATATTGCCCGCCAATCACGAACTGGTGCGAGCCGCCGAAGTTTTCGACAGGAATGTCCAATCGGGCATCCAGCGTATACTGACTGCTCTCAAGCTTGCGTAGCGGACGGGGCAGGAAGGTCTCCTCTGCGATCGCGCGTCGCTCAGCGGTCGACAAACCTGCATAGGCCCCTGTGCCGCTCCACATCTGCTGGAGAAGCTGCCGCTCGACAACAGAGAACGGCATTGTGCGTCCCTTGTTGTTCGTCTTGACATAGGCGAGCGAGACGAAGCTGCGACCGAAACCCCAATCGCCGTTGTGAGTGACTGCCCAGTTCAGGCGGTCGAAAACCTGCTTTTCGGTATAGCCGACGCGCGGCTGCACAACCCCACCAGATGCACGCCAGATGCTTGCGATGCCGTCGAGCGTTCCCAGCGGATAGGTGGTCACGCCCGTGTCGGGATCGGTGATGGGGGTATTGTCGTACTCCTGACGCGAGTAGTCGATGTCGAAGATGAAGCTTTGATTATCGGCCGGCGTGAAGTTCAGCGAACCGCCAATGTTCCTATTGGTGTTGCGGACGGTCTTGCCGCCGCCGCCAAAGCCGAGGCCGCGGACATGCGAAACTCCGGCCGGATCCGTCACCGGAGCGAAATCGGGCTCCGACGGATAGCGCTTGTATAGCGATCCGCGCAGCTTCACGCTTAGCAGGTTAGCAACCAGCGGGCCGCTGATATTGGCGTCGAACGTCATATCGTCGCCAAACGCTGTATCTTCCTGAAAGCTGCGGCCAATGGTTGCAGACCCGGACCAGCGGTCGAGGGCTTTCTTGGTGATGATATTGATCACCCCACCGAGGGCATCGGCCCCGTATAGTGTCGAGGCGGGCCCGCGGATAACCTCGATCTGCTCGATGGAATCGAGCGGGGGAATATGATTGAACTGGTTCCCGCCAAAGCTGTTGGGATAGATGTCACCGTGATTGTTCTGGCGGCGTCCGTCAATCAGTACGAGCGTGTAATCGGAACCCATGCCGCGGATACTGATCGTGCGCTGTCCGGTCTTGTCGGAAGTTTCGCCGACGTCTACGCCTTCCAGGTACCGGACGGCATCGATCAGGGTGGTATAGGGGCGCTGCTGCAATTCTTCGGCGGTGACGACACTGATGCTGGCCGGCGCATCGGTTATCTTTTGCTCGAAACCAGCTGCGGTAACCACGATTTCCCGACCTGCGGCATCCCCTTCGGCTTCTTCGGCCAGCGCCGCTTGGCTCACCGCCAAAGCGAAAGGGGACAAACCAATTGCAGCCATGACACGGCCCGACCGCAGGCTTTTAATCTTGGACACTTTGCCTCCTCTGTTGCAACTCATTCTCATCTGTCGCGCCAGCTATTGAGAATGATTCGCATTGTCAAGGTGCGAGAGGGCTGTCCAGCCAAGTGCGCCGGTTGGTGAGGGCTAGTGGGGAGGACGCCGCGATGCCTCGCCAAGGCGATGAGGAATCGAGAGCAAGCATCCGGCGGACCTCGGCCAGGCCTTAAGGCACCACGCGCGGACATATCTGCCGGTCTACAGCCATCTGGCGGAAGGCTCACCGGGCGTCCAGTGTTCCTGGCGCTGCGCCTGACTGGGCGCAAGGGCCGACGGCAGGACGAAGATCGTGCGCCGAGTTACAATGTCGCCGATTAGACGCCCTTCGCGCGGAGGGCGGTCCCGGTTCTATCGGTCGGATGGCAACTTGTCTCCGATTGTTGCTAGATCATCGCATCTTCATCACGTCTCGCACATCGCGGCCGTTAGCGAGCAATTCCGCAATGCGTTTGAGGGTAGGCGTAGCGGTGTTGAAATAGTGCAGATAGCCCTCGCACAGATAGTTGAGCCCCGGCTCGCCCTCCGCCGTGCTGGTGAAACGATGCTTGGGGCATCCACCCCAGCACAGGTTAAGAGCGGGACAGGCGCGGCACTGGCGGGGCAGGGTATCGGCCTTGGCCTGTCCGAAGGCCTGCTGCCGGGTGCTGTCGATCATGGCGGCAAGGCTGGTTTCCAGCACGTTGCCCAACCGATATTCGGGATAAACGAAATGGTCGCAGGAATAGACGTTGCCATCATGCTCTGCGATCACTGCGCGGCCGCAGGTCGGCTGGTGGACGCAGACCACTCCCGGCGCGCCGACCATCGAGGCGAGCGTCCATTCGAAATTCATCACGAAGACCTCACCGACATCGCGGCGTGACCATTCCCCGAAGACGACCGACAGGAACCGGCCCCAGTCGGCAGGGCGAACGCTGAACGGCGCAAGGCCCGCATCGTCCTCGCTTTCTTCCAAACCGGGGCCGGACAAATCCAGCCCAAGCGCCTTCTCGCGCGGCCCCGCCAGGCGTTCGACCACGGGGGTGAACTGGATGAACTTCACGCCCTGCCGCTTGAGAAAGCGATAGACCTGCAAGGGGTGCTGCGCTGAATGCCGGTCGACACAGGCGAGCACATTGTAGTCCACGCCGTGCTGTTGCAGCCGTCCCAACCCTGCCATCACCTGATCGAAGCTGGGGGCGCCGGAGCGATAGCGGCGATAGCGGTCATGAATCTCGCGCGGGCCATCGAGGCTGAGGCCCACGAGGAAGTGGTTCTCTGCCAGAAAGGCGGCCCATTCGTCGTCGATCAGCGTGCCGTTGGTCTGGAAGCCATTCTCGATCTGGCGGCGAGCTCCATGCAGCTTCTGAAGTTCAACTGCACGGCGATAGAAATCGATGCCGAGCAGGGTCGGCTCGCCGCCCTGCCAGGTGAAGTGGACGGGATGGCCGGACGGAGTGGAAGCGATCGTGTTGCGGATATAGGCTTCCAGCACCTCGTCCGACATGCGGCGCATCTTCCTGCCGGGGAATAGCGCCTCCTTCTCAAGATAGAAGCAATAGGTGCAGTCCAGGTTGCAGGCTGGCCCACTTGGCTTGGCCATTGCGTGGAAGCCGGTGGAACTGGGCGAGGGGGCAAGAGCCGCAGGGGATGGCTTGGTCATGCTGTACGGGCAGGGGATATGCCTGCCCCTCCTTGGAGCATCCGGGCCACGGAGTCGCGGCCCGGATGTTGATTATGCGGATGGATCAATGTTCGCCCGGATGGCGGCCGAGTTTCTCGATCTCTTCCTGCAAGGTGCCCGATTGTCCGGTGCGATGGATTTTGCCGACATCGTCCCAGGTGATCAGCGGATAGAGATCGTACTTCTGGGCCTGCTGATCGAACAGGGCCTTCAGTTCCGCCAGCTTCTCCGGATATTTCTTGGCAAGGTCGACGCGTTCGTTAAAATCCTCGTTGACGTTGTAAAGCTCCCACGCATTTTCATCGAAGGGCTTGGCGCCGCCGGGGCTTCCGGTCACGAAGCGGTTGGGATAGGCGAGGCCCGCCTTCCAGCCATCGTGATAGATCCCCCGCGATCCGAAGATGTAATAATGCTGGGTGGTCCGCCGGGATTGGGCGGCGGAATCCTTGATGGAATAGGCCAGCGATATGCCTTCGATCGGCTGCTGGTCGATCCCGCGGATACGTGACGGGGCCTGCAACCCTGCCAGTTCCAGCGTGGTGGGCAGAATGTCGATCACATGGCCATATTGCCCGCGGAAAGTGCCGCCATCCTTGATCTGCTTCGGCCATGAAACAATCAGGGGATTGCGGGTGCCGCCTTCGCTGTTGGCATCCGATTTCCAGCGGCGGAACGGAGTATTGGCGGCCTGTGCCCAGCCGATGGGATAATTGCCTTCAATCGCGCTGGGAGTACCGAGCTGGTCGATCCGGGCGAGATTATAGGCGATGTTTTCCTGTTCGGTCAGCGGCTTGGCCACCAGGCTGCGGTCGATATCGCCATAGGCGGTGCCTTCCTTGCTGGCGCCGTTATCGCCCACGATCACTACGAACAGCGTGTTGTCATATTGGCCGGTCTGCTTGAGGTGATCCACCAGTCGGCCGATTTCGTGATCGGTATAAGTTAGGAAGCCGGCATAGACCTCCATGAAGCGGGCATAGAGCTTCTTCTGCTCAGGCGGCAGCGAGTTCCAGGCCTTCACATCCGGATCGCGATCCGGGAGGACGGCGTTGGCAGGTATAATGCCCAGCTTCTTCTGCTGAGCGAATACCTTCTGGCGATAGACGTCCCAGCCTTCGTCGAACTGGCCCTTGTATTTGTCGCTCCATTCCGCGGCTACCTGATGCGGGGCATGGGTGGCGCCGGGCGCGTAATAGAGGAAGAAGGGCTTGCCGGGGGCGGCCTTCTGCTGGCGATCGATATAGCCGATTGCCTTGTCGGTGATCTGTTCGTTCAGATGGCGGCCATCGGGCTGCACATGGACCTGATCCTCAACCAGATCGGGCTTGTACTGGTCCGTCTGTGAACCGAGGAAGCCGAAGAAGTGGTCGAAACCCTTGCCGGTGGGCCAGCGGTCGAACGGGCCGGCATCGGTGGCGTCCTCATCCGGGGTTACCCCATATTTGCCCACCGCGAAGGTGTTGTAACCCTTGTCACGCAGGATTTCAGCGACGGTTCCGTCTTCCGCCGGAATGCGGCCATCCCATCCGGGAAAGCCCGCCGACAGGATCGTGTGCGAAAAGCCGGCCACATGGACGGAGGAGCTGTTCTTGCCGGTGAGCAGCGAAGCCCGCGTGGGGGCGCAGACGGCGGTTGTGTGGAAGTTGGTATAGCGCAGGCCCTGCTGGGCAAGCTGGTCCAGCGTGGGGGTGGCAATGCCCCCGCCAAAGGTGCTGGCCGCGCCGAAGCCGACATCGTCCAGCAAAATCCAGACGATATTGGGCGCGCCCTGCGGCGCCTTTGCCGGTTCGGGCCACCATTCGGTGGACTCGGCCAGTGTGCGGCCCACCTTGCCCTGATAGGGCTGCTGTTCCTGTGCGTGGGCCTGCCCCACCAGCGACACCACGGAAACCAGCGCGGTGACGGACTGAAGAATTCTCTTATGCATGATTGAACCCCTGCAGGGCTGCGGCCTGTGCCGCGCCCTTTCCATGAAAAGGCCGGCCGGGCGCGGTGCCCGGCCGGCCGGATGCATCAGGCCGCTTCGTATTCGCGGGCCTTTTCCTTGCGGACGGTGCGGCTGGTGCGGCCGTCGATCGCCACGGGCACTTCGCCCTGAATGGTGGCGCGGCGCAGGGTGCGGCGCTGGAGGGCGAAATCCGCCACCGCGCGATGCTGGGTGGAACGGTTGTCCCAGAAGGCCACGTCGCCAGCCTGCCAGCGCCAGCGCACCACATTTTCAGGCTTGGTGATGTGATCCTGCAGCAGATTGAACAGGCGCTGCGAATCCGCCTGATTCAGCCCCACGAAACGCTTCACGAAATGGCCCAGAAGCAGGCTGCGCTGGCCGGACACCGGGTGGACCCGGACGACCGGATGCTCGGTTTCATAGACAGTCGAGGCGAAGACGTTCTTGTGCTGCTTCACGACTTCCTGCTGGGCGTCGCTGGCGCGATTGGCGCCCAGCACGGCGGCGTAATCGTAATCGTTGCTGTGGACCGCCCAGAGGTTGTTCACCAGCTGGCGCAGGGCCTCGGGCAGTTCGTCATAGGCGGTCTCGCCATTGGCCCACACCGTATCGCCGCCCGCTTCGGGAATGGTGATCCCGCGCAGGATCGAACCCTTGGGATAGGCATCGACGAAGGTCACATCGGTGTGCCAGCTGGAGGCGGCGTAGCCTTCCTGGCTGTCGAGTTCGAGCAGGTACTTGGAGCCTTCCGCCACCGGCACGGTGGGATGGGCCACCGGATCGCCGAACAGCGAAGTGAAGGCTTCATGCTCGGCATTGTCGAGGTGTTCCTGGCCGCGGAAGAAGATGACCTTGTGGCGCACCAGGGCGGCTTCGATGGCCTGCACGGTAGCGGCATCGAGATCGCCGGAGAGGACGACACCGCGGATTTCCGCGCCGATGCGGCCGGTCAGCGGTACGATGTCCAGCGGGGAGGAAGGATCTTTGGCGTTGGGGTAGGAAGGAACGATACTAGCCATGGGGGAATACTCCGATTGAGGGTTGAGGGACCGTTCGGGGTTCATTCGGCGGGCACGAGCACGGCGGGTCCGGCATCGAGCTGGCGGCGAATTTCGGAATGCGCGGCTTCGTCCAGCGGGAAGCGGGAGAGCAGCACGGCGGAAAAGGCGTGGGCAATCGCGGGGCCCAGCGCGAAGACGTAGAGCAGGCCGTTCAAAGCCTCGGGCGAGTTGGCGCCCTTGGGGTCGAAACCGAGCCAGCCGATCAGCGGCAGGGCGATGCCGATGGCGGCGGCGCTGGCCGATTTACCGGCGAGGCTGAAGACTGAGAAATAGAGGCCCGTGCGCTCCTCACCGGTTTCAAGGCGGTGCTTGTCGGCAATGTCCGCCACAATGGCCCGCAGCATCAGATTGCCGGAGCCCTGGGCCAGACCCTGCCCGAGAGTGAGCGCCAGCAGCAGGCCGAAACGGTCGGGAGTGACCAGCAGCAGGCCCAGATTGACCGCCACCTGCACGGCCTCGCCCAGAATGGCGGTGCGGTGCTTGCCCAGCTTCAACCCGATGCGCAGCCAGATCGGCCCGGCCAGAATGCCGAATACGAACTGGAACAGGAACAGACCGGCGGCCCAGTCCGGACGGCCCATGTAGAAGGTGACGAAGAAGACGATCAGCGAGGAACGGATCGACTGGGCCAGCGTCACCGCGAAGTCCGACGCCAAGACGCGCAGCAGCAGTGGATTGGCGAAGATCGCTTGCAGGGATTGGCGCAAGGAGAAGCGTTCGGGTTCTGCCTCCGGCTCGGTCTCGGGAAAGGCGGTGAGGGTCAGGAACAGGGCGGGCAGGGTGGTGACCAGCACCAGCGAACCCATCAGCGTCAGTTGCAGCCGCCCGTCGCCGGGGCGCAGCTGATCCCCGATTGCCGGGAGGACAAGCGTGATGAACAGCGCCGCTGCGCTGACTACCGTCTGGTAGGTCGCGATCCGGGTACGCTGGTGGTACTGCCCCGAAATCTCCCCGGACCAGGCCAGGAACGGGATCTGCATGGCCGTCCAGCCGAGGTAGAAGAAGAACAGCACCACCGCCAGATAAGCGGGTGTGACGTTCAGCACCGGGAAGAACAGCGCCAGCGCCGCCACGAGGAACAGCGCGCCGCCTGCTGCGATCCACGGTTTGCGGCGCCCGAAACGGGTGCGGGTGCGGTCGCTCAGCGCGCCGACCAGCGGATCGGTGAAGGCATCCCACAAGCGGCCCAGCAGGAAGATCAGCCCGATCGTGCCCAGTGAAATCCCGAAATCACGCGTGAAGATGGCTGGCAGATAAACCCCGATGGGAAGCGCAGCTGCCGATGTCGGAATGGCGATGGCCGAGAAGCGGACCAGCCGCCATCCCGCCGGCGCACCGGCAGAATGGGGGTTGGCGGGATGGAAACCGGCGTGACGATGGGAAAGGGCGGCTGTCATGGCGACCTCACAGCTTTGTGCGCAGCGTCACACCATAGGTGCGCGGCTCGCCGAGCTGACCCGTGATCGCGCCGGTATTGGCGGCGGAAAGGGTGCTGAAATAATCCTTGTCGAACAGGTTCTTGGCCCAGATCGATATGTCGAACAGGCCATCGTCGCTGCGCAGGCCGATGCGGGCATTGGCGAGGCCATAGCCAGGCACTTGGGCCCAGGCCGAGTTGGACGAGGATGTGTTGAAGGATGACCGGTGCGACCAGTCGGCATGGGCATAAAGCTCCAGCCCGCGCCCGTCCCAGTCCCCCAGCGGCGTATTGGCATCGGCACCCAGAGTGTAAGTGAACCTGGGCACGCCCGGCAGCGGTTCTCCGGAGAGATCCTGGATGCCGGAGATGTTCAGCCGTTCCACCGCCTGCGGGGCGTTGGTATATTCGATATAGGACGCATCAGCATAGGCGATGGAGCCATAGAGGCTGAAGCGGTCGCTCGCGGCGAAGCTGGCATCCGCCTCGAACCCGCGCGAGCGGACCCTGGGGATGTTCGCGATATATTGGCGGAAGGTCACCGTATTGGCGACCTGTTCGGTAATCGCCGTCTGGTAATCCGAAATCTCGGTCCAGTAGAAGGCGCCGTTCAGCGTCAGGCGGCGGTCGAAGGCCTGGGATTTGAAGCCCAGTTCATAGGCATCGACTTTCTCCGGCGCGACATCTGGCGAGATGCCCGCGGGCAAGGTGGCGAGGTTGAGACCGCCCGACTTGTTGCCGCGCGAGTAACTCGCATAAAGCAGCGCATCTTCCGCCACTTTCCAGCTCAGCGAGGCAAGGCCGGAAAGGCTGTTGTCGGTGAAGCTGGTCTCGTAGCTGGTGACCGGGTTGAACTGGCCGCGGATCAAGGCCAGCGTCGGGTCGGCCAGATCGGTGCCGCCGGTCCACCATTGTTCGAAAGTGCCGGACTTCTTCTCATGCGTGTAGCGCAAGCCGCCGGTCAGCTTGATATTGTCCGTGATCGCCCAGTCGAGCTGGCCGAAGCCTGCCAGGCTCTTCGTGACCGGCTCGGAATAGGATTCGGCCGTAAACCCGTCGAGCGCGTTGTTCCACACATCGAGGGAGAGGGAGGATGACGGCGGGCGGTTCCACAATCCAGCGGCGGAACCATATCCGAACGAGCCATAGCCGCGCACGGTCTGCCAGAAATAATAGGCGCCCACGACATAGCTCACCGGGCCGTCATTGTCGGAGGCGACGCGCAGTTCCTGCGAGAACTGGCGCTGGAGATTTTCCTGCTGGGCGGCAGTGGTGATGGGAAGGGAGGTGCCGTCGCCATCGTTGGCGGGATACCAGTCCCACCAGCGATAGGCCGTGATGGAGGTCAGCTTGGCGCTGCCCAGATCCCAATCGACCTGGCCGGACACGCCGTAGCCTTCCATGTTCGCCTGGTAGTGCCCGTCAGCCTCGCCTTCGCGGTCGAAGGGCTTGAAGCTGGGCAATGTATATCCGGAGAAGCGGGCGGCGCGGGCGAGGAAATTGTTCGGGATGGTTGCGCCGTTTTCGTAAGTCTCGTGATGATCCACGAACACGGTCAGGGCGAATTTCTGTTTCTGGTGCGAGTAATCGCCGATCAGCTTCACCTCGAGATTGTCGCTCGGCGTGATCAGCACCTGCCCGCGCACGGAGGCATTGTAATAATCCTGCGCGTCGGTTTGCGTGGTGGTGTTGTACAGGAAGCCGTCGCGATTGGTCAGGGCACCGCTGATGCGCACTGCCACCAGATCGGGCACAAGCCCGGCTGAGGCGGAGGCGCGGAACTGGGTGTAGCCGTAATTACCGTAGGAGACTTCGCCGGAGAATTCAGGCGAGAAGCTTGGCGCGCGGCTGGTGATGTTGATCACGCCGGAAGTGGTGTTCTTGCCGAAGAGAGTGCCCTGCGGACCGCGCAGAACCTCGATCCGGTCAAGATCCACCAGATCGAACTGGGCGAGGCCGACGCGGCCGTAATAGACGTTGTCGATATAGAAGCCGACGCCGTTCTCCAGCCCGTCATTGGTCAACGCCACATTGCTGCCCAGGCCGCGAATGTTCACATTGGTATTGCGAGGGTTGAAGCTGAACACCTGCAGGCTGGGAACCTGCTGCTGGATCTGGCCCAGCGTGTAATCGCCGCGTTTTTCCAGGGCTTCGGCGCTGACGACGCTCAGCGCGATCGGCACATCCTGTGCGTTTTCGTCTCGGCGGCGGGAGGAAGTGACGATGATTGCGGGGCCTTCGGCGGCGCTTGTCTCGGCGACCGACGAAACGTCGTTCACCTCTACTTCTTCCGCATTGACGGGAAGGGCGGCGATCAGGCCGGCAAGGGCGGTGGTGCCGAGGGCGGCGCGACGAAAGGCAATCGAAGAAAGAAACTGCGACATGGGATTTCCCTGAACCTTGAAGATTTGCCGTGTTCCGGAGCCGCCCGTCGGGCGCAGGGAGCCGTCCCCGGTCCCGCATTCGGGAACAGGTGCGCTTTTCGGGCGCGCGGTCTCGGCCTGCGCAGCGCGCAAGCAGCCGGAGGGATTGTGTGGCCGACCGCGCATGAAGGGGCGCGGCCGGCCTCGAGCAGGCGTCATGGGAGACGGGAGCCGGGAGAACGCGACGGCGGGAAGGAGAAGGATTGTCCCGTCGGCACGGCAGCAGGCCCGGGCTCAGCGCCCCGATAGCCGGACTGCTCTAGAACTTGTCGGTGTGCATACGCATCGCTTCACCTCATCATCACGAGAGGGGAACACGATGCCTGGCGCTGTCGCCCCAGCATCGCGCGCTTTAGCCGTTGGTAACGCGGAGCAAGCTGCTTCCCGATCAAAAGCCGCGGATTCCTGAAACTGCGGGCGAGGCCGGAATCACATCCTTCACTTAATCCCCACCTAACAGGTAGAGATTTGGGCGTCAATGAAAGCTTTGCTTTGCCAGTCCCAAGTCGGGATAGGGTGTTTTGGAACCGCTGCGAAACGCTCGGCATCAGCGCAAAGTGAGGTTTCTCTGGCGCTTTGGCGGGGATGAGGCGCTGACGGCGCAGCTGGTGCAGGTATTCGATTCCACATCTTGCACCACCAGCGAATGAGCGCGCGGCATCACCCGATGATCCCGCACAAAGCTTGCCCCTTGGCGATGCCGTCTGTCGTCGTCGGGGCATCTGCATATTCTTGCTAAACTTGGGTCTGTTTCGCCGGATTAGTCTTCCGAGCGGGGTGATTTGCGCCCCGCCCGTGGATGGGCTGCTTGCCGGCGAGGGATATAATGGTTGCGATTTTCACTGGGCTTGGTGCGGGTTTCACGCGGGGTTCGGGCAATCTTCTGGGGGGAGCAGGCCAGATCGGCAGTTCGCTGCTCGGGCGCGGGGGCGAGAGTGTTTCCGTCAACGCGGCGAGTGGCAATCTGCTGGTCAGCCATCAGGACGAGTTCCTTGTCGGGCTGGGCCCCGATGTCGCCATTGCGCGCACCTATAACAGTCTGGGCGACGCCGGTGACCGCGACAATGGCGATAACTGGCAGCAGAACACGACGCGGAGGGTCTTCGGGCTTACAGGTACGCTCAACAGCGCGGGTTCAACCGTCAGCCGGCTGGGGGCGGATGGCGCGGTGGTGGTCTATGGCTGGGACGCTGCGCGTTCGGCCTATGTGACCAGGGACGGCTCCGGCGCGTTCGACAGGCTGGAGATGAACGGTTCCGAATGGGTGTGGACCGATGGGGACAGCCAGGCGAAGGAATATTACGAAGCTGCGGTTGTAGCCGGGGAATATCGCATCCGGGCGGCTGCCGATATTGACGGCAATGCGCTGACCTTCACCTATCTCGCCGGCACCGATCTGCTCGACAAGGTAACCACGGCTGATGGCGCTTGGACCCAATACAGCTGGACGGGTAACGCGATCACCCAGATCGTCACCGGCTATACAGATCTGGCCACTTCCACCGCCAAGACCCTCACGCGAGTGCGCTATGGCTATGACGGACAGGGGCGGCTGGAGACGGTCACCACCGATCTGACGCCCGACGACAATTCCGTCAGCGATGCCAACACCTATCTCGTCACTTATACTTATGACGGCACGAGCAACCGCATCGCCTCGATTGCGCAGACGGATGGCTCGCTGCTGCAAATTGCTTATGACGGATCGGGCCGGGTCCAGACTTTGACCCAGACAGTCGCCCCGGGCGACGCCCGCGTGACGAGCCTGAGCTACTTTTCGGGATACACCAGTGTAACCGGGACGGACGGGCAGGTGACGCGCCTCGATTATGATGCAGAAGGGCGCCTTACCCGGGTCACCGCACCCCCGGCTTCCAGTGGCGGCACGGCGCAGACGGTGGATTTTTCCTATGATGCCGACGACAATCTGGACAGTGTGACCGACGGGGCGGGCAAGGTCACCTCCTATGATTACGACGCCAACGGCAATGCCGCGCTGATTACCGATGCCACGGGCAATATCGTCACCCGCACCTATGATGCGCAGAACCGGCTGATCACCACGCTGACAACCGGTGCGGATCGGGATGGGGCAAGCACTGCTCACTATTCCCAATATGTCTATGACGCGGAAGGACATCTGCGCTTTGCGGTGAATGCGGCGGGGCAGGTCACTGAATATCGTTACGATACCGCCGGGCAATTGCTGCGCACGATCCAATATGCGGAAATCCGCATGACCCCGCCCGGGGCGTCAACCATTGATCTTGCCACGGCGGAAGCCTGGGTGGCCGGGATCGCGGACAAGAGCTCGGTCCGTATTGCCGAGAACAGCTATGATGCGCGCGGCAATCTGGTGCTGTCCCGCGCTTATGGCATTGCCGATGCCTCGGGCAATCCGCTCACCGGCGAAGGGGTTACGAGCGGCCATTATGTCTATGATCAGGCCGGCCGGTTGCTCGAGAGCTGGCGCGAGGGCGAGAACCACGAAGCCTTCTTCTATGACGGGATGGGCCGCCTGGTTCAGTCGACCGACCGGAATGGCGGGACGACCACCATCGTCTTCGCGGACGCCTCCACCACCACCACGATCACCAATGCCGCAGGCTTCAGCTCGGTCTCTGTCTATAACAAGGCTGGCGAACTGGTCAGCCTGACCGAAAGCGGGGCCAATACCACTGCGGGCACGGCGAGCTATCAATATGATGCTGCCGGCCGCCTGCGGGTGGTGACCGATGCCACGGGGCGCAAGAGCTATGTCTATTACGACAAGGCCGGGCGCAAGGTGGCTGAAGCCAACCATCTGGGTGAGGTCACGGAATATCGTTACGATGCCGCCGGGCGCGTGGTTGCCACGGTCGCCTATGCAACGGCCCTGTCAGCTTCTGCGCTCACGGCGATGGGCAATGTGGCCAGCACGGCGGATTTCTCGACCTTGCGGCCTTCCAGCAGCGCAAGCGATGTCTGGGGCTGGACTGTCTATGACGGTGCTGGCCGGATCATCCAGTCAATCGACAATCTCGGCAGCACGGTCCGGTATGAATACGATACCGAAGGCAAGATCGCCAAAACCACGGCCTATTATACCCGGCTGACTTCCTCGCAGCTGACTGCGTTCAAGGCCAATCCGCCTGCAATGCTGCAACTGCCCGCCGCTCACGGAAAAGATGCCGTTGCCCGCGTGTTCTACAACAAGGCCGGGCAGCAGATCGGCACGCTGGACGGCGAGGGTTATCTTTCCGAGACAATCCGCGATGGCGCCGGGCTGGAGATCCAGACCACCTTCTATGCCGCCGCGACCAATGCGGCGGATCGCTCGTCGGGCAGCTATGGAGTGCTCAAGGCCGGAATCACCACCTCCAGCGCCGATCGCATCACCTATTCGGTCTATGACGGACAGGGGCTGCTGCGATACAGCGTCAACGCGCGCGGCGGCATTGTTGGCTATGATTATGACGCAGCCGGCCGCCTGATACAGACGACGGCCTATGCCACCGAAGTCGCGCTGACGGATTACACTTACGACGCCGTAAAGGGCGCCGTGATCACCAGTGGCGCGGATCGCATCAGCCGGACAGTCTACGATGCCGCAGGGCGCACCGCCTACACCGTGGACGCCGAAGGCGGAGTGGCGGCGTTCCAGTATGACGCGGCCGGGCGGGTGATCAGGGCGGTCGCCTTCGACAATCCCTACGCCTCAACTGTGTCGCTTTCCGCGCTTGATAGCTGGGCCGCCAACAGCGCCCAGGCCAGTGACGCGAAGAACCGGGTTACTCGCAACTGGTATAATGCCCGCGGAGAAGTCGTCTTCAGCCTCGACGCGGAAAACTACGTCTCTGGTTATGCCTATGACGCCGAAGGCCGAGTGCTTTCCACGACCCGTTATGGCGGCTCGTGGGTAACAGTCAGCGACACGACTACCATAGCCCAGCTTGCCGCGCTGCTTGTCGGCACGCCCACCAGTACGGCGATTACCGTTAGCCAGACCTACGACAATGCAGGGCGTGTCCTGACCTCCACCGATGGGGAAGGAACGGTCACTCGCAACACCTACGATGCATTGGGTCAGCTTACCGATGTGACAGTGGCCTATGGCCATGCGGACGCCGCCACGACGCATTATACCTATGATGGCACGGGCCGGGTGCTCACCGTCACAGCCGCCTTTGGCATGGCCGAAGCCGCAACAGTCACCTACGCCTATGACGGCCTCGGCAATCGCTCCAGCGTCACCGATGCCCGCGGTAATACCACCACCTTCACCTACGACCGCCAAGGCAGAGTTCTCACCACGACCAACGCCTTGGGTGGAATGAGCACTTACGTTTACGACGCCTTCGGGCAGGTGGTGAAGCTAACCGATCCTCGCGGCAAATCGACCTATACCTATTATGATCGGCTGGGCCGGCTCGTCACAACGCGAGATGCGGAAAACTACGTCACCCGCACGAGCTATAACCGGTTCGGCGAGGCAGTGGATGTGCGGCGATATGCCACGGCCTTTACCGGAACTGCCCAGATCGGGGTAAACCCAACCGGCAATCCGGATTCTCCCACCACAGGTCCCAGTCCGGCGGTTCTTGCAGCCTATGCCAATGCCGCCCAATTGCAGAGTGATGCCGATAGTGCCGCTGCCGCACTTGCGGCGGAACAGGCAGCCCTGGCAGCGGCGCTCGCCAATCCTTTGCCGACGCTTCAGAACAAGCTGTCTCAACTCCAGGCCCAACGCGCGACCGTGCAGGCCCAGTATGATGCAGCGAACTGGCTCGATAAGCTATTGGTCTATGGGCCGCAGCTCACCTCGATCGACTCTGACATCGGCAAGGTCAACACCAACATCACGCGGGTGAACAACGGCCAGGCGTTGAACAGTTGGGGCACCGACCTGGTCAATGGCAGCTTCAATGTCGCGGCGCTCCAGTCTCAATATAACTCTGCACAGGCCGCCGCCAGTCAGGCGCTTGCCGATGCTCAGGCGCTGGAAGCGGCAGAACAGGGCGGAGGTAATTTCGGGCCCTATTCAGGAACCGCCTATACCTATGACCGCTTGGGCCGGGTCGCGACCAAGATCGATGCCGAAGGCTATGGCGAAAGCTATGCCTACAATGCGTTTGGCAATCTGGTCATGTTCCGGCGCTATCCGGGTGCGATCACTGGCTCGAGCTACAACCAGACGTCGTTCGAATATGATGAGCGCGGTAGCATCACCCAGACAACCGATGCAGAAGGCTGGATCGAGAGCTACACCTATGACGCCTTCGGGCGCAGAGCCTCCCTCGTCTCCAAGAATCAGGGTAGTGAAAAAACTGCAGGGGGGACGACTACTTACGAATATTACAAGACCGGATTGCTCAAATCCGAGATTCTGCCGATCTATTCGCAGAGCAGTAGTACGGGTGAAAATCTCGGCGCGATCACGAATGGTTACGTCTACGACAAACGTGGCAACCTTGTTCAGAAGATCGAGGCTCAGGGGCTCGCGGAACAGCGGACCACGACTTATACCTATGACAAGCTCGACAGGAGGCTTGGCTCGTCCGGCACCATTGTGAGCGGGATAAGCATCAACCCGGCGACCAAAGCAGTCTCGACTAGTTCGGGAGCGCCTACGGAAACCCTCATTTACGATGCCAATGGCAATGTCATCAAAAGCGTCGATGCCGCCGGCGCGACGACTGTGTTTTTCTACGATGCGCTGAACCGGAAAACCGCAGAGATCAACGCCCTCGGGACTTACACCACGTATGCTTATGATGAAGCTGGGAACGTCACCAGCATAAGAATTTACGAGACCCCGGTGAGTGTGCCCGCCAATGGCGGTGTCGCCACTTCGGCCCCCGCTGTGCCCTCGGGCAATAAACGCGAGACGACTTTCACCTATGATGGGCTCGGCCGCATGGTGGCGAGCTCCGTTGTGCTGCCCTCGGGTTACAAGACCGGGGTATGGAATGGCACGGCGTGGACGAATGTTACGACCAACTCGCTGGATACGTCTTATCAATACGACTATCTCGGCAATGTCGTGAAGGTTACCGATCCCAACGGCAACGCGACGTTCTCTTACTATGATCGGCTAGGCCGCAAGACCGCACAACTGGATGCCGAAGGCTATCTCACGGCGTGGACTTACAACTCCGAAAACAACGTGTTGACAGAGCGGCGCTACAATACCGGTTTCACTGGTGCGCCCAATAGCTCCAGTCCTCCGTCACTTTTGACCAATTCGGCCGACCGCCTTACGACCTATACTTATGACAAGGTCGGCAACCGCCTGAGCGAAGCACGATCGAACGTGATTATCCATAACGGAAGTGGCGGCACAAATACCGTCACTTCGACTATCTGGTATTCTTATAACGGCCTTGGACAGGTCCTTACCCGGACTGAAGCTACCGGCGATGTATTTACCTATATTTACGATCAGGGAGGACGGCTCTCCGAAGAGAGAAGTCCGCAATATGCATCGAATAACGGCACCGCCGTTACCCCAAAGGTGAATTATTTCTATAACGGCCTGGGTGATCTTACTCGTACTGTTCAGGCTGCTGGCGGCGATGTCTCCTCCGCGCGCGTCACCACATACACCTACTCCACAGGTGGACGCCTTTCTTCCATGACCAATGCTGAAGGGGATGTCCGAAATTACTTTTACGATATCGCAGGGCGGCTCACGTTAGAAACCTATTCGCGGACCACCTACGTCTCGGGAGGTTCCACGGTGACCGCTGAAGAGGGGATCGGTTATCGTTTTGATGCCTTGGGCCGCAGCCTCGGACAGGGGTTCTACAAAAAGGTTTCGGGTTCCTGGCAATTCCAGTCAACCAATGACTGGAGTTCGATGGAATACGATGCGTTTGGTGATGTGGTCAGGGTTGGGGTCAATGGCGCCTGGCAACAGCAAAACCAATACGATCTCGCTGGACGCATATGGGCCAGCAATTCCGGTGACGGGATATGGAAATATTTCGGATACGATAAGAATGGCAACCAGACTCTCCTGATTGCGAGTGCCGGAGCCAATCTTTCCGGTAAAACCATGGCGCAGGCTTTCGCGCTCATAAGCGGAACTGATGTCAACGCCACCTATACCGTTTATGACAGGCGCAACCTTGCGATCTCGGCTGTAGAAGAAGGGCGGCAACTCTCGGCGAGTGGAACAAGCGCGCTTAATTCCGGCCGCACCTACAACGCTTTTGGCGAAGTCGCTTCCGAAACAAATGCTGCAGGCGTAACCACCGCCTACACTTACAACACAATGGGCAAGATGATCCGGTCGGAAGGTCCGACGGTGTTCATCACACTGGAAAATGGCGCCGCAGTCTGGGTCCGGCCAGCGCAGGATTTCTATTATGACCAATCCGGCCGCCTTGTCGCAACCCGGGATGCCAATGGCACCTATGGAACCAATGGTACGGGCACAAATGGCGCCACAAAGGCAGCAAACACCGGTAATCTCAATCGCCTGACGCTTCTTGCGGGCACGGGCTACGGTGGAGGCAATGCGCTGGCTACGGTGGAGACCCACGCCGATGGCGGCACGGTCACCACCGCATACGACATTTATGGAAATGCCCGAAAGATAACCCAGTCGGTGGGAGATGGCACCAGCGTCATCACGCAACAGGGGTTCGATAAGCTCGGCCGCCTGACGCAGGTAACCAATCCGGGCGGACTGGTCGACTATTACGCTTACGATGTGCTCGGTCAGCGGATCGCTCACTGGAACAATTACCTCGCCAGTACCAACAAGGAACTGACCGGCTACGATGTTCAGGGCCGCATCACCTATCAGCGTGCGTGGGGCGGGGCGAGCGGGGATGAAACGACCATCTCTTACGCCTGGTCTGGCACCCTGGTTACCCCGGGGCTGGCAACCGGATCCACTACCTTTGGGGGCTGGGTTCAGACAACAACCTACGAAAACGGCAAAACGCTGGTCGAAAAGAACGACCTGTTCGGGCGCCTCACCGAAAAGACCGATCTGGGCGGGAATACGACAGTCTACACCTATGACCTGGCCGGGAGGCTGGTTAGCGCACTGACAGGCGCTTATGGCAATACCTACATTTATTATAATACTGGGCAGTACAAGCAGGTTTCCAGTTTCTCCCGCTGGTATAACGGAAACACTGCCAACAATGTCGAGACGCGGGGCGAATATACCTACGATGTGCTGGGCCGCCGCCTGACGGAGTTGGGCACCACGATAAAGAGTGGCACGGGCGGAGGCACCGCCATCACCAAGCAGGCATCCGCGACCTATGACGCCCTTGGGCGGCTCAAGACTTGGCAGGATACTGTTCCCGCCCCGGATTACACGGTCACCAATGAATATGATGCGGTTGGGAACGTGCGCCGTACCAATTCATGGACCCGCGATTACTGGTTCCGTTACGATAATATGAACCGCGTGATCATCTCGAAGGGGACGCTCAACGGAACGGCCGGCGCGACCGGAACCACGATCGGAGTAAATTTCGCCGCAAATTACGATTCCAACGAGATCGTTTACGATCAGATTGGGCGCCGGGTTTCGGTCATCTCCGGTTATAGCGCCCCGGAATCGAGTTATCTCGTCTGGCCGGATCCCGCTAATCCCTATTACTTCGTCACCGTACCCATCCCTGCCAGCGCAACAGCAATCAGAGAGAGCTATAGCTATGACTCTGCTGGTCGCATTGACAAGGTTCGAAAGAAGTACGGTAATACTCTGTATTATTATTCCGGGGTGACCGGCTCACCGGTCGCACCCGATATTGGTACAGGCGATATAGTCGATGATTTCGATTATGATCTGATGGGGCGAATGACGAAGTCGCTCAGCAATGCCAGCCGCATTATTACCTATAATACAAAGAACCAGATTCAGTCGGAAACCCGTTCCCTGGTGTTGAGTACGGGCGAGGTGGAAAATACCACCATCAGCTACAATTATGGCTCTGGCACGAATTATCTGCTCGGTGCCGCGCGCACCGTAACGAGCACGGTTTCGACGACGCTTAGCGGCACGACCACCACATCCACCTCCACGACCACCAATGATTATATCTGGCGCGATGGCACGGTGCAGTCGAAAATCACAGTCGTGAACGCTCCGCAGGGCGGCCCATCCTCCACGGCGACCACCGATTTCTACTACGACGGGGTGGGGCGTCTTCTCAAAACGAAGATCGCGGACCAGCGTCCGCGCGACGTATTCTACACCAATGACGAGAACGGCCAGGTTGTGATCCGACAGGAGCAGGACCAACTCGCAACCGGCGACCCCTACGAAACCTGGAACAGGTTTGCCGGCAAGGAAATGGGCTATCTGGGCAATATCGGGATGAGCAAGCCCGAATATGCCAGTTACACCACCGGCCAGCTTCCCGATGGCAGCACGCCGTTCCCCTACAGTCAGACCAGCGGCACGGCCTATGCCGATTTCAGCGGTGGCAGTTATGTTCCCCTGAACCAGTACAACCAGGGCAGGGTCGGCGGTAGTTACACCGTGCAAACGGGCGATACGCTGCAATCCATCGCCCAGTCCGTTTGGGGCGATGCCAATCTTTGGTACAAGCTGGCGGAGGCCAATGGCCTGTCCGGCTATGCCACGCTTACCGAAGGGCAGACCATCGCCCTGCCGACGGGCGTGGTGCGTAACGCGCATAATTCCGCGACGCTCAAGCCTTACGATCCGGCCAGCATGGTGGGCAGCGTCTCCCCCACCCCGGCCGATCCCCCGCAGCCGCCGAAGAAGAACAATTGCGGGATGTTCGGGCAGATCCTGCTCGCCGCGATTGCGATCGGGATATCGGCTTGGTTGGGGCCGGAGATTCTGGGTTTCTTCCAAGGGGCCTTCGGCTCCATTGTCGGAACTAGCATGGGTCTTGCTGCCACTGGTGCAACAAGTTCCATTGTTAGCCAGGGCGTCGGTGTTGTCACGGGAATTCAGAACAATTTTAGTTGGAAGGCTGTTGGAAGCGCCGCGTTGAGCTCAGTGCTCACAGGGGGCGCGTCTACCGGAAACTTCCTTGTTGATGCCGCTAGATCGGCAGTCAGTAATCTGGCGTATCAGGGCATCGCGTCCGCAATCGGCTTGCAGGACCATGTTAATTGGTCTGGTGTTGCAGCTGCTGGCGTCTCTGGAGGCCTAGGCGGTGTGCTGGGTAAGAATCTGGGGCCGTTAACCGGGTCAGACGCAAACCTATCGCTTGGCAACATCGCTTCGCATCTTGGGGTAGGAGCAGTTCAAACTCTCGCCAATGCAGCTACCCGTTCGGCAATTGAGGGAACCAGTTTCGGCGACAATATTCGGGCCGGATTGCCTGACGTTATTGGGCAGGTAATTGGCCAGATACTTGGCAGTGCGGCGACGGGTAGGGGCAAGCCAAAAAATCTGTTGAAAGGTACGCCCTATGACGGGATGGCGTCGTCAAAGGTTGGGGATGAGGTGTTTGTCTGGGAAAACTCGGCCGCTACCATCGCCAAGACTCAAACACACGCCCCCGTGGAGGCATCGCTTGGGAAGATCAGACAGAGTAACGCGCAAGTATTGGGTAGCCCGGTTCCCGATGGCGGGGGAGCTGATACGGCTGGAGAGATCATAGTATCAGCAACAACCGATAGATCATCAACCGGGCCATCTAAGCTAACCGTAGGGCCCATCACCAGGAATTATGGAAACGATCCATTTTTTGGAGACTTGCTCCAGTCCGCTAACTTGGACGGTTATGCGGCATGGTTCGATGCTTATGCTGTTGGATCAGGTGGCGATCTCGATGTCACTTGGGTGTCTAAAATGTTGGCGCGTGAGACAGGGCCGGGTGGTCCGGGTAGCGGGCACGCAGCAGATGTTCTTGTTGCGTTGGGCAGGCTTGGAGAACTTGGCAGCACGCAAGCATTCACTATTGCCTCAGACTTCTATGTCAGATCCGGGATGAAGGAGAGCAGCCTTTTAATTGGTTCCTTGCTTATGTCGAACGATTTTTCGCTCAATTGGGGTGAAGTTGAGAGAAATAATACATCATATATAGGGGACGAGAGTTCAATTAGTTCTTCCAGGTCCAACTTTTTGACAAATTATAGGGATGCCGTTTGGGAGCGACAGCGCGCCTCGTATGGGCTGTGGGCCGGAGGTGGTCTGGGGTATCTCAGTGCAACAACGGAATTTGTCTCCTCACCTTTAACCGCCGCCTTGGATTTGGGTTCTTCTTACTATCGTGGAAGAGGCGGGTTGATCGCTCCCTTCGACAGGGAAACAACTGACCTGACGCTGTTCGTTTCCGGAACAGGTGAAATGGTTGGTCTCAAGGCGTTTGGGGGACGAAGTGGAAGCGTCGCTGCAGAGAGTGTGTCCGCGCGGCATATTGCTTGGAGTTCGGATCTTGGTGCGATAAATGATACCGTCGCAGCGTTGGGTCAACGCGCACTACGAAATTCTGGCGGAGATTGGGCAAAATCTGAGGCGCTTTTTAATCGTTACCTCTCCTTGGCGGATTCTCGACTAGCTCACACCGGGAGTGGATATGCGGTTGAACTGCAACCCGCTGCAATCGCCGGAGGTGAGCGTGTACCTAGCTTCATCTGGAGGCATCGCGGCGATGCGGCATCTCCTTTGATTATGGACGCCAACGGAGCGCCTCGTCTGTTCGCCTATCCACGATCGCGCCGACTTGATGCAGGTATTATCGACATGACTGCAGCGGCAAACCAGTATGGCCTGAGGCCAGTTGTAAGTGGCTATGACATCACGTTAAATGCAGCGAAGCCCCCCGTTGGTGGATACTATCGTGAGTATTTCGGTAATATTCCCATTACCGACATTCGGCTGAGAGCGGGAAATTAGTATGACGACTGCAAAAGATATCGGCGAAGTAATAGCATCTGACTTTCTTCTGCCGACAATTGAAAGGCTCAGCCAGCAGCTACGGAGAAATATCAGGCTGAGATTGAAAGTTGTCCTCGACGGAGACGCTACAGAATCGCGAATTTCCTCTCCAGAGCAGGCAGGGTTTGGATCCCTTGACGGTGAGGTCCGCGTGTTGGCATCGGATACAGCGGTCGCCGGTCGCTATAAATACCACCTGCAATGTATTTTTTCAGAGCAGAGCGACCTCGAAGGCTTTTCCGGAATAAGGCTGAATGGGGCGGTGGTGATTAGAGGCAATTATGAAAATAATGATTATTCCGGTTTCATGTATACCTACAATGAATGGGATTGGGGTGCGAAAGTCAGGAACTTTTAGATAAAAAGGGGCCGCTAATATCCGATTTATGCGCAATTATCGTAGTTGAAGTTATAGTGCCATTTTGCGATATGAAGTAGTTGGCGCATTCGTGTGGCCGGAAGATTTCGACGAGCTTTCGGATGAGGCCCACAGTCCATTGACGGTTCTCTTACCGGCCTTTCGGATCATACTTTGAAGCGGGAGAAAGCCTTCTCGATCGGGTTGGGGGGAGAGGGTGCAGGGAGGCTCTTGCTGGCTCGATCCTCCCTCGGACCGCATGCCACCGGATGGTCCTCGAAAACCGCTTTAATTGCTCGACAAGAATGCCCCCTGTTTTCTTAGCAGTGCACGCAATTCACTGATGTCGACCTGGCGCGGGGCAATGCCGCGGTTTGCCGCGATGGCGGCGGCCGCTCCGGCGGCGTGGCCGGTCAGCCAGCATTGCGGGATTTCGCGCATGAAGCCGTGGCTGTTGGCATCGCAGGAGATATGCCGCCCGGCAGCAAGCAAGCCGTCCAGCTGGCGCGGGACAAGGCAGCCATAGGGGACGGAAACCACTGGATATTTCGGGCTGACCGAGGGGCTGATGCCGATCTCGTCCTGGGCGGGGGCGCCGGTGCCCCAGTTCCGGCGTTCGATTTTGCCGATGCCCGCCAAGCGGCGGGTGTGACGCACGCCGAGTTGCGGGGCGCTTTGCAGCATATAGGCATTTTCGAAGCCCGGAGCATGGCGCCGGAAGAAATCGCAATGCGCCGCCATGAAGCGGTGGGAGCGAATTTCCACCTCGGTCATGTCGTCCACGTCCAGTGCGGACAGGCCTGACTGGCGCGGCCCCATGAAAACTGCGATGTCGTTGCGCCACGTGACATAGGGCGTCTGGAAAAATCTGAGCTTTTCCCGCCCCAGGGCCGTGAACTGGTTGAACTGATCGACGCTGGCTGCGCGGAACTCCAGCCAGCGTTCCATGTCCACGCCGCCGATCAGGAAACTGGTGTTCATCGAATGGTGGACGTCGCCTTGTTCGATATCGTCCTCGAACTCTCCACCGGCGCGGGCGAATATGTCGCCATCGCCGGTCGTATCGATCACGACGTCTGCCAGCACGGCCTGTCGGCCAGCCTTGGATTCGAAGATTGCGCCCGCCACCTTGCCGTCCCGCATCGTGGGTTTGGCTGCCCATGCGTGGAAGACAAGGCGGACGCCCGCTTCCAGCAGCATTTCCTGAGCCAGCAATTTCATTCTCTCGGGATCGAGAGTGGGGGCCCACGAGACGATCCCGTGGAAGGCGGAAGTGCGCAGGCGCCAATAATCGGCTTTGCCGGGATCGCGAGAGCCCCAATCGGCCAGAGGGGGGCCGGCGACGCCTTCCTTCGGCATCCGGTCTATGAAATCCCTGGCAAAGCCCTGAATGACATGGCGCCCTTCCCAGTCAGTCATCCGGTCGATCCAGATGACCAGCCCGCCAGTCGAAAGGCCGCCGAGATGATTATAGCGTTCGAGCAGGACCACATCGGCCCCTGCCTTTGCGGCTGAATAGGCCGCAGCGCAGCCCGCCGGGCCGCCGCCGATCACGGCCACATCCGCCTTGTGATAGATGGGAATGGACCGGGCTTCTTCCTCGATCTCGCCGACGCCATTTGCGGGGCCGATCGTGCGATCCGAGCCTTCGAAGATATCGGAAGCGAGGAATCGGTCTTCGGTCTGCCGAATCTCGCGCACCCGTTCCACGCCATCAGTCATCCAGTTTTCCCTCGTTTATGCCCGGTATCACGGTTTTCCGGCGATTAGGTCAGCTTTGATATAAATTCTACACAAATGTGTTTGCTGGGCGCAAAAATGCCCAGACATAGAGTTTTAGTGGGCTGAGATCGTAAATTTTAATCCATCCAAAACAATCGATTAATCTCAGAATATCATGCATTGTGGCGGCGATTGTCGGCGTTATGGCAAAAAACAGTAGAAATCTATATAACTACGCGATACCCAAGCGGGAGACCGGCAAACAGCTGGCGGAAAACGGGAGTAGATGATGCGGGCCTTGAAAAGCGGCTGGGCGACCGGCTTTGTTTCGCTATCGGCAATTCTGGCTGCCACCCCTGTCCTGGCGCAGGACACTACAGCCGAAGGTGCGGCGACCTCGGAAGATGCGAACCAGCCGATTGTGGTGACCGGGTCGCGTATTACCAGCGGGTTCGACGCTCCAACTCCGGTGCAAGTGGTAGGGGCGGAGCGCCTGGAGCAGCGCGCTGCTTCGAATATTGGCGAGGCCCTGAGCGAAATACCTGCCTTCCGTTCGACTGAAACGCCCGCTTCGAGCGGACTTTCCCCCGCAGCGGGCTATGTCGGCGGCCGCATCCTCGACCTTCGCGGGCTTGGTTCGGTTCGCACGCTGACGCTGGTGGACGGTAAGCGTTTCGTGCCTTCGACCACTCAGGCGACGGTCGATACCAATATGATCCCCTCGATCCTGCTATCCCGCGCGGAAGTGGTGACCGGGGGCGCGTCCGCTGTTTATGGCTCGGATGCCGTGTCCGGCGTGGTCAATCTGATCATGAACAACAAGCTGGACGGCTATAAGTTCAATGCCCAGCTCGGCACGTCCGATTACGGCGACAACAATGTTTTCCAGATCGGCGCTGCTGGCGGGTGGGCGCTCGGGGACCGCCTCCATCTCGTCGTGGGTGGCGAATATGAGAAGAACACCGGCATTGATGGCTGCCCGGAACGAGACTGGTGCGCCTATGGCAAGATCAACTGGGGGCGTAACCCGGGGGCTTCAGGCGTTCCGGCCAATAACATCCTGAGCGGGGTCTATCCTTGGAGCGCGGATTATGAAGGCGTCACGACCCCGCCTTCCTCAGCCTATACCGGCAAGCTGGTGCCCACTTTGCGTCCGATCGATGGCATCACCTTCAATCGCGATGGAACGCCGCGTCGTTATCAGTTCGGTACTATGGTCAATTCCCTATATTCCGTGGGTGGCGAGAGCGATGGACCTGGGGAGAATATCTATTTCGACTTTCCCATCGTCTCGCCCACGGAGCGCTGGAACGCCGCGGCACAGTTGACGTGGGAAGCCACTCCCGATCTCACGTTCGGCTTCGGTTTCAATTACGGCCATGGCGAAGGGCGTCACCGGGCCGTGGGCTATCGCAATACGGCGCTGGTCATCAATGCGGACAACCCCTTCATCCCGCGCTCCAGCGATCCGACGCTGGATATTCCGACGATCCTTGCGGAAAGCAACGCGACCAGCTTCACGCTGGGTAAGGGGTTCGATGATATCGGTCCGGCGGATCTTATCTCGAAGAACGATGTCTACCGGGCGGTGGCAAGCCTTGACTACGATATGGGCAACGGCTGGAATTTCGATGCCTATTACCAGTATGGCCGCAATGAATTCCGCCGCGATCTGATCAACGGCATCATTACGGAGCGTTTGCTTCGCGCCATCGATTCCGTGGAACTGGGGAATGGCTCCATCGTGTGCCGCGTCAATTCGGACGCCTCCACCGCGAATGACGATCCCGCATGTGTGCCGCTCAATCCTTTCGGTTACGGCCAGGGCGCGACCTTTGCGGCAGCGGCCGACTACGTCAGGGCAGACGGCTTCCAGACCAACATCACCACAGAGCATGTGGCGGCGGCAAATATCACCGGTTCTCCAATCGAACTTCCCGCCGGTCCGCTCGGCGTCGCGGTGGGTGTGGAATATCGCAGCGATCAAGTGGCCGGCGACACCGACACGCTATCCCAGCAAAGGAAATTCTTTACCGCTGGCGGTTCGATCATTTCCGGCAAGATCGAAGTGATCGAGGGTTACGGGGAGGTGGAAGTTCCCATTCTCGCCGATACTCCGTTCTTCGACGAACTCAGCGCCAGCGGTGCGGTTCGCCGCACGCATTACAATCGTTCGAGTGATTTCAACCCGTCATCGTCGCTCAATGTGACGACCTGGAAGCTGGGCGCCGTCTGGGCCCCCATTGAAGCAGTACGCTTCCGTGTAACCCGCTCGCGCGACGTTCGTGCGCCCAACGTTTCCGAACTGTTCGGTCCGACCACGAATACCACTGGCATTCTGAACGATCCGCAGCGGGATGGATTGCAGATGGTGGCGCCCATCACGTTGGGCTCCAACCCCAACCTCGTACCCGAAAAGGCGGACACTCTCACCATCGGCATGGTCGTGCAGCCCACGGCCGGCTTCTTCAGCCGCTTCCGCGCATCTGTCGACTACTACGATATCGACATAAAGGACGCGATCAGCACTCTCGGCCAGCAGAATATCGTGACGCGCTGTTATCAGGGTGACCCGCTCAGCTGCTCGCTCGTTACGCGTGACGGCGGTGGCGTGATTACCAATATCCAGGACACGTTCCAGAACGTGAACGAGTTGATCGCTCGCGGCGTGGATTTCGAGCTTTCCTATCGCCAGCCGCTTGGCGGCGAGAATGCGCTTACCCTGCGTACTTTTGTGAGCCACGTCCGGGATTTGATTACCGTCGACGCCGTGGGGCCCACGGAACGGGCGGGGCAAACCGGCCTTCGTGGAGGCACCCCTCCCGGCATTCCCGATTGGACGGCCGATGTTAACGCGACGCTCGAACTGGGCGACCGGTTTGAATTCAACACGCACCTGCGCTGGATCAACAAGGGCTTCTACAACGCGGCTTTCATCGGCGCTGAGCAGGAGGGCTATTCGATTTCTCTGCCCAACAGTTCCAGCACCAACGCGATGCCGGGCCGCTTCTACGTGGACCTTCTGGCGACCTACAAGCTGCCCATCGGGGGCGATGGCAACGCCAGTGTCTATTTCGGCGCGGATAACGTCTTTAACGTCGATCCGCCGAATTTCCCGGGAGCCAATGGCAGCGGCAACAACGTGCTGTTCAATCCGGTCGGCAGGTTCTTCAAAGCCGGGATTCGTCTGAACTACTGAGCTTCCTCCCCGCTGGCTGGCCCCGGTGCCAGCCAGCTTTTTTTCGGTCGCTGTCATCCCCCCGACAAGAGTGGCAGGGCCGAATGGCCAATAGGTAGAGCTGCGCATGGCCACCCTGGACATAGCTGCCCTGATAGACGGACGGAAACTCGGCCCGTTCAATTACAGGCTCATCGTCCTCTCCTGGTTGATTACCGTTTTCGACGGGTTCGACATGATGATGATCAGCTTCACTGCGCCTTACATGCGCGATGAGCTGGGCCTTGATGAAATCATGCTGGGCAATGTGTTTTCCATCGGGCTGCTTGGCATGATGCTGGGCGGCTTTGCGCTTGCCTATCTTGGCGATCGCTTTGGACGGCGTAACGTCATCGTGGGGGCGGCCTTCGCTTTCGGCCTGCTTACCCTCGCAACAGCGTTTGCCCGCAGCTATGAGCAGTTGCTCGTCCTGCGGTTTCTCGATGGTTTCGCTATCGGCGGCATGCTGCCTCTGGCCTGGGCGCTGAACATCGAATTCGTTCCCAGACGCTACCGCGCCACGGTCGTCACCGTGATCATGATGGGATACAGCCTGGGCTCAGCGCTGGCGGGGCCGGTCACTGTGCTGGTGGCCCCTCAACACGGCTGGGAAGGCGTGTTCATCTTTGGCGGCGGAGCGACGATCCTGTGCGCGCTGCTGCTCCTGTTCTTTCTACCGGAAAGCATCAGGTTCCTGGTGGCCAAGGGTAAGTCGCCCGAGGTCGTGGCCGCCACTATCAATCGTATCGCGCCTGACGTGGAAGTGCAGCCTACGACCCGTTTCGTACTGGGGGATGAAAGCGCCGGGCAAGCCGGGAATTTCAGAATCGGCCAGCTGTTTCAGGGTGATCTGCGTTGGATCACAACTCTGCTCTGGCTGGGATATATCGCCAGCACATTGGCGGTCTATTTCAAGGCCAATTGGGGCCCCATCGTTTACGAAGATCTGGCGTTCTCGCGGGATACCGCAGCTTACGTCTCTTCTTTGTCGGGCGCGCTGGGGGCCTTGTGTGGCCTGCTGCTCATGCGCTTCACGGATCGCTATGGTGCGATTGCAGTCGCGATCTATCCCGCCCTGTCCACGCCGATATTGCTGTTCATCGGCCTCGCTCCGCTTTCACCTGATGCGTTCCTGCTTCTTTCGATCCTCTCGACCTCTCTGGTCAGCGGTGGCCATTTCGGCATCCTGTCAATCGCCGGCGTCTATTACGCCACTTCCATCCGCGCCAACGGGGCAGGGTGGGCCACGTCCATTGCCAAGATCGGGGGCATCGCCGGGCCGTTGATCGGCGGATATGTGCTGGCAAGCGGCCTGCCCATCGTTCGCAGCTTTGCCATCCTGGCGATCTGCCCGCTCATCTTGATGCTGTGCGCCTTCGGCATCGCGCATTTTGTCCGGCGAAGGTTGGGCGAAGCTCCGGCCACTTCCCAATTCAGAAAGGACTGATCAATGCCTCTTCGCAGCCTGGCAGCCAATTCCCCCGTGCGTAGATCCCATTGGCTTGCCTTGGGGCTGACAGAGGCGGATTTGCTGAAACCGAAGATCGCGGTGGTCAATTCCTCATCCGAATTGGCAGTCTGTTATGCTCATCTCGATGGCGTAGCCAAGGTGGTGAAGGAAGCCATCCGGCAGGCAGGGGGCGTGCCGTTTGAGGTGCGCACAACCGCTCCTTCCGATTTCATCACGGGTGCCGCAAAGCGTGGCAGCTACATCCTTGCAGGCAGGGACCTGATCCCGAGCGATATCGAAGCGCAGGTAGAAGCCGCATTGTTGGACGGCATGGTGTGCCTGACCAGTTGCGACAAGACGCCTCCGGGCCATCTCATGGCGGCCATGCGGCTGAACATACCGACATTGTTGGTGATCGGCGGCTATCAACCCTCCGGCGAGATCGACGGCGATCCGGTGGATATTGAAGATCTCTTCTCTGGCGGCGTCGAGGAGAGTTTCGGCCGTTTCGGCAAGCATCGGGTCGATGAGATTGTGCCACAGGCCATTCGTGGGCCAGGTGTCTGTCAGGGTATGGCAACGGCCAATACCATGCACTGCGTTGTAGAGGCCTTGGGCATGTGTGTTGCCGGTTCCGCTCCCGTGCGCGCCAATAGCGAGAAGATGTTCGAAAAGGCACGCGAAGCCGGGGCTCGCATTGTGCAGATGGTACATGAGGGATTGAAGCCCAGAGATATCATGACCCCCGGGGCTTTCCGCAACGCTGCGGCGATGGTTCTTGCAGTGTCGGGATCGATCAACGCGATCAAGCATCTGCAGGCCACTGCCGTCGAAGGCGGGCTGGATCTCGACATCTATCAATTGTGGAACGAGGTCGGAAACAAGGTTCCGGTTTTGTCGGCCGTGCGTCCCAATGGCGCTGTCCGTATCGAGCAGTTCGAAGATGCCGGCGGCGCACGGGCAATGCTGAAACGCCTCGAAGCTCTGCTGGATCTGGAGGTCAAGGTAGCCAGCGGCAAGAGCATGGGCGAAGACATTGCCGATGCCGGTGTAGCCGATGCCGAGATCATTCGGCCACTGGAACGGCCAATTTCCCCCGGGCCGGCCATAGCCATCCTGAAAGGCTCGCTTGCGCCGGAAAGTGCGGTGGTCAAGCTCGGCATCCGTGATGGTTCTCGACCGGAGGCTTTTCGAGGCCCTGCGCGGGTCTTTGACGATAACGAGGCTGCCTTGAAGGCACTTGCTGACGGTGTCGTGCAGAAGGGGGACGTGCTGGTTGTTCGTGGCCAGGGGCTGAAAGCGGGGCCGGCAATGGGAGGCGGAGCTTCCTATATCCTGTTTGCGATCAACGCTGCGGGGCTGGCTCGTGACGTTGCGTTCGTTACCGATGGCCAGCTTTCCGGCCTTTGCCTGAAAGGTCTCACCGTGGCCGAGGTCGCGCCCGAAGGGTACTCAGGCGGCCCCATCGGCAAGGTGCTCGACGGGGATATCATTTCAATCGATGTCGCGGCTCATAGCATCGAGTTGGAGGTGCCCTCAGAGGAAGTTGCGAGACGTAGTGCGGCGGGCAATCTGGCGCCGGCAGAAGGTTGGCTCGGCATGTACCGCCGCGATGTCCAGGAAATGGCCACGGGTGGGGTGTTGATCGATCGTGGCTGATACTGGTCCAAGGCTTGTGACGGTTCCGCATATCGCCCTATCTTGGACCCGGATCAGGTGCATTCAGGGGGTTCGGATGAAACGAGGCAAGAAGGCAAGGACAGCGCAGCAAAGGGGGCCGCTTCCCCCTCGCAAAGCGCGCGCCAGAAATGGTCCGCGTTCCCTCAAAGGGTTGCTGTTCGGCGGATTTGAGCTCGATATGTCCGACAGGCATCTCGAAAACTTCCATCGCCTCTCACCGGAAAGCCCGGAGGACGATACCTATTTCCGCTTTACCCGTGCGCTGGTCGTCGCTGCTCGTCGCTGGCGCAAGGTGGCAAATGATCAGATCAGGCCTCTGGATCAGACCATGGTGCGTTGGGAGACGCTCTATCTGGTCGCCTATTCGGGCGAGGAACTCACGCAGAGCGAGCTCGCACGCGTGGTGGGAGTTGAGGGCCCCACTATGGTTCGGATGTTGCACCTCTTGGCTGAGGAAGGCCTTCTGGAGCGGCATCAGAGCAGAGATGATCTGCGGGTGACGATCAATCGCATCACGGAAAAGGGGCGAAAGGTGATCGCCGATATCATGTCAATTACCAATCAGCTGCGCCGTGAAATGCTTGACGGCATCGGAGCAGAAGATCTCGCCGTGGCTCAGAAGGTGCTGACCAGAATGGTCCGGAATCTGGAAGAAGTGCAGGCGGGGCGGCGTTCTCCTGCGGTTCGGACCGGGGAAGAGGAAACGAAGGAAGGCTAATGGTCAAACTGAGCGATGACGAACGCGCGATGCTGGACGGGCGTGATGGCGCTGCGGTGCAAAAAGCCATGGAACTGCTCGTTCGCTATGCCGAGGCGCTGGATGCGGAAGATTTCGTCTACACGAACAACGTCGCCGGAGTGCCCGGTTCCTCACCCCAATGGGTCAAGGAGTATTACGCGGCCGACGGCGGAGATTATCGCGCGGTATTCTCGCGCTTTGATCTCGATTCCGACGAAGTGGTGGATGTGCCGCGCATGAACGCCTTCAGTTGCCACCTGCAGGGAGGGATGGACCCTTCCATGTGGCAAGACCAAGGGATGACGGAGCAGGCATTCGCCAACTTCAGGAATGACGAGGCAGAGGTGGCCGCTCATGGGATTCAGGTTTTGAAGACCTGTACCCCTTATCTGGCGGGCAACGTGCCGGTGATGGGTGAACACTGCGCATGGATGGAATCCAGCGCAGTGGTGTTCTGCAATTCCGTGATAGGCGGGCGTACCAATTGCGAAGGCCGCGAGTCCACCAGCGCTGCCATGCTGGCGAACCGCATCCCCAATTTCGGTTTCCATCGCGACGAGTTCCGGAAAGGACAGCATCGTGTGCGTGTCGATGTCCCGGTGGACTCGATCTTCGAATGGGGGATGCTGGGGTATTTCACCGGCGGTGCTGTGGAAGATACCATTCCCGTGCTGGATGGCGCGATTTCTCAGCAATCTCTTATACGGCACAAGCATTTCGGTGCGGCTGCCGCATCCTCGGGCGGGGTGGAGATGTATCACATGGTTGGCATCACACCTGAGGCGCCGAGCATGGAGGCCGCTTTCGGCGGTGCCTCCAGAGGGGAAACCTTCGTTTACGGACAGGCAGAGCGCCGCGCCGTTTACGAGCGTTTGAACAGCATCGGCTCAAACACCGACGTCGATTACGTCATGCTTGGTTGCCCGCATTATTCGATCGAGCAGATCGCCGAAGCGGCACGGCTGATTGAGGGACGCAAGGTCAATGCCAATGCCGAGTTGTGGATCTTCACGAGCCGAGCGGTGAAGGCAACCGCGGAAGCCAGCGGATATGGCGATATTTTTCGCGCTGCCGGGGCCAAGTTGATGACCGATACCTGCTCAGCCATCAGCCAGGCCGTGCCCAAAGGCACGCGTGTGGCTGCGCTCGATAGCGCCAAGCAGGTTCACTACCTTCCTGCCATGATGGGCATCGAAGGCTGGTACGGGACTACCGCCGAATGCATCGATGCAGCATGCAGCGGAAAATGGAGAGGGAGTTTGCGATAATGGCCACCGTCGAGGTTCGCCAACCTGATATTGTAATCCGCGGCAGGAAGGTCGTGGGCGGTGTGGCAGAGGGGGAGGCTCTGGTCACGCAGCAGACCATCTCCGGATGGGGCGGAGTGGACCCGATGAGGGGAGAGGTGATCGAGAGCCACCACGAACTGCGCGGGCAGTCCTTTGCCGGCAAGATACTTGTCTTTCCCGGTGCCAAAGGGTCGTCCGGCTGGTCGGGGGTGTTCCATATGACCCGGCTGACGAACAAGGCTCCGCTGGGGATGTTGTTCAACATCACCACTACCAAGGCAGCTCTCGGTGCGGTTGTGCTGAGAGTGCCCGCATTGACCGATTTCGACATCGATCCGTTGGAGCATATCGAGACCGGAGACCGGGTTCGCATTGATGCCGACAAGGGCGAGGTCTGGGTCTGGAAGCTGAGAGTTTGATGTGAAACTGCCCGCATGTCGTTGATCACGGTGCGATGTCGGGTTGCAAGGTGCTGTCCGTGAAGATGTGGACCGATATTGCGTTCAATTCCGGGATCGCCATTCAGGATCGCGAGCCGGATATGGCCGGCACACGAACGCCTTCCGGCTGATCACCAAGGCTCAATCATCTATCAAAAGAGGCGCGTCCCGCAGGCGGAACGCGCCTCTTCTGCTTACCGCACTGCGTAATATTCGAACTGGGTTTCGTTACCCTGGCGTTCGGCCGTGCCGACAAACACCGTGCGAGCCAGCCATTCATGTGACCCCGCAGGAACCTCGAACCGCGGCGTGATGCGCAGATAAGTCTCCGCAGGATCAACCCTCTCCCCCGCTTCGATCTTGCGAAGGGTCTCCGGGGAGGAATAGGCAATGCCGCGATTGTGGATGTAGATGGGCGTTCCGTCGTCGGCTTCCAGCATGTAATGTGCTTCGAATTCAATCAGGCCGCTACCCCACATCAGGGGCCAGTCGCCCCCGGAATTCGGGACGACCTTGCCCTGTAGCTTCGGCCCGAACACATCACCCCCTGCAACAGAGACAAACCCGCGCCGGAAGTCCGAGAATGCGGGCTGGAACCGCACACGGGGACCTTCCGGAAACCGGAGGCGAACGCTGAAGCAGTGCTCGAGGGTGGGAATAACAGCAGACATGCGGGGAACTCCATTCTCAAATGGTCGGATGCAGTGAGGTTCGGCACAGGGACCGGAAATCGGCTTGGGCCATGTATGTTGGGTTCGAGCCGTTCTGTCGCGTTTGATCGCGCATTGAACGATCGTCAGGGCATCCGCCTAGCGATTCTAATTACGAATGCGGGGATGCCGGGCTGGCTATGATCTCTTTGCGGTATGCTGGGATCAAGGCGTTGGCACTGGAGTGGGCACCTAAATGCCCTTCGGGCGGCAGTGCCGCTCCCCGAAGCACGTGGATAGGGGAGGCTAAACCGCGGATCTCCGTGTGTGGAGCAGGTAAGTTACGAGAAATTGACGCAACCTGCAAAAAAGGTGTTGCTCGAATCGGGGAGTGTATCTAGAGGGCTGTTCACCGGACGGGGCGCCACTGAGGCGGTTCGGACGGTCGCCAACAGAGACGGACAACAGTTCCTCGGATTAGAGTTCGGG
>NZ_JACDXU010000004.1 GCF_020539485.1 Fulverythrobacter ferritrahens
CCAGATGCCCTTCGGCGGCATGAAGTCCTCCGGCTATGGCCGCTTCGGCGGAAAGGCCGGCATCGACGCCTTCACCGAACTGCGCTGGATCACCATCGAAACTCAGCCGGGGCACTACCCCATTTGAATAGACAGGGGCGGTAATCCCGCCCCTTCAACCCCTTTCCGATAATCGGAGAACACCATGACAAAGATGAAGACACTCGCCTCCGCCCTGTCCCTTGCTGTCGCCAGTGCAGCGTTGGGATCGGTCCCGTTCACGGCCACCAGCGCCTTCGCTGCGGAAAAGCACCGGAACGAGGAGGAGACCAACAAGAAGCTGGTCCTCGAATTTTACGATCTGGCGATCAACAAGAAGGACTATGAGGCAGCCGCGAAGTACCTCGGCGACAAATATGTCCAGCATAACCCCACTGCGGCCGACGGGCCGGAGGGGCTGAAGGGCTTCATCGATTTCCTGAAGAGCCAGTTCCCGCAGCAGCATAATGAAGTGAAGCACGTCTATACCGATGGCGATTTCGTGATCCTGCATGTGCATTCGGTGCGCACGCCGGGAACTCTGGGCCGTGCCATTGTCGACATCTTCCGGCTCGAAAACGGGAAGGTTGTGGAACATTGGGACGTGATCCAGGATGTGGCTGATCCGGCTGGGGCAAGGAACGGCAATGGCATGTTCTGACCTTCGCTGAGATCTGACGAAAAACGGGGGAAGATGCGATGCGGGGGGCAAGGATAAGGGCGGCGCTGGGTGTTCTGTTGGCAGGGGCTGCACTTTCGGGTGCGGCTCCGCAGGCAGTGTCGGGAGGCGGAACATCCGCCGCTGGCCCGGCGCAGCTTCAGGATCGCTGCGCCACTCTGGCCGTCGCCATTGCCCGGCCCGGCATGGTGATCGGCAAGAACGAACTGGTGCCCGAAGGCCCGGCCCCCGCTCCGTCCGGAGCTTCGGCTGGCGCGGCAATGACTTTGCCCGCGCATTGCCTTGTGAAGGGCGTGATTTCTCCGCGAACCGGCCATGGCGAGCGCGAATTCGGGATCGGTTTTGAGCTGCGTCTGCCACTTGCATGGGGTGGGCGTTTCCTGTTCCAGGGGGGGGCAGGGCTCGACGGACAGGTTCAGCCCGCGCTCGGCAGCATAGCCAATTCCGATAGCCTTCCGGCGCTGGCACGCGGCTTCGCTGTTGTCTCCACCGACAGTGGCCATAGCGGCCCGATCATCGACGCATCTTTCGGGCTCGATCAGCAGGCGCGGACTGATTACGCCTATAACGCGCTCGACAAGGTCACGGCGGAAGCGAAGCGGATCATCGCGGCGTTTTACGGCGCCGATCCTCGCTATTCCTATTTCCTCGGTTGCTCGAATGGCGGCAGGCAGGCGATGATGGCGTCGCAGCGATTGCCTCTGGAGTTCGATGGCGTCGTCGCAGGTGACCCGGCAATGAGCTTCTCCCGCATCGCCCTGGGGGAAGTATGGAACCTGCATGTCGTTGCGCGCATCGCGCCGAAGGACGAGCAGGGCAGACCGATCTACGCCAAGGCATTCTCCGACGGCGATTTGCAACTCGTGCGCGGTGCGGTGCTCAAGCAATGCGATGCGCATGACGGCCTTGCGGACGGGCTCATCAATGATTGGCAATCATGCGGTTTCGATCCAGTCCAGCTCACCTGCGAGGGTGGCAAGACGGATAGCTGCCTCTCCAAAGGGCAGGTGGAAGTGCTGCACGATCTGTTCCAGGGCCCGAAGGACGGGCGCGGCAATCACATCTATGGTCCCTTCACTTATGACACAGGGATCGCCTCGTCCGCCTGGCGCGGGATGCGGTTGGGTACGTCGCAAACCGGGGTGCCGAACGCGGCCGATGCAACGCTGGGTCTGGGGCAGTTTCGGTTTTACCAGCTAACCCCCGCCGATCCGGACTTCGATCCGCTGAAGCCGTTCGACAATGACGAGATGCTGGGCCGCATCCGCTATACTGGCGGGATTGGCGATGCAGACAGCCCCCTGCTTTCAACCTTTGCGCTGAAGAGCAAGTTGATCGTTTATAACGGCATGTCCGATCAGGGCATGGCTACGGCGATGCTGGTGGATTGGTATAACAGGATGCTCGCCGCGACCGGCGAACCTGGCAGGCAGGCTGTGCGGCTCTTCACCGTGCCGGGCATGTTGCATTGTGGCGGCGGCGAAGCGACCGATCGTTTCGAGATGCTCGATGCAATCACCGACTGGGTCGAAAAGGGCGAGGCCCCGGAGCGGATCGTGGCGACAGGAAGTGCGATGCCGGGCATTTCGCGCCCGCTCTGCCCTTATCCGCTTGTCGCGCGCTATCGCGGGGGAGACCCCAAGAGCGCCGCCAGCTTTGAATGCGCCACCTAGCGCAGGGAACCGGCTGCCCTGGCGAGAGCTTCGAGATGCTGGGCAAAGCGTTCCTGCTCATCCTCCGGAATGGCGGCCATCAGGGAATGAAAATAGGCGCGGCGCTCGTCCCTGATCTTGCGATATTCCTCTTCGCCAAGAGGGGTCGCGGTAATGATCAGGCGGCGGCGATTGTCTTCAGCCTGTTCCCGCGTCACCAGCCCACCATCCATCAGCTTGGTGACGGCGCGGCTGATCTCTGCCCGGTCGATCTCCCCGGCTGCCCCGATTTCCGAGGCGCTGGCGGGGCCGGCGCTGCAGACGAATGCCAGAACCCGCCATTCGGCCAGCGACATGCCGTAAGTGGAGGTGAGCTGGCGCGCCGAAACACGGTCGATCATCTTCGCCAACAGAAGGAGTTGGAAAGGCATGTGGTCGGCGCCGAACAAATGCCAGGTCGTGGGCAAGGTCATGGCGGTGGGCTGCCAAGGGCGACCTGCGATTGCAATGACAAATTGAGTTGACCAATCAACAAGCGGGAACCTAACTGAGCGGTATGACAGATACGCACCCCTTTCTTCCAAGGCTGGAACATGCCTTCACCATCGCCATCGATCTCAGCCGACCCTATTGGGTAAAACCCAGCGCCCGGGGAGACATCCGGGCGGCGATCTACGCCGTGGATGGCACTGTTGAGGGGCCTTTGCTGAACGGCAAGGTAGTCCCCATGTCAGGCGGAGACTTTCCGCTTCAGCGGGAAAACGGCGTGATCGATTTCGATGCGCGCTATCTGATCGAAGCCGATGACGGAGCCATCATCTATCTGGAAAATCGCGGCTATCGCTGGGCGAAATCCGATGACGTGGCCGGCAAGATGCGCGCGAATGAGTCCGTCGGCTTCGACGATTACTATATGCGGGTGACACCGAAATTCGACGCTCCGGCCGGGCCACATGAATGGATGTCCAAGCATGTATTCGTAGGCGTGGCGGAGAAACTGCCCGGCGCGAACCGCATACATTATTTCGTGGTCAGGTAGCTTCCATGTCGCGCTTTCAGCCCTTGATGCGTCCCGGTGTAGACCCCTTCAGCGCGACGCATAAACCACCGCTTCCGCCTGCCGAATATGGCCGGCATGTTGAAAAAGGGCTGGTGATCGAACGCAATTGCGTGATCCCGCTGCGCGATGGGGTGGAGATATTCTGCGATCTCTATCGCCCTGAAGGCGCGGAGCGCGACCTGCCGATCCTGCTGGCCTGGGGGCCTTACGGTAAGCATGGCCTGTCCAACAACGTGTTCTGGCCCCGCTCAGGCGTGAATCCGGAATGGCTCTCAGAACTGACGCCCTTTGAGGGGCCGGACCCGGTGTGGTGGGGCACGCAGGGCTATGCCGTGGCCATCGTGGACCCGCGAGGTGCCTGGCTGTCCGGTGGCGATTTCCACCATAACGGCATTCAGGAAGCGGAAGATTGCGCCGACGCTATTGAATGGCTGGGCCGCTTGCCATGGGGCAATGGCCGGGTGGGAATGACCGGCGTATCCTATCTGGCGGCGATCCAGTATCTCGTCGCCCCTTTGAAGCCAGGACCACTCGCGGCGCTCAATCCTTGGGAAGGCTTTTCCGACTGGTATCGCGAATTTGCCTATCATGGCGGCATTCTGGACACCGGTTTTCTTCCCCGCGCTTCGGACAATATTCGCTTTTCGCTCAACAGGACCGAGAATACGTGGGAGAACATCAAGGCTCATCCGCTGATCGACGAATATTGGGAATCCAAGCTGCTTGATCTGGAAGGGATTACGCAGCCGGCCTATTTCGTAGCCAGCTGGTCCGATCAGGGGCTGCATCTGCGTGGCACGATCGAGGCGTGGCGTCGCTGTTCCAGTGAGCAGAAATGGCTGGATATTCACGGCCAGAAGAAATGGGCAAACTATTACCTGCCCGCCAGCCGTGAACGGCAACTGGCCTTCTTCGATCACTTCATGCGGGACCGTCCCACCGCAGTTACCGCATGGCCCAAGGTTCGCATGGAAGTGCGGGAGCGGCACGGGGTTGCGGAAGAACGCGCGGAGCAGGAATGGCCGCTTGCCCGCACGGAATATCGTCGCCTCTGGCTGGATGGTGCGCAGGGGGCCTTGCGCGAAGAAGTCCCCGCAACTGGCGAGGTGAGCTATGACGCCACGGAAGGGCAGGCATTGTTCGACTGGCGGTTTGATCGGGAAACCGAGATTTCCGGCAATGCCAATCTCACGCTATGGGTCGAAGCCGATGGCAGCGATGATATGGACCTGTTCGTGGCTCTGCAGAAGCTGGACACGGATGGCCAGCCGGTGGGCTTCACGTTCTATGCCTTCTTTGAAAACGGCCCCATTGCGCTGGGGTGGTTGAGGGCAAGCCATCGCGCGCTCGATCCGGAACTGTCCAGTCCTGAGCGGCCGGTTCATCCGCACACCCATGAGGAGCGGCTGAAGCCGGGCGAATGCGTTCCGGTCGAGATCGAACTCTGGCCGTTTTCAGTGCGCTTCGCACCGGGCGAAAGCCTGCGGGTGGTCGTGGCCGGCTCGGACATCTACAAGCGCGAGGAAGGGCTGATGCTGCCCTTCGCCCTCCATGAGGATACCCGCAATGCGGGCCGCCACATCATCCGCACGGGCGAGGATGTTCCTTCCTCGATTCTCCTGCCCTTCATTCCCGGAAAGACCGCCTGATGAAATCTGCCGCTGATTGCTCGCTGGAACATGTGTTCGATATCGAAGTGCTCTTCGGCGCGGATCGCGCAATATATGGCCCGCTTCCTGGCGGGAGCAGCCAGGGCTATACGCCTGCCGTTGGCGGCACGATTTCGGGCCCCCGGCTTTCAGGCAAGGTCGTGCCGCATAGCGGGGCCGATTATGCCACGGTGCGGACCGATGGGGTGATCGAACTGCGCGCCCATTACATGCTGGAAGCGGATGACGGGACGGCGATCTATATCGAAAATCGGGGCTACCTCGTGCGGCCGAAGCCCGGTGACAGCCAGCCATCCTATTTCAAGCTGACGCCCTATTTCCGTGTTCCGGAAGGCCCGCATGACTGGCTGTCGCGCACAGTTATCGTGGGGGGAGGGGAACGGCGCACCGGACCCGATCGGACCCTGTTTCGCTATTACGCACTGGTCTGAGCGTTTTCCGCCTCTGCCGCGCTCATGCCTGTTCTGCTGCCCGGATGATCCGGCGTGACAGGGATCTTGCTTCGATCCGGGCGATGCGTGTGCCTTCCAGCTCATACAGAGCCATGCTGTCGAGCAGGACCGCGTCACCCTTCTTCAGCACCTCGTTCGCGAAAGGTTCGCTCGCGGAGAGAATCTCGAAACGCGAGTGGAGCGCCGCGCACAAGGCATGTTCGCCCGGGATGACCGCCCGCACTTCCATCTGCCGCGCGATGCGTCCTTTAAGCGCCTCGTAATAGGCAATTACGGCGGCGGGCCCTTGGAGCTGCGCGCCCGCGCCGTTGCGGAACGCAATCGAGGGGGCGTAGAACGCACCAAAAGTTTCGCTGTCCCCCGCGTTGAATGCCGATATGTAACGCATGAACTCATGTTCGCTGAGCATTGCGGTTTCTCTCCCCTTTGCCATACGGAACCATCTTCGAAGCTTTAGATTGAGCAATCAACATTATTCGGGAGCCGAGGATTGAACATTGTGCCGAGCGGGGCCGCAGGGCGCCTCGCCTATCTGCTGAAGCTCATCGCAGACGGGCCGCAGGCGTTCTCGCTGGGGCAGCTTTCCGAACGGTCGAAACTCCCCACCAGCACCGTCCATCGCCTGCTTCAGGAACTGGTCCGCTCCGGACTGGTGGAGCGGGGGGCTGGGCAATCCTACCGGCCGGGCCGGGATCTCTATCTGCTGGCTTCCCGATTGATTTCCCAATTCGATCTGGTGCGCTGTGCCCGGCCGTTCCTTGAGGAACTGGTGGAGGAATGGCAGGAAACAGTGGTGCTTTGTGCCTATAGCCCCACTGCCGGAAACGCAGTGATCGCGGATACCGTGCATACCCCCAATCCCTTCCGATACGCGATTGCCATAGGAGGAGTAATCGAGCTGCCTTGGGGCTCGCTCGGCAAGGCGATCCTGGCGAACCTGCCCGAGGAACGCCGGAAGGCTGTGTTCGGGCTGGGCACGGTGGGCCCCATCAGTGGCCGCTCCCTCCCGGCGCCGGAAGTTCTCGAATCGGAACTCGCCTTGATCCGCAAGCAGGGCCATTCACGCTATCACGATCCGGAGAACGATCTCTCCGGCATCGCCAGTCCGATCTTCGGGCGGGAAGGGGTGGTCCTGGGGTGTATTGGCGTCACCATGCCTGCCAAACGCTATGGCCTGCATCTGGAAGATGATCTCTCCAGTGCCGTACGGGAAACTGCGGCTCGCATCAGCGAACGCGCTCGCATTGCCCAGACCTGACGCCCTTCTTCCGGCCCCCTGAACCCCATCACCCAAGATTCCGTATTTCGGGAAAATAATTCCGAAGCGTGGAATTGGCTTGACAGTTGAGCGATCAACAAGTCCATGGGGCCATCCGCCATTTGATAAGGTGGACTTACAGGGAGGTGGTAAATGACATTCGGAAAAACTCGGATGCGTGGGACAGTCAGCGCACTGGCGATGGTGGGCGCATTCGCCTTGGCCGCGCCGGCCTTGGCCCAGTCAGCCGATACTGAGAGCGATGCCGGTTCTTCCAAGCAGGACGAAATTGTCGTTACCGCACAGTTCAGAGATCAGCGACTTCAGGACGTGCCCGTGGCGATCACGGCGGTCACTGGCGAAATGCTCGAACAGCGCGGCCAGACCAATCTTGCGGACCTTGGATCGACCGCGCCGAACGTGACGCTGCGCCAGGCTTCGGCCACTTATGGCCCGGCGGTTGCAGCCTATATTCGCGGCGTCGGCCAGCGTGATACGACCTTCGCGCTCGAGCCGGGCGTCGGCATCTATGTCGATGACGTCTATCTGCCCACGCTGCATGGTTCCATGCTCGGGCTGGTCGATCTGGAGCGCGTGGAAATCCTGCGCGGGCCGCAGGGCACGCTTGCTGGCCAGAACTCCATCGGGGGCGCGATCAAGCTCTATTCCAAGAAGCCCAGCGCGGAAACCGACGGTTATCTCACGGCGACCTACGGCAGCTACAACCGCATGGAACTGCGCGGTGCGGCCAACTTCACGCTGGATGAAGATCATCTCTATGCCCGCATCTCCGGCGCGGCCGTGAAGAAGGATGGCTACATCACGCGATATGACTATCGCTGCACCCATCCGACCAGCACGATCCCCAGCACCGTCACCGGCACGGACTGCAAGATCGGCACCGATGGCGGCAAGGAATATGTCGCGGGCCGTCTGGCTCTGCGTTGGGAGCCGAGTTCCGACATCACCGTTGACCTCGTGGGTGACATCACCCGCGATGGCAGCGAAACCGGCCCCACGACACTGCTCTATGTGGGGCGGCAGGCCAATCCGGGCGCTACGCTTACGGGTGTGGCCACTCCGGCGTCTGCGGCTTATGTTCTTAATGGCAATGTCTATGGCACCTCGACCGGATCGCCCTACGTTTCCTATTCGCCATTCGGAAACTATGCGCAGGATACGTTCAGCCACAGCCCCTATATCAGCTATGAGAACTACCTTGAAACCAATCCGCGCGATGGTTCGGGTGCATGGCAGGCTCCGCAGGACGGGCTGATCAATACCTGGGGCGTTTCGGGTACGATCACCGCCAATCTTTCGGACAATGTGGTCCTCACCTCGATCACCGCATATCGCAAGTTCGACGGCAGCTATTCCTCGGGTGACGGTTCGCCGTTCAACGCCACGATGATCGCGAACAAGGTGTATAACCACCAGTTCAGCCAGGAACTGCGCGTCACCGCGAATATCAACGATGTCGCGAACCTGACGGTCGGCGGTTTCTACTTCGACAAGGAAAGCCGCAACGTCTCGCGCGTCACGCTTCCCACCCTGAACTTCATCGAGGACAACTCCGTCCCCGCGACCACCAAGGCCGTTTTCGCCAATGTCGAAATCACCCCGGTCGAGGCTCTGACGATCCTGGGCGGCATCCGTTACACCGACCAGACCAAGACCTTCATCTATGGCCGTTTCGGCGTTCCGGGCTCGTCCTCGGGCGGCGTGGTTCCGCCTTCGCTGGCTCCGCTCAACGGGCTTGAAGGCGACTATTCGGGCGACCGTTTCGACTATCGCGTAGGCTTGCAGTACCGCATCACCGACGATGTCATGACCTATGCCCAGCTCTCGACCGGCTTCAAGGGCGGCGGTATCAATCCGCGACCGTTCTACCCCGGCCAGGCGTTGGAACACGGTCCTGAAACGCTGACTGCATATGAAGTCGGCCTCAAGAGTGACTTCCTCGATCGTGCGGTCAGGCTGAACCTTGCAGCCTTCTACAACAAGTATGATGACATTCTTGTTTCGGTATCGAGCTGCCCGCAGACCGGCAATGCCACGCCCTGCGCCCTGCCGCTCAATGCCGGCAAGGCTGACGTGAAGGGCTTCGAAGCGGAACTGGCCCTGCGTCCGGTGGCTGGCCTGTCGATCGATGCGTCGCTCGCCTATCTCGATTTCAAGTACACCTCGATCAGCGCATCGGCGGTAAGTTCGGGCATCGGGACCGAGGACGAGGGCATGTTCATCATTCCCTGGTCCTGGAGCATCGGCGCCCAGTATGAAATCGATCTGGGGACGGCGGGCACGCTGACGCCGCGCGTCGATGTTTCGCACGATGATTCCTACAGCCGCAACGCGAACAACGTCGATGCTGGTACAGGCGGCGTGGACATCTTCGGCCGTATCCCGGGCCGGACGCTGGCAAATGCCCGTCTGACCTACCGTACGATGGACGAGGATTGGGAAGTGGCGTTCGAGGTCAGGAACCTGACCAACAAGCTCTACTACACCGACTTCTTCGATAATCGCGGTTCGACCAACTCGATCCAGGGTTCGCCGGGCGAACCGCGCACCTGGGCGGTTTCGGTCAAACGCAAGTTCTGATGAGGGGGCGGCCGGGCGCCCCTGTCGGGGCCCGGCCGCCTTTCCTCTCAAGACTGGCGAGGAACAGAACAGGCCGGCCGGATTGGGGCGCTTTCCGGTCGGCCAACCTTTTTACGCGCCCGTTGGGAAATGTCTGTGAAGGTTGGCTCGGCTATCGCCGAAATCCTGCGGCGTGAGGGCGTCGACATTATTTTCGGTTATCCCCGCAATGCAGTGCTGGAACAGGCCGCAGCCGCAGGTATCCGCCCTATCATCGTCCGGCAGGAGCGTACGGGCCTGCACATGGCGGATGCTTATTCCCGCCTCACCCGGGGCGCCAGGATGGGCGTGTTTGCCATGCAGCACGGCCCGGGAACGGAAAATGCCTATGGCGGCGTTGCCCAGGCCTATTCCGAAAGCGTGCCGGTGCTGGTCTTGCCGCAGGGCTATGCACGCCGGCTGGCCCATGTGCCCGATAATTACAACGCGTGCATTTCCATGCGGGACATCACCAAGACCGCCGAGCCCATCCTGCGCGCGGAAGACACGCCGGCTATCATGCGCCGGGCCTTTACCGCTTTGCGTAATGGGCGCCTGCGTCCGGCTCTGGTCGAGATGCCCTGGGACGTGCTGGCCGAAGACGTGCCTGAGCCGATCGATTACAAGCCGGTGGTGTCCACCCGCTTTGGCCCCGATCCTGCCCAGGTGGAGGAAGTGGCGCAGTTGCTGGTCGATGCGAAACGCCTCGTCATTCATGCCGGGCAGGGGGTCCATTGGGCCAATGCCTATGCAGAATTGCGCGAGCTGGCTGAATTGCTCGGTGCGCCGGTTTCCACCAGCCTTGAAGGCAAGAGCTGTTTCGACGAGACGCATCCGCTGGCCATCGGCTCGGGCGGCGCGGCCATTCCCGGCCAGCTTCGCCACTTCCTCAACCAGGCCGATCTGATCTTCGGCATCGGTTGCAGCTTCTCCGAAACGGCGTTTGGCGTTTCCATGCCCGGCCATGTGCCGATCATCCATTCAACGCTCGATCCGGCTGACTTCAACAAAGGCGTGCGCTGCGAAATGGCGTTGGCGGGGGATGCCCAGCTGACGCTGGCCATGCTGGTCGCCGCCTGCCGCCGTCTGCTGGACGGCCCGCGTGATCCTTCCGCCGTGATCCGCGAGATCACGGCGGTCGAGCAGGCATGGATGCAGGAATGGCTTCCGCTACTGGAGAGCGAGGATGCACCCCTTTCTCCCTATCGCGTGCTGTGGGAATTGCAGCGCACCGTCGATGTGCCCAATACGATCATCACGCATGACGCAGGCAGCCCGCGCGATCAGCTGACTCCCTTCTGGAAGTCCCGCTCGCCGCTGTCCTACATCGGCTGGGGCAAGTCGACGCAGCTCGGTTACGGGCTCGGTCTTGCGATGGGGGCAAAGCTGGCCTGTCCGGACAAATTGTGCATCAATGTGTGGGGTGATGCCGCCATCGGCTTTACCGGCATGGATTTTGAAACCGCCGTGCGGGAACGCACTCCGATCCTGTCGATCCTGCTCAATAATTCGGCGATGGCCATTGAATTGCCGGTTATGCCGGTAGCCACCGAGAAATTTCGCTCAACCGATATTTCCGGCGATTACGCCGCCTTCGCCCGCGCGCTGGGTGGCTATGGCGAGCGGATCGAGCGGCCGGAGGACATAGCGGCGGCGATCCGGCGGGGTATCGAGGCGACGGAACGTGGGCAGCCGGCACTGCTGGAATTCATCACCGCGCAGGAAACACGGGCCTCACGCCTCTAAATCTCTGCATCGCTGCGGGACGGAGCCCCTGCTGTCGGTCAGAGCCTGATCCACCCCAGGCGGGAGGCCAGGACGACAGCATGGGTCCTGTCCCGGGCACCCAGCTTCTGGAACAGGGTTTTCAGAAGGCCCTTGATGGTATTCTCGGACAGATCGAGCGACCAGGCGATCTGCTTGTTCTGATTGCCCTCGGCGATCAGATTGAGAAGCTGAATCTCCCGCTCGGTCAGCCGCTCCTCGAAAAGCTGGGCGGCAACTTCCTTGGCAATTTCGGCACAGACGAACCTTTTGCCGCGAGCAACCGTCCTTATGCCTTCCAGCAATTCCCGGCGGATGCTGGTCTTCAGGACATAGCCGCTCGCCCCGGCCTCGAAAGCGCGGATTGCCTGTCCGCTATTGTGGAATGTGGAGAGCACCAGAATCTTCGTGGTGGGGACTTCCGGCGCGATCTGGCGAGCGACTTCCAGCCCGTCCATGCAGGGCATCTGCAAGTCCAGAACAACCACGCGTGGCTTGCACCTGCGAACAAGTTCGAGGGCGCCTTGCCCGTCATCCAGCTCGCCGACCACCGTGATGTCCGGCTGATCCTCAATCAATCTGCGCAGGCCATCGCGCAGCAACTCGTGGTCGTCCACAAGCAACGTCGTTATGGGTCCGCTTGTTCGCGAACTTTCCGGGTAAACCATGGCCACCCTCTCCCTGTTTTTTTGGGAGTTTGATCATTTTTACTTAGGTATGCAACGGTTGACGAAAATCGAACGGTGATTTGAACCCCTTTTGCGGGTTCCGAACTGATCTGCAGCGTGCCGCTCAGTGCCTCAATCCGTTCCCGCATGCCCAGAATACCGAAATGGCCCGCCGCTGCCGCATCCGCTATTGCCTTCGCGCTAAATCCGATGCCGTTATCGGCGATTTCCATCTCCAGACACGACGGGCCATAGCGCAGATCGATCTGCACTCGATCCGCCTTTGCGTGGCGCAGGATATTGAACAGGCATTCGTTGGCTACATCGATCAGGCCGTTGAAAATCGGAGTTTCGATGGGCCTGATGATCCCGCTTGTGCGGATATGAGTCTGGAAGCGATCGGTCGGAAGCTGCCGCGCGACGACGGCCTCGATCACTTTCTCAAGGCTGGTCCGGGGCTGGCGTGAGCGCAGATCGAGTACGCGTTTGCGCCCTTCGGACAGAACTTCGTCCGCCTGGTCCAGCGTTGTGGCAAGTTCGGCGCGCGAGGGGTGGTTCTTCGGCAGATGATCCACCAGCAACTGGAACCGCAGGATCAGCCCCTGGACAGATTGCAGCAGCGTATCGTGCAACTCGCGGGCAATGCGCTCCCTCTCCGCCGAGCGGACCGACATGGCGTTCCGCACGCGTGTGGTGAGGATATATGTCCGCCAGTGATAGGCCAGGGCAATGGCCGCAAGCAGCAACAGCGCCGCTGCGAATTTCACGATGGGTGACTGCAGGAAGGTTGGCGCAATCGTGAATTCGATGGAGGCGGGCCGGGTGTTCCATATGCCATCCTCATTCGCGCCCATGACTTCGAAACGATAATCTCCCGGGCCGAGGTTATCGAATGACACCTCATGGCGATTGCCCGCATAGGTCCATTCATCATTGGCGCCGATCAGGCGATATTTGAACCGGACGCGCTCGGGCATCGAATAGCTCAGCGCGCCGTACGAGATCCTGACGGAGCGGGTTCCGCTGCCGAGATAATGCCTGCCTTCGCGCTCCCGGGACGGATGCCCGTCCCCCCAGATGCCTTCGATGGCCAGCGGCGGGGGGATCATGTTGCGGATGACATTCCTCGTGTCGATCAGGTAGGGCCCGCTTCGGGTCAGAACCCATATCCGACCATCGCTCCCTGCAGCGATCTGGCGGCCGCGAAAGCTGGTGTCCTGCTTGCCCACAGGGAGGCCCTCCGCCCAGTCGAAGGTCATGCTGGCGGAAGGATGAGTTTCTGTTCCCCATGACCGGCTCAGCCCGGCCAGAGGAAATTGCTTCACGCCGAAAAGGCCGAACACCCAGAGATGTTTGTCGTCCACATCGAAGTCCCGCGCCTTTGCGAGGGCGCGCGTGGTGATGGAAGCGCCGTTGTTCTGACCGGAATTCCCACCGCGCCACAGGCCGTTGGAATGGCTCACCATCAGGCCCAGCGGCGTATTGTGCATGGAGGAAATGCTGCCGTCCCACCCCTTCCTGACCGGGGTGGCCGCTGTCTCATCGATTCTGATGAGCCTGTTGGTCCCGACGCTGACGATCAGGGCGCCTGAAGCGTCCGTCGCCACATCCCAGATGTCGGCTTCATCCAAACCGGGAAAGCCCCGGTGCCAGCTTCCTTCCCGGAACCAGCTCGCGGTGTTCCTGGATAGCGACCACAACCGTCCGAAACCATCCTCCTCGCAGAGGATGGGGGGCTCACCGGCTGGCAAGGCCGCAGGCAGCGCATGGCGCCGGCCGCCGTCGAACAACAGCGCCTGATGTCCGTCGATATACCAGACCCCGCCGGATCTGGCCGTGCAGATCACCGCATTCGCATCGAGATTCGAGGCGACGAGAGCAGGCTCTGCATTCGGTTCAATCCGGTAAAGGCGACCCAGGCTGAAAAGATAGATGCTGCCATCCGTAGCCGCTGCCAGCCTTTGCGGGGATCTGGGATGGCTCGGGATCGAAGAGACGGGCACGGCATTGGCAGGGTGGAAACGATGCAGGGATTCGCTGCTCGATATCCAGACATTGCCTTCACGGTCCGGAAACACATCGAGCGTGGGCAGCGTTCCGATGCGATCGTCATAGCTCAGGGCGAGAGGAGGCTTCCCGGAATTCTCGGTCTTGCCCGCCCCGGGAATGAGGAATATCCCGCCGGAGAGGGAACTGCCCCAGATATTTCCCCGCTTGTCGAACTTGATCTTCGGAAAACCGATATTGGGCACGGGCGGATAGGTGATCTGCGCAAGGGCGTGCGCGCCACTCGCATCTCGCACCATGCGCGTGCCGAAATTGTCCGACACCCAAAGGCCGCCATTCGGGTCCAGCGTCAGGCGGCCAAGACCCACACTGTCTCCCGCGGTTTCAAAGCGCGAGCTACCCAGTTTCAGAAATGCCAACTGGCCGCCAGAGGCGTTTGCCAGCAGGATCCATATGGTGCCGCGCCGATCCACTTCCATATCTGCGATGGCGCCTTCGGGGAGGGCAAGCGGAATGTCCATCCGCTGCCACTCGCCCGCCATATGACGAAACAGACGGTCCTTTCTGCTGCTGGAAGCTGCCCAGATTGAGCCGTCCTTCCCTTCCACCAGATGCGTGATCTGCGGGGGCGGGGCCGACATCCCCGTCTGCTCCAACCTCCCGTTGCGCAGCACGAGCGCGCCCGCATTCTGTCCGGCACCAAGCCACATCTCTCCGCGACGCGTAACGATTGCTTCGATAATCGCGGCATCGGTGAAGGCGCCCTTGCGCAGCACGGGAACGCGCTCGAAAGTCTGGCCGTTATATCGGAACAGGCCGTCCGGCGTTCCGAACCACATATAGCCGTCGGGCGTCTGGACAATCGAGTTGGCCTGGGCGGGCAATCCGTCCTTCGCCTCCAGTTCCGTGTGGACGAAATGTCCGAAGCCGAGATCGCGTTGCGCGGCCGAAGCCGTGTGTGCCAGGGCAGCGAAGAGGACGGGCACAAGAAAAAGGCGAACTATCCGCCGTACCGCGCCGGGACTACATTCCTCCATTTCTGCGTCTTGCCTGCCCACTATCGTCCTCATCCTGTCGCTTCCCGTTCCGCTGCCCTCTCAATCATTTGGGGGAAGTCGGTTCTCCTTCCTGCCGGACGGAGGAATGGCAGCGCAAGCGCCAGCGGTGTGAATTCCAACCGGGTGGGGTTGGCGGCAATACCCATTTGTGTGGTGACAGCTCGCCGGATCGGGTCTGCCGGACCCTTCCCTTCCTCCCTACCCATACCGGGCGAGCCGGCTGTTCGAGCGGGCTCATGGGCATTGAAGCATGCGCTCGCATCGAACGGGCCGGCAAGAATGCCAGGGGATGTGAGGAGGGGACTTGGTCTCATGAAGGGAAGTTATCTCAAGCAATTTCGCGCAACCGCGCTTTGCACCGCTATCGGTATTTCCACCTGCATGGCCGCTGCGCCCGCGCATGCGCAGGAAGCTCCCGCCGCTCAGGAAAAGGAAGAGGCAGAGCCGATCATCGTCACCGGATCGCGCATCATCCGCAAGGATTTCATTGCGACGAGCCCGATCGTGACTGTCGGCGCGGAATTGCTGGAAGAGAGCAGCGCGATCAATATCGAAGCAAATCTCAACAAGCTGCCGCAATTCGCGCCTGCGCTGACCCAGTTCGACACGCAGGGGCTGCAGGCCAATGCCAATGTCACCATCGGCGTGGCGACGGTCAGCCTTCGCCAGCTCGGTGCGAACCGGAACCTTGTCCTCATCGACGGGCGCCGCCCGACGCCGGTCAACGGCTCTGGCGTGGTTGATATCAATACGATCCCGTCGGCCGCAGTAGAACGGGTTGAGGTCATTTCGGGGGGTGCCTCTTCCACTTACGGCGCGGATGCTGTGGGGGGCGTGGTCAATTTCCTCCTCAAGAAGAATTTCACCGGCATTAGCCTGGACGGGCAATATTCGCTGACCGAACGTGGCGATGGCGCGCAATATCGCGTTTCCGCGCTGATGGGGGCCAATCTCGATGGCGGGCGCGGCAATGTCATGCTGGGCATGGAATATTACGATCGTGAATCGGTTCGCACCATGGATCGGCCGTGGAACGTCGAGCTGGCACGCAACCCGAACGTGGCCGGCACCGAGTTTTTCCTGAACCAGAATTACATTTCCTTCCCCGCTGCCGGTCGGCCGACGGTGGAAGCGGTCAACGCGCTGTTCCATGGCAAGGGGGTTCCGGCAAACATCACGGTTCCCAACACTTCTTCCTTCTATCTTAACGGCAACAATTCGTTCTTTCTGAACGGCTCGACATCGCCCGGCGGGGTCTACACGTCGTTGTTCTATGGATATGATCCCGCATCCTCGGGGCAGGTCGATGGGCTCCAGCGCAAGCTGCTGGGAACCGGGGTGCTGGCCGACAATATCGACGATCTGCTGCTCTCATCGCCGCAGACGCGATATTCCTTCTTTGCCAGCGGCCATTACGATATTTCGGACAATATCACCGCTTTTGGTCAGGCGTCCTATGCCTCGACGGAGACGGTATCGCTCTCGCTCAATACGGTGGCCCTCGGCTCCCTCGGTACGGCAATCCCGCATGACGACAAAATCTATACCGGCAATTCGGTGCTGGGCACGCCGTCGTCACTCGGCGCCACGATTGGCGGCGTCACATACACCAATCTCGATTTCCTGGCGAAGGGGGTAAACTCTCCGGCGGGCATGGGAACCGGCAAGTTCGGTTTGGACTGTCCTGTCGTGGGCGGCTGTACCAACAGCCAGGTATTCCCGGTGCCTGATGAACTGGCACTGCTCCTCAACAGCCGGACCGGCGCAGCCGCGACCCAGCCCTTCTATGTCAATCTGATCCCCGGGGACATCGCACGCCGCACCACCGTGAACCATAACCAGACCTACCAGATGCTGCTTGGCCTGGAAGGGAAGGTGCCGGGCACGGACTGGACTTGGGAAGTCTTCGCCTCTCACGGTGAAACCACGGCGCGTACCGAGCTTTACGGCTACCTTTCGGTGGAACGTCTGGCCGCGATCCTGAATGCGCCGAACTATGGCTATAATTCCACATTCACCGGCAACGGCACGCCGCTGGCCGTCAATCGCAACGGCGCAAATGCCAGTTGTAAAAGCGGCCTGAGCCCCTTCATCTCCTCGTCCACCTATACCGAGGACTGCGGCCTGGCCGTGGCGGTGGATGCGCAGCTCGAAAACCGGCTCACTCAGGAGAACGTGCAGGCCAACCTGCAGGGTGGCCTGTTCAATCTTCCCTATGGCCAGCTGCGCTTCGCCCTGGGTGCCGAATATCGGGTGAACAAGATGAAGTTCCACGCCGATTCCGCAATGATGGACGGATCGGCTTTCTATGAAACCGTGAATGGCGGTTTCCCGCAGGCGAGCACCAAGGGGACGACCTCGGTAAAGGAAATCTATGGCGAAGTGCTGGTGCCGGTGCTTGCCGACCTGCCGTTCGCCAAGGCGCTGACGCTGGAACTTGGCTATCGCCTGTCCGATTATCGTTCTATCGGCACGGTCGGCACCTACAAGATCAATGGTGAATATGCGCCATTTGAATGGCTGCGCTTCCGTGGCGGCTATCAGAAGGCCAGCCGCGCCCCCAATCTGGGCGAATTGTTCACCGCCCGGACGCAGACCCAGACGCAGGTGACCGATGGCGATCCCTGCTCGCGCGGGAACATCACAAATCCTGTATTCTTCGGCAATTATTCCGCCAATCCGATTGGGGCAGACAGCAATCTCAACCCGGATTCGGGGGATACGGTGGGCAACCCCGATGCCGCCAAGGTCGAGGCGCTGTGCCGCAACATCATGGGGGCGAATGCGGCCACGCAGTTCTATGAGGCCGACAGGGTATATCCCACTAACACGGGGGACTACTTCCGTGCGGTTTCCTCTGGCGCGCTGGCGCTGAAGGAAGAGGATGCCACGACCTATACGATCGGCGCGGTCATCAGTTCGCCTTTCGAAAGCGAATGGCTGCGCAGCCTGAGGCTCGCGGTCGACTATTACAACGTCACGCTTTCCGGCGGTATCTCGCAAGAGAATATCAACGCCGTCTTCCGCAAATGCTTCACCCCGGTCTTCAACCCGGATTACAGCGTCAACGATGCCTGTTCGCGCATCGTGCGGGATTCCCAGACGGGCGAAGTCGTCAATGTCCTGGTGAATTATGGCAATGCGGGCCGGGTGGAAACGGCCGGCGTCGACGTGCAGCTTGATTGGGGAATCCGTTTCAAGGATGCCGGCATCGGCCTTCCGGGGCGCTTCTCCACCAATGTGCAGTTCACCTATCTCGACAAGTTCGCGACGACGGCGGACGAAGTCGCGGTGCCGATGATCGATTATGCCGGCACCACGGGCGGCGGCGAAGTGGGCACTCAGGCGGGATCCTATCGCTGGAAGCTGTTCACCCGGTTCAACTATTCCGTGGGCCCGGCAACCGTCAGCCTGCAATGGCAGCACAAGCCTGCGATTGACCATGTCACTGCGGTTACCCGCCAGGGCGGCACTCCCATCACCGGAGCCCCTGCCTATGATCTGTTCAGCCTTTCCGGCTCCTATCAGATCAACAAGTCCGCAACGATCCGCTTCGGCATTGATAATCTGTTCGATCGTGCGCCGCCGGTGATGGGCGTCGATACTTCGGCCGATCCCGCCCAGGGGCGCCTGCCGGGCGGCCGTTACGATGCGGGCAATTACGATGTGCTGGGACGCCGCTTCTTCATCGGGGCGAATGTTTCCTTCTGAACTCCCACCGTGCTTTTTCCCAGGATGAAGCACGCCATTGACGGCGGGCGGGGGCACTCACTCCCCGCCCGCCTTTTTCCGGAAGAAGTCCGGCGCTTGCCCGGAACAGAAGAGAGTTTGGCATTATGCGAATTTCCAAGGCGCTGATCCTGAGCGGCATTGCGCTGCTGCCCACCTTCTCCGCCATTCGCGTGCAGGCCGAAACGGCTCCTCCGGCGGCAGATTGGCCTCGTTATGCGCGCGATCTGGGGGGCACGCGCTATTCCCCACTGGACCAGATCAACACGGCCAATGTGAAGGATCTGGAACAGGCATGGAGCTTCCGCCTGCGTCCGGAAGGCGGCGCCGGGCTGCTGGGCGGGACCGCTCCCATCGTGATCCGTAACGTGATGTATCTGCCGCTGGGCAATGCCGTGGTCGCGCTGGAGGCCGACACCGGCAAGGAGATCTGGCGCCATCCGGTGCGCGGCATGGTGCGGCGGGGCGTGTCCTACTGGCCGGGCGAAGGCAGGCTGAAGCCGCGCATCTTCTATTCGGTCGGCAATGCCATCGTGGCGCTGGATGCGGCGACCGGCAAGCTGGACACCGCTTTCGGCAAGGGGGGCAGTGCCGCGATTGAAGGCTCCCCCTATTCTTATCCGCCGTCCGTCTACAAGAACGTGCTGGTGATCGGGGCGAACACGGCGGAAATGCCGCGCGGCCCCAGCGGCAACAGCCGGGCTTTCGATGCGCGGACCGGCCAGAAGCTGTGGGAGTTCAACACGGTTCCCCAGCCCGGCGAAGTAGGTCATGAGACCTGGCTGGACGACGGCTGGAAGGGGCGTTCCGGCACGAATATGTGGGTGTGGTACACCACCGCCGATCCCAAGACCGACACGATCTATATGACGATCGGCAGCCCATCGCCCAACTATTACGGGGGCGACAGGCCGGGCAACAATCTGTTCGGCAATTCCATCGTCGCGGTCGATGCGCAGACCGGCAAGTATAAATGGCATTTCCAGACCATCCACCACGATCTGTGGGACTGGGATCTGCCTGCCCCGCCCGTGTTGTTCGACGTAGTGAAGGACGGCAAGACCATTCCCGCTCTGGCCGAAACCGGCAAGCCGGGCCTGATGTATATCCTCAACCGGGAAACAGGCGAGCCGATCCATGGCGTAAACGAGCAATTGGTGGCCGCAGCCGACGTTCCGGGTGAATGGTATTCCAAGACGCAGCCCATCCCGGTGAAACCGGAACCGCTTTCCCGCATGCGTTGGGACCCGTCCGATATCGTCACAGCCGAAGATACTACACCGGAGCATGTAGCCGCCTGCAAGGCGCTGCTGGACAGCTACGGCGGCACATTCTTCAACAGCGGACCTTTCACGCCCTTTTTCCTGCACAAGAAGGGGGATGCTCCGCGCGCCTCGATCAACCTGCCGCATAACGGCGGCTCCAACTGGGGTGGGAGCGCGGCGGACCCGACCAGAGGCGTCATTTTCGTCAATACCAGCGAGAGCGGCAGTATCGGCTGGATCGAGGATCGCGATCCGAAAGGCAATTACGGCAACGGCACCAGTGCTTCGACCCAGATATACGACCGTGGCAGTCTGGTGGGGCCGGGGGCCTATTCAAGCTTTTCGGCCAGCTTTGAGACGAAGGATGGCAAGCGCATGAACCTGCCCTGCATTCGCCCGCCCTGGGGCCGGCTGATTGCAGTGGACGGCAATAGCGGCGAAATTCTGTGGGCCAGCAAGCTGGGCATGACTGAAGGCCTGCCGGAGGGCAAGCAGGATACCGGAAGCAACAATACTTTCGGTGGGCCGATCGTCACGGCAGGCGGGCTCGTCTTCATCGGCGCCACATCAGACCGGCGTCTCAGGGCCTTCGATGCAAAGACCGGGGCCATATTGTGGGAGAAGGAACTGCAATATGCGCCGCTGACAGTCCCGATTACCTATCGGGGCAAGGACGGGCGGCAATATGTCGCGGTGGTGGCCGCAGGTGCCGGCATGGGCGCCGCTGCCGCGCGTGGACCGGACGGGAAGCCGCTCAACAATGAATCGCTGATGGTTTTCGCTTTGCCCGACAAACGCAAGTGATTGCAGCGGCCGGATGGCCCGGCCTTTGCGGCGGCATGTGCATCTGCTGCCTTGGGCCGATGGGTGCGCACTGGCCATGGGGCATCGCCCATGTAGCCTTGGGGCATGCAGCTTGTTCCGATGATACCCGGCTGGCTACAGCCGCTCGCCCTTTGCGCTCTTGCCGTCCTGCTTGCGCTGGCGTTGCATTTCGTCATCTTCCTCGTGCTGGGCAGGATTTTGCGCAGGGTGGAATGGCTTTCCTCGGCGGAAGCGGTTCGCAAACTGCGCGGGTCCACTCGTTGGTTGCTGCTTGCGCTCGTTGGTTGCTGCTTGCGCTCGCGCTCTCCGCTGTCCAGCCTGCGTTGGGTCTCGATCCCCGCGCCGCGCTGATATGGGCTCAAGTGGCGCGACTGGTGACGCCGGCCTTGTTCGGCTGGCTGGTGATCGCGCTGGTGGGTTGGGGCTTCGCAGTCATCCAGGCGCGGACGGATATCTCGGCGCCGGATAATCTGTCGGCCCGGCGCAGGCGGACGCGCGCCAACATCCTGCACCGCGTCGCGGTGTTCGTGATCTCGCTGGCGACGTTGTGTCTCATTCTAATGGGCATTCCCGCCGTGCGGAATATCGGGGTTACCCTGATCGCATCGGCGGGCCTGATCGGGTTGGCAGTGGGCGCGGCAGCGCAGCCTGCACTCAAGAATCTGGTGGCCGGCATCCAGATGGCCTTCACGGAGCCTATCCGGATCGACGACGTAGTGATCATGGACGGAGAGTGGGGCCGGATCGAGGAAATCCGCCTGACCTATGTGATCGTCAACATCTGGGATGAGCGTAGGCTGGTTGTGCCGATCTCCCGCTTCCTTGAGGACAGTTTCCAGAACTGGACCCGCACGACCAGCCAGATTTTGGGCACGGCCTTCCTCCATGTGGACCCGGCGGCCGATGTTCCGCGACTGCGGGCCAAGCTGGAGGAAGTGGTGGCGGCGAATGACAAATGGGACGGGCGCGTTGTGGGGCTGCAGGTGACCGACACTGCGCCCGATCATCTGGAATTGCGCGCGCTGGTAAGCGCTGCCGATGCAGGCAAGGCCTTCGATCTGAGATGCGACGTGCGCGAGGCGATGATGGCGTTCATTCGCGACGAAATGCCCTGGGCTCTTACGCGCAGGCGAGGGGAAGTGATCCTTGGCCGGCGCCGGACCGAAAGCCTGTCGCCCGCCTGACCTGCCGTGACGGCGCGCTCAGGTGGCCGGGCCATCCTCGGGTGGGTGGGAGGGTTCATCGTCCTTGCGGATGAAGCTGACCTTCCCTTCGGTTTCGAGGATCGCCCATGCGACATCGGACAAATGGGCAATTCCCGCCAGTCGCATTTCCGCCTCCAGTTCGGAGAGGGTGATACGGTGACGGCCGAGATTGCCGTTCAGGATCTCGCCGCTGCGCACGAGCACCGCAGGCTCACCATCCAGCAGCTTTTCCGCGCGACGCGAACGGAAACTGAACCAGGCGAGCAAGGCGCTCCAGAAACCGAAGGTGGCAATCGCCAGCGTCGCACCCGTGATGCTGAAATCATTGTGCGTAACGCCCTGCTGAACCAGATCGCCCATCACGATCAGCATGACCAGTTCGAAGGGCGTCAGTTGTGCCAGTTCGCGTTTCCCCAGCAGCCGCAGCAGGAGATAGACGATGGCGAACATCGCGGTGGCGCGCAGCACGATATCCATCAGGGCAAAATCTCGAGTGCGAGCGGAATCCGGACGAGGCGAGTGTCGCCTTCGCGCAATTCCATCCAGCCATCATGCCCGCCGGCAAGCGTTGGGTTGACCTGGCCATCCAGCTTGATGCGCAAAGGCTGGCCGGCTTCGAGGCGGCCGTAACCCATAGTAAGTGCGTCGCCGGAATATGCCTCTTCCTCAGCCCCCGGCATCACAGTGTTGACCGTAAGGTTGCGCAGATAGGCGGGAGATATGGCTAGGGTCGGTTTCTCAAGGGGGCGATCGGCACGGACCTCTATCCAGATCTCGAAGAACTCGCCGGATCGCAAAATCTGCGGCGCCTCTACCGCCAGCGACGCGCCGTTCCGCAGGGCCGCCTTGCGCTCACTGGGCCAGCCCCCGAACAGCCCGGCCAGCGCTGCGATCATGAGCGCACCCAGAACCAGCAGCGCCAGCCAGTGTGAGAGGGCATGGGCAGATCGTGTCTGCTCCAGATGGCTCGGGGAAATGCCGTCCGGGAGATCAGCCCCCATGGGAAGGCGTTCCTCCCGAGGCTCGATCTCCGCCAAGGTTCATCGTCGCACATTCCCGGATCATCATCCGTTCCTTGTTTGGGCAGCATTCAGAACGATTTCTGGCAGAACGATTTCTGGCGAAGTCGTGTTCCCGTCAGGAAGGGGGCGGCACCCCGTCGGGGGCACGGCTGGTCGCTTTGCCGACCCGCCGCCGCGCTTGGCATGGTACTGCTCCTGCATCGCGCGCGGCATTTCTGCCGCAACTATTTGAAAAAGCCTTTGATCCCGCCTCTGGCTCGGTCCGCCGCTAAGGGCGTCCGGCGCGGGAACGGCACTTCTGGCGGAACGATCTAATTCTATCAGATCGTTCGATCGCCCCAATTCCGGAGCTGAAAACATGGACCATTCAAGGCTGCGATCCTGCATGTCGCTCGCCGCCTCGACGCGGGAAGAATGTAGCTTCCCCGGTGCGGTCGGGGCGTTGGAAATGAAGGCCGCCGTCCACCTCATTCCGCAGGGTGGAGGGGCCTCTCCTCCCCCTGTGCTGGCCAAGGGAGAGGTCACGCTGCTGCTCGATTTCGACGGCACCCTGGTGGAAATCGCGGAGACGCCGGAGGCGGTTCAGGTTCCTCCCCATCTCGTTCGACTGCTGGGCATGCTCTCCTCCCTGATCGAAGGACGGCTGGCCGTGGTCAGCGGGCGCGATGTTGCATGGCTTGCAGGCCGTCTGGGCTTCACCGGGCAATTGGGTGAGGCCGGGCCGGTCCTCGTCGGCAATCATGGTGCGGAGTTGAATGACGAAGCGATGCCCCGCCCGGCCAGCCTCGATCTGGTCGCTGCCGCGCTGAGGGATTTTGCCAGCAGCCATCCGGGACTTTTGGTGGAGCAGAAGCGCTATGGCGTGGCGCTCCACTTCCGGCTGGCCCCCGCGGCGCAGGAAGCCAGTATCGCACTGGCAGCAGCCTTGGCGCAGGAACACGGCCTCTCGCTGCAAAAGGGCAAGGCCGTGGCCGAATTGCGTGTGCCGGGCCGCGACAAGGGCTTCGCAGTGCGCAGCGTGATGGAGCGCGCCACGAGCGCAGGCACCATGCCGATCTTCGTGGGTGACGACCTTACTGACGAGGCAGGCTTTTCCGCCGCCGAGGAACTGGGCGGCTTCGGTGTGGTCGTCGGCAACAGAAACCCCACCGCCGCGCGCTATCGCCTTGGCACAGTCGCGGAGGTGCATGCCTGGCTGGAGCAGCTATGCAACCGGACCTGAATCTCTGGCCGATCGGCAATTGCCAGGTCTCTGCATTGATCGACAGTTCCGGGCGCTATGTCTGGGCCTGCGTGCCCCGGGTGGATGGAGAGCCGCTGTTTTCGGCGCTGCTTGACGGGGACGATCCGCAGAACGGTTTCTGGGACATCTCGCTGGAAGGCGTGGTGAAAACCGAAATCGCCTATCTTCGCAACACGCCTGTGCTGATCACCCGGCACGAGGATGAGGCGGGCAACGCCATCGAAGTCATCGATTTCTGCCCTGATTACCGCCAGCGGGTAGGGCCCTATCGTCCGGTTGCCTTCGCACGGATCGTTCGCCCCCTGCACGGCTCGCCCCGTATTCGCGTGCGCCTGCGCCCGGTGACGGGCTGGAGCGAACCTGTACAGGCGAAGCGAGGCAGCGGTAATTATCTGCGCTTTCGCATCGGCGTTGTCTCTCTCAGGCTCACCATGTCCGCGCCCGTGGGTATCGTGCAGGAGGAACGGGCCTTCAGACTGGAAAGCGCCGCTTATTTCTTCCTCGGACCCGACGAGCCGTTCCTGCGGGAAATCGGCAATGCCCTGGAGGGGATGCTGGAGAGCACCGTGCTCCATTGGCAGAGCTGGGTCCGCGGACTTGCCATACCGCTGGAATGGCAAAGCGCGGTGATCCGTGCCGCCATCACCCTGAAGCTGTGCCAGCACGCGGAAACCGGGGCCATCGTTGCAGCGCTGACCACCTCCATTCCCGAACATCACGGATCGCAGCGCAATTGGGACTATCGCTTCTGCTGGATACGCGATGCCTATTACACGGTGCAGGCGCTCAACCGACTGGGTGCGCTGGATGTTCTGGAATCCTATCTGGCGTTCCTGCGGAACGTCGTCGATGCGGCCCGGGGCGGCCATATCCAACCGCTCTATGGTGTGCTGGGTGAGCCCGATCTGGAAGAGCGGATCGTGCCCGGCCTTGCCGGCTATCGCGGGTTCGGCCCGGTGCGGGAAGGCAATCAGGCGGCGGGGCAAATCCAGCATGACGCCTATGGCCAGATCGTGCTGTCCAGCGCGCAGGCCTTCTTCGACGAGCGCCTGTTCCGTCCTGCGGGCGAGGAGGATTTTCTGGCGCTGGAGCGGGTCGGCCAGCGGGCCTGGGAGAATTACGACCAGCCCGACGCAGGGCTTTGGGAACTGCGCAACAGCGAATGGGTCCACACCTATTCGTCTGTCATGTGCTGGGCCGCCTGCGACCGGCTGGCCAATGCCGCCGCTGCCCTGGGCAAGGCGGACCGGGCAAGATTCTGGCAGAAAAGGGCCAACCATATTCGCGCACATATCGAGCGGGCGGCGTGGCGGCCTGACAGCCAGTGTTTTTCCGCCACTTTCGAGGGCGAGCAATTCGATGCGAGTATGCTGCAGATGCTCGATCTGCGGTTCATCCGGCCCGATGACAGCCGGTTCCTGACGACGCTCGCCGCCCTCGAGAAGCAGCTCAGAAGAGGAACCCATATGTTGCGCTATGCATCGGAGGACGATTTCGGACTGCCGCAGACGGCGTTCAACGTCTGCACTTTCTGGCTGATCGAAGCGCTGCACCTCACCGGGCGTACCGAAGAGGCGCGCGGGCTGTTTGAGGGCATATTGGCCCAGCGCACGCCTTCGGGCCTGCTGTCCGAGGATATCGATCCGACCACCGGAGAATTGTGGGGCAATTTCCCGCAGACCTATTCGCTGGTGGGCATCATCAATTGCGCCACTTTGCTGAGCCGACCCTGGAGTACGATCCGATGAGCCGCCTGATTGCAATTTCGAACCGCGTGAGCGCGGGTGGCGGCTCCCAGGGCGGACTGGCGGTGGCGTTGACTGCCGCGCTCAATGCCTATGGGGGAATCTGGTTCGGCTGGTCGGGCGAAGTGATCGAGAAGTTCAGCGGGCAGGTCAATCTCAGCCGAGTGAACGGGCTCACCACGGCCACGGTGGATCTCGAAGAGCAGGACATAGAGGAATATTACAACGGCTACGCCAACCGCACCCTTTGGCCCTTGCTCCATTACAGGGTCGATCTCGCGGAATATGAGCGCACTTTCGCCCATGGCTATCACCGGGTCAATGAACGCCTCGCGCAGACCGTGATCCCCCTGATCGAACCGGACGATCTGGTGTGGGTCCAGGATTTCCACCTCATTCCGCTAGGCAAGGAATTGCGCGGAAGCGGGGTGAAGAACCGGCTGGGCTTCTATCTTCACACCCCCTGGCCGCCGCGCCGCCTGCTGAGCACATTGCCCGAGGCCATGGTGCTGGTGGAAAACCTGTTCGAATATGACGTGATCGGGTTCCAGACCAGTGAATGGCTGGAGGCTTTCTGCGAATATGCCATCTCGCAGATGGGTGCGCAGATCGAGGGTGATGTCCTTCGCCGCGGGGGGCGGACCGTGCGCCTGCTCGCCTGCCCGGTGGGGATCGATGCCGATGGCTTTGCCGAAATCGCCCGGAGCGATGCCGCACAGGAATCACTGAACCGCATTCGTGAGAGTCTGGTGGGTAGGGCGCTCATCGTGGGTGTGGACCGGCTCGATTATTCAAAGGGCCTGGAAGAACGGTTTCTGGGATATGAGCGGCTGCTGGTGGACCATCCCGAAATGCGCAATCGGGTGGTCTTCCTCCAGATCGCGCCGCCATCACGCGCCGGTATCGCCAGCTATCAGCGTATCCGCTCCAGCCTTGAACAGCTGACGGGCAGGATAAACGGCGCCTATGCCGCGCTTAACTGGGTGCCGATCCGCTATGTGAACCAGGGCTATCCGCATGACACGTTGGCGGGCGTTTATCGCGCCAGCCGGGTGGGGTTGGTCACGCCCTTGCGCGACGGGATGAACCTCGTGGCCAAGGAATATGTCGCAGCGCAAGACCCGGATGATCCGGGTGTACTGATCCTCTCGCGCTTTGCGGGGGCCGCAGAGCAGATGAAGGATGCCTTGCTCGTCAATCCCTATAGTGCGGAAGAGATCGGCGATGCGCTCAAGCAGGCGCTCGAAATGCCGCTGGCCGAAAGGCAGGAACGCTGGCGAGCGATGATGGAGCAGATTCGCGAACAGAACGTCTTTTGGTGGCTGGACAGGTTCCACAAGGCGCTGGCGGACGACTGATCCCGGATCCCCATAAGCCTGTATCGCTGCCGTATTGTCTGGGCTATGGCCGCAATCCTTGGATTCTCGCGCCGAAGGTTATATATACCGAACGTTATGAAAATTCCCACGGCTTGCGTCGCGCGTGGTCGTCCACGCGAATTCGATACCGACAAGGCACTGGCGGCGGCGCTCTCCGTCTTCTGGGCCAAGGGGTATGAAGGTGCGTCGATGGCGGACCTTACTGAAGCCATGGGTATCACCAAGCCCAGCCTCTATGCCGCCTTCGGAAACAAGGAAGCGCTCTTTACCAAGGCGTTGGACCTCTATCAGCGCGAGAAGCTGGCCTATGTGAGCGAGGCGCTGAAGGCGCCCACGGCACGCGGCGTTGCGGAACATTTCCTGCGCGGGGCACTGGAAATCTACAGTGGCGAGAAATGCCGCGGCTGCCTGACGGTGATCGGGGCGAGCGCCTGCGGCGATGAAGCGGAAGGCATCCGTGAAGAGGTTGTCGCTCGCGGTGCCGCCGCGAAGCAGGCGCTGCTGGAACGATTCGAGCGTGCGAAGCAGGATGGCGACTTGCCCGCCAATGTCGATCCGCAGGGCCTGGCCGCTTATCTGACCGCAGTGCTTCAGGGAATGTCGGTCCAGGCGGGGGCCGGTGCGAGCCGGTCGGAACTGGAGCAATTGGTGGAAATCTGCCTCGCGACCTGGCCCGGCGCCTGACGTTTCCGGCGGCTCTCGACTTTCTTTACTGACTGGTATAAATATCGCTTGACGCTCGGCGCCTCGATTTATATACCGATTGGTATGAAATCCGTGGTGCTGCGATTCTCCTCGTTCTGGGGGAGCGCTCCCCCCGGGCCATAAAACCAAGAACAGCGAGACCTCGGCGAACGTCCGGCCACGACGCTTCGCCGAGGTAGCGCGGGTGTGAGGCGTCGTGCCGGGGTCTGCCCGCGCGGCGTCCGCCTGCCGAAGCGGGGACTCAATCAGTCTGTCCGCAATCACAGGGTGAGGGCGTTCGCGGCCGGGAAGCCTGCTTTCCGGAGCGACCTCGTGCGGCCTTTTGAGAGGTTGCGCGCGGTGCCGCGCGTCCAGGGAACAGGGTTTGAAAATGAACGAACTGACTTCCATCGAACTTCAGGATGGCCGCAGCGAGCCGCTGATCGCGACGTCCCGCAAGGGCCGCAAGCGGGCGCTGGGCATCGTCGGTATTGTCGCGGCACTGGCCGGGGCATGGTATCTGCTGGGGGCTGCCGGCGATGCGCCGCCGCCTCCGCCGCCTGCCGCGGTCACCGTTTCCGCGCCCTTGCAGCGCCAGATTACGGAATGGGACGAATTTGTCGGCCGTTTCGAGGCGAGCCGCGCGGTGGAAATCCGCCCGCGCGTTTCAGGGGCGGTCACCGCCGTCCATTTCAAGGATGGGCAGATCGTGCGCAAGGGCCAGCCGCTCTTCACCATCGATCCGCGCCCCTTCACGGCGGCCTTGCGTGAGGCGCAGGCCGATGTTTCCGCCGCCAGCAGCGATCTGGCCCTTGCTCGCAGTGATCTGGAGCGGGCGAGCCGGCTGGTGGAATTCGACGGCGTTTCCAAGAGCGAGATCGACCGGCTGCGCGCCCGCGAACGCGCTGCCGCCGCCACGCTCGCGGCAGCTCAGGCCCGGGTGAATTCCCGCGCTCTGGATGTCGAATTCAGCACCGTGCGCGCTCCGATGACCGGGCGTGTTTCTGACCGGAGGGTCGATCCGGGAAACCTGGTGTCCGCCGGTGACGGCGGTTCAGGCACCCTGCTGACCACGTTGATGGCGGTCGATCCGATCTATTTCTCCTTCGAGGGATCGGAAGCCCTGTTCCTCAAGGCCCGGCGCAATGGCGCGGGCGAGGGCCTGCCCGTGGCGGTGCGGTTACAGGATGAGAGCGACTACGTCCATCAGGGCCGCCTCGACTTCACCGACAACAGCCTCGATCCGCGTTCGGGCACGATCCGCGCCCGCGCCGTGTTCGACAATCCAGACCTTTTCCTGACGCCCGGCATGTTCGGCAACATGCACCTCGCCACCGGCGGCAAGGTCAATGCCTTGCTGGTGCCCGATACGGCGGTGCAGACCGATCAGGCTCGCAAGCTGCTGCTGGTAGTCAAGCAGGATGGCACAGTTGCCGCGAAGCCGGTCCAGCTCGGGCCGGTCATCGATGGGCTGCGCGTGATCCGTTCCGGCCTGCAGCCGACCGATCGCGTAGTGATTGTGGGCACGCAATTCGCCGCGCCCGGAAGCAAGGTCGAAATCCGCAAGGGCACCATTGCCCCCATCAAGGCAGAGCCGAAGCCCGCGATAGCCGCGCCGCTTTCCGGCAAGGCCACCTTCGTAAACTGATCCGGACTGGGGCCAGAAGCCATGCGACTATCCCGCTTTTTCATCGATCGCCCCATCTTCGCCGCAGTGATCGCAGTGCTGATCACCGTGGTGGGGGCGATTTCCTATTTCTTCCTGCCCGTATCTCAATATCCGGACATCGTGCCGCCCACGGTAACCGTGTCGGCCGCCTATCCCGGTGCGTCTGCGGAAACGGTGGCGGAAACGGTGGCAAATCCCATCGAGCAGGAAATCAACGGCGTCGAGGGGATGCTCTATCAGTCATCCCAGTCGACCGGGGATGGCCGTGTGGTCATTACCGTCACCTTCGAACAAGGTACCGATCTGGATGAGGCGCAGGTGCTGGTGCAGAACCGGGTCGCCATTGCGATGCCGCGCCTGCCGGCCGAGGTTCAGCGCCTTGGCGTAGTTACCAAAAAGACGTCGCCAGACTTCCTGCTGGTGGTGAACCTGATCTCGCCCGACGGTTCGCTGGATCGCGAATATCTCTCCAATTATGCCCAGACCCGCATCAAGGACCGTCTTGCCCGGCTCGATGGCGTGGGCGACGTGCAACTGTTCGGTTCGCGCGATCTCTCCATGCGGGTGTGGATCGATCCGACCCGCGCGGCGGCTTATGGCTTGACGGCGGGGGACATCGTGAACGCGCTGCGTGCGCAGAATGTCCAGGTCGCGGCCGGTACTCTGGGCCAGCCTCCTTCGGGCGGCAGTGCCTTCCAGCTCAATGTTGAAACGCAGGGCCGCTTTACCGAGCCCCAGCAGTTTGCCGACGTAGTTGTCCGCACGGACGCCGAAGGGCGACAGGTTCGCGTATCCGATGTTGCCCGGGTGGAACTCGGTGCCGAGGATTATGGCACCTCCGCCTATCTTGGCGACATGGATTCGGTGATCATTCCCACCTTCCAGCGCCCCGGTTCCAACGCGCTTGCCGCTGCGGAAGGGATCAAGGCGGAGATGGACGAACTGGCCAAGGAATTCCCGGCCGGTATGGAATATCGCATCGTCTATAATCCCACCGAATTCATCGCCAAGTCGATCGATGCGGTGGTGCATACCCTGTTCGAGGCCATCGTGCTGGTGGTGCTGGTCATCATCGTCTTCCTGCAGAAATGGCGGGCGGCGGTGATTCCGGTTCTGGCCATTCCCGTTTCGCTGGTCGGCACTTTCGCGGTGCTGGCGGCACTTGGCTATTCGCTCAACAACCTCTCCCTGTTCGGGCTGGTCCTGGCGATAGGCATCGTGGTCGATGACGCGATCGTGGTGGTCGAGAATGTGGAGCGCAATATCGAGGAAGGCATGTCGCCGCTGCAGGCGGCGCGTGTCTCCATGGACGAAGTGGCGGCCGCGCTGGTTGCCATCGTGCTGGTGTTGTGCGCGGTTTTCGTGCCGACGCTGTTCATCGGCGGCCTGTCGGGTGCCTTCTACCAGCAATTCGCCGTGACCATTTCGGCCGCGACGATCATCTCGCTGGTCCTCTCGCTTACCCTGTCGCCCGCCTTTGCCGCGCTGCTCCTGCGGCCTGCCCGGCGCGCGCCGGAAGGCGCACGCTGGCACAGGATGGTCGAAGCTGCGGGCGATCGCTTCAACCGCGCTTTCGAGCGGTTCAGCACCTCCTATGCCCGCCTCACCGCGCGTCTGGTGCGTATGCCCAAGCGCATGATGGCAGCCTATGGCGGCCTGATCGCGCTTACCATCGGTTCGCTGTGGTGGACGCCCACGGGGTTCATTCCTGCGCAGGATCAGGGTTATTTCTTCACGATCATCCAGTTGCCGCCCGGCTCCGCCACTGCGCGCACCGATGAGGTAATGAAGAAGGTTGCCGAACGGATGCTGCCAATCCCCGGCATCACCAATTCGGTAATGCTCTCGGGCTTTGACGGGGCTTCGGAAACCCGCAACGCCAGCTCTGCCGCGGCTTACTGGGTGCTCGACGATTTCGAGGAACGCGCCAAGCATGGCCAGACCATCGACAAGCTTATGGAGGAGGCGCGCAAGGCCACGGCGGATATTTCCGAGGCACGGCTGATGATCGTCAAGCCGCCGCTCATTCGCGGCATCGGCTCCGCAGGCGGTTTCCGCCTGATGGTGGAGGATCGCGACGGGCAGGGCTACAAGGCGCTGGAACAGGTTTCCAATGCGCTGATCTCCAAGGCCAACCAGACCCCCGGCTTCTCGGGCGTCTACACCTTCTTCGATACGGCGACGCCCCGCGTCTATGCCGACATCGACCGCAAGAAGGCGGAGATGCTGGGCGTGCCGGCAGAGCGTGTGTTCGAGACGCTGCAGGTCTATCTCGGCTCGGCTTTCGTGAACGATTTCAACCTTCTGGGGCGGACCTATCGCGTCACGGCCCAGGCGGATGAGGCCTTCCGCCAGAGTACTGCCGATATTGCCAACCTGCAGACCCGGTCCGACAACGGGGCGATGGTGCCGCTGGGCGCAGTCGCAACCTTCGAGGACAAGGCCGGCCCCTATCGCGTCACGCGCTACAATCTGGCGCCTGCCGTGGCGGTCGATGGCGATACGGCGCCGGGCTATGCCTCGGGCCATTCGCTCGACACGATGGAGCAACTGGCACAGGCGGAACTTCCGCGCGGCTTCACCCATGAATGGACGGGCATCGCCTATCAGCAGAAGTTTGCCGGCAATACGGCGGGCCTCGTCTTCGCCATGGCGGTGCTGTTCGTCTTTCTGGTGCTGGCGGCACAGTATGAAAGCCTGGTCATGCCGCTGGCGATCATCCTGATCGTGCCGATGTGTCTGCTGGCGGCCATGCTGGGCATCAACGCGATGGGAATGGACAATAACGTCCTCACCCAGATCGGCCTGGTAGTGCTGATTGCGCTGGCGGCGAAGAACGCGATCCTGATCGTGGAATTCGCACGGCAGGGCGAGGAGCGCCACGGATACAGCCCGGCGGAAGCAGCGGTCCATGCCGCCGAGCAGCGCCTGCGCCCGATCCTGATGACCAGCTTCGCCTTCATCCTCGGCACCTTGCCGCTGGTGATCGCGACGGGTGCCGGGGCCGAATTGCGTCAGGCGCTGGGCACTGCCGTGTTCTTCGGCATGGCCGGCGTCACCGGCTTCGGCCTGCTGTTCACGCCCACCTTCTATGTGGTCTGCCGCAATCTGGGGGACCGGCTGGCGCGCCTGCGCCGCCGCCCTGACGCCGATGATGGCGCGGCCGACCACGCCCTGCAACCTGCCGAATAGGATCAGCCCATGCCATCCACTCGTGCTCTTTTGGCTTCGCTATCCGCGCTTGCGCTCAGCGCCTGCGCGGTCGGGCCGGACTTCGTCGCACCCGTCCCGCCCCAGACGACGTCCGGCCCGTTACTTTCCGCTGCCGATCCGGCCTTCAGCGCCGAACAGGCCGCAGAGGACTGGTGGAAGCTCTATGATGATCCCGTGCTTGACGGGCTCGTGGCCGATGCGCTTGCTTCCAACACCGATATCCGCGTTGCCCTCGCCAATATCGAGAAGGCGCGCGCGGGCCTGCGCGGATCGCGTGCCGGGCGGTTGCCGCAGGGCACCATCGGTGCCGGTGCAACCTATGGTCGTCTGCCGGAATCGCAGCGGGCCGCAGGTGCGGACCGGGAAAACTGGACAATCGATGGCGGGCTGGAAGTCGGTTACGAGCTTGATCTGTTCGGCCGGGTAGGCCGCGATATCGAGGCCGCGCGTGGCGACCTCCAGGCGGCGCAGGCCGATGCCGATACCGTGCGGGTGATCGTGGTGGCAGACACCACCCGCGCCTATGCCGATGCTGCGTCGGGTGGTGCCCGGCTGGCCGTGGCCCGGCGGATCGTGGGGCTGCTCGACCGGTCGCTGGAACTGACCCGCAGGCGTTACGAAGCGGGCCTCGCCACGGGGCTCGACGTGGCGCAGATTTCCGCCCTGCGCGATCAGCGCGCGGCGGAAATCCCGCTGATCGAGGCTGAGAGGCAGGCGTCGCTGTTCCGTCTTGCTACGCTCACCGGCAGGCCCCCGGCAGAATTGCCGGAAATTGCCTCGACCCGGGCGGTCAGCCTTGAGATCAACCGGCCCATTCCAGTGGGGGACGGTGCTGCCCTGCTGGCCCGCCGTCCTGATATTCGCGCGGCGGAGAACCGCCTTGCTTCCGCCACGGCACGGATCGGGGTCGCCACGGCGGACCTCTATCCGCGCATTACTCTGGGCGGTTCGATCGGATCGACCGGTTCCGATATTGGCGACATCTTCAGCGGTGGGCCACTGCGCTGGCTGCTGGGCCCGTTGCTGAGTTGGACCTTCCCCAATCAGGAACCCATCCGTGCGCGCATTGCCGCTGCCGAGGCGGATTCTCACGCCCGGCTGGCGGAGTTTGACGGTGCGGTTCTGGGGGCGCTCGAGGAGACGGAAACCGCCCTTTCGGGCTATGCTCATTCGCTTGAACGGCGCCGATCGCTCCAATCAGCACGGGATCAGGCAAAACGCGCTGCGGACATCACCGATGCCCAGTTGCGTGAAGGGACGGTGGATTCGCTCCGCGTGCTGGATGTCCAGCGCACCTATGCCGAAGCGGAAGCCGCGTTGGCCGATCAGGATGCGCAGGTTTCTCGCCGCCAGATCGACCTGTTCCGGGCGCTCGGCGGCGGGTGGAGTTCCTGAACGGCAAAGCCGTGGCCCCGGCTGCCCGAAATGGCGCGTCGGGGCCATCTGGCAATGCGGATCAATGTCCCGCGTGTTCGCCTTCCATCGGGCCGGTGGAGCCGATGGGCTGAACCGCGAATTGCACGTCGATCTTCCCGGCGCGCTGGAACTTCAGGGTGACAGGAACCCGCTCACCCTTGCGCAGCGGCTGCTTCAGGCCAATGAACATGATGTGATAGGAACCGGGCTTGAGCTCCAGCCTGCCCTTGGCCGGGATAGCGATCCCGCCTTCCATGCGGCGCATGCGCATGACACCGCCTTCCACGCTGGAGGAATGCAGCTGGACCTCAGCTGCGGCCGGGCTCGTCGCTGAAAGCAGCCTGTCGGGCTGGGGACTGTTATTGAGCACCGTCATGAAACCCCCGCCGGAAGTCTGGCCGGGAGCAGTCTGGCGGGACCAGGGGTGCTGTATCGAAAGATCTCCGGCCTTGTAGCCATGGGCCAGTGCGGCACTGGCAATCAGGCCGATGGCCATACCGCCCAGCAGCGTCTTGGGATTGGCGATAATCATAGCAGGGTTTCCTTTGAGATGGGGCAGGTCGGCGAAGCTGGGTCGGCGGCCGGCTGGCTGTGTTCGATGAGGTTGAGCCCAAAGGCGGCATCGGCTGCGCGGGCGAGCAGGCAGGCGGCGATCAGCAACCAGGTGCGACGGCGCAGGCGACGGAACTGGGCCGCCCTCTGGTCGCTGAGGGTGAGAATGCCCATAGCTAGCTCCCCGTCGCCGGGGAGGGGCCTTCCGCAGGCGGCAGTCCGTGATCTGCGCGTTCTTCGCGCATGGGCGCCCGAGGTCGGTCCGGACGATGTTCCGGTATTTCATACATTGGCGGATGCTCCGGCTTGGCCGGTGCGCGTTCAGAATGGGCGCAGACCGACCGGTCCGTGAAATCGGTTCGGATCGTCAGCCGGGAGCAGGCGGGCCGCGCAAGGGCGGCCGGGCATGGTGGAATTGCAGGGTAGGCAAGGGGGGCGGGGCCGCGAAGCCAAGCGCCAGGACAAAGGCCAGCGCCAGCGCCAGCAGGGCCGGATTGGTGCCGGTGAGGGATGCCATCGCCAGCGAGGAGTACGGGCATTCACCCTTGCTCTTTTCGCCTTCATGGCCGTCCTTGACCGGGATGACGAGTTGCGCTGTCACCGGATGGCCCAGGCTGTCGCTGCAGATCTCGACGGTCAGCACCCGGGAATGCTGGCCGAGCATGAAGCCTGTGGGAATGAGCGCCTTCATGCACAAAGCCGTCATGACCAGCGCAATGGCCAGTATGCGATGCCGGGAGAGGAAGGCGCGAAGAGCAGTCATGCAGGACGCCGGATAATGGCCCATTCGATCAGCGTTGCCACTCTCGCACCATGCCAGGCGTTGCCAGCCGTTCCCATGACCTGAGTCAAGTTTCCGGCCGGTGGGGCAAAAATCGCATCAGCGGTTCTTGCCCAGTTCGCTGTTGAGCCACAGCGCAACAAGCGTGGCGAGCGCGCCCGACAGCAGATAGGCGCCCGAGGCGAGCAGTCCCAGATTGGCGGAGAGCCACAGGGCGACGAGGGGGGCGAAGCCCGCACCGAACAGCCAGGCAAGGTCGCTTGTCATGGCCGAGGCGGTGTAGCGGTGGCGATTGGCGAAATTCGCCGAGACCGCGCCCGATGACTGGCCGAATGCCAGGCCCAGAATGATGAAGCCGGTCAGCATGAAGGCGATTTCGCCGCCTTCGCCCAGGTCCAGAAGTTGGGGTGCAAAGCCGCTGAAGATGGCGATGGCTAGCGCCGAATAGCCCAGCACGCGGCGGCGACCGATCCGGTCGGCCAGCAGGCCGGAAATGATGATGGCCGCCACGCCGAACGCCGCAGCCGCGCTTTCGATGAACAGGAAGCGGGTGGGCGTTTCCTCCGTGAACAGGAATACCCATGACAGCGGGAAAACGGTGACCATGTGGAACAGCGCAAAGCTGGCCAGCGGCGCAAAAGCGCCGATCACGATCGTTTTCCATTCGGTCCGCAGGGTGGTGAGCGGGCTTTCAGGCTGCAAGTCGCGCGTTTCGAACAGGCGGCGGAATTCTGGCGTCACCACGATGCGCAGCCGCGCGAACAGGGCCACCACGTTGATTGCGAAAGCCACGAAGAAGGGGAAGCGCCAGCCCCATTCAAGGAAATCCTCAGCCGGAAGAGTGGCAGTGAAGAAGGCGAAAAGCAGGCTGGCCACGATCAGCCCCAGCGGAGCGCCGAGCTGCGGGATCATCGCATACCAGCCCCGGCGTTCCTCCGGCGCGTTGAGCGCCAGCAGCGAAGCCAGCCCGTCCCACGTGCCGCCCAAGGCAAAGCCCTGCCCCATGCGGAAGAGCGCGAGCAGCCAGATCGAAGCCGTGCCAAGGGTTGCATAGCCCGGCAGGAAGGCAATCGCCGCCGTGGACCCGCCCAGCAGGAACAGGGCCACCGTCAGCTTGACGCCGCGGCCAAAGGCCCGGTCCAGCGCCATGAATGCAAAGGAGCCCGCAGGCCGCGCCACGAAGGCGAGGGCGAAGATCGCGAAGGACCACAAGGTGCCGGTCAGCGGATCGGTGAAGGGGAAGAAGAAGTGCGGGAAGACCAGTACCGAGGCGATCGCATAGACGAAGAAATCGAAGAACTCCGATGTCCTGCCGATGATCACGCCGATGGCGATCTCTCCGGGCGATACCGGATGGCTTGCGTGATCCTTGTCAGGATACTCGATAGCGGCTGCCGACATCTTGCGATTCTACTCCAGTCTGGGCGTGCGTCGACCTGGGCTGTGCGCCCGGCCTTCGGGAGCGCTATTGTCATTGATGCAGATCAAAGGGATTGGACAAAATGTCCTATCGTCTGGCCCGCCCGGCGCTTCTAGGCGCGCGCCATGCCCTCCCTATCCCCAGTTTCTGCGCGTCTGATGCGTTTTTCCATGCTCCTGCCGCTGGCGGCCATGCTTGGCGGCTGCGACTGGGTAGTGCTCAACCCCGCAGGCGACGTAGCGCGCCAGCAGGCCGATCTGGTGGTGATCTCCACCGTGCTGATGCTGCTGATCATCGTGCCGGTGATGGCGCTGACGGTGTGGTTTGCCTGGCATTACCGCGCCAGCAACAAGGCCGCCCGTTACGAGCCTGAGTGGAATCATTCGACCCAGCTGGAACTGGTGATCTGGTCTGCCCCGCTGCTGATCATCATCGCGCTTGGCGCCGTGACCTGGGTGGGAACGCATCTGCTCGATCCCTATCGGTCGCTCGCGCGGATCGACAAGGAGCGTCCGCTGCATCCCGAGACGGAGCCGATGGAAGTGAATGTCGTCGCGCTCGATTGGAAATGGCTGTTCATCTATCCCGAACAGGGAATCGCGACGGTCAACGAACTCGTCCTGCCGGTGGACCGGCCGGTGCGCTTCCGCATTACGGCCTCTTCGGTGATGAATTCCTTCTATGCACCGGCTCTGGCCGGACAGATCTACGCCATGCCCGGCATGGAAACGAAGCTGCATGCCGTGCTCAACAAGACCGGTAACTTCGCCGGTTTCTCCGCCAACTACAGCGGCGCGGGCTTTTCCGACATGCGCTTTGCCCTGCGCGGGGTGGAAGCGGGCAAGTTCGAGGAATGGGCGCGCAAGGTGCGGGCCGGCAGTCAGGGGCTGGATCGGGAAACCTATCTCAAGCTTGAACGGCCGAGCGAGAAGGAGCCGGTGCGGCACTTCGCCACGGTCGCGCCCGATCTGTTCGACGCGGTCGTCAATCTGTGTGTGCGCCCCGGCAAGATGTGCATGAGCCAGATGATGGCGCTCGACGAGCAGGGCGGCACGGGCAAGGCCGGGATGCTGAACCTTGCCGCCCTCACTTACGACAAGAACGGGCGAGAGCAGATTTCGGCGATCCTGCCGGGGGATCAGATCGCGGCGAGCCAGGCCTTCATCAAGGCGCTGTGCGCTGACAATTCCCCGCTTCGCGCCCGGTCGGCGGAAGTCGGCGCGCCGGAAGACCTTGCTCCGCTGCGCGGTGCAAACCTGCCTTCGCCGGCCAGACCCGATGCGGCGGAAGGCGGCAGGCTCAGCCTTGCCGCACCTGCGCCCGCCAAATCGCCCGTGTCCTGATTTTCGGAAAAATGAACGCCATGACTTCTCAAGATCAGCACTGGTCGATGTTGTTCGGCCGCCTTTCGCTTGAATCGCTGCCTCTGCACGAGCCGATCATCGTGGCCACTTTCGCCGCGGTAGCGCTTGGCGGCGCCGCGCTGGTGGGCGCGCTCACATGGTTCCGCCTGTGGGGCTATCTCTGGCGCGAATGGTTCACCAGCGTGGACCACAAGAAGATCGGCATCATGTATATGGTGCTGGGGCTGGTGATGTTCCTGCGCGGCTTTGCCGACGCGGTGATGATGCGCATCCAGCAGGCGATCGCCTTCAACGGATCGGAAGGTTATCTCAATTCCCATCACTACGATCAGGTCTTCACTGCGCATGGCGTGATCATGATCTTCTTCGTGGCGATGCCTTTCGTCACCGGGCTGATGAACTATGTCGTGCCGTTGCAGATCGGCGCGCGCGACGTGTCTTTCCCGTTCCTCAACAATTTCAGCTTTTGGATGACCACTGCCGGGGCCGTGCTGGTGATGGCGTCGCTCTTCGTGGGCGAATTCGCGCAGACCGGCTGGCTGGCCTATCCGCCGCTTTCGGGCATCGCCTACAGCCCCGGCGTGGGCGTCGATTATTATATCTGGGCCCTGCAGATCGCGGGTGTGGGTACGACCTTGTCGGGCATCAACCTGATCGCCACGATCGTGAAAATGCGCGCGCCGGGCATGACCATGATGCGCATGCCGGTGTTCACCTGGACCAGCCTGTGCACCAACGTGCTGATCGTGGCATCCTTCCCGGTGCTGACGGCCGTGCTCGCCCTGCTGAGCCTTGACCGCTATGTGGGCACCAATTTCTTCACCAACGATTTCGGCGGATCGCCGATGATGTATGTGAACCTCATCTGGATCTGGGGCCACCCGGAGGTTTACATCCTGATCCTGCCGATCTTCGGCGTGTTTTCCGAAGTGACGGCCACTTTCTGTGGAAAGCGGCTGTTCGGCTATTCCTCCATGGTTTACGCCACGGTGGTTATCACCATCCTGTCCTATCTGGTGTGGCTGCACCACTTCTTCACCATGGGATCGGGCGCCAGCGTCAACAGCTTCTTCGGCATCACCACCATGGTGATCTCCATCCCAACGGGGGCCAAGCTCTTCAACTGGCTGTTCACGATGTACCGGGCCCGCATCCGCTTCGACCTGCCGATGATGTGGACGGTGGCCTTCATGCTCACCTTCGTGATCGGCGGGATGACCGGCGTGCTGCTGGCCGTGCCCCCGGCAGACTTCGTGCTGCACAACTCGCTGTTCCTGATCGCCCACTTCCACAATGTGATCATCGGCGGTGTGGTGTTCGGCGTGTTCGCCGCCATCAATTACTGGTGGCCCAAGGCCTTTGGTTTCCGCCTCGATCCCTTCTGGGGCAAGATCAGCTTCTGGTGCTGGGTCGTGGGCTTCTGGCTGGCCTTTACGCCGCTCTACGTCATGGGCCTGATGGGCGTGACCCGGCGCCTGCGTGTGTTTGACGATCCCTCGCTCCAGATCTGGTTCGTCATTGCCGCCATCGGTGCAGGCCTGATCGCCTGCGGCATCGCGGCCATGCTGATCCAGTATGCCGTCTCGATCATCCGCCGCGACCAGCTGCGCGATGAAAGCGGCGATCCCTGGAACGGGCGCACGCTGGAATGGGCCACCAGCTCGCCGCCGCCGAACTATAATTTCGCCTTCACGCCCGTGGTCCACGATCTCGATGCGTGGGATGAAATGAAGCGCGCAGGCGCACCGCGCCCGGCGGGCAATTTCCGCGCGATCCATATGCCGAAGAATACCGGCGCGGGGATCATCCTGGCAGGCATCAGCACCGTCTGCGGTTTCGCGCTGATCTGGCACATCTGGTGGCTTGCCGGGGTCAGCCTGGCGGCGCTGCTGATCACCGCGATTGCCCACACGTTCAACTATGCGCGCGATTTCCACATCCCGGCCGAGACCGTGGCCGAGACCGAAGCGGAACGCGCGCGCCAGCTTGCCGCACTGAAGGGAGCCGCCGCATGAGCATTGCCCCTGCTGCTGCCGCCGTCACCGACGCGGATCTGACGGCGCGCTATTACGACCTCGACGAGCATGATCATCCCGAAGGCGGCAGCACCATGCTGGGCTTCTGGATCTATCTGATGAGCGACTTGCTCATCTTCGCGATGCTCTTCGCCACCTTCGGTGTGCTGGGCGCGAATTATGCGGCTGGGCCCGGCCCGAGGGACCTGTTCGACCTCCCGCTCGTCGCGCTCAACACATCCATGCTGCTGTTCTCATCCATCACCTATGGCTTCGCCATGCTGGCGATGCAGAAAGGGGTGGTGCGGCAGACGCAGCTCTGGCTGGTGATCACGGGCCTGTTCGGTGCGGCCTTCCTCGGCATCGAACTCTATGAATTCGCACATCTCATCCACGAGGGGGCCACGCCGCAGCGCAGCGCCTTCCTGTCCGCTTTCTTCACACTGGTCGGTACTCACGGCCTCCACGTCACCTTCGGCCTCATCTGGCTGGTCGTATTGCTGGTACAGGTGGAACAGCGCGGATTGATCCCGGCAAACCGGCGGCGGCTGATGTGCCTCAGCCTGTTCTGGCACTTTCTGGACGTCGTCTGGATCGGTGTCTTCACCTTCGTCTATCTGATGGGAATGCTGCGATGAGCGCCGCACATGAACAGGGAGCCGGGCACGGCCACGGACACGACCATGGCCACGATCATGGCGGGGAAGCGCACGGGACGATGCGGGATTACGTGTGGGGCTTTGTCCTTTCGGTCATCCTGACGGCGATCCCCTTCTGGCTGGTGATGGCCGGGCCGATTGCGGACAAGTCTGTCACCGGGCTGATCATCACGGCTTTTGCCGCGATCCAGATCGTGGTCCACATGATCTTCTTCCTGCATATGAATGCCAGGGCTGAAGGCGGCTGGAACATGCTGGCGCTGATCTTCACGATAGTGATCGTGGTGATCGTGCTGACCGGATCGCTGTGGGTGATGTATCACCTCAACGCCAATATGATGCCCCAGTCTCACCAGATGGACTCGCTGCCTTGAATGAAGTGGCGGCAGGGAAGGCGCGACCTTACGCCTTCATTGTCGCCCTGGCAGTCGTGGCGCTGGTCTGCCTGCCGTTGGGACTGTGGCAGGTGCAGCGTCTTGCCTGGAAGGAGGCCCTGATCGCGCGTACCGAGGCCGCGATGAGGGCCCCTCCGTTGGCTGTGCGCGCAGTGCCGCGCGGCGATGCTTCCCGCTTCGAATATCGGCGCATTCGCCTGCAGGGGCAGTACGATCCCCGGGGCGCGGTGCTGGTGACGGGAACCTCCTCGCTGGGCAGCGGTTACTGGATGCTCGTGCCCCTGCGCGGCGCGTCCGGAGCTGTCGTCTATGTCAATCGCGGCTTCCTGCCGATGCGCACTACGCTCGATGCCGCACGCGGCACATTGCCGGCGGGACAGGTAACCGTAACCGGCCTGCTACGGTTGACGGAACCCGGCGGCACCTGGCTGCGTGCGAACAAACCCGATCAGGGCCGCTGGTATTCGCGTGATATTGCAGCCATTGCGGCCCTTTCGGGGGCCAGTGCAGAGACACGCTTTTTCATCGATGCGCAGGTTGAAAGTCCGGCCATGAAGGGCGCGCCCGTACCGGGGCTGACGGTAATATCCTTCCCGAACAATCATCTCGGCTATGCGCTGACGTGGTTTGCCCTGGCCTTGCTGTCGTGTGGTGCGGCAATCATGCTATGGCGTCGCTCGTCATGAACCTTGCTCCAGCCTTCCCACCCGCAAGTGCCCGCAACATGGCGCTGCTGGTGCAACTGCGCTGGATGGCGGTGTTCGGCCAGCTCGTGACCATCTGGGTCGCGGGGCACCTGTTCGGCATTTCCCTGCCTCTGGTGCAGCTCGTTGCGGTGCCGGTCCTGTTGGCGATGATCAATCTTTCCACCATCGTGATCGGGCGGGAGCGGGAGGGATATACCTATCTCGAATTGCTCGGCGCGCTGATGCTGGATGTGCTGGCGCTTGCCTGGCAGCTCTATTTCACGGGGGGGACGAACAATCCCTTCGCCTTCCTTTTCCTGCTGCAGATCGTGATCGGCGCGATCCTTCTCCCTCCCAGCTGGAGCTGGATCGTGGCGGCAGCGGCCAGCCTGGCCTTCATCGTGCTGACCATTGTCGCACGCCCCCTGGCCCTGCCTGCCCGTCATGCGGGCCATCCCATGCAAATCTATGTCTTCGGCAGTGTGGTTTGCTTCCTGTTGATTGCGGCGCTCCTGGTGTTCTTCGTGATCCGGATAGATCGCAACCGGCGGCAGAGCGACGCCGCGCTTGCCACTTTGCGCCAGCAGGCGGCGGAGGAACATCACATTGTGCGCATGGGGCTGCTCGCTTCCGGGGCAGCGCATGAACTGGGAACGCCCATGGCCACCATGTCCGTGCTGGTGGGGGACTGGCAGAAGCATCCCGCTATCCGAGGGAACCCGGAACTGCAGGAAGAACTGGCGGAAATGAATGCGGAACTGCTGCGCTGCAAGAAGATCGTCAGCGGCATTCTGATGTCCGCTGGCGAGGCGCGCGGTGAAAATCCCGCGGTCATGCCCCTGTCGGCCTTCCTTTCAGCCATCGCGTCGGAATGGGCGGAGCGTACCAATGGGGCGGTCAGATGGATCGACGAATTGCATGAGGACTTCCAGATCATTTCCGATCCTGCGCTGCGCCAGGTGATCGGCAATGTGATTGACAATGCCGTGGAAGTTTCGCCCTCCTTCGTCGAACTCAGGTCACGCGTTGCAGGGGGCATGCTGGAACTCGACATACTCGACCGTGGTCCGGGCTTTTCGCAGGAAATGATGGACGCATTCGGGAGGCCCTATTCTTCCACCAAGGGGCGTGACGGTGGCGGGCTTGGGTTGTTTCTCGTCGTCAATGTCGTGCGCAAGCTCGGGGGCAAGGTTGAAGTGCGTAACCCTGAGGCCGGCGGTGCGCTGGTACGGCTGAGCATCCCGCTGGCGGCGCTGGCCAGTGGTGGAAGGGGGCGGAAATGACCAACCCAGATCCTCGCCTCGTGATCGTTGAGGACGATCCCGCCTTTGCCCGCACCTTGTGCCGTTCCTTTGAGCGTCGCGGCTATGCGGTCCGCCATGCGGCCAGCCCGGAGGCGCTGGAGAAGCTTCTGGAGAGCGAGACCTTCGATTATGCGGTGGTCGATCTGAAGCTCGGCACGGCATCGGGGCTGGGCTGTGTCCAGATGCTGCACCAGCTTGACCCGGAAATGCGCATTGTCGTGCTTACCGGCTTCGCGAGCATTGCCACGGCGGTGGAGGCCATCAAGCTGGGGGCGTCGCACTATCTGGCCAAGCCTGCCAATACGGACGATATTGAAGAGGCCTTCGGGCGCGAGGGCGGCGATCCCAGCGTGCCGGTGGATACACGCAAAAGCTCGATCAAAACGGTCGAATGGGAATATATCCACTCAACCCTCGTGGAATGCGATTTCAACATTTCCGAGGCAGCCCGCAGGCTTGGAATGCACCGCCGGACCCTGGCGAGGAAGCTTGAGAAGCGGCAGCTGCGCTGAACCGGGGCCCGGCTATGCCAGGCCCAGATCTTGGATCAGGCCGCGTCCACGAGGACGATTTCGCTATCCTCCAGCGCGGTAACCCGCAGAACATCGAGATCGCTGATCGCGACGCCGTCACGGGCATTCACTCGGACATCGTCGATCTGCACGGCTCCGCTCGCGGGAACGAGATAGGCCTTGCGATCCTTGCCGAGCGGATATTCCGCCGTTTCACCAGCCCGCAGGGTCGCGCCCAACACGCGGGCATCCGTGCGGATGGGCAGGGCATCATCGTCATTCTCGAAACCGGAAGCCAGCGTTACGAAATGGCCTGCGCGGTCACCCTTGGGGAAGGGCTTGGCGCCCCAGCTCGGCGGTTCGCCTTCGCGGGTGGGGATGATCCAGATCTGGAAGATCCGGGTGGTCACATCCTCCAGATTATATTCCGAATGGCGGATGCCGGTGCCGGCGCTCATCACCTGAACGTCGCCTGCTTCGGTGCGGCCCTTGTTGCCCAGGCTGTCCTGATGAGTGATCGCGCCTTCGCGGACATAAGTGATGATTTCCATGTCGCGATGCGGATGCGGCGGGAAGCCGGTCTGCGGCGCGATTGTATCGTCGTTCCAGACGCGCAGGTTGCCCCAGTGGACCCGTGCCGGATCGTGGTAACCTGCGAAGGAGAAGTGGTGATGGGCATCGAGCCAGCCATGGTTGGCGGCGCCGAGGCTTTCAAAGGGGCGAAGTTCGATCATGGTCTGTCTCCTGGCGCGGCGTTGGAACACCGCTGTTGAACCCCATTTAGGCCTTGTCAGCTTTCCTGTTCAGATGGATTAAATCCGGCACAATGTTCGAGGAAATTGAAAAGTGAGCAATCCTGGCACGCCGACTTTCGATCAGTTGCGGATCTTCCTCGCGATCGTCGATACGGGCAGCTTCGCGGCTGCCGGGCGCAAGCTCAACCGCGCGGTTTCCGTCATCAGCTATGGCATTTCCAATCTGGAGGCGCAGCTCGGGCTGACGCTGTTCGACAGGGAAGGGACGCGCAAGCCGCAGCTGACCGTGGCAGGGCGCGCGCTGCTGGCTGAAGTGCGGACGATTTCCGATGGGATCGACGGGTTGCGCGCGAAGGTGAAGGGCTTGCTCGACGGGCTGGAGGCTGAGGTCGATCTGGCAGTGGATGTGATGTTCCCCATGGACCGGCTGGCGCGGGTGCTGCGCGCTTTCGCAAAGGAGTTCCCCACCGTGCAATTGCGCCTCCACGCAGAAACGCTGGGCGCGATCACGGCTATGGTTCTGGATCGCAAGGCGATCATCGGCATATCCGGCCCGCTTTCGACGGGAGTGGAAGCAATAGAGAGCGTTTCGGCCGGCTCCATCGCGATGGTCCCGGTGGCAGCGCCCGATCATCCGCTGGGGCGGATGGACCCGATTCCACCGGGCGCCGGACGGGAATATACGCAGATCGTGCTGACCGATCGTTCGCGCTTTACCGAAGGGCAGGATTTCTCCGTACTCAGCCCCAAGACCTGGCGGCTGGCCGATCTGGGAACCAAGCACGCCCTGCTGCGGGAAGGGATCGGCTGGGGCAACATGCCGCTGCCGATGATAGAAGACGATCTTGTGGCCGGGACGCTGGTGCGCCTTGCCATGCCGGATCAACCGGGCGGCACCTATCGCTTTTCCGGCATCTGGCGCCGGGATACTCCTCCCGGCCCGGCGGCTTCCTGGCTGCTCGACCAGTTCGTGATGCTGGGGCGGGATGATCGGGAATTGCCCGGCATGGGCGATGTCTGAGCAGTTCTGGCGCATAGCCCAAACGAATGCCGGGCAGGTTCGCACCCGCCCGGCATCGCTATTCCATTTGCTCGATCAGCTTTCGATGAAGGCCAGCAGATCGGGATTGATGGTGTCGGCATTCACCGTCAGCATACCGTGCGGGAAGCCTTCATAGATCTTCAGCGTGGGATCGGGCAGGATTTCCGCCTGGAGCACCGCCGAGTTCCTGTAGGGCACGATCTGGTCGTCATCGCCATGCAGCACCAGTGTGGGAACGGTCATGGCCTTTAGATCGTCAGTCTGGTCGGTCTCCGAAAAGGCCTTGATGCCGTCATGATGGGCCTTGGCACTGCCCATCATGCCCTGGCGCCACCAATTGTCGATCACGGCGGATAGCATTTTCGCGCCTTCCCGGTTGAAGCCGTAGAACGGGCCGGCAGCGACATCGCGGAAGAACTGCGCGCGGTTTGCGGCCAGTTCACTGCGGAAACCGTCGAACACTTCGATCGGCAGGCCACCGGGATAGCGCTCGGTCTTGAGCATGATCGGCGGGATGGCCGATACGAGCACGGCCTTTGCCACACGGCCCTGCGGAATGCCGTAGCGGGCGACATAGGCCGCGACTTCGCCGCCGCCAGTGGAATGGCCGATATGGACTGCGTTGCGCAGGTCGAGATGCTCGGCCACAGCTGCGGCATCGGCGGCATAATGCGCGATGTCGTGGCCTTCGCTCACCTGGGAGGATCGGCCATGGCCCCGGCGGTCATGCGCCACTACGCGGTAGCCGTGCTGGAGGAAGAACAGCATCTGCGTATCCCAATCATCGGAAGACAGCGGCCAGCCATGATGGAACACGATGGGCTGGGCATCCTTCGGGCCCCAGTCCTTGAAGAAGATTTCGACGCCGTCCTTGGTGGTTACGTAAGTCATGGGACATTCCTTCGCTTCTCTGATGCCATCTCGGTTGTGGCTTGCCTTTCAGGCGATAGAGGCGGGAATGGCGGAGAAAGGCTGTCCGCCGGCCCGATATGAGTAATCGTCAGTCGCTGTCGAAGCGTCGGACCGATGCGGCAGGGCCTCGGTCACAACTCCTTCTCAAAACCTGCTTCCCCGCTCTCGCTGAGGTGAGCGCAGGTTTAGGGGGAGTTTTTCTTTCCAGTCAGAGTGATAAAATCGTCTCGACTGTTCCAGTAATTAGAAAAGTTTGCAGCCTTGAGGCTGAGGCAGTCTGGCCGCTGATTTTCAGCCTATCCAGCGAATATCGGGCCGATTGCGCGCAACGGGCGGTACACCGTGGCGTGGATGGCCGAGAATGATCGGGGCGACCGGGACATGCGATGGCGGCAGCGATAGCAGGGCCTTGCCTTCCGGCGTGTTCAGCCAGCCCTGAGCAAAGCCGATCCAGCAGGATCCCAGACCTTCTGCCGCGGCGGCAAGCATCAGGTTCTCGGCCGCAAGCGCGCAGTCCAGATGGCTCCAATTATCGTCCTGCGTGGCGGAGATCAGGACCAGTGCCGGTGCGTGATAGAAGATATGGAACTCACTGCTGCGCAGCATCACGGCGAAGTGATCCGATCCTTCCACGGGCGGGACGGTCTCCAGCATATGCGCTTTCGCTTTGTCCGAGACCTGCTGGAGAATGGCCTGATCGCGTACCACGCAGAAGGCCCAGGGCTGCCGGTTCATGGCGCTGGGCGCTTCGATAGCCAGCTCGATCAGGGCCTGGATCTGCTTGTCGCTCAACGGGTCCGGCAGATATTCGCGCACCGCACGGCGGGTAAGGATTGCCTGCTTCAGGTCCATCGGGCTTCTCCAAGTGCTGCCCTGAGCGATAACAGCGCGCGATCAGGGGCGAATCCGGTCCTCCATTGTCGCGGAAATATAGGGCCCGCCCACAGCGCCGCACTTGAGCGCAATCAAGTACAGCCGGCATTTACGTAGGTTTCCTGATTATGGTTTCCGGCCTGAACCTTAAGCTGGGCGACATTAGCAGAACGGGGAACATGCCATGTACCGCCCAGCCATCGCGCCAATTGAAATGCCGGTTACCGAGCGCATTGCCCGTGCGGGGGAGACGCTCTTCCTTGAGGGCGATCCCTGCGATTATGTCTACGAATTGCGGGAAGGTATCGCGCGCGGCGTGAATTTCATGGCCAGCGGCGAACGGCAGATCAGCGCCTTCTTCTTCTCCGGTGACCAGATCGGCCTGCCTTTGGGGGATCGCTATCGCTACACTGCCGAAGCGGTAACCGAATTGCGTTACGTGCTGCATTCGCGCTCGGGCTGGAACGAGGCATTCCTCAGGAATTGCCGGGACGGGGGGCAGTTCCTGCAGTCTATCGGGGCAGAGCAGGACCCGATTTTCCGCCGGGGGATCGTGATCGGCCGGCATGGCCTGCTGGTGCGGATTTGCGCATTCCTGATGGTGATGATCGACCGGCTGCCCAGCGATGGGTCGGATTTCATCTTCCCGCTCACCCAGTCCGATATCGGGGCCTATCTCGCCACCACGCCCGAAAGCGTGTGCCGGGGCTTCCGGCAATTGCGCGAGATGGGCGCCATCGCCACGCCCAAGCGGGATCGCCTGCGGATTCTCGATCGGGAAATGATCGAATCCATTGCCAGCGGCGCGGATCACTGGGGAATTTGAAGGGAGCGCCTGCGGAGGCGCGCCCGAGGCGCGTCAGCGGGTGACCAGCGTTCCCGCGCGCCCTTCCATCACGGCCTGAAGATCCGCCAGCGCGCCAATGGCGGCGGGGTTTCCAGTCGAACCGGCGAAAGCGGCAGCGGCTTGAACCTTGGGCAGCATCGATCCTTCGGCAAAATCATGCCCGGTAATTTCAGCGGCGCTCAATTCCCGCAGGGCGCGCTGTTCGGGAGAACCCCAGCCTGTGTAGACCGCATCGACATCGGTCAGAATGATCAGGCGATCCGCCTTCAATTGCTGGGCGAGCAATGCGGCGGCCAGATCCTTGTCGATCACCGCCTCGATCCCGCTGAGCAGGCCGGCCGCATCGCGCAACACGGGAATCCCACCTCCGCCGCAGCAGATGGTGACCACGCCGCCGTCGAACAGATGAGCGATCTCCGCCATTTCGATGATCCCGACGGGGCGAGGGGAGGGCACCACCCGGCGAAAGCCCTTGCCGTCGGCAGCGAAGCTCCAGTCTCGTCCGATGCCTGCGCGCCCTTCCTCAATCGAACCGTAGACCGGTCCGATAGGCTTGGTGGGGCGGGCAAAAGCGGGATCATCCGCTTCCACCATTGTCTGCGTGAGAACGCTGGCGACGAGGCGGGAAGGGGCGGCATTGCGTAATTCCTGGGCAATGACATAGCCGATCATGCCCTGCGATTCCGCGCCCAGCACATCCAGCGGATAAGGTGGCACCGCGTCATAGGCCGCTGCCTCGAGCGCCAGCAGACCCACTTGCGGGCCATTGCCGTGAACGATGGCCACCTGATGCCCTTCGCACGCCGTGGCCAGCGCGACCGCTGCAGCCTGCATGTTGCGCCGCTGGTTTTCCTCGGTCAGGGCTTCCCCCCGCTTGAGCAGCGCATTGCCGCCCAGCGCGATGACCAGCCGCATGTCAGCGTCCCTTGGCGGAGATCACGCGCCGGCCGAGCGGCTCCTGCTGGGTGATGCAGTGGATGTTGCCGCCGCCGAGCAGGATCTCGCGCCCGGGCACGGCGATGATGCGGCGCCCGGGGAACAATTCGGCAAGGCTCTGCTGCGCGGCAGCGTCGCGCGGATCATCGAAGCTGGGCGCCACGATCACATCATTGGCAATGTAGAAATTGACATAGGATGCGGCCAGTCTGTCCCCCGGCTGGCGGGGCAGCGTGCCGGGCACATGATCGATATCCGCCGCTTCTTCCGCCGTGATCAGCACCGGGTCGGGCTGGTGGAGCTTGTGGACCTTGAGCGGCCGCCCCTTCGCATCGCGCATCGTGGCGAGGCGATCGAGAGCTTCGGCGGAAATCTCATATTGCGGATCGGACTTGTCCTCGGTCCAGGTCAGGATCACTTCGCCGGGCGCAACGAAACGGCAGAAATTGTCCACGTGGCCATCCGTCTCGTCGAGATAGACGCCCTTCGCCAGCCACAGCACCTTCTGGACGCCGAGATAATCGCACAGCATCTGCTCGATCTGTTCCCGGCTCAGTTCGGGATTGCGGTTTTCGTTCAGCAGGCACTCTTCCGTGGTGATGACGGTGCCTTCGCCATCGACGTCGATCGAGCCGCCCTCAAGGATGAAATCCGGGGCGTAGCGATCGTCGCGTTCCAGTTCGAGCACCTTCTCGCCTACCAGATCGTCCTGGTCCCAGGGGAAATACAGCCCGCCTAACAAACCGCCCCAGGCGTTGAACTTCCAGTCCACTCCGCGAACCACGCCTTCGTCATTGACCAGGAAGGTGGGCCCGCAATCGCGAATCCAGCTGTCATTGCTGGTCATTTCCACCACACGGATCGCCGGATCGAGCAGTTCGCGCGCGATGATATACTGGCCGGGCGAGACGCAGACCGTAACCGGCTCGCCCTGAGCAATCGCCGCCGCCACGGCAGCGAAGGCGTGCTGGGCGGGTTTCGCGCCGCGACGCCAGTTGTCCGAACGTTCGGGCCACAGCATCCAGCAGCCGATATGCGGTTCCCATTCGGCAGGCATGCGAAAGCCATCGGCGCGAGGGGTAGTGGAAAGCAGCTTAGGCATTGCCGTCCTCCTTCGGCGGGGCGCCCCTGCCGATCATGAACTCGCCCACGATCACCGTCAGCAGCGTCCCCCCGCCCACAGCCAGCGCATAGGTCAGGTCGAATTCGCCGGGTTGATAGATGAAGAAGACGATGGCCTGCGCGATGAACAGCATGCAGATTCCGCTCAGCGCCACCGCGGTCCCATATCCGCCGGGAACGCGATAGGGGCGCGGCGCGTCGGGATCGGCCCGGCGCAGCTTGAGGAATGACAGGAACAGCAGGAAATAGGGCAGCAGGAACACTACCGAAGAGAAGGCGAAGATCGTCCAGAACAGATCTTCCGCGCTCTTGGCCAGCGTGCCGTAGAGAATGAGGACTGCCGAGGCGGTGATGCCGGTAAGAACGGCGGCGCTTGCCGGGGTCTGATACCTTGAATGCATCCGGGCGAAGATCGGAGGCAGATCCCCGCGCTGGGCGGCCTCCGCGGCGGAGCGATTGGCCCCGATCGTCCAGGTCACCATATTCGCCAGGAAGGTGTAGAGCGCCATCACGGTGAGGAAAGCCACGATGATCGAACCTGTGGCGTCAGTGCCGAACAGGCGGCGGAACGTGTCCGTCAGTCCTTCGATCAGGCCGATTTCCTCCACCGGCAGGGCCAGCAGAATGCCCAGGGTGGCAAGGATGTAGAAGAAGGCGATAAGCGAGCCGGAAGTGACGATGGCCAGCGGCACGTCGCGCCCCGGATTTTCCATTTCCTCGCTCGCGCCGGACATCAGCTCGAAACCGAGGAAATTGTAGACGATGACCGGAAGGAAAGCGAGGCTGGCCCCCCAGCTGGGGCTTAGCGTGGAGAGGCTGAACTCATTGGCCACGCCATGGCGCCAGGCATAGACCATCCCGCCCAGCCCGATGGCCAGCATGATCAGCGTTTTGAACGCAGCGCCGATATTGGGCACCCATTTCCCGACATTGAGGGTGACGATATTGATACCCACCGTGATCCAGGTCAGCGCCAGAGTGATGGCGATCTTGACGGTCAGGCTCATGTCGGGGGCAACGAGTTCGGCCAGAACCCCGGCGAAGAGGATGTAGACCGACGGCATCCAGAAGGCGACGTTGACCCACCATAGCCACGCTGTCCGACCCGCCCAGCGCGCGCCGAAGGCACGACGTACCCAGGCATAGATGCCGCCTTCCTCGGGATAGGCGCTGCCCAGTTCCGATGTGATCAGGCCATAGGGGATGAAGAACAGCACCAGCGTCAGCACCCACCAGAAGATCGATTGCACGCCGATCGAGGCAGATGCGGCCAGCTGATCTATGATCAGGATCGCGCAGACCGTGAACAGGGTCATGTCCAGCCGATGCAGAACCCTGCGGAAGCGGGGCTTGGCTGCGGGTGCCGGGGATGCAGTGGCCATGGTGGCCTCCTCTCTTCTCAACAGGGATTCAGGAAGCTCTCGATCCGGCCACGATGAAAGGCCGCGAGATCGGCGGAAGGCGCCTTGAGGCGCGGATAGACGAAATAGACCAGCAGGCCTTTTTCGGCATGCAGGCGGTTTTCAGCCTGATCGAAGATGATCGATTGCGGCCCGTCCATCACCGCGTCCGTCACTTCCACGCCGCGCGAGGCGGGCAGGCAGTGCATGAATTTGGCATGGGGGGGCGCCTTGGCCAGCAGGCCTTCATTGACCTGATAGCGCGGCATGAAGGCGGCCTCGCGGTCGGGAATCTCGGATTCCTGGCCGATCCACCACCACAGGTCGGTATAAATGAAATCCACGTCGCTGACCGCAGCCTCGACATCGTCGGTGACGGTCAGCGAACCTCCGCTGGCGGCAGCATTGGCGCGGGCGATTTCCTGCCATGCGGCGGGCGCCTGATAGCGCGCGGGCGCGGCATGGGTGAAGTGCATTCCCATCTGGGTGCAGATCATCATCAGCGATGAGCAGACATTCGTGGCATCCCCCACGAAGGTGACCTTGATGTCGCCCAGCGATTTGCCCGCCTGGGCATGTTCCATCATCGTGAACACATCGCACACCACCTGGGTCGGATGGTTATAGTCGGTCAGGCCGTTGATCAGTGGCACGGTGGCATTGGCCGCCAGATCGAGCACCATCTGGTGCTTCAGCGTGCGCGCCTCGATCACATCCACCATGCGGCTGATCACCTGCGCGGTATCCCGCACGCTTTCGCGCTGGCCGAGGTGGATTTCGCCGGGCTTGAGATAGAGCGCGTGCCCGCCGAGCTTGGTCATCGCCACTTCGAACGAGACGCGGGTGCGGGTGGAGGGCTCCTCGAAGATCATGCCCAGCGATGCCCCGGCGAGCAGCTTCGGGCAGGCCCCGTCCTTGTCTGCTTCCTTGAGCAGCCGGATCAGCTCCAGAATGCGCAGCAATTCCTCGCGCGAGAAATCCTGCGTGTCGATGAAGTGCCTCAGTTCCGGCAGGCTCATTGTCGGTCCCCCAAATCAGGCCGTAGCCCCCAGCCGGATCGCGGTTGCGCCTTGCAATGGCGGGCAATCCGGCTGCCTTGTAATTGCCCCCGAAGGTGGGAGATTCCCGGGCGGCGAAACATCAGGATATATCCCTATGCTGCCTGCCTCCGCTCCCCTCAGTGGCAGAGGAGCAGCGGAACCGGCGTGTCGGCCAGCAGGCCGCGGGTCATGCCGCCGAACACAATTTCCCGCAGGCGGGAACGGCCATAGGCGCCCATCACCACATATCCGGCCTTGCGCGCTTCCACGGCCTGCCGCAGCGTGTCCGTGCTGGAGCCGCCCTGCGAGGGGATCTGCACCAGCTCGCAGGCAATGCCGTGCCGCGCCAGATATTCCGCGCCATCGGTGGGAGGAAGGTCATATTCCCCGGCCTCGCGCTTTTCCTCCACGGTGATCAGTTCGACGGCAGAGGAAAGCTTCAGCAGGGGCACTGCGGCGCGCAGGGCGTGGGAGGATTCGGGCGATCCGTTCCATGCCACGATGGCAGGGGCGGAAGGATCGAAGCCATCGCAGCCGGGCGGAACCGCCAGCACAGGCGTTCTGGCATGAAGCGCAAGCTGGCCCGCCAGCATCGAAACGCCTTTGCCGCCCAGCGGATCGCGGGTTCCGACCACCAGCAGGTCGCTCAGCGCGGCATAGGCGAGCAGCATGTTGCCGGCCGCATCCATGTCCTGCACCCAGTTCCATGCCACGCCTTCATTGGTCAGCCGTTCCTCGATGCGCTGCTGCTGTTTGCGTGCATTGTCCAGCAGGACGGGCATGAGTTCGGCCGAGGTCATGCCGTAAAGATCGCCGGGCGCGGCCCAGAACTGGACGATCGGCTGGATGCAGGTCAGCTTCCCGCCACAGGCGCGGGCAAGGTCCAGAGCGACCTGAAAGCGTGCCTCGAAGGATTCGTCGGTGCCGATATGCAGGATGATCGAACGCATTGCCCATTCCCTTTCCGTCATATGCAGAATCTGGCCGGTTTCGCCGTCCTGCGGGGAATGAGGGAACTGTTCCGCCGCCTATATCCGTAAGTCTCCCTATATTGTCGCGCGCCGCTCGCCGTCAGGGAATGGTTCCTGATACCTGGAGTGATGCGCCTTGTCGCAATGGCACGTGATCAAATTGGAGTTGGCCCCTACCGAGGAGTTTCCGAACGGCTCGCCGGGAAGGGCGTACCTGCTCCGCCTTCCGCTGGGGCGGGACGGCAGCATCGACGGCGCGCGGCTGTCCGATGCGCCGCGCAGCGCCTTCGTGCGGCGGTTCTGGCCGAATGAGCCGGACCGTTCCGGAATGATCTACCCCTGCACGTCGGGCTGGACGCTTGCCTTCTCGGGCGCCACCACAAACGGGGACGCGGGGCAATATTGCGTGCTGGAAGATGGGCCGGTCAGGCCCGGCAATGTGCTGGTCGTGCGGACTGCATCGGGGGAGAGGCGGCCGTTCCGGGTTCTGTCCGTGCAGAAGGACTGAAGACCCGCCTGGTGCCGTTCATTCCGGATTTTCGCCGATCCCTGCGGCAAAGGCGATGCGCAGCAGGTCGGAGATGTTGTTCACTTCCAGCTTCTTCATCAGATTGGCCCGGTGGATTTCCACTGTGCGGGCGCTGATCCCCAGATCATAGCCGATGGTCTTGTTGGGATAGCCTACTGTCAGCCCCTGCAGCACGTCCAGTTCGCGCGGGGTGAGCACGTTCAGAAGGTCGCGCGCCTGCCGGGCACGAGCGGTCTCTTTCCCGGCCCTGGAAAGCCGCGCAAAGGCTTCCTCCAGCGAGGCGATGATCACCGCCTTGTCGAAGGGCTTCTCCACGAAATCGACAGCGCCGCCCTTCATGGCCTTCACCGCCACTTCCACATCGCCGTGGCCGGTAATCACGATCACCGGGAACAGGATGCCGCGCGCTGCCATTTCGGCCTGCACTTCCAGCCCATCCATCCCCGGCATCCGGATGTCGAGCAGTACCGCCCCCGGATCGAGCTGGCGTGCCTCCTTCAGGAATTCCTCGCCGCCCGCAAAGCTGCGCACCACAAAGCCCGAGGTCTTGAGTATGAAGCCCACCGAACGCCGCACGGAATCGTCGTCATCCACGACATAGACGGGAAAAGCGCTCATCCTTGCCTCTCGAGATCGCCGGATGTGAGGGTGAAGTGGAAAGTGGTGCCACCCAGTTCCGAAGGTTCCGCCCAGATCTTCCCGCCCAGCGAGGTAACGATCGTGTGGCAGATCGACAGGCCCAGCCCCATACCCTTGTCCTTGGTGCTGATGAAGGGCTGGAACAGTTTGGCCATCACTTCCGGCGCGATGCCGGGCCCGCAATCGGAAACGCTCACCCGCACCATGCCTTCCGCATCCTGCACGCTGGCGACGGCCAGTTGCCGCACGGGCATGTCCGCCATGGCCTCCAGCGCATTGCGCATGATGTTGAGTAGAACCTGCTGCACCTGCACCGGATCGACCAGCACCGTATCGGCTGCGGGATCCAGCCGGGTGACGAAATCGGTGTTGCGCACGCTGACATCCAGCAGCACCAGCGCGGTGGTTTCCTTCACCAGCCGCTGCAGGCTCACCATCTCGCGCGTGGTTTCCCCGCGCGCGACGAAATCGCGCAGGCGGTGGACGATCTGGCCCGCCCGCAGGGCTTCCTTCGCGCTTTCGTCCATAGCCTCGCGGGCGAGGGCGAGATTGTCCGGCGTCGGATCGGCCAGCAGATCGCGCGCGGCCTGCATGTAATTGGTGACGGCGGTCAGCGGCTGGTTCAGCTCATGCGCGATGGATGTGGCCAGCGTGCCCATGGAAGTGATGCGCGAAGTATGCGCCAGCTCGTTCTGTAGATTGTGGAGCAGCCGTTCGGTCTCACGGCTTTCGGTCAGGTCGCGGATGAAGCCGGCGAAAACCGGTCCGTCCGGCAGTTCCACTTCGCCCACGGCCAGATCGATGGGAAAGGTCGTGCCGTCGCGCCGGCGGGCCGTGGTCACCCGGCCTATGCCGATGATCCGCTTTTCCCCCGTGGCGAGGTAATGGCCAAGATAGGAATCGTGCTGTTCCCGGTCGGGCGAGGGCATCAGCACGCTGACATTCTCGCCCAGCAACTCGTCCTCGCCATAGCCGAACATACGCTCGGCCCCTTTGCTGAAGGAAATGATGCGGCCCACAGTGTCGATCACCACCATGGCATCGGGCACGGTGTCGATCAGCGCGTGCAAATCCTCCGCTCGCTGAAAAGCGGCGAGTACTCCTCCCGACGGGGCGCCACTGGCTGGCATGATATGTTAGCCCTTACCAGATCGGACTGCTGCCACGCCGCGTAAACCGGCCCTTGATGGCCGGATCATGCGTCACCGGGAATAGACTGCGTTCCTCTCGGCCCGGTGGTGCGAACAGCAATCCGCTTCATTCAATGACCTGTGCGGATCTTATATTTCAATCCGTTGAAGTTCGCATAATTTAAAGGAAAAATGCAAGTAATAAGAGCATTTGCGGGAAAACCCTGGAACCGTCCCGAATGGGCGACAGGGCCGAACGTCATCCGGCCTTTTCGATATGATCGCGCGCCGCCGCGTCCACACTCGGCTGCAATCCGCTAACTGGCGCGGCCGACCATGATGACGCCGCTTCCATCGAAAGAAGAGCAGCCGGATATTTCCGATTCTCTTCAGCGCCAATGATCGCCCGATGTACATCTTGACTGCATTTGGTCGCTACACACTCTCTCGCCTGTGCTAAGGCGCGGGCGAATGAAGCTCACTCGAAAACAGATACTTCCGGTGGCGTTGATCGTGCTGCTTCTGGCTGTGGCCGGATACTGGATGTTTGCGCCGCGCGAACGCGAAGTGGCGGCGATACGTGTCGAGGCGGAGCCGGCGACCCGCATCCTGGCGGTCAATGGCCGGATCAGGCCCCGGCTTCAGGTCGATATCCGTCCGTCCCTTGGCGGCGAGCTTGTCGCCTTGCCGTTCGATGTGGGTGACCGGGTGGCGGAAGGGCAGGTGCTTGCCCGGATCGATGACGCGCCGGAAACCGCCGCCATCGCGGAAGCCGAGGCCTCGGTCCAGGCACAGCAGGCAACCCTGGCTCAGGCCCGGCGTGACCTCGCCCGTTTCGAGGCGCTGGGGCAATTCGCCACGAAACGCGAGGTAGAGCAGCGGCGCCTTGCGGTGGAGGAAGGCACGCGCGAACTCAGCCGGCGTCGGGCCGGCGTGGTGCAGGCGCGCGAACAGCGCGACCGCCGGGTTCTGCGGGCGCCCTTTGCCGGGGTAATCATGGAGCGTCCGGTTGATCCGGGGCAGACGGTCGGCCTGGACAGCGTCATTTACCGGCTGGCCGATCTGTCGAGGCCGGAAGTGACCGTGGAAGTGGACGAGATCTACGCCACGGAAATCCGCCCCGGCATGGACGCGCGGATCAGCCTGCCGGGGCAGGCGCAGGAGCTTAGAGCCGTGGTGGCCCATGTGGAGCCACGGGTCGATCCGGCAACCGGTGCGCGCGATGTGCGTCTCAGCCTTGTGGACCCGGTAGTGGATGCGCCCTCGGGCCTGACCGTCACGGTCAACCTGATCATCGAACGGCGGGAAAGGGCGATCAGCGTCCCGCGAAGTGCCCTTATCCTCTCCGGCGGCGCAGGAAAGGTCAGAGTAATCGGCAAGGATGGGGTGGTGAGCGAACGGCCCGTCAGCTTCATCGACTGGCCGGCGGAAGAAGTCATCGTTACTGGCGGAATCCGGGCTGGCGATCGTCTGCTGGCCGATCCGAACGCGGCGGGGCCGGGCGAAAAGGTCAAGGTGGCTCGCTAGAATGAGCCCCTATGCGGTCAAGCTCGCCATCCGGCATCTGTTTGCTCATCCGGGCCAGACCGCGCTGCTGATGGCGGGGGTTGCCCTGGGGGTCAGCGTCTTCATCTTCATGAGCGCGCTGATCGGCGGGCTGGCCAACCTGCTGACCTTACGCACGGTAGGCAGTATTCCCCATATTGTGCTGGAACGGCCTGACCGTGATCCGGCAATCCTGCAGGTGGGGGGCAGTGCTCAGGTGGTGCTACAGAAGGATCTCAGTCGGCGCGAACAGATTGCGATCTGGCAGCCTGCCATTCCGATCATCGAGAATACAGGCGGCGTTATCGCCGTATCTCCGCAGATTCGCGGTTCCGCCTTTGTCGAGCGCGGACAGGCAATTGCGCCGGTCGGGGTCATCGGCGTCATGCCGGGCAAGCTTTCGGCCATCGCCGACATCGACGGGGCCATCGTGGATGGCAGCAGCAGCCTGCCAGCCGACGGCATCCTGATCGGCAGCCGGCTGGCACGCGACCTTGGCCTCAGGGTTGGGCAAGTCGTGCGCCTCAGCTCCGATCGTGGACGGGCGCGGAGTTTCCGCATCGGCGGGATCTTCACGCTGGGCATCGCCAGTGCGGACCGGCAGGCCGTCTATATGAACTTCACTGCGGCCCGCGCCCTTTTCGATCTGCCCACGGGCATTTCCCGGATCGAGATCAAGGTGCGGCCTGCCACCGCGGCCCCCCGCATTGCGGAACGCCTGCGCCAGTCGACCGGCCTGAAGGCCACCGCCTGGACGGAGGACAACAGCCAGTTGTTCGAGGGACTGGATGCGCAGGCCCGCACCGGAACGATCATCAAGGCCTTCTCCCTAGTCACTATCGTGATCGGCATTGCCAGCGCCATGCTGCTCTCCATCGTTCGGCGCCAATCGGAAATCGGGATCATGCGCGCCATGGGGGCCAGCAAAGGGCTGGTTGTTTCCATATTCGTGCTGGAAGGGACCTTGATCGGTCTGGTGGGTGCGGTGGTCGGCGCGCTGGCCGCGTGGCTGGCCCTGCTTCCTCTTCCGCCCGTTACCGAAGTGCGCAACGGCGGGCTGCCGATCGATCGGGCGCAGGGTGATTTCCTGATGGCGGTCCTGCTGACCACGCTTGCCGCCATGCTCGCCTCGATCCTTCCCGCCCGCAATGCAGCGCGGATCGATCCGGTGGAGGCTATCGGGCAATGAGCGCCGAAACCATCTTTTCCGTCTCCGGCCTGACGAAGGGCTTTGGCGAAGGCGAAGCGGGAGCGCTGGTGCTCAAGGGAATAGATCTTGCCATGGAGGCAGGGGAAATGGCGGCTTTGCTTGGTCCATCCGGCTCGGGCAAAAGCACGCTGCTCACCATATTGGGCACCCTGATGCGCGCCAGCGGCGGCAGGCACGAGATGTTGGGGGTTGACCTGATGCAGGCCAGCGACGCGCAGCGTACCGAATTTCGCAGCCGCTATCTTGGCTTCGTCTTCCAGTTCCACCACCTGCTGCCCGATCTTTCCGCGCTGGAAAATGTCATGATGCCCGCCGCCGCAGCCGCGGGACGGGAAACCCTGGCCATGCGCCAGCGGGCGATGGAACTGCTCGATGCGGTGGGGCTGGCCGATCGGCGGGACTACCGACCGTCAGCCATGTCCGGTGGGCAGCGCCAGCGCGCGGCGGTTGCCCGCGCCCTGATCAACAATCCGGTGCTGGTTCTGGCTGACGAGCCCACGGGCAATCTGGATCGGCAATCGGCCGATCAGGTGATGGATCTCATTCGCTCCATCAATCGGGCATCCGACACCAGCTTTCTGATTTCCACACATGACGAACATATCGCGGCCCAGTGTCGGCGCCGGATCGAATTGCTCGATGGCCGGATCGTTCGGTCCTGACCTGTGAACTCAATGCATGTGCGGCGAGGCATCGGGCAGAGAGAGGCATCGGGCAGAGAACGGCAGTTTTACCATCTGTGCGGAAAACTGCCGTTCTGCTGATCAGGCGCTTGCCGGGTTCCCAGCCATTTAACCCCGCGCCAGCCTGAGCACCTGCGGGCTGCGGAAGTTGGAGGAAGGTACCCAGGCGAGCTGGCTGTCCATGCGGGAGAAATCGGGCACGGCGGCCAGGAATTCCTCGAACACGGTCTGGGTCGCCACGCGGGCGAGCATCGAGCCGAGACAGGCATGGACGCCGCCGCCGAAGCCCAGATGCCGCTTGGGCCTGCGGGCGATGTCATAGAGGTCGGGATCGGGGAACATGCGCTCGTCGCGATTGGCAGAGCCATAGCAGAGCATCACGGCATCGCCCGCCTTCATCTGCTGCCCGTGCATTTCCACATCCTGCTGCAGGGTTCGCTTGAACCTCTGGGCGGAAGTGTTGAAGCGCAGGGATTCCTCCATCGCGTCGGGGATCAGGGTGGGGTCTGCCACCAGCGCGCGGCGGGCATCGGCGAACTCCGCCAGATTGAGCGCGAACATGCCCAGGAAGCCGGACAGGCTCTCGATCCCGGCCATGATCAGCGTGGTGACGGTCAGCTGCACTTCGCGGTCGAGCAGCTTCTCGCCGTCGATCTCGGCGGTGATGAAGTTGGAAAGCAGATCGTCGCCGGGGTTCTTCTTGCGCTCCTGCACCAGATTTTCGGCATAATCGGCCATCCAGCGGAAGGCGGCCAGGTGGCGCTCGGTCTTCTGGCGGGTAACCGGGTCGGTCTGGACCATCAGCACCGCATTGTCGCGCACCTCCTCGGCATTTTCCTTCGGCAAGGCGAACAGGTAGAACAGGAGGTCCACCGTCACTTTCGATCCGAAATCATTCACGAAGTCGAAGCTGTCGGCATCGCGGATGGCGGCCAGATGGGCGCGGCAGGATGCGCGGGCAGGGTCGATCACATGGTCCAGCGCGCGCTTGGTCATGGCGCTCTGGATCAGGGCGCGCAGCCGGTCATGCCGGGGCGGATCGCTGCTGCCCAGCGTGGCGCCGGCACGGCCGGGGAATTCGTCCACCAGATTGCCCTTGGCGGAACTGTAGATTTTCCAGTTGGTCAGCGCGGCCAGAATGTCGTGATAGCGCGAGAAGACCCACATGCCGGCCTCCTCGCTCCAGAAGCAGGGATATTCGTCGCGCAGGGTCTTGTAGGCGGGGAAGGGGTCCGCATCTATTGCGGGCGAATAGGGATCGAATCGGAACATCTCGTGTGCCTCTCACCTTGTCTGGGCGCACTCTAGGTTCCTTCGAGCATGAGGCGTGAGGCAGGATTCCGGCAAACACTTGCACTTTTCGATCATTTAATGGACGATACGCGTCACGATGAAGCGCGGTGCGGACCTCACAAAATACAGCCTCTATGGCGAAAAGGATCGGCAAATTGCGCCGGAATTCCTGCATATAGAGCTGATTTCCTCTCGGGCCAGATTGCACGATTGGGACATTTCAGCCCACAGTCACTCGACTCTCCACCAGATCATCCTCCTCGATCGCGGGTCGGGAATCCTGCATGTGGACGGGCAGGATCTGAACCTCTTTCCCCAGACACTGATCCTGCTGCCCAGCCAGTGCATCCACTCGCTGCATTTCGCACCGGATGCGGAGGGGTGGGTGCTCTCTTTCGCGGTCGAATTGCTGCACCATCCGCATCTGCCGGGCGCGGCGTCCAGCCCGATGTTCGAAAAAGCGCAGGCTGGCATGGCGCGGATGGATCAGGAGGGCAGGGATGTCGCCCGGCTGCGCTGGGTCATGGCCCAGATTGCGGCGGAACAGGAGCTTTCCGGCGGGGGCGGGCTGTCCAATGTGCTGCTTGCGCAGCTCGGCCTGCTTCTTGCTGCGGCAAGTGCCCTGTTCGAACGAGGTGGCGCTGGTCCCGGCCTCACGCGGCACGCGGCGCTGACACAGCGGTTCCGCGCTCTGGTCGATCGGAATTTCGCGGCCAACTGGCCGATTTCCCGCTATGCTGGCGAACTTGGCACTACGGAACCTACCCTGACGCGCGCCTGCCGGAGGGCCTTCGGCAAGGCGCCGGGCGAGATGGTTCAGGCCCGCCTGCTGCTGGAGGCCATGCGCTATCTCACCTATTCGAATGCCAGCATCAGCCAGATCGCCGGAAGGCTGGGATTTTCCGATCCGGCTTATTTCGCACGGTTCTTCAAGGCCCGTTCGGGAGTGACGGCCAGCGATTTCCGGCGCGCGCGTGCCTGGGTTTCCGCTGACGAGCGCGAGATTGTGGCCTGACGGGCCTCGAACGTCTTGAGGCGGTAATTGAATTGAGCGCGGGAGAGGCCGAGCGCGGCTGCCGCGCGCGTGCGGTTTCCGCCATGCGCCTCCAATGCGCTGGTCAGGATGCGATGTTCGATCTCATCCAGTGACAGGCCGGTATCCAGGGCGTCCTGCCCAATATCGTCGCCTGTGCCGGCGGAGAAAGGCTCACGCTCCAATGGAGCCCGCTCCACTGCGCCTGCGCTGGTCAGGCGATAGCGCGTGTCCCCCAGTTCCTCGCCCGCGCTGAAAAGGTCATGCACGCCCAGCGGCATACCCGGCTGAGCCATGATTACGCCGCGTTCGATGACGTTTTCCAGCTCGCGCACATTGCCGGGCCAGCCATAGCTGAGCATGGCGGAGACGGCCTCCTCGCTGAAGCCGGGCACATCTCGTCCGTGCCGGTCACAGAATTGCTTGAGCAAATGGGCCATCAGCACCGGAATGTCCGCCCTCCGCTCCCGCAAGGGTGGGATCGAGATGGGGAAGACGTTCAAGCGGAAGAACAGGTCCGCGCGGAATTCGCCCCGCGTGACGGCCTCGCGCAGATTGATGTTGGTGGCGGCGACTACCCTGGCATCCACCGGGCGCGAATGGCTGCCGCCGATGGGCTCGACCTCGCCTTCCTGCAACACGCGCAGCAGCTTTGCCTGCGATGCCATGGAAAGCGTGCCGATTTCATCGAGAAAGATGGTCCCGCCATGGGCGCGTTCGAACTTGCCTTGCCGGCTTGACGTGGCGCCCGTGAACGCGCCGCGTTCAACGCCGAACAATTCGGCTTCGATCAGCGTTTCCGGCATGGCCGCGCAATTGACCGCGATGAAGGGCTGGTCCTTCCTCGGGCTCAGCAAATGGAGGCCGCGCGCGAACATTTCCTTGCCGACGCCGCTCTCCCCCAGCAACAGCACGGCGGCCTGGGTTCCGGCGACCTTGCGGGTCTTTTCAAAGGCCATGTTGAACCCGGCAGAGGCGCCTACCAGCATCTTGTCGGGCCTGCCGCTGCCGCTCCTGCTGGTCACGACCAGCCCTTCGCTTTCGCCGCCGGTCAGCTGCACCGGAGCCGCGCGGAGATAGAGCAGATCCTGTCCTGCATCCGGCCATTCCTCTTGCGGGCGGCCGACTATCCGGCAGAACTCGTGACCCATGGCGATACATTCGACCTCGCGATAGACGATCGGGCGGCCGAGGAATTCGGAAGCATAGCCGCTGGCATATCCGATCTGGCTCCAGCCCGCGGGAATCTGGCCCCGTCCGAATTGCTTGAGATGGGCCGCGCATTCGCTCGAATGGTGCCAGCGATATTCGGAATAGAAGCGGCCTTTCTCGATGTTGACGTCGAAGGCGATCTGTTCCGCCAGCACGATGCCTTCCAGCGCATGCATCTGCGGGCCGACCGAGAACATGGCATGCAGGCTGGTGTGAGGCCGCACTTTCATGGCGATTTCCGCATCCATCGCCCCGACATTGTAGCCTTGTCGGGTGAAGGCCGCGCGGGCGCGATCAAAGCCGATTGCATCGACAACCTCCCGGCGCAGCAGCCCCGTGGAATCCTCGTGCATCAGCACCATTCGCCGTCCGGCGAGCCAGATATGGCCGGTCTCGGGAGAAAAATGGAGCGTGGCGGCCAGATCCTCCATCACGGGCATGGCAGGGGCTTCAACGATGTCGGGCCTGGTTAGCATGGAGTCGCTCTGTTGGAAATTCTGCGGTTGCGAGGCTGTTATGCGCAAAGAGTGTCTGAAATTCAACGAATGTCGGTGGGCAGGGTGCGGAGCGAAATTGCGATTAATCCATAAGATACTGAAATATAAATATAATTATGCAGTGGAATGAATTGGCACGGACCTTGCGAACTTGCAGCCATACGGCCGGGAGTGTCGCGGCGGTATGGCATGGGAGAAGGAAGAGTGTTGGCCCGACCAATTTCGCGCAGGCATTTCATTGCCTCCACATCCATTATTGCCGCAGCTGGCGCGGTGCCGGCTGCCCGGCTCTGGCAGGCAGGTGCAACCGGCGATGCGGCTCTTTTCGTTTCCGCCGAACATGCCCCCGCCGCCGGGCTCCCCGCCAATGCCGTAGTGTTTGACGGCCCCCGGATAGAGCGGCTTCAGGCCATGGCGGCCAGCCTGTCCAGAAGCGCCGCCAATATCGTCCTGCGGCTCGACGCCACGGACGATCATTTGCTCGACATCGCCGCCCAGATGGCTCGCGTCAGCGTCAGGCGTGGCGCGGCCCTGTCGGGCGGAAAGGGCATTACCGCCCGAGTCATTTCTCAGGAGAGGACATTCGCATGAGCCGCAAATCGAAATACTCCCTGCTCGCGGTGGCGCTGGTCGCGCTTGCGGCATGCGGATCGACATCCGACACCACACAGGCCCCCGGAAAGGGCAAGCTGACCTATCTCGGCAAGGAATCGATCCCCAAGGACAAGGCCGAAATGGTCTTCCAGCAGACCTGCATGGCCTGCCACGCCACTGGCGTGGGTCCGGTGATCCTCGGGCGCGATCTTCCGCCGGAAGCGATCAAACTGTTCGTCCGGCACGGCAATCGCGCCATGCCTGCCTTCACCGAGGCCATGATCGACAACGAGACGCTCGATCGCGTGGCCGAGATGGTTTCGAAATCCAAGGCGCCCGCCACTCAGGCCGCGCAGTGATCCGGAGACACGACAATGACTGATGAAACCCAGCATGCCCTGCCGCAAGGCGTCTCTCCGGCCCAGTTCGAAGCCGCCCTTGGCCAGCTTCGCGCGCTGCTCGGGCCCGAAAACGTCCTGACCAGTGACGAGCAGCTTGCGCCCTATACCAAGGTGATGATGTCGGACCCCGATGAAAAGCACATGCCCGGTGCGGCAGTGCTCGCCACTTCGGTGGAACAGGTGCAGGGCGTCCTCAAGATCTGCAACCAGTTCAAGACGCCGGTCTGGCCGATCTCCACCGGGCGCAATTTCGGCTATGGTTCGGCCGCGCCCGGCACGCGCGGGCAGATCGTGCTTGATCTCAAGCACATGAACAAGATCATCGAGGTCGATCCGGTGCTGTGCACTGCCCTGCTGGAGCCGGGCGTCACCTATCAGCAGCTGTGGAACTACCTGAAGGAAAACGACATCCCGCTGTGGCTTTCATGCCCCGCACCCTCGGCCATAGCGGGTCCGGTGGGCAACACGCTCGACAGAGGCGTCGGCTACACTCCTTATGGTGAGCATTTCATGATGCAATGCGGCATGGAAGTGGTGCTGGCCAATGGCGAGGTGTTGCGCACCGGCATGGGCGGGGTCGAGAAATCGAATACATGGCAGGCCTTCAAATGGGGCTACGGACCCTATCTGGACGGTATCTTCACCCAGTCGAACTACGGCGTGGTGACCAAGCTGGGCATCTGGCTGATGCCGCAGCCGCCAGCCTACAAGCCGTTCTGCATCCAGTATGAGGATGAAGGCGATATCGACACGATCGTGGAGATGCTGCGTCCTCTCAAGCTCAACAATATCGTGCCCAATGCTGCCGTGATCGCCAATGTGATGTGGGAAGCGGCCGCAGTCATTCCGCGTTCCAAATATTATGACGGCACCGGCACTACGCCGAAGGAAGTGCTGGAGGAAATCAAGCAGAAGGAAGGCATGGGCGCCTGGAACGTCTATGCCGCGCTTTATGGCACGCCGGAACAGGTCGAGGTCAATTGGAACATCGTCAAGAAGGCGGTGGAAGCGACCGGCAAGGGCAAGCTGATTACCGAGGAAGACACCGGTGATCGGGAACCCTTCCGCTATCGCGCCCAGTTGATGAAGGGCGACATGACCCTGCAGGAATTCGGCCTCTATCGCTGGCGCGGTGGCGGCGGTTCCATGTGGTTCGCCCCCGTTTCGCAGGCCAAGGGTTCCGAAACCAAGGCGCAGATGGAACTGGCGCAGGAAATCCTCAACGAATACGGGCTGGATTACGTGGCCGAGTTCATCGTCGGTATGCGGGACATGCACCACATCGTCGATGTGCTGTTCGACCGGAGCGATCCGGGTGAAACGGCGCGTGCGCATGAATGTTTCACCAAGTTGCTGAGCGAGTTCGGCAAGCGTGGCTATGCGGTCTATCGCGTCAATACCGGCTTCATGGAACAGACCGCCGATCTTTATGGCAAGGTGAAGCGGGACGTGGATCAGACCCTGAAGCGCGCGCTCGATCCGAATGGCATCATTGCCCCCGGAAAATCGGGCATCTTCGTCTGATACGGATTGCTGTTCTTTCCGCCCGCTTCCGATTTTCCGGAAGCCGGGCGGAAATGTGAAGTTCCGGCAACAGCCAGCCCGACAAATGGAAAGGCCCTTCCCGCAAGAGAAGGGCCTTTGCCGTGCCGGTTCGGGAACCGGTCCGGTGGACTATCGGGGTGAGCTCACCTCACCCCGTTAGCCTCACTGCCTTTGCCTCACAGGCCATCCAGGCCCTTGCTGACCAGAATATTCACGGCGACGCGGCGGTTCTGCGCCTTGCCTTCCGGCGTCTCGTTGTCGGCCAGCGGGTCAGCTTCGGCCATCCCCGTGGGGGTGAGCATGCGATAGGGCTTCCAGCCGCAAGCCTGCTGGAGGTAGTTCACCACGCTGCCCGCCCGCTTCTCGCTGAGCGCTTGGTTGATTTCCTGGCTTCCGGTCGAGTCCGTATAGCCCACGACCAGCAGCAGGGCGTTGTCCATCCCTTCGGCGGCCGCTGCGGTGGAGCACAGATCGTTCTTCGCCTGGGCGGAGAGCACGGCCTTGCCGGTGTCGAAATTCACGTTCGTCGTGCCTTTGACGTTATACTGGTCGATGTCGCCCATGCGACCGCGCAGGGCCTCCGTGGCGGCGGTCTGCTCGGCAAAGCGCTGGTCCGTGCCGTTGTAGATCATCGATGCGGTCTTCAGATCCTTGCTCTTGAGATCGATCTTGCTGGCCAGCAGGCCGCCATCCCATTGCAATGTCTCGATCGAAACCGGCAAGCCGTTCAGCAGCGAATCCGCAGCGAGCTTGTTGCGATCAAGCCCGAGGAAACCGCCGCTGGAACGGATTTTCGTATCGTTGCTGATCGCCACGACAGTGCGGGCGCCATCGGCGGTGGTGACCTGAATCCGGTCACCGCTGCGCGCCGAGATGATGCCGGCGATTTCCGGCCCGGCGGTCATCTCGGAAGCATCCGGGATACGCTCGCCATAGACATTGATCGGGCTGTCACCCGCAGACGGATCCTGCTGCGCCATCACGCCCGAAGCCGGAACGGCCATGGCGGCAAGCAGGAGCGACAGTTTCGAACTTCTTGAAAGGACGCTCATTACGTTTCTCCTCCTAAGTCATGCCACCCGGCCCTATGTATTCGCGGCTTCTTTTTGGGCTGCGCCCCCCTGAAGGCGTGTTCGGTTGGCAGAACTTGTTTCACCCCACTTCAAATAATTGTGCGATACCTGTGCTGGTCTGTATGCCGTTTCTGCGTGTTGATCGGCGCCTTTCTCCCAGATGAACGTCCCCGGCAGCCCCCCGTTTGTGCGGGTAATACGAGTGGGCCGTGCGGCGAGCCGATTGGGGTTGAACCCTTCAACCGGGGCACGGGCGCGGGGAAATCATCGGCGCAGACAGGAGAGTCGGGGGCGATGAGGTGGCCAGTTTTACTTATTCGGAACTTGGGTGCCGATAGTGAAAGTGACGGAGCGGGTGATCGCTCGGCTGCTTCCACGCGCCCTTCGGCAGGCTCCGGAAGCGCGCGCGACGAAGTATTGGTGATAATTATTGACAAATATAACCATATTGGCTATATGGCCATCCGCCAGCTACCAACTGGCTCCAGCGGCGGGTCGGGGGCGCTTTGCGCTTCGTTCCTGGTTCCTCCGTTTCCGGGCCGGCGTTTCGGGTGAGCCGGGCAGGTGAGGCGGATAGCAACGCCTCTGCTGCCTTTCACGGAAGCGTCCGCACCTTTCACCGGCACAGGCGCCGGTCCTTTCGCCGAATGTCACGGCAAAGGGCTGCGCGGGTTACGCCGGGGGCGGCTCACTTGCGAGCCCTTCGCTGCCCCCGCTCGTGCAGGTCAGGGCCGAGCAGGTGAGTTCTTCGCGGCACTCCACCAGCCATTCGCAGATCAAACCGCGTCACCGGGCTCCCCTGCGGGCGCCCCGAACACCGGCCCGGACCCGTCCGACTGGTTTCTTCCCCCGGCGTTACTCCGCATTCGCCAGCGGAGGGTGAGGCGTGTCTGCCTGCTTCGTCACCCCCCACTCGTCATCCCGGCGCCCCTCGTCATCCCGGCGCAGGCCGGGATCGCTGGCCGCTGGGCACCCAGATCACAGCGGTCCCGCGTCAAGCCCCGGACGACGTGGGGTGGAGCGGTCTCGGAGCCGCGCATCTGGAGGGCAACTCCGTGCCCGATCATTCCGCAGGGACAGTTCCCCTGGCGTCGAAACTGAAGTTTACCGAGACGTTGGGATCAAGGCTTTCCGCTGCGGCGCCTTCACCGACACCGAAAGCTGCACGCGCAACAGTGGCGCTGCCCTGAACCTTGCGGGCAAGGCCGCTGCCCGTCAGGCGAAAGCTGATCGTCTGGGGCCGGCTCGTGCCTTTCAGCTGCAGGGTGCCGCTGGCGGTATAGCGATCGCCTCCGGTTTTCCGGGCGGACTTGGCGGTGAAGACTGCCTTGCTGAAACGGCTGACGGCGAAGAATTCATCCCCTGCCAGCATTCCGTCCTGCGTGGAATCGCCCACGCTGGCACTGGCGAGGTCAATGGTAATGCGGATGTCGGCGGTTTCCGGCCTTTCGGGATCGAAGGCGATGGCGCCCTGCCATTTGCCGAAGCTGCCCTCGATCACACCTGCATCGCCATTGCCCAGCTTGAAGGTGAGGCGGCCCCCCGGACTGATCGCCCAGATGGGGACGGGTGCGGAACTTTCGGTGGCGGCGGGGCTGGTTTCCTCCGCCGCCGGCAAGGTGTCGGCTGCTTCCTGCGCGGCCGGAGAAGGTGCGACAGGGGCAAGCGCCACGCTGTCGGGTTCCCCGCCGGGCTTTGCGCCGCCGATGGAAAGGAATGCGCCGAGCCCGAGGGCGATCACACCCAGCGCGAGCACTGCCCCAAGCGGGCGGCTTCCCCCCGGCGCCATGCGCTCCAGCAGGCGATCTCGCAGCAGGATTTCATGCCGCACTGCGCCCGCCACATGGAGCAGGAACAGCGCGATGCCGAACCAGGCGAGCAGCTCGTGCGCCTCTTCAACCGCAGGGTTGAAGCTGTCGGCCAGGGGTAGATGCGGCAGGGGCAGGGTGCCGAACAACAGGGTCGGCACCTTTATCGGCGCGGTGGATACCAGAGCCCAGCCGGTGAGCGGGGCAAGCAGCATGAACAGGTAAAAGCCGACATGGACCGCATGGGCCATCCTGTGCGCCCAGCCGCTCTCCAGCGGGGCGGGGCGGGGATGAGCCAGCCTCCACCCCAGACGAAGTATCGTGAGCGCCAGGATCGATATGCCCACCGACTTGTGCAGCTGGAACAGCGCAAAGCCTTCAACACCGCGCGGCATCGCAAAGCCCAGGGCCAGTTCAAAGGCCAGCGCAAAGGCAATCAGCCAATGCAGAACGATAGCGCCCAGCGAATAGCGGGTCATGATACCTCTCAATTGCGGACCGTCGTCCGGGGTTGCCCCGGCGCTTCCGTTCTATTGGAGCGAAGGCGCCGGGGCGGGAGGTTCGGTCAGTCGAACGTCAGTTGCTTCAGCGTCTTCCCACCGGGGAATGTGACCGTGACATTGAAGCCCCCACTACGTCCGTCGCGCAAGGGGTAATAGGTAAGGTCGATGACATCGCCGGGCTTCAGCGTTCGTTTGGACCACCCCGCGCGGGTCAGGTGATTGGGGCTCATGCCCTCGAAGGCCCACTTCTTTTCCTTGCCGTCGGCCCCCTTGGTGGTGACGTACATGAAGGTGTGTGGATTGGTCCAATCCCAGCGCAGCACGGTCGCGTTCCTGAGAGTGATTTCCTTGCCCCATTCGAACATCGCCGTGGAATGATGGGCGGAGGATGCAGTGGGAACGAGTGCCAGCACGGCCGCAGCTGCCAGACTGGTGATGAAGCGGTTCATTCTGTGCTCCTGTGAAATTCAGGCCGGAAAAGGGCCGTCATTCGATCCCGTCAAAGCCGAGGTCCATGCTCGGGCGGCCTTCGGCATCCGCGGCATCGCGGTTGTTTTCCTGGCAGATATATTCGCGGATATCCCAGTCCCGCTCCCGCTTGTAGAACATGGTGGTGGTGTAGGGGGCCGTGAACAATTCGGGATCGGTGATCGTCGTTTCGATGACCAGCCGGTCAGGCCCGTCCAGCTTCATCCGCTCAAGAATGCGGGTGTTTTCCGTCGGATGCAGCCCGGCGATCAGCGAGGTGAGCGGCGAGAGGCCAATGGTCTCGGCTACCAGCGTATCGCCTTCCCAATGGCCGATGGAACTGCCGTTGAAAAGCAGGTCCGGATCTTCGGGCAGGGGGCGGCCATCGGTGAAGATGCGGCGCACCTGGCTGTGCGTTTCGATGACGATGTTCACCTTGCCGGGCGAATATATGAACTCGATCGGATAGGGATAGCGCATTACCCCCGGCACGCCCACGGGCAGGCAATTCGCGCCTTCCGTCTGCAGGTTCTGGCCTTTTTCCTTCGCAGCATTGAAGGCATCCACGATTGCCCGCGCCTTTGCCGTCATCGGCGCCTGGCCCTCGGCCGCCCGCAGCTTGCCCACCACGCCCCATTCCGGGCGCCAGACGCTGTCGAAATCGGGAAGGCGGGCCATTGCCGCGAATTGTGCGGCGCGAGTCGGATCGTCCTGAGCAGATGCGCTGCCCGCCAGTGCCGGAAATGCGAGCATGGCCAAGGCCATCGCCTTGAAATTCATCGACACCCTCTCCCGTTTTTATGGCGTCATGCGCCTTTTGGTTGCCGCGATGATTAGGAATGACCGTTGATAATGTCAATTTCCGGTTGGGCGAGGTGCGCAAATGAACGGAGAGGCGGCGAGCGAGGCCGGCACGTTCCATGCAGGAAGCTTCGCTAAAATGCGCTTGTTCTTCGCTCCGGATCAAGCGCTCGGTGAGTTTTCAGCTTCAAATTCTTTTGCCTCTTGACTTTGATGAAATCAAACAGGCAAGTGTCGTCCCAATAAGCGCCCTGAAGGCGCAGGTGGGAGAGGGTGCAACGAAGCCATTTCGTTGCAGATTGGCGTGGCTGTCAGGGGTCTGGCAGGCACGGCGGTAGCTATGGTGGCGGTCTTCCCCCTGCTCTTCGGAGATGAAAATCAGAAGGGGAGAGACATGGCCAATTCGCGCAATCCTGCAATTCGTTCGGTCCTGCTGGCAGCAACGGCGCTTTGTGCATCACCTGCATTCGCGGCCGACGAAGCCCCTCAGGCCAAGGTCGCGGCAGCGGAGGAAAGCAGCGCCGCCGATGGCGGTTCCTCCAGCAACGGCCCGATCATCGTGACCGGCTCGCGCCTGCAGCGCACGACCTTCGATGCGCCCTCTCCCGTTACCACGCTGGGCGGCGATGACCTCGCACGGCGCGGCGTAACCAACGTGGCCGAGGCCATTGCGGAACTTCCGTCATTCCGTGACAGCACCAGTCCGCAGACGCAGGGCTTCGGCAGCTTCAACGTGGGCGCGCGCATCATGAACCTGCGCGGCCTGGGCGTGACCCGCAACCTTACGCTGGTGAACGGCCGCCGCTTCGCCCCCACCACGCGCGAAGGCTCGGTCGATCTCAACTTCATTCCGTCGATCCTGATGGACCGCACGGAAATCGTGACCGGCGGCGCTTCGGCGGCCTACGGTTCGGACGCCATCACCGGCGTGGTCAACGTGATCCTCAACACCACGCTGGAAGGGATCAAGGCGGAGGCCGATTACGGCATTTCCGACGAGGGCGACGGTGATCGCTTCCACGCCGCCGCAGCCTTCGGCACTGCCATTGGCGACCGGGGCCACTTTGTGATCGGCGGCGAATATGCCGATCAGAAGGGTATCGGCAATTGCTTCACGCGGGACTGGTGTACTGCCGGCGCGGTGGTGACAAACAACGGCTATGCAGGCGGCAATGGCATGCCGAACTTTGTCCGCGTGAATGACGGGGCAGGGCTGAGCTTCAACAATGCCGGTGTAATCAAGAACCCGACTGCCAATCTGTTTGGCACGGGAGGCATCACTTTCGACGATAATGGCAATCCGGTTGCCTACCATGTCGGTTCGCCTGCTTTCGGCACGTTCCAGAAGGGCGGGGATTATGTGCCGGCCTATATCGATTCCAACATCACGGTTCCGGTGGAACGCTATTCTTTCAACGCTTCGCTGAATTATGACCTCACGGACGATATCCGGGTGTTTGTCGATGGCACCTATGGCCATGTCGACGGCCAGCTCCTGCAGACATCGTTCTTCAGTACCGGCGTGCCGATTTTCGCGGATAATCCTTTCATCCCCGCTGCCTTGCGCGCTACGCTTGCGGGCAGCCAGAAGGATCAGCCGACCGCGCCCTATTCCCTCTCCCGCCCCGCTGCGGGGGCCTTCACCATGAGCCGCCTGTTCAACGATTTTGCGCGCGGTTACAGCACGTCCAGCGCCGATACCTATCGCATCGCGACGGGTATCAACGGCTCCTTCAGCGAGAACTGGAAGTGGGACGGCTACTATCAATATAGCCGCACCGATCGCCTGCAGAAGGTGGAAGACAATCTGGTGGTCGGGGCGGCTGTCTATCCGGTCAACAATCCCGCGACGATTGCCAAGAGCAATGCCTATTTCTACTTCGCGGCCGATGCCGTCACCGATCCGGTGACCGGCAAGCCGACCTGCCGCGCATTGCTCAGTTCCGATCCGGCCCTGCGCGCGGCGGCGGCGGGCTGCGTTCCGGTCAATCTGTTCGGCGAGAACAATTACGATCCCGCAGCCAAGGACTATATCTACGGCACGCTGGTGGAGGACATCGCGCTTGAGCAGCATGTGATTGCGGCCAATGTCAGCGGCGAATTGTTCGAGGCGCCCGGTGGCAATGTCGCGGTGGCCTTCGGCGGGGAATATCGGGTCGACAAGATCGACGTCGTGCATGACGATCTGTCGAACCTCTACGCCTATTTCCAGAACTTCGGTGCCGATTACAACGGCAAGACCGAAGTGATCGAAGGCTATGCCGAAGTGGAAGTGCCGATCCTGTCCGATGTGCCGGGGGCGGAAGCCTTGAGCGTGAACGGCGCGATCCGCCAGACGCATTACAACATCACCGGCTTCGGCAGCTATCTGCGCACCGACGTATCGAATTCCTTCGATGCCACGGCCTGGAAGCTGAGCATGAACTGGGAGCCGACCGACTGGTTGCGCTTCCGCGTCAGCCGCTCGCGCGATATCCGGGCGCCCAACTTTGCGGAATTGTTCCTGTCTTCGGCAAGCGCCTTCACGCCGATTTCCAATCCGTTCAAGCTGGACGACCAGAACAAGCCGGTCTCGAACAGTCCCAGCCTGCTGAGCGGCGGCAGCCCCTTCCTCAAGCCTGAAACAGCCGATACCTGGGGTGCCGGCATGATCCTGCAGCCCAAGGGCGCGCTGGACGGGCTGCGCTTCTCGGTCGATTACTTCAACATCAAGGTGCAGGATTATATCGGCACGCCTCCGGGCGGCGCGCAGAACATCGTCAATGAATGTTTCAAGGGCCGCGAGGAAGCCTGTGCCCTCATCAACGATGGCAGCATCGCGAGCGGGCAGGACATTACCTCGGTTCGCAACGTCTCGGTCAATCTGGAAGAACTGCGCACCAGCGGCCTGGACTTCGAGGCGGATTACCGGATCGACATGGGCGCGCAGAACCAGCTGATGTTGCGCGGCCTTGCGACCTATACGGATGAACTGACGACCGTGGCTTACGGGCAGGAGATCAACCGCGCTGGCCAGACCGGCAGCGCGGCGTCGATCAGCGCCCCGAAATGGACGGCCAGCGCCTTCATCACCTTCGTCAATCCGCGTTTCACCCTGACCTTGCAGGGCCGCTATATCGACAAGGGCGTGCTGGATGCGCTCTACAAGGATCCCAGCGACGAGGGCTATGATCCCAAGCTGCCCAATTCCATTACCGATAACAGCGTGCCGAGCCGGTTTTACCTGAACCTGTCGGGCACGGCGAAGGTGGGGCCGCGTTGGGGCGAGGATGACGAGAAGGGCTTTGAATTGTTCTTCCGCATCAACAATTTGCTCAACAAGGAACCGCCGATCGTGCCGGAATTCCAGTATCCCACCAATCCGGTCTATTTCGATACGATTGGCCGCTACTACACGATCGGCGCACGCGCGCGCTTCTGATCCTGGTGTCCCTCGCAGGGGTCATCGCGGCGCCGGCGGTTTCCAAGGGGGGAGCCGCCGGCGTTTTTTCGCGATTTGCCAAGGCCCCATATTGGACATAGGGAAGGACCGATCAGCGGGGGTTGATTGCAACAGACTGCATAAGCAGCGCACAGATACGGGACGATACGCGTGGCGGAAGAGCGGAACGGCATCAATGCGCCGCTGGCAGGCGTTCAGCAGGAACTGATTTCGGCGCATTTTCTGCTGCTGAGGCGGATTCTGGTAAAAAGCGCGCGCGCGGCCTTCAGCGGTTTACAGCCTGAAAACCGGATGGAGCAGCGCGTCGTTTTCACGCTCTATCGCATGGAAGAAGCCCGCGTGTCGGAACTCGCCTCCATGCTGGGCAACGATGTCGCCCAGGTCAGCCGGGCTCTGGCGTCGCTGCGCAAGGATGGGCTGGCCCAGCGGGAACGCCAGCGCGATCCCTATACGCTTACGCCGAAAGGGGTGGTGCTGGGGCAGGAACTCGATGCAGTGGCCAAGCGGCGCGAGGAGGAACTGCTGCGGGGCCTGTCCCCGGTCGAGATATTTGAACTCGCCGGGCTGATGATCAAATTGCAGAGCCGGGCGGCCCAGATCCTGGCCGACGAAATGGCATTGGCCAAATCGGAGGAGCCGGGTGAGGAAGGCCCGGGGACTCTTACGGACACGCCCAACCGCGTGCAGGCGGCCATCATCAATATCGCCAATATCATCACCCGCAGCGCCACCGCCTCTTTCAAGCGTCAGACGGGCGTGTCCAATTTCGAATGGCGAGTGCTGGTGAACGCTGCCAGCCGTCCGTCGATCTCGTTCATGGGGCTGGTGGAGCATGTGGATGCCGACAAGGCGCAGGTCAGCCGGACGCTGGATTCGCTCGCATCCGCCGGGCTGGTGAACCGGGTCAAGGATGCCACCAGCGGGCAGGTGAAGATCGAACTGACCGAAGAAGGCCAGCGTGTTTACGGCGTGATGCGCGACGATGCCCTGCGCCGGAATGTCATATTCGCAGGCTGGCTGAAACCGGCCCAGCGCGGCAGATTGCAGGGCTATCTCGACCTGCTGATCCGCAATACGCTTGAGATGGAGGGAGTGGAAGACCGGGCGCCGCCGGAATAGCGGCGCCCGATTTCTTCTATCAAATGGGGTAGTGCCCCGGCTGAGTTTCGATGGTGATCCAGCGCAGTTCGGTGAAGGCGTCGATGCCGGCCTTTCCGCCGAAGCGGCCATAGCCGGAGGACTTCATGCCGCCGAAGGGCATCTGG
>NZ_JACDXU010000005.1 GCF_020539485.1 Fulverythrobacter ferritrahens
CGAACCACGTTCCCGTCAGATCGAAGGGAGGGGCAGGCCGCTCCTTCTTCAGATTCTCCGGCGCCAAAGCACCCAGATAGCCCGGATGCTTCGGGATCATCTGCTGAAACCGCTCCTCCGATATCGGCGCAGAGCGGTTGGATTGGGCGGCTGCGGGCCCTGCCCATACGCCCAGAGCGACCGTTCCCGCCATGACGGTAGCCGCAATTCTCCCAAGGCGTGGTGAGGCGCCTTTCACCATTCATCTTCTCCCAGCTGTCTGGCGCGGCCTGTCTTCGGCCGCTTCCCGCATGGGCTTGCCAGAAAGCAGTTGATGAAATCAATAAGGTTTGTGTCTGCGGGGGATATTTGTTTTCAAGGCGCTGCATCTGCCCACGAGGCCGATCGCCAAACGAAAAGGGCGGCCGCTTGCGCGACCGCCCCTTCGTTTTGACAGAAACTGTCAGCCGGATCAGGCGTTCGCGCCCTTGCCGGTCTGGCGCCAGCTGTCGGCATAGGCGTTACGCGCCACGGCCGAATAGGGCACCGGCGAAACGATCGCCTTAATTTCGGTCTGCACGTGCGGCTCGACGGTCGGCTTGGTGGTGCCGCCATTGGGTTCGCCCCAAACCAGCGTCACTTCCTTGCCGAATTCGGCGAAGTCCGGATCGATCATGCCGATCGACAGCATCGCGCCTTCGTTCGACGAATAGCCGATCCAGGTCGAAACGCCGATCACCTTGCCGTCGCACTTCACTTCGTCGAACGGGTGCATTGCATACACGGCGCTCGGGAATTCGAAGTACTTCGCACGGTCGCCCTTGGCGAACATCGAGCTCATGACGCGGTTCACGTCTTCCGGATCGAGAGCCAGCGTGACCTTCTGCTTGTGCTTCTGGTCAGCCATCTTCTCCAGGGCTTCGCGGCCGATGAAGTCATGGTCGAACTTCACGATGATGCCGTAACCGATATCCCAGGGGGTCAGGTAGTAGCCTTCGATGCTTTCCGGCACGTAGGAACCGCCGATGGAGCACTTGCCAGCATAGGAGTTCGCCGAAGCCCACTCGCGGAAGCCCTTCGAGATTTCGTCGTCACCGGTGAAGGTGGCGGGCAGCGGCGAAGGCAGCCAGCCCGATTCCAGGGTGTTCGACGAATAGGCGCGGCCGCCGACCAGGGTCAGACCGAATTCCTTGCCGGCTTCCACCAGCGCGCCATGCACGGTGGCGTAGTCGTCCCAGGGGCCGAACAGTTCGTAACCCGGCTGACCGGCCATGCCGTGGCGGAGCGCGATCACGTCCTTACCGGCGATGTCGATGTGGGCCATGTTGAAGAACTTGATGTCCGGCGGGGTCTGACCCATCGCCTTTTCCAGCACCTTCATGGCGTTCGGGCCCTGAAGCTGGAAACGATAGTTCTTGCGCTTGCCGTCGGTACGCAGGGCGGTACGCTCGTCGCGTTCCACCTTCACGTTCCACTTGCCGGTCGAGGCGTGATATTCGGCCCATTCGATCGCCGGAGCGCGGCCGACCAGGCTGAAGGTTTCCTCGTCCAGATAGAACAGGATCACGTCGCCGATCACATAGCCGTCGGGGGTCACGGGAACCCACTGCTTGGCCTTGTTCACGGTGAAGTTCTTGAAGCTGTTGATGCCGAGGTAGTTCAGCATCGCGAAGGCGTCGGGGCCGGTCACATAGAGTTCGACCATGTGGTACGACTGGTTGAACAGAACGGCGCTTTCCGACCAGGCGCGCTGTTCGTTGCGCCAGTTGGAATATTCAGCCGGAACGCCCGGATAGACGTTCGGACCGACCTGCTGGTTGCGCAGGAAGTCGACGACGTTGTCGACCGAATCCAGCTTCTGCTGAAGGGTTTGCTCACTCATTTCATACCTCTCCTAAGGAAAAAGGGCTTGGTTGAAGCTACGGGTTGAACGGATGGGTTAGTCGTCCGCCGGCCGGGCAAGCCAGTCGGCAATCGCTGCGTTCACCGCTTCGGGCGCCTCGGCCATGATCATGTGGCCGGCACCGGGGACGATGACGAGTTCGGAATTCGGAATGGCGGCAGCAATCTTTTCATGCTGCGCGGGGCCGCTCCAGCTATCCTCCGCGCCGGTCATCACCAGCGTGGGGCATGTGATCGTGGGAAGCAGGCTTTCCACTTCGGGACGCCCCAGCAAGGCAGCGATCTGCGCTTCGAACACCTGCGTACCGGCGCGGATGCACATGTCGCGCATGGGGGCCATCAGCTCCTCTTCACCATGGCGCGCGGGCGCCACCATTGGCGGCAACCAGGTATCGACCAGAGCTTCTGCACCCTTTTCCCGCCCAATCGCGATCAGCGCCTCGCGCTTCTCTCGCTCGCCGGGCTGGACAGGATGCATGCCGGTGCTGACCAGGGCGAGTCGCCGCACGCGTTCCGGCGCCAGTCTGAACACTTCCAGCGCCACACGTCCACCCATGGAGTGGCCGAACAGGTCAAATCGCTCCGGGCACTGGCTCAATGCGATGCGCGCCATTTCCTGCAGCGAATCCGCCGTGCCATAGCCATCGATCGCCTTTGCTTGCGGAAAGGCGGCCGTTTGCGCGGCATAAAGGCTGGCATCGCAAATCAGGCCTGGCAGCAGGATCAGCATCCGGTCTCCCTGGAAGTCGCTGGTGCAACTTTCTTCGTCAACGTGAACATTTCACCTATACGAATAAATGACCCTTTGCTAGAGACATTCTTGCAATGGCGGCCCTTGCGTGAAAAAGGGGCGCAAAATCCAACCATCAAGGCGAATCCGCCTCCAGCAGCCGCCTGGAACATTTGGGAGCACACTCATGTCCTACGCCGCCATCCATCCCGACTGGGAAAAGCCGCGCGCCAATATGGTCGATGGCTATTCGCTCGAAATGACGGCGAAGGAGATCGAAGGTCTCAAGGAAGCCGCGCCGCTGATCCGCCCCGGCACCCAGATCGCCGTGACCTTCCTTCCCGGTGAGGAAATGAGCCAGCGCGTGGAATGCGCCAAGCTGGTGCGCGACCTCGGCTTCGAACCGATCGTCCACCTGTCGGCCCGTCGCTTCACTTCGGAAGCCGAGCTTGAACAGTATCTGTCGGACATCACCAGCCAGGCTGCCGTGAAGCGCGTCTTCATCATCGCGGGCGACCCGCCGGAGCCGGAAGGCCCCTATTCGGACTCGCTGCAGATCATCGAGACCGGCCTGCTTGAAAAGTATGGCATCGAGATCGTCGGCATTGGCGGCCATCCCGAAGGCCACCCCAACGTCTCCAAGCCCGACCTGTGGGTGTGGATGGAAAAGAAGATCGCGGCGATCCGTGCGCGCGGCATGACCCCGCTGGTCGTGACGCAGTTCGCGTTCGACGATGATGCGATCATCGAATGGGTCAAGGAAATGCGCGGCCGCGGCATCGACGTTCCGGTGCGCCTCGGCGTCCCCGGCCCTGCCGGCATCAAGCGCCTGCTGGGCTTCGCCAAGCGCTGCGGCGTGGGCGCTTCGGCTTCTGTCATGAAGAAGTACGGCATCTCGCTGACCAACCTCATCGGCAGCGCCGGTCCGGACAAGCTGGTCAACTCGCTCGACAAGGGCCTGACCGAGGAAGCCGGACGCGTTCGCCTTCACCTCTATCCCTTCGGCGCGCTCACTGCGTCGGCGGAATGGATCAATAATTACGCCGCCAAACACTGAGGCAATATCAACGCATGGCTGACATTATCGACGGACGCGCGGTAGCGCGGAAACTTGACGAGGAAACCGCAGCCGAAGTGCGCGCGATGGTCGAGGCGGGGCTTCCCCGCCCCGGCCTCGCCGTGGTTCTGGTGGGGAACGATCCGGCGAGTGAGGTCTATGTCGGCCGCAAGATCAAGGGCTGCGAAAGTACAGGCATTCTCTCCGTCGAGCACCGGCTGCCGGAAGAAACGACGCAGGACAGCCTGCTGACCTTGATCGCCCGCCTCAATGCCGATCCTTCGGTGCATGGTATCCTGGTGCAGGTGCCGCTGCCCAAGCATATCGACACCGGTGTGGTGCTGCGCGCGATTGCTCCTTCCAAGGATGTCGACGGCTTCCATCCGGTGAATGTGGGCCGCCTGTCCACCGGCACCGGCGGTATCGTGCCCTGCACTCCGCTGGGCGTGACCAAGCTGCTCGACACCGTGTTCGACGATCTGACCGGCCTCGACGTGGTGGTCATCGGCAAGTCCAACATCGTGGGCAAGCCGATCGCCATGCTGCTGCTCGAGCGTGAGGCGACCGTTACCGTCACACATATCGAAACCAAGGATCTGCCGGGCCTGTGCTGCAAGGCCGACATCATCATCGCCGCAGCCGGTGCCCCGCGCCTGGTCAAGGGTGACTGGGTGAAGGAAGGCGCGGTCATCATCGATGTGGGCATCACGCGTATCAAGGGCGAAGACGGCAAGACCAAGCTGGTGGGCGACGTTGCCTTCGAGGAAGTACAGCATGCCCGCGCCGTTACTCCGGTGCCCGGCGGCGTCGGCCCGATGACCATTTCCTGCCTGCTGGCCAATACGGTTCAGGCCGCGAAGGAACAGCTTTCCGGCAAGAGCAGCGACGGCTTCCAGATCGACTGGGACGATCTGCCGGATCGTTCGATGATCTTCAGCCAGTCGGAAGACTGATCGCTTTGCGGAACGCAATTGGAAGGGGCCCGGAAACGGGCCCTTTCTTTTTCAGAGCCAGCCGATCCGCCGGAACCGCACATACAGGCCCAGGCATATTGTCAGCATCAGCCCGGTGATGATGAAATAGCCATGGCGCCAGTGCAATTCGGGCATGAAGTCGAAGTTCATGCCATAGACCCCGGCCACGGCCGTGGGCACGCCGAGAATGGCCGCCCATGCTGCCAGCTGCCGGGTGATGGCGCCCTGTCGGTTCTGTTCGAGCAGGCTGGCCACTTCGACAATGCTGCCCAGCGTATCGTTCAGCGCCCGCGCACGGCCGAGGCTGTGGCGGACATGATCGTGGATGTCGCTGAAATAGGGGCGAGCCTTCTTGTCGATCGCCGGGAGGCTGGCGGAGGCGAGCTTGCCGGCCACTTCCTCCATATGCCCCACATTGCTCTCAAAACGCCGCAGCCGGCGGCGCAGGCGGAAGATGCGGCGGATGCGGGCCTGATCGGGAAACCCGGCCACGGCGCCTTCCTCCATCTCCTCCACCGCGAGGTCGAGCTTATCGAGCAGGGGGACATAGCCGTCCGCCAGATAATCGAGCAGCCCATGCAGCACCACATCCGGCCCTTGGGCCAGGCGCTGGGGATTGGCCTCCAGTTGCTGGCGCAGCGCGGTATGCGCCCGCGCGCTGCCCTGGCGCACGGTGATGATGAAATTCCGGTCAAGGAAGATCGCGGTCTGCCCATAGGCGATGCCCTCCTCGTCCTGCAGGGCGGCGGTGCATGCCATGACGAACAGCATCGATCCGAAGGCTTCGGCCTTGGCAGGGGCGCCGCGCGTCAGTGCATCCTCGATTGCCAGAGGGTGCAGGCCATAGCGATCCTGCAGCAGCGCCAGCTCCGCAGGAGTAGGGTCGGCCACGCCTATCCAGTCGAACTCCCCCTCCACGGCAGGCAGGCTACACCGCTGCAGATCGAGTGCGGGATCGGTGACCTTCCCCGCCAGATAACGCCTTGCCGCAACAATGGTCATGCAGCACCATCTGACAGAGGCGCGCAGGGCTGGCAATCGCCGCCGGACGGCCCGCCGGCTGGAGCAGGCGGGCCCATTGGCGAAAGCGGGGAAACGGCTTACACAAATGTAAGCAAAGGGAGAGAGATCGATGACGGGCGATTTTGATGTCCTGATCGTCGGCGCCGGTATTTCCGGCATTTCGATGGCAGCGCATATGAAGATGCTGTGTCCCGGCCGCCACTATGCGATGGTGGAGCGGCGCGACAATCTGGGCGGCACCTGGGATCTGTTCCGTTATCCCGGCATCCGGTCCGACAGTGACATGCACAGCTTCGGCTTTCGTTTCGAGCCCTGGATTCACGAGCAATCCATCGCCGACGGGCCGAACATCCTCGATTATCTCAACCGCGTCGTCGACAAATATGCCATCCGTCCGAACATCCGCTTCGGGCAGAAAGTGCTGCGCGCCGATTTCCGCAAGGACGAGGGATTATGGCACGTCGAGCTGGAAGATAGCACCGGCCTGCGCAGCCATTGCACCGCCTCGTTCCTCTATCTCGGTTCCGGCTATTACGATTACGACGATCCCTACGATCCCGGCTTCCCCGGCAAGGAGGAGTTCCGGGGCACCATCGTCCATCCGCAATTCTGGCCGGAAGGACTGGACTATCGCGGCAAGCAGGTGGTGGTGGTCGGATCGGGCGCCACGGCGGTGACGATCGTGCCCGCGATGGCGCGCGATGCCGGCCACGTCACCATGCTGCAGCGTACGCCCACCTGGATGGGCGCACGGCCGCAGAAGGATGCAATCGCCAATTTCCTGCGCAAGATCCTGCCGGAGAAGCTCGCCTATCGGATTACACGCTTCAAGAATATCCGGATGCACAACTTCATCTTCAAACGGGCTCGCGCCAAGCCCGAGAAGATAGCGGGCTTCCTGACGAAGAAGGCGCGGGCTGCACTGGGCGATGCCTGGAATGCCCGGGATTTCCTGCCGCCCTATAATCCGTGGGAACAACGCCTGTGCCTGGTGCCTGATGGAGATCTGTTCGAGGCTGTGAAATCCGGCAAAGCCTCCATCGTGACCGACCGGATCGAGTGCTTCGACGCCGCCGGCATCCGGCTGGAAAGCGGCGCGCATCTGGATGCGGACATCATCGTCACTGCAACCGGCCTTGCCCTGACCATGGGCGGCAAGATCGCGATAAGTGTGGACGGCGCGCCGGTCGACTGGACGCAGCGCTGGTTCTATCGCGGCTGCATGTTCTCCAACCTGCCCAATTTTGCGGTGGTGTTCGGCTATCTCAACGCATCGTGGACCCTGCGGGCGGACAATACCGCCCAATATATCTGCGGCGTGCTGAACCGGATGGAAGCCTTGGGCGCGGACCTCGTCTATCCCTCCCTGCCTGACGAGAGCGTGCTGGTGGAGGATGACGTGTTCAACTATTCCTCCGGCTATATCCAGCGCGCGCGGCCCATGATGCCCAAAAGCGCGGCGGCCCTGCCATGGCGGCTCAACATGGATTACCTTGCCGATGCGAAGGATTTCCGCGAGCGCCCGGTGGACGATGGCGTCCTTGCCTTTGAAAAGACAAAGGAAGCGATAGCGCAAGCTGCGGAGTAGCGGGGCGAGGTAATTTGTCCTAACCACCCTGCCCATGGGTAAAGGTGAACGAATCTGGACGGCGGCGCTGATCGTGATCGGCGACGAGATTCTGTCCGGCCGCACGCAGGACAAGAACATCGCGCAGGTGGCCGGCTGGCTGCAGGTGCAGGGCATTCGTCTCATGGAAGTGCGCGTGGTGCCCGATGTGCTGGAAGCCATCGTGGAGGCAGTGAATGCCTTGCGCGTGCGGCACGATTATCTCTTTACGACTGGCGGGATCGGCCCCACGCATGATGACATTACCGTGGATGCCATCGCCGCGGCGCTGGGCGTACCGGTAGTGGTCCATCCCGAAGCGCGCCGGATTCTGGAAGACTATTACGTCACCCGCGGCGGCATCAATGAAGGGCGCCTGCGCATGGCGCGCGTGCCCGAAGGGGCGGATCTGATCCCCAATCGCATGTCCGGCGCGCCGGGCATTCACGTGGAGAATATCTTCGTCATGGCAGGCGTCCCCACGATCTGCGCGCAGATGCTCGACGGGCTGACCGGGACATTGGAAGGCGGCGCCGTGCTGCTCACCGAAACGATCGGTTGCTGGATAGCTGAAAGCGAAGTCGCAACCTTGCTGCGGGAAGTGGAAGCGACCCATGAAGGGAGCCAGATCGGCAGCTATCCCTTCTTCCGCGAGGGCAAGACCGGCGCCAATTTCGTGATCCGTTCGACCGATCCCGAAACGCTGCGCAGCGCGGTCGATACTCTGTGCGAAGGGCTGGGCGAACTGGGCAAGGATTTCACGCCGGGCGGCATCTAGATCCGGCGGAAGTGGGAGAGACGAACATCATGACTCGCGACGAACTGGCGGGTGCGATCACCCGCGTGCTCGAAGCCATGGCCACGCATGATCCGGCAAATGCCGGGCTGGCGGCCGGGGCCCGTTATACCGAGAACGGGCAGGAACTGGCCCTGGGCGATGGCCTGTGGCGCACGCTCGATACACTGGGCGCCTATCGTCACGATTTCCTCGATCCGGTCGGCGGACAGGGCGCGACCATCACTACCATTGCCGAAGGCGCGGTGCGCTCGATCCTTGTGCTGCGGGTGAAGCTCGGCGCCGGGGGCATTTCGGAAGTGGAGGCCATCGCGGCCCGGCCCGACGCCGTCACCGGACAGGCCCCTTTCGCGGACGGCCCGAACCAGCTCGACCTGTCAGGCGGCCCTGCGCCCGAATGGTTCGCCCCGATCCCCGAGGCCGAGCGGCTTTCGCGCGCGGAACTGCGCCGCGTGGCCAATATGTATTTCAGCGGGATCGAGAAGAACGACGGCAAGGGCGAATATCCCTTCGCCGATGGCTGCATCCGCATCGAAAACGGTTTCCGCACAACCGATGTCCCCGGCCTCGCCCCCGCGCAGGAAGCACCTGCCGACAAGGACACGCCCTATCAGCCCGATTTCCGCGCAATGGGCGCCCGTGCCCAGCTGGAAACCGGCTTCTTCCGCTTCGTCGACCGCATCCGCGACCGGCGCTTCCCGATAATCGACGAGGAGCGCGGGACCGTGTTCTCCTTCGCCTTCTTCGATCATTCGGGAACGGTGCGCGAATATGAACTGGCGAATGGCCGCAAGGTGACCACCGGCCTTACCCGCCCCTTCAGCTGGGAAATCGGTGAAGGCTTCCGGATCGAGAAGGGGCTGTTCACCCGGATCGAGGCAGTGATGACCGCCTGCCCCTATGGCATGCGTTCCAACTGGCCGCTGGAGGAAGGCGATATAGCGTGAGGGCACGGCCCCTCACCGCGCTGGCATTCTGCATGGTGCTTGCGGCCTGCACCGGGCCGCAATCGGCCCGGCTCGGCCAGTTCGAAGCTGCCCTTGCCGCACGGGACAGTGCCACAGCAGCCCTGGAAGGATGGTGCGGCGCGCGCGGATTTGCCGACCCCGCAAAGGTGATTGCGACGCCGCTGGCCGGCGAGCCGCTGGACGCCAGCGAAGAGATACGAGCCTTGCTGGGCGTCACGGCGCAGGAACCGCTCGGCTATCGCCATGTCCGCTTGTCCTGCGGCGGGCGGGCAATGTCGGATGCCCATAATTGGTATGTTCCCGCCCGATTGACGGCGGCAATGAACAGCATGCTGGAAAACAGCGATACGCCTTTCGGCAAGGTGGTCGCCCCGCTGGGTTTCGCGCGTGAGAGGCTGGCAACCCGGCGCGGCGCTTTCCCGGAATGCCCGCGCGGCACCGTCCTGTCTCACCGGGCATTGCTGCGCCTGCCGGACGGGCGGCCGATCAGCCTCGTCGTCGAATGCTATGGCGAGGCTAATCTGCACTGAGATGCGGCAGGCGCGTTAGCCCCATTTGGCTCAGCCTGAATGCCCATTGTGGCACCGTAGCATCACTTTTCGGCCATCTTTCCGATGCTCGCCGAAGCCCCCTTGCAACTTGTCCGCGCATCATCGTAACTGGCGTTAACTTAACGACCGTTACGTTAATCGGTCGAGGATATAGGGAGAATGTTGATGCCTTACGGCCTTTCGCCGCGCGCATTCCGCGCCGGTGCTGCAAATCTTGCGATCGCCGTGTCTCTCTTCACTGGCGGCACTGCCTTTGCCCAGGACGAAGGCAGCAGCCAGCAGGGCGGCGTCCACGAAATCGTGGTGACTGCCCAGTTCAAGAGCCAGAACATCCAGGAAACCCCGCTGGCGATCACCGCGGTCGATTCCACTCTGATGGAAGCGCGCAGCCAGACCAATGTGCAGGACGTTGCCCAGCGCGCGCCCAGCGTCAGCTTCACCGCCGGCGGCCAGGGCGGCGGCGCGCAGACCGCGGCCGCGAATATTCGCGGTATCGGCCAGAGCGACTTCCAGTTCCCCAACGAACCCGGCGTCGGCATCTATATCGACGATGTCTATTACGGCATTTCCTTCGCCAGCGCCTTCGACCTGGTCGATCTTGACCGCGTCGAAATCCTGCGCGGCCCGCAGGGCACGCTTTCGGGCAAGAACTCGATCGGCGGCTCGATCAAGCTGTTCAGCCGCAAACCGAACGACGATCCCGACGCCTATGTCGAAGCGACCGTCGGCTCCTTCGGGCGCCTGGGTCTGAAGGCCGCAACCAATGCCACCATCGTGCCTGACAAGCTCTATCTGCGCCTCACCGGCGTGGGCAAATATGTCGACGGCTATCTCAAGCGCCTCGACTATGAATGCGTTACCGGCAAAGCTGCCCCTGGCGGCGTGCAGGCATCGCCTGCCGAGGATTGCGTGGTCGGCACCGAAGGCGGACAGAACGTGCTTGCCGCGCGCGGCGCCCTGCGCTGGATCGTGAACGACCGGATCGAGAACAATTTCATCGCCGACGTCACGCGGGACCGTTCGGAAGCCTCGCCGGGCAAGGCGATCTTCCTGCCGCCCATCAACGGCAATGATTACGTCACCGGGCCGGAAGAATACACCAACTACGCTACCTATACCGGCTATCCGGGCCTGGCGGACCAATACACCAACCCGGCGATCAGCTACGTCAATTCGTGGGGCTTCTCGAACAATCTCGAAATCGGCCTGAGCGACAATGTCACCCTGACCTCGATCACAGCCTTCCGCCATGCGGACGGCAAAAGCTCGTGGGATGGCGACAACTCGCCCGAGAACGTCTCCAACAACACCACCATCTTCGACCATGACCAGTTCACTCAGGAACTGCGCCTTTCGGCCACTCTGGGCGAGATGTTCGACATGACGGTGGGCGGCTATTACTACAAGGGCGACAGCCGCATCGGCGGCCGCGTGAATGTGGGCGCTGCCGGGCTGGACTTCGTTTCGAACGATCCGTTCAAGCAGACTTCCAAGTCGGCCTTCATCCACGGCGTGATGCACATCACCGATCAGCTGAACCTGACCGCTGGCGTGCGCTATACGGACGAGAACAAGACCTATACCTTCAGCCGCAGCAACCCCAATCCGAGCCTGCCCACCGATCCGCGCGTGGCCTCGCTCGATGGGCTGACCAAGTCCTTCTCGGGCGACAATATCGACTGGCGCGTGGCGCTGGACTACGAAGTGCTGCCCGACATCCGCTTCTACGGACAGGTCGCCACCGGCTTCAAGGGCGGCGGCATCAACCCGCGTCCCTATCTGGAAGCGCAAGCCGTTCCCTATGCCCAGGAAAAGGCCACCTCCTATGAGGCAGGTCTCAAGACCATGCTGTTCGACCGCAGGCTGCGGCTCAACATGGCCTATTACCACACCGACTATAATGACTATCAGGGTCTGGTCAGCTCGTGCCCCGATCTCAGCCCTCCGGGCTTCACCTTCTGCTCGGCCACGCGCAATGTGGGCGATGCGAAGATCGACGGTTTCGAAGTGGAATTCGACGCTCAGCCGGTCGAAGGCCTCTCGATCGACGGTTCGGTCAGCTATACGAAGTTCGATTTCGTGACCGGCATCGATGGCTCCAGCATCGTTCCGGGCGTTACCAAGGCGCCCTTCGTGCCCGAATGGAAATATGCCATTGGCGGACAATACGAACTGCAGCTGGCCGGCCTGGGTTCGCTCACGCCGCGCGTGGACTGGACCTGGCAGTCGGAGATGGAAAGCAACATCCCCAACGGCATTCCGGGCTTCCTGCTGGGCCGGGTGGAATCGCGCGGCCTGCTCAATGCCCGCGTGACCTTCAAGACCGAGGACAAGGATTGGGAAGTGGCCCTGGCGGCCACCAATCTCACCGACAAGTTCTACTATGCCAACAAATATGACCGCGTGAGCCAGTCCGGCAATGCCTATGGCCTGCCCGGCCGCCCGCGCGAGATCATGTTCAGCATCAAGCGCAACTTCTGATCGCAATCCTCTCGCGATCGATAAAGGAACGGGGCGGTGCGCAAGCGCCGCCCCGTCTTTTTAGGCCCGTTTCGTTTGCGCCACTCTATTGTTCAGCGTCTTGTCCTGGCGCGATTGTGCCGGGCCGCCGCGCGCACCAGCGCCTTGAAGGCTTCCGGATCGACCGCCTCCCCTTCGCGCAGATCGATGGCGCGGCGGGCATTGCCATCCAGGCTGGCGTTGAACAGGCCCGCCGGATCTTCCAGCGCAGCCCCCTGCGCGAAAGTCAGCTTCACCTTGTCCCTGTAGGTCTCCCCGGTGCAGAGGATGCCTTCATCCTCCCACACAGGCACGCCCAGCGGGTTCGAGGGCTTGCGCCACTTCACTGCCTCCACCACCTCCGGCAGGGCCTCATGGATCAGCGAGCGCAGGCGGGCGAGTGTCTGCCCCCGCCAATCGGACAGACTGGCAAGACGCTCGTCGATCAGTTCGGATGGGCTCTTGTCGCTCATGCCCCGAGATTAATGGCGGGCAGGCGACGGGCAAAACAAAAAGGCCGGAGGATTGCTCCCCCGGCCCCTTGGTGATTTCGCTTTGCCGCATCACGGTCCGAACCTGAAAGGTTCGCAAGCGCGAATGCGCGTCGGCCCTCAGGCCGCCCCCTCGGAGGCACCCGGCCTGAAAAGGCCGGATAGCCGCGAGAGAAAATTACGCGCCGGCAATCTCGGTCGTGTCGATCTTCAGGCCGGGGCCCATGGTCGAGGTCACCGAGATCTTGCGGACATACTTGCCCTTCGAACCCGAGGGCTTGGCCTTGAGGATCGCATCGACGAAAGCATCGAAGTTGGACTTCAGCTGCTCGTCCGTGAAGGAGAGCTTGCCGATGCCCGAGTGGATGATGCCCTGCTTTTCGACGCGGAACTCGACCTGGCCGGCCTTGGCGACCTTCACCGCATTGGCCACGTCCATCGTCACGGTGCCCAGCTTCGGGTTCGGCATCAGGCCCTTGGGGCCCAGCACCTTACCGAGACGGCCAACCACGCCCATCATGTCGGGGGTGGCGATGACGCGGTCGTAATCGAGGTTGCCGGCCTGCATGTCTTCCATCAGGTCTTCGGCGCCAACCTTGTCCGCACCGGCTTCGAGAGCTTCGGCGGCCTTGGCGTCCTTGGCGAACACGGCGACCTTCATTTCCTTGCCGGTACCGGCAGGCAGCGAGACCATGCCGCGGACCATCTGGTCTGCGTGACGCGGATCGACGCCCAGGTTCAGCGCGACTTCGACGGTTTCGTCAAACTTCTTGCTGGCGTTTTCGCGCAGGGTCACCAGCGCTTCGCTCAGGCTGTACAGCTTTTCGGCGTCGAGCTTCTCGGTCAGCGCCTTCTGCTTCTTGCTCAGCTTGCCCATGTCTTAGCCCTCCACCACTTCGAGGCCCATCGAACGCGCGGAGCCTTCGATGATCTTGGTCGCCTGCTCGATATCGTTCGCATTGAGGTCGGCCATCTTGGCCTGCGCGATTTCAGCGAGCTGCGAACGCTTGATCGTTCCGGCCGAAACCTTGCCCGGCTCCTTCGAGCCCGACTTCAGGTTGGCGGCCTTCTTGATGAGGAAGGTGGCCGGCGGCGTCTTGGTGAGGAAGGTGAAGGAGCGGTCCGCATAGACGGTGATGACCGTCGGGATCGGCATGCCCTTTTCCATTTCCTGCGTGGCGGCATTGAACGCCTTGCAGAATTCCATGATGTTCACGCCGCGCTGACCCAGGGCAGGGCCGATCGGCGGAGACGGGGTAGCGGAGCCCGCGGGCACCTGGAGCTTGATATAGCCCTCAATCTTCTTGGCCATGGGAAGGCCTCCTTTCGCACTGTCGCCCCGCCTTGCGGCAAAACCTTTCGGCAAGGGCTCATGTTAAGCGGTATTTGCGGAGCCTTTCCCAAGGCCCCTCCCGCACGGAATCCCGCGCGCAAACGCGGGAAGCGGCGCCCCTACAGCAGGAAACGCCGAATTACAACCGCGATCCCGCCCGGCGCGTGCCGCAGCGGGATACCGGCTTACTTGGAAAGTTCGACGTGCTCGAAATCCAGCTCGACCGGAGTCGCGCGGCCGAAGATCGAAACCGAAACCTTGACCTTGTTCTTGTCGAAATCCAGCTCTTCCACCACGCCGGTGAAGCTGCTGAACGGGCCTTCCAGCACCTTGACCTGATCGCCGATCTCGTAATCGACGTGGACTTCGCGCTTGGGCATCGCGGCGGCTTCTTCGCGCGCGCCGAAATAACGGGCAGCTTCGCGTTCCGAAATCGGCTGCGGCTTGCCGTTGGGGCCCAGGAAGCCGGTCACCTTCGGGGTGTTCTTGATGAGGTGATACACGTCATCGTTGAGGTTGAGCTTGGCCAGCACATAGCCGGGCATGGTCTTGCGCTCGACCTGAACCTTCTTGCCGCGCTTCACTTCCGTGATGGTCTCGGCCGGGACTTCGACCTGTTCGACCCCGTCGGAGAGGCCCATGCGTTCCGCCTCCGAGATGATCGAATCGCGGACCTTGTTCTCGAAGCCAGAATAGGCGTGGATGATGTACCAGCGGGACATTGCTTACGGTTCCGTCTCTTGGGTCAGCTCAGGCCAGCGACAGGAGCCACTGGACGATCGCGGAAAACAGAGTGTCGACTCCCAGGAAGAACACCGAGAGGATCACCATCATGATCGCCACGAAAATGCCGGTGGTGACAGTTTCCTGACGGGTGGGCCACACTACCTTGCGGGCTTCAGCCTGCACCTGGCGCATGAATTCGCCCGGATTGATCTTGGCCATGGTTTTCTCGCTTCCGTTTTCGCGATCGGCAAACAAACTCGTCATGCATTCCGCCAAAGGATCTTCGCCGCCCCGGTAATTTACCGGGAGGGGCAAGGATTCTCCGATGTCGGAAAGCCCGACCGCATGTAGCGACGGTGCATCGCCATGGCAAGAGAGGCAGGAGTTTAAGGCTGCGGCGGCAGTTACGTTTCGCGATTGCGGCCTGATCGCGCCGGATCGGGGCCCCTGCGATTCGCTCACCCGCGCCGCGGGCCAGCCTGCGAATCAGGCGCGACGGATGGCGCCATCCGTCCGGTTTCAGGGCAAGGGAGGAAATGGCCTGGCAGGAGTGGCAGGATTCGAACCCGCGGCCCTCGGTTTTGGAGACCGATGCTCTACCAACTGAGCTACACTCCTCCAGGCGGTTGCGCCTCTATCGCCAAGCCTGCGGGATAGCAACCCGCGATCTCAGATGACTGGACAACACTTCCCATTTCCGCCGGGGACAGAGACTGGTAAATAGCGCAAATGCACGCTCCTGCGCCCAAGATCATTCCGCCGGATACGCTGCTGCTGGCCTATCGCAGCGGCATATTTCCCATGGCGGACAGCCGCGATGACCCGGAAGTATTCTGGGTGGAGCCCCGGCTGCGCGCGATTCTGCCGCTGGATGGCTTTCATTGCTCGCGCTCGCTGGCAAAGGTGATCCGGCAGGATCGCTTCATCGTGACCTGCAACGAGGCTTTTGACGAAGTGCTGGATGCCTGCGCCGCCCCGCGCGACGGGCGCCCGGAAAGCTGGATCAGCGAGCGAATCGCCGCCAGCTACCGCACGCTCCACATGTCCGGCCATGCCCATTCGATCGAATGCTGGCTGCCCGATGGTGAAGGTGGGCGCAGGCTGGTGGGCGGGCTTTACGGCGTGAGCTTCGACCGGGTGTTCTGCGGCGAGAGCATGTTCAGCCGCACGCGCGATTCATCCAAGGTGGCGCTGGCCTGGCTGGTGGCGCTGCTGCGCCGGGCGGGGGCGGAATTGCTCGATTGCCAGTTCCTGACCGAGCATCTGGCCTCGCTAGGCGCGGTGGAAGTGCCGCAGGCGCGCTATCTGGAATTGCTGGCAAAGGCCTGCCGCCCCGGCCCCGAGGCGGATTTGCCCGCGGCCTATTCGGCGTTGCTGGCCGAAGCTGCCGGGCTGGGCGCGGCGGCGGGCGATGCACTTTCCTCAGGCGTGGGTTCGGCTCCGGCAGCAGAAGCGGAAGATGCCGCGCCGCGACCCTGCGGAGGCAAAGGCGATTCCTCGCCCGGGAAGCTCATCGCGCAATCCTTGACCCATACGTCATAGATCGGATGCTCCACCACGTTGAGCGAGGGGGAGTTCTTGAACAGCCAGCCCGAGAAGGCGCGCATCCATTTGGGATTCGCGCCGGGCGAGCTGCGCTGGGCGATCAGCACCTGAACGAAAGCCCCCGTTTCGGGCGGATTTTCCCACGGCGCCGTCTTCTCGCAAGTGGCGAGGCGCACGATCACATCGCCGACGCGCTTCGATTCGCCGGGCTTGATCAGAATGTCCTGCGTCAGATTGTTGCGCTTGTTCAGCAGGCCCAGCGTGGCCACGCGTTCTTCGCGCGGAGTGCCCAGCCCTTCATCCGCGACCACGGCAGGCATGTCGGCAGAGGCGAATTCCTTGGGGACGACGGTTTCCTGCCCTTCGGGCACAGAAGGTTCGCCCTTGCAGGCCGCCAGCATGCCGAGAAGCAGCAGAGCCGGAAGGGCTGTCGCCCGGCGCATGATCAGGCGTCCGGATTCCAGGGTTCGTAATCGCCCGTGGCGCGGGCACGCACGCCGCCGCGCTCAAGGGCGCCGGCCGGGCGATAGGCTGCCGCAGTGCCGGTGGCGTTGGGCGTGTAATCCACTTCCCAGATGCGCGGCGGGGGCAGGTTGCTTTCGGGCACGCCGTCAAACGAGCCGTGCAGCCAGCCATGCCATTCGGCCGGAACGCGGCTGGCATCGTTGGCGCCATTATAGATGACCCAGCGCCGTTCGCGTCCTTCGACGGTCTTCTTGTTCTTCGCGCGGTAATAGCGGTTGCCCTGCGCATCGGTGCCCACATGCTCGCCATTCATCGAGCTGAACATCGCGGTGCCGATGGTGGCGCCGTCCCACCAGGTGAAGATCTTGCCGAGGATTCCCATGGGCGCCGCGTTAGCCGCAAAGCCGGGGGCTGTGCAAGCCAAACACTGCGCCCCTCATGCGCAAATCGGGCGGGGCGTTCCGGGGGAGCCCAGGGTCAGGCCCAAGGCCAGGTGTGCTCTACCATTCCACCTTGGCGCCCGGCTCGATCCCCAGCTCGGCCGCGCGCCCGCCATTCAGCTCCAGCACGGCGGAAGCAATGCCATCCGACGTCTGCGGATCGAGCGAATAGGGCACGGTATTGGCCGCGATGTTCAGGATTTTCCCATCGGTGCCGATGAAAATGATGTCCAGCGGGATCACCGTATTGCGCATCCAGAAGCTGGCGAAATCGGGCGGGCGGCGCGGGAAGATCATCCCCTCATCCGCGCCCATCTGCTTGCGGAACATCAGGCCCTTGGCCTGTTCTTCCTCGCTGCGGGCCACTTCCACCATGAAGCGATGCACCTTGCCGCCCTGCGTGATGGTCAGCGGGATGACCTCAAGGCCGGATTCGGAGTGACGGGAAGATGGGGTCTGCGCGGTCGGGCTGCCGGTGGAGGCGGCATCCTGCGCGGAACAGCCCGCAAGCGCGGCGAATGCGGCCAATGCAATGAACCTGGAAACCGTCACGACCACTCCTCTTCTCCGGGGCCCACTTCGTCAGGCCCCGCCGCCCATTCCTCGGCGGCCTCGGGGCTGGGGGCATCCACCAATTCGCGGATATTGTCGAGGCTGTGCCCCGCGCGCAGCATGGCGGCGATCTGTTTCTCGCGCATGGCACGATCCACCGGCGTTGCAGCGAAGGGGCCGAAGCGGCGCTTGCGGGCCAGTGCCAGCACGGCGCGGCGCTGTTCCCCCGCACCGGCGCGCAGCCCCTCGCGAATCTCCTGCGATATGCCCGCCGCGTTCAGCGCCTGACTCACCCGGCGCGGGCCATAGCCCCGGCGCAGCAACCCGCCTGCCTTGACGCGGGCATAGCTGGCGTCGTCCACATAGCCGAGCGCGGCATAGCGGCTGACCAGCGCGGCGATATCCGGCTCCCCATCCCCGTCCCAGCCCCGTTCGCGCAATTTGCGCGCCAGATAGGCTTCGAGCTTCGCCGCGCTGGTGGCAAAGCGCGCGACATAGGCCAGCGCCAGTTCTTCCAGACGCGCGCGATCGAGCGGTTTCGGCGGCTTTTTTTGCCGGGGATTGTGACGATCGGCCGAACGCATGGCCATATTCGTGCCACAGTCCCCGTAGATTGGACAGCATGCGCGAGGTGTATATTCCGCAAGGGATGTAGCTTTTCAGCTTGCGTTCAAGCGCCCGGCAGGATTTGGGGCGCGCTTTGGGATCAAGAACGGGTTTCTCTAGACCATGACCGACGCCGTATTAGTGCCTACTCCGAACAAGTGCGAATTGCCGCGCCGTCGCGCCGATTTCGCCACCTTTGCGGAGGCGCTGGACTATGCCGCTCAAGGCGTGAAGGGCTTCAATTTCCACGATCCGCGCGGGACGCTGATCAGGCCCTACCCCTTCAGCGAGCTGCGCCAGGATGCGCTGAAGATGGCCTATCGCCTGATCGCCCATGGCGCCAAGCCGGGTGACCGGATGGCACTGATCGCGGAAACGGGCCCGGATTTCGCCGCCCTGTTCTGCGGTGCCATCTATGCCGGCGTCTGGCCCGTGCCCCTGCCGCTGCCCACCAGCTTTGGCGGCAAGGATCATTATATCGATCAGATCGCCGTGCAGATGGAAAGCGCGGAACCGAAGTTCCTCTTCTACCCCGAAGAGATCGAGGGCATGGCCCTGGCCGCGGCCGAGCGGCAGGGTTGCGAGGGAATTTCCTGGCAGTCCTTCGCTGCGGAAGACGCGCCCGAGGTGGAGCTGCCGCAGCTCGATCCGGAAGCCATCTGCTTCCTGCAATATTCCAGCGGTTCCACCCGCTTCCCGCATGGCGTGGCGGTGACGCATCGCTCGCTGCTGCATAATCTTGCCGGCCATGGCCACGGCATGCAGATCGGCCCGCTGGACCGCTGCGTCAGCTGGCTACCCTGGTATCACGACATGGGGCTGGTGGGCTGCTTCCTCTCGCCCATCGGCAACCAGTTCTCGGTCGATTATCTGAAGACCGAGGATTTCGCCCGCCGTCCGCTGGCTTGGCTCGATCTCATCAGCCGCAACCCGGATATGTCGGTCAGCTTCTCGCCCACTTTCGGCTATGACATCTGCGCCCGCCGCGTTTCCAGCCAGACCCATGTGGCCGAACGTTTCGACCTGTCGCGCTGGCGCATCGCGGGCAACGGGGCGGATATGATCCGGCCCGACGTGATGCAGAATTTCGTCAACGTCTTTGCCGAAGCCGGCTTCCGCGCCGATGCCTTCCTGCCCAGCTACGGCCTGGCCGAAGCGACCCTGGCGGTCACGCTGATGCCGCCGGGCGAAGGCATTCATGTGGAACTGGTGGAGGAAGAACGCCTTTCCGGCACCCCGCGCGATCTCTCGCGCCCGGCCCGCTATCGCGCCATCGTGAATTGCGGCAAGCCGGTGAAGGGCATGGAACTGGAAATCCGGGGCGAGACAGGCGATGCCCTGCCCGATCACCATATCGGCAAAGTATGGTGCCGCGGCCAGAGCGTGATGCATTCCTATTACCGCGATCCTGAAGCGACCGCCGCCTGTCTGGTGGATGGCTGGCTGGATACGGGCGACATGGGCTATATGGCCAATGGCTATCTGTTCATCGTCGGCCGCGCGAAGGACATGATCATCATCAACGGCAAGAACCACTGGCCCCAGGATATCGAATGGGCCGTGGAGCAGCTGCCGGGCTTCAACCATGGCGACATTGCCGCCTTCTCCATCGAAATGGACACGGGCGAGGAAGTCCCCGCCGTGCTGGTCCATTGCCGCGTTTCGGACGAGGACAAGCGCGTGGAACTGCGCGAGCAGATCCGCGACAAGGTCCGCTCGGTCACCGGCATGAACTGCGTGGTGGAACTCGTGCCCCCCCGCACCCTGCCCCGCACCAGCTCGGGCAAGCTCAGCCGCGCCAAGGCGAAGAAGCTTTATCTGTCCGGCGAGATCGAGCCTTACAAGATCGCGGCGTAAGAAAGCGAGGCTGGGTCAGTCGGCGACGACCCAGCGCCCGTTCCGAAAACGATAGACGAAGGGGCTGATGCAGCGCGGCTGCGCCAGGCAATCTTCCCGAACCGTCTGCTTGAAATTTTCGAGGCGCGGGCCGTCCTGCATAAAGGCAATGAAGACGAACTGGTCGGAAACCGCTGTCGCGAACAAATCCGGCGACAGTTGAGGCTCTGCGGCCGTCCACCATTCCGTGTCCGCAAGCAGACTTGGCAGATATTCGAATTCCTCGAAGACGTAGGGCTGCCCTTCCTTGAGCCCATCAAGCGATAACTCAGGGAGAATCGCCTTGGTCTGCTTCATTGCCAGGGGCCATGCCTCCTCCTGGGTGAGGCCCAGCTCCCGCAGTTCCTTCAGCGCGGGAACGCTTATTGTGCTGGGACTATCCAACGCGAGCAGGGCATAGAGCCCCTCCCCAATCTGGCGATATTGCGGCCGATCGTCGGCGGGAATGGCATCGCGCAAATAATCTATATAGTCCTGATCGCGAACGAGAATTCGCAGATCCTCCTTCGAGGCTTCGGTTCGTGGAGCAGTCAGTTTGGCGACGTAGTCCTGCTTGACTGACTCGCAATCGTCCGCTGAGGCATTCAGACAGAACCCATAGATGCGGTGAAGATTGTAGAGTGCGTCGTCCCGGCGATCCTCATTCGGGGCAACTATTACAAGCGGTTCGTCCGCCTTCACCTGGAGCGTCTCGCCCGGCAGCGCCGATTGCAGGCGCTGCAACATATCCTTGGCGAAAGCCTCTTCAGTGGGTGCGGCGTCGCACGCGCTGGCGACACAGAGAGCGGCAAGGGCGATGAAGAAGCGGACCATGCAGCTTAGTAGGGTTGGCAATATGGCGGCGCAATTGAGCAGGATCACTTAACGTCGGCAATCCGACACAGGCCCCCATCCGGCGGCGAGCCCGGACATAACGCCAGCGTGTAGAACAAACCAATCGCGCGGCCGGCACGGCGTCAGGAACTGAGGCGCGTGCGGAGCGGGCGGAGGGAGTTGCGAGAGACCGGGCGCCCATCCGCAGCGCCTTGGGTTCGGCCCTTTGATCGGTGATCGGCCAGGAAAGGCGCCACGGGCTCGCGTGCGGCGTGCTTTCCCTCGCGAGTGATCATCTCGCGCCACTGGCGGTGATCCGTCCCGGAGAGCCCGTCCTCCAGGGACAGGTGTGCACGGGCAGAGGAGAGCACCACACATCCGATCATCCGCGTCTGAGCGCTGGGAGGCATTGCCATTGGGAGAACCGCCCAAGGGAGCACACACCCGCGCCGGCCGCGTTGTTCTGTTGAACAAGGGAGGCTTGCGGTCGACATCGCGCCCCTCCGGACTGGTAGGTAATTGCAGGTTTGCTAGTCCTGCAATGTGCTGGGGCATATAACCGAAACGGTTCGAAATGTCAAGTGAAAACGCCAATTCAACACAAGCCTCCCTCGTCATCCCAGCGAAAGCTGGGATCGCTGACCGGATTGCGTGGGGTAATGTGGAAGGGTTTCACGCGGAGACGCGGGGGCGCGGAGAGAGAGTGGGCGCTCGCAGAGGCGCAGAGGCGCAGGGAGGAGCGGGGCGCAGGGAGGAGCGGCTGGGCGCATTCCCTCCGCGCCTCCGCGTCTCCGCGTGAGTATTATTGGGTTCGCGCAAAGAGCGCTGAGGGGCTGCCCCAAGCCCTACCCTTCTAATGAGGGCCAAGCGCCACATCTTCGCGTGCTTTGCGCAAACCAAAAACTCCACGCCTCTGCGAGCGCAAAACCTCCTGCTAAATCCCCGAAGCGTCCAGCAACAGCAGGCAGGGCTGCATGATCGCCGCCATGGTCTTCTGCCCGCTGCCGGCCCCGGTGCCATCGGCCTGCAAGCGCTCGGCCTCAGCCTTGTAGAGCGCCTGCACCTGTTCGCGGCTGAGCTTCATCTCGTCCATCAGCCGGGCGCTCGACTGAACGAAGAATTCCTTGCCGCGCTGTGCCAGCGGGGGGAAGGCCAAGGCGCTCTGCACACCGCGCGCCTGTTCGCCAGCGGTGATCGCAAAGGCGGCTGAGCAGCGCAGCAGGGTCTTCTGTTCGAGGTTCATCTGCGGTTCGCCCGCCGGCGCGCCGCCCGTCTGGGGCCCCGTCTGAGCAAGCGCGGGAGCGGCGCAAAGCGCAAGCGCGCCGGCAAGGAGAAAGCGGGTCATTCCCGCGCGCCTGCCATGCCCGGCCCTAAGGCTCACTGCACCGCATCGGCGGCACGGCGGGCCTGTTCGAAACTGTCGCGGCGCATCTTCTCGAAGGCGACGCGCTGTTCGAAACCGGCATCCTGCGGATAATCCCGGTAATCGGCCAGGATTTCGTCAAACAATTCCTCCAGCTCTTCCTTGTGATCGGGGTGCGTGAAGATATTCGCCCGGTTCTCCCGCAGGCCGTCCAGAATGCGGGCGCCGATGATGTCAGGCTCCATGCCGAATTCGTGCACGCCCTCCAGCCGCTTCACTGCCTCCGTATCGACCGGCTTCATCGCGCCCTTCAGCGTATCGGGCCGCACATCGTCGCTGGCGTAGATATAGCTCTTCACCAGGCCGGGATGGACCACGGAAACTCCGATGCCATATTTGTACATCGAATGGCGCAGCGAATAGGACAGGCCGCGCACCGCGAATTTGGCGGTATTGTAGATGCCCGGCGCCCCGCCCGCGATAAAGCTGGCCATGCTGGCGGTGTTGACGATGTGGCCGCCCTTCACTTCACCGGAAAGCGCGCGTTCCTTCATGCGCGGGGCGAAGGTCATCACCCCGTTGATGACGCCGTGCAGATCGACCCCCAGCACCCAGTCCCAATCGTCATAGGAACTGTCCTCGATCGTCTGGAACAGGTTGATGCCGGCATTGTTGAACAGCAGGCTGACCGGGCCGAATTCGGCCTCCACCCGGTCTGCCGCATCGCGGAAGCCATCGCGGCTGGAGACATCGAGCTGCACGCCCATCACCTCGCGATTGTCCAGCGTGGCCAGCGCCTTGTCGATGGAATCCTGGCGAATATCGGCAATGGCGACCTTGCATCCCTCGTTCAGGAGATTGCGCACGATGCCGATCCCCACGCCATTGGCGCCGCCGGTGACGAAGGCAGTGCGACCCACGAAATCCTTCATCCTATCAGTTCCTTTCCCCAGCCGCGCGCGCGGCCGCATCATCGTAATGCCGGACCGGGTTTGCGGAGGGAGTCTCCCGCCCCGGAATGAACTCGTTATAAATCTTGCGCCGCCTGAACAGCCACTGACCGTTCACGCGGGCAAGCTGGTCCTCATAGGTGCCGAAGCTCTGGATTTCGGGCGTGCGGCCGGGGCCGCCATCGGTCAGTTCCCACCAGAAGGCGGTGGTCCATGCCTCGTCCCCTTCCACGCGGATCACGATGTGGTCCAGCACATGGCGCAGCAAGGCCGGGCTGCCATCCTCGCGCTTGAACAGATCGCCCACCGCATCGCGGAACTTCTCGGCGCCAAGGCGGATCTCTTCCCTGCCGGTCAGCGTGGCCATGGCATAATCGAGCACGCCATCCTCGGTGAAGCAGGCGGCATAGGCTTCGGTATCGTGCCAATCCATCGCGAAGAGATAGCGGCCCATCAGATCCTTGATCTCGGCCCGGTCGCGGGCAAGCTGTGCCGGATCGCTCATGCCCGGGCCTTTTTCGCCCGCTCGTCCAGCAGGCGCACCGGATTGACCTCGCCCGTGGAACGGCCTTCGAGGAATTCGTTGAGGATGCGGCGCTTGCTGAACAGCCAGCGGCCATCCTGCTTCACCAGCTCGTCCTCATAAGTGCCGAAAGTGCCTGCCTTGGGCTTTCCGCCCGGCCCGTCATTCGCCATTTCCCACCAGAAGGCGACGGTAAAGGCACGGTCGCCCTCGATCCGGATCACCGTCTGCGAAATGATGTGCCGCAGGATCGCCGGATTGCCGTCCGCATCCTTGTAGAACTGGCCGATGGCCTGCTTGAAGGCGCGCACGCTCTCGCTGATGGCCTGGCGCCCCCTGGCGGTGCCGCGCGCGAATTCCAGTTCGCCATCCTCGGTGAACATGTCGAGATAGGCGTCGTAATCGCCCCAATCCATCGCGAAGAGATAGCGCGCCATCAGGTCTTCGATCGCTGCCCGATCCTCGGCGTAACCCGCCTGCATCACTGCCGCGCTCATCGCCGTGAAACCTGCTGCGATACCTTGCCTGCGGTGGCCTGCATGATGCACTCTCCCTATGGTTACCGGAGCCTCTTGGCCTCACGGACAATGTCAATTTTTGCTTCGCCTTTTTGTATTCACCACTTACAAATTGGCCAAGCACATTCCGCGAGTCTCCACAAAGAGAGACATCGAAGGAGAGGAACAGGCAATGGCGATTGCGCCGAATGCACAGGAATTGACTGCGGAAGCTCAGGCAAGCAGCACCTCAAGCCAGCCCTGGCCTTCGGAAAAAGCGGGATATTTCGCTCTTTTTGCGATCATTTTCACCACCTTCGTCACTTTCCTGGATCAGACGGCATTCGGCCTGCTGGCTGAAAAAATGAAGGTCAGCTTCGGCATTACCGACTTCACCCTGGGCCTGCTGCTGGGCCCGGTGACAGTGGTGGCCTATGTGGTCGTAGGCATTCCGCTGGCCCGGCTGGTGGACATCTATCCGCGCAAATACGTTCTTTCGGCCGGCATTGCCGCGCTGGGCGGAATCATGGCCCTGGGCGGGCTGGCGCAAAGCCTGTGGCAGCTGATCTTCACGCGCCTGTTCGTAGGCGCGAGTTCATCGGCCAACGGGCCCGGTTCCTATTCCATGCTGGCGGATTATTTCCGTCCCTTGCGCATTCCGCTGGTCTTCGCGCTGCTGCAGCTCGGCTTTATTCTGGGCCAGTCGCTGGGCAATATTCTGGGCGGCAGGCTGATCGCCTGGACCGAATCCTTCGGCGAGACGGTGACCCTGCTGGGGATCACCATTTTCAGCTGGCAGATCGTGCTGCTGCTGGTGGGCGCGCCGGGGCTGATCGCGGCATTGCTGTTCCTGCTGGTGAAGGAACCGCCGCGCCGCAGCCCGCCCGAAGCGCGCAAGCTGGTTGATCCGGGCGCTTCTTTCGGGCGCAAGTTCCTGGCCTTCATGGGGCTGGATGCCGCAATCGCCATCTGGCAGCGCAAGGCGGTGTTCCTGCCGCTGTTCCTGGCGCTGGCCATGTCCGCCATCGAAAGCCAGGGCCTGCCCCAGTTCCGCACCCCCTTCATGGTGCGCACCTATGGCTGGGACGAGGCGCAGATCGGCGGCGTGCTGGGCTCGATGCTGCTGGTGGCGATGCTGGCCGGTATCTTCGCGGGCGGAATATTCGTCTCGTGGATGGGCAAGCGCTACAAGGATGCGAATATCCGCGCGACGGCGATCATCTTCGCCTGCACCACGATAGTGACCATCGCCATGCCGCTGATGCCCACCGGGGAAGGCGCGCTGATCTGCATGGCGCTGGCATCCTTCTTCGGCCTGGCGGGCGCGCCGGCCCAGAATGCCGCGATCCAGCGGATCGTGCCGAATGAAATGCGCGGGCAGGTGACGGCGCTCTATCTGTTCATGTTCACTTTCTTCGGCGCCATGGGCCCGATGGTGATCGGCGGCGTCAGCACGTTCATCGTGGGGGACGAGCAGCAGATCTGGGAAGCCATCCTGATCACCGCCTGCCTGTTCCTGCCTTTGGCGACCTTCTTGATGTGGCGCGGCATACGCCCATATCGCGAAGAGGTGGAGCGGCTGGAGGCCGAGGGCAAATAGCCGCGACAAAGGGAAACAGGGCAACAGGACGGGGCAGAACCGTGGCCGAAAGCTTGCCGTTGACAGGTCAAGGCCACTGCGCAATTTGTAAGTAAAGCTTACTATTTCGGGAGAGTACCGCATGTCCGATGACCGGGTTGCCGCGCTTGAAGCGAAGCTGGCAGAACTCGAACACCGCCTCACCGTCCGCGAGGACGAGCTGGACGTGAAGAAGCTGCAATATCTCTACGGCTATCTGATCGACAAATGCATGTACGATCAGGTGGTGGACCTGTTCACCGACGATGGCGAAGTGCGCTTCTTCGGCGGCGTGTGGAAGGGCAAGGCAGGCGTTGCCCGCCTCTATATCGACCGCTTCCGCAAGCGCTTCACCCACAATAACAACGGCCCGGTGGACGGCTTCCTGCTGGACCATCCGCAGATCCAGACGATCATCGACATCGAGCCCGACGGCATGACCGCGAAGCTGCGCGGCCGTTCCACCATGCAGGCCGGCCGCCACAAGGATTATGCCGATCCGGCCGCGGGCCTGGGCGTGCGCCAGTGGTGGGAAGGCGGCCTCTACGAGAATACCTACAAGAAGGGCGCCGACGGCAAGTGGCGCATCCATGTGCTGAATTACTTCCCGCACTGGCATGCCGATTTTGACAAGGGCTGGGCCTATACCGATCCGGAATATACCCCCTTCATCAAGACCCTCTATCCCGAAGACCCGGCCGGGCCGGACGAACTGATCGAGGATCACTGGCTGTGGCCGGTCCACAAGCTGCTGCCGTTCCACATGAAGCACCCGATCACGGGTGAGGAAATGGTCGCGCAGCGCTGGGAAGGCGATGCCAGGCGCGATGCGGAACGCGCAGCCAAAAAGGCCGAAACCACGAAATGAATTCCGGGAAAGGGGCGGCATTTGCGTGCCGCCCCTTTCGCATCTGTCCCAGCCCGCTGGTGCGCACTTTTTCGCTTGCAAGTCAGGCGCAATGGATCAACCGCGCAGCCACATCCCCCCGGGCGAATGGAGTTGCTTGAAATGAGTGCATACCCCTCCCTCCATATGGTCATCGACGGCGAGAAGGTTTCAGGCGGCGCGCGCCGCACCTTCCCCGTGGTCAATCCCGTAACCGGCGAAACGCTGGGCGAATTGCCGCTGGCCGATCCCGCCGACCTCGATCGCGCGCTGGAAACCGCCGAGCGCGGCTTCCAGATCTGGCGCAAGGCCCCTGCCGCGCAGCGCGCCGCCGTGCTGAACGGCGCGGCCCGCCTGATGGCCGAACGGCAGGAAGAAATCGCCCGCATCGCCACGATGGAACAGGGCAAGCCGCTGGCCGAAAGCCGCATCGAAGTGATGATGAATGTCGGCCTGTTCCATTTCTACGCCGGCGAATGCCACCGCCTCTATGGCCGCGAACTCGTCCGCCCGGACGGTTTCCGCTCGGTCGTGCGGCACGAGCCGGTCGGCCCCGTGGCCGCCTTCGCGCCGTGGAACTTCCCCATCGGCAATCCGGGCCGCAAGCTGGGCGCGCCCATCGCGGCGGGCTGTTCGGTGATCATGAAGTCGGCTGAGGAAACCCCGGCTTCCGCCCTTGCCGTGCTGCAGTGCCTCTATGACGCCGGCCTGCCCAAGGAAGTGGCGCAGGCCGTGTTCGGCGTGCCCGATGAAGTGAGCCGCCATCTGCTGGGCAGCCGGATCATCCGCAAGCTCAGCTTCACCGGCTCCACCGTGGTGGGCAAGCACCTGTTGAAGCTCTCGGCGGAGAACATGCTGCGCACCACCATGGAGCTGGGCGGCCATGGCCCGGTGCTGGTGTTCGGCGATGCCGATATCGACAAGGCGCTGGATACGGCGGTTGGCGGCAAATACCGCAATTGCGGCCAGGTCTGCGTCTCGCCCACGCGCTTCATCGTTGAAGAAACCATCTTCGAGAAGTTCCGTGACGGCTTCATCGAACGGGCCAAGGCGATCAAGGTGGGCGATGGCCTGCAGGACGGCACGCAGATGGGCCCGATGGCCAATCCGCGCCGCCCCGAAGCGATGGACCGTCTGATCGGCCAGGCGAAGGACAAGGGCGCCAAGCTGGGCACCGGTGGCGAGCGGATCGGCAATCAGGGCTTCTTCTATGCCCCGTCCGTCCTGTCCGAGATTCCGCTCGATGCGGACATCATGAACGAGGAACCCTTCGGCCCGGTCGCCCTGATCAATCCGTTCAAGGGCGAGGAAGAGATGATCGCGGAAGCGAACCGCCTGCCCTTCGGCCTTGCCGCCTATGCCTGGACCGGCGACGCCAAGCGCCAGCAGCGCCTGGCCCGCGAGATCGAATCCGGCATGATCGGCATCAACAGCCACATGATCGGCGGCGCCGACGCTCCGTTCGGCGGCGTGAAGTGGTCCGGCCACGGCAGCGAGGACGGCCCCGAGGGCGTGCTGGCCTGCATGGTCACCAAGGCCGTCCACGAAGGATAAGCACACACAGACGGGAAGGGAGAGGAACGGAACTATGGATGACAAGACACTTGCGCCGGGCAGCCTGGATCAGGCTGTCCGCGCGATGGAAGCAGCACTAGGTTCCGAAAATGTCCTGACCCAGCAGGCCGCCATGGCCGATTACGGCGATCCCTTTGCCCCTCCCGGCGAATGGTATCGCCCGGGGGCGGTGCTGCTGCCCGGCAGTGTGGAGGAAGTGCAGGCGGTGCTGCGCATCGCCAATGAACACGGCACTCCCGTCTGGACCAGCAGCCAGGGCCGCAACAAGGGCTATGGCGGTGGTGCGCCGCGCGTTTCGGGCAGCTTCGCGCTGTCGCTGCGGCGCATGAACCGCGTGCTGGAAGTGGACGAGGAAAACTGCATGGCGCTGGTCGAGCCCGGCGTCCGCTTCTTCGACCTTTACGATCACCTGCGCGCCATCGGCTCCAAGCTGTGGATGTCGGTCCCCGATCTGGGTGGCGGCAGCGTGATCGGCAATGCGCTGGAACACGGGGTGGGCTACACCCCCATTGGCGATCATTTCGGCCAGCATTGCGGCATGGAAGTGGTGCTGCCCAATGGCGACATCCTGCGCACCGGCATGGGCGGCATGTCCAATCCGCATAACTGGCTGATCTATCCCCACAGCGCCGGGCCCAACTGGGACGGCATCTTCACCCAGTCCAATTACGGCATCGTCACCAAGATGGGCGTGGCCCTGATGCCTGCCCCGGAAGTCTATGCGCCGGGCTGGTTCATGCTCGACAATGAAGAGCATTTCGGAACCTTCCTGGAAGTGCTGCGGCCCCTGATGATCGACGGCACAATTTCCAACCAGCCGATGATCATCAACGCCGTCTGCGCCGCCAGCGCATTCTGGGGGCGCGAGGAATGGTACACGGGAAGCGATCCCATTCCCGAAGAAGTGATCGACCGGATCGCGGCCACGCCGGGCTTCGGCCGCTGGGTGATGCGCTTTGCCGTGATGGGGGACGAGCCCGTCGTGCGGCATAACCGCGCCAAGATCGAGGCCGCCTTTGCCACGATTCCGGGCGCCAGCGTGATGTTCGAGGAATTCGATGGCCGCAATCTGCCCGAATTCGAGAATCCGCATCACCGCGTCCAGGCCGGTATTCCCTCCATGGCGCTGGATCGCATGACCCGCTGGTATGGCGGCGAGGATGGGGGCCATATCGGCTTTTCCTGCGCCATGCCGATTGCAGGCAAGGATGGATGCGCCATTCGCGATCTGACGCGGGGCGTGCTGAACGAACGCGGGCTGGATTATTCGGCGGCAATCATCGTCGGACGCCGCAGCATGATCCATGTCGCGCTGGTGGTGTTCGACACTACCGATGAAGAACAGACCCGCAGCGCCTATGCCGCCACCAAGGCCATGCTCGAGCCTGCGGCCCGGCTCGGCTATGGCGAATATCGCAGCCATGTGGACTTCATGGATGAAGTTGCCGCGCTCTACGATTTCAACAACAACGCCCAGCAGCGTTTCGCCCAGAAGATCAAGGATTGCCTCGATCCCAACGGCATCCTCTCGCCGGGCAAGCAGGGCATCTGGCCCTCCTCTTATTGCAACAAGGACTGATTGTGACACACGAACTCAAGACCGGAGGTGACCGCGGTTACCTGCGCATTGCCACCGAAGAAGCCTTCGCCACCCAGGAACAGTTCGACGCCATCATGCGGCTGGTGAAGGAAGGCCGCGCCGACGAAGGCACGATGTCTCTGTGGGGCTTTTACGGCACCAGCGCCTCGGAACGCACCACTTTCATCCGCGAGCGCCTGCTCGACGTCGGCGAGCTGCGCATCCAGGCAATGGACGATACCGGCATCGACAAGGCCGTGCTGGCGCTGACCAGCCCCGGCGTCCAGTCGCTGTTCGACGTGGAAGAGGCCAAGGGCATTGCGCGGCGTTCCAACGACATTCTGAAGGATGCCTGCGAGAAATATCCCGACCGCTTTTATGGCATGATCGCCATCGCCCCGCAGGACCCGGAATGGTCCGCCGAGGAACTGAAGCGCGGCAAGGAAGAACTGGGCTTCCACGGCGTTCAGGTGAACAGCCACACCCATGGCCATTATCTGGACGAGGAACAGTTCGACCCGATCCTGCGCGCCTGCGCCGATCTGGACCTGCCGCTCTACATCCACCCGCAGGGCCCGCCGGACGGCATGATCGGCACCATGGTGGAAGCCGGGCTTGACGGGGCCGTGTTCGGCTTCGGCGTGGAAACCAGTTTCCACGGGCTGCGCATGATGACCACGGGGGTGTTCGACCGCTATCCCGGCCTGCAGATGATGCTGGGCCACGGTTGCGAGGCGATCCCCTATTGGATCTATCGCCACAATTACATGCATCAGGCCGGTGTCCGCTCGAAGCGCTATCCGCGCCTGCAACCGCTGCAGCACGATCTGTTCCACTATCTGCGCAACAATGTGCTGGCCACCAACAGCGGCATGCCCTTCGGCCCCGCCATCAAGCTCCTGATCGAGGTGATGGGCGAGGACCGGGTGATGTATGCGATGGATTACCCCTACGAATACGTGCCCGACGAAGTCCGCTGGATGGACAATCTGGACATCACGCCGGAACAGAAGAAGAAGTTCTTCCAGACCAATGCGGAGCGCTGGTTCAAGCTCTGATCACGGCGCTGGCGCGCGGGCGATTGCCGCCTGCGCGCCCGCGTGCTTCAAGGCCCGCAAATGAATGGATCACGCCGATAAGGGGCCCCAGGGGAGAGAGACATGACCATCTATGCGATTTGCGGAGCCTCCGGCCAGCTCGGCCATCTGGTGCTCGATGCCCTGCTGCGCAAAGTGCCCGCCGCCAATGTCGTCGCCCTGGCGCGCGATCCCGCCAAGCTGGCCGATTATGCGGCCAAGGGCGTGGAAGTGCGCGCGGCCGATTATGACGCGCCCGAAACGCTCGCCCCCGCGCTTGCCGGAGTGGACCGGCTGCTGCTCATTTCGGGCAGCGCCATCGGCCAGCGCCCGCGCCAGCATCAGGCCGTGATCGACGCGGCAAAACAGGCAGGCGTGGGCTACATGGCCTATACTTCCATCCTCCATGCCGACCGTTCGCCGATCAAGCTGGGCGAGGAACACCGCCAGACCGAGGCCGCGCTGGCCGCCAGCGGCCTGTCCCACGACCTGCTGCGCAATGGCTGGTATAATGAAAATTACGTCTTCTCGCTTCCCGCCCAGATCGAGGCTGGCGTGATTACCGGCGCGCAGGGCGATGGCAGGATCAATTCCGCCTCCCGCAAGGATCTGGCCGAAGGCGCCGCCGCCGTGCTGCTGGAGGGCAAGGGTGGCGATATTTATGAACTGGCTGGCGACACAGGCTGGACCCTGGCCGAATTCGCTGCGGAGCTTTCCCGCCAGTCGGGCAAGCCGGTTGCCTATGTGAACATGGGCGAGGAAGACCATGCCCAGTCGCTGATCGCGGCTGGCTTCCCCGAATATGCCGCGCGAGTAATCGCCAATTCGGCCTACAGCACCAGTCTGGGCGCGCTGGAGGAAACCGGCGGGACTCTGGGCAAGCTGATCGGCCGCCCGACCACGCCGATTGCGGAAACGATTGCGGAGGCGCTGCGTTAAGCCGGTTCAGGCATGAGTGTACTCGCCCCCGACCCCGCATTCGGCAGGGGCGGAGAGTGCGGGGGGAGGAGAAAAGATGGCGAGCAGCACAGCCGATAAGGGCGTGAGCGAAGGCGCAAAAGTCAGCCGTGCGGGCTGGTATGCGCTCACCATGGTTTCGGCCGCGCAGGCAATGAGCCTGCTGGACCGGCAGATCCTTTCCATCCTGGCCCCGCATATCCGCGAGGATCTTCAGATCGGCGATGCCGAGCTGGGCCTGCTTTACGGCACGCTTTTCGCGCTGTTCTATGCCCTCTTCTCGCTCCCGCTCGGCCGTCTGGTCGATGGCTGGGTGCGCACCAAGCTGCTGGCGCTGTGCCTTGCCGCATGGTCGATCTCCGCCGGGCTGGCCGCTTTTGCCAGCGGCTTCACGCTGCTCGCCATTTCCCGCCTCGGCGTGGGCATTGGCGAGGCCGCGACGCAACCTGCCGCCAATTCGATCATCTTCGACGAATTTCCTCGCCGCCTGCGCGGCACCGCCATGGCGGCGCTGGGCATTGCCGTGGCGCTGGGGCTGGGCCTGTCCATGACTCTGGGCGGCGTGGTCGCCCAATGGTGGGACACTGCCTTCCCCGATGGCGGGCCGGGCGGCTTTTCCGGCTGGCAGGCCGCCTTCCTGATCGCCGCCCTGCCCGGCCTGCCGCTCGCCTGGCTGATCTGGCGCATGCGCGAGCCGGTGCGCGGCGGGATGGACGGTATTGCCGCCCCGGAAGATCCCACGCCCTTCAAATCCAGCGCCGGAGTGCTGGCGGCGGTCACGCCGGGCACTAACTGGTTCTACCTCTGGCACCGCAGGGCGGGCGCAAGGCAATGGACGATCAACATCGCCAGCCTGGCCCTGATCCTGCTGGTCTGCATCGGCATGACCCGGCTGACGCAGGGCTTCTCCCCCCGGCCTGCGGTGGAGGCGCTTGGCCTGTCGATCGATCCCCATGTGATGCAATGGTTCGTCGTCGGCTTCGGCGCCTTCGTGATCGTGAACCTGTTCCAGAGCTTCAAGCTGACCGACAAGCCCGCCTATAATGTGATCCTCTCCCCCTCGCTGCTGCTGCTGATGGTGGTGGGCGGCCTTCAGACCTCGATCAATTACGGCGTGATGGGCTTCACCCCCTCCTTCCTGATCCGCGAATTCGGCCTTTCGCCTGCGGCAACCGGCCTGCAATTCGGCCTGCTATCCGCCGCGCTGGGGATGATCGGCCCGATCCTGGCCGGGCCCCTGTCGGACTGGCTGACGCGCCGCATGGGCGGGCGGGGCCGGGTCTTGCTGACCCTTGCCGCTCTGGGCATTTCGCCCTTCTTCGGCATCTGGACCTTCAGCGCCCCGGATGCGACCAGCTTCTATCTGCGTTTCACCGTCTACAGCCTGATCCTCACCCTGTGGCTGCCGCCGATCTATTCGCTGATGTACGATCTGGTCCTGCCGCGCATGCGGGGCATCACCAGTTCGGTCTATATCATCGTTTCCACTCTGCTGGGCCTTGGCATGGGCCCCTATTTCGTGGGCATCGTGAGCGACCGCAATGGCGGGGATCTTGGCCAGGCGATCATGTCGGTCAATGTGGTTGCCCCGGCGATCGTGCTGATATTGCTGTTCGTGCTGTTCAGGGTGAACCGTGACGAATCAACCATGCTGGCGCGGGCGCGCGCCGGCGGAGAACCTGTGTAAGAACATGACCAACGAAAAAGTCACCGTCCGCGAAGCCGCCTTCCGCATCTTCCAGCATTTCGGCGTGGATCGCCTGTTCGGCAATCCCGGCAGCACCGAATTGCCGATGCTCAAGGCCATGCCCTTCCCCTATGTCATGGGCCTGAACGAGGCTGTGGTGATGGGCATGGCGGATGGCTATGCCCGCGCCACGGGCAAGCCTTCGCTGGTGAACCTGCACAGTTCCGCCGGAACGGGCCATTCGCTGGGCAATCTCTTCACTGCCTATAAGAACAACACGCCCATCGTGGTCACCGCCGGGCAGCAGGCGCGCAGCATCCTGCCGCATGACCCCTTCCTGTTCGCGGAACGGGCGACGGAATTCCCCCGCCCTTACGTGAAATTCTCGGTCGAGCCTGCGCGGGCGGAAGACGTGCCGCTGGCGCTTATCCGCGCCTTCATCACCGCGCTGACTCCGCCGATGGGCCCCGTATTCGTCTCCATCCCGGTGGACGACTGGGACCGCGAATGCGAAATGCCGCTGCTGCCCGAAGTGGCGCTGACCCGCACGCCCGATGGCGACGGGCTGGAACGGATCGCAAGGATGCTCGACGCGGCCAGCCGCCCCGCACTGGTGCTGGGCACGGGCGTTGCCAATTGCGGCGGATGGGAAGATGCCATCGAACTGGCCGAGAAGATCGGCGCCAGCGTATGGGCCGCGCCCTATGCCGCGCGGGAGACTTTCCCCGAAAACCACCCGCAATTCGCCGGTTTCCTGCCTGCCTGGCGGGATCAGATCCAGACATTGCTCGATCCCTTCGACGCGATACTGGTCGCGGGCGCACCGGTGTTCACCTATCATGTGGAGGGCAGCGGGCCGCACTGGCCGCGCCATGCCCAGCTTGCCGCGCTGAGCGACGATCCCAATCATCTGGCCGCCCTGCCCGGCGGTTTCGGCGTATTGGGCGATGTCGGCGCGGGACTGGCGATCATCTCCGAATTCGCGAAGGAACGCGCGTTCAATGGCCCCAGCCACCAACTGAAAAGCCCCGAGCCCGCCATGAACGCCCCCTATGTGCTCAAGCGCGTATCGGAGCTGCGGCCCGAGCAGGCCGTGATCGTGGAAGAGGCGCCGACCGCGCGCGGGCCGGAGCATGACGTGCTGCCCATCACGCGCGAGGGCGGCTTCTATACCTGCGCCAGCGGCGGCCTCGGCTATTCCCTGCCGGCCTCCATCGGCATTGCCCTGGGCCAGCCGGACAAGGTGATCGCAATCCTTGGCGATGGCAGCGCGATGTACACGATCCAGGGGCTATTTGCTGCGAAGCTGGAAGCGGCCAATGTCAGCTTCGTGATCCTGAACAATGCGGCCTATGCCGCGCTGACAGGCTTTTCCGGCGAGTTCGGCATGAACCATGTGCCCGGCTGCGACCTCAGCGGGCTGGACTTCGCTTTGCTGGCGGAAGGCCACGGCGTGCCCGCCCGCCGCGTGGACACGCTGGGCGAACTGGACGAGGCGCTGGAATGGAGCTTTGCCCAGACCGGCCCTTCACTGCTGGACATCAGGATCGCCTGATTAGGTCGTAAACCTAATTGCCTGCCACGGCTGCGGCATCCGTCCGCCTTTTGGCGCGCGATCCGGTTATGGCCTCGGTCACCGTGTTCCGCTCGTGGCAGGCATATTCGAAGATCGTGTAGCTCTCGTCGCGGGTCCATTGCAGGTCCGCCGTCCACGGGGCGGTGAAGACGGCGGGATCGTCATAGGTCATGCGATAGGCAATCGTGTCGCGCCCGGTCCTCGTCAGCCGTTCGGTCACCTTGGCCTCCGGGCCGACCGGAAGGGTGGCGTTTTCCCGACCGGGGATGGGGCCTGCGGCACGTTTCGCCAGATCGGTGGTTGCGCTATCGCCGCTGACGATATTGGTCGTCTCGATCACAAGCGTGTCGCCTTCCCAGTGCCCCCGGCTGTTGCCATGCCATGCGCGCATCTGTGAGGGCCATGGCTCCGTGCGGCCAAGCGGGATCACCCGCGCGCCGAAGGTTTCGAGCTGCAGCACGACATAGCCGGGCGACTGGAACACGCGGATGCCGTTATTATAGGGCTGCGGCAACATGACCGCAGGGAAGCCCCGCGTGATGCAGCGTTCGAACGGGTCGAGATCGCTGATCCAGTTCACCACATCCACTGACCGCCAGGTGGACCGGCCCTTGGCATAAAGCTCTGCCGCTTGTGGAGTGAGCGGCGGCAGACGCCCATCCGCCGGCCTGACGATCAAGGAGGTGCGCCTGCCGAACGGCGTCGCCCGCAGCCAGTCCGCAAGGCCCGTCGTGCCGCCGCCCCGGAGTTCCACCGTATAAGCGGCGTCGGATATTTCGGCCTCGCGCAGCCGTTCGGCGAATTCCTTGTCGGTCAGTTCGGCGCGAGTTCCCATTTCCGCCGGGCGCTCAAGCCGGATACGGGCATCATTGATATTCTGGAGCGGCCAGGTCCCGCGAAGATCGGGATCGCCCCATGGCGTCTTCGGCATATCCGAATCCGGCGCCACCAACGGGGCGGCGGTGGCGCCGACCGGGGGCGACTGCGCTCCGGCCCGGTCATTGGCGACAACGAATGTCACTGCCGATACCGCGCAGCAAACAGGGATCAGGCGCAATATCCGGATCATTCGAATCCCCCACACAGCCAGGCCATGTGTATGCAAGTGCTATCCCGATGACGCGCCTACAGCCAGCAAAAATCAGTGCGCGCGGCGGCGATAGTGGATGGCAATGGGGCCATCACAGCGCGTGTTTGCAGGCGATGTAATCGCCAAAGAAAAAGGCGCGCCTCCAGCGGGGCGCGCCTTTTCGTAATGGCCTGTGGCCTGTTGGATCAGCGCAGGCGCACGGGGATGAAATCCTGCGGACGGCGCAGCGGCTTCACCTGCAGCAGCACCGCATCGCGGCCCGCATCCTTGGCGGCCTTAACCGCAGCTTCCAGTTCTGCCACCGAGGTGATCGGGTTGTTATTGACGCCCAGCACCACGTCGCCGCGCTGCAGCTTGCGGCCCGCATCGGCGTTGGCATCCACGGCGTCGATCACCGCGCCCTTGGTGCCGCTGGGCAGGCCGAGCTGGCCCGCGATCTGCGGGGTCAGTTCGATGGCGCGCACGCCCAGTGACTTCTCCAGCACGCCTTCGGCCTGTTCCGGCGCGGGCTGGCCCGGCTGGGGCTTGCCTTCCGGATCGAACACGCGGCCGGCCAGTTCTTCCTCGCTTGGGCGCTTGCCGACCGTGGCGGTCAGGCTCAGCTTCTGGCCCTTGCGCAGCACTTCCAGCGGCACGCGGGTACCCGGCGCGATATTGGCGACGAGGTAGGACAGGGTCTGATCCGGCGTCACGTTCTGGCCATTGACCTTCAGCACGATGTCCCCCGCCTGCAGCCCGGCCTTGTCCGCCGGTTCGCCGGGTTCGACCGACTGGATGAATTCGCCGCGATTGCTAGGCACACCCAGCGATGCTGCAATATCCTCGTCCATCGGACGAATGCGGACGCCGAGATAGCCACGCTCGATCACCTGGCCCTTCATCAGCTTCTGCACGATCGGCTCGGCGATTTCGGCGGGGATCGAGAAGCCGATGCCCACGCTGCCGCCCGAAGGCGAGAAGATCGCATTATTGATGCCGATCACCTGACCCTGCATGTCGAACAGCGGGCCGCCCGAATTGCCCCGGTTGATCGAGGTATCGGTCTGGATATAGCGGTCATAGGCGCCGCCGCTGCCGGTGTTGCGATAGACGGCCGAGATGATGCCCGCCGTTACCGTGCCGCCAAGGCCGAAGGGCTGACCGATGGCGATCACCCAGTCACCCACGCGGGATTTGCGGGAATCGCCGAACTCCACGAAGGGAAACGGCTTGGCACGTTCGATCTTCAGCACGGCAAGATCGGATGCGGCATCATTACCCACCAGCGTGGCGGGATATTCGGTGCCGTCGGTCAGGGTGACGGTGATCTGTTCCACCTTGCCCTGCCCATCTGCGGTGATGACATGGTTATTGGTGACGACATAGCCATCCGCCGAGATCAGGAAGCCGGAGCCGAGCGACTGCGCCTCACGCGTCTGCGGCACGCCGCCGCCGCGCGGGGTGAGGCCGCCGAACAGGTCACCGAAGGGGCTCCCCGCGAAGGGGTTGGTGTTCACGGTGATGCGCTGGCGGGTGGAGATATTGACCACCGCGGGCTGCAATTGTTCGGTCAGGTCCGCAAAGCTGGCCGGGGCGCCTGCCCGCGGCACGACATGCTGCATCCGGCTTTCGTCATTCTGGGCGACCTGTGCCCCGGCAGGATGACCGGTGATAAGAGAAATGGCCGCGCCGCCAATCAGCAGCGCCGATGAAAATCCATAAGCGTAACGCACGGGCTTCACGTCCTTTGTTCCTCTCGTATAGGCGCCTCGCGGCGCTTGCTCGGGCCGTGGCATTCTCATGCGCCTGTGGCCTGAACTGAAATTGAATGACAATCGTAGTCGGCCCGGAAGCCGCGCCAAAAGCGGGTTTTAGCGGCGGCCCCGGAACTGACGGAGATATTCGTTATCGGGCGAAAGGATGATCGAGCTTTCCGACTCGGTGGAGGCGAAAGTCGTATCGTAGCTCTGCATCGCGCGGTAGAAATCGTAGAATTCCGGATCCTTGCCGAAGCTCTGGGCATAGATCTTCGCTGCCTGGGCATCGGCCTCGGCCCGGATGATCTGCGCGTCGCGCAGGCCCGTGGCCTTGGTGGTGGCGGCTTCCTGTTCACGCGCGGATTGCATGCGGGCAAAGGCGGATTGCAGCGGAGAACCCTGCGGCAAATCGGCCCGCTTGATCCGCACATCCAGCACCTGCGCGCCATATTCACGCGCTTCTTCATCCAGCTTGTTGCGGATATTGTGCATGGTGGTGCCGCGTTCCGCCGTCAGCAGCGAGGCGAAGCTGCGGCGGCCCAGTTCCTGGCGCACGACCGAGCTGAAGATGGGTGAAAGCTGGGCTTCCACATTCTCCGTCGTGCCGACGGTGCGGACCATCTTCACCGGATCGATGATGCGATAGCGGGCATAGGCATCCACTTCCAGCCGCAGCTGATCCGTGGAAAGCACCTGCTGGGGCTGCATGTCCAGATCGCGCACGCGCTTGTCGATGCGCTGCACCCTTTCGAAGAAGGGAATGCGCCACACGATGCCCGCGCCGGTTTCGCCATAGGCGGTTTTCGGCTTGAAGCGGTTGACCACGCGCACCGGCTCACCGGTACGGATGATCACGGCCTGTTCCTGTTCCGGCACCACGACGATGCTGGACAGCACGGCTGCCGCCACCACGACCAGGCCGATGATCGCAACCTTGTAGTTCTGCCACACGGTGTTCATCGCTTACTGCCCTCCCGCAGGCTTGGCGGCGGCCCGCTTCTTGATTTCAGGCAGGGGCAGATAAGGCGTCACGCCATTGGTCTCCACAATCGTCTTGTCGGTACGGCTGAGCACGCGCTCCATGGTTTCGTAATACATGCGCCGGCGGGTCACCTCGGGGGCGAGCCGGTATTGCTCATAGACCTTGTCGAAGGCCGCAGCATCGCCCTGCGCGCGGGCAAGCACCTGCTGCGCGGCGGCTTCGGCCTGGTTCTTGTAGGTTTCTGCTTCCTGCTGCGCGGCGGACACGGCCTTGAAGGCTTCTTCCACTTCGGTCGGCGGATCGGTCTTGCGGATTTCCACGCCCTGGATCTGCACGCCCGAACGATAGGCATCGAGCACGTTCTGCATCCGCGCGCGGACATTGGCCTCGATATTGGCGCGGCCCGCACCGGAAAAGACGCTGTCCAGCGGCTCTTCCGCAACGGAAGCGCGCATCGCAGCCTCCGCCACTTCGCGCACGGTATTTTCCGGCTCCGCCAGCTGATAGCGGAACTGCGTCAGATCCTTGATGCTCCAGCGCACGAGGTAGGACAGGTTCACCAGATTCTGATCGCCCGTCAGCATCAGCTTCTGCGTATCGCCATCGGGAATCTGGAAGATCCGGATTTCGGAAACCTGCTCCACATGCACATCCTGGATCGGCCAGGGCAGAGTGAGCGAAATGCCCGAACCGATGGTGCGCGAATATTTGCCGAAGGTGGAAACGATCCCCTGCTCCTTCGGGCCGAGCTGATGCACCATGGAGAAGGCCAGCCACAGGGCGACCACACCGGTAACGATCAGCGGCATCCAGCTGCGCCCGCCGGGTGCGGGGGGCAGGCGGAAATTGGGCGGGCCACCGGGGCCGCCCTGCCTGCGACGCGGGCCTTCGGGGCCGCGCTGTTTGAAGATGTCCTCTATGCTGGCGGAACGGCGAGGTTCACCGTCACCGGGATCGCTCCTGCCACCGGGAAGCCAGGGATTGCGCGGCCCGCGCGGGGGCTCACTGCCCTGCCCGCCGCCGCTGTCGCCGCCTTCGCCGGAGGGTTCACCGCCAGAGGAAGTGTTGCCCTTGCCATCATCCGCACCGCCGCTGCCGCCCCAGGGGCTCTTGCCTGCCATGGCGAGCGCGATGCGATCGAAAAATCCGCCCATTCGTTCCATGGCCCCACTTATAGGCACGAAATCCGCGAAAAACAGGGTGGGGTTTGCAGATTTTCCCTGCAAGCCCGGTCGAGCTTCGCTAACGGGGGTGGGATGAGTATGGAAGAAACCCTGAAAAGCCGCCTTCCCGCCAAGGCGCTGGAGCGGCTGCAGACCCTGCGCCTGAACGATGGTGTTGCCACCCTGATCCTCGATGCCAGCGGCCTCGATGCCCTTGCGCGCGACAAAATGGAGATCGCCGTGCGCGATACTCTGCGCGATGCCGAGGGCGTGAGCGAAGTGCGCGTGGCGCTGATGGCCGACAAGGCCCCGCCCGTGGCGCGGCGCATCATTGCCATCGGTTCGGGCAAGGGCGGTGTGGGCAAATCCACGCTGACCGCCAATCTGGCTGTCGCCCTGAAGAAGGCAGGCCGCAAGGTCGGCGTAGTGGATGCGGATATTTACGGCCCCTCCCAGCCGACGCTGCTGGCCAGCCAGGGCGAGAGGCCGCGCGCGGAAGGCAACAAGCTGATCCCGGTGCCCAGCGCGGCGGGCATTCCCGTGCTGTCGATGGGCCATCTGGTGGAACCGGGCAAGGCCATCGCCTGGCGCGGGCCGATGGCGGGCAATGCGCTGGGCCAGCTGATCGATGCCGAATGGGGCGATGTGGACCTGCTGCTGATCGACCTGCCGCCGGGCACGGGCGATGTGCAGCTGACCATGCTGCAACGCTTCAAGCCCGCAGGCGCGGTGATCGTTTCCACGCCGCAGGATCTCGCCCTGATCGACGCGACCCGCGCGATGCAGCTGTTCGAGGCGGGACAAGTGCCGATCATCGGCATTGTGGAGAATATGGCGGGCTATATCTGCCCTCATTGCGGCGAAGTGTCCGATCCCTTCGGCCATGGCGGGGCGGAAATCGCCGCGCGGGAAAAGGGCGTGAATTTCCTGGGCCGCGTGCCGCTGGCGATGGAAATCCGCATGGCGAGCGATGCGGGCACCCCGCCCGCCGCCGGGGACGGGGCGGAAGCCGCGGCCTTTGCCGATATTGCCGCCCGGCTTTCGGACTGGCTCGGGGCCTGACGCAACCGGGGGGAGGCACGCCATGCAATTATCGCGCAGAGGGGTGCTGGCAGGGGCGGCCATCGGCGGCGGATTGCTGGTTGCCTGGACATTGCGCCCCCGCCGCTTCGCCCCTCCGCTCAGTGCGGGCCGCAACGAGGCGAGCTTCGATGCCTGGTTGAAGATCGCAGGCGATGGCGTGATCACCGTGGCCGTGCCCCAGCTCGAAATGGGGCAAGGCGTCACCACGATCCTGCCGCAAGTCGTGGCGATGGAACTGGGCGCGGACTGGCGACAGATCGCTGTGGAGCCCACCCCGGTCAGCGGCGCCTATCCCAATCTGCCGCTGGCGGCGCGCTGGGCGCCCTTGTGGAAGCCTGCCCTGCCCTTCCTGGCGGACGATGCCGATGACTGGCTGGTGCGCCGCTTTGCCGAGGATCACCGCTTCATGGTGACGGCGGACGGCACCTCGCTCGCCGCCTATGAGGGGCCTTGCCGCAATGCCGCCGCCGCCGCGCGGGGAATGCTGGCGATGGAAGCAGCGGATCGCTGGGGCGTGGCCTGGGAAGAATGCGAGGCTGAAGGCGGCTTCATCGTCCACGGCAAGCGCCGCCTCAGCTTCGCCGAACTGGCGCTGGACGCAGCCGGGCGCACTCCGCCCGATCCGCCGCCCTTGCGTTCCCTCCCTCCCGCCGAAAAGCCGAGCGAGCTGGGCGCGGAAGCCCCGATCTTCTATCCCCGGCTGGACCTGCCCGCCAAGGTGGACGGATCGCTGCTGTTCGCGGGCGATGTGCGCCTGCCGGACATGGTCTATGCCGCGATTATCCATGGGCCGATCGACCGCTCCACGTTGAAGAGCTTCGATGCGCAGGCCGCCGCCGGTTCGCCCGGGCTGGTCGGGATCGTGAAAGGCAAGCGCTGGATCGCGGCCGTGGGCCGCACATGGTTCGCCGCCGACAAGGCGCTGCGCAAACTGGCCCCCAGCTTCATGGTATCGCGCGGAATCGACAGCGGCCGGATCGAGGATGCACTGGAAAATGCGGTGATGAAGGGCGCGGCGGAGCGGATCGTGACGCGCGGCGATGGCACGGACCCGATGGGCAAGCCCACCCTGCGCGCGCGCTATGACGTATCCCCCGCGCTCCACGCCACTCTGGAAACCTCCAGCGCCACGGCCCGGTTGATCGACGGCAGGCTGGAACTGTGGATCGCCACTCAGGCACCCGAACATGCGCGCGAGGCGGCGGCGAAGGCGCTGGGTATTTCCACCGCCGATGTCGTGCTCTACCCCATGCCAGCAGGCGGCAGTTTCGACCGGCGGCTGGAAGTGGATCACGCCATCGAAGTGGCGCTGATCGCGCGGGAAGTGGGCCGTCCGGTGCAACTCGTCTGGTCACGCGGGCAGGAGGCTTTGGCCGGGCGCCCACGCACGCCGGTGGCCGCGCTGCTATCCGCGAAGACGAGCGAGAGCGGCCATATCGCCGTCTGGCGCGCCAAGCTGGCGCTACCGCCCACGACGCAGGAATTTGGCGAGCGGCAGTTCAACAATCTTGCCAGCTGGTCCGCCATCGAGGCGAGCGAGGGCCGGGCCGATCCCATGGCCGTGGAAGGGGCCGATCCGCCCTATGACATGGATCATGTCGCGGTGGATCACGTGCCGGTGAATATCGGCCTGCCCACCGGGCGGATGCGCGGCAATGCCCATGGCTACACCTGCTTTTTCACTGAAAGCTTCGTTGACGAGCTGGCCGCGCTGCACAAGCGGGAGCCGCTGTCATATCGCATGGAAATGCTGGGCCACGATCCGCGCCTTGCCCAATGTTTGCAGCGCGCCGCCCGGCTGGCCGAATGGGGCGGCGGCGGAGAACAAAGCGGCCAGGGCCTCGCCTGCCACCGCATGGGCCCCCTGGAGGGCGGCGGGCGCATCGCCGCAATCGCCACGGCCAGCCAGGGCGAAGGCGGGGTGAAGGTGGAAAAGCTCTCCGTCTCGGTGGATATCGGGCGCATCGTCAATATCGACATCGCTCGCCAGCAGATCGAGGGCGGGCTGATCTTCGGCATGGGCCTCGCTCTGGGATCGGCGACCGACTACGAACGCGGCCATCCCACTGCCACAAGGCTGGCCGCGCTGGACCTGCCGACCCTGGCCGATTGCCCGCAGATCGAGGTGGACTTCGTGGATAGCGATGCCGAACCTTTCGATCCGGGCGAGCTGGGCGTGGCCGTGGTGGCCCCGGCCATCGCCAATGCGCTGTTTTCGGCAACGGGGCTGCGCTTGCGGCGCCTGCCCTTGTTGTCAGGTGGCTTGTAAGGCAAGGCAACCTATGGGCCTTTCACATGACTTATACTGAACAGAAACTCCCTGCCGATCATCCCCCCGTCCGCACGGGCGGCGTGGGCGTGCTGCTGATCAATCTCGGCACACCGGATGCGCCTACTCCGGCGGCAGTGAAGCGCTATCTGGCGGAGTTCCTGTCCGATCCGCGCGTGGTGGAAATCCCTGCGCTGCTGTGGCAGCCGATCCTGCGCGGGATCATCCTGAACACGCGCCCGAAGAAATCGGCCCATGCCTATCAGCAGGTGTGGACCGAGAAGGGTTCCCCCCTCGCCGCGATCACTGCCGAACAGGCCGAAGCCCTGCAGGCCCGGCTGGGCAGTACAGCCGTGGTCCGCTGGGGCATGCGCTATGGCAATCCCTCCATCCCCCAGGAGCTGAAGGCGCTGATGGATCAGGGGTGCGACCGTATCCTGCTGGCCCCGCTCTATCCGCAATATGCCGCCGCCACCAATGCCACGGTGATGGACAAGGTCAGCGACACGATGCGCGCTATGCGCTGGCAGCCCGCGCTGCGCGTCCTGCCGCCCTATTATGACGATCCCGTCCATATCGCCGCGCTGGCAAGGGATCTGGGGGCGCAACTGGATGCGCTGGATTTCGAGCCGGAAGTGCTGCTGCTGAGCTTCCACGGCATGCCGGAGCGCACGCTGCATCTGGGCGATCCCTACCACTGCCAATGCCAGAAGACCGCGCGCCTGCTGGGCGAGGCACTGGGGCGGCCTCGCCTGCGAATCGACACGACCTTCCAATCCCGCTTCGGCCGCGCCAAATGGCTGGAACCGGCCACTGACGTGGTGCTGGAAGTAGAGGCGAAGGCGGGCACGAAGCGTATGGCCGTGGCCGCGCCGGGCTTTTCTGCCGATTGCCTGGAAACGCTGGAGGAACTGGCGATCCGGGGCCGCGATCAGTTCATGGCGGCAGGCGGGGAGCGATATGCCACGCTGGCCTGCCTCAATGCGGGCGAGGCGGGAATGGATATGCTGGAAGCGCTGGTGCGGCGCGAACTGGCGGGGTGGGTCGAATGACCACACAACCTTGGATGCCTGCGGGAGAGGTTTTGGGGGCCACTCACCCCCGCGCCCAATCCTCCACTTCCAGCGCCAGATCCACGCTGTCCAGCCATTCCCCGCCAATATACCAGCTCTTCTCGCGATAGCCGGTTTCGGCAAAACCCAGCCGCCTGAGCAGTCTCAGGCTCGCCTCGTTGCGCGGATCGACATCGGCGATGGCGCGGGCCAGCAGATGGGTGGTGAAGCCCCGTTCCAGAATGGCGCGCAGCGCTTCCTGCGCGAAGCCCTGGCCCCAACAATCGGGATGGAGGACATAGCCCACGGCCGGAAAGCGGTGGAAGCCCGCCTTGCCGATTACGCGGCCCTGATGTTCGACGATGAAATCCTCGCCCTCTTCCGGGCGGATCGCCATCATGCCGGCCAGCCATTTGCGGGTAATGTCGGGCGAGGAATGGGGCAGGGTTGACCAATAGGCCATGGCCCGCGCGTCGCTCAGGATCCTGTGCAGCCCCTCAAGATCGCCCTCGGCAGCGGGGCGCAGGATCAGGCGTTCGGTCAGGATAATGGCCATGGCCGGACCTATCGCCCGCCGCGCACTATCGCGCAAGCAGGCGGCAGGCCCGGCTCAGGAAGATTTACTTGAGAACCACGATCACCACGCGGCGATTTGCCGCGCGACCGGCGGCCGTGTTGTTCTGGGAAACGGGGGCTTCCTCGCCATAAGAAATGGTCGCCATGCGGCTCAGCGGAACGCCGGCCTTGTAGAGCACCAGCCGCACGGCCTCGGCCCGTTCCATGCCCAGCTTCTGGTTATAGGCAAGGGAGCCGGTCGAATCGGTGTGGCCCTGAATTTCGAGATAGGTGGCGGTATTTTCCGCCTTGAGCTGGCTGACGAGTTCCGCGAGCCGCTGCTGCCCCGCCGGAGAGACGTGAGCGCGGTTGCTGTCGAACTTCACCGCGTCGTCAGAAAGAACCACATCGTAAGCGAACTTGCCTTCGGCCAGCTTGCCCGCCGCAATCGCGCGTTCCAGCGCTTCGCGACTGGTCTTGTCGATCTGGTCCATCCGCTGGTCCGCCTTGTCCATGCGGGCGTTCTGCCGGGCTTCCAGATCTGACACACGCTCCTTCACGTAACCTTTGGTGGCGCAGCCGGATACGGCCAGAGCTACCACGGCAAGAAGCGCGGTATGGGAAAGACGCATTGAATTCTCCAGTCAGGCGACCTGATTTGTTTTATAGCTGCGCGCGCCAATCGGGCACACGCCGCCAAGCATGGCACTGGTGCCGCGCGGCTGGACGCAGCTACAGCATTAAGGGTTAATGCGGTGTCTTTTTGCGGTAAAATGCTTGAAACATCGTCAGAAATCGACCGCGATGCCGTCTTTCACCCAGTCGCCATAGCGCGTCGGGCTGAGTCCCTGCGGGTCTTCGGCGGGCTTGGCTTCCTGCGGCGCGGGCACCGGGGTGTTTTCCCAATGATCGGGCTTCTTGAAAGGCCGGGGCCGCTGTGTTGCGCGCTTTGTCGTGGGGGCAGGACGGGTCATGGGAGCAAGATGGGCGCGCTGGCGCTGCGATGCAATGGCGGATAGGGGAAGCCATGGCTGACATACCCGGACTTCCCGCGCGCCGTGCCGCGCTCAAGCTCACCGATGCCGTGCTGCGTCGGGGCGAAACGCTCGACATTGCCGCCCATGCGGCCTTGCAGGGCCTGCAAAGCGGTGCGGACAAGGCACTGGCGCGCGCGCTGGCTGCCGAAGTGCTGCGCTGGCTGACCGATCTGGACGCGCTGATCGATTCGGCCACCCGGCAGATATTGCCCGACGATGCCAAGCCGCGCGCCGTGCTGCGGCTGATGCTGGCGGGCTGGCTGCGGCTGGATACGCCGCCCCATGCCGTGGTTGCCACTGCGCTGCCCCTGCTCACCGGCGGCCCGCGCAGGCTGGCGCATGGCGTCTTCGGCGCTCTGGTAAGGAAGGGCGTGACCCTGCCTGCCATGCCGACCCTGCCCGATGGAGTGGCCGGGCGCTGGGGCGAACGATCCGCCGCCATCGCCGCCGCCCTTGCCGAACCGCCGCCGCTGGACCTCTCGCTGCGCGATGCGGCCCAAACCGAACAATGGGCCGAAAAGCTCGGGGGCCTCTCGCTGCTACCCGGCCATATCCGCCTGCCGCGCGGCACGGCGGTGGAAGATCTGGAGGGCTTTTCCGAAGGCGCATGGTGGGTGCAGGATCTCGCCGCCAGTCTGCCTGCCCGTGTGCTGGGCGTGGGGATGGGGCAGGGCAAGGGCCGCCGCGTGCTGGACCTGTGCGCCGCGCCGGGGGGCAAGACATTGCAACTCGCCGCCGCCGGCTGGGATGTGACCGCGCTCGACATGGGCCCCAAGCGGATGGCGCGGCTGAAGGAGAACCTCGCCCGCATCGGCCTTTCCGCCACCACGGTGGTGGCCGACATGCTGGAATGGGAACCCGACGCGCCCTTCGATGCCGTGCTGCTCGATGCGCCCTGCACCGCTACCGGCACCTGCCGTCGCCATCCGGATGTGCTCCACCGGATCGGCCCGCGCCAGATCGAGGACATGGCCGAACTGCAATCGCGCCTGATCGAACGCGCTGCCCGCTGGATCGTGCCGGGGGGCCAGCTGGTCTATGCCGTCTGCTCGCTCGAACGCGAGGAGGGGGAGGAACAGGCCGCCCGTGCGGGGCTGCGCACGGAAGCGATCCCGGCATCGCTGCTGCCGCAGGGTGTTACGCCCACGGCCGAAGGCTGGGTGCGGACGGACCCCGGAATGCTGCCCGAAGCGGGCGGACTGGACGGCTTCTTCATCGCCCGCTTCCGGGCCTGAGATCAGCTTTCCTTCACCCGCTGCGCAAAGCCCTTGCGCAATTTGGCGAGCTTGGGCGGGATCACGGCAAGGCAATAGGGGTTACGCTGGCCTTCGCCCTGCCAATATTCCTGATGATAGTCCTCGGCCGGATACCATTCGGCCGGGCCTTCAATCGTGGTGACCACCTTGCCGCCATGCTCGGCATTCGCCCGCGCGATCGCGGCCTCCGCCTCGGCGCGCTGGGCGTCGTCCAGCGGGAAGATGGCGGAGCGATATTGCGTGCCGATATCGTTGCCCTGCCGGTTCAGCTGCGTGGGATCATGGGTGGCCATGAATACATCCAGCAGATCGGCATAGGAGATTACCGCCGGATCGAAGGTGATGCGGATCGCCTCGGCATGGCCGGTATCGCCTGAACAGACCTGCTTGTAGGTGGGGTTGGGAACGCTGCCGCCAATATAGCCGCTTTCCACTTCCTCCACCCCGGCGCACATGCGGAAGACCGCTTCCGTGCACCAGAAGCATCCGCCGGCGACAATGGCCGTTTCACTTGCGCTCATTGTGGGATCTCCTTTGCTCCGAAAGATAGGAAGCCGATGGCCGCTTGTCATCCGCACCTCTTCCCGTAGAGTTCCCGCCAAGATGGACTGACTCCACGGGGAGAGGATCGATGAGGAAATTTGTAAGCCTTGCCGCTGGCGCAGTGCTGGTCGCAACGGGGCTGGCTGCCACCCCTGCCCTGGCCCAGTCGAAAGAGGCAGCAGTGCCCGCCAATCCTGCACTGGATGCGGCGCTCGCCTCGAAAATCCGGGGCGATGACGGCAAGCGCGACAAATTCCGTCACCCGCGCGAAACGCTGGCCTTCTTCGGCGTGGAACCGGGCATGACCGTGGTGGACTATATGCCCAATGGCTGGTGGTACACGCGCGTGCTGGTGCCCTATCTGGGCAAGGACGGGGCCTATATCGGGATGAACCCCGATGTCTCGAACCAGACCGGCTATATGAAGAATACCTATGACGATGTGGCCGGCAAGCTCGCCGCCGAACACGCCAAATGGGCCGGCCCGAACGATGCGAAAGTTTCCGGCTTCAACGTCAATGTCGTGCCCGAAGGGCTGGACGGCACGGTGGACCGGGTGCTGATCTTCCGCGAAGTCCACAACATGTTCCGCTTCGACTGGCTGCGCCGCGATCTGGCGATCATGCGCAAGATGCTGAAGCCGGACGGGCTGATCGGCATTACCGACCACCGAGTGGCCGAAAACGTACCCTTCGAGCGGAGCGACGGCAGCAAGGGCTATATGCGCGAAAGCGATGTGATCGCCCTGTTCGCCGCCAGCGGGTTCGACCTTGTCGCCAAGAGCGAGATCAACGCCAATCCCAAGGATACGACCGACTGGCCGATCGGCGTGTGGGAATTGCCGCCCAGCTATGCCGGGGCTGACGATGCCAAGAAGGCGAAGATGGACGCGATCGGCGAAAGCGACCGCATGACGATGGTGTTCCGCAAACGCCCCTGATTGTCCGCCCTTATCCTCCGCTTGGACAGGGCCTTGGACAGGCTGGCGCCCCCGCGATAGGATCGGCCTGCCGTCCAATCGGGGGGAGACTGCCGTGATTCGTGCCGCCGTAATCCTGTGTGCCGCCCTGTCGCTCGCCGCCTGCCAGGTCGCAAAGGAACCGCCCGCCACACAGATCGAGCAGCAGGCCGTCCTGGCCGCGCTGGCCGAAAGCACGGCGGGCTGGAACAGCGGCAATATTGACCGGTTCATCGGCGTCTATTCCGAAGATCCGCAGGCCACTTACGTCACCAGCGAAGGGCTGGTGCGCGGGCGCAAGGCGCTGGCGGAGCGTTATTCCGCCAAATATGATTTCGCCAATCCCGCCGCGCGCGGATCGCTGAGCCTGGAAACACTGGACTTCCGCCTGCTGGATGCCAGCCATGCGCTCTATATCGGGCGCTATACGCTGGTCTATCCTGACGGGAAGATGGCCAGCGGCCCGACCAGCCTCGTCCTCCAGAAAGAGGCCGGCGGATGGAAGATCATCGCCGACCATTCGAGCTAGAGGCCTAGACTTGGCCAACAGGGGGCAATAGGTCGCCAGCCATGAGACAGATCACCGTTGCCGCGCTGCAGCTTGCCCTCAATGCCGAGGACGAGCGGGACAATATCGCCGCCGTCGGCGCCCTGGTGGAGGAAGCCTCCGCCGGCGGCGCGCAGATCGTGCTGCCGCCTGAACTGTTTTCCGGCACCTATTTCTGCAAGGTCGAGGATGAGGCGCTGTTCGCGCTCGCCCGCCCGACGCTGGAACATCCCTCCGTCATTGCCATGTGCAATCTGGCGCGGGCGCTGAAAGTGGCCATCCCCACCAGCTTCTTCGAGCGGGACGGGCACCATTATTACAACACTATCGCGATGATCGGCCCCGATGGGGAAATCATGGGCACTTATCGCAAGAGCCACATCCCCGATGGGCCGGGTTACGAGGAAAAATACTATTTCCGCCCCGGCAATGACGGATTCAAGGCCTGGGACCTGTTCGGCACCCGCGTGGGCGTGGGCATCTGCTGGGACCAGTGGTATCCCGAATGCGCCCGCGCCATGGCGCTGCTGGGGGCAGAAGTGCTGTTCTATCCCACGGCCATCGGGTCTGAACCCTATGATCCCGAACTCGATACCAGCCGCATCTGGCGCCGGGCGATGATCGGCCATTCAGTAGCCAATTGCATGCCGGTGGTCGCGGCCAATCGTATCGGCACGGAAGATGGACAGGTCTTCTACGGCCATAGCTTCATCTGCGACGAATGGGGCGACATGGTGTGCGAATATGGCTCGGGCGAAAGCGGGGTGCTGCTCACTACGCTGAACCTGGACCGCGCCGCCCGCCACCGCGCAGGCATGGGCTTTTTCCGTGACCGGCGGCCCGATCTCTACGCCCGCCTCGCGCGCGACGAATAAACCGCCATGGCGCGGCACCGTTACCTCATCGCCCTGGGCTCGAATCGCAGGCATCATCGCCACGGCTGTCCGCGCGATGTGATCGGGGCGGCGCTCGTCTGCCTGGCTGACAAGGGCGTCCGCATCCGCCGGACATCGCCCATCCTGCAGACCGCGCCCATCGGCCCCTCGCTGCGGCGTTATGCCAATGCCGCCGCCGTGATCGAGACGAAGCGCGGGCCAGAGCGGCTGCTGCGCCTGTTCAAGAAGATCGAGCGCAAGTTCGGCCGCCGCACGGGCGGGCAGCGCTGGACCTCGCGCGTGATCGACCTGGACATCGTGCTGTGGGACGGCGGCCCCTATGCCGCGCCGCATCTCACGATTCCGCATCCCTTGTTCCGCGAACGCGCATTCGTGCTGCAACCGGCAGTCACTATTGCCCCCGCCTGGCGCGATCCGCTGAGCAGTTTGACGGTCCGGCAGCTAACAGCGCGCTTGACCGCACCCCGCCCCCTTTCTAGGTGAGCCCGGCGCAGCACCGCAGCGCACCCTGGTAAGGGCCCTTAGCTCAGTCGGTAGAGCAACTGACTTTTAATCAGTAGGTCGCTGGTTCGAATCCAGCAGGGCTCACCATCTCCCTCAGTCCCGGCACGCCCCATGTTGCGCGGCCTTGCCGGCGCGGCCTTCCGGCACGATAAGTGCCTGATGGAGGAGCAACCCGGCAGCTTTCCCCGCGTGCCCGCCCGCCGCAAGCCCAGATGGGGCACGCTGGCGCTGGTCCTGCTGCTGCATGTCCTGGCGATTGTTGCGCTGGCGCGTGCCTTTGCGCCGCAATTGACGGATAGCGTGGTGCGGCAGGCCGCATCGGTTCTGACCGTGACGATCACCGCGCCGAGCGAGCCGCCCCCACCTTCACCCCCGCCGGCCACTCGTCCGCCCGAACCCGACGAAGGCGCAGCGGCGCCCGAGGGCAAGCAGGCCATGCCCCGCGAAGTGACCGCGCCTGTCACACGCCTGCCGGTAAAGCCCCTGCCCGCGCCGCTGGCCAGTTCCACCGGCAATGAGAATCGCTCCGGCGCGCGGGATGAAGGAGAGGGAACCGGCGCCGGAGGCGAAGGGGCCGGCACTGGCAGCGGCCAGTCCGGCACCGGGCAAGGCGGCGGCGGCGGCGGGCGCAAGCTGGAAAAGATCGCGGGCGACATCAATTCGGCCAAAGACTATCCGAAGAAGAGCCGCGACCTGCGTATCGGCCACAGCGTGACCATCCTGCTGACCGTGGGCACCGACGGACGAGTAACGGACTGCACCGTGACCGAACCCAGCCCCGATGCCGAAGCCGATGCGATCACCTGCCGCCTCGCGCGGGAGCGTTTCCGCTTCAATCCGGCGCTGGATGCGCAAGGCAATGCGATGATTGGAAAATTTCGCTGGCGCCAGCGCTGGTTCTTTTAATCGCAACCCCTGTGGCATTGTTGCTTTCGTAATAATCATCAGCAATGGATGGGTTCGCACTAGGGAGGCTGGGCGCCGTAGCGGCGCGCGACATTTATGAACCCGATCACACCTGTCATTCTGTGCGGAGGCAGCGGTACGCGCCTCTGGCCCCGCAGCCGCAAGGCCGCACCCAAGCCTTTCCTTCCTCTGGTGGGCGATTCGAGCCTGTTCGAGGCAACCTTGGCACGGGCAAGCGATCCGGCCCATTTCACGGCACCCATCGTGGTGGCGGGCAGCGCTCACGTGGACCTGATCGAGGGGCAATCCCCCGCAGGCAACGGCATGCGCCTGATCGTGGAGCCGGCTGCAAAGAATACTGCGCCCGCCATCGCGCTTGCCGCCCATCTGGTGCCGGAAGATACGGTGATGCTGGTCTGCCCGAGCGATCACCACATCGCCGATGAAGCTGCCTTTCTGGCCGCCGCGCTGGAAGCGGCCCGGCTGGCGGCGGAGGGATGGCTGGTGGCCTTCGGCATTGCGCCGACCCGCCCTGAAACCGGCTATGGCTATATCAAGCGGGGCGAGGCACTGCCCGGCGGCTATCGCATCGATCGCTTTGTCGAAAAGCCCGATCTGGCGCGGGCCGTGGCCTATCTGGCCGAGGGCAATTATTGCTGGAACGGCGGCATCTTCGCTTTCCGCGCCGGCACGTTCCTGGACGAACTGGCCCAGCACCGGCCCGAAATGGCCCGCGCCGTGCGCGAGGCTGTGGAGCAGGGCGAGACGCAGGGCGCACGCTTCCTGCCCGCCTTTGCCCCCTTCTCGGAAATCGCCGGGGATTCGGTGGACTATGCCGTGATGGAAGAGACTGACCGGGCGGCCATGGTGGACGCGGATATGGGCTGGTCCGACATCGGCAACTGGCAGAGCCTGCGCGAAGTCCGCGCCGACGAGGCGGACGAGGCCGGCAATATCGCACGCGGCCCCGCCGATCTGCTCGATTGCCGCGATGTGATGGTGGAAACCGATGGGCCGCGCGTCTCGGTCGTAGGGCTGGACGATGTGATCGTGGTGGTGGATGGCGGTGAAGTGCTGGTTACCAGCAGCCGCGGCGCCGCCAATGTCGGCAAGCTGAAGGGGCCATCCAACCAGTGAGCCAGCCAGTGGGAGCGCCGCGATGACGACCTGCCTGTTGCCCACCCGCCGGGTGGAAAAGCCCTGGGGGCGCGAGGTACTTCCACCGGCCTTTGCCACCGATGACGGCGCCCGCGTGGGCGAGATCTGGTTCGAACCGCCCGCAGCGCATGGCGAGTTGCTGGCCAAATATATCTTCACCAGCGAGAATCTCTCGGTGCAGGTCCATCCGCCCGGCGCACAGGGCAAGGATGAATGCTGGCTGGTGCTGGATGCGGAACCCGGCGCAGTGCTGGGCATCGGCTTTACCAGCCCGGTTTCCGCCGAAGCCATGCGGCAAGGCGCGCTGGACGGATCGATCGAGCAGATGCTGGCATGGCATCCGGTTTCGGCAGGTGATTTCGTCTATATTCCGGCGGGCACGGTCCACGCCATCGGCGCGGGCATCAGCCTGGTGGAAGTGCAGCAGAACCGCGACTGCACTTATCGCTTCTACGATTACGGCCGCCCGCGCGAATTGCATCTGGACGAGGCGCTGGAAGTGGCGCGAGGTATGCCCCACGATCCGGCTCTGCGTACGCGCGTGCCGCAACGCGGCCATGTGCCGCTGGTGCGCGGGCCGTTTTTCCGGCTGGACCGGGTGGACGGATCGCCCGGCGCGGCGCTGGATGCCAGCTATGGCTCAGCGGCGCTGCTCGTCCTGCCGATGGACGAAGGCGTCCGCGTGAATGGTGAGCCTGTGGGCAGCGGACAATGCGCGCTCGCCTCATCGCTCGCAGCTGTGGAGATTCCGGCGGGAACGCGGTGCCTGCTTGCGCAGCCCTGCCAGCCCGGCGCATAAGATGGCAATGATCGCCCATACGATCCAGCTTGCGCTCGCGCCCGTTTTCGTCCTGGTGGCGATCGGCAATATCCTGAACATCCTCGCCCAGCGGCTGAGCCGCGTAGTGGACCGTTCGCGCGTGCTGCAGGATCGGCACCGGCAGACCACCGGGGTGGAACACGATATGGTGGTGCTGGAAATCCGCACGATAGACCGGCGCATCAAGCTGATCAGCCGCGCGATCCTGCTGCTGGTGATCAGCGGCATCACCATCGGCTTCACCGTGGCGCTGCTGTTTCTGGAAGAGTTCCTTGGCCTCAGTGTCCAGCCCGTTGCGGGCGGTTGCTTCATCTTCGCTATTTCATTGCTGATGGGGGCGCTGATCCTGTTCATGCAGGAAACCCGCACGGCCACGGCCCTGCTGCGCATTCCCGAGGAATTTCTGGAGAGCCACCGCGAGTTGTGAGCGGACTCAAAGAAGACTCTTTGAGCTGCCTGTCCCCGTCCATCCTGAGCCTGTCGAAGGACGCGCGCTGCCGTTCGTTCGGGGTAGGTCCCCACCCCCCCGCCAGCGTCACAATAAGGTTTCCTGGGCTGGTGTTCCGCGTGTCCTTCGACAGGCTCAGGACGAACGGATGGGTAAATGGGTAAACCCCAAAGCCCGTCCTACCCCTTCGGCGCCGCCAGCAATTTCTCGCCCATCTGGCGCATCGCGGCTTCCGCCATCGGCTTGGCGAAGGACAGGGCCAGCGGCAGTTCCAGTTCGAACGCCACCTCTTCTTCCCCGATTTCCACCGCGCCGGACAGGTTCTGGCCCATGGCGGAGATCGCCATGGACATGCGGTCCTCCCCGGTCCAATCCGTCGTCACATCGGCGATGCCTGCGGGCAAGTGTCCGGCGATCTTGTGGCTGTTGTCATGCAGGCGGCGGCGGACTTCCTCCTTGCCGAGGCTGTGCGGCAGGACGAGACGCATCACTTCTTCTCCGGCGAGGCGTTTTCGCTCTCACCATATTTGTAATCCAGGAAACGGGTGCGGATCGCCAGATCGTCGATCGCCCCGGCAGCCAGCTGCCGGGTCACGCTGTCGATCTCGCCGCTGATCCGGCCGAGACTTTCCACGATCTGCTTGTCGGGCGTGCTGCCCGCGCTTTCCTCGCGCCGCAGATGGGCGGGAATACGGCGATAGGTCTCGACCGTTTCGGGCAGATGTTCGCCCACCAGCTTGCGCACTTCCTGCGCGGCGGGATGGGCCGGATCGATCCCTTCCAGCTGCGCGCCCAGCGCATCGAGCTGCAGCCCGATCTGGTCCATCAGAGTGACGGCAGGCGCAGGCAGGGCAGCACGCTGGTGTTCCAGCCACAATTCGGTGCGGCCCACCAGCTGGCGGACATCGCCCCGGTTAAGATCGGCCCGCTTGGGCACTTTCACTTTCGGGAAGTTGGAGAACAGCATCACGGCGGCCGCCACCGCCAGGAAAGCCACCATCAGCCCGGTAAAGCCGATTCCGTCCAGTGCCAGCCCGGCCACCATGGAAGCGGCGACAATGGCCAGCAGCGCGCCGGCGATCAGCTTGATCCGCAGCATCAGATTGCGCTGCTTGATCTCCGCCGAACCGCGCCCGATGGAGGCGAAGCCTGCCCGGCGGTGCCGCCCGCCTGTCTGATTGTCCCTCAACAGGGCGCGGCCTTCGTCCAGCGCCCGGTCCGTATCGCGGGAAAGATCGACCATGAGTTTCGCGTCAGCCTTCCAGCGAGAGGATCGAGGGTCCGCTCACTTCCTTCTTCGCCTGCGTGGCGCCTTCCGCACGGGCGATATAGCCCTTGGACTTCTCGACCTCGTTCGACAGCGTGTTGACCGTCTGCTTCATGGAATCGAGCGCCTTCAGCTTGAAGGTGTCGATATTGTCCATCGTGTCGTAGATGTTCTGGAAGGCGCGCTGCAGCGTTTCGATGGGAATGGTCGAGCTGGCGGCCTGTTCGTGGATCTTGGCAGTCTGCGTGGCCAGCAGCGTGCTGGTGGAATCGATGATATTGGCGGTGGTCTCGTTCAGCGCAGTGATCTGCTGCAGCACCAGCCGCTGGTTGGTCATGGCCTCGGCCACGGTCACGGCGGTGCGCAGAGCGGCTACGGTGGTGGTGCTGGCGCGGTCCACGCCCTTCACCAGTTCCACATTGTTCTTCTTGACCAGATCGAGCGCGAGATAGCCCTGCACGGCCACCGCCATTTGCGTGAGCAGGTCCTGCGTGCGCTGGCGGACATAGAACAAAGCCGTCTCGCGAATGGCCTTGGCCTTGGCCGGGTCACTGGCGTCCAGTTCCTCCGCCTTGTCTTCCAGCCGGCCATCCAGCGTCTTGGAGATGTGGATCATCTGTTCCAGATTGCCCATCGCCTCCCACAGCTTCTGGCGCTCCACATCGATGGCGGCATTGTCCATCAGCAGCTCGTCCTTGCCGGATGCCAGCTTGGACAGGATCGCCTGGATATGGCCCTGTGCGCTCTGATAGCTCTGGAAATAGTTCTTCAGGCTGTTGCCGAAGGGGATGATGCCCAGGATCTTGCGCCCCGGGCTGAGCTTGCCGCGCCGGGCGGGGTCGAGATCTTCCACCACACGGCGCAGTTCGGTGAGATTGGCGCCAACGCCCTCATCCTTGTCCATGGCGCGGACCGGCCGGTCGAGGAAGCGGTTGGACATGCCGGAAGCCGCCATGATTTCCTTGCGGCCCATATTGGTGAGCTGATCCACCTTCTGGCCGAATTCGGGCGAATTGGCATCGGCGGAAACCAGATCGGCAACGAAGGCATCCACCTTCTCGTCCAGCTTGCTGCGCTTTTCCTCCGACACCGGAACCAGCCCGGCAGCTTTCTGCGGCGCCACCACGGGTACGGGATCGGGCGCGGTGAGCTGGAAATCGGGCGCGGTGGCCGTCTGGGTTTCGTTGCTCGCCATGGTTCCTCCAAAACTCCTCGTCTCGCGGCATAGTATCACGCGATTGCGCACGCTCCACACTTCTTGCTGTATTAGGATTATAAGACACGCATTTCAAGGATCGGGGCGGATTGCCATTTCTTCGCTAGCGGGGGAGGATGGCGGGAAAGGCGGGAGATGCCCATGCATAGCGAATTCACGATCCTTGGCCTGGCGGCGCTGTTGCTGCTGGTGCACATCATGGCCGCGATCCGCATCAAGACGCAGCAATATGGCGTGGACTGGAACATGGGCGCGCGCGACGAAGCGCTCCCACCGCTCAACCCTGTTGCCGCCCGGCTGGAACGCGCGCGGGATAATTTCCTGGAAACCTTGCCCATTGCGATCATCGCCCTGATGGGCGTGGCGCTGACGGGCAAAAGCTCCACACTGACCCTGGCAGCCGGCTGGGTCTGGCTGGGGGCACGGGTGGTCTATCTGCCGCTCTACTGGGCGGGCGTGCCCAGATTGCGGACCTATGTATGGGGCGTGGCCCTGGCCGCGCTGCTGGTGCTGCTGGGGGTCCTGTTGCTGGGCTGATCGCACGGCCCAGGCGCCGCTACGCGATCAATAGGCGTTGCGGTGGACCAGCACCAGGAAGGTCTGGAAGATGATGCGCATGTCGGTCATCAGCGACCAGTTGGCGACATATTCCAGATCGGCGAACAGGCGCTGTTCCAGATCGCCGCGCTTATGCGTGGCGCCGCGCAGGCCGCGCACCTGGGCCAGCCCGGTAAGGCCCGGCTTGATCGAATGGCGATACCAGTAGCGCTGATCGATATCCCAGAAGAGCATTTCTTCCGCGCGTGAGCCGATGGCATGGGGGCGCGGCCCCACGACGCTCATCTGGCCGAGCAGCACATTGAACAGCTGCGGCAGTTCATCCAGGCTGGTACGGCGCAGGAACTGGCCGAAACGGGTGATCCGCTGATCGTCCCGCGAGGCGGAGACATGGCCGCTGTGATCGGAAAGCTCTGCCTTCATCGAGCGGAACTTCCACATATGGAAGCGGCGATTGCCCAGCCCGATGCGATCCTGCCCGAACAGGATGGGGCCCGGGCTGTCGAGCTTTACCCCGATGGCGATGATCAGCAGCAGCGGAGAAAACAACAGCAGCGCCAATGCCGCCGCGACACGGTCAAAAGTGCTTTTAAGCAGGCGGTGGTGCCAGTGCAGCGGACCATTGGCGAGAACCAGGCTGACTTCACCATTACGATAGCGAATATCGAGCGGCATCAGCTCCGTCAGTTCCGGCATCACGATTTCGGAACGGATATCGACGCATTTCAGGGCGCGCGACCACGCTTCGCGCCGTTCGGTGGAACAATGGACCACCACACGATCCATCCCGCGAACGAGATCGCCAAGACGGCTGACCATTTCAGGCTGCGCCAGATTGGGGGCAAGCCCGGCTTCGGCGGCGCGGATCGCGCCCGGGCCCGGCTTCGCGCGCATGGGCACATCGTCATAGATGCACAGATCCGCATAGGGCTTCGGCCCCAGATAGCGCATGGCCTGCCGCGCGATCATGCAGCGGGCGGCCATGCCCAGCACCAGGCAGATCAGCATGGCCTCGATCACCTGCAGCCTGGAAACCTGCAATCCGAGCTTGGTGAGGAACAGGGCGGAGAAGATGATCGCCGCCGCAATCACATAGGCCATCCCTGCATTGCGCAGGCTCAGATCCTTGCGCAGGGCCGCCGAAGGGCTGTGCGCGCCGGTTTGCAGGGCGGCGAGGAAATAGATCGGGAAAGTGACCGCCAGCGAAACGCCCGCGACATGCGGATCGGGCTGGGAGCCATTGAGCAGCTGCGCCAGCAGGACAGCCGAAAAGGACGCGCCCATATCGGAAGCGATGAGCGAAAGGGCCACCAGCCGGCGCTTGGTCTGGTAACGACGGAGCTTCTCCAGCCGGCCGTCGATTTCCCCCAGAAGCAGCGCAGGCTCGTTATCGGGCAGAGCATGAACAACGGAAACAGCATGACGGGACGTCAGACTGAGATCGGGCTCGCAAGCGGCAGTATCAAATCCGTCCATTATCCGAAGACTCTTCGCTGCATTGCATCATGCTTGGTGCGTGATGCTCTCGCTATCATTCAATACGGTTACACAAGAAGACGAATTAGGTGTTTACCCTTTTTTCCGCGACCAGCGGAATTGCCCCGGATATCCACCCCAAATCCCCCATTTCCGTCAGCTATCTGATATTCCACGATCAATTTCAACTGACGACTTGATCATTCATAATTGGCGTCAAAATCGTTAAGGTTCGTAAACGGGAGCGGAAAAAAAGCGAAAGTACCGTTTCCCGCGGAATGATCACGCCCGTTACAGTGAGCATATCAGGTCATGCTGCGACGCAGCATTCAATCTCGCTCATGCAGCAAATATTGTCCACAGGTTTATGCACCCGTCTGCCTCATGCCTTCTCTGGCGCCCAAGCCGCTTCGCCGCGTGTCCAATAGGGTGGCCCCGACGAGAAAAACGGGAGCGGCCAGCCATGGCGCCTATCAAACTAGGCAAGATCACGGTTCACAAGGTTCATGAGATGGACAGCCCTGTACCGCTGCTGAGTCAGCTTCCGGGGACCACCAGCGAGGATTTGCGGCGCCTGATGCGCTGGTATGACCAGCCCGACGAGATCACGGCCGATCCCGAATCCGCGCTGATGACCTTTTCCGTCCATAGCTGGGTGATCGAGGTGGATGGGCTGACCATCCTGATCGATACCTGCTGCGGAAATCACAAGAACCGTGCCCTGCCCGAGGTTCACCAGCTCGATACGCGCTATCTGGAGAACCTGCGCGCCGCGGGTTTCGCGCCGGAGGATATCGATCTGGTGATGTGTACGCATCTCCATTTCGATCATATCGGCTGGAACACCCGGCTGGAGAACGGCCGATGGGTGCCCACCTTTCCCCAGGCGCGCTATCTCTTCAGCCGCCGGGATTTCGAATATTTCCGCGACAATCCGGAAGGGGAAGCCCTGCATAACGAGGCATTCCTCGATTCAATCGTCCCGGTGATGGAAGCTGGCCAGGGCGAGATCGTGGACGCAGATATCGCGATCCACCGCGAGATCGGCAATGGCGTATGGCTGGAGCCCGCCTATGGCCATTCGCCGGGATGCTGCACCGTCCATGCCCAGCATGGCGGCGCACCGGGCATTTTCTGGGGAGACGTGATCCACCACCCTGTCCAGCTCATCCGGCACGATCTGCCCTTCGCCTTCGACACGGATGCGCCGGCCGCCAGCCGCACCCGCAAGGCCGTGATGGAACACGTGGCCGATACGGATACGATCTGCTTTCCGGCCCATTTCCGCCGTTCCTCCGCCGGGCAGGTGAAGCGCGACGGGGATGCGTTCCGCTATGAATTCCTGAGCGATTGACTACCTTCCACGGGGTTTGAGCAAGCAGGACTTGCCCCGGCCCCGCAGTTGGTGAATCACCATCCCATGTCGATTCTCAGCGACCGGTGGATCCGGAAAGAAGCCCGCCATAGCGGCATGATCGAGCCCTTCGTGGAGCGCCAGCAGAATGATGGCTGCATCAGCTACGGCCTGTCCTCCTATGGCTATGACGCGCGCGTGTCCGACGAGTTCAAGATCTTCACCAATGTCCACAGCGCGGTGGTCGATCCCAAGAACTTCGATTCCAACAGCTTCGTGGACGTGAAGACCGATGTCTGCGTGATCCCGCCCAACAGTTTCGTACTGGCGCGCACGGTGGAATATTTCCGCATCCCGCGCGACGTGCTGGTGATCTGCCTGGGCAAGAGCACCTATGCCCGCTGCGGCATCATTGTGAACGTCACTCCGCTGGAACCGGAATGGGAAGGCCATGTGACGCTGGAATTTTCCAACACCACGCCGCTGCCAGCCAAGATCTATGCCAATGAAGGCGCCTGCCAGTTCCTGTTCCTGCAGGGCAACGAGGCCTGCGAGCAGAGCTATGCCGACCGCTCGGGCAAATATATGGGCCAGCGCGGGGTCACACTGCCGAGGCTTTGAGGCTACGCCCCAAAACCCTCTCCCCACTCAACAATGTCCACCCATCCTGAGCGGGTGTTGGTAGCGGTCTGCGACCGAGCCTTTTCCGCGATTCGTCGCCTTTCGTCATTGCGAGCGACCGCAGGTCGCGCGGCGATCCAGGGCTTCACACGTTGGGCTCTGGATTGCCGCGTCGGCTTTGCCTCCTCGCAATGACGACGGCCTAGAAACTCGCCTTCACGCTCAGGCGGAAGTTCCGGCCGGTCAGCGGCACGAAGTCCTTCGTGAAGCTGGCATGGCGGCGGCCTTCCACATCGAAGATATTGTCCGCCTGCAGCATGAAGGTCAGGTTGTCCGTGCCGGTCAGCGGGTGCCAGGCGAAGGACAGGTTAGTGAAGGCAAAGCTGCCGGTCGGGGTTTCGAGCGGGGCGAGGCGGTCCTGCTTGTCATACCATTCGACTTCCGCCCGCGCATCGAAATCGCCGATATGCGCCTCCAGCGCGCCGGTGAGGCTGAGCGGGGGAATGCGCGGCACGGGCGAGCCATCGGCCAGAGTGGCCCGCACATAATCGCCACGCAGATCGGCCAGAAGCTTGAAGCCGTCGGTCTGATAGAGCGGCGCGCTGATCTCGCCTTCCAGGCCGAAATGCCTGGCATCCTGCTGAAGGAATTCATAGATGGGCAGCCCGTCTTCCTCGGTGCCGGTCTCGGACAGGAAGATGAAGCCGTCGAACCAGTTGTGATAGACGCTGAAGCTCACCGTGGCATCGCCCAGATTGCCACGCAAATAGCCCTCCAGCCCCCAGGCGCCTTCCTTGGTCAGATCGAGATTGCCCACTTCATACTGCTGGGTGGCCACATGCGGCCCATCGGCGAAGAGTTCCTGCACCGAAGGAGCGCGTTCGGCGCGCGATCCGTTGATGCCGATCCGCAGGCCCGGCGTGACATTGTATGACAGGCCCAGCGCGCCCGAGAAACTATCGAAGCTGCGCGCCTCGTTCAGCGAAGCCACATCGATGTCGGTCCGTTCATACCGGCCGCCCGCTTCCAGCTCGAACGGTGCGAGATCCAGTTCCTGCGTGGTGAACAGAGCGAAGGAATCGGTCGTACTGGGCGGAACGAAGGCTTCTTCACCGATAGCGTTGAAATCCTGGTGCGAATATTGCGCCCCCAGCGAGCCGCCCCAGCCGCCGCGCTGCGACTGGACCAGTTCCAGCCGCCCTTCGATGCCGCTCACATCGAACCGCGTCCCTGTGGCGCCCCCTTCAAATTCGGTGTGCGTATAATCGGACCAGCCCCAGCGGGTCTGCACCTTGTCAAAGAAGCCATCGCCCAGATCGAGCACGCCGCGCAGATCTACGCGATATTGCTTCATGCCGATGGTGACCGGGCCTTCTTCCTCATGCCCGCCTTCTTCCTCGCCGCCCTCTTCATGTTCGTGCACATGGCCCACGCCGGGCAGGCCGGGGATACCGTAACTGGTGTCGAAATAGCCGAAGGATACGCCAAAATTGCTCTCGCCCGAGAAGAAGGCGATGCCGGTGCCGAGGCTCGTCGTCTCGGTCTGGCTGTTGGGAATCCTGCCGCGCGTATTGGCACCGTCGCGCAGTTCGGCAGCCTCGTCCAGATGGCCTTCCTCCTGCTCCTCATCGGCGGCGGCGAGCATTTCGGCGCGCAGCACCTTGGACGCGACATAGCCGGGAACCTGCACATCCCCGGACTTGCGCCATGATCCGTCGATATGGAACGCCACATTGCTGGCCAAGGGCACGTCCACCGAACTGCCGATCTCGCGCCGGTCCGCCGCCGTATCCGCTGCGGCCAGCGCATCGATATGCACGGCTTCATCCGGCACGCGCGGCGGAATGCGCTTGCCGATCACATTGACCGCGCCGCCGATCGCCTGGCTACCATAGAGCAGCACGGCCGGCCCGCGCAGCACCTCGATCCGGTCGGTCAGCAGCGGATCGATAGTCACGGCATGGTCAGCCGAAGTGCTGGCCGCGTCGATCGATCCGATCCCGTCATTCAGCACGCGCACCCGTTCACCGGTGAAGCCGCGCAGCACCGGGCGGGACACGCCGGGCGCGAAGCTGGTGGAGGAAACGCCCGGCACACGCGCCAGCACATCGCCCAGAGTGCCCGCGCCCAGATTGCGCTGCAATTCAGTGCCGCTCATCACCGATGTGCCCGCCAGCATGTCCAGCCGGGCAAGGCCGGGAGCCGTGACCAGGATTTCGCCGTGATAATCGTCTCCCGGCCGGCCAGACGCAGCGGGCTGCACTGCCTCGGCAGAGGTAGCAGCCGCATCCCCCGCGCCATTGGCCCTGTTCTGAGCGGCGTCCTGCGCAGCGGCTTGCACAATGGGCTGGTCCGGCTCGGCCGCGAAGGAAGCCTGATAGGGCACCAACAGGGAAGCGGCCGCCAGAAGCGATGCGGAACGGGTTTTCATGGAAATGGACAATCCTGCAAGCTGCGAGTCTGAATGTTATAACGTCTCTTCGCACTTGCGGCAAAAATGCAATCGGTTTGTTCTGGCCCGTTGAAGTTTGTCGTCGGAATGCCCCTCAGCAGCGACGAACCGTTATGCCGCCCCCTCCGCAGCTTCCGTCTTTTTCGCGGCCAGCGCCATATCCAGATCGTCCGGCAGTTCGTAGTAATTGCCGGAAAGCGCATCGTAGCGGCCGGATGCGAGATCGAGCACGCGCTGGGCGCAACGGGCCAGATCGGCCTGCGCCGTCGGATCGCCGGAAGCGGCGCGCAGCCGCTCCACCATGCCGCCCAGATATTTCTGCGCTTCCGGGCTTTCCATCGTGTCGCGCGCCAGCTGAGTGAACACGAAGCCGGGATCGATCGCGAACACTGCCACGCCCGTGCCCGCCAGTTCCGCCGCCGCTTCCGCCACGAGGCGGTTCTGCGCGATCTTGCCGGTGCAATAGGCCGAAAGATTGGGCGCCACCATGCGGCTGGCGATGGCCGAAACGCAGACCATTCTGCCCCGCCCGCGCGCCACCATGCCGGGCAGCACTGCGTGCATGAACAGCATCGGCGCACGGATATGGATGGCCTGGGCACGCCACCATTCCTCCGGGTCCACTTCCCAGATCGGGCCGAAGGGGCCGGGAATGCCGGCATTATTGACCAGCAGGTCGATCGGGCCGAGCCCCTCTTGCGCCGCCTTCACCGCCGCCTCGATCGACGCCCGGTCGGTCACGTCGCATTCCACGCTCAAAGCCGCGCCGCCGCGCCTGCGAATCTCTGCCGCGACTTCCTCCAGTTGCGCGCCGGAGCGGGAAAGCAGGGCAACCCGCGCGCCTTCCTGCGCAAGTCTTTCGGCAATCGCCCGCCCGAAACCGCGCCCTGCCCCGCTGACCAGCGCAACCTGGCCTTCCAGAATACCCATCCCTTATCTCCACAAAAACAAGCTTCTATTTTGGCGTCACCAATGCTGGCGCGCATCGTCTCCGTTATCTGCCTAATAACGGGGACCGATGCTGTCGGGAAGCGGAGGACAAGACGCAAACCGACAATCGCAAACCGAGAAATACTGGTATAATTTCTTTCTCCGCGGGATTGAGGACTCGGAACAATGAACTCGCATCGCCTGATCGCGCTGGCCCTGCTGGGCACAGCCACTGCCATTGCCATTCCCACCTTTGCCCAGCGCGCACCCGATAGCGGGCCCGTCGCCCGGTATGACATGCGCGCCGGCACCACTTCCGGCTTCGGCATGGGCGGAGGCATGGGCGGCATGATGTCCATGATGATGGGCGGACGCGGCGGATCGCAGGTGCAGCACGAATTGCTGCTGCGCCTGGGTTCTTCCAGCACCGCCGCCGATGGCAAGCCCAAGGCTGATCATTTCATGCCCGACGGGGCGCAACTGGGCAAATCGGTGGCGCTGGCCACCCCGCGTGAGGAGCGCGGCCCCGTGGACGAGATTCCGCAATTCGACCAGCGCGAGGAACCGAGCGGCCGGATGCTGATCTTCTGGGGCTGCGGTGAACATGCGCCCAGTGGGCAGCCGGTGATCATCGACTTTTCCAAGCTGGCAAGGGGGCAGGTGCCGCCGGGCGTGTGGACCAACTCCGTTCCCGCCGATTGGGGGCCGAACCTGCAGAACAGCAAGACCTTCGGCCGCTGGCCCGCGGAAGACGGCAAATATGTGAAGGCCAATAGCTCGCTGCTGGGCGCGCACCGGGTGGCGGGCAATTATTCGCCGGACATCGGCTTCACACTCACCAAGGATTTCATGAAGCCGCTCTCGGTCAAGACGGCGGGGCAGGCCAGCGGCGCTTCGCTGCTCAGCTGGGGCGCCGTGCCCGATGCCACCGGCTATTTCGCCTCGCTCTTCGGATCGAAGCAGGGGCCGGGCGGCAAGACCGGCGATATCGTGATGTGGTCAAGCAGTTCCAACCGCCAGTTCGGCGGCGGATTGTCGGACTGGCTCTCCCCCGGCCAGGTCGCCCCGCTGGTGAAGGACAAGACGGTGATGAGCCCGCAGACCACCACTTGCCTCGTCCCCGCCGAAGTGATCGCCGCCGCAACGGATTTCCGCATGGGCACGCTCACCGCCTTCGGCCCGGAAGAGAACTTCTCCTATCCCCCACGCCCCGCCGACGCGAAGGCCCGCTGGGACCTGCAATGGACCGCCCGCATCCGCCACCGCTCCACCACCAGCTGGATGGAGGCGCAGGGCATGAACATGGGCATGATGGGCATGGGCGGCGACGAGGATGAAGATACGCCGCGCAGCCAGCAAAGCCAGAACCCGAAGAAGGAATGCAAGCCGAAGAAGAGCGGCGGCCTGTTCGGCGGCCTGGCCGGTGCCGTGCTGGGCGGCGGAGGCGGCGACGGCTGCTGAGCCGGGGCTACCGAGCTCGAAACAGGATCAGGCGCGGGTGGATGAAAATCTGCCCGCGCCGGGTTCCGGAACCCGACACAAAAGCCAAAGGCCCCGGAGGGCCTTTTTCATTTTCCGACGCTGTTGAAAAACTGGAGCGGGCGAAGGGAGTTGTGCGTTACCACGCTTCCTGAAGGCGTCAGTTTAGGGCGCCGCTACCGTTGCTCAGCAAACCAAGGCTCGGCGACTTCACTCGTGAACAGAGCGAGTTCTTCGAGGCAGCGATCGTAGGTGCTGCCCGTCTGGGCGTTAAAGCGGTGGTGGTAGCAGTAGCCGGTCGGGCGGCGCAGTTTACCCGTCGTGTGGTGGTCAAGGTGAACGGGGTCGTCGATACCTCGGCGCGAAGCGAGGCCGAGTTGGAGATCGATGCTCGGTGTACGGGGCGCGCCGTAACTATTCCCGCTCCGAGAAATGTAGATTCTTTCCTCGGTCTCGCCGTGTTGACGAACCCACACTCGACCATTGCCTCTCTTGAAACCGAGCGGGTGTACGATGGTCGTGAAGGCGCTGCAAACACGCTTCATGCCTTCTGCAACAACGGCGGAGTGCTCGCCCATTCGCGTACGTCCCAGTAGTCCTGTTCGATTCTAGTCGACTACTTCATCGCAGTTCGCTGCACCAGATGTCCGCTATACGTCGGGGCGGAACAGCCCGCTTCTCGACGGAAAATGCGATAGCCGCCGTTGGAATTGGGGCGCTGAACGCCGAGCGCAGGAAGCAATGGATGCTGGAGCGGGCTCAGTCAGGCTAAGTGCCTGTAATCACTGGTCCGCTTGGAGCGGGCGAAGGGATTCGAACCCTCGACCCCAACCTTGGCAAGGTTGTGCTCTACCCCTGAGCTACGCCCGCTCTGGCGTTTTACCGACCCGTATGTGTCGGTGGGGAGGCGCGCGGTTAGCATCGGTCCCCACACCCTGCAAGGGGAAAAATCATCTTTCGCCAAGGGAATTTCACTTCCCTGCCCCAATCGCCGTTACCCCTTCACAAATTCGCCCGAAGGTCCACATTAGGGCCTTATATATATAGCATCAGTGGGAGTACCCTTTTGGCAAGCCTGGGCCTCAATCTCGAAGAGCAGAAAGCGGTCGACCGGTTCCGCAACGAAGTTGTCGAACCTTCGATGACGAAACTCGTCATTCTCGACTTCTGGGCCGAATGGTGCGGCCCCTGCAAGGCGCTGGCGCCGGTGCTGGAAAAAGTAGCCGCCGAATATGCCGACAAGGGCGTGGTGCTGGCCAAGCTGAATGTGGACGAGGAAGGCTTCATCGCCTCGCAATTCCGCGTGCAGTCCATCCCCACCGTCTATGCCCTGTTCCGCGGCCAGCCGGTGGCGGATCTCACCAATGCGCGCAGCGAAAGCCAGCTGCGGCAGATGCTGGACCAGTTGCTGGAAAAGCTGCCGGTCGAAGCGGGCCCGGGCAATGAGGCAGAGCATGAACTCGCCCAGTTGATCGCCATGGGCGAAGACGTGCTGGCCAGCGGCGATGCCGAGCGGGCGCTGGGCGTATTCGCGCAGCTTGCCGACATGGCGCCCGATAATGTGCAGGTGCAGGCCGGGCTGATTCGCGCGCTGATGGAACTGGGCGAGATTGACGGCGCGCGCGCCGCTTTCGATGCCCTGCCTGACGAGATCAAGGGCGATCCCGCGCTGGCGCAGGCGGCCAAGATGCTGGAACTCACTGCCGATGCCCCGCAGGACGATGGCGAGCTGGCTTCCCTGCGCGCCGCCGCCGAAGCCAATCCCGCCGATATGGATGCCGCCTTGGCCTATGCGCAGGCCGCCTTTGCCGCCGGCCGCCGCGATGAAGCCGCCGATGCGTTGCTTTCCATGATTCGGGCGGAGCCGGAATGGAACGAGGGCGCGGCCAAGGCCAAGCTGCTGCAGATCTTCGAGGCTGTGGGCCTGGAAGACCCGTGGGTTGCCGCCACGCGCCGCAAGCTTTCGCTGCTGCTGTTCGGCTGATTGGGCGATAATGTCCGCCAGCCGCCTCTCGATCTTTCCCCTTTCGGGCGCGATCCTGTTTCCGGGGCTGCAATTGCCGCTGCACATCTTCGAGCCGCGCTATCGCGCGCTGGTGAGCGATGCGCTGGCGCGGGACCGGCGGATCGGCATGATCCAGCCGCAGGCCCCGTCAGAAGGCGCGCCCTTGTTCGCCATCGGCTGCGTGGGCAAGATCGGCGAGGTCGAGGCGCTGGAGGACGGGCGCTTCAACATCGTGCTGGAAGGCGAAGCGCGTTTCCGCCTGCTGCGCGAGCTGGATGTGAAGACGCCGTTCCGCCAGGTGGAAGCCGAATGGCTGGAAGAGACGGACGAAGTGCTCAGTTCCGTCGAGCGGGCGAGTTTCGAGCATGAGGCCCGCGAATTCGCGGACCGGCAGGGCTATTCGGTGGACTGGGATTCGGTCTCGCGCCTCGATGACACGGCCCTGATCAATGGCGTGAGCCAGATCGCCCCCTTCGACGCGGCGGCCAAGCAGGCCCTGCTGGAAGCGCCCGACATCCGCATACGCTGCGAATTGCTGGTGCAGCTGATGCAATTCTTCGGCCGGCATGACGGCATGGATGACCGGGTGACGCTGCAATAGTTTGCCGATCCTCCCCCTCCCCATACTGGGGAGGATCTTTAGATTCCGAAGGAACCGCGCAAGCCGTCGATCACATATTGCGCGGCCAATGCCGCCAGCAGCACGCCCAGCAGGCGCGTGATCGCCGCTTCCACGCTGGCCCCCACCAGCCGGATCAGCGGCGCGGCAAGCAGCAGGGCGCCGAGCGACAGGATCATCACAGCGGCCAGCGCGGCGAGTACTATCAGCGTCTGTTCCGCCCCATGCGCCTGACCCACCACCAGCATCACCGTGGCAATGGCGCCGGGCCCCGCCAGCATCGGCATGGCCATGGGGAAGACGGAAATATCCTCGATCTCGGGCGTCTGGGAATTATGGGCGCGGATTTTCTCGGCCCGCTCCTCGCGCCGCTGGGTGCGTTTTTCGAACACCATGTCGATCGCGATGAAGAACAGCATGATCCCGCCCGCGATGCGGAAGGAATCGAGTTCGATATGCAGCGCGGCGAGCAATTGCTTGCCGAACAGAGCGAAGCCCAGCAGAATCAGCGTGGCTACCAGCACTGCCTTTACCGCCATGCTGCGCTGCTGGCGCGGCGGTGCCTCTGCCGAAAGCCCGGCATAGATCGGCGCGCAGCCGGGCGGATCGATCACCACGAACAGGGTGATGAAGGCGGAGATGAACAATTCGATCATTGCGCCCTTCCCGGCGCGGCCGCCGCGCTGCTCAGCACCTCTTCCATGCCTGCTTCATGGCGTAGCGAGACGCGGATCGTGCGGGCGAAATCGGGCGCGACTTGCACCTGCCAGCTCAGCGAGCCGTCCGTGGCGCTGCCGGAAAGGCCGTCTGCCGCAACCGGCGAAAGCGATACTGCGGAAGGCCGGGGGCTACCCGGCGAACGCTGCGGGCAATCGGCCACATCGGTCTGCACCAGATCGGGTTCGACCAGCGGCTGAGCCAGCGTATCGCCGAAGTCGATCAGCCATTTATAGGCGCCATCCTGCTGGCGCTGCCACACGGTGACGAAATAGCCGACCTGCCCGTCCGGCAGGGTCCAGCCGCCTTTCGACACGGCGACGGATCCGTCGCAACTGGACCATATCTGATAGGGCGCCCAGGAAAGCTGCGCTTCCGCGCCCTTCTGTTCTTTCAGCCAGCGTTGCACCGAAACGGGTCCGGGCGTGAAGATCAGCGCCCCCTTGGCCGAATATTCGGCAAAAGCCGCCCGCTGCCCCTTTTCCCGCGCGGTGCGGGCAAAGCCGAGTTCGGTGGCCACGACCTGACCCGGATTGGCGGAGGGGCGCAGCATGGGGCCGCGCCCGCCCGGTCCACGCGGCCCGCCCGCGCCGGTGCAGGCGGCCAGCGCCAGCACCGAAACGAGGGCGAGCGCGCGGCGCATCACAGTGCGTCTTCGTCCAGCGCGATATTCTCGCGGCGATAGGCGGAGACGAGCGCGTTGCGCAGCAGCACGGCAATGGTCATCGGGCCGACGCCGCCGGGCACCGGAGTGATGGCGCCAGCCACTTCGCGGGCGGAATCGAAATCGACATCGCCCACCAGCTTGGTCTTGCCGTCTTCACCGTCAACGCGGTTGATGCCCACGTCGATCACGGTGGCGCCGGGCTTGATCCAGTCACCCTTGACCATTTCCGGGCGGCCCACGGCGGCCACCACGATGTCGGCGCGCTTCACCACTTCGGGCAGATTGGCGGTGCGGCTGTGGGCGATGGTGACAGTGGCGTTCGCATCGGTGAGGAGCTGCGCCATCGGCTTGCCCACGATGTTGGAACGGCCGATCACCACGGCATCCTTGCCCGACAGATCGCCCAGGCGATCCTTCAGCAGCATCAGGCAGCCCAGCGGCGTGCAGGGCACGAAACCCTTCTGGCCGACCGAGAGACGGCCCGCATTGATGATGTGGAAGCCATCGACATCCTTGTCGGGATCGATGGTGGAAATCACGGCCTGCTCGTCCAGCCCCTTGGGCAGGGGCAGCTGCACCAGAATGCCGTCCACGGCGGGATCGGCGTTCAGTTCCTTCACCTTGGCAATCAGGGCCTCTTCGGTGGAATCGGCAGGCATCTTGTATTCAAGGCTGTTCATGCCCGCGGCCAGGGTGGCCTTGCCCTTGGACCGGACATAGACCTGGCTGGCCGGATCTTCACCCACCAGCACCACGGCGAGGCCCGCCTTGCGGCCTGCCTTCGCCTCGAATTCGCCGGCGAATTTGGCGATCTTCTGACGCAGCCCTTCTGCGAAGGCCTTACCGTCGATCAATGCGGCACTCATGCATAACTCCCAAGATTGGACAGAACGATTGCGAGGATGCGCAGAAGGATCAGCAGCACCATCGGCGAGAAGTCGATCATCCCCGTATCGGGCATGATCCGGCGGATCGGATTGAGCATCGGATCCAGAATGGCATTCACCGCCCGCCACAGCGAGGCGACGAGATTGTTCTGCATGTTCACGACATTGAACGAGATCAGCAGGCTGAGCACGAATTGCACGATCACGATGACCGTGACGATCGACATCAGGTAGAGCACGATTTCCAGCAGCGTCAGGGCTACCATCAAGAATTCCTCCAGGCGGTCAATCGGGCGGCGAACCTAGCCGAGCCGGGCAAAGTGTATCAACCGCATAATACGCATCACTGCGCCCATTCCAGTCTTTCGATATGCCAGGCCAGCTGCCAGTCTTCCGCGCCGGGAACATCGTTCACGCGCTTCATGGTCAGCGTGCCCTGCCGCGTCACCTTGCCGCCATCGGCCACCAGAGTGACGGGCAATTGGTAATAGAGCGAGCCTGCCGCGCCTTCCACTTCGCCGTGGCCGAAGGCGAAGATCGGGCCGGGCGCATCGCCCATCAGCGCCTTGAGCTTCGCCCCGTCCATCGAGCCCTTGCGCCAGGCCAGAGCGGCATCGTCCCACTTGCCGTCAGCAAGCTGCTGCGAGAACCACGCCAGCACCCGGTCCGGATTTTCGCGTTCCTCCAGAACGGAGAAACTGGCGAGAGCCGCAGGCGTTGCACTGGCCGAACCCTCGGGCGAAGGCGCCAGGCTCTCGCTTGCTTGCTCCGCAGCGGGAGTTTCGGCGCTCTGCTGGCAGGCGGCCAGCGCCAGCAGCACGGCACCTGCAAGGCTTCGCGTCAAAAGAGCCGCCGCGCGCATCAATCCGCCCGGATCAGTGTGCCCGCACCGCGCGAGGTGAAGAATTCCAGCAGCATGGCATGGGGCACGCGGCCATCCAGCACGACCGCCGCCTCGCAGCCTGCCTCCACTGCATGGACGCAGGTTTCCAGCTTGGGGATCATCCCGCCGGAAATCGTGCCGTCGGCCTGCAGCTTGGCGATGTCGGAGGGCGTCAGATCGGTCAGCAGGTTCTTCTGCTTGTCGAGCACGCCCGGCACGTCGGTCAGCAGGAACAGCCGCGCCGCGCCCAGCGCAGCCGCGATGGCGCCCGCCATGGTGTCGGCGTTGATATTATAGGTATGCCCGTCCTCGCCCGCGCCGATGGGGGCTATCACCGGGATCATCCCGGCCTTGCTGACGGTTTCGAGCAGAGTGGTATCCACCACGCTCGGTTCGCCCACGAAGCCCAGGTCGATCGCCTGTTCGATATTGCTTTCCGGGTCTTTGGTGGTGCGGTTCACCTTGGTGGCCTTCACCAGCCCGCCATCCTTGCCGGAAATGCCGATGGCCTTGCCGCCCGCATTGGCGATCCAGCCGACCAGTTCCTTGTTGATCGCACCGGACAGGACCATCTCGGCCACTTCGGCGGTCGCCTTGTCGGTCACGCGCAGCCCGTCGACAAAGGTGCTTTCCACGCCCAGCTTCTTCAGCATGGCGCCGATCTGCGGGCCGCCGCCATGCACCACCACCGGGTTGATGCCCACGGCCTTCAGCAGCACGATATCCTCGGCAAAGTCGCGCGCGGCTTCGGGATCGCCCATGGCGTGGCCGCCATATTTCACCACGAAAGTGCGCCCGGCATATCGCTGGAAAAAGGGCAGCGCCTCGATCAGCGTTTCCGCCTTGGCGAGCATCGTCTTGTCTTCGCTGACGCTCATTGCGCGTGCCTCCACAACCTTGCCTCTCCTTCTAGGTCCCAGACCTAAAGTTGGCGGGGCCTTAGCGCCTCCCTGCCCCGGTGGGAAGCCTGTGCGGGAAGCCTGTGCGGCCGGGTCTTCACTCGGCGGGCGCCCCGGTCTTCTTGGCCCAGGGATTGACGTGCCTGGGCTGCGCAGCCTGCCTGGCGGCCGGGTCCGGCGTGTCTTCCGGGGCGGGAATGCTGCAATAGGCCGTGACAAGCACGACCCCCGCCCACCACAGCGCCTTCCAGCGGCTGGCGAAGACAGTGGTGAGGCGCGGGCCGAACATGCCGCCCTGCTGCCATGGGGGGAGTTAAGGAATCCCCCATGCGAGCGGCGGGGCCTTATTGCGCGGAAGGGCTACCAGTGGGTGCAGGAGAACCCGAGCCGCTGGGCGGCACATTGGTCATCGGCGTATCGGGCACACTTACCGGAACTTCGCCCGGAGTCGGTTCAGTGACGATCAATTCGCCCCCGCTCAGATCGGTGGCATCCACTTTCGTCTCGGTCTTTTCGGGTTCCTGCCGGCCGACGAGAAACCAGATGGCGGCAATCACGACCACCAGAGCGGCGATCAGCAGCAACAGCTTGTTGGTGGGCCTGGAAGCGGGCTCGGTCATGCGAAGGTCTCCTTCTGAATCGATCCGGCGCACAGGATAGCCTGCGGCTGGCCCGCGCGCCACCTTTCATGCCCTTTTCATGCCCGGGCAATCCGGTCCGCTTCGGTATCGCCGGAAGGCCCTCTCCCGGCGTGCCCCGGTCAGCCCCTCTCAGTGCAGCCTTTCTTCGCGCTGGAGCATTTCGCGCAGCACGTTCACGCGCTGCTTTTCCTCGCTCCAGTCCCGCTCCGGGTGGGCTTCCATCTGTTCAAGCAGGCTGCGCAGTTCCTTGCGCCGGTCTTCCATGGTGACGACTTCCATGTTCCATCCTCCATTTACCTGTTGCCTGATGGTCCAACGGCAGGAAGCCGCGTGGGTTCCTGCCGCTTCCTCCCACCTGCGAAATGCGATAGCTTGCGCCCCGCAACAGGAGGTGCGCGATGAGTGAAACACCGGCCCCGACGAGTAACGGCTTCGATCTCAATCAGCCGACCATTATCAGCCTGCTCTACCTTGCATCCTTCATCACCGGCGTCACCGCGCTGGTGGGCGTGGTGCTGGCCTATGTCTGGAAGGGAGAGCCCAAGGCCGCCTGGGAGGTTTCCCATTACGAATATCTCATCCGCACTTTCTGGATCGGGCTGATCGGCGGGTTGATCGGCTTCGTGCTGATCTTCGTGCTGATCGGCCTGCTGGTGCTGCCCGCCGTGGCGGTGCTGGTGGTGATACGCAGCGTACTGAGCCTGGTGAACGCGCAGAAACAGGCGCCCATGCCCAATCCGGGCACCTGGTTGGTGTGAGCCGGGGGCTGGCGGGACAAGAGGATTTGCCTTTTACCCCCCCGGCCCTGCGCCCCGATGTTCGTCATCCCGGACTTGTTCCGGGATCCAGCTGTTTTCCGTGCAGGAAGCGGGACCCCGGAACAAGTCCGGGGTGACGAGTAGCGTGATATTGGCACGCCATCTTGACATTGCGAACCATTTGGGTTATATGGCCCAGCAGTGACGGGTTGCGGGGGCGGTAGCGCTTCGCTCCTCTCCCGCGCCGGGTCGGCGCTGTCTGCAGAGCCGGGCCTCATG
>NZ_JACDXU010000006.1 GCF_020539485.1 Fulverythrobacter ferritrahens
GGGATCGCTGGGCATCCCCTGCTGGATGAAGATGTAGAGGGTTTCACGCGGAGACGCGGAGGCGCGGAGGCGCGGAGAGGGTGCGGCTGGGCCCGTTCCCTCCGCGCCTCCGCGTCTCCGCGTGAGTATTCTGGGTTCGCGCAAAGAGCGCAAAGGCCGCTGAGGGTGTAGCGCCTACCTCTATACCTCGTCATTCCCGCCCTTCGCGCAACCGATAGCCGCCCGTTACTTCCCCTCACCTTCCCCCTGCCAAGCCCCGCCCAGCGCCTTGTAGAGCGCAATCGCCGCGCCTGCCTTGCCGGCACGGGCCTGGGCCTCTTGCCGTTGGGACTGGGCAAGGCGCAGCCGGGCCTGTTCCAGTTGCAGGCGGTTCGTTTCCCCCTTCCCGAACAGCAGGCGGGCAAGGGTGAAAGCCTGATCTTCCCGCTGGAGAGAGGTGGCGGCATTGCTGCCGGACCGGGCGGAGGCGGCGAAGCGGTTGGCGGCGCCTTCGCTTTCGGCCAGGGCCTTGGCGATGGCCGCCTCATAGGCTGCCGCTGCCCCATCCGCCTTGGCATCCGCCGCGCGGATCTGCGCGCGCACGCGGCCGAAATTGAACAGGGGCCAGCGGAAGAAGCCGCCCGCGAGATAGCGCAGGCTCTCCCCGGTCAGCAGATCGTCGGGCGATTGGGCCTGCAACCCGATGCTGCCCTGCAGGGTGAAACGCGGATAGAGATCGGCCTTGGCCACGCCGATCCCGGCGGTCGCGGCGGCCAGTTCCATTTCGGCGCGGCGAATATCGGGCCGGCGCTCCAACAGGTCGGAACGGATGCCGCTGGCGACAGTATCGGGCGCGGTGGGAACGGGGCCGCTGCTGGCCAGCAGGCCGGGAACGAGCTGTTCGGGCGGCGTGCCCACAAGTGCGGCCAGACGATAGGCCGACGCGGCGACATCGGCTTCCGCCTGTGCCAGCGCCGCCGAGGACACTTCGCGCTGAGCCGTGGCCTGTTCCGCCTCCAGCCGCGATCCCTCGCCCGCGCGGGCGCGCATATCGGCCAGCTCGGCCAGTTTGGCGGCGGCATCCTGCTCGGTCCGGGCGGCGGCCAGCTGTTCCTGCGCGAGGCGGAAATCGACATAGGTGCGCGCCACTTCCGCCGTCAGCGAAACCACCGCATCGCGCCGGGCCCATTCGGCGGCCTGTTCCATCGCGCGGGCCCGCTCCACCTCGCGGCTGGCACGGCCCCATGTATCCATTTCCCAGTTGGCATCGAAGCCGCTGTCGATCAGGGGGAATTCCGGATCGAAACCGGGAATCTGGCTCGCCGGGAACTGGCCGTTCTCACTGATGCGGTTCAGCGATGTGTCGCGCGTCATCGTCACCAGCGGCATCCGCCCGCCCTGCGCCGCTTCCCTCATGGCGCGCGCCTCGGCAATGCGGGCCTTGGCCTGGCGGATGTCCGGGCTGGAGGCGAGCGCGCGCTCCACCAGCGCGGTCAGCTGCGCATCGCCGAACTGCCGCCACCAATCGGCGCTGACAGGCGCGGTGGAGGCAGGCTCCAGCCAGTCGGCCGCCATCGCGCTTTGCGGCCGCTGATAATCGGGGCCCACTTTGCAGGCCGCCAGCGCAAGGAGGGGGAGCGGGAGAAGAAGGCGGAAACGCATCGGATTACTCCATTCGCGACCGGAACAGCCAGGCGGCGGCCGTGAGAGTGACAAGCGCGATGATCATCAGCGGCCAGAGCTGTTGCAGCACGTCGGCAGCGGGCATGCCCTTCAGGAACAGGCCCTGCACGATGATCAGGAAATAGCGCGCGGGATTGATGTAGGTAACGGTCTGCAGCCATTCCGGCATATTGGCGATGGGGCTGGCATAGCCGGAAAGCAGCATCAGCGGCGTGGTGGCCACGAAGCTGCCGAGGAAGCTCTGCTGCTGGGTCATCGCCAGAGAGGAGACGAACAGCCCCACCCCGATCAGCGCCATGAGATAGGTCGCCAGCGAGATGAAGAACAGCAGGTATGACCCGGTGAAGGGCACGCCGAACACCAGCTGCGCGACGACGAGGAACAGCGTGCCGTTGCCGAAGCCCACCAGGAAGGGCGGCACCATCTTGCCGATCAGGATTTCATGGACGCGTAAGGGGCTGACCAGCAGCTGATCGAATGTGCCCAGTTCCCGTTCCCGCGCCACGGTCTGACTGGTGATGGCCAGGCCGGCAATAGCCACGATGATCACGATCAGCGCAGGCAGGGTAAACCAGATGAAATCGAGCGAGGGGTTGAACCAGTGGGTCACCTGCGGCCCGCCTTCCATCTGCGGGATCGCCTCCACATCCATCTGGGCGGTGATGCCCGAGACATAGCCCGCCACGATCTGCGCCGCATTGGAACGGCGGCCATCCAGCACCAGCCCGACCCGGCCCGGCCTGCCCTTGTCCAGCGCGCGGTCGAAACCCTCCTCGATCACCAGCGCGGCGATCACTTTCTGGTTGTCGATCGCGTGGCGCAGATCCTGCGAGGAGCGCAGATAGACGATGTTGCGAAAATTGGGGCTGCCCGCGATGCGCTGGACCAGTTCCGCGGCATGGGTGCCGCCCGAACGATCCAGCACCGCGACATCCACATTCTTCACATCCAGCGTGGTGGCGAAAGTGAAGATGAACAATTGCAGCAGCGGCGGCACCACCAGCACGATGCGCGCCTTCGGGTCGCGCAGCATCGACCAGATTTCCTTCACGATGCTGGCCTTGAGGCGTTGCATCAGTCGAGACTCCTGCGCGTTACCCAGAAGGAGAGGAAGAAGAACAGGAAGCCGAAGCCCAGCATGATCGCGATATTGGGCAGGAAATGGCCCCAGATGTCGCCAGTGAGGAACAGCGTCTGCAACGAGGGGATCAGATAGCGCGCGGGCACGGCATAGGTGATCGCCTGAATCCACACCGGCATGGAGGAAATCTCGTAAACGAAGCCGGAGAGCAGGAAGGTGGGCAGGAAGGACGAAAGCAGCGCCATCTGGCTGGCGACGAACTGGTTCTTCGTGGCCGAGGAAATGAACAGCCCCAGCCCCAGTGCGGGCATCAGGAAGGCCGAGGCGATCACGTAAAGCGCCAGCAGCGATCCACGGAAAGGCAGGCCGAAAATCGCGACGCCGATCACCGTGCACAAGCTCATCGAGGCGAGCGCGAGAAGATAATAGGGCAGGATCTTGCTGGCGACGAATTCGGCCATGCTCAGCGGCGTGGCCAGCAGCGCCTCCATCGTGCCGCGTTCCCATTCGCGCGCCACCACCAGCGCGGTCAGCAGCGTGCCGATCATGGTCATCACCACCGCGATCGATCCCGGCACCAGGAAATTGCGGCTCTTGAGCGCGGGGTTGTACCAGAAGCGGGGAGACAGTTCGATCTGCGGCGCCTTGTCCAGCATGCCGGGCATGCCTTCATTCGCGGCCCAGGATTGAAACACGCCTTGCGCATGGCTGGCCACGAAAGTGGCGGTGTTGGGCTGCGATCCGTCGGTCACGATCTGGATTTCGGGTAGGCGGCCGTCATGCAGATCCTTGCCGAAATCCTGCGGGATCACGATGATTGCGCTGATCTGGCTGCTGACCATGAGATGCCGCGCCTCCGCCCGGTTACGCATGGGCAAGGTGTGGAAATAGGGCGAGGCGGCATAGGCGCCGGAAAGGGCGAGCGCGGGCGCGCTGGAATCCTCCACCACCACCGCCACTCTCGTGCCCTGCGTGTCGAGCGACACCGCATAGCCGAACAGGAACAGCAGCAGCAGCGGCATGGCCAGCGCGATGAGGAAAGTGGACGGATCGCGCACGATCTGGGCGAATTCCTTGGCCATCATCGCCCGCAACCGGCGGGAGCTGAAGCGGATCGGGCCGGAGGCGGGGGGAGGTTCAGGGGCTTCGTTCATGCCGCAAGGTTCCCGTTCGTTTCGCGGTCAAGATCGCTGGCCTCGATCAGGGCGATGAAGGCATCCTCCATCGTCGGGTCCGCCGCACCTGTTATCGCGCCGGCCTGCGCCTTCAGCGCATCGGGCGTGCCGGTGGCGATCTGTTCGCCGCGATAGATCAGCGAAACGTCATCGCAATATTCGGCCTCATCCATGAAATGGGTAGTGACCAGCACGGTCACGCCCTTTTCCACCAGCCCGTTGATATGCGTCCAGAACATGCGCCTTGTGACGGGATCGACGCCCGAAGTCGGCTCGTCGAGGAACAGCACCGGCGGCTGGTGCATCACCGCGCAGGCCAGCGCGAGGCGCTGCTTGAAGCCCAGCGGCAGGGCGCCGGAATTCATGTCGAGCTTGTCGCCAAGGTCGAAAATCTCGATCATCGCCTCCTTGGCCCGGCGGGCATCGGCCCGGCCGAGATTATAGGCCCCGGCAAAGAAATCGAGATTCTGCGCCACGCTCAGCTCGCCATAGAGCGAGAATTTCTGCGCCATATAGCCCAGCGATGCGCGCGCTTCCGCCGCCGAACGGCGCAGATCGTTTCCGGCCACCGCGCCATAACCTTCGCTGGGTGTCAGCAAGCCGCACAGCATCTTGAAAGTGGTGGACTTGCCCGCGCCATTGGGGCCCAGCAGCCCGTAGATCTGCCCCTGCGGAATGGCGAAATCCATGTCGCGCGCGGCAGTGAAGGCGCCGAAATTCCTGGTCAGGCCCTTGGCTTCGATCGCGGGGCGTTCATCGCGCGGGATGGTGCGGTAATTCTCCGCAAGGGCGCTGGTGCCCCGCGGGCCGCCGCCGAGAATCTCGATGAAGCCATCCTCGAAACGCGGCACGCCGGGGGCAACCTGTGTGCCATCCCCTGCGGCGAAGGATTCGGCCGTGGGCACATCGCAACCATCGCGCAGCAGCAGGCGGACCGAGCGGCCCTGGATCGTACCGTCCATGATGTCCGGCCGGTCGAGCGTCCGGGTCAGGAAGCGGCGACGGCGCGGCTCGAAACCGCTCACCTGGATGACGCGCTCTTCCGCCCGCCCGGTCAGGTCTCCCGGCGGGCCTTCGAACAGCAGGCTGCCTTCATTGAGCAGATAGACCCGGTCGCATTTCTCCGCCTCGTCGAGATAGGCGGTGGACCATAAAATGCCGATGCCCTGCGCGGTGAGGTGCTGGACCATGGCCCATAATTCGCGGCGCGAAATGGGATCGACGCCCACGCCCGGCTCGTCGAGCAGCATCAGGCGCGGGGTGCGCACCAATGTGCAGGCAAGGCCCAGCTTCTGCTTCATGCCCCCGGAAAGATTGCCCGCCAGCCGGTCCTGAAAACGGGCAAGGTCGGTAAACTCCAGCAGCCGCGCGAAGGTTTCCTCATGCTCTTCCCTAGGCAGGGCGCGCAGCTCTGCATAGAGGTCGAGATTTTCGCGGACCGTCAGATCTTCATAAAGGCCGAAGCGCTGGGGCATGTAGCCCAGCTGGTCGAGCATCATTGCAGGCCGCTGGCCCAGAATGGCGACTTCCCCCTGATCGGGGCGGAGCAGCCCGGCCAGCAGGCGGATCAGCGTGGTCTTGCCTGCCCCGTCCGGCCCGACAAGGCCGGTGATGGTGCCTGCCTCCACCGTCATGGAAACGCCCGCCAGCGCAGGCGCGGCGGCACCCTTGAAGCTTTTGACAAGGCCGGTGGCGCGGGCAATCACCTCGCGCGGCTGGCCAGTATCGGGGCCAGTATCGGGGGGCGCGGCTTGCGGCATGGCGGGGCCCTTTCTGCGGCCGCCTACTTGCCCGGAACCACTATCGTTACCGGCTGGCCCTGCCGCAGCCTGTCATCCGGGTCCGAAACCGTGATGCGCATGCGATAGACAAGATCGGTGCGCAGATCCTCTGTCTGCACGGTCTTGGGCGTGAATTCGGCGCGCGGAGAAATGAAGCCGATCGTGCCGTGATAGGTCTTGTCGTTCCCGTCCGCCTTCACCTGCACCTTCATGCCGGGCGCCACGCGCGACAGATCGGTTTCCGCCACATAGGCACGCACGCGCAGGGGCCGGTCGATCGAAAGGGTCAGCACGGTCTGCCCCGGCTGGACGATGGCACCGGGTTCCTGCGCGCGGGTGACGACAGTGGCGGCAGTGGCGGCGCGCAGGGCCGTGTCGCCCCGGTCCACCATCAGGCTGCCGCGCGCGGCCATCGCGCTCTTGAGCTGGGCCCTGGCCGCGTCGATCTGTTCGCTGCGCGCGCCCTGATCCAGTTTGGAAAGCATCTGCTGGGCTTCGGTGAGCTGGGCCTGCGCCTGATCGCGCTGGGCCACGGTGGCCTGCCACACGTCGCGGCTGATCGCGCCGGGTTCCACCAGCCCCTGGCGCCGGTCCACATCCTGCTGGGCCTTGCGCAGGGCCACCCGCGCGGCTTCCACCCGGGCGCGGGCCTGCCCCACATCCTGCGAGCGGCTTCCGTTCATCAGCTCGGCCAGCTGGGCGCGGGCCTGCGCGATCATCGCATCCGATTCCGCGATGCGGCTGTCGAGCGGGGCGGGATCGATCAGGGCGAGAAGCTGGCCCGGCTCGACCTTGTCCCCTTCATCCACATCCACTGCCGCGATTCGCCCGCCCACGCGGAAGGCCATGTCCACTTCGCGAATATCGACATTGCCGTAGAGCGTCAGCTCTCCGTCATTGCCCCGGCCGATCAGCCCGAAGCCATTGGTGGCAACAGCAGCGATCAGCACGATGGCAGCGCCGGCAAGTGCGAGGATACGCTTCCCGTTCATTCTGTCCCCCCAGTGAGGATGGCGTTTATCGAATTGCGAATCTGGCTATGCAGCAGCGCAAAACCTTCAGGCGCTGCCTGCATTTTCTAATCCCTTCGCAACAACAACTCAATCAGATGCCCCAGCAGATGCCCTGATGGCCACATGCGGAAACCGGGCATGACTCTAACCCCGTCGGCATGATGCCGGGGGCTGGAGCCATCTGATCTCTAGGGAGATGGTGCGGTCGAGAAGACTCGAACTTCCACGGGCTTTCGCCCACAACGACCTCAACGTTGCGCGTCTACCAGTTCCGCCACGACCGCAAAATCGACAAGAGCCGGAAGGGCCCTCGCGGGGTAGGAGCGGGCCCTTAGCAAAGCAGTTTCACCCCTGCAAGCGCGCTGGCGACCTATTTTTCGCGCGGAGCGTAACTTAGCTGGGCTTCCAGCCGATTTCCGCGAATTTGGCGGCCTTGGGCACATCCGTCACCGCTTCATTGATCGTCACGCTCTCCCCCGGGGCCAGCGTGCGCTGGGGCGGTGCGATTTCCCAGCTATAGACGATGCGTTCCCGCCCGTCGCGCAGCACGATCAGAATCGGCGGCAGGTTACGCGTGACCTTGCCGACATTGGTGACCGTGCCGCTGGCGCCGAAATATTCGATGCCATTGGGCAACTGGCGCCGGTCCTGCTTGCTGGCGGGGAAATCCAGCACCAGGTCGCTCTGCCCCACGCCGAAGGTCGGGCGGCTGACCGGAACCCAATCCGGCAGGCCCCAATAGCTGACCGCAAATACCGAACCGAGCGCGAACACTGCGAAAATGGCCGCCGCATAGGTCCACAGCCGCAAGGTGTTGCGGCGGCGGCGGAAGGGCGGCTCGGGATCGAAGCGCGAATAGCGATCCTCGCCATAGACATCCGCCTCGCTGAAGGGCGGCGGGGGGGGCATATGATCGCCCATGATCGCCTGCGGCGGCTCGGGAGCCTCGACCGGAGCGGGAGAGGACGAGGGAGAAGGAGATGGCCGCGGGGATGGCTCGGCCGGGAAAGGGACGCCCAGCCCGACGAAGCCGGGCCGCGCATCGGGTTCCGGCTCATGTTCCGGCGCGGGAGGTGGTGGAGGTGGTGGAGGTGCGGCGCGCGGTGAAGGCGCCGGGCGCGCCGGCTGCTGCGGGGCAGCTTGCCGGAAGGGCGCAGCTTGTCGCAGCGGGGCGGCTTGCCGAAGCGGGGCTTGGGGTTCCACCGAAGGTTCCGCCCGTGTCGCAACCGGTTCCGGGGCGACGGGAGGCGGCGCTGCCTGCACGCGGGAATCTGCCTCAGGCGCTTGCGGCGCAGGAGGATCCTGGAACCAGCTATGGCGACATTTGGCGCACCGCACGGTACGGCCTTCAATGCCGATCGCGCTATCGGGAACCACGTAACGCGTCGCACATGCAGGGCAGGCGATGATCATTGTGGCACCAGCATTAGGCACATGCGCGAATCGCCACAAGAGTCGCTGTTTGTGCATCAAGGCCGCGTGTGCCTTTTTTCCACATCGATCACCGGCTATAGCCACCCCACATGGACGAAATTAACCCTGCCACGCCTTTGGATGCGGATTTGCCCGGGGCATGACGATGCCTGAGGGGGATATCGTCCAGTTCGACAATGTCGGGCTGCGTTATGGCGCCGGCAAGGAAGTGCTGAGCGACATTTCCTTCACGCTTTATCCCGGCAGCTTCTATTTTCTCACCGGGGCAAGCGGCGCGGGCAAGACTTCGCTGCTGAAGCTGCTCTATCTCGCCCAGCGCCCCTCGCGCGGGGCGATCCGCATGTTCGGCACCGATGTCATCACCCTGCCGCGCGCGCGCCTGCCCGCGTTCCGCCGCAGGCTGGGCGTGGTGTTTCAGGACTTCCGGCTGGTGCAGCACCTCTCCGCCTTCGACAATGTCGCCCTGCCGCTGCGCGTTTCCGGCGTGCGGGAGAGCGAGATCATCCGGCCCGTATCGGAAATGCTCGAATGGGTCGGCCTGGCGGACCGCGCCGATGCCCGCCCGGCCACGCTTTCGGGCGGGGAACAGCAGCGCGTGGCCATTGCCCGCGCAGTGATCGCCCGGCCCGACATGCTGGTGGCCGACGAACCGACCGGCAACGTCGATCCGGAACTGGCGCTCAAGCTGCTGCGCCTGTTCGAGGCGCTCAACCGGCTGGGCACTACCGTGGTGGTGGCCACTCACGATCTGCATCTGCTGAAGAATGTGCGCGAATCGCTGATCATGCGGCTCGACAAGGGCAGGCTCAGCGATCCCACAGGCGCGCTGCGTTATCCGCCCCGGCGGCCCTTCTCTCGCATGGAGGAGGAAAGGCAGTGAGCTGGCTGCGGATGGAACGCAAGGCGCAGCTGGTGCCGCAGGCACGGCTGGCGGGGCCGATGCCTTGGGTAATTGCGATCATGGTGGCGCTGACCACCATCGCGGCGGCAGGCGGCCTGGCGCTCAACAATCTGGCGCAGGCGGCGCGGGCCGAGCTTTCGGGCGGGCTGACGGTGCAGATCGTGGAGGCCGAGCCTGCCGAGCGGGAAAGGCAGGCCGAACTGGCCCTGTCGCTGCTTGCCAATGTGACAGGGGTGGAAACGGCCCAGCGCGTGGCGGACAGCGAATTGCGCGAACTGGTGGAGCCCTGGCTGGGAGAGGATATCGGGACGGCGCAGGATGTGGTGCCCGTGCCCGCCCTGATCGACGTGCGCCTTTCCGGCCCGGTCACCCCCGAGAAACTGCGCGACATCCGCGCCCTGCTGAAGGCCCGCGTTCCGGCCGCGCAGGTGGATGCCCAGTCCAGCTGGCTGGCCCCGGTATTCTCGGCCATATCCTCGCTCAAATGGCTCGCGGCCGGGCTGGTGATATTGCTGGGCGCCACCAGCGCAGCGGCGGTGTGGCTGGCCGCCCGCAGCGCGCTGGGAACGAATCGCGCCACAATCGAGATCGTGCACCTGCTGGGCGGCAGCGACGGGCAGATCGCCCGGATCTTCCAGCGCTCCGTGGGGATCGATGCCCTGCTGGGCGGCGTGGCCGGCGCGCTGCTGGGCGCCGGGGCGGTGCTGCTGCTGGGGCGGCAATTCGCGGCTTTGGGCTCGGGCATGGTCGCCGGTGGAGGACTTGGCTGGGCCGACTGGCTGGCGATTGCGGGAATCCCCTTTGCCGGGGTATTGATCGCCATGTTCACCGCGCGGCTTACCGTGCTCGCGGCGCTCAGGAAGATGCTGTGAGGATGGGGACGTGATTCGCCGCGCGCTTGGCGCTTTCTTCGTGATCTGGGCCCTCGGGTTCTTCTGGTTCGCCGTGTTCCTTCCCGGACCGGCGGGGGAGGAGAAGACCGACGCCATTGTCGTGCCTACCGGGGGCGAGGGCCGGATACCGCGCGGGCTGGACCTGTTGCGGCGCGGAAAGGCGCAGCAATTGCTGGTCAGCGGCGTGGACGGCAATGTGAAGCCGCGCGAATTCGCCGCAGAATACAAGGTGGATGGCAAGCTGATGGAATGCTGCATCACGCTGGGCTTCGCGGCGCTGGATACGCGGGGCAATGCTGCTGAAACGGCGACCTGGGTGGGCGAACGCAATGTTTCCTCCCTCCGCCTCGTCACCACGGACTGGCACATGCGCCGCGCCGCGCTGGAGCTTTCATCCGAAATGCCCGGCGATGTGGAGATCGTGGAAGATGCGGTTCCTTCCCGGCCTTCGCTGCGCATCCTGTTCCTTGAATATCACAAGCTGATCGCGGCCTTCCTGGCGCGGCTCCTGCCCTGGTGAGCGCAATGGGCAACGTGGTGCGCAGCCTTGCCTTCTATGCCGTGTTCTATGGCGTCACGGTGCTGTTCCTGCTGGCGGCCATGGCGGCTCTGCCGCTGGGCCCGGAACGCTTCCGCAAGGTGCCCGACGCGTGGAGCGCGTTCCACCGCTGGTGCGTGGAGCATATCCTGTGCATCCGCGTGGTGGAGGAAGGGCAGCGGCCCGAAGGCCCGGCCTTCTATGCCTTCAAGCACGAGAGCTTTTTCGAGGCGATCGACATTGCCCGCTCGCTGCATCGCCCCGCCCCCTTCGCCAAGGAAGAGCTGTTCCGCATTCCGCTGTGGGGCAAGGCCGCGCGCGCCTATGGCGCGGTGCCGGTGGCCCGCGAGCAGGGGGCAAAGGCGCTGCGTTTCATGCTCAGCGAGGCGAAGGCCCTTGCTGCAACCGGCCGCCCGCTGGCGATCTTCCCTGAAGGCACCCGCGTTCCCCATGGCAAACCTGCCCCCCTGCGCGCGGGCTTCGCCGGGCTTTACAAGGTGCTCGGCCTGCCGGTGGTGCCGGTGGCCGTGAACAGCGGGCCGCTCTACCACCGCCTGTGGAAGCGCAAGGGCACCATCGTCCTGCGCTTCGGCGAAGCCATCCCGCCCGATCTTCCCCGCAAGGAACTGGAAGAACGCGTGGGCGCAGCGATCAACGCGCTCAATCCGTGAAGCCGCAGGAAGACGATCCTTCGTTGCTGGAAGTGCTGGGGCCGGGGCTGGTCACCGGCGCGGCCGATGACGATCCCAGCGGCATCGGCACTTACAGCCAGGTCGGCGCGCAATTCGGCTATGGCATGGCCTGGACGATGTTCTTCGGCTTCCCGCTGCTCGCCGCGATCCAGGCGATCTGCGCGCGGATCGGCGCCACGACCGGGCGGGGTATCGCCCAGAATCTGCGCCACAATTATCCTTTGCCGCTGTTGCAGGGCGCCGTGCTGCTGTTGCTGCTGGCCAATGTGATCAATCTGGGGGCGGATCTGGGGGCGATGGGCGCCGCGCTGGCGCTGATCGTGCCCGGGCCGGTGCTGGCCTATACTGCGGCCTTCGGCGTGCTGAGCGTGCTGCTGGAAGTGCTGCTGAGCTACGATCGCTACGCCCGCATACTCAAATGGACCACGCTCTCGCTCTTCGCCTATGTCGGCGTGGTCTTCGTGGTCGATGTCCCGCTGGACCAGGCGATACGCGGCATGCTGATTCCGCAATTCCAGTTCGACAAGGTCCATGCGATGGCCCTCGTCGCAGTATTGGGCACCACTATCAGCCCCTATCTGTTCTTCTGGCAGGCCGGGCAGGAAGTGGAGGAACAGCGCCGCCGCCACATCAAGCCGCTGCATGTCGCGCCCAGCCAGGCGGGGCGGGAGCTTCGCCGCCTGAGCACCGATACGCTGATCGGCATGGGCTTTTCACAGGTCGTGGCGCTGTTCATCATCATCGCCACAGCGGCCACCCTGCATGCCAATGGCGTGCACGATATCGAAAGCGCGGCGCAGGCGGCAGAGGCATTGCGGCCTATCGCGGGCGAGCTGACCTTCGCCCTGTTCGCCATCGGCATCATCGGCACGGGCCTGCTTGCAGTGCCGATCCTTGCCGGCAGCGCCGCCTATGCGCTGAGCGAGGCCTTCGGCTGGGTGGAAGGGCTGGACCGCAAGCCGCGCGAGGCCAAGGCATTCTATGCCACCATCGCCACGGCGACACTGGGCGGCGTGGCGCTGAACCTGCTGTCGATCGATCCGATGCGCGCGCTTTATCTGGCGGCGGTCGTGAACGGATTGCTCGCCCCGCCGCTGATGGCGGTAACGATGCTGATCGCCTGCAATCGCAAGGTGATGGGGCCATTGGCCGTGCGCGGCTGGCTGGCCGTGGCCGGGTGGATTTCCACGGCCGCCATGACACTGGTGGCGGGCGTGTTCCTGTTCACCTGAGAGAGGCCTTCCTGCCTTAACTCTTGTGGTCCGTGCGCCCGAAATCGGGCCGCGCATCGTCCTGCCCCAAGGCAACGATGGAGCGGCGAATGGCGCGAGTGCGGGTGAACAGCTCGAACAGGGCATCGCCGTCGCCCTCGCGGATGGCCTTCTCCATGATCGAAAGGTCACCCGTGAAGCGCCGCAGCATCACCAGCACCGCGTCGCGATTGTTCAGGAACACGTCGCGCCACATGGTCGGGTCCGAAGCGGCGATACGGGTAAAGTCGCGAAAGCCGCCGGCCGAATATTTGATCACTTCGCTGCGCGTAACGTCTTCCAGATCGGAAGCCGTGCCCACGATCGTATAGGCGATCAGATGCGGAATATGGCTCGTCACCGCCAGCACCAGATCGTGGTGCTGCGGGTCCATGGTTTCCACCATGGCGCCCAGTGCTTCCCAGAAGGAAAACAGCCGCGCCACCGATACGGCGTCCGCCCCCTCGGGCGGGGTGATGATGCACCAGCGCTGCTGGAACAAGGTGGCAAAGCCGGCATCCGGGCCGCTCTGCTCCGTACCCGCAACCGGATGGGCGGGAACCACCGGATTGGCCGGAAAGATCTCGCCCAAGGCCATGGCAATAGTCTGCTTGGAAGAGCCGACATCGCTGATCACCGCGCCTTGCGGAATGAACGGCGCCAGATCGCGCGCGACATCGGCAATCGCGCCCACCGGCACGCAGAAGATCACCAGATCTGCATCGCGCACGGCCTCCTCAGCCGTGTCGCACACCACATCGGCCAGCCCGCGTTCCCGCGCGCGTTCGCGCACTGCCGGGTCCGCGTCAAAGCCAGTAGTATGCGTGCCGGGAATATGCTCGCCCACGGCAAGGCCGATGGAGCCGCCGATCAGCCCCAGCCCGATGATCGCGACCGTGCCGAAAGGGGCAGGTGCCGGGCTCATCGCGCGGCTTCCGCCAGTTCGCGCAGGATGGCGGCGATCTCGGTCATCTGCTCGGTCGTGCCGATAGTGATGCGCAGGCCCTGCGGCAGGCCCTGCCCCGGCAGCCAGCGCGTGGCATAGCCGCGCTCGGCCAGCCCATCATGCGCCATCTGGGCAGTCAGCTTGCCTTCGAACAGGGTCAGCACGAAGTTCGCCTTGCTCGGCAGGGGACGCAGCCCGTGATTGCCGAGGGATTCCAGCACGGACACGAAGCGAGCGCGCTCGGCCAGATTGTGCTGGCGCGAATGTTCGACAAAGTCCTGATCCGCCAGCCCGGCGATGGCCGCCGCCTGAGCCACACCGGAAAGGTTGAATGGCCCGCGAATGCGGTTGAGCATGGAAACGATCTCGGCAGAGCCCGTGCCCCATCCGATCCGGTCCCCGGCAAGGCCGTAGATCTTGGAGAAGGTGCGCGTGACCAGCACGTTGGGGGCCGAAGCCGCCAGCGCCAGCCCGCCGTCGTCATCTTCCGGCGTCAGATATTCGGCATAGGCCTGATCAATCACGAACAGCACATCGGCCGGAAGCGCGGCATGCAGCCGGGCAATCTCGCCCTTGGGCAGATAACTGCCGGTGGGATTATTGGGATTGGCGAGGAAGACCACGCGGGTCTTCTCGTTCACCAGCGCCAGCAGCGCATCGACATCGGTGCCGTAATCGAGATCGGGCGCCACCACCGGGGTCGCGCCGCAACGGCGCGCGGCAATATCGTAGACCGAAAAGCCGTAGCGCACATAGAGCACTTCGTCCCCCACCCCGGCATAGGCCTGGGCGGCAAGGTGCAGCAGTTCGTCCGATCCGGTGCCGCAGACGATACGTTCGGCCGGAATGCCGTTCAGGGCACCCAGCGCCTCACGCAAGGCAACCGAGTCCGGATCGGGATAACGGTCCGGCAAGGGGGCATGCCTGCGCGCCTCCAGAGCCGCCGGACTGGTGCCCAGCGGGTTCTCGTTGGCTGACAGCTTGATCAGTTCACGCCCATCCGCGCTGCGCGACTTGCCCGGCACATAGGCATGGATCGCGGCGATCCACGGCTTGGGCATGGGGGCTTTTGCGGGCTGCGCTGGGCTGATCTTCTGTTCGGACATAACCCGCGGGCGCATAGCCATGTTCGCGCGCAATTGACAGCCCGCTTGGCGTCCCCCAAGTCGCTTGGCGCAATGGCGACCATTCTTACCTCCACGAGTGCCAAGCTGACCCTGCCTCACGCCCTGCCGCTGGATAGCGGGCAGGCGCTGGAAGGGGTGGAGATCGCCTATGAAACCTATGGCAATCTGTCGGCGGACAAGGACAATGCGATCCTGATCTGCCACGCGCTGACGGGCGACCAATATGTCGCCAATCCCCACCCAATCACCGGCAAGCCAGGCTGGTGGTCGCGCACGGTGGGGCCGGGCAAGCCGATCGATACGGACCGGTTCCACGTGATCTGCGCCAATGTGATCGGCAGCTGCATGGGCTCCACCGGCCCGGCCAGCCTCGCGCCCGATGGCCAGCCCTTCGGCATGCGCTTTCCCGTCATCACCATTCGCGACATGGTGCGCGCGCAGGTCGCGCTGCTCGATGCGCTGGGGATCGAATGCCTCCATGCCGTGGTCGGCGGATCGATGGGCGGGATGCAGGCGCTCAGCTTCGCGGCCAATTTCGGCGAGCGGACGCAGCGCGTGCTGGCCATCGCCACTACCGCGCGCCATTCGGCCCAGAACATCGCCTTCCACGAGGTTGGGCGCCAGGCGATCATGGCCGATCCCAACTGGCAGGGCGGGGCCTATTACGCCACGGGCCGCGCGCCCGATGCTGGCCTCGCCGTGGCGCGGATGGCGGCGCATATCACCTATCTTTCCGAAGCGGGGCTGACCGACAAGTTCGGCCGCCGCCTGCAGGACCGGGATTCCAAGAGCTTCGGCTTCGATGCGGATTTCCAGGTGGAAAGCTATCTGCGCTATCAGGGGATCAGCTTCACCAACCGGTTCGATTCCAATTCCTATCTCTATATCACCCGCGCGATGGATTATTTCGATCTGGCGGAAGAGCATGGCGGCAGGCTGGCCGATGCCTTTGCCCGAACCAGTGCCCGCTTCTGCCTGATCAGCTTCGATACGGACTGGCTCTATCCTACTGCCGAATCGCGCAACATTGTCCATGCGCTCAATGCCGTGGCCGCGCCGGTCAGCTTCGTAGAGCTTTCCGCGCCTTATGGGCATGACAGCTTCCTGCTGGACGTTCCCGCGCAGGACCGCGTGATCAAGGGCTTCCTCGAATGAGTACCCTGCGTCCCGACCTCGAAGTGATCGCCCGCCACATTCCCGCCGGAGCGCGGGTGCTGGATGTCGGTTGCGGCGATGGATCGCTGATGGCCGCCCTGCGTGACGGACGCGGCGTGGATGCGCGCGGGCTGGAACTGAGCCCGGAAAAGGTCGAGCTATGCGTCAGCAAGGGCCTGTCGGTGATTCAGGGCGATGCCAATCGCGACCTTGCCGAATATCCCGATGGCGCATTCGATTACGCGATCCTCAGCCAGACGTTGCAGACGGCCGAGCGGCCGGATCTGATGCTGGAGCATTTGCTGCGCGTCGGGCGGCAGGCTTTCGTCAGCTTCCCCAACTTCGCCTATTGGCGGATGCGCCTTTCGCTGCTGGTGAAGGGGCGCATGCCGGTGACGCCGCATCTGCCGGTCAGCTGGTATGAGACGGAGAATATCCACCATCTCACCATCGCGGATTTCCGCGCGCTGCTGGCGGAAAAGGGCGTGAAGACCGAAGGCTGCTGGTTCTTCGCGCATGATCGGGAAATCGGCTCCACCGGGGCGAACTGGTGGGCGGAACATGCGGTGTTCCAGCTGAGCCGCTAGGCGCGCCGGGCCTCCGTTCAGGCTGAGCAGGCTTTCCGGAAAACCGGCTTCAGTTGACCAACAGCACCGAATCGTCCCGCGCCAGGCACCACAGGCTCAGCCTCGCCGCCCTTGCGCGGTCCACGGCCATGCCGGTGGGCAGGGAGATGGTGACAAGGCGGGTCGCCCCGGCGCGGACAGCCTTCTCCACGATTTCGTAGGAACAGCGCGCGGTAGAAAGGATGAAGCCTTCCGCCGGGCTTTGCCCCGCCTTGGCCAGCGCGCCGATCAGCTTGTCCATCGCATTATGCCGCCCGACATCCTCGCGCGCGTGGAGGATCGTGCCATCCTCTGTAACGAAGGCAGCGGCATGGGCCGCACCGGTCGCCCGGCCGAGCCTCTGGTAATCTCGCAAATCGCCCAGCGCACGAAAGATCGCCTGCGGATCGAGCGCGGCGTGCTGCGGCACTTCAGGCAGAGGCTTTGCCACGGCATCGAGATTTTCGATCCCGCATAGCCCGCAGGAGCTTTCCGCAACCCGCGCGCGGACGCGTTCGGTGAGTTGTTCGATACCAAGGCCGGTGAGGCTGGCGCGGACGATCCAGCCCTTCTCCACCTCCACCACATCGATGTCGGACAGGTCGGAAGGCTTCCTGGCCAGCCCTTCGGTCAGCGCGAAGCCGAGCGCGAAATCCTCAAGGTCCATGGGGCTGGCCATCATCACGGCATAGGCAAGGCCGTTGAATTCCAGCGCCACCGGCACTTCGGGCACCCATTGGCGCGCCACATCGCGGCGTTCGCCGGACCGACTGATTTCGACAGGGGAGGTCATGCAGGCTTCTTAGCCGTCATTGCGGGCAAAGCGGAAGCGGAAGCTGGCCAAAGGCCAACCAATCCAGAGTGTAAGGGATTGGGCCCCGGATTGCCGCGGGAACTTTGGTCCCTCGCAATGACGACAGGTAGCTTAGCGTCAGGCCGCGCTCTGCTGAGCGTCGGCCTTGAGCTTCTCGATCGCCTCACGCGCGATGGGGGTGAGCACGGAAAGGTCGTCCGCGAAAATCCCCGCCTTCATGCGCGGATCCCAGAACTTCCAGATATGCTCGGCAGTGGCCGCCACCGCTTCCTCATGCCCACGGGCCTGAAGATTGGTGGCGATCTGGTCCGCCATGCGGCGGAGCTTTTCCTGGGTGCTGCTCATTCTGCGGGCTCCACATGAGCGATCCGGCGCGAACGCTCGGCCTGGGCGTTATATTCTTCCTGCCATTCGGAGGGGCCGTTGGACGGCGTTACCTGAACCGCGGTCACCTTGTATTCGGGGCAGTTGGTGGCCCAGTCCGAATAGTCGGTGGTCACGACGTTCGCCTGCGTCGCGGGGTGGTGGAAGGTGGTATAGACAACGCCCGGCGCCACGCGATCGGTCACCACCACGCGCAGGGTGGTTTCGCCGGTGCGGCTGGCAAGGCGAGCCCACGAGCCATCGGCAAGGCCACGATTTTCCGCGTCAGTCGGGTGCATTTCCAGCACGTCCTCATGATGCCACACGACATTGGCGGTGCGGCGGGTCTGCGCGCCGACATTGTACTGGCTGAGGATGCGCCCGGTGGTGAGCAGCAGCGGGAAGCGGGGGCCGGTGCGTTCGTCGGTGGGGACATATTCCGTCACCACGAACTTGCCCTTGCCGCGCACGAAGCCGTCCACATGCATGATCGGCGAACCATCCGGGAACTTCTCGTTCACCGGCCACTGCAGCGAACCTTCGCGTTCCAGACGTTCCCACGAAACACCGGTGAAGGTCGGCGTCAGGCGGGCGATTTCGTCGAGGATTTCGCTCGGGTGGGTATAGTTCCAGTCGCAGCCGATGGCATTGGCCAGCATCTGGGTGATTTCCCAGTCGGCATAGCCATTAGCCGGTTCCATCACCTTGCGCACCGGCTGGATGCGGCGTTCGGCATTGGTGAAGGTGCCGTCCTTCTCAAGGAAGGTCGAACCCGGCAGGAACACGGTAGCGTAATTCGCGGTCTCGTTCAGGAACAGGTCGTGGACGATCACCAGATCCATCGCGGCGAGGCCGGCGGCCACGTGATGCGTGTCCGGATCGGACTGGAGAATGTCCTCGCCCTGGATGTAGATCGCACGGAAGGTGCCATCCACGGCCGCGTCGAGCATGTTGGGGATGCGCAGGCCCGGTTCCGGATCGAGGCTGACGCCCCAGTCCTTCTCGAACATCTGGCGGGTCGCGCTGTCGGACAGGTGGCGATAGCCCGAAAGCTCGTGCGGGAACGAGCCCATGTCGCACGAGCCCTGCACGTTGTTCTGGCCACGCAGCGGGTTCACGCCCACGCCGCGGCGGCCGATATTGCCGGTTACCATGGCGAGGTTGGCAATGGCCATCACGGTGGACGAACCCTGGCTGTGCTCGGTCACGCCCAGGCCGTAATAGATCGCGCCATTGCCGCCGGTGGCGTAAAGGCGCGCGGCCTGACGCACGGTTTCGGCCGGAACCTTGGTCACGGCTTCGAGATATTCGGGGCTGTGCTTTTCGTCCGAAACGAAACGCGCCCAGTCCTGATATTCGTCCCAGTCACAGCGTTCGCGGATGAAGGCTTCGTCAGCGAGGCCTTCGGTCACGATCACATGGGCGATGCTGGTCAGCACGGCCACATTGGTGCCAGGCTGCAGCGGCAGGTGATGTTCCGCGTTGATGTGGGGCGAGCGGACGAGGTCGATCCGGCGCGGATCGATCACGATCAGCTTCGCACCCTGACGCAGGCGGCGCTTCATGCGGCTGGCGAACACGGGGTGCCCGTCGGTCGGGTTGGCACCGATCAGCAGGATCACATCGGCATCCATGACGGAATCGAAATCCTGCGTGCCGGCGCTGGTGCCGAAGGCCTGCGACAGGCCGAAGCCCGTGGGCGAGTGGCATACGCGGGCGCAGGTATCGACGTTGTTCGAACCGAAACCGCCACGGATCAGCTTCTGGACGAGGAAGGTTTCCTCATTGGTGCAGCGGCTGGAAGTGATGCCGCCCAGGGCGCGGGCGCCGTAGGTTTCCTTGATCGATTTGATCTTGGCGGCGGTGTAGCTCAGCGCTTCTTCCCAGCTGACTTCCTGCCAGGGCTGGTCGATCGAATCGCGGATCATCGGCTTCAGGATACGATCCTGGTGGTTGGCGTAACCCCAGGCGAAGCGGCCCTTCACGCAGCTATGGCCGCGATTGGCCTTGCCATCCTTCCACGGCACCATGCGGACGAGCTGTTCGCCCTTCATTTCCGCGCGGAAGGTGCAGCCCACGCCGCAATAGGCGCAGGTGGTGACCACGGCGCGTTCCGGCTTGCCATGTTCCACCACGCTCTTTTCCATCAGCGCGCTGGTGGGGCAGGCCTGCACGCAGGCGCCGCAGCTGACGCATTCGGAAGAAAGGAAATCGTCGCCTGACTGGCCGGCGCTGATCTTGGAAGCAAAGCCGCGACCATCGACGGTCAGCGCGAAAGTGCCCTGTGTTTCACCGCAGGCGCGCACGCAGCGGCTGCACACGATGCACTTGTCGGGCGAGAAATCGAAATAGGGGTTCGACGTATCGACGTCCTGCCCCATGTGGTTTTCGCCCTGATAGCCATAGCGCACGTCGCGCAGGCCGACATTGGCGGCCTGATCCTGCAGCTCGCAATCATTGTTGGCCGAGCAGGTGAGGCAGTCCAGCGGGTGATCGGAGATATAGAGCTCCATCACGCCCTTGCGCAGCTTTTCGAGGCGCGGGGTCTGGGTGTGGACCACCATGCCCGGGCCGACCGGCGTGGTGCAACTGGCAGGCGTGCCGCGCGCGCCTTCGATCTCGACGAGGCACAGACGGCAGGAGCCGAACTGGTTGAGGCTGTCGGTCGCGCAGAGTTTGGGGATAGAGCCGCCGCATTCAGCCGCTGCACGCATCACGGTCGTGCCGGCAGGCACGGTGACTTCGCGGCCGTCGATCGTCAGGGTTACCTGCTGGTCGGACTTGACTTCGGGGGTGCCGAAATCGGCTTGGCGTTCATATCCCATTGCGCTTCTCCGCTGCGGCAAGATCCGCAGGTGTATTGATATTAGCAGGCTTTGCGCCGCTTTTCACGTTGATGGCGCCGATTGCCTCGGCAAATTCCCTCATCGAATGCTTACTATCGCTGGCCAGAATGGTTTCCACCGCAGCGGCCGCACTCGCCGGCCAGTGCCCGATGACCGGCTGATCGCCCAGATAACAGGGCGGAGCGGCGAGCAGATCGGGCAGGTCCGCCGGAAGGTCGAAACTATCCACGCTGCAGGTCATCACGCTGTCGAACCCGTTTTCATTCGCATGACGCAACCCGGCGGCAACGCCGCCCAGCGGGCCCATGCCCGGCGCGGGCCAGTCCGGAATGCAGTGCGTTTCGCCGGTTTCAGGGCCGGTTTCGCGCCCCGCAATCACAACGTCGTCGCACCAGGAGCCGAGCGCATCGATCGAGCGGTTGAGCAGCGAACGCCCGCCCAACATGGCGAGCGCCTTGTCACTGCCGAAGCGGCTCGATTGTCCGCCAGCCAAGACCACTCCGAGGATCACTCCAGCCCAACTCCCGAGCGACCCCGCAGAGCCGCCGATTCCGTGCACTTATCGATCGTAAGTTTTACCTACAAACCGCCTTTGGGGCAAACATGCTTTTCCATATCGTGAAAAACGTTCGTTTTTTCAGATATACGAAACTCACTTGCCCCGGAAATCATCCGGCCAGTGCTTGAGAGCGCTCATCACCGGATAGGGAGTGAAGCCACCCAGAGCGCAGAGCGAGCCGAACTTCATCGTCTCGCACAGATCTTCCAGCAGCTTGATCTCGTCATCCTGGCTGCGGCCCTGCTTGGGCATGTTGTGCATCTGCGGCGCCAGCTCAACACCCGCCAGAACACGCCCGCCCGCACGGATGCGGTCGATCAGTTCCACGCCGCGCGTCGAACCGATGCGGCAGGGGGTGCACTTGCCGCAGCTTTCGACAGCGCAGAATTCCATCGCGAAGCGCGCCATCGCACCCATGTCGGCCGTATCGTCGAACACGGTGATGCCGGCATGGCCGATCAGCGCGTCGAGCCCGGTATAGGCTTCGTAATCGAAGGGAACTTCGAACTGGTCGGGGTGGATATAGGCGCCCAGCGGCCCGCCTACCTGCACCGCCTTGACCGGGCGGCCGGAAGCCGTGCCGCCGCCAATGTCATAGACCAGTTCATTCAGCGTGATGCCGAAAGCGGTCTCGTAAAGCCCGCCATGCTTGATGTTGCCGGCCAGCTGGATGGGCATGGTGCCCTTCGAACGGTCGATGCCGAGGCTCTGATAATGCTCGGCGCCGCCTTCGGCCAGGATGTGGTGCACGGCGCACAGGGTCAGCACATTGTTGACCACGGTGGGCTTGCCGAACAGGCCCTGCAATGCAGGCAGCGGCGGCTTGGCGCGCACTTCGCCGCGCTTGCCTTCAAGGCTGTTGAGCAGCGAGGTTTCCTCGCCGCAGACATAGGCCCCGGCGCCCGCGCGGATTTCGCATTCGAACGGCGCGATGATGTGGGCGCACAGGTTCACGGCCTTGCGCAGCTTGTCGATCGCATCGGGATATTCGCTGCGGACGTAGATATAGCCCTTGGTGGCGCCAACGGCTTCACCGGCAATCGCCATGCCCTCGATCAGGGCGAAGGGATCGCCTTCCATCATCATGCGGTCGGCAAAGGTGCCCGAATCACCTTCGTCCGCGTTGCAGACGATGTATTTCTGGTCAGCCACGGCGCCGGCCACGGTCTTCCACTTGATCGCGGCGGGGAAGCCGGCACCGCCACGGCCACGCAGGCCGGAATGGAGCAGTTCGGCGATGATCTGTTCGGACCCGATCTGGCGGGCGCGCTTCAGACCGACCCAGCCATCGTGCTGTTCGTAATCCTCAAGGCTCAACGGACGCGACTTGCCCGCGCGGGCGAAGGTCAGGCGCTGCTGGCTGGCGATGAAGGGATGTTCGGCGATTACGCCAATAGCCTTGTCGCTCGTTCCGTCGAGGATTGCGGCGACATCGTCCAGCGTCGCGGGGCCAAAGCCCTTGCCGCCCACTTCCACCAGCGGTTCGAGCCACTGCATGCCCCAGCTGGAGGTGCGTTCCACCGTAGCGCCGGCCTTGGCGAAGGCGGCTGCCAGTTCATCGGCGCCGCAGGCGCGCGCGAGAGCGTCATCGGAGATACGGATGATAGTCATGCGTTTTCAATCAGCTTGTTGAGCGCCGCACCGTCGAGCCGGGCATGGAGCTTGTCACCCACACGGGCATTGGGGCCGCTGCTGCACAGGCCCAGGCAATAGACATCGGCCAGCTTCACACGCTCGCCAGCGGCCCTGACCGCGCCTTCCATCAGCGCTTCCACGCCGCGTGCCTTGCAGCTTTCCGCACGGCATATCTGCACCACGGGGCGCGAATCGGCCTTCGTGTGGAAGTCATGGTAGAAACTGACCACGCCATGCACGTCGGCACGGCTAAGATTGAGGGCGAGAGCTATGACGCGCTCGGCCTCCTCATCCACGCAGCCGAATTCTTCCTGCACGTCGTGCAGAATCGGCAGCAAGGGGCCTTCACGGCCCTGATGGTCGGCGATGATTTCGGACAGGCGTTGTTCGCGGCTCATGCTTTCAGTCTTTCAGCGTGCCAGGCGACATGTTCGGCCATGAAGGTCGAGATGAAATAATAGGAGTGGTCATACCCCTCCTGCATGCGGATGGCGGCGCGCATATCGGCGTTTCGGCAGACATGGTCAAGCAAGTGAGTCTTGAGCTGCCCTTCAAGGAAGTTGTCCGCCGTGCCCTGGTCCACCAGCAGGTCGGGCAAACTGGCGCCATCTTCGATCAGGGCAACCGCGTCATATTCCCGCCATTTTGCGCGATCCGCGCCGATATAGCCGGTCAGCGCCTTTTCGCCCCAGGGGCAGTTCAGCGGGCTGACGATCGGCGAAAAGGCACTGGTCGAACGGAAGCGGCCGGGATTGCGCAAGGATATAGTCAATGCCCCGTGGCCGCCCATCGAATGGCCGGTGATTCCCTGCCGCTCCATATCGACCGGGAAATTGGCGGCGACGATTCCCGGCAATTCCTGCTCGATATAGGAGCGCATGCGGAAATTCGCGGCCCAGGGTTCCTGCGTGGCATCCACATAAAAGCCCGCGCCCTTGCCGAAATCATAGCCTTCATCGTCGGGCACATCGTCACCGCGCGGCGAAGTGTCGGGCGCGACGAAGATGATGCCATGTTCGGCGCAGGCTGCGCGGAACTCGCCCTTTTCGGTGACATTGGCATGAGTGCAGGTGAGGCCGGAGAGATACCACAGCACCGGCAGCTTCGCGCCCGGTGCATGGGCGGGCACAAAGACCGAGAAGGTCATCGGCGTGCCGGTGACGGCGGAAGCATGGGTATAGACCCCCTGCGTGCCGCCGTGGCTTTTCCAGCTGCTATCGGCTTCGATGGTCATTTCACGTCCCGATAGAGTGCGCAGAGCTTGTTGCCGTCCGGATCGCGCAGATAAGCGAGATAAAGGCGGCCATTGGCGCTGTCGCGCCAACCCGGCGGTTCTTCGATCGCGGTCCCGCCCGCGGCGACGCCAGCCTCGTGCCAGGCGTCGGCCTGGTCGGGCGAATCCATCGCCAGGCCGATCGTCCCGCCATTGGCATGGGTGGCAGCCTCGCCATCGATCGGGCGGGTCACCAGGAAGATCGAGCCCTTGTGGATATAGACAAGGCGGCCCTTGGGATCGACGAAGGCGGGGTTTCCACCACAGGCCGTGAACAGGGCGTCGTAAAACACCTTTGAGCGGGCAATATCGTTACTGCCCACCGACAAATGGCTGAACATGGCGGAAACCCCTCCCTTGCGCGGAGCCGATGCTTAGCGTTCGCCGGTGTTCGGCGTGTAGGCGCAGATCTTGTGGCCGTCCGGATCGCGCAGATAGGCGCCATACATGTTGCCCGGCGAGGCAGCGCGGAAACCCGGCGCGCCCGCATCGGTGCCGCCTGCTGCGAGGCCGGCCGCATGCCAGGCATCGACCTGATCGTAATCGGCGGCCGTGAAGCCGAAGGTGAAGCCGTTCATGCAGGTGGCGCTTTCGCCGTCAGCGGGAGTCGCCACGATGAAGCTGCCATTGGCGCTGGGATAGACGGTGCCATGCGGCAGCGGGTGGCCTTCATAGCCGAGCACGGCCATCGTCGCGTCATAGAACTTGCGCGAAGCGGCGATGTCATTGGTGCCGACGAAGATGTGATTGAACATGTCTCAGATTTCTCTTTCTTGCCGTTGTCGGTTCAGAAGCCTCAGAAGACCACGACGCTGCGGATCGACTTGCCCGCATGCATCAGGTCAAAGGCGGTGTTGATTTCTTCCAGGCCCATGACATGCGTGATCATGGGATCGATCTCGATCTTGCCCTGCATGTACATGTCCACGATCTTGGGAACGTCGGTGCGGCCCTTGGCCCCGCCGAAGGCCGTGCCGCGCCAGTTGCGGCCGGTCACCAGCTGGAACGGGCGGGTGCTGATTTCCTTGCCCGCTTCGGCCACGCCGATGATGATGGAGGTGCCCCAGCCGCGATGGCAGGCTTCCAGCGCGGTGCGCATCACATCGGTATTGCCGGTGGCATCGAAAGTGTAATCCGCACCGCCGTCGGTCATCTCGACGATCTTGGCGACTACATCCTCGCGGCTCATGCCCTTGCTGTTGAGGAATTCGGTCATGCCGAAACGGCGGCCCCATTCCTCGCGGTCGGGATTGATGTCCACGCCGATGATCTTGTTGGCGCCCGCAAGCCGCGCGCCCTGGATCACGTTGAGGCCGATGCCGCCCAGGCCGAAGATCACGACATTATCGCCCACCTGCACCTTGGCGGTGTTCACCACCGCGCCGACGCCCGTGGTCACGCCGCAGCCGATATAGCAGCTGGTCTGGAACGGTGCGTCCTCGCGGATCCTGGCGACCGCGATTTCGGGCAGGACAGTGAAGTTCGAGAAGGTGGAGCAGCCCATATAATGAAAGATGGGCTCGCCCTTGTAGGAAAAGCGGGTGGTGCCATCGGGCATAAGGCCCTTGCCCTGCGTCGCGCGGATCGCGGTGCACAGGTTGGTCTTGCCCGAAAGGCACGACTTACACTGGCGGCATTCCGGGGTGTAGAGCGGGATCACATGGTCCCCCGGCTTCACCGAGGTGACGCCCGGCCCCACTTCGCGCACCACGCCTGCGCCTTCATGGCCCAGGATCGAGGGGAAGATACCCTCGCTGTCGAAACCATCCAGCGTATAGGCATCTGTATGGCAGATGCCGGTGGCCATGATTTCCACCAGAACTTCGCCGGCCTTGGGGCCTTCGAGATCGACTTCAACGATTTCGAGCGGCTGCTTCGGGGCGAAAGCGACTGCGGCGCGGGTCTTCATGCAAGGATCCTCATCGAATTGTCCGGCAAAATGCTTAGCAGCCTAATGGACTCATCTGCGGCATTTTGCCAGCCTTTGAATGCGGCCGGGCGGATCGCCGCCCGGCCGTATGTGCAAGGCCTCAGGCCGCCTTCTGTGCCGCTGCTGCAGCGCCGACCACTTCATCGCCGTCGCGTTCGGGCAGCATCAGGAACAGCACCAGCGACAAGATCGAACCCATCGCCATGATGGCGGAGACCGTCAGCAACTGGTCATTGCCGAGCGCCGTGAACAGCGCACCGGCGATGATCGGGCTGCCAGCCGCACCCAGGCGGCCGATGCCCAGCACGAAGCCGGTGCCCGTAGCGCGGGCATAGGCCGGGAAGCCGCGGGCGAAGGCTGCGTAATATCCGCTGATCGCCGCATTGGTGAAGAAGCCGGTGATGACCGTCGCCCACTGCCAGGCGCTGAGCGTCTCGCGGCCGAGCCCGAAGGAGCCCACGGCGACGGAACCCAGCAGCAGCATCAGCGCGGTCGGCCACCGGATGCCGAGGCGGGCCATCACGAAGCCGAACAGCAGGCTGCCGAAGAAGCCGCCGACATTGGCGAAGGTCAGCACCGTGGCGGCATCCTGCGGAGCGTAGCCCGGAGGATAGTCGGACACGATCTGCACCGCGAACTTCAGGATGTAATAGAAAGTGATGGTGTGGAACATGTAGCCGAAGGCCAGGAGCAGCGTAACCGGGCGCAACTGCGGGTTGGACAGGATGTCCGTAACCTTGGGCTTGGAGACGTGTTCCGCGGCCGGGGGCAGGGCGTCGATCGGTGCCTTGCCGAAGGCGGCCAGCGTCTTGTTGACACCCTTCAGGTTCTGCTTCGAGGCCTGATAGGCCGCGGTTTCGGGCACTACCAGCATCAGGATGGGGATCAGGGCGGCAGTCACGATGGCGCCGAAATCGAACACGCCGCGCCAGCCATAGGCTTCCAGTAGCCATTCGGAGGCAGCAACACCGCCAACCACGGCGCCGAGCGGATAGCCCGCGACATAGGCCGCGATGGCCGCCTTGCGCCACTTGTTGTTGGCGCTTTCGGCCGTGACCGCATTGGTCGCCGCCAGCATGCCGCCGATGCCGATGCCGGTCAGGAAGCGGAATGCCACCATCGGGGTTACCGCATTGGCATGCCCTGCCAGCCACATGCCGATCGCCATCAGTACGAGGCAGGCCAGCATGGTCAGCTTGCGGCCATATTTGTCAGCCGCGCCGCCCAGCAGCACCGAGCCGAAGCCCATGCCGACCAGTTCGGCCGAAAGAACGACGCCCAGCGCCGCGCGCTCGATGCCCCATTCCTTCGAAATGCCTGGCGCTGCGAAAGCGCTCGACAACACGTCGAACCCGTCAAGCGCGTTGAGCAGGACCATCAGCACTACGACGAACCACTGACGGGCGCCCATCGGCGCATCGTTGATCACGGAAATCGGGTTTGTTCCCCCGGACGGAGCTGCCATTAGTCTTGATCCTCTCTTTTGCGCGGCCTCAATCGTGGATTCGCGCCAGCATTTCCACCAGTTTTTCGACTTCTTCGGTAGTGAAGCGGCTTTTCAGCCATTCTTCATGCTCACCGATGGCCTGTTTGGCCCGGGCAAGCGCCTTGGCGCCCTCTTCCGTGAGATACAAGGCCTGCTTGCGCCCGTCCGTTTCCGAACGTTCGCGGCGCACATAATCGCGCGCCTGCAGGCGATTGATGATGGTCATGGTCGTCGCACGGTCCATCCGCAGGCGCTGGCCAAGATCGATCTGGGATACGCCGGGCAGTTCATCCACCAGCCACAGCACGGAAACCTGCTTCTGCGTCAGCCCCAGATCGACGAAGGTTTCCACGAAATGCCGATAGACGGCCCCATGGGCCAGCCGGATGTGGAAACCCACAATATCGTTAAGCCCGCCGACGGCTGCATCGTTGCTATGTGTCAAAGACGCGGCGCCCACTTGCCCAATCCCCATCGCTTGTCCCTTGCCTAATCGTTAGTGGAGCATACAATTAGGTGCAAGGAGAGGATAGACTCATGGCGCATTTCCCGCAGACCCCCAATTTCACCGGCTTCAACACCCCCAGCCGCATCGAGGCCGATATTTTCGACCTTGCCTACGAGGGGGAGATTCCGAAGGAAATCAACGGGGCCTTCTATCGTGTCCAGCCCGATCCGCAGTTCCCGCCCATGCTGGGGGATGACATCGCCTTCAATGGCGACGGGATGATCACCCGCTTCCATATCCATGACGGGCAGTGCGATTTCCGCCAGCGCTGGGCCAAGACTGACAAGTGGAAGGCCGAACGGGAGGCCAATCGCGGGTTGTTCGGCATGTATCGCAATCCCTTGACCGACGATCCTTCCACCAAGGGCATGTATCGTTCCACCGCCAACACCAATGCCTGGATCTTCGCGGGCAAGCTGTGGGCGATGAAGGAAGACAGCCCCTCGCTGATCATGGACCCGGTTTCCATGGAGACCGACGCGTTCCAGACCTGGGACGGCGCGATGAAGAGCCAGACCTTCACGGCCCATCCCAAGATCGACCCGAAGACGGGCAACATGATCGCCATCGGCTATGCCGCGTCCGGCCTGTGCACCGACGATGTTTCCTACATGGAAATCAGCCCCGACGGGAAGCTGATCCGCGAAAAGTGGTTCAAGGTTCCCTATTACTGCATGATGCATGATTTCGGCGTCACCGAGGATTATCTGGTGCTGCATATCGTGCCGTCCATCGGCAGCTGGGAACGGCTGGAGCAGAAGAAGCCGCATTTCGGCTTCGACACCACCATGCCCGTCTATCTCGGCGTGATCCCCCGGCGCGACGATCTGAAGCAGGAAGACATCCGCTGGTTCAAGCGCGACAATTGCTTTGCCAGCCATGTGCTGAATGCCTGGCAGGAAGGGACCAAGGTCCACTTCGTCGTGCCGGAAGCGAAGAACAACATGTTCCCCTTCTTCCCCGACGTTCACGGCGCGCCCTTCAACGGGGCGGAAGCGATGAGCAAGCTCACCCGCTGGACGGTGGACATGGCCAGCAATGGCGAAGAGTTCGACGAGATCGCCCCGCTGACCGAGACGGCCAGCGAATTCCCCCGCATCGACGACCGCTTCACCGGCGTGAAGAACCGCTATGGCTGGGGCCTGGAAATGGACATGAAGCGCCCCTGCGAGCTGAAGGGCGGCAGCGCCGGCGGCTTCCTGATGAACTGCCTGTTCCTGAAGGATCTGGAAACCGGGGCGGAACAGCATTGGTGGTGCGGGCCGGTCAGTTCGCTGCAGGAACCCTGCTTCATCCCGCGCAGCAAGGATGCGCCGGAAGGCGATGGCTGGATCGTGCAGGTGTGCAACCGTCTGGAAGACCACCGCAGCGACCTGCTGATCTTCGATGCGCTCGACATCGAAAAGGGCCCGGTCGCCACGATCAACATCCCGATCAGGCTGCGCTTCGGCCTGCATGGCAATTTCGCGCGGGCAGAGGACATCGGCCTGGCGGCATAAGAGAACGACAACAGGGGAGAGGACCATTGCTGAAGACTATTCTGGCCGGCACCGCGCTGGCGGTGAGTGCGTTCGCGCTTGGCAGCTGCAACCAGTCAGCAGGTTCTCCCCCGGCGTCGGAGGTGCGGGAAGACAAGTCCTTCCCGCTTACTCCGGCAGTGATCGCCATGCGCTGGCAATTGCTCAATCCGGAGGTGAACAGCTTCATCTTCCGCGAATTGGACAAGATTTTCGAAAGCCGCATCGTGCCGCGCGCCGGTTCCCTGTGGGATCTGCCCAAGGGCAATGCCATGGCCATGCCGGCCGATACGTTCGGCGGCGGGAATTACGATTATAACCAGTTCGCGGAACGCACCTTCACCAATGCCATGCTGGTGATCCGCGACGGGAAGATCGTGTTCGAGGATTATCGCAACCGGATGGAGGAGGAGGAGCCGCATATCGCCTTCTCCATGTCCAAAACGATCACCTCGTTGCTCGTGGGCATCGCGCTGGATCAGGGCAAGATCGCCTCGCTCGATGACCTTGCGACCAAATATGTGCCGGAACTGAAGGGGACCGGCTATGACGGCGTGACGATCCGCCAGATCCTGCAGATGCGATCGGGCGTGGATTATCAGGAACGCTATGATTTCGGCGCCAATCCCAGCTTTGCGGGCAAGCTGCACGAACAGGCGATCGTCCTCAACACAATGCGCTTTGCCGATGGCGCGCTGGAAACGAAACGCGCCAACCAGCCGGGCAGCACCTTCAACTATTCCACGCTGGATACGATGGTGCTGGGCTGGATTCTGGAGAAGGCCACGGGCCAGCCGCTGGAATCCTTCACCCAATCCAATCTGTGGGGCCCGCTTGGGGCAGAGGCGGACGGGTTCTGGATGGCCGATGGCCCGCCGGGCACTGGCCGCGCGCTCAACGGCATGGGCTTCAACGCCCGGCTGCGCGATTTCGGGCGGCTTGGCCAGTTGATGCTGAATAACGGGATGCGCGGCGATACGCAGGTGATCCCGGAAGGCTGGCTGAAAGAGGCCACCTCCATGCTGCCCACCGGCGCCCCGGCCGGGCAGGGTTTCCCCGGCTATGGCTACCAGATCTGGCAGATCGACAATGAGCCGGGCGCCTACGCTGCCGTCGGCCTGGCCGGACAATTCATCTATGTCAGCCCCGCCACCAAGACGGTGATCGTCAAGCTCAGCTATTATCCGCCCGCCCCACCGGCAGATGTGGACGCTGAAGTGATCGCCTATTTCAAGGCCATCGCTCACACTCCAGTGAAGTAATACCGACTTGGCGGATGCAGGATTGGTGCGGGCGCACTATCTCTCTTGTCATAATGCGATAATCGACACTGCGAGGAGTGCCGCCTGCCCATGACTGCCGTGACCACCAGTGAACGCAAGCCGATCGAATGCTGGCTGACCGATATGGACGGGGTGCTGGTGCATGAAGGCAATGCCCTGCCCGGCGCGGCGGAATTCATTGCCCGGCTGGTGGAGAAACAGCGGCGCTTCCTGCTGCTGACCAATAATTCGATCTACACTCCGCGCGATCTGGCCGCCCGGCTGGAAAGCTCCGGCCTGAAAGTTCCGGAAAGCGCGATCTTCACTTCGGCCTTGGCGACGGCGGATTTCCTCTCCTCGCAGCAGCCGCGCGGCACGGCCTTCGTGATCGGGGAAGCCGGGCTCACCACCGCCCTGCACGAGATCGGCTATACGCTGACCGACAATAATCCCGATTACGTGGTGGTGGGCGAATTGCGCAGCTACAGCTTCGAGGCGATCACCAAGGCGATCCGGCTGGTGGGCAAGGGCGCACGCTTCATCGCCACTAATCCCGATGTCACGTCCCCCTCGCCCGAAGGGCCGCTGCCGGCCACCGGGGCAGTGACGGCAATGATCACCAAGGCGACGGGCGCCACGCCCTATTTCGTGGGCAAGCCCAACCCGATGATGTTCCGCAGCGCGCTGAACCGGATCGAAGCCCATTCGGAAACCACCGCCATGGTGGGCGACCGGATGGATACGGATATCGTCGCCGGGATCGAGGCCGGTCTGGAAACGATCCTGGTGCTGACCGGCTCCACAAGGAAGGAACAGGTCGCCCGCTTCCCCTATCGCCCCAACCGGGTGCTGCCTTCCATTGCCGAGGCGATAGAGCTGGTCTGAGCGAGAGCCGGCGGGCTACTCCGCGAAAGCGGAGCCCGTTCGCGGCGGGGCGGGCCGGTCGTTCTTCTGCTCCAGCCCTACCGCCAACAGAATCCGGCCCTCGGTGTTTTCAGCAATCGAGCCGAGCACCACGCGCGACTTGCCCTGCCCCTCGTCGCACATCCATGCGGCGATCAAATCCGCAGGCGGACCCTCCCTGTCATAGGCGCGCCGCAGGTAGCAATTGCCGATCCGTTCGATGAAAATATCGGGAGTGATCTTCTCATTGTCGGTCCAGCGCAGATCCTCCGCCAGCAGGGCCTTCATCGCGGCAAAGTCGTTCCTGTCGGCCGCCTGGAGGAAGTCCCCCAGTGCATGATCCGGCGGCGTGTCCTGTTCGGGCGGCGTGTTCTGTTCGGGCGGGGTTTCCTGCGCGGCGAGCGGAGAAAACGCCAGCAGCGCCGCCCCGAGGGCGACGCTGCCATATGCCGTGATGGAACGAAAGCTCACGCGGCCAATGCCGCCTTGGCATCGGCCAGGATCATCTCGCTGCCCTTTTCGGCAACCATGATGGTGGGCGCATTGGTGTTACCCGAGGTGATGCGCGGGAAGACCGAAGCGTCGATCACGCGCAGCCCTTCCACGCCGCGTACGCGCAGCTGCGGGTCCAGCGGGAAACGCTCGTCCGGCCCCATCGCGACCGTGCCGACCGGGTGATAGACGGTGGCGGCAGCCATCTTGGCATAGCCCAGGATCTGCTCGTCCGTTTCGCCGAAGGGGTCGCCCTTCTGGGCCATATAGGGCTCCAGCGCGGGCTGCTGCCAGATCTTGCGGATGATCTTGAGCTGAGTGACCGCCATTTCCTGATCGAAAGGATCGGAGAAATAGTTCGGCACGATCCGGGGCGTCACAGTGCCGTCCGGCGATTTGGCATGAATCGAACCGCGCGATTCCGGCCGCAGCTGACAGGGGTTGGAGGCAAGCCCCGGTTCCTTTTCCAGCTGCAGGCCCTGCGTGGTGGCCAGCACTTCAAGGTCCATCGATGCGGCCATGACGTGGATCTGCATGTCCGGCGTGGCAAGGTCCGGCCGGGTCTTCAGGAAGCAGCAGCCATGGGCCACCGCCATGGAGAGCAGGCCCTTGCGGGTGAGGCCGTATTTCACCACTTCCTTGACGAGATTGAGCCCGGTCGAGCGGTTGTTGATCGAGTGCCAGTCTTCCTTGAGGCGGGCCTGACAGCCGATCATCACATGGTCCTGCAGGTTCTCGCCGACCATCCTGGATTCGTGGATCACTTCCACGCCCAGTTCCTGCAGCAGCGCGCCCTGCCCGATGCCGGAGATTTCCAGCAGCTTGGGGCTTTCCACCGAACCGGCGGCCAGGATCACTTCGCGCGCGGCATAGACGCGGCGGGTTTCATTGCCCTGGCGGAATTCCACGCCGATGGCCTTCTTGCCGTCGAACAGGATGCGCGTGGTCATCGCGCGGGTTTCCACCTGCAGGTTGGAACGGCCCATGGCGGGGTGGAGGAAGGCCACCGCGGTGGAGCAGCGTGTGCCGTTGCGCTGGGTCACCTGGAAGAAGCTGGCCCCTTCCTGATCGCCGTCATTCAGATCGTGCTTGGCCGGAACGCCCGCTTCCACGCAGGCTTCCACCAGCGCCTTGGAAACGGGGTGTTCCTCCGGGAAGTCCGAGACAGTGAGCGGGCCGCCCTTACCGTGGAATTCATCGGCGCCGCGCTGCTGGTCTTCGCTCTTGATGAAATAGGGCAGGCAATCGTCCCAGCTCCAGCCCTGCGCGCCCATCTGGGCCCAGCCGTCATAATCGGCGGCCTGGCCGCGCACATAGAGCAGGCCGTTGATCGAGGATGAGCCGCCCAGCACCTTGCCCTTGGGCCATTTGTGCGGGCGCCCGCCGGTGCCTTCATCCACTTCGGTTTCATAGAGCCAGTTAACCTTCGGATCGTTCAGCGTCTTGCCGAAGCCGATGGGGATGTGGATCATCATGTTGGACATGAACTGGCTGGGTTCGCGCAACGGGCGATCGTCTCCCCCGGCTTCCAGCAGCACTACCTTGAATTCGCCGCTTTCCGTCAGCCGGTTGGCCAGGACGCAGCCGGCGCTACCGGCCCCTACGATGACATAGTCCGCATGAAGGTCGCCCGCCATTATTATTCTCCTCTCAGATTTCCGTCGCGCCGTAGCGTGATTCGCTTGCGATGGAAGCTAGGATTCTTCAAGCGCGGAGCAACGCAAAAATGCAGTTGGAGGAGATGGCAGTGATCAAGCCCGAGCTTGAGTTTGTCTACGAGGCAAGTGGCGATCTGGAGGCCCCCCGGCAGATCGGCAAGACCTATGACGGCGCGCGCCGGATCATCCCGATTCTGTCGGGTGGTTATGTGAAGGGCCCGCGCATTTCCGGGCGGCTGATGGGCAATTCGGCGGACTGGCAGCTGACCCGCCCCGACGGAGTGACCGTGGCCGATGCGATCTATGCGATCGAGACGGATGACGGCGCGCTGATCCAGATCCGCAACAAGGGCCTGCGCCATGGGCCGCCCGAAGTGATGGCGCGGCTGGCGGCCGGGGAGGAAGTCGATCCGGCGGAATATTATTTCCGCACCGTGCCGGAATTCATCGCGCCCGACGGGCCTTATGAATGGCTCAACAAATCGATCTTCATCTGCTCGGGCGCGCGTTATGCCACGGGCATCAAGCTGTGGGTCTGGCGCGTGCTCTGAAGGTGCGCGGCAGCCGGGCCGCAGCCGAGCGGGAAGGCGGACACGGCTTGCCCGCGCGCGGCTGCACGGCTAGGGCGAAAATGACAAAGTCCGAACTTCGGCCAGACATCAGATTGTGTGGATCGATCTGCCTGCGGGTGAGTTGAAGGCAGGGTCTGGGTGAGTTCTAGTCAGCTAGAAACAGAACAGGGAGATACTGAAATGGTCCGTCCTTCGCTGGCCTTGCGCCTTTCTACCGCGGCTGCCGCGATCGGCCTTGCCGCCGCCGCGCTGGCCGGCCCGGTCGCTGCTGCCGATCCGGTTGCCGCCGCCGATACGCCGCCGCCCGGCGTGCCTGCGGACCTTACCGCGCTGCCGCCGACCCCCACCGATTATACGCCGGGCAAGACGCCTTGGGGCGACTGGGATTTCCGCGGCACCTGGCCGATCGAGAACCTGCCTTCCACCCGCATCCTGTTCCAGCGCATGAAGGGCTATGGCGACCGTATCTGGCTGACGCCCGAGGAACATGCGAAGCGCGTGGCCAATGCCCAGCGTTCCGACGAATCCTATTCCGCCGAAGGGCAGGGGCTGAATGTCAGCGGCACGGAAGGCCTGCTCGACTGGGTGAAGAACTCCACCTATTCCTGGCGCACTTCCATGCTGGTCAGCCCGCAGGACGGCCAGTTGCCGCCGCTCACCCCCAAGGCGGAAAAGCTCTACAAGGAAGGCCGTTCGGGCTGGGTTCCGGGCCAGGATTACGACTGGGTGGACGATTTCGACAGCTGGGACCGCTGCGTCTCGCGCGGGTTCCCCGCCTCCATGTTCCCCTTCCGCTACAATAACGGCATCCGCGTGTTCCAGTCGCCGGGCTATGTCGTGATCATGCTCGAAATGCTGGGCAACCGCGTGGTCCCCATCGTGACCAAGGAACAGGCCAAGTCGATGCACTGGCCGAGCGACGTGGAAGCCTGGATGGGCAATTCGGTCGGCTATTGGGAAGGCAAGACGCTGGTGATCGAGACGACCAATATCGTCTCGGGCGACAGCGCCACGCGTGACGTTTCCAAGCGCGCCGCATCGCCGCTCAACATGGCGACCCAGCACGTGCCGCCCTTCAACACCATTCCGATGAGCAAGCAGGCCAAGACGGTCGAGAAGCTGACCATGACCGGCCCGAACGCGATCCTTTACGAGATCACCTATTCGGACCCCGAGGTTTACACCAAGCCCTGGACCGCCCAGCTCGAATGGGCGCGGGACGACAAGTACCAGTTCTTCGAATATGCCTGCCACGAAGGCAATGTGCAGCTGCGCAACTATATCTCCGCCTCGCGCGCGCATCGTGCGGACATCGCGGCTGGCAAGGAAAAGCCCGAAACGGCCGAGGAAGATTCGCGCTCGCGCTTCGCCAACCAGTTCGACTTCGACCCGGTGGCACCGGGCGCGCCGTCCTTCGGCCCGCCGCCTTCGGCTCCTTCGCGCGGCGAGTGATCGGGCTTTGACCTGACGAAAAGAACCCCCGTTTCGGCAGCGAGACGGGGGTTTTCTTTTGGGTGATGGGGTAGTGCCATCCACTTTCGTCATGCTGAACTCGTTTCAGCAGCCATCCCTCCTCACGCATTGCCGCTCGATCAGGAGAAATGGGCCCTGAACCAAGTTCAGGGTGACGAGCGAGGGCAATATGTTTCCCTCGCTCGGGAGGGAGGGCTGGACTAAGGGCCCTAAGGCGCCTGCTGCGCCCCGCCGCCCGGCCCGGAAGGCCGCCCCGTGCCTGAAGGCTGGCCGCGCCCGCCGGTCGCCCGTTCGAGGAAGTCCTGGCTGGCCGCTGGCGGTCCCGGACTGGCGGGAATCAGCCCCGCCCCGCGCTGCGCCTGCGGATCGCCACCCTCGGGCGGGAACGGCATGCCGCGGGGTTCCTGCGGGCCGGAAGGCTCGATCAGATTGCCCTTCTCATCGACGTAATAATAATCGCCCGGATCGCCGAACATGAATTCGTCATCCGGTTCGAGCTGCCATTCGGGCAGTTTCAGGTCGGTATCGAAATTCTCCACCGGGCGATCCTTCACCGCCACCTTCATGAAGGAGGAGAAGGCCCGCGCCGGGGCCGCACCGCCCGAAAGGCCGCCCACGGCCTTGGCATCGTCGCGCCCCATCCACACGCCGGTGGTCACACCGCTGGAAAAGCCCAGGAACCAGCCATCCTTGTTGGAACTGGTCGTGCCGGTCTTGCCCGCCACCGGCCGCCCGATCTGCGCCGCGCGGCCCGTGCCCACGCTTACCGCCGATTGCAGCAGGTCGGTAATCCCGGCGGCCACGTAATCGGGCACCAATTGCGTGCTGCGGGTTTCCTGATGCTGATAGAGCACCTGCCCGTCCACGCTGGTGACCTTGGAAATGCCATAGGGCTCGACCGAACGGCCCCGCGCGGAAACCGCGGCAAAGGCGCGCGTCATGTCGATCAGGCGCACATCGGACGTGCCCAGCACCATGGAGGGATTGGTGTTGATCGGCGTGGTAATGCCGAAACGCCGCGCCATGGCGGCCACGGTGCCGAAGCCCACTTCATTGCCCAGCTGCGCGGCCACCGTATTCTTGGAATAGGCAAAGGCGCTGCGCACGTCGATCTCGCCCGCAAAGGTGCCGCCCGAATTGCGCGGGCTCCACCCGTCGATCGTCACCGGCTCGTCCACCACCCGGTCATCGGGCGTATAACCGGCCTCCAGCGCGGCAAGATAGACGAACAGCTTCCAGGCAGAGCCCGGCTGGCGCACGGCATTGGTGGCGCGGTTGTAATTGGTGGCGACGTAATCCGTGCCGCCCACCAGCGCCAGCACGGCACCGTCACGGTCCATACTGACCAGAGCGCCCTGCGCGCCTTTGGGCGTATTGGCCCTGATCGCATCGGTCGCGGCCTTCTGCATGCCCACATCCAGCGTGGTCCATACTTCCAGCGGCTCGCTGGTTTCAGGCAGCAGCAGGTCGAGCTGCGGCAGCACCCAATCGGTGAAATAGCGCACCGAATTCTGGGCCTGCTGCGGGGCGAGCTTCACGGCCGAAACATCGACATCCGCCTCGTCCGCGGAAATCGCGCCATATTTCTTCATCTGCGCGATCACCACATTGGCGCGGCCAACAGCGGCCTGCACATCGGCGGTGGGGGAATAGCGGCTGGGCGCCTTCACCAGCCCGGCGATGATCGCGGCCTCTCCCAGAGAGAGATCGCGCGCCGAATGGCTGAAGAAATTGCGGCTGGCGGAATCGATGCCATAGGCCCCGCCCCCGAAATAGACCTTGTTGAGATAGAGCTCGAGGATCTGCTCCTTCGAGAATTTCCATTCCAGCGCCATGGCCAGCACTGCCTCGCGCGCCTTGCGGTCCACCGTGCGGTTGGAATTGAGGAAGACGTTGCGGGCCAGCTGCTGGGTGATGGTGGAAGTAGCACGCGCCCGCTCGTCATCGCGCCAGGATACCCACAGTGCGCGGGCAAGGCCCAGCGGATCGATCCCGAAATGCGAATAGAAGCGCCGGTCTTCCACAGAGACCATGGCGTCCTTCATCACCTGCGGGATTTCTTCCGAACCCAGCCATTCGCCATAGCTCGGCCCCATGGAAACGATTTCGGACCCGTCGCGGGCGCGCAGCACGATGGTCTGTCCGGCCTTGATGTCCTTCAGCTGCGAAAAGCTCGGCAGATTGCTGGCCGCGAAATAGACCGCCGTGCCCAGCACAATCGCGCCCAGCAAGGCCAGCGCGCCGCCCCAGACGAGCAGCCGCTTCAGCCACCGGCGCCAGCCACCGGGAGACTTGCCGCCGCCCCTGCCTGAACTACCTGAGCCGCCCGACCCGCCATTCCTCGACCTGTTGCGAGGCGCTGCCTTTGAACCCACGCTGCGGTTGCCTGCCATGCGGCCTGTCAGTCCTTATTTCATTCTGCCCATGCGCGGGCGGCCCGATGCACTGGGCCCGATGCATAGGGTATTCGGAACGGGGCGTGAACGGCCAATATGCCGCTTATTCCTTCGGCTGGAAATCGAGGCTCGCCGAATTGATGCAATAACGCAGGCCGTCCGGGCCCGGCCCATCGGGGAACACATGGCCAAGATGCCCTTCGCAGCGGGCGCAGCGCACTTCGGTGCGGACCATGCCGTGCGATGCGTCGCGCAATTCCTCCACCGCATCCCCTTCCATCGGGGCAGTGAAGCTGGGCCAGCCCGATCCGCTGTCATATTTCGTCTCGCTGGCGAACAGCGGCAAGCCGCATCCGGCACAGCGATAAAGCCCGGCGGCCTTGTTCTTCTCATATTTGCCGGTGAAGGCCCGCTCCGTCCCGGCACGGCGCAGGATGGAATAAGCCTCCGGGCTGAGGCGCGCGCGCCATTCCTCGTCGGAAAGGTTCATCTTGTCGGGCATGTTTATCTCCTCAATCGCCGGCGGCGGCATCCGCCGCCTTGGCTATCCTCGCCCCCTCAAGACAGGCTTGAGGGGCTGCGGACGGCCGTTCGGCCTTGCGGCCAGCAAAATGCGGACCGGGGCCACCGATACTTCCAGTCAGACAGGATATATCGGTTCGCGGCCAGCGGACCGCAAGCGCGAACGCGCGTGGCGCCTTATGGCGCGGAAAGCCTAAGGGGCCGGATGGCCCCGCCGGCGCTTGAGGCCAGGCAAATTACGCATTCACATCCGCATAATGGGCGGGCGGCTGGATCACATCCATCCGTTCCGACAGCAGCGGGCGGAAGCTCGGGCGGCTCTTGAAGACGGAATACCAGCCGCGCGTCTGTTCATGGCCCGACCAGTCGATCCCGCCCAGATAATCCGCCACGGAAATCTGCGCGGCGGCGGCCAGATCGGCCAGGCTCATCTGCGAACCGGCCAGCCAGGGGCGGTTGTCGATCAGCCAGTCCATGTAATCGAGATGGTCATTCGCCAGCTTCATGGCCGAACGCAGCAATTGCGAATCCGGCGGCGCGCGCAGGAACAGGCGCTTCTTCATCCGCTCGTTGAGGAAGGGCAGAGTCACATCGGCAAAGAAGTTTTCATCGAACAGGGCCACCAGCCGCCGGATTTCCGCGCGGTTCTGGGCCGTGCCGACAATCATCGGCGCCTTGTCCACCGTCTCTTCGAAATATTCGCAGATCGCCCGGCTATCCACCAGGGTGATCCCCTTTTCCCTGTTGTGCAGCACGGGCGTGCGCCCGGCGGGGTTCAGCGCATAGAATTCGTCGCGCCCGTCCCACGGGTTCTCGCGCTCAAGCTCATAGGCGATGCCTTTTTCGCTGAGCAGCAGCCGGACCTTGCGGGAGAAGGGGCAAAGGGGAAATTGATAGAGCTGCCACATGGCCCCATCCTTGCCGCAACCGCGAACCTGCGTCCACTGGCAAGCCCCATATGGCTGGGGAATGCGGCTGGGGATTTGGCCATTCGGGCCATGGCATGTAAACTGCCGGCGAAGGAGTCGAGCATGGCCCGCGCTGCGAACCATGACATCGAAATCACCAGCCGCGAACGCGTGGTCTTTCCCCACGATGGCCTGACCAAGGGCGATCTGGCCGATTATTATCGCCTGATCGCGCCCGCCATGCTGCCTTTCCTGGCAGGCCGCCCGGTCAGCCTGGTGCGCTGCCCGCAGGGGATCGCCCATTGCTTCTTCCAGAAGCACCACACACCCAGCTTCGGCCCCCATGTGCTGAGCGTGGAGATCGAGGAGAAGGACGGCGACATAGAGCCCTATCTGCGCATCGAAAGCGCGGCGGGCATTCTGGAATGCGTGCAGATGGGCGCGGTGGAGTTCCATCTGTGGGGCAGCCGCGCGCCCGATGTGGAACGGCCCGACCGGATGGTGTTCGACCTCGATCCGGCAAGCACCCTCGCCTTTGCCGATCTGGCCAGCGCGGCCCGCGAGATTGGCGAGCGGCTGGAGGGGCGCGGCCTTGCCAGCTTTCCCATGCTGACCGGCGGCAAGGGCCTGCATCTGGTGGTGCCCCTCACCCCCCGCCATTCCCCCCGCCATTCATGGGACGATCACCGCGCCTTTGCGGAAAGCTTCGCCAGGGAACTGGCCGAAGAACAGCCCGAACGCTTCACCGCGACGATGAGCAAGCAGAAGCGCAAGGGGAAGATTTTCATCGACTGGCTGCGCAACACCCGCGGCGCCACCGCCATCGCCCCCTATTCCGCCCGCGCCCGCGATGGCGCCACACTGGCCGCTCCGGTCAGTTGGGAGGAACTGGCGGGGATGGAGGAGCTGAAGCGCTATACGCTGGCCGATGCCGCCGAATTGCTGAAGCGCGCCAAGGCGCTGAAAGGCTGGGGCGAGGTGGAGCAATACCTGCCGGGGTAGGAGTTTAGCGCTCGCAGAGGCGCTGAGGCCCGGAGATGGAGCTGCGCTTCCTCCCCACCCCTTCGTCATTCCCGCCCTTCGACGCCGCCTGCGGCGTCGCTCAGGATAAACTGCCGCAAAGCGGCAGGCGGGAATCCAGCAGCAACCGTCGGAACTGGGTTCCCGTTTTCACGGGAATGACGAGGTATAGAGGCAGGCGCTACACCCTCAGCGGCCTTTGCGCTCTTTGCGCGAACCCAATAAAACTCACGCGGAGACGCGGAGGCGCGGAGGGAACGGGCCCAGCCGCACCCTCTCCGCGCCTCCGCGCCTCCGCGTCTCCGCGTGAAACCCTCTACATCTTCATCCAGCAGGGGATGCCCAGCGATCCC
>NZ_JACDXU010000007.1 GCF_020539485.1 Fulverythrobacter ferritrahens
CCCGAACTCTAATCCGAGGAACTGTTGTCCGTCTCTGTTGGCGACCGTCCGAACCGCCTCAGTGGCGCCCCGTCCGGTGAACAGCCCTCTAGATACACTCCCCGATTCGAGCAACACCTTTTTTGCATTTTTGTTGCGATATTCCGAAACCTCGCGGAAATCCGGGCTTTACCGGCTGGTAAAATGTTCCGCCGCATAGGGCCGCCCACATGACAATCGCCTCCCCCAGTCCGAATCCGGCGTCAGAAGCGCCCGATCTTCCACCTGAATCGCTTAGGAATCAGGTGCGTAGCGCCGTGCTGTGGCGTTCCGGCTCCCAGATTCTGGGACAGATCATCACCTGGGGCTCCACCTTCCTCGTGATCCGGATCCTCTCCCCATCGGATTACGGCCTCTATGCGATGACATCGGTGGTGCTGGTGCTGCTGAGCCTGATGAACGGCTATGGCCTGGCCAATGCCCTGATCCAGAAACGCGACGCCACTCCGCATATGCTGCGGCAGCTCTTCGGCATGCTGATCCTGCTCAACGTGACCCTGGCTCTGCTGCAGCTCGCCGCCGCTCCACTGGTCGCCGCCTATTACGGGCAGGCCGAGGTAGCGAGCCTCCTGCGTGTGCAGGCCTTGATCTATCTGACCAACCCCTTCCTGGCGCTGGGCTACGCCGTGCTCTCTCGCGAGATGGATTTCCGCAAGCAGGCACAGGTCAACCTTGTCTCGGGGCTGCTCTCGGCCTTTGCCGCCCTCGCCGGGGCGCTGGCGGGTTTGGGTGTCTGGACCCTTGTGCTCGCCCCGCTGACCGGATTTGCCGCCCGTGCACTGGGTATGGCCATTGCCGCGCGGATATTCATTCGTCCGAGCTTCGATTTCCGCGGCGCATGGAGCCTTGCCCGATATGGGGGTATCGTGGCGGTCGGGCAGTTCTTCTGGTTCGTGCAGACCCAGGCCGACATCGTGATCGCCGGCCGTGCCTTCGATCCGCACATGCTGGGCATCTATACGACAAGCCTGTTTCTCACCCAGATGTTCGTCACCAAGTTCGTACCGCCTATCAATGAGGTAGCTTTCAGCGCCTATGCGAAGGTTCAGGATGATGCTCGCGCCATGGCGCTCGGCTTCCTGAAGGCAGTGCGCATATTGATGCTGATCGGCATGCCGTTCTGCCTTGGGCTCGCCGCCACTGCCGATCCACTCGTGCATGTCGTGCTGGGCGAGAAATGGCTAGAGACGGCTCCGGTGATCGCGTTGCTCGGCTTTGCCATGCCTTTCATGACCGTCCAGGTCCTGTTCGGCCCTGCCACCAATGCGGCGGGGCGACCCGGCATATATACGCGTGTGTCGATCCTGGGCGCAGTCCTGCTGCCTGCCACTTTCCTGATCGGCGTGCAATGGGGAGTGACCGGGATCGCCTGGGCATGGGTGGCAGCCTATCCGGTGCTCCTGGCAATCTCAGCAGCCTGGGTGCTGCCGGTGTTGCATGTCAGTCTGCGCGACTTCCTCCGGGCGCTCTCCCCACCCGTATTGGCAGGTATCACCATGTTCCTGGGCGTGAAGCTGTGCGCCCATCTGCTCCCCGCCATGCCGATGCTGGCAAGGCTAGCGCTGCTGGTGGCGGCAGGCGGCGCGATTTACGGCTTGTGGCTGCTGCTCTTCGCGCGCGGGCGGATCACCGAACTGTTTGAACTGGCACGCAGCCGGAAAGGATGATTCACCCTTTAAGCGCCGCAATCGCCCGACGGGTCGCCTCGGCATAAGCGCCAAGGTGGAAGCGATACGTGCCGATGAAATGCGCAAGGCGCGTATCGGCAGGAAGCGGTTCGTTCCAGAAATTGAGGTAGCGATCGTAGGGCAGCAGCACCGGCTCCCCTTCATTGGCGACAATCACGTTCGACATCACCTGCTCGCTGCCCCAGCGCTTCCAGCTCTCACGGCCCAGAATCGCCTCGGCTTCGCGACTGAAATCCTCCGCCGTTCTGCGGCCCAACCCGCCGGGCGCGAAGCCGGTGAAGCCGGCACAGCCGCGCACGTAACAGGAAGGCTGCGGCAGACCCGCGCGGATCTGCGGCAGGATTTCCTCGGTCGCGCCCTGCACGTGGGTTTCAGGGGAGAAAGGATCGAGCCCCGGCGTCGTCTTCACGAAATCACCCACAGGCAGCCACCGGGCCGAATCTTCCCCCTTCAGAGTGAAGTTGCGCCCTTCTGCGATCGCGGCGGCGACTTCCGGCACAGGCCCAAGAGTGACAGTGTCGGAATCGACCTGGATTACATAGGCATCCTTGCGCAGTTCGAGCAGCAGCAGCAGCCTTTCCCACACGCAGCCGCGCGGGCAGGGGCCGACATCCACTTCCGCGATATGGCGGATTTCGGGATCGCCCAGATGGTGGGCAAGGATCGCCTTGTCTGCCGGGGTAAGCGTGCCATCATCGAGAATGACGATCCGCCCACGACGCAAATGCTGGTGAAGAGACTTGATGGCTACCAGATAGGGCAGCAGCACCCTGGTGCCGATCATCGAATAGAGGATCACGCCATCATCGGCGGGAAGCAGCGGAGCCGTGCCCAGCACTGCGCGCGACTGGCGCAAATGAAACTGTTCCCGCAATTTGCGGAGAAGCTTGTCGCGCAACTGGATCATCTCCGGAGCCGCTAGCATATTGGCCCGCAGTTAAGAAGCGGCCGCGCGCGCCATGCGGGCGAGCGCCTTGCGATCGAACCACCACCAGACCGGATGACGGCGGGGTGCGAAGCGGGGCAACCATTCCGGATAGAGCATGGCAAGGCGCCGGGGCAGTCCCGCCGGCCCCTCCCCCCGCATGATCGAGCTGATCATGCGGTTCTGGAAATGCCGGACCGAGTAATTGATCATCCGCCGATACTGGACCAGCAGAGTGGCAGGCTCCAGCAGGCTGGCGGGCTGGCATAGGAAGCCGGCCTGCTGACAGGGGATCACGCGCTGGTCTTGCCAATGATCTTCATTGCGAAGGTCGGTCTTGGCCATGGCGCAGAGCAGGCCATCATCCCCGATCAGGTCTTCCGGCAGACGAATCCCCAAGGCTCGCATTCGATCGATGAACTGCCCGCTCAACGCATAGAGATCGCCGAACATCCCGTGCTGCACGATCATTTCCTGGCGGTAGGCCTCGGCGTGGCGGCCGTTGCGCGGCATGGCAGAGGCGGCATTGGCCTGCGGATCGGCCGCAAGCGCCGCCGCCAGAGCCTCGACCGATCCCGGAAGCACTTCCGCATCGCCATCGACAAAGACGAAGCACCGGGCGGCAATGTCCGGCGTATCGAGCACGAACCGGTTCCAGCTGCGCGATTTGCCGCCTTCCGGATATTCGTGAACCGTAACCCCGGCAAAGCCGCGTGCGATGTCGGCAGTCCGGTCTTTCGAGCCGTTCACCACAACATGCACCGCCACATCCGAATTGCCGAGCGGCAGGCTCGCGAGGCAGCGCGCTATTCGCCGCTCTTCATTATGAGCCAGTATCGCAACTATGATGGGCCGCTTGTCCATGAGCCCGCCCCTAGCCCGGAACGATGAATATTGGCTTGCCGCGCCTGATTCGCTCCCTCCGATTATCCATGGTATAAACGCTGCCATAGCGGGGCTTGGACGAACCCCGCCTGAGGGAGTGCAGGCAATGAGCTGGATCACAGCTGCATCGGCCGCATTGGTCGCGGCAATGACCACCACCCTGGCACCGCAAGATGCCACTTCCGGCAGCGCCCAGCCGCCCGGTAATCGCCCCAGTGATCTGGACGTCTTCAAGACCGGCACTGAAGAATATGACAGGCTGACCGTGCCCGTTACGGTGGAAGGCCAGGGGCCTTATCGTTTCATGATCGATACCGGGGCGCAGGCCACTGTCCTCTCCCGCGAGTTGGCGGACAGGCTCGGTGTGGCGGACAGGAAAGCCGCGACGCTGGTGGGGATTTCCAGCAGCGCGCCGATAGAGGTCGCCCCGGTGATGGAACTCGGGCTGGGCAAGCGCCTCTTCTACATCGAAACGGTGCCGCTGGTGGCGCAGGACAATATCGGCAGCGCGGATGGCATACTCGGCCTCGATTCATTACAGGAACAGCGCGTCCTGCTGGATTTCCGGGCGAAGACCTTCTCCGTGGCCGATGCCGATACGCTGGGCGGGGACAAGGGCTACGACATTGTGGTGCGTGCCCGCCGGGTGCTGGGCCAGCTGATCATCACGGATGCAGAACTGGACGGCGTGAAAGTCTCCGTGATCGTGGGCACTGGCGCGCAGGGCAGCGTGGGCAATCTGGCGCTGCAGGAAAAACTGCGCGGGCGCGAGTTGGGCCAGGCGCAGATGACCGACATCAATGGCGCGATGGAATCCAGCAGCATCCGGATGGCCAGATCCGTCACTATCGGCAGGGTGAAGGTGAGCAATCTGCCCATCGCCTTCGTCGATTCTCCCAGCTTCAAGGCTCTGGGGCTGGGCGACCGGCCCGCCATGGTGCTGGGGATGAGCGAACTGAGGCTGTTCAAGCGCGTGGCGATCGACTTCAAACAACGCAAGGTGCTGTTCGATCTGCCGCCCGGCGCGGGCTGGTTCAATTCGCCTGCGGGAGGCATGGGCAGCCATTGATCCTGTCCGCTGGTTCGGCCCCGCCAGCGCCCTGACTTTGCCGCCGGAAAGCAAAAGCTGGCCGGGCAGCCATTGCCCTTTAGCGGCATAAGGCCCACTTGCTGGCCCATGCCTCCACGCGCTCAATCGACAAACCTCAAAGGCAAGCATGCCGACTGGCGCACAGTGCGCCGCTTCCTGCCCTATCTCTGGACCCGCGAACGCGCCGGGGTGCGCTGGCGATTGGCCGGGGCCGTGGCACTGATCCTTCTTTCGAAGGTCACAGTGCTTTCCATGCCCTATTTCCTGCGCGGGGCGGTGAACACCATGGCCACCCCCGCCACCGAGGCGATGTGGGCGGCGCTCGCGCTGGTGCTGGCCTATACGGCGGCGCGCTTCACCACCACGGCCTTCGACAATATCCGCAATATCGTGTTCGAGCGGATCGGCCAGAGCGCCGTGCAGCATCTGGCGGAGGACGTATTCCGCCGCCTGCACCAACTCTCTTTGCGATTCCATCTTGCCCGCCGCACGGGCGAGGTCACCAAGATTATCGAGCGCGGGACCAAGAGCATCAACACGATGCTCTATTTCCTGTTGTTCAACATTGCCCCCACATTCATCGAGCTGATGGCGATCGGGGTGATCTTCTACCTCAATTTCGGCGTCTCGCTGGTGATTGCGACCTTCCTTGCGGTGGTCGCCTATATCTTCGTCACCACAACCATCACCGAATGGCGCGCCACCCTTCGCGCGCGGATGAACGAGCTGGACGGGCAGGCCCTCTCCCGCGCGGTGGATTCGCTGCTCAATTACGAGACGGTGAAATATTTCGGCGCCGAACAGCGCGAGCAACAGCGTTATTCCCACGCGGCCGAAAGCTACATGCAGGCCGCAACCAAGAGCGAGAACTCGCTTGCCCTGCTCAACATCGCACAGGCGCTGATCACCAATCTGCTGATGGCAGGCGCCATGGCCTACACCGTATGGGGCTGGAGCAAGGGACAGCTCAGCGTAGGCGATCTGGTGTTCGTGAACACTTTCCTGATGCAGCTGTTCCGGCCGCTGGACTTCCTCGGCATGGTCTATCGCACGATCCGCCAGGGGCTGATCGACATGGCCTCCATGTTCGAGCTGATCGATACTCAGGTGGAAGTGAGCGATGCGCCCGGCGCGCCCGCGCTGATCTCCGGCAATCCGATCGTGACCTTCGACAATGTTGTGTTCGGTTATGACAGGGAGCGCACGATCCTGCATGGGCTGAGCCTGGAGGTTCCCGCCGGCAAGCAGGTCGCTATCGTCGGCCCTTCGGGCGCCGGCAAATCCACCATCGGCCGCCTTCTCTTCCGCTTCTACGATCCGTGGGAAGGACGCATCCTGATCGGCGGGCAGGACATCAAGGAGGTTACGCAGGAATCCCTGCGCGCCGCGATCGGCATCGTCCCCCAGGACAGCGTGCTGTTCAACGACACAATCGGCTATAACATCGCCTATGGCCGCGATGGCGCGCATATGGAGGATGTGATCGCAGCCGCCCGCGGCGCCGCGATCCTGCCCTTCGTCGAACGGCTGCCGGATGGCTTTGAAACGCAGGTCGGCGAGCGCGGCCTGAAGCTCTCGGGCGGGGAGAAGCAGCGCGTCGCCATTGCCCGCACATTGGTCAAGAATCCGCCGATCCTGCTGCTCGACGAAGCGACCAGCGCGCTCGATACCCGCACCGAACAGGAGATTCTCGCCACCCTGCGCCGCATCGCGCAGGACCGCACGACGATCTCCATCGCACACAGACTTTCTACGATTGCGGACAGCGACTTGATCTATGTCATGCAAGATGGACGCCTGGCGGAGCAGGGTACACATCTCGAACTGCTGCGATTCGATGGGCTCTATGCCGAAATGTGGGCTCGCCAGCTGATCGAAAGCGACGAACTGGATAGTGCCGCCCAATAGCGGCCTCGGGGAGAAGAGAATGCGCAGATATGCAATGTTCGCCGTTCCGGCACTGATGGCCGGTTCCGTGCTGGCATGGGGTGCCGCACAGGCGAACGACGGCGACGTGCTATATGTTCGCGGCGCGATGCAGCAGGAAATCAATGCCGCGACGAACGAGCTTTGGGACGTTGGCAACAACGCCATGAACGATTCGGGCGGGCTCGACCCGGCCCAGATGGACGAGGCCAAATGGGCACGCCTTGAAAAGGCCGCCCTCGCGCTCAAGCTGGAAGCTGACAAGATGGCTACGGCCGGCACGATCCGCGCTGCCGCTCCGGGACAGGAGAAGGTCGAGGAACCCGGCGCCTATTCGATGGAGGATGTTCAATCCTATATCGACGCCAATCCGCAAAGCTTCCGCGATTTCGCGGCCGGGCTCGCCAAGCATGCGCAGGCTATTGCCGAAACTGCCAAGGCACGGGATGCCGAGAATGCCGGTTTGCTGGTGGGCGAAATCGATCAGGTCTGTGAGGCCTGCCACGCAAAATACTGGTATCCGCAAGGCTGACGGCACGGCCGTTTCGCGGCAGCTATGTGCCTGCCTCCCACTTCATCGAACATGTCCCTTCCCGGGCCGGAGGGCGATTATTCGCGCTCGGCGGGCCTGACGACGGAACAGGTGCAGGCCTGCGGCGTTTGCGCGATACGCCTGCGGAAATCTTCCCACTCCCGATAGAGGGCGTGAAATATGTGCCTTCCCAGAGAGGAGCCTTCCATGACATCGCATCGCATGATTTTCGCCCTTGCCGCGGCCACGCTGGCGCTTGGCGGTTGTAGCAAGGAACCTGCCGCCGAAGACGTGCCGATGACCGTGCATGAGGCGATGACCCAGCATATCGACGTGATCGCGGACGAAGTCTGGGCAGTGGGTAACGCGGCCATGGCCAGCGATGCGCTGATCGATCCGAAACTGATGGACGATGCCAAATGGGCCAAGCTGGCCGATGCTGCCGCGCGGCTGCAGAACGCGGCCACCGAAATGAGCATGCTGAAGAAGCTGGTGGTCAATCGGCCCGGCGTCATCATTTCCGACGAGAACATCGAAGGCGGCACCACGTCCGAACAGGTGCAGAAGAACATCGATGCCGATCCGGAAGGCTTCCGCGGCATGGCCGGCGCCCTTGCCAGCCATATGGGTGACATCGCGGCTGCGGCGAAGGCTCACGATGCCCAGCGTGCCGGGGCGCTGGTGGGGCAGATCGACGGCGTGTGCGAGAACTGCCACCTGGAATTCTGGTATCCTCAGCAGAAGGATCTGGTAAAGCAGATCATGGCTGAAGGCGACGGGGCCGCCGCCAGGAAATAAGGCGGCGCCCCGTTCCTGCTTCCCCATCTTCCGCCCGGCCCGTTCAAATGCCGGGGCGGGCGGAGAGGAATCCCGTCAGAGGATATATTTGCTGAGGTCGCTATTGCCGGCGAGGTCGGCAAGCCTGTCGCGCACATAGTCCGCGTCGATCGTCACAATCTCGCCGCGCCGATCTTCCGCCTCGAAGCTGAGATCCTCGATCAGCCTTTCCATGACGGTCTGCAGGCGGCGTGCACCGATATTCTCGACGCTCTCGTTCACCTGGGCTGCGATCCGGGCAACTTCGCGCACGGCATCCTCGGTGAAGTCCAGCGTGACTTCCTCTGTACCGATCAGCGCCTTGTACTGCTCCACCAGATTGGCTCGTGTTTCGGAGAGGATTCGCACGAAATCCTCCTCTGTCAGGCTGCGCAGCTCCACCCGGATAGGCAGACGCCCCTGCAATTCGGGCAGCATGTCCGACGGCTTGGCCACATGGAACGCGCCGCTGGCGATGAACAGCACATGGTCCGTCTTCATCGGCCCATATTTGGTGGCCACAGTAGTGCCTTCGATCAGCGGCAGCAGATCGCGCTGCACGCCTTCACGGCTCACGGAACCGCCGCGCACATCGGAAGCGGCGATCTTGTCGATCTCGTCGAGGAAGACGATTCCGTTCGTTTCGGCGTCGGCCAGCGCGACCCGCGCGACATCGTCCTGGTCCATGCGCTTCTCGGCCTCCTCGTCCACCAGCTTGTCCCACGCATCGGGAACCTTGAGCTTGCGACGCTTGAGATTCTGCCGGCCGAAGGCCTTGCTCATCATCTGGGATAGGTCGATCATGCCGACATTGCCGCCCATGCCCTGAATATCCATCGGCATGGCGGGGCTGTCTTCCACCTCGATCTCGACCTCGACGTCATTCATGGCGTTCTGGACGATACGCTGGCGGAAGCTCTCGCGCGTGGCTTCGGAAGCATTCTCTCCAACCAGCGCCTTGAGCAGGCGATCCATCGCGGCCTTGCTGGCGGCTTCCCGCACAGCCTCGCGGCGGCGTTCCTTCTCCAGCCGCACGGCCTCCTCCGCCAGATCGCGCGCGATCTGTTCCACATCGCGGCCGACATAGCCGACTTCCGTGAACTTCGTCGCTTCCACCTTCACGAAGGGCGCATCAGCCAGCTTGGCGAGGCGACGGCTGATCTCCGTCTTGCCGCAGCCCGTGGGCCCGATCATCAGGATGTTCTTGGGCGTCACCTCATCGCGCAGTTCCGCGCCGAGGCGCTGGCGGCGCCAGCGATTGCGCAGCGCGACCGCCACCGCACGCTTGGCCTCGGCCTGGCCGATGATGTGTTCATCCAATGCGGCGACAATCGCCTTGGGGGTCAATGTGTCAGTCATGATGAGATTCAGATAGCCTCGACCGTCACGCGGTCATTGGTGAAGACGCAGATGTCGGCTGCCACTGCCATGGCGCGGCGGGCGATCACTTCTGCATCCTGTTCGTAAGCATCGATAGCGCGGGCGGCGGCCAGCGCATAATTGCCGCCCGATCCGATCGCGGCGATTTGCGATTCCGGGCCGCCCTCCGGCTCCAGCACGTCGCCATTGCCGGTCAACACCAGCAAGGCGTCCTTGTCGGCCACGATCATCAGGGCTTCCAGGTTGCGCAGATATTTGTCGGTGCGCCAGTCTTTCGCCAGTTCCACCGCAGCGCGCAGCAACTGGCCGCTATATTGCTCCAGCTTTTTTTCGAGCCGTTCGAACAGGGTGAAGGCATCGGCGGTCGCCCCGGCGAAACCGGCAATCACGTTGCCACCCGCCCCGATGCGGCGCACCTTGCGCGCATTGGGCTTCATCACCGTGTTGCCCATGGAAACCTGTCCATCGCCCGCGATGACGGTCTTACCGTCTTTCTTCACGCCGATGATGGTAGTGCCGTGCCACTGGATCAGGCCGTGGCGATTGTCGCTTTCACTCATGGGGCGAATATGGGCGCTCACCCTCAGCCGTTCAAGCGGCCGGGTGGCCGCCAGAAATCAGCTGCCGTTCGGACCTGGGCCACCGGGAGCATTGGAACCCATCGCACCAACCTGGCCGATATTGCCGAACAGATCTTCGAGGAAGCCACGCTCCTTGCCGAGAACGGGCGTCTTGTCCCCTTCGGGGCTGATCTGGGCAACCTTGTCCATGCCCCAGCGCTCGGCGGAAACCACATTGCCCTTCTCGTCAAAGGTCACGGCCAGCACGGAATGCTGCCCGATACGCGGCTTGCGGAACGGCTTCTGGTAAGTGGTGCTGGAAACGTAATACCAGATCGGATTGCCAAATTCGCTGGCGAAGGTCGGCCGGCCAAGAGTGCCTTCCACCGATTCCCGGTTATCGATGCCCGGCTGCACGGCCTGCACAAGCGCCTCGTCAGCGATGTAGCCGCGATGATCCGAGATGGAGCTGCACCCGGCCAACAAGGCCGCGAGCGTCACTATCGCAGCGATCCGAACCTTGGGCATCATCTATTCGGTCTCCGAACCTCGCCAGTGGAACACCGGCCGTCCTGCAATCAATTGCCTTGTGCTTTAGCAAGCAGTATCGGCGCGAGCCTTAAGGACAAGCGTCCCCTTGCGCAATGGCGCTTGGGGACCAGAGCCATCGGCCGTGCGGATTTAATCGCGGCTGAACGAAAAGGACCAGCCAGAAACGTGAAACTCCTGTCCCGCCTCTTTGCCCGCTCGCAAGACCCGCGCCAGGGTGTCCAGGCGCTGTGGCACCGCGTGGTGGAAATCGCTCGCGACAAGGAATGGTACGCGCAGCGGAGCGTGGCCGACACGCTGGAGGGGCGTTTCGATATGATCACGGCTGTCCTTGCCATGGTGCTGCTGCGGCTGGAGCGGGACGAGAACATGGCCCATCCTTGCGTCTATCTCACCGAACTGTTCGTGGACGACATGGAAGGCCAGCTGCGCGAGAGCGGCGTGGGCGATGTCGTGGTGGGCAAGCATATGGGCAAGCTGATGTCCGCGCTGGGCGGCCGGCTGGGCGCCTTTCGCGAGGCGCTGGCCCAGGATGACAACAACGCGCTGGAGGAAGCGGTGGCCCGCAACCTGCGCCTGCTGGATGGTGCTTCGCCCGTGGCTGCGGCGGCCGGGCTGCGCGATTTCCATGACCGGCTCTGCACCGTTCCCGCAGAACGTATTCTGGCAGCGGAGATCTGAGCATGACCCAGACCCCTGAATTTTCCCGCATGATCGACATCCGCTCGGTGGACGAGCGCGTGCGGCATCTGGAAGCTGACGAGGCGGAGCGCGCGGCGCTGGCCCGCCGCTTCGGCCTTATCTCCATCGGAAAGCTGGAAGCTGACGTTGCGCTGGTGAAAGACGGCACCGCCGTGGATGCCAACGGCACGCTGAATGCCAAGATCGTGCAAAGCTGCGCCGTGACCGGAGATGACTTGCCCGTAACGATTCGGGAGGAATTCACGCTGCGTTTCGTTGAAGAAACACAGGCGGAAATCACCGAAGGGGAGGAAGTGGAGCTGGAGGCCGAGGAACTGGACGAGATTCCCTATACGGGCACGTCGTTCGATCTTGGCGAGGCCGTGGCGCAGGGGCTGGCGCTGGCTATCGATCCTTACGCCACCGGGCCGAATGCTGAAAAGGTGCGGAAGGAAGCTGGTCTTCTGGATGAAAGCGCCAGCGGGCCCTTTGCCGCGCTGGCTGCCCTCAAGGGAAAGAAGGCCGACTGACCGCCAGCCCGCTTTCCCGATAAAGGGCGGCGATCAGAACGGGATATCGTCGTCCAGATCGTCGCCGAAATTGCTGCCGCCGCCGGCAGGAGCACCGCCGCCCCAGCCGCCTGAGGACGAGCCGCCTGAGGAAGAACCTCCGCCGCCATAGGAACCGCCGCCACCGGCGCCACCTTCGTTCCAGCCGCCGCTGCGCTGGCCACCGCCACCGCCGCCAGCACCGCCCTGCGGCCCATCGAGCATGGTCATCACCGCGCCGGGGCCCTGCAGCACCACTTCGGTGGTGTAGCGGTCATTACCCGACTGGTCCTGCCATTTGCGGGTACGCAGCTGGCCTTCGATATAGACCTTGCTGCCCTTGCGCAGGAAGCGTTCGGCAACGCCGGCGAGACCTTCAGAGAAGATCGCCACGCTATGCCATTCGGTGCGTTCCTGCTTCTGGCCGGTGTTGCGATCCTTCCAGCTTTCCGACGTGGCGATGCGCAGGTTGCACACCTTCCCGCCATTCTGGAACGAGCGGACTTCCGGGTCCGCACCCAGATTGCCGACCAGAATGACCTTGTTGACGCTGCCTGCCATGAACTTCCTCTTTGGGCTACGGACCCGGCGCTGGCGCGCCGGAAAATGATTCCCGCAAGGATGTAAGCCCCGGCCAGCCGCAAGCCAACCTCGCCGCCATCCTTTTGCACGATCAAGCTACAGCCCCAGCGCAGTGGCCGTCCAGAACGTAAGCCCCGCGAAGATGTAGGCCAGGCCGAAGAGATAGGCGAGCATGAAGGCAGGCCACTTCCATCCGTTGGTTTCCCGGCGGGCCACGGCGATGGTAGAAAGACACTGCGGCGCGAAGACGAACCAGGCGAGGAAGGCCAGCGCCATCGGCAGGGTCCAGCGCGAACCGAGCCGGTCTTCCAGCGCGGAGGCCGCGGCATCCTCGTCCGAAGCGTCGATGGCATAGGTCGTCGCCAATGCGGAAACCGCCACTTCGCGCGCCGCCATGGCCGGCACCAGCGCCAGTGCCATTTCGTGATTGAAGCCGATGGGCCGCACCACCACTTCCACCCCGCTGGCGAGCTTGCCCGCGATGGAAGCATTGAGCTGGCTTTCGCCCGGCCCTGCCTTGGGGAAGCTGAGCAGCACCCACAGCACCACGGTGACGGTGAAGATGATCGTGCCCGCGCGCCGCAGGAATACCCAGGCCCGCTGCCACAGCCCGATCAGCAGATCGGAAATGCGGGGAAGCTGATATTTGGGCAGTTCCATGATGAAGCCGGAAGCCGCGCCCTTGGTCACCGAACGGCGCAGCACCAAAGCCGCCCCCATCGCACCCACGATCCCCGCGACATAGAGGCCGAACAGCACCAGCCCCTGCAACCCGATGCCCGGACCCACCGTGGTGGCGGGAATGAAGGCGCCGATGATCACGGCATAGACCGGCAGACGCGCCGAACAGGTCATCAGCGGGGCGATCAGGATCGTGGTCAGCCGGTCCTTGGGATCAGCAATGCTGCGCGTGGCCATGATACCGGGAATGGCGCAGGCAAAGCTGGACAGCAGCGGAATGAAGCTGCGACCAGAAAGGCCCACAGAAGCCATCAGGCGGTCCATGATGAAGGCCGCGCGAGCCATATATCCGGTCGCTTCCATCACCAGGATGAAGAAGAACAGGATCACGATCTGGGGCAGGAATACTACCACGGAGCCGACGCCCGCCAGCACGCCCTGCACCAGCAGATCCTGCACGAAACCGGCAGGGATGATCTGGGTAGCCAGTTCGGAAAGCCAGGCCACCACCCCTTCGAGCGCATCGGCAAAGGGCGTGGCCCAGGCGAACACGGCCTGGAAGATGACGAAGAGCAGCGCGAACAGGATCGGCGGGCCGAGCCAGGGATGCAGCAGCACCTTGTCCATCCGGGCATGCAGCCGGTGCTGGCGAGTTTCAGAAAGAATGGCGCCCTTGGCGATGTTATTGGCCGCCAGCCTGCGTTCCGGCAGGGTGATATGCGGACGCGGATGATCCTTGGGATCGCTTTCCGCCCGCGCTTCAGCCGCAGCGATAGCCTGCGCCAGTTCGGCCAGGCCGCGGCGGCGCACGGCAACAGTGGGAATCACCGGCACGCCGAGCGCCTGCTCCAGCGCCGCCGGATCGATCACCAGCCCGTCACGCTCGGCCAGATCGACCATGTTGAGCGCCACCACGGTGGGGCGCCCGAGTTCGAGTACTTCCTGCGCGAAGACGAGATGCTGTTCGATGTTCGAGGCATCGAGCACCACGATCAGCACATCGGGCTGCGCCTCGCCGGGGAATTCTCCGAAAATGACCTTGCGGGTCACTTCTTCGTCCGGGCTGGTCGCATCGAAGCCATAGCTGCCGGGCAGGTCGATCAGTTCCACTGGCTCGCCTGTCGGCAACACCAGCCGCCCGGCCTTTCGCTCCACAGTGACGCCGGGATAATTGGCGATCTTCTGCCGCGCGCCGGTCAGCGCGTTGAACAGCGCGCTTTTGCCTGCGTTGGGGTTGCCGACGAGGGCGGCGATCCGCTTGCCGATCATCGTGCCGCCTCCGCCAGTTCTTCGACTTCCATCGCGCGGGCGTGGTTGCGGCGCAGGGCCACGGTCATGCGGCCCACTTCAAGCGCAATCGGATCCTTGCCCGCGAACACACCGCGATGGGCGATTTCCACCTCGGCCCCAGTGTCGATCCCCAGAGCACGAAGGCGAGTCGCCTCCTCAGGGGCGAGAATTCCCCAATCGACAGCGATAATGCGAGCGCGGCGGCCGGTCGGCAAGGCATCGAGGTTCATGCCTGTCCGCTGCCAGACTTGGGAGCTAATTGCAACTGGTTCGCAATTAGAAAATTGGGTTCCGCATGCGAGGGCGCGGGTCTGCTCGTCCCGAAAGACAAGCTGGCCTCTTCAAACAATCACGCAAGAGCGCAGAAATCCTACCGCGCCGGGTAGCGCAGCCTTCCCAGGAAGCGGGTCATCGAAAAGCCCTCGCGGTCGCGCAGCAGGTTGGCCTTGGCCTTTTCGAATTTCATGATCCCTTCGATCCGGCGATCCAGGAAAGCACGGGTTTCCGCCTTGCCTTCGCTCTCGTCGCTCACGAACACCGCCAGCGTGGCGCCATAAATGCCTTCGAGGATCGCGCGCTTGGTGTAGTAATTGTAATCGGCTGCCGTATCGCCAGCCAGCCGCCACATCAGATCGGCACTGCGCCAGCCCTGTCGCAAGGCGGCAGGGGCGTTTTGCGGCATGGTCTGGATAGCCAGCGCGCGGCGCATCGCCTCTTCCCGGCCAATCGCGGCAGAGAGGCGGAACCACACCAGTCCGCGGATTTTCTCGCGGATTTTCATCCCCGCCAGCACTTCGGGCGGGAAGGCGCGGATCATGGCTGCATCGACATGTTCCACCCACGCCGCGATCAGGTCCATCGCGCCGCCGGGAAAGGCCAGCCGGGCAATGGCGGGATCGATCCCCGCGCTCTGCGCTGCGGCTTCCACGGCCGCATCGCTCCAGCCATCAAACGCGGCGGCATCGGCCACCAGCGGGGCAAGCGCCAGCCGGATTTCATCCAGCGTGGGATCTTGCGGCAGAGCCTCAGAAGCCAGGGCCATAACGCACCGATCCTTCCCGTTCGCCCTTGGGCTTCTGGTTCTTTTCGATTTCCTGGGCGAGAGCGCCGTTCGCCCCGTCAAACATTGCATAGTCGCGCGCGCTGCGTCCGGAGCTGTCCGCCCGATCGGGGTCCGCGCCGCCCTTCAGCAGAACGCGCATCATCGGAATATCGCGCCGGTGGACCGCCGCGATCAGCGGGGTTTCGCCGGTGGCATTGGCCACATCCACCTTGGCCCCGCGCCTGATCAGTTCCTGCGCGCCTTCGATGAAGCCGATCTGCGTGGCCAGAACCAGCGGAGTTACGCCCTTCTTGTCCTGAATATTGGTGTTCGCGCCCTTCTGGCACAGGAACTGGATCCAGACCATGTTGCGCTGGCTCACCGCGATGTGAAGCGCGGACTCGCCCGTGGTGATGTCCTGCGAATTGACCAGGGTATTGCTGTGGTCCTGCAGCAGCTTGACCACCTCGTCCCCCTTGCCGTCCTTCACGGCCTTGAGGAACTGGTAACCGGGGGAATATTGCGCCTGTGCGGGTGTCGCCAGTGCCAGTGCCCCTGCGACTGCCGGAAGGACCAATGCCGAAATGCGCCCAAGCCGCGCCACTGTGCAATCTCCTGCCTTTTCGGACCCGATGTTGAGAGCCCCTGTTTGACTCACCCCTTGCGATAGGCGGGTTAGCAGAGCATGAACCGGCGCGCCATGTGGAAAGCCAAACACGCATTCGCCCCTTTTGCCGCAATCGCCCTGACATTAGCCCTGACGGGCTGCGGGCAGAAATCCTCCGGCGGGGTTCCGGCCGACGCGCCTCTGGCCGGCGCGGCCATCGGCGGTCCCTTCGATCTGGTGGACGCGGCGGGCAAACCGGTCAAATGGTCGGATTTCGACGGGAAGTACCGCATCGTCTATTTCGGCTATACCTATTGCCCTGACGTGTGCCCCACCGATGTCGGCCGGATCATGCAGGGTTTTGCCAAGTTCAAGGCCGATGAGCCGGAACTGGCCGCAAAGGTGCAGCCAATCTTCATCTCCATCGATCCCGAGCGCGATACGCCCGCCAAGGTGGGTGAGTTCACACATGCCTTTTCGGACGATCTGATCGGCCTGACCGGCACGCCCGGGCAGGTGAAAGCCGCTGCCGAAGCTTTCAAGGTCTTTTACCGCAAGGGCGAAACTTCCGCGGGGGGCGGCTATCTCGTCGATCACAGCAGCGTCACTTACCTAATGAGCCCGAAGGGAGAGCCCATCGCGCTGCTGCCGGTGGACAAGGGGCCCGATGCCGTGGCGGCGGACCTTGCCCGCTGGGTGAGCTAGAAACCCATGGACAAGCTGGGCAATCAGAACCTGCGCTACCGCTTCTGGGAACTGCCGCTCGCCGATCTCAATCGCGCCGAGTGGGAAGCACTGTGCGATGGCTGCGGGCGGTGCTGCCTGCACAAGCTGGAAGATGCCGATACGGGCGAGGTGGTGGACACAAACGTCGCCTGCCGTCTGCTGGATACGCGCACGGGCCAGTGCAAGGATTACCGCAACCGCAAGGCCTTCGTGCCCGATTGCCTGCGCCTCACGCTCAAGCTGGTAAAGGAAATCCGCTGGCTGCCCGATAGCTGCGCCTATCGCCGCCGGGCGGATGGGCGCCCCCTGCCGGGCTGGCACTACCTGCTTTCGGGCGACCGCACTGCCCTGCGCACGGCAGGTGTTTCAGTGATCGGCCGCGCCATCAGCGAGACAGAGGCGGGGCCGATCGAGCATCACATCGTCGAATGGGCCGATGCAGCAGACGAGTGGCCGGAAGGCGGCACGTGATCGACTGGCTGCGCCGCACTCCCGTCGATCCCCGCCTGGAATTGTGCGGACGGCAAGTGCCCGTGACGATCCGTCGACACCCCACGGCCCGCCGCATGACCCTGCACCTCGCGCCCGATGGCAGCGAGATACGCCTTACCCTGCCGCGCTGGGGCCGCACCAGCGATGGGCTGGATTTCGCCGCCAGCCGCCGCGACTGGCTGGAAGGGCAGATGGCCCACCTGCCCGCATCCTCCGCACCCGAGGCGGGCGGTATGCTGCTCTATCGCGGGCAGGAGCTGGCGATCCACTGGCATGAGAAAGCCCGCCGCCGTCCAGCGCTGGAAGAAAGCCGCCTGCTTGTGGGTGGGCCGCAGGACGGGCTCGCCCCGCGCCTCAAACGCTGGCTGGAGGGGGAAGCACTGCGCCATATGGAGGCTGATCTCGCCCATTATTGCGCCGCTGCCGGCAAGGCCCCGCCGCCCCTGCGCCTCTCGCGTGCGCAGCGCCGCTGGGGCAGCTGCGCCAGCGACGGGACGATCCGGCTCAACTGGCGGCTGATCCAGGCGCCAGACCCGGTACGCCGCTCGGTCGTGGCGCATGAAGTTGCGCATTTGAGCCATTTCGACCATTCGCCGGCCTTCCACGCCCTGCTGGCCGAGCTGTTCGAGGGTGATCTGAAAGAGGTGAACCGCTGGCTGAAAGCGCATGGAAGGCGCCTCTACAGCACCTTTGGCTGAGCCGACCGCGCGAAGACACTGGCGGAGGCGCACGCCAGCGCCTACATTCGCGCCATGGCTTTCTGGCATAATGTTTCCCCCACGGGCGCGGTAAAGGATTTCGCGCATCTCTGGCGCAACAATCCCCATCGCTGGCCCGTGCTGGCGGTCTCCATCGCGGGGAGCGTGGGATTGATGGCCATCATCATCCCCAAAAGCGAGCGGATCATCCCCCGCCAGCCCGAAGTGACCTACATCACCACATATGCCGCCGGGCGCAGCGATGCGGAGATTTTGGCGTCCAACCTGGCGAACCAGAAGAAGCAGGATGTGTTGCGCGCGCAGGAAGCGGAGCGGGAGGAATATCGCAAGAACCTCTACCGCCAGCTTGGCCGCATGACCGGCGTGGACGTCGACAAGATGGAGCGCGAGATCAAGCAGGAGCAGGCCGCCGAAGAGGCCGCGATAAAGGCGAAGGCCGAACAGGCCCGCACCGGGCAGGCACAGCAGGCCGCCCCGCAGAACGCTCCCCAAAACCCGCCAGCCGAGGAACCCGGAGCCGGGGCCCAGCCCGTTGCCGGTCAATAATTCGTTGCCGCCGAGTAAGCAGGACGCGGGCTGGCTGGCCGCTGCCGCCGTTCTGGCACTGCGCGCCCGGCCGTTGAGCCGCCCCAACCCGGCCGTCGGCGCCATTCTGGTGAAGGGCGGGATCGTGATCGGCCAGGGCTGGACCCAGCCCGGCGGACGCCCTCATGCCGAAGCCGTAGCCCTTGCCCAAGCGGGGGCCCAGGCGAGTGGCGCCACCCTTTACGTAACGCTGGAACCCTGCGCGCATGAAAGCCCGCGCGGCCCCTGCTGCACGCAGCTGACGATTGCCGCAGGCGTCGCCCGCGTGGTGATCGGCGTGGAAGACCCCGATCCCCGCACTGCGGGCGACGGGATCGCGCGCCTCAAAGCCGCAGGGATCGCGGTGGAACTGGCGGACGATCCCGCCTGCCACGCCAGCCTTGCCGGCTATCTGATGCGCAAGCGGCACGGCCGCCCCTTCGTAACGTTGAAACTGGCCCTTACCGCCGATGGCTTGATCGCCCGCGAAGATGGCACCAGCAAATGGATCACCGGCCCCGAAGCGCGCGCCCATGCCCATCTGGAACGCGCCATGAGCGATGCGATACTGGTGGGCGGCGGCACATTGCGCGCGGATGCCCCCAGGCTCGACGTGCGGCTGCCCGGCCTCGAACAGCGCAGCCCGCGCCGCTATGTGCTGACGCGCGGTGCCGCGCCCGAAGGCTGGCACCATCTGGCATCGCCGCAGGCCATCGCCGATCCGGCCACCGATCTGACCGATGTGCAATATCTGATGATCGAAGGTGGATCGGAAGTGGCCGCCGCCTTCCTCGATGCAGGGCTGGTGGACCGGCTCCTGCTCTATCGGGCGCCCGTCACTTTCGGCAGCGGCATCGCCGCCTTCCGCCAGCCCGGCGCCAACGGCGTGCCGCCTGGCTGGACCCTGGCGGACCGCCGCCGCCTTGGCAGCGACTGGATGGAAGTCTATCAGCCCGCCTGACAGAGGAGGCAGCATTGTTCACCGGCATCGTTACCGCCATCGGCACCGTCCGCCAGAAAGAGCAGCGGGGCGACCTGCGCGTCACCATCGCCTGCCCCTATGATCCGGCAGGGATCGCCATCGGCGCTTCCATCGCCTGTTCGGGCGCCTGCATGACCGTGGTCGAAAAAGGCGGCCAGGCCGGCGACGCGTGGTTCGCGGTGGACGTCTCGGGCGAGAGCGTTTCCCGCACCGCACCGACCATGTGGGAGGAAGGATCGCGCCTCAATCTCGAACAGGCACTGAAACTGGGCGACGAACTGGGCGGCCATATCGTGACCGGCCATGTCGATGCAGTGGGCCAGGTCGTACGGATCGAGCCGGAAGGCGATTCCGCCCGCTTCACCATCGCCGCCCCGGCGGAACTTGCCCCCTATATCGCGCCCAAGAGCTCGATCGCGGTCGACGGCGTCTCGCTGACCGTGAACGAAGTGGAAGACCAGCCGGACGGCACGGTCCATTTTGGGCTGAACATCATTCCCCACACGGCCGAGGTGACCACCATCGGCACGCTTGAGCCAGGCCACGCGGTCAATCTCGAGATCGATACGATGGCCCGCTATCTCAAGCGGATGCAGGATTTGCGGGGGTAAAGATCCTCCCCGGAACGGGGAGGGGAACCGTGCGAAGCATGGTGGAGGGGGGTGTGCCCGAAGGCGAGCCCCCTCCGTCATTCGCTACGCGAATGCCACCTCCCCTGAAGGGAGGAGCTATCTCAAGCCGTTACCGCCGCCAGAGCGCCGATGAACTTGTCGATATTGCCCATGGTCAGGCCGGCAATGTTGATGCGGCCGGAACCCGCCATGTAGATGCCGTGATCCTCGCGCAGCTTCAGGATCTGCTCCGGCGTCAGCGCCAGCATGGAGAACAGGCCGTTCTGCGTGCCGCAGGGCGCAAGGTCCAGCGTGCCGACCTTGCCTGCCGCACCGAGACGATCGCGGACCTGCCGCATACGGGCGCGCATATCGTCCAGCTCGTCCAGCCACAGCTTGGTCATTTCCTGATCGCGCAGGATCAGACGGACCGCCGAAGCGCCGTGATCGGGCGGCATCGACCAGTTCGCACGGGCCAGCGCATGGCCGTTCGACATGATCGCCCCGACCAGCGAGGGATCGGCAGCCATGGCGTAAGCCGCGCCGACGCGATCGCGATAGAGGCCGAAATTCTTGTCGCAGCTATAGGCGACAAGGGCTTCGGGAACCGAGGCAAGCACCTTGCGCGCGCCATAGGCATCCGCTTCCATCCCCAGGCCCAGGCCCTGATAGGCCAGGTCGAGGATCGGCAGCACGCCGGTTTCCGCCAGCAGGGCGGCAATCTCGTCCCACTGGGCGTCGGTATAATCGATGCCCGTGGGATTGTGGCAGCAGCCATGCAGCAGCACGGCATCGCCCTTGGCGGCCGACTTCAGCGCAGTGCGCAGCGCGTCCATATCCGCCGAGCCATCGGAAGCAGCGTGATTGAAGCCCTTCATCTCCATGCCCAGATCCTTCAGGATCTGCGCGTGGTTGGGCCAGCTGGGCGTGCCCATCAGCACGGTGCCCACGCCCGCATGCTTGGCCAGGGCCAGCGTGATGCGCACGGCGCCGGTGCCGCCCGGCGTCTGCATGCCTTCGATCCGGCCGCCCATCGTGGGGTCAGATCCGAAGATGTAGGGCATCAGCGCATGGACGAAGCCCATATCGCCTTCCGGGCCGAGATAGGCCTTGGAATCCTGTTCCTCCACCAGCTTGCGTTCCGCCGCCTTGATGGAAGCGAAGACCGGCGTTGCGCCGTCATCCGTGCGATAGACGCCCACGCCAAGGTCAATCTTGTCGGCGCGGCTATCGGCATCATAGAGCTTGATCAGCGCAAGAAGCGCGTCGGGCGGCTGCTGGGTAAGGTTCTCGAGCATGGCCGCGCCCCTAGCCGCGCCTGCCCCTTCGGGGCAAGCCGGAAAACAGGGCAGGACTCGCATTTTTGCGCGCTGCTCCCAGATAGCCACAGAGTGCGGCCGCAAGGGGGAGGGCGCATGTTCGAGGCCTGGTTATCGATAAGTAGGCGCGGCGCTGATCGCGCTGGTGGCGTCCGGTTGGATCGTGGCGCGCAAGCGCAGGAAAATGCTGCCTCACCGGCCCCGTAACCGGGGCAGCGAAGTGGTGCTGATGATCGGCATGGTCTTCACATCCATACTCGCCCCCAAGGCGAGAATCAGCGCGGACCAGATCGACGAACAGAAGCGGACGCGGAAGACCGAATCGGGGCGAGAGAACGAATAGGATCGCCCTTCCCGCCCCGTTCAGATCATAAGACCTCAGATCAGAAGGGCAGCCATTTCTGCTTCTTGGAAAATTTCATGTAGCCGACATTGATGCCCAGCCGCAGGCCCGCGCCCATGCGCACCGGAATCAGCACCACGTCGCCCCGGCGCAGATAGGATACGTGGAAGCCGCCGACCAGATAGGCCTGCCCTTCCCCCGCGCCATAAGTCTCGAACAATTCCTGCGAATCGTACAGATTATAGACCAGCACGAAGGTGTTAGCGGCATTGGCGCCCACATCGATGCCCAGCGAGGGGCCGCGCCAATAGACGGGCTGCTGCCCTTCCACCTTGTGATACAGCGTGCCCGAGCCATAGCGCGCACCGAAGATGAACGCGCCGCCGCCTTCCCGGCCCACGATATAGGCATTGGGCTCGCCCTGCTTCTTCAGGATATCCTCGATCATGCGAGCAAGGCCTTCCGCGCCTTTGCCGAACACGCCTTCGGCCGCGCCGATCAGGTCATCCTTCTTGTAGGTTTCGCCCTGCCCCGTGGTCGATGCCTGACTGGCGGCGGTGGAGGCAGCAGCAGGGGCAGCCGTGGTCACGGGTGCAGTTGCCGGGGCCTGATAGGGATCGGCCGGCGGCGGCGTGACCGGTTCGTAAGTGATCGCGGGTTCCGCCGGGGCGGGCGGGCTGTAGGCCGGCGGCTGCGCGCTATCCAGATCGCCATCGATCGCGGCGGAAGGGTCCACCGACTGGATCTGCGCGGCAGCGGGCTGCGCCGCCAGAAACGCGGCACAGGCCAGCGCGCCGAGCGTCGCCCGGAACTGGCCCCGGAATTGGGCAGCCTGGCGGCCGATTGCGGCAAATGCGGTCATTGCGAACCCCTTCGATCCCGTCAGAAATATTGACCGCCGAAAAGAGTCCCCCCGGCCTGAAGCGGCAATGAACGCGCGGCGAGCCGAGTCGGTTTTGCGGCAGGGCGAGTCCACCGCAAGGGTCGGAAAGCTCCTCGAAAAGCCACCTCAACCGCGCTTGCCCGCTAATCGCAAAAAGGATGGCAGATTTCTTGAACAGCCCCTTGCCGCCTCCCCAACCCCTCGTTATAGCGCCCGGCCATTGCCGCTGCGATCCGGAGACGTGGGTGAGTGGCTGAAACCAACGGTTTGCTAAACCGTCATACGGGTAAATCCTGTATCGAGGGTTCGAATCCCTCCGTCTCCGCCACGCCAGCCTGCCTTTGTGGCAGGCCAGCATGCCGGTCCGGGCTTTAGCCAAACCTCCTTCGATCAGCGCTCTTCCGCTCAGCGCGCAAGCCGCCGTGCGGGCAGATTCACTTCGGCCACCTGTCCGTCAGCCAGCGCATCCTTGGCCAGCACGAAACGATAGGTGCCCCTGGCCACTTCCCAGCCTTTGGGCGTCCAGTCCGCCAGCACGCGCTGTTCCAGCGGTATGGTCACTTCCCGTGCCTCGCCGGGGGCAAGGTCGAGCTTGGTGAAACCGGCCAGACGGCGCAGCTTCTTCCCGCTTGCATCCGCCAGATAGATTTGCGCCACCTCCGCACCGGCGCGCGTGCCGGTGTTGCGGATGGTGACACGGGCGCTCAGCCCATCCTTGCCGGACGAGACCGAGAAGCCTTCCGCCGCGAAGCTGGTGTAGCTGAGGCCATGGCCCATGGGGAAAAGCGGGGCTTTTCCTTCGCGGGCGAACCAGCGATAGCCGATATCCGCACCCTCCACGTTGTAATCGACATCAAGCTTCTGGCCCAGCGCGCCTGTGCCCACGAAATTGGGCTCCACTTCGGCAAGGCCGGGCAGTTCCGGGCGGGGAAGCTGCTCGAGTGTGGCCGGGAACGTCACCGGCAGGCGGCCCGAGGGATTGACCTTGCCGAACAGGACATCCGCAATCGCCTCGCCCCCGCGCGCGCCGGGATACCAGGCTTCCAGCACGGCCTTGACCTCGTCCTTCCAGGGCATCGCCACCGGGCCGCCGGTTTCGAGCACGACGATAGTGTTGGGATTGGCGCGAGCCACTGCCGCGATCAGCGCATCTTGCCCGTTGGGAAGCGAGAGATCGGGCACGTCGAACCCTTCGGTCTGATATTGCGTAGCGAAGATAATCGCCACTTCCGCCTGCGATGCGGCCAGTGCGGCTTCCGCTGGATAGGCGCCGTCGCGATATTTCACCGTGGCATTTGGCGCGGCGGCGCGGATCGCGGCCAGCGGGGCGGAGCGGTTGTAATCCTGGTTGATCATGCCTGCGAAGGGCCCGTTGCCATCCTGCACGCCGGGCACGGAGACGGACGGCCCTTCATCGCCCAGCACTCGCGAGGAACCACCGCCCACCGGCGTTCCCACATCGGCATGGCCCCCGATCACCACCACAGAGCGGACATCCGGCCCGAGCGGCAACAGCCCGGCCGGATTGGTAAGCAGCACCATCCCCTCCTGCGCGACCTTCAGCGCCACTTGCGAATTGGCCGCCGAATCGACAGTGCCGATAGTGGCCGGATGCGCGTCGAGCCCATTGGCGTAGATCGCATGGAGGATGGCGCGCGTCATTTCCGACAGGCGCTTGCGATAGGCCGGATCGGATTGCGCGGCGGCCTTCAGCGGCTCTCCGAAGAAAGGTTCCGGATCGATGGGGAAGCCCGATTGCTGGTCCAGCCCGGCCAGAGCATATTCCAATCCATCCACCGCGCCCCAGTCGGACATGACGAAGCCGCGATAGCCCCACTGGCCGCGCAGCACATCGGTCAACAGCCATTTGTTGCCGCAGCTCTGCCCGCCGTTGGTGGCATTATAGGCGCACATGATGGAGCCGGGATCGCCTTTCTCGATGGCGATTTCAAAGGCCAGCAGATCGCTTTCGTGCAGCGCCTTGGGGTCGATCACCGTGTTCATGAAGGCCCGGCCGGTTTCCTGCGGATTGATCGCGTAATGCTTGATGGTGGAGATGACGTGGTTGGACTGGATGCCCCGCACGGCGGCGGCGCCCAGCAGGCCGGAATGAAGCGGATCTTCGCCCAGATATTCAAAGGTCCGTCCGTTGCGCGGATCGCGCATCAGGTTGATCCCGCCCGCCAGCATCACATTATAGCCCTTGGCCCGCGCTTCGGAGCCGATCATGCGGCCGCCCTGTTCGATCAACCCCACGTTCCAGGTGGCCCCCTGCGCCGTGCCGCTGGGCAATTGCGTGCCGCCATTGCCGCGCGCGCCCATGATCCAGGTAACACCCAGGCTGGCATCGGTTTCGTAAAGCGCCGGAATGCCAAGGCGCGGAATGCCGGGGATGAAGCCCGCGCCCGGCCGCGCGCCTTCCGGCGGCGGCTGATCGCCCCGTGCCGAGGGCAGCAAGCCAAGGGTGAGCGTGATCCGCTCGTCATCGGTCATCCGCGCTTCGGTGGCCGCAGCGCGCGCCGCGGCATCCGTTGAACTGGCTCCCTTCGCCGCCAGAGGAGCGCCGATTGCGGAAACACACAGCATCAGGGCCAGCGGAGCAGCACCGGAGAGGCGGAATTTGCGAGCTTGCGACTTCATCATGAACTTCCTCTCCTGCCGCCGGGCAATCAATGACACCCGGCCCCTTGCCTTTTGGCCTTACGTGGGACAACGCTGTCTCATCCAAATTGCGGCCGGGCGCGCCGCTTGTCAAACAGGGATGAGGTCATGACGCACAATCTAGTCAGGATAGCCGCTCCGCTCGCCATCGCGGCGCTGGGCCTTGCCGCGCCGATGGCTGCGCAGGCGCAGCAGGGGCAGAACCCCGCCGCCCCCGCAAGCTGCCTGCCGCAAGGCTTCTTCCCCGGTCCCGCCACTTACAAATCGGTTGAGCAATTGCCCGACGGGCGCGTGACCTTCCGCATCTGCGCCCCGGCAGCGCATCAGGCACGCGTCACCAGCAATGACATCGATCAGGCGATTCCCATGGGAATGCAGCCGGGCACGCAGCGCGGCCTGGCCATGACGAAGGACGAGGCCGGCCTGTGGAGCGCGACCACCGCCATTCCCGTTCCGCCTGACACCTATCGCTTCAATTTCGAGATCGACGGCGCGCGCGTGCCCGATCCGCAAGGCACCAGCTTCAGCCATGAACGGGTGGGCACCAATTCCACTTTCGAGACCAAGGGGCCCGAGGGCGAATTCCAGACCTGGCGGCAGGACGTGGCGCATGGCGCAGTCAGCCGGGTGGATTACTGGTCAAAGGCACTGGGCAGCAAACGGCAGGCCTATGTCTATACTCCGCCGGGCTACATGAAGGACGGCAAGTCCTATCCCGTCCTCTATCTGGTGCATGGCGCGGGTGACAGCGCGGATAGCTGGACCAGCGTGGGCCATGCCCATTACATCCTCGACAACCTCATCGCGGCAGGCAAGGCCAGGCCGATGATCGTGGTCATGCCCTTCGGCCATACGCCTGACCGGCCGGGCGGCAACATGCTGGAGAATACCGATTTCGGGGACGATCTGATCGGCAGCCTGATCCCTTATGTCGATGCCAATTTCCGCACTTTGGCCGATCAGCATCACCGGGCCATGGCCGGCCTTTCCATGGGCGGGGCGCATACCCTGCGCTTCGGCCTGCCTCACCCGGAAACCTTCGATTACATCGGCATCTTCTCCATGGGGCTGGGCCTTGCCGGGCCGGAAGATGTGGAGCGCTATGAAAAGACCAATGACGCGGCTCTGCGCAAGGCCGCGCAGGACCTCGATCTGGTCTATTACGCCATGGGCAAGGACGATTTCCTCTATGGCAGCGTCGCGCCCACTCGCGCCATGTTCGATAAATATGGTATCCGGCATGTCTATAACGAGACAGGCGGCGGCCACACCTGGATCAACTGGCGGCGCTATCTCGCCGACTTCGCCCCGCGCCTTTTCCGCTAGGGCCGGGCAAACTGTCCCATGATCGGACTGGAGCAGAGAAAATCACCGTTATTTCAAATTCTTCGCTTGTAGAAATGTCCGCCGCCCTGCCATGGTTGGCATGGTTTACCGGGGGGTAAGGAAAGTGGAACCCGATCTTATTGTAATCGGCGGCGGCTCGGCCGGCTGCGCGGTGGCCGGCAGGCTCGCCGAAGCGGGCAAGCGCGTGGTCTTGCTGGAAGCCGGCAAGGATGCGCGTGACATTCGTTCGCGCGTGCCCGCCCTGATGGGCAAGCTGGTCCAGAACCCGGAGTTCGACTGGTGCTATTTCGGGGAGCCCGATCCTTCGGTGGGCGGCCGCCCCGGCCCCTGGCCCGCAGGCAAGCGCCTGGGCGGGGGCAGCACCATCAACGGCATGATGTTCATCCGTGGCCATGCCTGGGATTATGATCGATGGGCAGAACTGGGCGCCAAGGGCTGGGACCATGCATCCTGCCTGCCCTATTTCCGGCGGCTGGAAGATAATGAACGCGGGGAAGATGCCTGGCGCGGCAAGGGCGGGCCGATCTCCGTTTCCGAATGCCGCAGCCGCTATCCGATCACCGATAAATGGATCGACGCCGCGAGCGAGGCAGGCATTCGCCGCGCCAAGGATCTCAATGGCGAGCTGGCCGAAGGGGTGGATTATATCCAGCTTTCGCAGCGGCGCGGCTGGCGCAGCTCCAGCGCCGGCTATCTCGATGGGCTGGGCAGCGGCCTGAAGCCCGATGTCGTGACCGAAGCGCAGGTTCTCTCCATCCAGGTGGCCGACGGGCGCGCACGCGGCATAACCTATATGCGCGGCGGGCAGAGGCACAGCCTGCGCGCACGTGAAGGCGTGGTGGTTTCAGCCGGTGCGCTCAATACGCCGCGGCTGCTGATGCTTTCCGGCATCGGCCCCGCGCAGCATCTGCGCGACATGGGGATCGACGTGCTGCGCGATCTTCCGGGCGTGGGCAGCAATCTGCAGGATCATGCCGGGCTCCACCTGATCAACACGGTGGACATGCACACGCTGAACAATGACGCGCATGGCCTGCGCGCGCCGCTGCAATTGCTGCGCTTCATTTTCGGCGGCACCGGGGCCCTGACCACCGGCATCGGCCATGCCCAGGCTTTCGTGCGCAGCCGGCCGGGCCTGCCCGTGCCCAATCTGCAACTCGCCTTCTCGGCCTTCTCTTTCGAAGTGACGCCGCAGGGCAATGTGGTGCTGAAGCCCGAATCCTCGGTCGCCACGTTCATTGGGCTGATGCGCCCGGCCCATCGCGGGCGGGTAAGCCTGCGCTCGGCCGACCCGGCGGCACCCCCGATCATCGAGCATCAATTGTTGGGCGATGATGACGATGTGGAGCAGCTGGTGGAAGGGATCGCCCTCGCCCGCCGGATCATGCGCCAGCGCTCGATGGAATCCCACGTGCTGCGCGAACAGCGCCCCGGCGCGGATTTCGAAAGCAAGGAAGCCCTGCGCGACTATGTGCGCCTTGCCTCCATGTCGATGTTCCACCCGGTCGGCACGGCCAAGATCGGCCCGGATGGCGATCCCGATGCCGTGCTGGACGCAGAATTGCGCGTGCGCGGCGTCTGCGGGCTGTGGGTGGCCGATGCCTCGGTGATGCCCACCATCCCGCAGGGCAACACCAATGCCACCTCGATCATGATCGGCGACAAGGCGGCAGACCACATCCTGCGCACGATAGCCTAGGCGGCGTGGGCAGAATCCCGTCAAATTACCCCCTCCGCCTCTGTTCAAAAGCGCGGGAAGCAGCCCAGGGTAAGGCCGGAGAGTTTTCCACTCCCCCCATCCGGCAAATTGCCATTCGGCGGCCAAGCCCCCATGATGGCCATGGATGGGCGCGCGGCGGGCGGAATGCCCGGGCGTGAGCTGCAATGGATAGTCGGGGCAAATGATGGCGGAACAATCGGCAGGCGATGATGCCGCGGAGGCGGGGCAGACCTTCGGTGCCATAGGCATCGGTCCTTTCCGCGAAGGCGATGCCTCGCCGGATATATACTTCACCATTTCGCTGGTGTTGGCCGCCCGCCGCTGGCGTTCGCTGCTGGACGAGAAGCTGCGCCCGATCAACCAGAGTTCCGCCCGGATGGAGGCGATGTCCGCCATTCGCAATTCCCCCACGCTCAGCCCTCAGGTCGATATTGCGCGCCGCCTGCGGATCGAAGGGCCGACGCTGACACGGATGCTCGATTCGCTGGAGAAGGACGGGCTGGTGGAGCGCCTGCCTGATCCCAAGGATCGCCGGACCAAGCTGCTGCGGCTGACGCCCGAGGGCGAGGCCGCGCTGGAACAGGTATTCGCCATTGCCGAAGAATGGCGTTCCCGCCTGCTGGATGGCTTCGCGGAAGACGACAAGGAACAGGCCACCCGTTTCTGCACCGCGCTGGTCGGGCGGCTCGATACCGGGCTGGAAGATGGCGCGTAACACCCCCTGATTGCGCCCTCCCCGCTTTTAATCTAGCCGCCGCTGCGTAATCCAGGTCATGAACTGGCATCAATCGGGGAGAGATGATGAGAACGGGCAAAGGCGTTTCCGGCCAGCAGGTCCACTCCAACGGCACGGTGGCTGATGCCATTGCGGCAGTGCTGAAGCGCGAAGGGGTGGAGATCGTCTTCGGCTATCCCCGCAACCAGATCCTCGAAGCCGCTGCCCGGATCGACATCCGCACCATCATCGTCCGCCAGGAACGCACCGGCCTGCACATGGCCGATGCGATGAGCCGCATGACCAAGGGCGAGAAGATGGGCGTCTTCGTGATGCAGCAGGGCCCGGGCGCGGAGAATGCCTTTGGCGGCGTGGCGCAGGCCTATGCCGATTGCGTGCCGGTGCTGGTGATGCCGCAGGGCTATGCGCTGAGCCAGGCCTATGTGCCCTATAATTTCAACTCGGTCCGCTCCATGGCCAGCGTGGCAAAACATGCCGAGCCGCTGACCAATGGCAAGGATGTGGTGGCCGTGATGCGCCGCGCCTTCGCCATGCTGCGCAACGGCCGCCCGCAGCCGGTGGTGATCGAGCTGCCCTATGACATTCTCGACCAGCAATTCGACGCGCCGATGGATTACACCCCCGGCAAGGTGGCGCTGAGCCAGCCCGCCCATGCCGATATCGAAGCGGCGGCCGATGCGCTGATCGCGGCGGATAATCCGGCGATCTATGCCGGGCAGGGCATTCACTGGTCCGAAGCCTATGACGAGCTGCGCGAGCTGGCCGAACATCTGGCCATCCCGGTGATGACCAGCCTGCCGGGCAAGAGCTGCTTCGACGAGACGCATCCCCTCGCCCTCGGTTCCGGCGGCAACGGGATCAATGGCTGCGTGCGCAAATGGCTGGACGAATGCGACCTGCTGTTCGGCATCGGCTGTTCCTTCACCGCCACGTCCTTCGGCCTCGCCATTCCGGCCGGCAAGCGGGTGATCCATGCGACGCTGGACCCGCTGGACATCGACAAGTGCGTACCCAGCGAACTGGCGCTGATCGGCGATGCGAAGCTGACCCTGCGCGCCCTGATCGAAGCGGTGAAAGCCCGCTCCCCCCATCGCCGCGATGCCGCACCGGTAGCCGCGAAGATCAAGGCCGTGGAGGCCGAATGGCTGGCCAAATGGATGCCCAAATGCACGCAGGAGACATCGCCGCTCTCCCCCTATCGCGTATTGTGGGATCTGCAGCAGACGGTGGATGTCGACAACGTCATCATCACCCATGACGCCGGCAGCCCGCGCGACCAGCTGGTGCCTTTCTGGAAGAGCACCAGCCCACATTCCTATATCGGCTGGGGCAAATCGACTCAGCTCGGCTATGGCCTCGGGCTGGTGATGGGTGCCAAGCTCGCCTGCCCGGACAAGCTCTGCATCAATGTCTGGGGCGATGCCGCCATCGGCTTTACCGGCACCGATCTGGAAACCGCCGCGCGCGATGGCATTCCGATCCTCTCCATCCTGCTCAACAACGAAGCCATGGCCATCGAGTTGCCGATCATGCCGCAAGCGACGGAGAAATTCCGGGCGACCGACATTTCCGGCGATTACGCGGCCTTCGCCCGTTCGCTCGGTTGCCATGGGGAGCGGGTGACTCAGGCCAGCGAGATCGTTCCGGCCCTCAAGCGGGCACTGGCCGCCATCGAAGGTGGCCAGCCCGCGCTGGTGGAATTCATCACCGAGAAGGAAACGGTGATCTCCAAGGGGTAATGGCGCACCTACCCCTCCGTCACGCGCCTGCGGCGCGCGCCACCTCCCCATCCTGCATCGCAGGACAGGGAGGAGCTTCGGATCAGAACCCGTAGCGCACTCCGCCCCACAGGGTCAGCGGTGCGCCATAGTCGATCGAGCCGGCCTGATTGCGGGTGACGATCTTTTCGTCGAACAGGTTTTCCACCCGCAGGACGAGGCTGAACTTCTCGACTACCGGAACCTGCGCGAACAGATCCACCGTGGTCGCGGCGGGCAGCACGTCGGTCTCGTCATCGCCTTCGAACTGGTCGGCGACATAACGCAGCGTGGCCGCGATGCGCCAATCCTTCTTCGGCTCCCAGCTCACCGTAGCGCTGGCCGCGAAATCGGGGGTCTGCGCGGGGCGATTGCCGTCCAGCGCGGCAGACACGCCGCTGCCCTCCACCTTGGCGTCGGTATAGGCCAGCGTGCCCTGGAACTTGAGCGGCCCACTGCCCAGCGTGGCGGCAAGCTCCACCCCGGTGGACTTCACCGCATCGACATTCTGCCGCTGGCGATCCGTACCGCTGAGAGTGACATTGGCGATGGCGTTCTCCACCCGGTTGGTAAACAGGGTGAGCGAGAAATCGACGCCTCTGGCCGCCGTCGCATCCAGCCCCACTTCATAGCCTTCCAGCCTCTCATTCCTGAGATTGGCATTGGCATAGGTGGTGACGGGGAAGACCACGAAAGGCCGGTACAGCTCGTTCAAAGTGGGCTGGCGCAAGCCGGTATAGGCCGCGGCGCGCGCGCGCACCCCATGCGCGACATCGGCCGTGGCCCCCACCCGCCAGGAGAAGTCCCAGCCCGAACGGTCGGTATAGGTCGAATCCTCGATCACACCGCCCGCCGCATTGAGATTGCGGTGATAGCCGTCGCGGATGCTCCAGCGATCCGCCCGCACGCCGCCGGTCAGCAGGATCGGGCCCAGCGTATAGTCGTCTTCCAGGAACAGGCCGAAATCCGAATTGGTGCCGCCGGCAAAGCGGCTGCCGTTGCCCGCACCGCTGGCGAGATAGCGATATTCCGAAAGATCACCGTCCGACTGGCGGAAATCCGCGCCGATCCGCAATGTGTGGCCACCGCCGACCGGCGGGCGCACTTCCACCTTGCCGCCGAAGCCGCTGGCGGGCGTATCGGCCTGATCGAGCGTTTTCTTGTAGGTGCTGGAGGAAATCACGATGTTCGAGAAATTGCGCCACTGGCCATAGCCCAGCACATCGAACTGCCAGTCGCCCCGGCCGACGAGGCGCACGGAAATATCCTGGCCCTTGGTGGCGTTGTCCGCCCCGGCAAAGCGCAGGGTGCGATTGTCTTCAAAGGCAAGCCCGCGCACCTGGAGGCTGACGTCGGCGCCGAGCTGCTGCACCACCCGCGCATTGGCGGACCAGCTTTCATAGGCCGCAGGAACGGAAGCCGCGACGCGCTGGTCCTTCGGCGTGGTCCAGAAACCATCGCCCCGGTCCCACCTGCCGCTGACCACTGCGAAGCCGCTGCCCCATTGCGGCGCCAGACTGCCTTCCAGTTCCGTATCGCCACGATCGTTCACCATTGCTTGCGCCCGGACCAAGCCGAGATCGCTTGCATCGATGCTTTCCAGCTCGACAGTACCGGCCAGCGCGCCTGCGCCGAAGGGGCCCGAACCGCCGCCGCGCGTCACGCGGATCATTTCCAGCTGGTTGGGCGACAGGGCCGAAAGGGGCACATGGCCGAAGAAGGGATCGATCATCGGCACGCCGTCCAGCAGCACCAAGGCGCGGCTGCTGGCATTGCCGCCCAGCGCACGCAGGGTCACGCCCTGCGCCGTGGGATTGGACGAACGGCTGTCCGATCGGCGGAATTGCTGGAAGCCCGCAACATTGGACAGCGCATCCTCGATCCGGCCCGAAGCAGTGGAAGTCAATTGCTCCTGATCCACAACCACGGTGGAATAGGCGATAGTGGACGGCGTCGCTTCCAGACCGTGGCCGGTCACGACGATCTCCTCGCCTTCATACACCTCGTCCTGCCCTGCAGTATCCTGCGCGAAAGCGGGCGTGGAAAGGGCGGCGACAGCACCACCGGCGAGCAGGCAAATCCTCATTTTCATTATCGGCCTTCCATTCCGGACAAAGTCAATTGCGGCCCCTGTAGCGTCTGAATCTTGCCGCGTCACCCCACCTCTGGCAGGGAGCGACCAGAACAAGGGAGAATGCGATGCGTAAGGCCTTCATCATGCAGGCGGCAGCTGCTCTGATGCTGACGGCGTCCCATAATACGCTCGCGGCAGAGGAGAAAGCACAGCCCATGAATGCCGTCGGACCAGTCGTGGCGGAAGACCACGCAGCACTGCTTGCCAGTGACGACCCCCAACTCGCCGCGAACAAGCGGCTGGTCTATGACATGTACCGCATCGTGCTGCAGGCCGGTCTTGCCGGCCGCGCGCATGAGTTCGTCACGGAAAACTATGTCCAGCACAATCCCAATGCGGCGCAGGGGCTGGACGGGCTGATCGAATATGTCCGCTCCACTCGCCCCGAACGCGAAATCAAGGAGAAGCTGGAGCTGCCGCTGATCCAGCTGATCGCGGAAGGCAATTACGTGATGACATCGTTCGTGCGTCCGGAAAAGGACGCGAAGGGCGAAACCTATTATTCGACCTGGTTCGATCTCTATCGGATCGAGAACGGCAAGGTTGCCGAACATTGGGATCCGATGCTGAAAAGCGATCCCCGCATCGATCCCAACGACAAGAAGCTCTGAGGAGGGCCGTCATCGCGGGGGGAGCCCTCGCGATGACGCTGTCCCGGAGGCGAAAATCAGTTCGCCTTGGCTTTGGCCTTAGCAGGAGGGGCCTTGGCAGGAGGGGCCTTGGCAGGCTTCTTCGCCGCAGGCTTGGCGGCGGGCTTGCTTTCCTCGGCCTTGGCCGTTTCCGGAGCAGGCTGGGCAGCCGGGTCGGCCGGCGCTGACGGCAGCTTGGCCGGCGGATTGAGCTCCAGCCACTTGGCGATGTTCTTCGCCTTGCCGGTATAGGCATAGTGCTGCACCATCTCGTTCACCAGCAGGCTGTCGATATTGTGCAGGAACTTGCGGAAGTGGTTGTGCACCTGCGTGGCGGTGTTGTGGAAGCTGCCCAGGAAAGTCCCACGCTGGATCTGAAGGCACTTCTGCGCGGCCAGTTCTTTGGCGAAGGGCGTGTAATCATGCTGCTTGCCAGCCGCATTGGGCGCGTCGAAAGTAATCACGAAAATCGGCATGGTCTCTCCTGTCCGCCGGAAACGGGTAGAGGGGCGGCGCACTGCCGAAGCAGGCGCCGCCCATCATGCCTTGGTTTCAGAGCGTTGCGGGCGCCGCGTCAAGCAGGATGGTCTTGGTTTCCACATAGGGCCACAGACCTTCCGGCCCGCCTTCGCGCCCGATGCCGGACTGTTTGAAGCCGCCGAAGGGCGCTCCGAACTCCATGCGCATGCCGTTCTGGCCCATCACTCCGGTGCGAATCCGGCGCGAAATATCATAGGCCGCCTGCGCATCGGTGGTGAGAACCGAGCCGTTGAGGCCGTAATTGCTCTCATTGGCGATGCGGATCGCGTCTTCCTCGTCCTCCGCCGGAATCAGGCACAGGACCGGGCCGAAGATTTCCTCCTGCGCGATGCGGCTCTTGTTATCGACATTGGCGAACAGGGTCGGCTCGATGAAATAGCCCTTGTTCATATGGGCCGGGCGGCCGCCGCCGGTCACGAGGTCGGCGCTCTTCTTGCCTTCCTCGATATACATTTCGACGCGTTCGAGCTGACGCTTCATGGCGAGCGGGCCAAGCTGGGTTTCCGGATCGTCGCTATTGCCGATCTTCACGCCCTGCATGACCTTGGCGATGGCCTCGGCCAGTTCGTCATGCCGGTCCTTGGTGACGATGGCGCGGCTCAGCATGGCGCAGACCTGCCCGCTCATCACGGTGATGGTGTTGCCCAGGATCGCGGCGGCCGCATCGATGGGGAAATCGTCGCGCACGATGGCAGCGGACTTGCCGCCCAGTTCAAGGCTGCAACGCGCGATGCGGCTGCCGCAGACTTCCGCGATGCGCTTGCCCGCGGCGGTGGAGCCGGTGAAGCTGACCTTGTCGATGCCCGGATTATGGACGAGGTGATCCGCCGCTTCCCGTTCGGAAGGCACGAGGTTGACCACGCCTGCCGGAAGACCGGCGGCTTCCGCTGCCTCGGCGATGATATAGGCTTCCAGCGGGGTTTCCGGCGAAGGCTTCATCACGATGGTGCAGCCCGCGATCAGCGAATAGAACACCTTGTTCGCCATGATGCCGAAGGGCGCGTTCCACGGCGCAATGCCCGCGACGACGCCGACCGGCTCGCGCGAAAGGATCACGGTGTCCACCACCTGACCCTTGGCCTTGCTGACCCATTCGAAACCCTCACCCAGCGCAGCAATGCCGCGCAAACCGGCCAGCGCGCCGCCATGCATGACGGGGGCAAAGCTGGCGAGGCCGCCGACCTGCGCCGTCCAGGCAGCCGCCAGTTCGGGAATGCGCGGTTCCAGAAGGTCGATCATGCGATTGAGCATCGCCCCGCGTTCCGCAGGCGAAGTGGTCGGCCAGGGGCCATTGTCGAAAGCGGCGCGCGCGGCGGCGACGGCGCGGTCCATATCCTCATTGCCGGCTTCGGCAACGCGGGCGACCACTTCCTCGCTATTCGGATTGACGATCTCGATCATCCGGCCGGAGGCCGCGGCAACCCACTCCCCGCCGATGAACAGCTTGTCGGGATGGCGGACATTTACACCTTCAGGGGTCATTTCTCTCTCCAGTCACGGGATTCGTTGAAACGGACAATACTTAGGTCGTAACCTAAAAACTCGACAAAATGGTGAGGCTGCGGGAATCGAGCGGCTTGCCCGCGGCCTGCAGCTTGAGTTCGCGCGCGCGCAGCTTGCCCTGCTCGTCGATCAGGAAGGCATGGATCGCCTGTGCCTGATCGGGGGAGAGGACATCGTCCCAGCGCGGCATGCCGTTGGGCTGCAACAGCCCCTTGAGCACGATGTCTTCGAACACGTCATGCGTGCCCGGCGCCATGCGGCGCAGGTCCGGCAGCGGCGCGCGCGGCTGGTTCGAATGGCAGATCGAGCAATTCTCGGTGAACAGGGCGGAACCCAGCGCGATCGTCTCCGGCGTGGCGCCGGGCAATTGCGCGGGCGGAGCCACAGCCGGTTCCAGTGCCGGGAGGTCCGCCGGGACCGGCACCTTGCCGCCGCCCAGCTTGAACACCAGCAGGCGGTTGGCATTGCCCTTGGCATAGGCCGCCGAATAGGAAGGCACGAAGCCCCAGCCGCCGCCGCCCCACCCGGTCTGCACCGCGATATATTGCACGCCGTCCACCTTGTAGGTCATCGGAGCGGCAAGGATCGAGCTGCCGGTGTCGATGGAGGCGAGGAGCTTGCCATTATCGGCATCGCGCACCACCAGCTTGCCCGACAGCGTGCCATAGACGACCAGGCCGGACTGAGTGGCAAGCACGCCCGAACGGTCCTGCCAGCCTTCGCGGTCAGCCTTCCACTTGGTCTTGCCGGTCAGCGGATCGATGGCCCGGATTTCGGAGCTGAAGGGCTTGTCCTTCACCCACTGCCATTGCGGCAGCTTCTCCACTGCCTGCCGGATCGGCGGGGGCAGAGTGGGCAGCGCAGCCTGCAGATCGGGCGTGAAGATCAGCGCGGCCGCCGCATTGAGGTTCTGCTTCTTGCGCGCCGGATTTTCCTGCCCCGGCGGGATGAACATGAGGTTCCCCATATCCACCACCGAGGCGAAATAGAGGTTTCGCGTGGGATCGAAGGCCGCCGGATGCCAGTTGCGCGCACCGCTGGAGGCGGGAAACACCACCTTGGGGCCGGTGCTGTAATCGCTGAATTCCGGCGTCAGATGGGCCTTGCCCGTCTTGAGGTCGACCTTGTCGGCCCAACTCGTCCGCACGATGGCATTGGCCGCCAGCGGCTTGCCGGTTTCGCGGTCCAGCACATAGAAGAAGCCGTTCTTGGGCGTGTGCATCACCACGGGGCGTTTATCGCCGCCCACTTCCAGTTCGGCCAGCATCATGGGCTGCGTGGCGGTAAGGTCCCAGCTGTCCTGCGGGGTTTCCTGATAATGCCACTTCATCTCGCCGGTCTTGCGATCCAGCGCGACGAGGGAATTGAGATAGAGATTATCCCCGCCGGATGGCGAGCGGGTTTTCAGCGGATAGGGCCCGCCATTGCCCACCCCGATGATCACCTGATCATAGGCCGGGTCATAAGTGATGGCATCCCACACCGTACCGCCGCCGCCAATGTCCCAGCGGCTCTTGGCGTCCCAGGTCTTGAGCGCCGCTTCCAGCGCCTTGCTTTCCTGCGGGCCGTCAGCCGGATCGTGCGGGATGGTGTAGAAGCGCCAGGCTTCCTTGCCGGTCTTCACATCATAGGCGGTGACATAGCCGCGCGTATCGTATTCCGCGCCGGCATTGCCGATCACCACCACGTCCCCCGCCACTTCAGGCGCGCCGGTTATGGTGTAGCCGCGCGAACGATCCGCGATAGTATCCTTGCGCCAGGCGACCTTGCCGGTCTTCGCGTCCAGCGCGAACAAATGCCCGTCGAGCGAGCCGACGAAGACCTTGCCATCCGCCACGGCCACCCCGCGATTGGCCTGATCGCAGCAGGCATAGCGGTTGGCCTGCATGTCCACGCCCGGATCGAAGGTCCACAGCTGCTCGCCCGTTGCTGCGTTGAGCGCATAGACCCGGCCGAGATTGCCCGAGGTGTACATCACCCCATCGATCACCACCGGGGTCGCTTCCTGCACCCGCGCCGTGCCGAGATCGTACTCCCAGGCAAGGCCGAGCTGGCCCGCATTCTCCTTGGTGATGTCCCCCAGGCGAGAGAAATGGCTTTCCGCCCAGTCGCCGCCGGGATTGTCCCAATTGTCTCCCGCACCATAGACGGAAGTGTCGATGTCCGACGGGTCGAACCCGCCCGAACAGGCGGCCAGAAGCGCAAGCGCGCCAGCGGCAACGAGGCTGCGGAACTTCATGTCAGGCGGGCCAGAGGTGCTGGTACTGTTCGAGGACGGAGCGGAGCGTGCGCGGCGGCCTGCCGGTGATGCGCTCGACATCGTCCGAGACGACATTCATGAAGCCTTCGCGGATCGACTGGCCGAAAGTGACCATGCCTTCGCTGGCCCATGGAATGGGGCCATCGGGCACGATGTCCGAAGCCTTGCGCGCCACGCCCAGCGAATCGAAATAGCGATACATGCCCTCGTCATCGACCGGCTCGATCTCGATCGGCTTGCCCGCCATTTGCGAGACGAGCGCCATCGCATCGGGCAGGGTCCACAGCTCCGGCCCGGTAACGTCATAGGCCTTGTTGGCATGGCCTTCCTGCGTCAGCACGCCCACCGCAATCGCCACGCAATCGTCGCGGCTGACGATGGGCACGAGGCCGTTTCCGGCATTCTCGGGTTTGTGACCGGCCTGCAGCGCCGGGATCGCCATGGCGGTGGCCACGGCTTCGGCATAGAGGCTGTCACGCAGATGGGTCCAGGCGAGGCCCGATTTCTCGATCATCTGCTCGGTCGCCAGATGGTCGAACTGCTCGACCGAAGGATTGTTCGGCTTCCCGCAGCCCAGGATCGAGGTGTAAGCGACATGCTTCACGCCCTCGGCCACCGCCGCTTCCACCGCATTGGTGTGCTGCTCAACCCGCGTGCCAACCCGCGTGGTGGAGATCAGCAGCATCCGCTCGCCGCCCTGCATCGCAGCGCGCAGCGTGGAGGGATCGTCGAAATCGGCGCTGCGGACATGCGCGCCCAACTCGGCGAATTCGGCCAGCTTGTCTGTCGTGCGGGACAGCAGGATCAGGTCTTCCGCCGGAACCTTCTCAAGCAGCAGCCGGGCCGCGGCATTGCCGAACTGGCCGGACGCGCCGGTAACGATAATCTTGCCCATGGAACCTCTCGCTTTGCCGGATATGCGCATGCCGGATAGCACCGCTCCGCTTGAAGGCGATAATAACGAGTGTTACGGTTGAGGCAACATTTGGGAGAAGGATCGACTATGAAACTCGCAATCGAAGATCGTCTGGCACTGATGGACCTGATCGCGGACTATAGCTGGGCGCTCGACACCGGCGATGAAGACGGGCTGGTGGCCTGTTTCACCGAAGATTGCCTGATGAGCGAGGAAGTGTTCGACGAACCGGACATCTGGAACGGCCATGACGGGATTCGCGGGCTGATGCGCCATTATGCCAATGCGCCGGGCTTTCCCGGCCGCCAGCATCACGTCACCCAGATCAAGTACTTCCCGCAGGAAGACGGCAGCGTGAAGATCAAGAGCTTCGCCTTCGTCACCGAATGCGAGGGCGAGCCCCCGATGGTGCTGCGCTTCACCGGCTGGTATGACGATCACGCCGTGAAATGCGCCGACGGCCAGTGGCGCTTCCAGCGCCGCATCGTGCGCCTGTGGGACGGCGAAGTGCTCCAGCGCTTCCCCGGCAAGGGCCAGTGGGTGCCGAGGAAGCGCCCGGATTCGCTGATTATCAAGAAGTAGGCGGCTTTTGTGGGGGCTGTGCGCTCACTCAGGGCACAGCCTCCCCTTGTCGTCATCCCCGACTTGTTCCGGGATCCAGCTGTTTTCCGTGCAGGAAGCGGGACCCCGGCACGAGGCCGGGGTGACGAGTGAATATGGCACACCATCTTGACATTGAGAACCATTTGGGTTATATGGCCCAGCAGTGACGGGTTGCGGGGGCGGTAGCGCTTCGCTCCTCTCCCGCGCCGGGTCGGCGCTGTCTGCAGAGCCGGGCCTCATG
>NZ_JACDXU010000008.1 GCF_020539485.1 Fulverythrobacter ferritrahens
GGTGCGGCTGGGCCCGTTCCCTCCGCGCCTCCGCGTCTCCGCGTGAGTATTCTGGGTTCGCGCAAAGAGCGCAAAGGCCGCTGAGGGTGTAGCGCCTACCTCTATACCTCGTCATTCCCGCCCTTCGACGCCGCCTGCGGCGTCGCTCAGGATAAACTGCCGCAAAGCGGCAGGCGGGAATCCAGCAGCAACCGTCGGAACTGGGTTCCCGTGTTCTGCCTTCGGCAGTGCTTCGCAACCACGGGAATGACGAGATTGAAGTTGGCCCTACCCTTTCGGCACCAGCACCCAGCCCAGCACCAGCCCGGCATCCGGCCGTGCAGAGCCAGCGCTCGCCAATGCGGGGGCAGCGCCGCGCGGATCGGCGGCGTAGGCGGCCAGTGCCTCGGTCCAGCCATGACCCGCTGCCTTGGCCACGCGGCCCAGCGCGTTCCAGCCGGGGCGGCATTCTCCGCCGGAACATTGCCGTCCGCGCCCGTCGAGCCGGGCGGCGAGGACATAGCCTGCTTCCGCGGCGACTTCCGAAATCAGCAGCAAATCCGCATGGCGGCTGATGCCTGCGATCAGGGCGGGCCTGGCCGCCAGCACTTCCCGCATGAAGCGCACCCGGTCCCCTTCGATGGCCACGGAAGGAATGCCTTGCGCCTTGCCTGCCTCGGCAAAGCGGCGGCCAGCCTCCAGCGCGGGATCGTGCAACAGGATGCGCGCCTCGCCATGGCGCCAGCGCCATGCGGCAAGGCCGGACAGCGTCGGCACCGCCAGCGCGCTGAACGCGCCTGCGCCCAGCACGGCGCGGCGGCTGGCCTTCAGCGAAGCGGGGATCACTGCGCGCCCCCTGCCGAGCCCCCGGCAGGCCCCTTCCCGCTGGCGAGATATTCCGCGATCTGGCCAAGCTCCGCATCGCTCACCTCGCCGCGCGGGATAGCGGGCATGTTGCCGATGCCGTGGCGCGCGGCGAGGATGACGTAGCTCTTGTCCAGATCCTTGCGCGCTTCCAGATCCGGCACGTCCATCCGGCGGGCGAGCAGGCCGGAGCCCATGCCGTTCGCACCATGGCACATGATGCATTTTTCGACATAGGCCTTCTCCCCGCCCTGCGCATTGGGGCGCATGGCAAGGGTGACGGGATCGGGCGCCGGGGCCGGGCCAGCGCGCGGTGCGGGAGTGGCAGGCGCTTCCTCCGCGCCGCCCGAACAGGCCGCGAAAGTGCCGAGCAGCAGCGCACCCGCTGCCAGATACAGTGGTTTGGACATGCCGGTCTTCATTGTCCGCGCTCCCCCTTCAGGCGTTTCGGCCAGATCCCGCTCTTGCCCGGGGCAAGGATGCCATTGGGATCGAGCGCATCCTTCACTGTCTCGTTGAGGCGGGTAAGCGCGCCATTGTTCCAGCTATAGGTCTTGGCCACGAGGTCCATGTAATCCAGATGGGTGCGATATTCGCCGTACCCTTGCGCTTCCGCATCCTTCACCAGCGTGCGGAAGAAGGGATCGATCTTCGCCATCATCTCCGGACTGTCCTTGTCGAAGATCATCGCGTTGACGTTGATCAGGTGGCGTTCGCCAAAGGCGAAGCTGCCCTGATAATCCATTCCCCATTCCTGATAGCGGGCATAGGTGCGCTTGAACTGTTCCAGCGCCTTGGTGCCGTCCTGCGGCAGAATGGGCGAGAAGCCGATATGCCCGCCGCGCCCGCCGTACCAGTTCACGTTCTGCATCGGGAAGGTCATGGGCGTACCGGTCCAGCCCGAATATTCCTTGGGCTGGCCCTTTACCCAGGCAGTCGGCTTGATGAGCATCGGCTTGATGTCGTTCATCGCCTTTTCGAGCACCTTATAGGCGGCCTTGTTGACCTCCTCGCGCCCGTAGAGGCGCAGCGACACGCCCCACCAGCCGATGTTGAACTTCTTGCGGATGGCGGAGATCACATCCTCGCCCAGGGCGCCCGGCTTGTCGGTCCATTCGTCACGCCGGGTAAGAACGGCCGCCGCGCGCAGCCAGTTGCCGATGGAAGGGCTCTGCGTCAGCACGCGTTCGCGCCTTAGCGGCCCGATCACATCGACCATGGCCTTCAGATCTTCCGCCCTGTCGAATTCGACATCCATGCCCATCAGCGATTCGGGCTCGGGCATCAGCCACATGCCCATCTTGGTGACGATGCCGAAATTGGACTGGACGAACATCTGGTCCCACGCCGGGCCGAAGCCGAAGGGATAGGCCTGCCAGGTATTCGCGCCGGGGAAGGCGCCCATGCCGGTGCGCACCAGATCGCCATTGGGCAGGACGACTTCCAGCCCGCAGATGCTCTTGGTGTTCTCGCCATAGGGGGTGTAGCCCACCCCCCGGTCGAGCGCGTTGCCCATGACCGAGCCCCAGCTGTTGCCCGGTGTGGAAAGCCAGAAGGGCAGATTGTGGGCCTTGATGTAATCGTAAAGGTCGTAAAAGCTCACGCCCGGTTCGACCACCACGGTGCCGAACTGTTCGTCGAACTCGATCTTCTTCATGCCCGACAGGTCCAGCACCACGCTGCCCGCCAGCAGCGGCGCCGTGCCGCCATAGCCCAGGTTCTTGCCGCGGCTGATCGGCCAGAGCGGAAGCAGGTACTGGTTGGCGATCTTCACCACCGCCTGCACTTCTTCCACACTGGTGGGCGCGACGGCCCCGGCGGGATGATGCGCGTCATCATTGACGGCGAATTTGTCGAGATAGCTGGTCCGGTCGAGCTCTTCGAAGAAGACTTTCGATGTGCCCAGCACGCTTTCGAACGCGCGGCGCGCCTGATCGAGTTTCTGGGCAGTGAAACCGGGAGGAAGGGGCGTATCTGCCATTTTATGCTACCTTTGCGTCACTTGTGCACATGTCAGGCCGAAGCCCATTTGGTGCGCGCAGGCGGGCGGGCGCCCGCGTCCAGACGGATGATTTCACCATTTATCAATGGGGTGCGGATGATGAATTCGACCACCTGGCCATATTCCTCGGCGCGGCCGGCGCGCTTGGGAAATTCGTTGTCGGCCAGCAGTTCCGTCACCAGATCGGGCGGCAGCATGGCCACCATCGGCGTATCCATGAAACCCGGCGCCACCCCGTTCACCCGGATGGCATAATGCGAAAGATCGCGCGCCCATACCAGCGTCAGCGCGGCCAGCGCGGACTTTGACGCCGTGTAGGCCCCCATGCCCTGCTGCCCTTCGAAGCTGGCGATGGAGCATGTATTGACGATCACCCCGCGCTCCCCATCCGGGCCTGAGGGCTGATTGGCCATCATGCGATGCGCGACATGGCCGACAAGCTGCGTCGCGCCCAGCAGGTTCACCCCGATGATCGCGCGGAAATTCGCCATGTCGCCCGGCCCTTCCGGCGTGGCCACCGGGCCGAGGCCGCCGATCCCGGCATTGTTCAGGAGAATGTCGATCCGGCCATGCCGCGCGATCACCTCGGCCACCGCCGCCCTGACCGAAGCCTCGTCGCTCACGTCGCAGCGGATGAACTCCGCGCCTTCGGGCGCATCGCCCGACAGATCGAACGAGATTACCGTCGCGCCCGCCGCCAGCAGGCATTTTACGCCGCCTTCGCCGAGCCCTGAATTACCACCGCTGACGATGGCTATCTTGCCTGCCGGTTCCATACCCTCTCCCCTGCCGCTTCCCGCTTCGATAGAATGAAGCAACGCGGCATGACTTTAACGGGCGTTACTTTTGTTCTAGCATCGTGCCGAGTCAAGCGCGGGACGCAATACCCGCCACAAAGGAGGGGGAATAAATGACAAGCCGCGATGAGCTTTATGGTGCGCTGGATATGTATCTCGCGGCGCTGAACGCTCGCGATCCGTCGAAAATCCGCTGGGCGGACGATCCCTTCAACACGGAAAACAACGTGCGCCTGCAACCCGGTGACGGGCTGTGGAACACGATCACCGGGCAGGGCCCCTATGATCTGCGCTTCGCCGATGTGAAGACAGGCCAGGTGGCGCTGTTCACCTGCGTGGAGGAAACCAACGCCACCTCGCCCGCCGCCATCCGGCTGGGCCTGCAGGATGGGAAGATCGCGGAAGTGGAAACCGTGGTCGCCCGCAATGCCGATGAGGGCTTCCCTTTCCTCGGCCAGAAATTCGAGCGGAAACCGGCGATGGAAAATCCGGTGCCTGCGGGCGAGCAGTCCAGCCGCGAGGAATTGCTGGACATCGCCAATGGCTATTTCGAAACGATCGAGCGGAATGACGGCACGATCCGCACCCGTTTCTTCCCCACCTGCAACCGGGTGGAAAACGGCGTGCAGACCACCAACAATCAGGAGTTCCCCCTGCCCATCGCGCGACTGGGCTGCGAGGAACAGTTCCGCATGGGCTGGTATCGCTATGACGACCGCCTGCGCGGCCGCCGTTTCCCGCTGGTGGACGAGGAACGCGGGATCGTGCTGGCCTATGGCTTTATCGACCATTGCGGCATCGTGGGCGACTATACGCTGACGGATGGCACGCCCGCATCCAGCCCGGTGCGCCGCCCGCATTCCTATTATCTGGCCGAAGCCTTCAAGATTCGCGGCGGCGCGATCGAGCAGATCGAGGCGGATTTCCTGACCGTGCCCTACCATATGCCCTCCCCCTGGGATGCCCGGGTGGAGCCGCTTACGTGAACGGGCGGACTATCCTCGCGCTCGTCCTGATGGCGGGCGTGATGCTGATCGATGGCTATGATCTCAACGCCATGTCGCTCGCGCTCAAATGGCTGGCGCCGGAAATGGGGCTGGAGCCGACCGCCTTCGCCATGGTCCAATCCGCCGATCTGCTCGGCCTTGGCGCGGGCGCTTTCCTGATCGCGCCGCTGGGGGACCGGATCGGGCGCAAGCCTCTGATCGTGGGCGGCGTGCTGGGCATAGCCGTGGCTACCGCCGCGACCGCCTTCTCCAGCGAAGTGCATCATTTCGCCTTCTGGCGCCTGCTCACCGGACTGGCCCTCGGCACATGCCTTGCCAACGTCTCGGCCCTGTCGAGCGAGGTTGCACCGGAAGGAAAACGCTCCACCATCATGGCCGTGGTTTCCGCCGGCATTGCCGTGGGCGCGATGCTGGCGGGCTTCACGGCGCCGGAAGTGGTCAGTTGGGGCGGATGGCGGATGCTGTTCTTCGTGCCCGCCGCCATCGCGCTGGTGCTCGGCCTCGGGCTGGCACTGGTCCTCAAGGGCGGACGGCCCGCCGGTGTGGAAAAGCGGGCCAGGGTTCCGTTGATGGAACTGGCGCGTGCCCCGCTGATCTTCCCCATGGCGGTGTTCACGGCGGCCTATATGGTCAATGCCATTGCGCTCTACATGCTGGTGCGCTGGATGCCGATCGTGCTGCCGGAAGACGTGTTCGGGGCCGAACTGCCCTCGCGCCTGCAGGGCCTGATGCAGGGCGCGGGCCTGCCCGTCAGCATTGCACTGGCCTTCCTGATCGACCGGTGGAAGCCCGGCCTCACCCTTGCGCTGGGCTATGCGGTGATCGCGCTTGCCTTCCTGGCCGTATGGGCATCGCCGATGCAGGTGCCGCTCTGGGCCACCTTGCTGATGATCGGCGGCGGCGGGATCGCGGGCATTCATGGCGCGCTGATGGCGCTCACCCCCAAGCTGTTTCCCTCAAGCGTGTTGTCCACAGCCATCGGCACGGCGGTTGCGGTGTCACGCGTGGGCGCCATCGCCGCGCCGATCTTCGGGGCCAGCCTGATAGAAGCCGGGATTTCTCCCGGCGGCTATTTCCTGGTGCTGGTGGTTCCCGCGGCGCTTTGCGGAGTTCTGGCCCTGATGGTGCCCAGGGTAATGCAAGGCGGCGCGGGATCGGGGGTTAGGGCCTGAAGTCCAGCCCGCCTGCCCGCTCGGCGAATTTCCATCCTTCGCCGGTCAGCACCATCCGGTCGCGATACCAGCCGACCAGCGGTGAGTTCGCGCTCTGGGTGGGCAGGCTTCCGTCCTCGGTCAGATCGCCCTGATAGAGGATGATGGCGCTGAAGGCGGTAGCCTCGGTCTCGCTCACCACATCCACCACGGTGTTGGCGATGACATGGCGCTGGGCGCGCGGCGCACGGGCAAGGAAGCTCGCCAGGATAGCCTCGCGCCCTTCAACCGGATCGCCGCCGCTGGGCCGCCGGAACAGGGCATCTTCCGCATAAAGCTGCGCGACGGCCTGCCAGTCCTGCGCATCGTTGAGATTGGCATAGAGATTGATCAGGCGGGTACAATCCGCTTCGATCGCGCGGCGGGTTTCCGCGCTCATTCCATTATTCGGCAAACTTGGCCTCCGCATCCATCATGGCTTGCAACATGCGGCGGCCTGAGCGCCGCCGGCGGGCCGATCAATCCGGCCGCGTTTCCTCAAGAAAGCGCCACTTGCCGCTATCGTCGCGCGCTTCCAATGTCTCGATCAAGCGGTCCAGTATTCGTTCGAGCGCGGCGACATCACCGCAATCGAGTTCGCTGAACAGATATTCCGCCACCTTTTCGCTCTGCGGACGCATGATCTCGTAAAGGCGGCGGCCTTCCTCGGTCAGCGTCAGCACCTTGCGGCGGCGATTGGCGGGATCTGTCGCCACGTCGATACGGCCATTACGCTCCAGCGTGGCGACGGCGCGGCTGACGCTCATCACGTTGACGCCGGTCATATCCGCCACTTCATGGCTGGCCGTGGCCCCAAGCGCGCCGATGGTCATCAGCAAGCGGAATTCGTTGAGGCTGATCTTGTAGCGATCCGCCAGATGGGTGGAAAACGGGGCCATCAGCACATTGGTCAGCTTCAGGAGCTGATGCAGCATTCGCACCTGATCGAGTTGCGAATTGCGCGTTTTCTTTTCTGCCGCCCTGCTTGCCATCACACCTTTCCTGCGCGATTGTTGCCCGCGCGGTCAATTCGCTGGCGTTTCGAATCCACTGTAATCTTCGGCCCGCCCCGGTTCATCCTCCGAACCGGGCGTTCGGCCTTGGCAGCTATCGTAACACCCGTTAGGAACGCCTCTACAAGAAACCCGGGGGAGAAGCGAGGCATGGACGCCTTTCCGCAGACCATTCATTTTATCGGTTCCAACACACCGCGCCGGATGGAAATTTCCGTGCGCGATCTCGAGGTTGAAGGCCAGATTCCCGCAGAAGTCGACGGCGCCTTTTTCCGCGCCGTGCCCGACAATGCCCACGCCCCGATGTTTCCGGATGATATTGCGCTGAATGCCGATGGCATGGTGGCGCGTTTCAACATCCAGAACGGCGCGGTGGATTTCGACATCAAATGGGTCGGCACCGATCGCTACAAGGCTGAAAAGGCGGCCCGCCGCTCGCTGTTCGGTCAGTATCGCAATCCCTTCACCGATGATCCCAGCGTCGAAGGCGTGGACCGCACCGTCGCCAACACCACCCCCGTGTGGCACGCCGGTCGCCTGTTCATGACCAAGGAAGACGGGCTGGGGCACGAGATCAATCCCCACACGCTCGAAACCGTCGGCAAGTGGACCTATAATGGCGCGCTGAAGTCCGAGACCTTCACCGCCCATCCCCGCATCGATCCGGAAACGGGCGAACTGTTCTTCTTCGGTTACGAAGCTGGCGGCCTATGCGATCCGCATGTGGCCTATTGCATCGCCGACAAGGACGGCAATCTGGTTTCCGAACAATGGTTCCAGCAGCCCTATCTCTCCACGATCCACGATTTCGTGATCACCGAGAAATATGCGATCTGGCCGATCTTCCCCACTCTGGCCGATCTCGACCGCCTGAAGGCCGGCGGCGCGCACTGGGCGCACCGGCAGGATCTGGAAAGCTGGATCGGCATCATGCCGCGTTATGGCAAGGTGGAGGAAATGAAGTGGATCAAGGGGCCGGTCGGCGTCTCCGTGTTCCACGAAGTGAACGCCTATGACGATGGCGATCTGGTCCATATCGATCTGTGCCTGACCAACACCAATGCCTTCTCCTTCATGCGTGAAGCCGGCGGCATCAATATCCCGCAGCAGGAAGTGCAAGGCGGGCTGGTGCGCTGGACGCTCGACATGTCGAAGGACGAACCTCAGATCGAGGAGCGCCCGCTTGGCCCTCCGGGCGATCTGCCGCGCCTCGCCGATGCCGATCAGGGCCGCAATTATCGCGTGGCCTGGTATCTCAGCATGAACCCGCAGGGCGGCCCGCCCATGCCGGGTGGCCCCGTTGGCGCCAATTTCAACTGCCTGCTGCGGATCGAACCCGGCAATGGCCGCGTGGAATTGATGGGCGTCCCCCCCGGTGCCGCTATCAGCGAGCCCGCGCATGTCCCCTCCAGCGAGGCAGGCCATGATGGCTGGCTGCTGACCGTGGTGGACATTCCGAACAATCCCGATCCTTCGCAGCAGATCCCGGGGGACTATTCCTCCGAATTGTGGATCGTGGATGCGGGCAATGTCGCCGCCGGTCCGGTGGCCAAGGTGAAGACCGGCCTTGCCCTGCGCAGCCAGGTTCATGGCAGCTGGGTCAGCCGCGAAAAGATGAACGCCTCAGTCCTCAAAGGCTGAGCATCAAGGCGCCCCCTCCTCGTTGGATGAGGGGGCGCATCCTGCCTTCAGCCTAGGCCGTAAAAGGCTCGAACCCTCGCACCAGCGCCTGCAAACCGGCCTCGAAGCTGCGGTCCAGATCGAGCATTCCCTCAAGGAAATGGTGCATGGGGCCGTTCGCCTCATAAGTGCTCCAGCCCAGGGCCAGCGAGATCACTGCCGCTCTCGCGCTCAGGGCGCTGGCCTGATCCAGCCCGAGATCGGTAAGCGGAGCAGCAATGGCCGGCGCCTGTGCAGCCTCGCCCTGAGGTGCGGGAGGCGCAATGGCGAAAAGCCGCGCCGCATCCCGTTCCCGCAGCATGCCGCGCCTCAAGGCCCTGCCATATTCGACCAGCCATTCACGCCAGTCGGCGCAGGCCCCCACTTCCTCCTGTGCCTGACGATAGATCGCGCCCGTCATCAGGCCCAGCAATTCGTTCTTGTCGCGGAAATGCCAGTAGAGCGCCGGAGCCTGCACCTGCAGACGCGCGGCAAGGCGCCGCATGCTGAGCGCCTCGATCCCTTCCTCCCGCAGAAGCGCGAAGGCAGCATCGACCACCAGCTTGCGATCCAGGGCGGGGGCTATGCGCTTGGCCATCATGAGATGGATTGACTCCTTAACGGTGTTAAGTCAACTTCGACGGGAGAGTGTGAAGCCAAAGAGCAAATCATGAATTACGTGCGCAATGCGTGGTATGTCGCCGCATGGTCGGAGCAGATCGAGGACGGGAAGCCGTTTGCGATCACGATCCTGGATCAACCTCTGGCGATCTATCGCGGCGAGAGTGGCGCTCTGGCCGCTCTGGAGGATCGGTGCGTCCACCGTCTGGCTCCGCTTTCCCTTGGCCGCTGCGAGGGAGACAGGCTGCGCTGCATGTATCACGGCCTGCTGTTCGGGCCCGATGGCAAGGTGGTGGAGATTCCGGGGCAGGAGAGCATACCTCCGCAGGCCCGCGTGAGGGCATATCCGACCGTTGAGCGCCATAGCTGGGTGTGGATCTGGATGGGAGATCCCGAGCTTGCGGACGAAGCGCTTGTCCCGCCTGCGGTAGGTCTCGATCATCCGGATTACATATTGGGCCATGGCCATCTGGACTATCTGGCCGAAGCGCGGCTGATAAACGACAACCTGCTGGATTTCAGCCACCTGACCTTCGTTCACACCAACAGCTTTGGCGCCGGACCTGAATTCGCAGCCACTCAGGCGAAGATTACTCCGCTCGATCGGGGCATACGTTATGAACGCTGGATCGAGAATTCGCTCGGATCGTCCTCGCGCAAGAGCGATGTGCCGATGGACAGCTATATGTCCTATGATTTCCTGATCCCCGGCATCCTGCTGATGACCGGCGGAATTTTTCCGCTCGGCACTGCAAGGGCCTGCGATTTCGGCGCTCCGGATATCGACCGGGCAACAGGCGGCGTGACCTTCACCAGCCAGGCGGTGACACCTGTGACAGGCAAGACCTCGCGCTATTTCTTCTCTTGGGGTCCGCATCGCCGCCATGGCGACGAGGCTCTGCGCGACATGCTGATGGGCATAGCCGGCCAGGCCTTTGACGAGGACAAGGTGATGATCGAAGCCCAGCAGCGCGTGATCGACCGCACGCCCGATCCTCGCATCATGCCCACGGCACATGACAAGGGCGTCACCATGTTCAACCGGCTGGTCGAACGATTGGCCAAGGCGGAGGCCGGGACATAACCTTCGCCCATAGAAAAGGGGCGGCCCCATGCGGGTGCCGCCCCAGTTCTTCCTGCGAGCGCAAATGCGTGTTTACGCTTCTTTCTTCGTGAGTGCGTTTGCCACCACTTCCGACACATAGCCGAACACCGCGCCGATAATCACCGCGGCAACCACAGGCATCAGGGCCGCTTCCGGCGCATCGCCGCGCAGGATGATCGGACCGGCGATCGAAGCAAAGCCATAGACGCTGGCCGGAATGGTCGAGAGCAGCGGAACCACGCTCGACAGGCAGATCAGCGCGGCGCCCAGACCGACGGCTACGGCGGTGCCGATTTCAGCGCCCAGCGCGCTGCCAAGCGGGCCGGATGCGAGCATCACGGCGCCCATGCCGACGATGGCGCCCCAGGTCATGCAGGCAATGGCCGTGGTCGTGCCCTTGATGCCGCCGCCCGAATGGAAGTGACAGCCCCAGGCAATGAACGAAACCCAGACGAGCCCGGCCAGGATGCTGGACGCAAGCGGACCGACGAAAAGCCAGGTGTCGAGAACGGCGAGCAGGCCGACCGATAGGGCCAGCGCGACTACTGCAGGCATAGAGATTCCCCCAAAACGATATGTTGTTCTTTATGCGCGGGCCGGTCGTCGCCGCCCGCAAAGGGAAGCTATGCGAAGCGCGCCCGTGCGTCCATTGCTTTTGTCCGGCTATTCCCCAGCAGCCGGAGCCATCAGAAAATGCCGTTGGAATGAGGCAGGGTTTCGGGGATTTCCTGCAGCACTTCCCAATGCTCTTTCACCTTCCCGTCTTCCAGACGGAAATAGTCGATGATCGACATGCCCGGATCGCCGGGAAAGCGCACCGTGTGGATATGGAAGATCGTGTAATCCCCATCCACGAAGCTGGCCTTGATCGAGAAGCTGATGTCCTTGAAGCGGCTGGCGCGATTTTCGAAGAAATCGCGCAACCCCTCCTTGCCTTCGCTGGCGGCCGTGGAGTGCTGGATGTAGCCGTCCGCCAGAAATTCGTCGATCTTGCTGGCATCGAACCTGAACAGCATCTCGTTATACATGCGGGTGCAGAAATCGAGATTGGCCTGTTCCTGAGGCGTCCGGCTCATTGCATTTCTCCTCACACCCCTATGTGCTTAAACCAACGCGTAATAGCGCAGCAGATTGCCGTCGCTGCGGCGCTCCCCCACGCCGATGAAGACATGCTTGGTCAGCCAGTCATGCTTGCCAACGGGGCATTCGAAAGTCGGGTTGCCGCGCAGATAATATTCCTCGTGAGGAACAGGCTGTCCGCCATTGAAGGCCCAGTCACGCAGGCGGGCCATGGTGTCGGGCTTGCGGCCCCACAGGAAGCCCTTGTTGTTGAGCAGGATGATCGTGCCGTCATCTTCCTGCAGCAGATAGCGCGCGTCGAACACGGCGACATCGTCGGGGCGGAAATAGGCATAGTCGCCGCCCGAACCGGGAATGGCGCGACCACGAATGTTCGGCCCTTCAAAAGTGCCGCCCTGCACCAGCACGGCGCTGCGCATCCCGCCATTGGGATGGGGCGCGATCGTGTAGTTTTCGGGGAAGGTCAGGCGGACCTCCATCACGAATTCCATGCGCGGATTGTCCACCGTCGAAAAAGGCGGCTGGAACGGAGTAGTATCGGAAAAGCTCATCAACGCAGCTCCAGCATGCCGCCATCCACGAAGAGATTGGCAGCGGTAATGAATGAGGCATCGTCAGAAGCCAGGAACAACACGGCCTTGGCCACTTCCTCGCCCTGGCCCATGCGGTGCATCGGCACGTTCTCGATCATCTTTTCCTTGAGGGCCGCGATTGCCTCATCGGTCATGCCGGGATTGCGATAGAGCAGCGGTGTATCGATGGGGCCGGGGCTGACCATGTTGAGGCGGATGCCTTCGGAAACCAGCTCGCCCGCGAAGACCTTCATCGCGGCATAGAGCCCGCCCTTGGCCGCGGCATAAACGGCATTGCCCGGCAGGCTGGCATGGGCGCCGATCGATCCGGTGACGACCACCGAACCGCCCCTGCCCATGATCCGCACGGCCTTCTGCAACGCGAAGACGCAGCCCTTGAGATTGATCGAATGGGTGTGGTCCCAGGCATCGGGAGTAATGTCTCGCAAGGGCGCAAAGCCCCCAACGCCCGCATTGATGTAAAGCACGTCGATCCGGCCGTCCTCGGCCTCGATCTGCGCTACCACATCCTCGCTGGAGGTAATGTCGGCAATGTCTGCCTGATAGCCCTTGCTTCCGGGAACGGAGGCAACCGTTTCGTCCAGCGTTTGCCGGTTGCGGCCGGTAATATGGACCTTGGCACCTTCCGCCGCGAAGGCCTTGGCGGTAGCCAGGCCCATGCCGCTATTGCCGCCCATCACCAGGACGATCTTGTCCTTGAAACGCATCATTCTCTCCCTTTGCCTCCTCATTCGGCCCGGCGTTGGCCAAGCCAAACGAGGTAAGCGGCTTATCTTCTCAGAACGGTGAAATCGGGTTTGGGCCACCCTCGATCACGTCCTGCATCACGTCCCAATGTTCGATCACCTTGCCATCTTCCACCCGGAAGATGTCGATCACGGCCCAGCCCGGATCGCCGGGGAAACGGCGCACATGATAATGCACGGTCACGTGATCCCCATCCACGAAGGCGCGCTTCACATCGTGGACCGCCTCGGGCGTCTGGCCCTTGATCATGTCGAGAAAGTCCTTGAGCGGCTGCTTGCCCGGCTGGACCGACTGATTGTGCTGGATGTAGCCATCGGCGATGAAGCGATCGACCGCGCTGGAATCCATCGGGTTCAGCACTTGGGCGAACATGTCCAGCACCAGCTTGAGGTTCGCCTCTTCCTGCGGAGTGCGGCTCACGCGGCCTTTCCTTCGCTCAGTTCGGCGCGCGGCAGGCTCTGGCCCTTGATGATGTCCGCCGCCTTTTCAGCCAGCATCATCACCGGCAGGTTCGTGTTGCCGCCCGGCACTGTCGGCATGACCGAGCAATCGACCACGCGCAGCCCTTCCACCCCGATCACCTTGAGATCGCTATCGACCACGGAACGTTCGCCCATGGCCATGGAGCAGGTGCTGGTGGGATGCATGCCGACATAGCAGGTCTCGCGCACATAGGCGTCGATCTCGTCATCGCTCTGCACCACTTCGCCTGGCGTCCGTTCCCGCCCCACAAGCTCCGCCATCGGGCCGGAGCGATAAATGCGCCGTGCGGTGCGGATCGCGTCGCGCATCTGCGCCCGGTCGTTTTCGGTGGCCATGATGTTCAGCGTCACCGCGGCCACGTCGCGCGGATCGGCGCTCTTCAGTTCCACCCAGCCCCGGCTTTCCGGATGCAACTGCACCAGCCCGGCCCAGAACACATGTTCCTGTTCCTTGCGAATACCGGGGAACCAGGTCTGCGCATCGAAGCGGATCGGGTTGACCATGATCTGCAGATCGGGCCGGTCATATTTGTCGCTGGTGCGGACCACGACATTGCAACTGTTCACCTGCGAAGCCATCGGGCCAGTGCCGGTCAGCGCCCAGCGGATGGCGTTGAAGGCGATCTTGTCCCAGCGGAGCTGGTTGATGAAAGTCACGCGCTTCGTCGCATCCCACTCGAGCGAGGCAGTGGGGTGTTCCTGCAAATTGCGGCCCACGCCGGGGCTGTCATGCAAGACTTCGATGCCATGGCTTTTCAGATGTTCCGCCGGGCCAATGCCCGAGAGCATCAGCAGATGCGGCGAATTATAGCTGCCGCCCGAGAGGATCACCTCGCGATTGGCGCGGATCACTTCCGGGCCGGCGGGAGTATCGACTTCCACGCCGACGCAGCGCTTGCCTTCGAATACCACGCGCCGGGTCAGCGTGCCGGTGCGCACGACAAGATTGGGGCGGCCAAGGGCAGGCTTGATATAGGCGGTGGCGCCGCTCACCCGGCGGCCCTTCGCGTCCACGGTCTGCTCACCCCGGGCAAAGCCTTCCGGCTTGTCGCCGGCGAGGTCCTCAGTCGTCTCGAACCCGGCGGCCTTGGCGCTGGCCATCATCGGTTCGTGCAGCAGGAAAGGCGAATCGATCGGGCGGACGGCAACCGGGCCACCCTTGCCGTGATACTGGCTTTCGCCCCGCCAGCTGTCCTCCATCTTGCGGAAATAGGGCAGCACATCCGCGAAGGACCAGCCACGCGCGCCCATCTGGGCCCACTGATCGTAGTCCAGCGGATGGCCCCGCATGGCGAACATGCCGTTGATAGAGCCCGAACCGCCCATCACCTTGCCGCGCGGCAGAGGCATGCGGCGTCCGTTCAGATGCGGTTCTTCCTCGGTCCAGTAGGTCCAGTTGAAGCGCGGATCGGGCATCGCCTTGAGGAAAGCCAGCGGCATGCGCAGGAAAATGTGATCGTCCTTGCCACCAGCTTCGATCAGGAGAACCCTGTTTCGCGAATCCTCGCTCAGCCGCGCGGCCATGACGCAGCCGGCCGAGCCGCCGCCCACCACGATGTAATCGAAACTCTCTGCAGAACCTGTCGCCATCGGCATCTCTCCCTTGCCGGTTTTCTAACGGTCGTTACAAAGCGAGGCAAGGACACTCCGTAAAATGAGAGGGACCGGGAATGACCCGAGAGGATTATGAACGCTATGTCGCGGCTTTCAACGCGCGCGACTACGATGCCGTGTTTGACTTCTATGCCGAAAATCCGCGCATGGCGTTTTTCGGAATAGAGATCACCAGTCGCCAGCAATTGAAGGATTTCTACGGCTTCCTGCATCAATATGTGAAGGAGACCGTGGAAGTGGAGCGGTTTGCCGGCTCCGATGAGATGGCAGCTGTTGAAGGGGTTGTCCGGATCGAAGGCATTGACGATCTGACGCCTGAAATCCTGCTGGAGAACGGAATGCCGCAATTCTTTCCGATCCAGACAGGAGAGGTGCAGGAAATGCGGCAGTATATTCATTACCATTTGAAGGATGGTAAGATAGAAAGCGTGGGCTGCGCTCTCGTCTGAACAAGGCCAGGTTCTTCTTGTGGAAGAGCGAGCTTCGCGCCGCTCTTTCACACTTGCGTTTATTTCGCATATATGAAACATGGGCCTTCTGACCTGAAGGAGCCCTGACTTTGATCAAAACCACCCATGTCGGCAGCCTGCCCCGCGGGCCCGAACTTGTTCCGCTGCTGCTGGCCCGGGACAAGGGCGAGCCTTATGACGTGGAGGAATTTGACCGCGTCGTGCAGGAAGCAGTGAACGAGGCAGTGGTCCAGCAGGTCGAGGCCGGGGTTTCCATCGTCAGCGACGGCGAACTCGGCAAGGTCGGCTATTCGACCTATATTATCGAGCGTCTTTCCGGCTTTGGCGGCCATTCCCCGCGCAAGCCCGCGCTGGACCTGGCCGAAGTGCCGGAACTGGCCCAGAAGCTTTCCGCCATCATGGGCGCGCAGGAATTTACCCGCGCCAGTGCCATCGCGCCGGTGAAGCTGGTCAATCTTCAGCCGCTGCACGATGACATTCGCCGCTTCCAGGCCGCTCTGGCCGGGCACGGGCACGGCGTGGCCGCCTTCATGAACTCGGCCTCACCCGGGCTCATCACGGCCTTTCAGCCGAACCAGTATTACCCCACACACGAAGCCTATCTGGCCGATCTCGTAGCGGCGATGCAGCCGGAATATGAAGCGATCGTGGAGGCCGGCTTCGACCTTCAGCTCGATTGCCCCGATCTGGCGATGAGCCGGCACACTGGCTATCAGGACCTGACGGAGGAAGAGTTCCTCAAGATCGCACGCGCCAATGTGGAAGCGCTGAACGAAGCGACGAAGAACATTCCGCCGGAAAAGCTGCGCATGCATGTGTGCTGGGGCAATTACGAAGGCCCGCATGATTTCGACATTCCGCTGGAACGGATCATCGACATCGTCCTGTCCGCGCGCCCCTCGACCATCCTGTTCGAAGCGGCCAATCCGCGACACGAGCATGAATGGGTCGTGTGGAAGAAGGCCGATCTGGAAGGCAAGATCCTGGCCCCCGGCCTGATCGACAGCTGTTCGAACTATATCGAGACCGCCGAGCTGATCGCCCAGCGTATCGAGCGGTTCGCCGCCATCGTGGGCAAGGATCGCGTGATTGCCTCCAGCGATTGCGGCTTCGGCACTTTCGCGGGCTATGGCAAGATCGACCCCGCCGTGACCTGGAAGAAGCTGCGGGCCCTGCGCGACGGCGCGGACATCGCGGACGCGCGGATCGCCTGATCCATGGAAGCGAAGGCGGGGGCCCAATCCAGCAGCGTCAAGTCGGCGACGCGCACACTCGACATCATCGAATATGTCGTCGCCGCCGGGCGGCCGCTGGTGGCGCAGGAAATCTCCAATGCGCTGGGTATCCCCGTCAGCAGCCTTTCCTATCTGCTCTCCACTCTGGCGGATCGCGATTATCTTCAGCGCGAGGGAAGGCGTTATACGCCCGGCCCCGGGCTGGAGCGGCTGCAAGCCAAGGGCGGCGCCTTTTCCTTGCTGGAACGGGCCGCTCCGCTGGTACGGACCTTGCGCATCCAGCTGAACGAAACCGCCAGCTTCTGGGTGCGCCATGGCTGGGAAATCGAACCCATCGCCACGGAAATGAGCGAGCAGGCGCTCCGCTATGCGGTGATTACCGGAACCCGCCTGCCGATGCATGCCCTGGCTTCCGGCAAGGCCGTACTCGCGGCACTGAGCGACGAGGAGCTCGATCGCTATTTCGCTGAAGTGAAGCTGGAAAAATTCACGCCCAACACCATCATCAACGAAACCAAGCTGCGCAAGCAGCTCGCCGAATTCCGCCAGCGGGGCTTCGCCCATATCGAGGAGGAATACAGCCTCGGCATCAACGGCATCGGCCGGGCGGTTCGGATCAAGGGCGAAGTGGTAGGGGCGCTTTCGGTGGCAATCCCCAAGGTGCGCTATGACGAGGCGCTGGAAAAGCGCGCGGAAGATTTGCTCGCGCGCGCCGCCAGCCTGCTGGAAGAAGAATAGGTTCGCTTAAGGCCGGCGATAGGCCACCATCAGCCGGTCGGAGAGATCCGCGCCTTGCTGTCCGGTGATCTCGAACAAGGTCTCGAAGCCCTTGCCATCCTCGGCCAGCGTTTCGACCCGCTCGGGCAGATCGGGCGATGCCAGGATGCGCGATAATCCCCGCAGGCCCGTGTCGCGCGCACCAGCGACAACCGCCACCAGTGCCCCGCCGGGTTCGGTGAATTCGGTGAAATAGCCGTAATCCCGGTAATATCGCGTGGAAGCGAGGCTCAGAGCCTCCCCGCTGATATAGGATTTGCGGGTCTTGCCGTCGATCAGCTCGTCATAGCTCTCGCCCACGGAGAAGCCGGAATTCATGAAATTCACGTCTTCCAGCAGGCCCATCCCGCTGATCAGCCCGATATAGACGACATTGCTGGTCTGGAACGTGTCGCTCGTCACCTGAGAGGCCGGCATGATCGTCACCCGCTTGTGATGCTGGGTAAGGATCGGCATCAGTTCGGTCAGGCCATAGGCGGAAGAGAAAGGCAGGTAATTCAGCCCCATATCTTCCGTCATCTCGTAGCGAGCGGGATTTGCTTCCTGCGCACGGGCCAGATCGGTCTTTGAATTGATCGAGAAATCGCGAATCAGACGGCCCGCCTCCGGGTTCATCGGATCGATTTCCCCGAAGATGTAATAATCGCCCATAACCACCACGATCGGCCGGTCGGATTCGAGGAAGGGCCGCCAGATCGGATTGACTTCCGGCGCGCCCCTTTCAGTCGCGCGGCCAAGGCCGAAGGCCACGGCAAGCAGCAACACCAGTGCCGCTACTGCTGCCCATGGCGCCCATTTGCGCGGATCGCGATGAAGCGGCAATCGGGGCTGGGGTTGCTCCGCCGCCAGGAAGCGCAGCGCATAAGTGCCGGATGGAATGGTCAGCTTGCCCGGGGCATCCTCCGCGCCATCCTGGCCATAAAACTCCTCGAGCCGCTTGCGCAGACGGTGAATATAGACGCGCACCGTGGCATCGTCATTCTCGCTGGCGGCCTGGCCGAACACGGTCTCGGCAATCTCGATCTGCGTCGCCGGCTCGGCCGACGGCCCCCGCCCGGCGAGGAAAGCGAACAGCTCCGCCAGACGCCCGCCTTCACCCAAAACGCCGCTGGACTTAACCCGCGCGACTTCGGTAGCGAATGCGGCAGTGTCGCCAGCACCCGTTCCGGTCTGTTCTGCGGTCATGTCATCCAATGAGAAACCCCCGATTTCGGCGCATTCAGGCAGGTGTAACGCGATGTAACGCTTGATTACCGTAATTAACTTGGAACGGTGCAGGCGGTTCCCCAAACGACCTGCAAGCAGAATGCAACTAACAGCTGGGGATCGGATTTGTCCAAAAATTTTGTCGCACTGTCCCGCCACGACCGGAACCTGCTGGCGGGGGTGGCCTCGGTCGGCCTGTTATGCACGGCCTCGGCCGGCTGGGCGCAGGATGCGCCTGCCGTCTCTTCCCAAGGACAGGCGAAGGACGAGCAAGGCACGGACGAAACCCCCGACAATGCCGTCAACTGGCATGGCGAAATCATCGTCTATGGTCGCGGTGAGAAGCGTATCGGCCAGGCCATCGCTGCCAGCGAAGGCGGAGTGGCAGGTGCAGACATCGAAATCCGCCCCCTGCTGCGTCCCGGCGAATTGCTGGAGGCAACACCCGGCCTGATCGCCACCCAGCATTCGGGCGGAGGCAAGGCCAACCAGTATTTCCTTCGCGGCTTCAACCTCGATCACGGCACGGATTTCGCGCTTTATATCGACGATATGCCGCAGAATTTCCGGACCCATGGCCACGGCCAGGGCTATCTGGATGTGAACGGCCTGATCCCCGAAGTCGTGGAGCGGGTGGATTACCGCAAGGGCCCCTATCGCGCCGACACGGGCGATTTCAGCTTCGTCGGTTCCAGCTTCATCACCACTCGTGACAAGATGGCGCCTTTCGCCGCAGTCGAGGCGGGCGAATATGGCTATCGCCGCGTAGTCGCGGGCGGCTCGGCAGAGGTCGGCAAGGGCAATTTGCTCGTGGCAGGCCAGGCCAAACTCAACAACGGCCCTTGGGAACTGCCAGAGGATTTTGAAGGCTATTCGGCCCTCGTCAAATATTCCGCCCCGCTGGGCGTGGGCGAGTTCAGGGCCTCGCTCAACATCTTCAAGGCCACCTGGGCGCCGACCGAGCAATTGCCGGAACGCACGGTGGGCTGGCTGGTAAAGGATCGCTACGGCTCGCTCGACCATACGTTGCGTGGCCGGACCGAACGCGAGACCTTCACGCTCAATTATGAAGATGACGACTGGCGCCTGACGGGCTGGGCCCAGCATTATGACTGGAGCCTGCTCTCCAACTTCACCTATTTCCTCGACGATCCGGTGAACGGCGACCAGCTGCGCCAATATGAGAAACTGTGGTCCTATGGCGGAAGGATCGAACGCAATTTCACTGTCTCCGACAGGCTCAAGCTGCGCGTCGGAACGGAGCTGCGGGAGGATTCGATCGATCCGGTGGGGCTGGACCATACGATCAATGGCCAGTTTGACTATGTGAAGACCGCCTTCGCCGTGAAGGAATCCTCTGCCGGCCTCTATGCCGAGGCGATCTGGCAGCCCGTCGACCGGCTGATGGTGATCGGCGGTATCCGTAATGACTGGTATCGCTTCCGCACCACCGACCTTGGCGGCGAGGCAGGCTGGAGCGGAGTGGTCAAGGATGACAGTTTCGCGCCCAAGATCGGCATCAATTACGAGATCGCGGACGGCATCGCCCTCTATGCCAATTATGGCGAGGGCTTCCATTCCAACGATGCGCGCGGCGTAACCAACCCCACCGATCCTGCACCGGGCCTGGTTGAAGGCGATTTCGAGGAACTGGGTTTCCGTGTCGAAAAGGGCGGGCTGATTTTCACCGGCGTCTATTGGTGGAGCTCGATCGAGAGCGAGCTGATCTATGTCGGCGATAGCGGCGCGGTGGAGCCCAGCGATCCCGGCGTGCGCCATGGCTATGAACTGACTGCCTTCTGGAAGCCCAATAGCTGGCTGGCTTTTGACGGCGTTCTCACGGGCTCCTCCGCCCATTATGTCGGCCTGCCGGAAGGAGAGAACTACGTGCCGGGCGCGCTGGAAAGCTCCGGCGAGCTGGGCGTTTCGGCACTGTTCGGTGAATGGAACGCGGCGGCGCGCCTGCGCTATCTCGGCCCGCACCCCCTGATCGAGGATAATTCGCAGCGCGGAAAGGCCACGACGCTGGTCAACTTCCGCGCCACCTGGACCCCCACCAGCAAGATGCTGAAGGGCTGGGAAGTCTACGGCGAATTGCTGAACGCGCTCAATTCCAAGGGCGACGACATCGATTATTTCTACGTCACCCGCTTCCCCGGCGAACCGGCCGAGGGGATCGAGGGGCGCAACAGCCGTATCGTGGAACCGCGCCAGTTCCGCATCGGCGTGAAGAAGACCTTCTAGACGAGACTCTCCCGACCCCCATTTTCCCAGCGGGGTCGCACTGGGCGCGGCCATGGTCACTCCGGCCGCGCCTATTTTTTGTTTCTCCAGCAAGGGCCTGCCCTATGATCGGGGCATGACCGCCCTTGCCTATATTCTTGCAGCGCTTGCCGAAATTGCCGGATGCTTTGCCTTCTGGGCGTGGCTGCGGATGGACAGGTCTCCGTTCTGGCTAGTGCCGGGCATGGCCTCGCTCGCGCTGTTCGCCTGGCTGCTGACGTTGATCGACAGCGATCATGCGGGCCGCGCCTATGCCGCTTATGGCGGGGTCTACATCGTTTCGGCCCTCGCCTGGCTCTGGGCCGTGGAAGGCGCAAGGCCTGATCGCTGGGATCTGATCGGCGGCGCCGTGTGCCTGGGCGGGGCGGCGATTATCCTGTTCGGCCCGCGCGCGGCCTGAAAGGAAATTCAAGGGCCCGCCACCGGCTTCTGCGTCCGGCGGCGAGCCCTTGCCCAGCGGGTTATTCGAAAATCGTATTTCCGTGTTCGTCGATCTGATTGCGATCGTTTTCGCTGCACTGGAATTCGATCAGCATGCCGTTGCGATCCCGGCCATAGCGGACCGTCAGCTTGAACGGCTCTTCCAGCGCTTCGGGATCGTCCAGCACCATCTCGTTCAGCAGCACATTGGGATCGGCCGGGTCGAGGTGAATCCGCTCGGTAATGCGCAAAGCGGGCGAATGGCCCATACCGCGCTGCAGTTCGAGCGTGTCATTGACCCCGATCGTATCGACCACCAGCGTATCGCCTTCCCAATGGCCAATCGAATGGCCCATGAAGGTCGGGTCGATTTCCTCCAAAGGAGGATGAGTGCGCCCATCCGTCCAGATCGTGCGGGTCTGCATCCAGGCTTCCTGGTTGATCGTTACCCGCCCGGGCGAGAAGATGAACTCGAACGGGTATTGGAAGGTCTGCATGATGCCCGGCATGCCCGGCGGCGAGCAGTTGGACTTGCTGCGCTTCACTACGCCGTCATTGGCCTTCACATCCGCACGATAGGCTTCATGGCGGGTCTTGAACTCCCCCTTGAGCTTGGGTGATCCAGCCCCGGAATCGCCTGCACGGAACTGGCCGAACCAGATGCCGCCCCAGTCAGGCAGGGCATCCAGCGCGGCATAGCGGCCCTTGGGATAGCCCGCGCTCTGGCCTTCCTGCAGCCCGTCCGGCGGAGGGGAAGCTGTCACAGAGCCAAGCTGGGCGGATACGGGTGATGCAAGCAGCAAGGCGAGCGAACTGGCCAATAGAAAGCGCTTCATTTCCAATCCCCCAGCATGAAGCCATCGGCCTTGCGGACCGCCACATAGCTGCCGCCCTTGCTGCCATTGCGCAGCGGATGGATTTTCAACGTCACCTTGTCGCCGGTCTTCAGGGTGGTGCGTTTCCAGCCTTCATTGGTGAGATTGTTGGGGCTGGTCATTTCGATAGCCCAGCGTTCGGTCTGGCCTTTCACCGGCACGTCGATCTCGATGAAGGCATGCGGGTTCTGCCATTTGAACTTAACCACCGTGCCTTCCAGCGGCACGGTCTTGTTCATGTCGAACATGGCGTAGGAATGGTGGGCGAAGGCTGCGCCTGCCGGTGCGAGGAGCGCCGCTGCAAGCGCAAGACGAAGTGCGTGTTTCATCGGTTTTCTCCTCAAACCTTGGGCACGTTGATCGGCGTGCCATCCTTGGGCAGTCCTGAATCGAGCACTTTTCCATCGGCCTTTTTGAGGTCGAGGAAGAGGCCGCCCTTCTTGCCGTCGCGCAAGGGGTTCATGCGCAGGGAGATCTTGTCTCCGGTCTTGAGCGAAGCGCGGC
>NZ_JACDXU010000009.1 GCF_020539485.1 Fulverythrobacter ferritrahens
CGAACCACGTTCCCGTCAGATCGAAGGGAGGGGCAGGCCGCTCCTTCTTCAGATTCTCCGGCGCCAAAGCACCCAGATAGCCCGGATGCTTCGGGATCATCTGCTGAAACCGCTCCTCCGATATCGGAGCGGAACGGTTTGTGGTCTGTGCAGGTTTGCTCTGCTGGCCCATGGCCGTGCTGCTGCACAGGCACAGGACGCAGGCAACCGAGGCGGTGAATTTTCCTAACTGCAACAATGCCTCCCGGCGTTATCGGTAAATCGCATATCTTCTTTCGGGACAGAGGCGGAAGCGAAGGGGCATGCCATCGTCTTCCGCCTCCTTCCCCGGTCAGAAGTCGTACTGCAGCGTCACGCCCACTTCGCGCGGCTTGCCGCGCACCAAGGACAGCGCCGAGCGCGGCGGCGCCGCCGCAGGCCCGAGGCCGGAACCGCTATCCCAATAACCGCCGCCGAAGCGGGTGCCGTAAGTGGCATAGGTGTTGTCGAACAGATTGTTCGCGAACACGCTGATCGAGACCGGCACATTCTCAGGCTTGAAGCCGATCCGGGCGTTGACCAGTTCGATGGCCGGCAGGAGGTAAGCGGAATCGCCCACCGCGCTGGGGTGTGTCGGCTGCGAGCTGGTATAGGCATAGTTCAGATTGAGGCTGAGCTCGCCCGGGCCGATGTCCTTGCGGTAATTGGCACCGATGTTGAAGTTGAACTCAGGCGGTCCGGGGAACAGGTTGGGGCCGCCATTCGCCGCCGGATCCTTCAGGTCGTAACCCGAATAGCCGAACGAACCGTCGATCGAGAAGCTGTCGGTAAGGAACAGATTTGCGTCGAGTTCCACACCGAAGATATCGACGTCACCGGTATTGGAAACCATGATGGTGAAGCCGAGCGGGCAGGTCTGCGGATTGACGGTGCAGGTGACCTGACGGGCGGCCTGGCGGTTGGTCCATTGCATGTAGAAGGCCGTGGGATTCAAGCGAAGGCGGCCATTGAAGGCCTCGATCCGCATGCCGGTTTCGTAATTGACGACCTTTTCGGGCGCCAGCACGGGAATGAAGTCCCCGCTCTGGTCCGGCCCCTTCACGTTGTCTCGGATGGTGTAGGAGAACTGGCCTGCCTTGTACGCCTTCGATGCGGTGGCATACCACATCCAGTCATCGGTCAGCTTGTAATCCAGCGTGGCGCGCCAATCGACCTGGTTCCAGTCATGATCGCTGGTAACCGTGGTGGCAGTGGTGCCCGCCGCCGGGGTGAAATTGTCCGAGGCATGCTCGGTCTGCTCGTAATCCTTCTTGTCATAGGCATAGCGCAGGCCGCCGGTGAAATTCAGGCGATCCGTGATGTGCCAGGTGGCGCTGCCGAACAGGCCGAAGGAATTCGACTTCTGCGTTGTCTCGACATCGTCGCGATGACGCAGGCCGCCATCTCCGTTCCCGACGTAAGGCGTCGAGGGAAACACGGCGGAACCGATGCGTGTATTGACGTAGCTATCGCTGTAGGAATTCTCATGGAAATAGGTGGCACCGGTTACGAAATCGACCGCGCCGCCGAACAGTTCAGCATTCAGCTGGATTTCCTGGTAGAATGTGTCTGAGTGAATTTCGCTGAAGCGATCTTCCGTACCGATCATCTGCCAGTCAGTGGTGCTATTATGGCGCAGCTGTGAATAGCCGGTGGTGCTCGAAAGGCTGACCGTATCGCTGAGGTCGTAATTCAGGCGCAGGTCGGCCTGCCAGTATTTATTGTGCTCATACTGTTCGCATGCCTTGTCCCAGTCGGGATCAAAATCGTCCAGCAGGCAGATATCCGGCGCCGTGAACGGATCAATCACCAGACGCGGATCGTTATAGGCTGCCAGCGGCGCCTGCCCATCGAGCTTGAAGGCATCGTTCAGCCAGCCGGCATAATTACCCTGGATGACGCCTTCGATACCCGGGCGCATGTCGAATTCCTCGAACACCTGGGGTGAACTGGTGCCGTCCGAATCCGAATAGAGGAAGCCAAGATTGATGCTGAAGTCATCGCTCGGCTCAACCCGCAGGTTGGCGCGGCCGATGTAATCTTCCGTTTCGCCCATCATTTGGGTCCCGCGCTGCACCCAGCCGCCCTGCTTCAGATAAGCGCCCTGCAGGCGGATCGCGGCATTGTCGCTGAGGGGAACATTGAGCGCGCCGACAATATCAGCACGATCCATATTGGCCGCGGTAACCCGCAGATAGCCCTCGGTCTTGTCGAATTCGGGCTGCTTGGTGAAAATGCGGATCGCCCCGCCGGTCGAGTTACGGCCGAACAGGGTGCCCTGCGGCCCGCGCAACACCTCGACACGGTCAATATCGAGCACCCGCAGAACGGTACCGTTGGTGCGCGGCACATAAACGCCGTCAATATACAGGCCGACGCCGCGTTCGCTCGTCGCCCCGCCACCGCCAGCTACGCCGCGGATCGAGAAAGACGGGTTGGAATTGCCGCTGCCGCGGCCGGGCGTGATGTTGAGGTTCGGCGTGAAGGTGGCAAGATCGGCCAGATCTTCGATACCCTTTGCCTCAATCGTCTCGTTGGTCACTGCCACGATTGACAGGGGCGTATCCTGAAGGTTGGTTTCGCGACGTTCCGCCGTAACGACAATGTCTGCCCCATAACGAGGACGGGCCTCTTCATTGGCGGCATTGCTGGATTCTTCGACAGTATTTTCTTCGGCGGCTGCCGGCGTTGCAAGAACGCAGGCTGCAATTCCCGCAAGCAAAGCTCCTCGCCAGGCGGCTTTTACATGGCCTGGACGCACCTCTCCCGTAATTTTCATGATTGTTTCCCTCTCCCATTTCTTTTTGTGGCGCCGATAGGCAGTCAGGAGAGGCGGAGTGTCAAGTTTGCTTCCGAATTGTAGAGGAAGAATTCCGTATATCGGAAAGTATTGAGTCGATCATGCTCGCTTTCCGGGCGCCGGATGCAGGAGAGGACTGCGGTCATCCGCTAATTTCCGCCTGCCTGCTCAATTCCTGGGCGGCATCGCGTACGGCATACGCTAGGTCGCCCCGCATATGCAGATTGTAGCGGGAGGAGGGCAGTATCATTCCTATGGAGCCCAGAACTTCATCGGGGCCCCTGAAGACCGGCGCGGCGATACCCGCGAGATCTATGTGTTCCTCGCAGTAGAGCGCATAGCCATTCTCGCGGATCTTGGCGAATTCGCTTTCCAAGGCCTGCCGGGTTGGGCGCGGCCTGCCCGTGAGCGGCCCGAAATTTTCGCTGCGCAGGATCAGTTCAATCTCCGATGGGGGCAAATAGGCCAGAATTGCGTGACCGAGCGATCCCCAGGGCAGGGAAACATTTGCCCCTTTTTCAATCGCGAAGCGCAGCGGATGTGGAGTGAGTACCACTTCGGCAATTACTCCGCGGTGCGTCGGGGGGCTGTAGACGCACAGGACTGCTGTCTCATGGAAATCGCGGACCAGCCCCTCCAGGAGATCGCGAGCGCATCGGCCGATATCGAAACGGGACACGATCAGGGATGCGATCCTGCGCAATTCGCGCCCCTGGCGATAGCTCTGGCCGGCCCCTCTCTCGACAAAGCCCGCTCCCTCCAGGGTCTTGAGCAGGCGATGGACTGAACTGAGCGGCAACTGGGCCCGCTCCGCGAATTCGCCCAAGGTGAAGCTGTCAGGGCCGGATGCGATCAGCCGGATCATATGCAGCAGCCGTTCTCCCGATCCGCTGGGTGATTGTGTCATAAGGCCTCCTCCCGACTTAGCGGATATTTCCGCTATGCGGAAAATACATTCCTGATAGCGAAAATCCAGTTGAAACTCCGCGCTGCTCCGATAGCTTCCCGGCACCACCTCCCCTGCCTCCTGGCCGCAAAGACGCGGGCGGGAGGCAGGTGGAACCTATGGTGGCGAATGGCCCGGTTCTTCCACGCATGTTTCTCATGCGCCGGCTATTCCCGCCCAAGAGCAGAAATTCAGCCAAGGCGTGCAGTTCAACGCATCCTGGCCCAGTGGAGAACGACCTGATGGCTACAAGCCCGATCCATGACCCGGATACTATTGCGGGAACGCCGATCGTGTCGGGGCTGCCCATGCCGGAATTCCGGCGCATCACGGTGGAGCCAATCAGCGGTGCCTGCGGCTGTGAAATCGGGGGCGTGGATCTAAGGCAGCCCCTTGATGAGGAAGTGCTGGCGGAAATCATGCTCGCCTTCGAGCAGTTCCTGGTGATCGTATTTCGCGATCAGGATCTCACGTCGGACCAGCACAAGGCCTTCTCCCGCCATTTCGGTGAGCTGACGGAACTGCCCCAAGCGCCGACCTATAAGGGCGATACCATGATGCAGGAAGTGCGCCGGGAAGCGCATGAACCCGAGAACGTGGTGCCATCCTTCGAGCATTTTCACACCGACAGCCCGTTCCTGCCCCGGCCGCCGAAGTGCATCGTGATGCGCGCGCTGGAGGTTCCTCAGTGGGGCGGAGATACGGCGTTCTCCAATGCCTATCTGGTGTACGAGCATCTTTCCGACGGGATGAAGAAACTGCTCGACGGACTTGAAGTGGTCTATTCGGGTAAGGAAATCTGGTCCCGCAACGAGAAGTTGCCGCCGGAGAAGCGCCTGCGCCTGCGCGAGACGCATGGCTTCAGCGAGGATCAACTGGAAAGCATCCATCCTGCTGTGCGCGTCCATCCCCGCACTGGGCGCAAGGCACTGTTTGCTACCTCCGCCTATTTCCAGCACTTCGTCGGCTGGAGCGAGGAGGAAAGCCGGGCGTTGCTGGGTTATCTGCAGAGCCTTGCGCAGCACCTCCACTACCATTGCCGGGTGAAATGGAAGAGGAACACCTTGCTTGTATGGGATAATCGCTTCACCCTCCATCGCGGTGTCCATGATTTCAAATATGAAAGGCGTCACCTCATCCGGACGACCGTGATCGGGGAACGGCCGGTTTCCCAATGGGAATTCGGTAAGTGAAATTCTGAGGGCAGCCCGCCTGACAGGGGACGGAAGATCACCTGCGGCCGGGTGCTGCTGATCCAGGCGGAACGCCTGAACAGGACTGGAGTGAAGCGCTCACTCTGGCCGGAAAATGGGAGAGAGGAATGGGGCGGACGTCGGTAGAGGTACGTGCTGCGGCTGTAAAAGGGGGAGGAGAGCAGGGCGGAGACTGGTCTTTCCCTGCTTCTTACAGCCTGGGCTTCCTGACGCTGATTTCTGCGTTCAATTATCTGGACCGCTCTTTGCTTGGCCTTGCCCTTCCGGCAATCAAGGCGGAAATGCACGTTTCCGATACGGCGCTGGGCCTCGTCTCGGGCTTTGCCTTCCTGCTGTTCTATTCGCTGATGGGCGTGCCGATCGCCTGGCTCGCAGACCACCGGAACCGGCGTAACATCATCGCGATCGGCTTCGCCTTCTGGAGCCTGATGACCTTCGTGACCGGATGGGTCGGCAATATCGTGCAACTCGGTATCGCGCGCTTCCTGATGGGCGCTGGCGAGGCGTGCGGGCTGGCGCCTTCCAATTCGATGATTTCCGATCTGTTTCGCAAGGAACGCCGGGCGCTGGCATTTTCGATCTTCGGCACCGCATCGTCCCTGGCCTTCATCGTATTCTTCCCGCTGCTGGGCCAGATCGGAGAGCATTATGGCTGGCGGCAGATGTTCATGGCCGCCGGGGTGCCGGGTATCGTCCTTGCGCTGGTCTTCTATTTTACGGTGCGCGAACCCGCGCGCGGCAGCCGGGACAATGAGCCGAAGCGAGGGGGTGACGGGCGGAGCATCCTTGCCACGATGCGTTATCTGTTCGGCACGCCAGCCTATGTCTACCTGCTGATTGCCTCGACCCTCATGGGGTTGAACGTTTTCGCGGCAAGTGTGTGGACCCCCACCTTGCTGGAGCGGGTTCATGGGCTGTCGATGGGGTCTATCGCATCCATCGTGGGGCCGCTGAAAGGGATCTTCGGTTTTGTAGGAGTGCTGGCAGGCGGCTTTTTCATCGATAGGTTGCTGCCGCGCTCTCCGCGCTGGCGCGTCAATCTTCCGGCGCTGGCCTGTATGGTTCTGGCTCCGGTGGAAGTAATCTTCCTGCTTTCCGATACGTCATGGATTTGGATGACGGCCTTCGCCCTCTCCTCGTTCCTCACACTGGTACATCAGGGGCCCCTGTTCGCCCTGGTGACGGAAGTGGCGTCGAGCCGCATGCGGGCAGTGGCCATTGCCGCCATCGTGCTGTTTTCCGGGTTGCTCGGCCAGGCGATGGGCCCGCTGGTTGTGGGAATGCTCAACGATCATTTCGCGGCCAGCATTGGCGAGACTGCCATACGATATTCGATGCTGATCATAGCGGTCACCGCGGGGTTCGCCGGGCTGGCGATCTTTCTGGCCGGTCGGCATCTCGACCATGAGGTCGAAACGGAACGGCTGGGTGCTGGCATTTAGACGGCTGGCGGTTAGAACCAAGCAAACGCCCCGCATGAAGGTTGGGCGGCGAGAGATCGCTGCCATCGATATGGAGGTTGAGAGGACACGATGAAGTTCGAACGTTTGAACCCGATGACGGGAGAGGTTGCCTCCAGCGCGGAGGCGATGAAGGCATCGGATATTCCGGCGATTGCGGCGAAGGCGCAGGAGGGTTTTGCGGCCTGGTCGCAGATG
>NZ_JACDXU010000010.1 GCF_020539485.1 Fulverythrobacter ferritrahens
TGCCCGAGCGGCTGTGTTTGGGTGTTTCAGGGTTTTGGTTGCGGGGGCAGGATTTGAACCTGCGACCTTCAGGTTATGAGCCTGACGAGCTACCGGACTGCTCCACCCCGCGTCACCGAAGCGCGTATCCGGTTGAGTGTGGATCCGGAACGCGAAAAGGGCTGCCCTTTGAGGGTCAGCCCTTGGACTTGTGAATGGGTTATTTCCGTATGCACGTCGGCTGCAATGCCTGGCGACGACCTACTCTTCCAACGCTTGAGCGTTAGTACCATCGGCGCGGTCTGGTTTCACGGCCGAGTTCGAGATGGGATCGGGTGGGTCACAGACGCTATGGTCACCAAGCAATGAAGCCGGCGTGTTACGGTTTTAATCGATGCATATAAGAGCGTATCTGGCTGATTGTCCTCCGCCATCTGGACGGCCTTTTATCAGGGCTGTCATTGATGGTGGGATTCATCAAGCATGAACAGAGTTATTAGGACCGGTTAGCTCCACACATTACTGCGCTTCCACACCCGGCCTATCAACGTGATGGTCTATCACGACTCGAAGATACCTAATCTTGAGGGAGGCTTCCCGCTTAGATGCTTTCAGCGGTTATCCCGTCCATGCATAGCTACCCTGCTGCGCTCCTGGCGGAACGACAGGTACACCAGAGGCATGTTCACCCCGGTCCTCTCGTACTAGGGGCAACTCCTCTCAAGTATCGACGCCCACGGCAGATAGGGACCAAACTGTCTCGCGACGTTCTGAACCCAGCTCACGTACCACTTTAATTGGCGAACAGCCAAACCCTTGGGACCTGCTCCAGCCCCAGGATGTGATGAGCCGACATCGAGGTGCCAAACGATTCCGTCGATATGAGCTCTTGGGAATCATCAGCCTGTTATCCCCGGCGTACCTTTTATCCGTTGAGCGATGGCCCTTCCACGAGGGACCACCGGATCACTATGACCGACTTTCGTCTCTGCTCGACTCGTCAGTCTCGCAGTCAGGCAGGCTTATGCCATTGCACTCTGTCAGACGGTTTCCAACCGTCCTGAGCCTACCATCGCGCGCCTCCGTTACTCTTTAGGAGGCGACCGCCCCAGTCAAACTACCCGCCACAGAGGGTCCCCGAACCGGATAACGGTTCTGGGTTAGACATCAAAAAACAACAGGGTGGTATTTCACCTATGGCTCCACACCAGCTGGCGCCGGTGCTTCAAAGCCTCCCACCTATGCTACACAGTTCTTTCCTAATGCCACTCTGAAGCTGCAGTAAAGGTGCACGGGGTCTTTCCGTCTAACCGCGGGTACTCCGCATCTTCACGGAGAATTCAATTTCGCTGAGCATATCCTGGAGACAGTGGGGAAGTCGTTACGCCATTCGTGCAGGTCGGAACTTACCCGACAAGGAATTTCGCTACCTTAGGACCGTTATAGTTACGGCCGCCGTTTACTCGGGCTTCAATTCGGAGCTTGCACTCCTCCTCTTAACCTTCGAGCACCGGGCAGGCGTCAGACCCTATACGTCGTCTTGAAGCCGACTTAGCAGAGTCCTGTGTTTTTGCTAAACAGTCGCTACCCCCTGGCCTGTGCCCCCCACAAATGCTTGCGCATAAATGGGGCCTCCATCTTCCGAAGGTACGGAGGCAATTTGCCGAGTTCCTTCAGGATACTTCTCTCAAGCGCCTTGGTATACTCTACCTGACCACCTGTGTCGGTTTCGGGTACGGTCTATACGGTGGGGCTATTTCCTGGAACCACTTGACAGCCCGACCAATCCAATAAGGTCGAACTACTTCCGCGATCCGTCACACACCACCAGGCCCACGAATATTAACGTGGTTCCCATCGACTACCCCCTTCGGGCTCGTCTTAGGGGCCGGCTTACCCTGCGCCGATTAGCGTTGCGCAGGAACCCTTGGTCTTTCGGCGAGAGGGCATCTCACCCTCTTTATCGCTACTCATGTCAGCATTCGCACTTCCGATACGTCCACGACCCATTACCAGATCGCTTCACTCGCTTACGGAACGCTCCGCTACCGCTCAGTCAAAGACTGAACCCTAAGCTTCGGTGCATCACTTTAGCCCCGATACATCTTCGCCGCAGGAACCCTTATTTAGACCAGTGAGCTGTTACGCTTTCTTTAAAGGATGGCTGCTTCTAAGCCAACCTCCTGGTTGTTTTGGGATTCCCACATGCTTTCCCACTTAGTGATGACTTGGGGACCTTAGCTGTAGGTTAGGGCTGTTTCCCTTTTGACGACGGACCTTAGCACCCGCCGTCTGTCTGCCGGACTAGACTCGATGGTATTCGGAGTTTGGTTAGGTTTGGTACAGCTCGCGCCGCCCTAGCCCATCCAGTGCTCTACCCCCATCGGCAAATATCCGACGCTCTACCTCAATAGATTTCGCGGAGAACCAGCTATTTCCCGGTTTGATTGGCCTTTCACCCCTAAACACAACTCATCCGAGCATTTTTCAACATGCAACGGTTCGGTCCTCCAGTGCGTGTTACCGCACCTTCAACCTGGTCATGCCTAGATCACCGGGTTTCGGGTCTAATTCATCATACTCAGTCGCCCTATTCAGACTCGCTTTCGCTGCGCCTACACCTAACGGCTTAAGCTCGCATGATAAATTAAGTCACTGACCCATTATGCAAGAGGTACGCTGTCACCCCCTAAAGAGGCTCCAACTGCTTGTAAGCATTCGGTTTCAGGTACTGTTTCACTCCCCTAATCGGGGTGCTTTTCACCTTTCCCTCACGGTACTGTGTTCGCTATCGGTCATGTACGAGTATTTAGGCTTGGAGGGTGGTCCCCCCATGTTCAGACAGGATTTCACGTGTCCCGCCCTACTCGAGTCTTCTCACATCACTTTCGCATACGGGGCTGTCACCCGCTATGGCCACTCTTTCCAAAGTGTTCTGCTAGTTGAATGAGAAGCACTGGCCTGGTCCCGGTTCGCTCGCCACTACTACGGGAATCTCTGTTGATGTCTTTTCCTCCAGGTACTGAGATGTTTCAGTTCCCCGGGTTCGCTTCACCAAACCTATATATTCAGTCTGGTGATACCTTATCCACCTCACTCACCCCGTGATCGCTCACAGTATGAGAGAAATGGTGAAGGTGGGTTTCCCCATTCGGAAATCGCCGGATCAAAGTTTGCTCACAACTCCCCGACGCTTATCGCAGCGTGCCACGTCCTTCTTCGCCTGTACATGCCAAGGCATCCACCAAATGCTCTTACCTCACGCTTGAGAATCCACACCATCAACGACAGGCCTGCATAAAGCCCGCGTTGTTTTCAGGTGCGGAGGAATATCTCAGCCAGATAATCAATTTGATTGATCTTTGTGCTGCACCAATACGACCACGTCGATCGCACCAATGCACCACGGCATCGATTAAAAACCCATTCACAATGTCAAAGAAGCGGGCAAATCCCGCAATTGCAGCCGAAGCTGCAAATTCGTGTCTTCATCTCTGGAGTAATTCTCTTCCGTCTGCCGCGTATCATCGCGGCCAACAAAGTCTGGTGGAGCCTATCGGGATCGAACCGATGACCCCCTGCTTGCAAAGCAGGTGCTCTCCCAGCTGAGCTAAGGCCCCCTGCCAAACTTCGAAAACGGTACATTCGAGAATGGTGGGCCGAGTAGGAGTTGAACCTACGACCTCACGCTTATCAGGCGTGCGCTCTAACCACCTGAGCTACCGGCCCATTCTCTGCCTGTCTGGCCTAAAAGGCCGCAGGCGGCGTGAGCCAGCTCAGGCGCAACACAGCATTATGCTGTGTTGATCTCCAGGATGAAGGGACATGAGGACGACGGCAATGTTCTTTGGAACATGCGAAGCTCTTCCAGGCTCAAGGCCCGGCGCTTTCGTATGTATCCTTAGAAAGGAGGTGATCCAGCCGCAGGTTCCCCTACGGCTACCTTGTTACGACTTCACCCCAGTCGCTGATCCCACCGTGGTCAGCTGCCTCCTTGCGGTTAGCGCACTGCCTTCGGGTGAAACCAACTCCCATGGTGTGACGGGCGGTGTGTACAAGGCCTGGGAACGTATTCACCGCGGCATGCTGATCCGCGATTACTAGCGATTCCGCCTTCATGCTCTCGAGTTGCAGAGAACAATCCGAACTGAGACGACTTTTAGAGATTAGCACGACCTCGCGGTCTAGCTGCTCACTGTCATCGCCATTGTAGCACGTGTGTAGCCCAGCGTGTAAGGGCCATGAGGACTTGACGTCATCCCCACCTTCCTCCGGCTTATCACCGGCAGTTTCCTTAGAGTGCCCAACTGAATGATGGCAACTAAGGACGAGGGTTGCGCTCGTTGCGGGACTTAACCCAACATCTCACGACACGAGCTGACGACAGCCATGCAGCACCTGTCACTCATCCAGCCGAACTGAAGAAATCCATCTCTGGAAATCGCGATGAGGATGTCAAACGCTGGTAAGGTTCTGCGCGTTGCTTCGAATTAAACCACATGCTCCACCGCTTGTGCAGGCCCCCGTCAATTCCTTTGAGTTTTAATCTTGCGACCGTACTCCCCAGGCGGATAACTTAATGCGTTAGCTGCGCCACCCAAGCTCCATGAGCCCGGACAGCTAGTTATCATCGTTTACGGCGTGGACTACCAGGGTATCTAATCCTGTTTGCTCCCCACGCTTTCGCACCTCAGCGTCAATACCTGTCCAGCGAGTCGCCTTCGCCACTGGTGTTCTTCCGAATATCTACGAATTTCACCTCTACACTCGGAATTCCACTCGCCTCTCCAGGATTCTAGCCTAGCAGTTTCAAAGGCAGTTCCGGGGTTGAGCCCCGGGATTTCACCCCTGACTTGCTGAGCCGCCTACGCGCGCTTTACGCCCAGTAATTCCGAACAACGCTAGCTCCCTCCGTATTACCGCGGCTGCTGGCACGGAGTTAGCCGGAGCTTATTCTCCAGGTACTGTCATTATCATCCCTGGTAAAAGAGCTTTACAACCCTAAGGCCTTCATCACTCACGCGGCATTGCTGGATCAGGCTTTCGCCCATTGTCCAATATTCCCCACTGCTGCCTCCCGTAGGAGTCTGGGCCGTGTCTCAGTCCCAGTGTGGCTGATCATCCTCTCAGACCAGCTAAGGATCGTCGCCTTGGTAGGCCTTTACCCCACCAACTAGCTAATCCTACGCGGGCCCATCCAAAGGCGATAAATCTTTGGTCTTTCGACATCATCCGGTATTAGCTCAAATTTCTCTGAGTTATTCCGAACCTAAGGGCAGGTTCCCACGCGTTACGCACCCGTGCGCCACTAACCCCGAAGGGTTCGTTCGACTTGCATGTGTTAGGCATGCCGCCAGCGTTCGTTCTGAGCCAGGATCAAACTCTCAAGTTTGTGTCACGACACTCCCAGCACGATCAAAAGATCGCTAGCCGAAAGCACCGAGCTTCAAGGAGCCGATACCTGCACTGTCAAACGTAATGGATACGAAGGACATGCTCATCCAGTCACAAACGTGGTGTCCGTGACGGAAGTGGCAATCGGCTTGTTAATCGGTATCCGGAGCCTTAAAACCCCCGGACCGAGCGCCGTCGCCCACATGTCCCTTCATCTAAAATCAACAATGTCAAAGAACCACCGAACATAATAGGCGGACAACCATCGCTCCCCGAACTCTAATCCGAGGAACTGTTGTCCGTCTCTGTTGGCGACCGTCCGAACCGCCTCAGTGGCGCCCCGTCCGGTGAACAGCCCTCTAGATACACTCCCCGATTCGAGCAACACCTTTTTTGCA
>NZ_JACDXU010000011.1 GCF_020539485.1 Fulverythrobacter ferritrahens
TCAAATGGGGTAGTGCCCCGGCTGAGTTTCGATGGTGATCCAGCGCAGTTCGGTGAAGGCGTCGATGCCGGCCTTTCCGCCGAAGCGGCCATAGCCGGAGGACTTCATGCCGCCGAAGGGCATCTGGGCCTCGTCATGCACGGTGGGGCCGTTGACGTGGCAGATGCCCGACTGGATCTGGCGCGCCACCTTGAGGCCGCGCGCAGTATCGCGGGTGAAGACCGAGGCCGACAGGCCATATTCGGTATCGTTCGCCAGTTCGATCGCATGGGCCTCGTCGCGTGCGCGGGCAATGCCCACCACCGGGCCGAAGCTCTCGTCGCGGAACAGCTTCATGTCCTGTGTCACCTTGTCCACCAGATGGGCAGGCATCAGCACGTTCTGGGTCGTCTCGCCGCCGGTCAGCAGTTCGGCGCCCTTGGCCACGGCATCCTCGATCAGCGCATAGCAGTGATCCACCGTCTTGCGGTCCACCACCGCGCCCAGCGGCGTATTGCCCTCGCGCGGATCGCCCACGGCCATGGAGGCGACCTTGGCCTTGAACTTTGCCGCAAACTCGTCGGCCACGGCATCGACCACGATGATCCGCTCGGTCGACATGCAGATCTGGCCCTGGTTCATATAGGCGCCGAAGGCGGCTGCCTTCACGGCCTCGTCAAGGTCCGCATCTTCCAGCACGATCATCGGTGCCTTGCCGCCCAGTTCGAGCAGCACCGGCTTGAGATGCTCGGCCGCGCGCTTCGCGATGATCCGGCCCACCGTGGTGGAACCGGTGAAGTTGATGCGCTTCACTTGCGGCGCATCGATCAGCGCGCCGACCACTTCGCCCGCATCGGCCGGCGCATTGGTGACAACATTGACCACGCCTTCGGGGAAGCCTGCCTCGGCAAAGGCCTCGATGATCAGCGCATGGGTGCGCGGGCAGCTCTCGCTGGCCTTGAGGATCACCGCATTGCCGCAGGCCAGCGGCACCGCGATGGCGCGCACGCCAAGGATGATCGGCGCATTCCACGGGGCAATGCCCAGGAGCACGCCCACCGGCTCGCGCAGGGCCATGGCCAGGCAGCCCGGCTTGTCCGACGGGATAACCTCGCCATTGATCTGGGTGGTGAGCGCCGCCGCTTCGCGCACCATGGAGGCGGCAAGGCCGAGATTGAACATGGCCCAGCCGGCGGTCGCGCCGATCTCGCCCATCATCGCGGCAACGAAATCGTCCTTCTTCGCCTCAAGCGCAGAAGCCGCCTTCATCAGCACCGCGCGGCGCGCATTCGGGCCCATCTGCGACCAGGCCGCAAAACCCTCCTGCGCCTTCGCCGCAATCGCCGGAATATCCGATGCCTTCATCGCCTCCGCGCTGGAGGCAACCTCTCCCGTCATCGGGTTCAAACGTTCGAACTTCATC
>NZ_JACDXU010000012.1 GCF_020539485.1 Fulverythrobacter ferritrahens
GGCAGTCCTGAATCGAGCACTTTTCCATCGGCCTTTTTGAGGTCGAGGAAGAGGCCGCCCTTCTTGCCGTCGCGCAAGGGGTTCATGCGCAGGGAGATCTTGTCTCCGGTCTTGAGCGAAGCGCGGCTCCAGCCCTGGCGCTTGAGGTTGTTGGGGCTGTTCAGCTCGATGCTCCAATGGACGATCTTGCCATTGGTGGGCACGTCGATCTCGATGAAGGCATGCGGATTGGTCCACTGGAATTCGGTGACGGTGCCCTGCAGGGTCATCACCTTCTTCTGGTCGAACATCGCGAAGCTGTGATGCGCCAGCGCCGGGGCGGATACCGCCATCATGGCGCCCAGGGCCCCCATGGCCAGGGCGGCCATGGCGCAAGTGATCCTCTTATTCACCGGTAACCTCCTCGATGGCGCTCTCGCCGCGCTCGTCAGCCGTCGCCTTGCCCAGGTTCGTGCCGGGCAAATGTTCGTTATATTGCAGGATGCAGTGGCTCTCGTTGATGTCGGTGTAATCCGCCCGGACATAGCGCTTGGTGTTCTTCCACTCGCCGTCCCAGTTCTGCGGATCGATCAGGGTATATTCCACCTCCATCACCGTGCCGCCCTCCACCAGGCGGATGCGCTCGAACATCTCGAAATCGTCCGAGATCGGCAGGCCACTGTCGATCCAGTGGTTGTCGGTCTCGAAATATTTCGTGTGCACCACCAGCGTGTCGCCCTCCCACTGGCCGATGCTCTCGCCATTGTAGGAAGGCACCACCAGATCGGGATCGGAGAAGTCGCGGCCGTCCAGATAGATCATGCGCACCGCATTGTTGAAGCCGCTGATCATGTAGACCGCCGTGGGCAGCTGGATGAAGGCATGAGGCCACACGCGCGTCATGATCATCGGCATGCCCGGCGGGTAGCACTGGCCGATGGCATCGCGATAAGTCTCGCCCCGCGCGGCAGCGGCCTTGGCCTCTTCCTGCGCCTTGCGCCCTTCCTCGTGGAAACCGGGATAGGGCGGGCCGAACATGAACTTGCTGAACCCTTCGCGCAGATCCACGAACCACGTTCCCGTCAGATCGAAGGGAGGGGCAGGCCGCTCCTTCTTCAGATTCTCCGGCGCCAAAGCACCCAGATAGCCCGGATGCTTCGGGATCATCTGCTGAAACCGCTCCTCCGATATCGG
>NZ_JACDXU010000013.1 GCF_020539485.1 Fulverythrobacter ferritrahens
ACTCACGCGGAGACGCGGAGGCGCGGAGGGAACGGGCCCAGCCGCACCCTCTCCGCGCCTCCGCGCCTCCGCGTCTCCGCGTGAAACCCTCTACATCTTCATCCAGCAGGGGATGCCCAGCGATCCCGGCGTTCGCGGGGCGCAGACACACCGATCCCTCCGCTGGCGAATGCGGACTGACGCCGGGGGATAGAACAACCGAGAACGGACGGGACCGGGCCGGTGCTGTCAGGCGCCCGCTCTGGCGAGCGGTGCTGTTGCGCGTTGTTTGATATGCGAATGGCAGGCGAAGTATCGCGGCAAACTTGTCTGCTCGGCCCTGAGTTGCATGGCGGGGAAGGGGGGGGGGGGGGGGGGGGGGGGGGGGGGGGGGGGGGGGGGGGGGGGGGGGGGGGGGGGGGGGGGGGGGGGGGGGGGGGGGGGGGGGGGGGGGGGGGGGGGGGGGGGGGGGGGGGGGGGGGGGGGGGGG